>LR025084.1 GCA_900380265.1 Serratia symbiotica | reverse complement strand
TATTTAAGAAAATTAATCATTAGTCTCTATTTTAGAGAAAATAGTTGATGACTTTGATTTGAATTTATACGCTAGAATGACAAGTATTTGCTTGCCCTCTAACCAGAGGCCTACATTAAGAGTATCAGTTAGTTTGGATATCGACTAGAAGCAAGAGTTGTGGTAATTTTTTAGATTACTGATATCTTTTCTAAAGTCTCACGGGTGATGGTGTCCTTACGGCCTTGAGTATATAGCTTGTTTCGACAAAACTCTATCTGGTGATGTGCATTGAACTGATCTAGTTCTTGGGGAATCTTTTCTTCAGTGACTAAGTGGTGAAAAAGCGGACAAGTTACAAGTAGTTTTAACAGCAGGGTCATCGGGGTATCACTTAAGTGTTTGCTTTGTTGCTTAGGATTTTTGCAGAGTAAGAAGTATATCTATATTACAATATAGTCCTCTATATTGTATCAGCACGCTTATGTAACAGGGCCTAACCTTTAAAGTAGTTATTTAAGAAGTCAGATGTTTGACTCGATCAGATTACCATCTCCTAGCGTCCATCCACTCCATGCTTCTACACTTCTGGAGCCGCCGGCTGCTATCATTCTCTTTATCTGCTTCTTCAAAGGTTTAGCCCATCGATAGGGGGTCCCTATCCTGACTTTTAAATATAAGAGATTCAATCTGAATCCGTGACAATCATATTCACCTTCTCACTTTTAACAAAGCGTCTATTTTTTATTTACTGCCAGCACATCCTTATGACCAATCTGCAGATTGAAAACATCACCTGGATGCTATCCCTGCATCCCCTCGTAAATAACTCAATTGTTGGCATTATTAAGTATAAGCGAACTGTGGCGTTATACGATCTCCCAAATTTTCTTCTATAATGAAGTGTCTTCTTTACAGGTTAGCCCCGCGTGGGGATATTGAAGAATCTTGCGTTATGCCACATTATCATTCAGGGGTTGCGAGTTGCAGCTGCACTTTATCGTCCTCTCTCTCCTTTCTTATCCGGATAGTGTCAATTATTTCTTCATCAGTTCTGTAGGATGTTCTACCCATAATCCGGCTGCCATCTAACCTCATAGCCTTAGATCTGAGGTTAGATGCTAAAGTGGAATGGTAGATCGACATCTATAGTATAGATGTATCAGGCAGTCGCTACTTTACCTACTTCACATACCCGCGTTTACATCTAGCTTTCTTATGAGGATGTGGCTCTGGTGGTTAATTGGTGCTGAATATAGGTTCGAGTATCAAAGATCACTGCCAGCTATAAGCTTCTGTCTTTAGACAAGATAGATTCCCCCCTCGAGGTCCCAGTATGGTTAAGTATAAGGCTGTATTTGCCCGCTTCCTGGACATCTATACTTTTGGGCCTCTGTTCTTCAAGTTCTTTAAGCCATTGTTTAACAGCGTTAAATTCAATATCCTCGAAGTTTCCAATATGTATCGCCTTTTTGAATAAAAGGTAAGTAGCTAAACATGGGTTATAACCTTGTAGTAATATGTTTTCTATAAAGCATGGGCTCCCCCTTAGTTATTCCGTCATTTTCCTATATACCTGTCTTTGTAATGTCTGAACTTATTTCACAGGTCTTCGTTTGCCAAAACCATTTGTGATTACTTTCGCTCTTTTTTTAATTCAGGATCGCTTCTATCACCGCAGTTACCTGCATTGATCGGCACTACAAGTCTTTCCCTTATCCTGCTGTATCGGGGGCAACTATTACTGCCTTTAGGTTGGTGTGTGTTGACTATATCCAGGATCTCGTGTTGTTTTGATTTTTTTCTATATAACAAAGCGCAGGCTCAGTGCGATTACATGGTTTGTTTTTGTTTATTTGCTATAAGTTAGATTTTCTTCTAGAAAAAGTAGTAGATTAGTTTTCACATTATATTGTGCAAGGCCTCTCAACATTCACTTATCTTGCAGCCACCTTTTTATATTCGCTGAGTTACTCAATAAGGTTATACAGCAAAGGCTTCATCCGCTTATTAGGTCCATAGCTGCTCTAAGTTGCACCAGATAGATTTTTAAAGTTTCTCGATGGAATGCACGCCATCTGAAGGGGTTGTATCCTCCACTATAGACAACCTGTATTGTGCATTCATGCTTTTTTAAAATAGATAGGTTGTACTGCGAGTTAAACTGAGGTACGGCTATATCACAATAGTGAAGTGAATCCTTGCCGCTGAGTATCTTCATTAAATATTTGATTGACGAAGACTGTATCTACCTCACTTTGATCCAGGTACCTTTCTGA
Organism: Serratia symbiotica; assembly: GCA_900380265.1. GTDB lineage: Bacteria > Pseudomonadota > Gammaproteobacteria > Enterobacterales > Enterobacteriaceae > Serratia_H > Serratia_H symbiotica_A. The sequence goes on along the minus strand of LR025084.1, from coordinate 20,409 downwards.
GTCTGGTTAAAGCTATTTGCCTGAACATAAGGTTATATATAAGCACTATTGAAATTGCTGCAAGCTTTGATTTAGGAGTTAGTTAGCCTGCAGTTAAAAATCGGCTAATGCAAAGAGCAATAGCAATGCATGGAAAAATCATTAATGCTAAAGTCGCCTATGGTGGATTTGACTTGCTGTTATTGATAACATCATAATTGCACAGTTTGCATATATACTAATACTCAAAGAGGAATGATTGGTTATACCGGATCTTTAAGAGTGTCCGGTGTAGACTCGCTAATCAAGTGCTCTTTTGTTTAAGGAAGCAGGATGATCAGAAATTTCTAGTGAAATTTATCAAAACTAAAGAATTATTCTTAAAGGATTTTAGCTTAATAAATTTTCAATTCGTTGAAAGACGGGATAGCACTAATCGAAGTGTCGGAGCTTAAGTAGGTTTCAATTGCGTTATAGTAAAGCAAATTGGCATAATATTCACCTTAAACTTGAGTAAAAACCTATTTATCGCAGTAAGCATATAGCGGCAATAATATCTAAGCAATTTTAAATAGTTGAATTTTTTGCTGATTCTGGTTCTGTTAAGTAAAAACAGGACACCAAAAGCATTTTTCTCTGTATCTAGCGATAGAAGAATGCCTGAGGTTAACAAGTACATTTTTTATTTCAAAATTAGTTAGATGGTCTGTATGATAATTTTTATATTCATGAGATTAAGTCGTACGATTGTGAGATTGTGAAACACATCTCAAGTTTACTAATTACCACTATTTTTACCATTATAGTATAGTGTTGTCAAAATTTTATTTTCTACCAATCACTACATGATAATTTTTATCTTCTCAGTATCGTATTTACAGCGAAGTAGTGCTTAGTGGCAGTTATCAAGCAACTAATTAAGTCCTGGATAAGATGCTAGTTTTAGGTGCTTAAACTAGATTTTCAGTTTTCATCTACTGATTTAAGTGACTGTTTGTAGTAAAAAACCACAATTAGCAAATATTATTTATATAGAAGATTTTCTGTATGAAATTGATGTTAGGATCACAAATCCTATGGAATACATCCCATCCATATTAGTAAATATGATAAATAGTGATTGAGATGAGATTTATTTAGAGAATAGACTTCTTACTTATTACTCATACTTAATATAATGCGGTTGTATTATTTAGAATAATCTTATCAACGTATAGGGTGATTTTATTTTCTTAAAATAAATATTTTATGTTATCAATGGTAATATTGATCAACTAATGTGAATTGTAATCTTCTATATTTTTATGAAAAATATTTAAAAATAAAGATAGTCTTTGTGTTTGTTAACCTAATCAGGAATTTCTTTGATTGGCGACAACATCTATAGAACTGTCTTTCTTGTTTATTCTGTTAGGTGCTCATAGATGTTTCAAAGTTGAGATTATTAGAATATATAAGGCAGGTTACCGTAATTAAAAGGGAATTTAATCAATAGAGGTTTGTGTACGCTAAGCCTAAAGAGATGTATTTCTCTCCGAGATCTCGGTGAGGCAATCGTATTGCCCTAGCTTTTAGCATTCGACTTACTGTTTAAGACTTAATGCTTGAACTTATACACAGAGGTTAATCTCGTTTTTTTCTTTTTTAGTTAAATTTATTAAACAGTGATCTTGCATGTAATTCTTAGGTTGCATCTCTTCTTTATTAACACTTGCGTTTAATAGGGAAAACTAACGACGCATTCTCCCTGTATGCGATTTAGAGGAATTTGATCCGCTCGGAATCGACAAATATTCGTTAACTTGGGAAAGGCGGCTCGGGTCGGGCGGCGGCCTTACATGGTGCATCTCAGAACAGGTGGTGGAAAGATCAGGGGGTGTCAGGTGCCTGATAAGGCGACTCCGCTAGTTTGCGCATCGTTTGATAACGCTCGTCAATTTGCCGCTTGAGCTCACTGTGGCCTATTGCTGCCAACTCACCCTTCCCATAAAGTTTAACCAGGTCGGTAAGTATCTTCTGCCTGGCCTTCTGCTCATCCATCGACGCTAGCTTTTTAGCGCGCTTTATCTGAGTTTTCCAGACATGCTTCCTCGCACGAATTTCAAACGCTATTTTGATATGGCGTTCTTTGGCTCGACGCCGCGCTTCAGTGACTGTAATAGCTGTCTCACCATTTTCCAGCAGCTGTTTATTGCGCCAAGCAAGCTGCTGCTGTTGCGCCGCTAGGTATTTGCCATATTCAAAGCCTATAAGGGTAAAGAATAACTCAGTTACCCAGATAATGTTGGGTATCCAGGATCCCGTGGTTTCATCCCATATGCGCTCACAGTGGATGGCTCCTATCGCCTCAAGGTGTTCATTGATAGCACGGCAGGCACGGCTATAGGAAGGCACCCCATTGCTCCAGGTTGTTAGTCCACAAGAATCTGAGATTTGCCCCAGAGTCATGTAGACCTTACCTTCTACAATGTTCAAGCGATCGGCAATGCAAGCACAGATAGCATTAATGGCGCGGGCTCTGTGCTCATTCATTGCTCTGCCATCACTGAGTAGCATGTGCGTAATCGCGTGAAACCGTTCAGCTGTCCGCCAGACCGGGTGTCTAGCAGGCTGCTTTCCACAAGAGGCAGTGACCAAAGCTCTTATAATAGCAGGTTTTTTCGCACCATTTCCCGGAGAGTGATACGATGGGAAAGGATTGCTAACGTAGCAGCTTCTGTGACTAGTTGATGTCACATGTGTGTTAATGGAGAGTCTATTCACTATTCCCTGCACTTAATTTTGACAGGGGGAGTTGACTTTGGAAGGGCATAACACTATACTCCATGTATAGAACAACTCTTCTATACAGTTTGGGTGGACCCCGTTAATCTTTCTTTCCGGCTAAGAAAATAGGAGATTATCGGGGTTTTAACTTTTCTGGGTTCTATTTAAAATAACTCGGAACCCATTACTTAGCCACCTTTCGGCGTGACCAACCACAAATAATTTAAACGATCCTACCTACTATAGCAATCAAAACTGGAACTGGCAAAAATGCGAACATGTTACATTTTTTCCTGACCGTCATCTCAAATACAATGAATTTTTCGATCATTGTCCCTGAGTTAAACCGTCTTCTTCACATAATCGGAGAAATTTGTCTTTTATAGGACTGCTGATAAACACATTCACTCCTTGATGAGTTGCGCACGCTTACAGGCTTTCTGCTCACTGACTTTTTAAAATCCGAAATAGAATTACCTTTACGGTAAGAGCGCTTCGTTTTGATGCGGCATAGCCAGTGTTTACAGCCTGTGACATTTCGCTCGTTCCCAAAGAACTAAAAGGATCATTTATAAAAATCCTACTACAGATTTTATAAATTAGCAGCAAAAAAGCATTTTAGTCCCGTGATGCGCTGGATAAGGTATAACCATGCAAGCGGTTTGGATGCTGAAGTTTCAATCGGCCATAAGATTATATCGTTCAGTAACATGGCAAAACTGACCGCACCCATTTTACGGTTTCTCTTTACCGCTACCTAGATACAAGAAAACAATACTATTGCGGGTCATCGGCAGCCGACATGACCCGCTGACCGATGTCAGCATGCTATTCCCAGTACTACCACGATTTGATAGTCCACTTACTTGGCACTATCTTACCTTTTCCATTAATTCACATGCAAGGCAGTGCTTACACTAAATATTAGCTTTCTCATGACACATGAAATTTAACCTGTGTGACAAAGAAACTAACCCAACCAAACAGCAGTAACATAACCTATAGGTATGTATCCCAGCTAACAAAGCCGACAGACGTCACCGTCAAGCGCGGTGTTTTTTGGTTCTTCTGCCTAACTCTGGAACAAGTGACGGTGTACTGAAATGTGCCCACTCAACTTTCTCTGGAGATTGAACCTGTACAGAGGCATTAGTATTATAATATAAGTTAGTTCAGCCCGATGTGCTTACTGACGGCCCGGCGGGTTGCGCCACGTCCCCAGAGGAAACAATTTACTGGTTCCAACGGAAGCTCCATGCTGCTTGGCTCTACGCCAAGATTAGACGCTAGCTCCCTTTACATTTAAATCACACTTTCTTAACATTTTTAGCATCTATTGAACCTTGAAGCAATACCCATAAAAGGAAGCTCTTACCCCAGTTCCTACACTGGGCACCATATAATAGCTATCGTTATGCATATCGTCTAGCTTTATGCATATCTGGTTTGAACAGATATACGGTGGTATAGTATACTTAAAAAAACTAGCGACCTTTTCCCGGCGCGATTTTCAATATATCTAGCGTCACTTTAACCAACTACAACATTTTGTTGGTCAAATCGGCTACTCTTCATAATTACTCGCTCTAGCAAAGTGACTATCTGCAGCCTCCAATCGCTAGATTGCCTATTTCTTTCTCAATAGGCAAGCAACGCTTACGCCCGTAATGCGAATTCCTATTTAGCACCCTTATCAAGACAGTGAATACCACACTTTTCAGAATCGATGCATCACATGTGACTTGAATGCCTTTCCAACTTTAGTCAAGAAGATAGCACCGAATTTATCCTGTGCCACCTCTAACACAACATCTAAACAGCCACATTGAGCATGAGCAGCGACCTACGCAAGGAAATTGCATTTTCCGCTCTCAGAAACAAGCTACGGTTACTGCACTTGTCTAGGTAATGAATACTCCCTGTTAAGCTAAGAGAAAGCCGGCTGGGCATAAAAGGAAGCCGCTACAATAGGGCTCAGCCTACAAAGCAGGGGCATGCTTAAACGAATGCACGTAAAGCGATCCCTAGCAAAGATATATTCCTTTCTTTCCTGATACCGCTGATAAAATTATTTGGAGGCAAGTATCTTGCCTTAGTTTTCAACTATATACACGCCAATGTAGAGGCTCTCCTGTTCATAGCAAACCTAAACCGTGTAAATGACGGTGAGCGCCTTCACCCCCTATAATATGTTAATATCGAGATGTACTAGGCTTATCCTTTTGACTGCAGTGTTCCTTCCCCCAATAACATGTCTAGCTCTAAAGCATTTCCTGTTAATAGTGGAATATCTTCGCAGGGCGACAACGACTAGCTAACGCTACTTCTTACAGTGTATAAAACGTTATAGCAATAAGTCATTTCTTACTGATTCTAGCATGCAGCGATGGAGCAGGCTAAGACGTCGTAAACTGGGCTTCGAGACACCCATAACAACAAAACAGCACCTTTTTCGGATAACACTCATGCCAGAAGCACTGGAAGATACGCGCATACGGAAGCATATTGCCGCGCCACCTCTTCCTCCAAGCCTATCCCCTGTACGCAGGACGACCGTAGAAACAGCTGGTTTGCTAGGCATGGTTAGTAGCCCATTCAGATACCAAATTACCCCCGAGACTCCTATTTGTCTTCCTGTCAGTAAATCACATCCCAATCCAGCACTCCTTCGTAACGCTTGTTATTCTAGGTGAAGATGTATGTATCACCTTAATGCTGCACTGCGCACAATCCTATTTCACTAACCCCGGTTAATTAGCAATTCATCGCAGCCTAGCATACTTTGTAGTCCGCAAGGCATACTGGCATCGCCTCAAAGTTTAGTTGCGATAAAATTATATTTGTATTTTCTTTCCTGTTCAGTACCAGTATATTCATAGTCACATCTAAACATTCATAATATTTTGCTCCTCATATGAGAATACTTTAAGTTTTATGTATAGCCTAACTGATAGTAATCGCACTCTCCAACTAATTTATGTACTGTCGATATCCTTTAACTAATTGGGCCACATAAGAATTTACGAAGACACGCCGATATCAATACCTTCAGCTAAACGCTGTATAATGCATTTGGTATAAATAATAAATATATCATCAAACACAGTCTCTTTTGAGTTAGTTAACTTCTCATTAGTAGTGATTTTAATAGCGATATATTCATTTCTTATCCTTATTGATGATTCTAGTTTCTACTCTTTTTGATAAACAATAAACTCCTGTCTTTAGTGGGTGTTCGAGTAAATTAACTTTTACTTGTTTATATTTAAATTATAGATTCTTTCTGAATATTTATTATATTTATATCAGCGCAGATTATTTTTAGGCTTACAGATCTTAAAAGGTTATTAGATTACATGTTCCGATGCACACTTATACTTATAACTAATTAATTGTTGAAATGGCTAAATATATTTATATGTACTTTTTTAATAAACCAAATATAAATTTGCCTTACAAATATTTAATATAATAAATGAAATAATGAATTTATTTTATTTATTCCATAATACGTGTCATATCACGATTTGTAATTTAAATTATAAGCTTTAGGTTAAATACAACACTAACAGTCCTTATCATTATATATAATATAACTTACATGTTTTTATGAAACACGTCAATTTATCAACTGCTACATTCTTCACGTGAATAATTTATTAATTTATCTAATACTAAAATTAGTTTTATATTTTCTTAGTCAAACTCCTCTTACTTTAAAAACAATTATTTTATTGAAATCAGCTTTCCTTTGCTTGAGGCCATTTTAATATATTATCCCAAATAATCTTTAACATACTATTACATCCAATAACTCTTATTTATATCGTTGGTCTATTTTAGCAAAAGCAGATATATATAACGCATTCACATCTACACTATAAAATAGCTTATGAATGTTTAGCACCATAACTGAAATTACCTAAAACATCATCTTGTTTAGGCAGTTCACTTATTATTATTTAATATTATAAGTAGTTAGTCACCTTTAATCACAGTATCAATTCGATTGTCTTATTAAAAATCATTCCATAAAAGTATTTAGATTTCCACATTTCAGTATCAGAAACATTACCCTGAATTTTTAACTTCCCGATCAGATAATTGGAAAACAGAATGCTCTCTTGAGCTTTTTTTGATAGCTATAACCCAGCTATGTCATCAGATAAGTATAAACCGGACTGCGCTTCTGCCTCCAAGTCAACCATGGATAATAAAACACAGAATATCGATTAGATTTGGTAAGATAATTAAAACGGTATTCAGTACCACTCACTTGAAAATTACAAATAGAGTAGATACTCTCCTTAAATTCCGAATATGAATATCTTCTATTTATGAATTCTGTAAACCTAATACCTGAGATATGATCATTTTTAGCGTGAAAACTAATAAAGCAGAGTATAATTTGTCCCAGCGTTACCAGCTAGCTCAGAACTAAAATTATTTCTTCTGACCGGCTTATAGCTTCCATGAATACCTAAGAGAAAGCGTTGACTTTCTCACCACAAGATGTCTGCTCAATCTGCATTGATAAACTGTATAACTTCATAACTTTACGCAGTTTTCAGTAATCTATCTAATAAAGACAACCTACGCCTCTTTCTTCTTCCGAATATCTCCTACCTTTAATTTACAATAGATACAGCATCATGAGTATTTAATTTTACGTCAACATTACGCTTTCTTGTAAAAATAAAATAAGCATTGCAACGATCTATATTCACTGCACTTTAGAGTGCTTTCCTAGCATATACCTGTACCGCACTTGCTTTGATTGCCGAATATACCTTACTGCCTTACTATGACTTCAATGATAATAGCATTCGCCTGTTTTTGCAGCCTGCATTTGCCATATTTCTTAGGCAGCTAATAACACCTAACCGAAGGGGTAATCTTATATAACTAAACCTAGCATCCTGCCATCCTGCTAAAGTCAGAATTATGACTTTAGTCTCTACCTGAACAGGCAAAGAAAGCATCACGAAAGCCTTTGGTGCCTGCGAACTTTATTATTGCCTTACACTCCCCTCATACAAGAGGCTTTAGAAAGAAGGTTTGAGTCCTGAGATAGCTAAGCGATAACTTAAGGGAATAACGCAGAGGAAACTAGCTTGTTTAAATTGAGTTAATTTTTTAAAATTAATTAACTATCAACTAGTTATCAGATAAGTACCGAGCTACAAATCTACCTGTTTGATGTTTTTTTTGACTTAATTCGAATTTTGTAAATTGCAACTGAGACTGGTAAGTATCAGCGATACGACATTGATGAAGATAACAATGGGGGTCTGACAAGACCTTTTTCGGCATTGATTCGAGGGTGCTCATTCAAAGCGGCAGAAATTCCAATATGATTGGTAGGTAGAAATAAAAGTGAGTGGGTTACAAGATGTCATAAATATGCAGATCACAAACTTCTATTCTTGTTTTTTTATCCGCTCATTACTAGGGAAACCTCAGCAATTTGATTAAAAAGATACTGGGCGTACATTGCATACGCTTTAGCTTCAAACTCTTCGATCAGCTGTATAATCTGTACTACGTAAAATGAGTACGACATACGTTTATAATGGAAATTTATAACCATATTTTACAAAATATAGTACTAAGAAGTCTGTATTCATAGACCTACTTGAGTATATGTTAAGTTCAAAATATACATTAAAAAGAACTAGCCTAATAACAGTCAATTGTAAAGTATCTACAGCTAATACATTAGGTCAAACTCAGTCAAAATACTATGTCATGATACTATTGTTTAGAAGATGAGCTGTATCCATATACCATTTTTAATGGTTGTCCTAAAGTGCCACAAGATGTTATCAATATAGATATATAGATTACTTAATAATAATTAATATCCTGACTCTGCCAGAAAGCAGCTCGTAAGGAATACATGGAGAAGCTGCCTAGCTAAGCAACGGCATTTAACAGATCTCAACACTGACAGGAATAACACTATTCTAAATTATTTAGCTTAAAATATATAATGGGAGTATCCATACAACACACTGAGGTATATCTCAATATGAGAGTATGGCGGCAGAGCGACATCTATACTATAGATGTCGCTCTGCCATTCCCCGCTTTAACATCTCGCCTCAGATCTAAAGTTATGAGGTGAGATGCCGGGCGGATTATAGATAGCACACCCTACAGAGCTGATGAAGAAATCATTAACACTGTCAGCATAAGAGAGGAGAGAAAGGACGATAAAGTGCAGCTGCAACTCGCAACCCCTGAATGATAATGTGGCATAACGCAAGATTCTTCAATATCCCCACGCCTAGCCAAGCTGTACAGAAGACACTTTATTATAGAAAAAAATTTGGGAGATCGTATAACGCCACAGTTCGCTTATACTTAATAATGCCAACAATTGATTTATTTACGAGGGGATGCAGGGATAGCATCCAGATGCTATTTGCAATCTGCAGATTGGTTATAAGGATGAGCTTGAAGTAAATAAAAATAGACACTTTGTTAAATGTGAGAAGGTGAATGTGATTTCACGGATTCAGATTGAATCTCTGATATTTAAAAGTCAGGATAGGGACCCCCTATCTAGGGGCTAAACCTTTAAAGAAGCAAATAAAGAGAATAATAGCAGCCGACAGGCTCCAGAAATGTAGAAACATTGAGTGAATGGATGCTAGGAGCATGGTAATCTGATCGAGTCAAAAATCTGACTTCTTAAATAACTACTTTAAAGGTTAGGCCCTGTTACATAATCGTCCTGATACAATATAAAGGACTATATTGTAATATAGATATACTTCTTACTCTAGAAAAATACTAAGCAACAAAGCAAACACTAAAGTGATACCCCGATGAGCCTACTATTAAAACTACTTGTAACTTGTCCACTTTTTCACCACCCAGTCACTGAAGAAAAGATTCCCAAGAAGTAGATCAGTCAAATGCACATCACCAGATAGAGTTTTGTCGAAACGCGCTATATACTCAGGGCCGTAAGGACACCATCACCTATGAGGCTTGGGAAAAGATATCAGTAATCTAAAAAATTACCACACCCTCGCTTCTAGTCGATATCCAAACTACCTGATACTCTTAATGCTTGCCATTTCTAGGCTATAAATTCAAATCAAAGTCATCAACTATTTTCTCTAAAATAGAGACTAATGACTAATTTTCTTAAATACGGAAATGTATTAACAAATGGATTATTACTTACCATCTCTATCTTATCTGCTGCTCGATATTCTAAACCAGAACTTGCACTTATTCTGTATCGGTAATACAGTGCAGCAGCAGGTTGCTAGCATTTAATATTCTATCAACAGTTAATGACTCTCAACATGGCATGCGGCGCTTTAATAAAGCCAGAGTCTTCTTTAAAGGCTGTCCTTATTTTCAGATTAACCGGAAATTTGTTAAAGGATCTAAAACTGATACCTCAAGCCAAAGGTACCTGCAATATCATTGCAGCTTTTACGACTCAGCTGTTGTGTCACTCCTGCCCATACACTCAGGTTGTGGTTTAATTCTCCTTCTATACCCCCCTTTAACTCCATTTCATTATGGATATGATCCCCGCCAACCTGCTCATTGTTCATTTTCACCCCGTCATTTTGGCTATTATAAACCCAGTTTGCTTCAATGAAAGGCTGGAAGTTCTCCTTGTCCTTATCTTGTCCCCTTCTATTTTCTAAATAAGCCCTTAGTCCCAACCTCATTAGTAGATTCTCTGAGCCGATACCCCGGACATCTGTACCGTTTTTCTCGGTGTGGTCGTGCCCCTCCAGGTTCGCCCAAATCACCTGCACATGCGGCTGTAATCCTATCCTGCTTTCTCTTTCCTGTTTCACTAATAAGTTGGCTAGATTCTGCCTATATCCGATTTCAAGTGAGCTACTAAGGCCATGGCTATTGTAAACCTCCGGTGATAAACCCTGCCCTTTCACCTCATGATTAAACCAGCCATATTGTAGCCAACTACCAATGAATAGAGCGCATTGGTCAGACCAGTCATGATTCCAACTAGCATACAACCCAGCACTTGAACCTTTGACACTGTTCTTTGCACTATATCCGGAAAAGCGGTTGTGTGTATTACCATGCTGCATGCTATAGCCACCTATCACGCCAACAACGGTCTTACCAACCTTTCCTGAACCCCACCTCAGCACGTCGCCACCTATCTGCATGATATAGCGGTTGCTTGTTGTCTTATTCTGCCCATCCGGCAGTACGGTCTGATTTTGTTCCCCTTTATTTCGTAGCCACATGGAGGTAGTGCGGATCATCTCTGCTCTGTCGTGTAGAGAAATATTAACAAGTGAGCGGGAGGCCTTTAAGTTATCCATGTAGGCACCTTTTTCCGGACGAACCATCAGCTTGTTCTGCATATACTCCACGAAGTATGGAGTTGAAGGCACAATTGGCACAATCGCATCATCAGGCACCCTAGAGTTAAGTTGTTGGATAGTATTAGTTAGATACCACCCTTTGTCGTCAAGTTGGTCGGCTAGTCTACCTTTATGCAGAGCATAATCATACGCACCTGCTACTACACGATTCCCCAGGAGGAAAACGCCATCAGATTTACCCCCTACAGAGACCACTCGAATACCTCTCAACGTTTTTGCACCTAAACCATTTTCATTAAAAATATTGAGGGTAGTGCGACCCCTAGTGTCGCCGGTAATAACCAGCTTGTCACTCAGAGAGTTATCACCCGTCAGCACGCTGCCCAACGAAATGACGCTACCTTCAGTTCCGGTATAATTGCCATGGATGGTGAGACTGTTACCAGCGCTGTATCGGGTGGGGTTAAGTACAATTGCCCCGCTATTCACCATATCTCCGGCAAGAGTTGCATTCAGGTATTGAAAATCATCCATTATCAGAATCCCACTATTAGTTATATTACCGCTCAAGATAGTGTCGTTCTTCATAATAAGAGTGCCCTGATTACTAAAAGCGTCGCCCTGCTGAGCCAGCGCATGCCAATCGGCCTCTTTGGATAGAGTGAGGGTGCTGCCTGATGATACAGCAATATTATCCACATATACCGATTGAGTCGCTGTATATGACGCCAATTCCATATCATCCCCCACGAACACAGTACTGCCATGGCCAACATTGACATCCTTATCACCATTCCAGGAAATAACCCCACCAACTTTTGCACCATCACCAGCAAAAATCAGCTTCGCACGACCCAGTGCTACATTATTAGAAATATTTCCATAATTAATGATACCACCAGCCATTTTCCCTGTATTAATGAGGGTATCTAACTTACCTTGATTTACCATGGCGTATTTACCACCGGATAGCGTGCCAGAGTTATTCAATTTTTGGATATATCCGTTTTGTAGGTTGACAATAGCTGCCATTTTACCTTCAATTATTCCCGTCTCAGAATTTGAAATTCTATTGATTGTTCCAGAGTTCCAAATTTCCGCTTCTGCGCCTATAGCAGTCCCTTCATTTGTTAGGGTGCCACTTATCATAGCTTCATTATACAAAAGAGCCGCATCGCCGTTAAAATGCCCCATTTGGTTATAAAAGTCAGTGAGGCCCCCAGTCTTGCTAATGTGGTAGAACACTGCGCCTTGTGATATTAGTTTTTGCGGGAAACCATCCCCAATCCCACAGCCAGGACAAGCAGTGGTTGTATGCTTTATCTCGCTCGAGTCGAGAGGAATAAGCACATTAAACCCTGACGCCTTTTTAAGGTCCACAGTGTGATTATCTGATTGATTATCCGTCATAAATGGCAAGCCATATCCCTCTCCACTGACCAGAAATACAAAACTCATATCATCCTCACCGTTTATGGTATTTGGAATAATGTAGGCAACTCCTGTGCTTGGATTATAATAAAATTCAGTAGGTAATTCTGGGGGGGGGTAATAATTCATGGAATACCTCTAAATAAAAAATACAAGTAGATACTTAAATGTTAGTAGGGTATCAATCAGCCCTATCAATAATATAAATCTAATATAGCTATGCAATTGTGTCTGAAAGTACACGTTATTCACTGACTCCGTCACCCTATCTACGATAGGGTGCACAGGTTGTTGTGCGGACAGTTTTTATTTTAGTTCTCTTATGCTAAGAAGAAATCTTCTAAACGCTGCCCTCGGACGATTTTAGCGTGAAGGTTATGTAGTCACTTTCACCTTTTTACAACCTGTTTTAGCATATGCTGCACTGTAAAGTGCTCACATTCATTGTGACCCTGGATAACTCCCGATGCAGTGTCAACAAGAAGCAGTTTATCCCATGCAGCAAATAGACGCACGTGTTCGCTTAGCTTTGATTAATTTCCCTAAAACTGATGACCTCACCGTTTTTATTATATCCAGTATCACATACTATACGCGGTACTGTCGTAGGAACCTGCTATTTCTTTCTCCTTAGGTCAGAAAAAAATGACTGCGTTATTTTTTTCCTCTTACTGTCTCCACTGATTTTGCAGGCGCTCGTTATCTATTATTTCTTAACTAGAAGTCACAGAAACTTACCGTTTTACAGCGGTGGCTAATCATGCAAAAAGGATGACTTCTTCACCGGTTGCTACTGCAGAGAGATTGCTGCTGTAGAACTTTGCTTTTCTGCTTTAATAGAAGAGTGGCTGAATACCATGCAGGCATGTTACATGGATACCAACATATCCTGATCCATTGAATTCTGCGTTATGGAATCTTTACCTGAAGTGTTTCACACTTCTTGCCTTTCTCTAGCAGAATTTCACTTATCTTACCATCAGCTTGACTATTAAAACATATTTATACCTAACTCTTCATTTAATAGATTTTTAGTGTTTTGTTTTTTAGAACTTACTTAAGACTATTTTTAAATAAAGAATCACTTTTTATAAAAATCCTGGATATTTCATCTCTAAAAAGTATGGTAGCCCGCTGCATCCGCTCTATCTCGGCACTGAGTTGCTTAGCCTCTACCTCTTAAAAAGCTTTCAGATATTGATTTAGATTAGCCTAATGAGTCCGCTGTTTACCCGGTATATGATCCTGTTCAATTCCTTGGTTTCCCATTAGAGCGGATAAACCAGCACAATATTATTTTAATGACTCCCTACCAGTAAGCGAGTCCAGCTCCGGATACTCAAGTCTTAGCACGGTGATATTCTCCAAGTAGTCACTAATCATTTTATGATTTTCATTTTAGGTGAATGGCTTCAGCACCTTGTTCTCGATTTGGAATACATCTTCCATCGATACCCTTAAGTAAACCTTGATAAACAATGTTCTATCGCATGATTGTATGTAGCTTATTATTTTGCCAATTTATAAGTAATATACTTTTATTTGCTTCCGCGACATTTAATTATGTCTCCACAGCATATTATTGCGTACGAATTATAGTAGTAATCTTTAATAAATTTATATATTTATTTCAATATTTCACTCTTGTTTCCTAGAGGAAGGTATCATTTATTAGCAATCTAATGTTTAGAACTGATATCATTAGCAGGGATATCTGGTAAGGGTGATTTTAAATTTTCCAACTATCGTTAATGTATTTACACGCTATAAAAAATTATACGATTAGATTGATCTTGAACAATCTTAACAATTAGTTCGGTAAGTCTGTGTTACATTATAATTACTATATAAAATAGTTTATATTCTCTACTAAACTTTTATATCTTGTTTTAACTCTTCTAATGCTCGGTTAGGCTATCTTTTGATAGCCGATCGATAACATTAGCAATACTTTAAAGTTCGTATTTTTATTTTAATTGTTGTAAATATTGATTTATATATGGTAGATAATGATAGCAGTATCATGCCTCCGATTGATGAGGTCTATGCCGGTATTTATTCCAGAAGAAAGTTCAAGGCAGGCGTAATCCGACTGTCTTGTTATAAGCAGGCCACCAATATTTTATTATGAAGTGGCTTTTATTCTATTTAATCCAGATGAACTTTATTAATCCAGTCCACCGGCGAGGAAAGGAGGTACGGCGATATGATCTTGAATCAATCTTTCTTAAGGCACTTGTATTATAAAAAAAAATTCAATATAAACTTGAAATGAGTTCCAGATAGAAGATCTGCTAATGTAAAAACAATTTACCTCAAATATATTTAGCAAACCTAAAATAGTTAATATTCATTATGAATTAAAATAAATATTTGAGTATGAAATTAAAATGTAATATTTACTTGTTTTATAGATTTAGGGAAGAATCTATAATGGTAAATATTACGATTGTATCGAGGATATAACTATAATAGTTATTGCTTTTCCCAGAAAAGGTCAGTTGGTAAGACAATTCCGGTATTGGCATTAATTATGTAGAAAATAGAGCATACCTGTTGTTATTATTGATACCGATCCCATCACCCAATTAAATTGATTATATTGTGAGAATGCTTCTAATATGGCGATTATCTCAGATAATATAGAAACTAATGGTAGGACAATAATAAAAAAGTAAACAAACGTTTGTTTTATTTAGATAGACTAAGCGCCGGCGAATATATTTCTATCTTCTCTTTAAGAATTAGACGCCTTGTTTATACAGACACAATTCGAACGGGGTTATGAAGCGAATAAAGTAAGCCGTTTCTTACAGTCGGATACACGAATGTGGTATTTAGAATACATACACCTAATCAAAGGCAAACATATGCTGTTTTTTATACGCATATGAGAGACTATTTAAAGTTGGTATAAAAGAATCTTCAAGAGAGATTCAAAGCAGAGAATTATTTTTTGAAATTAATTAAACGAACGGGAGTGTTGAAAGCTGTAATTTTATTCGGATCACTACTAATACAATTACCAGATACCTATTTCCAACTATTGATAAAAAATTGACACTACTGAGGACTTCAATCAAAATTCATAAAAATAATTACCATGAGTTGCATCACGGAGGTAGGAAAGGACACACTACAAGTGGTGTAGATATGTTTTAAAATTCAAAACATTATATACTTCATCGGCTACTAAGAATAAACCTAAACACAACAAAGAAAATAAATAACCATTTAACAATACGTTTTATAGGCAACTTATAACACTAAATATACTTAATTAACATTTAAAACCAGCTAGTTGGATCGGTTGTAAAATACAAATTTACATTCAAAATAATTAAAGTATACAATACGAACTTTAAAGCATTGCTGATATTATCGATCAGCTATCAAAAGATAGCTAAACCGAGCATTAGAAGAGTTAAAAAAAGATATAAAAGTTTAGTAGAGAAGATAAACTATTTTATATAGTAATTATAATGTAACACAGACTTACCGAACTAATTGTTAAGATTGTTCAAGATCAATCTAATCGTATAATTTTTTATAGCGTGTCAACACATTAACGATAGTTGGAAAATTTAAAATCACCCTTACCAGATATCCCTGCTAATGATATCAATTCTAAACATTAGATTGCCAATAAAATGATATCCCCCTCTAGGAAACAAGAGTGAAATATTGAAATAAATATATAAATTTATTAAAGCTAACTAATATAATTCGTACACAATCATATTCCATGGGGTCATAATTAAATGTCGCGGAAGCAAATAAAAGTATATTACTTATAAATTGGCAAAATAATAAGCAACATACAATCATGCGATAAGACATTGTTTATCAAGGTTTACTTAAGGGTATCGATGGGATATGTATTCCAAATCGAGAATAAGGTGCTGAAGCCATTTAGCTAAAATGGAAATCATAAAATGATTAGTGACTACCTGGAGTATATTACCGTGCTAAGACTTGAGTATTCAGAGCTGGACTCGCTTACTGGTAGGGAGTCATTAAAATAATATTGTGCTGGTTTATCCGCTCTAATGGGAAACCAAGGAATTGAACAGGATCATATACCGGGTAAACAGCGGACTCATTAGGCTGATCTAAATCAATATCTGAAAGCCTTTTAAGAGGTAGAGGCTAAGCAACTCAGTTCCGAAACAGAGCAAATACGACGGACTACCTACCGTACTTCTCAGAGATGCAATATCCAGGATTTTTACAAAAAGCAATTTCTTATTTGAAAATAGTCTTAAGCAAGTTCTAAAAAACAAAACACTAAAAATCTCTTCAATGAAGAGTTAGGTTTAAATATGTTTGAAGAGTCAAGCTAATGGTGAGGTGAGTGGAATACTACTAGAGCAAAAGGCAAGCAGTGTGAAACACTTCAGGTAAAGATTCCATAACGCAGAATTCAATGGATCAGGATATGTTGGTATCCATGTAACATGCCTGCATGGTATTCAGCCACTCTTCTATTAAAGCAGAAAAGCAAAGTTCTACAGCAGCAATCTCTCTGCAGTAGCAACCGGTGAAGAAGTCATCCTTTTTGCATGATTAGCCACCGCTGTAAAACGGTAAGTTTCTGTGACTTCTAGTTAAGAAATAATAGATAACGAGCGCCTGCAAAATCAGTGGAGACAGTCAGAGGAAAAAACAATAACGCAGTCACTTTTTTTGTGACCTAATGAGAAGAAATAGCAGGTTCCTACTACAATACCGCGGTATAGTATGTGACACTGGATATAATAAAAACGGTGTGGTAATCAGGTTTATAGAAATTAATCAAAGCTAAGCGAACAAGTGGGTCTATTTGCCGCATGGGATAAACTGCTTCTTGTGGACACTGAATCAAAAGTTATCCAGGGTCACAATGAATGTGAGCACTTTACAGTGCAGCATATGCTAAAACAGGTTGTAAAAAGGTGATAGTGACTACATAACCTTCACGCCAAAATCAGCCGAGAGCAGCGTTTAGATATTTGCTTTTAGCATAAGAGAACTACAATAAAAACTGTCCACACAATAGCCTGTGCACCCTATTTACGATAGGGTACCGGAGTCAGCGAATAATGTTAACTTTTAGACACAGTTGCATAGTTATATTAGCTTTATATTATTGATAGGGCTGATTGATACCCTGCTAACATGTAAGTATCTACCTCTATTTATTTAGAGGTATCCATGACTTATTATCCCCCATCAGAGAATGACCTACTTAAATTTATTACAATCCAAGCAGCGGAGTTACCTACATTACTCCAAATACTATCAATGATGAGGATGATATGAGTTTTGTATTTCTGGTCAGTGGAGAGGGATATGGCGCTTACCATTTGTAATGGATAATAAATCAGACAAGCACATTTTGGACGTTAAACAGCGTCAAACTTTAATGTACTTATGCCGCTCAACTCGAGCAAGATAAAGCATACAACCACTGCTTGTCCTGGCCGTAGGATCGCGATGATTTGCCGCAAAACTAATATCACAAGACGCAGCCTTCTACCACATTAGCAACACTCTAAGCTTCACTGGCTTTTATAACTAGATTGACATCACGGCGATGTGGCTCTTTTATATAACGACGCTACGATAAGTGCCACCCAAAAATGAAGGGACTGCTATAGGGCGGAAGCGGAAATTGGGAACTCTGGAAAAATTAATAGAATTTCAAATTTTAAGACGGGCATAATAGAAGGTAAAATGGCCGCTTTTGCCAACCTACAAGCCGAACATATCTAAAAATTAAATAACTCCGGCACGCTATCCAATGTTCAATATGTCATTCTAAGTTAAATACCTTCATTAATACAGGGGAAATAGCTGGCGGTATCATTAGTTATGGAAATATTTCTCATAATGTGGAACTGGGCCGTGCGAAGCTAATTTTGACTGGTGATGGTGCAAAAGGTGATGGCGTTATTCCTTGAATAGTCATAAGGATGTCCATGTTAGTCATGGTAGTAATGTGTTCGTGGGTGATGATATGGAATAGGTGTCATATAAAGCTGCTCAATCAGCATACGTGAGTAATATTACTCTATCATTAGGCAGAACCCTCACTCTATCCAAAGAGGCCGATTGGCATACGCTGGCTCAGCAAGCGACGCTTGTAGTAATCAGGACACCCTTATTATGAAGAACGACACTATCTTGAGCGATAATATAACTAATAGTGAGACCCTGATAATGGATGATTTTCAATACCTGAATGCAACTCTTGCCGGAGATATGGTGAATAGCGAGCTATTATATTTAACCCAGCCCCTCTAGAACTCGTAATACTCTCACCATTTATGGCAACTATACCGGAACTGAAGGTAGTCTCATTTCGTTCAGCAGCGTGCTAACGAGAGATAGACTCCCTGAGTGACAAACTGGTTATGACTGGCGAGACTAAGGTTCGCACACCACCTCAATATTTAATAAAATGGTTTAGGTGCAAAAACCGCTAAGAGGTATTCGAGTGGTCTCTGTAGGGGGTAAATCTGATGGCGTGTTCCTCTTGGGGAATCGGGTAGTAGCAGGTGCGTATGATTATGCTCTGCATAAAGGCAGACTAGCCGACCAACTTGACGACAAGGGCTGTATCTAACTAATACTATCCAACAACTTAACTCTAGGCTGCCTAACGATTCGTTTGTGCCAATTGTGCCTTCCACTCCATACTTAGTGGAGTATATGCAGAACAAGCTGATGGTTCGTCCGGGAAAAGGTGCCTAAATGGATAACTTAAAGGCCTCCCACTCACTCGTTAATATTTCCCTACACGATAAAGCAGAGATGATCCGCACTACCTCTATGTGGCTACGAAATAAAAGGGAACAAAATCAGACCGTACTGCCGGATGGGCAGAATAAGACAACAAGCAACCGCTATATCATGCAAATAGGTGGCGACGTGCTGAGGTGGGATTCAGGAAAGGTTGGTAAGACCGTTGTTGGCGTCATGGGTGGCTATAACATGCAGCATGGTAATACACACAACCGCTTTTCCGGATATAGTGCAAAGAACAGTGTCAAAGGTTAAAGTGCTGGGTTGTATGGTAGTTGGAATCATGACTGGTCTGACAAAAGCGCTCTATTCATTGGCAGTTGGCTACAAGATGGCTGGTTTAATCATAAGGTGAAAGGGCAGGGTTTATCACCGGAGGTTTAGAATAGCCATGGCCTTAGTAGCTCACTTGAAATCGGATATAGGCAGAATATTGCCAACTTATTAGTGAAACAGGAAAGAGAAAGCAAGATAGGATTACAGCCGCATGTGTAGGTGATTTGGGCGAACCTGAAGGGGCACGACCACACCGAGAAAAACGGTACAGATGTCCGGGGTATCGGCTCAGAGAATCTACTAATGAGGTTGGGACTAAGGGCTTATTTAGAAAATAGAAGGGGACAAGATAAGGGCAAGGAGAACTTCCAGCCTTTCATTGAAGCAAACTGGGCTTTTAATAGCCAAAATAACGGGGTGCAAATGAACAATGAGCAGGTTGGCGGGGATCATATCCACAATGAAATGGAGTTAAAAGGCAGTGTAGAAGGAGAACTAAACCACAACCTGAGTGTATGCCAGGAGTGACACAACAACTGAATTGTAAAAGCTGCAATGATATTGAAGGTACCTTTAGCTTGAAAGTGTCAGTTTTAGATCCTTTAACAAATTTCCGGCTAATCTGGATATAAAGACAGTCTTTAAAGAAGACTCCGGCTTTATTAAAGCGCCGCATGCCATGCTGAGAGTCATTAACTGTTGATAGAATATCAAATGCCATCAACCTGCTGCTGCACTGTATTACCGATACAGAATAAATGTGAGTTTTGGTTTAGCATATCGAGCAGCAGATAAGATCGAGATGGTAAGTAATAATCCATTTATTAATACATTCCCG
>LR025083.1 GCA_900380265.1 Serratia symbiotica | reverse complement strand
GTTATTATTTCCTTTGAATATTATGCACTTATAAGAGTGATTTACTGTGGATGACCAGTGATCTAACAAAGATAAATTGGGATCAAATTTAAAAGTTATATACATAACTTATCTGTTGTTGAGGAACGCACTACTTGTGCCTTTCTTATACCCATAGTTATCCACAAGTGCAATTTAGTACTAATGGATCTATAAGTCATTAAATTTAATTTTTATAAGATTATGCTCGATCATTTATATTTCTTCTCCAGTTATATTGATTGGCATCGTTTGTCAGACTTTCTGTTGCATCAATAGTAATATTACTTTATACTTTCATTAAGCTATACCAAACATGACAATTAAAGTTTAGCAACTAATTGCTTCTTACTTTATTATTTAAGTGTCGGAATTATACGAAATTAAAATAGAAGATTTTATATTTATGGTACTCAGTAGTAAAGTGATTGATAAACTAGAGATCTTGTCTATTTAGCTTACTCTTGTATATTTATGGATAATTAAATATTAATTGTACTATTTCAAAAATATTGTATATCTGCTTCAGTATAAAGCTATGAGTAATTATTTCCATTCATCGCTGCGATTCATTAAGTATCCGAATATCATAAATTTAGTAAAGTTAGATTTAATTTTGTTAACCAAACTACTAATCAGTATATGCATTCAATAATTAGCAATTTATTCTAGTTGCTTAACTTAATGCTAATGAACGGATAAAGGTTGTAGCTTGTTTATTGTTTTAAAGCTTATTAGCGACTAAATATTGGTATTTTTTACTGATAGGTTGTGTGCTTATAGTGATTTTTGATTTCTTACCATCTCAAATAATATTTGTATCCATTACAGATAAACTCTTTTTCTCAAAACAAAATAGTTAACTTATGTAATAATAAATAAAGTATTGCAAATAATAATCTAGAGTATACTTTATGTTGAATTATTAGCTGTTTATTTCCCTTCTTAAATAGAGAAACAATAGTTAACCAAGTTAAATTCATCACCTACATGCCGGTATGCAAGTGATTTATCTAAGGCTGGAATATTTGTTAAATAAATATATCTGATAAGTTTTAAGCTTTATGCTAAATAATAACGACTGTGTTTTCTTATTTAGGACTTTATATATTTATAATTATTAGTTTATAAAGGGTTTTATTGCAGGGAGTTTATAGAAAAGCTAATTACTAAACTTTCTGATATGATTGATATCATGCAATGACATGTAAAAGTCTAAATTTATTTATAGATAAAGGTTTAGCGATTTAACGCATATAAAGACTATCAGTTATTTTGATTAGCTAATTTAACTGTCTCCAACAGTCTAACCGAGCATACCAACATCTCAAGTTGAATTTTTTTAGATTATAGTAGAATTTACATTGCTATCGTCCGTGCTCAAAAGCTAATTCATCTCTGTGATTAACAGATATTATTGATTAAGTTGTTGATTTGTATTTGTACATCTAAAATACAAGGAATAAGCTTTTGCAGAGATGCTTAGGCTGGACTGAGAAACTTCTTTTGTTGTGAAGCTTGATAACTTCTTATAATAAGATCGACCAAATATTTATATAAAACATCCTAGACTTTAATAATCTATGACAACCATAACAACTCGTATAAAAATATTTTTTAAAAGTTTAGAGTATAGGAATATAATTAACATACCTCTTTATGCGAACGATGAATTTGCCAATGTTTTACAAAATAAGAATATTTACATCAAAATTCTTATTGATATTATTTAAATTCACGTACAGATTTAAAGGTAAGTTTCGAAATAATATAATGTGGAATTATATTCGTAACTTTACTTTTATTTCTAAAAACTAAACTTTAGCGCATGGGCTTTCTGAAAAACAATATAGAGCCTGCTTTCTGATGGGTAACGGAATAAACTTAGTAGAATTTAATTTCCTTGCTAGAGGCGGTTTAATCTTTCTCTCTTTAATAGTTTATCTTAAAAAATAGTATTTTGCATTGTAGAAGGTTAAAATAGATTTAAATAAGTTTTAGAAAGATCTAAAATTTAACTGATAGCTTTAAGGACTTTCCTTGTACTCTGTTGTCATGAATAAACAAATATGTTCAATGGATGTCTACATGACAACTATTTATAGTTGAAATTTACAATCTATGTAAAGAAATCAATATAGTATTTAAGTATTCCGATAATTGGAATAACTTAACTTAGCGGGTGTGATTAAGTGGAGAACAGCTTTGTTTCTATATCTATAAAAATTAACAATTATTGTCAAAATACTATTTATGGAATTCTTTTTGAATTATTATGCATTTGGAATAAATAAAATCAAAGATCCAGAGTTATTATATAACTATTGGTTATGGCCTATCAGCTTAGTAGGCCCATCTCATTTTAAAAAACAATCCAATTCACATAAGGTTATTTATGTTCATAGATATAACAATTGGTTAGAAAGTTAACCTAAATTACTTAACTAGGTGGGAGTATTTTACTCAAAATAATATATGCAGCAAACAAACCTTTATCACGTTCATTTGCTATAGCAAATGAACGTGATGTGATGAGTTTAATCTAATAGAAGTTAGAGTGTTCCATTAAATAACTGTAATCTTGTGGTATTATAAGAACTGTAAAAAGAACTTATACGAAAGTATTTTTACTCTATTTATTTTTAGAGAAGTGAAAAATGTCGCATGACCGCTGGATCAGAATAAGGTTTAATGAATTATTTACAACTGTATCTCAGCCTAACTAAGGGTTGAGACTAATAGAAATAGACTAAGTAAGTATTTTAGCGTGTAGTTAGTATTGACTCATAATGATCAAATGTGTGAGTGATATTAATAGATTATTAGGTGCTACGGATAAGGAGTTTTTACTGTTATTCCATTTCATTTAAAATAAAGCACTCATCAAACCTAAAATAAGGTTGCTCGCATCCTATAAATTACGCTATTGTTTAGTATTAATTATTTCTAAAAAAGAAGTAATTTAGCGTTCATCGTTTTGATTAATTACGTCCAAAGTGTGCGTAGGCATTTATATATCCGGATAAACACTAAAGAGCTGGATTGTGCTCAATGAGTGAACTTTACTTCAGATGATTATTATCTGATCGATTGTTAATGAAAGTTTGGCCACCTTTTTTTAAAAATATAATAGCTAAAGTTATGATAACAAACCCTATAGTAAGAAAAGTATAATGTCATTGTTCGATGATGCTAGTAATTGAAAAGGAGTAATAAAAGCGGAGTACAGCCGCGCTGATAGCTACTTCGCAGATTATGGAGAGTTGTTGAATGATTGCTAAAATGCTGTTACCAGAACTCGTGTTGTCATCATTTAAATCTGCTAAACTAATAGTATGCATAACAGTACATTGGATGGAAATTGCCATTCCTAAAACGAAAGTAGTGTCGCAATTATCCATGGTGGTATGTTAGGTGCATGCAGGGAAAACTTAGCGATAAGCCTGCTGATAATAATCGTAATACTAATTAACGCCTTGCGGCATCCGAACTAGCGTAGTATTTGGGGGACCATGGGTTTGCCATAATTGATCCAATTTCTGTTGGTACCATCATGCAGCGAGGGGTTACAGCTAAGTATCCATGCTCCATTTGTAGCATTAAGAGAATTAAAATGGCACACAATCTGTCCCTGATCTCGAAACAATGTTTCCTTTAGTTTAGTATCTATTAAAACGTACGTATTTAAAATAAATCTAAACTAATTAGTGGTTTTTGATGATGCTGTGCATGGATGATATAGATACATAAAACAACAACACCACAAAAAAGATACAAAGGGAGTGACTTGCCCTATTACTTGTTGGCAAACAAGTCAATGTAGATGAATAAAAATATTAAACTAAATCTGAATAATATATATCCAATAAAGTCAAAATGGCGTTTCTCGTTAGCAACTCCGGCATATATTTTGTGTATAGGAAATGGTAATAATGGCAAGCGGAATGTTAATCAAGAAAATCCAGTACCAGGTAACGTAGCTAACAAGCCAATCACTTAGCACAGGACCGAGCATTGTCCCGACTAAGCCAGTTATGGTAACGTAGTGTAGTATTGGTAGTCGTTTGTTATGTGACTAGGTGCGTAACAGGGCAAGTCGTGCTACGGGCATCCTTATATCTCCGCTTATTCTCTGGATAATGCGTGAGGTTACTAGTCTTTTTAATGTTGTTGACAATGTAGATAACAGCGATCCGAGAGTAAATAATGATACTGGAAAGATAGATGTACGGAGAATGCCAAAATGATCTCCCAGCCATCCGTTAATCGGGATTAATAGGGCTACCGCTAGTGTATAACTAATGGTTACTGACTGAACTACCAGCGGTGAACGCTCAAGGTCATGAGCAGTTGCAAGTAGTGCACTGTGCATAACAGTGGAATCCAGTGACTACATGAAGAATGACATTGCGACAATCCACAGCAATCTTGATATATTGAACGCAGATTTAGTCATATTGATTGTTCTCTCTTACATTAATCATATTAGTAAGGGATTTACCCAGTTTACCTTTTGATCCACTCTTTCTGATAATTTAATTATCAGTGTTGTTTATTTAGGATAGCAACAAAAGAAGCTAGTTATGATTAAGGTATGATAATTTATTGAGAATACAATAAATATATTAGATATCATAACACACAAATTCTTTAAATGAAATTAGAATCAATGATATTCTTTTTATTAATAGATTGTAGGATGGAGAAATCTGTATTAATATAATATTAACATAGTAATAATTTGCAGTTTTAGATCCGATAATCGCCATTGCTTATGACTTGTAGTCAGTGGTGCCTGACACCTATCAGGCTTATATTTTAATGGAATTATGGTATTTAATATGTGTGTATGACGTGAATTTAATATGTTCCATATTCTAACGTAATAATAAAAGGATCTTATATTTTTATTGGATTGTGTTTTTGTTGAAATGGGAACCGAATAACTAATATTACGAAATGAAATTCTTCCTCTAGCTGTGATTAACAGGTAGAGGCTGTATTGCATTAGAAATATGAGTTGTATTGATGGTTCCCACGGCTTATAAGAATTTGTGTTAGTTTTATATATTACGTTATGCAATAAACGGTTATTCTCTAATTCAGTAGGATTAAAACTCTTCATCCTGAAACCACATGACTAAAAGATTTAAAATACTTGTGTTTTATAAAAACACAATCAAATATACCTATATTTCTCACTCAGCATTTAACAATGTATTATCAATTTGTGTGGAGATTTAATAAGCAAATCATTAATACGAGTGTTAGATTATATGTCAACATCAAAATTTAATTAATTTACATATTCTGTATGGGTGAATTGTCTGAAATATGTTGAGCCTTCAATTGGTTTTTCAAATTAAGATATTTTATATTATTTGCACGTTGCCTTATTGAATGCACTAATAAATGCAAGTTAGTTGATGTAGGCAATTCAACTGTAAAAGTTAGGATAGTGGTTGAATGAACTCCGCTATAACTTAATCAAATAATACATATACCAATAGGTAGGTGTTGCTTGTTTTTTAGCTAGGAGCCGACTAGTATAAACAGATAAATAACCGACTATCTAAAATTAAAGTTTAAAAGTATTTATTTTATTACCGGTGATTTAATGGCTAATTAATTAGCTTTAGCGAAATCTTGATAAGAAAATTTAAATAAATTAATAATTTAGTTAGATAGCTGTTTCTTTTATTTTAAGTTATTCAAGATAAAGAGCTTTGGTTTAATTTTATAGATATTCTAGGCGCTAGAATCTTTCTGCTGTTGATAGTAGGGGTTTATGTTTTTGAATTATTGTTTTCAAACACCACGATGAGTAAAGCTATTAGTATTTCTGCTAAGAGTATAGGATGGCATTACAAGAAGAGTATGGTTGATAAATTAGATATGGTGTAAGATGCAAAGAAATTATTTCTTTTAAAATCACTACAAACAAACTTTGTTATGTTTTAAAGAGTAGTAATGGAGTGTAAAGGAGAGTAAAAACCGCCGCTTGTTCCAGAGTAGCTATTTAGCTTGACTACATAAATATAAATTTCAGATGCTTTATCTGACGCTATAATAGCGTATATACGTCGGGTTTATAAAATGTAATAAGCGAAAAATAACTCTAAATTAAAATAAATTAGCTGCATCGTTTTATGAGGAGGCGACTAATTCTCTTACTTGTGTTAGGTAACCTTTAAAAGGTGACTATAGGTAATTGCATTTTGGTGCTGCCTGATTAAAATATTTTAACTCGCTTGGTTTGTTTAAATATATAAATTTCATATTGATAATCAACGCTTCCATCAACCACTAATGTAGGGTAAGTAATAAGAATTAAATTCTTTCAATTTATTATAGGAGTATCTCTTTTAAATAGATCGCTGATTATTTTGTTATTGATTGATTTATTTTTTGAGTGTCTGCTTTTACAAGCAATAACTTATCAAGACACTGATATACGTTTAGTTGATTAAAGTGTTTTAAAGTGGATAAAATCGATTGTTTATCAAATGATGGCATTCACTTTTAAGTTAGTGAAGAAAGGTTCGATGCAAACATAAGTTATAATCTTAATTATCTAATCAGTTTTATTTATAACAAAATTCACATAGATGAGTTAAGTTGAATAGTTTAGTTTCTTTTTTAAATTTATAATTTCGATATTTATGTTTTATTTTTAGGTTAAAAAATTATGGAGATAGATAATTAAAGGTGAAAGAGTTTTTCTCTTAAGATGAACTTGATTAAGGTATAGAAATAGCTAGTAATATTAAAATCACAAATAGTATCTTCAAAAAGAAGAAATAACTCTGTTGGTTGAGTTGATAAAGGTATAAGTGATCATTCACTCTTTTAGGGTATATAAACATCTAGTATATTTATGGTATGTGGCATTAAATTAGAGAGGAATCTAACTTATTAAATTTCTGAAACGGAAGGTATTGGTATATAAATATAAACAAGTTACTATCGCTAATATTCTGAGTGATAGGAAGTGATTGGTGAAATATGAAAGTGTTTATAGATTTTAAGTTTAAAGTGCAAGCGCAGAACAAGTGAGTGTCAAGTCAGTGATTTAAGTTTGGAACTATATCGAGCGTTTATTTAATTTCAAAAAGGAAGGTATTTAACTCAAGGACAGGCGGGCCGTAATTGAAGGGTGGGAGATAAACAACATCTCAATATTTTAGTAATAATCTAAGATGGAAGTAAGGTAAAGATTCTTGTAATGTCTATTCTAAAACCGTAATATTGTAGTAATACAAGAAAGCCATCATTATTAAGCTATTAGGGATAATTGCCTTAGCAAAGGTGTCGATCGCTTTTAGGGTGCAAATAAAAATATCACTTTAATTTCACAAAATATATAATCAGTAGAATGAATAAGTGTGCTCTTTAGGATAGATAATTACAAGATCTAGATAAAGTAGTGATCTTCAAGAGATAAATAATTAAACTATGTTTCATTATTTATCTCAAAAATTAAATTCCACAGTAAATACTGGCTTATTGCAGCTATCTGATATTATTAAATAGTTAAATAAGTCAAGGATATTATATAGCTGATAGCTGGCTTAATAGCGCCAATAATTAAAAGTCTGTCTTTTAAAGCAGACACTATTCATTTTATATTAAATCGTAAATCTACTATAGAAGTTGAAGTTGGTAGTTTTCTTATTGAGTAAGCGCCAATTTAAATATATCCCTTAATAATAATTAGTCTTTCCGATTGAATTTAATCGTATTCACACCTGTAAATATGTAGATCTGGAGATGTAAAATTAAATAGTTTATAAGCTTGTTTTTGTTATGGTATTGTGAATACGGGTTTGATATGTTAAATATCAATAATGTTAGTGATGTGGTTTTTACATATCAAAATGCCATTTAAACCGTACATGAATATTACCTTAATTTTACTTGTAATCATCTATGGTCTGATAGAAACAAGCATTCTAGAATGGCCACTGGAATTTCTTTACATAAACCAAGTAAGAAATTCAAAAATCAGACAATAATACTTAAAGTATAATTCACTAGAAAGGTATACGCAGATTTTATTGCGGGAGTCATAGAATGAGTGGTCATGAAAGTCGGCTTGAATGATTCAGCGCTGTTTAATTATTTAGTTGTCTATAAAATAGAAAAGATTCTGGATTATATGTGATAGTCTTTAACGACTTAATGTCGTTAAAGTGTGTATAATGCCGCTCATAATTCAGCGTTGAGTGACTTTAAATTCTATATGGATCCGCTTTATAGAATAAAGTAGGTAGGTGAGGATAAAGAAACGGTATTTATATATGTAGTGCTATTGTCAGGTTGAGAACTGTCTCTGTAGTCTAGCTATTAGAGTGAGTGCACGCAGATTAAATGGGTTTTAATTAGAGGTGTTGGTGAGCCATAGAATACCAGCTCTGCAGTGCCTAGACTGAATTGTATTGTAGTTAGGTCATTTATTTGATAGGCGAACACCATCTTTAAGGTAAAAGTGCCGTTGATATTATTATGTGACACACTATACATTTTAATTTAAAAGTTAATACTAAAGCAAGGTTAGGTTATAAATAACGGGTTGGTTGACGATTGAACTTTTATTTTAATCGCGCACTAAATTGAGACTCGAGCTGTGTTACTAACAAAGAATACATTTCAATAGCGGAAGCTAATAACTGGTTTACCGTAAATGCTCTGGCTTTACTAGCTATAAAATAGTATAGCTTTGGTGCTGTGTGTTGACTTTTATGAAAAGGAAGGGCACCAGAATGAAATAAAATAATAATCTTATTTAACAGCATTACAATCAGCTATTTACTGATTACTTAATTATTTATTTTTAATAAAGTTAAGTATTTTTAAATATAAAGTCATTGATCAAATCATCTGCTCTTCCGGAAAATTTAGATATGATAAAGCCACGCGGGAGATATGAAATATCATTCTTTATTTTCTATAAAAAGTGGTTTGACTATGCTAGTAAAATAAATCACTATTTATGATTGGTATGCTTTTTGATACACTAATTCGAATTAGTAATGTAGATTGATTATATATGCTATAGCAAAATCAAGCAGTTGATACTTATCGGTTCATACTGAGTGCAGGAACTTATTTAGCACACGGTTTGTGTCTGCGCTGTTAATGTGTAGGTTTATGTGTCATGCTAGTGGCGTTGAATGATTCGCATTCTATTTAGTTGTGAGTGATAACTAAATGAATTAGTTGATTGATATTGTTTTGTGCAGCTGTTGTGGATTCGTAATAACGAAGATATAATAGTTGAGCTTTGTATTACAAAGCAATTTCAATCATTAAAAATGTGTTCTTTGGATGAAGACTCTTTACTTTAGGTAATGATTACATATTACTAGTTAATGATAGTCGGATTTGCATTGATTTAGGTTAAATAATAGTTCAATGTGGTAAAGACTGATGCTTTGGCATGTACATGCCAAAGCATCTACGGATAATGCACATAGATATTAAATAAATCAGATGCTCTATCTAAACACGCTAGAGATAGCAAGCTACTTACTACCACACCTAAACATTTAAGTTGACATTTTTAATATATGTATCATTGATGTGTGACTAAATATTTATTTAAATCTACTTATCACTTCATTGACGATCACTTTTTATTGCTATAATAATTATTTGATAATTCTGGTATAGATATAGCATAAGGTACTTTTAGTTTGTTGTCTTTTTTAAAGACTCATTATGAACTAATTAATAGATTTGAACTCGTTAGTTCAATACATATATTTCTAGGTTGAAAGGTTCAGAATATTAAATTTGTTTAGGAATTGAATTCATTATTTGTGTGGAGTTTGATTCAAGATCACATCGATGAATTAGTTATTGCAGTAAGCATTCTTTTGCCTGTTACGAAAGAGGTACTGCTATCTGTTAATTTCTTCATCTCTTATAGTGTTCGGAGGTTTATAAATTTGGTGAAAAGATTAAATTAAGTAATATGCGATTAAAAAGTGCTCCCTGATATGTGAGCTTTATTGAAGATATTGAACAGCGGACGAACTAATGAATGAATGTAATTTTACTTTTAAGAAGTATAAGTTGAGTTTTGAGTTAGGTGAGCGTGCAGTAATATTACAGAACAGTATAAGTCGTGCACATGGTAGATTATCTAGTCTTGTAACGCGCATCATTGCCATTTCTATTTTTTAATAGAGTTTCTTGTGATGCTGCTGTATGATTTGGTTAGCTTGCTCTGCGAGTTACAATTATATTGGTTTTTAAAGATTCTTTCATGCAACTAGAGTTGAAATGTATGCATAAGATTTATTTAGTTATCGCCTGTATGCTGATGACATTTAGTGCTACTGCAACAGATGTTGTTGATGGCGAACAGTACATTACCTTGAATAGACAAAAAACTTCTACGCCACAGATATTGGAGTTCTTTTCCTTTTATTGCCAACACTGCTATGATTTTGAGCAGATATACCAAGTGACTCATAAAATAAAAAAAGCACTACCTGCTGAAACTAAAATTGTAAGATACCATGTTGGGTATCTAGGGTTGTTGGGTAAGCCGCTCACTCAGGCATGGGCTGTTGCAATTGCATTGGGTGTAGAAGATAAGGTTAGTCCGTTGATGTTTGAAGCGGTTCAAAAGGCGCAGACTTTAAAGACCTCTAATGATATTCGGAGTGTTTTTGTTACAGCTGGTATTAGTGTGTCGGATTATGACGCTGCTTTAAATAGCTCTATAGTGAAAAATTTAGTGGTTAAACAAGAAAAAGCTATGCAAGATTTCCCACTACTTGGGGTTCCTGTTGTATTTGTTAATGGAAAGTACATGGTCAAAAATAACGGGTTGGATTCCAGTTCAATAGCTCGTTATGCACAACAGTTTGTGGATGTAGTTCAATTTCTCATCGGGAAATAGTAAATAAATGAATCGGTTAGTGATTGATTTATTGTATGGTTATTTATCGCTCAAACAATAAGATCCGCTAGCATTAAAATCTAACGAGATAGCAATTATTTTGGTGTACGATTGATATATATTTATTAGTAATCAACTTAATAATATTAAGATATATTTAACTGGAAATATATTTCTTATGAACTTATTAACAATGGCTGATCTTGATTAATTCATAATTTGTTGATATTATTAACTCTTACCTTTTAATTGATTGAATGTCAGTACATTCACGTTATTCTATATGAATAATTTATGAAAGAAGTTAACTCGTAGATCCGCTATTACTATTAAGTGATTTCATTCTAATGCTCATTAAGATTCGTATATCGCTGATAGATATGGCAACATTGGCAATATGACTAGTCAGCATACATAACATCATGCCCAAGATAGCAGAAAATCCAATAATTCTAGTGGATGGATCCTTCTACTTTTACCGTGCGTATTACGGACTTCCGTCGCTGACCACTTCAGCTGGGGAACCAACTGGAGCAATATACGGTGTGTTGAATATGTTGCGGAGTATTCTTTTAAAATACCAACCCAGTCATATTGCAGTGGTATTTGATACTAAGGGGAAAACTTTCCGGGATGAAATATTCGCCAAATACAAATCCCATCGACCACTCATGCCGGTCAACCTGAGTGTGCAAGCCCACCCGTTACATGCAATGGTTAAAGCTGTGGGAATACCGGTATTTATCACCCCAGGTGTGGAAGCGGATGATGTTATTGGTACGTTAGCGATGCAGGCTGGTATAATTGGAGATCAAGTGCTGATTAGTACTGGAGATAAAGATATGCTCCAATTAGTGAAGGAGAATGTTATCTTGATAAATACAATCAACAACACCATTCTCGGACCGCACGAAGTGTGCGGAAAATATGGAATTCCACCTGAGTTGATTGCCGATTTTTTAGCGCTAAAGGGTGATGCGTCAGATAATATTCCCGGCGTACCGGGAGTCGGTCAAAAAACTGCAAAGGCGCTATTACAAGGGGTTGGGGGTTTGGATGTTTTGTATAAAAACCTAGACAGCATCGCTAAACTAAACTGCCGTGGTGCAAAGACTATGGCAGGTAAACTAGAAGAACATAAAGAATTAGCCTATCTTTCCTATAAGCTAGCGACAATTAAAACAAATGTGGCACTAGATATTTCCTACGCGAACCTTAATCGGTCTGAACCGGATCTTCATATGCTGCAGCAGCTATTTAAGCGGTATGAATTTAAACGTTGGCTCACAGAGTTAGAAACAGGGACCTGGCTAACAAATAAAAAAGGTTAAAAGTGAAAGCTCCGGGTATAAAAAAAACGGTAAGTGCAGTTGCAGAAAAGCTAGAGACTACTGTGAACCCGATACTACCGCAGGATTGCTATACCGATATTTTAGACGAAGATACGTTCGCGACCTGGCTGAAGCGATTAAAAGCTGCTAGCGTGTTCGCTTTTGATACTGAAACAGACGGGTTAGATGTGCTGAGTGCGAATCTGGTTGGCTTGTCGTTCGCGATAGCACCAGGTGAAGTGGCTTATCTCCCAATGGCTCACGATTACCTAAATTTATCAGGTCAGTTAGACCGTCACTCTGTGCTGGAAAGACTGAAGTCCATATGGGAAGATGAAAAAATATTGAAAATCGGGCAGAATATAAAGTTCAAGATTGGGATCTTGGCCCGTTATGGCGTGGCCTTACGTGGTATTGCCTATGACACCATGCTAGAATCGTACGTGCTAAATAGTGTTAGCGGTCTTCATGCTATCACTAACTTAGTTAACCGTTATCAAGGTTATAAACCCACTACCATTAAAACAATCGGTGTCAAAGCTAAACATAAGTTGTTTTTAAAAAAAATTGCATCGAGTGCTGTCGCACGCTATACAGCGGAAGAAGTTGATATGACCCTTCGCTTACATCTGAAAATGTGGCCGCAACTACAGAAAAGACCCGACTTGTTAAGAGTATTTCGTGAGATTGAAATGCCATTAGTAAGTGTATTGTCTCATGTCGAACGCACTGGGGTATTAATCGATGCCTCTGCTTTGTCGGTTTACTCTCAAGAACTAGCCAAGAGACTAGATGAGCTAGAGATGCAGGCACATGATTTAGCGGGAGAAAAGTTCAACCTGGCATCTCCCAAGCAAGTTCAGGCTATTTTGTATGAAACCGGAAAATTGCCGGTATTAAAAAGAACTCCAGGGGGGATGCCATCGACTAATGAAGATGTTCTTGCCGAGTTAGCTATTGATTATATCTTGCCAAAGATTATTCTCGAGTTCCGGTGCTTGGCAAAACTAAAAACCACCTATACCGACAAATTGCCGCTAATGATCAATCCGCTTAGTGGCCGGGTACATACGTCTTACTATCAAGCGGTCACTTCTACTGGGCGTCTCTCTTCGAGAGACCCGAACTTGCAAAACATCCCTGTCCGTAAGGCAGAAGGTCGACGTATACGCCAGGCCTTTATTGCCGCTGAGGGTTATCGTATTGTTGCTGCAGATTATTCACAAATAGAACTACGTATTATGGCGCATTTGTCGCAAGATTCAGAATTACTGAAAGCCTTTGTAGAAGGGAAAGACATTCATCGCACTACAGCCGCAGAAATTTTTGGTGTGCATTTAGATGAGGTGGATAACGAACAGCGACGTAGTGCCAAGGCGGTTAATTTTGGATTAATTTACGGCATGAGTTCATTTGGTCTGTCACGCCAGTTAGGCGTGCCGCGTTGCGAAGCTCAGCGGTATATGGATCGCTATTTTAATCGTTATCCGCGTATACTAGAATATATGGAACGAACACGACGACATGCTTCTGAAAAAGGCTATGTTACTACCCTATATGGTCGTCGGCTCTATTTGCCTGATGTTCGCTCTAGTAATGTCCTCCGCCGGAAAGCGGCTGAGCGAGCGGCTATCAATGCTCCGATGCAGGGTACGGCCGCAGACATCATTAAGCGAGCAATGATAAGGCTAGATGCCTGGATACAAGAACAAGAAACGCCGCTAGTATGTATGATTATGCAGGTACACGATGAATTAGTCTTTGAGGTGCATAAATCAGTCATTGATGCATCCAGTGATCATATTCGTAGGTTGATGGAGGGTAGTATAGAGCTGACGGTGCCGCTGAAGGTGGATTTGGGAGCAGGTGTCAACTGGGATACAGCTAAGTAAACGTCGATAGTATTTGGAAAAAAACTGTATAAATAAACGGGAATTTATTT
Source organism: Serratia symbiotica (assembly GCA_900380265.1). Lineage (GTDB taxonomy): Bacteria > Pseudomonadota > Gammaproteobacteria > Enterobacterales > Enterobacteriaceae > Serratia_H > Serratia_H symbiotica_A. The sequence goes on along the minus strand of LR025083.1, from coordinate 2,399,943 downwards.
CCTATGAAGTAGAATAGTATAATTTTTAAAATATAATTTATATTTGTCATTGTTAATGACATGGCTCAGGGAGCCATCGCTGTTAACTATTTTAGCAGCATTGATAAGAGATAATATTTTGATGATCATATTTTTGATGTAAATCACTTTAGATATTGCGGCTATTATCCACTAGCACCTTAAAGTTGTTAGTTGAACTTTGCTTCTTTTAAAAGACTGCCGTCGCATTTTTATTAAAAATAAGATTCAGATTTTTACTTAATTTGTCAATACCTATTTTTTCTGTTGCCGAAAAGATTTCAACTTGGATGTTAGCCATAAAGGGTACAACAGCTTCCCTTACCATATGTAGTTTGGCTGTACGTGCGCCGTAGGCTAGTTTGTCAGCTTTCGTTAACAGTACTAATACTGGAATGGACAAATTAATTGCCCGTTGAATGATCTGCTGGTCAGCATGTTTTAATGGATGGCGGATATCCATTAGTACCACCACGCCCTTGAGGGACTGGCGTATTTTGAGGTATTTATTTAGTGTTCTTTGCCATTTAAGTATTAGTTCTTTCGGCAATTTAGAATACCCATAACCTGGTAAGTCTGCCAGGCGATGGCTATCTTCGACTTCAAATAAGTTAATCATTTGGGTGCGCCCCGGCATTTTACTAGTACGTGCTAGGTCGTTTTGGTTTGTTAGGGCATTTAAGGCACTAGACTTACCAGCGTTAGAACGCCCAGCAAACGCGATTTCAATACCTGTATCTCGAGGTAGGTGGTCAATACTAGACACACTGGTGCTAAAATAAGTTAAATGATAGTTGTAATTCTTGGTGCCCAAAGCGTCGTCTCGATAGAATCTCTAATAGATAGGTAATTATAGCGATATAAATGATAGAATAATTTGTTTTTATTTTTAATAAATGTTAGAAAGATGTTGTATTTGGCGGCTAGGCTGAATGTACTTTTAGTAGGTATAGGCGAGGTTTACTGACTAGATATTAGTCTGTTACAAAATAAAATATATGGTAAGTTTACTCATAAACTTAAGACTGTATTACTCATATATATACTATTTTAGTTCCTGTATGCAATTCATATAACTTTCAAACAAATTTTGATAAACTATGTTAGTTATGGCTTATACATGCTCTAATACTGTCTTGATATATTGCAATTATATCATAAATTCTAGGAAAAGCACGATAGCCCTCGATTTGAGGCTATCGTTGCAATGCGCAGCTTCATAGTTACTGATGGGTTTGTTTGAAAATTCGCTAGACGGCCAGTTCCAATGGGTTGTTATTTTGACATATCTATTTTACATAATAGATGATAAATCGAGTTATAGTGTGATTAGGTTATGATTGTTCTAAATAGAGCAAGCATAATTTTATGCACAGCTAATGGGAAGAAAAGTAACTAAGCCATATTCGCGCCTCTTTTAAGGATATCTCTTAATCCATCAGCACTAATAGTTGGTTAGCTATTGCGAAATTTCTTGTACATGACATCTCTTGATGTCTAGTTGGGATGATAATCAACCCGTACTTAACGTTCCGTCAGTTAATTACACTTACTATTGATAAGTCTCTCGTTCGGAGATGAAGATGATGGTCAATGACGCTACCACACTGGCGTTATCGATCTACCGTGCCATGCAATAGAAGTTGTATAGTACATTCAGTTAGCTTATATATAAGAATATAGGGTTATTAATTCGTCTACATGAAGGGCTTCTATGACGACTCTGCTATTTTACTGATTAATTCGCTCATGAAATCGGTAAATAACTAATAGACCGATTAGTGACTACAGCAAGGTGATTTGTACTCACTTACTTATAAAAAGCTTATCGCATAAATAAGATTGTAAATTATCTACCCGGATTCCCTTTACATTTTTCAAAAAGTACACACGAGCCGCCAGCTAGCTGATCTGAGATCATCTGCTGGCATCTATAAAAAAGAGACAAGCACAGATCACACGAGAAAGGCCTATTCTAAAGTATTCCTCGAACAAATAAAATATCAGTTAGGATTTCTACCGACTAGAAAAAGAGAAGGCCGGACTGAGAGGCGTGTATCAAGATTGACAATGACCATTATTTAACGGTACCCAATTACAATGCTGACTCGTTTAATTTAGATGAGAGAACCAGATATGACAGCCTCTGGCTGTAATCCCCTTTTGAGCAGAGCAGTTCTACTGATCAGTATGCCAGATTCTTTTCTTTTATTTCGGCGTTATAGAATATTAACTGTGTATTAACGAGGTTAGTTTAGCGAGACAACTGCAAAGTCTGTTGCTTTGAATCTGGACAGGTAGATAAATATTCGGTAATGCCTTATTCCATAAGGCGCGTTCTCCGTGTCTCTGTTGAACGGAAAAGACTAGATAGAATTCCCGATAAGGATTGCATAGCTGCAATACATGCCGGAATTCAAAATCTGTATAGATGCACTAAATTTAACATCAATTCATTCAGACAAAGATGCCTGGTATAAGGCAGACCTTGATAATTAGTAGGAAGTCGATAAATATCGCTTTTATATCTATGTGTAGTAACTAAATTCATCCAGAAAAATAAAGGGTTATTTATATACTCTCGCTATTTACTATACTATAGTTGGCATCTAATAGTAAAATTCTGTCACTATTTCTAGTAAGGCAAATAATAAGTTATTGCGTATCCAGGAATAGCATAAAGAGAATATAAACAATTAGTTAATATTTTAGTAGGTCCGTTTATCTAAGATTCGCCTAAGAAGGATATAATTAATTAGATCTAGAGGGAAGTGATACTTCACAATTTATAGTGTTAATGTTTAAATATTTCTAGTGGCGCGGGATTTTTGTGTTCTGGTATGTATGCCTATCCGTTCTTTATTTCTACATACATACAAATTTTATTTTAAATACTGATGACAAATTATTCTAATAAACAGGAATAGATATAGGTTGTGTTATATGGAAGGTTGTTAATGCAGGCGTTATTGTGAAGAGTAAAATTCTAGGATAGCTTGGCTAGAATTGATATTCGCTGCAAAAATGTCAATCAATATCTTTAAAGTTTGTGTTTCAGTAAATAATAGTTATTTAACACAGTATGTCGGCTTGGATTGATTGTAGTGCTCTGAATATAGCTACTCTCCATTATGTAGCTAGCAGGGTTCATTTTTGTTTATTTGTATATTATAAATAACTACGTTAATATATCAGCCTTGCGTATAAAGCTATTTTATACCAGGGCCATATAAAATATTAGACTCATTCTAGCAATGTCAATCTGCATGATTAGTTGTCTATTAAATAAACACTAAAAACTTTACCTTTTCATTGCGGTGAGTGATATTTTTCAAGCTGAATCGTTTTATAGTTTTTAACTATTATGTTTAATAAATCGGTTTCTGCCTAAAAATCAAGAGTCTTTATATATTAAGCATAATTTAGAATTAAATATTTTGTAGAAGTATTGGATTGCTATTTCAGTGTAGATAAATAGTAGCTAATTTATACATATTACATACTGTAATATGTATGGATGATAGTAATACATTCATTTTGAATATATTAACTAACTTGTGATATTTATTTGAAATATGAGGAAGTCATAAAATCTACTATATAACTATATAGGCCAGAAACTGCTAGCTACGCTAGCAATAAGCTAAGAGATTTGTTTAAATTATTAAGATATAATCCGACCTGATTAGAATATTAGGTTAATAAAATTGAATATAACATCCACACTCCGATTGTGATGGGTTAGATGTTATTGCTATTGTAAAATAATAATTTTTATGGCGATAAGAATACTATAGTATGTGTGGTACACTATAAACGTTTCTGATTAAGGGTGTCTCGCCGGTTTCTATATCGATTTACTCTAGAAAGTAATTGACATATTCTCTCATGTGATCTCACCAATGAGAGGTATTAAAAGCACTCATTAACTAGGCAACTTAATAATACTGCTTAAACGTATTTAAGCATACTTCTTCTTGCAATATTATGAATATTATAATTTAAATTATTTTGAATAAAGAAATGTTCCATATATGTGAACTTTCATGAGTAGTTACCGATCAAGTTGTACCCCATGCACAACACTCGCCTATACGCTGTAAATACTGGTTATTGTTTTTATTCTTATGGAACTTGGACAATTGATATCCAATTTTATAGTCAATGCTTTCAGATTGCGGGTTAAGGATCCCCATAAATGCGACCACTTCGGATTTATGCTTATATATCTCTTTGAGATAGCACTGTAGTTAGTATCATGATTTCTAATCTAGGAAAGGCTTATAATAAAGTATTGACATCTAAGAGCCGGCGTGTGATCTGCCCACTATGAGTAGGGTGCTCAACCTCTCGGTGTATTGTACTTGTTACTCAGTAGTTATAGAAGTTAACACATCGCCTCGTATCTTCTAGTATCATACTTACTATTATTCAGCCATCCCAGTTATTAAGTCACCAGTATTGCTTAATTGAGATCATCCCACTTAACCTGGGAACTTTAGGTTATTCGGGTTTGATTTCATATTTTCTTCTATATTTACTTTTTGCTCTTATGTAGGCAAATTATTGTTTTAGAGATAGGTATTCTACGATATACACTGTGTAGTTTAAAAAGTGCTTAGATAATTATCTATAGTTAAGCTATAAAGGACCACTTTGATAGTTCTAGATTTGCTATTGATGAGCATTTTGCAACGAGCCAGAACGTTTCCCTCTGATACATAATGCTTTTAGCATGTCTTGACTTGTCGATTCTTCTCCTGAAGCAGCTTGGGTCGATTAGGTCTGCGTTGTTTGGCGCTGATGCTGATCAGAGCTGATTCTATGTGCAAACAACGCTATTGTTTGTGTGTGGCCTAGAAGGGTTTGGGTAGGCCATTGAATGCACCGTGCTGATAGATGCTGAGGGCAGCATCTAGATCTCCATTCGGACCAATGACTATAAGGCAAGGATAAGAGGATACGATGGTGTCTGGTTGAATGAAGATATACTGTCTGTTATCGTCATCCAGACGTCGAATAAAAGGTAAACGTTTCTTCCGATAATTGATATGTGTACATCTCACTAGCCACCAAGAGATTAAACGTCGACTAGATAAACCATTTAATTGACAATCTAGATTCGCTTTACGTGAAATACAGACCTCGATTTGTGTATAGATAGAGGGAGAAAGTATTATTATATGGTTATATTTTATATTCTTTTATAAATTTATAAATAATATTGAGCAAAAATAGTTTAGACCAAATATAGGTGATAACTGTAAAATAATAACTCATCAATAGAGTGAGTTGTAACTTTAGTGGCATCGTAAGGTTATTAGATGTTATCTATAATATAAACATTGCTGCTCATTGTTATACAGAAATAACAAGATGGTACTGATTGATATAAAGAGTGACGATAGTGATGTATTAACTGATCCCTTATTCCGTATTACGATGCATTTAAGTGATCCCTCTCATTAATTTGCTACTTGCGTGGAATAATAGAATAAATCTATAGCGTAATCCATCATTAGCTTGATTGTATGCAGTCTTGCATACATTAGCTGGGAGCTATTGTCTCAATATTATGGATTATTTTATAATATAACAATATGTTATTAAGTGTTTATTAGGTGTTCGTCAGGTTGACATCCGATAGCCTAGACACTAATCATTTAGTGTATTGGATTAGCAATCAATAAGAAAGATTATTCGCTAATATCTATCCTAAATCGTATAAATTACTAAGAAAATCGTGTACCTGATTAGTGAGTTAATAAGTTAGATTAAACATGCTGATTGACCAATATATTACAGGATTCATCTCATCCTAGATGAATATGATCGCCACATCAGCACTAGATTGATGCAATATGCTCTTCGGTGATTTTAGACTACTAAGGAACAGGATATGCAATTGCCCTCGTTTTTATACTGATAAAAGTGTCGCTAACTCTCATTTAAATACATACGCTTAAATATCAGAACAATACCAAATGAAATAACCAATTAAATCGGATAGCGGTGAGTTACATCAATTGCTAAGCTTGTCTAGCAATTGCAGTGTCTGGTTAACTAAAATAACAGTCTCATCATTTAAAGCATAGATACTATCGATAACAGTATGGAGTTACCAGAGCAGTTAGTAACTGATTTTTTATTATATATTAGACCTCTGCATTTTATCATCCTATATACTGGAAGTGATTACAGATTGATAAATATCTATAAACTAAAACAATAGTTTTAATAAAAACCATAATACTACCTGTCGTGATTCAATAAGGTTTCTTTATGAAAACGTCTGACTATAACTGTATCTAATATAGAAAACTCAGATATATCTTAGTATAGTTAATACGTACACGATCCATTGTTCTCTTTTTGTAGCTTGTAATAGGTATTACACTAATTGGTGATAAATACGTTATAATAACTTATAAATGTATATTTTGTTGTTTCATTATCTTGTATTTAGCATAAGATCTTAATTTAAGATCTAAAAATAACCATGAAGAGTCAGCTTATGCAGGTTTATGGAATGTATTATTACGAAGATGCAGATTATTTAAAATTCTGTCTATCCCACGTCGTAGCAGCCATGTGGTTTAACATAGTTATGAGGTGGATTGTGTCTAGGAAGTTAGCTGATATTGTTTCTTAATGGTTCGCGACGATCGAGGCACAGATGAATGCAGACTACTTTTGGCTGAGTCATCTAATATCACTCAACCTTAATAGGTTGGCACTAACGGTTCTAATACTTAGTTCTTGGGTTGCTTAAGGCAAGAATGGCCTTAATTTGTTTAATAATGTGTTGGGATATCACAAGGCTATTGAAGATCGCTAAGTGGACTTTCTGCTAGCGAACAGGGGCTATAATGTTAGACGAGAAAATATGACAGTGTATTCTGGTCCTAATCTGACCACATATATATGTTGAAAGGAGATAATTCACTTTATTCGAATCTAAAGCAACTTTCTGGTGAGGTTGTGTTTAGACATTAGACACATTTCATAGTGAAAGAAATAGAAGAATACTTCTCCGTGACGCAGAGACCTGAGGAACCTATTAGCAACCTCCTTTCAGCGGAAAGCCGGTTGGCTTTTAGCGGACGTTGTTGTGCAGTGTCCTTCGCTTTTGATATAAGCAAAGTAACGTAACTAACATCGACCTTTACCAAACCGGATATTACCCATTAGGGAGCATTCTGATTTACTGCTCTTCGGCCCACTGCCAGTATTCAGATTGTATAATTAATCATCATACACTCGCAATATTTTTCGAAACTGCTCTTAATGCGATGACGAAGGAGTGATGATATCTTATACTTGCCCTTGGCGCGGGTGCCTAGACTAAATCTGTAAACTGCACTTTATATAGATTTAGAGTTATTACAGCGTTTCTCAAAACGATTACTTTTATTTCTGATTTTATGATATTTATCATGTCCTTTATTGCAACTAATTTATGGAATTGGTTTTTTTATTTTTTAAAAAGGTAACATGGAAACTATTCTAATTTTTATGAATATAATTATTGAATTGACTATTCAGCTTTTACGTTTTATGTGTATGATCTCCCTGTATAATATTTCTTAGTTTGAAATAAAGCACATATAGTAACATTATCGTGCAGATAGTGCTGATTATATCTTATACCATTTAAAAGACACCCTCACAAACAGATTGTTTGATAATGAGAGTGTTGATTCTATTCAGTCCTTTGTTGGATACGCGTACAATAGTGTACGATTTTTAATGCTAGAGGCGAAGCTGTGATCGAAAATTTACGTAACATTGCAATTATTGCTCACGTTGACCATGGTAAAACAACCTTAGTTGATAAGCTACTGCAACAATCCGGTACGTTCAGAGAACGTCTAGAATTCATAGAACGCGTAATGGACTCAAATGATTTAGAAAAGGAAAGGGGAATTACTATCTTCGCAAAAAATACTGCTATTAATTGGCGGAATTACCGAATTAATATTGTAGATACACCAGGCCATGCCGACTTCGGCGGGGAGGTAGAGCGAGTCATGTCAATGGTTGATGCTGTACTTCTGGTTGTGGATGCTATGGATGGTCCTATGCCTCAGACACGGTTTGTAACGAAAAAAGCCTTTGCAAACGGGCTGAAACCGATTGTGGTCATCAATAAGGTTGATCGCCTTGGTTCGAGGCCTGATTGGGTTGTTGATCAGGTCTTCGACTTATTTGTTAACCTTGATGCAACTGATGAACAGCTTGATTTTCCCATTATCTATGCTTCCGCACTTATGGGTATCGCCGGTACTGATTATAATAATATGGCTGAAGATATGACGCCGCTATATCAGGCTATTGTTGATCATGTTTCAGCACCGAAGGTTGAGTTGGAAGCACCTTTCCAGATGCAAATATCTCAACTCGACTATAACAATTACCTAGGTGTGATTGGAATTGGACGAATAAAGCGCGGTAAAGTGATGCCACATCAGCAGGTCACTATCATCGATAGTGCAGGCAAAACTCGTAATGCTAAAGTAGGTAAAGTGCTAAGTCACATGGGTTTAGAGCGTATTGAATCTACTGTAGCCGAAGCAAGCGACATCATTGCCATCACCGGACTTGGCGAATTACATATCTCTGATACTATCTGTGATATAGCCGCTGTGGAAGCATTGCCAGCATTATATTTTGATGAGCCGACTGTAAGTATGGTTTTTAACGTTAATACTTCGCCATTTTGTGGTAAAGAAGGTAAGTTTGTAACATCACGACAAATCCTTGAGCGTTTGAATAAGGAATTAGTACACAATGTGGCACTACGTGTGGAAGAAACTAGAGATGCTGATGCCTTCCGTGTCTCTGGTCGTGGCGAGCTCCATTTGTCTATTCTGATTGAAAATATGCGTCGTGAAGGTTTTGAGCTAGCTGTGTCTCGTCCTCAAGTTATATTCCGTGAAATTGATGGTCGTAAGAAGGAACCGTTTGAAAACGTGACTTTGGACATCGAAGAGAAGCATCAGGGTTCTGTAATAAAGGTAATGGGTGAGCGTAAAGCGAACTTAAAAAATATGGACCTATACGGCAAAGGGCGGTTGCGCCTTGATTACTTAATACCGAGTCGTGGCTTGATTGGTTTCCGTAATGAATTCATGACGATGACATCTGGTACTGGATTACTTTATTCCGCATTTAGTCATTATGATGATGTACGACCAGGTGATCTAGGCCGGCGCCAAAACGGCGTTCTTATCTCTAACTCTCAAGGTAAAGCAATAGCCTTTTCGCTTTATGGTCTGCAAGATCGTGGTAAACTTTTCCTTGGCCACGGCGTGGAAGTATATGAAGGTCAGATTATCGGCATACACTCACGCTCTAACGACTTAACCGTTAACTGTCTGACCGGTAAGAAACTAACAAATATGCGTGCTTCTGGAACAGATGAGGCAACAACATTAGTGCCTGCTATTAAAATGACTCTCGAGCAAGCTCTAGAGTTTATAGATGATGATGAATTAGTGGAAGTGACGCCTACTTCGATCCGTATCCGGAAGCGCCATCTAAGGGAAAATGATCGCAAGCGTGCGAGCCGTAGTTATAAAAATGCAAAATAACAGCATTAGATATGCACAAGTCGAGATCTTTAGATCTTCCCTATGTAATTAATGATTAATATGTATTTCTCAGTAGAGCCTATTCTGTGTTTTGACGCTATAAATTATAAAAGAGCAAGGAAAGTGTTATTTTTTATCTAGTTCTAATACTAGCCTTGTGGTATATGGTGAAGTATTGACGCTATTTTTAATAGTGCACTGCCAATGTTGGACTTTATTTTACGCAAAATATTTATATAGTATAAGTCATACTAGAGGTAAAGAAGATATTAAGCTACATTCAATGCGTTTGAATGTGCAATCAACCTGATTATCTGGTTGTTATGACCGTCACTTAATATGGTTTTACCCTAAAGTCTCTTATATTATAGGTTATTTACATTCATGCACTTACATTATATGATAAAGCTATCAATATTTGTAAGTGCAACACTTTTATATGAATAGGTATTCAGTATTATTGTTTTATAATTATTTAACTGGAGCCATAATAAGCAAATTTATAAAATAGACTGAAAAAGAATTGTGAAACTGCGTTCGGCAAATGATAATGTTGTAAAAAGATAAATACTAGATTTATGTGTATATTTATATATTAGATTTGAATTATAAATCAATATTAGTTTTCTTTTTAATGGTGAATCAGAAAATTTGTCTATTTGTTAGTATATCATATATACTAAGTTTAGTGTAATAATGATGGATGAAATGTTTATGGCTGAACTAAATGTCTAGCATGGTTTGTATCAATATAATTATTCATATTAACGCCGGCCATGAGTGCGTTTTGTCTTACAAAGAGAAAGCCTATATTTTATTCTTGAATAAAAATTATAATTATTGTTTTCATAGAAATATCAAATTATAATTTGTAAATCTATTAGTCTAGCTCTCAAAGAGAAGTGCCATGGTATATTAAATAGCAATGATCTGTAAAGATATAATAATATATTAATTAATAGGTATTCACTTAATACATGCATACAATCAGTTAAAAATTACTGTGAGTGAAAACTTAGAAATAATTTGGATAAAAGCATTAAATATATTAGACGTTACAATATACAATCACACATATTAAAAATATAATAACGTCTGTACTGTTAATTAAAGCAATTGTGACATGCTATCTCTGTACGATTGTATAACCATATAGTAGGATGCTACAGCGGATGGTTGATACATGACAGTCTTTCCAGTTAATTAATTTTTCTATATAATTATTTATATTGTATTGTGTGGTATGTGTGATTTTTAGTAGCTTCGTTTTCTTTTTTATTTATTGCCACACAATTAATTAATAAGTTTCATACTTATGTATTTGAATATTGCTGATAAGTTGACATTAACTTAATTATTACGCTTAATTCTATATATCAATCAAGTGATTGGTGAGGTTTTAAATAATATCTTCTATATAATTTCACGATAAAGACGCTGAATTAGGATGCCTATCCTCAGAGGATCAATCCATAGAATTATAATCATGAGTGCAAGAAAAGTCACGATATAAGTTAGCTACGGCAGTTAGCTTAGCTATAATTTATTATTCTAGCTTAAATAATAACTTTCTGAAGCTATTAGTCAACGCAGATAACAGGGAGCGGAGTTATTTCGAGCCCAGTGCTTCGGCCGTTCTGTGTTTATATACTTTATATAAGTGGCCACTGAACTAGCTGTTGAAAACTATAGGATAGTGTTACTATATTTCTGATCATCTTAAGAGATGTAACAATTAAAATCAGAATAATTAGCAGTAGTAAGTGCTAGGTAAAGAAGCTCATAATTAGGTAGTGTTGTCAGTGTGATTTTTTTTCGATCTGTGATAATTGTCATGACTTCTAGTATGTCCATAGCCTAAGCAAGCAGTAAGATTGGACACGAACTGAAACTTATATCTTTTTTAAATAAAAGGGTTTTATTATTGTTTATAATGATAAGCCACTTTCAATTTATATTGGCACGATTATTAGCGTACACAGATATTATTACTGAATGGATTAGGGGTTCGTAATTGTTACGCTAACGTTCTCTAATATTGTTTGTAGTATGTGGGTTTATAGTATCTAAAATTAATTAGATGTAAACTTCTTGTTTACCAAACTAAGCTGACTCAGCTAATTTTAGTACTTTTATTTCTCTGAGAGAGATTAAGGAGAATATAAAGGCACGCTGATTGGCTATAATGCAAAATGTTTTATATTTAAATTTAATTTTAATAATCACGGAATGAGCAAGACTATATATGGTTATAATTTGTGCTTAGGAAATTAGTCGTGCTTGTAAATAATAAATAGCACTCCGATTAAATAGTATATTTGCACTGTTACTAGTGGTAGGCTACAGGCCGCTAGTTTTTATATGAAAATAGTGTATTAATTTATTAAACCCTGTAAAACTTGAATACAAAATTAGTTTGTAGCCCGATATATCAGGCTGTTAAAATGTAAAACCAGATTGGTTGCTTTCTTACTCTAAGTTGCACACAATAATTGAATAGGTAGCACTAATCTAAAGATGAGTAGATTAAATTAATGAATTACAACACTTAATTCTAATGTTCACTTCATATTGTGCGATGACAAAATGTATTTGATCATCTCTTTTGGCGCTAGATATTGCTTATGATTGAATAGTTACTAGGGTTTATAGGTTAATATTATCGATCATTCCTGCTAGGAATAGTTCTTTTTGTGAAATGGCATCTAACTGTCATAAACGACAGCTTGATAATAATTAAAACTATGCTAGATCAATTAAAAAATTATTTTTCTTTATTAAGAAAAAGTAGACACCGATTATAATTAAGGAGTCTTGTAGAAGTGTGCTGAATAGGATAGTGTTTTAGTATAAATATAGGTTCAATCATGTTTGGTATCAGGTTATATCGATAGATAAAAAATTAAAACTAATGTATTAGATCTATAGTTAAGTGGAAGATACTGATTACAGAATTACTATATATCCAAGCTGACAGAGAGGAATTAACAAGTTTTATATAAATAGTTAGAAAGCGTTTATTCTTAATTACAGATCGTGCTTTATATAGTACTGTACGATGGAATTGTTAGATTATGGTGTATTTTATTAAGATGCTAAACGGGATCTTTTTAATGTTCTTCTGTGTAAAACAAAATATTTGAGAATCACAAGTTTCCCAATCCGCTGTATATTAGTTACGTACTTTAAAAGTAATAATTATTAATACCTAGGTCACCACAACAAACACAATATTTCTCGATAGGTGACAAATATTATAAAATCTATGTGGATAAGAATTGATTTATTTTTTTTACGTCTTACCTGACGATAATGTTTCATTGGAATATTTATTCCTTGATTATTATAAAATAATCAACACAGGAAGTGGTTACAGGCAGGTTAATAGGTACAGCTGACGATGTCTTATATTCCTGGCATCAGTGTTTTAATATGTAGAACTTGCTATTTTAAATTTGGTGCTAGGCCCTGACTGGTTCTGCGTAGTTTAATGAAGCGCGGATTTATGGAGATCATGGTAGGATGCCAAATATATCGGTGCTCTCAGGAAATATCCCTAAGGATTTTACTTTGGTTTGCTCAGGTATTCCGATACTGTATTGTACCCTATAATAGTATAGGGCTAAGTTATACCAGTTTGGTTGAGTATAACTTATTCTTTAATTATTGATCATAATCAAACTAGTATTTGCACAGTGACGCCGACTCCAATGGCCTTGGTGATGTCAAAACTTTACCACGCCTTTTAGATGCTATATAGCAATAGGATCGCCGGGTACTCCCTCTTTCTAGGATGCATATAATCATGCAGCGTCGCTACTGACATGTTCTAGGAAGGTTTTAAACTCTTAGCGAGTGAGGTTTTAGGATGTGGCTCCAAGTGATTTGCTACACTTGAGCAGTGTAGATAGCTAGCAATTCTTGTGCTTCTACTTCCATAAAAGTGCTTTCCATCCTCTTGATTAGGTTAAGCTTACCATGTAGCGGTAATAGAGAGGCGTGGTTCCCAATGCCTTAGCTAGGATAAAGTGAGTAATGTCTGGTAGGGGATCAAGATTTGAATAGGCGTTGTTTTCTAATACGCTTGCTGACCATCGTGTCGCGTATGATTACTTAGTAGGAGTAAAACCCTTAATTCACGTTTTTTAAAAGCACTGAATCTCTTATACATGTCACAGTAATGTAGCTTGTCGATTATATTTAGTTATTAGCGTTTAAACTGCATATCCTCCTGGAACATAGTGTGTGCTGAATAGCGTTGGGTTTTAGCTATTAATTGTAGTTGATTATTTTATGGTGTCTTTTCCTTTCTATTTGTTACGTATTTAGCTGCACTTCATCTGCCAGAGATTATAGCATTAATGGTAAGTAGTTCCTACTGGTTAAACGTAAATTTAGTTTGTGTTATAAATGGTATTTTGAGTCTATCCCTTATAGATCATAATTCAAAAAAGATAATACTAATTATTATCCTCAGCACTAGTATCAGTTACGAGATAACTAATAGCAATGCTTTCCATATTATCTTTGATGTTAGCTATTATTTCTTTACTAGGAAGTTAATGAGCATAATTATTAGTTAAGGAAGGTGTTTTAACAAATTCATCAGTGAGAACTGCAACGTCGTATAAATTTGCAATAGTACACAATCTTAAAATAGTATATTTATTGGCTCTTAGTGCTTAAAAGATTAATAATTTGTGTAGTCTGTTTGTATTTTGACAGATTTGACACTTGGATATAATTAGCTATTCAGGTGGTACAGGGTTCAAATTTTCTCTAAAAAAATAATTTTTATTTTTATCTCTCACTTCTATCTGTGGTAGGATACATTTAGTAACTTTTCACATATCCCGTCACCCAAGTTCCTGGTCGGTTAATACATGTAGCATCGGTTGCCTAATTTCTTTATAGTCTGTAAGACTAGTGCAAGTTATGCCTGAAAAGAAATGTTATTATTCCCTACATGTGATATTCAAATAGATGATTTTTAAGACAAGAGGATGTTGATTGATTGTTTCTGCGCTGCAGCCAACCTGAAAAGTATGGTTAGTTGTACAGGGTTCAGTAAAATGTCTGTTATTTCAGTATTGTTGCGTCCATGAATTGGGATTACTGGTTTGGCAATCACCGACCTTGGTCATTAATATGAAGTCGCAGTAATTGCTTGTGTGTAGCTACTACGTTAGTCAGTACGAGATATATTTTCTTATAATAGTAAATAGTACTAATTCCTTTATTAGGCATTCAGCTATTGTAGCTGTACAGGCTAGTGTTTTTTTTCGATCCTTTTATGTCAGCTTCATGTAGAAGCAATGGAAATATGGATTAATCGTAGCAGGTTAATTATTGTATGGATAAATCTTAATCGGGAAGAGTTAGTAGCTCATAAAAGATCCATATTTTACTTATCGAGTAAAACTCAGCTTACTCGAGTGTCACATCTTGTGGTAATTTATTTTTGGAATTTAAAGTATTTCTCAATCATTTAAATAACGGTTTGTAACTTTGAATTGTTTAGTAAGGATGTTGTGATTTTTGATGGTGGACCCGATTATTGATCTCCCTAGAGAAGGAAAGTAGAGGTGTACACGTGTAGCTACCTAGATATGATGTGACATGTAGTTAATATAGGTTAACGGAATTAGCGGTACTGAGAATCTCTGAGAGATTCTCCGGCCAAGTGCTTGCTCTAAGCAAGCCCCAGCTATGGTGTAAGAATAGAAAACATTCAGTAATCCGCTCATAGCTTTTAAGGCTAATAAGCGATACCTCTTTTGACTAGTTTCTATCTACCATGATATGGATAGTACGTATAATTCCGCTAAATAAATTCGATTAATGGTGATTTAACAGATCACTATGCTTTGAACTTGTTTATTTCCATTCTTGAGGTTTTCTACCTTAGTGTATACGGGTTAATAATAAGCAACTTATTAGTGAGTAGGCGGAAAGTGAAGCATATCTACGTGAATCTCCGAAATGAATTCTGGAGAATGATTTTACCTCACCCATTGTGATGTGTTTATAAAGCTGTTTTGGCTAGTGTTAGCTATTATATTGGATGGTGTATCCGAGAGTTACAAGTTGTGTACTGGGCGAAAATGCAAACCACGTGTTTCCGGAGATGCGCCTACAGTACTTTTAAAATTGATAAAGAGACCTTGAGCCATTTGGGAATCCTGCTTGGAATGGGACAAGACACTTTAGATACTGGGTGGATGGCTTATTATGTTGTGGCGATTAGTGCGCTTATGATATGTCTGAGTTTGGTTTCTATTAGCAAATCGCTAATGCGATTAGCTTTATGCACTCCATGCCGTTCTAGATATTTTTCTGCTTGACCTCCCTTAGCTTACGATAGATGACCAACGTATACTTTAGGAATGATGACCTAGGCTAATGGAATCGGCTCGTGTGAGGTGTTTTAGCATGTGGCCTATTTGTACTGGCTGTCGAGCTAATAAAAATGCAACCAGGCGGCCTTTGCCCGAGCACCTTCCTCAATAATTATTTCCACCATTTATCCGTTTGTTAGTGATTGAGATAAGGGATATGGCTGGCGATCGACGCGTATGTTAATGCACGTATTGATTATATCAGTGTGTATTGCATAGGTGAAAGCTACTGGGGTAGCTACCTTCCGGCAATTCGGCGATACGGCCTCCTGGGGTGAAAACCTAAATCTCATCTGAGCATAGATCGGATTTTACACTTTCTATAAACTCAAATGAATTGCCAACGATTTGCTGTAGTTCAAGTAGGCTCTGGATCTAGAGGTGCGAACGGATCTGTGTAGCGGTACCAGATTTTCCCTATATTTCTTGTTTGTCAGTCCAATGCGAGGCTGACGCCCATATTTTGCCATCTAATCCATGTCTTCAGTTTGCATCTAAACCTCAACTGGTGAGCCTGCGGTCCGAGTAGTGATGTATGCAGTGATTGATAGGTGTGTTTGTCTTAGGAATAGTAATATAGTCTTTGTGACCCTACCTGGCCGAGGTTTGTAGAGAGTATGAACTTGGTCTAGTATTCGGTAGCAGCTATCTCCCCTTCAACAACTACCTGAAATGAGTAGTTGCACATAATGGAATAAAAAAATTGCTCTTTGAGATTCATGTTAAGATAGATGGAATAGAGATGTTTTTCCGCCCACTGACGCGTGAGGGATGCTTACTTCTGTTAACCATCCTTTAATATCGTAGATGATTTTTGGATTCTCTCCTTCCGGTTGCTGTGTACAGCTTTTACTACTTCTTTTATAACGCGATAGTGGTTAGGATAGAGTGCTTTAATGCCTAATTTTTCCAGCTCTGTTTTAAGGTGGTGAATCCTTAATCTGTGGGTGAAACTGGCTATAAATTTCTAAAGTCTCACGAGCAATGCTTCGTCTTTATCCATGCGCAGTGAATTAAGAGTGCGCATATTCTGGGTGCAGTCAGCTAGCTGGATAAGCACGACGAGGATGTTCTCCACCATCGCAATGATCATTTCCGAAAGTTTCCGCTGTAGTTTTTATCCTGGATTTCAGTGTCTTGAGTTTGGATAGCCCTTTAACTAGTTCAGCGACTCATGTGCCAAACGTTTGTTTCATATCTTGGTAAGTGTCTGGTGTGTCTTTAATAAGATCATGTAAAGCCCGGCCATGAGCGCCTCATGAACAAGGCGCATTTCCACTAGAATGGCGGGGATGGTGCCTGGATAAGTAATGTAAGACTCATCGCTAAGAACGTGCTTTCTCCTTGTGCGAATCACGAGCCACGCGATAGGCCTGTTTAAGGCGATAAAATAGATGCAAGTTAGCCTCGCAGTCTAATTAACGACGGCCTTCAGCAATTTCGGTTACCGCTTGCATTTCAGCGGCTTCTTGTTCTTTCTGCTCCTGACGCTCCAGTATATCCAGAATATGGCTAGTGATTAAGCCTTCTTCGATTTCACGTAACGCGATAACAGTGTGCTTATCCTTCGTTTCTAGGACTAACGCAGTTTTCCCGCCTGTCTGGATTTGACGTGCTCGGCGTGCAGCGACCAGCACTAGGTCAAAGCGGTTACCAATTTTTTCTACAGCATCTTGAACGGTGACACGTGCCATATTAGTTTCACTCCAAAGCTCACAAGAAGATGGGCATCTTACTGAAACTCATTTAGTCTTCCAATAGTTTGCTGATTAAAGCGCCATGCTTTAGTAATTGACGGTTTAAACGTAGACGTTCAGCACGAATAATAGTTTTCAGATCAGACAATGCTAAATCAAAGTCATCGTTCACGATTAAATAATCGTACTCTGCATAGTGCATGATTTCATCCACAGAATGGGCCATACGTTTGGCGATTAACTTTACGCTGTCCTGCCCACGACCACGTAGCCGGCGGTTAAGTTCTTCTTTGGATGGTGGCAAAATAAAGATGCTGCGTGCCTGTGGAATTTGTGCGCGGATTTGTTGTGCTCCTTGCCAATCGATATCTAAAAAGACGTCAACACCAGTCGATAAAACCTGCGTAACGCAGGCGCGCGAGGTACCATAATAGTTACCAAAAACTTTGGCGTACTCAAGAAAAGCACCTCCTTCAATCATCTGAAAAAACTCATCTTTTGATACGAAGAAGTAGTGCTCGCCATAATGCTCAGCTGGACGCTTGGCTCGGGTGGTATGCGAAACCGAGACTTGTGTATCGTACAGCGGTTGCATTTTTAACAAAGCCTGAATGAGAGTTGATTTACCTGCGCCGCTGGGAGCAGAGACAATATAAAGCGTTCCTTGAGCCATGATAATGTACGTTTATAGCAGTTTGTATACTAATAATACCGATACGTATTCTCTAAGCTAGTATACACGGCTCATGTGCGAAATGCAGCGTTAGTTCGCATTTTGTCCGGATGTGGTTCTCAACAAAACAAGCAACGAGAATGGGCGAGGTAAATTAGTCAACTATTGTTGTTTCCACTATTTACAGCAGTTGACAGGCGAGTCTCAATATCAGTGATCTTGATTTAAATGTCTGAAGGTTTGCAAGCCAAGATGGAACTTAGTGTGATCAGCTATATCTCAAACAGGTAATCCAAGAAATATTGTTAACGAATATATTGCGATATGATGCACGATCGAACGCTATCACTAAGAAGATGATCGTCAGGATAAACATATTCATTTAACGGTCTATAGTCATAGGCGTGTCGGGATGTATGCAATAATAATAAAAGTATTATACAGCATACTAATAAATATAAGGACTTATTGAATAATTGAGACAAATAGCCTAGCTGCTAGGATAATGAACTCGGGTGATAGATTTGCAGCATTGCTTATTAAAGTTATATTTATATAAATTGATCGGATTTGCCTTTTTTATAGATTGTTATCTGTTTTGTTACACTTTACTCTTAGAACAAGAGTAAAGCACTGATGTGTACAGGGGTTAGGTGCCTGGTCTTGAGTGATATATCCTAAGCTAGGCATCGCTGATCTAGCGATAGGTATGATCGGAGATCTACCTATCACGGAAGCAGTATGTGGTTATTAGGGTGATGATTGGTAGTATAAATGTCAGCTATTTATCAAGTCTTTAGTGGACTAAGTCATTACTTCTTAATCATGATACATGCTCTAGCAATATTTTAATAGATGTCAGTAGACTGATATTTGCTGCGTTATATTTAAAATCTGCTGTGGTATATTTAATACAGATACCAATTCCATGAAGGACTACAAAGATTAACGGAGGTTAACTAAATAAATTTATTTATAAATAAAATTTTACGTCAACTTTATATAAAGTCTGTTATCTATAAAGGAGGTATGTGCATGGTATTTAATATTAAATAAAATAATAAAGTTATTTATACTATAACTCAACCGCTAGTAGTTTATGTGAAAAGAATATTTTTGGCGGAAGGATTTAATATTACTACTGTTTGGTAGTAATATAAATTAATATTGTATAAATCTTAATTTTATTGAAGTAATTGAAGTTTCTATCCTGTTATGATTGTTGAGTTATAATTATTGAGTGCTATCTATTTTAATTTTATAAATGTTTATCCAAACAATGCGTGGTAGTATCTAAAGTATTTTAGTAGTGTGACTTATTTCCTCAGTGCTGGTGATGATGTTGGCTGTTCATATTCTGAGTAGTTCAGGTTGTTTCTTTCTTGTTGCGTGTGCGCTAAATAGTTTGATTTATATAAGAAAGCAAGAGGAAATCAATGGACCTTTCAGGAGGGTAGGGTCCTGAATTTATAAAAAAGCGTATTATTGAAACTTTCACTTTGATGATTTCTGCCCTCTATTCTATAGGGCAGCTACTGCTCGCTAGACGGTTTGAATTGAAAAGAGTTAGTCTTGGTATGCTAGTTGCGGTCAATATTGCAGGTATTCAATATAGTAAATAGACTTCAGCTGTGTAAACTTTCAGCGTATATTGCTAAGCAATATTAGCAATGGTCTGATTGCTGATCACTAAGCGAAAGAAAAATGTAAACGACCTAATTAATATATTCATTATGTCTTGTCTGCTAACGCTTCTAACATTGAGTTCATTCACCTCCGGTTTGGCAACGCCGACTGAGCTTAAATACTGAAATAAGTCTTTCTGTCACCGTGAATGAGTAACCCGATTTAGAGTTAGAAAATAAGAGAATACTTACTTTTCTACAGCGTCTGCTTAGCCCATTGATTAATTAAATATCTTTACTTAATTAAAATAAATTAGCAAAACTCATACCTTCTCTTTAGAAGAGAAGGTGGTTAGTTCTACCCAAACGATTCAACCTTGCCTTTAAAGAGTAAATCTAAGCAAGAAATTTATTGGGCTCTAAATCACTCAATTCATTCCATTAATCAACGGATTGCTATCATATGAACCATCGATATATGGAGTTTTCATTTATATCGCTATAGCAATTTAAATAGATCAATTTTTAGTTTAGGGTAGTATATGGTGTGATTTGTTTTACATGGAGCGCTTGCTGTCGGAATAAACGAGAATACTAAAACTAGCGCAGGATAAATTGCATGAGGATACTAACACAAATGGCACGCAAAATGGTTTATGATGTTCTTATTATCTTAATAGATAAGTTTTATTTATTATTTTGTTGTATGACTAGCGTTTCATTTTTTCGGAAAACCATTTATTGTTTTACCTCTTTATCGGACTATACATCTTATGCCGTTTTGATGAAGTTGGATCGAAAATCTTCGTTAAGTATTTTAAAATTTACTATTACTCTATGGGTAGAGTGTATAATTGTTATAGAAAGTATTGCTTTATATTATGATATTTTTATTAGTACGAAACATTCTATTAGGTTGTTTTTAAAATTATTTGCTCTATTCCTCTCCACTAGAGACCTACTATTAGGTGGGTTTGTATTAAAAAGTGAGAGTCCTGATAAAAATCGTTACTAACGATTACAGTACAAATTTTAATTACGTGATCTGCATTGGAACTATAATACACTCTGTACTCTTAAATAGTCTATTGAATCTTGCTAACAATAAGGTTTGCGACGCCTTATCGGTCTGCTAGGTTGATAGAAATCTGATTTGCTCATTACATTTAACAAGTATTAAATGTGCGCTAAATAGCGTGGAATGCTAGATTTTACTAAATTGTTAATATAGTTTTATTGATCATCAGTATGTTATTTTAGCGTCAGGCAAGACAGATATGGGTTTAAAACACTAAGGCACTGTAAGATATCAATTTATTTCAACATTCCTTTCGATATTATTTATACAGACTAGAAATTTTATTTCTAGTCTGTATAAATAGGCAGAGTGTTTTTGATAAGAAACAAGAATTATGATAAGAATCAAGAATAAATTTTAAGCATTAGCTAGATCTTGTCGGTGTATAACGTTGCCTGTACTGGAAGCTGCACATGAATAAGTTTTAAAATTTTATTTCTAAATCAGACGTTTATTCTGTCAGCGATCTCTTCTGGAATATTTAATCGTTATGCAGTGCACTTAACTCTTACTACACCTTGATTTTTTATTGATAAAAGAAAGTAGGCGTAAAGTCTACTATTGTATAGTAATGATATATCAACTGATTAACTCTATAGTTATTTATATTTTTAATACGGATAAAAGAGGAGACTTAAGTTATGTCACTATCTGTAATGCTGATAGTGGATTTAGGGCAATTTAAAATGTAAAAATATATTGCCTGATTGCATATATAATCAGTACGGTGAAGGATGCTAGAATTTGATATCGGGCAATAAAAAGTCAACCATAATTAAAGTGCGATTGATAAATACGCTGTATTAATATGGTTAAACTCTAATCCAGAGTACCTACCTAGATCTGCGGATCTTAATTATTAAGGCTATTTCTGAGTTTGATTATCTTGTTGAGGAGGGAGATATCATCTACCTACTCACAGTAGATAGATTTTTAACCAGTACACGTTAGTATTAGTCAGATTAGTTCCCTGATATGGAATCTATACAGACTCTGTATGATGTGCATGATATTTGCGTGCACATTGATATTGATGAGCGTACCGGTATTATCCTACAGATTAAAAGTTGATTGGTAATATCTAGAATGTCACTTAACTAAATGATTCACCTAATTTAAAATGTGTTCACTATGATCATCATCTTAAGGACACTGTCCTAAAACAGCTCGATTAAGGCGACCATAGAACGCAGGAATAATATCTGTAAATTTTATTTTGTTTTTTAAGGAGTAGAGTATCTGTCAGATTAGTAGAGGTGAACTTGAAAGTAGCTAGAGGATAGGAGCAAGTTAGTGGCAAAGAGTAATTAGGCGTAGTGGGTATTCCTAAATCGGGTCCGGATATGTGATGATATAATGCAGCTATTTATATATTTCTTTGGTAGGATATTTTTTAAACCTAAGACTAAATAGTTCCTAAAGGAGGTTTATCTATTAAAGATCCTACAATCCCTGTAGGTATTTCAAAACCTGGTTTTGATGTTAGAAATAATTAGCGACTATATGTTTTTATTTGTCGTTATGACTATGACTCACCTACTAGTATTTTAAATTAACGCTAACCAATTTTTATTAGCTATGTATTTAAATTCAAGTAGTGTTGATTCGTAGTGTGTAGATAAACTATTTCTGATATCAGTAGGTTACTGTATAGGGCCTATGTTTTTAGAAAACTAAAATCTCTGCCGATGTTGGGTATCATTATACAGGCAGTGTTTTATATGGTGGAACATCGCTGCATTCAGCAGTATTACTATGTGGATAGTGCTGAATTAATCGCCGTCAGTTTGTACCGACGATATAAGTCTGAACATGTTCTTGCATTTAGTGATGGTCTATTTGATAGATATGCCATAAAGGCAGGAATGCAGTCTCTATTAGTTTATTTTTTTTTGGTGACCTTATTCTGAGTCCGTTATTAGATTAGAATGAACATTCGTTCAACCCTCAGATGTTATGAGTATTGGTAATAGTTTTGATCAGCATTATAGGTGCAACACCTGACTAAATTAGTAACGCAGGACAAGTGCGTGATGATTAATGATTTGATCTAGCACAGCGTGCTTTGGATATTTATTTATGTTAAACATGGCTCTATATTCTCTATGCCACCTAACATGATCTCAGTTGCAGATTCAGTTGATTCCCTCGTCGCGATCTTTTACTGCAGGTTGGGTAACCTGATTGGAAGTTGTAGTTAACTGATCGACGTGGTTGATCACTGGTTAGTTAAGTACCATAATGATAAGAACTTAAAATAAAAGAGAAATACATATTTATAAAATAAACTCAGTTATCTCTTTTCTGTAAGGCACTTGTGTCGTTACTATTGTATATAAACCGTTTGTTGGAGTTACTATTTTGCGGCGCACTGTTCTTACCAAGATACGTTACTATCCTTTTCCTATGATAAGACTCCTTGCTTCTACTAGTAATTATGGTAGCTATGCGAAAGTATCGTGGCACTAGTAATATACCATGTATATGCGATTTGTTAATAGATTCTAGCTTTCTTCGGCTCAGATGAAATAGTCTAATAAGAATTGACTAGCATTTTACAGGTAGTGATAAGGCCGTTTGCCTGCTCCATAAGTGATGGAGTGGAGCTCGGTTTTATTTGATGCGAAAATGAATAATTTAACATGTAATATAAGATAGCTATTTCTTTGTATTAGAAATTTATAAGTATATAGATATTTATTTGTTATAAATAAAAATATTGTAATCTCTGTTGGTCTATAATCTAAATTCCTGTTGCGTGTATGGAAAATTAACCTTTTCGTTTTTAACGTACTTACTTAAATTCTTAGTAAGCCTAGCTTAGGTATAAATACCGCGTATATATTTGGTGCTATACATGCATGCATGTGCTCATTTTACCATTATTGCTCTTTATGTTGGAAATCTTTCTGTTTATAATATACGACCAATCATGCTCATGCTCAACCGAAAATATTACAGTTCGTGGTTTGCTGTTTTCGGACATAAATAGGACGTACTGTACATGCAGTATCTCCATGAAATAATGGAATGAAATAAAGACTTCCAATATTCATGAAGGTGATATGCTATATTTGCGTTACTATACTAGTTGTATTCGTTGAATAATATGTTCGTAGTGTTCTACAAGATTTTATTATTAAAGTTAGAATAGTAATAACGATGCTTAGAAAGCATCGTTATTACCCTTAATATCATCTACGCCCGTATCAGTAAAGAAACTGCTCGTCTCGCCTGATACTAACAGATTTGCAGTAGGCGTGGATAAATCAGTGTGGTTAAGGTGTGGTTGGGTGGTGTCAAGTGGATAGGCTTTCTGGTTGTTTTGTCTTTGCCCCGATAGCTCGTTGTAAGTGACGAGGGTGAATAGATATGATTGATAAGCCATCAATGGCGGGAAAATAGGTGTTGACCAATGACTAATATTGAATAGGCGGTACTGATAACATAGGTTAAGTGTAGGATGTGATTTTAGATAGAAGCATACCATTTTTCTTTACCTACCCAGCCAGGAATTTTATAGTTTTAAATGATCCGTACCATTTCGTTGATCTTCATGGTTTCACGCTAGATAAAGTGGAAGACTATCAAGGTTTTATTCAGAAACAGTTATTTCCACGCGGTGACTAGGCTTTAAATAGTTAGTTAATCGCTAGTTTAATAGTTGGCCTTAGCGTAATAACTTATTCCCGTCTAAAGACTGGATGACTTTGATAAGAATGAGTAATAAAACTCAAATAAAATACACGGTGTCGTAAAATTATTTAAATTAATTTTGGATTGATCTTGGTACTTTTAGCGTCATGCTGGATATTTATTATAAAATCCTAAAAAATATCTATTTGAAATTTCAGTAAAAGCAGGTAACAAATTCATATTTATATCCTATAATGGATATTAGGAGTTGTTTTGGTTTCATAAACCTAGCGCTTAGCTAGAACTAAATCAACATATTTTTATATGTATAGTAATTTTGAAACACATAACTATTATAGGATTATCAATAATGATGGTTGTAATGTTACGAAATTATTTTGATATCAGTTTTAAAATATCATATTGAGAATTTATGTGTATGCCTTGATTAATAAGATCAAGAGATATACCTCCTAATTCTGAACAGGATCCAAATTTTATTCTAATTCTGATATTTAAAGATTTTAATAGAGTCACTTATTTATATATATAAAATACTTTACGTAGATTTTCCGTTAAGAAATAGTTATTTCTTTTATTAATATGGATATACCGGTTTCTTATGGCGCGCCTAGGTGTAAGAATTAATTATTCGTTATAAACCCTTATTGATTATCATTACCGCTCAAGAAATATGTATGCTGTAGCATACAGCAATATTTGGTAGAGTATTGATGTGTATGTTAAACTTGAAAAATCAGGATGATTCGGATAGGTAAGCGGTAAAGGTAGTAGAAGATGTGATTACAACTAATTAAGCAATCTTACTAATGTAAAATATCGCTCTGTGAATTTGGATAAGGAATAAAGTACAAGGAATCCTTAGAGCTGCGCATACTTATAAGTGCATATAAGCCGTTACAAAGTGATACACCTGATGTTTAATTAGATATACTACGTCAGTAGTAATTACTATGAATAGTGCTATAAATTTCTTTCTGCTCAATATAAATTTATTTGAAAGATAACCACAGCATCAAGAGGTTATAGGAGCCTGGTCAACATCAGTATATTAGTTGTTATGCTCACTCCGGTACAAGAGAAGTAGAACTCGGCTTGTGTGTTAATGTTTGTGCCGACAGCCACCTGGCTAAGTCTTTTATGATTATAGAGTGGAGATACGAATTTTAGAATTGGTTACTCTAGCCGGGATAAGTAAGAATCGCATGTAGATGTCAACGCCTCTGGAGTTTTATAGTATAAGACTTGAATTGCTCTTCAGGACGCTACCTTTAACGGCACAGTACTGGCTTGAGTGGCACTGAATGCATGCTTCTCTAGCTTCGGACGAAGTACTGGCATTAAGTGCTCTTACGCCTTATGGAACCAATAAGGGTTTAGAAAATCTGTAAAACTATTTAGTGTGCTATTACTGTGGTAAAGTGTTAAATGTGAGCTGAATGGTAAAACGTAAGGAAAGATATCCATTTCAAAAATCCTGAAGGTCCTGGCTAGTTGATGGCGTCTGGAAAATAAGCAATTACGTAACGATTGGTATTCCTCTATTTTAGTTTAGGTTAGAAATTGCGCAAGTACTTGTATTGATGGCTCCTAAACTTAACTTACCCAAAAACAGCATAACTGAAGAGGTAGCAGATGCAAGGGCTATTCTGGAGTAATATAACGTTCATGAGCTTAAAAATGATCTAACTAACTATTTGTTATAGTAGCGCCTTCTGTTCAGGATTATCCAACAAGGGCAAACATCGCTCATGTTTTCTGTTTTGTCTCCAAAAGTAGGTAGACAACAGTCTACAGGACATGAATGCAAGTTGTGAATCAATTTATTATCTGTATAGGTAATTTATTTCTTCTAATAAGAAGAAAGGCGGCGGCTCCGTGTCTGCCTACTTAGCCCTGTCTCGATATTTGAATGAAAGAATGTTATCGGCTGTATTTTATCTAACTATTAGTAGTTGGTAAGATTGGTTAATTGACCTGATGTTGCGCCGCCTGTTTCTTTTCTGATCTATATCACGTTGATTAGAAAGCTGTTTGTTCTTTTGTAAATCAGTCGCTGCTGAACACAGCAGCGTACGGGTTAAAACGTCGGCCGTGATCAGCTAGTGCACCGTGATTTGAGTAGAAGAAAAATCTGAAAATTAATTTCAAGAATGCAGTGTGATTTACTCTTTTTTAGGGAGATGCTCCATGCTCTAGAAGGTATATCGAAATAATAGTGCAGTTTGGTTCGGATATTTCATACACAATATGAACGCGGGGGTAATCCGCTGCATATTGGTTTACGCACTTATGTGCCTTCCTCATGGGAAGTTAAATAAGTTGGTTTTCATCGACATTTTAGTATAAGTGTTTCACTTCGTTTTTTAGGAGCTGATTCTGCTATTAGCTTAGAGGTAATGAGTTGGCTGGTATGTAATTAGTGGTTGGTGTATAACTAGTTTAAAGCGAGGAAATGGTAGGCTTACATGCCGGATAACGCTAATGTTAAAGCTGAATGGATAGGAAACTGTTAAGAGTGATCTACTAAGCAGGCTGATCGCCGCTAAGTAGATATGCCAGTGTTTATTATTAGACCAGCGCCATTAAGAATGTTGAGTGCAACGTTGTTTATACCTTATTGGTATAAATGTCTATGACTTTTTAGCAATGACAACCGAGAGACAGCTATGGTTATTTCTGATGATGGCGCTGGGTTAGAGTGAAAACTCCAAACAGTTTTAGTCACCTTCCCGCGCCGTTGAGGTGCGGGACTTTGAATTGATTGGTACGTACTGTGTTTTGCTGATTATTTCAAAGTCGTAATTAAGCACTGTGGGTAAGTGAAGCAATCTAATCACTACTCTTTGGGTTTCCAGCGATTGCTTTTATTACCTGAGAGTGAGTCGCACTGACGGAGCCAATGAATTACAGCGTAGAAATGATTGCCTGCTGTTCTTGTAGTTTCTGTTTTCCTTTTTGGTAAGAAGTTAGGCGATCGCGCTCTTTAGCAACTACCGAATTTGGTGCGTAGGATAGGAAGTCTTTGTTGGCCAGTTTCTCTTCGATCGAAGAGATTTTCAAATCTAACTGGTAAATTGCTTTTGACAGTCGCATTTTCTCAGCCTCTTTGTTGATCAAGCCAGTTATTGGAATAAGTAGTTCACCACCCTCTATTAGTTTGGTGCTAGACGGTGGGCATCTTGTGCCAGTTGGCACCACTGTGATGGACTGAAGGCGTCCTAGACCTTGGATAAGGTCCTTGTTTTGCTTTACGCGGCGTTGGGTGTCGGCGTCGGCATTGCGTAGTAGTACCTCTACCCGTTTTGTCGGCGCAATATTCATTTCAGAACGAATGTTTCGTACTGCCGTGATCGCCTGTTTAATCCATTCTAGATCATTTAGCGCCAGAGTATCGTTTAGAACAGCATTATACTCTGGGAACGGTTGCAGCATAATAGTTTCGTTTTGATTAGCTCCTGTTTTTTTGCTGCTTGTCAGGGGCTTCACGTGTTGCCAAAGAGTTTCTGTAATGAATGGCATAATCGGATGTGCTACGCGAAGCAGTGCTTCTAATACACTAATTAGTGTATGCCGGGTGCTGAGTCGTTCCTCTTTGCTTCCATTA
The DNA here is from genome assembly GCA_900380265.1 of Serratia symbiotica. Classification (GTDB taxonomy): domain Bacteria; phylum Pseudomonadota; class Gammaproteobacteria; order Enterobacterales; family Enterobacteriaceae; genus Serratia_H; species Serratia_H symbiotica_A. The sequence continues at coordinate 2,371,597 of LR025083.1, read as the reverse complement.
TTTACTACCAGTTTGGTTATTTCTAAGTACCAGTCACAGAATTGGTTCCATGTAAAGTCATATAGCATGTTGGTGGCCAGGTCGAACCGATAGCCATCCAGGGCTTGGCGATAGGCTTTCACCATTTGGTTGAATTTGGTTAGTATCCAACGTTCCGGTAGTGCTAGGACTTTTTTAACGTTGTTGAAGCCACAATCATGATTCTCGGTGTTGATCAGGACAAACCGACTGGCGTTCCACAACTTGTTGCAGAAATTACGATAGCTTTCAAGTCGCTTCATATCCCAGTTAATATTGCGGCCAGTAGAGGCCAGCGCGGCCAGAGTGAAGCGCAGTGCGTCGGTGCCATGTGGTTGGATTCCTGTTGGGAATTGTTTGGCAGTACGTTTACGGATCTTCTCTGCCAACTGTGGTTGCATCATATGATGGGTGCGCTTTTCTAGTAGATCTTCTAATGATATGCCATCAATAATATCTAGCGGATCAAGTACGTTCCCTTTGGATTTAGACATCTTTTGTCCTTCATCGTCGAGGATTAGGCCAGTTATATAGACAGTCTTAAATGGCACTTGGGGTTTGCCATGTTCATCTTTAATTAGATGCATGGTCATCATTATCATTCGCGCGATCCAGAAGAAGATAATATCGAAGCCACTCACCATCACGCTTGTCGGGTGAAAGATTTTCAACGCATTAGTCTTCTCTGGCCACCCCAAGGTAGAGAAAGTCCATAGACTAGAAGAGAACCAGGTGTCCAATACGTCTTCGTCTTGGGTCAAGATCAGTTCGTTAGGGAGGTTATACGCTCGCCGCACTTCTTCTTCGCTGCGAGCGACATAGACGTTAGCCGACGCGTCGTACCACGCAGGGATGCGATGCCCCCACCATAGCTGACGCGAGATGCACCAGTCCTGAATCTCGCGCATCCAACTGAAGTACATGTTTTCGTACTGTTTCGGAATGAATTGGATTTCACCTTGCGCGACAGCTGCCACCGCTACTTTCGCTAGCGCTGAGGTGCGTATATACCACTGGTCGGTTAGCATCGGCTCGATTACCACTCCGCTTCTGTCGCCGTAAGGTAGCGTTAGATCGTGTACTTGGATTTTATCTATTAGTCCTAGTTGGTTGAGAGCTTCGACCACAGCCTTACGCGCTGCAAAGCGTTCTATTCCCTGGTATTCGAGTGGGATCGCATTGGTATACTCAGTAGATACCTCACCTAAGGAGTTAAATACTTCTGCTTCTTGACGGATAAAACCGTCAAAAGTTAAGATGTTAATCATCGGCAGGTGATGACGTTTACCGACGTCATAGTCCTTGAAGTCATGTGCTGGTGTAATCTTTACACACCCGCTGCCTTTCTTCATATCAGCGTGCGTGTCGCCAACAATAGGGATGTGGCGTCCCACCAGTGGTGTAATAATTTGTTTCCCGATCAAATTTTTATAGCGACGATCTTCTGGATGAACAGCTACACCAGTATCACCTAGGAGGGTTTCTGGACGGGTCGTGGAAACAACTAGGTAATCTTTACCATCAACTGTTTTGGTGCCATTTGCTAGCGGATAGCGCAGATACCACATAGAACCTTTAGATTCGTGGTTCTCTACTTCTAGATCAGAGATAGCGGTGCGTAGTTTTGGATCCCAATTAACCAGGCGTTTCCCTCGGTATATGAGATCTTGTTGGTAAAATCGTACAAAGACTTCGCGTCCCGTATTCGATAGTTCATCATCCATGGTGAAGCGCTCACGCTCCCAATCTAGGGAGTTACCTAAACGGCGCATTTGATTGGTGATAATGTCTCCGGATCTCGCCTTCCACTTCCAGATTGTGTCGATGAACGAATCACGACCATAGTCGTGGCGAGTTTTACCTTCTTCTGCGGCTATTTTCCGTTCTACCACCATCTGAGTGGCGATACCAGCATGGTCAGTACCAGTTTGGTATAAGGTGTTTTTCCCCTGCATCCGGTGGTATCGGATCAGTATATCCATGATAGTTTGCTGGAATGCGTGGCCCATATGTAGTCTACCAGTGATATTCGGTGGGGGGGTCATGATGCAGAAGCTTTCTTTGCTAGTGTCGCCATTCGCCTTGAAGTAACCCTGGCGTTCCCAATGCTCGTAAAGCTTCTGTTCGATTTTTTGCGGGTTGTATGCTGTATGGAACTGGTTGTTTGTGTTTTCCATTTTATATCGCTATTCAGTAAGGAGGGGGTATAGCTGTAGTTAAATAGAAGCCGAGGGTGCGATAGGTTTTATAACGGTTACGCGCTAACTGTTTAAGAGCGTCTTCGTAAGGAACGAAATCTATCACTTGATCGAAAGTAGCAGCAAAATCTGCAAAATGTGGTTGCAAAGCAATCAGCAGATCACGTGGCGCATTACCTCGTTTGCCGGGCCAGCAAAGCTCTACTGGCGCGCCTGAGTCTGGACCTTCCCCTGCTAAATTGTGCGGTATGAATCTATTCGGTTCACGTTGCCATAGCATTTCGTCTAGTTGCTGAGCTTGTTCTTGAGTTTCACATGCGATTAACAGCCGTTTCCCGGAACGCCACGATTCGGCGGCAATGACGCAGGCTACGGCTTCATGCGCGCTAAGCGCCCCCGTAGGTTGATTATGTTCGAGTAAATAAAATATCGCCTGTTTCATCATTAGATTAACCGCTATTAATAAAACTATAGCAAAATATTGATTTCACTCTTCATGAGTGTGAGTGGAGAAACCTAACCAAATGCTGCTGATAAGATTATATACTAGGTAGGTTTCAAGGATTAGTGGCCTACACGTTCTTCGGTGAATGTACTTATATCACTCAACACGCTGAAGATTGAATAATGCAGCTATGTTAATCGTCACCATTTAACTCCGCTTGGTTCAATAAGAATTGAGACAGTAAGGCGACGGGCCGCCCGGTAGCCCCTTTGGTTTTGCCGGAACGCCAGGCTGTACCAGCGATATCCAGGTGCGCCCAGCTGTACTTTCTGGTAAAGCGTGCCAGGAAGCAGGCGGCGGTGATGGCCCCGCCTGCGCGGCCACCGATGTTCGCCATGTCAGCAAAATTAGAGTCTAACTGCTCGTAGTATTCGTCGAGAATCGGCAAACGCCAAGCGAGGTCACCGGCCTGCTTACCGGCACTGAGCAGCTCGTGTGCTAGTGGGTTGTTGTTAGACATTAGTCCAGTAATATGATGTCCAAGTGCAATCACGCAGGCACCGGTTAGGGTGGCGACATCGATCACGACTTCAGGATTGAAGCGCTCAACATACGTCAGAGCATCACACAGAACCAAGCGGCCTTCAGCATCAGTATTAAGTACCTCGACGGTTTGGCCGGACATGCTGGTTAGGACATCGCCTGGGCGATAGGCACGGGCACCTGGCATGTTTTCACAGCCAGCTAGTATGCCGATTACATTTAGCGGTAAATTTAATTCTGCAACGAAACGCATTACACCGTAAACGGTAGCGGCACCGCACATGTCATATTTCATCTCGTCCATGTTTTCCGAATGTTTGATCGAGATGCCCCCTGAATCGAATGTTAACCCTTTGCCAACTAATACGATTGGCTTAGTGACCGAGGTCAGGTGCCCTTTATATTCCATTACTGACATCAGTGATTCGTTCTGCGAACCCGCGCCTACCGCTAGGTAGGCGCGCATCCCCAGTTCTTTCATTTTTTGTTCACCGATTACGTGGGTTGTAAAATATGGCCTAAACGTGTCCGCCAGTTGACGAGCCTGCGCGGCTAGATAACTTGCGTTACATATGTTCGGTGGAAGGTTGCCAAGATTTTTGGCTGCTTTAATCCCTGATGCTATTGCCAGGCCGTGCTGGATGGCGCGTTCCCCATTGATGAGTTCACAGTGGGTCGGAATATTAAATACTATCTTGCTCAATGGGCGATGTCGCTCAACCTTATGGGTTTTTAGCTGATCGAAGGTGTAAAGTGTTTCTTTTGTAGTCTCTACTGCCTGCCGCACATTCCAGTAACTATTTTTCCCTTTTATCTGAAGGGCAGTTAAAAAGCAGACCGCTTCCATCGAACCGGTGTCATTAAGAGTATTAATGGTTTTCTGAATCAGCTGTTTGTACTGGCGTTCCTCAAGCTCGTGCTCTTTCCCACAGCCGATTAAGAGGATGCGTTCGGAGAGGATGTTGGGGATATGGTGAAGTAGTAATGCCTGTCCGACTTTACCTTCCAGTTCGCCACGACGCAGCAAAGCGCTAATATAACCATTGCTAATTTTGTCGAGTTGTTCCGCGATAGAGGATAAGCGGCGAGGTTCGAAAACGCCGACGATAATACAGGCGCTACGCTGTTCCTCTGGGCTGCCGTTTTTTACACTGAATTCCATTTTCTCTCCTGGATTTTAAATGTAGATGTAAAAGTGATTGTTAAAATTATCCGTTTATAACGATTTCCACCATATTATGTTAAATATTAACAACTAGATGTGGTGAATTGCGGTATTTTAATAACTACTCATTACTTGATAAATCAGTTTTCTCGCGACACTTACATAGGTTGATGTTTAAATGCTATTTTGACTATCAAAGGTTACCATGATGACGAGAATCAATAACAGATTAATCATAAAGCTATCGGGTTTCCTGAAAAAAGACAAGGTTTCACAGGTATAATAACCGTGATAATTCTCAGATATTTGGTTCAAGAAACGCTAAAGTGCCAAATCGCTATTTTATTTATTTTGCTTCTGATTTTCCTTTGTCAGAACCTGGTAAAGGTGCTAGGTGATGTTGTAGATGGCGATGTTCCAACGAATTTGGTCTTTTCTCTTTTGTTATTAGGTGTGCCGAAGATGGCGCAACTTATGCTTCCATTAAGCTTATTTCTTGCGCTATTGATGACTTTTGGTCGGTTGTATACTGAAAGTGAAATCACCGTCATGCATGCTTGCGGGTTGGGTAAATGTGTTTTAATAATCGCAGCGATGATATTAGCTTTCTTAACTTCTGCTGTAGCTGCGGTAAATGTGTTTTTTGCCAACCCTGCAGCCTCTAGCTACGAAGACTTGGTGATGAGAGAAGTAAAGGCTAACCCAAGCTTGGCCGGATTGGTAGAAGGACAGTTTAAAACCTTCCAGGGAGGTAATGCGGTTTTCTTTATCGGCAATGTGAAGGATAGCGATTTCGAAAATATATTCATGGCGCAACTGAAGATAAATAATATTCAGCGCCCTGTAGTCGTAGTGGCTGAGCACGGTCATATTAAGGCACAGACAGATGGGTCACAATTGGTTACCCTCGACAAGGGTACCCGCTTTGAGGGCAGCGCCTTTCTGGGTGATTTCCGTATTACTGATTTTAATAATTACAAGGTAGTGATTCTAAATCGGTCAGTAGCGGTAGATAAGACTAAGTCGGAACAAATGTCGATGAAAGCTCTATGGAAGTCTGATGATGCAGAAGCGCGCGCCGAATTCCACTGGCGGCTTACGCTTGTTTTCTCTGTGGTGATGATGGTTTTACTGGTAGTACCTCTAAGCGTCGTAAATCCTAGGCAGGGTCGTGTGCTAAGTATATTACCAGCCACTTTGCTGTATTTAATTTTCTTTTTACTACAAACTGCGCTCCGTTCCAATGCTAGCAAGGGCAAGCTGGACCCGATGGTTTGGCTGTGGGGCGTTAATTCTATTTATTTTGTAATCGCTGTAGCATTGAATTTGTGGGATACCGTGCCAGTGCGCAAGCTACGTGCAACCCTGAAATGAGCAGCTGGATCTTTGGGGTGCTAGACCGATATATCGGGAAAACGATTTTGAATACCATCATCATAACGTTATTTATGCTGGTTGCGCTGTCTGGAATAATTAAGTTTGTTGATCAATTGCGCAGAGTAGGGCAAGGGCACTATACAGCGCTAAGCTCGGGAGTTTTTACCATTTTGAGTGTGCCAAAAGACGTTGAGATTTTCTTTCCAATGGCAGTGCTGCTGGGCACGCTGCTTGGGCTAGGTCGATTGGCTACGTGCAGTGAACTGCTTGTAATGCAAGCGTCTGGTTTTACTCATATGCGGATTGCTTGCTCAGTGATGAAAACCGCTATACCACTGATATTGCTTACGATGGTGATTGGCGAATGGGTTGCACCGTACGCCGACCAAATAGCGCACGATTTCCGTGCAAAAAAAATGTATGGCGGTTCGTTGCTGTCCATAAAAAACGGGCTGTGGGCGAAAGATGGCACTGATTTTATCTACATTGAACGCGTCTCTAGCGAGAAAGCGCTTGAAGGTGTGAATATCTACCACTTTAACGATCAGAACAGATTAGAAACAGTACGGTATGCTGCTACTGCTAGCTTTAATAACGGTATATGGAAGCTTGCGCAGGTTCATACCTCTGATTTAACTAATGAGAAACAGGTTACTAGCACGCAGATTTCAGCTGCCGAATGGAAGGCTAATTTAACCCCTGAGCAATTAGGGGTGGTGGCTTTGGAACCGACTTCTCTCTCTATTCGGGGGTTACACAATTACGTGGAGTATCTTGAACAGAGCGGTCAGGAAACTAATCGCTATCAACTAAAAATGTGGAATAAAGTATTCTCGCCGCTGTCTGTGGTGATTATGATGTTGATGGCACTATCTTTTATTTTTGGTCCGCTCCGTAGCGTACAAATGGGCATCCGTGTAGTGACAGGTATTAGTTTCGGTTTCTTGTTTTATGTCCTAGATCAGATTTTAGGTAAATTGAGTTTGGTGTACAACATGCCGCCAGTGCTAGGGGCATTACTGCCTAGTATGCTATTCCTACTCATTAGTATGTATATGTTACTGAAATACAAGTAGTTTCCTCTACAGATGGACGGGCAGTGCTATTGGAGTAGCCCGTTTCTTTCTTGTTTAGATTGATAATTTAAGAAAACACGCCGTGATTATAACTGTGCTATAGAACGATAAAGCCATTTTGTGAGTAGGTGTTTGCGTATAGCGTGAATAATAGCTGTTTCAGAAAAAATAAACCTAATGGGTGTCACCTATGGTGACTGGGATTAGTTACTCCTCGGAAGGAGAACCTATTTAAATTCAGTAAACTAGGTATTTTAACCAATAAGAGAAAACTGAATACTGTTTAGTATTCAGCATTAGGCTGATTCTATCTTTCACTTTCAAATAACTCAAAATCATATAAAGAATATCATTAAAGTCGCTAATAATCAAAATGATATAATCGAATTAAAGAATGAGATGCGACTCTTAACTGGCCGCTATCACCAAAATTGGTGATAGGTATTGTTAAACAATAGATAAGTGTTGCGCACAGATTGTAGTGAGATATAATATATTGAAAAATTGCAATATCACTTAAATGCCGAAGTGGCGAAATAGGTATACGCAGTTGATTCAAAATCAACCGTAGAAATACGTGTCGGTTCGAGTCCGACCTTCGGCAGCAGTAGCATGGTGGGTACTAGACCGTAATGAACATTTTTACATTTACATCTATTTCTTATAATGCTTTCCTAGCCTTGCACGTTACGTAACTTAGGCGGATGTAATCTATACTGATTTATTGGCATGGGTAAATATCTGGTAAATCCTGGCACGATCATTTTATTCCTCACAGTTAACCTTGTTAGGGTCAGTAACAAGGCCTGAGGATCTTCATGTGTTTTAGTTAAAATGGGAGAAATACTTATAAGTTTATTGATGGTGATAATAGGGCTTTATTGATCTGACTATTCGCAAAATCCGCCTCTTCATGAGGCGAGGGTGACTGAACGGAAATATTCTTGAATGAAGAATATATTCTTTAGTACCATGAGCTGGTAATTATATATGATGTTGATATATCAGCTAGAGAGCTAGCTAATTCCGTACACTTTGTAAAACAAAATTCTATTAAGAGTTCCTTGGGAACAAAGTTATAACTTTAAAGATGTGTCGTACCCTAACATGCAAGCATTTGAAAGTCGGCTAAGTTAGCACAATTTCGTTCAAAAATTTGGAAGAGAATTTGTTTGAGAAGCGGGTATTTGCATATCTAGAAGTTAACACTGTTATGTGTTTCAATAGGTTAAAGGATGTAGATCGTTAAGTCTCTGATCTGGCCGTATATCGTTAACAAGCAATAAGAATTATGTAAGACTCGAGCAAGTCGGTTTAGTTGATCATAAATGCGAATAAAATACCGCTTGGTAGGTAGAAACAAGGCTGGTTGGAAAAGATTAGATCTTCATTATCTCACTAACTTAAGGATTAGACAAAACATTCTAAGTAATGCTTCCAGTGGACTACGGCTCACTGTGCGCAGGGAATCTATTTATTATTTTACTAATCATGTGTTTATTTCCCCATGGTAAATAAACACCACTATTTCTTCATTAGTACACTATGCCATTCTAGTTTCTGTATTGTGTCACGACAGATAGTATCTTGTAATATACGATTAATTAGTACGTCTCCTCTTTGAGGAAAATGCAGAATAATCGGTTATGCATGTCCTGCATGTTCCAATATCCTCACGTGGACACTAGAGGATCGAGTATTTCATATGTTATATAATAAGATAAATCATTAGTGATGGAGTTTTACTCTTTTATGCGAAACCAAATAGAAATTTCTTTATGGAAGATATGAGGTGATCTTTTAAAATAAATTTAACGACTTCATTAGCAGGTGTGCTGTCATAAATAGTACATGATACCCTGAAAAGGGGACGAGCTTAAAAATACCCATTATTACTATCACACTTTTAAATAAGTGTAGACTTAGTGTTAGGAATATCGTTTCACTAAACGAGCTGCTTAGATCATTTCAGGGTACCGATAGAATCTATTTTCATCATGCAATATTAGGGTTGTTAGAATATATTTAATTATGCATAAATTGTTAGATTTTGTTTGATAGGCAACAATGAGATGAGAGCGACCAGCTCTGTATGCATTTTTAGGTGTGAGCGACAGTGGCTATCTCGAAGATGCTAAGTAGGCTTATTGGATGAGAGCAGGTTAAGGCACTGGAATAGATGATTATCTGGTTAGAGAAAATAATTTTCTCTGGATTCCTATGCAAGAGATTGGTGTAAAATATATTAATTTAGCGTGTAGCATTAATGTGTACGTTTTAAACGCGTAGGTAGTGCTAACTAAATACCCTCACTAATTTTATTTCACTTTGGTTAGGTAGGAACTCTCTGTACTTTATGAGAGTGTAAGATAGTATATTAGGGGTCGCGGAATTCAACTATGGTTTAATATAATAAAAGGTTGGGTTTTAAGTGTTAAAATATGATCATAAAATTCTATCAATTCAGTAATCATGACTATTATAAATGGAAATTAATTGCATTAGATGACTTTATAGATCTAAAAGGATATCTGAAGAAAGGCATATTCTAAAAATAAAATTTAGTTTTTATATTTATCCGAAGGATCGGATTAATATATAATAACCGTATTAGTTTCAAGTTAATGTTTTGTTTTTACAGATTGAGGAATATAAAGTTTATGCGCCTGTGTTAATACATATCCTATTGGATATTTTTAATAATTTACAGGCCGGGCGGACTAAAAATAGTTATGTAGAAAAATATGTATTATTAATAAAATTATTTTGCTAACAGAATAATCTTTAGTAAAAGTTTAGGGTAACGTTAGCATTGGTGTCTTTGGTAGACATATCTAATTATTGTGATTTAGTATGTTTTACTTTAAACATAATATTAATTATCTCAGTCAGCTTGACAAAGTAAAAATGGATCTGTTTTGATAATGTTATTAGAAAATAAAATATTTATATAGATTATATTTTTAGTGACTCTAAAGCTATATAATCACTTTATTGGGTGGGGAACTTTAAAAGGTAATTCTTACCTGTAAGAACAAAATGGTAAATAACTTATAATTGTATAGCAGGATGTACTGAAACTAAAAATAGATTCTATTAAAGTTGAGGTAATTGTTATAATGCTAACAAAAAGAATTGAGTGATGATTCTTTCTGTTTGTACCAATAGCTAACTAGGATGGAAAGCATTATGGGATATTCGATAGAATCTGAGATCATGCGATGGAATGTAATGATTTATGACATAAATCGGCGGATATAAAATACCGAATATTACTTATTTCTTTTAGAAATATATGAGATAAGTATATCTTTAGTCGGACAACAAGTTTATCTCATTGATATTGTTATGTTTATTAATTTCAGGGAACATCCATCCATTAGATAATATGAAATATTCCTTTAATTTCTTAAGCACTGCTCACTTGCTAGGAGCAGTATATTACCAGAATCTGTATATTTTCATACCATCACAATGGTAAATATATTTTATTATATCTTTAATTATTATAAATACAAAATTATTTTTAATACTGCTAGTTTGTGCGTGGTGAGATAAGATCTGATGCTCGAGTGTAATAAATAGATATCGCCTTTGATAAAGTAAGTATAATAAGGGCACGACAGTGTCATGCGAATATGTAAGCATATTGATAGTTAGAGATAATATATCTTGCCCTAAGATAGTATTAAATTAATAGAATGTTGAATTAACCATTAACTTTTGTGAGTCCGGTTAAATGTTATAGATGCAATGCTATTCGGAAAGCTACGTGTTAGTCACCTGGGTTTCTTCATTCAGGTAAGTCAATGATGAATCTCATTAAAGCACAAATGAGGGTGGTTATGTCATCATCAACCATTTGGCTCAGTCAAATTGCGTGATAAGTTTTATTTTAAGCTAGATCTGATAATGCCGTCGGCAGTGATATCATATTAACGAATACCTCTCGGTAATTAAGGACAGTTTTATACTTCTAAGTTTCTTACCTGAGAATTATAGGATTCTTAGCATCGGATTTGTTATAAGAGTAACAATGCTATTGTGTTTTCCAGAAGTCTAACTCAATATTTTAAATAACAGCAGTGACCTTGCTAGCTTTTGTCCACTAAGGCATTCCCCGCTAACCTTAATGAAGAATAACAACTTAATCTATCCTACGATCGAAAGTTACACTATAGTAATATATAAATGAAGTGTATAACTTTCTATAATAATCTTATAAAGATTAAAAAAATCAATAATGAAGATTAGTGAATGTTTTTATAAGAAAAGCACATGTCGGTTGCGATGTTGTTCAATTTTAAATAAACGTTATAAATTGCCAATATGATTGATATCATGTTCTTAAATAACAACCATAAGAGCGATGTTTACAGTAATTCTAAGCTAAATATTTTTTAGTGAGAAAAGCTTGAGTGTATCGGATAGGCTAGCTTAGCTTAATAATCGTGATTTTTGGTTCAGCCCTTCTGTTTAACTTGCTCATGTCACAAGCTAAATTTTCAAAGAACTAAAGCGCTATACTGTAAATGCTTAGCAATGTCAGTACTCCTTTAGCTCCACATGGCTAGCGTAGTCTTGCAATAATAGGGTTACTTAGTAGGGGTAACGGCTTGTGTTATTTTTAGTATGTCAGTCTTTTCTGGTTTTCGCTTATTTAAATCTGATTGCATATCGTAATTAGAGTCATTGGGTTAGGTTTAGATAAATTTTACTGCTATCCATGTATATTTGATCATAAAATAACTGAAAAAATGCCAATCTATATATTGATAGAAACGGTTCAATATCTTCGGCTAACAGGGGAAGCGTAAATAAACTGCATTATCTTATAGCGGACGTAAGCTCGAAAGCTTTGATATCGCTAGTATAGAATAGATAGTTCACTGTAGTAAGGCAGTGATACACACTTGTTTCTATCAGCTTTCTTACACTTTATATAACTCAATTCCGTCCGGAAGCAGGCATGTTATAGCTGTATCTTTATCAAGTTTGATCCATGTTGTGGTAATCCCTTTATGAAATAGTTGCTTAGAGAGTAACTATGCGAGGTGAATTGTAAGAGTGAAAGTGTTGAGTAGCAGATATTAACTTAACTAATTAGTCAGTATAATATGGTAGCATTACCTTTGCATATGCCATCTGTTAGATGGCTGGATTAGTAAGAGTAATTTTAAGGTATGTAGAACTTATAAGATGCGCGCTATAAGTAGCGTACTTGCCTGTGGCGTCGAGTAAGCCTGAGGTAAGAAGGCTAGTACTATAAATTCCCACTTTTCAGTCTGCATTAATTGTTTGAAGTAGTAGTATAACATCGATGTCCTATATCCAGTAGGACAGTGCAGTCGATATATGGGGTGATGCTTTGATTGATCACTGAAGTGTGATTCAGTTGCTATCTGTTATTTACTCAAATAAGTCGGGTATATTAATTGGTAACTTGAGGATTCAGCGGCTGATCATGAACTAAGCTCTTTATATATTGACTCTGTATATCGGCAATATACAGGCCGGGTTAAGTGATCAACACACTTTATTGGACCGACGCTATCGTAAAGGCATCGTTTTTACCTACCTGTAAAAGGTAAGCTTGCGAATGAATTAATTGCTTATAACGCCTGTATATAGCGATCATTAAAACCAGTATGTCAATTATGCACATACTATATAAGTAACGCTGTATCTTAATTTTAAGGGGTGAAAACAAATGTAATAGTTATATGCATAAGACGTAGTATGTACTACTATATATTCTTTAAACCCAGATCGTTATCCTCATTAAGGGATTTCCTAACCTAGGTAAGTTTTATTAACTGTATGCCAGGTTTACTACCTTATTGCGGCAGTCATGTGTCGGGTTAGCAGAGGGCATAGTATACAAAGTAATGGCCCTGGCGATTTTAGCTATTCCCTATTTCTGCTTTGTCTTGAGTATTTTATGATAGGAAAATAGCATTCAATATAGAAAATTAGTGATGTGCAGCTTCTCATGTCCAATGAGCAGCTAGTTATGTAAGTGCCTAGATATAAGTATGCCGGTGACTTTAACTTTTTTTAAATTGATGATTATTACCGTCTGATGTGTGATGTTTGTGCTGGATAAACGCTGCCAAGCATCAACAGACTATTGCTTGGAATTTATTAAGTGTAATTATTATATCGCATTTCGCGCTCCATGCGTTATCACAACTTAGGCTTAGCTTCACACTAATCCAATCAAATGAATAACTGTAATTGTTGGTAACGCGGAGCTCAAACAGGCCTGGAGATATTTGGAGTTAATCGAACTTATCGGTATTCCCGTGTAGCTCTAGATACTCATTATATGGATTTTAAAAGAATAGTGTGTGCCCATTCTCACCGTGTTACCATTAATTAGAGATACTAAATGAGACTCAGAAAAGGCATATCTAGCAATGCGTTGTCAGTTAAATAGCTCTGCTATGCTCTGCTCGAGATGCATAGCAGAGTCGGATATTCAATCACTACTCGTGATTGAAAGATGATAAACACTGCCGCACATATTACGTACCCAAACTGATAACACGGAGCGTATCTTCCTATACGGGCTCGTCACGCAGATCTTGAATTTTTAGTTTAAGCGTAGCGATAAATGGAGTAGGCTACCGATCTATTTGATGTTGTTGATGGCTGGACGTAATCCAAATGTAGTTTACATATTTCAGCATAATCGAGTGAAATCACTCATTACTTACTTTCTCTTGCAGGTGCCTGTGTGCTGAAAAGACATTCCCGCGCGAGCGGGCTTGGCGTATATGGCTAAGTAGCGCTTCTTTTATTTGATCGGTGGGCTAAATGCCTAAATAAGGTAGTAATTAAGTAACTCTTCAAAGTTTTGATCAAGTAGAACTTTGGGACCACATGGAAGAGAAATAGGCCGTCTTAGTAGTTCCATAGATCTCTCAGGAAATGTATGCTGGTGTTGAGATCAAGGATTAGTTGAATTAGCGTTCCCAACGGATGAACAGAAAGCTATTGATATAGTTTCTTTAGAAACTACGTGACGGTGTGCTCATGGCCAGCTCGGCAGGGTGGTTTATGGTAAAATTTTAGGTGTGCACCCATGGGTTTGCGCTTCTTTATCAGATGGGTAGTGAATCGCTTGTGCCGTGACGTAGCGACACCGTAGCAGTGAATTATTCTTCATTAATGGCAGCCCTATTGTGGTGGTAGCCAGAAGGAATATGGGTCTGCACAGAAATAAGATCGTACAATATCGCGCGCTGATATTCGCCTACTTCTTCGTCTATATTCGATAGATTCTCTCAATGGCAGAATGCCTGGGCCTGCAAAGATTACCCGTACATCGGATTTGCAGGTTATGGCAATCAGTTAGCCAACGCGCATAGAAGAGCTTCGTGAACTACGCTTCATAGTTTTGAGTGTCCCGACCATAAGAAGGGAAAATCATGCCTGAGCGTCAGTGAAATGTGATAGCTATCGCAGATATTAAGTAATAGGTGATGCAGGAAATTGTCTGATGACATAAGACATTACTGCGCTATTCCCAATGTATTGTGCGAGATGTGATGTGGTAAAATGGTTGACCGATATAAATGTATCGGAACCAGATCGTTCAGGCATGCATTGTGAAATCATTAAACTTTCTCTACTTCTCAGTAGAGAACTACTGAATATCTCTGATTTGATTTTTCTGCTATCTCATTGATTTTCTCCCACCCTAATAGATTGGCACTGGCCAATAGGCATCGGAGAATTATGGATAGCCACTGTACCCATTTTATGTATTGGTAGATCAAATAGATAGATCCAACATGGTATCTGCTTTTAAATGGATAGGTTATACCACTTTCTCCACTTTATTTAATCAATCAAATCATCCATCTGTTTCGGATTTTTAAGCTGATTTTAACCATAACATGGTGGCCGATTTTTATCGATTCTGATTTGCGGCGGTTTATGTTGATCAGGATAAGCCGGCGTTAGAGGCCACTGTCTGGCGTGTGAATGATAATGACATGGTTTTCGGAAAATTATTCACTTTAGTGAGATACTGCCAGCGCAGTAATGCACCTTGTATGCTATTAAGGCTAATGATCTCGCGGAGGGGGTAAACTACATCTCCGGAGCTGTGACGATATCATTGAATAAAATTCTACAGTTATACGTTACGCGCTTAGCAGCGCGCTATTTGTCTAGCATAGGCGACAGTTGCTCCAAGCGAAGATGATCTAAACGCTTTATCCGATAGGCGATAGTGAGTGGAGTTGTCGCTAAGCCGATTAGCGTAGTGTTGCCTTTTTCCAACCTAGTCACAGTTGTACTGCTATTAGCGCTGGTAGGTACCTTACATGGCAGTGCTAGTCTACATTAAAGTGGCTGCGTTCTGAGTGATGCTATGGGGTATTTGTATTGTTATTGAGCAATATTAAGTTTGCGCCATATGCCAGCATCGTTATTCGCATGTCGTTGCTTAACCCTTGCATATGGGTGAGGTAGATGTGGAAAAGTTTTTCTGGCAATGGAATGATACCGCTAGTCGACTAGCCTGGTTTTTTTCATGCTTGTGGGTTATGAGCGTTGCATATAGCAAGTTTTGTCTGACTGATTGGGTTAGGACAGTTACTGGTTTAGTTTTTATAAGGAGTAATGATCCTGGCTGCACACATCATAGCTGGCATCCTAAACTAGGAGACATCTTGCTTGTTCTGTAGATTATTGTTGCTTTCTTAGCGGGCACTAAGCTATTAATGTTTCATTACTTTGAATTAGTGGCTTAGCTAGTTTAAATGATAAAATACATAAGGTGATATTTTATGCATAACTTCAGCTAGTATACCAGAACTTATAACAGTTATGAGTTTATCACACTATAGTTTTAAAGCATGCAGTTTATCGGCATACCCAAGCGTTGCAACGCAATGGGTAGAGTGATCTACAATGGTAGATAGATGAGTCAGTGGCTAAGAATGAATACTTTAAAGAACGATCGTTACTTGCGAGCGCTGTTGTGTCAGCCTGTGGATATCACACCGGTATGGATGATGCGCCAGGCTGGTCGTTATTTGCCTGAGTACAAGGCGACTCGTGCTAAGGCTGGTGATTTTATGTCACTATGCAAGAATGCGGAGTTGGCCTGTGAAGTCACGCTGCAGCCGTTGCGACGTTATGCCCTAGATGCTGCAATCTTGTTCTCCGATATTCTCACCATTCCCGATGCTATGGGCCTTGGGCTACATTTCGAAATTAACGACGGTCCGCGCTTTTCTTCCACAATTAACAGTCTTTCCGATGTAAAGAAATTAGCACTATTCGATCCGGAGGTGGAATTATATTACGTGATGGATACGGTGCGTGCTATCCGCCGTGAACTAAAGGGAACAGTGCCATTGATCGGGTTTGCCGGGAGCCCGTGGACTCTCGCGACCTATATGGTAGAAGGTGGTAGTAGTAAGGTTTTTTCTAAGATTAAAAAAATGATGTACGTCGAACCGGCTACGTTGCACTTGCTCTTGGATAAGCTGGCAGACAGCGTAATCCTTTATCTGAATGCCCAAATAAAGGCTGGTGCGCAGTCGGTGATGGTGTTTGACACTTGGGGGGGGGTATTAACTAGTCGTGATTATCGTGAATTTTCACTCTATTATATGCATAAGATTGTCGATGGCCTGGTTCGTGAAAACGATGCCCGCCAAGTACCGGTAACATTGTTCACCAAAGGTGGTGGCCAATGGCTAGAAGCAATGGTATCCACTGGTTGCGATGCGTTGGGTTTAGACTGGGTCACGGATATCAGTGATGCGCGCCGTCGTGTGGGTGATAAAGTTGCGTTACAAGGAAATATGGACCCATCGATGCTCTATGCGACGCCAGAACGAATCAGCCAAGAGGTGGAAGCTATTTTAGCTGGTTTTGGTTACGGGGAAGGGCATGTGTGTAATTTGGGCCATGGCATTCATCAGGATGTGCCCCCGGCAAATGCTGGCGTGTTCGTTGAGGTTGTCCATACCCAGTCAGCGAAATACCATTATCAAGGATTAGATGTAATATATAATCTAGCACTCAGTGCTAAGTAGAGATTATCCACTTATGGACTTATTAAATACAATAATTTATTTGTGTATTCACCCGTTTTTAGCGCTGGATGCTGTAACTTGCCAAAGAACAGATAAATTATACCTGACGCCATGCGTAATGCCTATTCTATGCTAGGTATCTCTTCAGATTTTTGCATGTGTGGGCACCCTAATCACTATTGTTAAGGCTAATAGTGTTGCTGTTAGGTTTGAATAAAACCCTTGTTACTAGCGGTTTGCTAGAATCTCATAAAAACTTCGATCTGATCTTCGTTAATTCGACAGTATCTCGTTCTTGCCGAGTCCTGAAGGTGATATGTATTTCAGTTTTCTTGCCAATATGTTAATTATAGTCGTTGTTAATGAATGGCGGTGCTATGAGTTAGATCTATTTTATTCTGCTTGAACGGGCCGCCTGGACGATAAAAGGGGATCATCAGGTTATTTTGATCAGTAAAGCGAATAAAACTCCGCTGTTTAGCACTACTGGCAGCGCATCAGCACTGAAATAGAATGAGGTTTGTCAGGTCGTATGGCCGTATCAATAGCTTGGTTTTATGTTCTTCACTGCATGGGTATTGTGGTTCTTCACCTACCTAAGACTAGCTACAGCAGCATATAAATATATGGCAATGAGCGATTTCGCGGGTATAGTGCAGCTAAATTAACGCCTCATAGAGTAACTCATGTTACGTAACCCGATTCATCTACGACTAGAAAGATTGCAAACTTGGCACCATTTGACCTTTATGGTTAGCTTATGTGAGCGTATGTATCCAAATTACCAAATTTTCTGTCAGAAAACAAAGTTCGGTGATCCGGTAATTTACCGCCGTATTCTTGATTTAGTTTGGCATGTATTATTAATGAAGAATATTAAGATCAACTTTGACACGCAGCTGGAGAAGTTGGAAAACTATATACCTTCCTCAGAAGGTTACGATCTTTATGCTGTTTATCCAGCGATTGATGCTTGTATCGCATTGGGGGAGTTGATCCATTCACTTCTTAGCGGGCAAACGCTAGAGTTTTGCATAGCTATTAGCCAAACGTCAATTCGTACCGTAGCGATGTTAGAAATGACAAAAATGGGTAGAGAAATGACCAGAGATGAGTTAAAAGTGTTGCCAGCAATAGTGGCAGAATGGGATGTTCAATGGGAAATTTTCCGCCTTTTGGCTGGTTGTGGAAATCATGATTTGAATCTAATTAAAGGGTTGAGATATGACTTGCGAGAGGCTGCAATAAGCAATATTGGGGTGTATTTGGCGACATAAGCTCAAAAAACGTGATTCAATTTCTAATTGAGCATGTCTTACCATTTGGCCCCGAGCTTTGCTTACATGGGAAAGATATTGAAAGCGGATATCAGTGCGTGTGTACAGGGGCAGTCTTGCCAATTAGCATATTCGTCGCACTCAGTACTTTGCAAACGATAAATACACTGTAAGGATAACTTATGAATAAGACTCAATTGATTAATGTAATCGCGGATAAGGCTGACCTATCAAAGGTACAAGCTAAGGTAGCTCTAGACTCTATTTTGCTTGCTATTACTGCATCTCTCAAAGAAGGTAATGTAGTACAATTAGTAGGTTTTGGCACTTTCAAAATCATTAATCGTAGTGCGCGAACTGGTCGAAACCCACAAACTGGAAAAGCAATTAAAATAGCCGCTGCTAACGTGCCTGCTTTCGTTCCTGGGAAGGGTTTAAAAGACGCAGTGAAGTAATTGGCTGCAAGGTTTAACAAGGGGCTAACGTTGCCCTTTGTTTGTTTGCATTCTGTTCCTTAGGCCTGAGCAGGTGCTTGACTTAGGAGTCTGTAGCTGTCATCACTATACCCAAGATTTGCTACCAGCAGTGTGCGGCTGATTAAAATGTGATTTGGTATGTCGTAGATATGAGCAACAGTCTCCTACAAATACACTTATCAGTGTCTCAATGTTTGACATAACCCTTAGGCCTGAGATCGCGCTCTATAAATAAAACAAGTCGTACTGTAGAAAATCAAACATGTTCGCCCAGAGTATTAGAGGGCACGCCTTACCTATCTTTCATCGCTGAACACAGGCTAATGATTGGTGTACAGATAACTAAATATCCGATGGATATGCTACATCGACGAAATCGCACTGTATCACTACTAGATGTGGGTCTTTTATTTCAGATACGTGAAGCCCTACTGCACATCCAACATGAACTGTTTCACGGATTTGGATGCGGACTCAGGCAAAATGTTTCTAGGGAAGTGCTTGAACTTGGATCGACTACTCATTCCTAAGCTAAGATTTGATAGTAAGCGCGCTACAGTAGAAGGCTAGTTCATATGTCTTAATTATAGGCGTCGAATAGTTTCTGTTGTTCCAAATTGTAGAAAATGAAGACGACTCGTCTTATGAAGACGGTAAAAAGATATAAAGCTGCCTCGATACAGAGGCAGCTAAGAATATTAGATATTCAGATCACTGATCACTTGTGATAGCACCACAGCCAATATAGTGGTGCTAGAGTATAGTTTTTTACTCAAAATCTATTATAACACAATCAGAACATTGCTGAGCTTATTCCGCGGGTTTCTCAGTGCAGAAACTCATCACGGAGATGACTTGGACACTCCTGGTCAGCAGCTAATAACTCTGCATGCGTGTACCAATCAATGATATAATAGTGCCAGGATGTTCCTGGCATGTCACTGACTACTGACCTCGCAGTTGAGTCATTGCCCCGATAGATAACGTCTGACATCGGTAATCTAAAAACAGGACTTTTATCCAAGATGGATGAAAGTCCGCACCAGGGTGGCGTTTCCACGGTAGAGACACCTCTTCTAACTGATTAGGCAGTTTTAGCATACTTTCTTGCTTTTGGGATTGCTGAAGTTCTAGTTATTTTCATCAGCTTGTAGGTGAGCAAGATAGAAGTCACTGGCCATGCAGAAAGTTAAGCTAAATATTAACGTTTTAGCAATATTGCGTATTGTGTAGTAGCTCAACCGATTCTGGGTCGTTCCTTCATTTGTTAAGGCAATATAGCTAATGAATGGCAATTATTCACGCAAGAAGTATGCGGTTAGGAATGTCAATGCCCTCCCTTGAGAGGGCGTTTCATGTTGGTATGATTACCACATGTTTATGATCAAGCATCGCAATGGAGTTGCCCGTTCAACGGTGCAGTAGTCCTGCCTCTGCGAGGCAGTTGCCGGTGTAAGAAAAGTGTGTCCGAGATTATATCTCGGTACTGTTCCCGATGCTTCTAGCGTATAAAAGGAGTATTTCTTTAATAGCGGAAATAGGGCACGGGCTTTAATAGCAAGCATTGCGACTTTACTACACAATTCCATACTTGTGTCAGAACTGGGTTGCGTTTTAGTGATGAATGGCTATTCAGAACTTTGAATATTTTCGGGCGTGAGGTAACTTTTAGTGGAAGATTGGGTACTGAGGATTGATAGGTTTTTTGAAAAGGTCCGCAGCTCTTTAGCTGAATGGGATATAATGATTAATTATACTAAGCACTAGTTAACTGATTAGTTAACAATAGTTAGATGGATCTAATACTATGAGAGAAGGCGACCAGTACCGTTTAGATTAGGAAAGTTAGAGATTAGCAGATTGATAGATTGATTTTATAGCTAGCATCTAGCACTGGCTAGCATAACAAGACTTTATATCGCCGCGGTCATTGGCTAGTTCCAAGTTGGGACAAGAACAAGTCTTCCCTGGTTAATAATTAATATTCCCATTAACTACTCTTCAAATAGCCTGAACCTAGAGTTCATCAGCTAGAAGTGATTAATTCTAGTCTGGTAGCGCATATCTCTGAAGAGATATTACATAAACGCCGCTGAATTGCCAGCGTTACGGTTGCCGGATTTATACCTGCGATCTTAACAAGAAACATGTGTCTTGTTAATCGGCCAGCTATTATAAATAGGGCTCTTGCTACGTACCAGATTAGCGTATTAGACACCACACTTAGTTAGCTTTAGCAGATCAACATTTTGTGCCACTTCCTTGGTGAGACTTTAGGTGCTATGACATGTTGATCTTTATGCTCGATACCAAGATCGGGAACTTTCGCCAAGAAACTGTCCTGAACTCATAGGGAGTCAGGATAGCCGCCGCTATGTTACTTCTGATAGGAGGTGAGTAAACGCAAGTTCTTTTTGAATAGTATTATTTGGGTTTCTGAGGTGATGCAGACCTGCTAAGAATGTCTATTAATTAGACTGATGATGTTTGCGTACTTGCTCAGTCTAGTTTGCGATAGAAAGTAATGATAGCACAAACACTAAGATAAATGAGGGCTAATAATAAGCCTCTTAGGCTGCGACCAGGCCGTCGCCTATTTTTATAGTTTAAGGATTGGCACATCTAACGACCAAACACCCTTCTTCGGTTACTTGTTTACGTATTTAACATGACATCAGTTCGGTGACCGTATTATATGACTATATCTGCTAGTGAGCAGATATACTCGCTAGGAGTTGGGTGAATCGATACGGATTAACTAGGATGACATAAACATATTTGATTTTGATTCATATTATTTTGATAGCCTGTTTCCAGGGGACGAAACATATTGTCGGCCTTGAGGATGCACAGGATTTAAGTCGTCTGTGAGTTAACTTAGAAAGCCGGCATAAAGAGAAACTCTAATGGCAAATAGAGTGATCTTTGGTGGTATAGCAGAGGTGCCGGTAGTTGCAGGTAGTTCATAATACAGAAAACCATTCTGGTTTGTCACTGATTAATACTGCTTGGTCAGGTGACCACTCGCAAATTAATCCTGATTCCCTATTGAATAGTTTTATCTCTTGAGTTTTAGAGATCTAAGGTTCACTTTTTAAGTGAATTGGTATCTTAATGTTGGTTGGATATTCACTAAGCAATTCCTGATTAAACCAGAACCATATTGTAACACAGGTTACAAGGAAAGCCTTTCCTGTATGGGAGTAGATTGTCTAGCTATACGGTAGTTATAGCTCTTGGGTTTAGGGAATGCGTATGAGTGTATAGCTATTGCTCTTAAACGCAGAAAATTCTTATTTTATTTTATAGCTATTTTAGCGCTAGGCAGCACCTGAAATTCGATAACTCTCCCATGGTCGTGGCTGACCGCAAGATAAATAAAGTAAAAGTGTAAATTACAGGTTGACTCTTAGAAATAAGAGTCTTAGTATCACCTAAGTATTGTTATGTCATTCTCTCTATTATAGCTCTTTAATAATTTATCAGATAGTTAACTTGTATTCAAAAGTTATAATTCAAGCTTACTCAAACCGAAAAACTTCTAATTATAAAAACTAAATAAAGTCATCATCCACGAGCTGAATTGTTCAAGTACTCTCACCTTATAAAGGTGTATAAGTTTATCCTGCATTAGGATAAATGCTACCGATAAATTAACTCTTGCAAGTTATAAAAGAGTGAAAAACAACTGACTGTACATGTAATTAGTGGCGCGATAAGTTGACTTAGCCGTCTTTGGCCCATAGTGGTTGTTCATGTTAAACAGCTGTTCAGCAAAGCATTTCAAACTAAAGTTGAAACTTTATAATCACATCGTTAGGTGTGGTTACTTAAAATAAGTAGTGAATCAGGTGATATAAAACTGGTCGCTAATCTACATTGAGCGTAACACATAATCACTGTATGATTTAGTGTCTAGCCTAGACGTCCATTATTGTAACGCTAAAATAATAAGCAGTAAATCTCAGCTTATAGCTAGTATGTTTGTGTGACAAGATTTGTGCTATCAATTATATCAAAAAGTAATATATTGACAATTTTTACGTCGGATGCGCTTTGCCAAACCATCTGTTCATGCTGGCTAGCAGATGCCCTCAGATAAAATTGTGAATGGTGAACAAAGTACTAGATAAAGTTGCGCACAGCGCGTTGCTAGTTTAGCGTCCAATCTTTGCGCCCATCTTGGCATAAATTTTATGCTTGTAGACTACGTGTCACAGTAAGACACAGATCAAAGTGTGGCTATGCAATAACTAAAACATCAACATTCACTAGTGAATAAGCTGGTCGGATAAAGCAGATATCAAACTTTCTTCTCGTGAGAAGAAAGCATCGCGCGTCCTGCGAAAGAACTCTATAAACTATAATAAATTTCAACCGTTTCAATCAAATTTAAATTATGTAACTAACGCGCCTCTTATTAAGACTGAGAGGAAACTGCGACACTTCAACCATCATTGATGAATGGTTGTGCATGATGTGGAAAGTATATAATATTACGCAATTAAATCTAATTTACGCGCCTCTTGACAGCCTAAGAAGAGACGTTGCTTAGCGGAACCGTTCTTGATTGATTTGCATATGTTGAAAATCACTTAGTGGTGCTTTGCAACAAACTAGATCTTATATTTATTCTTATATTTAGAGTTAAATATCACAGTAATACTGGCGTGAAAATTAACCTCAAAAAATAAATGCTGCAAATTTAGCCTATAATTCAAAAATAAGAGTATAGAAATACTAGGATATTGTATGAAAGTCAACATACAATATTAAGCCACTTACAAAGTAAGTGGTAGTATTGGTTGCAAAGATTATGGTTAGGGGAGGCACCAGCCAGTCGCTTCTAGCGACTGTGATATGGAATATAAAATTAGTAATTTCTAAATGTGTTTATGTCCCCATCGTCTAGAGGCCAAGGACACAGCCCTTTCACGGCTGTAACAGGGGTTCGAATCCCCTTGGGGACACTATTACAGTCATGGTCAAAAATAATCAAACTGCCTGAAAGCTAATGTGAAAGTGCAACTTTAAGACAGCAAGAGTGAAAATTATATAAGTTGAACTTCTGATACATGGAAAGTTTTGTGCCGAATCCAACCTGGATTCGTTTGTGGATGCCTATAGGTAAGATTATTTTTATAAAACTACACCCTTAGTTCTAAGGAAGATCACGTTGTTCCTATGTATCACTTACCAAGTGATAACAGTGAATACTTAAGCGATCAAATTATTAGTAGTGAGCTACACTAATAAGGTTGGTAGAGTTCATATATAATATGCTATTCTAGCATCTATACTGTGTCCAGTATTTAGAGAGATATTCTATAATATCTTTAAATGCGCATATCAAGCAAGTATGTAACAGCGAACTGGAGCATCTAACCATACACAGAAAGATACACCCATCCTGTCTTTTATGAGGTAAACCATTCTTAATCAATTTTACATAACAAATATTTTAATAAACTGCCTTGGACAGGTTAAAGATAATGATAAAAGCACTTAATTTAACACACCGGCAGTTTACTTGGTTTAGTGTATTGAGTTACTTATTGGCTGAGAGCCATCTTTGGTATTTTTAAGACTGAAAAACTAACTAATTGGCACTAATTTAGTTTAAGTGAGAAACCAAAATCACTATCAAAGAATTACATAACTGAAAATTACAAACGGACAAGTAAAGCTGGTACAGCCAAAGCGGAGTACACACTTGTGGCATCATAGTCAATCGTTTATCTTTTTAGATACGTTAACTAAAACTGGATAAGTTTAGGAAAACTGAGCCTTAACGAGTAAAGAGTTTTAAATATAGACAAGAAAGTGGTAATAATAAGCGCTCCTTCTTAAGGAGTCTAAGCAACTCATCTTGGGCAGTGAGTGTATGATCTGTACTGAGGTGTTTAGATCAAGAAAAAAGCAGCGTCGATTAATATATCTGTGGCATATAACTATTGTTCGAGTAGGTCGTTCTAGCCATCTACTCGAGATCCATGCTAAGCATCAAATATTCTGAAGAGAATATTTGGATGCACTTGCGCCACTATAAAACAGAAATAAATAAAATTCAGCTAAGGAATTCAAGTGCTCTGTAAGCAGAAATGAATGCAACAGGGCCTAGATGGTCAGGACCCTAGCTGAATAAACATACCATTGTAAATGTTTATAACTACTAGACTGGTGGACTTGGTAAGTGGAAATATACAAATCAATATCCTCTCAAACCCTCTAGTACATCTTCGGTGTAAGCGATAATGCAGTGTTAGCACAAACAGTATATTTTAAGCCATTCAAGTATAATATAAGAAGTGCTATACAAAGTACAAATCCTCACATAGCGAAACACAAAACAAGTAAAATTATTAGTAGGCAGTTTAAAGTTATATTCAGACTGATTCAGTTCAGGTAAGTCGACCCTACAATGCAATAGAAAAGTATGGTGGATTGGCAACAGATAAATACGCGTATTGCTGAGTACTTGATAGTACTCAATAAAAGACGAACACCTAGGAAGATTAACTAAAGATTGTTGCTTTTAAAGCGTATAGCAGGTGGAGTAAATCCGAATATCTCAACCATTAGCTGGGATAGCTATATACATCATCAAAAAGTTTATTATTTGCGATTTCTAGGCAATCGCCTACGAATTTGGCTGCTTTAATCGCAACCAAACAGCACGGGTCGGTTTGCCACAGGATATAGCAACGCTTGAGTAGCCAATAAAAGATAGGCAAATAGTACCGTAACTTCAGATATAGTGCGATAGATTTAGATACGTTGCTTAACGTAGGAGACTGTACACAGTAGTAGAGGTGACACCTTTACGGTGGTGAAAAGTAAAAAATGGTTAAGCGCACGAGAAAGGTCTTGATTAAAATTCAAGCACGTTGTAAACGTAACTAAATCAAATCTAAGTTAATATAAGCCCTATTAGCCTAGCTTATGGTCCATGCATAGCGTAATAGCTCAATCTTCCCAATTCAGTAAGGGAAAACCAGGCTGGTTAAATACAGCCTACTTGCGAAAGAGCCATAATTCCGTTAACTATTTATATAGTTCGCAGCTTGACTCTAAATATAGAGTTTTATCTGGATAGAGTCGGCAGAAGTAAAGCGTTGACAATAATGCGCAAAGAGCTACTCATACAATATGATCTTTTAAGTTTCCTAATTTAAGGCGTCATCTATGGTAAAGAGGACCTTTTATAAGTAGAGGTGGGGGAGGTGGTATTTCTAAGAAGTAACGGAATGCACGAAGTGGTATAATACCATTTTTATATTTGTTTTATCCTAAAATAAAAGCAGTGGATTTACTACAAAACAAGATCTAGAGGAGATATGGGAGTATGTATTTTGGATTGCTAGTTGAGAATAAAATAGATATTTCTCACCAGATCAAAAATTTTAGTGTATCAGCCTGATACTATAAGATTTATATCAACGGCGTTGTTTGATATCCTAATATTACATTATGCTATATTAGAATTGCAGCAAGTACTAAGGATATAGTAGTTATCATTTAATAGTGTGTGAGCTCAGTGTAAAACATCACGCGATAGTTTAGTCCTATCTTTATTGAGGTATTTGAAATTATGAAGTATTCATTTCCTATGATATCAGTCATAGGAAATGCACCGTTTCTGCTGTGTGCCGGATATTATTCAAAGAGTGCTAGTGGTAGATGATGGTTAAACAGATAAGCGCTCAACGAATATAAGGCGACATTGATATCAAAATATTATAGTTATTGACTAATCCTCTAAGCTTTTTAGAAAGCCCTCAGTTCGATATCTAAATAGATTAGTGCGTAAGTGTATGTATAATTGAAACTAATTAACAGTAACAATCCGCTAAGGTTGAAGATTATAATAACAGAAGTATTTTAAATTTATTTTTATTTCAGCCAGCATCAAGATTAAGTATATAGCCACGCTAAATACAATAGATAATAAACTCTTATCTGGCTGCGATAGCAGCCGTGACTACAGATAACTAAATATAGAATTTATAAGTAAAATGATAGCGCTAATGGCAGCGTGGTCATCCCAGTGTGAGAGTGAGATTAGAAAATTAATAATGTTTAATATGGTAAACAGTCTATCTGTCTGAATAAGGAGGTTGCCTTTATTTAGTGAAAGAACAAGGTTGACTATGATGTCATGGAGTGATTATTTTAGTTTGTAAGTCATTGAGGATACGTAAGAGCTTTTACTCTTCAATAATAAATATGAGATGTTGTAGAGTAAAACCGCTTCTCACAATGCACATTCCTAAATAGGCTACACCGACGGACGGTAGACATCCGGTGTTATGACTAGCGTAATGCTAGTGAGCCTGTTGCCGCATACACTCTATCCTGACGCTATTGAACAATATATATAGAATTTTATAAATAGGCCTTCAGGACAATACGCAGGGAGCGAGTCGGCTTGGTAACTTTGAAATTCAGCATTATAAAGTGCAGATATAGCGTCTTAAAAAGGGTAAATCCTATAACAGTATGTTGCGATAATGAGACCTCTGCTCATAATAAAATTCGTGAATCAGTCACTTAGCTGAAAGTCAATGAGCTCATAATATAGATTACCTATAACTTATTTAATCTGAATTTTAGAGTTAATTAGTTATAGGGGAATTGGTTTATGCATGTGCTGCAGATCAAACTAAGAAGTCGGATTAGAAAATGGCATATTCTTAGTTTTGACATACGGCTAACCGAATACCTACCTCAAAATGCTAAACTCGCTTGGTTTGATAGAGCTGCGAGAACTGGTGGGTGCTTTATAGAGTATGCGTGCGACAACATAAAGTTGGCCGGCAAAAAACGGTGAAAGGTCCCTGATCAAAGCTACTGAGCTTAATCAACATGACTGCCTCAGTAATGTAAGAAGTGGATTAAATCGTGAGAGGCGCATCGATATTAGGCTTGTTTAACTATAAGGCAAATCCCTCCCGCATAGGGGAAAAGCTGTTAATATAAGCGCCTCGTTATCGGTCTAGTCCTATTACTCACTGCCGATTTTAATAGACTGTGGCTGATAAGGGCGTAATACTATTGCTGTAGTGTAGTACACTGTACGGTTTGTGTTTCATTTATGGAAGGCTAGTCCATATAAAATACCAAGCACCACTGGGTGTGTGCTGTGATGTAAAGATAAGAAGAATAAGGGTGTTTTAAATCCTTCGTTAATGGCAACAATTTTGCAGTCTGCAAACGCAAGGTTTCTAAAAAAATACTGATTTTATACCGGTATCTGATTAGAAGTAATATTGATTAAGCGAGACGCTCCAATCATTTAATTGATAATGGCTCTACACGGTGATTTGTTTCGCTACAAACTAGCAGACAAAAACATGTTTATAGAAAATATATTTGTGTGATGAATTGATCAATAAAATATTGTGCCATAGTGAAATTTACTAATACAAGAATCATCATTGTCTCAACAAGTACTTGGTTTGAGTAAAGCATTGAGAATGAACTGTATATAATGCAGATCTAAGGAATACTAGATAAGAATAGATAACCAGGATTACCTGTTTGTAACATTTTAAATCAATTCACTGATAAGTATTACTAGTTTGTCACCTTAAGAGGTGCTAGTAGATATTTATATTGCCATTTAATTTATAGAAATAAGATAATAAATACTTTATTAAAAATATTTTATTTAAGTAACATGTTGGTAGCTCTGGCGAGTCTGTGTCATACAAATACCAATTAAATTGGTATGAATTTTATTCGCCATATTTAGTATCAGTAAATGAAGTCAGTATAAAAAATACGAGTGGCGATTATCGAATCTAGTAGATTCGTTATTAAATTATTCCGTAAGGAGTATTTCTTAAGGGTATTAAAATAATGTCTATTGAAATGGTTTCTTTAAAATATCGCAATACATTTGCGCTTCCGGTGAACGTAGAGCACCTGGCATTAGTAGACAAAATTGAATTAATGCTCCAGGTCTGGCAACAAACGCAAAAGTACCAGATGCCATTGCTGGTGCTTGGAGAGGGCAGCAATGTGCTATTTCTTGAAGACTTCGCTGGCACGGTTATGCTGAATCAATTTAAAGGTATAGATATAAGAGAGGACGTAAATACGTGGCACCTCCATATCAGTTCTGGAGAGAACTGGCACGATCTAGTCTGTTACACGCTGCAAGCTGGGATTGCTGGTTTAGAAAACTTGGCACTGATCCCCGGGTTGGTGGGGGGTGCAGCTGTTCAGAATATCGGCGCTTACGGCATTGAATTGCAAAACGTTTGTGAATATGTTGATCTCTTGGAGTTATTTACTGGCGCTATTAATCGTATCCCGGTAGCCGATTGTGGTTTTGGTTATCGTGAGAGCATTTTTAAGCATGCATTTCAGAATGGATACATTATTCTTGCTCTTGGTTTGTGTTTAAGTAAGAAGTGGCGGCCAATGCTTGAGTATGAAGCTTTTAGTCATCTGGATTCGGCAACAGTAACACCAACTCAAATATTTAATTTTGTTTGTGCGAAGCGTAAAATGAACTTACCTGATCCCCGTAAAATTGGTAATGCTGGCAGCTTTTTTAAAAATCCATTAGTAAGCGAAAAGAAATATGAATCACTTATATCTCAGTATCCGCGGATGCCACATTATCCGCAGTTATGTGGAAAATTCAAGTTGGCGGCGGGCTGGCTGATCGATCAATGTGAGTTGAAGGGGTATCGGTTAGGTGGTGCTGCCGTACATGGCCAGCAGGCGTTAGTTTTGGTAAATGCAGATAACGCCACTGGCCAGGAGATAGTTGCTCTGGCGCGTCATGTGCGTAATACAGTAGCATCAAAGTTCGATGTCTGGCTGGAGCCTGAAGTGCGTTTTATCGGCGTGATGGGGGAGTTAAATGGAGTAGAGGTGTTGTCATGAAAGATCACAAGATGACATTGAAGCTAATGGCGTTGTTAGCTGATGGCGGCGCCCACTCAGGGGAGTATCTGGGTCACTCATTGGGTATGAGTCACTCGATGATTCAGCAGCATATCCAGACTATCCTCAAGTGGGGGGTGGATGTATTTAGCATTACAGGTAAGGAATATTGTCTTCCAAACCCGATCCAATTACTTGAGCCAAATCGTATTCTAAAGTTTTTGGAAGACAAGCGCTTGACGGTATTGTCGGTAGTGGATTCAACCAATCAATATTTGCTAGATCGTATTGATAGGCTTCAGTCCGGTGATGCCTGTGTTGCTGAGTACCAGTATGCTGGTCGAGGCCGCCGTGGGCGGAAGTGGTACTCACCTTTTGGGGCTAACCTATACCTATCGATCTTCTGGCGTTTAGAGTATGGGATAGCTGCTACTGGTCTTAGCTTGGTGATTGCTATTGTGATGGCTGAAGTCTTACACCACCTAGGTGCGGAAGATGTTCGAGTGAAGTGGCCAAATGATTTATATCTTAACAATCGCAAATTAGCTGGCATACTGATCGAAGCAACAAGAAGAAGTGGCGGCGTAGCTCATCTGGTAATGGGAGCTGGCATAAACTTAGCTATGTGTGGTACGAATGCTAACTTTATTAATCAGGAGTGGATAAATCTTAAGGAGTCAGGTATTAGAATTGATCGTAATGAATTGGTCACTAGTCTGATTAATAAGCTAAGGCAGTCGCTAAAGCAATTTGAAAATGATGGCTTGACTCCCTTTGTAGCACGTTGGCGCTTACTAGACAACTGTATTGATCGCCCGGTTAAATTGCTCATGGGTGAGCAGCAGATTTTGGGTATTTATAGGGGTATAAATCAGCAGGGTGGTTTATTGCTTGATCAACAGGGAGTCATTAAACTTTTTAACAGTGGGGAAATATCGCTACGTCTTGCTGAATAAAATTAGAATTAAGAAGGTAGGAGTCCATTATATTGCTGAGTATCCATTTCTTAAACGTAGGTTATCTACCGCATGGGAGTCTCTCTTGGTCATAATAAGACTTGCTTGTTCACGCGTTGGTAGTATGTTTTGCTGTAAGTTTAAGCCATTAATCTCATCCCATATTTCTTCAGCAATATGAACTGCGTCAATCTCGGGAAGTTGAGAGAAGTTATGAAAATAAGAATTAGGGTTAGAGAACGCACTTCGACGAAATGTGAGAAACCGTTTTATGTACCAGCTTTTTAGTAAAGCTTCCGGCGCATCAACATAGATAGAAAAATCTATAAAGTCGGAAACAAATAGACGATGAGGGGTATGGGGATCATCTATGTTTCTCTGCAACACGTTCAGTCCTTCAAGGATAAGAATATCTGGTGTTCCGATCACTTTATCAATATTAGGTACTATATCATAAATAAGATGCGAATAAACTGGAGCAGTTACATATTTGGCACCGGATTTCACTTCTGAAACGAATTTCACCATACTATGTATATCATAAGATTGCGGAAATCCCTTCTTATTCATTAGCCCACGTTTATTCAGAATCTTGTTGGGATACAAGAAGCCGTCGGTAGTAATTAGTTCTACAAGCCGGGGCTCTGGCCAACTGCTGAGTAGGGCTTGCAACAAGCGTGCTGTCGTACTCTTACCCACTGCGACGCCTCCAGAAATACCAATAATATAGGGAATTTTCCCCCCTTTGGTAGCGAGGAATGTTTTGAGAACGGTCTGCTGGCGTAGGTGAGAGCTAATATAAAAATTGAGAAGTCGAGAGAGCGGCAGATAAATCTGCACCACTTCGTCCAAAGACAGATCTTTGTTGATCCCTTGCAGTTTGAATATGTCTTCTTCTAATAATTTAAACGGAATAGAATCCCGTAAAGCGGCCCACTGGGGGCGATGAAACTGAATATAATGCGGTGCTAAAGATTGTTCTGTTTTTATCATAAGACAAATTATGATGGTTGATCCGGACTGGAAAGATCTAGGAGGCCAATGCCAGACAATAAATAATCGGAATATAATAAATATTCCGTTGCTTTAGAGCCGATTTTACGACAAATTTTGATTAGTATCAGTTTATGTTGATTATGTGGTGGTATCCAGAGACTCTGATCCTGTGTGCGCATTATTTTGCGATAGCATGCGGAAACTAGGTAATTTTGAATAGATATTGATAAAGAATGTCGTTTGGTGATAGCTGCCAGCAGCTAATGGTACACTTGAGTAAACTACCAGATAGTACAACAGTGTTTTTTAGGTGCAACCGATATACCTGGTCGCGCTGTTGTGCGTAAGTATAAACAGAGAGCTTTTAAATCTTCACATGGCTGAGATTGTTAGGCTGTCAATACAGGTTAAGCGTACATGCTATTGATAAGATTTCCTCAGTATTTAAGTTTTTTTAGAAGTATTTACATCTATTGTGAACATTTACTTTAGTTTTTGACGATACCTTTTGTCTCGATCATATAGCATTTGGTGATCATAGCATCGAATATCATGTGTTACTGCACATGTCAATACATAGGCATGTATATCGTGGTGTATGAGCAGTACGGCGGCGGTTTTCAACAGGTTTCATAGGGTTGTTTCTCCTAGATTAATAGATAAGATGCGTATATCACTAATGGCGCTAGAATGTTAACACGTAAGTTAGTAGCAATAGATGTGATTATTGGTTATTCGTGGGGAGGATTTTACTTTCTAATGTCACTGATCTGGCGTATGGGATGACGCCTGGCTTGCTGGATGCGGTACGAGAAATATAGATAAAACTTACAACGTTATTAGTATGTAAAATAAATGATATCGAGTAATAATTTAATGGATGAGTTTTATACACTATTGAGTCTAAATAAGACGATGTAATGCGTAATTGGCTTATTTATGAGCGGAAGTGCATGTATAGTAAATTTATTGTTGCATAGGTCGCCTGCTCTACCTAGAATGCGTTAAACTTTATGCCGGCTTAGCTCAGTTGGCAGAGCAACTGACTTGTAATCAGTAAGTCACCAGTTCGATTCCGGTAGCCGGCATCATAGAAGCTGCAATAATTAAAAATTGGTGGGGTTCCCGAGTGGCCAAAGGGAGCAGACTGTAAATCTGTCGTCATAGACTTCGAAGGTTCAAATCCTTCCCCCACCACTCAACGTCACCTAAGTGCATTAGGGAAAGCAATTAATTTGACATAGTGACTTCAATGCTAAAAAGTATGTATAAACCTGATTCAGCCAGGGTTTATATATCCAGCTTGGATAATAATAACAAAGTAATAAAGGTGTTTTTATAACCAAATTTTACAGAAATTTATGCTAGCCGAGTTCTAGAATGCGGGCATCGTATAATGGCAATTACCTCAGCCTTCCAAGCTGATGATGCGGGTTCGATTCCCACTGCCCGCTCCAAAATGTGCTGATATAGCTCAGTCGGTAGAGCGCACCCTTGGTAAGGGTGAGGTCGGCAGTTCAAATCTGCCTATTAGCACCAATTCTTAGTCTTCTCGCCTATAACTTTCTTCTGTTCTAAATATAATTAGAAAATAATTGATGAATCGGGAGATTCAAGTTGCTTACTTGTTTATAAGGGTCACAAAGTATAAAGAGCAGTTTAAATATGAAAAATACAGGCCGATCTTAAAATTGTGAGGCATTCCACTTTAAGTAACATGCCTCTAGCTGATGAACTGAGCCTTTTTTGGGCTAAATTTAAACTGTGCTTCACGTGATTTAGATTAAACCAATAACGTAACCGAAGAACACAGTGGTATTAGCTTCAATACTGATAGCGTGAAATATAACAAGCGACTACGCCATTAGTCGTATGTTGGGTAGGTGGTGGTGCACGCCGATTACGTACAAATAATGACTGTTGTGCCTTAACAAGAACGAGCTATCTTTATAATTACCGCCACCAATGCTAAATAGCTCAGTGGCAGCTAATTATTTCTTGTGTGGTCCGTAAGGTCCGCTTGGTTTATCTTATCGTGTTCATGCATCAGTACGATATAGTAAATGATTATAATTTTTGGCATTAGTATAAATAGAACTTTCTGAACTATTGCTTGCTTATGACATTTATGATAAGAAATTTTAGGTGATTCGTAATTGTTAATGCCAGATACAGAAGGCGCTGGGTCATAAAAGCTAAATCATTGAGATTTATAAAATACTGGAGATTCATACCCCATATCTAGAGCAAACTACTCAAACCTGTTTCTCCTTTCGCTAAAAGGAGAATTCTCCATCTATGCTCGAAGATACAGTTATGACTGCTTGTATTGAACTCTATGTCATTAAAGTTAATGAAGAAGTTGAAATTAGAGGTGTCAAAGAGATAGTTTATTCTTCCTGTATAGACGCTGTATTTTTTCAAGCTAATTGGCGAAGGCCTGTCTTCAGGCAAGAATCTAGTTGCTGCCACTAGGTGTTATTCAATGCAAAGAAATGCATTATGCTTAAGTTTCGGATAAACAAGAAACATCAAGCCAAACTTGTTTATTTTAGAATTATACACCTTTGCAAAGAAGATGGACTGTCCAAACACAACATTGTTCAAAGATGACAGCCCGTAGTTCTACGTCTGGACCACTGACGTAACAGGTACTGTGGATAGTCAAGAAGATATCAATATATTCATACCATGGTGATCATATGAGCGTAAAAGTAACGTTGATGTACCTACTATCTATTAGTATAGTCTGCGGTTGCCAGTGATTAAGGTAGTGATGATGATAGTGTAGGTGTTATTAGTAAAGTTATATCTTTAATCGCTGATAGCGATTGATGCGTCGTTCGGTAAAGTGCATTATTTAGAGTTCTTTTGCCGTTCTATAAATAAGACCGCTATCTAGGCGGCGATCTTGCAGTCATAATCATTAGCAGGAGAGATACTTTGTATGGCTAGGTGTTAGCATATGCAACGGGATATTAGAAAAGTATTTGATCGGTTTAGCTTGGATTACTTTAACAGGTTTTTTATGGGTGCGAATACTGAGGTTCAAGGAGGCGGACGTTCCTTTGAAGCGCTTAAGTGGCTGATCGTGGTTATACTGTTGGTTACAGCTATCGTTGGTAATTATTATTACCGTAATTGCAGCCCGATATTCCGTGGGTTAGTGGTTGTGCTGGCTATCATCGTTTCAGGTGCAATAGCCCTGATGACCGGTAAGGGTAAAGCCATAGTTGCATTTGCGCGCGAAGCAAAAATCGAAGTGCGGAAAGTTATTTGGCCAACTCGCAAAGAAACACTACATATTACGTTAATCGTAGCTGCGGTGACTGTCGTGATGTCAATGGTTTTATGGGGGCTAGATGTTGTTCTATTTCGTTTGGTCTCATTTCTTACTGGTCTGAGGTTCTAAATGTCTGAAGCTCAAAAAAAACGTTGGTACGTTGTTCAAGCGTTTTCCGGTTTTGAAGGTCGCGTAGCGCAATCGTTGCGTGAACATATCAA
This sequence comes from Serratia symbiotica, assembly GCA_900380265.1. Classification (GTDB taxonomy): domain Bacteria; phylum Pseudomonadota; class Gammaproteobacteria; order Enterobacterales; family Enterobacteriaceae; genus Serratia_H; species Serratia_H symbiotica_A. Next base: position 2,336,606 of record LR025083.1, on the reverse strand, counting down.
ACTATACGATATGGGGGAGTTGTTCGGCGAAGTGATGGTTCCCACAGAAGAAGTTGTTGAAATTCGTGGAGGTCAACGTCGTAAGAGTGAGCGCAAGTTTTTCCCGGGGTACGTATTGGTACAGATACGTATGAACGATGCTAGCTGGCACTTGGTTCGTAGCGTTCCACGAGTTATGGGTTTTATCGGTGGTACTTCAGATCGTCCGGCACCGATCAGCGATAAAGAAGTAGGTGCAATCATAAACCGTCTGCAGCAGGCAGGTGATAAGCCGCGTCCGAAAACACTATTTGAACCAGGTGAACTCGTCCGTGTTAACGATGGTCCATTTGCTGACTTTAATGGTGTGGTAGAAGAAGTGGATTACGAGAAGAGCCGCCTGAAAGTTTCTGTTTCTATCTTTGGGCGTGCCACACCAGTAGAACTAGACTTTGGCCAGGTTGAAAAAGGTTGAGAATTAATTAAACCCTGTAATGAGATTACAGTGACCTTAGGCACGCAATTCAAGTAAAGTATCGCGCCTCTTTTTTTAAAATCTTGCTTTGCCTCTTTCGCCAGGCAAACACGGGGTTTGAAAAAGGTGCGACTACTAAACACGAGGAAGTATTCATGGCAAAGAAAATACAAGCCTATATTAAGCTGCAAGTTGCAGCAGGTATGGCTAATCCAAGCCCACCTGTTGGCCCTGCGCTAGGTCAACAAGGTGTTAAAATTATGGAGTTTTGTAAGGCATTCAATGCTAAGACTGAAAATATTGAAAAAGGTCTGCCAATTCCAGTTGTTATTACTGTTTATTCTGATCGTTCTTTTACTTTTGTTACTAAGACCCCTCCAGCGGCAGTGTTACTAAAAAAAGCAGCTGGTATTGACGCTGGTTCTAGTAAGCCAAACAAAGACAAAGTGGGTATAGTGACGCGTACCGAGGTACGCAAAATCGCAGCAATTAAAGCTGCTGATATGACTGGTTCAGACCTTGAATCGATGACTCGCTCCATCGAAGGTACTGCTCGTTCCATGGGTTTGGTAGTGGAGGGTTAAGAAATGGCGCAGCTGACCAAACGTATGCGTGTTATTCATGATAAAATTGATTTAACTAAACACTATAGCATAACTGAAGCCCTTACGTTCCTGAAAGAGCAAGCCACCGCTAAATTCATAGAAAGCGTTGATGTATCTATTAATCTTGGTATTGACGCGCGTAAATCTGATCAAACCGTCCGTGGAGCTACGATCCTTCCACACGGAACTGGTCGTAGTGTTCGCGTTGCAGTGTTTACTCAAGGCTCTAATTACGAAGCAGCTAAAGCCGCTGGTGCAGACTTGATTGGTATGGACGATTTAGCAGACTTGATCAAGCAAGGCGAAATGAACTTTGATGTGGTTATTGCATCTCCAGATGCAATGAGCGTTGTGGGTGAACTGGGGCAGATCCTAGGACCACGTGGGCTAATGCCAAATCCGAAAGTAGGTACTGTGACTCCAAACGTTGCTATGGCGGTGGTAAACGCAAAAGCTGGGCAGGTGCGTTTCCATAATGATAAAAACGGTATCATCCATACCACTATTGGTAAGGTTGATTTTGATTTAGATAAGCTAAAAGACAATCTCGAGACCCTGGTGCGTGTGCTAAAAAAAGTAAAACCACCGCAGGCTAAAGGTGTATATATCAAGAAAGTTAGCCTTTCCACCACTATGGGTGCTGGAATTAGTATCGATCAAAGCAGCTTAACTACTATAGATAATTGAATGCCTCGCAATTATAGCTTTGACTTGGGGTTTGGATTTGTCTAGAATTCTATTATCTAAGATTTGGTTATTAGCCTGTCCAAAGTAAAGGGAATAATAATTAACCGTTGGAGTTTAACTGATTCCAACTTCTGCCTTAAGGGCCTAGGCGTATTGAAAGACGCTTAATCCCTCCTGCGTAGATAGTGATAGATCCTACAGAATTGTATAATTTTTGACTGAAGTATGTTCGTCGTGTTAAATAGTTCAAACCTTGTTTTTAGACGAGTATTCAGTGCAGTGAGTGCGCAGGCATCTTTCCCGGCTAACCCAGGAGCAAAAGTTTATGGCATTAAATCTTAAAGACAAACAAGACATTGTTTCTGCAGTGAAGAAAGTAGCTAAAGGCGCACTGTCTGCAGTTGTAGCGGATTGTCGCGGTGTTACGGTTGATCAAATGACTGAACTGCGTCAAGCAGGCCGTAATGCTGGCGTTTATATGCGCGTTATTCGCAATACCCTGTTACGACGAGTAGTGGATGCCACTAAATTCAAATGCTTGGAAGACACGTTTACCGGGCCCAGCTTAATTGCATTCTCTAGTGAACATCCAGGCGCTGCTGCTCGTTTGTTCAAAGAGTTCGAAAAAAAGAATGTGACATTCAAAATTAACGCTGCGGCCTTTGAGGGTAAGTTGATTGCTTCGGAAGAAATTGACCGCCTAGCCTCTCTACCTACTTACGATGAAGCAATCATGCGCCTGATGGTAATCATGAAAGAAGCGGCTATTGGGAAACTAGTTCGCACTCTCACTGCACTGCGAGCTCAAAAAAAAGCGGCATAAGGCACGCTCTTCCTTAGCCTTTCCCAAACGTGTTTAAACTATTTCTGAATTTAGGGAAAATTGTTATGTTTATCACTAAAGATAAAATTTTGGAAGCGGTTGCTGCTATGTCTGTTATGGATGTTGTGGAGTTAGTTTCCGCTATGGAAGAAAAATTTGGTGTTTCCGCCTCTCCTGCTGTAGCTGTTTCTGCTGCGCCATCCGAAGTAATTGAAGAAAAAACTGAGTTTGATGTTGTACTATCTGCGATTGGTGGAAATAAAGTTGCTGTGATAAAAGCAGTGCGCGGCGCAACTAGCCTAGGATTAAAAGAAGCTAAAGACCTCGTGGAATCTGCTCCAGCAATTGTGAAAGAAGGAATGAGCAAAGTTGATGCTGATGTTTTGAAAAAATCTCTGGAAGCAGCAGGTGCTTCTGTTGAACTTAAATAAGTTACTCTTTTTAGAGTATAGTCTGGTTATCAGACTCATGGCTGGTAACTTTTAGTTACCAGCTCTTTCCATGTTCGACGTCGGTAGACAGTCACACTATTTGGCTACAGAATCAACTCAATATCTTTTTCTATAGACGACTTAATATACTGCCTTTCTTTAATTGAAACTGAAGCAAGCGCAATGAAATGATTTAAGGGTGATAGAAAAAAGGTATTGCGGAAAGTGTGTCTGCGTTCCGGCCGATAAATAGTGTTGCATAAGCCGTTCCCTAATCAGGCGGACAAAGTGGTTCGACTTTCCAGCGAGCTAAGGAACCCTATGGTTTACTCCTATACCGAGAAAAAACGTATTCGAAAAGATTTTGGTAAACGTCCAAAAGTTCTGGACATACCTTATCTCCTTTCTATCCAGCTTGACTCGTTCCAGAAGTTTATTGAGCAAGATCCAGCCGGGCAGTACGGGCTAGAAGCCGCCTTCCATTCTGTGTTCCCTATACAAAGCTATAGTGGTCATTCAGAACTGCAATATGTGAGCTATCGCCTTGGCGAGCCGGTGTTTGATGTTAAAGAGTGCCAAATCCGTGGTGTAACGTTCTCTGCACCGCTGCGCGTGAAATTGCGGCTGGTTATCTATGAGCGTGAAGCTCCGGAAGGTACGGTTAAAGACATTAAGGAACAAGAAGTCTATATGGGTGAAATACCGCTCATGACCGAAAACGGCACCTTTATCATCAATGGTACTGAGCGGGTTATAGTCTCTCAACTTCACCGTAGCCCAGGTGTATTCTTTGACAGCGATAAGGGGAAAACTCACTCATCAGGTAAAGTTCTGTATAATGCACGCGTTATTCCTTACCGTGGATCATGGTTAGATTTTGAATTTGATCCGAAAGACAACCTGTTTGTGCGTATTGATCGTCGCCGCAAGCTACCCGCGACCATAATCCTACGGGCATTAAACTACATCACTGAACAAATTCTTGATTTGTTCTTTGAGAAAATTACTTTCGAGATCCAGGACAAAAAGCTGCAAATGGCACTAGTCCCAGAGCGCTTGCGTGGTGAAACCGCTTCCTTCGATATCGAAGTTAATGGAAAAACTTACTTAGAGAAAGGCAGGAGAATTACCGCGCGTCATATTCGTCAGCTCGAAAAAGATAAAATTTACAGTATTGAAGTACCGGCTGAGTATATCGTAGGGAAAGTGGCCGCCAAGGACTATATTGATCACAATACTGGTGAACTAATCTGTACTGCTAACATGGAGTTGTCACTTGATCTTCTGGCTAAGCTCCGCCAGACAGGACATAAATATATCGAAACTCTTTTCACTAACGATCTGGATCACGGCGCCTATATTTCTGAGACACTACGTATCGATCCAAGCAGCGATCGATTGAGCGCGCTAGTAGAAATTTACAGAATGATGAGGCCTGGTGAACCTCCAACTCGAGAGGCTGCTGAAACCCTGTTCGAGAACCTCTTCTTCTCTGAAGAACGATACGATCTATCTCCGGTTGGGCGTATGAAATTTAATCGTTCTCTGATGCGTAATGAGATTGAGGGGTCTGGCATCTTAAGCAAAACCGATATCATTGAAGTGATGAAGAAGCTCATTGATATCCGTAATGGTAAAGGGGAAGTAGACGATATAGATCACTTGGGTAACCGTCGCATCCGTTCCGTTGGCGAAATGGCTGAGAATCAGTTCCGTGTTGGTCTTGTTCGTGTTGAGCGTGCGGTCAGAGAACGTCTGTCTTTGGGTGATCTGGATACTTTGATGCCACAAGATATGATCAACGCCAAGCCAATTTCGGCGGCGGTGAAAGAGTTTTTCGGTTCCAGCCAACTATCTCAATTTATGGATCAGAACAATCCATTATCAGAAATCACGCATAAGCGTCGTATTTCTGCACTGGGACCAGGCGGCTTGACGCGCGAACGCGCAGGGTTTGAAGTTCGAGATGTACACCCGACTCACTATGGTCGGGTATGCCCAATCGAAACCCCAGAAGGGCCAAATATCGGCCTAATCAACTCTCTGTCTGTTTACGCACAGACAAATGAGTATGGGTTCCTAGAGACACCGTACCGCCGTGTCCGAAATGGTATGGTGACCGATGAGATTAATTATCTATCTGCTATTGAAGAAGGCACATTTGTTATTGCTCAGGCGAACTCAAACTTAGATCGAGATGGTCGTTTCGTAGAAGATTTAGTCACTTGTCGAAGCAAAGGCGAATCAAGCTTGTTTACCCGTGACCAGATTGAATACATGGATGTATCTACCCAGCAGGTTGTCTCTGTTGGTGCTTCATTAATACCGTTCCTGGAACACGATGATGCCAACCGTGCATTGATGGGCGCGAACATGCAACGTCAGGCAGTCCCAACTCTTCGTGCCGACAAGCCGTTGGTTGGAACCGGCATGGAACGTGCTGTAGCAGTTGATTCAGGTGTTACCGCCGTAGCTAAACGTGGTGGCATCATCCAGTATGTGGATGCTTCTCGTATAGTTATCAAAGTTAATGAAGATGAGATGTGTTCAGGTGAAGCAGGGATCGATATTTATAACCTAACGAAGTATACGAGGTCCAATCAAAACACCTGTATCAACCAAATACCTTGTGTAAATCTAGGTGAGCCAATTGAGCGCGGAGACGTACTTGCGGATGGGCCATCTACAGATCTGGGTGAACTAGCGCTTGGTCAAAATATGCGTGTTGCTTTCATGCCATGGCATGGCTATAACTTTGAAGATTCCATTTTGGTCTCCGAACGCGTGGTGCAGGAAGATCGCTTTACCACCATCCATATTCAGGAACTGGCATGCGTCTCTCGTGATACTAAGCTGGGCTCTGAAGAAATCACTGCTGATATCCCGAACGTGAGTGAAGCTGCACTGGCTAAACTTGATGAGTCTGGGATTGTTTATATCGGTGCTGAAGTGACCGGCGGCGATATTTTAGTAGGTAAAGTAACCCCCAAAGGTGAAACTCAATTAACCCCGGAAGAGAAGCTACTTCGTGCGATCTTTGGAGAGAAAGCCTCTGACGTTAAAGATTCTTCACTTCGCGTCCCTAACGGTGTCTATGGTACAATTATTGATGTGCAAGTATTCACCCGCGAAGGCGTGGGTAAAGACAAACGGGCGTTGGAAATTGAAGCGATGCAGCTCAAACAGGTAAAAAAAGATCTGACTGAAGAATTACAGATCTTGGAAGCAGGTCTGTTTTCACGCGTCCACGCTATGTTGGTTGCTAGCGGTATTGAACCTGATCAATTGAGTAATCTGGGGCGTAATCTCTGGTTGGAGCTAAGATTATCTGAGGAAGATAAGCAAAATCAATTAGAACAGTTAGCAGAGCAATATGAAGAACTAAAATCCGATTTTGAGAAGAAGTTAGAAGCTAAGCGTCGCAAGATAACTCAGGGCGATGATTTAGCCCCCGGCGTGTTAAAAATTGTTAAGGTTTATTTGGCAGTGAAACGTCAAATACAACCAGGTGACAAAATGGCAGGTCGACACGGTAACAAGGGCGTTATCTCTAAAATTAGTCCGATTGAAGATATGCCTTACGATGAAAATGGCACGCCAGTAGATATTGTACTAAACCCATTAGGGGTGCCATCACGTATGAATATTGGTCAAATCCTAGAAACTCACCTCGGTATGGCTACAAAAGGGATTGGTGACAAAATCAATCAAATGCTTAAGCAACAACAAGGAGCGGCCAAGTTACGTCAGTTTATCCAAAAGGCATACGATCTGGGCTATGATGTTTGTAAAAAAGTGGATCTAGACACTTTTACTGACGATGAAGTATTGCGCCTGGCGGAGAATCTAAAAAATGGAATGCCGATCGCAACTCCAGTCTTCGATGGCGCGAAAGAAATAGAAATTAAACAATTACTTGCAATGGGCGGCATCCCAACCTCTGGTCAGATTATGTTATACGATGGCCGTACTGGGGAGCAATTCGAACGTCATGTTACTGTCGGTTACATGTATATGCTGAAACTGAATCATTTGGTTGATGATAAAATGCACGCCCGTTCAACCGGTTCTTATAGCTTGGTGACGCAGCAGCCATTGGGTGGAAAGGCACAGTTTGGTGGCCAACGCTTCGGTGAGATGGAAGTCTGGGCACTGGAAGCCTACGGCGCAGCTTACACCTTACAAGAAATGCTAACCGTTAAATCGGATGACGTTAACGGCCGCACCAAGATGTATAAAAATATTGTGGATGGCGATCACCGTATGGAGCCAGGTATGCCAGAGTCCTTTAATGTGCTCTTAAAGGAAATCCGCTCGCTTGGTATCAATATCGAACTTGAAGACGAGTAATCTCATTTTCCCCGCTTAGCATCCTAGTCTGCGCGGGGATGAGAATAGTTTTCAGGCAAGAGGTTATCTACGACGGTTGTCAATGCCCAAGAGGTTTAACTCCGACAGGTGCGAATTCGTGAAAGACTTATTAAAGTTTTTAAAAGCGCAAACCAAGACCGAAGAATTTGATGCAATTAAGATTGCTCTTGCTTCGCCAGACACGATCCGTTCATGGTCGTTCGGTGAAGTCAAGAAGCCAGAAACCATTAACTACCGTACGTTTAAACCTGAGCGTGACGGACTTTTCTGCGCCCGTATTTTTGGGCCTGTCAAAGACTATGAGTGTCTGTGTGGTAAGTACAAGCGCTTAAAACATCGCGGTGTGATCTGTGAGAAATGCGGCGTTGAAGTAACCCAAACTAAAGTGCGCCGTGATCGAATGGGGCACATTGAGCTGGCTTCGCCGACTGCGCACATATGGTTTCTAAAATCGCTGCCTTCGCGCATCGGTTTACTGCTCGATATGCCATTGCGTGATATCGAACGCGTGCTGTACTTTGAATCGTACGTTGTGGTTGAAGGAGGTATGACCAACCTTGATCGTCGCCAGATCTTGACTGAAGAGCAATATCTAGATGCGCTTGAAGAATTCGGCGATGAATTTGATGCCAGAATGGGTGCGGAGGCGATACAGTTTCTGTTGAAAAATATGGATCTAGAAGTCGAATGTGAGCAATTACGTGAGGAGTTAAACGCAACCAATTCCGAAACAAAGCGAAAAAAGCTGACAAAACGAACAAAGTTGTTGGAAGCGTTCGTGCAGTCCGGTAATAAACCGGAGTGGATGATTATGACTGTCTTGCCGGTACTACCGCCAGATTTGCGGCCATTAGTCCCACTAGATGGTGGTCGTTTCGCGACATCAGATCTTAACGATCTTTATCGTCGTGTAATTAATCGTAATAATCGTCTCAAACGTCTTCTTGATTTGGCTGCTCCTGATATTATCGTTCGCAATGAAAAGCGTATGTTGCAAGAAGCGGTAGATGCCCTTTTGGATAACGGCCGTCGAGGTCGTGCGATTACCGGTTCTAACAAACGTCCTTTAAAATCTTTAGCCGATATGATCAAAGGTAAACAGGGCCGTTTCCGTCAGAACCTTTTAGGTAAACGTGTTGACTACTCTGGCCGTTCCGTGATTACTGTCGGTCCTTACCTACGGTTACATCAGTGTGGACTGCCGAAAAAAATGGCACTAGAATTATTCAAGCCATTTATCTACGGTAAATTAGAGCTGCGTGGCCTAGCCACCACTATTAAAGCCGCCAAGAAAATGGTGGAGCGTGAAGAAGCTGTGGTATGGGATATATTAGATGAAGTTATCCGAGAACATCCGGTGTTATTAAACCGTGCACCAACCCTTCACCGTCTTGGTATCCAAGCGTTCGAGCCTGTTATGATTGAAGGCAAGGCGATTCAACTGCACCCGCTTGTTTGTGCGGCATACAATGCCGATTTCGACGGCGATCAAATGGCTGTTCACGTACCATTGACACTAGAAGCACAGTTAGAAGCGCGTGCGCTAATGATGTCTACCAATAACATCCTATCACCCGCCAACGGTGAGCCCATAATCGTTCCTTCACAAGACGTGGTGTTAGGGCTGTACTACATGACCCGTGACTGCGTGAACGCCAAAGGCGAAGGCATGGTGCTGAGTGGTTCGAAAGAAGCTGAGCGTGTTTATCGCGCTGGGCTGGCATCACTGCATGCTCGGGTTAAAGTACGTATTGTCGAAGATGTTAAAACTGCAGAAGGGAAATCGGGGTTGCAGAGCAGTATCGTGGAGACGACTATTGGACGAGCTATCCTCTGGATGATCGTACCAAAAGGTCTGCCATACTCGATTGTAAATCAGCCCCTTGGGAAAAAAGCAATTTCAAAAATGCTTAACACCTGTTACCGCATCTTAGGACTGAAGCCGACTGTTATCTTTGCTGACCAGATTATGTATACAGGCTTTGCCTATGCGGCTCGTTCTGGTGCTTCAGTAGGGATAGATGATATGGTTATTCCTGCTAAGAAAGCTGAAATTATTGGAGAGGCAGAAACCGAAGTTGCCGAGATTCAGGAGCAGTTCCAGTCTGGTTTAGTCACAGCAGGTGAGCGCTATAACAAAGTGATCGATATTTGGTCTGCAGCAAATGAGCGTGTTGCGAAAGCGATGATGGAAAATCTATCGGTCGAAGATGTGATGAACTGTGATGGGGTGGTGGAACAGCAAGTTTCTTTCAACAGCATCTTTATGATGGCTGATTCTGGTGCACGTGGATCGGCTGCTCAGATCCGCCAGTTAGCTGGTATGCGCGGCCTGATGGCGAAACCGGATGGCTCGATTATTGAAACGCCAATAACTGCTAATTTTCGTGAAGGTCTAAATGTACTTCAATACTTCATTTCGACCCACGGTGCGCGTAAAGGGTTAGCGGATACCGCGCTGAAAACAGCTAACTCTGGTTATTTAACTCGTCGCCTGGTAGATGTTGCACAGGATCTTGTTGTCACTGAAGATGACTGTGGTACGCACAAAGGCATTCTAATGATGCCAGTTATTGAAGGTGGTGACGTTAAAGAGCCACTTCGAGAACGCGTTCTAGGTCGTGTAACAGCAGAAGATATTATCAAGCCAGGTACGGCGGATATCTTGTTGCAACGCAATACTCTTCTGAATGAGCAGAGTTGTGACCTGTTAGAGGATAACTCTGTCGATAGCGTGAAAGTTCGATCAGTAGTAAGCTGCGAAACTGACTTTGGAGTTTGTGCGAATTGCTATGGCCGTGACTTAGCACGTGGTCATCTTATTAATAAGGGTGAAGCAATTGGTGTTATTGCAGCACAATCCATCGGTGAGCCAGGCACCCAGTTAACCATGCGCACTTTTCATATTGGCGGTGCGGCCTCACGTGCAGCAGCAGAGTCTAGTATTCAGGTTAAAAATAGAGGTCATCTCAAGTTAAATAACGCTAAATTCGTCATGAATGCATCGGGTAAGCTGGTGATTATTTCTCGTAATACTGAGCTGAAGTTGATTGACGATTTTGGTCGTACGCAAGAAAGCTATAAAGTGCCTTACGGTGCCGTGATGGGAAAAGGTAATGCTGCAGAAGTTACCGCCGGTGAAACGGTTGCTAATTGGGATCCGCATACTATGCCAGTTATCAGTGAAGTGAGTGGTTTTATTTGTTTTGCTGATATGATAGACGGGCAGACTATCACTCGCCAGACAGATGAATTGACTGGCTTATCTTCTCTTGTGGTGCTGGATAGCTCAGAACGTGCCGGTAGTGGTAAAGATTTTCGCCCAGCGCTAAAAATCGTCAATACTAAAGGTGATGATGTATTGATCCCAGGCAGTGATATCCCTGCGCAATACTTCCTGCCAGGAAAAGCGATTGTTCAACTAGAAGACGGTGTTCAGATCGGTGCGGGGGATACACTAGCGCGTATTCCTCAGGAATTAAGCGGTACTAAGGATATCACTGGCGGGTTGCCTCGCGTTGCAGACTTGTTTGAAGCACGTCGTCCGAAAGAGCCTGCAATCTTAGCTGAAATTAGTGGGATTATTTCTTTCGGTAAAGAGACAAAAGGGAAACGTCGACTGGTAATTTCTCCGTTAGACGGCAGTGATGCTTATGAAGAGATGATACCGAAATGGCGTCAGCTCAACGTGTTTGAAGGGGAAATGGTAGAGCGTGGTGACGTTGTATCCGACGGCCCAGAGTCTCCGCACGATATTCTGAGGTTGCGCGGTGTGAATGCGGTTACCCGCTATATAACTAATGAAGTGCAGGAAGTGTACCGACTACAGGGCGTTAAGATTAACGATAAGCATATTGAAGTTATCGTTCGTCAGATGTTGCGCAAAGGCAACATTATTAGTGCGGGTGGGAGCGGTTTCTTGGAAGGTGAGCAAGCTGAGGTTTCACGTATTAAGATTGCCAACCGCCATCTCGAAGCTGATGGCAAGATCCCAGCAACCTTCTCACGTGATTTCCTTGGCATCACCAAGGCTTCCCTAGCTACCGAATCTTTCATTTCTGCTGCATCTTTCCAGGAAACGACGCGTGTGCTAACCGAAGCGGCCGTTGCTGGCAAGTACGATGAACTGCGTGGCCTGAAAGAGAATGTAATAGTGGGTCGTTTGATCCCAGCTGGTACTGGTTACGCTTATCATCAGAATCGTGTGCAGCGTCGTGCACAGGAGGAAACGCTTCTTCTGTCACAGGTCAGTGCTGAAGAAGCGACAGCTAATCTTGCCGAACTATTGAATGCCGGTAATCCTAGCGGCGGAAATTAAGAGTATGTTTTATGCATACACTATCTACACTCAGGAATAATACCGTTAGCGGAGGATTCTGAAAGTCCCGCAGTGATAGATCGGTCTAGACTCAGTAGTTCTAACAAATAAGCTAGGATGCTTATTTGTCTGTATCCGCCTTACTAACATAAGGCGGTCGCATAAGATATTTCAATTAATACTAGAGAAAAAGAAAACGCTGATATTTAGATATTGAGATCAAATTATAGGCAATATCTTTATTTTGCCAAGATGATGCCTATGTAGTAACAGCCTATTTATAGTGTCCCAGATAAGGTTAATATAGTCACGAAGTAGATAAGAGTCTATTCAAAAGTTGTATATTCACCTAACTTTTATCTCTTCATCCAATATAAAGTAAGTTATTTAATAAATGTATGGCGCGATTAGGTGCATAAATTGTCAAAATACAAGCCTTAGGATATACATCACTTAGATTGGTTAATTACAAATAAGAGACGAGGCTAATTCGCAATATCAAAATGGCTTATCAACCGGTGCTGAGACAATAAAATTAAGAGAGACGGTAATGCTCGAAATAACCATGCCACACAAACTTTCGCTACCATCTCTATCTGCGTTATAGGAGATTAGTGCAGACTGTCGTAAGGTTTCTTTTAAAATATAAGTATTGCATAAGAACTAGATATAGATCCGTCGGTGTAAATCATCATATTTTGTAGTTGTACCTACAGTGATAAGTGCTCGATGAGAGAAATATGACATTTGAAGAATTGTGTTCTAGCGATAACACGTTACCTGTGTTTAAAGGTTATTGATTGCGTCAGCAACTAGGGCCCGGGATGAGAACGCGACCAGCAGATAACAAATATCCTATTTAGCTGCACTTTACCAGATTAAAGTTTAGATAGAGTAATCGCGTCATCACTGCCAGTGATGTAGTACGTTCGTCATCACGCTAAAAGGCTAAAAAAATAACTGATATGTGGTTTTATGAAATAAATGTATAAACGTTTGCCTGAGCCTGTTAGAATTGTTTATAAATTGTCCCTACCCAGATTTCATTACCTATAAGTGAGTGATAATGTCGGCGTCACTCGCATTCATCATTCCATCCAGATAGATGTCTAGCTGTAACATTGGAAGCGTTTTAAATATATTGGAAAGTAATATATCTGCAGATAAATTAAAGTTAGCAACCAAACTAGACCAATCACACTATATTTTCCAGCCGAAGGGCGCAGCAGTTGCTCTTTAGGACCGCTTTCATCTAGCTGTGAAATAGAGTGATGCGACACGTAATCAAGAAGCGGAAAGTATTATCAATAAATGACTCGATGAGAGAACTTATTTATTTGCTATAAATGACGTATTAAAATATAATAGGCTGAGACAAACAAGCGCCTTGCTATTATAAGGCAAGGCAAGACGGAGTGGGATGAGTGACTGCTAATCTTTGATAGGGTGTAAGTTATAAAAACTTATTGACAGTGTGACAATGTATCATAGAAAGAATTTGCTTCTATGCGCCATGCAAGAGTGTAGAATATGGTTAAAAGAGATTCTTCCCTCTATAGTCAAACGATACGTTAGGTAGTTGTTGTCTATTAGTTTAACCATCTCTTTAACAAAGACTCAATATGGCGTATTGCGCTTTCCTGTTATCAGGGATGACTCTATTAATAAAAGTGACATAGCTTCTTTTTCGTATGAGCTATGCCGGGTATTCCGTCTCTAGAAATCACCTCTCTTTTTAGAGAGAGGTTTGTGTATCCTTACGAGGATATGTATTTCATGTATTTTATTTTAAAGAGAAGTATATTAGATTTAATCGTTCAATGATTTAGAGATCATTATATCTGATTCCTTAGTAAGGTTTCTATAAGATTAAAAGTGCGATCACTCTTCTATTTTCAAGAAGGTTTATGTCTGCGTTTTAGGCTAAAAGCCTGCTTGAGGAATAGCGAAGAATATTCTAAGACTTATGCACCTAAATTTTAATTAGCACTATAGCCACGGCAGATCTGCCTATCCAAGATATAATAGCGAATATTTCTTCCATGCTGGCTATTTATGCCAAAGTATAAATAGGAACTTATATATTAATATAAGAGACCACTGTCCAGATATATCCAGAATTGACAAATCCTGAAGGCTGGAGGAATAAAAGTGACAGGTAATTTCTAATTATGGCTATAATCGCTGTATTAGAAGGTAATAGTGAGATGTCATAACTATACCCTGCTTGATATATCTGTAAATACTGGCGGAGGTAGTGTCTCAGCCTTCACTTGAAGTAATAAAGCCCACCTAGCATAAAGATGCTAGGGTGGAGCTGACATGTAAGACAGACAGAAAGAAAGGTATACACAGTGCTCAAACATGTCTCTAAATCCACACTCTGTGCCCATACCCTCTGAGGGTGATCCGGACTTATTCAACATTGCTGCAAATTCTGCATCTCGATCTAGCTTAGTTTTTATATTAACCGGTAGAGCTCCTAGTCGGACAAACCTAGTAGGAGTATCTTCCAGGCACGCTTTCCCTGGTGGAAAGATGGGTGAGGCCTCATAACATGCTTTTTTATATGCTTGGTAATTTAGCAGGCGTTCGGGCAATATAATGCTCGGAAGCACGGGCTAGCGCCACTGATGTTGGGTTGTAGGTGTGAAAACCTGTTGCTTATGTCGCAGTCCAACGGATCTTTAGTTGCTTATCATGAGATTTCAGGTATTGCAATCTATCTTATAACCGCTAGCGGCCCAAGTCTCTGCTCTAGTTAATAAGCGTTCTTTCCTCGTTGATTTGGCAGATCAATCTTGGTTTGCTTATATCGGTTTACCGATCGGGATGACTCTACCAATAGACTTCCTGCTCGAATATACAGGATATTTATATTGATTTCTGACTCTATAGGTGTCTATAGGATATATAACTCTAGATCCGGTACTAGTGAGTGGTAAAGATGCACTCACTAGTGTGGTCACAGTTCCCTAAAGTTTCCAGTTTAATTTTTATCAGGCTATGTGGACTGCTATTGAATGCTATTAGTTAAGTGAACATGCAAAGCGAAGAAGTGCATCTTGGTAATGGTTTTATCGCCCATCGCCTGGCTAAGATAAGTCACTGCCCGCTATCCACGGGCAGTAAGTATTACTAGCGTATCCCTCTTCATGTGAGGTGAGTAGAGCTTTCATCCTCACATAGAAAAATAATCGGGTCTGCTTCAGAATTGAACCACAGTCTGTTAATAAGTAGCGGTCCTATAGATGGCCCGCGCAGTTTGATTGAACTCAGGGATGCTGTATTAGTATCGCTGGACTGGTCGGCAGATCAGGAGTTGTCAATGATATACCTCAGATGAGGTGCAGATCGGTGAAGAATTACTGGTGCTAAGTGGTCTTATGAGGAGTAATCTATCTCAATCTTAGGTTGGTAGTCTAGAAGGATAATATGTAAATCAGAGGTTTTCAGCACCTAAAGGCCGCCGTCGGCGCAGGGTCGCATCTTTCGAGAATATAGTTTACGTGATTTCAAGGGCAGATCCGGATCAAGAGGTATAGAGGAACCGCGTCTTTTAGGCCTTGAAGGGACCACTATCGTAATACTTTGTTTGGTTGGGGACTACATTACCTCATTAGATTGCTAATCTAACCGATTTTATCCGACTGCGGCTGGTGCGCAAGATAGTTGAGATGCTGATGTAGGTCGGAATAGTTGAGTATGTCATCATTGGTTATCAAGGGAATTGCATTGGTATACTCAAAAACCTTGCTGCTCCAACCGGCAGCATTAACGACTCGCTATTCGGGGACAGCAGTCCTGGTGGTCAATTGCACTGCGATGCTATTAGATAAGGTGTTCAGCGGATTGTCCTATTGATAGGGAAATCTTATGGTATTGCTTCGGTCTTTTGTTGGAATAATTGTAGCTTGTCTGCGTTGGTCGACGGAAGTCGACCTCGGCCGCTTTATGTTGCCAGTTCTAGAGGCTGACTTCCATTTTCATCAAGAAGAGGATACTACCAATTAGAATTATTAGTGATGAGGCTGTTGCGATCTATAAAAGTACCTAATATTGTGAGGGTGACCACATCAGATTGGCTAGGTGATGAAAGCGTCTGGTTCTGCTTAGATATCTCCGACCAGATGTGACCTGTTCAGGCGTTAGTGGTAGATACTGCGCTGATACTCAGTTGGCAATCCAGTACCCATTTCCTTTCATACTATTCTCTTCAATTTCATTGAAGGCGCCGGATCACTCTTCGGGGAGGCAGATATCTAACGCGAGATTTCGGAAATATTTAGGTGTGTTCTGCTAGAGCCACTTGTTTCTCCACCGGGAACAGTATCAAAGCCATTTGCCTGATGGCGTGAGCAACAATCGCTTTAAGCGAAAATATTTTCGTGAGTGTTAGGAACTCTCATATAATTTTCAGAATTAGTAGAATAATTTTTATATAGAGTTGCTTAACAACAAGAATTAGCGCCTATCCAATCAACAGGATAGGCCGTTTGATTGTACGTCCTAATTTATAGAGAAAATATGGATTATCAATACTCTGGCATTGATATGAACGGTCTCTATAAACATAGAAGCGTAGTATTGTTATCTTGCGAAATGAGTAGCGCGATATCCACACTGCGAAATAAGTGGCAATCATGAAGGAGGTTGAGTATCTGATACAAACAAGCAGGTGTTAAGATGGTCGCACAGTTACTGTATTAGTGCGACTAAAGTAGGGTTTACGTATACATCTGGTGATCACTAGATCATACATTGTAGTTAGAATAGCATAAATATTAATCTAAATTCCTATGTACCAGGATAAAGAATTTTTAATATTGAGTAGGAAATATAACGGGTTTAGCAAATATGTGCTGTGTGACCACTTTAAGATTGCCGATATTGTAATCGGCGGGTGGTTTTTATTAGTTATACACGTACCGAAGTTTAGAATAGCCCCATTACCGCTGTTGATAAGGATTTAATCAATCTGATGGTAGATCAGATGTAAGGTGATGTTTAACTTGTCACTGTTTAAAATATATTTTTATATCTAAGGCTGTTATTAACTCTTATTACACGAACGTGTTATTGCATCTGAGATAGGCCTCTCGATTATAAGAAGCCAAATATTTGGCTTCTTATAAAATCATCTTACTAGTATGATTAGTGGTAGTATATATACTGGTTCTTTCCACTCAGTATATCTAGGATATGTGATAATGCAAATACTCTATTAAACAATAAGTGTTATATGCATCATACTGTTTTTTATATCTCTGTATGATGGACGTTGTGGTAATACTGAATGATGGATTATGGTGATAACTCTTAACATACAGATGTGGATCACATATTTTTGCAAAGGTTGTGCTTGCGCAGAGGGTTGTTTGCAAATTTTAGAAATAAAATATCGATAATATTAGGAATTGTATTCCTATACATCTGAGCTAGGCCCTTCTTGGAATAAGTGAGTAGCGTTCGTTTGTTGAGTAAATTCTTATTTACCAATACAGAAACTAGAAAAAATACTTCCCAGTAGATCATTAGAGGAACACTTGCCGTTAATTTCACTTAAAGCTAATTGCGCCATCCGTAGTTCTTCAGCCAATAACTCACCGGCATAACTACTCACTAACTGTTCTTTTCCTTTTATTATATGTTGCTCAGTTTGTTCTAATGCTTGCAAGTGGCGCCGCCGCGCCAAGAAACTACTTTCTATATTGCTTGTAAAACCAATACTCTCTTTTAAGTGATCACGTAGAAGATCGATGCCTTCGCCAGTAAGTGCGGAGAGGCGAATAAGTGAGTAATTACTTGCTTCTGTTATACCTACTGTTTCTTTGGTGATGTCAGCTTTATTGCGCACTACGGTAATTGGCACATGCTCTGGGAAATGAGTCATCAACTCCCGCGAGATCTCTCCCAGCTCGGTAGAGAGGGTTGTCGTCCCATCTACAATAAAGAGTACGCTGTCAGCTTGGCTGATCTCTTGCCAGGCACGTTTAATCCCAATGCGTTCTACTTCATTAGTAGCCTCTCGTAGACCGGCAGTATCGATAATGTGCAATGGCATGCCGTCAATGTCGATATGTTCGCACAGTACGTCTCGGGTGGTGCCGGCGAAATCAGTGACAATTGCCGCTTCACGGCCAGCTAATGCGTTGAGTAGGCTGGATTTACCGGCGTTTGGTTCTCCAGCAATCACGACTTTTATCCCTTCGCAGAGCCGGCTGCCTTGGACCGCTGCACGCCGTACATTTTCTAGGTTGATCATGAGACTGTTCAGCTTCGCCTCAATTTTCCCGTCTGATAGGCAATCGATTGCTTCGTTTGGAAAGTCGATCATTGCTTCCACATAGACTCTCAGGTTACTTAGTGCTTCCACCAGTTTATCAATCTGGGTAGAAAATGCCCCTTGTAACGAGTTAATTGCTGCCCGCGCCGCTCGTTCGGATCCGGCGTTAATTAAGTCAGAAATAGCTTCTGCCTGTAGCAGATCGCATTTTCCGTTAATGAATGCGCGTTCGGAGAATTCACCGGGCCGAGAAATGCGCAGGCCCGGCGATGCAAGCACGCGTTTTAGAAGTAGATCAAGGATAACAGGTCCGCCGTGGGCATGCAGCTCTAGTACGTCTTCACCTGTAAATGAATGAGGAGCGGGAAACCACAGTGCAATACCCCGATCAAGAGTATTGCCAGTGATATCAAGGAATGGCGTATAGCTAGCATAGCGTGCTTTAGGTACTTTTCCAAGAATCGCTAAGGCAACCTCTTTGGCTTGGTAGCCGGAAATGCGTAAAATGCCAATGCCACCGCGTCCGGGCGGTGTGGCTGGTGCTACGATAGTATCGGTGTTATTCATATATCCTATTGCCTTCACGCTTTGGAGGGATAAGCGCTTGTAGCTAACCTCGCTACTGGGTTTTCATGAACGTTTTTAGTTGCTGCCTACCGGCAAGTTTGCGTTATATCGGGTCACCTAGTGCGCTCTGATAATGTGATATGCAAAAAAGTGATCTAATGACGGTGTTGGGAAGTGACTGCAAAGCGCGGGTATGTCTCATCACTAGTATGCAAGGTTTAGGTTTTTTTCTTGTTTTACCTATACTGTTCATGTTTTTCTAGGGTTCGATAAATAAGATGTTGCTGGATGATCGTAACTAGGTTACTTACGATGTAATATAGTACCAGACCTGACGGGCACCAGAAGAAGAACACGCTGAAGATCACCGGCATGAAGGCCATTATTTTCTGCTGTATCGGGTCAGTCACTGTGGTGGGCGACATCTTTTGAATTATGAACATTGTCACTCCCATGAAGATTGGCAGAATATAATATGGATCCTGAGCCGATAAATCATTAATCCATAAAGTGAATGTGGCTTGCCTAAGCTCGACTGAACCCATTAGCATGTAGTATAAAGCTAGAAAGATGGGCATCTGAATAATCAATGGTAGGCAACCGCCTAGTGGATTTACTTTTTCTGATTTGTAAAGCGCTATTATTTCTTGGCTCAAACGCTGTTTGTCATCGACTATGCGCTCATGCATCGCCTTTATCTTGGGTTGCAGAGTTCGCATTCGCGCCATCGAGGTATACTGTGCTTTAGTTAGAGGGTACATGACAACACGTACAATAAAGGTAATGATTATTATGGAGAAACCCCAGTTACCTATAAAGGAGTGAATGAATTTTAGTAGTTTAAAAAGCGGCTGAGAGATAAACCATAACCAGCCATAGTCTACAGTTAAGTCGAGATAAGAAGCTACCTGACCCATTTGATCTTGTAACTCTGGCCCAACCCAGAGGGTTGCATGTAACTCTTGTTGTGCACCAGGCTTCACTACTACTGCCGTTGATTTAAACCCAATAATAGATAGGTTATCGCTCGGATTCGCGCTATAAAAGATGTTTCTCCCTTTTGTGCCTGGCACCCAAGCAGTGGCAAAATGCTGCTGTAACATAGCAATCCAACCGCCCTCAGTACTGATATTGAGTTTCTCATCTTTGCCGAACTCGTATTTTTGGTATTTATCTTGGCTGGAAGAATAGGCTGCCCCACGGAAGGTCTGAAGAGCAAAGTTATTACTGCTAGTGTTACGGTACTTAGGTAACCCGATAGTCTGCTTGAGTTGACCGAATAAGATGAGCTCTAAGGGAGTGGTGCTTTTGTTATCGATGGAATAATCAATCCTGACTGCATAGCTATTACGTTTTAGCACAAACGTTTTGGTGTAGATAGTGCCGTCTTTGCTGGAAACACTTAGCGGAATGCGAAATTCATTCTGTCCTTCCGGTAGTGTGTAAGTATCTTGTGTGGTCTGGTATAGGGGTCGTTCACCATTTGTTGGGTTATCTGGACCGTTTGTTCCTGTTAGTCCGCTTTGGGCCTGATAAACAAATGATCTGCTGGTTTCTAGTAGTTGAAATGGCAGTGAAGCACCGAGAGTTTCCGGATAAGCTAGAAGTTGAGCTTGTTCGATATCGCCACCACGGGTATTGATGGAAAGTGACAACACGTCAGTCTTGACGGTGATTAATTGACCTTGGTCACTATTTTGACCGACCTGGATTGCGCTAACATTAGATGTTGTATGTGAAGTTTGTTGCGTGGTCTTATTAGTTAGTTGCGTTGCTGTATCTGCTTGCCATCCCTGCCAGATCATGAAAGACACGAAGAGCAGAGCAATGAGGAGAAGATTACGTTGCGAATCCATCGTTAGTTTTCTCTATTGTCTTCAGTTTTCGGCGGTAAGGGATTATGACCACCTGGGTTTAATGGATGGCATTTTAATATGCGCTTTAATCCTAACACACTTCCTTTTATCGCACCAAATTGGCTTAGTGCCTCAATTGTGTAATGAGAACATGTTGGTTGGGAACGGCAATTAGGCCCTAGGAGTGGGCTAATAATGTACTGGTAAGCTCGTACTAGCCCGATCAGTATGCGGGAGCCAGGCGACGATGGTGACTCCATAATTTTTCCAATGCTTCTGTTAATGAACAGTTATCTAAATTTGCTATTCCTTTTTTGGCCACTACGATAAAATCCATCGTAGGCAACTCGTGCTGTAGTTGCCGGAAACTCTCGCGAGTGAGGCGTTTTATCCTGTTTCGGTCATGTGTATGTTTGACGTATTTTTTTGCTATATTGAGCCCGACACGAGGATGTCCAAGTTGGTTCAGTCGGCCAAGTATCGTAACGTGCGGCATTCCGGCCCATAATGGCCGCTGAAATACGAAACTAAAATGGAAGGGAGTTAACAATCGTAACCGCCTGGGAAAATCGAATTGCCCCACTCTGTGGATTAACTGTTAGAAACAGTTAGACGAGTACGCCCTTTAGCACGCCGACGAGCTAGAACATGCCGGCCATTTTTGTTGGCCATACGGGCTCGGAAACCGTGGTTACGGTTTCTCTTCAGTACGGATGGTTGGAAAGTGCGTTTCATAGGGATTTTACCTACACGTAAAATAAGAAAGAATGAGATTAAATCGAATGCATTTGTCTGCTTGTGTTAGCAAGGATTGCATATTAATTCAAATTTACAAAAGAGGTAAATTTTACCAATCGCACTGCCCTGAGTCAATTGACATTACGCTAGTTAATGAGTTTAGAGAGGTTATATCTGGAAAGAGGATGTACGATTTGGGCTGGAAGATTGTTCTACGATTTGCTTTGAGTAATGAAATACCTTTATTAAACAGCAGTTAAATGTTACAAGTCGCGATAAATGATACGGCCTGAGGGTAAGATAGTAAATCAACCTAAGCGATCGTTCACTTTATATAATAGGAACTTGTGCGTATAACTATACGCGGGTAATCAGCTGACAATGTAAATTTGTGGCTCACTCCGCACGAGATTTCGTGTACTTCGAGATTAGGGTGGAAATAACACGGCATACATAATGTCTGTCTAAAAAATAGATCTAATCTATGAGGAAGAGGAAGATCTCCGGAGCGCATTGAGCTATGATCCTAACTTGCAATCGGGATCTTAAAAACGGGGATACTAAAGAAAATAAACTGTTAAAACAGGTAACATCCCCACAGGTCAATAGCTGATACCTGGGTATGTATCAAAATTATGAGTCATACATGAAATAGTAGCCTAATGCTTATTATTGATCTTGTTCGAGTGGAGTCCGCCGTGTCACTTTCGCTTTGGCAGCAATGTCTTGTCCGATTGCAGGACGAGTTACCTGCCACAGAATTTAGTATGTGGATACGCCCATTACAGGCGCAATTGAGTGACAACACCCTAGCGCTGTATGCACCTAATCGGTTTGTGCTAGATTGGGTTTGCGATAAATACTTAGCTAATATCAATGTCCTTTTGAATGATTTTTGTGGTACAGACGCACCTTTATTGCGCTTTGAAGTAGGTAGTAAACCTATCAGGAATATTATCAGTGATACGCTCACTGTAAACATACAGACTGCATCAGTAACACGTATTCTGCCGTCACGTCCAAGCTGGGATAATGTAGCGCCGCCCTCTGAGCTTTCTTACCGTTCTAACGTTAACCAAAAGAACACCTTTGATAACTTCGTTGAGGGTAAATCCAACCAGCTGGCGCGGGCGGCGGCACACCAGGTGGCGAATAACCCTGGCGGTGCTTATAATCCATTGTTTTTATATGGCGGCACGGGCTTGGGAAAAACGCACTTATTACATGCGGTCGGTAACGGTATGATGATACGTAAGGCAAATACCAAAGTGGTTTATATGCACTCTGAGCGGTTTGTGCAGGATATGGTTAAAGCTTTACAGAACAATGCTATTGAAGAATTTAAGCGCTATTATCGCTCAGTTGATGCTTTGTTGATCGATGATATTCAGTTTTTTGCTAACAAAGAACGTTCGCAGGAAGAGTTTTTCCATACTTTTAATACTTTATTAGAAGGTAACCAGCAGATTATACTAACCTCAGATCGTTATCCAAAAGAAATTAATGGAGTAGAGGATCGTCTCAAATCTAGATTTGGCTGGGGGCTAACGGTGGCTATTGAACCACCTGAGCTAGAAACACGCGTAGCCATCTTAATGAAAAAAGCTGACGAAAACCATAGGCGCCTTCCCGGCGAAGTGGCGTTCTTTATCGCTAAGCGTCTGCGCTCCAACGTACGTGAGTTAGAAGGCGCATTAAACCGCGTGATCGCCAATGCAAATTTTAGTGGCCGTGCCATAACGATCGACTTTGTACGTGAAGCGTTGCGTGATTTGTTGGCGTTGCAAGAAAAGCTTGTCACTATCGACAATATTCAGAAGACGGTGGCAGAATATTATAAAATTAAAGTCTCGGACTTGTTGTCTAAGCGACGTTCGCGATCAGTTGCCCGACCACGCCAAATAGCGATGGCATTATCAAAGGCACTTACCAACCATAGCCTACCAGAAATCGGCTATGCGTTTGGTGGCCGTGATCACACTACGGTCTTGCATGCTTGCCGGAAGATCGAGCAGTTACGTCAGGAATGTCACGAGATAAAAGAAGATTTCTCCACTTTAATTAGAATATTAGCTTCCTAGCATTATGAAATTTATTGTTGAGCGTGAGCATCTCTTAAAACCGCTTCAACAGGTAAGTAGTCCATTTAGTTGCCGCCCAACCTTGCCGATTTTGGGTAACTTGTTGTTGGAGGTGATGGAAGGTTATCTGTTGTTAACTGGCACTGATCTGGAAATGGAGATGGTAGCTAGTATACTTTTGCGTAAGCATTATGAATCTGGCGCGACAACCGTGCCAGCGCGTAAATTCTTTGATATATGCCGTAGCTTGCCAGAAAGGGCGGAGATCGCTGTGACGTTAGAGAACGAACGTGTGTTAGTGCGTTCTGGCCGTAGCCGTTTCTCGCTTTCTACATTGCCAGCAGCAGATTTTCCGAACTTGGAAGATTGGCGGAGCGAAGTGGAATTCAGTTTGCCACAGGCAACTCTTAAGCGCCTTATCGAAGCCACTCAATTTTCGATGGCCCATCAAGACGTGCGCTATTACTTAAACGGCATGCTCTTTGAAACCGAAAACAAAGAGCTACGCACTATCGCTACTGATGGGCACCGGCTTGCGGTATGCTCAATGCCAATAGAACAACAGCTACCGTTATATTCAGTGATCGTACCGCGAAAAGGAGTAATGGAACTAGTCCGCTTGCTAGATAGTGACGAGACTCCATTGCAATTGCAAATTGGTAGTAACAATATTCGCGCTCATGTAGGGGCTTTTATTTTTAGCTCCAAGCTGGTTGATGGGCGTTTCCCTGACTATCGTCGCGTCTTGCCAAAGAACCCTGACAAAATACTGGAAGCGGGCTGTGATCTGTTGAAGCAGGCATTTTCTCGCGCTGCTATCTTGTCTAATGAGAAATTCCGTGGTGTGCGCTTGTACGCTAGTAACAATCAGTTAAAGATCACTGCTAATAATCCTGAGCAGGAAGAAGCAGAAGAAATCCTGGATGTTAGCTATAATAGTACAGCGATGGAAATTGGATTCAATGTCAGTTATGTACTGGACGTTTTAAACGCGCTTAAGAGCGAGAATGTGCGCATTTTGCTTACTGATTCGGTAAGTAGCGTACAGATTGAAGATGGTGTCCGTCAGGCCGCAGCTTATGTTGTTATGCCAATGCGTCTCTAGAAACTGGGGTGTTTGCCCATTTGCGATTGGGGAAACCCGGCACCCTAATAGTGCTCGTTTATGCTCCAGTTTGTGTATTGTCTGTATGAAGATAGTTCTCAAGAATTAGCCTCTCCGTTATGAGGTACTGAACGATATTTGTAAGGTCGTTTTAAAACGGTTATTTATTAAAATCTGGTGATATTGAATCATCTAAGGTGGTACTAGTGATAGGGTTAAACTGTTGTCTTAGGCCGATGCTGACGCGGAAACTAGCCTATGGAAGGGAGTGTATACTTTAGGCTATATATATGTGGTCAGCATTAAAAAGCGCGGTGGTAGTTTACAACCCATGAGCAGTGTTATTCGTATTAACTACTCATATTAATAGCGCTAGTCTTTATATTTCCGGATTATTCAAGAAGAATCCGGAAGAGTGAGTGGGAAAAGTATGGATTGATAGAAGTGATGTTGTGAAATTAGCTAAGCTAGCTTAGCTAATAGGTAAGCTGGTGGAAAATTTAAAGGTTTAGCCCAACACATGAAATTTAATTATTAGCGCAATTTCTAGATTTTAACTTATGCACAGCATAAAGTAGGTTACTATCGACTAACAGAAGCTGCAATAGTTATGAAAGAAAAGCAATCTGAGATTGCGCTTAAGTCAGCTGTAATACCTAGAGCTCCGGCCTTAAAATTTGACACTAATCCCAGTGTTTAAGCGTATAAGTGAATAGTTTTGGGTAAAATACAGCAATGCGGTCGCCACAGATATTATTGTTGCCTACTCCCAGCCTCTTCTTGTATTTTCCAAACCAATTCCTTCCCAGAGTAATTGGTTTGCAAGAGAGTGTCACTATGTGGAAATGTTAGCATTTTTATTGGAATGTAATATAGTTTTACCATATCTCAGAATATTCTAAATAAAGCCTGCTTACATCTGTGCAGCAGGCAGGCAGGGCAATCATTGACTATCACGTAGTTAACTAGAATTGCTAATATGCGTGCTCCCTATCACAGGATAAGTGATTATGTTTCAGGTCGTGTGTATTTGACTGTATTTTATTGATTATTTGATGACGAGTTCAATATTAGCCAGTAACCAACACTGGCTAATCACTCAAAAATTACTGCTCTTTAATATCTGCTCGGCCTTTATTATGCTACACATAGGGTAGAATATAGGCTATAAAAAGAGCAAGATGTTCCGTTCAGAATAAGATAAAATAGAACTTTAACCAGCAGACCACAATGAGCGAAAACGTTGATGTCTAATGCTTATAACTCCTCCAGCATCAAGGTATTGAAAGGTCTTGATGCGGTGCGTAAGCGCCCAGGAATGTATATTGGCAACACTGATGATGGAAGTGGCCTACACCATATGGTATTCGAGGTTGTAGATAATGCTATAGACGAAGCATTAGCGGGCTACTGCAGTGATATTCAGGTAGCCATACATACTGATAACTCTGTTTCAGTGCAGGATGACGGTCGAGGGATCCCTACTGGGTTACATCCAGAGGAAAGGATATCTGCCGCCGAGGTCATCATGACGGTACTACACGCTGGGGGAAAGTTTGATGATAATGCCTATAAAGTCTCAGGTGGTTTGCATGGCGTAGGTATTTCAGTGGTTAACGCCCTTTCAGAGAAACTAGAGCTAGTGATCTGTCGTAATGGTAAAGTGTATAAGCAGACTTATGGCCACGGCGCACCTCAGACAGAGTTAACAGTGATGGGTGAAAGCCAGAAAACGGGAACTATGGTGCGCTTCTGGCCGAGCTATCAGACTTTCACGAATGTCATTAAATTTGAATATAATATTCTAGCTGAGCGATTACGTGAGTTATCTTTCCTAAACTCTGGTGTCTCTATTCGTTTAAAAGATAAACGAAATGATCGTGAAGATCACTTTCATTATGAGGGTGGAATCAAGGCATTTGTCGAGTACTTAAATAAGCACAAGACTCCCATCCATCCAAACGTATTTTATTTTTCTACTCTGAAAAATGATATCGGTGTAGAGGTGGCGTTGCAGTGGAACGCTGGGTTTCAAGAAAACATTTATTGCTTCACTAATAATATTCCACAACGTGATGGTGGCACTCATTTGGTCGGCTTTCGCACTGCCATGACACGTACTATGAAAAATTATATGGAAAAAGAAGGCTATAATAAGAAAGCTAAAGTGAGTGCCACCGGTGAAGATGCCCGTGAGGGATTAATCGCGGTAGTTTCAGTCAAATTGCCAGATCCTCAATTTTCTTCCCAGACTAAAGATAAGCTAGTCTCTTCTGAGGTTAAAGCTGCTGTTGAAACTTTAGTGAACGAGAAGTTGGTGGACTACCTAATAGAAAATCCTGCAGATGCTAAAATTGTGGTCGGTAAAATTATTGATGCGGTGCGCGCCCGAGAAGCGGCGCGCAAAGCACGTGATATGACTCGCCGTAAAGGTTCACTGGAGCTTGCCGGACTTCCAGGTAAGCTAGCTGACTGCCAGGAACGAGACCCAATGTTATCCGAACTTTACCTAGTGGAAGGGGATTCTGCGGGTGGTTCAGCAAAACAAGGACGTAACCGACAGAACCAAGCTATCCTACCATTAAAAGGTAAAATCCTCAACGTTGAGAAAGCTCGATTTGATAAAATGCTTTCTTCACAGGAAGTAGCAACACTGATCACTGCGCTCGGTTGTGGTATTGGGCGTGATGAATACAACCCAGACAAGTTACGTTATCATAGTATAGTCATAATGACTGATGCTGATGTCGATGGTTCCCACATCCGCACTTTGTTGCTGACTTTCTTCTATCGCCAGATGCCGGAGATTATCGAACGCGGCTATGTGTTTATTGCTCAACCGCCGCTTTACAAGGTAAAAAGAGGAAAGCAGGAACATTATATTAAAGACGATGAGGAGATGGATCAGTACCTCATCTCCATTGCAATAGATGGAGTATCGTTGCACAGTAACAGTACTACTTCATCTTTAGCCGGCGAGTACTTGGAGAAATTAGTGACCGAGTACTACAGCGTGCAAAAGCTTATCGATCGCATGGAGCGACGCTATCCGCGTGCGCTCCTTAACCGATTAATATACCACCCCTCCCTAGGTGAATCTGATCTGACTAATCAGATTAAAGTAATGGAATGGAGTGGTTTATTAACGCGGATACTAAACAAAAAAGAAAAACATGGCAGCAAGTATGAATGCATGACAGGGGAGAACTCCGCGCGTCAGATCTATGAGCCTGTGCTACGCATCCTTACTCACGGTGTCGCTACTGATTATCAACTAGACTTTGAGTTTATCCGGGGTGGAGAATATCGTAAAATCTGTCAACTAGGTGAAAAACTGCGAGGTCTCTTCGGAGAAGGTGCCTGTATTGAAAGGGGAGATTGTCGGTATCCGGTACAAAGCTTCGAACAAGCACTGGCATACTTAGTTAAAGAATCACGCCGTGGTTTGTCTGTTCAACGCTATAAAGGACTGGGCGAGATGAACCCAGATCAGTTATGGGAAACTACCATGGATCCAGCAAGTCGCCATATGTTACGTGTCACTATCAACGATGCTATCACTACCGATCAGTTATTTTCCACCCTAATGGGGGATGCGGTTGAACCTCGGCGAGTATTCATCGAAGAAAACGCGCTAAAAGTCGGCAACATCGATATTTAAGATGCTAGGGCGATAGATTCTTCCTCGATCGATTTAGTGTATATTTTTGAGTTGTTGATAGTTTCTTGAGCCAATCGCACTTTCCCTGCCGGAAAGATTAGATCATGCATCTCTAAGAAGATAGCAAGTACCGTAAAAAAAGAGGTTTAAATGATTTACTGTGCATCTAGTATAAGGCTATACTGACCCCGTCATCATGAGCTTTGATAACGATAATGTCATGATTAAGGTCTTACATCTTAATTGTCTAAAAATTGTTCTTTAGTATTGATGCTTTTAATCTAAAAGTGACGCACATATTGCCGTACTAGCTGCGCTTGGTGATAGATGAATAGGCTGTTGATTTATATCATCGTAATCCGGGCTTACATATTGCATAAATACTCTTCAGTATAAGCACTACCTATTCTTAACTGTAGTTCATTTGATATTTTAGTCTATGGGATAGACCTGCGCGTATGCTTGGTCACCATAAGAAGATTCTTTGAAGATATGCAATCGGATAAGACGGTTCGCATTAACTCGTGCACAGCGCACTCACAATAATAGCGTCCCCGACGACTGTGCTGGTTGAATACCCTGGGTGTCGTCAATTTATTACAGTGTCCAGCATTTTATGGCGATCTTTTGAGCATGCTGAAAAAGTGTGACTGGCTTACAAAATAAGGATATGAGTTAGCGATACCAGGACCTCATCTGTAGAAAAGTAAAGGTCCGTGACATTGCATCATTTAGATTAAGTTTCGAATCTTGAATATCTTTTAAGAGATATTTGGTATTAGTTACTTCCCTGAAGTGTAATATGAACTGGAATGCTGCCTGCGGGGAGGGCTCATAGCTAGCGGATATTCCAGAATGATAGAACCCCACCCTATTCTAATCACACAATGCTTTTTCTTGCCCATGGCGTGGAAACATCGATAGTCATAACACTGGCACTCATCATTAAAGAGAAATGCCATGCTTATGTGCACCTTTGCATACTAATTTAGTTATGCTTAGCCGTTTGATGGTGAGCAGTGACTTGAGCACTCTAAAGGGATTAAACCATGCCTGTAGTGTATTAGTTCCTTGCTCTTCTTTGAGATCTATAGCTTAATTTTCTGGCGTGTGATCGGCTTTTAAAGGTAAGAAGCTATTTCTAAAAGATTATTGGGCTCACGTTGAATAGAAGGGTTTTCTATATACGTATAGTTTAAGATGCCTCATATCAGATAATCTAATTTTTATATAGACTATTATCTGCGGCGACTGCTACTGATCTTCCGCTATGCCTGGAGGGAAGAAGTTGTGCGGAAGTACATGAGCGGATGAGGCGTTGTGGTTTGCTTTAGTGCCATACTGCATTTAACCCTTTAGGTAGAGGTAAGAGACCTGCCTCGGTATGAACCAAGTGACTTTATAATTCAAAACACACATGAGACTTTCTTCCTAGTTTTGGTGGAAGTGTGTATAGATTATGGTTAATCAGGTCTGATTTTGTTGTTAGACCAGTGAATCAATGAATGTCGGGTCTTCCAGGCTTGAGTGTTGTCTGTCATTTCAGTGCAAAAATAATACGTAGGGGAGACTCTATTAGAGAGAGCACAATACTAGGAAAGTATTGTATTCTTTTAACTTAAATGACTGTTTAGAGAATTTACATATGATGCTAAAATGTGATAGTGCTCTTACTGTTAGACTCATTGAAGAATTCGTGACTCTTGCAGGATCGAACGGATAACAGATCGCTGTCATTTTGAGCAATAATGACACTTGAATGGGTTTATAAGTGTACACAGTCATTCGTTGTTTTGAATGCTATCGGTATTGTAGCTTCCACCTATCGATTTATTTGTTTGGTGATTATGGAATAATTGCCATTTGTTGGTATATCTAGGCTGTGCGTCTAGCTATAAAGAAAGTTATATGTGATCGGAGATTAATATTCGCAACTTGAGATAAATTGAGAATAAATTAGATTTATTTTGTTTCATTTCGTTTATGAAATCAACGAGCGACGTTAAAAATATTTTAGCAAGCTTGGGAGTATTGAAACACAAACTCTGATCAGATCAGGTCCCTGTTTTAGTACATCTTTGCTTATAGATAGATATTTGGCAACCGTTATTAACGGTCTTTAGCCTGATTGTTGTTGCTAGTATGATATAACATCTCCAATAGATTAGTTTGACTTTTAAAATAATTAATTCAGTTTCCAATTTGATTAAAGTTTTGCTTATCGTTGTTAGCTGATTTGCTTATGTTTGTCTTGGAAGCAGTTTCTTTTACTTATACTTATACTCCATCAACAATATATTCTAGCTATGTTTCTAATTTCACTTACCGTAATTTATTTATATTAAATAATATAGATTAAAGCAAAAGTGTTATTCGCTATCTAGGTTCATTATTTATTTACTTAATGGTAGATATTTGTATATTTCTGATAATATAAAACAAAAATAAGATACTGATGATATGTATATAAGCTAATCAAATGAAAGATAAGTTCTATACATAATTAATGAATTGGTGTAGCATAAACAAAAAATAAAATATTATCTTTATAAGTTTATCGAATATAGAATAAAGCCCTATACTCTCTTTTGAGAGTATTGGATCTAGCTAGCAATGCATGGTAATTTATTTAATAAAATAAGCTCAAAGGACTATTGTATGATATTATCAAAGTTCTTTTAATTAAAACAGATCTCCATTTAGTTTATAAAGTTGACGGCACTTTTAGTGAAGCGCTCTTTAATATTCAGTGTATGGGCTGTATCATGTATGGTAAATCTTCTATAAATCAGATTAAAAAATAATAGGCTATTCGACTAAAGAGATAGGTGTGCTATGACGGGAGATTGAGTGAAATAAATTACATGAGTATAGAAAATTATTTTTTAATCTTTCCGATTAAAAATCAACCTAATGTTATACAGGGAATAGCTAGTCTTTATATAAAAACAGGCAAGTATTAAACCTGTTCAATTTCACTATGTTCTACATGGAAGCAGCATATGATCTTGACTTATCAGTCAGTTTGACTTAGACGGTCTTACCGACGTATTAAATAATAGGCTTTAGTTTAAATAGCCTGTTAGAAACAATATCCATTGTGTTTACTGTATAGTGGTACAATATAAGATTATCATAAGAATAATCTTATATGGAATATGCGATCGCCTTATACATTTATATTCGTTGATTCAATTATTTAAATCCTATTTAAAATAGCGAGTGGTGAGAAAAACTCACTCGGTGAGTTTAAATAGATATTAACGATTTTATCTTACTTGATCGTGTTTTTAGTCAATCTTAGATCCGTTTAAGAAATTTTGCATTTTTATTTTAATAAAATAAATAGATAAAATATTTTATTGGTGTAGCCTATATTTGGTTTCTATGAAATTGTTGTTACTCAATTTTATTGAAAGGAGGACCATGATAATTATCATCGATAAATTCATATATGTTCATCATGAGATATTGATTGATTGTTTCTCTCTAATGGCGTAAATATGTTCAGTCACTTAGTGATGTATCTTATAAGTAAGAAGTTATTTTTTTAAAAATACTCTCTTTAATAAGAATAGATAATGTTATTACTTTTATTAAGATAAGCATTTATAATGTATGATGTATTTTGGTTTTTCTGACCTATAGCATCAGGTTGAAAGAGATTTACTTATTTCTTGATTATGCAAATAAATTTACTGAAATAAAACATATTTTAAAAAAGATATCTAATCCAATTACTGAGATAATTAGCCGCCGCTGTATTTGCCCGGCCTAGAATGTTGTTTGCTATTCTAATAATTAGATATTTCTTATTTTAAGACTATCTTACAATTTTTGTCGCTCATCGGTTATTATATTAGTTATGTTTTTTTAAAACCTATTTCTGTTTTTAAGAAAGGAATTTTCTGTATGTTACGGCACTGCTATAGTTTTAAACTGCTAATGGTTTATTGTATCTACCATACACTACAGAAAAGAGAGAGGTAAAGGAAATGAGGCTATTTAGTTGCAAGATCAATTAACCTGGGCATGGCGCGCAGACCTTTAGTAATTGCTTCATTATCATTCAATGACATTTTACAATAAATATGCTATCGTGGATTATTGTCGTGAAGTTGTTAAACTAGAATTAATGAGCGAAGTGTGAATTTTATCACTGAATATTAAAAGTGGTTTGAATTAGATCTTAATAGCTTCGGTTAAAGTTAAACTTATGCCTGAGACTATGGCATTGATTTCCTCTCTATATAGCCTCACCCATATGGTTGTATTATAGTTACATACGAACGTTGTCTTAATGATTTTAGTTGTAGTAACAAATACATTAGAGTGCCTAGTTAGGCATAGGTTAGCAAGTGAGAATAACTATCTTTAAAAAGATATATGGGCATTATGATCATTCCTCCGTATTCGTTTCTAGTCCAATTTTTTAGCGTTTCCTCTTCATTATTTATCGGATTTTATATGTAAGGTTAGCAACCATTTGATCTACAAGCCTTATATTTTACAAGTCTAGGCTCGTCTAACTGAACGACTTTTGATCACCGGAACTCATTAAATTGAGTGATGAGTGGCGCCCATGCACTAGCTGCATAATTCTTCGAGCATGCATACTGCCATATTACCTTATTTGTTAAATCTGGCAATGAAATCGGTGAAACAGGCAAAGGGCGATTACAAGGAGTTTTGTAGTACTGGGTCAGTGTTATCTTGGCTTGAGATTCCTCACATGAGTCTAGGGATACTGCTATCAGATTAGTGAGTGATAGCAATTATAGCGTCTCTATTTGGTTACGTGATTCTATGCGACAGGTGTTTGAGGATAATAAAGTTTATATAATAGTCTGTTGCGATTATTTATCACCATAGGTCATCTAGGTTTTTCATATTTATATAAATAGACGGTTAGGGTTATTCCCGCCTTTCGCCGCAGCACAGCAATGGTGACCTAGCACCTTTTTTAACTTAGATCATATCTAGCCGCAGCTATTAGTATCTAGGTAATCGCCATTTTTATTTATGTGAGTGCTAAATAGCGATGCCGGTTGAGTCAGGGAGAAGGCTCGATAGAAGATCTATATCTTAACGCCTCATTCAGTACTGCAGCATATGGATTAAACGACTACAGGTAACTTGTAATCAACTTGGCTTTCCTTGAGCTTGATAGTTTCTGGCGTGACAAGCCACTACAAGTGGCTATTGACAGGTCTAGGTGGTGTAACCAAGTATTCATGGGTGTTATTTGAGTAGCTAAATCGTTAGCGACAAACACAGTTAACTGGTAAGCTGACAGCTGCCAGAGAGTCGCCCTGCCATCCTATAGAGCCGCCAGAGCCGCCTGCTTTATGCAGTATATGAACCACCAGTTCCTATTTACTCGTCGTCATGACCGTACTCTAATTAGTTTATCATTAAATCACGAGTGTGGTGAGAGGATGTCCTTAAATGCAGCGACCGGATTTACGTTGCTCAGCATTGCTTGAGCTAGACTCAGTATTTTAGTTAAGAGCTAGCCTGAAGCGCCTATTGTAGATATTGTCCAGAGAGACTATGGCGTCGCAGTAGCGGGTATGGATTGCATTGCGGAATACAGATGAGTGTCAGCGTGTTGGTTGCGAGCGCTATTCTTGGGTATGGGCGAGCCAGTGTGAGGACGCCCTACTAAGGGAGCAAGTATATAGAAGAGGCTGATATAGCTGGCGTTTAATCTCGTTGCTTGGCGCTCTAAAAACTTCAAGCGATGAGGTCGACGTAATATTACTTGTGCGATAGAGCTTATTCAACAAAGTGCCTGCGCTCTCTACAGTACAATCTTATCTCCTCAAGGTGCGCGTACATGTTTGTGTTTTTTTGAACTTTAGGTGATCTGAAAGATCCTAAAGTGGGTTTAGGTTCGCGTATTGTTAGTGCCATCACCTAACATCTCCGTTAACGGGTGTCGCGATTTACAAGATGCAAAAATACCACTTGTTTTATAGTGTCACCTCTATCTACACTACTTTAGTTAGTATCGACGTGGGTACCCCGGTGTGGCTGTTGTGCGGCTGCTATTTAATTTGTTGGGCTGTTTGAGATGCAACATTCATCCAGGGCAAACCTAGTAGGATTTTAAGGGCTTTAAATTTCGTTACAGGGAATATGGATTGAAGCTAACGCTTGCGGTTATACAAGTGGGATACGCTAGTTGTGGCTGGATTCTAACCTAATGAGCTGGGCGTATAATTATAATGCCTTTATTGCCTGTACTAGCGAAATGACAATTTTAGCAACTAGAATGATAGGATATCATATAGAATATCGTAATACTATTACTTCGGCTATCCCAGTAGCAGGTTTGCGTGCCTATGGACATGATCAGTATGTACAATACACCCTTAGTCAGGGCCTTGATCAATCTTCGCTTGATGCTGTTGAAAGATCCTGCTTGTTATATGGGTGGATTAACATGGCTGTGAACATGTTATTCAGGTATCAATGGAGTACCTATGCCTCTATAGCTAGTTATTTAGTTAGCTTTTTCTGCTTTTCCTAGACCTTAACTTCTATGTTAGTAGCGTACAGGCCTGATAGAGCGTTGCTAGTGCTTTCCGTAGTGAAAGCGGTGAGCGTTAGCACATTTAATTTCCGTGAACGAACTTAAGCTTTGGGATACAGGGTATTTTAAAGGTGTGTAGGCGTATCGACAGCGACATCTTATAACGTAAGATCAGGTACATTCTTTTCATAAAAGAACGGCAGTGCATTTTTAGTCGAGGTTATAGCATAGCCATAAGTTAACGATAATTAGGTGTGTTGATACGTCCTTCATCATAATGGGCTGACATTGGCTGACGTAGTAACGTGAGTAAGTTGCATGCAAACTTTTCTTGAACGACTTGTGAGGTCTGTAGGGCGATTTTTAGTATTTTCTCTCTAATTAGAGAGCTGTGTGCAAGGTTTATTACTGATAAGACTGATATGTGTTGTCTAACAAGATGTGAGTTTAAGTGGTATCCTTGACGTCGCGAGGCGGAGTTATTCACTGAAAGCACACGTGCGGTGTGGGGTGATATGACTATAGCCGTGACAGTTGAGCAAAGGGTAGATTAGATGACGCATCAGTGTGCTGATTGACCAAATCGTATTCCGGGGTGCTTGTGGTGTACCTTGTTATTCATCTTACAAAATGTGTTTGTGCTTTTCTTTCTGTGAAATTTTAGTTGGTAACTAGCATGCCAATAAGAATAAGCTGGTACTAGGTTTTACGTCACTGGTTTATATCCAGTAAGAGGTTAGTTTGTTATTTTGAAGGGCTTAATTTGAATAGTGGCGTATTTTCGGATAAATACAGCCTGGCCTAATTTTCCAGGAGCTCAGTGCTATAGTGGCCTGGTTGCTGTGTCGCTCTAATCTGTCAGAACAATCGCCCGCCTCGCAGGTAAAACGTGGATTTTTATACACTCTGTCATAAAACGGGCGGCAATGTTATTAACCAGGCAGGCTTACACTAGTTCTCGAACAGGTACTGTAAGGTAAGGCACTCATTAATGGAATAAAAGATACAGACAGCAGCATGGCTAAAAGGCCACGCACTGCAGTTAAGGAAGATAGCAATGAGCTGAAACGTCTGATGCCAGACGTTTCATTCTAGAGCTATGGGTTGTGTTGTCAGCCAAATATATATTGAATCTGTTTTTGGATTATGTTATAAAATAGTATTTTACTCATCCAAAAAGTTGGCTCAGTTTAAGTAATAATCCTTCAAGGGTTGCTAAGCAACCCGCATGGTATGGTTGTTATACGCATAATTTTTGTTGTGCGGACTAAAAATATAGCACTAGAATTAGCAAAGTAAGTGATATTAGTAAACGGTTAACCTCCTTGTTAACCAAGGTTAGATGGCTTCTACGTTTCTGTATGTTAAAATGATAGGTCAAGCTGACAGCGCCTGTTTGATCTTCTCGGTTTTCCCTAGGATTATAATGTAGTAAGTAAATGTTAATCTTCAGGAAAAGCTCATCCCTTGAACTTCTGCTAATGCGGATTAATTCTACAAGATATATCAGGCTGCATTAAGCCACAGTTGCAGAACAGTGAGCCGTAAGTGTTGGTTATACAACTAGAATTTCTAGCCTTTAATCTCAAAACCCAGACGCCTAGTGCCTAATCAGGGCACCATGATCGATATGCAAATTCCTCAGCATATTCATGTTCATATGATACAGAACTCACACACCAACAATTTCCGCAGAGTAACAGAGCTGAAATTTTCCTCTAAGAATGGCCATTACTGTGCTTTTTAAAGGTAGTACTACGTCTTCTGGGTTAATGAAGAACGCAAGGTGTATGATAGATATCTAGTATTCAGCAAATAATTTTTTATTTTAAAATAAACAGAGCTGCATCGCATGCTATTAGCATGCGGCTCTGAGAGTATGTGTGATAAGATTCAGTGGATCGCCATGTTGCTGATGAGTATGCTTCATGTTTGGAGATGCGGCTTTCGGCATATTATATGTTGTTTTGCATTATAGCGCTGCTCTCAGCGATTGCCACCTGAGATTGTCTAAAAGGGGTTACTTACCTAAACTTAATTAGTGTGGCCACTAAAAAGAGCCTGTATCTGTTAATACTCTAGTAATCCAGAGTGCCAGGCTCTGATATGCATCAGGCATTTATTCTACCTTACGCAATACTAGTCGGTTATTTTAAGCAGATTGACTGACGATCGATGCTCAGGTAGTTATATTCTAGTCTCATATAGGAAATGAGACCGTTGATAGAAGTGTTAGCATGGTCTGCATAAAATAACGGGTTGTTTATGGTAAATTAGTAGATCGACTCCCTGCGCTAGAGGGATGCAGCTTGTGTAACTCATGATCGTCCGTGGTACTACCTAGTCACTAGTTGCCTAGATTACGGATATTGAACAAGTTAGGTTTAGTATGCAGCGCCCGCCTTTAGACGGGCTTATGCACTTATCAGATATAATCCTTCCCCTTCTCTTACTTGGAGAGAAGGAGCGGTGTTAGTTACCGCTGTCCCATCCCCTTGATTTTCAAATTACAATCTATACTGGGATGGAGCCACCGTTGCAAGCATGATGATTGCCGGGGAAATACTGGTAGATGCTTGCAGGCACTTAATCCTGTTCTGGCTGACAGAGACAGTAATACATATTTACAGAGTGCTCTTATGATCCAAACTCTTCTTGCACTTATTATCATGCCTATCGGCATTAGCTTACAATTTACTCAGTTGCAAGAGCGCTAAAGCTTGGCGAGCTAATGTTATCACGGTAGTATTGACTTTTATCACTAGGAACTTAAGGGGAATATCGTTAATAGCAGCTAGTATCTTAGCGAGAAGCTTGTGTAGCTTGTGTGACTTAATCCAGCCCTATTACTTGATGATCTGGTTTCGGCTAGTCTCTATAAAGTAATGCAATGATTATTCTGCTCCTTTCTTCAGGTAAGTGTTTTGTTGTTACCCTAGAATTCATCTAATAGGTTTGAGTATGATCGACATGGTCGGCGGCTGGCGTTGCCATGTGGTGAGTAGTTGATGAGTTGACTTTCTTGTTTAGGTGCTGTAGATTTAATTAGAATTACAGCATCTGATATACCGAATTAACGGCTAGACTGTGTCAGTCTATGATAGCATTATGCGGTACTGCCACACCATCACGCTTCTAAATAGAAGTACCATTTTTCTGTAGTGTGACAGAGGATGGACCGGGCAGAGTTACCCATACAAATGAGCAAGAAGGGTGTCCACAAACAACTAAATCTACACTGAGGTATGGTGTTAGCATGGATAGCAGGCTTAGTCGCTTTCTGTATTAGCTATTGTGGTCCTGTAAGTATGTGTTATTTTTGGAATTGTTCTGCTGAAATTTAGGTTCCCGATACAGCCGTAGTGTAAATTCTAGTGCCGCTAGATTGCTTATACAAAAGAAAAATATACTCCTAAGTGTTATGCTGTTCCAATGAGTCAATCACTGCTTTTCTATATTATTATGCTAGGTTGCTGGGTCCCAAGGAGTTTGCTGGGGTCAATTTACCAGATCTATCCCATATGTCGCTAACCGTTTCGGTATGTGTTTAAGCAATAGTTTATACTACATGACCGTAATGAACGTTCTATTACTTAGATTCATAGAACTTGGGTTTCAAGTCTCTCCTCGTCTGTTCAGGTTTTATTTGAGTGGCCATCGTATGAATATTATTGACGTAGGAGTCGTTTCTAAAGTGAGTTAACAGAGTTACTTCCGAAATTGGGGGAATCGGTTAAGATCGCAAGTATTCAGCTCTTAATCTAGCGTTATGCTGTATGGAGGTTTCCTTATTTAGCTCCTACTTTCTACTTCGGTTGGTCAAAAGGGAAGTGCTGTTAAAATTAAGTACAGATTGTAACGTTGAGTGCTGCTACTCTGACAGTAAGTGTTTAAGGGTACACGCCAGTCACATACTATGCTGGAAACTGTTGTTACCCTTTAATGCGGTACTCATTCTCGGTCGCTTGCACTTGTAATGAATATATCACCTTGCCAAATCATTCCTGACTATATTCTAGGATGAGAATATAGAATGGGCTCAGTTAATAGCAGCTCAATGTCCGGAAACTAGATGTAAGGTAGTTAGCGCTCAACAGGCGAATGACCGTTTGGTTGTTAGTTGAGGGTTAGCGTAATATTATTTCTAGCTGGGGTGGGGGGAAGAGTAAAAGTCCGGCATCGCAGTGCTTTACATACGCTGAATGCTATTCCCTATTCCGTGATTTTCAGTCCCCTATCTCGCAAATACATTATAGAATACTATAGGGGTATGCAGCAGCTAATTTAAAAATGGATTACTATTTAGAATGCCCGATCACTCCGCTGGGATCAGGAATGGATTGATGTTGTTACAATTCAATTTTCCTGATTGCATCATGATCTTTAGTGTCCATGCTAGAGCGTTGGTTCTTTCTTCTAACTTAGAATATTTTTACTGATGTAAAAATGCAGGTAGGTGCTAAAGCCGCATTAATTTTACACTGTCATCGACCTGCTTTCTGTCCAGCGCTAGGAGTTAAGATAAAGGGTTTATTCGTAGTGGCTTTACTTTACTCAAACTAGGTGAGACTTGCTCTCACATAGATAGAAATGCAGGCTAATTTAGCTATAGTTGCTACTAAGATGCGTGATACCGGTGATCTGCATCCTGTTGCAAACAGGGGGTAGCAGTGATGATGTTTGTTATATTCGTGAGTGTCTGACCTGCGAGAAATGGGTGGGGTTATGCTTATAAGAATGGTAGCACAGCCAGATTAATTGATTTTTCGCGGCGATGACTGGATGTAATTCGCGATCAAGTAGGATATCGGTTATGAGATCTTAGTTATAAAAGTTTCCAGGTTATCCAGGACTGCTGAAATATGTTCCGACGCGTGCCAGCGTCCGTTGGCGTAGTAAGCGCCAATGTTTGTAGCACGGATAAATTCTTGTGTTGAGTTGTGGATTTTTTAAGGTTCCCCTCTGCTAGACTTAGTTCAGATCTAGTCTCCAGGGTACTCGTGAAGAGTATGGTATTGCGCTTTGACCAGTTAGATGCTTCGATATTTAGGTGGTTTCTAAGAGGTTGTTATGCTAAGTTGGTTAAGGCGTGCAGCGCTGCAATGTTAAAGGCTGTAAGATTCACGGAAAGTAACGGTGAAATAGTCTATAGTGTTGAGGGTGTAGTGCATTTTTTCTCTGCTCTTTTTTTGGGATTAAAAACCGGAGGCTTATCAGGTTGGTCCTGATTTGTTTGGCGTATCTTACGATACTAACGTGTATTTTTGAGTCTGCCTCAGTCTGTAGGCACGTAGTGTTTAGAAATGCTATAATAGTGCATTATAACCAAACTACGAAAAAGTGCATTACCATAGCACTGATCCATTCTATTCTATCAGAGAGAATTCGCAGTACAGAAATGCGTATTAGCGGTATCGGGAAGCTATCGCAAAAGAGAGCGCAAGATCGCTTCCTACTGACCACTAGTAGTGGTTTCTTATTTTTTGCCAAGAATATGCGGTTCTGAACGAAATAACAGACCTGGTATACAGCTTTATGGTTGGTGATGATTTTAAGGATGTGTTCGTCAATCGTAAATAAAATATGTAAGGATTAATGACTTTAGCTTGCTATTCCTTTGACTTAATAAACACGTATTAGTATACCATGATTTTACGTTTAGATTTATTGGTTATGATATACGTCATAGTGCAGTCTCACATCATCACGGATTGACTGCTATTATAACAGACCACTTAGTCAGGTTGAGCCACCGATAGATTTCAGCGATATCGATTAGTTTGTTACTTTTCTTAGTTGTTGAATGCAGGTTTTGATGGTGCCGTGCTAATGCGAGTAACAAGGCATTATCTGTTTCAATTACATTTGCATGATAGTGCCTAGAATGGTTTATTCAAATTAAATAGCAACGGCTTATATTCTGTTTTTGTGAGCTTTCATTACGAACTGTTGGTATAATTTTATTCGCAATTTCGCATTTTTCTTTTATTGACGTCAAAAAAATAAAATTAAATACTGACAGTGTTAATGTTCTTAACATTCACATTCAGACCTATAGTGTGTTTTGGCAGTGTCGCTTTAGTTTTTATTTGTGTTTATATGGCTTCTTGTTTAGATAGACTGACACAGTCTACTTTATTAATAACTTGTATCGACTAACCTATTTCCCGCTTTCTAAAATAGATGTGGCTGTGCAATAGTGTTGAGCGTGGTATTTCAGTGCGTGGGTTGGGATGTTGGGTTATAGAAAGAATATTGGGGAAATGGAAAGGTCTCCACCGATTTTTCTGCCGACAAATAATCTTTCAAGATACGTGAAGTAAGATTAAAAACTAGTTTTGGTTCAACCGATTGATGCTAAATGAGTGTTTGAAAGCATTTATTTTATTTATTGAGCGAGAAATTTTCGCATATTATATAGTTAAGTAGGTAGATTGTTTTGTGAGTGTATTATAAACGGATAAGATCGTTATGCAGCGTAGGTGCTGGAATTTGTAACATCGGTGAAATCTGACTGCCATCCAGGTATAATAGTTTCTGTTTTTATTCACAAAAGGGTACTCGTCGGATACGGTGAGTCACAGTTATAGAGATTTAAGATAGTTACTCGGCTAGATTAAGGTTAAATACATTGTATTTCTAAAAAAGGTGTTGGCATTTCGAGACAAGCTATATTGTGAGTAGGCGAAGCCAAAGGGCTTGCGAAACCCCGTAACTAGTTACTAGTTACATGGACCGCAGTAATGAAACGAGCTGTCCCGCTCGCTCAGTTTAATAGAATGTTACCCGGTTGTATCCCTCGCAGATGCGCTAGTTTAATGCTATTTGTTAGTAACTGCTTCTTCTCTAGATTTATGTGGAGTCTAATACTCCAACCTCCGATTAAGTATTTGCTTTCGCGCCTGTTCTTGTGTACAGATTTACGATTACGTCTAAAATACCTATGAGGCCTTCCTATTATCTCACGTTTCAGTATTGGCGCTGAGCTTTTCTAGGGAAAATCAAATCGTGACTTACCTTAACTATTACTCTCTTTTCTTGTGCATACAAAGATTCTCATGGGTTAGCAATATCAGTCTCAATTATCAGGCATTTAGATTGTTCTATTCAGCGTGGTTGTGCTAGCACTCTACGGTTGAGTGTGCGTATCATGAATAGTGGCCATTACTGTTAGTTTAAATAGTGAATTAAGTATTTATTTATATTCTGATAGCGCCATGGGTTAAAACTAGTTAATAAACCAGTTTTGTTTACTTCGACGCATAAGATTGTTGTGATTATAATACCTATGATATTTATTTCATATCATGAGATAGCTATACCACATGTGTGTTCGTTCTGTGCTTTCCGTCTCAGCGGGGTAATTATACGCAAAAGAGTTTTAGGTAATAACACTAATACTTTTCTGCTAAGGGATCGGGCTTGTGTTGACTTTTAACTTAGGGGTTTCGCATATTGGTTTTTGTTTTGATTTTTCCAAATTATGTAGGCCGGCTGAGTTTGTAACAGAATATTGAGATTCGTTACTCATTAATAGATGAGGTAAACCTCCGAGGTAATTGAGACGCTTAGCATGCCTATATTTTATTACTGCGCAATCATAGGGTTGCTCTATACCGCAGATTGTATCTACTTTTATGGAGTCCTAAGTGCAGGTGTGAGTTGTGAATTCAGTCGCTCACATCGGAATAAGACCTGTCTGTGTTGCCACTGCGTTCAGAGATTATAATTCACATATCCAAAAGAATAGGCTTTGACCGAAGTAACATGGCTGTATACAGCATATGACTATATTGGCCTGAATATATGTGGAATATAGGAGTTGTAATGCGTTTTCAGAGTAGATTTAGCACATTGTGCTCATCTTGCAACATGACATCGCATCTGGTGTACGTATTTACTTATACTAGTGTTCCTACTTAGTTTTAGAGTACTAGGATTGTACTGGCTTCTATCTTCTATAAGATTTATCAGAGGTAAATTCTTCCCTTATGAGTAGGTTGGTATTCGTGTCAGGCGTGGGGTGTTTAGAGTTAATCTTGTTGTTGCTCATTAGCTATAATAAGGCACTTAACAAGCACATGATCTCGACATCAGAATCGTATCGATATCTAGGAAATACCTACTAATGTTGTGTCATTAAACTGTGGTCAGTAATCATATGCTGTGTGTGATTGTGAATTGTAGGTGCCGATTCTGATTGGGAGTTAACGCAAGGGCTGCAGGTGAGTTAGCGTCGCTCACGCAACCCAATTATCATTCTTTCTCTTAAGGTGATGGTTAGAGATTGCACTTCTAGAAAAT
Source organism: Serratia symbiotica (assembly GCA_900380265.1). Lineage (GTDB taxonomy): Bacteria > Pseudomonadota > Gammaproteobacteria > Enterobacterales > Enterobacteriaceae > Serratia_H > Serratia_H symbiotica_A. The sequence continues at coordinate 2,293,781 of LR025083.1, read as the reverse complement.
TTGAGAGTAAGACTTGATTTGGTTGCTGCGTGTTATATGCGACTCTAAATCCCTACCAAAGATGGGAAAAGCACACATGTTTTTGTCGAAACAAGCTTTGTTGGGCCTGTCGAAATTAGATGAGTTTCCGCTTAAAAACTAGGATTTCACACTAATACCTGATAATTATCTGGTAAATGGTTATTCCACTGATGAATCTGAGTAAATGAATTCATCTAGGTAAAGAGCTTATTTTAATTTATACGGCACTACCGTTCTGGGTTTTCAACCTGCTATTCGAGTTAATAAAGATGAAAGTTCGTATAGATGAACTCAACAAGGCTAGTACCTGTTTATAGATTTACCACGGTGGATTGGATGATATGGGTAGTATTCACATTTGGAATGCTGGTCTTTAGATACTTTTTAGTATTGCTGATGACTGTGCGTTATTAGCCCACATTCGACGGAATAGTAGTGTAGAGACTTACGTTGACTAACAGTAAGTAGCCGGTACTGCCTGGTCTACTATCTCCGATACTAAGATAAAGCCAGTGAACTGGCATTTCGACTTATATGCATTGCCAGTTCACATCTCAAATGCATACCCATTTGAATAGGATCTGTAAAAATGTACAACCCATCCTTATGTCATGGATTGAGCCTGGCCGAACATAAGGTTAATATAACTTATAATGTGGTATTATAACCTATTCATATTACAGTAAAGAAAGATGCTTAAATCAACTTTCATATGATTCATATCGTCACTGGACACTAGTATTCCCAGATTAGTATAGATATTAATCAATATGTGCATTATTCAGAAGTATTCATAGCGATTTTATCGCCTGATAATCGCGGTTCGCTTTTTCCGCTAAAAAGCATCTATATAAAATTAATCATTTTGATTAAATGTTAGTTAATAAACTATAATCGTTTAACTAAACGCGCTGCTTTTTAGTTGCGCCAAGCAAACTTTAATGGAGATTATGATTATGAGATATTCACTGCCATCTCTACCGTATGCCTACGATGCACTGGAACCGCATTTTGATCAGAAAACGATGGAAATACATCACAGTAAACACCATCAAACCTACGTTAATAATGCGAACACTGTGCTAGCAGCCTATCCAGAACTCGATAAATACACTCTTGAAGAATTGATACAGAATCTAGATAAAGTACCAGCTGATCAGCGTACTTGGATGCGTAACAATGCAGGGGGGCATTTTAACCATAGTTTTTTCTGGAAACAGCTTAAAATTGGCACTGTGATGCCAAGCAAGCTCCAATCCGCTATTGAGCGTGATTTTGGTAGTGTTGAACGATTCAAAGAAAAGTTCGAGAAAACGGCCTTGGCCTGTTTTGGTTCAGGTTGGGCTTGGCTTGTGCTACAAGGCGGTAAGTTGCGAGTTGTATCTACCGTTAACCAGGACAGTCCGGTTATGGGTGAAGCGATAACAGGCACTTCAGGTTTGCCAATTATTGCTCTTGACGTGTGGGAACACGCATACTACCTAAAATATCAAAACAAACGACTTGACTACATTAAGGCTTTTTGGAATGTTGTAAACTGGGATGAAGTTGCTGTACGTTTTCATAGAAAAATGGTAATTTAGCCTGCCTTGAATTACTCTTTAAGATATGGGCAGCTTCTAGCATGCGTTGAAAGATGTACTTGTACAGAAAGCGAGCTCAACAGCATTTGCAATCTGGCGAAGTGTCATTTTACGGGGGTATCTTCGTACATAGACAGATAAGTAGGCTAATAGTGAGGGTTAGAAAATCTCACGCTAAAGTGATTTTAAGCATTTCACCATATAAGAAAGCCAGAAACTACTACATATAAGCAACAATGCTCAATAACTTGAGGATTGTTGCTTACCTGTTAATAGGCCTTAAATCCTTGTTAATTTCATACGAGTTCTTGTTTTGCATTTGTATGGTCATATAGTTGGCGCCAGTAAATGTACTATCCTAATCAAAGAGGATCGAAGGCATTAAATGCCATCTCCGTTTTGAAAGCCGTGGCTGGTATTAGTAAAATACTGATCCATCTCTATGGATGGTATCTCGATGGATGCTATCTCGTTTCCGGGTTGGCCGACAATTTGTGCTGGCACACCAGCGACAGTGGTGTGAGGAGGCACAGGCTGTAACACTACAGAGCCTGCACCTATTTTCGCACCTTTACCCACTTCGATATTGCCGAGAATTTTAGCCCCGGCACCGATCATTACTCCCTCACGGATTTTAGGGTGGCGATCACCACTTGTTTTTCCAGTGCCACCTAAGGTGACTGATTGTAAGATGGAAACATTATTTTCCACCACTGCTGTTTCACCTATCACGATTCCAGTAGCATGATCGATCATAATGCCATAACCTATGGTCGCAGCAGGATGAATATCAACCCCAAAAGCGACAGAAATTTGATGTTGCATATAGATAGCCAAAGCCTGCCTTCCTTGTAACCAGAGCCAATGACCGATACGGTAGGCTTGGAGTGCATGGAAGCCTTTAAGGTGAAGAAGCGGCGTAGAATATTTATCTACTGATGGATCGCGTAGGCGGACAGCTAGAATATCGTGTGCCGCCGAGACAACTATGTGCTTGTCTGCCAGGTAGGCGTCTTCCAGGATTTCACGCATCGCAATTGCGGGCATGATTAAATTGGCTAGCTTATTGGCAAGAATATAACTCAGTGCATTGCCTAGGTCTTCATGTTTCAGCAATGTCGAATGGAAAAAACTAGCTAGCACTGGTTCATAGTCAGCTAGTGCTTTTACTTCTAATTTAATGTCATTCCAAATTTGTGCTAACTCTTGAGGCGACATAACATTTCTCTCTTCCTTAGCCAAAAGGTTATCTTATAGTCCTGCGGTTTCGGTTTCGCTTTTCGTGATTACCAGCGGCAATAGGCTTGCTGAGGCATACTATTTTTATACTATTCGCTAGGGTTTTCGCCCCTGCTAGAGCGTCCTAACAGACTAAATGCCGCTTGATGGGCATTTTTGTTGCAGTACAACACCTTGTAAATCTGTTCGGTGATCGGCATTTCTACACCTTGACTGTGTGCTAGTGTCAATATTTCTTTTGTGTTTAGATACCCTTCTACTACTTGTCCGATGCTGTCCTGAGCTGCCTGAATAGGTTTACCTTGCCCCACCATAATCCCAAATCGACGGTTTCGTGATTGGTTGTCAGTGCAAGTTAATACCAGATCGCCAAGCCCAGCCATGCCCATGAACGTCGATGGTTCAGCGCCAAGGGCAGTGCCAAGGCGGCTCATTTCAGCGATACCACGTGTTATTAAGGCGCTACGAGCGTTGGCACCAAACCCTATGCCGTCTGAAATCCCTGCGCCGATGGCGATCACATTTTTTACGGCGCCGCCTAACTGTACGCCGATAAAATCAGGGTTGCTGTATACGCGAAAGCTTTTGCTACAGTGCAACATCTTTTTCAGATCACTGGCAAACTTTTCATTAGTCGCCGCAAGTGCAATCGCTGTTGGCATCCCGGCAGCCACTTCTTTGGCGAATGTTGGCCCCGAGATGACTGCTAGCGGGATCTCGTTCCCCAGCGCTTCACGAGCAACATATTGTAGCAATCGACCTGTGCCCGACTCTAACCCCTTTGTCGCCCATACGATGCGCATACCTGGTCGCAGATGCGGTTTTAATTGCCGCATCACCTCGCCGAATACGTGGCTTGGTACTACCACTAGTACATCTCGGCTTATTGCTAGAGCCTGCGACAAATCGGATTCTACTAATAATAAATCAGGGAAGGGTACGTTGGGTAGCAAAGTGTGGTGGCAGCGGTCGTACTGTAATTTTTGAATATGCTTGGGATTGTGCCCCCACAACACAACGGGATAGCCATTACGAGCTATCGCAATGGCTAATGCGGTTCCGCAAGAGCCAGCACCAATTATGGCCATGGAAGTATGCATGATTTTCATCAGGATTCCTGCTGGGGCGTACCACATGTGCCATCCGCTTGGTGTTGAAGATAATTCATGAACAGTGCATCAAAATTGACTGGTGCTAGATTTATCTGCGAGAACGTACCACGGACAACGAGGCTAGTGATACACTCACGCACATAAGGGAAGAGAATATTTGGGCAGTATGCCCCGAGGCAATGGGTGAGTTGACTACCTTTAATGCCTGCTATGAAGAAGATTCCCGCCTGTTGTACTTCACAGAGGAACGCTGTTTCTTTCTCTAAAGTCGCAGTTATGGTTACGCGTAGTACTACTTCATAAATCTCTTCAGCTAAGTGGCTTGAAGCGGTCTCTAGATCCAGTTTGACTTCCGGCTGCCATTCTAGTTGGAAAATTTGTGGCGATTTCGGTGCCTCAAACGAGATATCTTTAATGTAAATGCGTCGGATCTGGAAAGAAAGCTCTGTGCTGTTTTGTTCTGCCATGTGTGTCATACCCTTCCTTAAACGTCCTTATTAATAGTCAAAAAACAGGCATTGCCCGCGTCAAATAACGGATTAAGACCACCACAAGTGTCAAATTCATATCGATCAGCGCATTCCCTAAGGTGGCAGTCATTAAAAATCTTTGGTACAGGTGCTCAGTGCGCTCATTTATCACTTCACGTTAGTATTATCGCTTTTAATCTCGATCTCTTTAAACATTATCCTTTGATACTTATTAGTGCCTTGCCGAGATAGCAGGGTGGGGAGGTATTTCCTTTGTATAGATATCCATTAAAGCCAGAGTTTTCTCTTTGCACTGAACGAAAAATTATTTACGGCGCACTAGGGGCAGATTTTCGGTGTTCCATCCGGTAATCCCTTCTTTTAATATAACAACATTGTCAAAACCGGACTTATTAAGATGTTCTGCAGACTCGCGTGATGCTGTACCGTTAGCACAAGCTACAATAATCGGGTGTGCTGTGTGTTTTGTGAGATCGCCTAGGTTACCACTTTTTATTTCACTAGGCGTTAAGTTGATAGAATTAGGCAGGTGCGCCTTTCGGAAGTGGTCAGACCTTCGAGTATCGACAACAAGAGCGTTTTCTTTGTTAATGAGGCGGGTAGCTTCACCACGAGACACCTCTTGAACTGTAGAAAAATGATTTTGGATAGTTATCACGATTAGCGCTACCAGAAGAACGATCCAAGTCAAACTAAGTATAGGGTGGTTGCTAATGAATGGTATAATTGATTGCAGCATAGGTAATGACTCCCGTTAATGATGGAAAGAAATAAGTCACGCTTCTAGAGTATATACTCGCTAAGTGCATTAAATACAGAGAATAAGCAAACGCTAATGCAGAGATAGCAGGAGACACTGAGAGAAGTGAAGACTATCAGAACATAAACTCTTTATGTTGGCTGCAATTTCGGCGTCAGTAATATGCGGTAAGTCACCATGAATTACACAGTAAAATGACCAAGACAATAGTATGAAGATCGTTAATCTATCACCACGCACCGTGCATTCTTCTTTTTTATGGGAGAAGGCGACATTTTGAACTATTCAGGGTAATCCAAGGTCTAAAATCAGGTGGTAAGACTATCAAGGAACCTACTGTGCAAGGAGCTTAACAGTATGCTTCACCACGGTTTGTTGGTTCTTATCGTGTCACTCGATAGGCATGATGCTGAAGGTTATAAATTTAAGCAATACTGCTATTCAGTAGTATTGCTGGAAATCAAGTGAAGAAATTACAGCGGTAACATCACAGATCATGGCACGACTAAGTGAGTTGGCAGGGAATACTATTGGTAAGTTAGTGGATAAATGCGCAGTAATTAGGGAGTGTAACAACCAGGTAAAGGTATTGCTAGCCTGAATGCCTCCATCACCCGAGGTAAGACTACGATCCATTTAGCGGCATATACTATCTAAACAGCGCGACATTGTGTTGGGTTAGGGCAAAAAGAGTCGAGGGATGAATTTTCACAGACACGGAAAGTAAAGGTAGCAAACAGACTCTGTCTGCATGTATCGATTAAAAGAATATGGTAGCATACCATTCAAGCAATTAAATAAACTAGTAACCAACTATTGGATAAAAGACTAGCCTGGTCGCTAGGTTAAAGTACTAGAACTTGTTGTTTGGTTATAGAAAGATAGACATAACAGCTAAACTGGTTGCTCAGAATCCAAGCAGCGCTAACAATACTAGAACTGCATTTGAGAGTGATTAGCATAGGCTGCTAGAACTGCACGAAAAGCAACCTGCTTGCAGGGCAAGATTTTCCAGAAGAACATTCAGTATTCATATCAGCTAAAGAACATGCGAAAGGCCAACAGGGAATAGTTTCAACCTGCTCACGCAGGTAAAGTTAATTATCTGTGCATGAGTGCACCACAAGCAACCTCTCTTGGAGCTAGGAAAATCAGGAGAGTTTGCTAGTATAGGAGATAGCACTGCGAATAGATTTTTCTAATCATGGCAATACATTTTGCCAGATAGGAGCGGTAATCAAGCAAAAAAAGTAAGCAGTAAATCCATCGCCTATGGTAGCGTCTTGTTTGATACAGAGAGCTCAGTGTATAGCATTTTTGTCTCGGTGATCGAGCACGGAAAGGTAATATAAGCGGTACGGATTTCACTAGAGCGCAATTGCCTCGTGGAGCGTATCTGCGTCTGGACAGGTAATTACGCTGATAGACACCAGCAGTACTAAATAGTACTGCTGGTGCTCCTTTTATTTTGAATTTTCTCGCCAACCTGAGGTTGTTAACTTAGTATTGTTGGGTAGTAGATTTGAACGATTTTAAAATCCACACTCTCGTATTGCTGGGTTTTCTGGTTTAGGTGTACGCCGTACAAAGTGTGAACTGTCCTCGTGATTGGTGATATAGGATATCACGCATACAAGGAAAGCGCGTTGTTACAGAGATGCTGGTGGTTGTCTCAGTCTCCGCATTGTTTAATAAGTCACCCTAAGCTCGCTTGCTGACAACCCGTGCTATAGCCAAAGTCGTAACATATTATTTATATGCACATTGCTACATTTATTGAACATGTGTTAAACGAGGTACTCTTTAACCTAATATGAGTAGCGAAGACATTTAATGCATTATCTGCAATGCGGTGGGTAATTTACCGTACTCGTTAGACGCGTATAGCCACGTGTGAGCACGATAGCAGTTCACTTTCCGGGTATGGCGAAAGTTATACAGCCCTCATAAGCTATCAGCTGTATTGCTCGGCATCTTAGATCTTGAAACAACAGCCAGCCTCCTCATGCCGAAATAGGCACCGGCTTGAAGGTAATAAACCGCAAGGTTTGTCTTGAGGATAGCGCAACCTAGGCTGATATTCGCCAGAAGTTCAATCGTGGTATCGTGCTTGCTGAACGGAAAAGGCCGCTATCATTATTGGGAACCCACGCTTGATAACGGTGAAAACGTTATCAAAAGATGCCTTTTGTCTTGTTAGCTGATGTGATGCTCTAGTTAAGCCAAACTCGTTGCTTAATGAAGTACATGGCACCCACTACATCACACTACCTTTTAAAGGGAAGTAAGGCGAGTGAACTTCTGCTTGCAAGCAGTACAAGCTCACACTTCCGAATGCAAGTGTGAGTGTGGATACTATCGTTTGATATCATTAGGTCCAGTTTAGCAACTCCACTACCCGCAGAATGTATAAACCACCTGTGTGATATTTAACAAGTTCTGGACAGAGAAATCCAAATTGTAAAAGCTCAAAACTCTTGTCTTAAGGTGTGTTAATAATTCGCAAGATATGTCTTTTATAGTTTGTTTTTTTGAATACAAACAATAGATTGCAACTTTTGGCGCCGTTAGGATAGCCAGCTATTTGAAGATTTTTGCTGTTTTCATCTGAATCGAATATTATTATGGGTCGCAATAATGAAACGTAAGGGACTGCGATTCACTAGTAAATCAATAGGGCTACGCGATGATTATCGTCACTGGCGGTGCTGGCATGATTGGCAGTAATATCATTCAAGCGCTGAATAAAAAAGAATACCACAATATTATTGTGGTGGATAACCTAAAAGATGGCACAAAATTTGTTAATCTTGTCGACCTTGAGATTGCCGACTTTTTTGATAAAAAAGATTTTATCGATAGCATTGTGGCAGGCAAGGATCTGGGTAATATTAAGGCAATATTCCACCAGGGCGCTTGTTCCTCTACTATAGAAGCAGATGGTAAGTACATGATGGATAACAACTATCAGTACTCAAAAGACATTCTACACTATTGCCTTAATCGGAAGATCCCATTCCTATACGCCTCTTCGGCTGCCATATATGGAGGGAGTAAAAAATTTATTGAAGAGCGTCAATATGAAGAGCCGTTAAACGTTTACGGATATTCTAAGTTCTTATTTGACCAGTACGTACGTAAAATCCTTCCTAAGGCGAAATCGCTGATTTGCGGTTTCCGTTATTTCAACGTCTACGGGCCACGCGAAGGCCATAAAGGCAGTATGGCGAGTGTTGCTTTCCATATGAATAGCCAGATTAAATCTGGCGCAAACCCCGAACTGTTCGCTGGTAGTGAACAGTTCAAACGCGATTTTATCTATGTTAGCGATGTAGTAGCAGCAAAACTATGGTTCTGGGAAAATGGAAAGTCTGGCATTTTTAACTGTGGCACTGGGCAAGCAGAAAGTTTCCAAGCAGTTGCCAATGCGGTGATAGATTTTCACCAAAAAGGAAAGGTAGAGTTCATTGAGTTCCCGAAAAGTTTACAGGGTCGCTATCAGATATATACCCAGGCTGATCTCACTAAGCTGCGCGCTGTTGGTTATAATGCGCCGTTTAAAACGGTTGCGCAGGGGGTGGAAGAATATATGGCTTGGTTGAACCGTACCGTTATACGCTGAAAGAGTATGAAAATACTGGTGATCGGGCCATCATGGGTTGGCGATATGGTGATGTCCCAGTGCCTCTACCGCACCTTAAAAGTCGAATATTCGTCTACGGAAATCGACGTGATTTCGGTAGCCTGGTGTCGCCCTTTGCTGGCGCGTATGCCGGAAGTGCATCGGACGTTACCTTTTTCAGTCGGTCACGGTTCTTTAGCTATCACTGAACGATGGCGCCTAGGGCATGCCTTACGCAAAAACCAGTATGATCGCGCTTATGTTTTACCCAATTCCTGGAAATCTGCATTAGTTCCTTTTTTCGCGAATGTGGCGCAGCGTATCGGTTGGTGCGGTGAAAAACGTTATGGTTTATTAAATGATATTCGCATGCTTAATAAAGCCGCCTTCCCGCGAATGGCGCAGCGCTATCTAGCGCTGGCTTATGATAAAGGCCGAATTAATTGCGCTGACGACTTACCTAAACCATTGTTGTGCCCTCAGCTGCAGGTCAATAAAGAAGAGATTGGGAAAAGCATCACCACTTTTAAATTAACTGTTCAGCGGCCGAGTATAGGCTTTTGCCCAGGGGCAGCATTTGGACCAGCAAAATGCTGGCCGCACTATCACTTTGTTACCTTAGCAAAGAAGTTGATTGATCAAGGATATCAAGTGGTGCTATTCGGGTCAGACAATGACTATGCGGTGGGCGAGAAAATCCAGACGGCATTGCAGGGGAAAAGCCGCAAGCATTGCATTAACCTGGCTGGGAAAACTAAGTTGGATCATGCAGTTGTATTGATCTCCTCCTGCAAGGCAATAATCAGCAATGATTCCGGGTTAATGCATATTGCGGCCGCATTAAATAAACCACTTATAGCCCTATACGGACCGAGCAGCCCAGATTTTACCCCGCCGTTATCTGATAAGGCTAAGGTGATCCGTTTAATTAGAGGCTATCATAAGGTTCGTAAAGCTAATACCGCGCATGGTTATCATCAAAGCTTGATCGATGTTCAACCACAGCAGGTCTTGGAAGCGCTGATGTCGCTATTGGTTGAGAGTGAGGGATGAGCATGCAGGTGTTAATTGTCAAAACATCCTCAATGGGTGATGTGCTTCATACGCTTCCCGCTCTAACTGATGCGATGCAAGCTATTCCGGGTATTCAGTTTGACTGGGTGATAGAAGAAAACTTCCATCAAATTCCTACTTGGCATCCTGCTGTTGACCGAGTAATCCCTGTGGCTATACGTCGTTGGCGTAAAAACTGGTTTTGCCGAGTAACGCGCCAACAGCGCAGAAATTTTAAATGCTTACTGCAGCAACGAAGCTATGATGCGGTAATCGATGCGCAGGGATTGATGAAAAGCGCGGTGTTGGTCACAAGCCTCGCTAAGGGATGTAAACATGGTCAGGTCTATAAGAGTGCACGTGAACCCTGCGCTAGTTTCTTCTATAATTATCGGCATAAGATTAGCAAGCGTCAGCACGCGGTAGAACGTACACGCCAATTATTCGCTAAAAGCCTTGCTTATGAGCGGCTTGGTAGCTATGGCGATTACGCTATCGTTGGGAGATTTCTCGGGCATCTTCCGACTGATAGCGGTCAGTATATGGTGTTTCTTCATGCGACTAGCCGAAAGGACAAGTGCTGGCCAGAAAAAAATTGGCGCGAGTTGATTAAGTTAGTTGCAGATAGCGGGCTAAGGATAAAACTCCCGTGGGGCGCAGAGCACGAACGAGCCCGTGCATTACGCTTGGCAGAAGGGTTTGCGTATGTAGATGTGCTGCCACGGCTTAATTTAACCCAGGTGGGAACGGTATTGGTTGGTGCTACAAGTGTGGTTTCAGTAGATACTGGCCTTAGCCATCTTGCTGCTGCGCTTAATAAGCCGAACATAACGCTATTTGGCCCAACAGATCCTCGGTTAATCGGCGCTTATGGACAGAACCAATACTCTTGTCTGCCTCTTTTAGGGAACAAAATGAAAAATATTAGCAGCCAACAAGTTTATACTCTATTACAGCAGCAGTAAAATAAGTATTAAAGTTTTGACTGGGAATTGTAATGATGTTAGGTAGGAAGGTACTTAGTATTATCCTGACAGCGCATAATTGTGCAGCTTATTTAGATCAGACACTAGCTACTCTGCTTAGTTCGCTGCACGGTCTGAACGGAGGTTATGAAATAATTTTAATAAGCGACGCTTCTATCGATCGAACGGTAGAAATATTACAGCAATTTAGCGAGCGTCATGTATGTCATACACGTCTATTTCAAGTTAATTTTGGTAATATTGGTAAGGTCAGGAACTTTGGTGTACTGCAAAGCGCAGGGGACTATATCACCATGGTTGATGGCGATGATTGGCTTTTGGCCGGTGCTCTGTACGATGTTCTGCGCTTTTTGGAGGCTTCAGAACCAGAATTACTGCTAACTAGGCTTAATGAAGAGCACGGTAAGCGCAATCTGAATGTCTCATGGAAAGGCTTGAAGCCGCAGTTGTTATCTCAGCCAGAGGCGATCAAAAAATTCCTCATTCACAAGGATATGCAGGCTCACTTCATCGGTCAGTTTGTTAAAAGAGAATTGCTTTTGGCACATCCGTTTCTGCCATTTCACTGTTATGAAGATGCCTATCTTTTCCCTGCAATATTAAGGAATGCCAAGCGCATTGTGTTTTCGCGTAGTAGCCCCTACCTCTATTTCAAACGTAGAAATAGCTTGTCGAGTCAGATGGATAGCGAGAAAATTGCACTTCTGATCGCAGCAACGGAAGAGATGGAGCGTGTATTTGGTGATCGCTATGCGGATCTTATCGCCTGCCATTGGATTAATATATTCCATCGCTATGCCGGGAATATGCATGATATGCCTCACCGTCAAAAGATAATGAAAAAAATTCAAGGAATAAGTTCAATTTCTTTTTTTCTAAATTTCGCTATTCGACTGAGTTTTAAGAGAAAATATATAAAGATAAAATGCGCCATGCCTTAAATGGAAATCTTAATAAACAATTCAAGAGAATGAGAGGGATGATCCAAGAAACCCTATGTCAAGACAGTGATAACCAATCTATAAAACAACATTATCAAATTGGGTTATCGTAGATAGTGATTTTATCCGGAATGCTTTCATTAGAATTTGATCGTTAATCAACCATAGGAGGAGGGCAGGTACATTTTCATCTGATAACATCAGGAGATGTTATATAAGACGCCTGATACTTTACGTACTCTCATTACGGGGACTGTACATAGTATTTATGTTGATCAGGTTCCACAGTCAGTCCTTGCTAAATCACTTTTGACGGAATTATTTAGTAAAGCGATATAATATAGTCTATTTCCCTTATTTGTTTCAGTATGAAGAGACTATATTGTGTCTGCACGAAGATATTGCTTGTTTGGACGACTTTACTAACTTGTACAACAGCAGATCAGCATATATAGATATCACCTTAGCTGTTAGTAAAGTGGGATATTCAGCACTAACCTTAGCTAAAAATATTTGTTTGCAAGGTATAAACTATTGAATTTAGGGATGTTGTTGATTAGCGAGCATCGCTGGTTGAAAGAAAACATTATCGATAAGGTAAGTTTCATTAGACTCCTAAGGGCATAAATTTAAATATATGGACCGGGATGCCAGAAATATTGTTCTTTAAAACAAGTTTAGCTTTGTTAAAAAATACAACTATAGATTTCAGCTCGATTAAAAGCAGCTGACTATCAAGCTCTGCCAGAACCTGATACTTTATTTTTCACTATGTCGGTACAGATAAGTCGTATCAGAAATAGAATAATCAGGTATGCAATTATTTTTATACGAATATTTATATTAATTCTCTATGGTCATCTTATTGTTTTGATATTCATCAAACAACACATAAGCACGAAGATGTATAAATTAATATTTCGAAATAGCATACCTATCAGTCTTCGCCGGTATTTATTCTATTTTAAATGGCAATATTATAAATGAGGAGTTAATTACCTGAAAGAAATAATAAGACATACTATTACTTAAAATCTTATTTCCCGTTAGTTGTGCATCTTTTTAAATGTATCGGTAAAATTTCACTATAAAATGATATCACCTAATTTGTATTATTTGTACGTTATTCAATATAGATTAAATTTAATAGTATGTTTATTAAAATAAAATTTGTTTAATATAGTAATTATTTAATTAAGTTAATCAGAGTCGATTGGGCTATCCTAAGCATTTATTTTGTAGAGAGTAGAATTTACTAGTAAAAGCAAGAAATGCAGTTCATTGCTGTGTGTTTTTATTGACGTTTAAGGGTGCTCAATAAAACATCCTAAATCAGGGTTGTAGCCCTTATTACCGTTATATAATACTCTTATTGGTGAGCCTTCCCGTACCGGTCAGGAGTCGATAGTTAAAAAGAGTTCCTGCCGCATCACAGGCGCTTATTTATATTTTGTTTTCTCTATTGTTTTTATAATCATAGTTCGTGAATTTCATTTAGCTGTTATATTGTTGACTTCAATATTTAGTTTTATGGACAAATATATTAATATTTTTTGATAGCAACAGTGCTTCTATATTTCTTGCTTAAGTACTGATCAGTCCTTTTAGTTGCTATAGTGTAAAAAATAAAAATATAAGGTTTTTCTTAGTTATTATTTATCGATACCGTGTATTAGTTATCTAACTTTTGTTATATACCCTCAATATAAACAGATATTCAGAATATCTCGTGAATAATTGCATATGATTATATTTCAACCTATAAATATGAAGATTTTGCTGGTATGCTTATCAGGTTGAGGTTTTAGAAGAGAATGGATATGCACTATAAAGTGAATGAATATACCCTACAGGTGCACTTATTATTTATAATAAACAAGATACTCAGCATAGCAACTGAGTAATTACATGGTAAGATTATTTGTCTAAGGTATGTTTTATAGTTTATTGTTATGATTTTATTTGTTTCATTGGTCTATTATATTAATAGGTTAAATATTTCAAAAATAAAATAGCGGTTTTGTTATTCCAGGAATAGAACGAGGATTCTTATAAATTGTGTTGATACAAAATAGGACAGGTTTGCTACAAAGGTAACTTTATTTGCCGTGAGTTGACCCTATTTAAATAGCTTGCTGATTAGCGCCAGGACTTAGATGAGTCTCCCTGCACTGAATTAAATTAGGACAGAAGTGCTCAGCGTTAATAACATACCCCTTACAGGAAGCAATTATGATAGGAATCCTTATCTCATAGCAGGTTGTAAGTATGAGGATGACTATAGTTCATACGGTAAAATATAGACATTTGATTAGGCTGATATCCTGTATTGTCTCTATGGAGTAGACTGACCGTACAGGCGTCTCTAGGCAATAGTTAGATGCAATGAGCGGTGATATCCGCAATCAGTATATGTCAGTGCTGGGAACTGGAAGCACTTGAAGTAATGTGGGTTTGCCTATCGAGTTGCAAGCCTATTTATACCGCTCTTCGCCAGCGAGCTCAAAAATGCCGCACATTTTCCTTGATGGTGGAAATGAGAACACGATGTTAGCCAGAATTTTATGGCAAGTTTCTAACTAGGAATTAAATATTCTTTTCGTTAGTCAGGCACAGATGTTGAGTTATGCATCCCCAGACTAACTAGGTTTTAGTCGCAATGTTTTCAGATATGAAGTCGCATTAGATATGCATCTGGTTGCCTCGAAAATAGCAAGGAATCACTTTGATCAGATTAAAACCGTGCAAGATTACATGCTTTATTGTAACTCTAATAGCAATTCACTCAGTACTTACTATGTTGTTGCAATGGTATAGCTGTCAATAATTATATTGTACCTAAAATACACTATTGACTGACCTTATTATAAAATATATAAGAGCGTAGGATCATGAACAGGCTACGCTTCCTGCTCTGTTTCCACAGCATTTAATTCTCATATACTTAATGTTATTCCTCAAGGGATAAGTTTTTAAAATTCTGACTTCTATATTAATAGAATGATTTTTATGGATATCAGGGTTCCTTCCGAATTGGGTTGGCATGTTTCGTATTCATGGATCGTTGCGTATTGACAATTAGTGTCCTAATCGCTGCACTAAATAAGTAACAGTATTACTAAAGCCTGAGTCATTATTCAGGATACTGATATTTTAAGGGTAGAAAAATTAGTATATCCATGTATCATATAAACATAGAAAGTGACTGACTGTATTAGTCTTTCTTTTTATTTCTGCTGAGATTTTGTATAAAACTCCCCCAATGTCATATTAACGGTGCGGTGGCGCAACCAGTCAAACAGCGTTTCTAGATTGCGATACAGTACTTCAATATCCGCATCTGTTTTAAAGATTGGGCTACCGCCAGGCATAAGTTCGGAGGAATGTAGCATAAACTGTAGGTGATCATACGAGTGTGCTAAGGCTGACTCAGTTACTTTTTTCATTTGGTTCAGGTTGTTGCCACTGGGACGCAACCAGTGCATTGATGGTGTACGTTGTTTTCCTCTCAATCTATCAAAGCCTTTTTTTAAAATATTAAGTAGTGTCGAATACTTGTATTGCATGCTCATTGGCACCTCTAATAATTGTGAAGCACCAGGCTTGGCAATGTTTTCTAGATCGATGAAATAAGCTTGCGTTGGGAAATCCCTGTAGTCTGTGCCTCCAAACCCGTGTGGGTTGCCTGGCGAGAACTGCCAGTTAATCCCTGGTGTCACTGAACAGTCCACCTGATAGCCGTATTCCAATAGCAGCGCTGCATAGTATTCATTGAAGGCCCAGCGGCCAGCGCGGTGGCTAAGTATCTTTGTTTGAAAAGTGTCCTCTAGTAGCTTGGTCATATGCCCTACTTTGGCACGAGCTTGATCGGCAGGGTATTCGATCAGATAAGGTTTATACCTGCCATCATCGGCGGTTAGTGGAGCTAGGGGTGGGCTGTTCCATGGATGTAGGTGCATACCGATTTCGCCAGCCCTGCGACTAAGCACATTGCGTGCGAACTCAATATAGGCTGGATCTAACGCCATTTCGTAGTTAGTGAGATAAACTGGCTTTAAGTCGTATCTCTCACAAAGTGCCTGAAACCGTGGCAAGAAATGTGTGTTTTTAGTAGAAATACGATAGTGATTTTGCCAAATATTATCACCTTCGGTATCAATAGTAATAAGAAACGCCGGTTTAGTCATGCATTAGCGACCTAATAAAATAGAATGTGGTATATTACGTATGAGGCAGCGCTAGGGCAAATTACTTGATTAAAAAATTTTAAAAATGCATTTAGGGGTATCCATCTCATGCCCGACAAGCAACGAAAGTGGAACAATAGTAGCCACAGGAATAGGGTGATCGAGAAGCACAGGTAGGTTTTTTTGAAACATGGCTGATTATGAACGATGTGCCGACTTTCAGTTCTGATAGATTCGCAAAGTTTATTCTAAGTGTTATATCACGGCACTATGGTGATAGTGCTCCTGATGACGTTGATGATCTGGAGTCTGCAATACATCAGCCTCAGGCGCAGATTAATGTGCTTCGATATCAGTACACCCATGATATTTTAGCGAATAATCCAGTCATTCCAAATATTATCGGCATTGACCGATAGTGGAAAGAACCTTAGCGTATCTGAGTCTTGAATTGAGGGTTTTTGGGTTCACTTAATGTGAATTGCTATCATTTAGTAGAAATTTGACCTGTCAGTAGCACTTCCCTATTCCGATGTGTTTGACTGGTGTTTACGTATCCAGAGTTTCTTTGACTTGCTAAACGTTGCGGTTGTGTTTTTAGCACTGTCACAGCAACTTGATTCTGGTTAGCGATCACGCTTGCCACTATACCGGAAATATTGATCGGTATTGCGTTCCCTAACATACTACCAGTCATCTAAGGTTCAAGAGAAGATATGACTTCTAAATCCGGAAAGCTAGTGACGGCTTAATGAAGCCGTAGGATGTAACCGATAGTGATA
Organism: Serratia symbiotica; assembly: GCA_900380265.1. Classification (GTDB taxonomy): domain Bacteria; phylum Pseudomonadota; class Gammaproteobacteria; order Enterobacterales; family Enterobacteriaceae; genus Serratia_H; species Serratia_H symbiotica_A. Next base: position 2,277,004 of record LR025083.1, on the reverse strand, counting down.
TCGTGTTTTATTCTATCTTGTGCAGATGTTCTACATGCTAGAATTAAGACAAAGATCACCCCCATCGATTCCGAATTTGAGGCTATTGGCTATCATTCCATGCAGGCCTCCTGATCTACATGTCTATAGCATTGCCATGCTGACAGGTATCCTGGCTATTTGCTTGAGGAAGAGTAGTAACACTTTCAGTAGTCTGGTAGTTGTCTCTAAGACGATTATCGACTCTAAATAACAATGCAACGATGTTTATCTATCCAGACTTTAGTGTTAATGAACATGGAGCTTGTGTTAAAAATTGACCTTAGCGTTATTGATCCCTCGAGGTAATCTGCTAGGCAGATATCAGTGTTGATATCTATGTTTATTTAGGAAAAGGCTTTGGCAAATTAGCGAATCTAGATACTATTATTATGAACGTTAATATCAATACAAAGAAGGCTATTTGATATGATATCTTATAGATTAGGCTATTGCAGCCACGCAGAGTGGGTAGTATGAAAGAATGGCGTTTGGCAATGGTTCGTCAAAGATACCGCTCGGACGGTGGGGGAGAGGTTTTTGTCTCCCGTGCTCTGGAAGCATTAGCACAGCATAATCTTGATCTCAATGTGATTACCCGTGAATGGCAGGGAAGCTGTAATTCTAACTGGCATATTCATATCTGCAATCCATTAAAAGTTAGTCGTCTCAGTCGTGAAAGGGGGTTTGCTGAAGCAGCTAGGTCTCTATGGCAGAAAAAACTATTTGATCTTGTTCAAAGCCATGAACGTATTCCTGGTTGTGATATTTACCGGGCTGGCGATGGTGTACATCGCCGCTGGCTGCTGCAGCGTGCGCGTATTATGTCAGAGTGGAGACGCAAATGGTTATTTTCTAACAAATATCATCGTTATGTGATGTGCTCCGAACGCGCGATGTACGCCGCCCCTGAATTGAAAGCTGTGATTTGCAACGCCGAGATGACCAAGCAGGAAATCATCGACGATTTTGATGTGGCAGCTGATAAAATCACGGTCATCTACAATGCTATAAATAATAAAGAATTCATTCCTGCCGATGCAGAAATGAGACAAGTTCTGCGCGCTCAATATCGAATCCCTCAGCAGGCGCACTGCTTGATCTTTGTCGGTTCTGGCTTTAAACGGAAAGGATTAACTTGTGCCATTCGAGCCTTAGCAAACACGGACAGCCACCTCCTGGTTGTTGGTCAGGATAAGGCAGAAAAGCAGTATCTGGCGTTTGTGCGGTCGCTCGGCTATAGCCAGCGTGTGCATTTTATGGGTGTTCAAAAGCACATACTGCCGTTTTACCAAATGGCAGACGCACTGCTGTTACCCACGTTATATGACTCGTTCCCGAACGCGGTTCTAGAAGCGATGTCTTGCGGCTTGCCAGTTATTACCACTACTACTTGCGGTGGTTCTGAGTTTATTACACCAGGCCAGAATGGGTTTATTACGGACGCCCTCGATATTGCAGGTATCACTGAAATGATTCATGCTCTGCCCCGGCAGGCCTTGGGTTCTTCTATGGGTGCGGCTGCCAGGGCTCGCATCATGTCAGCTACGCCAGCGTATTTGTCCACACAGTTGATTGCCTTATATCAACGACTATTAGATTAGCTATGCGTATACTAGTTGTGATCGACGGCCTACATGGAGGAGGCGCGGAAAAAGTGGTGCTTACTCTGTGCGAGGGTATGCAAGCAGCGGGGCATGACGTTCGCCTAGTCTTATTAACCGCCGTCTGCACATATCCAATTCCGCAGGGGATTCGTTACGAGGTTGTGGCAGATAACAGCCACACACCGTGGCGCAAGTTAACAGAGTTGTCTCGCCGTGCCGCTGCGTTAGATCAAGTAATCGCTAACATGGAGCGCAACAATGGCGCTTTTGATTTGGCGTTCTCTCACTTACACAAGACCGATCGTATTGTCAGACGAAGCCAGATTTTGGGTTCAGATCGTCTGTGGTTTTGCATTCACGGTATTTTATCCACTTCTTATCTAGGTCACCGCGCGGGGTTAGGTTGCTATCTAAAAAAGCATAAAATCGCTAGTGTCTACCAGAGGAAAAATGTCGTCGCCGTTTCAGTGGCGGTTAGTGAGGATTTACATAAACAGTTTCGAATGCGTCCTCATAGGTTAGTAGTAATCAATAATCCATTTGATATTGTCGCCATCCAGGAGCAGGCCGCAGAGCCTTGCGAGCTGGCTTTTCAGGATTATCTTGTGCATGTTGGCCGATTCCACCGACACAAACGCCACGACCGCCTACTAAAAGCGTATGTGCAATCTGGAATCCAGGTGCCGTTAGTGCTTATTGGTTCTGGTAGCACAGCGAATATTGATGCAGTCAAACGGTTGGCAGAAGCATTAGGTATTTCGCAACGTGTCCGCCTACTCGGTTTCCAGAGTAATCCTTATAAGTTCATGCGCCATGCGTCTTTGCTGGTACTCAGCTCTGATAGCGAAGGCTTTGGCAACGTACTGGTTGAGGCTTTGCTATGCAATACACCGGTGGTTAGTACCCGGTGCCCAGGGGGGGTAACAGAGATCCTCGAGAAGGCCGGCATGGAACATGTGCTTTCGGAATTAAATGAATATTCTCTGGCGCATAAAATGGCCCAAATTTATGCTAACCCACCAGAGATTAATCATCAGAAATTACTGCGTTACGGGGTTGAACTTGTTTGCCGGCAATATCTCTCGCTACATAGGTGAATAAGGTAAGGACTGTTCGCCTCATTGAATGAATAATATGGAATTTTATTCCAATCATCCCGCTGTAAGCACTAACAAAGCCCTCCGATTTTCCAGATGCATATGATTCACATAAACCATAAAACCGTTTATTTGACCATGGCTCAAATAAGACAATCGAACCACTATTTAATGCCGTATCTAACGGATTGAATTAGCGTTGCTAGACGGAATACAGATTGTATGCTGAAAGTAGAAATAAATCAGCCTGCAGCTCTGCACTGAAATAATTTAATTACTGCATTCTAGCATAGATCAAATAACTACTCACCGCTATATGTGAGTCAGATATTACTTTCCCGGGTTTGTTTTTCGCCACAAAAAGTATAGGATATTGGGGGCAATTACACTATCGGTTATTCTTGATAACGGGTGACCGACTAATGCCTCTTTGATCCGCAGTGTAGTGTATCTTACACAGGACTTTCCGACCAGGTAACCACTTTGGAATACGCTGTGCGTATTACTATTGTGGTAGGGTAAAGAATATTAGTGCTGACGGTATCGCAATAAACTACTCGGGAATGGGTGATAAATGGATGTGTCTATGTTACAAACGATGCTTGTAATAGGATCGTGGTTGAGGTGACGTTAATGATATAATCGTCGTTATGTAAAAAGGACATATATAGGTGTGATCTATTAATTTATATTTTGAGGTTTTAACAAATTTATTTAATATAATAAGCTGTCTTCCTCCCGTAAAGATTGTTAATATTTTCAACGAAACATCTAATTTAATGCTTATTTTTATTGTTTCCTTGTGTAAATCAAAGTTTAAAATAATCAGATATTTTAATATTGTTTTGCTATAAAAATAGCTTATGTTAACATTCTGCATGTGAAGTATCGATTAGTTTATTTAAAATATCGCCGACTTGAACTATGTTGATAGCAAAATGTTCTTATCTAGCTTTTAATAAGCTTATTCATTGAATTTCAGAGTTGACGGAAGACTGGCAAATAAGTGTCTTTTTTCTGGGAAAATGGTACTATGTTTAGTTATTGCTTTCGATGAAATCGATTATATTTTGCTGCGTTTTTATCAGGTATTATTATACCTTATCCAACCCCTGATATGGGCCCGCCTATTATTGCGTGGGCGAAAAACTCCAGCTTACCGTAAGCGCTGGGTAGAACGATATGGTTATTGTGACGGGACACTAGAGCCAGGCGGCATTATGCTGCATTCCGCCTCTGTTGGAGAAACACTGACCGCTATCCCCTTGGTACGAGCACTCCGACAAAACTATCCCTACTTACCAATAACAGTGACTACGACGACCCCAACGGGTTCAGAACGTGTTCAATCTATCTTTGCTAAAGATGTGCAACATGTCTATCTACCTTATGATTTACCTGGTTCTATAAAGCGCTTCCTTGAGCAGGTGGACCCAAAATTAGTAATCATTATGGAAACCGAGCTGTGGCCAACCCTAATTCACGCGCTGCATCAGCGGCATATTCCTTTGGTGATCGCTAATGCGCGCCTCTCAGCACGTTCTGCTGCAGGTTATCAAAAAATAGGTGGTTTTTTTCGCAATATGTTGCGCTGTATTACGTTAATCGCCGCACAAAACCAGGAAGATGGCGACCGCTTTATCGAGCTTGGATTGAAACGATCGCAACTAATCGTTACTGGCAGCCTAAAGTTTGACCGCTCTGTCACGCCGGAGATGGCTGCCCGTGCGATTACTCTGCGAGGACAATGGGCACCGCATCGCCCGGTATGGATCGCCAGTAGCACCCATAATGGCGAGGAACGCATTGTGCTAGCAGCACAACGGGAACTTTTGGGGAAATATCCCGATTTATTGTTGATCCTTGTGCCTCGGCACCCAGATCGATTTATAACCGTTAAAAATTTAGTACGGAAAGCTGGGTTCAGTTATATTAAGCGTAGTTGTGATGGAATACCTTCCAACAGCACACAAATAGTGATCGGGGATACCATGGGTGAGCTGATGTTGTTGTACGGTATTGCCGACTTGGCCTTGATTGGTGGTAGTTTGGTGGAGCGAGGTGGACATAACCCACTAGAGGCTGCCGCTCATGCTATCCCGGTTATAATGGGGCCACATATTTTCAACTTTAATGATATTTGTGCCAAGCTGTCAGAGGCTGGAGGATTGATCTATGTGGTAGATACAGACTCTGTGGTTAAGGTAGTAGAAGCCCTACTCAGTGACGAAGAGTATCGCCGATACTATGGTCAAAATGCGGCGGCAGTGCTGTATCAGAATCAGGGAGCTTTGAATAAGTTACTCAATCTATTGGAAGCGCATCTGCCGCCTCGGGATTTTGAATGAGTGAGCGTAAAAGCCTATCTGTGGTTATAATTGCTAAAAATGAAGCTGATCTATTGTTTGATTGCCTGCGTTCGGTGTCGTGGGCTGATGAAATTATTTTGTTAGATGCTGGCAGTCAGGATGACTGTATAGCGATTGCTAAAAGTATGGGGGCAAAAGTATTTACTCATACCGAGTGGGTCGGTTTTGGTAAACAGCGCCAGTTAGCACAAAATCATGCCAGCCAGGACTATATTCTGATGGTTGATGTCGACGAGCGTGTGACGCCTGAATTGCGCCAATCTATAGAGCGGGTATTAACTACACCAAGCGTCAACAGCGTTTATAGTTGTTCGCGCTGTAATTTATTTCTCGGCCGATTTATGCGCTATAGCGGTTGGTATCCAGATAGAGTAATCCGTTTATACGCTAACTATCGGTACTGTTATAACAACGATCTAGTGCATGAATCGCTTAATATTGATGGTGCTAATGTGGTGACGCTTCGCGGCGATTTACTGCATCTAACCTGCCGTGATTTTTTTGCTTTTCAACGGAAACAACTTCGTTATGCCGAAGAGTGGGCGAATCAGCGCCGCCTGTCTGGGAAACGTTGCAGCTACCTATCAATTTTGACGCACACGTTCGGTGCTTTCTGCAAGACTTGGTTGCTACGTGCTGGATTCCTCGATGGCAAACAGGGGTTGCTGTTAGCGCTGGTGAATGCGCAATACACCTTCAATAAATATGCTGCACTATGGGCGTTGGGTCGCAACTACTCAGAGAACTGATTTATGTTTCAGAAAGCCATCTACCCTGGGACGTTCGATCCCATGACCAATGGCCACCTAGATTTAGTGAGGCGCGTATCAGTGATGTTTGATCATGTGCTTCTGGCGATTGCTGCCAGCTCAAGGAAAAAGACATTATTTGACCTTGAAGAGCGGGTAGCGTTAGCCATGCAAGTTACTGCACATTTGGGTAATATAGAAGTACTTGGTTTCAGTGAATTGATGGCAAATTTTGCTGCCCGCCATAGTGCCAATATCCTCGTGCGAGGTCTGCGGGCGGTATCTGACTTTGAATATGAAACACAGTTGTCAAACATGAACCGGCATTTAACGCCAGCGCTAGAAAGCATATTCCTAATGTCTTCCGAAGAGTACTCTTTTATCTCTTCTTCCCTGGTAAAGGAAGTTGCTTGCCATGGTGGGGATGTCGCACCTTTTTTGCCAGAGGTGGTTAGAAAAGCCTTAATTGAAAAACTTGCCAACCAATAAACGCTGGCTATTAGCAAGAAAGTACTAGGAATAAAATATCATGTTGTCAGGGTTGAGAACCGCTGACATAAGACAGCCAGCGCAGTTTAGTTGATTTATCTAATATATAAAGCTTATAATTTATGAGTGAAATTATGCTGGCTCGTCTTTGGTTAGAAGACTATGGTATAGATAGTTTTTATTCTCTAAAACCCTGAAAATGTTCTTATAGATTATTTTCGAAAGAAGCGCAGCTTACAACTGCGTTAGTGTTCCTGACTACTAAAATAACAAAACACAAAACTAAATATTTCTTTCTGACCTAGAAAGTGGGTCAGGTCAGCCTGGCAGCTTATTGGTTATTAGCTAGGGTCTAAGCCACGCCTTTGCTAGCGTGATGTTATCTATAGGTATCCTGAGCGTTCTCTTATCGAGCTTTGTCAGCAAGAGGTACTATCATCTAGTGGTTACCACATTATCGTTCAATAGCCATTTTCTGTTGTGGCTTATTCCTATGTAGCGTAATAAAAATGCTTGTGCTGATTAGTCTGTGCACATGTTTGGCTTGCCTAAGCGTCTTTGTTATTACGACGACTAGTGTAATCTACTATAGATGGCATAGACAAAAAGTAAGTAGATCTAACCGTGTCAACTTACTCTTTGCCTATATCTACGTACAGACAACCGAAAGCTGCATTCCCCACTGCCATGTGAAAATACTGTACCCATCAGCCAAGTTAATCAGACTTGATGTCTGTGCTACAGCTGTATATGCGCTTGATATTGATTATTTTTTAAATGCTAAGATTACTTGATTTTAGCTTCTTTATAAGTAACGTGTAGGCGAGCGATGGGATCGAATTTCTTTAATTCTAATTTCCCCGGGTGAGAATGCTTATTTTTAGTGGTGGTATAGAAGTGCTTGGTACCAACAGATGAAACAAGCTTAATCTTTTCACGAGCACCTTTAGCCATGCTAAATCTCCTTAATATTTCTTTCCACAGGCACGCAGAGCGGCTAATATTGCCTCAATACCTTTTTTATCGATAATACGTATACCTTTAGTGGATACGCGCAACGTTATAAAACGCTTCTCTGCCTCAACCCAAAACCGGTGTGAATGTAGGTTAGGAATGAACCGTCGTTTAGTTGCATTCATTGCGTGGGACCGGTTGTTGCCGCTTACCGGCCGCTTACCTGTAATTTGGCAGACACGAGACATATTTTCTCCAATAATCAAACCTGCTCGATCTTCTTGTAGGGTATTGGCGATGTGTCAGGGGTACCCGCTTTTATAAACTTATACTGAGTGAGACTTTAGTCACCAGGATGTAAACCGAGTAAATAGGCCCTTACGCCAAACCTAAGATGCTCTACGAGAATGTATTATGCGCTTTTTAACGCCAGTCCTCAACTCTAGAAGAGCCCAATATCTCACCAGAAACGCGAAAATTAGTTAAATGCATCCGTACTCGGGGGAAAATCATATTGCGTGCTATTAAGACTGCAATATTAATAAATGCTTGGATCTCGAATAACAGAAGAGATTAATTATCTGATTAGTTATTACATGGAGTTCATGCTTGGGTTTAGTTTGAGCGCAGTGATGCGGATACATTAGTCTAGTTTAGACAGCATCTGCCTACAGCACTATTCGCAAATTTATTTCAGACAGAAATAATGCTGCTGATAGTAGCAGAAATCTCTTGATGGTTAATAACTAGAGTTTGATGATATATAAACAGTGTCAGAAATACCTCTTAATTGTTATAAAGGAATAAACCTGGTGGGTAATGTAGGCGTAACAGGGTTAAGATGGCTTGGTATTGTGCATTAGAAACCTAAAACTGGAGTGCCACTGTTGAAATGGAGCAAATGAGAGATGGCCGGCACCCAACTGTGTGGGTATAAATGCTGGGTGAATTGCATGACATCAATCAAGAGAAAGAAACGAATTGCCATTGCTTTCGCACTAAATTCATAGAACTAATTCCGGGTATCGAGGTGATTATGGAATGGCAAATCATTTGATATCGAACAAAGTTTCTGGGCCATGATGCAATAATTTCTCCCATGAAAGGAGTTCTGGTATCAATAGTGTGCGTAGTTAACTAACTATATTTGCTCTCCGAATGTTAAAATATTTTCATCAGAAGTCACATTAGAGATAGGCATGCGATACCCGTGAAAATTAATGTGTAAGCCTCAACCTTACGCAGAAGAGTCATGGGTGAGTTATTCACTACGTCTCCAATAGTTATGCTAAAATGGTGTATATTTTGATTTTCATCAGATGATGATGCAGCGAGGATTTCTGGTAAACATATTCTGCTTGGTATTAGTGCGGTATCGCTGCATATAGATGCCTGCGCTGCGACACCAGCTGCGAGACGGTGTAGTGTAGCACCGGGTGGTTATTGGCGGATGGGCTAGGTATTCATTACGGTCTTGACGTTATAGCTGTAACCGGGCAGCCACTTTCTTGCGATCTTTGCCGACAACAAAAGAACCCGCTATGGATTATATGAGATTAGGTAAATGGGCTGATTTTATCATTCTAGCACCATCGGCAGCGGTGCTTCTTGGCGAGTATTACTGCCGGATTAGCTAATGGTCTTCTAACCACTGTCTGTCTAGTTACAAAAGCACCTAGTGCGGCAGTTCACGCGATGAACAAGCAGATGCATCGTGCCATCCCACCCAAACCAACTTACAAACACTACAAGTACGTGGAATGGTAATTTATCGTACAGATAGAGATAGACAAGCTTGTGGTGATGCGGGGCCTGAATTAATGTTCAACCCAAAAACGGTGATCTGGTAAATGGTTACTTTTTACGTATAAGGATTTGCAAGATTTACAAGTGATAATTGCCGCTAGTCCTACATATAAAGCGTAGGATTCGCTTTGCTTGATGATCCACCACAGCTCCGGAAAATAGAGCTTCCAATTGCTAGCGCTGCATCTGCCCGTGGTGCAGGCGTCACGTTGATAACTAGATCAGTCACTTTCCCAAACTATAACGAGTAATACCTGTTGGATGTAATTAGTGCACTGGCGATGAAAGAAGCGGTGCAACAGTACGCTGCTTAGCAAAACAGTTTATTGCTTGTGGGCCATCATCGATTATCGTGCATTCAGATTGCTGATGAAAAATTAAAACACAAGGTGATGTACTCGTCCTTACAATAGTCAAAAATCCTGATATCGTTGCTGGTGTAGCAGACACGACTTAAAATCACCCTTTGTTGTAGGATTTTCGCCGAAATACAAATATAACAGAATATGCACAACAAAAACTTCTGTGTAATAAGTTTAGTTTGACTTTTTGCTAATAATGTGCTTCATGCAGACTATGTATTAAAGCAGTAACACCAATACACTGCATCCTTGTAGATGGTGGTGAAAAGCGCCTTCCGCTGAGTGACAAAATCACCCTTGCCCAATGTGTAATTTATGAGATATTTAACCGTTATGATGAAAAAAATAGACGTTAAGATCCTGGATCCAAGAATTAGTCAAAATTTCTCCCTTCCGAGTTATGCTACTCCGGGTTCTGCCGGTCTAGATTTGCGCGCCTGTCTACAGGACGCAGTGGTACTGATGCCTGGCACAACTAAACTACTACCTACTGGGTTGGCAATCTATATTGCTGATACTAATCTCGCAGCGGTGATACTACCGCGATCCGGTCTTGGGCATACTCACGGAGTTGTGTTAGGTAACTTAGTGGGGCTGATCGACTCCGATTATCAGGGCCAGCTGATGATATCCGTTTGGAATCGCGGTCAGCAACCCGTGACCATTGAACCTGGCGACCGTATTGCGCAGATAGTTTTTATTCCGGTGGTGCAGGTCGAGTTTAACTTAGTAGCAGAGTTTAAGAGTAGCGAACGTGCTATTGGCGGTTTTGGTCACTCTGGTCGTCACTAAGTTAGCGCTAAAGCGATAAACGATGAGAATCATCGTCTACCTGTTTGTTAGAATGGTATAGGGTGACCGATGTCTGCAATAATTAAGGCGTACACAAGGAATTATGTTGAACAAGTTTCAAGACTGCACAGACCCAGTACTGTAAGTAGCTATTGTATACGCTGTATTAGCGTATTCATGTAGTTAGGTTATTTCTTTGATGCTAGTTTCATCGCTTTTAGTACGGGCTTCATCGGGCGTGGTAGAAAAATATCAGAATAAATCGCTTCAATAAATATTTCAGGTTTAGTAGTCTAGCTATTAGAAGTTAGCGACGATAGCTAGAGTGCATCGCTATTGCTAAGTATGAGAATACTTTGGGTCTCTAAATTGGTTCTATACCGGCCCTTTCTAAACAAGAGGTAGATGTTTTACATCCTGATTCTCTTCACTACAGATAGCGTGAAGACAGCATGAATACATTGAAGTTGAGCAGATTAGAAAGAGATGTTTCAATCCTGACCTAATCCTGTCACCAGTTCTTGATTTCCAGAATGCAACCTAGGTTAAGATGTAGAATGACTACTTCTTCACTAATTTTAGAACATGATCATCTAAAAATACCGTATTCATCAGCTATTTGATACGCATTAAGACATAACAGAATCTAGTCTTAGAATAACGCAAGTTACGATATGCATAAGCTTTAACATCGATGAAAGGTTGTGAGTGATCTAACTGCAGAGCATCCTAAGAAGGATGTATATTACAGTGCAATATTGGTTGGATTTCTGATACCACCTAAAATAGGTATTGATACCTGTCAGCTCGTATCAGCTGCGTAACTTTAATTTAGATTAATTTAGGGTCTTCCTTATCACTGTTAAGTACATTGAAAATAGATACGCACCATAGAGAGCTGATCTGCTCTTTCAGCTTGTTACTTTGGATAAGGAATACTATGACTTAATACTCAGAATTATAATTCACTTGCAGTGAAATCGCCGTAGGTTTATTGATCGGTCAATAATATCACTATGGCCATATTCCTAACGACCGAGCCAAACTAGCGTACCAGTTGCTTTTTTACCTTTAACACCAATGAGCTTTATGGATTTATGGAACGCACTCCTAGAGCTAATCATATTCGCTATCCTTTACACACAGTAATATGGGTTCGTTATCTACTAAGAGACTGTCCATTTTGTTAGTTGCCGCTTGTATGATTACAGTAGACAGGCTTGCCAGATTGGCGATACTTGGCTACGAATACCAGTTGCCCGGCACCGCGCAGTACGCCGTGCTAGGTTGATTGAAGCAGTAGATAAAATCTACAGGGCAATTCCTCGGTAGTTCGCTATCACTAGTCCTAGTGATACAAGATCGCACGTACTGTTAAACAGGCTAGAGGTAAAGAAATAGCTAATTTGAGCCGTCTAACTGGAATTTAAGGTTCATTTACAGAACGGGAATAGTGCCTTTTTGAGAAAAATCACGAAATTTGTGTTAATAGGTTTTATTACTGTTTTGATGTACGTATATTTACGTCTTACTTAGTAAGAGTGCGCGAACAATAAATATGAAATGTGCGACTCCCTAGTTACTTCAAAAATCAGCTAGACCGCGCGTTTCTTGTTTTGAAAGATGGACTCGACCCTTCAGGATCAAGTGTATCTTAATAATGTTATGAGTTCATCATGGCGTATCACCTGGCTTTTAGGTTGCTGGTAGCTTACTTATAATGCCATCTTGCATTATAACTACTTTTATGTCGGTTACGGTAGCGGAGTCTCAACGTACTCAAAGTCACATACTGTTCGCTCGTTGAGGGCGCTAATAGAATCCACCGATGCTTAACTCTTTATTGGATTAAAGTGTATTTGTCTATCAGTAAAAGGTGATTCACTGCATCCATCAGGACCAGACAGGTCTAAAAATGGCATCGTTCAAGAGCTAGTATTAATATGTAATATATGAAGTAGAGGATAATGGTAATCCTACTTTACTGTTAGGTCTAGTATAGTTCGTAACGACCAGCCAATCAGACGTTGAATTTCAAGTTTGCGGTTACCTGGTTTAGTTTGTGTAGCCTGCGTAAATGAATAGTTGGTGGATCGCGACATCACGCTATGTTCAACGTCTCTATTCTTGGTCTTGGCATTTTAAATGGGCTGCCGTTGTCACCATGGCAGCGTATAAAATTTGGCATTTCCAATCTCAACGGGTACAAATATTTAAGTATGTTTATGGATAGTGAGTTCCTAATGTTATTAGCCGAATGTATTTGGGTCCGCTGCTTACAGGACGTATAAATTTATCCCACTTAATATTAATGGTTGGCTGAATATGATACGTCCTTGAGGACAAATCCTTTTCCTAGACGCAGCTATAACGCTATAATTTACTTATATTTTATTGGGTAGGATTATGATTCGTAGTATGACTGCTTATGCTAGTTGTAATATAAAGGGTGTATGGGGTAACGCGGCATGGGAGCTGCGTTCTGTTAACCAGCGTTATTTAGAAACGTATATTCGCCTACCGGAAGAATTCCGTAGCCTCGAGACAGTGATCCGTGCACGTATCCGTAAGCGGATGACCCGCGGGAAAATTGAGTGCAATTTGCGTTTCGACCTGGATTCGAGCGAACAAAGTGCAATGATTTTAAATAAAAATATAGCGAAGAAACTAGTCGAAGCTGCTAGTTGGGTGAAAATACAGAGTAAGGAAGGGGAAATCAACTTAATTGACGTGCTACGCTGGCCAGGTGTGATGTGCGCTGCAGAGCAAGATCTGGATACTATCAACGGTGAGCTGATGAAGGCGTTAGATAGCGCACTGGATGATTTCATCATTGCAAGAGAGAGAGAAGGCGTTGAGCTAAAAGCTCTAATCGAGGAACGCCTTCATGCTGTCAGCGATGAAGTGCTCAAAGTACGCGCTCAGATGCCAAACATTTTACAATGGCAACGTGAGAGGTTAATCAGCAAACTGGAAGAAGCCCAAGTGCAGTTAGAAGATACCCGACTTGAGCAAGAGTTGGTGCTTACAGCGCAGCGTATTGATGTCGCCGAAGAGCTTGACCGCTTAGAGGCTCACCTCAAAGAAACCTTTAATATTCTAAATAAAAAAGAAGCCGTAGGCCGGCGCCTTGATTTTATGATGCAGGAGTTACACCGAGAATCAAACACGCTTGCTTCTAAGTCGATCAATTCTGATGTTACTCTATCCGCTATAGAGCTAAAAGTGCTAATTGAACAAATGCGAGAACAGATTCAGAATATTGAGTAATGTGCTGTACAATTTCACATCAATGCTATGAAATTAAGTTGTTCTGTGTGCTTAACAGGGTGAACCATACATAAGCACTCATAGACTTGCATAATAGTTGGTGCGATCTGTTAGGGTGATAAAGTTTGGTCAGCATAGTTTGAATTAAAATCAATGTAGTATAGTATAAGATATACTTCGTTAATTGTCAGTATAAGATTAATCCCCTTGCTTTAATGCTGTAAGGATGATGTCTTAGATATAATTATTTTTATCCTAAGTTCTCACAAGCGATGGGCTCATCCCTCTCAGAGTTGTGTTAGTAGGCCAATGTCAACTATTCAAGTCTATAAACAATTATAGGTACTACGAAGCAAAAGACAAAGTTTTACCTTTTTTGATCGCGGCAGTTTTTCTAGATCTATTTTTTTGACTGTATACATTTATAATCTGACATTGGTTAATATAAAGCTACTGCTGAAGATTAGGAAAGTGCTGTTCAGATTGACGGTGTGCCGGATCTCTCCTTCATCATAGATACCATAGCATAGATATTAAGTTTGACATCAATAGGGTATGATTTTGTGAATATAAAACAAACTAGCGTAATGAGGGTTATTCAGTAGTTTCTAGAGTACTGCGGGAATGACTATGAGGATCGTGTCACCTTCCATGTTCGGATCTTTGTATGTCTAAAATAACTTGCGCGAAGTCATCTGCTTCTCTATTTTAAAGTTTGAATTTAACTGTTCCTCTTCTTTTTCTAATACACTTCAACTCGGACTAAAGTGATATTATTGGATTCGGCGTGTCGACATCCTATGTCGATAATACAGCTCACGTTGAGGTGCAGATCCGATGCAGAAGGCAGAAGAAAGATCATCAAGAAAGGCTTTGTCTCTATGGGGTCTGTTTTTTTGGAGTAATTACTTACCTTGGGAAGGTGGAGTCAGTGTTTGATGTATAGGAGACTGATATAAAGAGCGTGACATCTCAGATAGAGCAATCGCTTTAGTTTATGCGAATCACCCACAGAGAGGTGTCACCCGTAAAATTAAGATATTTTAAAAATATGTACATATTGTAATGTAACAATTTATTAGCAAGAAGTAAATTGTCCTGTTTGATATATGCTGACTTGGGGTGCTGGCTATGGAAGTATCGTTTAATTCGGGCGTCATCAGTCATGCCTTTGTTTAACGGAAGGGCGTCTGCAAGCGCATTGCTGTTATAGATGAATGGCTTCTTCTATTTTCGGAAGAAAGCAATGCTTAGTCAGTAAGTTGCTATAAATGTAGCGGTGATCTGTCAATTTATTTACATGCATCAGCGCATCAGGCACTTTGATCCTGTCTAATTTATCGGCCCATTATCCAGGAAGCTCTTATCGCTAAGAGCGAGCTTTTTCTTTCCGTGCTGTCTCATATGGAAGCACAGTGACGTGTGCACAAAGTGTCCCTTGATCCTATTATCTCGCTCTAGATTAAATATATTTTAAGAAACCGACAGGCAGCGCTATGCAAATTAACATAGATGTAGATAAGAACCTCAATATAGGGTAGAGAATACTTTGCGGTAGCTCAGGCGGCAATAGGCTTAATCTTTCTTGCTCAAACATAAATTAGTCCCTGATTAGCAGCTAATCATATGCTGATTTAGGTACAATCGCGTAATACAAATTAGTTGTATACTCAGTTTATTTAGCTACAGCAAGAAAGAAAGTGCAAGAACTTATCTTTATTATCCTCTTCCTTTATCTGGGAAGAAAAGAAGGAATGGAGAGATGGAATACTTCTTGAAAAAAAAGAGTAGAACATATTTTCGTGTGCCTGCAATACTGACTGAGTATTTTCTCTGAAAATAATGAGGGAGAAAAGATCTGATATTTGTGACTAGCGGATCTACAAGGACATCAACCGAAACATACCTTATCTAAATGGAATGTATGTTTCGTTGGGGCACATCAACGATGTCTTATTTAAATCGCTGCTTGCTGTGCAACAAGAATATCAAAGTAACTTACTAGACTGTACCTTCTGTCTATTGAATAAAGGTATTAAGTGGAATATGTTAAAGATTAATGTCATAGGTACTTTATGTTGCCGATTCTAGTTGAGTGGTAAAGTTGCGAGCGTCGGTTAATCTGCAAAGACATTGCATGGGTTTGACAGGCTATTTTACAGAATAGAGCGGTTGACTTGTAATAATGAATTAAGCATGCAGCTCTGATACCATTGTATCTTTAAAAAAAAGCGGCTTGGCTGAAAGTGGGTTAAATTTTATTTGAAATATGAATTGAGATGGAAATTTATAAACATAATGCACTAAGAAAGTGTGATTATTAATCTTCCAATATATCCACGTACAATTTAACACCTTAGCGAATAGCATCGCTTGCCGACAAGGCAAGCGATGCTATCTATTTGGAATATGCAGTTTGTACTATCACTCACGTTCATAAAAGCACTCTTCTGCTAGGCTCGGCAAAGTATCTAAAAACATGATATTCAAAATTGAATCATGGATGATTGTAGCGCACTTTCGTACTCATTTAGCTACGGTGAGGTGGAATCCATTGTTTTGATAAAAACTAGTTAATTTGCCTTATTAATAGTGTGAAAGGTATCTATATAACCACCAGAAGTATTTTGATAAGCGAGATGCGGGGTTCAAACTATTGTTTGATCTGCTTGTAGCGCTACAGCTATAGAATTTAGGTGCCTATGTAGTTTGAATAGAAACGGGCAGTGATTTACGGTGCTTACGTGAGTTTTCAGTGTTATAGCTGTGTCAGTGATTAAGCATTAGAAAGGAATAAGCAAATCAGTTAAATAACTTTTACAAATTACTCAATCTTGTGCTCGGGAATTCAGAAGATGACCGGCTTGTATATAACTTTCCGTTATTTCCTGACATTAATATTAGTAATTTACCATTCATTGAAAGTTAATTGCTAGACACATAGCAGTTAGTACTATCTAACGGAAGTACTGAACAATATAAAAATTTCTGAGTATCTAATGCATTTTGATTTTTAAGGTAAAATATGTATTGCACGCAATATCAAAATAATATTTGAGCTTCAGTTGCTAAAGAAATAAATAACATGCATTACTAGGATAGATAACAGCATTACTGTAAGGGAAAGGCATTAGATACCGATATATGTTAGGCACATTTTAAACTCTGAGTCCTTATAGTGGCATTCCTGATTTGGGTGCATGAATAAAAATATTTAACTTAAGAATAAAAATAAAACGCTGTGTTAAGAAATATAGGTGCTTTCTCCTCAGTTCAACTGGAGTGGGCTTGGCTCATGTTTGATAAGGACTTATTTTTTAAATTGTTAATAAGTAAAATATGAATGCCTGGTTTTGCACTTTTTAGTTATTTTGGGTACGGCTACTCAGCCAGAAGTTGGCAAGGAAGCATAATTGGCTGTATCTATTACGCATATAAGTTGCATATCCGAGGATTTGAAAAAATAAACCTTATTCCGGGAGAAATAAGTTCGATGTTAAAATATTAGAGCGCTCTTAATATCCGATTCACTGGAAATTAACGATAGTTGGTACTATTTGTGAGAGTCATATGGTTCTTAGTAATTACTATGTTTTTGACCTATAAAATATTGTTAGTGTGATTGGTGTGATTAAGTTTATATGATTATTCCGCTATAGGTAAAACCCGTCATGAAATCTCTCAATGTTGAGATTAGAGGGAGCGGTGTAGAACGTCTAGGAGGATTGGTGTATACGTTAGCCAAAAATTGATTTATGGTAAGCGTTATTATTCCTGGAGGATATAATGATGCAGATGAAATCAGGCACTTTTAGCAGTGTTAGAATAGGGACTGACATGCTAACTAGGCCTCTCATCTTTATCGCGGATCTACTTGATCCTGGGTTGCCCTACTAGAACCGAATTAGGTGTAGCATGGTTATATTGTGTATAGTTTGGGTAAAAATCGTTGGCGCCTTTGAGAGTGGTGACGATTTTTTATGAGGATTATGGAGTAGAGTCTGTTTAAAAATGAAGATGAAGCGCTAATAAAAGGCAATCACGATTGTTAAATGAAAGTTATTGCCGTTATCTCATTCGATATTTAATGTATATTACGTAGGCTAGTGCACTAGGTTAAACTATCAATATATTTTATGTTGTTATAGCATCAAGTAATGTGTGGATTGGCATATTACTACTAGGATAACGGACTAGTAGAGTGCTGATCTGTGACTTGAAAAAGAATGGGTACCGCTAAATGGTTAGCGGGATGGATGGGACGCTCAGGATCAATTTACCTAGTATACTCTAAATTATCACAAATATTAAGCGCGCTATGACACTAGTAGTCTCATAGCAGAAGGATAGAGGTATATTAGTTTTCTATAAAAGTGGTGGACACTGTGACTGGATAGCTAAACTAGTATCATACGTAACGCATCTTCCGTCGACGCTCGAGATATTTCCTACTCACTACTGACGAAGTTCTAACTTTGATACGATAGTTATGCTTGGTTGTTTTTCTACTCTATAGACACTATATACTCGGATGAGTGTTTGTTGATAGATTTTGTTTCCCGTATATGCTAAGATCTTCAGGGTATTTACGCAGTCAAATGGGTATTGTTTAGCCTACCCTTAACCTACTGTTAGTAGACTTGGGTCTAGCTTAGAAGATTTTATTTCTTCATGATACATTACTCAAAAGCTCTATCTTTTCTTTTTTATGAATGTACAAAGCAAGAAAGATGGTTTTTTAGCACGCTGCCGTTGATTGTAATTTTATAAATATACAGTTAATATAAACAATAAAATATTAACTATCCAGAGGTGAATTATTTAAATTTCTTATTGTTGAACTGTATCGATGATTTTGAATGTTAGTTCAGGTGATATGTATCTACCGTTAAGTTCTTGAAGTGTTGTGACTGTGCCACGTTTATTATATCTGTAGTATACAGGACAATAGCCGTCCATCCGATTGATACTGGTATCAGTTTGAATTAGCGAGTGTTAAATTTATTTTTAGTTATTTACTTTGTTTTAGTCGATGTCGTCCCCGCTACCGAATATCAGGGATTTAGACAAATAGCCGTTAGGAGGTTTTAAGCATGATATTTGGTTATGCTGTTTTTTATATTTCAGGTAATTCAGAGTGTACCATTTTTATAACAGTAACCTGAATCAGGTTAATTGGGAATGAACTAATATTTAACTTGGTTTTAATGTTTGGCGACTTCTTTTGTTAAGGTCTTTAGTTTATTTTATGTGTCATAGTGATTGTATATTTGGATTGAAAATTAAAATTTATACACATTATTGCAATAATAGGGTAGAAATCTTCTAGAAAACACGCTATACGATTTTCTATCTTATCTATTTGATAGAAGTACATCTATAACATGAATGTGAAAGTAAGGCTCATATTAGAGAATTAATTTATCGATCTATATTTTTAATGGTTTTTCTCGGATATCAAATAGTCTGTTAATGCCTTCTATTTCACATTTTCATAGATCTTGCATTCGAAATATAACGAAACGCAAAAGCAGTCAAAAGAAATTTATCCGAAGCAAATTGTTGTTAACTTAAACCAAAAAATAGCATACAATATCCTCTGTAAGGACTAACTCATCTATTGGCAATCTACCTGTCTACAGATAAAACAAGCAGTTAGGAAGCGATTCCAAACGAAGGTAATGAGCACTGGGTTTGAAAGGTAACTCAGAAGAGTGATACTCGGAATCCAGGGTTTAGAAAAGATTCTTTGGGCGCATAGGTCAAAGGTTTTCCCTTCCAATCGCGGATTTTCGCCCCAGCCGCGGCCGCCACTGCGTGGCCAGCAGCAGTATCCCAGATATTGGTGGGCCCAAAGCGGGGGTAGAGTTGTGCCTTACCTTCCGCCACTAAGCAAAACTTGAGTGATGAACCTACGGCAATAGTCCGATGCTCGCCAAGCTGATGCAGATACTCCTTCAATTCATCATCAATATGCGAGCGGCTCACTACTACTCGAGGTGGATGTGCCTTATTAACAGTAATCGCTTTTAATTGTCCTTTTGCTTCCTTCCAAGCCTCGTTACCTTCTGCGAGATATAAAACGTCGAGTGCTGGGGCATACACTACCCCGAGCACCGTTTGATTATGCTCAATCAACGCTATATTAACGGTGAATTCGCCATTGCAGTGCAAAAATTCCTTAGTGCCGTCTAACGGATCAACCAACCAGTATCGTGTCCAGTTTTCCCGTTCTTCCCAATCTGGTGGATCTTCTTCCGATAGTAAAGGTACCCCTGGTGTTAACGTTGCTAGTCCGCATTTAATGGTGTGATGTGCTTTTAAATCAGCTGCCGTGACTGGCGAATTGTCTTTTTTTTGTTTAATATTTAGTGATGGTTGATCAGCATATACCATCATGATTTCCGCTCCGGCCTTACGGGCCAGTTGGCCAACTTGTGCCAGCATTATGCCTCTCAAATTAATAGTTGAATTAGACTATATCTTTATTTCTGTTATCAGATTAGTTTGAATACATCATATCTAACTAATTAGTTTACTAGAGGTCAGATAATATACAAAAATTTGATACCTGTAAACAGGGTTTCATGTTAGAAAAATTCTGACATGGCCTATGCATGGTAGCCTTTGATTTTATGGGTATACAATTATTTATATAGATGTATTATCTGCTTTAAGATGTTTATCTTGAAGCAAGGCCTCATTAGTCCATCCGTTAAAAATTTAGATAAAAATTCATTTTAATCAATGATTTAATGAACGTTAAAAGCGCTAGAAGCACAACATCGACAGTAAGGTATTAAAGAGTGGAATGGATGCGCCAGTATCACGATGGGTTTAGATTAGCTGCACAGGATATAAAGTTCTATGTGGAGTTGATCTCTTTAATAAAATGTACGCGATCATGACAAGAAGAAATTGGCCTATTATTGTGGTAAACAAACGAACCTTCAACCGTATGTGATCAACAGCACGCCATTACGTTGGTGTTCTATTCTGAAATTTCTAGTCCTCATCAAATAATAGATGCTATTTTTTACCGAAAACAGCACCTGAATATTAGTAGATTACACGTACTGCGCTATGCCTTAATTCAAGCAGACGGAACAGAAATAGGCGCCTCTAGCGCGTTACCCAATCCTGCTAATAAATATTTTAGTTGGAAATTTATACTCTATCTATTTTGGATTTTTGCCGATTTGTAAGTCAACACTTAACTTGTTTTGTGCCTTAATGCTATTAAAATAAAGGGTTATGATATTTTGTGCAGTCTGTTAAGCGTTGAGTATGCAGGATTACACTTTATAGAAAGTTAGGTAAATCTTGTATTTAGAATCTCCCCTTTTCCCAAAGGACAAGGGCCTTGTACTTTTATGAGTCCATTATGTTAATGATAGTAAGTAAAACTGGATCTTAACAAGGAATGCGTAAAGGTGCGGAGCATAGCTCAGGTTAGAAATGGCAACTAAAACAATTGAAGGAGTAGATACAATCAGTTGACAGATAATTGAAGAGGAGATCAAACTGCCTAGTAATATGTTAGTGTGTCCGTGAAGTTCGCATTGAGCTTAGCGCTAGGGAATGAGCAATATTGCGCCGATCCATTTTGTTTCCTACCGGTACTCGCTGTACTGCTAGTAGCATGATGGAAGTAGGTACAATGTATGTTAAAGAAAGCCATTTATTATGAAATGCTATTGTGCTCTCTTACGGTGTTTGCAAGAGAGCAAGATAATGTTACTAATAGTGGATATGTTAAATGTTAGCAACAACCTGTTGGTTGATTTAGACCCTAATATTATTATGATTCAGCTATTACTAGGACATTAACTTTTGCGAAGACTTCCCGGTGTAGTTGGAAGTTAACTGTGTGCTCGCCAGTACTACGCAGAACACCGTTAGCTAGACGAACTTCGTTCTTGTGTACTTGAACACCAGCCGAAGTGACTGCGGTTGCGATATCGCGGCTTCCAATAGATCCGAATAACTTACCCTCTTCGCCAACTTTAGCAACGATAGGGACTGTTAAAAGTTTATTGATTTTATTTGCACGATCAACAGCGGCGTCTAAAATTTTAGCGAGTTTAGCTTCTAATTGTTCACGACGTGCTTCAAACAACTGAATATTTTTTTTGGTAGCAGGAATGGCTTTGCCATTTGGCACTAGAAAATTACGAGCATAGCCCGCTTTAACGTTGACCTGATCACCCATACTGCCTAGGTTTGGTACTTTATCAATCAGTATAACTTGCATTACCTTATTTACTCAAAGTCATTAATGGGAAGAGGTTGGTTACTGATGACGATCAGTGTACGGCAACAAAGACAGGTAACGGGCACGTTTTATAGCACGGGCAAGCTGCCGCTGATATTTTGCGCTGGTGCCTGTAATACGGCTCGGCACAATTTTCGCACTTTCACTGATGTAGTTTTTTAGTAAAATGATGTCTTTGTAGTCAATCTCTTGAATGCCTTCCGAAGTGAAACGGCAGAATTTACGGCGACGGAAATAACGTGCCATTTGGGTAGTCTCCAGGATCTATTAATTTAAGCATCTCGGGATGCAGAGCCAATTCGCTAAGTTGTTACATTTTGAGTGTAACTGACAAAATTTGCACAGTCAGGTGACTGCCAGTCGTTATTCTTTTAATGAATAATTATGGAAGTGCTCGTTCACAATTACGACATCAGATGCTGAGCAAGCTCGCTAATCCGGTTGTTGAATGCCGGTAGTACTTAAGCAATGATGTTCAGTGCCTATTCTAGAAGGTTCAGTTTAAGAATTGGCGTAATGCAACATCGCTTAACAAAGATTGATTATTCCTCTTTCCCTGTTCATTACTCTTCAGCATCTCCAACATCTACCTCATCTAAGGGGTCGTTGGCAAAGTCTTCACGCCGATCGCCGCGACGTTCATCTTTTGCTTTTAGCATAGGAGAGGTATCAGTCACTGCGTGGTTAACGCGCATAATCATACTGCGTATAACGGCGTCGTTGAACCGGAAGTTGCTTTCTAGCTCATCGATGGGTTCCTGAGGAGCCTCTACGTTTAGAAGAACGTAGTGAGCTTTATACAGTTTGTTTATCGGGTAAGCTAGGGGACGACGCCCCCAGTCTTCTACGCGGTGAATTTGGCCTTGCGCATTAGTAATAGAAGAGCTGTAACGCTCTATCATGTCAGGAACTTGTTCGCTTTGGTCAGGATGAACCATAAAAATAATTTCATAATGCCGCATTTAATTGCTCCTTACGGATTATTCAGCTTCCTGTCAGGGTTAACGTAGACCCATGGAAACAAGGAGCGCGTTTAATATACGATTTTAAAAATCGTCCTATTATACTAGCGCAAGATTAAAATTCAATAAGGGAGTGGAATTTATGCGCTGGATGTCACTGAATAATAAAAATACGACATTCATTTCCTCGTCCCGCGTTTTAAAGGATTTCATTCACATGAAGTTTAATAGAGTAGGCGGCGTTGCCGAACAGCTTCAAACAAGCAGATCCCGGTAGCAACTGATACGTTGAGTGAGGAGACACTGCCAACCATTGGAATACTTATTAACTCATCGCAGCACTCCCGAGTTAAACGACGCATGCCTTTTCCTTCTGACCCGATTACAAGAGCGATTAGGCCGGTCATTTTGCTCTTATAAAGGGTATGCGCGGATTCAGCCGCAGCGCCGATGACCCAGACATTCATTTCTTTTAGCAAGCGTAGGGTTCGCGCTAAGTTGGAAACGTGGATCAGAGGTACATTCTCTGCTGCGCCACAAGCCACTTTTTTTGCAGTAGCGTTTAAGTGAGCGGAACGGTCTCGAGGCACAATCACTGCATGGACACCAGCGGCATCAGCGCTGCGTAGGCAAGCTCCTAGGTTATGTGGGTCTGTAACGCCATCCAATACCAGCAAGAACGGCGTGTCAATGCTTGGCAATAAGTTCAGGAGGTCGGTTTCTTTTACTTTCTCCTCCTTGCTCACCCTAGCAATCACCCCTTGATGCATCGCCCCCTTCACTTTCGCATTCAGCCACTGGTTGCTGACCATCTGAATAGACAGGCCTGTCGTCCTCATTGCACTGACTAGCGGTAGTAGACGACGGCCACCAAATCCTTTGACGATAAACACTTCTAGAAGTCGGTGCGGTTTGCGTTCTAACAGAGCTTGAATAGGGTGAATACCGTAAATAATTTCGCTCATAGTAATGCTTTTCTGTGCGGTTGGTATACGCCAACCCATGTTGATGGGCAATAGTTTAAAGAGATTCGGGACCTTTCCCCTTGGTGGAGCGACGGACCTTGGTCGCCACTCCTGTTTTCCTGGTGTTATACTTTTTTACTGCCTTGAGAGGTTTATTACCATCTTTGTGTAAGTTGGTATTTGGCTCAAAGACATCCGTAACTGTTTTGCTACGACGGTTATGATACGTTGCAGCACGCTTTACTATACTCCCAGTAGTATTCCGAAGCGTGCGCAGACCGGTATTCTTGGCACGACCGCGTGCAGTTTTTCCAACATAACGGGGTTTTCGGTTGCTGGAGACTAATGAGAAATCGATTTTTCGTTCGTCCATATGCACTGCTTCAATGCGAATTTCTACCGTATCACCGAGGCGGTAGCCTACTCCGGAAGATTCGCCGATCAGTCGTTGCCTCATATTATCGTAGCGATAATGATCATTATCAAGCGATGAAACGTGCACAAGACCATCTATGCAAAGGTCATTTAAACGCACAAAGAAACCGAAGCCAGTAACGCTAGCGATGATGCCACTGAATACCGAACCAACATGATTCTGCATATAGTCGCATTTCAGCCAGTCAGCAACGTTGCGAGTTGCTTCGTCTGCACGGCGTTCGGCCATTGAGCAATGCACACCTAACTTCAACATATCTTCAAATTCGCTGTGCCAACCACCAGTGGGTGTCCAACGCTTTTGCAATTCAGAATGTTCTTTAGCTAACTGGTATTTGATAGAACGGTGTAATGCCAAGTCAGGATAACGTCGGATTGGGGAGGTAAAGTGGCTGTAAGCAGCTAGCGCTAAACCAAAGTGGCCACGGTTTTCTGGATTATAAATCGCTTGTTTCATGGAACGTAGTAACATGCTTTGTAACATTTCATAATCTGGACGTCCAGCAGCTTTATCTATCAATGTGGCGTAGTCTTTCGACTGTGGTGTATTACTGTTCCCCAGAGTTAGTCCCATTTCGCTTAGCGCAGTCCGCAATACGGATATGTGATCATCGCTTGGTCGATCGTGGACGCGGAATAGGGCTGGTTCCTTATGCTTCTCGACAAAGCGGGCAGCGGCAACGTTAGCCATGATCATGCATTCTTCGATCAACTTGTGGGCATCGTTACGCACGGTCGCCTCAACGCGTTCAATGCGGTGTGCGGAATTAAAGATGAACTTGGGCTCTTCTGTTTCAAAGGCGATCCCACCGCGCTCAACGCTTGCCTGATCCAAGGCGTGATACATGGCATATAACTCTTCCAAATGTTTGACCAGTGGATGATAATACTGACGTAGTGCCGGATCTCCTTGGAAAATACGCCACACCTTGTTGTAGGTTAAACGTGCGTGGGATCTAATCACCGCCTCGTAAAATTTGGCGTTCGATAGTCGACCTTGTTCGGAAAGAGTCATCTCGCAAATCATGCAAAGGCGGTCGACCTGTGGTTTGAGAGAGCATAGTCCGTTGGACAGTGCTTCTGGAAGCATCGGAATGACCTGTGCGGGAAAGTATATCGATGTGGCGCGGTTGCGTGCTACATCATCCAGCACAGTGCGCGGACGCACATAATAGCTAACATCAGCAATTGCTACCCATAAGCGCCATCCATCGCGTTTCTTCTCACAGTAAACCGCATCATCAAAGTCGCGTGCATCTTCATCATCAATGGTAACTAATGGTAGGTGACGTAGATCAACTCGCCCTTTTTTGGCTGCTTCTGGTACTTGTTCGCCGAGATCAGCCATCTGTGCTTCTATCTGAGGAGGCCAATGATGCGGTATCTCATGAGTGCGTAGCGCGATTTCCACAGCCATACTGGTGGACATCTTATCACCGAGGGTCTTAACGATCTTACCCACTGCTTTTATGTGGCGGGTTGGACGTTGAGTGAGTTCTACCACTACCATGTAGCCTACATGCGCGCCGTTGACAGAGTTTTCCGGGACTAGAATATCGAAGCTTAGTCGACTATCGTCAGGCACTACAAATCCGGTACCAGCGTCCAAGAAGAAACGACCAACAATCTGGCTGGTTTTAGGTACTAGTATACGGACGATACGCGCCTCGCTGCGGCTTTTACGATCGGCCCCCAGCGCTTGGGCCAAAACGAGGTCGCCGTGGATCGCCATCATCATTTGCTCTGCGGACAGGTACAAGTCATCCTTTCTACCTTCGATACGCAGGAACCCGTAGCCATCCCGGTGGCCGATAACCGTGCCGCGTACCAAGTCAAGGTGGTCTGGTAAAGCATAGGACTGACGGCGGGTAAATATCAGTTGGCCGTCACGCTCCATTGCCCGTAGACGCCGGCGTAAGGCTTCCAATTGTTCTTCTCCAGTTAACCCTAGTTCTTTGGCCAGTACTTCCCGATTAGCTGGGTTTTCTCGTTTAGCTAGATGACCTAGAATATATTCCCGGCTAGGGATCGGAGATTCATATTTTTTTGCTTCTCGTTCCAAAAATGGATCTTGTGACATTGCGGTACCTCCGTTATCATCAGCAAGATATCACTAACTTAATCTCTCAACGACGTTTCATTTGATTATCAGCAATGTGTTGTATAAGGCATTCCCTACGACTATATCGGCTAGAGTTTGGTTATGAATTATTTAAGGGCATTTCTACTATGGTGCCTACCTGATTTAAGCGGTATTGAAGAGTGAGATAGTAGAAAGTGCTGTGGCAGTTTATCAATGAAAGTGGTGCTACTGCTCTCGCCACAGTAGCGGAAAGAATAGCTTCGCCCGGCTTATTCCAATAGCTTCCGCCGGTTTCCCGTCGCATCGTCATAGCACAGCTAATAGGGATTAGCTGATTGAAGATTTGCACTATATGCTTGGAAGACACGATTGAACCCTCACTTGCTTGGGATAGGTTTACCGTTTGTGCGGTTTGCGAGGCCATCTAAATGAATGTTCGCACCCCATGACGAGTGAATCTCGTCAGCTGAGCCTCGCCATCTAGTGTCACGGGATCGGATGGATCGGCAGTATTGCGTCCTTTTTACTATTTAAATCCTTGGATCATAAACCAGCTAGAGAGTGAGTAGCTAATTATTTAGCGTGTCTCAGGTTTTAGCAGGTTTATAATAAAGATTGTATATGGCTACACTCGAAGAGACTAAAGAGCATAAAGATTAGGGAGGGAAACTGCCAGGCTGCACGAGTTGTATCACGTGATAGTGATACACGCTTGACTGATTAAGCAGAAAATGGGTCTCGGAAGATGATGCTTTCGCTACGGTCTGGGCCAGTTGAAAGGATATCTATTGGTACGCCGGTCAGGTCTTCAATACAGCGAATATAGGCTAGTGCTGCTGCTGGTAGTTTGCTGTACTCCTTCACACCATAGGTGCGTTCACTCCAACCTGGTAGGATTTTGTAAATAGGTTTGACATCCTCCCAGTCTTCTTCTGTTGATGGGATGGTGGTTATTTTCCGACCGCCAGGCATGCGATAGCCCACGCAGATCTTCACTTCCTTTAAGCCGTCTAGGACATCTAGTTTGGTTAGGCAAAATCCAGATAAGGAATTAATTTGTACTGCTCGACGAACTGCAACCGCGTCTAGCCATCCAGTACGACGACGGCGGTGGGTGGTGGCGCCGTATTCGTTACCCTGCTTGCATAGATATTCACCAGTCTGACAGAGTAGTTCGCTTGGGAAAGGGCCTGCACCCACACGGGTGGAGTAGGCTTTGACAATGCCTAAGATATAATCAACGTTAACAGGGCTAATGCCTGACCCTGTAGCCACGCTACCAGCGGTAGTGTTAGAAGAAGTGACATACGGATAGGTTCCGTGATCAATATCTAATAGGGCTCCCTGAGATCCTTCGAAGATAATTACGTCACCTCGTTTGCGCGCATCATCTAACACATTGACAGCGTCAACTACCATGGCGGTTAGAATATCGGAGATTGACATGAGATAATCTAGTGTCGCTTGGTAATTAACGGCTTGAGTGTTGTAGTAGTGCACAAGCTGAAAGTTATGATAATCCATAACAGTTTTTAGTTTTTCCGCGAAGGTGTCTTTGTGAAAGAGGTCGCTGACACGTAACCCACGGCGCCCTATTTTATCTTCGTAGGCTGGGCCGATGCCCCGGCCAGTAGTGCCTATACGTTTCGTGCCACGTGCTTTTTCGCGCGCATTATCTAACGCGATATGGTAAGGCAGGATTAATGGGCAGGCGTGGGAGACCAACAGTCGTTCGCGTGCGGGGATACCTTGTACTGTGAGTTCCTGCATTTCTTTTATCAAAGCATCGGGAGCTAGAACAACACCATTCCCAATGATAGTGGTAACGTGTTGACGTAGGATCCCAGAAGGGATTAAATGCAGGATGGTTTTTTTTCCATTAATAACTAGAGTATGCCCAGCGTTATGACCACCTTGATAGCGCACAACGTATTGGGCTCGTTCTGTTAGCAGGTCTACGACTTTGCCTTTTCCTTCATCACCCCATTGCATGCCTAGTACGACGATGTTTTTAGCCATTTTAAAACTACCAATTGTTTAAAAATGAATTCTAGCACCCTTCTTGTATAGTTTCAGAAACTTTAACATGAGTTGAACATTTTCATACAGCCTATACTCTTTGTATGGCTTTCTAAAATGTAACAGATAACATGATCTTTAAGTACGACCCATTTGGGAATAGGTAAAGCGCGTAGAGTTAGAAGCTTAATTGCCATCAATATAATTCAACGTTGTTTTTCTGGGAGCAGTATCGTTCATAGACACTGTTTAATACTCTAACTCACTTCAGCATGCACTTTATTGTTCAATCCAGAAATACTTTTTATTGACCTATAGCGATTACTTACACATACTATCAGGTGATTTCATATAACGGAAGAAATCGCTGTCTGGGCTGAAGACCAGTACGTCTTGATTTTTACTAAAGCTGGTTTCGTAAGCATGTAACCTACGGATAAAGGAGTAGAAGTCTGGAGCTTGGGTGAATGCGCTAGCGAACAACTTTGCTGATTCTGCATCTGCTTCACCACGAGTAATTCGGCCTTGCCTTTCAGCTTCTGCTAAGGTACGGGTCACTGCATAGTCAGCAGTAGCGCGCAGTTTCTCCGCTTCTTCTTGGCCCTGTGAACGTAACCGCCGGGCTACAGCCTCACGCTCAGCACGCATTCGCTGGTAGATAGCGCCAGAAACTTCGATTGGTAGGTTGATCTGTTTGATACGCACGTCGATGACTTCAATACCCAGTGCGGCCATGCTGTTTGAGTTCAGAAGAGGCTGTTTGCCAGTAGTTTCCCGCTCAACCCGTGCCGCCGCGGAGGCAATAGCATCATCGGCGGCACTGTCTGCCACTTCTGCTCCATTCTCCCCGGTCCCGTCATTCAGTGCGGCGCGAACGTCTGACATGAGTTTCCCGCGAGAGTCGGTTACAATTTCCCGTACGTCCAGCCGACCGATCTCGGAACGTAAACGGTCACTAAATTTACGCTTTAAAAGAACTTCGGCCTGAGAAACATCTCCGTTGCCAGTTGCTAGATAGTAACGGCTGAAATCGCTGATACGCCACTTTAGGTAGGAATCAACAATTAGGTCTTTCTTTTCACTGGTAACGAAACGGTCAGCTTGATTATCCATAGTTTGGATACGCGCATCTAGACTTTTCACGGTTTCAATAAATGGAATCTTAAAATGCATTCCGGGCGCATATACCAGCGGTTTATTTTCACGTCCACGTAGCACCTTACCAAAGCATAGAACGATTCCACGCTGCCCTTCCTGAACAATAAAGAGCGAAGCGTATAACACTATTAGGATCGTGAGGACGAGAGTTACACAAGACTTACGCATTAATTACTTCTCCCTATGCGAGCTGTGTCGTTTCGCTTCGCATTTGCTTGGCGTTCATTCATAAGCAAACTACTGTGGTTTTGGTGGTTGTTAGAATTACTCTCCTCGCTGGAAGGGGAGGAGGCAGGAAGCCGAATGAGGCTGGTGTCTTGTTCGCTATTTTGTGCCGAGTAAGCAGTGTGGCTGCTTAGCATTTGATTCAACGGTAGCACCAGAAGATTATTCTTTTTATCACTTACCAGCACTTTACGGCTATGGGTCAATATTTTTTCCATGGTTTCGATATACAGGCGCTCACGAGTAATAGCTTGGGCTAGTTTGTATTCTGGCAGTAGTTTGGTGAAGCGAGCCACTTCACCTTGAGCTTCCAAGATTGTTCGATATTTGTATGCCTTTGCGTCTTCCAATAACCGCTGCGCTTGGCCATTTGCGCGCGGTTGCACCTCGTTAGCGTAGGCTTCTGCTTCACGAATGTACTGCTCCTGATTCTCCCGCGCTGCAATAGCGTCATCGAATGATGCCTTCACTTCCTCCGGTGCACGTGCAGCCTGAAAGTTAACGTCCAGCAGTGTAACCCCCATATTGTAAGGGCGGATGATGTCTTCCAACATGCGTTGCGTGTCATAACGCACTACGGTACGTCCTTCGGTTAGGATACGATCCATTGAGTATTTGCCGATGACACCTCGCAGGGCGCTGTCAGTCGCTTGACTTAAGCTGTTGTCGGCATTCACTACGCTGAACAGATAAGTTTCAGGATTAGTTACACGGTACTGTACGTTCATTTCTACACGTACCACATTTTCATCGGACGTTAACATTACGCCAGACGCAGCTAGTTCACGTACAGACGCTACGTTAACCGGCTGCACTTCGTCTATGAAACTTGGTTTCCAATTCAGACCCGGCTGTACCAGATGGCTGAATTTACCGAAGCGAGTTACTACGCCGCGTTCGGCCTCTTTGATGGTGTAAAAGCCGCTAGCGGCCCAAATTCCCACAAGAGTGACTGCCGTGATATAGAGGACACGGATCGTATACTCTGGATCTGAGGTATTGGTACCGCCGCCGCTATTGTTGTTAGAGTTTTTGTTTGCCCTTAAATTTCTTAATTTCTGGCTCAGTTTATTAAAGATATCATCCAAATCAGGTAGCCTTTGGTCACGACCACCTTTCTTGTGATCGCCGGAGTTGCTGCCATTATTCTTGCCGCTCCCCCACGGATCACGGTCTTGCCCGTTATTTCCGGGCTGATTCCACGCCATGTTTAGCTCCATCTTTTGTGATTTAAGTACTTTAGCCTGAGACTTATGTGTACAGCATGGTGTCAAATGTAACAGTAGATGATCATACGATAAAGTAAATTAGACGCTATTCCTGTTTGTAGAGGCGATTTAGCTCGACGTTAGCCATAGTTATCAGTAGGTTAATACTTCCATTTTATCGTTCACTTTTTCTTCATCTTTGATAATAGAGAAAACGATTATGAAGACGCGCTGTCTATGTTAGTAAGTATTCCTCATAATGAGCGATTTTCCGCGATCATAAACTCCTTAAAGCTTAATATGAGGATGAGATTCTTTTACTGCTGGTGATAATAGAATACCTTGATCGGCAAGGTGTCATTACTTTTGTCAATACGCGGAATAAAAGCAACTAGTATATCTAGTTTTCCCATAACTAGCACTTAAGGGATCCCGGCAGAGTTAGTTCCGTAGTAAGACTATTAACAGGTTTATGGTTGCACTGATACGCATATCTACGGCATAGATAGCATGTCATAGAAAAGACACCCGGCCCTTGCCTCTAAGTGTTCTTTTATAGATAGTTACATAGATTGTGTGCGCGTGAAAAATCAAGCCTACAGCACCCGCTACACCCGTAGCGTGTATTTTGATCACACTAAGGTTCTTAGAGAAGTAAGACGGCACATGCCTAGACTATGTCGTACATCCAGTAGATGTTATTTAGTTAAATAAGCTGGATTTTCCAACTTTGTTTAGGCTACCAAGAAGACGCCATGCATATCAGCATGGTTACGAGCTAACGCGTTGCAAATATTAGTTTTAACACCAGAAAGGTTAAAATTAAGCTGATTCGGTTTTAAACAACCCGGTGAGTCTCTCACTAAAGTTTATCGAGTTCTCATAGACTAAACCTCTCTTTTTTTTGGATCTAGATACACTTGTTTGGATCTAGATGTATAGGATTATTAATAATAGTGTGGCGATATGAGGGAATAGGGCACTTTCTATTATCCAATTTACTACGATGAGTGTAAATGCGTTGGGTGTAGATATCTTAAATGAATCCTTTATCATCACTTCATAGCATTTACACGGTCACTCAAAGCTTTTCTCTTGCACTGGCGAAGGAATTATTAATCAGAATAGATCTGCTTTTAGTTTTAGTGGGTTGATGATTTCTTTGGGTTCCTTCTCTCAGATATTGCTTAGATTTTTAGGGTTTTTAACGCTTATCACTGCTTCCAAAGCTTAGGGGAAAGCTGACGGCACTAAGTGTTTAAATTTACTGGAGTATTCAGCATTTATCTCTTGTGGTAGCTAAGTGTGAAAGAAGATGGCCCGATCACTGATTTATAACAGGTGAAGCATTGGCAGATTATAAAGCAGGTGTAAAAAGGTTAAAGAACATAAACAGCGCACAGCTGTTTATGTTCTTCGCTATGACAGGCTAACATTGCGCTTCATTCCGTGTTACCACTTTCTTGCGGTGGTTGCTGGGGTGCAGACGGGCTGTTAATGTTCTGATGATTACTGCTGGTTAGTATCGGGTGATTACTATGGTGTGAAATAGGACGTGACGGAACAACTGTAGAAATAGCATGCTTATAAACCATCTGGCTTATGGTATTTTTCAGTAGGATTACAAATTGATCAAAAGACTCAATTTGGCCTTGCAGCTTAATACCATTTACCAAATAAACAGATACTTGAACGCGTTCACGGCGTAATGCGTTCAGGAATGGATCTTGCAAAGATTGCCCCTTAGCCATTTTCTCTTTTCCTTATATGCTTGTAGTTTGTAAATAATAGCCTGCTTTTTCTATAATATAAATGGTGCCAAAATCTGTGCGGTGAATAGTCATTTCCTGTACACAAGCAGTCCACTTATGCACTAACAATCTGTATTACTGCATTCAAAGCTTCCCCCACTTTATCACTATCGAGCCAATGCAACGACTTCCACCCGCGCAACCATGTCATTTGGCGTTTAGCTAGCTGACGTGTTGCGCAAATACTACGATCAACCATTTCATTATAACTGATTCTGCCAGATAAATATGAGCACATCTGGCGGTAGCCAACAGTGCGAATCGAAGGTAAATCTGTATGCAAATTATGCTGTGCAAAAAGTGTGCGCACTTCCGACTCAAACCCTTTTTCCAACATTTGATGGTACCGCAGCTCGATTCGTTGATGAATCAATGCACGGGTGCTCGGCGCTATCGCAAATTGGTGGACATGATACGGCAATGATGCACCCGAAATTTTAATTGTTTCTGTTAAGGTTTTACCTGAAATAAGGAAAATCTCTAGTGCTCTACAGAGCCGTTGCGGATCATTGGGATGAATTCTTAATGCCGAAAGCGGATCGATGGCTTGCAACTGGCTGTGCAAAGCTGTCCATCCTTCTTCCCGAGCCTGTTGCTTGATACGCTCTCGTATATATGGATCGGCGGAAGGTAATGGCGATAATCCTGCTAACAGCACTTTATAATACAACATAGTGCCACCTACTAGCAGCGGAATGCGCCCAGCAGAGGTAATGTCTGCCATTTCTTTTAACGCATCCTCGCGGAAGTCAGATGCTGAATAGGTTTGAGCGGGGTCGCGGATATCAATTAACCTATGCGGTGCCTTTTCCAGTTGTTGGGTGCTTGGTTTGGCGGTTCCGATATTCATACCTCGATAAATCAATGTAGAATCTACGCTAATTAGTTCCACGGGCAGGCGTTGCCGAAGAGCGATTGCTAGACTGGTTTTGCCAGAAGCAGTCGGCCCCATGATAAAAATAGCTATGGGCTTTTTTTTAGCCATGATTCAAAGCTGCTAGTGCAGCCCGAAGATCAATCGTTTGTAAAAGTTCGTTTGGTGGCGATTGGCCAAGCTGTGGACAGAGTTGTTCAAGATCAGTCAGCAATTTTATCGCTTGTGCGGAGGTCCATAGCCGATGCTTATTGACTAAATTTTGAGCGATCCAAATGGCTAGCATTGTAAGCGAAATTTCTTGTTGTGTGGCCAGATAGCCTAACAATTTAGGCATGAGTGTTTGTAAATTTGCTTGACGCAATGGTAGAGGTGCTGCCCGTAGTATCATATGAACTTGGTCTGTATGTATATCTAAGCCCATTTTCACTAAAAGCGATTGATGGTGCACTATCGCTGCGGCTTCATTTTTCTGTAAGATTAGTCTAATCGGTATTAACAGTGGCTGTGAGTGAACCCCGCCTTTCGACGGGTTGAGTTGTTCCTGATGCAGACAGCGTGCTGCCACCAGCAGGTTGAGTAAAGCGGGTTGGTTCTGCCAGTCAATTAGTGCGTAACAGGGTGGATGGATCATCATTACTTGACACAAAGTACGTGATTTGCTTTCCTGCAGCGTTGTATGCACGGCATGTTCCGGTATTAAAAGGGGTTGTTTTTTTATTTCATGGGGCTGGGGGGTGGCAGATGGAAATATCGTACCGTATACCTTATCTTCATATTTTTGGTGGCCATTACAACCGTTATCAGAATAATTGGTTAGTTGAAGTCCGCGCCTGATAATAGTTGCTGGTGATGAAGGCGACGTGTGTTTGTAACACGTTGAAGGTAGAGATAAGTAGCTGATGCTAGCAGGGATGCGATTCTCTGGAGGGCAAGTTAGTATTGTTTGTTTATCTGACTCCTCCGCTAGCAAAGCAGCGTCCGAATACTGTAATACCCTAGTTACCGCTTGATAAATAAAGTCGTGCACCAGACGCGCCTGGTAGAAGCGAAGTGTCCGTTTCGCCGGATGAATATTTACATCTACTTGATGTGGGTCTACCTCAAGATATAGCACATAGGCTGGCTGCTGATTATCTTTTAGTTGATTTTGATAGGCTTGGCGGATCGCGTGGTTTATCAAGCGATCGTATATCATTCGGTTATTAACGTAGCAGTACTGCATTTCAGTGGTTTTGCGTACGCCAGCGGGATCTGCTATCCAACCCCAGATTGATAGCTGGCCATTCTGCCAAGAAAGTTTCAGGGAATGTTGTAAAAAAGCTACGCTGCAAATGCTGAGAAGCCGTAGCTCATACTGATTTTTCTCTTTCACTTGTCGATACTGGTGAACTAGCTTGCCATTATGAATAAGGTTGAACTCTACATCAAATCGTGATAATGCTATACGTCGTACTATTTCATTAATATGATTAAATTCGGTTTTTTCTGTACACATGAACTTGCGTCGTGCCGGAGTATTGTAAAAAAGATCCAGTACTGTTAGGGTGCTGCCGACTGGATGTGCACCCGGTTTAAGCGTCACATTCTGATCGCAGCCTTCAACATAAGCATGCCATGCTTCAGTCTGTTCGGCAGTACGTGAAGTAAGACGTAACCGAGAAACAGAGCTGATGCTTGCCAGTGCTTCGCCTCGGAAACCAAGACTAATGATGTTTTCCAGATCATTAAGAGTGCTGATTTTGCTGGTGGCATGTCTGGATAAAGCCAGCACAAGATCATCTTTTCTAATGCCACAGCCGTTATCACGAACTCGGATTAACTTGGCGCCACCGCGTTCTATATTGATTTCAATGCAAGTTGCTCCAGCATCTAAGCTATTTTCTAGAAGTTCCTTCACAACAGCAGCTGGCCGTTCGACAACTTCTCCGGCGGCGATTTGGTTTGCAAGTTGTGGTGGTAACCGCTGGATATGCATATTTACTCCTGTGATGGATGATGATGACGCTAGGCCCTCAGTATATTCAGTCTTTGACCCAGCGCAGAACGTCCGATTTAAATTTATTAATCTATTTCATGGCATTAATTTTAATATAATAAAGCTATTGAGCAGCTATAGTAGCTGAGGGGATATGCCCCTGGGGTCATTATAATATTGAATAGTTTGTCTCTAGAAGTTTTTCCTTACAGATCGAGAAATTGGCTATTGTTATGATAGGCTTGGCTTTACTGTGTTAAAAAATCTCACTATTATCTTTTGTAAGTGTTGAATGAGCCGAACACTTTCAGGGGGTATGATAGTTATCTGAGATACTAGATAACTGTACCGAGTTCTTAAACATATGTACCTAGGTGATGAAGCCTAGGCTTCTACTCTTGTCAGCTAAATTCCTAAGCGCTCCTCTTTTTATCTTTGGCGGGCCTTTCAGTGGATGTGCTAAGAAATAATTGCGCAGGCCATTATAGATGGCCCCCGCAATTTTATTTTGATAAGCGCTGCTGCTGAGGAGGCGCTCCTCCTGTTTATTACTGATAAAGCCTGTTTCTATCAAGAGCGATGGGATATCTGGTGAGCGTAACACTCCAAGGCTGGCGTGTTCTGGTCTTCGTTTGTGCACTGAACCTACGTGTTCCAACTGTTGTAACACTTTAAGAGCCACGTCATAACCTACGCGCTGTGAATGACCAAATTGCAAGTCTAGGACTGCTTGGCTTAGATAAGGATCGGACTGGCTATTGGCTAACATATCCCCAGCGCCACCGAGTAGTTCACACTGTTTTTCGTACTGTTCAAGCCAACCGGTCATTTCGCTGTTGGCGCGTCGATTGGATAATACCCAAATCGATGTTCCGGTAGCGCTGTGGTTAGGGGCGGCATCAGCGTGGATTGAAACCAACATGTTAGCATTTTGTTTGCGTGCCATATCGGAACGCCCTATTACCGAGATAAAGTAATCGCCGTTACGTGTCAACACTGCCTTGAACTGTGGATCATTGTTCAGCAATGCATGCAGACGGCGGGCGACAGCGATGGTGACGTTCTTTTCTTTTAGACCATGCTGGCCAATAGCCCCGGGATCTGGCCCACCGTGTCCGGCGTCGATTACCACCACGACCCGATCGTAATCAGTAGCCGCAATATGCTTGCTACGCGGTTTAACTCTCGTTGTGATACCGGAGCTTAAGTTAGACTTTTTAGTAAAAGCGTGAGCGACATTTTCCGCTATCAGCGCTTTTTGTGGTGGTTTTATCTTGACACTAGCAGTTCTAGTAGCCTTATGTATCAAAGTCGCGTTAGTACTGTTCTCAGCACGAAGTGTGAATATCACGATATGAGCCCTGCCGTGCTTCCGAATAGCCACTCTGATTTTGGTCCGCTGTGTTAAATCGAGGACTAGACGGATACTCTGCTTATTTTTGGGTGCACTAGAACGAATGTTGTTTATTAGATGTTGGCTACTAAAGTGCCGGGGTAGGCCAGCGGCCTTGCCTTTCTGGTGAATATCCACCACTAACCTCTCTGGCCTATGAAGAGAGAAAAAAGCATAGCTTGGTTCGCTATTAAAGCGAACAGAAAGTACTGCGCTACGGTGGCTATTAGATACGTCAATAGTTGATAACGTAGACGCGCCAAGTGCGCTGACTGTACCTAATGCACACAGCACGGCAATTAAGGGAATTAAGATAAGTGTTCTTGACGCATACATCATTACGGCGTTATCCCTATTGCCCGTAGATACGCGCTATAAGCTGGTTACCATAAGAGGACATCGCCTGAATCTTTGCTTTGCTTCCCTGATTATAGTAGCTAAGGTACAGGGAAAGATCCGCTTTTGGCAGGATATGCCAGCCCTGCTGCGCCCATTTAACCAGATAAATGACATTTTGCATAAAATAATCGCAAATGCCAATAAACTGGAGTTTGTTGGGATCGGCTAATCGATACAGAACAAAGTGATAGAGCGTAAGCGGATGTAGGGTATATCGTTTCACAAGGGTGAAAGTGGGGCGTTCAATTATCCCTTGATAGCCTAAATATTGTAAAAACCCACGGCAGAAAGTGCTTTTACCTGCGTCAAGATCACCGTGAAGATAAATTGCGCTAGTGCGATCGCAGATTTTTGCCAAGGCATAACCTATTGCGACAGTCGCTTCTTCATCCGTCAGAGGTAAAACGTTTGCTTTCATGTGATATAGTCTATGTTATCCACTTAGGATTCACAAAATCGAGGATGTATGGAAATAAATCTAGTGCTAACGGGTTCCTTACTCTTTGTATTTATACCTTAACAAGGTTAGCAAGTGTTGTTATATGCTAACAAGCATAGCTTTTGGCATACTAGTTGATCACTGGATACTTGAGGCTTCTGAGGATTTAATTCCGGCAAGTTCAGTGTATGATGGTTGTTAAATCACAAGTAAAGTTCTCCTTTCCCTACGTAAATCCTAGAGCCTAGGTGATAGCATAGGGGAAAGCTTAATACGACCTACAAAAAGTGATTAGGTATTTAAAGAGAATTACGAACCTATGAATAGGGAAGCGAAGCCTATCTGTTTATAGATTAATGGATAAAAATCACAAGGCGTGATCTTTTAACTGTTAATGAAAGGCTAACTAATCGATGTAATATTTTTATATAAATCTGATTATAAATCCAGCTCATTAATGCGCTTTTCTCAATATAGGTCCACTAGACTTGGGATTATATAGATGATCTGTGGATCAGTTAGTTCAGAACACTCACACACAGGGTATAAATGAAATAAATTCTCACTCTAGGAAGCGCTGCATAGAGCTGGAAAATTCTAGAGTGAAGGATAATATCCAAACTGAGGATGCTAACTTTGTTAAAGTAGTTATCTAGCAACTAAGTTATTCCTGGGCAGGGTCTTGATGACAACCTTAATGAATTTATTGGTAAGGGTGATTAGTATACGAGCAATCATTTGTCAGGAACGTCTAAATAGCAATATGTTTCTTGCTCACTTTCATAAACATCAAATCGCTAAATTCAGAGATAAAAATGGTCGTTGTAGCGCAACGATTATAGCTGTTATAGCTGAATAAAATGCTCGCGATAATACGCAAGTTCAGAGACTGATTCGCGAATATCATCTATTGCACGATGGGCACTCTTCTTCTTCCAATTGTTTAGAATTTCCGGTTTCCAACGGCGCGCTAGCTCTTTCAAGGTGCTGACATCTAGGTACCGATAGTGGAAGTAAGCCTCAAGTTCAGGCATGTAGCGGCACAGGAAAGATCGATCTTGGGCTACGCTGTTCCCACAAATAGGCGATTTACCCGCTGGTATCCACTGACGTAGGAAGGCGATAGTGGCCATCTCAGCAGCACGAGTGTCAACATGGCTAGCCTGAACTCGTGCCATGAGCCCACTACCCATGTGGGTGCGCATATTCCAGTCATTCATTAGACTTAGTTGTTCGTTAGATTGATGTATAGCGAATACTGGCCCTTCGGATAAAATATTCAAATTGGCATCAGTGACTAGGGTGGCAATCTCAATAATTCGGTCATATTCTGGGTCTAGACCAGTCATCTCTAAATCGATCCAAATTAGATTGTTTTCGTTTCCTTTCATGCTATTTCCTGCTTAAAATTAGAAAGATAAAGAATATAAGAGTTGTTCCGCTATTCGTTCACATAGGCGGGTTACAGCGATTTTTTAATATAAAAAGATGTATCATAGTCTTTTTTTCGCTATTAGCGATGTATACCGCATGCATTTCATACTCCGTAAAGTGCGGAAATACAAATTTCTAGAAGCTTGGTTAAGCCAGTAACTAGGGGACTAAACAAGCTAACTCTGCTGCTGCCTTAATATAAAAAGCTATATAGTAGATTTCAAAGATCTATGTAAGGCGTAGTGATTAATGACAACTCTCCTCATCTCAACAACACCGGATGCAGGTACACCATCAGGGTCGACCAAATTACGTTAATAATAAATTAGGGTTAGGTGATTTCTAGATGGGGAATTGCAAGACAGTTGTGTGGTCAACTGGGTTTGGATGGCCGTTGACGTTGAAGCGAAAGATGGCAGAAATTGCCGATGCGAAATTTGCAGAACACTTATACCATTTTCTTTATAGGGGTGTGTTCTATGCTTAGGAGGTGAAAAGAATTGCATCTGCGGTATCTGGCGGTGTAATAAATCACTCGAGTTTTTTGAATTTCATAATTGCTGAGGCGCTTCTAAATATAGCGGCTGTCGTCATGACAGCAATACAGGTTGTAGTATCTTTGCAGCGATCAAGCAATGTGATATCGCGGAAGAAGGTTTTAATAATGATCACTGTGGGTTAGAAATACTATGGTAATTAAGGGGATATGAAAATTTCACTAATTCAGTGGGTCGATTATCGCGAGCAAGATTGATGCCGGGTAAGCAATACAACAATCAATAGCATTTATTATTCAAGAGGTGCATTTGCTACAGAATATCAAGATTAAATTACAGAATTGGTTGCCAAAGCTGCTACTAACTCGGCTGGCTGGCTGGGGGGCAGGTAAAGAAGGCGGATGGTTGACCAAATTAGTCGTAAAAATATTTGTCCAGCATTATGGTGTAGATATGCAGTTAGCAAAAAATCCAGATCTGACCTCTTACGTCACCTTTAACGATTTCTTCGTACGTGCGCTACGTGAAGGCGCGCGCCCAATTATTGGTGATACAAACTGGCTTGCTCTACCTGTTGATGGCACCATTAGCCAGCTCGGATCAATCCACGGTGACAAAATTTTTCAGGCTAAAGGTCATGAATATAGTTTGGAAGCACTGCTGGCTGGTCAGCCTATTTTAGTTGAAGCTTTCCGAA
The DNA here is from genome assembly GCA_900380265.1 of Serratia symbiotica. Taxonomy (GTDB): domain Bacteria; phylum Pseudomonadota; class Gammaproteobacteria; order Enterobacterales; family Enterobacteriaceae; genus Serratia_H; species Serratia_H symbiotica_A. Next base: position 2,236,639 of record LR025083.1, on the reverse strand, counting down.
ACGGCTTATTTGCTAATATTTATTTGGCCCCACACGACTATCATCGTGTACATATGCCTTGTACTGGTGTGCTGCGCGAGATGATATATGTGCCCGGCGATTTGTTTTCGGTTAATCCGCTGACAGCCGCTCATGTCTCAAACCTATTTGCGCGAAACGAACGTGTGATCTGCGTGTTTGATACCGCTATAGGGTTAATGGTGCAAATTTTAGTGGGTGCCAGCATTGTCGGTAGCATAGAGACTCTCTGGGCAGGTACAATTATACCACCCCGTGACGGCATTATCAAACGCTGGATTTATCCTGTAAGGGGTGAGGAAGAGGTAATTGAATTAGAAAAAGGTGCTGAAATGGGCCGATTTAAACTTGGGTCTACAGTGATTAACCTGTTTACTGCAGAAGCAGTGCAGTTCGCACCACAGTTAAATCACGGCAGCATCAGCCGTATGGGCGAGGCTTTTGCCGAAATCCGAACTATGTTAGCTACGAATGAATTACCTAAGATTTAAAGGAATTAACACTGTGCGCTTAATTATCACACTAGTGATTGCCCATTTAGTGTTTCACAAGGTGTTAGCTGCTCCGGTGCCCACTGAATCTCAGATTCAGCAAGAGTTGAAACAGGTAGAGGCTAACAAGCATAACTCGAATCAGTTAGAAACAATCGAAACGCTGCATAGTGCTCTGAACTTGCTCGCGGAGCGTAAAGAGTCGATGGCACGGTCTGAACAATATCAGCGGGTCATCGATGATTTTCCGCAGATGATGCTGGAATTGCGTCATCAGTTAGTGTTGGAAAATACTAAAGTCCTACAGAATAGTGATAATTTGCCGCCTCACGTGCTAGAACAGCAGATCTTACAGATTAGTAGCTTACTGTTAGAGCAGGCACGGTTGCTGCAACAAGAACAGGAGCGTACGCGGGAAATTAGCGATTCCATTGGCCAAAATCTGAAACAACAAACCGACGCTCATAGAGCGCTAACCGAAGTACAGCGGCGCTTGCAAGCTTACTCCACTACCGAATATGCTCAAGCAGCACTGCTACTCTTACAGTCAGAAGCCGCCGCACGGAAAGCCAAGGTACATGAGCTAGAACTGGCGCAATTGTCGGCTAAAAACCGGCAAGAACTCGCGCGGATGCGAGCTGAGCTTTATAAAAAGCGTCATGAGAAATATGATCTTCAGCTGGTGTTATTACGTAATAACCTCATTGCACAGCACCAACGGAAAGCTGAACTAGCCTTGGAAAAAACCGAACAGTTGGCGGAGAAAAACGGCAACCTACCAAAAAGCATTAGTGAACAGTTGTATATGAACCGTTCCCTTTCTACTGCGCTGAATCATCAAGCACAGCGTATGGATATAATCTCCTCCCAACAACGGCAGGCCGCCGCACACACCTTGCAAGTGCGTCAGGCCCTTAGTACTATCGTGGAGCAGGCACAATGGCTAGGTTCCTCATCGGTATTAGGCGAAACCCTTCGAGCTCAAGTAGCAACGTTGCCAGATATGCCCAAACCGCAGCAGTTAGATGGTGATATGGTGCAGTTACGCGTACAGCGTTTGCGGTTTGAAAATCAGTTAGAGAAACTAACGCAATATCAATTCAAGCGTGACGATGGTAGTGAGCTAACTAATACTGAGCGACGTATCGGCGATGCGCAACTGCGTACTCAACGTGAATTGCTTAATTCGCTACTATCCGGGTGTGATACCCAAATCATCGAACTAACCAAGCTAAAAATCGCCAACACTCAGTTAATTGAAGCATTGAATGAAATTCGCGACGCTGCCCATCGTTATTTATTTTGGGTGCCGAACGTTAATCCTGTCAGTCTGTCCTATCCTCTGACTGTTGCACAGGATTTGACACGTTTGTTGTCGCTAGATACGCTAGCGCAGCTTGGTGGTGCCTTTATGATGATGGTGAGTAATCGAGAAACGCTGATCCCCATCTTTGGTGCCTTATTACTTGTCATTTTTAGCATCAGCTCACGGAAGCATTATCATGCATTTCTGGCTCGCGCGAGTAGCCGAGTTGGTAAAGTCACTCAAGATGAGTTCTCCCTGACGATGCGTACGGTATTTTGGTCGATTCTTGTCGCGCTACCATTGCCTGTACTATGGGCAGCGCTCGGCTTTGGCTTGCAGAATGCTTGGAACTACCCTGTTGCAGAGGCGATCGGTAAGGGGGTCACCGCCACCCTACCGATCTTGTGGGTATGCATGATCTGCGCCGCTTTCGCCCATCCGCAAGGGCTGTTTATCGTGCACTTTCGCTGGCCAGCGAAACAGGTGTCATTAGCCATGCGCTACTACAAGATGTCGATCTGGCTTATCGTGCCATTACTGATGGCTTTAATCACCTTTGATAGCCTGAAAGAACGTGAATTTACCAATACTTTGTGCCGGCTTTGCTTCATCTTACTGTGTCTGGCACTTAGTATAATAACCAATAGTTTAAAAGGTGCTGGCATCCCGCTGCATCTCGACAAAAAAGGTCCCGGCGACACAATGGTCAATAGCGCGCTGTGGGGGCTACTGTTATCCGCACCCTTGTTAGCAGTGCTAGCCGCTAGCGTTGGCTATTTGGCTACCTCGCAGGCATTGTTAGCACGGTTAGAAACTTCGGTAGCGATCTGGTTTTTTCTACTGGTAGTTTATCAAATTATCCGCCGGTGGATGTTGATCCAGCGGCGCCGTATCGCTTTTGAGCGTGCTAAACAGCGGCGTGCCGACATGCTGGCGCAGCGAACCCGTGGTGAAGAAGAAACACCGCATACACCGAGTGGTATTGAAGGGGTGATGGATATGGATGATTCAGAGCTTAACCTGGACGCCATAAGTGCTCAATCGTTGCAGTTGGTACGCTCAATCCTAACGATGATCGCGCTTGTATCAGTACTTGTTTTGTGGTCCGAGATTCACTCCGCTTTTGCTTTTCTAGGAAATATCTCACTGTGGGATGTTATATCAATGGTTAATGGTGTTGAAGCTGTTCACCCAATCACCTTGGGTGCCGTGTTAATCGCCATTTTCGTGTTGATTATCACCATGCAGTTAGTGCGTAATCTACCGGCACTATTGGAATTGGCTGTCCTGCAACATCTTGATCTGACGCCAGGTACCGGATACGCTATTACCACGATTACCAAATATCTTCTTCTGCTGTTTGGCGCCGTACTAAGCTTCTCCTGGATTGGCATCGAATGGTCGAAGCTTCAATGGGTGGTTACTGCGCTTAGTCTAGGGTTAGGCTTCGGTATGCAGGAAATCTTCTCGAACTTTATCTCTGGTCTGATTATTTTAGTTGAGAAACCGATCCGTATTGGTGATACGGTAACGATCCGTGATTTAACTGGGAGTGTTACCAAGATCAATACCCGTGCTACGACTATTTCGGACTGGGATCGCAAAGAGATTATTGTCCCAAATAAAGCATTTATCACCGAGCAATTTATCAACTGGTCGCTATCGGACACTTTAACTCGCGTTGTGTTGACCGTGCCAGGCCCAGGCAATGCCAATACCGAAGAGCTGACCAAGATCCTTAGCAACGCTGCTGCACGTTGTTCGCTGGTGTTAGAGAATCCAGCACCGGAAGTGTATCTAGTCGATCTGCAAAAAGGAATTCAGATCTTCGAATTGCGTATCTATGCCGCTGAGATGGGCCATCGGATGCCTTTACGCCATCAAATTCACCAATTAATCCTTTCCGGGTATCGTCAGCACGGAATTACCCTACCATACCCGCCATTCCAGGTACGAAGCGAGCCACTATCGGAGTTAACTCATAGTGATCACATGCCGTCTTGCAGACCTCAACATAAAGGAATGCGCGACTCAGGTAACCTGTAACTCATATACAGCTAAAAGATGGTTCAGTAACATCAGGTGTCAGGTGGCTGGATTGCGTCGGATTTTCACTAGAGTGACTATTTAACACAACTGCAATTACCCGGTCTTGTAAATTATCCTTAACTTCCGGTTGTCGCTTATAAAATGCGGACTATTTGTTATTTGACAAAGCTTTTTTAGGCGCGTGCTACTGGGAAGGCGAGGACATCACTAATGCTCTCTGCGCCTAGCGCCAGCATCACCAACCTGTCGACGCCTAACGCCACACCGGAGCATGGTGGTATACCGTATTGCAGGGCATCCATAAAATTATTGTCAATTGGGTACTGGGGCCGGCCTAGGCAGCCGCGTTTACGGTTATCTTGGTGAAATCGTTGCCGATGTTCAAAGTGATCAGTGAGCTCCTGGAATCCATTCGCTAGTTCTATGCCCTTGAAGTATACCTCAAAACGTTCTGCCACCCGGTTGTCTTCGGAGCTGATCTCTGCTAATCCCGACTGGTTTGCCGGAAAGTGGTATACAAAAGCTGGTTTGTTACGGCCAATGTGCGGTTCTACACCAATGGTGAACAGTAGTTGTAGTAAAGTGTCACGATCTTCCTCAAGAGAGGAAATATTATCCAGATCAAGCGTGGCTGCTACTGCGCGCAAGTTTGCTTTCTCTGCCACAAGCGGATCGATATCCAAGTGCCGCAGGAATAATTGTTGATAAGACTGGCAATCCGCGCTAGTGCAATCTAAAAGTCGTTGAAGTAGATCGTCAACTTCATTCATTATCCCCCACATGTCGTAGTGAGGTTGGTACCATTCCAGTATGGTGAATTCCGGATTGTGATAGCGGCCTACCTCTTGATTACGGAAACTCCGGCTTAACTGATAGATAGCACCACTACCCGCAGCTAGCAAGCGCTTCATATGGTATTCTGGGCTGGTTATCATATAAAGGGTAAGCGTGTCCGCCGATCCCGGGCCGATAAACTGTGTCTGGAAAGGGAATAGGTGAATATCAGTCACCGTAGCTTGGCTCATGGCGGGGGTTTCCACTTCTAGCACCCCACGATCCTCGAAAAACCGGCGAATTTCAGCCAGTATTTTGGCGCGTTTTAATAAATTACTGATCGGTGCACTTGGTTGCCATCTTTCCGTTTCACTCATGTTTATTACTCCGAAATTAAAAGGAGATGAAGTTTTCTCGTATTAAATCACATAAATAAATCATTGATCTGTGTGGGAGGGTTCACACTAACAAACTCAGAATTAATGTGGACGCATGCTAAAGATCCCCTCATGGACAGGTAATTAATAAAATAATCGATTATATTAACTTTTCTTTCTGGCTTTTAGGTGTAGCGCATTCTGCATACACTGGTTGGATATACCTTCACTTAAGAAGTGTTATGAATTAACATTCGAAGCATTTCACTAAAATGTGGAATATACTCTTCTTAGAAGAAGATTAAAGTAATTAAGTGCACACTGTGAGTCCTGATCTTGTTAGGGTTAGAACAACCTGTTGTAATAGAACGTTTTAAACTCGAGTAGAGAACGTTAATCTCCAAGGTGAAATTTTTCTAATCTATAAAGTGCCTGATATGAAGGTGTACGGTCGCTTCCGAAGACGGTTCCGATTTTATCACTCCGGATTACAGTACTGTTAATGCCTTGTCTGTAATGCCGGTTTTGGGGTCATTGGCTTTCTGAGAAAAATCTAGTTGGTTAGCACTGCCCTGTACTAGCCCGATGGACATCATCAAACTAGACTAGTAGAGCTGCCTATTGAGGCCTAAAGAGGTAGAACCGGGCAATATAGACTGTTTGTTGGCAGCAAATTGGCCTCGCGCAGTTCCCGGCGATACGATCGTATTCGATATGCTGTATATCTTACTTCAGATCTTGATAAATGGTGGGAGATGCTGCGTCTCGCAGAATATTGTTGATTAGGTATTTAGTAGATGAGGTGGTAGGATCGTGGCTTAATTGCCATGAAGATTCTATAAGTCACCCATTGGTGATGCTTGGCAATTCTTTCATTATAACGGCATTCGTCGTAATAGTTCCTTTATTTTTATTATGTAAATAGCTGGCATCATGACTAATGATGCCATTGCTATACAGGTCCACGATCTTGACATCATCCCGTGATATCGAATGCTTAGAAGACCACCTCATTTATCTGACAGGTCACAGCATCATGATTTCTGCAGGGTGCAGGCAGGGAAAAAATAGCTTTCCGATGCACCAGGATCCTGACTAGAATCTATGGATAAAGGCAACGAAAAAGAAAGAACTAGATGAAGTTAAGTACAAATATGCGGGCTGTGGGTTGTGATCAAGTCTTAAAATCATTCTAGCACGAATTGTCTATTGTTCGCACTCTTGTCCCGTTTTACGCTATTTAATGGATTAGGTCTTCGTGATAGGAGTAGGGAAAGTGACTAGCGAGTCTACTATCAGACTAAGGTCAGTCTGAAGGATAGCTCGGTATTAATCCCGTAACAGCAGAATCAGGCACAGTCCTTTCAACTGTCCGCGATACAATAGATGATGTTAACACACTAACTACACCTTTTGACCTGTCATGAGAGTTGTTCGAAGTTAATGCGTGACCTGCTATTGTTTCACGATAGCACCGCTTTGGTCTTAATGCGTGGATTAAGTTTCTGACTTTGAAAGGTCGACATTGAACATACTCTAATGCTGGTTTGAAAAGCTTGTCAACTATTAGTAGTTTATTTAAATCTTAAAGCGAAGCGTACAATATTCAGATCTAACTAAAAATGATAAGACAAGCAGATAGTTGAATTATCGAATAATTGCGATGAAATTACTTTATCGATAAAGTAAAGAGACGCTATCTACCGATTATAGATCTAATGCACAAACTATGTATAAGTTAGCGTAATTTTAAGAGCACTTCACATGGGTCACAATCACTGAAAACATCACTGTATTCAATACAGTTTTGCTATGTCGCATTCAGTTAGGAGACTAATTGAATATTTCCGAGTGCATGCCAAATATACCGGATATTAATCCTAAAGAATCACGTGCTGCGCTTCAGCCTATTGAAGCCCGCTCAACCGAATATGCCAATCTAAATTTTTAAGTGGAACATTGCTATTTATACATAAAAAGGAGTATAATACATACAGTACAACTATGTAAAATGACCAGGTCATTATTAGTAGAATGCGTTTATGGTGGTGAATCTGGATATATACAAGCGAAATACAAGGAGGTAAAATGAGTCAGAGAGTCACTAAAAATCAAAGTGATGAGCTATAACCTACTCTGCAATATTGAACCTTATTCAATACTGTCTTTCGTGTGATGCATAGAAAGACTGGTCGACGTATGACCTTATATCGTGCATCACTTTATACTAGATCTTCCTGCCGCGTGGGAAGAGCTCGTGATGCATTTAATGATAAATTAGGTTTTCATCTAATATAGAACGTGTCGTGACGGTTTCCGATCCACACAAGGGATTCTTGTGTGGGCGATCTGCATGAAGTTGATCTTAATCCATGAATGATAGATTGATAATATGATTGTATCATAGGTATTTTTGTTTCTGATTAGGCAGAACGAAAGGTGCTCCTTCCTTCAATGTTTTATGAATAGATACGGGTTATTAACGAGCTTGCTACCGGGTAATAACGCATCATAATTGCCTATAAGGCGTTCTTTATATTGAGTAACCGTTCTGAAAGAAACACTAATAGATATTCGTGCATGATATCTATCGCTAGTATGGATTACTAGTTCGGGTACGCGTAGCGGTTTTTAGTGTCCCTTATTTGGCGTTTTAGCTTGATTACATATTTAGTAAATCGATCAGCCAATAATGAATACTGTTTTTAGGTGCATAGAAAGTCTTGTATATTACGAAAATATAAAATACATATAAACAAATATGTTTATGGTGACTATTATGGATGCAGCCACTAGTTCAGTATGGCTTGAACTCCCCTCATGCTATTTCGCGTTGATCACGCTAAGGGCTAGCAATCACAACAGTAAGTTGTTAGTACAAGCGAATGCTGATCTTTTAGATCATGATAATGCTGCTAGAGCAACTCTGTCCAAGGTCATAGATTATCACTTTTTTTCTAAAGTTTCATGAATAATTTCAGCTTTCCGATTGCCTATATAGATTTTTAAGCCGGCGCTTTCCATCTTCTAATTTTTTAATACTGGCATAAAGAAGACATCTATCTTACTAAATTTAACGGCTATAGAGAGGTATTCGCATGACTATTATTATACTGAAGGTATGCATCAATTAGTGTTGCGGAGTGCATGGTTGAATGGTCAGTTATAATTCCGTTTCGGTCAACTAGAGTGCCAACGATATAAAGCCTTGAGTAGTGGCTTGGTTGGCGTCATACGGTCAATGTGAGTTACTAACATATAGTTTAAGAAGTAATTTGCCCATATCGTGGTTAGGAGTGCAGTTATGGGCCAATGTGAATTCTTATAGGATCTATGGGTCGTGACCCTACACAGGCGTTTAATTTTAATTATAATTATGATAAAATATAAAGAAATATGAACATCGTTCATATGAATATTTTAATAAGGTAATTATTTTTGGATTGCTTATGCTAGTGGTATCTTAAAGTAGGATGGGTGGAGCCTACTATGGTGTTGCCTGTCGGAATGGTTCGATTGTCAGAAGTGCTCTCCGGTGAAGTTTTTCGCTATGAAAGTGCGGCCGTCTTTTCCAACCCCGTGAAGGGGTTATTATGCATATTGGTGCTGATTATTCTTGCTATATCATTTGATCAGCAACGTATCCATCATACTCAGAATGACTTAAATATCTATTGACGAGCTAGGGATACGCGTTTTTAGCGCGGTAATGATTCTTGGTATGGCTGTCTTGATTCAGATCAAGATCTTATAAGCACTTTTCTCTTAATCGAGTCAGGTAGCTCTACTAGCCTTTGAATTTATTATCAACTTTAGGTAAACACTGATAAAAATAAGGAACAGGCTGCTGATATTGGTGATATTAGTGCGGTGTGTCTAAGAATAGTATCGTTATAATCACCTATACAAGCAATATGCAAGTCTATACCGCATAGGAGATGCCTATGTAGGCAAGATTTTATTGTATTGGATAGGAGCAATATTACTGGTTTATATTACGTCGATGATAATTCTATTAGCAGTTAAATAACTGAAGGTTAGAGGTGTTTTAACTAATACCAAAACACTTTAAGATAAGTATTAATAAAGGAAACTAGTTCATAAATGGTGTGATACATTGGGGGGGGCAATACTTTGTCAATGGGTGGTCTATTCGGTTTGTTTCCCTAATAATGCTTCCTTAAGATAATAAGCGGCGTCTTAAACTGTTTAAAGTTTAAGTAAGTCGGGTGTGCTGCTTACAGCACCTTTTTAGGATTAATAGCTTAACCTCTAGGTTAGATCATTAAAGTAGCCGGAGACGGTCGCCCAGCTCTAAATGAGCTGGGCACTGCTTGTAAAGCTCTTGAGTGGGCACATACTGAACTGCAGAAAGTAGTTGGATTAGTGCCCTGATGCTGATACCAGGTTGGGACTGGGTGAAAGAAGTCGGCTGTCACGTATAGTCATTTGATGTCTGATGTTCATATATCTGCTTATCTTATCTTTCTGTAAGTGATACAGATTCAATATTTCCGACAGAACCGCTAAGCCGACTGACACACTACAGAATATAAGTATTTATCAGGCGATGCAGGCCAACATATTTCCAAATGATGTGGGATCTGCCACCCTGAAGCAGGGTTAATAAAAAACACGGGTACATCTGTTCTTGTTAGTTTGAGATTTGTTTAACTCGCGAGACGTACTCTCCAGTACGGGTGTCAACACGGACAACCTCGCCAATCTGGATAAATAATGGCACTTTAATTACAGAACCCGTACGCAAGGTTGCTGGTTTGCTAGCTGAACTGGCACTATCTCCTTTCAGCCCTGGATCGGTATTAGTGATTTCTGATTCGATGAAATTTGGTGGCTGCACAGCGATAGGACGCCCGCTCCACAGAGTAATAATGCATGTTGAATTACTCTGGAGCCACTTGGCCGCATTAGAGACGATTTTTGCTTCAACCTGATACTGATCAAAAGTCTCAGGGTGCATAAAATGATAAAAATCATCGCCTCTGTACAGATAGGTCATGTTGGTATCAATAATGTCTGCCACTTCACAAAAATCGGTAGATTTGAAGGTTTTTTCCACGCGCATGCCAGTTAATAAACGACGCATTTTTACGCGGGAAAATCCCTGGCCTTTTCCAGGTTTAACTAACTCGCTTGACTCGATAGCATAAGGTTCACCCTCGAAAACAATTTTAAGACCCGGACGGAAATTGTTGCTAGAATAAGTCGTCATGATAACCCTCTAAGGATTTGAGCTGGTAGCTCAATTAAAATGGCATATTTTTCAACAAAAAATACAGGCTACAGGGAAGATTGGTTAGAGCAGCTTGCTAATGCTATTACTAATCCTCATGAATTATTGCGGGCTTTGTCATTGAGCACACATCCAGAGCTTTCGCAGGGGCTTGATGCTCGACGACTCTTTGCATTAAGAGTGCCGCGATCATTTGTTGCGCGAATGCGGCCGGGGGATGCTAATGATCCCTTGCTGCGTCAAGTTCTCACTGTTAAAGAAGAATTCATTAACAGTGTCGGGTTTAGTACAGATCCGCTGGATGAACAGCGGAGCGCAGTGCCTGGGCTGCTTCACAAATACCGAAATCGTGTACTTCTGCTAGTTAAGGGGGGGTGTGCAGTTAACTGTCGCTACTGCTTCCGCCGCCATTTCCCCTATCAGGACAATCAGGGAAACAAGGCTAATTGGTCTCAAGCGCTACATTATATCCGCAAACATCCTGAACTTGATGAAATTATTTTCTCTGGCGGTGAGCCCCTGATGGCGAAAGACCATGAATTGAGATGGCTTATCAGTAAGTTAGCGAGTATCCCGCACTTAAGTCGATTGCGTATTCATACTCGGTTGCCGGTAGTGATCCCGGCCCGTATTACGCACGACTTGTGTCAATTGCTCTCAGAATCGCGCCTAAAGGTGCTGATAGTCACTCATATTAACCATGCTAATGAGATTAGCCGAGAACTGCAGACCGCCATGGCTCAATTGATCCATGGCGGGGTAAAGCTACTCAATCAAAGTGTATTAATGCGCCGTATCAATGATAACGCAGACACGTTAGCAGCGTTAAGCAATGCGCTATTTGATGCTGGTATTCTTCCCTACTATATCCATATGCTGGATAAGGTACAGGGAGCAGCGCATTTTATTGTGAGTGACGACGAAGCCCGGACTATTATGCAGGCACTTCTGAGTAAAGTTTCTGGTTATCTGGTGCCGCGCCTGGCGCGAGAAGTGATCGGAAAACCGAGCAAAATTCTGCTCGATCTAAATCTAATGCAAGATTAAACTACGCTGAATAGGAAAGAGTAATTGTTGAGTATTTAGTATAGGCAATACTAGGTTTTTTAAAATGTATAATGCCAGGTTATCGTATCATCCCATAATAATAGATCAAAAATTAAAATTTTCCAAATGAATAAAAGAAAGATCTACTCTAAGTTGATTTACACTTTATCCATCTTTAGCCACTCTCTTCTTTATTAACGGTATTAAGAATATTGGGATAACTAAGTTTGAGAAAGTTGGATAAATGTGCTTCAAGTTCTATTTTAGATTCTTCCCACTTTATATAGCGTTTCCGGTTATCAACGCGTTTGTTAGACAGTCAATTCCTAATTATCCTTATCACTTGTAAAAGTGATAAGTGTTTATCCGTAACACCTACCAGCAGATACCCACTTCTGCCTGATAGTAGTGAGTTTATGAGAAGTGTTGTAATTTTAACAGCAGCACAACGGATAAACGACTCACAATGCTTGATCTATATTGCGGTGTATTAGTTTAAAATCAATAAAATTATTTATAATCGCAGAGTGCTGGTTGATGCTGATGTCTTCACAATAAAAAACCCTGTGAACAATCTGTCCACAGGGTGGAGTGATAATTTTATTGAACTCAAGCCAGGTTTGGCAGGGTTTATAATACACTCAAAATGGGGTGATTACATCATGCCACCCATGCCACCCATACCACCACCCATACCACTCATACCAGCACCGCTGCCTGAATCATGCGAATCAGTTTTTGGTAGATCGGTAATCATGCATTCAGTGGTAATCATTAGCCCAGCCACAGAAGCCGCATATTGGAGAGCAGAACGAGTTACTTTTGTTGGATCTAAGATACCCATTGCGATCATGTCGCCATACTCTTCAGAGTAAGCATTATAACCGTAGCTTCCTTCACCCGCTTTAACGTTATTAGCGATCACAGAAGCTTCTTCACCGGCATTAATGACTATTTGGCGAAGTGGGGATTCCATTGCGCGCAGTGCAACTTTGATGCCAACATTTTGATCTGCGTTATCGCCTTTCAGGTTAGTAATTTTACCTGCAACGCGGATTAGTGCGACGCCACCGCCAGCAACTACACCTTCTTCTACGGCAGCACGAGTTGCATGCAACGCGTCTTCAACCCGGGCTTTCTTTTCTTTCATTTCAACTTCAGTTGCTGCACCAACTTTGATAACGGCAACTCCGCCAGCTAGTTTGGCGACTCGTTCCTGGAGTTTTTCGCGATCATAATCGGAAGTAGCTTCTTCGATTTGTTGACGGATTTGGTGAACGCGGCCTTTGATGGTTGCTTCATTTCCCATACCATCAATAATGGTTGTCGTGTCTTTATTGATCACCACGCGCTTTGCTTGTCCTAAGTCTTCTAGCGTAGTTTTTTCTAGTTCTAGGCCAATCTCTTCAGAGATAACAGTACCACCTGTCAGGGTTGCAATATCATGCAGCATAGCTTTACGACGATCGCCAAAGCCAGGTGCTTTAACCGCAGCTACCTTCACAATGCCTCGCATTGTATTGACTACTAAGGTTGCGAGTGCTTCGCCCTCAACATCTTCAGCGATAATTAACAATGGTTTTCCAGCTTTTGCCACGGTTTCTAATATTGGCAACATTTCACGGATGTTGGATATTTTTTTATCCGCCAACAAAATAAACGGACTTTCTAACTCAACAGAACCGGTTTCTGCCTTGTTAATGAAGTAAGGGGATAAGTAACCACGGTCGAACTGCATTCCCTCGACAACGTCTAGTTCATCTTGTAGTCCTGTGCCTTCTTCAACGGTGATAACGCCTTCTTTTCCTACTTTTTCCATTGCTTCTGCAATTAATTTACCCACGGTTTCATCGGAGTTTGCAGAAATGGTGCCTACCTGAGCGATTGCTTTGGAGTCAGAACAAGGTATGGAGAGTTTTTTAAGCTCTTCAACAGCTGCAATAACGCCTTTGTCTATACCGCGCTTTAGGTCCATTGGGTTCATTCCGGCTGCTACAGCCTTGAGACCTTCGGTGATGATGGATTGTGCTAGAACGGTTGCTGTCGTCGTGCCGTCTCCCGCGGCATCGTTTGCTTTGGAAGCTACCTCTTTCACCATCTGTGCTCCCATGTTTTCGAATTTGTCTTCTAACTCAATTTCACGAGCAACAGATACGCCATCTTTGGTGATTGCGGGAGCCCCGAAAGACTTATCTAGGACTACGTTACGTCCTTTCGGGCCTAGGGTTACTTTTACTGCATCAGCAAGTACATTTACGCCACGTAACATTTTTACGCGCGCGTCATTACCGAATTTTACGTCTTTAGCTGCCATTGGTGGTTCCCTTACTCATTAATTTACACGGTAAAGCGCAATTACGCTTCAACAATTGCAAGAATGTCACTTTCGGACATGATCAACACATCTTGATTGTCGATCTTTTCTACTTTTACGCCGTAGCCATCATTAAAAATTACAGTATCGCCAACTTTCACATCTAACGGTTGGATATTGCCGTTATCTAGGATACGCCCTTTCCCAACTGCAACTACTTCACCGCGAGTAGACTTACCAGCTGCAGAGGCAGTTAGCACAATGCCGCCAGCAGATTTCGATTCAACTTCTTTTCGTTTGACGATAACGCGGTCATGTAATGGGCGAATGCTCATGAAATGTACTCCTGTATATAAGAAGGTTTTGATCGGATCTAGGATGTTCACCAGATTTGTTGCCATTACCGACAACGTTAGATATCAGATTGGGGCATTCCACCTTCCTTCAAGGGGGCGATCAAAAAAAATTAAGGGTTATTTAATATGGTTTCAGCTGTATTCCAGCGATCACGAGATTTTTGTGATGCTTTACCGGCTTCTCTAGCCTATGACGTTAATCAGCTTTGCTTGGATTTCCCCGCCAAGATATTATTAGGCATAGCGTTATCATTTAGCCTAAGTGGTACATCATAAGCAGACAGATGTGGTATTAGCCTAAGTGTCTGTACTTTTTGCACCAGTGACAGAAGCAATATTAGGCCGATAAAATGACTACAAGGCTAAAATCATTAAAAAGCACCCAGCTATGCCTAGCAAAATATCTTTCACCAGCTCAACTAGTAGGCTTTCAGCAGCACATAACTTTGCTGTATTGTAGGGATATCCAACCTTGATTGAGCATTATAGGAATGTCAATCCAATATCTGAACATAACGCAATCAATCAGGGAAAGCCACAATGACTATGTCAGTAGTGTTGATAAATAAGAAGATGCTTATCTAGCAGTAAAAAACTAGTAGAAATACGGGAGGTCCTGGTCACCAGCAAATCTGTTTCTCTATCGATAATATCGGGTAGCGCCGCTCTGAGTTTCTATCCAGAGGGAGGTGAGGCCATGCCGGCCTGATTGATACAATTAAAATGCCCGTTTCTCATTTCAAGTCACAATCTTTCATTACTCAGATTAGCAAGCGTGAAATAGATTACGAAAAAAAGAAAGGTATAATTGTAGAAGTGTCATAAAGTGTTCTGGGTTGAGTTGTTTACTGTAGCCTACATATGATCTTGTAGGATGTTGGTGTTGTATTCCATTTCTGTATTCGAAAAGATTTTAGTAAAATAAAATTAGGACGTATTTTGCATACCCTTTTTTTGGCAACCAAAGCTATACAGAATCGTGCGTGCCATGTTGGATTTTAAATAACATTCGTACTAAATAAGCTCTGTAAGCGAAGTCGGCTAAGACTCTTCTATAGAGGTATTTATACGTTTGAGTATAATTGAGAATGGCATATCAGAAACAGTGAGATAATTGATATTCTTGCGTATGTGTTTGAGATTCTAATACTGAAAGTGATAGCACTCGCTAATAAAAACTAAAAACCATTTCACTTCACTCCGTCCACAGTAGAATACAAGCCTGTACAAAAGATTTAAGAAGGCCAAATGTATGGCACATTCCCGTGTGCCTATTCAACAGTGCCTGCGTCAGGTACTGTGCTTAATATGAAACTAGCGAAGTGATAGAATAGATTGCGACAGCACTAAAACATAAATAATCATATTAATAATTGTAAATCTATGAACAATTCTTATCGGCTCGTACATTTTGCTCTCCCTTTGGGCTGATAAAGAACTGATCGATAGAGCTCATGAGTTGGGAGAGCGGTTTCACCGTAATGGAAAAGAGTTGAACAGCATCTTTAAAACGGATCGGGCACCCATTGCAGAATGTAGTGCCAAGTACCGTTGAGCAAATATTCTATCTGTTCAGTGTGTTAGAGGAAGCAATTCCAACCTGTTGTAAGGTGCGGAACGCTTGCTGAATGTAAACCTAGATAGTGATAGCTGTAGCCCTGCTAAACATAGGCATAGGTTACTCGCCTTTGATGGTTTAACATTGCCTAAGTTGTAACGGTCTGTATCATACCCTTCCGCTAGAAATTAGACTAAAGGCGTAGATGTGCAACATGCTAGGTAAAATTCTTTATCATTCTTCCCATAGGGAACCTGGATTTGGTGATAATTGATTAGGGATTTTTTAATATAATGGCCAAAATATGTGCGCCTATGGCGGAACAAGTTAATCAGTTAAGAATACGATTGATAGAGCTAGTGATAGGCGATGCGATCTTTGAGTCAAGCTAAATTTGCATCAACGCTTGCCACAACCTATGGCGGACATATTAATGGTATTCTCGAAACTAAGGAACTGCGTGAGTACTATATTCTAACTATATCAGTAAGATGATATATCTGCACCAACCCATCGGGTATCAAACCGGGGGTGGTGTCGTAAAATCTTTTCCGAAATTTGAAAAGGCCTTGCGAGGCGATACTAGATCAAACGCTATTGATCATCGAGGGTGAGCTAGATTCTATCGTTCCCTCTGGAGAACGTAATTTGCCTGGAGTATAAACCCAAATCCTATCGCATAAGTGACTCAGAACAGCAAAACGGCTACCTAATAAGAGATTCTCAGCCTGTTAGGCAGCGTGTCTTGTTTATATATCAAGAAGGTCAACACTCAATTCTAATATATTCTGATGGTCATATAATAATTATATAGCAGATGCGATAGCAATGAATCCATTGCTAGATCTTCCCGCATTTCGTTTTATACAGCACTGCGTCTTCATTCTAATTGGAGCACCTTAGTTTCCATTTCTCTCTATCAAGCTATAGTTTTATCATATCTTATGGTAGTAGTAGGACTGAAAGACTGCGAAACAGCCACGATGCTCTATAGCAGATCTAAGAGTCCACTATGCAGTCATGGGCTGCAGCAGGTAAGTTGATACCTATAGCTTGGTTGCGGAAGATACCGATGCTCGGGTGAGAGACTAGAGTAAAATACGCACTAAAAATTTTATTTAAAGCACATCATCACCATTAAGATGCCTGATTCTGTCTCTAGATTATATCGCCTGTATCAGACATCCGAACGGGTTGTGTTCCTCTCGATGCTCGGATATATACAGCATCTGTATCGCTAACATTTATTGACCTGCTTTTTATTTTGCACTCTATTTCTCACAGTCGGAATAGGGTTGTTGTTCGATCAATATGTCGATAACCAGTTCGTTTTAAGTCATTAATTAATATTGCCATTTAGATTTATCCACATGGATGATTAACTACATCTGAACTCCTAAATTTGCCTCAGCTATTATCTTTATACGTCGAGAATCCGATTCTTGCCACAGTAGGTAATTATTAGCTGTTACGTTGCTAGAAGGCTCAGCTATAAGGGTGAGTTATTATGGAAGACATGATTTTTAAATATGAGGTTACTCGAAGTATCCTTGGAAAGGAGGCGACATCCAATGCTAGCTCTTAATCGATAGCGATTAGGGAAGTGAAGGAGTAGGCGTTTTCTATCTGCTGGGAACAGAACATGGTATCATGGATTCGTTTGCTTGCTTGAGAAAATAATATTTCTAGGCTGTCGGTTTTCTTGCTTAGGGGAGGTCGCACGACATTTCTGATCATCACCCTCCTCTCCTGCGTACGGCTAATATGCCCACTTATGTCTACCATCATTCTTGGCTATGTATTACCGTGAGATAAAGATTGCTACCAGTAGGGACGAGGTTTGTTTATATGGTATGACCTTGAGATATACTTTTGGGGTGCTGGCGATCCTGTTCTGGTGAGATGTCAGACTCTTGCCTCTTTATCGGATAAGCAGTGCCTTCTGTTTCCTTGCGTTATCCATGTTCAGGTTAAAGTGTTGCAACTGTAGCCTCTCCTGAGTGTGATGACAACCTTGAACAAGACTCTGCGTGGTTGGTGGTTGTGTGTTGTGTTGCGAATGGCAAGCTAGTGTGCGGTATTTATTTTCTCTAAATTATTATTCTCTACCCTGCTATTCTGTGACTTATTCTTCAAAGTGGAAATGGTCTTTGTGGCATATTATACTTCTATGGGTTTGGAAGGTGTATTCCGAGAGCGGGCATGATCTTATGGGTTCATCGCTTGATGCCAGGTAGCTCAGTTTAGATGAAGTATGCATAATAAGACTGAGGTTATTTGATTTTAGCATTAAATATTTGCTGATAGCAAAGCGCTGGTTCGATAGGCGGATATACGGCGAGTACGTTTATATAGCCCACCTACCCTACTGGCTGGGCCTTGGGTTCAGATGGTACCTCAGCAGGCTGAGGTAGGTTAGCCTATGCATGATAACTTCTTTTGTAGCCAGTCGGGAGGATCTCCGCTAGATCGTGAAAGCATCATATCTTCGACGCTGATAGCACGCAATACTTTTTGCCTCTTTGCATTGCAGCTATATCAATAGCATCCAAAAATTTGCTGTAGCACGGTAACAAGTGTGGGAAAGAAGTGATTTTGGTTCTATATGTTGGCATATAGGTGTGCCTGCAAAGAATAAGAGCACTATACCATCAGGTCTGCGGGGTATAAGAGATGGTTAGGTATTTCTTCTAGAATACGTAAGCATTAATAATACCGCACAAGTCGTGATGCTAAAACAGTTGCATGACTAATATTTTAGTCATTGCTGGTCTTGCTGGCGGAATTGCTGATTGGCGAATTGGCAGTTTATAGAATCTCAATATTTTACCTATATTTGAATAATATATGCAATAAATACGGAACTAAATGCTGCAAATATCAGGGTGAAAGGCAAAGGTATATAACAAGTCGTCTAGCCAACCAATCTACTTCGTGACGAGGTAGATGATACGGCTCTGAAGTAGATAGAAATGGGTTGGAAAATTCTGGTCATCATCATGTTTTAAGGGCGATGGTATTAATATACCTAGCTGAATTTCTCTTATACATAAGTCGCAGTATCACTGCAATAGCACGTGAAGCATAGTCAACAGATCTGATTTCGCATGGTCAGAGCGTGATGCATACGATTTTTGATCTAAAAATCAGCAAGTGGATGCTCTTTAAGATTTTATTAAATAAAAGCGTTGATGCTGACTGACTAATACGGTTTAATAATTTGTTGCCCGGATAGCTCAGTTGGCAGAGCAGGGGACTGAAAATCCCTGTGTCCTTGGTTCGATTCCGAGTCCGGGCATCATATCTAAAATGCAGATATGATGCTAAGAATGCTAACTAGCATAATACGTGCTCCACTTTATCTTTGGGATTTACTCATTTCGTCTTATTAAGCGCGGGATTCTTAGTACGAAGCATGCCTTCAGCCTATAAGCTGACACCACCATTCAAAACTAATTATAAATAGTCTGTATGAATAGATTAGGCCACATCAACCACTTATAGTAACTTTACTCGCTTTCCAATATCTATGGTTGGAAATTAGGGTTAGATTGTCATTACTTTTATACTCTATTGATTTGTTAAAGCAAATTTAGCATTATGGATGTCGCTTTGTGTGTGCCGGTGTGCAATTTTAGAACTTGATTGTTCTAGGAGAACCTTTGTCATCCTAACATTTAGTGCGGGTAGAATAAACACATTTTCAAAAAGCTATATCATAATCAGTAAAGCTAACTAAAAACTCGTATTTTTAAAACTTTTGTAAACGATTAACGCCAGATGTTTTTGGAAATAGTTCCTGTCATCCCTTTCCGCAAAGGGACAGGTGGAAATCTGATCCCCTATTTCCTTAGCTATATTAATTGGCTATCTAGCCCAGATATTTCTGATAAAGCAGCTTATAAGCATTTCAACCTTCTGGTTGAAGAAGTTTATATGTCTGGCATTATGATGAGTTTATTAGTCTCTCTCGGCGCCTCTAGGAGATTTGTTTTGATTTGCTTATTATTAGGATTTTATATTGTAAATTTGGATGCGTAATTCCGATTGAATATTTCATTTTATGAAATAGGATATCAAAGATATTAAAATTAAATATTTAACGCATTTGGATAAGTGATCATTTATTTAATTAGGCGAATTCTTACTTGTTAATAAATCAATGATGTATAGATGGAGATTTTATGTTAATGCATGATTTTATATCACGAAAATGAAACTCTTGCTAATGCAAGTAAGGCAATATTTAATAAATTGACCTAACTGAGTGCATTGTGTTACGTATATTTTTATTGAAGGATAACTATGAATGATCTTTTAAATAGTAATGGTATCTGTCATACAAACTTTTGAGGAAGTTAGCACTTTCTAGCTAATGGGCAAGTGTCATGTTAAACTATGCAGCTATTTAAAATAATTGCATAGTTAAGCAATTAGACTAACTTAGTGAATCACTAATTCATATGAGGTTTTGTATTAATAGGAATTAAAGGTTATTAGCATGTACTGTTTAATCTAATTCATGAGCTCAAGTATTTTCTGTTTTGTCCTTTTATCTTATATCTCGTTGTCTGATATTACTCTGTGCGTTAAAACTAGCAAGGAATACCGGAGAATACACTCGGCTAAGACGGGGATAACGCTATACTGCTCATTAAGCCCACTAGGACTTAAGGAATATCGCCCTGAATCTATAAAGAAGTAATGTACCCATCTCTATTTCCCTTCCCGTTAACTCGGGCAGGAATAAGATGGCATAGGCGTCTTTTTTATGAAATCAGATGTAATATTAATAAAAGACGCTCTCGAGCTGGCGCCCAGTTCTCATCAGCAGATTGGGTTTCACTCTTTCTGGTCCTACACAGCAAAGTTTGATAGCGCTAACAACAGTGTCAGAGCGGTTTCTTGCACTGTAACGTCCAGGAGGTGTTGTTTTTCTGGGAGGCATATAGTGTGATGCGTTCAAAATCATTCTCCTATATGATGTTAAATAACATATTGCGGATACTGGAGAATATTAGAGTGTTTATTAGGATAAGTGGGGTGAGGTTATTTCTAAACTGCATTTCTCTCAAGTGCGGGACCGGAGCAGATAAATCGTAGTAGCAGGCCTTACTACATTATTCTATCCCTGATAATACTCCTTAGTAATCATATACATTTCACTTTCGTCTGTTTGCAAGACGCATTGCGCCTCGAATCCATATGCATTCCTCTAGCATACTTATGCCAAGATACTAGAAGCTGATATCTTCCTCAGCCACTTTATATTTAAAATCAGCAGCGAAGTAAAGTATACATAACCTAGTCTGGAGGCTTTTAGCCTAGTCTCCGGTTCCCTGACTCAGAGTTGTATCATTAAACATCATTTCGTCTGTAACGGCGACCCCGTGCCTGCGTCTGAATGCATTATTAGCTATTGCCTAATGGTGTACAGGGTGCGCATGTTTGCTTGGCTTTCTATTTTACCCACTTCCTTATTAAATTTATTTGATCTAATCACAAATTAGACTCGTCGCATTTCCCTAATACAAATAAAAGTAAGCTAAACAAATTAAATGTGAAAGGGAAGCCAGGAACAGGTAGTTCTACAAAATCCACTGTATACAATATTAGATACAGCTGTAAAGTTTTTACTTGTTGATATTTTAATGTGATATCCTCTCGCACATCTAATGTTTTTTATACACTATAAGAAAGTTACTTATGCAGCAGCATATTGCCTGGCCAACTCTTGTGCTGGTTGAGTTTTGATTAGCTTGTTATCTAAGCTCTAGACCCTAAAGCTAGTTGTGGCAGGTGCTTTGTTTTTTATCCGCCGCTATATTCAGACTTTCTTTTATCTGCGTGTTTTTAGTTGGACTTAGCGTCTCATAAGAAGCGTGGTGATGCTAATCACCTTCCAACAAAATGCGCAGGGACATATCTCCCTTATCGCCAGCCATTCATCTGACGACTTAGTAGAATTGCTCGCGTTCTTATACGGTGTCAATACCGCAACCTATCGAGCTCACAAGAAGCTATACTGCTATTTGCCATTTCACCCTTGTACAGCTAGGTATTTACGGCGATCGCTACCCCCATCTTTCTGGGGCACGTGTGCCGGTTAGTAGAAGGGTGTACAAAGCTTCGTTTTCCTAGCTACCTAGGGTGCCTGAGTGATGTCATTAAAAGTGTCTTCAGGAAAATGGTGTTGGTGTAGCGCTGTTCGGCCGTACTTGCTCGTCATTGTGATACATCATTATTCTTATGATAGGGGAAATAATTTTGGTAGTCACTGTCGATAGTAACTCCGCACATTGAAGATATGATCGTAATCAATCTGAAATTATATTTTTTATTATACAACCACCGTTTTGACAGGTAATCTGATTATATTGGCTACAAATATGAATCATGTAAATTTAATGTTTCTGTTAGCTAACGTAGGCACTTAATTAACTGTAAAAACATAAACCCGCTTCTATAGGGTATTGTGCTGCCGCAGGATGCGGAAGTGTAACAAGAGATCCGTCAGTTTATAGCCGGTAAAAAGACTGGTGGCGTGCCGATAGTGATTGACTTCCTATTGTTTATAAGGCTTTATCATAAATGGAGTTATAAATTTATGTTTTTCTACCCTTGCGGCGGGTTATAGCCCAATCTAGGAGATATTTCATATACTGAACCTAGGTTAAACTCATTGTTTAGTATATGTATGATATCTCTATGGGATAAGAGAGGCGCACATAGACTGATTTTAATATCATGGATATGATCTTCCTGATATGATCCGGAAATTGAGTCTATGGGAGAGTCGGGAGTGCACACTGAATCCGCGTGATGATCTGATCATACGATCCATCCCGAAGCATTCAGGCTGTTAGCGCATCTCTAGGCTAGTGTGGCGCTTAGTGGTCTCCTTATAGCGAGACCAGTTATCTTGGAAAAGATTACCTACTTTAGACTAGGAGTCTAGCCTAGCCCGCTATCAAATGAGCAAGAAGGTTATTAATCCAGAAACTGGTGCTACTATCAGTAAGCAAGGTTTGCGCTTATTCCCTATCTCTGATTCCTGAAGGTCGATTAATCTTGCTGATCTGCGGATGGTTGATTTTATCAGTTCCATAAACAATACAAAGGAAGAGAATAAAGGAGTAAGCAAGTTGCTGATGCCTATAAAATAATTAGTAAGGTGCCACAGTGACCTTGGCGTGAACGCTATTATGTTTTACCAGAACATTGAACTAACCCGGGAGTTGGACATAAAACACTTGTTTACTTTCATTAGACCAAGTGATTGCTGAAGTGATTGCTATTTTTATAAAAAGACAGGATTGACTTTAATTTAGTAAAGCCACTAAAAGTTATTTTGAATAGCAAGCCTATTCCTATAGGCTTTAATGTCCGCGTAGTAAAATAAAATAAATATATAGTTATAAGGTATTTGTTTTTAACAAAATATATTTAGATTCATTTTATGTGTGATATATAAAGTGTATTCTGAATAAACGTTAACTCGAAAGGTAAGATGACAAATAATTCTGTCATTGTATCTGCTTTTATCTTTACCTGTACCGTTAGCCTGATAGTACATACCTCTCTCGTCTTTGTGTATTGTTCAAACAATACTAATGGGAAGCGCGTCACAATGTTATAAGGGTGTCGGCGTAGCATCATTCTGAGTATCTATTTGCAGTGCTGCTTAAATTGTCTCTGATGCGCCGCTATAATACTCATATCACGCAGTGTAATCCTAACTGGTCTTGTTTTAGAAGTCGGCAACACTGTGATAATCCTCAGGGTGGATTCAACTAGTTGAAGGATAACTAGAAGCGGTTTAGTGATCCGGCAGGTAGGAGTTACTGCCTGCATCAGAACCAATCTAGCAATCCCTGTTGAATACTGCTAGCCAACAGTCGAGACGTCAGTGCGAATGTATTAACGATAGGTATCATCCGCATAATGCACGGATCTTTGTGCTTCTTGTTGAAAGTTATGAACAGGAAACTCGTGCGCTAGTTGTGATTCATGAGTTTGATTATTTTTGTGCCTGCACCAGTCAGGGTTGCTCTGACTAACTTAGTATAATCTGACTTCATTGACATCACATGAACTGCGCGTGACCTAGCTGTATTCTGAAATGCCCTGGCTCTAGCATAGCTATTTAATATTATTAGTAGAGCGGTTTATGCTTATTGATATCAGCCTAAACTCCAAAGTAGAAGGTATGTAACGACAACGTTCTCTATCAGGAATAAGAGACCCTCTAATTTAGAGCAGCGAATAAACCCATTCTAAAACTGCAAGAGAATGGCCGTATGCTTCTCCGGGTAATTGTGATAGCAGAGTTGACGGCTTCTGACGATGTAGCACCTAATCTCACCCAATCTAGAGGCACTTAAAGTTAAGATTCGAAAGATCGTTTTGATAAATACCCATCGGAAAATGCTAGCACACTATGTCATAGTGTAATCGGGTTGCCACATTGGTGCTAGATATTCATGTGAACTTTGGCGATTGCTTTAGTCAGATACATCTAGTATGTCTAGTATGAGTACTAAACTCAAGTCCTGTAACTAGGTAAAATTGCATGTTAGTTATCGCTAGATAAGGGTCGCTATGACGACAGAATCTTTATTCCAGCATCGGGAGTGCCCCTTTTTGTTAATCTAGATTTGCGCGGTATGACCGGTACCCTCATCGTGATTTCCAGGTTTGTTTATGTTGAGCTATAGCTAGAAGCTGTTTATAAATACGCAGGTATGGTAAGGCGAGATAGTAACTAAAACAGAAAGGTACTTGACAATGCGGTCTTTTCTTTGAAAACCGCTGTAGCCTTAATTAGACTCATTAATGTTACCTATGAAATGGCAAACTTTTGCATGTTTCTTAAAGAGTTAAGCCAGTCTAGGTAGAAATGTTATGCAGTTATCGAGACCCACACTACTCGACTTAATAGAGCAATGTAACCTCGTTTCAGGTAAAATAAAAGTAATATGTGAAGAATATTAGATTGGCGTATAAGCATCGCAAACCTTTTCCCTATTTCGAGGTGAATACTATTGAAATAGATTATAAAAATTTAATTTTGGTTATATTAGAAATATTGGAAGCAATCAGGTTGAAATATAATTGAAGAATAGGTACTGCACTGTGGCGTGCCTGTAAAAGACCGTTACGTCCTTTGGGTTGTCCGAAGGTCACAACTACAATTAAGGCTAAACATTATATTCTTTAGTCAGGCTTGGTATAGACTTAAAATCGCTAAAATACAAATAGAATACTCCGATTATACAACAGAATGAAAAACAAAGGAAGTATTTACTGAATACACTCAGCGCGGCCTAGAATTAGATGTTGGAATCAGGAATAATAATTTTTAATTTCTATTATATATAATATATTTAGCTATAATAGCTCCTTACTCAAGTACTTTATTTTAAATTGCAAGGAACTTTAGCACAAGTGCGATTTTTATTAACTAGCTCTTTAATGGTGTGGCTGTTTCTAACTTATAACAAGTGCATTAAGTTAGTTAACTTCTAATAGTTATCCACATCAAATAAATTATTAAAATAATTTATTTGATGTAAAGGTCTTTAATTACGAGTTGTTGTGATTGATATATTAATCCCATAAATGTTATTTAAGTGCCCTATTTTTAAATAAAATATAAATTTGCAAATTAAATCAAATACTAATTTATTACTTTGTTTTTAATAAAACTATAAAATTATTATAGTTAGTTACCTTAAAATGGGTTGGTTGATATAGTTACATAAAGAGTGGCGTTTAGTGTGCCTGAAAAAATCAGTTCTATAGATAATTAGTTTTATTCTAATGATAAGTATAACAACTCATATTGTTGCGCTGAATTAGATTAACTTCAGTCCGGGCACAGCGTCTGACTGTAATAAGTATAGGATAATGTTATTTGTAATCATTTAATGGAAATTAATAACATTAGGAAGTTAACGATTCAAGCAAAATATAATTTATATGCTGAATAATAATTAATATCATAAATGGTATTTCCAATATTCTAATTTGGGTTAATATAATAAAATTCACTATTAATCAGTAGCTTAATTTTTAGTTAGTAGGATAGGCACAGTTTTATGATATTAATCCGTTAATAAATTATCAACAGATGAGGTTTTGTTTTATGGACAAAATAATGATTTTTATCGTATGTGAGAATAGATGTTCTTTTTATATTATTCAGTTGCAAGATTGAATTTGATTTCTTTTTATTTACTAAGTTGCTATTGATTGGAATCAATAATTATGAATAACAAAGGAGTTGTAAGATAGAAATGCAAGGAGATTAAGTACCATGTAGGCCGATCATAACAATAGCATCGGTTACTAATAGCGCGTTTTGATTTAGCTGCTGTCTTGATATTAATACACTTGTGTTAAATATGTGTTCAGCCGAAGTAACTATCTTTGGCAGTTTTCTGATGTATGCAGGACACGCTGTTGCTTATCACGGAATGAAGTCTTAATAGTTACTCGCTCTAGCTAATTCTTATACAACGTGAATTATACATAAAGCGGCCTAGAGCAAGCTGATTGATATCAGGTTTAAGACGTATAGGTGACGGTGAGGAGAAGAGCTTACTTTGGTATTGCGTGAGATGCGGGATCTCGTAGACTAATGGTGCAAATGAAGAGTGCCCATGAAGCTATTTCTCAATCTTTCCAACTTTGAATTGAGCTATTGTTAGACTTGCGTCATAGAATAAAAAGCGAAGCACGATATTTATCGAAAAGTTCTAACTTTGATGGAGATGTTTTGATAAAAGGACTTTTGTCCTACTGGGTATTAACCACATGTATTAGTAACTACCTTATGCTAAATATATATAGCATTTCATATCTGTCCATATTCATATATGTTTTGCGTAATTTTTTCTCAGAATTACAGCCTATTTTATAACGTCAAGTGTTATCACTTATGAACTCCTCATAGGTCTAACCTCAATGGGGAACAGGCCTGGTTTTTAAAAAGAACAATAAAGCACTTTTATGGGTTATAGCATTTGTAATCATTCTTTTATTCATCAAGAAAGCACGCCGCCATATAGCAAATGTTATTCCTATTGTGGTCTCACAACGCTAAGAATCTTGCGATTCAGCCTGTTAATAGAAGGCAAGTATGGCTTTCTTAGCGTTATACAAGTGGATCTTTTATATGCTTATAGAAAACAAATTGAGAACAGGCGACACTATCAGCCTACAGCAGATAGATCCGTAGCACAGCCTTACTTTGGCACTTATCTGTCAAAGTGCACGCAGAATAGCGCGCCTCTCGAGGTCCCCTTTGTGGAGCAGCTTAGGTTGCTAAAGATTGTTGAGGATAACATTCATCAATAGGAAATTCCATTTTTATACAGCTGAGATATTTCCCAGTACTTTACTTGATGATGGATATGATTGGGATGACCAAGAGAACATATATTATGAGGCTTCTTCTCGACAGCAACTAGGCCAATACCCGAGAGAATTTCTACACCAATCCATGACGTATACAGGTCAACTATGACTGAATGCTACTTAGCAGGTTACCTTCTCATGATCTCTGTTACCAGGAAAGATGCCAAAAACAGCAAAGTGTCATACGGGTGAATGTATGCAGCATAACGTGTTGCACGATTCCCGATGCTCTTTTGATTAAACCAGCCGCTGGGAGCGCTGATACCACACTACTCAGGATAGTGTATAGTTATTAGTTGCGCCATGATCGCCGCGCTACAAGGGATATTTCTTACTGTAGCGTATTAATACCAGAAGGTATCTAGATCTTTTTTATTTGAGAGATCGTTTTTGGGGTAGCAATGCGACTTCCTTAAACAACTAAACAAAATACTGGACCGCCTTGTTGGGGACATCGGTAACTTCGTGCCTTTTGTAGCGACATAGGGACAAGCTCGTAATTTATAGTTTCACAGGCTTTAGTTTCCGGAAGACTCGCTCAGAAAAGATTTTTGTTTCTCGAATTGTCTGATAGTACAACGGGTTCCATGCGGGCATCTATGCCTGCAGCAAATCGTTTCATACTAACTTCCCGTTAATTCCGAAGACTGTGACTCTGTGAGACAGTATTAAAATCCTCTTTACGGTTGGAAAAGGAACTGGTTCTCCCCTCAGAAAGCAGAATGAGGGTAAAGCGCTGGCTGTCGCTGTTGTATGGAGGTTGCACGCAAGCTATATCAGTTGAAGGCTTAGGGAGTCTTTGCAGTGGGATGCTGTTGATGAGGTGTGCACCGCAAAAACACGTTGTCGGTTTCAAAATAAGTGTTTAGATATCAAGTATACTGTACGGCAACGGACAAAATGCCCTAAGCGCTACAGTTATGTCGGCGCCCGCACTAGATGTTTAATATTTGACCACCAACGATTTGTGCATATCGACGCCATCGAATAACCGAATTAAATATATGCGATATTGCAGGTGTTATACGACTCGTTCCGTTCTAGGGATGTAGCATCTCATCTAAGTGACTCATGGATACGTTATGAAGTACTTGATCTGGTTTCGTAATTCATTGACTAACATTTGCATCTTGGAGGTTGAACTGTTTTATTTCTCAACTGTGATACAAACTACATGATTATTTAGAGTTATCATAAGTAGGGTACGGTACTTATGAAGCATTGTTGTAAACGTGCTCTGAGCTATAATTTCTTAAATGAGTACTCCTTTCCGGAAATGAAGAATTAGCATTTGATGGACTCGCATTTAACTCTTCCAGAACGTTTGTGAGCTGGAATTTTAAACAGATGATTAGATTTTTAAAATCAGAGAGTGCTGTCTCAATTATGTTTAGAGATAACTGGACTGAGTTGCGTTTAGTCAAAGTGGATTTGTATTCCTTATTAGAATTAGGGGAAACATTTTGAATGCATGTTTATCTAGGCAATGAATGGATTTATTGATTCAATTCAGGCATAATGCTACCTTAGTTCTGGTATTGCTTTTGGGCATGATTGATTCGATGTTTTAATAGATGGTTTCTGTCGCATGCATGAGCCCTGTGAGCATAAGTGATACATTGCTTGCACAGTGTTATAAGAAATGCTGTTCAACCATGTTGGGCTTACAGCTTTAACTCAAACCATTGTAAAATGGATTATTTACCCGGCACGTTCCGGAACTCTACCCGCATTCACTTTCAATAAATGAGTTACGTATGGAATACTCAAATAGTAAGTAGCTTTTATTATAATAGAAGCGCTATTAAGAAGTTAACGTACTAATGGGTGTCATAAATCCGGGTGCCTGATATCGCAAGTAGATATTTAAGCTACGTCAGTAAGGGACACAAGAATCTATGAGGAAATCATTGTCCCTTTAGCATGTCGATAAATACACAAAAAGGTCAAGTTGACGTTAATCGAGAGAACCTTGTTATGCAAGGTTTCATAACTTTTAGTTAGCAGTAATCGTTATCTCTAAGGCTGATATGGTATGAGCATCTTATCATAATAAAGGCCTCTTCGTAACTAACTAGAGTATTGTTTATTTTTTATAGTTCTTATTAGGGAACTGTATTTTAAACCACAACTCAAGTTCAGCGTATTCACAAATACTTAAATTATAAAATTAGGTTTTTAACCACATGAGATGTCGTAGGATGTGAGTTTTTCTTATCAAGAGAGAGTGGATCTAGCTATGTTTAACTATATTTCAATAATATTTGTTCAAGTTATTATGTATGATATAGTTATAGTAATGCATTATTACACTAGGTTATACATCTGATATGTTTTAACAGCATGGTATTTGAAGTTTATGTATATTTTCTAATAATGCTTATTAGAATCTAGAGAGCAAACCGAACTGTTAAATATCGCTTTGGATTTATAAAAGTTCAATTTTTAAAGCTTTAGGAAGTGAATAAAAGATTAAAAATATTACTTGTTTAAGTTTTTAAAATTAATTCACGCATTTTAAAATCATTTATAGCATAATACGGAATAGGAGCTTATGGTCTTTTATAGGGCTGATTAAAGGTTGCTATTTATACAAGGCAATTATAATAACGGATTAAATAAAATTTAACTGAGCTCGTTTTAATTTTGTGTTTCTTTATTTTTATCACATTTATTTTAATATTTTGAGAATTCTAAAGAAACTCTTTATAAGTGAAGGACTTATTGGTTATCTATAGCCAGAGATGTTAATCTCTGTTTTTGTTAATATATCTGATAGCCTATCGGATCAATATAAATTAAAATAAATAGTTATTATTAGAAATCTAATAACTGAGCGGCTTTGTTTATTTTATGCATATTTTATTGTGACACTGATATTATTAGGTAACCATTGCACTCATGAATAGGAAATTGTACGTATTATTTTACCTGTAGCATGTCAAGTTAATCGCCTTTGTTTTGGTATCTAAATATATATTTTAAAATATTAAATTATGAAATTTATTATACATGTTGTAGTGACTCACTGATCGTTAGGTTATGTAAGTTGACCACGTCAGCAAATTTAAGTCTCATCATCAATGATATAATCATTTCTATATTCTGGCTCAGCTATACTTTTATTTAGCGAGGGCATGCGATTCTTAGATAGTGATGATCTTCCTTTTTTATTGCCTATTTCTTGATATTGTGCATGTGCTAGGTGTGAATATTTATTCAGTATCTAAATTAAATCTTCGCCACTTTCCATGTATAAGATCATGTTCAATGTGTTAAGTGAATATGAGGTGATATTATCGTTCGAAAGGTGACCCTAATAGGAATTAATGGCCCGCTTCTTGCATTGTAGCATGCATATTAAATTCTATATTGACAGTTTTTTGAATATTTATTTGTTTATTTTAAAAATAGAGTTGGCAACTTTATTAGAGCTTTTATTTATTTAGAAATAAGATGGAGATCAATATTTTAATATTCCTATTTTGGCATTAAGGATATAATGTCAAGCCAATTGGAAAGCGTGTGTGATTAAAATTATCATGGCAATTTGGTATGGTTTAGTTTTTATTTTCAGAATCGGTTTCTATATCTTAATGCATAGAAATAAATCAAATTTCATTTGGCTTTCCTAATTATTTGCCTAATCTTGATTATTAATTTTATTAAGTGTTTTGATTTTTGTTGTCTTGCGATGATTGAGCTTATCTAGCTATTATAACTACCTATGGGTTGCGTCTTGAGCATCCTAGGAGAGGTGCTTAGATGATCTAATAATTGAAGTTATTGTTCACCACCCCACAAGCCTTGATGGTTATATAAAAATCATTTTTATCTATTATTGATTTTCTGTTAGATTGGCATTTATGAACATAAGGTAATAAATCAGTGATATACAATATAGTCTACTATTATAATATAGGTATAGATACGTTATTTTGGTTATTTAAATAATTGATGAAGTTGCTGTGAGTTATATAATCGAGATACTATAAGTATCATAAAGTGTCTATATTAAAAATTAATTAAATTTGGTTTATATTATTACTACTTCAAGCAGGTTTCGCTTTAACTCCTGGTTAAGCAGTAGTGTGATCATGATCGCTGGTAGCCCCTATTGCCTTTGATAAGTTGGTGTTAATGAATTACCATAGTAATTAGCGCGTGCGATTTCATGTTAGGCAGACCAATGATTTTATTTTTTAATAGTTAAATACTACTTTCTGTTCCAAAGTAGAATAGAAGGTGCAAGTAGTGCTTGAACTAATACAAAAATTTTATTTTACATTCATTATGGATGTTTATAGTATCTAATAGCGCTATAAATAGCTTAGATATTAACTAATACTAATGATTATTGAGCTAGGTGTCTTATTGATTATGGTAGTATAGTTAGAGACTACGAGTTTGTGTTGCTTCTTTTTACGGGTTTCTTCTTTAATGAACGTAGAGGCTGATGGTTATCACTTTGTCATTAAACAACGTACTTTAATTTGAAAGTTGTAATTATATTAAGTTGAAGATTAACCATTTGTGTGGTTCCTGGCATTACTTATTTAAAGCCATGCATTTTTATACACTATGATAACTAATTAATCGGGATTATGATAAAGTAGGTGAAAACTTCGACATCATGTTTCCTTGCCTATCTTTTAAGGTATTACGTGCCTAGAAAAGTTAGTTTGATTAATTGACGTACCATATATTATATATTATATGTCTGTTCTAACACAATCACTCACTATAAAATAGTCCGTTTTAGTTTCTGTGATTTATAATCTCCCTCAGTAATGACTATTATTTAATAGGGTTGACTTTCATTTTTGTTTTCTGCTGTAAGAGGAGGCAGAAGTCTTGCTATTTATCGATATAGGAAGCAGTACTGGATAACGTCATTGTGTAGATTTCGCAGGGCCATCTATACCTGTAGATGCGTAATCAATGTAGAATAGGCGACCTTGGTATTCACTATATAAATTATTTCTTTTTATGGTGTGGTTTATTCTTGTCGTGATTAATTACTTACGTATGTGAAAGGTTTAACACTGAAATTAAATTCCATAAGATTTTGAATAAGTTTTATGGTTGTTGAACTTGCGACTGAACTACCCGTCCGAACCGGTAAAGATGGGAGTGGCGTGCTGAAAGATTATTGCCTAGACAAGATAATTTTAGTATCTAGGCACCATTTTCAGTTTGCCTAACGTCGGTTGGGCATCGCGCAGACGGGTTGGTAGTGATGTTGTCATGCCGTGCTGTATGGCTTGGTTGATAAATCGCTTCGACTGAGGCTGGTGGCTGTATTTTGCTAAATTCCTGCTGACGGCACACCGCTATTGGTATATGCCTCTATGGAATCTTGTCTTGAATAAGTGATATGTAGCTTTTTCTCGCAATCTAATAGCAGGGTAACGACACAGAATAGCTTTATACCTGGATTATCTTGTCATAGTTGATTGCGGCCTGTACTAGGGATAGTAGCTCAGTTATGTAGCTATGAATGCTTGCCAACTAGAGAAATCGTAGGTGCTAACAACAGGCAGTACCTTTTCTTTATCCTAGCTGTTTATGGTAGGATATTAACCTGCAGTGGTGCCCAGCATACCCATAGTATATACTTTTACTCATCATAGCACAAGATTGCTCGCTTGGTCGATGAAATCGTAATTAATAACGCAGGTATTATTAGTAATAATCGCTCCAGTTCTTTTAAACTGGCGGTTATTTATTTCCCTCTTCTACCAGAAGGCAAGTGTCTGATCTTGACGTGTATATGGTTGACCACCTCTTTGGGAATAACCAAACTGATTCCGCCTTGCACGGACAACCTCGCCAATATACGCCAGGTTGGTCTGACAGGTTTACTTAGCTAGTATTCTATTTTTAGCACAATCAGCACGCCCGAGTATCGGTTTCCAGATGTCTGGTGCGCTATCCACACACCTTTATTCATAACCCGCTTACTTCCTGCCAGTAGCGGCTGCTTGTAGGCTCAGCGTTCTTTGTCCTAAACCGGTAATTCTTGCACTTAACTTGGTAATCGTCGAACACGATCGTGATTATCTTGTTATGCTTGGAGAGAATATTGGCTTCACTGTTTAGTATATATCGCCTTCCCTCACACAACAGAACAGTCCTGTTGACAGGAGGGCTATTGTTTATTAGCAATAATAATTCTGTGGCAGTCTTTTCACAGAAACAGCCTGATAGGTATGGCAGTGTTGCAGTACAGGAGGTAGCCGATAATATCAACATAAAATCCAGCACCGCGTGGGTCTCGCTTGCTCTTCTGGCACTTTGCCTTATCTTGGGTCGTGAGACGCTTAGCGTAATTTTCATAACTAAGGACACAGAAATGCTGAGGTGCTCGCCATTCAGGTATGCCGAGTGCCTTGGTTAATTCCATCAGTCAGATGAGGCATTGCTGATTTTTCAAATAATTCTAAACGTCTTTTTATCTCTCCTTCTATGTGTGCTTGCATTGGTTGAGGTGCCGGTAACTAGATATCTCTCAGCAAAGAGATAGCGTGCTCCGCAGTTTCTGACTACATCCTTCGCCAAAGAATAGTATATCATAAAATAACTGTTCCGATTCTGTATTCCTCATTTTTAACCTATAGGTGTTGTGCGTGCTCTAGCTAGTAGTGGTTTGATAATTGAGGCGCTTACTTATGGAGGGATATACACCACGTGGTAAACAGAGCAAGTTAAGAATGAGATCAGCACTTGCTAGTGTATTGTGATAGATAGAGTTAGGGGTCTCACTGCGGCCAATATCTGCGACTAGCCCACTATTCTATGCAAGTCATTCTTATATCGTCAAGGCGTTTCGCTTCGACTTGGGGTCCCTAGAAAGCATCGGTGATTGTCTCTATCTAAATGACAATCCACTCTAAGTGGTTGGCAAACTTGGAGCGATGTTGTGAACCCCAGTTACTCATTGCAATAGACCCTAATAATTCATAAGATGATGTGATTTCTATTCGAAGCGGATAGAGTTGTGTGTTGTTTTTGAAGTTTGCTAATCTTATGGATTGATTGCCAAAATCCAAAAAACCTAATTAACTCGCCACGACATGCCTTGCGTACTCATGCTAGCGCAATGTGCTATGTGAGTTATCAAGACGCTTTCTTATCAATGGCTTGTATTGCCGTAAATTCGGTTTCTATCGGCTGAGCACTTAGTAATTTACGGTTACGCGTCCACTGACATTTGCAGTGGCACGATTTCGCTCAAATGCAGAAGATCAGTAAACTGGTCAGGATCCTCAAGGCTAAGATAAAGGCTGTTTGATAGTCTAGGTCAGGCACCTCACAGCTAATGCTGTTTTGCATGTCATTGACTAGCGCTTACACTACAATCTGGCGATTCAATGAAGTTACGTACATGGCTTGACTTACCTTGTTACTGTCTGATCAAGGGTATCTGTTTCTGAAATATTTTGCATCCTGCCCGAAGGCAGTCGGTATTTCCTGCTTAGTAGGTTCTGGGAAATAGCGCCTAATCAGTAGTGGCTTCGATCAAATCAAGGAAAAGGTTATAGCAGTGCTAGTAGCAAGCACTTATGCCGATATTGGCCTCTCAAATAGCAACTTATGGCTACAGCCCTACGCCGGATGCTTAACAGCAGCTTCTGGATATCTAAGTGCCTTTAAAAGGCTTGGATCTCAGTGTGGTGAGGTGTCTTCAAAACGGCGCCGACAGGCGAAGGTTATCGCCTTTTTATGTTTCACTTGCCTTCTTCCTCCGGCGTGATGGTGCACTCATATACACGATATCACCAGGTACCGTATCGCTAGTACGCAAATAGGCGCACTCGATACCTAAAAATGAGGCGTTGGTAAGGGTATTAACTTAGGAGATCAATAAAATGATGGACAATATTTAGCATTTCTTCTGATAACATCGCGCTTTAAATACTATTTAAGATCGGTAGAAATGCTCCGCTAATCGATCTGCGGAGTTAGATTAATTTTCAGCTCTTCTGGTGAAGATTCCGCTATAACAGTTTTAACTGTAGGTTTATCCTGCTACTGCAGGAGTGGTAGTGTCAGATTGTGTGTAGGAATCTATCGCTCTTGAAGGTTTAGGCATTCAAAGTAGTATTCACGGTTGCATGGGTGTCCATATTTAGCTAATTTTCCTTCCATATAGCCTAAACTGGCAGGAAGTTTATTCATGGAAACCCCGTGCGCTTAGCAGTTATGGTCTCTTTTTTAGAGTTGCGCTATGCATTGTTAGAGTGCTTAGATGACTTACCAGACTGAATCATCACCTCTAACTACGCCTCTGCATTTTCTGAACAGTCCTTGCACCCTTTTAGAATTCTGCTTCTTTTCCCCTGCCTCCTTTTCTATGAGTATGTCACCGGCTTTATCCGCCCCGGCTGCATAGATTGTGATGAGGGGCGCCGCAGTACCTACTGCCGAAGTTGTCTTGTCTGGAGCTTTTGCATGAGTTTAGAAGCGCTCTTACTCACATCAAAAATATTAGAATATTTGCAATGGCGTTACTGGTTGCGACAAACTGTTTATTGTTCATCTGCTTCTTTGCATTTTATTTTGGTTTTGATCAGGCTATTGTTAAGTTCGCAGGCGTTAGGATCTTAAGCAAATCGAACTTTCCAGCGTTTCGTAATGGCGCGTTTCAAACTCAGTCTTGTTTGCACGGTAAGAGTAAAGGTCCCTTTGAAATACTAGTTTAGGCAGTTTGGGGATACATTGCCTTCCATAAGGTTGCGCTGTGCTTCGATATGAGATCGGGAGCGCTTGTCTTTGTGAGTGGTTTGGAACGGGTTTTTCTTCATTTCTTACTGGCGATCTCACAGGCTCATGTTTAATTAAGTAGACGATTTCTTTCCCTCAGTGACATCAGAGCTTTCTTGGCGAGCTGGCTTAACAGGGCAATAATTTCTAAACTGCTAGGGTAGTATCTCAAGCAGGTTAATACTAGTTGTAGTAGCAGCAAGGTGACTGGAAATAAAAAAATTACCTTTTGAAGCTTAGCCTTGATGTTATTAGCTGTGGGAACAAGACCCAGACTCAAGCTTAAGTGTGGTTCATGATAGTTTGTTCTTCCCGGCCTTCTTTCTCAGTTTCCCGCGAGGTTGGCGGGATGATCGCTGCCATATCATTTATCGTAGGGAGATTGGTTATGGAGATGATAATCAAATACTTTACGTGACCTGGAATTCTAATTGAACATAGGAGGAAAAGTAGTATTCATAGCCTCGCGTATGACGAATACGCGTTCTTCTACTCTATGTGGGCCAACAGAGACTTCAGTTTTAAACTATTCCAGACTAGGAATGAAAAGAAGCGAGATTGTAAATCTCGTTGCTATTGTTCTGTAAGGTTGGATTTTATAGCCACAGAAGCAGTAGGATAAGGTGTACTACTTGGCACTATTGATTGGCATGTCTTAAGCCGCTATCGCTTGAGTAGTGAAGAAAAGTGTTAGATGGTTACACATGGCGTAAAAGGTTCTAGCATGGAAAATTAGTATGTAGAGCGTGCCGTTTAGATGATGAGACTGAGTGCGGTGAAGTGCAATGATGATTTCATAGATAAAAGATTCCATAGTGTTATTTATATGGAACTCTCTGGCGGGCGTGAGCCCGCAAGCAATAATTAGGTGGTTGTACCATTGAATCGAGAAATAGGACTTTGTCCTAGAGAAGTAAGCAAGAGAAGCGTGTTACCGGACTTCCGATTTTAATTTTGGTGACAGCGTCTAGCAAACAGTAAGAAGGCAAGGATAGTAACGGTAAATTGAGGGTCCGTTGCGTATGGGCGTGTAGAAAAATTAAGCATTATAGCATTTTATTTTTCTAATCTTAGATGATCAGGTCAGCAGTGTACTGATTGTTGCCTGCTAGTCAATAAGCAATGTTTTGGGATCACCGGTCTAGGTGATTAACTCTTTTGACCATACGCCAGTGAAAGGCTATCGCGTGCTTGCAGGGACCGCGGATTAGATGTGCTGGCACTCTGGTACTGTCTTTATTGCGTCTGATACAGAGACAAAGCATAAGGTTGCGCTCAGGAGCGCATGCTTGATCGTACTCTTGCGAATACTTGATATTAGGTGATTGGGTGTGCTTATAGTATCTCCTGTCTCAATGAGAAAGGACGATTTAAAAGCACTCTCCTTCGCAGTTATCTACTTCCTAGCGTAGAGCATACCATCACTGATGGTCGCCTCATCTCCTTGTGGCTTCCACGTTATCATACTATCGGCCCAAGATAAGCAGGGATGCTCACAGTACTTCAATAATAAACTGATCATCAGGCTATTCCGTGGACGGGTGGCTTTACTCTTGGTCTTCAAGGTGTGATCGTCATCGGGGTAGGGATAAAGATCAATGTAGTATCGAGAGTATAAGCCAGGGTTGTGTCCCCATTAGTTGAGATTAGGCTGGTGAAGTTTACATATGCCATTATAAGTATTTCTGCATGGTGTTATTTTTTAGGATATTAACTCAAGTATCTTCTGGTGCCAGAAGAAGGTGCTATTAGCGCAGTTACTTTAGCCGGAGCATAACGTCACTCCAGGTTAGGTAAGGTACTGGTCAGCGCTGAATCGTAATGCAAGATAGTAACGATATAGATTACGTCTATCTTTGTATAACCCTAGCTTAATGCCCGGTTTTTGTTCTTTCCCGAACCTTGCAGCGTTAATTAATTTGCGGTTTTGTTCATTGTTCTCACTCTCATTCCACACCATTAGGTCAGGACGCTATGCATCCTGATGCAGATCCGGTTTCTATCTGCGTTAACCGGTATTTGATCTTCCCTTCTCAGCTTAGTGCCATCTTTAGGCACGCCCTGCATCGTGAACGTCGGATATCTCTATACTGAGGCGGAGTAAAGCTTGAGTTTAAGCTGGATAGCCAAAATGGGTTGTGTATATTTCATCGAAATTCAGGCATGATAATGATTAAATCGCAGTTGATGGTCAAATAATAATCACACTAAAAAAGGATGCCTAGGTGGATTTTCTTGTTTAGCAGCCTTGGTATCTCCTCCCGGTTGCGCTCGTCAACGGGTTACGGTAGATGTTTGTTTGAAACTACAGATGCAGTTTCATAGGCCAAAGTAGCACCACTAGTTTGGTTGTAGGCTACGCGCTAGCGATGTAACTGTTTTTTTGGAACTCTTGAATACCATTAGTCTTCATAGTTCATGACGCACAACCTGTAAATATGTTTGAAATACGGCGGGCCCAGTCAGTTATGATGGCATTGATATAATAACATGTTGCCTAGACTAGAGTTCTTTCACTTCCGCTATTCCTACAACTAATGAGGAATACCTCAGAAACCCAATATAGAATAAGATGCACGCGTTCTCTGTTTTAGTTCTGGCATAATGTCGCTGACTTGCCAGGATCGAATACGGGTCGTTATGGGAATCAAGGAATGGTGCCATGCCATCCTCACCTCTATCTGGCACATGGTATTGGCTGCCGTTTTGGAGATGGCTTGATCGAGAAACTAGGCCTTTCTTTGGTGTAGTACAACCAAGAAGCAGCGCTTGTTACTAGCCTAAATCTTGGTAACTTCTTTGGCCAGGTGATCGTTTCTGCCCTTATATTAATCAGTTTGTTATGCGTGGGTGGTCTCTAAGATGGTTCGTAGTTTGAGAGTGCCTCCACAACCGCCGCAAAATTCTGATGGTAATATAACTAAGATGAAGGCTTAAAACAGGTTCATGGTTTCTATCGATGTAGCTAGTTTGGTTTGGTCTCTGCAAAATTCTTTTTGTTGATCACACATGGCCCGTCTGTAGGTATCTGTCCATGAAGTCTGCTTGGTAACGTATGATTAGACCGAGATATTGTCAGTTCTGTTGATCTTGTTTAGTGTGACCTAGAATGGCTGATGAAAATGGGTAGGAAGTACCCCTAGGATCACGCCACGAATGACGGGTTTCTTTAACTGTATTAGTCAAGCGCCTTGCCGTAGTAAATTTATGCTCATAGTGGATAGCGGCGAACTCTAGAGATAAGCTTTTTCTTAAGTTTCGTAAACAGGGTTTTAGGAGGGGCCTTGGGATGCATTACTAAAACCGTCACCCAGCCCTTCTCGAATCTGGCAAGACCCACAATTGCTATGCTGCACTTGATCGCTCTCACACCGTACCTACAATGATATTGGTTTTAGGCTTGTGCCTTTAGATGGCGTCCAGGGTCTACACTATTCTGCCGAATTGGGTGTTGGGTTTGTTCAGTTCGCCTAGTTCCTGAACGATGAAGTTGTAACGGATATTATGTTTGGGTCATGCTTCCTGTTTACTTGGCATCATGGCACTTGGGTCTACTTTTTATTCATTGAACGCTGCTCTTTTCTGTCTTGCAGTACAGTCGGAGACTAAGGTAATGTTCTGTAAGCCATTTTCTCGGCGTTGGTGTTCTATCAGAGATAGATTAAATCACAGTCTATATCTTGAAGATCTTTTTATACCCTGCAGCTTCATAAGCTGAAAATGATGATTCCGATAGCAAGTTTAAATGCTATATCAAGACCTATTTCGTGAGATTATAGTAGTGTATACAGGCATGCTGGGCAGGCTGTGAGTTGATAGCGTAGTGTCAGGAACCAGGCCCTGAATAGGCACACATTAAGTAAATAGGAGGATTTGTTGATGCGGGATTAAGTCATTATGGACACGTTCAGGAGGGCACGACTAGCAGTTGAAAACTGGAACACTAGTGGTAGGGT
Source organism: Serratia symbiotica (assembly GCA_900380265.1). Classification (GTDB taxonomy): domain Bacteria; phylum Pseudomonadota; class Gammaproteobacteria; order Enterobacterales; family Enterobacteriaceae; genus Serratia_H; species Serratia_H symbiotica_A. The sequence continues at coordinate 2,196,952 of LR025083.1, read as the reverse complement.
ATCCAAGGAAGCCGAGGTAGCATGGTAGGTTATCAAGGTTAAGTGTATTAAAGGTGTGCCATTGGTGTGTCAAGCATAGCTCATAGCCTTTTATATGTTATTAAACAGTTAATAGTAAGTGGTCCGCAGATTTCAGATTTAGGATTCATAGGGCACCTGTTATTCTAGATTCGCTTTGATAATGAAGTTCGGCCTGAAGAAATACGTAATGTTTCTAGGGAGTCAGGTTTATTAGATATTTACTTAGGCTACCGTTTCTTCATATCTTCGACTATTTTAGTCTGGTATAGGTATAGCCCTGGTTGTGCAGGGCTAGATGGGCAGTATCATAGCTATCTATCCTGAAATACTAAGATCCAGATGCTGAATCAGTTTTATTAGAAGATTGCAATTTAGGAAGCTCGTAGTTCCATTTATGGGAGAAATTGCAACCCTTCGTTCTTTGATAGCCAGGCTGTTAACTTGTCCAAACTGTAGCGTCTTAATCTTATGAGTTGAACGTACCTAGCACCACATAAAATTCAACGATATAGGCTAGCATGACTGTTGTAATAACAGTGCCGAGACCCACCTATAGGTGCTAATAGGCGCCGACAGGCTTAGTAATGCCATAATTTAGGATCGAGGATATGACCCAGATGAGCTGTTCGCTCGGCATTGAGCTCGTCAAGCACAGAAAGTCCGGAATATTCTGGTGTCCGGACTCATGATCGTGCGTGGATTTCGCGTTCTCCTATTTGTCAAGCAAGAATAGACGAGTGCAGGTGGGTATCGCTACCTTATCTTGTTTAAGACTGTAGGTGTCAAGGATGTGCCCGCTGATAGACGCGTCATTAAGACCGCTTAGTAGGGTGCCTCCCGTTTCGATTACATAGTAGCAGCCGCTGATACTGGTTAATCCGATGTTTTGACTGGTCGATGCGTGGTCAATATTAGGTTTGCTAATGGGAAATAAAAACCTGGAAAGAAACCCGTTTTTAATCCGTTACAGGAAAGTAAAACTAATACTGCGACAGGCTCGAGTTGCATCGTTACCTTGATTGGTATGAAAGTAGCACCGCTATGCTGATCAATTTTTCTTATCTGTTAACTGGTCCATCTCTATGAGATTCTGAAGATTCGCTATGCGCACCAGGTAGCCTAATGGATCAGCGGGATGTATAGTAACCGAATCAAAATTAATGCGCTGTGGTTGAGACCACGTGGGAAATAACACTGCCAGGTCATGAATACGGACTGAGCCTTACCCTAATTGTCGATTGGCTGATTATCATACTAAAACCAATAAGCACTGCCCAGTAAGCCGCATTCGTTGAATGCTGAGTTGATCGTAGTCTATAACTTTGGACATAGCGTTACCCAATTCTTTTTTAGATTGGTTTTCCCTTAAAATATTGGTTGACACATAAATATTATTATATTAGGGCCGCTAGAAGCGGCAAGATACTATGGTCGTTGACCAGACTTGGCCGTTACTGTAAGGATAGCTACTTAAGGATCGTAGATTAGGAAAATGTGCTAATGCCCGGCTTGCACTGGTCGAAGTAGACGAGAGTCTAATGTAAGTCGAGCGTAGGTTCAGAACCTTTATACATAACATCGACTAACCGATCTATCAGCTATGGTGAAATGATCATCATTCAGTCATTGCAATTACGTACGCCTACTTGGCCGTAGCTGGCTGTAACTATGCATTTTCTTTAAAACTGATCTTTGAGTATCAGCCGCGTATCCCTTCCTAATAGTTAGATGTCCTCTGGAGCCGGCACGAGCTTCTGATCCTGTACAGGTTAGTATGGTAAAAGATTCATGCAAAGGTCACCGGAGAGGAACAAGTTCCTAAAGTTTTACGGCAGTATTAGGTGATCGCACGGCATGCCTGTGCCTGTTGTTACGGATCGTCACTTATTTAATATAAACACAGTAGATTGGGTATCGGCATTACTTTTGAATAGGCAGGTTAGATTGTGCTCAGCTTCAACACTATCCAGTTTAATAGCAGTGATCGCAGCCTGTGCGGACCCGCTGATACAAGCCAGTGAAACTATAAAACCACTGGATGCTTGAAATATTCAACCCGACTACTACTATTTAGGAAATAAGACTAATGTCTGTATGTCGGCATATACCGATATCAACTGAATGGCAGTAAGTGCAGAGAGGTTGAGTCAGCTACTGATAATTAGCGGCAACTTACTACTAGTGAATATATATTTATAACCAAAGCAGGTGAAAGAAGTAATACTAAGAATAAAGAACATATCAATATCACCGTTTTGACACCGAAGACAATTCACTAATCATCATCTACGATAAAACAACCTATACCGATCTATTAACGGTGGGTATTCCGTATGTCAGTAGCCTGTATGAGCGTGTTGAGCTCATCTGGCGATACCTGAGGGAGAGCGCCCGTCACTAGAAAGGGCATGCCTACATCGAGGGCTGCAGAGACCTTGTTTGTGACGTAGTTATTTTGGTCTGTTTCACTGAGCCATATGACCTTCGCATTGCTATGTAAAAGCGAGCATGTAAGAGTGACGGGTACTTTTATACAGCTTTGCGATGCGGTAAAACGGCTCACTCATAAGCATTGCCTAATCGTATACGGATTAACCAGCATCTGGTTCGGTCCTATGGTATTAACAAAGACTAAATCCGAGGCCCCAGCTATGGGCCGATCGGGTGACAGAACTGTTATCCGTCCAGAAAATACAGTTAGCCTACTAGCAGTAGCAAACTGTTATCAGCCTATTTTATAGATAGTTAAAAAGGGGAGTCATGCTTTCTAAGAAAGGTACGCCCGCCGGTTGATAGTAAGTTTAATACTAAGATCAACTTATTAGTCAATATAGATAATGTTATTCGGCTAATCTATATGATATCGGAAGCACGATAGCTTCTATAGAATACGTGCGGGTACTGAATGTACGCGTTAAAACACAGCATTCAGCATGAGATTTAGTGATCACTCCCAGCGTACAAACCACTCTTCCTTAGCATTGTCTGATCTAATTTCTAACACTGATGAAGTCATCGTGATACCAACTGATAGTTGGTTAACTGGTACTGCGTAAGTACCTATAAAAATAGATTGAGTATGACTTAGCGCTTCGCGCTAAGGGCACCAGCACTTATAGAAATTCTAGCAACTCGGAGTCTCATTTTAGAATACAAGTTATTGACGCCGGCTGCGAAAGGCAGCACGTGAAGTTGGTGAAATCTTAAGCAGTGTTCTTGACGTCACTGAAGTGAAGCGGAGCCGGAGTTGCGATACAATGGGTATGAGCCCGATATCTTACCAGGGTATTCCTGGCACAATGTGAATTGTGCCAGTTACTAAATTCGATCCTACAGGGCTTCTCAGCATTCAGCCATTGCCATGAACTTTTGTTTAGACGAGAAAGATGAACGTGCGGAGTGAGCTGTGGTTACTACGCTTGTGTGGTATGGTTGTTAGGGTAATGTCCTTAAAAAGTAAATTTTAGAAGATCTCGAGTGAGGAAATATATTGAGGCTTATAGTTGGGCAGGGCCTCTAGGACAATGCCTTACTTGAAGAAACTGCATGGCAGGCATAAGTAAACTTGAAATAGTAGAAATTTACTCACACTAACTCGAGTTAGTGATATATCTACACCCACTATGTCTGATCACTTTTAAAATATTAACTACGGAGTGTATGGCAGCCATATTGACGCCTATTCTTGCGGGCCTTGCAAAATATAGAGGCCATTAAATAGGGTTGACAGGTCTAGTCGCCGATTAGGCTCACTTTCCCTGTGTGTTTTTTAAAAACAAATAGTGGAATCACTACCTAAAAAGCAGTGATTAAGGCAACGCATGAGGGGTCGATGGAGAAATTTAGAGATATTCCGCTAGTAACTATTTAGGTTTTAGATTTTTAAACTGTGAGCGCAACAAGCCTTGTCGACATCGACTAGTTAAAAAGACTGATGCATAACTTAATCGACCAAATAAGCATGTATGACTGTGCTAGGGCTAGGTCTCAATTTGAAAGAAATCTTGAAGGTGCAGTTGAAGCAATAAAAATTACAGTAATATCCGCCTTCAATGACACAGAATGAGCACTACCTAAATATTTAGGTGATGCGGGAAAGAAAAGAATAGAGTTAGTATGAGAGTTTTTGAAGGCAACTTGTTTAGTGAATAATGTTGACTTGATATACTAGACATAGTAGTTGACATGGTATCTCCGCTTTTTTAGCGTTGCACACTGGAAAGTTCTTAACAGAAATCAAAGATAGTAGTACAGGCTTTTATAAAAAAGAGAAGAAGTAACGACCAAAAACACGGGATTTTTAAAATGTGGCTGGATTCCAGATAAGCCATATTAGGGGCACTGGCTAAAAGCTTTATCCGCTATCACCGATAAAGGCTCCAGGCTTTTAACGGAGTAAAATACGGCTAATAATCTAGAATAAAGTTTCAGGTTTCCCAACAGCCCGTTTACAATTGGAGTGAGTAGATTATCTAGAGGAGTATAAAACTTTCCTTTCAGTTTGACTCCGATCAAATAACAATGAAAGGTTCGACCTCACCCTGGCACTTCAGGTATACGAGCTGCCTTTTAAGAGTCACTATTCCGACGGTCGCTAAGTTAGATAGGAGTGTCATGCCGGCTTAATATTGCCTAAGGAGGCTGAATAGCTTTAGAAGTTTCATGATATTGCGGAAGCAATGTTATGAGCTAATAACATTGCGGCTCGATGTTTAGTGTCTAATTAGCTTCAATCCACTCAGATATGAAAGCAAGGAAGTGAATGAAATTAACGCGCGACCTGCGGTCGTGCTACTTGCTCACCATGAGCAAGTCGTGCAGGTATCTAACAGGGCCATAAAGAATGACTCAATGCCGGGACTTGACGTGGATTGCTCGATACAGCGGAACCACTGTATACGCTTATTTTAAACCTGGCATTTTTAACGGTATCCTACTGTTTTAAAATTTAGAATATCAAACATTGACGAAGATAGCAGCACTGTTTTCAAAAGTGCCCTTACCTATATCGGAGCTAAAGTATAACCTCTCAGGACTTTCATCGAGCACCTCTCTGAGAGAGCGTTACTGGGATTGGTGTAAACGTTCTAATCTGTCGGAAGACAGCACAATAACATTGTTGGAACAGCTCCTATATCCGCCACTATATAATGCATTCGGGCAGCTATGCCAACCGATATTGTGCCTGCAAGCTTAATACCGGAGATCGGAACTGCGATAATGGACATGCTGTCAGGCTTGCTTACATAAAGGTAATAACTGACAGTACTACTGATATGTATGAGTAAAATAACCGTACTGTCTTTCTCTGGAATAGACAGAGAAAGACAGTACGGGTCTTGGTTTGAGCAGATGTAACTCTAAAGAACAATAGAGTCAAGGCCTTATGGTTACTATTACGATGAAAGAGAATCCAACTAACGTTACGTCGCCAAAGGACCTAGTCTTTGCCTGTATCGTTTTGCCTCGATATATTTACTCAGAGTCATAGCAATAAGGAAGGCAGTGCCTATCTTGGCACCTGCACGTGGATCCTCGATGTAAAGGATTTCTTCTGCTTGCGCTGGTTCGAGCACACCGCAACAGTGCCGGTACGCTATGGAATACCCATAGCAAGTGAGTTAGGTCTCAATCAATGCGGACGGTATTGATGATGCGTATTGTATACTTTGCTGCGCTCTGCTAGAGCGGCGGGGTTTTAATTAGGAAAGATGATCAACGATGCAGGAAGATGGTGCCTCCTTGCCCTTGATCTGTGGTTGCATTTGGTCATCGTCAAGGCCAGCGATACGGCAATAAACCAAATGCCTCCTAGCAACTCGGCATCAGGTTGGAACTATCTAACCGGATGGACTCCTAACAGACAAATGCATTCGCAACGAGCTGAGTGGAATATAGTGAGCTTATAGGGTTTGCATAGATCAACACCACTGTTTCTTTCTCCAAAGAAACGGAAGCGGCTGGCTGTTCGGCGCAACACTCTCAAATGTAAAGGTATTCTGAAAATCGGGGTCCATCACATGCATGGTGGGTGATGGAGGTTTTCTTGTCTAGGCGGGTGTTAACCTACTGCCTGTGCCAGGATGGCTAGTGCTAATAGAAGCTGTTAGCACTTTCAGGTATTACCATATAGCGTGAATGCGCTCTCTACTAGCGAGAGGCGTTAGTACTGTAGTTTTAAGTATCAGTGCGTGCTGCACGCTACATCTTATGACGACTGCCAGTGTGCGCTAGTCCGTGGCGGCTACTACTCAACACATAATCCATGCTAGTCATTAGACAGTTATTGGCAACTTGAACTAAACTGATATCCTCAACTCATTTAATTCATGTGCCTAGTGAAAGCGCGAGCTTATACGATATCATCGATGCACTGAGGCGTTGCTCTGAGATACTCCTAATCGCTGAGGCGACTATCTCAGTGTTCCGGAAATAATTTAGTATGCGTATTGGATCTCCAAAAATATTAAGGACTTATTTGACGGTTTCGCTGCGGCGAAGCGGCAACAGGTAAACGACGAATGTAATTTGTTAAATAATGTGATGAGCATATGCCGCACTTTACAATCTTCGGATATCCACAGGTCGGTAATCATGTGTCGGCAGTAAAATGCAATTAAAGATATCAGACAACCTACCTATACTGAAACGGCTTAGTCAAGATTCCAGTATAGCATAAGATACGGGGAAACCTATCGTCTACCTAAAAATAGAAAACATACTATGCAGTGAGGCTATGTATATGAAGATAAGGATATAGCTAGATGCTGTCGGAAGCTAGCATGCAGTGTGGTAAATTACAGGTTGATTCATCATCTTATGCCCAGTTAGGGCATTTACACTATTATTACGAATCAGGAACTGCCAATGCTATGTGGTCGGATTTTTGCTTTTAACTTCATGGTGTTAGGCCAGCTGTTTATGTGATTATGCTCGGTAAAACCGTATATACGGCAAATCACTTTAAAGCAGTAGTAGGATAAGAAATCGGTGAATTTTCTGATATACGAGTCTAAACACTGGTGGACGTGTTACCACTTATGCAGAAGACGCATCAAGGCCTGTATGCGAATAGCCGCCCAGGAAGCGCTAAACTGTTATTAATGGAAACGCGCAATTTTATAATTATGGGAATAAACATGCTGATGCCCAGGGTTGATATAACCATGCCTCCTATATGAATGCATATAGCGTGGATGAGCATGCTAGAATGGTGGGGCTAATCTGAAAAATAATAGAACGTAGAGTCGATAGAAGTAATCATGAGGGTCATTAGAGGTACAAAGTCTAAATGAGAAATCCTGCTCTCCACGGGATCTGGCTTTTAAAGGTGTCATGATACGGCTATCTTGATGCTAATAGACACAGCATGTCCTTGGTAGGTTATAGCCACGTAGTAATTATCAGCAGGATCGGGAGAATACGGAATATGGGTAAGAAGATCATATAGAATGATGATCTGAGTAAAAATAATTTTTAACATGTGAAAGAGGGATAAATCACTAATGCATATACCCTTGTCACCAACAAGAATTACTTTTTAAAACAGGGATGTGTGTATGCTCCTACTGCCGGTATTTACACCACACTGGAAACCCCTGCACAAATAGATATTTCTATGGCAATCAGTCTGATGTTAACAAAACGAACACCATTAGAAGCTATAGGAAGACTATAGTTCTGAAGCATATAGAACCGCTATATGCTCCGGCTGTATATATTGCTATAGTGGGCTCACTATAAAAAATGCTGTCTCCATCTCCGTACGCTTAGTAGTATGCCGGTAAGTCCTGTCGGAAAGGGCACTAGATAACATTTTTAGATTTTTAATAGCGCTAATCTGGTTAGCACAGTGCTTGAGATTGTTTCTTGAAAAGGCAAAGTCCATATTATACAGCGAAGCTGGGTATAGCGACGGAGGGCGAGCAAATAACTGACCATTTATAGTGCTCGGGTTCCTTAAAGTGGAGTGAGATTACACCCTGCCACATATTTTGGACTCATATGTTGAGTGCTTGATCACATACGGGATAAGGGTAGATATCCTCCGTGTGTCTGACAGCTTTTATGCAGAAGGTACAGGTGACTACCATTAAAAAAATGAGAGACACACAATTTAAGTACTAGTCTTGGTTTGCACTACCGTAACAATAGGTATTTTACAATAACTGATACATGCAACGGATATTATGGCTACTCCCGTTATTGTCCGGTTCAATCGTAATTGAAAATTCGTAAATAGCCCTACCCATCCTATTTCCCTGAGCACCTCTTATTTGAAATCTCGTCCCTGACTCCTCTAACTTGTATTGAGTGAATACTCATTCAATGAAACGTTAGTTAAAAGTGGAGGGTACTTAATAATATGATCGGCAGAATCGTATAATGTGCACAGCTTTATTGAGTACCGCCTGAAACCTCAGACCAGCACTCTCAAAGAGGAGAATACTGCTCGTTTGCCATTATAGGCGCTAAAGGATACTGGCGGAAAACTTAATCGATAGCTCACCTCTGGAACCCGATTATTTCCTGTGGCAATACTGTTTGGATACCAATGGGAGTTAGAGTATCCAGTATTAGCGTTACTTAATCGGGAAATGTGCATATTGTTTGCATTAAGGAAAGTGTAAGAGTCCTAGTTACCTTCTATACCGGATGGCGCAATAGCAATTGGCCTTCTAGGTGTGAATGTACCGCGAGGATTCTCCTGTCTGGCTACTGTGTTTGGACCCAGTTGAGTACCAGACGTGTAAGTATGGTGTCTCGTTTAGACTAAAGGAGTACCGGATACTCCTTGTTTTATCGTGAGAGAGCGATATAAGGTGATGATTGCAGTGAATGTCATCCTGGGATGCTCTAATTCCTTAATAGGCTAGAAGTGAGGGAGGCCGGTACGACGTATATAGTCAGAGAGACTATATGGGACTGCATATTAGAATGAGATATGACGACTAATAACTTCAGCCTGTGCGATCGCTCATCCTGGTTATTTGTAGCAAGCAGATGCTTTGTAGCATTGGCGTGGAAAGCAATTCCGATTCCCTTTTCAGGAAAGGCGATTAGCTTCATCTATTTCAATATAAGAGTATGTGGTGTGTGTAAGTCTGCCATAGATTTAACGGTAGTGAATAGGGTAAGCTCCCTGGAATTGGGAACTGCAGATATGATCTCACAGGTGTTCTCTTGCCTCTCATGAGAAAAAGAACACAAAATTGCATTGTACTCCCATACTGCTCATACAGTACACTGTTGATGTTGGAAGCGTCCGGAATCAAATAAACACTCCGTTACTTCAGAGTGTTTATGGGCACATGTTATTACGAAATAAGTGTTTGTATTTTAATTAAATGACATGTTGCTCCGCAACTCTCAATTATGCACATAAGGATAGGAACATATGTAAATGAGCGCAGCAATCTGTTAGCTGGTACAGAGATGCAGTGTGCCCGTTTTTCTCCTAGTCGATGGGCGATATTGGCTTTTTACCTTTCCAGATGACCAATCTGATTTAGTACTCGATTAATGAGGTATCTCTGCTCTTCCGGGCAAGATGGTTTTCTGGTCGACCTCTTCTTTTGTTCGGACACAGGGTGCTCTCCTCTAGGGAGTGGCATCTGTTATATCAAGTATTCTTGGGATCAGTAAGTTGATCGGAAAGTTTAGCTGCAGCGCATCTTACTAAAAACAGAGGAAAGCGGTCTTTAGCATCATTAGTGCTGAGAAGTTGCTAACAATAGTGCTGATAGCCATGCTATACCGTACGTCATATGATAATCAGCGGTAGTAATCCGGTGCATTTACGATCTCGTACCACTGACTTCATGGATTGAATGGCAGGTTTAAGGTTGTTTGATTGAGACCAGTGGCACTTAGTAGATATGTCGTTCAGTCCACACCTGGGTGGCACTCTTAGTCAAGGTTAGTACGCGCAGTGGTATGAACGTGGTTTGGTCAAACGCCGCAGCGCCTAATGGAGTAAAGTATCCTGTCGCGCGTAAACAGGACATCTAGATACTTAATGTACTGTTTGTAATATTTTGTGCATTGCAACTTGCATAACACGTAATTGGGGGCTTTCAATATTTACTTATAAGCACCTTAATATTGCTTAATTTTTCGTGGAAATTGCCGCTCTGTCCTTAATAAGGAGTAGGTGAGCGTGCCATTGCCCAAGTTGGTTATACTCATTGGCATCTGTGCACATAACTCATTAAGCAGACGTATTATTTGTTGCAACGCAGACATAATTATTATGGCCAAGATGCGCCTGAAGTCTGCTGGAGGTTATCGCGACAATATCGTAGTTAAGGTGCAGTTGGTTACTGCTACATCGAGTATTATCGCCACTAGCATCTCTTGATAATGATGGGAGTCCCCATCTGACATTATGAGAGCTGGAATCGCGTGTAGTGGCAAGAAAAAAGATGACTGAACCCCAGATTGATAAGTATATTGATACGAAATAAAGGTGCTTGCTATATGTTCATGCCATTCTGGTAGATCAGCTTTGTGGATTTTGATGTTATCTCAGGTCTCTCCGTACTAAGAATATAGGATTTGATAAATCGTAGTGGTTTGTGATTTGTAATATTTAGAATGGGTTCATATGTATGAAATAAAAACGCGAGATTTGCCTAGCAAGAAGGCAAATTGACCTAATGTAACATTAAACAGGCTGTATTTATTTTTAGAAATGAGTTAATCCCTTATCAGATGTTGGGGTGAGTAGCATCTACTACTGCTCCAGTAAGCGGACAGTGCTTGGATAGAGTCTTAGGTATTGACCTAAGAATTGGCGTGGTTGATATAGTTAGCTTCATTATGTTATCGAAGCTTTTTCTGATTCTGTGAGTTAAAATAACATATTTAAAAGCTGGTACTTGGCTCGCGGGGCTGCCAAAGTAGCCGCTTGCTGCAGGTAGCGATGATCTGGAATGTAAACTCATGCAATAACACAGCGCGGAATTTTGCAACAGTCTCACTAAGATGCCGTTTGGCGCTGTAATTCATTTTCTCTTACCAGCCTCAGTATAGATGTGGAAAAACTAATGCAAAAACGTATGAATGTTTAGCCCTTTTAATACTAGTAAGAGCATTACCCATGGTAATTTCAGGAATAATATGATATCAAATCGATTATTGTGCGCCATGAACCAAGCTCACCAACTTAAGAAACTCTTTTTTTTAAAAAACTCTGCCTAAAGTAATTATTAAACGGTTTTTATGTTCATCCCTCATACCGTGAATATAATAGGCGATTATTGTTGTTATAGCGATTTCAGCCAAGTAAGAATCAGTATAGTGCTTAAATCTGACAGGATAAAAGGTATAAGGAACCTTATAATGACACTTGAGCACTGCAGTAAACGGAATGCGGGCAGTGGACTAGAGCACCGTGTACCATGAGACTTGGTGCCCCCTATCGAGATAGTGAGGTTATAGATATATGGAGCACGGTAGGGTTCAATGGTTCTACCTAGCCAAGGATAGATAAATTTCTAATTGACCACAAAATAACAGCATGAAGATAAAAGCGGGAGATTAACCATTATACACGCATCCTACAGTATAGGTTGCTTTCATTTTTACTATCGTTAATCCCTGTGAGTGAGTTTGAGCTGTTGCCAGCTCTAAATGGCAAGCAATTCGCTAGTAAGGTTTCTAATTTTAGAACATCATTAAGGCAATGATGTTCTAACCGTTCTAAAACTGGTATGGATACTGATCTTTAGATCGGAAAAGCTATCACTCAACCGTTATGAGATATGATTTCATTAGTCATGTTTACGCGTATATAAATAACTGGTCATGCACCAAGGCGACCACATTTGTGTGCTTCTGGGGCACACCGACATCGGTGTGCGAAATTAAATTAAAAATCTTTAACGAGCATACTTCCATTATGACACGATTGACTTATAAATATGAGATAGTACTCGGAAGTATATCTGCTTGCCACTATATAACATTCCCTTTCCCTAAAATAGCCTATGTGCTAGGAATAAGCACATATTGGTTAATTGTGTCGTCTAAGTAGCTTAGGTGATGTTTTCTACCATAAACTGGAATACTTTATTCATGATTAAAGGAATACTTTAACTCTTATGTGTGATGACTTATTAAGTAAAAACTTATAACCTATTGCGGTTGTTGCGTTAGCCCTGAGATTTTCTCATGGGTTTACCTGAGTTCATTTATTGTTACGCGCTGTTTGCTCAAAACTGTTGGAAAAGCAATAAACTAACGGGACGTATATTTTTATTCATTTTTATTCATTTTTATTATTATATATTTCCATACCTTATTTAATCGTTATTCATCTGCTCGTTAACCTTATAACTCTACCTGGTTTTTAGAATAACTACCGGGGACTAATACCGGCGAAAACCTTTTGGATAGGCGCTCAGTATCAATAGGACACAAGCACTGCCATGACAACTCAGGCTCCTCCAAACTCTTTACTCCCGCTGACGCCAGAACAATTGGGTCGCTTCCAGGTAGCTATTGGTGAGTATTCACCCGCACAGTTATTGTGGCTGTCAGGTTACCTTTTGGGACGGATTAACCAAAGCGCCTTAACTACTCAGTTAGGTGCCACTAGTATCACTATCATTTCTGCCTCACAGACCGGCAATGCGCGTCGCTTAGCGGAACAGTTACGAGACGATTTGCTGGCCGCCAAGTTGACTGCCAATCTGATCAATGCTGGTGATTATCAGTTCAAGCACATCGTGCTAGAGCGCGTTTTGCTAATCATCGCTTCGACTCAAGGGGAGGGTGAACCAGCAGAAGAAGCGCTTGCACTGCATAAATTCCTATTCTCCAAAAAAGCGCCAAAGCTTAACGATACTTCCTATGCAGTCTTTGGATTGGGCGATACCTCTTATGAGAATTTTTGTAAGTCAGGTAAAGATTTTGATGCCAAACTGGCTTGCCTTGGAGCTGAACGATTGGTAGAACGAGTTGACGCTGATCTGGATTATCAAAAACTTGCAATTACGTGGCGAAAAAAGCTAGTAGATGTGTTAAAAACACGTAGTTCTCTGGAGAACAGCGCACCAGGTGTGCTAGTCCGCGGCTTAGTATCTCAGCAGCTTAATCACAGCTGTTATAGCAAAGAAAAACCGCTAATCGCCAAACTATCGCTAAAACAGAAGATTACTGGCCGGGGTTCCGATAAGGATGTGTGCCATATTGAGATCGACCTTGGCAATTCAGGTCTGCGCTACCGTCCAGGTGACGCATTGGGTGTGTGGTTTGACAACGATCCGGCCTTGGTGGATGAATTAGTACAACTGCTGTCCCTGAAGTGTGATGAACTAGTAACGGTGGGGGGTAAAATATTACAGCTTGCAGAAGCGCTGCGCAGCCATTTCGAATTAACACAGAATACTCGGCGGATCGTCGAAAAATATGCGGTGATTTCAGGCGACCCAAGACTAATCAGTCTATTGGCAGATCAAGCGACTGTACAGAAGTACGCGCACAATACGCCGATTGTCGATATGGTGCGTCAGGCCCCTGCCGATCTAACCACTGATCAGTTGATTTCTCTCTTGCGCCCGCTGACGCCACGGCTATACTCCATTGCATCTTCGCAGGCTGAAATCGCAAGTGAAGTGCATATTACAGTTGGTGTCGTGCGTTACGATATCAAAGGGCGGGCCCGTGCAGGGGGGGCATCAAGCTTCTTAGCTGATCGTGTGGAAGAGGATGGACACTTGCGAGTGTTTATTGAGCCTAATGACAACTTCCGTCTACCGGCGGATCCAGGCACGCCAGTAATCATGATTGGGGCTGGTACAGGCATTGCGCCATTTCGAGCTTTTATGCAGCAGCGTAATGCTGAAAGTGCTACCGGTAAAAATTGGTTGTTCTTTGGCAATCCTTATTTTACTGAGGATTTTCTGTATCAGGTAGAATGGCAGCGCTATGTGAAAGACGGCCTCTTGACACGAATCGAACTAGCTTGGTCACGTGATCAACAAGACAAAGTTTACGTACAAGACAAACTACGCGAACAGGGCGTAGAGGTATGGCGTTGGATCCAAGAAGGCGCGTATATTTACGTCTGCGGTGATGCCAGCCGTATGGCAAAAGATGTTGAAAATACATTATTGGCACTGGTGTCCGAGCACGGTAAAATAAATGCCGAACAGGCGGATGAATTTTTGAGTGAGCTGCGCCTTGAGCGCCGGTATCAACGAGATGTTTACTGATGAGTGATAAACGCCCAGGACCTCTAGTTATTGAGGGCAAACTGACTGATGCTGAGCGAATGAAGAAAGAAAGCCACTATCTTCGTGGTAGTATTGTTAAAGATTTGAAGAATGGCCTAACAGGCGGATTCACCGGTGACAATGTTCTTTTGATTCGGTTCCACGGCATGTACCAGCAGGATGATCGCGACATCCGTGTTGAACGCACTGAACAAAAGCTAGAACCGCGTCATGCGATGATGCTACGTTGTCGTCTGCCTGGTGGCATCATCGGCCCGAAACAGTGGCTTGAAATCGATAAATTTGCCAAGGAAAGCACGCTGTACGGTAGTATTCGCATTACTAATCGCCAAACTTTCCAGTTGCATGGTATTTTAAAGGGTAATTTGAAGCCAGCACATCAGTTGCTAAATAAACTAGGGCTTGACGCGCAGGCGACCGCGAATGACGTCAACCGCAACGTACTTTGTACTTCTAATCCAGTGCAGTCTGGATTGCACCAGCAGGCTTACGAATGGGCAAAAGTAATCTCAGAACATTTGTTGCCGCGTACCCGTGCTTACGCAGAAGTGTGGCTTGATCAAGAAAAAGTCGCTACCACCGATGAGGAACCGATCCTTAGTGCCACATATTTACCACGTAAATTTAAAACAACGGTAGTAGTTCCGCCGCAAAATGATGTTGATCTACATGCTAACGATATGAACTTTGTGGCGATATCTGACAAAGGTAATCTAATTGGATTTAATCTTTTGGTTGGGGGGGGGCTGTCTATTGAACATGGTAACAAAAAGACATATCCGCGCCGAGCTAGCGAATTTGGGTATTTCTCGTTAGAGCATACATTGTCAGTGGCCGAAGCGGTAGTCACTACCCAACGCGATTGGGGCAATCGCACCGACCGGAAAAACGCCAAAACTAAATATACGCTGGAACGTGTTGGGCTTGATGCTTTTCGTGCTGAAGTAGAAAAGCGTGCAGGTATTCGGTTTATGCCGATCCGGCCGTACCATTTTACTTTTCGTGGTGATCGTATTGGTTGGGTGAAAGGTATTGATAACTACTGGTATTTGACACTGTTTATCGAGAATGGGCGAATCCTAGATTACCCAGGTCGTTTGCTCAAAACTGGTATGGTCGAGATAGCCAAGATCCATCAGGGCGAATTTCGATTAACCGCAAACCAGAACCTGATCGTTGCTGGCGTAGCAGAAAGTCAGAAGGCTCAGATTGAAACATTGGCACGTAAACACCGTTTGATTGATGACACGGTTAGCAATCAACGTAAGAACTCGATGGCTTGCGTGTCGTTCCCGACTTGCCCGCTCGCGATGGCCGAAGCCGAGCGATTCCTACCTCAATTCGTCACTCAGGTGGAAACACTACTGCATAAGCACGGTATAGGCGATGAACATATTGTGTTGCGTATAACTGGTTGTCCAAATGGCTGCGGGCGCGCGCTATTGGCGGAACTTGGACTAGTGGGCAAAGCGGTGGGGCGTTATAACCTGTACTTGGGGGGAAACCGAGAAGGCACGCGTATTCCTCGTATCTATCGCGAAAACATTAAGGAAGATGAAATACTGAAAGAGATCGATTATTTGGTTGGTCGATGGGCGAAAGAGCGCCATGAGGATGAAGGATTTGGAGATTTTATCCTGCATGCGGGTATTGTTCGTCCGGTAGTTAATCCTGCTCAGGATTTTTGGGCCGAGTAAGTGCGCTTAGTGACCGGTGAGCTGAATGATAGACTTATTACCAGTCAGCGTAAATTATAACAGTTAATGTAGCGCAGGATAGCTTAAAATTGGCGTGTTCAGTGCTATATAGACAAGAAGAAGCACTAACCAAGGCCAAACGCTAAGACACAGTACGCCTGCTCGGAGTTGCTTCTCACAACAGTGAGATCCCACATATTAGGAGGAAAGCAAGTATGGGAGCATCAGAGTCGGTCACGCTGCATACATTACTGAAATCTGGACAAAGCCTGGCAGTAATTAATAGCCAGTTAGAAGCCCTCTCTGCTGAGCAACGGGTTGAATGGGCATTCAATCATTTGCATGGCGAGTTTGTCCTTTCTTCTAGCTTTGGAATACAGGCAGCGGTTTGCCTGCATTTGGTTACTCGTATCAGGCCAGATATCCCGGTAATTCTTACCGATACAGGGTATCTTTTCCCTGAAACTTATCAGTTTATCGATCAATTAGTTAATAAATTACAGCTAAACTTGCGGGTTTTCCGTGCTGAACAGTCTCCTGCTTGGCAAGAGGCACGCTATGGCAAACTATGGGAGCAAGGCGTTAAAGGCATAAAAAAATATAATCAAATTAACAAGGTTGAACCCATGAACCGCGCGCTGGTAACACTGGGGGCCCGCACTTGGTTTGCTGGCCTTAGGCGCGAACAATCCGTTAGCCGTGCTAGTCTACAGGTGCTGGTGGTGCATCGCGGGATATTTAAGATCCTGCCGATCATCGACTGGGATAACCGCAAGATTTACCAGTATCTAACTGAATACGGGCTTAGTTATCATCCGTTATGGGAGAAAGGTTATTTGTCTGTTGGCGATATCCACACTACCCAAAAATGGCAACCAGGTATGAGGGAAGAAGAAACTCGTTTTTTTGGCCTAAAGCGCGAATGCGGTCTACACGAAGACTAGACCCGCGCGGTCCAGGACTAAGTAATTCAACAGATTAAGTAGGTGGTTATAAAGAGCAGCTGCGGTATAATCAGTTATTCTTAAAGATCACCTACTATGGTCTCCGGGTGTTTTAGTTTCACTTTAAAGGGCTAGCAATACTTAAACGAGAACTAAGATGATTTAGTGCTGATTCGGTTTGCCTTCTCCCTTCAGAAACCGGAGATCATAGACTCATTCTTCAACTGGCTCTTGCAATGTGCAACTGATATTATTGATTATACCTGCAATAAAGTAATGCATAGTAGTGGAAGATGCCGATTGTCTGAATGGTGTAGAAATATCCGCCTCCAGCGCAAAGTCGCTATCTGGCGGCTATATTCGTTTAGGATAATGTAGACCCGGTCACTCGCGATTTTATATGGAGTACATTAGTTGTGAGCATCTACTGTATACTTTTTGAATAAATATAGATGCAAACTGCACGTCGATTTAAACAAGTTGATCTTAGTGAAGATCAGGGATGCCGGACAATTTTTCTGTGATATCAGCGTGGTCAATGATTGCTGCGGCATAGAGTAAGAGATGCCGCATTGAATCACATTATTTCCCATTTCCTCATCTTGTTGTAAATACACAAGATTCTGCGTCATCTATCTATAATTAATCTTATCATTGCTGTCTAGAGACAGCATAGTATAGCATATGGATCTATTGTATAGATGCTATGCACTTTTCATCGACTTCAGGTTAATTCTCTAAATAATGAACTGGAATGCATTAGAAAATCAGTAAAGACACAAGTCGGGACAGGGCACGCCTCAGTCAGCACTTTGTTCATGATGTCGTCTGGATATAAGGCTTCTCTACAGAATTGCACTGGGTGTAATATATGCATTTTTGTTGCGCAGAGCTCAACTTTGGTTGCTCAATAAGCACTCGACCTGCTATCTGAGGTGTAGCAGGAGTTTACAACATCTAGGTGAAATTTGTTTGATAGAGATAATCGGAAATTTTAATCTGGTTATCTTAAATCAGCTTGTTTATTATACTGCGCAGATATCTTAGTACTGAACTTCGTTCTATATTAACAATATCACACAAGTTCCTAGGTTTAATATCTGTATGAGGATCCCTGCTAACGATTTAATTAACTTGTAAGGCTGTAATGAATGTTTGAAAAACCATGTTAACGCACAGCCATTTAGCTAGCTCCTTTAGAGCTTTGGTAGGCTTCTCTTTTACAATATATGAATAGTTTTATTTTTGTATGTTCTTGGATTTCTCCTATCAGGCAACATTGAGATTATTTCTACTGTTGTGATAAATTCTTCGAAAGTCTCTACCGTCATCACCGAGAAAGCATTAATATGCTGGAGGCAGATAATTTTCACCATCTTTCGGCTGTCTAGAAAAGCGGAAAGCTTGCACCCTAGCAATCCGGTAGGGTGTCGGGAGCAAGCCAGTATGATACACGACAGAAGAGGTAGAGGCCGACGCAGACGGCTCCCTCAGCTATTCCCTGGGGCGCCAGAAGTAGGTGTCTATCAAGACATACGCCTATAGCCTCTCGCATGGCACGGGTTTTAGCAAGGATTATTTTGAGTATTTACACCGCTAAAAATCGGATGCGGTGCTTTGCTACCTTCGCAATATAATACATTATAATGTAGGTCGCTGACCATGCGCGGGTCATGACTCGTTCCCCTACCGCGCAGGTGTATTAAGCATCTTTGTCTGGTCTGGTAACTTGACACTGTTCTTAAGGTACTACATAAAGTCCGTCATAAATCGTTTCATAGACTGATTAATAGTATCCTGCTTGGCACAGATAAATCAAACGAGCGAGATGAGCTGCTGCGTGTTTAATGACTGCGATTTCGAGTAGTAGGCTATTACGCTAATATTCATGAGGTTACACATCAGAATATCACATTAGTACCGATTGCTAATTGTGTGAGCTGGCGAGCTAGTTGAGGTTAGGCAACGGACTGGTATGAGGTCTCAGACATAAGCTAAAGCAGGAAATATCCTCGGAGTCCGTTACTGGTTATTAACCGAATCGTGAGTTTCGTACGTAGTTTGCGTAGGCCAACTGTTGGTGAGGTCTGCTGTGCTGAACATAGGCGAGAAAATATGAGAGATTTGCACGTGCTGTAACATTAGCTTAGATGGTTCCGGTCTGATTGCATTGGCAATATGGCTCTCACCTAGTAGCGCCGGAAGCAAAATAACCACGGGCGATGTGGTGAAGGTTTTGTTAGGCAGAACAGGCTAACCGCCAACATATTGATGTTTATATAATCAAAATGTGACACTCACATTCTTTTGTAATTTGGGTCTAAGTTGCCATTTCGGACCTAGTTTGTTCAAACCTCATTCAGATAACAGAAATCCAATGTTCTGTAAAATTTGTATTACGATTCTTGCCACTTTGATAACGCGGTAGGCTTTAGGATTGAATTTACACTAGCGTTAAGATTTAATACTGCTTGAAGCGGATTTGACTCATCAAAGAAAGTAATTAGCTCTAAGAGAGAAAATCCGCACACTGCGATAGCAGAATGTACAGTTCTTTTTATTATTAGAGTCCTGCTCTGCTCTCCGATTTATCTGAAATCAAGATTTACACTAGCTGAGATGTTGCCATACCACTGGTATAGTATCCTTACTACCGTGCTGTGTTGGTTAGAGCTTACTTGCTGCCCGCCCTAACGGAGGCTTCCTTTAAAGTTTCTGAGTAGCAACGTACTGGGTATCGAGTTATTCATAGGCTATCTGTGCAGTAGATAGCTTTTGTAAAAGCAAATATGATCCCCACTGGTAGTGATTGACCTCCTCTTAAGGTAATAGGAGGCAAGCGAAGCTTGACTGACAGGTTGTACATCGCAGGAGCGCATGTACTTCATGGGTTGTTAAGCGGAACCGGTGTGCGCAGGCACTTTAGGTCAAGTGCTCGTTGTAGGAGCAGAAAGACAGACGTGTCTCACTGCCAGCAAGACGAGTTTAGGCATTCTTATTGGCGATATGTTAAGAACAGCCTCAGTTGAACGCCGGCTTGAGGGCTACTAAGTTACCTATAGCTAAAGTACAATTTAATTATATAATTGATATTTAAGCAGGAGTAGTCATACGCTACTTTAGCGAACATAGATGTTAGGAATGCTGTGATTAGCCAAAGCAACGCTTTAGTCGCAACTTTAAGTCGATATGTATATTCTCGTGGAGATGCGCTTGATATAATCATTATTGATGCCAGTAAATACAATTCCACTTAAATCATTATCTATTTTTAGTGATTACTGCGCGTCGCCAATATTGAGATTAGTGCATTTTTGGATGAAGTATAGTACATAGTGCTTATTAATAGTGATGGTTGAAGCACTGATTTACCCGATATTGACACTTATTTTGTAAGGTTAGCAAATAACGTTAAGGTGTACGAATACATTCGTATTTCTGATTTAGGTAAATCAGGCTTATCTATTTGCGGTGCTGGAAAGGTTGAATTTCTTCATCAGTAGTGTAATCCTCTCCTGTATGCACGCTGTATAGATATGGAACACAGATTGGTTTATACTTTAATTGACAGCAAATTAAAGTAATTGCCTGCCTTTTATCGCGAAAGAATTTGTTCCTGGTTTGATATTTTACACCAGTCTAGTTAGATGATATAAGGTTATTCGTTATCTCATGTAATGAATTGCTCTGCACCGTGGCACGAAGTTCTGGGTTGTGACTTTATATCACTCTACCAAAGTACAAGTAGAAGAGCCTAAAATTACAGCTTGTGAGCAGGTTTGAGTGGTCATCGCTAATATAAATGCCTATATAATTAAGGAAAGTCGGGATCCGCAGGACACACAGGAATACTTTGACTAATGGCAGATACAGTCTATCGGCTATAGATAGATACTATAGTGCAGTCAGCTAAACACGATGCGTGACTACTGCAGTAAGTCACACCTGCGAAGTTATACAGGTGACACAATAGTAGATGTAAAAAAGTACAGGCCTGAATAAGGGAAGAATGGACTCCTATTTAAATGAGCTATGTTGAGTTTTAGCACCTTGTATATCAAGGCTAGCGAGCTAGTTTGCCTGCTAGGTGCTGTGCATAAATCGGCCCCTCATGCCAGGGCTGTGTTACTTAATTTTATTATTCTAATATTGAACTAGTAATTCATTTTCGTCATTTCAGGGGCTAAATCTCACCCCGTATAGTCAGGATATCTTTCCATATTTCACAAAAGGGCTGTTGTGGACTATCTACCCATTTTTGCTGATCTGAAACAACGTTCGGTACTGGTGGTTGGCGGTGGTGAAGTGGCAGCACGCAAAGTCGACCTACTTCAGCGCTCTGGGGCTGAAATACGCATAGTGGCACAGTCGCTGTTCTCTGAACTTGAGCAACAGTGGAAGCAGGAGCGAATTATCTGGTTAGGCACTACTTTTGATCCTTGCCAGTTAGATGAAGTGTTTTTGGTTATTGCTGCTACCAATGAAAGTGCACTGAATGACGAGGTGCTTGCTGCAGCGGACAAACGTCGCGTTCTGGCCAATGTGGTGGACGACCAGCTGCGCTGCTCATTTATCTTTCCATCCATTATCGATCGTTCGCCCTTAGTAGTTGCTGTTTCTTCCAGCGGTAAAGCGCCGGTACTGGCGCGTCTATTGCGTGAAAAGTTAGAGGCTCTACTACCGATCAGCTTAGGGAAGATGGCTGATTTGGCTGGCCGCTGGCGCAGCCGAGTTAAAGAGCGGTTAAAGTCAATCAACGATCGCCGCCGTTTCTGGGAGAAAACCTTTGGCGGTTATTTCTGTACACTAGTTGCAAATGGCCAGAGTGAACAAGCAGAACAACACTTAGAACAGGATTTGTGCCGTTTTGCACAAGGCAAGGAAAATACCGAAGGAGAGATAGCGCTGGTTGGAGCAGGACCGGGCGATGTGGGGTTGTTGACCCTTCGTGGCCTACAACTTATGCAACAGGCAGATGTGGTACTCTATGACCATTTGGTAAATAACGAAATTCTCAATCTGGTACGTCGCGATGCTGAGTGTATCTGCGTAGGTAAACGTGCAGGCGCACACTCAGTGATGCAGGAAGAGATTAATCGTCTTATGCTAGATTTAGCGCAGCGTGGAAAACGTGTCGTGCGTCTTAAGGGAGGCGATCCATTCATTTTCGGTCGTGGTGGAGAAGAGATACAGGTGGCAGCTGAAGCTGGTATTCCGTTTCAGGTGGTACCCGGTATCACGGCCGCCGCTGGTGCGGCCGCCTATGCTGGGATTCCGCTGACCCACCGTGATTATGCGCAGAGCGTGATTTTGATTACCGGGCATTGCTTTCCTGATGAGCATAATGTGGATTGGGCCTATCTGGCTCGATCAGGGCAGACGTTAGCGATTTATATGGGTGCTATGAAAGCGGCGGCCATTAGACAATGCCTGATAGCCCATGGTCGTGTAGCTGCTACTCCAGTAGCAGTAATTAGTCAGGGTACGTGTGCCGATCAGAAGGTCTATATAGGCACGTTGCAACAACTGGAAAAGTTAGCTCAACGGGCAGCGTTGCCCGCGTTATTGGTGATTGGTGAGGTGGTGGCACTGCATCATCAAATTGCCTGGTTTGGCCAGGACAAACAGCCAGCAAGAAAATCTCGTCCGGCTGTTATAAATTTGGCTTAAGGAAAGTTTGTAAGGAACGGTTATGGCCGAAAAACGACTCACTCATTTACTGCAGTTAGAGGCGGAGAGCATCTACATAATTCGTGATGTCGCCGCGGAATTTAGTAATCCGGTTATGCTGTATTCTATCGGCAAGGATTCCTCGGTGATGCTGCACTTGGCGCGCAAGGCATTTTTTCCTGGAACATTGCCGTTCCCAATGTTACATGTGGATACAGGGTGGAAATTCCGTGAAATGTACGAATTCCGGGATCAAATGGCAAAGAAATACTGTTTCGAATTGCTGGTGCATAAAAACACGGAAGGTGTGGCAATGAATATTAATCCGTTTATTCATGGCAGTACCATGTATACAAATATTATGAAAACAGAAAGTTTGAAACAGGCGCTAACCCAATATGGCTTTGATGCTGCTTTTGGAGGTGCGCGCAGAGATGAGGAGAAGTCGCGCGCTAAGGAACGAATCTATTCCTTCCGTGACCGTTTCCACCGTTGGGACCCAAAAAACCAACGTCCCGAGTTATGGCATAACTACAACGGTCAGATAAATAAGGGTGAAAGTATCCGCGTATTCCCACTATCGAATTGGACTGAGCTGGATATTTGGCAGTATATTTTCCTAGAAAATATAGATATTGCACCATTGTATCTGGCTGCATTACGACCAGTAGTGGAGCGAGATGGCATGCTATTAATGGTGGATGATGATCGTATTGATTTACAGCCTGGAGAAGTGATTAGCCGTCGCAAGGTTCGTTTCCGCACCCTTGGATGCTGGCCGCTAACCGGTGCAGTGGATTCGGAGGCGCAAACGCTGCCACAGATCATCGAAGAGATGCTGGTCTCTACCAATAGTGAGCGACAGGGTCGGATGATTGACCTTGATCAATCTGGTTCAATGGAATTGAAAAAGCGCCAAGGGTATTTCTGAGGAGCCACTAAATGAACAACTTAATCGCTCAACAAATTGCCGATCAAGGCGGAGTAGAGGCTTATCTGCATGTTCAGCAATATAAAACTTTGCTGCGGTTTCTGACTTGTGGCAGCGTGGATGATGGTAAAAGTACCCTGATTGGCCGTTTGCTGCATGATACACGTCAGATCTACGAGGATCAATTAGCTACACTGCAGCGCGACAGCAAGCGAAGTGGCACTCAGGGCAATAAACTTGACTTAGCTCTATTGGTGGACGGCCTACAGGCAGAGCGGGAACAGGGTATTACTATTGATGTGGCCTATCGCTATTTTTCTACAGAAAAGCGGAAATTTATTATCGCTGACACTCCAGGGCATGAGCAGTATACGCGTAATATGGCCACTGGCGCGTCTACCTGTGATCTAGCAGTACTATTAATTGATGCGCGCAAAGGCATGCTAGATCAAACTCGTAGGCACAGCTTTATTGTCACCCTGTTGGGTATTCGTCATTTGGTTGTGGCGGTGAACAAGATGGATCTGGTGGGCTATCAAGAGTCGGTGTTCCAAAGGTTCAAGCAGGACTACCTAGTCTTTTCCCAACAGTTAGAACAGGATTTGGATATAACGTTTGTGCCGCTGTCAGCTTTGGATGGTGATAATGTGGTGCATAAAACCATACATATGCCCTGGTACAGAGGGCCAGCATTGTTGCAGGTGTTGGAGTCTGTGAGTGTTATCAGCGATCGGGACACTCAGCCGCTACGTTTCCCCGTGCAGTACGTAAACCGTCCGAACCTTAATTTTCGTGGCTATTCCGGCACGTTATCAAGCGGTATACTGAGGGTAGGGCAACAGGTGAAAGTACTGCCTTCTGGTATAGAGTCTAGAGTAGAACACATTGTGACTTTCGACGGCGATTTGCAAGAGGCGGTAGCTGGCGAGGCTATTACACTGGTGCTACAGGATGCAGTTGACATTAGTCGTGGCGATTTATTGGTCGATTCGGGTGAAGCTATAGAGCCGGTACAGCGCGTGCTAGTAGACATAGTCTGGATGACCGAACAGCCGTTATCCCCTGGTCAGAGGTATGGAATTAAGGTTGCTGGCAAGAAAAGCTGTGCTTTGGTAGAAGGCATTCGTTATCAGATTGATATTAACTCGTTAGCCCAGCACTCAGCAAAGAGGTTGCCCCTAAACGGTATCGGATTGGTAGAGCTGACCTTCGATGAACCACTTATGTTGGATAGCTACAGAAGTAACCGTGAAACCGGTGGGTTGATCATTATTGATCGACTCACTAACGAGACGGTTGGTGCTGGACTGATGCGTGAGGCACTGAGTACAACTAAAGAGACTGCATTTATTACTTTTGAGCTGGAACTAAACGCGCTGGTTCGTAGGTATTTCGCTCACTGGGGCGCCAAAGATCTGAGGGGGGGTCAATAGAATGGCTGCTATGCGTCTACGGACGGAAATGCCAGACGAAAAGAATATAGTTTGGCATCCACATAAAGTGACACGAGCACATCGTGAAACCCTTAATGGCCATAAGGGAGCGCTGCTGTGGTTTACGGGGTTGTCCGGCTCGGGGAAATCAACTGTTGCTGGTGCCTTGGAGCAGACGCTGTATTCGATGGGTATCAGGACCTATCTAATAGATGGTGATAACATGCGTCATGGCTTGTGCAGTGACCTTGGTTTTTCTGACGATGACAGACAGGAGAATATCCGCCGGGTCGGTGAGGTAGCGAAGCTAATGGTGGATGCTGGGCTGGTGGTTTTGACGGCGTTTATTTCACCCTACCGTGATGGGAGAAAACAAATACGCGAAATGTTTGATCTCGCGCGCTTTATCGAGGTGTTTGTTGATACCCCATTAGCAATTTGTGAAGCGCGTGATCCGAAAGGTTTGTATAAAAGAGCGCGATCTGGTGTACTGCAAAAGTTTACTGGAATTGATGCAGTTTTTGAGGTGCCGGAGCAGCCTGACATTCATTTAAATGGACAAGATTTAATAAAAAACTCAATTGCGAAATTATTATATCTTCTGCGTGATCAGAAGATTATTTCACTTGAAATTCAAAAGAAACTATTCTAGTTTCCCCATTAGGTTTTGCGTTAATAACCTAAATCAGTAGATTTGCATGATTAGAGCCAGGTGGAATTAGAAAGGGCTGAAAACCCAGCGGCGTGTATAGTAATCCATGGGTAGTCTTCACACTGAAATAGATTGCTAAATAATATAGTTTGAGTGGATCAGATAAGCTCTTTTTTTAACATTAGATAATACTTTCCTGTGCTGAATTCGTGTCGAAAACCAATCTCAGTGTAGAGTCTGAGGGAAGTGGTCAAATAATTAATTAGAGTTTAAGGCTAAGGAGATGAAAAAGCTTACGCTGCTATTGCTAGCCCTGCTTAGTTGGTCACAGTATTCACTTTGGTTAGGGAAAAATGGTATTTACGATTATGTGCGAGTGAATGAAGATATTCTGGCTCAACGGGGCAATAATATAAAATTGAAAGCGCGTAATAATCAACTCTTTGCCGAAATTGATGATTTAAACGAAGGGCAGGAAGCTCTTGAAGAGCGTGCACGTAATGAGCTAGGGATGATAAAGCCTGCTGAAACTTTTTATCGGCTAGTGCCATATCAATACAAACGCTACGCCGTTTCTTCTGTGTAGGCCAAACTTCAAAATATCTGATAAATTATTCCATGACACAATTACCATCAGTTACTGCTATTTTGCCCGCTGCAGGTGTTGGAAGCCGTATGCAGATTGATTGCCCGAAACAATATTTAGCCATCGGTGATCGATGCATCCTTGAACACGCTATTGACTCGTTGTTACGCCACCCGCGTATTCAACAGGTCATAGTCGCTATTGGTCTTGGAGATAAACAGTTTGAGCAGTTAACGATTGCAACTGACCCTAGGGTTAGTGTCACTATTGGTGATAGGCAGCGAGCGGATTCAGTGCTGGCTGGCCTGAAATTAGCTGGGGATGCGGAATGGGTATTGGTTCATGATGCCGCGCGCCCTTGCTTGCACGTTGACGATCTTTCACGTTTACTGGCAATCACGGAATATAGTAAAGTTGGTGGAATTCTCGCATCTCCAGTGCGAGATACAATAAAGCGTGTTGATCCTGGTTTAGGTACTATTTCTAATACTATTGAACGCAAGAATCTGTGGCATGCGTTAACGCCGCAGTTGTTTCCGCTAGCATTGCTCAAGCAATGCTTAAAACGTGCGCTGGATGAAAGCGTGATCGTTACCGATGAGGCAACGGCACTAGAGTATTGTGGTTATCATCCGTGCCTGGTAAGTGGGCGTTCGGATAATATTAAAATAACTCAACCAGAGGATCTGGCGTTGGCGGAGTTTTATTTGACCAAGTTAGGAAACTAAGGAGCGAAGCATGCGCATCGGTCATGGTTTTGATGCACATAGATTTGGTGGACAAGGGCCGCTGCTGATAGGCGGTGTTCAGATCCCTTATAAAAGCGGCTTACTATCTCATTCAGATGGTGATGTTGCTCAGCATGCTGTGACGGATGCCTTATTGGGAGCATCGTGTTTGGGAGACATTGGTAGAATGTTTCCGGACACTGCACAGGCTTGGAATGGTGCAGATAGCCGAGACATGCTTCGCCAAGCCTGGAAGCGTATCTGCAGAAAAGGTTACCGATTGGGGAATCTAGATATTACTATTATTGCTCAGGAACCAAAGATGGCTCCATACATCCCGCAAATGTGCGTCTTCCTTGCTGAAGATCTGCACTGTCATATAGCGGATATTAACATTAAGGCCACTACAACGGAAGAGCTCGGTTTTGCTGGGCGCGGTGAGGGTATTGCCTGCGAGGCAGTCGTTTTATTAATCACAGTATAGTTGTATTAGTATGATTAATCTGATCTAGCTATATGGTCTGACGCAGAGAATTGGCTCCTTAAACCCGTAACAGGCAACTGCGTGCTGTGAGAGAGTGATGTTTTAAAACAAATGCTAAACCGCAAAGATGTTGATGAATATTTTCACAACAGCCTACAAATATCCCTTGTAGGCCGGGTTTACAACCAGGGTTTGTTTAAATTCAACTCTAACCATTAGTTATATAGCACTTAAAGATCAGCAGGCGGTGCCTGAACAATGCCTGGCTGCGCTAAGCGTTTCATTAAACGCCTGACTATTCGCATGTCACGCGAATGCCGCTAACATGGGCTTAAAGACGTTATTTGCGACAGATGTGCGTCAGACTGTTAAAAGGGAATAACTTTATGCTGATTAAGCTTTTAGCGCTCGTAGCGTAATTGAAAGATATTGTTAGTCGGCTCCTTCCCCTAATACCGTTCCGTATAGACTCGTTTTGGCGGTTCATAGTTCTATGAGTTTGCTACTTGTTCCATAGTAATAGATTAGGAGTTAGAGGTGCAGAGGCAAGTTAGGCACTATTCAGTTCACTAGTGCTGAACTTTTAGCGGAGAAGGGTGAACCAGGAACCTTTAGATATGCGTATAAAATCACAGAACAATTCTTACAAAATTAGAGCAGTCGGGTACAGCGCCTCCGACTTTCGAACCGACATCAAAATCTCGCAAGATTGACTCTGGTAGGCATACAACATAGAGTGTATGCTGCTGGGTTATAATTCAACTGAATGACGGTTTTTGACCGTCCTATTTCTGCGGCGAGCAGAATTATTTAAATTCTTGATCAAGATAACAATGTACGAATGTTTATAAGCTATGACAATGGCGTTACCGAATCCGGTTTTTAGGGGTTAATACGGGTGATGAGGTAATTTTAATGCGTCACTGGTCATGTTAGATCAAGGCTGCAGCTCTACTTCAAATGTGTTGCAGTGAAAGTATCACTGCGTTGCGTATGTTGACCTTGTCCAGCGTCGATATTGCTGTGTGGTATGGATGCCGATAGACTGTGTATTTCTAAGCCTTAATTTATTGATGTGATTTGAACTAGATTGCGTAGTTTTAGAGATTAATGCCGATCTTAATCGACCTTATTATTATCCATTTTGGCTCTGTGACGCGTCAAAATATAGAGATTCTATGTTGTACTGTTCGTCATACTAACACTGTTCGTTGAATAAATAGCAGTGTTATACGCATTCTGCTATTACCTAGCGGCATGTAAATGTCGCTATAGAGTAAGTCGCAGCGTACGGGAAGTACTCAATATCAATAACATCCTATGTTCGGATGTAATCATAAAATGTATTATCGTGACCTCTGATGGGATTAGAACCCGGTAATTAGGTATTTGTTAGTTAGGTTAACGCAGCTAAAAGCGTTATTGTATAAGGTTCTGTGGTAGTCAGTGTCATTTCAGGTTAGATACCGATTTCAACAGAGATTCAACAGAAAGGCTCGCCTAGAGGTGAGGTGTATCTAATCACTGATGCAGCTTAGGCGCTCATAGCAACATATTTGAGCTAATTGAAGGGTGAAGAGCTGCATTGAATGAACAAACTGTTTCACCTAATGTACCTAACGAATGCTGGAATTAGAAGGGTCTCAATTGTTAAATCGCTACTTTAACAGATCTACTCAGATGTATGCTCTGTTAAACGGATTAAAACCCTTCCATGACAGAGTAACCCCGTTCCATAAGTACAATCCTCATAATTCCTTTGTCTAGTATAGTGAAATAGTAGGGTGTGCGGTGGTGTGTTAAATGCCATGCTATTATGGTTACCAGCTTGTCGTTTGTAAATCCGCAGGTGTTAATAAAAGAGATAAACAACGGGCTGCCTAGATGTTGCCGTAGGGCACAAGCTTAGATTCTAAAAAATATCCAGGTCATGCTAATGAATTTGCCATTTATAACGATACAGCGCGTCGCTTTGTTCTACTGATCAGAGGTAAAGCTGCCTAGTTATTTCTCACCTTACATCGCATCTGTAATTCATTGAACTTTCATTACCTTTGAATAAGGTTTTATTATTTCAATAAAACTGATTTTAATACGATTACCTATCTTATCTTGTGGCATTGCTAATTTGCTTAGCGAGGGCTTGCTGTTTCTATTTTCTTCCAGAAGGCCGTTTGGCGTTCAGGGATCGGCTGGGAACTTCTTGGTATCGCAGAAATTGAGAAAGTGATAAAAACTCAGCTACGATATAAATGAAATGTTGGACACATCACTAATATCACTGTGATTAGAGAAATATGCATACGAGGATCCCAATGATAAATTTACGCAGAGTTGCGGTGTGTATAATGTTGAGTTTCTGTCTGGTTGGTTGTATGAATACTACAACGACAGCATGCCCTATTACCAGGGTGGGCGTTTATGGGGTCGCTAGATCTGATGATTGTAACGTGAATCACGCCAGACCTGCTCGAGGCATGATTTACAACCGAACCTACGAGCTGAGTGCTAAAGGGAGCTACATCGGTAATCAATATATCGTTAGGCATGGCGATACATTATTTTATATTGCCTGGATTACTGGCAATGATTTGTGGTATTTAGCACAGCAAAATCATATTTCCGAACCTTATAAACTCAATGTGGGCCAAAGTATTCAACTTAGTAATAGGTATGTTCATCGAAACGGTGTTATGTTAGTTGGAACTAATATCACCAAAGGAGGAGTTTCTAAACAGTTATCCAGTAAGCATATGCAAACTAAAATAGTTAATTTTCACCCCACTAACGCGTATTCGAATAATGATAAACAAAATGTATTATCTAAAGTGGGCAGCCATGCTGTTTCTCCTCTTATTGCACCGATAGCTTCAAGACCTTTCAATAATACTGTATCGATACGCAGTTGGAGATGGCCATCTGAGGGTAAGGTTATTGATAATTTTTCCTCATCAGAAGGCGGAAATAAAGGAGTCGATATCGCAGGTCCACCTGGGCATCCTATTTTCGCTGCTGCAAGGGGTTGCGTAGTTTATGCAGGAAATGCTTTACGGGGTTATGGAAATCTAATTATTATTAAACATAATGATGATTACCTGAGCGCTTACGCTCACAACGAAACAATGCTCGTTCGGGAACAACAAGAAGTCAAAGCAGGTCAAAAAGTCGCTACTATGGGTAGTACAGGCACAAGTTCAGTACGGTTGCACTTTGAAATCCGTTATAAGGGAAAATCGGTAAACCCGCTGAATTATCTTCCGAAGCGATAGCATGCATCCAATGAGAAGAGTACGGTGTGTTTCGCTCGCCTATTAAGCCGAGCTTACTTATGGGCCTCAATAAGCTAGGAGTTAACGAGTAAGTTGATGATGTGATCATAACTAAAATAGGATAGAGATATAAATCTTTGATTGCTAAACACTTGCGGATAAAAGTGGAATGAGAATTTTTGGTAGCAAAAGAGCGACGCGCTCTCAGAGCGTTAGCTAGCTTCTCTTAGAAGAAATAAACCGTTATTTAGGCAAGGTAACGGACACACCTATTTTATCGTAGTTGGAAAGATTTCTAGTACTGTGACTTTGCACCTGGATGAGGTATCCAATCTTGATAATAAAAGCAATACTGATGTAGTGATACAAGTTTAGCTCTACAAAACCGTTTGTTAGTACTGTTAAATTAGATAAAAAATATAATCTTAATCTGATGCACGTAGTGGAAATTTTGACTCGCAATGCAGTTTCTGTTTCTCCACTTATGCAATATGGAGCAGACAGCAGATAATTTGGCGTTTTTATAAACAAACCGGTACTGGCTGACTTCCTGTTAATCTTTGCAAAAACTTTATGTCTCTCTTCGAGACGAGCCAGCTCTCTCACGAACTAGATCATAAGGGCGGTTGATCCGGTTGCAGAGTAACTCGACGCATTAGTTAGTGAGGATCTTGGTATTTCGTGGATAAATGACGCTATCGTATTGGGTGATACGCCAATGGCGGTGATGTAGAGAAAGCCCTGTCAGATATTCCTATAGACAAGAAATCCAAGCAGTCTGTCAGTACTCCGTGAGATAATGATGTGGAAAAGAGCATCGTCAAGTTCATATTTGAGGTAAAACAAATAGTAGGTAGTTCTAGCACGACCGTTTGATTACTGGCTATGGATTGGAAATATTAGAAGATCTAAAATACGGGATTAGATTAATGTGTGCACTTGTGCCTCAGATTTAAGTTGAGGGGTTGCGGTGCTAGCTCAGAATGTCACAAATTTAAACGCTGAGCATTTTCCCTTATCAACTTAAAATAGTGATCGTGCCATCTATTATTTATGTCTGTAATCCCAGATGGATCACATCATGGCTTTCAACCGATATAGCCACTCTATCGCTTGACGTGGCGATAGTAAATCTGGGTTCAATGTTTTTAGTGTTGTCACGACATGTGAGGTTTCTGCATCCAGCAACATCATCTGAGTTTCATTAATTGCAGCTGATGGGGTATGCTTAGAAGCCGACTCTAATTCATGTAGTTTCTGACGTGCGCGGTTGATGACATCACGCGGTATACCGGCCAGTGCTGCTACTGCTAAGCCATAACTTTTGCTCGCTGCACCCTCCTGCATGTTGTGCATAAAGGCGATAGTGCCAGAGTGCTCTATGGCGTCTAGATGCATATTGACTACGCCTTGTATTTTCTCTGGCAGGTTGGTTAGCTCGAAGTAGTGGGTGGCGAAAAGCGTCATAGCTTTGATATGCCCGACCAGGGTTTCAGCGCACGCCCAAGCCAGAGAGAGACCATCGTAGGTAGAAGTGCCTCGGCCGATTTCATCTATAATCACCAGACTGCGTTTGGTGGCATTGTGCAGGATATTGGCCGTTTCTGTCATCTCCACCATAAAGGTAGAACGGCCTGAAGCCAGATCATCCGAGGCGCCAATACGAGTAAAGATGCGGTCTACTGGCCCAAAATGGGCTTTAGTTGCTGGCACATAGCTACCGATGTGCGCCATTAGGACAATGAGTGCTGTTTGGCGCATAAAGGTGCTTTTCCCCCCCATATTGGGGCCACTTATGATGACCATAAGGCGGTCTGGGGACAGTAAGAGCGAGTTGGGGATAAAAGGCTCGCCCTGTACTTGCTCCACCACTGGGTGGCGTCCTTCGGTAATGTGAAGCCCCGCTTTGTCGCTTATTTTTGGGCAAGTATAGTGTAGGGTATTAGCTCGTTCGGCTAAATTACTCAGCAAGTCTAGCTCCGCAATTGCAGCAGCGCTTTGCTGTAACTCTGGTAGATGTAATAGGAGTAGATCGAAGAGCTCGTCGTACAAGTTTTTTTCAATGGAGAGAGCCTTCCCCTTGGAACTTAGGGCCTTGTCTTCATACTCTTTTAATTCGGGAATGATATAACGTTCAGCGTTTTTAAGTGTCTGACGACGCACGTAATGGATTGGAACCAGGTGGCTTTGCCCATGGCTAACCTGAATGTAATAGCCGTGTATGCTATTGAACCCTACCTTCAGAGTATCAAGCCCCCATGTTTCACGCTCGCGAATTTCTAGTTGATGCAGATAGCTGCTGGCGCCGTCCGCCAATGCGCGCCACGTGTCTAATTCTCTATTGTAGCCAGGCGCAATAACACCACCTTCGCGTATTAGAGCTGGAGGGGATGCGACTATTGCCCGTTCTAGCAGATCCAATAACGAATCGAACTGACTAACCTGTGACAGCAATTGTTTTAAATGTGCTGTATGCACATTTTTCAATAATGCACGAATTTTTGGTAATTGTTGGAAAGCATGGCGCATCCGTGCGAGATCTCGTGGACGGGCAGTGCGTAGTGCTAGGCGCGCCAGGATGCGCTCTTGATCGCCAACCTGCTGCAAGAAAGGCTGTAAATTACTATATAAAGTTTGTAGCTTACCAATAACGTGCTGCCGCTCGTGTAAGACTTTAATATTGCGGGTGGGCATATGCAGCCAACGCTTTAGCATCCGGCTGCCCATAGGTGTCATAGTATGGTCGAGGATGGCCGCCAGTGTATTTTCAGGACCCCCGGTTAGGTTTTGTGTTAGTTCTAGGTTGCGAAGCGTGGAAGCATCCATCAGGATACTATCATCGGGTCGGTCCATAGTGATGCTGCGAATATGTGGGAGGGGAGTGCGTTGGGTGTCTTTTACATATTGTAGTAAACATCCGGCGGCGCGTAGTGCCTGATGAGACTGCTCAACGCCGAAGCCGATCAAATCATGGGTACCAAATTGCAAATTGAGCTGCTGTCGCGCCGTTTCCAGCTCAAATTCCCACGGTTGGCGGCGTCGCAGGCTGCGATGCTGTTCGATTAGTGCCATTTGTTGAAAGGTGTCAGGATAGAGAAGTTCTGCAGGATTGGTGCGCTGTAATTCCGCTGCCATGCTTTCAGCATCTTGTGGTTGGGTGATGCGGAAGCAGCCAGAGCTAATGTCCAGCGTCGCGTAGCCAAAACAGTGACTATCCTGCCAGATCGCCGCAACTAGGTTATCCTTGCGCTCTTGCATCAGAGCTTCATCGGTAATAGTGCCTGGGGTGATAATGCGAACAACTTTGCGGTCTACCAGTCCTTTGCTAGTGGCAGGATCGCCGATCTGCTCGCAAATGGCGACAGATTCACCTAACTTTACCAGTCTAGCTAGATAGGTTTCCATCGAATAGTGTGGAATGCCAGTTATCGGGATAGGTTGGCCGGCCGAGGAACCGCGCTTGGTTAGTGAAATATCTAACAATCTAGACGCACGGTTGGCGTCTTCATAGAACAACTCGTAGAAGTCACCCATTCGGTAGAATAGTAGGATGTCAGGATGTTGTGATTTTAGGAGAAGATACTGTTGTATCATTGGGGTGTGGGAGGCTAGATTATTATCGACAATCATCTATATAAGTTAGTGTCCATTAAAGTTAAATTAAATTAATTTAAGTTGTTATGTTTAACTCAACATTATAACACACACATTACAAAAATCAGCGGATCATTTGAAGTCAATGTGTAGGTTTATTTATTAAACAGTTGAATGGTATTCAATATACGTATAGTCTGAAGTAGAGAAAAGTTGTTTACTACCCTGAGTAAATCAAAAAGAATGTATATATTACTGTTGAGTAATACGGTGGGAAACTTATTTATATAAGTCATTAAAATAATATATCCTATAGATAAACGAGTCTGATAAGTATGAGGATCTGGCTATTGTGTGAGGATTGAGGGTTTTTGGTATTAAGAGATTTCCCTACTAACATAGTAGCCAAATGATTGATATAATTTTCAGAATAATATGGAAGCTGATTAAATTCCGTAGGAATGGAACTCATTAAGTTTAAAGAGATCAAACCAATCAGAAGTAAATGATCCTTCCTGGCTTCTAAGCTGAAATATAAATGCAATACTTGTTAAAACAGAGTTAAAATAATCAACAGCAGTGCTGGCGGTTGAAGGGTTATTGACCTATATATAACTATATGAACTTCGTAAAATTTAGGAAGGAAACTAAATTTAGTTGTGTATAGAAATGAAGACAAAATCCATCATACGCTAGAGTATGACGTGAATACTAATGAGGTTAGTGTAGCACCAATCATACTCAAAAATCATATCTTAGAAAATGTTTGTACTGATTTTGATGAATTTTACCACTAAGGGTGAAATGGTAGCGGATGAATAAGCTACTGTAATGTATATTACAGTATGTAATTTAATTATTTTATGGTAATAATGGTTTATTGAATCATGAGTTACCTGTCAATGATTGAGTTAGTTTCCGTAATAGTGACAAGTATAGAGTTTACTGTATTATTAGCGTCAGGAAATACAGCATGGGTTTCACATGGATAAGTTAGAGATTTGGTAGCCGATGCCAGTAATATTTTATTGTTACTAACTTGACCTGTCGTATACCTCTTGTTTTATCGCGTAGATTTTTGTAAGCGTTAACATATTCTTTTTATGTTTGAATAAGAACATCGCATTAAAGCTCAATGCGCACTGGTTTTCCATCCAAAAAGATTTGAAAGTTTCTATAAGCTGTGGGTATGAGAAGCTGTCGTGAGTGAGCTGCCACAGTGGTCAATAACTGACTCCGATGTGCAGCGCCCGTTATAGGTCCGACTGAACACTTCGTTTAGGCTTGCCTATGCGCTATTCAAGGCTCCCATATCTCAGTATGCTTGTTTAATAGAAGCACTACCGAGTACCTGCACTTGTCTTGCCAGCGCTTTCATTATTTGGTGTTGCTCAAGGTAGCACAACCGACCATAGGAAGATGTCTGACGAAAGTCCGGGTATCGAGATTGAAATAAAACGGCTAGTCCTTTTTATGGTGCTGTATATAGACCTGGAATATCTAACTTTTACTTTACTTTTCTATATCCGTAACTAGGTCTCTAAAACTATTTTTTCAGACTACGATATTAAGTTTTCTTGGGTGGGTAGTATTTGTTTTGAATGCTCTACATTTCCATCTTGCCTAAAAGATGGATGTTTGCATGGTATGCAATTGTTACAACATGTTAGATTTTAGGTGATATGTGGAGACTAGTATACTCTCAGTAATGAAAGTTGATCACTAGTTAACATCTAGTTGAATTTCTCTATGCTATTTCATAGAGTTTTGAATGATGCGGTAAATATTGACGACAGTAGCATGAATATTATTCAGTCTTAAATTATAAGGGTTTCATAAAAAACAAGGCAACGCTTTTTTAGAAGCGTCTGAACTGACAGGTACGTTTGCGGAGAGAGGAGATTAGTTACTTCTGAGCTTGCACGTGCAACCAACTTAGGGACTAATGGTATGATTCATAATACCTAGTGATACAATTTACATTTTAATAATTCAGGTTGTGTTCTGAATCGCTCAATCCATATTGAGACTGAGAGGTGCTATCACTAAGTGTCTGAGTGATAGAAGTAAGTAATTCTGCACATAATCCTATAAGGGATATAACGGTCATGTTCTATCCTTTGGTTGGATCTCAAAAATAAGGATCTTCCAGCCCGTAAGAGTTATCGCGGTATTAATATAAAATCGATATAGGAGAATTTTGGTCGTTCGCCAGACGGCCAGTTGTTTTTTCTCGTATTGTGTCTCCATATCTAGTTCCACTACATTTTGTAGTGGAATCTTCCCTATTAGGATTTTGAAGTAGTATGCTGACTCAGGTCTTGTACTAATGATTTGCGCGGTTTCTGATGCTTGCTCGGTTACTTAGAACTTACGGCTTAACTCTTGTTGCTGGCTGACCAGAGCGATAGTTCTCTTTCTTTTTTATAGTGCGACTGGGATAGAATCAATATGGTCTAACAGGGGGTTGTCTGGAAGAGGGTTTTCCCACCACAATGGTTTCTGTAGCGAGCAGTGCCTACCCTCTTCGTTAACATAGCTTTCCTAGCAGGGGAAGGTTAGTTCACGGGGGTCTTTCAAGTATTACAAAGTTTCTGGATGTGAGGGATATAAACTTTCAGTTTAATACATTGATTGCGATTAGCGTAAAGTTATACAGGAGATAGTTTATATTTTAGACACCTTTCAACTTATAAGGCTGATCACACCATGTAATTATATGCCGTATGTCGAATTACATTTCATGCATAGCAATAGGAGAAATAATCAGCTTATACCGATAAGCTACTAAGCGCAATTGTTTGTCAGTTAGTATCGATAGCTATAGTGTGATTATAGCTATCGATAACCGGCAGTGGTTATTGCACTAAACTAGACTGGGATTCTTATCATTCCATTTAATAGCGCCCTCTAGACTCTCTAAGTTGAATCATTATACCGATTGCGTCTCTAGTGCAACATGCGTATTATCTGTATTTTAGTTAAAATGGCCAAATCGGCATAATTAATGCGAGTATCGATGCTTGTATTCTGATAAGTGTAGTGTATTTCCTCTTTTAAAGAATGAGGTCGAGATGACGTTGTTCTCATTCCTTGAAGCAACTAACTTACGGAGCCGTTAAGTGTATGGGATTGATGTCGCCTTTTTTTTGACTAAAATGGTGCACTATCAGTGTTAGTTTAGATGAGAAGCGATCAGATGTCTGGAAAATCAGAACTTGCTATACTCGCCAGTATAGGGAATCTGGTTCGTTTTGAAGGCTTGTCGAAGAATACAGTATAGATTATTGACCGTATATCCGTTCGTCAACTGGATGGGAGCGCACAACAGAATGACATGTCCAGCCGACATATAGTAATCATTGCTTAACCGATTTAATACTAAGCAGTCACTCATGATGAGTAAATGCATTTAGTTTTGTATAATCTTTAGGTAGATCGTTTCAATAATTCGTATTGTACAAATAATATAAATCTATAGGTATTCATAATTTTGTAGGAGGTTGTGATTTCTTATGCACTGATTTATTATAGCAATATAGAGAAAGAAGCCGCTTTCAGCATCTTCTTCTGAAAATAATATTTTCATTTCTTTTTATTACTAGCGCCATTAAGAAGCACTTGCTTATTCTCCGCTTTTAAACAAAAAAATATACTTTTGACGTATTCCACCAAATGAGATCATTTAGTTAGCCGTTGCTGAACTGACAAGATGGAACTACTGATTTGGCATATAATCATCCTAGATATCTACGGCTCGCTGAAATACTCTTCTGCGCCAAGAAGAGCTAATGCAGCGGTTCTGATTGCATCGCAGAACCTTTTAATCATTGACGCACATTACACCTAGTTACTTTAAGAGGCGGATAAAATGAATGTAACGTAGGCTACCGGTCTGATTCAGCTATGATGTGGCTCCTCCCGGATAGGATGGAGGGCACGGTAGTGCTGATGGCGTTTCATCGGCAGTATGCGATCTCCAGTCGATGAACAACGTCATGATTATAAGCGGCCTTATTTCGTGCATCAATCCTGTACCTGCTTCGCCTGTATTTACTAGAGCGTTTTCCTAACCTATACCTTAGAAGGAAGACACAGTCGGTGGGTTTAATTATTAGTCAGAATAGGTACAACAGTTCGCTTTAGTTATTTTAAGCATTAAATGTTTTTGCAGTGATAGTCTTGAGCCTGTCGGTTGGAGGGTTTGCGCTAACTATTGCTAGGGTCTTGAAAGCAGGCTCGGTCAAGGTGTTATCCGCTAGGCTAGTGATATTGGTTATTAGTGGATTCATCTGATGATAACAGTCAGCGCCCGAGCGACAGGTTCTTAAAAGAGCCATGCTAACAGGTTTATCTGAGTCTGGCCTCATCCATTAATAGGGGGTCTAGGTTAACGCTAGAAATAATATCGGCGGCCAGTTCTTCGGCTGACTGCGCCAGTTGTTTTTAGTTTTCATTGCACGGAGATTACCTATTGTATGCTATAGCTCGACTTTCCCTTATAGGCTTCTACCGGCAGTAGTGCCCATATCCAGCGTTACGTAGCTGCTAGACGGGGTCAGCGTAGCCTTTCTCACACCAGAAACTGCTTTGTGCCAAGGGGCAACTACTATGCATAGTCGCTGACCCCTATCGCTAGATAGGCTCAAAAAACACACCAGAAGTGAAGCACTGCTCCCGGCATACTTGTCGCTTTTTTATGATTCTAATTTTAACTACTCCACTCTAGCAAGGATTGCGCGAAGCACCCTACCGCTGGTCTTCTTCTAAGACTGCAAGTTATTTCAATTGCTATGGTACGCACACCGGCAATACTTGATATCTAATCCTAATTTTTCTCGTATTCTGGTAGGCAGATTTCTTCTTTTAGCATAAGAATTGCATTCTGCCAGCAAAGTGGAGTCTATGGTTGGGTGAGTTTAAACTGGCCGCCGTCGTAGCTGGTTCTTTTAGGAGACAGCCATCGGTTCGCGTGTGAATTAGCAGTTGGGTGTGGTCGGTGAGGGTTAGTGGGGAATTTATGACGCAATATCTAGACCTGGTTGTTGAGTAGATTCTACGTCTTTCCGAAGAGTTTGACCGACAGCATCGTGTAATCAATATTTCTGTATACCCTTGCATGTAGCAACTGCTGACGGATACGCTTAGTTGTTGTTAGGTACTATGAGTTGTCCCAGCACGGTGCCGTGTTATATAAACTTCTTTATCTTATTTGTATCATATTTGATGCATCAGAAGATCAGTGCTAACCTGCCTAATGGTGATCTTCAGTAGAAATAAGGTGTTCTGCTTACGTGCTAATCTCACCTTTAATAAAGGTCCCTTTTTTCTCTAAGTGCGAGGCTGGCGCTGGTTGGGTATACTGACGTAATAGAATAGCCATTCGGTGTGTTTTTCATGCGAGGCAGTTCGTGGAACCGTGCCTTAATGTCCTGGCTTGCGCAAGTAGCCTCCTGTGCGGATGTGCAGAGAAAGCCAAATGGTATGATGCACCGTATTACAATGTTTCTTAGTGTAATCGACCGATTGTGATTTATTAAATTCATAGTAAAACATGTCGAAGGAGCGTAAATAGGAGGGCGAATACTGGAGTTAGGGCAGATCAGTATTTGTAGAGTGTTTTAGTGAGGTATAAGTTACGTGGCGGTCCTAATGGGAATCCAGGAGATAATGGGCAGAATAAGCACTCTGGATACCGTTGATGCTAAGTTTAGGGTTTGATAAGGCCGCACTTATTAAGAATACAACACTCATATAAAGTGGTAATGCTACCATCCCCGATTTTGATTGGTATATGGTCATGATCGCTAGCTTATTTGGCTCTTATCGGCCAGCCTGTTGTAGTGCTGATGAGTGCGGGCCAGGAAAATGAAACCGGCCTAATGACTTGATCTTTATGTGTTTGTCGTTTACTACTTAATCATCATAAGTGACAGCTATCACGAGGCTACTCTTGGATGCGATTCTGGTTTCTTGTGAGATTCTCGTACAGATGCTCTTCCTCGCCTACTGCGGTTTGTAGTCGGTAACGGCTTAGCGCTTCTTAGCGATAACGATTAGCACGGGAGGTTTGTCATCTAGAGAGAGTCATCGCCATTCCATATTTTTCTAGCAGATAAAATGAAGCTGCGGTTCCCGCATATTGTTACCTTTCTTGAAGGTTTACCTCTAAGTCGAGGTGCCTGCGCAATCCCTCTAAGGTTGTTATAATATTCGCACCTTACTTTGCCACGTTCTTAGTTTTCTATGCCTGGTGTTGGGTACGAATCGGAAACCAGACACTATCTTCCCTAGTATGAGAGATAGTGTCTTTGGTTGACTTCGCGCTTGGAAGGCAAGATTCATCATGCATATACGTCATCAATACCGCGTGTACTGTACTAGCGTCACCAACCCGCTAATAGGTGTAGTTTATGGCGTACTGGCGCTATTACTTAATCTTTGCACAACTGTAGTTAGGGCAATTAATTAAGACGAGAATTAGACTGTATCTGATGGGTGATATACTAAAATTCATCATTGTTATGAGGACTATTAACCATGATAACTAGATAATGGGACAGCGTTATCATGGTATCTTTAACAGCGGAACTGTGTAGTATTTACGCCTTCTTGACTTCTCCACTCGTGTGTGTCTGGGTTACCGTGTGTTCTGGATGTGATGCCTATCGGTATGCCGTAGTACATCCAAGGTACCAGTGCTTTAAACACAGGAAAATCGCTTCCGCATCGCCAATTCCTTGCCTCTTAAGAGCAGAGTGAAACAAATCATCAGAACAGCTCCGGCCCTCTTAGTCCTAGTTTAGTTAGTACTGTTGTCTGGTTTGTGATGCCAATTCAGTTGCGCGGCCAATCATTATAATAGCATTTCTGTAACGTAGTTTGGGCTAGGTGGTTGTGTTAGCACTGAAAGAGTGCACCTCAATTTTTCCTTTGATTGTAGACTTGACCTACTAATTCGAAATGTCATGGGTTTTTACTAGAACTAAAGAATTTTTCTCAGGTTTAGGTTTTTTAGATGCGCATAGTGACAGATGCAAGCGTTTTTAGTTTTACGTTCTGCTATGCATTGCATACGATTCAAAGTACTCTGCTGCGGCAGGCTATCATAACGCCTGACCTACTGCTGGATAAGAAACGCAATAAAAGAGTATGTGCCCGTGTGCTTTCTTCCAAACGTTAGTCAGCGTTGCTGCAGGGGAGAGATAATCGCCTTATGCTAAGAAGAATAAGGGTGTCGCCCTATTCAAATCCAGCATCGCGCTAGAGATAAGCCGACGCGGGTGGCTCGATGGGTGCTTATAGCCTGCATGGTAAGAGGTAGTATGTCGCTGGTAAGGCGCTCGATCTCTGGGCGAATAGCGTGGTGAGGGTTTGCTTGTAAAGATATCACTGATAATTGCGTTCATCACCATAATGGTGACAAGCCGGATAGCGTGTGTATGATCGCGAGTTAGAGTGCTGTTATTAGCGGTACTAAACCTTACCCTAATGCAACAAAATACGGGTTATACCCTCTTTATAGGGATCATGCTCTATGCCGTGAATTCGGATACGGATGCTAGCCTGGCTAGGACGTTCGAACATAAACTGGCAATCTCATCATGCTCTTTCTTGGAGAAAACCACTAGCGGTGAAAGCTCTAGGTAGATATAGCAGCTTGCTAATATGACTTCGTCCTCTGTCGCGCATGCGCCTTCCGTCTATCTCAAAGTCCTATGTAGCAAATTTTGGATCAAAGTGAATGCTTTTAAGGACACTCAGGTTAACTATGATCGTATTTACCGGCTTGATTCCCTTGACTCGTTTGATGTTAGAACTGGAAGGGGTTGCTTGATATAAACTTGTCAGAGAAGCCTAGCGTTGCCGATAGCGTGAATGGTGTGTAAAAACAGCTTGAACTTCTATTGGTAGCCGTTAGGTTACTTGATAAGATTTTTGATATATGAAAGTTTACGGTTTTTAGCGCCACACCTTTAATTTAGTCTCTGTCGCTATAGGGGACAGGCATAGGAGAGAGTGATGCTTAACAGCGTATCGAAGGTGGACAGGAACTCAAACTTAATGCGGAGGACTAAGGGGGGGGAGGAATTAGCAGGTTCATGCCGCGTATTAGCGTAAAATAATAAATATTATTATCTTTTTGCCTTTGACTTGAGTGTGTATTAATGCACCAATATAGCCGCCCTAACTTTTCTGCGAGCAAGATTGAGGTTATCAAGAACGGGCATGAGTGTTCTTGTAGTAGTACCGAAGCCGTAGTCGATAATGCCGAGTGGATTAGGCGGCGTTTTTTCAAGAAGAAGTGTTTAATCGCTCATTGAGGGAATTCAGTCAGTGAACTGAAAGCGTTGTAGTATGAGGAATACAGGATCCTTTATTTGGATTATTACGCTTATCCTCACGACTTTCTAGGCGTTAATTCTACCTCTGGCTAGTTTTGGATAGCGGACCCTTTATGTCCTTGCTGAGAATGTCAGCTCATGGATTTACATAGCTATGTACCTTTACTTTTACGCCTTATTCAGTCATTACTTAAGTGTATTCCCTGAATGCGTGTCCAGAACTTTGTTCCACAAGCTAGCACTAGAGGACCTAGACTGCTATTCTAGACTGCGCTGTTAGCATGCCACAGTAAGCACCATTGGTGGAAGTATTTCGGTTTAGAGGTGTTCGGCATAACTTAGCCTGTTATTAGACGCATAACTTAAGTATTTCGACAGTCCTATCAATCGGGATAGAGGGTTGATTATGTTTTATTGCTTGTCGGCTTCAGCTCAACTCTGCATGTTCTTTTTGCAACCATAGGTCTAGATGTACAAATATTTACTTATCTAGTGTACTGCAGGTCGAAGTACTATTTAAGTAGGTTATCATAGTAACAATCCTTATTGTGTAGCGTTGAGGGATCTAAGGTATGAACAGATAGTGGTAAAACTTGCCTAACACTTCTGCCTGACGTCTTACTAGACCGTGCTTTCAGTAAGTTTTACTGCGGGTTTTTCCGCTATGAATTTCTTACACTTACTACAAGGTGGTAACACGAGCTCCCATGTTGCGGCTCTTGCGATTTATCGTGCCACGTAGTGTAGTGTCAATTCCTTGACACTGTCTTCAAAGAAGAAGTGTGCATGCTAATTCTATAACCCATAAGATAATATTATTATAGTTATTACTAATCGTCTCGGGACAGTATATCAGTTATTAGATTAATGGTGTAAGGTGCCTTCACCTCAGGTGAGAGGTGTCTAGTCCTTGAAGATTTGCCTTAGACAACGATATCACCTTAGGTGTGCCCTATACAACCATACAATCTGAGAGATTTGCCAAATTTAGGGATTTCAGCACATATTTTCACTTAATTCTTACCCGTCACTTCATACTGAGAGTGAGTGGCAACCGAGCTGAATACATATGCACATCCTTTCGTAAAAATTACAGTTAATGGTATTACCGTGAAGGCTGGCGTCTATTACTAGATTAGCTTCACCAGCTGTTGTTACTTGGATAAGACCACTAACAGGTGAGTGATGTGTCCAGCCTATATCCATGATGCCGGGACGTAGCATGATTGCAAGAGCATGGAATGAAGTTTGCAATTCCTGTCAGATTGTTGAATTATACTTTGTGTGTATCGCTAATAAAATGAATTCAAAGCAAGATTAGCTTGGCTAGGTTGGCTAAGGGAGAAGTTGGTATCCTCACGGAGTTTTGCACTATGCTAGATCTAGATCTTATGCGTTACAGCATTTTAGTGTGTGTGCTACCAGGCTGTAGCCAATAGTTAAACTGAGTTACTCATCCGGACACAAGACTTCTAGGGCGCTCACAGTCGCGCCAGTTCGCGCAGGTGTTGCAATATAGAGGATTGCAACTATATCTAAGTGAGCGCAAATTCGTAGGTAGGGAAAGGCACAGGCTTAAGGTTATCACCGATATATTTCCATCATCCTGTCCATCTTATGTTTAAGATTGCCTTTAGATTGTATAGTGAATTGATTATGAGCACTTCGTATATGCTAGCGCTTCTCCTATAGCGCAGGTTTTTTCTGGCGTTTAAGCGTGTTTGCAGTAATCAGTACAAGGGTGTCAACATCACGGGTCGTTATATCCCCTCGTATTGGAGCAGCATTTATTTCTCTTACGAGAGTGATGTTGGTAGATAAGAGTCTGGTGTGTCTGACAGGATTGCGTATTTGATCCGCGCATTCTGGCTTCCACTCGCCCGGATAGCTATATAGAGTTAGCATTGTCGGTGGGATTGTGTTAATACCATGTCTGCTATGGTTTGTGATTGTGAAGCAGTATTTGGGTAAGAACGGTTTATAGACTTAGGTTT
The DNA here is from genome assembly GCA_900380265.1 of Serratia symbiotica. Classification (GTDB taxonomy): domain Bacteria; phylum Pseudomonadota; class Gammaproteobacteria; order Enterobacterales; family Enterobacteriaceae; genus Serratia_H; species Serratia_H symbiotica_A. The sequence goes on along the minus strand of LR025083.1, from coordinate 2,152,364 downwards.
TTACCTCATCGAGGTACTGTATTAGCTAACTATAACCTTTATGGCTAGCATGGTGACATAGAAGCTTATAGGTGCTCGTGTTATGGAAAAGACACTTTGGCAGTCAACACACCCTCCCATACTGCGCTTGATATCCCTCCTCGCTGCCAGATTCAATTCATCCGCTGGAGTAGCTTGCTGCCATCATAGGTATGGTTGCCGGCAGTGTGGTGGCTTTTCTAGCTTATCTAACATTGTTATTCATTTGTTTTATTCATGCATAGGGTAAGGTTGATACAAACCATCTGTGCGATGGTGTATGGCGAGCGATCTCGTTGCACGCATGCCTGCCTGTAGTCGGGCGGTATGGTAGCTACGGTTAACGGTGTCTGTGCTGGGTTCCTGGCATTACGGGCAGAGTTGATTCAGGATGTATCGAAAGAATGTTTCTGAAAGGTGAAACTTAGGTAGTGATGCTATGGGGATACACTTTTCTTTTCCTGTTGTTTTTCATGTTTTGAAAAGCGGTAACCGTTAGGTTTCTTGGGATTGAAGTCAGTGGCATTGATCTCCATACTGTGATTGTCCAGAAAATTGAGCAATATCTTTAATAGTTACGCCGATCCTGCATTACTTGGCTGTCGGCGAAGATATACAGGTCAGTAGCACGCTGTTAAGTATATTGGAATGCAATCCCATAGGGAGTTTAATGTGTCTCTGCTGATTACGCACTAGCCTTTTAACAAGTTGGTATTCTCTACCATCGTAAGCCGTCAGCCTAGAGTAATATACACAGTAGTTAGGAACGGATGCGCTGTACTCTAGGTATTCCAGGTACTGGAATACATAGAGGATAGATGATGATATTCATCAGAGCTATCGCCTGATGCGGTGGTATTCTGTACACAAGCACTCATCGTACATACGATACGCAGTGGCTTGGGTTCGATCTTAAATAGCGTTATGCGATTCACGAACATGCTTGTCTGCTCTTCGAGATTTTTCTTTGCTTGTTCCGTGTAATCCATGCTGCTCACCGGAGCATGTTGAGCCGACCTGCTCTGGACGGAATCGCCAGGTATCACCGCGCCGTAAATCGTCCTTTCTATGGTCACTAGTGTCAACTCTGGGTTCCATTCGCATTATCTGCGGGTGGCGTTCATTTTTGATGGTTGGATTGTATTGCCAGCATGGGTTATTATACAGATTGTAAATACATAGTGTCATGCTCTCCTATTTCCCTGGACACTATTCAGGTTTTTGGCAAGTTTGTCGCTAGCACTTTTCTAGTGCAAGGCAGTACAATAAGAGTAAGCTAGCGAAGGCTTAGATGGGTAGACGGACATCACAGCATCGATTTTATTGCTCAACTTACGCTCAATTAGTAGCGTGCCGAAACGCTGTTAAGGAAATATGATCGGAATCGAATTCGCAGCTGCCGGCGTGTGGATCATTGAGGGCTGCCAACCGCCAGCTAAACATAAGGTTTGGCTAGGATAGCCGTGAGGTCGATATGGCAAGTCTTCGAGCTGTACTACAAGCAATGTGCCGATTCGTCTTCGCTGAACATACAAACTGGTGTCAGTATACGCGCTGACAATCCTGGCACTAATGAAAAAATAGAAGCCACTGATTCTTATTCAGTAGTCGAGGGAGGCAATACTAACATTAATCTAACAGTACACGAGTGTGTAATCGGATTCTAATGGTGGTCTAATAAATATTAGAGTCTGCACGTTAGAAGACTGTAGGCTCTGCTGTGATTGTGATGTTTACTAATTTATCGTTATCGCTGATAACATCAGGCCTTTATCCGTGATAGTTGCCTAACAGTGGAGGGCATGAGCCACATTAGTCTTTCATCATTGGCTAGATAGCACATAGCCATTGTCTTTAAGAAGTATGAAAGATACGATGAAGAATAGATAGCCTTCATTATTGTCTTACCTTTGCTCTGAATAATCTTATTGCCCTCGTTTGGGTTCACTAGGCAAACGATAGGTAAGGTAGTTCCTTTGATACAGAGTTGCTGGCTGTATGCCAGTCAGGTGCCGGTTCAATCGATGCGTTCTGTATTATGAATACACTGGCAACACAGTAATGGGGTATTAGTGTATTTCAGAGCAGTGAATGAGCTTGTCTCTCTAGGCGGGAACAGTTGATTTCAATCTAAAATGCTATTTGTCCAGTAAGTAAGTTACGCAATAGGTAAGTGGATAACATCCCGCTTATTGAAGCCTAGCTTTTGGGTGGAATGGCTTTCTAACTGCGTAGTTTATGGTCGGTAACGAGTGCGATCTGCAAGGGACGTCAAGCAGGTGTTAGTCCTTGCTTGAAAGCATTTGCTTTGTGTTGCTAATCTTCTAGCAACATTATACCACTATCAGATAGTTCTTGCAGATTGCATCCATATGCAGTACCAGCAAGTACATTCAAGCGTATGGACGTAATTTGCTTATCATTTTTTAGCCTATCCTAAGAGTTCACATAGTGCCATTTTAAATTGTCATGATCATTACATACCGCCTCAAGAACTGGGATACATCTAAAGCTCATCACTACTAGATAGTACACGACATTAGGTGAACAGGAGTCTAGAGTAAAACCGTTTTCCGATTAATGCTAATACTTGCTTAAGCACTGCCAGCACTGTGAGGGAGCTAATGATATCTTTTTAGCGCAGGCAGATCACTGAGTTTAAGGGATTGCCATTACAGTTTGCAGCTAAAGAAAGGCCACAGTAGTAATTCCGTAGGGTACTACGCGGGACCTATTTAAGTGCCTCTGTTATCAAGTACTAATGTGGGTATTTATAGATTAACCCACTCCCAAGGTGCTACGTCAATCACTCATTATCTGTTATCGCTATGTTAGGATACAGCCAGTCTGATTTATAGTTTGTTTCGGGTGAAGTACTCACTTGAAGCGCTCTGTAGAAATGCAATACATAAAACATGCGCTTTAAGCGGTGCTGTATGGGGTTTGACATTAGCTAAATATAGCTACTACCATTCGATGGTGTCTAATTTGTATTAGATTGCCACAAATATATCATTGATGTAAATGTTGTGTATGATGGGGAAGAGAAGAAATTTATCTCTTTATAAAAGAAAGGGTTAAATCCCTTCTACGTATCTAGTAGAAGAGTCACCTGTAATCTGAGGTCAAGTGCTTCACCATGGGCGTCTCAGCAGCCTATTTGGAAAGTAGCGTTTTCATTAGAGGTGCTCAGCTGTGATTAAAGGTTGGGCGTCATCTTCCTTTATCCGGGGTAATCTAGCAGATTGAGATTGATTTTTAGTTGTTGATCATTAGGGAGTTTTATCTTTTTATACTGATTCGGCATCATAAATGGATGATTTGAGCGCTTTATACAATGATGACAAGAGCGGGCTCTTCCCTTTGTGACTATAGGTTCTCCCTATCTTTTGACTTTGATCGATAGATAACAGGCGATTTTGCCTTTTAGTTAAAGTGTTAATCAGTCTCAAGAAGGCAATATGGTCCAGTTACATACTAGTATTCTGATTCGTATCCCATGCGCTTTACTTTATAGATTCTCAATCGGTAATTGTGATTGAGATGGCAGTAAATAGTCATCCTGCTCTCAAAATGCCTATTCATCACGATATAATCAACTCTATGTAGGTGAACTACCTTAACTAATTTAGTCGTATATATTAGGAACTATTTTTAACCAGGCGTCAAGCTTAATCGCTCGGTTGAAGGAATGAAGTTCGCCACGTGTTGTTATTTTTGCTATTACATAGTTGTTCGTTCGTTATGAATCGGGGGCTTTAGCTGCAGGAAAGGATGCTAAGATTGGGTGGTTGATTTTATAAATATTGTTTTCTTATATCTTAATCAATAGAGGCACGTGACTTGTGTTTAGGAACATTGCCTTCTGTAGCGCGGTTGCCTTGACCTACTTGGGTTCGCCTCTTTTTCTTGCCCGTTACTCATCACTAGAGTCTGATGATTGACGATGTGAGCACGATTGAGTAGGTTAGGCTAGGTAATGTCGGTGCCTCGGGCCCATTTTCACTATGCGTTAGCTAGGATATGGATGAGAGCAGTATCGCCATCCTCCTGTGTGTCGAAAGATTTATTGGAAAAATCGTATATTTTAAGAAGGAGTCCTCTTTAGCGATCACGGTAGAAGCTTCTAGTTTTACATAGAAAATAACTACATTAGAATGGTGGTAGAAGAGGTACTAAGTTGTGGAATAAGCACGCAGTCACGAAATTCTGTGTTACGGGAATCGGGGTTAAAATCATGTTCTCTCTCAATAACTTGCCGGCTGTATCGTTAAATTGGCCGTAGATAGCCATGTTATAGAGTCCACTTTGGTTGTATTGTGTGTTCAAATATCAGCCGCACTCAGCCTTTAGTTATAGCTGTGATTTGATAGATTGATCACTTCAGATCATTTTCATCTGGTATATTAAGGAATAAGTCTGTTTATGGAGTTCGAGTATGTTGCCCGCCCGGGTATTCTTCAATTCTTAAGCATGATTTGGCACTTAGATGAGTTAGGCTTTTCATGTTGTGAGCCTCGCTCTCTGAGAAGAGTATGGCTAGTTTGGTACGTAGATCACGTACTATCCTACAGTGTAAATTTCTCCAAGTTAGCTACTCCTGGGCTTCTATATTTGGAATGGGCGACCTCGCATAGCTATTGCGGATAAGTGGGTTTTTATGTTAGTTGAGCTAATTTTGCTTTATTCGGCCGCCCGCTAATAGCGTAGTTTGTTTGCTTTGAATTATTGTTTGTGTAGCGCTTAATCAGCACCAATATAGTGATTGTAGGCCTAATATTACCCAAGTAGTCCGAAGAGTAAATCGTAGGGTTTTATTCATCTAGTGTCTCTATTGACACAGTACAGTAAGGATGCCACCAGTTGATGTGGTCCAACCAGAGTTGGTACATATTTATGTATTCGTTATTGACCATATTGAAAGTTTCTTGATTTCCACAGATGGAGGCAGCTGAAGGCATGTCTGTGCTCATCTCCCTGAATGCTCACTCTCAGTGAGCCTGCATGAATTTCACATTAGCAAAAAAATTTAGAACTTGGAGCTAAGTCAGCGTACCGAAAGAGACACATAGCAGGACTTTGGTCACCACCTTAGGTATCAAGTAACTTTTGTTCGTATGTGCTGAAAATAGTTGTGGTCGCATTGGCTTGGCGGCAACCTTAAAAAGGCGTTAAGTCAGTGCTGTCTCCAGAAAGCAGTGCTAGCCAGAAGCCGCCGCATAAATTATTTAATTGGAAACAACTGAAGAGGCGTACTATAGTCCTTATATATTCCAGATATAAAGTGGTAGCGAATGTTTACATCGAGACATGCGTCCTTGACGTGTGAAAGTGAGCCTAAAATAGGTGATGTAGGAAAGATTAGACAGGTTTCAGTTACTGGGTGCAGTAGTGAGTAAGAGAAAGAAAAAATGGACGCATAAATATTTAGGAGTATCTCCTTGAATATAGCACGGTAGATAGCGACCGCACTCATTTCAAAACCGGTTAATCGCCGATGGCGGCGTAAAAATAGCAAAGAGGTAATATTTTGTTTATATAGAATACTACACCGTATAGAGCTTGATCATTTAGTGCTCCCCTAAATGAGGTCGATAATATCTTAATGTTGTATAAAGGTATAATTGTTATTGTTGAGGCTAAGACATGGGCCGCCAAAAAATATTATAGACCGGTAGTTAACCTGTCCGGGCAATGTCGGTAAACGGCATCGCCTTTTTATTAGAGAAATAAATGATATTATTTTAAATCTTTCTATTATAATTGCAATATAGAATACGATAAGTTCTCATTGATAGAGAAACACTTTGGATGCTTACTAGGACTTGATAAAACTCGGTGTAGAGAACAAACTTTATAACCGCTTTATTGCTCCGAGATTTGAACGTTGTTTATCCATACAGCAACTAGAATATTTCTTATTCAGTACTTCGACTATAATTTTCTTATTTTAGCATCGGCACAGTGCTTCTGGCGGATTCTAAGATGTTTTGGCTATACATTCACCGCATCGGGATGTTGAGAGCTAGCCTAATCATTCGCCATACAGAAACTAAATGTGAGCTAGATGTGCTCACCACCTGGGTGAGTGAAAAGGAATTACATAGGTAGATAGGTTAAAATCTCACTACGCTTATTGTAGTATAGGTTAAATGTGGTTCAATTGTTAATCACCGCTGTTTATTGTCAGTAAGGGTAATCACTGCGGTTCTGTATCTGTTGATTCCAAGAACTGGCTTTATATAATAGCTAGATGTTAGCTCTAAATATTGTCTACTGCTGATATTGACTCAGAAGTACTTTGTATACAAACCGTCTTTATTAATCAGTAGTCTACCTAAACATATTTTGGCACTCATGTCAGATTTTACCCATCCTGGAACTGACATAAGATCCTCCTAGCTGTTAGCGATTGTGCCAGACTGACATAGATTTATTGAGAACATTGATCTTGATCATAACACTTACCACGAAGGCAAGCGTGTTATCTGATCCTTCAGATCCTTTTAACTCAAAGTGAGCATGATACCTTTTAAAGTAAATCAGGAGATCGCCTGATCCGGTGCATTGCATGAGGGGATGCAGCATTGCTTGACAATTAACGCAATGCCTTGTTTAGTACGTCTTAGGTGCCGGTTTGTCTTGCAGGTAAACCAGTAATTTCAAATCTAATACATAGGGCTTTATGGCTAAGTTAGTGAAATACAACAGGGTATTTTATTTCCGGGTGTTAAATGGGAAATCTGCTGCGCCTTTGGAGGAATCATAGCCATTTATGGAAGTAAAGGTTATATCAACTTTTTCGCTAGTGTTGCTTGAGAATAATCTGATAGTGGTCTACTACACCGGATATAGTATATCTCTTATAGAGATTACTGAGGGCATTGATAGGTAATTCGTGGCCGTTCTCGCGTGCGAAGAGAATCGCTGAGCATAGTCGTCTATTTCACTGTCTCCCACCAAGAAACTTTCTTGCAGAAAGTGTATTCTGTCCTGTTCTGTGAGGCATCTAGCTGCATTTCATCCGTGTTGGGTAATCCTGCCACGTTCCCGGATCAGCATATAGAAAACTAGGGCCAGATTTAGGCCTTAAGATGCTTTTTCGTTCATAGCAGACTCATATTAAGCGATACGAAAAGTAGTCCGTATATCTTCATAAAAGATGGCGAGTCATGGTCTGATGAGTGATGAAAGAGGTACGGTTAGAGTAGTACAAGGCATAGCTCGCTCTGAACTACAGGACGCGACAATGATGAATTCTTGTGTAGAGTTCGGGTCACATCTTCGACAACTCAACGCCATTTGTAGTCGAATAAGTGGGGTTTTTATTAAGTTGTGTCTTATCGAATGGTCAAGACTAGCACCGAGCGGCCGTGTACATTCCCGTGCAATTGATAGCGATTCTGCCTGGGCACACTCAAGATCTGTATAGGGCAACCTCTTGTTAATGGTAGCCAGTATATCTATCAGGATCGAAAAGAGTTCTGGCAAGTAGTGTAATCCCGGGCGGCTGCGTCTACAACTTGCTTCGGGCTAACCGAAGGTGACTGGATGGAAAACAGGAGTCTCAGTATCGCTAGTTTTGGCTTAAATAGATGCCGGCTATGTGGTTTCTAAGTTTCTATATATCAGTAAATACGCTCTCAGAGCCCGAATATTGCCTTATTTAGCTGTAGTGAGAGCGCGCATACGCTTCATTGATAGTCAATTGACTGGACGAATTACCGGTGCTATAAAAATACAATGTCGTCGTAATCATCTGGTATGACCTGGTTTCTAATCGCGACTGCAATTGGTTAACTGTAGTTTAAGTCCAATTGAACATTCTACTTCCTAGAATGTCTCCGGAGTACATTTCATGATTATCAGCATTGTTGGCAATTCGCTAGTGGAATAGACTCAAAGGTTTAGAACTGGTGAAGGTAATAGTCATAGTGCGTGCAACGCACTTTTTCAGGCCTATGCTTAGGAATTAAAATACATCAGCATCTTCCGATGCTCGGTCAGCAAGCAGTCAATAACCATATTCTAATTCCCCGTAAACTATTACAGAAATTTGATACCCTATTGGTGAGTGTTGGGGATAACAGGACGCGCTGAAATGAATAAACTTACTTTCAAGGACTTTCTAATCAGTCTTCCTTGTAGGAACTCCTAAAATTGAAACAACTCAAAGGTCTAGGCGATACAATATAAGTTGCGATGCAACGTGATCACATTGGTGATAACCTGTTTAGTCTTCACGAGATATTCTCTTTGAGAAGCTGCCGTACGATTTGAATGCGGCTCCCGCTTCCCGATAAACAACCCCCCTTATTTTGTTACCATCCTATTGTATTTGCTCAGATAGGCATTAACTGAGTCGAAGCAGATCAAGTGAGACTTTAGCGAAATCACTCATGGATATAGTTGTGGAAATGGAGTGTTCGCTGCTGATCGTGTAATTTGAGTCTCAGCATCAAACGCGTGAATAATCATCGGCCCATACATGATTGTCAGCTCGGGTAGCGGGTGTTGCAGTACAGGCAGAACAGTAGTCTTTATTACGGCTTTTATGACACTGATTGTATTCGTTCTGGCGTTTTGGCTTTAACGAAATAACACCTATGCTCATGCCTGTAGTCATGGTCCCGACCTGTTAGACATAATGGTTCAGAAGCGGTTTGTAGCGACAGCAGGTTTATAGTGGCGCCAGCAGTTGAACCCTACTGCAAGATTGGAGCCAACATAGGCTACTTCAAGTGTGAATCCTGCTTCTTTGAAGGGTAGCACGGTCTTATTTATTACTCTTTAGCTTTTTTAATCTGCTTGTATATTACGATAACCTTGTTGTTTCCATTTTATCTAGGAGCTTCATGTTAGTAGGATGCGCATTGTAATTTTTCCTCTCTGGGAGCATACCTGAGACTGTCCCTTCGATTTTGCCCAGCCAGCAGTAAGTATATAGGTGACATGCCAAACGTGCTTCTTTTGTAGGGATCTAGGAATCGAACAACTGCTCCGCATTATTCTCTAATAGATAGGCGTTGATCACTCTCAGCTATTTCGCTGACTGCGCAGGGGTATTGAAGGCGACAATAATGCATTATTTAGCTTGCGTAGCATGCACAACCGGGGCACACATGCTGAGTGACCGTTGTTTTTGGCTTTCTACGAAAAGCGGTGATCAGTTCGTTTCCCCGCGGACTAAGACTGATGAGCTATGGTGATTATTATCTGTAGTAGACGCGTATACGAGCCTACTACAGGGCGCTATTCTAGTGTGTGCATATGATGGGAAGTAGAGGTGAGCAAAATAATGGAATCTGGAGAGAGCGGATTTCATCGGCGCCATACATACTTTAATTATTTCTTCAGTGAGTGACATGGAGATATGCACAGTACGCTTAGACATATATGCTGTTAGCATCGCTATCCAACTATCCAACGGGACATTTGGATAGCGATGGCTGCATGTTTATTTGTTATTAACGGTTTGGTATATATGGCCCGCCCATAGTATTGTCAGGAACACTTGATCTGTATAGTAATTTACTATTCTAGCTTCTAGGCATTGACTGGGCAGTCATCGTTACCTGACTTCTGTATACGGCCGTAAGGGTCTTTCCGGTTAGGCTGCCATAGCCAACTTTGTAAACACCCTGTAGCCGCCAGAACCATCAGACATATAACTAGTGTGGTTGATTTATACAGGTCGAATATCATCGATTTGAAACGTAAGACTCTCGGGTAGTTTAAGGAACTGATTAGCCATACTGTTTCCAGTTATCTGTTAAATGCAAACAATAAGTTAAAGGATCTTATTATCAGCCTTGCGTGGTCCTCGTTAAAAATTCTGTGAAGTTCTAGGCTATGCTCACAGAGATAATTAGGCGTCTTTTGCCTGTAGGATATGCTTGCTATCGTCTAATATCTTGTTGATGATGCCTTTAGATTTGCTAGAAGTCTTGGTGTATTTATCAATAAGGGATACATTCAATATCCGAGATGTCAGTGGATTACTTAATCAATTCATCGCCTATTAGTGGTGCTCTAGGAATTCTATGAGTAGGGCACGGGTGATACAACTACTGTGTAATGGATGAGAGGCCGCAAGTACCTTCTATTTATTCCAGTTATCACCGGAGCTTTAGGTTTGAACCCTGGTAGGTCACTAAGGTTCAGTAAACGCAGTGCATCGACTTAATAAATCTAGTGGAGTTGATGTAAAAATTATCACGATAACGCTACCTCTAATAGCGAGTTTGGACGTCATGCGCGGTCTTCAGCATCAGTAACGGTGCTTCAATGCATATCATGGATATGCCTAATAGACTATTTTATCTCCGGTAGTATAATCATGACCTGCTACCGGTCACGCAGTCCGTCTGACTGAAGTTGGAAGACGGTATCAATCTGGCACGTTTCCTACTAGAGATAGTTGATGGTTGCCTAGAGATTGTTGATCTAAACCAAGAAGTTAAGTCAAATGGAAAACGCTAAGAAGCACTACCTTACAGAAGTTTACAATATGTTTTATCTTTATTTATTATTCTACTTACTAAGGCAAGAAGAAACCCAGTAGCTTGAGCTTTGTAAATGACAAGATGTATTCATCGTTTTGTAACGCTAATTGCTTACTTTAGTAGTCTAACCCAAATAATATTGAGTGTATAAAACAATGAGTAATTAATCCCCCGATCACTGCTATCGCTTGTTGTTGCTTTCCGAGAAATATATTTCAGCACATGCCGTTAACGCTGATGGAGAATCGGTTTTATTGAAACGTCTCTTCTCGTTACGTAAAGCCACGTGATCAGATTTTAACACCTTTTCTATCTTCTATAGGTAGAGCTTTGCGTTTGTGTAGATTGGTGGGGTCAGGAGTTTTAGAGGGGTTGTATGCGCTATGTAGGATGGGCCGCAGTAGATTTCGCTATGTCGTAGGTTGTAGCACGGTGAAATGTTGCTTTGGATGCTGAAGCAATTTGGAAGGTTAACATTCCTTTAATATTAGTTTAATTTTAGTAGATCTCTTGGTACTAGGTTCGTTATTGACATATAGATTTCATAGGGTGATATTAGTAATAGAGTTATGCTGATTAATGAATCAGGGATTCTCAGGAAGAGTGTGTTATAATTACTCAGTAATTTAAAGTAAGTTGTCTGGTTCCGAAGAAGTTAGGAGGGTGTATCTAGATACTATAATCAGTTTGTCGTTCAAGTTATTAACAAGCTTTCTATATAAAATAAAGAACTTCAAAATCGATAACTTAAGACAGTACCGTGTCCACGGTTTACTCTTCCGCGCAGAGATGGAAGCAGTTTAGAGTGCTAGGTGTGACGATAGGTATTGCAATCAGTTCTAGCATATGCAAAGCGCATTATTTTAGAAATCAGTGCTACTGCAGCATCTGCTGTTGTGCAAGTTAAGGCAATAAATCGACTATCCTAAAGGATGAGAAAAAGAATCAAAGAAACGGCGTTTATAACCCATCTATTACTTTGGTCATTAAGTAAATTAGTATATATTGGAGCATCTAAAATAACGGTTATGGTAGTGAGTTATCTTTAAATTTAAAAGAGATGAATACGATCAGTCTCTAATTGCAATAGTGGCAATAAATGTGAGAATTGATTAGTATAGTTTATACCTGAATGATGAATATAGAGTGCTGTATAAGTGAATAACCTATTTATAACACTGATATAATGAGTTTCTTTTATCGGTCACTGTCTCACGATTTAAAGTTTTTGTCTTGCGCTATCTTTGCTTAAATTATGTAAGATGTTATAAGCGAAATATAAATATCTATTCGGGATACAGATCATAGCAGATGTCTTTTGAGAGAGACTATTGCCAACGAATAGTGTCGTTAATAGCCTTGACAGGCTGTCTACTGACAGCCTTTTACCTGTCATTTAATGCGGATGAGCACCAGATAGGAAAGAATATTTAATAAGAATAATGATGTATGCATTATCTCAATTATGAATTAGGCGTTTTGATAAGTACCATTATGCTTTGTTTTTTATTGTACTCTCCTTCAACTCAGTACTCTTGGAGTGTTTTATAATAATTTATTCGTACTGTTGTACTCTAAAAGTACAATAGATTTTTGAATACCTAGTTCTTTTTTCTGTCCTCTTGATAGAGATTGCTATTATATTTAGCTATTGATATTACTCTTTAATTGAAGAGTTATCATATATTCAGATTTAGACAATTTCAGAGATGCCTGTTAGGCATTTCGCTAGCGATTACTATTTGCGTAATAGAGCTGTTGGCTCACCTGGCGTCTGATTAGAGTCGGTCCACTCTCCCAGTATAAGGCTGCAGTGCGGCTGTATTAGCGGTGCTAGCATTAGCGCTGTGAGTATTTTCCAGTTTTCAAGTTTCAAGCCATCGCCTGCAAAGTTTCTAATTCGCTATAAGCATAGCTATATTCTTCTCTCTTATCGAAAATCTATTTATTTATCTTCAGTATAAGAAGATAAGTGGCCTGCCCGATAGCAGCCGCTTTATTGGTTAGCTTACGCGGTAAGGCAGTGGGTGTTAATAATTAGATACGCTGATTGGTATCCTGTTACCAGCGTATAGTACTGAGTAGTATTGGCTTGTAACTCCCCGGTTATCGGAGGGATCTATTCAATTCACACAGCCTCAAGACCGTTTTTCGTAGCTTGGGCGAGAAGCTAATGACTATCCCTTCAAGTAGAGTTTATGTGGTGCACCGGGTAACATGTGTGTTTCCATAACTGAATATCGGCTACGTGATCTATCGCTTTCCCCGAAAGCTCTAAGTAATTTTTACTTTGTATCATTTTCAGATCTATGGGCATCATCTAGATACGCTGGTAAAGCTTAGAACCAAATTCGGTTGCCAGCCTATCACCGTGCAAATTACCTTGACCAAAACATTAACAATTAGTACTTTATCGTCGTGCCTGCTATAGCGAGACGACCTCAGGGTTGGTGATAGTCTCGTTGAGATTGTGCAGGAGCCTACTAATATGTTTGTCAGAGCTTTGCCAGGACTTTTGATTTCTGAGCATTCAGCTAACTGTGTGGACTATTCTTCAGCTGTTCCAGTGAACTCATTCAATAGACATAGGTGGTTTCAGTTCTCGTGTTTCAACTACTAGGCGATGTTCCTGTATGTATGGCCGTTGTTTGTGCTTTATAGGTACGCTGAGAGAGGAATGGTTTTTAATGATATACAGTACGCTATTGATCAGTGATCATAAAATCTAGCAGTGACAGAAGTAGTGTTTTCTACATTAACACTATCAGGTTAGGCTATATGTTCTGCTGGTTATTCCTTCGATGTTGAAGACCTCGGTACGAAGGCATAAAGAATCTCATAATATATATTAGATGCTGTGCCATGACGCGGGTTAAGGGCATCATGCCAACATAAAATGGCTAGAACATTATTCTTGCGCTAGCGGTTTGTAATCTTGCATTGAATGCCAAGCGTAGTACTGTACTATACGTAGAGACCTGTGATGTATTAGTCTAATTATAACTAAGAGAGGAGAAGCGCGCTTAGACTACCTGGATAGTATACCTGATTAATGGGGATTATCGCTTGTTCTTACCAGAAAAGATCCTGAGCGATCTTACGGGTATTCCCTTGATAATTATCTTTTGAAGGATACCTAGCTGATGTTGACCTGCCTGCGTCTGCACAAATAGGAAGCAGATGGCCGCGAAAGTCTTTATTTGATGAATGTTGAATTCCTGGCAGCCGGATAGCGACCTTTGTCGCTGGCCGTATAAAGTAATAGGTATTACAGAAATCAAATCAAGGTAAAATTTGCATAAATGATATTGTGTGCTAGGTCACATGACCGATGAGTATCGGTATCAGCTTACATACTTGATTTTCATGGCATCAACCAACCTGTTGTTTACTTACCGGCATCTACTGTATTACAGTATTGTGAGAGTTATTTGTACCCTTCATTGCTATTAGCGATTCTAGTATGCGTAGAAGACGGTGTCTAGCTTTCGTCAAGCTATGCCGTTGCGATAATTGGCATTAACTTAGTATTTCGATCAGGTTTTTATAGTTATTCAACACTAGGCTTGAGCATTTACATGCTACAAGTAGAAAAGTGGGATGTGCTCGATTATCCACACTTTTAAACCAGTACTGTCGCTAACAGATTTTGTTTATTTAGCGGCAAACCGTTTGGAAACATATAAACGAACTGTTTGGTAATTATATATAGTTGGCTAGGACAAGAAACACGAAATGTAAATATATTTACAAAGTGAAAGTCGCAAGCACCACTAAATTAGTCTTTACTTCTATAAATAATTTTAAATACTCAAGTACATTAAGATAAATATAAAAGTTATTCGGAAATTACTATTTATAGTTTGTATGGATTAGTAGGTTTTTGGTATAGATTATAAACACAGATTCTGTGGTGGCAGATATGATATCGATCGTAAGTTCTTCCCAAATAAATTTAACTTGAATTAATCAATGGTTTATACTCTGAATGAATATGGTCAGGTGGTATGGAAAGCGATGTTTGGTATATAGAAAGTCTATGTCTTATAGTAAGTATTGTGTTGTACTACATATACAAGATGATTATTTTGAGAAATACTCTTCATGAGACTTATAACAACCTGCCCTTAACTTGCCTGATAGTTATTCGTACGTCTATTTTTTAGATTTAGTTTCGAGTTTATGTCAGAAGCTTCCCTTATGAGTATATATTAGATCTTTCATTCGAAAGTTTTTCACGCCCTTAAGCGTGTGCTGAGTCGAGGCCCAAGCGGATGCGTATGGTCTCGAACGTATAAATAAATAGTCGTACGCTGCTCTTGTAGTGAAGCAGCAGCTTATAGCTGTTTTAACGTATTTCAAGATGTTAAATACCATTTAAGTCTTGGGTTTCTACTCTTTGAAGCAATTGCTAACCGAGCAATCGTAATGAGGAAAATGAGGCTATAAGTTGTAGAGAACTTTATTCATAAAATTCGGTGCTAGGATTGATCTCTCGCTAAGTAAGTCTCAACAATATCAAGACGAGAGCATGGTTGGCTATGGTAGAGATCTCGGCTAGATATTAATAGTCGGTTAGATAGCGAGTTATAACGCTTGCTATTGGATTTACCTGATAGCATTACCCATCCAGATATTATCCGATATTAATCTTGACGGCGCAGAGTGCATTAGGGTACCACCTGGGTTGTCTCTATGAGACCTAGAGTTTCGTGTTACGTTTACAGGTACTTTTTATAATAGTAAGAGACATTCTTACATTTAATGCGGTGGTGTTAATATGTGATGAAATAAAAAACTGATGCAAAAGGGTTATAATTGGATGAGGTGCATAAGTTTCGTCTCTGTATTTTAATGAGACGTTATATTAGCTGGATATTTAAGGTTGATATGAGAGAGGTACTAAAGACGGTTGATGCATTCCCTATTTTGCTGGTGTAAAAGTGCCAGTGTTTAAAGCATGGAGATTCTTGAGTGTGATCACATAGAACCATAGCTTATGCATCAGTGTATAGTTCTACTTACAACTATTATTTATTCTTTTGACCGTACAGCGTTCAACTATAGAATGTAATTTCTTTTTCTGTGTATTTTAAACAAGGAGCGCGGTTTTGTCAAATTAACTAGACCTAATATTGTGACTTATATGGGTTTTATGGGCTTTAGACCTTGCCCTATCTACTATGGCGCCTGTTAGTAAATAAATATAGGCTGATTTAGTAATTGATTGCCGGCAATATAGAGAAGTGCTATTTCCATTCATACATGCACTGCATGAGGTATTACCTCACATAAATATTATCATTTTAAGATTTTAACTATTACCAGCCGTGAGATTACATCATTGATATAAACACCATCCAGATGCAACCATGATATTAGAGGGTTATTTAAACAGTTGTATAAAGCAAGCTAATACTTCTACATTTATTTAAACAGTCTTTGCCATTTTCTGGCGCTCTATTTATTTGAGTTTGACCAAACAACCTGTTGATTCATTAGGCTACATATTGATTACAGTGTTCGGTTTATAAAGCGCTACAAAGAATTGCAATGATAGAGATTACTCTTGAATATACCATCCCTCAAACTTGCACTGAAGCCTTGCGTTTTGCTGCTGAGTGTCTAGAAGAAACGTCAGTATCGATCTGACATGAAAGGAGAAGAATTCCGAGATTAAAAGCTTTAAATAGATTTAAATGCAGAATGATACCTACATGGTGATGTGATGATACTGAACGATATCAATACCCGTAATATTAGCTCGGTTGCTAGAAGACAGCACCTATTTCTACTACGAAAGTGACTGAGAAAGACTCTAGCTGTGTGAGTGCGACACTAGTGCTCGCGAGAGATACTCTCTTACACTCGAGCAAGATTAGTGTTCAAGGCCGTGAGGAATTTATGAGGTATCAATCATTTTGTTTCAGAGGTGTGGAATAGATCCATACTTTTTACTGTGTAAATATTATTTGATATGACAGTTAATTATATGGCCGGTATGTCTATAAGGTAGATATTAGCTTTATCTCTTAATTGCACTTAAGTGCATTGAGATTATAGACGAGGTAAATGGGAGGTGTTCACTTGACACCTAGGCTGTCATCTGCACTGGCATTTATTAGTGATACTGTTATTGATGGTTTATTGAAATAGGCCTAGTAATGTATAAGCGGTTGTTGGTGAAATCAACAGTACCAAGATCTATATTAACTATAAATATTTTACATCTCAGGAGTGGCGTCAATCTTTAATACTACTTGTTCTCTATCTGCACCGTTCAATTATAGAATATTGGATATAAATATCTTAGGCCTGTCGATAAAGTCGACATGGGTGTTTTATTATTAATTACAGCTAGTTATAAAGAGAGGTTTTAAAAAATACTGAATACAGATTTTGTAAATCACAAACCGATTTTTATAAATTACAGAATACTAACACCTGATTGATGATCGTTAACGATAAATATATGAATTTAAGATTAACACTTTATTAGTATTCCAATGGCATTCTCTCTACCTAGAGAGAAGCAGTTTATTTTAATAACTATGTATTCAGACGGATGATAAATCAATGCGAAAATCATTTATATTATTATTCAATATTTGGTGAGAGCAGAAAGTGTAATCGAATGTCACTCGATAAAAATGGAATCTAAATAACTATGGAAAATGGTGTGGTGGGATGAGACTCGGATAATAATCTCATTTACATTTGTGAGAAAAGGTATTGATTTAATCATTGGGGTCGCCCTAAAAAGCACGGAATATGTCCGGTCTAAAATAACTCACTAATGATGGCGCTGAACTATTTATAGAAGTTCAACTTGAATCAGTTGTTTAACTGTTTTAGCTAGGCTGATGAGTATTAAGAGTGCAAGAAGGAAGAAAGGATGCATGCTGCAATTCCATGATGCTGGTTGTTATTTATATAAAAATATTCATTCAATTAGTTGGATGAATATTCTGGCGAACATGACAGGGGACGTGCCTAGATATCTGGAAGAGTCTTAACGGTATTTAAGTAAAGCTCCTTTGCTTTTGATAATCCATTATCAGCAAAAATATAGATAGTAGAAAAATCGTTAATTTTATTTTAAAATTAGTGCTTGGGAACTGCACTAAAGTGAGATTTTATAAACAGAGAATACTGTCATCTAAAATAAGCGTCTATACAGATCATGAAAGGAATGTGCTTCGGGATGCGTTGCGCAAGCTTATATAGGCGAATATTGGAAAGCACCTAAAAGTATAGGAAATAGAAATGACAATATTTTATCTTAATGATGCACGAAATGGGATACTATCCCCGCCTTAAAGGCTCCCGAGCCTTTTCTAGAACTTAAATCAATTCAACCTATTAGAAACGACTTGCTATGCTGGAAAGGTTGCGTCACGATTTTCACCCGTAGTGCTATACCGGTTTAAGTATAATATTACATGAGCATCTGAGTGAACCGCCAAAATTCGTTCAGGCATATGCATGACTGTCTTATCGTAATCAGGTATCATTCTTATGAATTAAGAGGGGTTTTTATCCTAACATCTGCTTATTTGTGTAACATATTAAGGTAGGAAGTGCAGTTTTGTATGTGTTTAGGCTTTGTCTTATGAGGAATTAAGAAGCGTTAAATGTTATTTAAAATCCGGGAAAGAGGAGGAAATACTAAAAATGAAAGTAATACGCTCGCCGCCTACTTTACAAAATCCATAGGTTAGGTGCCAGAAGGGAATGCAAAATATTTAGGATAGGAAAACGGGAAGGAGATACAACAAGGAAGTATTTAGGTTTACAGGTAAGATAGAGGTGGTATAAGATCTAATTATTTAGCGTTGTCTATCTGTCCATGTTGTGTATGCATATTTACAAAATTTATTTGATGAGAGAAGATTAGAGTCAAATTCCGTTTGTAATGTTATTTTTGTGAATTTTTAGGGCTGCTAAATTTTCAGATTAATTTTGAAAATATGATAAAAGTGTAATACAGTATATGGATGAGGTGTGATAGTAATGTCTATTACTTGGTATGATCTGTGATGTACAAATAGATTAATCATTTACGAATAAACATAAATGTATTTACTGAATCCTAATTGAAGCTAACGGAAAGTATATGGTTAAATTTAACGAAAGTGTGCTTTAATCTATCTTGTTTGTAGATATAGTGCAGTCCAAGATTACTTTTGGCGTTTAATATGAAATAATGTTAGGCAAGTAGGGACTCTATGATATATTATTCTTCTGAAGTGGCTTTGTTTCTTCTTATCTGGATTTCCCTTGAAGGTTTGCAGCTTATTTAACGCCATTGATCTAAAAGCGTAGCGTAGGTGGGAAATGCACTAAGACGTTTTAACTATAAAAATCGCTAAATAGCTGATCAATGGAGATGTTGAGATACTGAATAAAATAGGTTGCACTGTTACTAGTTTTATCGGTTTCGAATATCTCTTCGAAAGAAATATGTATTGATGGTAAGCTGCTATAAATGAAGTTAGTCATTAATGACTATATCAATGTTAAAAAAGTAATTTCTCTTATGGAAAGAGATTACATTAAATGTTTATTGGGCGGCATACGAATTGTGATCTCTGTTCAGGAAATAAATCTGTTCAGATGAAATCTTTAATTTTAGAGATTTAAAAATAATCGGCGGTGCCGGATATAATAATATTATGGTTAACGCTCCCATACTATATAATAATTTATGTTGTTCGAGCATAACTATTAGGGATATATGAATAGGGAAGTTGAAGTTGGATTCAATCCAACTAGTGCTAGGTTACTAGCAGCTTGGGTGGCTAAGGTGCTTTATCGTTTTTATGATTGAGCAAATTCAGGTGGTTTTAAACTTGCTATCAGTAATAAAATAAGGTCTCCAATGCAGTTCCCCGACCTTCTTTATACATGTATTACCGGCGAGCACCTTAATAAATAAGGACTGGCATATTTTATAAACAATATGCGAAATAAATCGAACAGTTTTAATAAAACATTAATAAACAGTAGCCAGCATTCTATCATTGGACTAAATAGAAAAGATTATGGTAAAGAAGTAAAACATATAGACACGCTATTTGTATATTTGTAGAATATAAAAGCATGGTGTTACTGTCTGCTGGTTAGTACTTTCGATATGTATCATGTATGCTAAATTATATTTATTTATTAGCCAATATATTTTTTATTGATAATAGTCGTATTAGGAGGTACAGGTGTTAGTACAAATATATAATAGCATCTAAACTATAAAATAAAGATCTTCAACCGCTTATCAGGATAAGCGTTTTGAGAAAAGGGGTAACTGAGCAGAAGAAAATTACTTGTTTAATAATCAAATTCAAATTCATACAAATCTAATATTTGTTAAATGTTAATAGATATATTAATATATGGAAGACTAGCACTAGGTAGGGATCACTACTATAAACTAGATTTCGCTTTTAAGGAAAGCACATATTATATGTGCTTTCCTATTAGGATAATGTAAGCTACATTTATTTCTTGTCGATTTGTTATTATCTAATCATGTAGTATCCATGATAGTCATTGATAATGATTGAGGAAACTCAAAAAGATTTGTTGACAAAGAGTGGTAATTGAGATAATCTTAATTTTTAAGGTTGGATTGCTGATGCACATTGCTTGGAAATATTATCCATATATTTATTCTTTTCATAGTTACGAACTGGGTGTCGTTTAACTAAAGATATGGATTATGTATAATGTCTATTTGAGTTTGCATCAATATGAGTGTTGACGGGGTTAACCTGAACTAACCTAAGTGTTTAAATATTCACACTGTTATAAAGAGAATTTTTGCTAGTATGCGTTAGTATTCTATTGTTTATCCTATTTATTGCAACATTCACAGTTAATTACCAGGTAATAAAACCTTTATTTGAGACAGACTTTGAATATTAGTCGTTTTATGCTATAGGGTAAACATAGATAAGTGCATTGTAGAACAACCACGAAATTATATCTGAGGTTTTTAGGATACCAATAAATATTGATTCTGGGTAATAAGTATCAAATCATTTAAAACTAAGGATTTACATAATATATATTAATTAGTAAACGTACTATGTGAGTACAGTAAGATATTATCAAAATATCGCGTGCTTTTCGATATTTTTTTGGAAATATTTCTTTCAAATATGTTTTAATTTCATTAAAAATATTTAATTAATACATGTATAATTTGCATTTGGTATGTGGATTATTATTTTTGATATAGCTGCTAGATCATTGTAGAATGATTATACCCCAATTGTATTGGCCCTTTTGTGATTTTTAATTTATTATTTTAAACATTGTCTCTAAATATTCGATCAATCTTTTATTTGAGCATTTTGAGTTATTAAATTCATTTAAATAAATTATTTGTGATCAGGTTTTGATGGACTGTCGTGGTCTTTGTTATTGTGTAGGCCAATCACTGAAATGATTGCCTCTGTTTTCCTTAGCGGCCTCATTGATGGCTACTGTGCTTCACGATGTCATCGGTATGCTATTTATAATATTATTGTTTATTTTATCAGTGCATTTCTCTCTGCAGAAACCATAGGTATTCAACTTTAGGTGTATGTAATTCATATACACCTATACTCCTATTTATTCGCAGGCCTAGATATAAGGCTGAATAACTATAAGTTATATTAGATGCAAATATAATTTTAAATAAATTTTTGTAATCAAGTGTAATAATGCTGATTAGCGTCAGTAATTCATAACTTATTATTGATAATGGTATGAAAAGGGTAAAGAAAAGCACATATCAGCAGTACTAAACAAAATATTCGCTCCCGCTTAGGGCATTTACTTGGATTTAAGATAGCAATACAAAAACGTTGACGATATGGCCATAATAAAGGTATTCCTGCTGGTGTTAACATATCAGCTAAAACGTGGCTAGTATAACCAACGACCATGCCGTGTATAAAATCTTCCGGTAACTGAATGTGTATGATTGACAATAAGTCTGAAGAAAGAGATATGCTGAACGCCATGATGGCTAAGTAGCTGTGAGTCATACCTCTATGACCAAATAGAGTAGTAATGGGTATCGAGATCCATTTTAATCGCCGGCCTAAAAAAGACTGGGGGTGATCGAGGTCTGGTAGCAGACAGGTCAAGATTCCGCCGATGATAATATGACACCAATTCCCTTGAGCTAATGCTAAAGATAATGCCAATTTTTTCGCAAAAACAGCACTTGCTAAAGCAAAGATGCAATGTCCACTAGAACTCATAGTAACCACACGCAGTTATATCAGAAAAATATTTTTGTGTGCATTATGCAGGTTGAATGATTTAATAATCAACAGTGAACTAAGTTAAACTAGTGTCAATGCTAGATGGTGGTTTGTTAGATCTATAAGAAGTGCTCCAGCTTATTACAGGTGCTGTGATTTTTTTGGAAAGACTATTTGCCTAGAAGTAATACCCTCCAAGATATGATGTTCATGATTCTAATTGATTTTAAATTTCTAGTTGATATAGGTTTAGCTTAGTTTCCCTCAATCTTGGGATTATCTAGTCTTTAGTAGCGTTGCGGCTTGGCATGTGTGCCATGGCCTAGTAGGTTTATCTCAGATGGTTGTGAACCTAGTTGGTTAGGTGTTATCTGTTATATAACGAGCAGGTCGGAAACCGATGGTTAAGTTGATTACTGTTAAGTGCCAGAGCGGCCAGAAAGCTACGAACGATTCAATTTATGGTGATGCTGTGCTGTCAAGCCAGTATTGCTGATAACAAGCTAATGTCACCTTAACAAGCGTTACCCATTAATTTCTGCCATAATACTCCTATTCTATTCGCACATAAGTAAATGGTTAAGTTGTCTCGGAGTCGGCATTAGTCGTAATGGCGTATCCACGAGCTTGAATCTGCTTTCATTTCCTGTGTGCCTTATGGAGGAGGATGATGTAAAACCAGTCTGCACTCCTTTAAGTAATATCGAATCACATACGAACGCAATATATGTGATTACTAACTATAAAGTAAGCTCCTATAATAGGAATGGTCATATTTATATAAAACAGAGTTTTATTAGATTGATAAATAAAGAGAAATATGAAAAAGAAGCACTCTTGGCATGTCGCTCTTTAGCAAAGAAACTTAATTATGCAGAGAGATTTGTAAAAGTGATACAAATTTTATGCTAAAGGTGATATTAGAGGAATATAGACAACAATTGTTAAATCTATAAGTTAGTTCTTTACGATGAGTTAATAATTAATTATTAAAGCTGATAAGAATATACCTAACAACTTAACATTAACTCCTGGTTGATATTGCAGATTATGTTACCGAGATATCAGTGATCTTGACTGATCATGAACTAAATATGCTGTTATCTTGATAATTTCCGTATGGTAATAAACATATTAAATATTAAAATTATCTTAGCCTGATACTTTCAAGATTTAATTATCTAACTCTAATAACTTAAGAACAAGT
Organism: Serratia symbiotica; assembly: GCA_900380265.1. Classification (GTDB taxonomy): domain Bacteria; phylum Pseudomonadota; class Gammaproteobacteria; order Enterobacterales; family Enterobacteriaceae; genus Serratia_H; species Serratia_H symbiotica_A. Next base: position 2,129,376 of record LR025083.1, on the reverse strand, counting down.
ATCTCCCCTTGTATGTTTAGTGAGGTGATCTGGCTATAAGCCATCATTATAAAATTCCATACACAACATAACAAATTTTTATTTAGTATTTATTGATTATAAACTCACAAAAAGCTTTATACTTTTTGATAGTCGAGCATCCCCCAACTTTTGTTAGCGTTAATTTTTAGAAGATACGTACTATTGTGCTCTATTCTGAAGCTGTTATAGCTAATTTCTAGCTATAACGTATATTACTAGATTCTGTATAAGTTCCGAGTCTAAATAAATAATTAAATGTGCACCTATTATCTATATGATAATTATGAAATGCCGTTGTCAATAAAGTAAAAGGTATTTTCACTAAATAAGTAAATCTGTTGAGAAGTGCTTATAGTAACCTTGAGGTGTATGGATATAAAATGATTACAATTAGAATAAGTGTAAATATTCTGTTGTGGAAAGAAGAATTAAAATATTCTAATTCACTTAGAAAACAAGACGTTTTTTAGAAAGTTAATAACACATAAAAATATTAGATCTTAAACTAAACGATTTTCAATGCGTGGGAGTTATTCTTAGAGAGTGCTTGGTTGAGCAACTATAGTTCAATTACAGAGCTATTGAGGCGGATTATTTACATGGCAGAAGAGCATGTTGCTTAGCTTAAATAGGTTGAGTTTTGAGATGAGTGAGAAATTAAATAAATCAAGATCAAGTATTGAGTGCGATGAACTACAATTAATAAATAAGTGTCAGAAATATGTAGAATAGATAGCAGAGAGATTGTGTGTGATTCCGTATAGCTTGGCAGGTCGTTTATTTGAAATCGAGTGAGGCCTATATTGATACTAGTTCTAGTAACGTGTATGCTGATTCAGATGCTCAAAAATTACGAGTTGGTGAATTTATAGTGATGCATATTAGTATATGCACTCTCGTCAATATTGCCATAAACAGCCAAAAGATGCTATCTACACTACTAGGAAATAAGAACACACTATATAAATAATTAACTATTATTTGTTATGTATTTCTAATAAAGGTAAGGAATTAATTAATTTTATTTCATGCTTTAAGAAAAGGCCTATAGGCACACCACTAGGTGTATAAAAAATCTATATTTAATGTTAACATATATTTATAGAATTAAGAATTATGTATTATGCACAAGAATTTGGTATTAGTGTTTAAAATAAAAATAAATATATCAGGTAACAAAAATTCATAGTTAAATATTAGGAGGTTTGTACAGTACGGAGCGCAATGCATACAGATTCCACTATCGCTTGATTTATAAATTTTTCAGGTTATGAAATTCGATCAATATATCAAATGGTTATTTATGGAGATAACAGATGAATTCTATGAATCCGGTATACTGTTTGGTAGAAAGATAAACATGCTTTGTATATGTTGCGATTGCATGAGACTAGTTTATGATATGCATGATAAATGCAAGGAAAGGAACTATAGAAGGAATGCTATTTCCAGTGTTTTAGTATTACCCATGTTGTTGAGTTAATAATGTTAAGGATCTCTAATATTCACTGGAATTATATAAAATAAAGAAATACAAGTTAGCTTTAATATCAATTAAGTGGAAAAGGAGTAAGCTAGATTAGGTAAATCTCATTTACCTAATCTAGTGGAATATAGTAATTTTTACTAAAACTAAGCTGATTATTTATTGATAGCTGGCAGTATTAACCTGCCATCAATGAGTTGAGTTATTTTGATTGAGAGTTTTGTTTTTAATATATTTAACTCGACCATGATAAAGAAAGGATTAACATTCCAGATATGCAAATTCAGAAAGGTAAAAAGCAATATCAATAATTTGTTATTATACAAAATATTAGAATGTATTGACATATTATAATAAGAGAGAAATGCTACTGGTAGGTTTTTTCTTATTAAATAATGTTACGTATTAGTAAAATACGGAGTATTAAATATGCTTCAATTACTGAATCACTGCATTAGCAGTTACTTGCTTTGATAGTAATAAGAGAAATATTTATATAAATCTGATAAGAGATATGAACTACAAATCGCCTATAATTATTACGGAAGACAATAGAAATTAATTTTTACTAATGAATATGTCTAGTTGGACATCAGTAAACCAATCCAGAGCGGGTTATCTTAATAACTAGATTTTGTTCATATTATTAAATTCTGATTTTATTTTAGTCGTTATGCGTAGTTCAGGCGCATTTTTTAGAAATGATGAGTGTATTAAAATTTCACTTTCTGACGCTGTGTATTGTTATGATTAAACTATAGTGTCTTTGGTTCGGATTATAAATTAAAAATTATCAGTTAGATTAATTATTCTAAATTAGACAATTGCGAGTTAATACCTATTATTCTGATTTTTATTGGATAGCTAATTCCTACTGACAGTCTATTTTATAGAGATTTAAAATCATAAATCAATAAAATAGAATGATAAAAATAGTTGATGAATCGGTTGTTAGACCTTTTTTTCTATACAAAGGTCAATCACATATTCCTGGAAATATTTTTAAAATCTATGCGGTAATATTTCAAGTCGAACGCAGAGGATGTATGGTATGTCACTAATTGTGGAAATGAAAGTCCACTATACTAGTGATATAACTAGTGAGAATACGATAAATATGATAAATTTCTTGATTGTGTAATCAAATATTTTGTTAGAGCTAACCGTTATGCATCTAGCTGGTTTGATTCAGTAAAATAACTGTTACTAAACAAATTTACTAGAAATTTAGAGTAGTAAAGATGGTATCTGGAATGCTTATTTTTTACTGAGCGAGATATATTCTATATAAGAAAGAAAATAAATACTATATACATAGGTTATGAGATAATAACCTCGGAATGTTGCGTAAGGAAAATGTTATGAAGAGGAAATCCTGGCTCTCTGAGCAAGAGTGAGGCTTAAGATCCTTCACTAAGATATCTAGGTTAGTGGCAAGGTTAACGGCTTCATATGATTATGTAAAAGAAGCGCGTTACTCTATGCGAATCTTTCTGCTTACTGGCGGAAAGGATCGGGATTTATTAAGGGTAAATACAATAATGGGTTTTTAAATGTACATTTTAGGAGATGTAACTTTTATCACGGCACTGTACATAATTTTCTATGTATAAGTAGTTAGTGAATAGAAGATATGCTGAAAATAAGCTCAAAGAAAAATGGATATTGCCTTGACTAAAAATTACTATTCATTCATACAATAATAAAGTGCATGGACAAAATATCTCATTTATAGGTTTTATTCTACAAGGACAGAATAAATACTTATGACAGAGGCTAAAGTTTATTGCATAATTAAATAATGGAATATTTTGATAATGCGATACAATTAATAGTAATCACAGTAAAAGTGAATAATGACAGAATCAGAAAGTAATGATTTCGTAACGGTGATGTACAAATGTCATTTATTTGTTATATCGTTAATATAACAAATAAATGAGTATAGGCGCTATAAATCATAAAGACGTAATAAGTTAGTGGGACTAGTTATTTTACAAATAGCAATCAATTATTTATTTAAGGGTAATACATATTGCGTATATACTATGAGTTGAATTATTGGATTACTTATCAAGCCCTTTAATATTTGCTTTTTAGCAAGTGGGTTTAATGAATAAAATCACTGTTCCTATTAGGATGGCTGGAATACAGAGTGTCTGTTTATAATACAGGGTTTAGAATTATATGTATGATAAAAATTTATGCTTCCATATGAGCAAGCAGTATAATAGTTGTAGTGAAACATTAATACAATAGCATTAGAAAATAGGGCTAATCATAACAATATAGCGGCTGTATTTTGAGCGTGCGCTATGTGTATATATAAAAGATGTTTCCGTCGGAATAATACACTCAATAATAGTTAGAGGAGGCACCCTGCGATATAAAAATAACAGAAATTTGCATTAATCTCGTTTTTTTACAATATATAAGTTGTGTCTTATAAAAGTTTTACATTATTCCAATTGGAATTATATAGACACCCAGGATTGTAACTAGATCCGCCTATCAAAATATGATTACAAAAAGGTATCCATAATGCTGATGTAGAACAGGGAGGTAGAGCCGGAAATGTATTTAAATTAATGCACTAATTCATTTAATTCAATCAGATTTGTTAAGGGTTAAAGCATTACTAATTTGTTTATTCTATAATCATTAAACAAAAATAAATAATTTAAGCTGAATTTTTGATCAAGTTGATCGCTATTAATGAGTATTAATCGGGAGAGTGTAGTAAGGAAATATTTATTTATAAATGGAAAAAGATTAAATAATACAATTATGTAGGGTGTAATTAAATCCATAATGAATGTCTTGGAACCATCCAGCGCGCCAAGCCTAAAAATACAGCTGATCAGTATGAAGGCTCATATTACTTATAAATAGTATTGGAAATACTAGACCCATAGACTAACAGGAATATATTGAAGTTTTAATAAAGTGTAGCGTTTTGAAAATATCCTAGATAAACAGGTCTGGCACTCAGATAGAGTGATACATGCAAATTTTATAAACCGTGAAACTTATTGAATGTAAACAAGTGGAAACTATAAACAAAGCCCATCGTGTTAGATGGGCTTTGTCAGACTATTAGTCTGTAAAGACATTACCTTATTTACTTTTAAGGTTGGAAGGGCTAATCAGTAAATAGGCCGAAATTAGGCAGCGTTGCTGAAAAGGATTCTTTTATGCAGATAAATTAAGGCAAGTCATCTGATGATGCGAAACGGGAAAGAGAACTATAAATTGCAAGTCGATGGTTGGTGAAACTTTACTATCTTACAATTATTCAATTTAGGTGACTTGCCTAATAGGGTTCATTAGAAACCTATAGAGAACTATTCTAACATATTGAGGAGATCGCTGTAACTGACCCTGTTATGTATAAGTAAGGGAAAGAGGTTATCCTAATTAGTGCCGTTCTAGCAATGATAATATTAGTGCTGCTACACTCTTCTTCGAGAGTGATTAGATTGCTGATACTTACATTTTACTACAGTGTGTAGTAGAAAGATTAGGCGTTAATAAAGTGATGAGTATTACTCGATCTTAACCCTAGAAATACACGTATTCCTAATAAATTCACTTATTGACCTAGACTGTCATAAATAGGGTTTTATACTTGAATCAGGTATTAATTAGATAAAACCTGAATATAGATATGACTACCTTGCATATAAGAATAAATGTGATTTCACCGCAAATAACAACGATAATGATTTATCGGGTACAGTAAAATGGTGTTTTACTGTACAGATAGTGTTTAGCTTGATCGGTATTATGAGATTGAGTGGGGTGCTTTGATAGATGCTGATCTTAATTAGATCAGATGATACTACTAGAGTAATTTTGGAGTATAGATAATACTAGATTATCATCTAGATGATATAATGTTATATACTTAACATTGGTTTCCGTATTATTTATCTTTTGTTTATACGGCTTGCGTGATGCAAGATGGTTATATAATAATAAGGATCGAAGAGGAGATGTACTTCTTGATTTTTACAGTATTTAGTAAAGGGCAAGGTTGATGAGGTGAATGAGTTTTTAGTAGCGTTCGCTTACCTGGCTCAGCAGTTAAACCTAACTTATACTGCATGAAAATGGGAACTAAAGAGAGCGTTTCCAAAATCGGCTTGTTACAGGCTCTTATACCTGGAAGTAAAAAATTACACCACGACAGAACTTGATATATGCGATGTGGGTTGCAGTGCTGAAGCTGAGACAGTAATTTTATTAGGTGATCAAGGAGATGCTGAGAAACAGGAAGGACGGAAAGGAATGAAATACAGCGCTTAAATTCCAGATAGGCTGTTTGGTATAGCGAATGGGATGGCTGGTACCAAAGACACGGGACTTAATATTGATGCGTTCAGAAGAAAGTCGCTAAAGTAAAGAGGAAAAGTAGTGGTTTAATATCAGTCGAAGTTCTGTACAGATAGGTAGTCTTGTCCGATGCTAAAGGATTGAAATCGTCATTTCTAATAGAGAAAATGGTCAATTGTATTTCAATACTTTAATTGGCAAATACAAAATATTAGTATTTAACATGATACAAACCACAGAATGACATAAACATAATAAAGACTTTTAAACAACAACAATTTTCTATAGTTTGAACGCAATATAGTTCTTAGTTGTCGTCGCTTCCGAGATATAGAAAACCGATCAGGTATGTTTCCTAATACTAGACCTCTGCTATGGTGGAGGCGGCTTTACTAGAATTGTTAGAGCATCTTTCAGAGAAAATAGTCTGTTTTACACAAAGCATCGAAATTATAGAAGTGTAAATAAATGGCTTGTCGGATTGTTTGCGACTTATAGTTACGGTCAACTAACCGACAGGAACCGTTGAGTAAATGAATTTAATCGTTTGTAGTTTAAGGAATAAGATATTAAAAAATAGTAATTTACATAAATGTTATAAATAACATGTGGTTGGTGTTAATGTTAGTGACCTTGATTCGAATCATTTATATCTTATTAAGCTTTAACATTTAGTCTGCGCTACTTACTTCTATTGCTAAATAAGCTAATTCTGGATAATAACGTTTTTATATATAAGGCGTTTATGTGATTCAAGTATTTTTAAATGTATTTGTATGCTGTACAACTCTCATATATTTGCTTGAGAAAATAGGTTTATTACACTCTACTACAATTTAAAAGAAGGAGTGCGCTATATAAAAGGTAAGGACATGTTTGATGTTGCTTATATACAAAAATAAATAAGCATAAATAGGGATAAACTCTTTGCAAGAAGGAACTGTAATTGAGTATATGGTTTTAAAAATTTATATGTTGAAAGAATAATTCCATGAGTCAATGTTCTGTAATAATTACTAGACGTTCAAAAATATGGTTTGGTAGTAATAAATCAGTAGCCATACCCAGCTCAGGTAAAAAGGAACTCAGTCTGGTTAAATAACAAACGCGATAGAGAGCAATAAGAAAAGTGACTAACGCTAGCAGAAAATCCTAAGAGATAAAATACTAAAATATGATAAGTACTATTTCCAAATGGTCTTGCCTGATTTATTATGTATACAGCTAAAGTACCTAATTCTTTTTTATAGAAAAGTGGTTATGGTACAGCTCATAAGCAATATTCAAGAAATTTAAAATTCACACTATGAGTAAAATGCACGTAATAAATTCTGTAAAATTAAAGAAGGTAATGTGAAAAATTTTTTCGACGAAAGGTTCATCGCTTCATTATAAAATGCGGAGACATGATAACTGTTATTAACATAGTTTTATTGTAAAACCCTATAATATGTATTCCCCTTTTATAAGGGATTGCTCTCGTTCAATTAGTTTTAATATGGTGGTCAGATAGTGATTGCCTTCCTCACTATTTTATTTTGCTATTGTGATAGCATCAGGTGGCATCTTGTGGTATTTTAAAATTAAATTAAGTTTATTCCAATATTAAATATTGAATGTACGGTTAGTTCCATCCAATCTATTAATTGTGTTTTGCTTTTGAATGTAAAAAGAAGTATCAGATGAATAGATGGAGTGACGAACCTCTATGTGTTAGATTAGAGCAGGTGAAAAAATGCTTTTGCATACCCCTCTCACTACCTACTGAATAATGATATCATCATGATCTGTATCCGGAAGTACGCGTTGTTCAAATTTTATTATGTAGACATCTCAAAGCCAAGTAATAACGCAAGCCAAAATTCCATGTTGCGCAAAAGTGAAAGGATTGCCCTCTTTTCTGAAAGGTTTAGTGTGTTAACAAGCACATTGATGTATATTGAGATTATCGTCCTGCGGGGTATGCTGTTTGCACTATATTGGGTATTAATATTTAATGGAGATGTAATTAGTGGGTATCGGTTATAGTAAAGACACTGATAAAAGTATTCCGAATAAGGACATACCAATAATCCTTATTCGCTTTGAATCGGCAACGGGAGGATCGTGCTACGGTTTATCTGCAGCGACGTGGTGTGTCGGACTCTAAGTTGGGAATTTATCTGTGCTTGCTCTGCGCACCTGTGGTTGCGCGCGAAAGTAGCATAGAGGACTATGCCTATGTGGTGACGTAATTGTAGTTCTTTATTGTGCCTTAGAATGTTAAGAGTAAGATTGAAGGTGACTATAATACTGGAGCCTTTTATTGAAAGTAGCTATTGATTAGGAGTATTCTACTACTTCTTACTAAACAGCCATCTCCAGAGGCGTATAGATTAGATTGTGTAAATATTCACGGTGGAATTGCCGATAAGCTTGATATTTAGAGATCACTGATGTGTGAGTTGCGTTAGCAATAGGAACCAACGTATTCTACCATAGATTGATGTACCTATAGAATGTCGGGATGAAAATGAAAAATATTTTCATAGTCTCCGAGATAATATAGTTGTTACCGCGTTGCGCGCTTTAAGAGCTGTTAAATCTCTAATTGATGAGAATAAATTCTTAGTAGTTATTTACTGTCTAGAAAATGACGGTTTTTAATAAACGGTTAGTTAAATAGGCTTTGAGCCTATGCGCTTTTCAAGCGCCGTAATGTATTACGCAAATTTGCAACAAAAATTACAAGAGCAGGTTTCTATTAGCTTAACTTTACTTGTTAAGTGCATCAATTTGCGGATGATTCCTGAATTATTATAGCCGGTATAATTAAGTTAGACAGATATAAATATATAGTAATAGAGTATGCATTCAGATACCTATATGATGTGGTAGGTTTTTATTTATTACACAAAATTAATAATATATTCGGTAGTAAAGTATAGCGCACAAACGAGGAGTATGTTAAAGAAATGCAATAAGTATATAGACATCTTTCTGTTTTTCATGGGTTTCATCTCAGTGAACTGATTTATAAAATATATAAATCGCAGAAAAAATATAGATTTTCTTCCAGAAAGGCCTGAAGTAAATTGCTTTCTATACGTAAAGTGCGAAGCAATGCAGTTTATCTTTCTTACTAATAGACTTTTCTGTTTGTAGGGGGTCTAATGGTAACCTTGTGTGGAGCTATCAAAAATGTATAGGCTATTATTTATTTTAAATGGCCTATAATACAAAATTCAGTAACGCACTAATGATACCGGATATTATGACAAATCGATAACAGAGTATTATTCATAATAAAGTAACGAATGAATAAAAAATAGACTGCACGTTAGCTTTTTGCTGGTTTCCAAGTGGCTTGAATCGTGGCAATACTGATTTCTCAAACCTGGATTTTGTTTGATATTTTATAAAATATAAGCATTTAATCTTTGGCGTGATGGGTTGATCTCCTCACCTTGCCTTATTTCAGGTGACTGTACATTCTCTTTATTTTTAATAAAAATTTCTATTTTCTCCTGTCTTGCTGGAGGTGTTATTGTCCGAAGTAAAAATGAAAATGTTTCTTAATTTTTTGTTCAACAAGCCTCTACTAAGAGGTCAGATTTTATATGATAAATAGATGCCAAAGGCAAGATATTATTTCGATTAGGTATATACGTGAGCCTGAGGGCAAGCTGAAAGGAACACTTTTACCTGTGTATCAAGTGTTTAAAGTTGAATATTGAATAATTTTAAATTCATTTAATGATAAATAGATAAAGGTTTTATGTCGTATAATCATACTGCAAGATCTTATCTCACAAAAATATTCATATGTAGAAATAACTGAAAAGTAATTAGGGTTAACTTAATAGTATTCTGAGTGCTCGAAAATGATTTTATGCGTTTAATCTGCACCCTCGGCTGGGTGTAGTACTACTACACACTAGGCCTGTGCCTTATAAGCAATCTGCTGATGATGGCAGATACGGTATAGTGATAGCCTTTAGAAAGAGCAAGCCAATTTTACTTTGCTGATGTGCGATATGAATCTAGATTTAAGTGGCAGCCATAGCTATAAAATGGGTTAGTCCAAATTTTTAAAAATGTTAATACGATTACCATTAGCATCAGTGACTACAATAGACACTACCGCTTTTTTTCTGGTAAATGGGTCTAACGCTATTGCCTATTAAAATAAGAAATTAAGGATGACGACACGCTAAAATTCAAGGTGACATGGGGAATAGTTATATTGATATTATAGTGCCAGGAAATAACTGATCGCGTTTTACCTAGTAACCTTAGATCTAAAAATACGGCGTTCGCAATTTGATAAATAAACGATTGCCATATCAGTGTATTTAAATTACCATCAGATGTGATAAATAGTTCGGGGACAGACACCTGTTTTAATAGCACTATGTAAGGTAGTGGTTTGCACGGTCGCTGGCTAAGGTTAGCTTGCCAAAATGCGAATTAGAAGCTTAATCATTTCTCCTTTACCTGTATGGACCGGTAGGTGTGTTTATGCGCATTGAATCTTTTGGCTGATGCACGCCAAAAGCTGCAGAAGTACACTCAATTTTATTACTATACATATTTTATAGTTGGATAATCCAACTCTTGTCCCGAGTTTTAAAATATCAATTCCCCCCTTAGAGGTAGTAAGTGAATGTTAGTGAGTATTCATGCGACTAATCTAATAATTCTTGCTTCTGATAGCAATGATAAAGACTAAATACACAATAACTTTCGATGCTTGGCATGGAAAGTTGCTCTGCTAGCGGAGAGTCAAGACGGAACAGCAGAAGAGTGTTCTCGTTCTGATTAGCGGTTATAGTATTCGTAACCAATAGATACTCCGAGCTGGTATAATTTAAAAAATTATTAAAGCCGTATCCGATAATACCGTACTAGATAATAATGTCAGAGCACAATGTAATTAGAATGCTAACTCCATTCTTTTAGTTTCGTCCAAGGTCACTGGTGTTGTTATATAGATAAACCTATCTTGCAATAGTCTATTCTAGAATTTGATTCTAGATCATCCGGATGATTAGGCCTGGCAGCAATCATACGGCCTGGCGAGATTAACCTCTAATTATTTGGTTCCGTATTTCCTACGACAGTGAAAATTGATATCAGGGGATGAAGAAATTGTTATGTGTGAAATTCCCTATTCTTCAGTTCATTGGCGAGAGTTAGTTAAGCTATCCGAATCATTAGTATAGGGTTTGGTACGAAGACCAAATGCTGGTAAGAAGAAAAAAGAAATATTGCTACTGCAAACATCATCAGACAAAGATAATAGTATATGGGTCTGCTGCTATTACTTAACGGTTAAAAGAAAAATGGAGTTCAGAGATTCAAAGAAAATACAAACCGATTGATCTTGACGTATGGTAGTGAATGATAGAATTTGTGATCTTATCTGAGTGATGACTAATGTACTAAATGAAGTTAGCGCAATCTTTCCTGTAAGCCTGGGTCAGAAGACTACTCGTGGAAAGTTCCACTGATTGTATTAGTGGAATTGTTAATTTACTGTTAATTAACAGTAGCGCGTTTTATATAAATAAGTCTGGCATAGAAAACATAGCGGTTTTCTGCTAGCTGCGGTAAATTTCACACTGAGTAATGATGAAAGGATTCTCGAAGAGAAGAATGTATGATGCGAGTTGCAGTCGTAAAGGACATCTGCTACCGATATAGTTGCCTATATGGCCTAAAATTATGTTAAATAAATCGTAAATTTAATACATGTTATGGCAGTGTTGTTAGTAGAATAAAAATTACCAGTATACTATGCATCAGGTAATCAGATAATGCATATCAGATAGCGCTGCCAAAGATGGGATTGTTAAAAAACAAGGCGCTTAGGAAAGGAATGCTAGGTTTATATGGTAAAATTGGCACAGAAGCTGTGATTAAACATAATGAAAGTTTCTTATGAATTATTGCAAGACAGTGCCCTTGACATCTCAATCTACTTGATTGCTCCTATTGCCAATTGGCAGGTTTCGGGCAAGAAAGATGTGGTGCAAGCTATAAGGGCTAGCTTTCTGCTTGTAATCTTAAAGACGGGCTCTTAAGTGACTTGGGAAACGGAATATTGAAGAAGAAATTAGTTCAGGAGGTAGTCTTATATTTCTATAAATACAGTAATAACCTGTTTTATAGAAATAGCTGTGCCTCGCATTTTAGTTTTTAAGGTAATAGGTTACAACATTCATTTAAATAAATAATTCGAAGAAGCGCTCTTATTTATTCGGAAATAATCGGTGTACCTTCTGTAATAGTAGGTAACATCTGTTATGTTATTTATCTGGCGATGCCAGATAGCGGAAATAGACAGTTCATTTATTGCAGGAATTTTAACTAATGTATTTACTAATGTGTGAGTAAGATGACTTTAACCTGTTAGGATGCAGTTTATGCAGGATAAATATAATCAGACTGCATTGTTTGCTTTCTCTAGATTTAAAGGTGAGCTGGATAATATTGTCATTATCAAGGTATTTTTATACAAACTTTAACATTCAGCCATCACGCTGAATCGATAGAGAAAGATAACAGGATTATTAGTGTTGTTTTTTCTGCTATTTGATACGGGATAAGATCAATTTATTTTACTGAATTGGAAGAGATGAAGGTGTCGAGCCGAGTGAGTTGGAAAGAATAGATGGAGTTTGTTTTATTAGTATTCTGAATTTTCCATGTAAGTGAGAACATAAATATTTGAATTATATTTTGTGATTTCAAAATCACCATTTCTTAAAATAACACTACCGACATATATTTTATATATAGTGATCCACTGATCATGTTATGATAAGTTTCTTATAGAAAGGAAACTAATCTATAGATTCGGAGATATAAAATTGATTTTAATGAATTTTTAATATAATATGTGGTTTTATTGGTTTTGTGATATAAACTACAACATGCAGAAATCAACGTTAGGTATAGCGATCCAGATTGAGGTCAGCATAAGGTGCTGATTGCTATACGTTATCATTGCCATTGATTTGATGAAAGGTATTATTTTGATCGGAATTTACTCTGACATGTCGATCTATCGGGAAAGAGATACAGGTTAGCGCAACAATTTATTTCAAGATTGATAATTTATAAACTAATCAACAATATTGTGATGCTGGATTATTCCCGTTATTTCCATTTTAGCTATTCGTATAAAGACGTGATGCGAAGCATCACCTGATGCTAAGCGATTGGTGATTGAAGACACGTAACTTTTAAGTGTATTTTATGTTAAGAAAACGGTGGTTGGCCATTATAAGAATGGCCCGTGGATATGTCTATGTTGATTTTAAATAAGCCAATAATAAAGGTTTAATTTGGTTATTTGAAGACACAAACCCGAACAAGTTGGCTAGTGAATATTCATGTTCCCATACAGGGAACAAATCGCATCTTCGACGTTATTAAGAACAGGAGGCATAATAACTAGTCTCCAAGAGGAATTGGCACGGTTTTGTTTGTCGCGTACGACTCGTTAAACGTTGTTAAGGACTAATAGTTAAGAACGTTCATACTGAAAGGAAATTAGAAAATAGATGAGCTCGAATTCGGACATCAATGAAGGCTAGTCACTTATCTTTCCTTACTATATTACAGTAAGGACTATGTTCCCCTTCAGGCGTGTCTAAATAAAAGTTGGGAAGACGTGATGGGTGCATTGCTGGCTTGGTGACTGGCACCAAGTGAACTTTATATGCTAAATTAAAAGAAAGGAAAAAATTTTCAAACCGCACTAGTTATATACAGTGGAGTGACCGTGCATAGAGCAATAATTACGCTGTGTCGCATCTCATAATATGAGATGGTGGGTAATTACAAGCATCTGTCTTTCCAGAGTCAGGATAATAGCTTGTGTGCTGCTTTTTACAAAGAAAGAAGAGCAAATTCCATGCGCCAAAAATAAAAATGACAGCGGTTTTTATTGGCCTTCAATCAACGGGTATTTATGCCTTTTAATCACTGTTTTGAATAGTATATGGGTCGCTTCATCATCAGCATATTAGCTAACGCCTGAATGATGATTTTCTTTTATTCTTATATTATTTCCTGAGTATGGATGCCATTATGTTGCTATAGAATAATATTTATATAGGATTCTATCCTATAGAAGGATTAATTAGACCGGAATGAATTTTATATGGTGCTTATTTTACGAATACTGGCCCTCTTCTGCTTTTAGCTTGGGGAAAGGAACTTGTCGTTATTTAACGCTTACTCTTGGTTTAATAAATATCTATTGATATTGCTATCAAGCACCAACGATTTAGCACTAACCTGGCAGTTCATAGCTATAGATAGCCCTGCCATATTTAATTATTATCCCGATAGCGACGGATAACGAGGTTAATTATAATTCCATGACCACGGTAGCTAGAAACGAATCACCTGCTAGTTCCGCTAGCACACAAAGTTGTGTTAAACGTAAGCCTTAATGTGTTTCATACTCCTCTCCTATGATGGATATATTAATTTCTTCATAAGCGGTCATTTTATAACAATAAATATTGTTAGTCTCGACACTAGCCGGGTAAGGTTTGTTTCAATTGAGATATATTATACCTCAATTGCTTTATTCCTTAAGAGATAAAAGCAAATAAATGATATGCGTAAATTTTACGTTGCATAATTAGCAGAAATTTGATAGGTTGCCAATATCTCTATTACTTTTCAATTTATTTTCAACGGAAGCGTATAGGCTTATTCAGGTACAAGACAGTATTTAAATACGGTTCAACTTTGATGATGAATGTAAATAACCTCGCTAAAAATCGCTATTAATTTTAAACTATAACACGGGACAAAGATGATAGATTTCGGTTAGGTGTTTTGCTGTCTGCTCTTATTCCTTTGTATGAATAAGAGGCTATCAGTCATTTCTTTCGCTTCAGTTGTTTGCGGCTACCCTTCAAATTTGATATTTGCTTTACAACTGAGCGAGCTGTATTACCGAATTGCGTGATATCTTAAGGACGATGGTTGGTTATTTAACCACACTGATGCTGTGGTGTGGATAGGTATAAGAGGCTAATCTCTGGCCTAGAAATAACGATTATTGCTGTAATTGGTAAGCAACAATGCAAACGAGCGGGTGCTCGCCATAGCCTCTTGGCAGGGATCTTATCCCGACCATGTATTTATACGCCTCTGCTCGGTATTTCTCCGTGTGTTCTATCTGAATACGGTGCGCTTCGACAAGGATTTGGGAGGTTATCTGGTTTGCCATATATTACACCTATGTATCTTTCTTGAAAGAATATAATTATTTTGCAACGGCTTTCATATAAAAGAATAAGCGCCTATCGGATTATTGTAAGAATTATATATCTATGTTTATTGTTCAATGTGAATAATTTTATATTGATTTATTTAAATATAGTTACAACTGTGCTGAGTGTTAGTTTTAGATAGTTTTTACATACCTAAGCATATGTTAATGAATAGTTTGTTTAAACTATTAATTTACGATATTGTATTACCTAATGTAATAGGTATTAATCAGTATGGTTTATTTCTGTTACAGATCAATTATCTGTAATGTCTAGTTTTATAAACTATCATGCTGTTTTTTTTAAATATTAACTCACGGATGAGTATTGAGAAGAACATATTTTCTTATTAGCTTAAATATTTTATTAATCTGTTTTGATGTAGATTACAACTTATCTGCAAGGTTAGTTAACCCGCCGATGCCGATACGTAGGGCTATTCGTCCTGGCAAATTCATACTGTTACCTCCAAATGAGTTTAGTTATAGACTGTTATTTAAATAAGGTATGAACATTAATTATATTATTTTTAGTTGTATTACTTATAAAATATAACAAGGTCCTGTAATTGTGTTATATTTTCTTATTGAACTAGGTGTAAAATAAATCTGTTATTATTATAACATCAAGTTTGTAATGCATGAATAGGAGGTTTTATTAATCGGCGTAAGTAGAGTTCATTAAGGTTTATATAAGTCAGTTAAGCAACTGTATAAAATCTAAACAAGGGATATCAATGGCATTTAATAATATTTTGAAGAGCGGCAAAAATATGTTTTTGACCATGATCTTATATAATAAATTAGTGTAATTTTTTTATATAGGCTGTTATATAAAAACGGCTCTATAATTTTATGCATTTAATGCATTGGGAAGGACTTTCTATATAGGTGCAGTGCTTGTGAGTGATAAATTTCACTGAATTATAATATAAGCGAGCTATTTAATAAATTTTATTTCTAACTCTCCTTTCTTACCAAGAAAGGAATTTGTTGAATTTTTAAAAAGAACTATAATAACGATAGATGAATTGTTGATGAGGCACTAAGTAGTGTTGCTGTCAACATATATTATAAATTAAGACTATAAACTTATGCTTTAAGTATTGTGAAATATGCAGTGATTCAATCACAATACTCACTAAATTTCGATTAGCTTTAACAAATTACAAAAGCTTCATTGCTCCAATACTATTGGCAATAGTATTGACTGGTTATCTAAATTTTTGGTTGTTAAAGTCAATCTATTCTCGTTCAGTTATGCCCTTTCATAGATTTTCCAGTGTCTTAGGTTGTGATTTGAGTAGGTCGTTTAACCTCTCTTTTGTAGTATTTTAATTGCGATTTTACGTTGGTATGATTATTACTTCATTCAAGTTTGTGTTTGCAGTCATTCGAGAAAGAGCATTGTAGGCTAGGTGGTAATAGAGTAGTGTCGGCTTTGTGCTATGCTGAGTAGCATAAAGGTCGCCGCAGTTTTGTATGCATTGTATTAAATACAATAACAATGCCAGATCCCCCATTTTGCTTTGGGTTTATTTTCTAAATTAATTGCTCAGTAATAGATATCAGAGCTTGGTTAAATTAAATCATTTACTGAAGGATGTTATTATCCTCTTTTTGATCTAGAAACCCGGATTGTACATAGGTCCTTATTTATAAAAATATTCATAGAAATATTATTACTTATTTCAATGGGCTTTGATAGAGGCTTGCTGTTTTTAGGGTTTATAAATTATTTGTGTGTGCCTTTATTTTATGATTGCCTGTGTATTTGTATACACGTTGCTTGACCATTAATTAATTAATTATGATACCTATGGCATGTAATTCACGTGGTGATTGAGGTATTACTATTTTTTGAGTAACTTAATATTGAATATTTAATTACAAATGAATTACAATATATTTGTTTGAGTAAAAATACAAAATTTATTGGCAGTGTATGCAATTAAACGACAATAAAAATTAGGAATTAGCTGAGGATCGCACGGCAGATTTTAATATTAACTTCATGAATAAAGCAAAAGAAGTTTATAAAGACTTGCTTGTTTATGACTTAAGGTAATTTTATTAAAATTATTAGCATGATTTACAAAAATTATTTAGTGACGCCGCTCGTTAACGTACCCTCCTAAGATAGCACACGCTGATGGCAAAGATAGATTTATAGATGTGAGTGCTGTTTTATATACATGTTGAGCGACTTTCTGATACTTGAGCTGATGACAATAACTATGCTGTGTGCGAGTCATGGTTGAGTTGAGTATTTATTTATTCGTAGTTGAAGTATACTTTATTGGAGTATTTCGTCGTTGAGCACGCATTGTATATAGCCTTTGTTTTTCACTATACCAAAAGGGTTCTTGTGTGATAAACTTATATAAAATTTTCACATTAACCAGGATAAGATAGTTCAGTAAGATTACGTAAAATTTAAAAATAAAAGTTGGATATATAATAATTGTAAATAATGAAACACTGATGTGAAGAATAATCCTATATTTCTTACGCCGTACATTAATTTTTAATAATACAATCAGTGTAATATAGAGCAGGATATTCGGATTAAAATGTGTGTTTCATGCTTTGAACAGGTAGCTACTGGGGTTATCTTGCAGCTCTATATCTTGGGTCTAAAAATAAATATTTTATTTTTAATATCAAAGCTTGAATATTAGATATTGATTCCACATTTTTTATGGATGACCCGGGTTCGCTTACGGTCGAAGGCTACGTTCTTAACGTGTATGAGTGCCTTAGCAACAATTGAGAGTGAACTCTTTGTTGAGTATGATTAGGTAGGGTTATCTAAAGAAGAGAGTGGCGCCGCGGCGTATAAATCCTTAGCATCTGTTACACAGGAACTACAACCTATAACCGTGATGCGCTATTTGTCATCACAGGAACAGTCAGCATTACTATATCACATGTTATCGCTCAGAATTCCGAGTATTTTATAGCCAATAAACGACTAGACCGATCAGGATAAGTTGGATGAAAAATGGAGTATCCCTACAATACTTAAATTGATAATACCGATTAGCCACCAAGCCTTTAGTGTAAAAGATCATATATTGATCTAACTTACAGCCAGTAGAAACTGATATGGCAAAAGAATTGTTTTTAACACCCTTAATCGCTATTGATCCTATTTAGGAATATATGTGCTAAAAATAAAGTAAGAGTTGCAATAAATAAATGGAAATGGAACACCTAAATTAAAAGAAATTTCATAATTAAGTATGAAATGATATAGTTAATTTGAACGCGAAACAATATCTGAGTGATGAGGAATGTTTATGAAAAATAATGTTATTTGCAGCATGAAATAAGACTGAGGGTTCTGATATCGATTCAGATATAAATGACTTAAATGATTTAAATTTATTTAATCCATTAAACTTTTAATTCATCAAATTAATATTTAAGTGATAAGTTGTTTGCACTCACTAAATGCGTAGTGAATAAATCGATGTAGCTGAAAGGTCTAGATCTAACGGCTCTCTATATTTAAATTATAGATCTTGAATCTCTTTCAGGGTAAAGTTACATGCTGACGGAATCAAGGTTGAGGATTATTTTGCGATTTATAAAAAATAACAGAGAATGACTTTCTAGGAAATAAACTTAAAATAAACGATTTCTGTGATGCAGCTATCTGCTACGCTAGCGTTAGCTGCCTTATATATGTGTTTAATTATTTTAACTGTAAGATTAGGACGGTTATTTATAAATAATAACTATTCACTAACTAATTTAAAATGTCTATTAGTTTTCTTACTAGTTCCGGTTATGCTTAAACAATCAAGACTGAATCATTACCAAAAGATATGTTTATTCTTTTAATATTAATTAGGTTTATTCAAATATTTAGGATTGCCAACTAATAGAGTTGGTTATATCTCGATTTGGAAGCAAGTTTCCGTTTTAGTGATTTATAATAATTATGTGATGCGGGACGCAATTATAGAAAATAAACCCAAAATCCGACTGTTATTAGGAATAGATTCTATCTGTATAATAGCTATTACTATATTTAATAATAAGGCAGATAATGTCTATTATATCTAGGATTAGGCTGATAGGTTAAGTGCTGTAGCAGAATTAACAAATATTAAGATATTTTATACAGAAAGCCATGCTAGCTTTAAAACAACAATATAAATAAGATTTAATCATTAAGCTTGATAATCAAATAAAGTTATAAAGCCCTATGGAGGGCTTAGGAATTACATGGTTGACAAACAACATTCAGCCTTTCATACAATTACCTTGCACTTGTATTGCGGCTTTAGTTTTACGCCTGCTTGGTTCTTTAACAGAATAAATGTTGAAGAATAGCTAGATAAAAATAAGAACGTAAAAATTTCTTTATCTATATCAATGCCGGTATAGTGTTAGTGATTATTCTGTTCTAGAAAATTTATTCAATTAAATCTGCGATTTACTCCCATATTTTAAAAATACAAGTTAATTCATATAAAATTTATAATTTAGCCAATAATTGATATGCATCTCTTTTAGAGATTTGATGTATGTTTAAATAAAAATTAATAAAGATAATTCTGGTGTAATGTGTTAATTAGGCTAACACCTAAAATAAGAAATTATAGGAAGAGAACATCCGATTATAAATAATAAGAATTAGAGTTGATACTCTTAAGATTTAATATATTTGTGTAAAGTATATGCATACCACCTTTAGTGTCGGCAGATTAGGGGTTCAGTAGAGAGAGTAATTAAACTCCACAGTATATCAATGAGGATATCATTCTCGATAGTAACAACATTTGTTTAATAATTTTTATCTTTGATATGTACCATTGGTACTCAATTTACATCATACGCTAAATCTAGCTGCTTCTTAACATACAAGAGGCTTGAGTTGAGTTAAGTGCATTAATCTTTCTATTGTTTATGAAAGCAATATAATAATACTGAGCTTAAAATGGCGATGATTAATATTTATTAGCGGAAGACGCTCAACTAAAAATATTATTTTAAAATATAAAAATGTTTAACTAAGGGCTAGTTAGGTTAACGTTCTGTTTTCGACAGACGTAAAATTAAAAAGCTTGCCATCTTCAACTGATTGTAGCAGTTAAAATAAATAGATGATTTTCTAAGAGAGCTTGGTGCCGGCTTGCTGGTTTGTATAGTGTATCATCTAGGAATGAATGTATTGAGTGTTCATTAAAATTTTAGCTAAAATATAGCATAAGAGGTTGGATTGTAGTATATGAAATATATAATATTAGTATGATTATGATAGAATTTAAATTCTAGCAGATACTGAAATTTACTTCAGTAGTCTTGCTATAAGAAATTTTTTGAGATTTTATCTTCAACCTAATATAGAATATGCAGGTTATGCTAAACAACCCATTTTAATGGAGATTAGATACAACACGTATTAGTGAAGTATTTGTCTTATAGAGTTTAACTAGCTAACCAGACTATAATATTCCGTCAGCTAGTGATTTAATGGGATTGGTGAGATTTTGTATAGATAAGCCACATGAATAGTTATTATACTAATTCCATTACTTTTAATTATGCTGGACAGCATCCAAGCAGCTATGTAAGATAAAATAAATCTAGTCAATCCATTGAATAAATTTATCAAGGATGGTGAGGTCTAAATATTTATTGTGCTAGAGCACTGACTTTGATTGGTCTAGTTATTTGTGCTAGATTGAGTACGAATATTGAGTTTTATACAATTAGTTTTTGTATTCGCTTCTTTTTAAAATCTTTAATATTTAAATATATGTTTAGATATTGCTATTTATTTTATTCTTGGTTTTAACAAAAACTATAAATCAATAAATTCATTAAATAGGTGAATTTCGGTTTGATTTTATAAAAACCTCTTTCTTCATAGAAAGAGGGTGAAGTTATTAATAAACATATAGCATATTCTGATTTTGTATTCCATATCAAGTTAGTCTTGTTCTCACTAATGAAAGTTTATTTAAATAAAAATACATAATAATTACAAGCATGTAATGTTATTAGCCATCTACTGAACTAAACATAAATTAAAGAATATCATGCTTTGTATTTGATTTTGTATGTTTAACAATATAAGTATAGCAAGAATATAAGATCTCAACTCATAGGTCGGCTACAGTGTAGCTTACCCTAGCATTTTATGCTTATGCAACTTGTTTTAAAAATATAATTTATAGGAGCTGATAAATATATAGCGATGATTTGTTAGGATTAAATAACAGTATTTTAAATTATTTTGTTGTGAACATTAAATAAATTAATCGAACTTTCAATTTTTAATTTATTTATGGCGATAATTATATTCATATAAGATGGAGATGATGATAATATAACAAAAAGAGTGTATAATTTTATTAATTCTTTCTCACAAGAAAGTGTATAAATGGTTTGTTTATTTTTTTGGTTGTATTAGTAATTGTGTTAGTGAGCAGCTCGGTAACAGGTGGAAGTGCTATTATTTATAATACTGTACCGCATACTAACACCTCAGGATTATTAAAAATTTTTTGAAGAATACGAATGGCTTTGGTTCGTGATTAACGGCTGTTTGATATAATGGCCGGGACCTCTGCACGCTTTATTAGGTAAGATACAATCGGTGCGAGCTATACTACAAAATATCCTTAATTGAATACGGCGGTTTGCCTTAAAGGCAATGATGTGTTCTATATTGAATATATATTATCGTTCTGATTTTAATATGATTTGATTGATGGCATAAATTGCCAATAGCTAAAATATAAAGATAAGTGCTAAGTATTAATAATAAGCGAATATTTGAGAATATACTATACTCAGTAAACTTCCCACTTTATTTAAAATATTTTAAATAGATAAATAGGAAATAGTAAAATATGTAATAAAATCTGATTTTTAGATTAAAAATTTGTGATCCTAGGTTTACTAGGACCCGTTATCTTTCTCAATCTGTGTATTGTAAATTTTATTGATAATTGAGGTATTGATTTATAGCTATTTCTGATCCTGAATTCAGGTTAAATTGAAGTAAATAGTTTTACAGAGTCACTAGTCTTCATTTCATCAGCACAAAGCTCATGTCTAGGATTCACAACTTTCTGTCCTTCTTCCTGTAATGGCGAACTGAACAGTAGTTTCATGTAACGCAATGTTTGTAAACATAGGAATTACTCATATCTATCTTAAAGAGATATGTCATTTAAAAGAAAAGCTACTCAACTTTATTCTGAACACGTTGGAAGAATAAAGAATGCTGTGGTCTGGACAAGAGTCTAAGCGCAACGTTGCTTAGATGGCTTATATCGGTTGATGAATGGTGGTAGGTACAGAACGTTCAATTGGCCCTTTGAGAGCACATTGTCTTGTCAGTGATATTTCTAAAAATATTTATAGTGCGTCAATTTTATTGGCACGCCCTGTAGGATTTGAACCTACGACCTACGGCTTAGAAGGCCGTCGCTCTATCCAATTGAGCTAAGGGCGCGTTGGGTAGAGAGGCTAAATTATACGGTCAGGTTTGATTGAGTCAATTTGTTTGTAGGCTTTTAGATAAAAAGCGTGCATTATGTTTTTGTGCTATCGGGTAGCATATGAGTGGCTAAAGATAGACGTCTAATCTTGATGGTATCTAACGTATAGCGTACTAGACTATTATTGGTATTGCAGCTACTAGCGCAGCGATCAAAAGTTTTAGACTCCTTGTCTGTGCCGGCTATGGGCAGTAGTAATCATAGCCTTAACTGAGATGATAAGTAGACTAAGCCTGTTGATTTTATATACCTCATTAAGTTTAGCAATACAACGCAATGCTGTGAATTGTGATGAGAGCACGATTAGCACTGTGAGGAATAGTTCTGCAATTAATTCAACGAGGATAACAGATGTTCTGCTTGCGAGGTCAGTTATCACTTACCGTACGCTGATCACTTTCTACATAAGCATATAGCTAAAAATGGACTGTCTGGAGTAGTGAATATAAATACCTGTCTTATATTTGCATGGCATCAATGGATTACGAGCGTATAATGATTCGTTATCGGATAGCAGGTTCCAACTGGTTGGTCTGTCTCCTCGATTTTATTCGGATCGTTTGTATTTTAAGTGATTGCTTGCAGTAGATTTGATACCACGTGTTTTATGGTTGAACAGCTCAGTTTGCATTGTATGCAATATAACATACACAAACAATAAACATTTACATTTTGTATTATAACTTTGAATAAGTTAGTCGGCAATGCCTTTCCCTTCTGTGTGCTTTTTAGCTTAATAGAAGAAGAAATTGTTCTCTGCAAACACTAATTAGCAGGCAAAGTTCATGCGGGTTTTCTGACTGCTCATGCCCTGTAGCATCTGCCATTGACTTGATAGCAGCATCATTTTCTATGATTATTCAAATAATTCCGACATCAGTTGCTAGGTACCCTACGCTATACCCTTAATAGGGGAGCGGTTGCCGTCTTCTGAGGCTTTTAGGCGTAGTGTTACCAAACTGTTAATCTGAGAAAATTGTGAACGTGACGGATGGCAACTAAATTTATTAGGCTAGGCCTAACAATAATTTTATAACGGTATTCTGGTTTAGGGTGGATTGGAGTATGGCCATTATTTTCTGATCGTCCCTAATGAATATTAGGTCATAAAATATATTTGCCTGAGAATAGAAAATTCTATTTATAACAAACAAATACCCGTTCCCTGTGTTTGACCTCTATCTTGATTTAAAATGGCTAGTACAATATGCGCCTGCTTGGCTAGGCACTAACATTTCACAGACATATGAGGAAACGTAAAATGCATCTTGGTGTTGATATACAAGGAGTAAATTATAACGACCATCATTCATTGCCTGACAGGGCGCGTAGCTTCTGACAAAATACAGACATCTGATTGTCTGTAAATAATGGATCGTTCACTGATGGTAGCAAAGATTATTGATGGTAAAACAATTGCAAAGCAAGTGAGAAACGAAGTGGCTGAGCAAGTTAAAAGACGGCTAGTAGCTGGTAAACGCCCTCCAGGCCTCACGGTGGTCATAGTCGGCGGAAACCCAGCTTCTAAGATTTATGTTGCCAGCAAGCGTCGCGCCTGTGATGAAGTCGGCTTTCTTTCCCGATCCTACGATCTGCCAGCTACTACGACTGACACTGAGCTGCTGATGCTGATCGATCAGCTAAACGCTGATTCGTCAATAGATGGCATTCTAGTTCAACTCCCATTGCCCGTCGGTATTGATAACATCAAGGTACTGGAGCATATTCATCGGGAGAAAGATATCGATGGCTTCCATCCGTACAATATTGGTCGCCTGTGCCAACGCGCGCCTACACTGCGCCCCTGCACTTCCCGCGGCATCGTTACTTTGCTAGAGCGTTATAACATTGATACTTATGGCATGAATGCTGTTGTGGTCGGGGCTTCTAATATCGTCGGGCGCCCGATGAGTATGGAGTTGCTTCTAGCCGGTTGCACTACTACCATCGCCCATCGCTTCACCAAGAATTTGCGTCATCATGTTGAAAGCGCTGATTTGCTGGTGGTAGCAGTTGGGAAACCGGGATTTATTCCCGGAGACTGGATTAAACGGGGGGCAATTGTGGTGGATGTTGGTATAAATCGTCTAAACACTGGCAAAGTGGTCGGCGATGTAGATTTCGCAGTTGCCAATGAACGAGCTGCTTATATTACGCCAGTACCAGGTGGTGTTGGTCCGATGACAGTTGCTACACTTATCCAAAACACCTTGCACGCCTGCGAGACTTATCATGATCTTGAAATTAAATAAGGTAAAATGAATTGGAACCTAGATAATTATCTCTTCGCCGCTGTACTTAGAGAGCGATAAAGCTTAGTGGCTTCAAAATCGATGCTACAGTGAAAGCAGTAAAAGCCGTAGATTGAGTCAAGTAAATGGTACGATCAAGACTCGCAAGATCTTTAAAATAGTTGCTAAGTAAGTTCTTGGATTTAAGAGCAGTGAAATTGCGGGTAAACTCGTATTTCTGCCAAGAAAAGTCATAATGTTAGTGTCTTTCGTATTTAATCGTATTACTGTCGCCGCCAGATTGTATTGCGAGGGCCATCTTCTAGTGTTATGTTCATCTCGGTTAGTTGGTTACGAGCTGCATCTGCTAGCATCCAGTTTTTGCTTTTGCGCGCTTCATTTCGCTGTTTTATAATCGCTTCGATTTCCTTGCATTCGAGGCCGTTAAGTTGCGTACTATTTTTTAAGAATTGTTCTGGCGCCTGCTGTAACAACCCGAGCACCTTCGCCAGCTTACGTAGCGTCGCAGCCATGCCGTTCGCCGATGCTCTGTCCTCGCTCTTTCGGCGGTTTACTTCACGCCCTACCTCAAAAAGAACCGCATAGGCTGCTGGAGTGTTGAAGTCATCTTCTATCGCCTGCTTAAATCGCGCTTCGAACAAGTCTCCTCCAGTTGGTTGAACATCAGCATCTGTTCCACGCAGGGCGGTATATAATTTCTCCATTGCCGTGCGCGCTTGTTTCAAATTCTCTCCGTTATACTTTAGCGGGCGGCGATAGTGTTTAGACATCAGGAAGTAACGTACTGTTTCAGCATCGTAGCGGCTGAGTACATCGCGGATAGTAAAAAAGTTATCTAGGGATTTAGACATTTTCTCTTTATCGATGATAACCATGCCGGAGTGCATCCAGTAGTTGACATATTGTCCACCGTGTGCGCAGCTAGACTGGGCAATTTCATTCTCATGGTGCGGGAAAATTAGATCAGAACCCCCTCCATGTATATCAAAGTGGGGCCCGAGCTGCTTGAAGTTCATGGCAGAGCATTCAATGTGCCAACCAGGTCGGCCTATCCCCCATGGTGATTGCCAGCTAGGCTCAGCTGGTTTTGACATTTTCCATAATACAAAGTCCATGGGGTTTCTTTTTATCTCGTTAATCTTAAGACGCGCTCCTGCTTTCAATTTCCCTATTTTCTGGTGTGAAAGCAAAGCATATCGCGGGTCAGTCTCCACAGAGAACATGACATCACCATTGTGGGCTACATAGGCGTGCTTGCGATCAATTAGACGTTGGGTGATTGCGATGATTTCATCAATATATTGAGAGGGTCGTGGTTCTTGATTCGGGCGTTCAATCAATAATGCATCGAAGTCAGCATGCATCTCCACCAGCATGCGCTCTGTTAGTTGATCGCAGGTTTCAGAGGTTTCCGCAGAACGGCGGATAATTTTATCGTCGATATCGGTAACATTGCGCACATAATTCAGCGAATAGCCGAGATAACGGAGGCAACGTGCTACTACATCAAAAATAACAAATGTACGGCCATGGCCGATATGACAGAGGTCATAGAGGGTTACTCCGCATACGTACATGCTAACTTTCCCAGCATTAATGGGTTGAAATTCCTTTTTTTGACCACTCAGGGTATTAAAAATTTTTAGCATCTGGAGGTTCCGTGGTGCGTGTGATAACAAAAGGGTAACCAGGCTCAACTGTTAATTGAATAGCATATTAAAAGCTGAAATAGCTCTAACACAAGATCAGCAATGCTTCCTGGCGCGTCTATAGAAAGGTAAAAATACATAGCAAGCGAATTATAAAAAATTGATTTTCCATAATCAGGATGCCATTTAACGCTAGCATACGCAATCTGGGGGTATGTTATAAAGTTAATATTAAGATGTTCTCTCGCTTTCTGTTTGTGTGAGGCCTTATTTCATTTTGTTAGGACTACATATCTATGGCTACTTTAAACACTAATTATAGTGATCTTCTTATGAGTACTTATTCTGATAAAGCACTTGTTATCGATGAGTATTTATTGTACTTCTCCATTGTAAGGTTTGACGAGGATACTAAAATCGATGATTTTATCAGCGCTGTCCTAATTCATAGGTGCAGGTTAGAGCCCGACATGAATCAGAAACCCATTCAAGTCTTTATGAAGAGCGAAGCTCATAATGGCTTAGGACAGGTGATCAGCACCTTCTTTATGATCCGCAGCAATCATGATTTACAGTCTACTCCATTGCAGTTCTGCAGTAACGTGAGAGAGTATGGTTCCCTGAATATTTGTGGTACAAGTACAGAGGATTCTGGTTATTACGGTTTTGTTAGACTAGTTCAGGTAGTATGGATATGTTTGATAATATGAAAAGCGTAAATCTAACCATGGGCACGAACCAGAATTTACTGATAGAATATGTGGTAATCAAAAGCGTTACCTTTATTCACTAATCGACACTGTATGAGTACGATGTTCATCGCAGATCTTCACTTGTGTCAACACGAACCGGCCATTACTGCCGGGTTTCTTTGTTTTTTACAGCGCGATGCAATCCACGCTGATGCATTGTATATCCTCGGCGATCTCTTTGAAGTTTGGATCGGTGACGATGACGCCGAACCGTTACACGGTTATATTGCCGCGGAGTTAAAGGCGCTAAAAAAAGCCGGTGTTCCCTGTTATTTCATTCATGGTAACCGAGATTTCTTGCTAGGGGAGCGGTTTGCTCGCGCTAGTGGGATGCAGTTACTGCCGCAAGAAACAGTACTGGACGTATATGGTCTCCACATTTTAATCCTGCATGGAGATACACTATGTACCGATGATCGAACTTACCAACAATTCCGACGTGTGGCACGACATCCGATAATTAAAAAAATGTTTTTGCCCTTGCCATTGCGTTGGCGGATTAACATCGGAACTAAAATGCGCGCTCGCAGCCAACAGGACAACCAATGTAAGACGGCAGCTATCATGGACGTCAATCCGAAAGCGGTTAAAGAGGCGATGTTGCATAACGGGGTATACTGGATGATCCACGGCCATACCCATCGCCCAGCAATACATAAGCTAGAACTGAATAATCGCCCGGCATACCGTGTAGTTCTGGGTGCCTGGGACAGAGAAGGCTCTATAATAAAAGTTAGTGCCGAAGCCGTCGAATTGCTCCGATTCTCAGTTTAAATCCCATAGTCGACATAGTAGAAAAATCTCATGATAATGTTAAAAACTAGGGCTGCAACTGTTCCCGTACTGCTGCTTATTTTCATAAGCTATGTCTTTAGTATGGAGATACTTCGGCAGCACTTCTGATAGTATACAAAATACTACTTTAGCCTATCTATGCTAGGCTAAAATTATCATTATGATGGGATAAAATATGAGTAGCCCCTATGCAATTTTTATGCGAATTGCTGACTATATTTTCTGTTCACTTGCACTCTGCAGCCATCTCTGGCTATTGTCGATAAATTGTATAGAATAGGTTATAGCTGATTATCAATACTATGTACATTGCTGTGTATTTTATACGTATATTAGAGGTTAACATCTTAGTTTAGGAGTGTTTACTAGTGAACATTAAGCGCGGTATTTTAGGTTGCGCTTTTGTGATCAGCAACCCGACGTCAATCACCCTAAATTTCTTGCGCCACAGATTGTGGCCTTGTACGCTGCACTCTTGCAAGAGCTTTACTAGAATAGCGACGTGAGTTCAGCAAAGACGTACTAACACCTGCCATGGTGTGTATAAAACGGTCTACGTACTTAAGCATGGGCAAGTTGTGCGTCTTTCTCGTCAGGCCGGCGCACCGATGAGGATTAGCGATTATCTCTCTATATTAATCCCAGACTGTAGAACATTGCTGATTAGCATAAGCTATTTCTCTGAAATAGCTTATAGTTATAAACTGTGGACTTCCACGTGACGTAGTGCTCTAAAACAGTTCCGTAAACTGCAACATTTTCACATGCTTGCAGTAGGCAGGTGCTACAAAGTTAATTAACTAACTTAGCATTTACACCCTCATAAAAGTTGCCAGCAAACAAGTCCGTGTGGCTACAGAGGCTTTCATCCTAGGTTAACCAGCAGTCGTTAAACGTAGTATTGTCAAATTATAATAGCGAGTCGTCACTCGCTACACTTACTAGCAATTCGCATGAAGTTAGTATTCCGTATAAGTTTCAAATTGATACAGATCTATTTGTGCAGTACCAATAATTCCAGTAAATTCTAGGCACCATTAACGTGTGTCACGATGGTGGTGTGATGCAGCAGGGACCGTTTTCTGAGACTAAGTAATTCTTGATTAAGTAGTTTACATCTTTATTCGTCACCTTAGGATTGGACGCAAAATCGACTTCAATCAGTCAGTTTTTTTTAGAGGAAAGAATTAGATGCGGGCCGCATGGTTAGCTATCTTAATATTCAAGATCTAAATAAAGCAACGCTGTAGTCAGAATTGCAGAGTCTGGTATCGCTGTTACTAACTCCATAACAGCGCAGGTTAGTTGAGGCGAGGTAAAATTGGTTGCAGCTATTTGTCATGCATAGAAAGGATAACTTTATGTCTAAAGCGGGTATCAATAACAGGCTTCTCTATCGGGAAGGGTAGATTGCACACAGGATTTCTACAGCTTGTCTGGCAGGTATTGCCGCTTGAAATTAACTTTTTATAGGAAGTGAAGATTCACCAGCTGAGCTTAGGAGTCATTGAGGTTGATATGGACGATAGTAGTGGCGTTGAGCGTGCCGCAGAAAACTAACTATTCTAACTGTGACGGTAAGTTGTGCACTATTTCTAATAATGGCAGTTTCTGGATATACAGCATGCATGACTAGAATAAAATTATTCCCAATAGAGAAGAAGTTTGCTAGCACTTGCAGTGCTAGTAATTAATCTTGCTTATACTATTAACACTGAAATATGTAGGAGGCGAATTGTCTAGACTTGGTTGGTATGGCAAGATTCTTGAATCAGCGGTTTTGTTTTCTATTCGGCCAGTAACTTATTGTAGGTAAGTTTTTCTGATCAGTTTTGATTGATTTGAATAGCGCGTCTTTAGGTGCACTTAATTGAAAAGAGCTGATCTTTACTTATTCGATTAGTAATATGCATTAGACGAAGAGCGATCAGCCACTGTATAATTCCTTATGGTCAAACAGCTGAGATCTGCTTGATAGGGGTTATGCCTCCTAAGGGTGAATAAAGATCTTGAAGGCCTTACTGCCAAACTGTATTACCATAACTCAGTTATTAAATGTAATTAGTTAAACTAAGCTTGATAGTTACGTATACCCCTCATTCGAGGTAGATTGATATAGTACGCTATATAACTGAATTGAGCAGAGAGGTGAAAAAATACCACGGTTTATTTAGTCTTTAATTTTCGGTCCAGCTATAGTTAAGTATATGACCGATCAAGCTTTTGCTGCTGTTAAGGAAAGAACTTAAAGTAATGATATAGAAGGTAATGATTATTTTACTGAATAATCTAGTAGTATATAATGCCGCGCATGAGTACTGTTTACGATAAATGGTAAAAAAATAAATAATCGCTGATTAATTTAGGTTGATTATACTCCACGATGCGCCTTGTTTCAAGACAAATAATTAATTAATTTCTTTTAAGGCTCGCCGTCAGAAGTGCTAATGCAGAAAGTTAGATAATGTTTCCGAAGGCAAACATTTACAGGCTGCTAAGGTCTGAAAAATTGCTAACTGAAAGTTAGCGCGCGCTTGTACCTGTATGGGGGTACAAGTGATTAAAATAACATCTCTTAAATATTGAGATGATGTTAGCCGAAACTAAATTTCTATAAATCCTATTGCAGAGGACGAGATGGTCTAACGGAGAACTCACTAAAAGATTATAATATTTATTATTAGGTTAGTGTCACAGATTGAAGTTCTAAAGGCAGCGCAAATCACCTTATAATGTCCAGATTGTTAAGGAAAAGCGCAGCCTCAGCTGGAGGACTGAAACCTGTCGGTGTACAATTAACGTTACAATTCAAACAAGTGGTGGAATTGTCATGGCAAGCGTTCGCGGTGATGGCACTATTATATAGATTAAATACTTCCACTGCAGTGTCCGAAAGATGATAGTAATGGATACTGCCGGCATATTAACTACTCGTCATACGTTAGGATCTCAATATTGTTGTCAGTTCTAGTTCCTAATCTATTAATTATCCGGAGACGTTAGCTTCGCGTCTGCGTATTTTATCAGGTGCCACTAAAGATTCCATGAAGATTAGGTATGACCAGGACATGAAAAAAAGAAACTGTAGGAATGTGCCTATTTGGGATCTTGTTTTGCGATCTATCTTCGAATGACTCGTTTTTGTATGGTAACTGTCGTAATATTCTGTCATCTGTATCTAACAAGATAGGTGCATTATGCTTGTTGTTATTGCTATTGTGATGGTTATCGTACTGCTTTTAGTTTTCGCTGGCATAAAAATCGTTCCGCAAGGTTTCCAATGGACAGTAGAACGCTTTGGCCGCTACACTAAAATGCTTCTGCCAGGTCTCAACTTTGTTGTGCCATTTATGGATAGAATTGGCAGGAAAATTAATATGATGGAACAAGTGCTTGATATTCCTTCTCAGGAAATTATCTCGCGTGATAATGCTAATGTTGCTATTGATGCTGTGTGTTTTATCCAGGTTATCGATCCGGCTCGTGCTGCGTATGAGGTCAGCAACCTGGAACAGGCTATCGTTAATCTCACCATGACTAACTTCCGGACCGTGCTTGGCTCAATGGAGTTAGACGAAATATTATCGCAGCGTGACAGCATAAATAGTCGTCTACTTTATATTGTTGATGATGCGACGAATCCTTGGGGGGTAAAAATCACCCGCATTGAGATCCGTGATGTCCGCCCGCCGGCCGAATTAATTGCGTCAATGAACGCCCAAATGAAGGCAGAACGTACTAAACGCGCCGACATTTTGGAAGCTGAGGGCGTAAGACAGGCAGCTATTCTGCGTGCTGAGGGGGATAAGCAGTCGCAAATTCTTAAGGCCGAGGGCGAACGGCAGTCGGCGTTCTTGCAAGCTGAAGCGCGCGAACGCGCCGCTGAAGCTGAAGCACGCGCTACCCAATTAGTTTCTGATGCGATCGCGATTGGTAATATGCAGGCGGTGCACTATTTTGTGGCGCAGAAATACATCGATGCGTTGCAACAGATCGGTTCCGCTAACAACAGCAAAGTAGTGATGATGCCGCTTGATGCTAGTAGTCTGCTTAGCTCTATTGGTGGTATTGCCGAACTATTAAAAGACAAAATAGGCAAATAATTATAGCCACATTGTTTTCAGTAAATCAATGTGGTTGTCCTCTCTCTTTCTGGGTGATTTTGTTGGTGGAAATATTTGGATTTAGATTCAATCTATTTCAGCGCTGAGTTGAGAAATCGAGTAACTATGTACTCCTGCTATTGTGGGCGGTGTGTTCTTCTCGCAACAGTAGGAAACATGCGACGTACTGAGAGTGGCTTTTGTCTTGATTTGTTGATAAGGATGTGTGCAAGAGCCTAACGTACGCACAAGAATGCATAGGGTACTTAACCAGCAGCAGAGCTAATTGATTGGCTATATGGCCTGATGTCGGAGATTAGGGCAAGTAGTATAGGCTGTCTCTACTGAAATGATAACAGTTTCCGTTCTCATCCAAATGCCGATCTGCTCATTTATTTTTATCTAGTAAAAATGCTAGTAACATGCGCGTGTTACTGATGCGAGATACGCACGGGTCTAATACAAGAATGTATTAGACTTGGGTGGCGGAATCTTTTAATTATAGCATAGGCCAATGCTATTGCTGATTATTAGCTTGTTATGGGACAGAGAGAAAACGTTTGCATATTTGTAGCTGATATAGGAATAAGCTCAATACCTCGCCTGATTATTGGCCGAGAATATAGCAAATAAAACTATATATTTTCCATTTTGGCTTTCGTCCTGACCAACAATCATCCAATAGGTAACAATAGGTAATTTGTGGTGCACACGAGGGTTGCTCTCTTTTCTTATAAAAGTAGAATGAACAATTGAACACCTATTAAGATACACTTCAAGCAGACTCTATCACCAGTTTCTGTATCATATCAATATGTACAGGTGCGTCATTCAGCGCAGAAATATATTTAAACTTCTCCCCGCCAGCCTTAAGGAATATCTTACGGCTCTGTTCTTTAATCTCATACAAAGTTTCTAAACAGTCCACCGAGAAACCAGGGCAAATCAATTGCACATGTTTCACGCCTTGCGCTGGAAGCTTTTTAAGGATTTCGTCAGTATATGGTCTCAGCCACGGCTCACGGCCAAAGCGGGATTGGTAGGCCATAATTACCTGTTCTGGGAATAATGCCAGCGTAGCCCTCAGGGCGCGCTGCGTATTGTTACAGCGCTTCGGGTAATCATCCCCTCGAATTGCATAGCGCTGGGGAATACCATGAAATGAAAGTATGAGCCGATCCGGCCGACCATGTTCAGCGAATGAACGGGTTACACATTGCTGTAGCGCAAAAATATAGGCTGGGTGCGTGGCGTAATCGCGGATAAACCTGATCGACGGTAAGCAGTGATGCCTCTTTAGGGCTCGAGCCACACCGTCCCATGCTGCTGCACTGGTCGAGCAGGAGTATTGCGGGTACAGTGGCAGCACCACTAGATGTGTGATTGCTTGATCCAGAAGCTTACTAATTGCTTCCGCTAGGCTTGGCGAACCGTAGGTCATGCCAAACTCGACAGGATTGTTCGGCACACGTTCAGCTAGTGCTCGCTTTTGACGGAGGCTGTAGACCAACAGCGGCGAACCTTCTTTCATCCAGACTGACTGGTACAACTTGGCGATCCGTGGAGAACGCCACGGTAAAATCAAACTGTGAAGAAGCATCCACCGGAGAAACGGTGATTTGTCAACTACGCGGCTATCGCTGAGAAATTCTCTTAGATAAGATTTTACCGCCGGTGAGGTTGGTGAATCTGGTGTCCCTAGGTTCACTAGTAATACGCCGTGTTTCTCTTGCTTCATCTTAGCCTCCTCGTTATGGTTTAGCCTGCATTCCATTTCAGGTCGCGATGTCACTAACGATTAATCTAATATATTGTAACGGGCTATCCGTTCCTTTGGAACAATATCAGCACAAGTACCGTAGATAACGATGTTATTCGGACTCAGCGCTTCGCCCTATTTAATCCCGTAGAGATGTTCACGCTGTAGCCAATACCAGTGTGTTCTCATGTCGCTTAGGCTACCTCCAGGGTAGGGGGCCGATCGGAATTATTGCTACTAGTAGTATGCGACTGGCGGAGACTATAAAATAGTTGCACTCTTGGATAATCTCTATGAGTGGGCTTACCAGGCGGCCAACCAGGATGTGATCGGCATATTCGCTGTGCCTTGAAGTGTAGATTAGATATAGGAGAGTTTGCACTCGATGCACAAAGGACGTGAAGATGATGTTCCTAAATTTTTATTAAACAAGTGTGAATTGCTGTTTCTTAAGAGTAGTGTAAGTAGTTTTAAAAATTAGCTATGTCAAATATTAAAATAAGTAAACATAAAAGACATGCGCATTTTATGCGTTTTAACTTGCCTATTGTTGACCTGGGAAGGCGATGAGGGTGTTTCATTCCGTTTCTGTATTATTAATCGCTGATTAAGCGTGGAAAACCCATCTTTTTAGATCCGATATTAGTGGTGTGTCTACCGTCTGTAATGGATTACTAAACCGGCATCCTAGGTAATTTCTAGGCACATGAGTGATTACGCCGATCAACCAGGTAATTCATAAATGAACGGAGATGAAATACGACTACTGGATAGTAATCCTAGTGACGGGGAATCGCACTAACAATAGGTTGCGCAGGAGGTCAATGCATATTAAAAAAGGTAAGTAACTCGACGAGGTTCATTAGGCTAGGTTATACGAAGTGCTCCTACAGGAGACATTAATGAAGGAAATCAAGCGTGAGGTAGAATGGTATAGTAAGGAGGTTAATGCAAATCTGCTTTTAAAAGAAACGCTTATAACTGACTACCGCTGGGTATAATAAGGATCTGAGAAAGTGTTATAAACTTATCATTATACTCATTACTTACCTGCTGCTTCATGCAAGATTCGGTTACATACACTATGTGGCGTTAGGTGCGGGTATTAAGCTTTCAAGAAGATCTATGCTTGCACCGCGCTTGCTCGCGTCGGCTAGAAACGAGACTAGTTCTTGAGTAGAAACATGAAATTACTCCCAGATTTTGCTATAAGTAAAAGACTGAAGGTTGTATATAAGGCTTATGACTTATTTGAATCGGACTCGAAAGACGATTGGCAGAAAGTTAGTGATACTAAGAAGGTTGTTTAAATGCATGCCAGGAAGACTCGCCTAGTGTTTGTAGAACTAGCCATATAAATTAATATCTAAATAGATCGTGAGCATCTTGTGGTATCTACCAATAATTAATCGCCAGTTAGAGTATTAGTATTGCTAAACACGCAGCAAGAACGAGAGACTGCATTCACCGTTTAGAAGAGCCAGCCAAATGCTGTGCGGGGAAGAAAATATTTGCTGATACCCGGATGGTAAGTATGGCGCTGACGCTCATTACTAAAACTGAACTATCTAGCAGTTTCAGTGTTATTGATATCTAAGCTGGTTATGCCAGTTTTATTTATGCCACAGGGACAAGTAAGAACCTGGCTTTTATTAATATGCTTCTAGAAGTCTTTCTGTCATTCTGATTATAACCGCCCTGGTTACTTCGCTAAATTACTGCTATAGGAGTTGTACCTCTTTGTATGGTTTAAAAGATTAGTGCTGGCATAAACTGAGTAAGAACTGCGTCTCTACTAGGAAGACGCAGGTCGGGGTTTTTAGTTTAGTGGTATTAATCTAATGCCCTATAGGTCATGGGCGTTCAGCTGTACGCATGGTTTAGGTTAGGTAGGGTCGCACCGCCCTGCTAATTAGACTTCAAGACTATCGTGAAGAATTTGCGCCGCTATACAAAAGTATAGGTGAGAAAGTTGACGTCAAAACAAAACAGGAAAATCGAAGGTGGGGAGACCAACACTTTGATTGTCAGTAACTTTAAAATATCACGGTAGGTGGGTGATATTAATACCCACATCTTAATATGTGTAGGCACGAATATGGGGTGAGGGTAGGTGATATAGTTTATTGGCTGCCTGCAGTAGAGTTCAAGCATTTCACTACTGAGCTAGTCTGTCAAAGAAATAGCTAAATTACCGCTAACACATGGAGTTAGGAGCATTGTTAACGAGTGGCGGGGGTGTCAGGAAATAGTTACGAATAATTATTTATATCTTGTCTTTTAAACTGGAGTACAACAGAGATTATTGTTATTAATTGCTTAAAAGCATCATTCGTAATATACTACACTAGCAAAAATTAATGTACTGGAACTTTGAACTGGAAAGGAAGCGAGGAGGTTAAGCTTTTAGTAAGCACTAAATAAAGCAACCCTGGTTTTCATGGAAACAACACCCTACAATCAATACCTTATGTGGCTAATATGGTAGTCGAGTTAGCACGGTGTATCTAAAGATAATTACTGGTTTCAGAGGTGGTTACTTATCCTTTTACGGGTAAAGCTGGCAATGCCAGTCTGGATAATCTGTCTGCGCCAGTAAATAACAGCTCTAAGTATGCATCTCCTGATGGTGCTTGACTGGCATGGCGATGCATGCCAAGACGCGTATCTAGTACGCCGTAATTCGACACAACCTGAGTCCCTCCCTATATCTGGTGAGACATACTATATCTTTAGTAAGGTGACCCGAGTGAATGCTTTAGGCGGCCTAAATCCTACGGCGACCGGAAGCGATTCGAGTAGATGCTCATGCGCTGCCGTACGTGCCTGGCGCGAGATTTATAACTGTCAATACCAATACTATCAAAACCGAAGCCAATGGCGAGTGAAGGTACTAAGCAGCCTGGGCTAGCACCGGTCTTAGGTGAGTAGGTATGATACGATGCCTCTTTTATGGGATTGTGCTACCCTAATATTCACTTCGAAGAGATGACGCTTAAGTAGAGTTCAAAGATGGACATATCTTCTTGGATTATCTCCAGCGAGCCGCCGAAAGCAGGCGCCCTACTGGCAAGAAGGCCAGTAGTATGATGCTAAAGAGTGCTAAAGCACATTTCTAATGCACCGCTTACACCAAGCGTCTGTGATCATCATGTATGGGTCTCGGGATGTAGCATCGATCTCCACGGACGCTAACTAACTGGCTGCTTAAGTGTAGCCGCGATAGCAAAATTTATATCGCTGTAAAACGCACCGAAAGCACGTCATGCTCAGGCTAGAGCAATGGTGCAAAAGCACGATTATGCCCATGAAGCCGGGGAGGACCACCGCGGGTAAATTGTTAAAGACACCACCATCATGTCTCGTTGTCTTTCCTCTTCATAGGAGGAGAGGAGTAGATATAGAAGAAAGTGTGTGGTTACGGGCTCGCAAGTCGCATGTGACTGCTGGTCTTAAGGGATTTCCCAGCCTACGGCCATGGTGGATTCACGAGTGGTTAAGATACATGATGGTGTATGCTTGGTTAGCAGGCAGCGTCCAGTTAAAAGTAAGCAGTGACGTATATTTCATTATCCGCTCCACTTTCTGAGCTGGCAAGGATAGGGTAAACAATCCTACTACTGACGTAATGCGGTATTGAGTTGCAAGATACGTATCCGAAACCTAGTCACTAAAAATTTAATGACAAGGTATACACATAAGAGCTTTATAACGATTTGGGCGTGGCCTTTAGTGCCTAATTAATTATACGGACAGACAATACAGTCGTGATACAGCAGCGTCATTTCCTGAGTGATTGCTGACTCAAGGTGGCACTAGTGCCGTAGGTATGCCGCCGCCACTGGCGCCTTGCCCTTAACATTCGAAGATGTAAACTTAGTCCAACAGTACTGGTTCATCACGTTGCCTCGCGCGGGTTTGATGGTAATTGCTCTTTCTCTGGAGAGTGTAACTACCCAGGTGGTTTTTATTAAAACGAAAGCATCCGTTCCCGTTTTAGGGCGGAGTCTAGCGAGGGCAACCTTATACTCGGCTAGGGCAACCATCATATTCAAGTATAACTTCGTTATAGCCGCTATTTATTATGAGTTTTGGGGTTGGGTTGAAGCAGTATAAAGGTTAATGTATTAAAGTTAACTACGTTTATTCATTAAGTCACTCGTCTTGAGCGTAGCTAGCTATTAGGAATCAATCAAAACTCATGACCGTATAGAAATCAAATGCGGGCCTGGTGGGTGCCACAGCCTCATTTCAATGTTATGTCATATATAAGAGTGCCCATCACACTTTGTGATAGCACTCTCAATGGTATCTTAGATTGGCCAAATCTAAGGCACCCAAATGTCCGTCAGGAAAGCCATGCAACTGATCGCTCCGCTATGTTGCCTACAACTCTCCGGGCTTATCTATTGACCCCGTTACCTCTCCAGCGTTGAAGGCCTTGTGATATTCTGTTTGTTATGGATGTGTATATTAGTCACACACTTGACGACTACACCGAATATACTTGTACGAAGCCTACGGCAAGCAGCCTGGCTTAATGCTTACGTATCTGAAAGGAGTTATTAGTTACACCTGGATATAAAGTCAGGCTTCATGAATCTATCTCCTATTTTAAATATAGGCTGAAGGCCGCACGGTAATAACGTTAGTATGCCGATCAGACGCTATAGTATCTGTTTTAGATAACAGATGCGCTATTTAGCGCAAAGCTGAGGTTAGTGCATCTGGAGGATGGGTGATGAGTGAGATTATTATTAGGTAGTTTGGGAGTGATC
This sequence comes from Serratia symbiotica, assembly GCA_900380265.1. Taxonomy (GTDB): domain Bacteria; phylum Pseudomonadota; class Gammaproteobacteria; order Enterobacterales; family Enterobacteriaceae; genus Serratia_H; species Serratia_H symbiotica_A. Next base: position 2,090,640 of record LR025083.1, on the reverse strand, counting down.
TTGGGATATTCCAGTTCGGAAACAGTAATTAAAACAGGGTTTATATGCTTGCGTGACGGTACTCATATACATTACTAAAAGCCAATTCGGGATGTTAGTAATCAGTGGCAGTTGCGCAGACGCTAAGGTGCTATAGTTATTATGTCTTTGGCGATTGCTGTTTCGGGCTAGCTTAGAGACTTCAATATAGATAGGCTTTAGATATTGTGCTATATGTCTTTCCGTTTCAATCAGGACTGACTCTTGATAGAGATGCCTGCTCTGGAATTTTTACTAATACTAACAGTAGTTTGCTTCAAGTCATTCACTAGTTTACATGCTTCACTTTCCCGAGGTCTGCTGTTCCTTAAAGCAGCAGAAATATTTCTATTAGAGAAGGAAAGCGCTAAGCTCAGGGATAAGGGTGCTGTTATTGGGAGTTTCCGTAGCGGTATGAGCATTGGAATAGTTCATAATCTGAGTGACAATATCTAAGGAAGGCTGCTAAGTGCGCTTTCAGTGCTGGATAGCATAGTCGCTATGACGAGTAGGTGAGGAGGCATAGATGCCGAGCATGACGCCGTAATTTTATGACGCTTGTTGAAACTGATCTGTTGACCTCCTGCCCGTAGCAACAGGGATGACTAACCTATTAGGAAAGGCTGCTTGGGTCACAGAATACTACGCACTTATCTTGAGCTATGCAGCTACCCGGCATAGCTGGCGGTTTCATCACTAAAAGTAGAGGGATTCAGAGAAACCAATTACGCCGTGCAAAGTTGTATGCTTGATTTACCTATTGTGAAAACCAAAATGACTGCGCGGGCACAAATTGCTGCATAGTGATTTCACGGCTAGCGTTAGCATGCCTGCACTTTTAATTGACAAAGTTAGAGTACAGCTCAATATCCGGGTATGCCAATAATCTCGTGTTGGGTGAGATTGCTGTTATAATCCATATAAACAAGCTAACATTTAATATCTCTAGCGTGATGGGTTATACGCTCACATCTTTGCGGGAGTCCGCAGGCGGCTACAGCTAAGCCGTAGCCTGAGTGAATATACTGTCAATATTAAGCACAGTGCATAGAACGTGCTGAGAGGCTCATGCTATTTGGCCGGATGTGTTTGTGACATGCTCTGCAATTTAAAACTCACAGAAAGAAGGGCATATCTAAGTATGCCAAGCGCCAATGGAATGAGATAGCTTATGTAGATTTCCTATAGTGGAAAGGGTTATTTTACGATCTTAACCTAATCACAGATGCGGAAAAGACTGGTTTTTATTTTCACATAATGCACGCTCTCTAATCTATGTACATTAATTCATAGATGGCGATACAACTCTCCTTTGAGAGATTGCATAAATTTTGAATCATAGAAGAACACCTACTATACGACTAACAAGAAGGGTAGAGGTGCCGCGATGCGAATACGGAAACCAGTCTATGTCCTTACAGTGAGAGCAATCTTGAATTCGAAAACGCATCTAGATGAAACATTTAGATTCGATACGGCGTACTCACGCGGTGAGTTTACAATGCATGCGAGCGTTTATCATCAAGGGCCAGTTTAATGATTGTAGCGCTCCCTGCTTATAAAGGAGCTAGCTTATTATGTGGCTATAGAAATATCGGTCCCTAAGCGCTCTTTTTTAGGAATGAAATAACGTGATCTTGCGATCATTGCGCATCCAAAACTAGTTGCTTTGATTATGGCTCAAAAATTATGGCCTGCAATTGTGGGCATAAAATACTGATGCTCATTGTAATAATAAATATTCAACCTTATTGCCCGTCATAAGAGGTAATCCGTATGGCACGGCTAGGGAAGTTCAGCGTAAAAATAATGAGACCTGAACAGGTGATAAGGGCGATATTTAGGGTATGTAGGGTAGGTGCTAAATTAGCGGCGTAACCTCCGGATGCTAGTGGTGGTGGATGCCACAATACTGTGCTGCGGCTATTGGCGCTTATTGCCATATCCAACGTGCTAAACAATGATATATATGAAGTCACCATCAGAGAATCAGAACCCATTCAGGATTATAGTGAAGTATACTAGATACTGATGATATATTGAGGTTGCATGATCACTTTTAATAGCTATGCAGAGGCACAAGCTATTAACTTGTATAATATTACTGCGTTTATGGAATAAGTAGCACATTTCTCAACCGCTGCACTATCAGATAGTTACGCTAGGTAAGTCGCCTGTTTTGACGCACAAGCCTAGAACAAGTTCGCCCTGGTAATGGCATCCTGATACAACCAGAAGTAAAACAAACCCAAGTTAGGCGTATTTTCTTTTCTATGTGCGGCCCGAGTACCATTCTTGCCGAGCAGTCAAGTCAGTGTTATGTTTGGTGTGAAAGGCTAGGTTAAAGACGAGCTAGTAGAGATAAACCAACAGATCGTTTAGTCTGAGAATCAGGTTACCATATTTTCATTCTATCCATAGAATGTCAGGCTTTATAGTATAAAGTTGATCTAGATATAGATATGCAAGACACAACTGACTACCTCGAAAGTTGTAGTCACATTCGTCTAAGGCAAATGGATATTGATACTGATACATGCTCTTTTGTGAGAGTCGACTGTGCTGAGTATAAGTAAAATAATAGCGAATCGAATAGCCATCACATTTCTGATATCCCCTTACTTACAAGCATTAAGGTTTATTAGCATCCAGCAGGTGCGAGATAGAATCTCTAGTTATGAGTATCGATTTTGGCGATCAAGAGAATCGTATGGATTGCGAAAATAGAATAATTACCCAAGGAAACGCTATCACAAATATCTCGATTCCCAAGATTGGCAAGCAAAACCTGTAAACCACCCCCCCATCCGGTTTCTCTTGGTATACCTGGTATGCTAACCCCTGCAGGGTTGCTGCTTTATGGTGTATGTTAACCCTTAAATCTAAGGGTGTTGAATGAGATTGATAACCATATATGATAATTTGTAGCGCGGTATGCATCAAAGGTTAAAGAACTGATAAATTAGGTTAAATAAGAGCCGGCTAGGTACCAGCTATTAAGCTGATAAAGGATATGTGAGTGGGGATATCAATCAATGCACAAGATTTGGCCGTCCCTTACTTGTAGAAAGCTGCTTTGATTCATGCGTAAGGCAGAACGTTCAGTACCACTTCTTCTAACCAAGCAAATATAAATCGCTTTCGGATAAAAGGAAAGCTCAGCGGATGGCGCCCAGTGTAGGTGTCCGGACTGTTTGGGTTGCATATATCTCTAAGCTAGGTCTGGAAGGGATATTTGCTATAAGGAATTTAGTGCACAGGCTTGTCTTTCTATGCCGTCTCATCTGGCTTAAGGGGTATCTGAAATGGTATCCTATCACCGTAGGGGCGGGTAATCGATTATTTAGCGAACAGCGATCCTGAGATGCGGTATGGAAGCTTTCAATGGGTTGACAGGGAGAGAGTCTTGTACGATATATCCAGTCGGTGGTAATAAGGGACCGGTTCATTAGAGCTGCTATTAGTCACTGCAGGCCAGCGCAATAACGCCATCCTGTTATCTATTTATAGTGCAAAAAGGAAAGCAGAAACTTGAAGTTCTGGAGAGGAACAATTTCTTACTTACCACAGAGATAAAACTAGTTAAGTTCTATTTAAGAATTTAGCGGTGCCGTATTTGCATATCTAAGATACATATTATGCAGTGAAGGGTTAGTACCAGATTTTAGGTCAGTCTAGATACGGTCTTGTAGATATCTTCTATTATCGGCTGATGTGTCAAGGTGAAAGTTATATTGTGTATGTTTTTCTGACAAATACCAAATTATAGATTAGAAGCGTGACTGGTACTAAGCTTACTGGAATATTGGAGTTGCTGGGAACAGCATATACTGCGGAAGAATTTCAGTTTAAAATAGCCAAAGCAATGTAGAAGATTTTCTTCTCCACTTGCTGGGTTATCAATTTGCCTGGTCTACTACATTTGACTAATCTATCACTAAATTAGAGAAAGATATGCCGAAAGCACTTCGTATCGCAGAATACCTATTCTGGTACGTAGTTAGACCGTCTCTTGCCAGATCCATGCCTTTAATAAGTGGCCAAATAGCAAGCAGTATACATTATTCATCGGTGAGCGTAGGAAGGAAAGATGCATTCCAACACCAGCTTCCTGACTTCCAGATTATAAAGTCTAGCATATTGTTGATAATGGGTAGCAGGTTATTAACTGAAGGCTAGATAGCTTTCAGATGATTAGTGCGGGTGATGTTGATATCAGTCTTTAGTATTTGATCAAGACAATAGATAACGCCGCTGAATAGATGTTTGGCTCGTTTGATATATTAGCTAGAAATTCGGATTTGATACGTAAAGCTCCTACCCTACACTAGCTTTTTCTAGCTGCAGTTCAATATTTTGAATTTTTATTGGTTCAAAAATTTTGTGTAGATCGGGTGTGGTTAAATCGATTCTATGTTAGATACCTATCTACTGGACCTTAAGCGACATCGATATTGAGTTAATTCCCGTTATTTAATGCGTGCAGTTCATCAAGGATTTTATCCTTTGGCACGTCAGTCAAACTGGTGTCAGCGGATGCAGTGAACCGGATGCGCCATATTAGAGATGGGCTCATTATGTTGTAAATCAGTCTTTAGGTAAACAGTTATAGAGATGCTCATAGAAACCAAGAGAAATAGGTTGAAGAAAAATACTTTTGTATAATATTACTATAATCAGACGAGATTGTGCTTCTTATGTTGGTGAGACACATTTTATTCTGTATATCGCATACAGGGCTTGAACGCATATCAGCTTAATAAGCATGCTACAGACGGCTGTCTAGTCGCTTAACTGATCTGCAAGTGTCGGAAATTGTGCAGCACTCGGTTGCTATTGGCAGAGTGCTAGGTAATGTTGGTACTGCCATTAACTAATTTTTTCTAAAGGCTGTAAGAGTTATGTGCGAGGAATAGATGCTAGAAATAAAAAATTAGAAAAGTTGGAGCAATAATTAGGAGTATTGTGTGTTGACGTAGGCTTGATTTGGTTATGGGTTCCAATAACCACCGGTGATTGGATATTGATAGTACCTTATGCAGTAGCCTAGCAGGCTATACCATTTGTTATTCCCTGTGCTATGACTACATTATTATATGGGCCATCCCCTCTTCCTTGTATGGCGCCTGCCTGTTCTAAACGTGGCTTAGATAATGATATTATCTGCTAGAATAGAAATGTAATATAAATAAGTGGATAATTAACGGCACTTTAATTTGATACTATCGGATATTGTACAGATATTTTCTTTAATTTTAAAATAGCTAGACGGTCTATATTCCATTCCAAAAGGGAATGTGTCACCCAAAACCAAGCAGTTGTCTCCAGCGAAGCCATGCCTGTTATTACCAAAACACTAGTAGTATTACTTATGTAGGGTGTGCTACCACGTTTCAGAGACTAAAAGTATTGAAGGTATAGCACTTTCTATATAGGTATTTTAGTTAAATGATGCTGCAACGTAGAGAGGATTGGTTTTGCTTGCAGTAAGGAGTATATATTTGAATATAGCGATTGGATTAGCTATTGATGATTGGATCGCCAGTGTGAGACTAACTAGCCCATTGCGATATTGGCGATTGGCTCCAACTGGGTATTCTGCTAAAAAGCAGACCAAGAATGATCCTAATCAGCGAGTATTCTCTGGCGTGGATGCGGAATTGTAGACATTCTCTGCGCCTGAAAATAGGTGATGACGGCCGGCTCGCCGCATTATTGTTCTTATTAGTGGGTGTCTGTGTAGCAGAGAGCGAGGGTATGTGCACCATGTTCTGCAGCAGAGCAACTGTCTAGTCAGTGGCGTGCGCTAGCTAGATTATATTCATTAACTGTAAGTAACTAAACATACTGCGATGGCATACAAACAGGCCGAGGATACGTATCGTATTGTTAGCGATGTTAGAGAGCGAACAGTATGTAATGAACAAGTTAGTGGAATGCATTAACCACCTACCTGAGGCAAGGGACGAGCCAGAATATGAAGGGTATTGGTTATCAAAGCATATGCCCATACCTAAGCATCTCGGATTAATCTCTTTGGCATCTAGAAAATTTAATGGGAGTTAGAGGGTTTATTCTTTTTCTACGTACATTAGGCCGCATATCAGCTTATCGCTAAATTACTGAATAAGCGCTGCATTAATCGCGAACAATTTATCGATGATTTCATTACGCCCTTACGCGTTGACATGGCTGATAAGAATGTCATGGCTGAGATCTACGGACGTCAGAAAAACCTCTAAAGTATTTAGAGTAAGGTGTAGAGAATATCGCCTTTTTGACGACCTGTTTGATGTGTAAGCGGTGCGTGTAGTAGTTGAGTGTTTGCAGGATTGTTACGCCGCGCTCAGGATTGTGCATACTAAGGTCCGGTATCTATCGCACGAATTTGACGATTGCGTTACCAATCCGGAGCCTAATAGCTATCAGTCGATCCATAGAGGTGTGGTTGGACCAGGCGGTCAACGGCTAAGAATCTATAGTCGTACGTGACAGATGCACGATAACGCTGACTTAGGTGTGCCCGCGCATTAGGAATATAAAGACGATGCTTGTGCGACGATGCATCTTGTGATGGGAGTGCGTTATCTGGTTGCACCTATTGAACACGTGGCAGTAAGAGATGCTGGAATCTGGCGAGATACTCAATGAAGTTAGTAGCCAAGTATTTGATAACGAATTCATATCTTTAGTACAAAGGGCGATGTTTGGGATTCTGGGTAGGTCTGCGCAGTTTGCATTTAGCTACTATACCAGTAGGAATGTGGCACAAGTGCATTTTCCAAGGGTGTATAGCGACATAGTGCCTTTTACTGATAGCCTAAACTCCGGATTGGTGATATGATCAAGATCATCGCCAAGACACAGCCTAAAGTGCGCTGTGTCTTTAGTTGAACCAAAATCAGGTTTGCCCGGCGATCAGATGTGTGCGTTAGAAACTGGAGCATGAGTGTCTTCAACAAGAAGATGACTATTTCATGCTCGTAAGTAGCTTAATTATAGATAATGAGTTAGCGCACTTGGACCTCAAGTTGAAAGAAAGTAAAAATTTCTAATTCCGCACTATAAAATAAACACATTCTGTATGACGCGGTAGCTTTGTTGTTCGCGTATGAGATATTCCCTGCATCAAATGCTAAAGGTCCTACAAAATTTTCAAGAAGTTAAGTGATGAAGTATAAGATTGTAAAGTGCCGCGCTGCCTATTTCTGAGCACATACCACCCAAACTCACTATGAAGAAATCCTCCGCTAGAGCTGGAGGGGTAGATTACTTGATTAATTACATTGCTCTCTGACGCCAGCTGAGAGCCTAGCAACTCTGTCGTTGGGTTCATCGCTAGTGGCGTATCATCTCAATCAATGTAGCCTTCTAATTGTGATAGTTGATCAAATTACAGGCAATTATGCATAGGAACGCATCCTTGATACTGTAGTAGAGAGGGAAAGTGTTTTAGATGGTTAGGTTATAATCTACATGCGATTGCGCATGAGAGCATGCATGGTTCCGTCGCCGTTATTAGCCGCAGTGATATCAAAATAACTGGCGACTATTAATATAGATAGACTAATTTAACATTAGTCGATATTAAATGTGGTTTAGCGCATTTGAAGGAACTACTGAGCTGATTGACGCTAAACAGTTTGCATAGAAACGATCCGCCTGTGGCTTAGTGGCTTAATTTTTGTGTTTTGATATTATCATATATTGGGCCATCGGCAGATGGCGATGGTTATAACTTATGCAAAGACAGAGATAAGGTTTAATTATTTTATTCTAAGGGATTCTCCTGTGATTTTATTTTTCACAAAACGACAGATGGAGATCGAGATGATGATGCATCTCCGTATGTGGGTTTTAGGGGAGGACTAGCAGACCCTTAACTATTTTTACTTGAGTAACCCACGAGCCACTAGACACCGTTCAGTGTCTCGTGGGCGGTGATCGCCCTGACCAACGATTGAGCCAAGTGTATTTCAGCTAGAAATAAGGTTGACAATGTTGGGCAAGGCTTGTTACATTTTGATAGAGTTCGCAATATTATCAGTTATAAAGTAGAGTGCCGTCACTCGTATAGGTTAGTGACGTATAGAGCGAGTACTTAGCACCTCGTTGGGAATAAGTAATAAATCATAAACGTACCGGAAAGCAGTGCTTCAGTATTTGTTATACCTCACATCAGATTTTGGTGAGGATAAAAGCGCACACATCACAAAGTGTGTGGTAGCTGTATCGGTTGCATGAGATACTTTATCTCATGAGCTGAACAGGTCTTCACAAACTGAACAGTTTTTTTAGTTTCAGTGAAAACTGAAGGGACCGATTTACCGAATACTATTTACCGGCGTTAAATTCGCTCCTCACTTCGCCGGTAAAGTGAGGCATTGCCTTACAGGAGGTACATTGAATTATAACTTAGAACGGGAGTCTACTAGCGGAAGAGGAAGGAAATAAAAAGGCTATGCCTGAATGTTATTACGAAAGAGAAATGAAAGTGGTTGGAAACAGGTGAAAACTAAGAACATCAATCCATAGACGGAGTATCTTACATCGGTGTATAATAAGGAAATTTAAGCCGAAGTTTGTAAATATTACCAATAAGACTGTACTGTTTTTTTGAGTTGATTTATTGCATTTACTAACTTTTGATAAGTGTTGGTTATTCGCTCCCTTGGTCTTTATTTGAAAAAATATAAACCTTATTGCTATGCTGGCGAAATTTTAAAAACACATCTAGTTTATGTATGATAGTAGGAACACAATAAAATAAATAGCTGCTTTTGTTACGCAAGAAAGTAATAAAATAATAGTTTTATTTTAACTTATTTTTATAAAAAATAGCGGAATAATTATATTGCTATATAAAGCATCACAACCGTGATAAAGGTTAGAAGGACTGATGATGGGTAGTAAACGATTGTTTGTATGCCGAATTAGGTTCTGGTATAGTTTTCCCCCGTCCTAGTTCGGTCTTCCATCATATTTAAACCTAAACTTTCAGGTTCAGCATGACAACTAATTATATTTTTATGACGGGTGGGGTTGTGTCCTCTTTAGGCAAAGGTATTGCCGTAGCTTCTTTGGCCGCTATTCTTGAAGCCCGAAGCCTCAACGTTACCATCATGAAACTAGACCCGTACATTAACGTTGATCCAGGTACCATGAGTCCGATCCAACATGGGGAAGTTTTTGTCACTGAAGATGGTGCAGAAACCGATCTGGATTTGGGGCACTACGAGCGCTTCATCCGTACTAAAATGTCACGCCGAAATAATTTCACTACCGGCCGTATTTACTCCGATGTGCTGCGTAAAGAACGTCGTGGGGATTATTTAGGCGCTACTGTACAAGTTATCCCGCATATTACTAACGCGATTAAAGACCGTATTATGGAAGGTGGTGAAGGCTATGATGTGGTGTTAGTGGAGGTAGGGGGTACTGTTGGTGATATCGAATCACTGCCGTTCCTTGAAGCCATTCGCCAAATGGCTATGGAAGTCGGTCGTGAGCACACACTTTATATGCATCTGACACTGCTTCCATATATGGCAGCAGCGGGTGAAGTAAAAACTAAACCCACTCAACATTCTGTTAAAGAACTGCTTTCAATCGGTATTCAACCAGATGTTTTGATTTGCCGTTCTGATCGTACAGTTCCTGCTAACGAACGCGCGAAAATTGCACTTTTCTGTAATGTATCAGAAAATGCGGTAATTTCCCTTAAAGATGTTGATTCAATTTATAAAATTCCAGGTCTATTGAAATCTCAAGGGTTAGATGATTATATTTGTGAACGATTCACCCTTAGTTTGCCAGAAGCAAACTTGGCAGAATGGGAACAGGTAATCTATGAAGAGGCTAATCCACTGGGTGAAGTAACCATTGGCATGGTAGGGAAATATGTTGAACTGCCGGATGCCTATAAGTCGGTGATTGAAGCATTAAAGCATGGTGGGTTAAAAACACGTTTAAGTGTGAATATAAAGTTGATTAATTCGCAGGAGGTAGAGACCTGCGGCCTAGAAGTACTAAAAGGGCTGGATGCGATCCTTATCCCCGGTGGTTTTGGGTATCGCGGAGTAGAAGGTATGATCATGGCCGCGCGCTATGCCCGTGAGAACGCGATTCCTTACCTAGGTATTTGTCTGGGGATGCAGGTGGCTTTGATGGAGTTTGCCCGCCATGTGGCGGGTATGGAGAATGCTAACTCAACCGAGTTTTCCCCAGATTGCAAATATCCGGTGGTGGCGTTGATCACTGAATGGCGTGATGAAGATGGGAACGTTGAAGTGCGCACTAAGGAAAGTGATTTAGGGGGGACAATGCGAGTCGGTAGTCAGCAATGTCATCTTGACGAAAATAGCCTAGTGCGCAAATTGTATGGTGAGTCAACTATTGTTGAACGCCATCGTCATCGATACGAAGTGAACAACATGTTATTAAAGCAGATCCAGTCCGCTGGACTACGCGTGGCCGGTCTTTCTGCGGATAATAAACTGGTTGAGAACATTGAACTGCCTAATCACCCGTGGTTTGTGGCCTGCCAGTTTCATCCAGAATTTACTTCAACACCGCGTGATGGGCACCCGATTTTCGTAGGGTTTGTAGAGGCGGCTGGTGAGCATAAAAAGCACCAGATAGGATAATTGATCTGTAGGTAGCGGTACGCCAAAAAGGGCGAGCTGTTTTATCTTGAGATTTGGTTTAACTTGAACCGAGGAAAGCCTAATGTCTAAAATTATTAAAGTGATCGCTCGAGAAATTCTCGACTCTCGTGGTGATCCGACTGTTGAAGCTGAAGTGCATCTAGAAGGTGGGTTCGTTGGTCTTGCTGCAGCGCCAGCAGGGGCTTCGATAGGTTCCCGTGAAGCATTGGAGCTTCGCGATGGTGACAAAACTCGGTTTTTGAGCAAGGGTGTATTGAAAGCCGTTGCCGTAGTAAACGGCCCGATCGCTCAGGCAGTAAGCGGTAAAGATGCCAAAAATCAGGTAAACATTGATAGGATCATGATTGAGCTTGACGGCACCGAGAACAAATCTAACTTTGGTGCTAACGCTATTCTGGCGGTTTCCCTTGCTGTGGCGAAGGCGGCTTCTGCCTCAAAAGGTCTAGCTTTATATGAACATATTGCTGAGCTAAACGGCACCTCAGGTAAATTCTCCATGCCACTGCCGATGATAAACATCATTAACGGCGGTGAGCATGCAAACAACAACGTTGATATTCAGGAGTTCATGATTCAGCCAGTGGGCGCAAAAACTCTGAAAGAAGCAGTGCGCATTGGCTCTGAAGTCTTTCACTATCTAGGGAAAATACTGCGCGGCAAAGGGATGAGCACCGCAGTAGGCGATGAAGGTGGGTACGCGCCAAATCTTGGTTCAAATGCTGAAGCGCCGGCAGTGATCGCTGAGGCAGTAAAAGCGGCAGGGTACGATCTGGGCAAAGATGTAACCTTAGCGATCGACTGTGCGGCCTCAGAGTTTTACAAAGAGGGTAAATACGTACTTGCTGGTGAAGGAAATAAAGCTTTTACTTCTGAAGAATTCACCCATTTCTTAGCAGACTTGACAAAAAAGTACCCGATTGTATCCATCGAAGATGGGTTAGATGAAGCTGATTGGGATGGCTTTATCTATCAGACCAAACTGCTTGGTGACAAAATACAGTTGGTGGGTGATGACCTTTTTGTAACCAACACCAAGCTCCTAAAAAGAGGTATAGAAACACGCATAGCTAACTCAATTCTGATCAAATTTAACCAAATTGGGTCTTTGACCGAGACCTTAGCTGCTATCAAGATGGCAAAAGAGGCTGGCTATACTACTGTCATCTCTCATCGTTCAGGTGAGACTGAAGATGCCACCATCGCTGATTTGGCAGTAGGTACTGCAGCGGGACAGATAAAAACCGGCTCCATGAGTCGATCTGATCGCGTTGCGAAATATAATCAGTTAATTCGTATAGAAGAAGCATTGGGTGATCGTGCACCGTTTAATGGCCTCAAAGAAGTCAAAGGTCAGCGATGATAGCCTGATTGGTATCTAAATGTGTGGTTCTCGCCAAGGTCTGATTCTGTCGTTTAGAGGTTATTCTGGCACAGTTAGTTTGGATATGAATAGAGCGAGAATATCTCAGCCTACAAAAGACTGAAAAATGGTGTGTATGACCTTGATTTACCATAGAAATAAATAGTTCTATAGATGAAGCTGGCTAATGTGCTATGGGATTCACCTCTCTAATTGGTAAAAAGAGAGACTTACGGTAGTCTATGGAGAGTGTGCTATGTTACTAATATGAAATTTTAGACATGATTATTTATTCTCGTGTTGTTAATTTTATAAAAATTATACTCTAACTATCTATCCCAATCAGGATAGATCCGTCCATTTTAGGTGGACAGGAGTTATTACTTTTATTGTCTCCGCCTTAATACCTGGGATGCAGCATATCTGAGGTTCTGTTTTTAATGTGGAGGAGCTGGTAAAGGCGATCTTGATATGCGTTCTATTTAGTGTTAGGGTCTAAAAACCTGTGAAGCAAAATAATTTCTATGCAGAGACATTACCGAGGGAGAGATAATAGAATTCTACTATGTCAAGAACCGGGAAACCAGAGGGAAGGCAAATGCTAGGGTATTTGCCAAAAGGGATATTATCTCAGGATATATAGCATGTCATGCTAAAAACAGCATAGCCTGCCTGAGCGCAGGCTAGAGGGGTTAGCTTATAAAGTATAGTATATCTTGCTGTTATTCACACTCCAAGTATAAGTCATATGTGGTTTCCCCTACAACTGGAAGTATTGGTTAATACAGTGATAAAGTAAATGAGAGTAGTCACTAAATATTTTTACTGTTCCGTTTCTGGAACCGGTTAGGAGTATTTCAAGAAAAACAACTAAAATAGAATCACGCGATGGAAAGAGTTATCAGCTAGTTTGCAATCCTGAATAATGCAAAGGGTGTCACGATCCTATGCATCTTGGCATGATAGAGTCTACTGATGATGTGGCAGAAAATATTGCTTATTGCAATACAGGAATAGTTTGTTGGCCGATATAGGGATACCCTCTGACTGTCGAATGCAGCGATTGAACCTATGTAACCAGGGCTAAAGTAAAAATAAAATAATAGCAACTCTTATGCAAGAGTGACTATTCTGCAGAAGGGCTTGAAGGTTTTTCTCGAGTGTAGTGGCATCCATAAAATACCCGGGACTATGCATTGACTTTTTATCTTTGACCGGTAGTCTTTGTCTTTCATATTAGTACAATACTAGAGATAGTAGCTCCAAGGTGCCAAAAAATGATATTAGCAATATCACTATATATCTGAACGTACTTTACGGTAAAGGTTTTTCAATACCCAAGAGAGCATCGTTTTGCAAGCACTATACCGTACTTCTACTATAAATGCTTCGAAAACAACGCCATCGGAAATATGAGATTGTGATACATGTTAGTATGCCCGCTTTCAATCTTCGGTCTGCTAGCCGAAGCCCTGGCTAACGGGCAGCTTTCCGATATTTTATTCGATTATGGTTATCCATAGGCATATTTAGCAGAATTCATTAATTAAAATTAATGCCTTAGGAGAGTGTGTAGCTCTGATCCTATATGTTATTGCTTATAAAGCATATTCAGCGGGGTCTATTGGTTTCTCACGTTTTGCCCACACCTGGTTATTAAAGCCGCAACATAAGGCTTGCTATTTCAACTCTGGCTACAATAATCCAAAGGGAGGAAAAGCGGTGGATCAGGGTGCGGCCACCACCAGTCTTGTGCAGTGCTTCACTTTGTGATTTTCAGAAGAGGGTGGCGCGAATAAATTGTGCCATAATATACGATGTAATATTGCAAACCGCTAGGCTTTGCACGATGTCACAGCTTTGGTGAAGTGAACTTGGTGCAGGCTGATCAAGTGCTGTTCGGTGCCACCTAGTGGCCTATCTTCTAGGTATTAAGATAGCGATCGTGTTCAGCTGAATCGGTTTGAAATATTCTTATGAATATACAGCTGTGAACTGCGGTTCCCGATACGGCAGACGGTTATTAAGTGCACAAAACTATTTTATTAAAGGCAAAATGTAGGGTATTGCTTTTAATATGGCGCTACCCGTATTTCACCTGACCTAGCGTCCTGATTATACTTAGAATCTATATGCTAACACTAAAGGTGCATGAGAAACCAATTAATATAGCCGGACAGGTAAAGTGCTGGTAGCGGTACTGTAAAACTGCTCAACCGACTATAAGGAACTTGGCTAAGTGCTGTGATAATAATCTGTAATAAGCTGAAGGCAAACTATTTTTTGATCAATTTTTCAATCAGTATGGCGACATTTAGGTGATCGATAGTATGGCTAGACCGCGGGGAAATCTAAAATTCCGGATTAGAAATCAGGCTGTGCTATAAGTTGAAAATTATCACTTTATTTGAGAACTTCTGAGTTACCGCCAATTATGCTTACGGTAATACAGTTACGCTTGAATAGGATAACTGGTTTCGTAACAAATAGCCCAGCTCACCTATGTATTAAAGGTGTAATGGGTATAAGTTATCGAACAGCTAGTTGGATGATTAACTGCTGCAGTGGTTCGATGGTTAATGCAAGTCAGAAGAGTGTGTTGACAATACCAAGGCCATGCCGCAAAGTGTTAATGTTAGAGTGGGCTGAATCTGAGTTTTTGTACTTTAAGGGCAGTGCGGAAGCTAAGATCCGGTCTACAGGATGCAAACCTCAATCTGGCCGTTAGAGCCAACACATTTTTAAGCATGCTTATTTTACCTATGCTGATGATGATAGCAATAAAGGAGTCTGAATCTCTCAGCCGCAGTAGGTTCATATGCAAGTGGTGAAGTGCTGAGGCCTATAAGTAAGACTGTCACCTTGTCAGGCTATTTTATATTTTATCAAATGGATAGGAAAGTTTATACGGTTTGTCTGCGGCTTGCATAGATATTCCTTCGTGGGTTTCTATTAAATAGTTGATAGTAGTTTAATGTAATAACAGGAATTTAGACGCGAACACCCTCTCTCAGTGGGTTGTTTATAGGACTCTCCTTTTAAATATGTTTCCTGCTGCCTCAGTTAAAGCGATAGCTATGGCAGATGCGAATCACAACATGTATTCTATTCGTGGTATTCAATTCGCCACGATATGGAAGTGTTCACTGTTGATCTAGTGCTACTGGATTGCAATCCATTTCGCTGTGAAACCCGACTTGAATAATTGCTAATAGTTTCTGACCGGCATATATTTATCGTCAACAACGCAGCATCGCCTGTTTTAGCTTATGCCATGAAATTACATCTAGGCACAGGGCCTGTAATCGTCAGCAGTGATTTAAAATGGTTATAAATAAAACAAAAATCAAATAGTGATTAGTAAGGTAATGTCAACTTGGTGTGGTGGTTGTACACCACTCTATTCTATCAGGGCACTCCTCCAGTTAGGCTAAGGCAAGCCTAACCAAGTCGTGAATCTGGTCTTGCATCTACTGTCTTCCGACAGTAGATCTGCATCGAGTGGAATAAATAGTTTGCCTTTCATCTTGTTAGGGCTCTTTAGGGGTTACCTCTTGCGACTGTCGGTTTAGCTTATACTTGTATAAAGGTCTCTCCTTCCCCTAGTTTGCGTTTTTTCTGGAACTTGCTACGGTAGAAGCGTAGCTAGTAACTGCTCTCGGGATTAATATGCGATTAGCTATTAAGCTAATGAGGTGCTATTCTGCCGGTGCACTGGGGTTATCAGTGCAGCGTTTTGTCGTTTGGTTAGGTTAATACCTTCCTGACACCAAGCTAACCTGCAGTCAAAGTCGGTTCCCGATTACCCTTATTCTAGATGAGGGCTGATTAAGGTATTGTTTCTGAGTTTGTGCGATTGATTAGTTCGTTCATCTTAATTCCCGATAGAATTAACTTCTTGAGTTAATTGGAGAAGTTAAGGCGCCCTTATTTTTAACTTGTAATGAGAGATCCTACTAATGGTGCCAGTAAACCCTTACCGGCCTGCTCGTAGGATATTATAATAATCATATTCTTCACACTCTCTTTGTCTTGTTCTGTTCGAAACGAATCCCTTCCTTTACGCGTCTATAACTCGCGCGCTGGTTTAATACAGCTAGACTGTTTTGTTCGGTAAGCACTTTACAGGATGGAAAGAATCTGTTAGGACCTAGGGTTTGGCTTTCTGCCAGCTCGCTATCCAAGTTGGGGTTGGGCTATTGCCTTAGCAATCTTTAGTTTCCTCATAGGTGATCGCGCAGAAACTAGTGGCATATGGGTTGGCCTGTATGCAGAGATATTTATCTGCACGGGACCCTTGGATAGCCATACGGGGTAGGAAGCCATGGAACAGACGCAGCACTCTTGTTTGGTTAAGCAAGACGGAACGAAAGCGCTCTGGTTGGTAGTATTAACTGGTATTTGCTATTCCGCTGGCGTAGCAGGCCATGCTACTCCTTAAGAAGTTAAAGACATTGATAGATCTCAATTGTTACAGCCGATTTCATGCCTTGTTACGTGAGCGGTAGAACCAGGCAAACTTAGTTGTACTCTTGCACGATCTGAATTAGGTTACTGGTTAATGTGAGCATTTGGGTTTGATGTTTTCTGTTCGCATGGGAACTGGTACAGCGGAATAGGTGATCCTTCCTGTACTGTTGTAAAAGGCCTTTACAATACAGATAGGTCATCCCCGACCAGTCGTAGGACACCCTATATGGATCGTGTTGTAGCTACTGAGGGAATTCGATATCAAATAGTCGCTTCGTACAAGCGCTTGTTTATGACGTGTTATTCAGTTTTATGAAAGAGTTATTGGTGGTTGTGTAAAAATACATGTGCCACTATTGAATGTGATGACGGAATTTTTATAGATGTTTTACTGTTTTTAATCCTCTGAGGACTAGCATGTCCTAAGGCTACAAGAGTCGATGATTTCCAAAGTGTTTTAAATAACACAGCGCACACTACCCTGCGATGATACGTTATCTGGAGGCAGTCTTCTGAGAATAGACCACCTTTTGGTAGAGGGCGTGATCTATCTCATGGCTGTGCGGCAAAAGCATTGGATTTGTTGGCCCTTCCTGGTTCGAGGGTAATGGAGACCTTGATGCGTTTGTTCGGAGGGGTCAGATAGAATGATTTGGGTCGTCTTCTGGTTGTGAGATGTCTTTCCCTATCTACTTTGTTAAAATAAGGCTGTCTAACTATTGTATTATGAAGGGAAATTATTTCTGTTATAGCGATAATGGTTTATACCTCATAAAAACATATCATCATCTAAGTGGTCTTCACGCTACGCTGAATCAGCGTAGCGTACAGTTTCGAGTATGATTTGACATTTTTAGGAATAGTTAGTGAACAGTAGTATATGAAAGACTGATAAATAATCAAGCCTTAACTATCTGCTTTGTTTAGCGGAAGTAATGTGCTTACAGCGTAATCAAATTCACGTTTCCGCTGCCAATACATTCAGCAATTTTCGCCATTGTTTTACGAGTCAGCATAGAGTACATGCGCGTATAATTCTAAAAAGTAGCCAACATAATTAACTATCATGGTAACAGTCAATCATTAGGTGAGAATACCATAACTTCTATGAAGTCTCGGTACGTTAGGCAAAGCCTGTGGTTTGCAAATGTGGCAGTGACACGCCTGTAAGTCAACCAATGCAGACTAAGCGAATCGGTGAAAAATTTCATAAATTTATTGCGCTGTATAAAAGCTATCATATTTCATGATAGCCTATCTAAATGAAAGATAGATTTTAGGATAGCATGCTATCATTATAGCTTATACGAACTTTGTATAGAAATTTAGCCTTATACAGGTGAAAAATAAATAAAATAGCCCAAGTTTCTGAAACTTATCAATGTATGGAGTCAGCACGAAAATTACTAACAGCTAAGTTACAGTATAATAAGTATATAATGTATTTGCCGGTCGACTTAGATGCTCAATAACAATGTGCGCGTACTGCAATATACTTTTACCAGGCACAGTCTAGATACAATTATTGGTATTGAAGTAAAGCTCGGGCTAGCGATTGAGGAAGCACAGTAACTGCAACTATCTGTCTGCTTTTATCTTTTATTCTGTCGGATAAGCGTAGTTGCGCAGAGTGACTTTATTTGAAAACCGCCGATTGGGAATGATACTGCTATTAGTAATGCACTTGCATAACCTAGTGAATACTGGAGTTGCATTGCTATTAGCATTATTTTTCAACCAAGAATAAAGCAGATAAAATTTCGGTGACAAATTAGGAAAGCGATATTCAGACATCAAAACCTATTTAATGGCATTATATATCTTCAGGCCGGTGCTAAGAAGGGACCGGCCAATGGTAGCGTAGCTATTGCTCAAAGGTTAAATAAAACCAGCTACCGCCAGTAGCGCCAGAAGGCTACACACTCATTGAAATATTTGTATTCTAGCTAGACTGCTTTTTGACGGTGGTGTTGGTTGCTGATGAATAGTGAAGTAGTAAACTTAGTGTTTAGAGTCGCATGCCCCGGATGCAGTCATTCGGATAAGATGTAGAATTGTTTGATCTGTGGGATCTACAAAATACAATTAGTCATATTAGATCTAAGTACAGTTGGGAGCCGCCAGGTTGCTTGAGTAGCGTGATCATGACTTCAAAAAAATCACTTTGCAGATCTAGCCCCATGCAGTCAATTCGATAATATAAAATTGGGCAGCTTGCCCATCTACTACTGCCTTGCTTTCCTTACAGTCTGTAACACGTCTCTCAGATATGAGGGCAGCAAGTAAATTGGCCTGTCTCCTATTCTAGCGTAATAAAGAGGAGATAGCGTCGTGCTCAGAAGGAAAATAGAAAGTTAGCAGCTTCGACCTGAAAGAGTACGAAGTGCTGAACCCTATTTCTGCCAAGATCAATATACTTAACTTCCTACTATACAGTTCCTATTCTCACTAGATTGAGTGAAGATCAGTACGTAGCTCCGCAACAGAGTGTACCCACTTCTGTACACTTGTCTCTTCACTCGTTAGGTTTATGAACATCCAACGGCAGTGCGCTGCTAGAAAAGCACAACACGGGTTTATCGAGCTGTTTTTATTCTGAATGATTGGGTTTTGAGGGGTTATAATAAAAGCTTGTACTAATCGATCATTCCCGGTTATTGATATATCCACTCTACATGGAAGAAGTATGCCTATCTTTAATGATGCCAATTTCTAGTCGATTTCTCTAGGTGCACTTTAGGTAGGAAAGGTATTCTTTGTTGATGATTGTCGAGTAGATCTGTTAAGTTTGAGAGGAGAATCCAGGCCAATCAATAATGTATCAGTTTTATCATTAAAGATTATCATAAATGTTATGTAGGAGTTGCTAAGGTTGATCGGTGTCCGATTTATCCGTATCTGGGTGCACTTGCACCTTCCTGTGTAGCCATAAGATCATGTGCTAGGCGTATGTATTGTTCGAAACAGAGGCTATCAGCTAACCTATAGAAGGCGCACCCTATCAGCCTTCATTTGGCCTCGATAGTCGCACAATCAGTACTAGGCGCCATAGATTCCTCATTCGTTATCAGTGTCGGTTTATCAGTGCTGCTAGCAGTATTTTAGCAGCAGCGGGAGATAGAGAAGACACTAGGCCTGGAATTTGACACTCATCACCTGCCTTTGTTCATAGGGAGTATTTTCTGTACCGAGGAAGGCCGGAAGAATGCCAGATTGGTGGATTATCTGAGCTAACCTCATCGTGAAGTGGTATAGAACAGATTGAAATCGCATGTGCTAACTAGGAATTATTAGCATAGATATGCAAGTAGCTTTTAGCATATTAAGTGTTAATTAATTGTCTTATTAGGATTATATGCGAGCATGTGTCAGAAAAATATTAAATTGTGAATGGAAGCACGGATGATTTATCGCAATCGTCTGAGTCGACAGCTGGGTGAGACAAAGTTTAATCTGAGAAATAAACCACGCCTACATATATAACAGACACTATAGCCAGGAGCATAGGAGACCATTATGTCATCATATAGCGGTTCGATTAGTGATGTAATTAGCAGTATCCGGAATGAACCCGATGAAGTTGGCATGCTGCGATCAAATGCCAAGCTATATAAAGGATCAACTACAATTGGAGAAAGATGCTGTATTTTATATGCACAATCATTTACTTATCCATAACGGGAATAGGACTTTTAACAAGCAGCAGATTTACCTAAATGTAATGCAATAATTAAGACTTACAAGGGAAGAACGGACTGTATTCTAGTACTATAGCGTTTTTATTTTCTCAATCATCTCTGATTGTAGCGAGATTGCTTACTTTACTCATTTTGGAGTGCTTGCCGTGGTTTGTACACAGCCTCGATTCATGACCAAACACCACGTCCAATAGACTGAATTAATTAGAGCCTAGTATGGTTTAGTTATAAGGCTGACTGAAAGCATCAAGGCGATAATATATGCTTATAATCATAGTTAACCTTAGAACCGCGATACGGAAAGCGAATTAGGAGTGGGAGGTATCATGGTACTAGATACGCTTATGGTCACTCTTTCCTGAAACCGGTCAAAAGCGGCTCTACTCACACAATACTTCACCGATCATCCATATTACTTTGAACCCAGGCAATGCTAATTTTAGCCATGAAGGGTAGCAGTACAGATTGCAAGAGGTAAAAATGGATTACGGCCGGTTCACTTAGTTGAGTAGCCCATAGAGCGTAAGAAACTAGGTCTGTGTTGTGTTTAATGTGTTCATAGATAGTGAACTAATCTTCATAAATCCAGATGATCGCATATCTATTGGTAGATTGGGCATACGGGTTGCTTCACGCTGGTATTCTGAGTCCACACAATCCGCACCTATACTATCGCTTGCTATTATCTGGCTTGCGCGACACGCGAACTCGCTTAATCCCTCACTAATTGCATATCGCTGCATATCGTCTATTAAATCAGGTATCGCCATTGCGTATGAGGACGACCAACTACTGCAGTGGTTAGGTGTAAGATGATTCAAGACGGTATTGATATTAACCAGTCATTATGGTGGTATGTACTGCGTAGGTCCTGATCGCGGTGCTGGAAAACCTACAGGAGATTGGTTCGTCTTTATTAAGTACTGCTTCAATCTGGATTGCTTGCTGTTGGATGATAGCTGCCACGATAAGGCCAAGTTGAAATAGCAGAAATGTATTCTAAACTAAGAAATTGCTGATTGCGTGCTGGGTGTTGTGCGGTGCAATCAGTAGTTTCTGGAAGAGTTGATCGGCGCTTAGCGAGGTGCTAGTGTAGTTAGTGACTCTTATAACTTAGGTAGAGTGCAGCAAGTAGCTAAAAGTCATACCAACTGATCAAATGTTTCGGTAAAATATTTCTGTTATGGTGCTCTTAAGCGCCAAATCGAACTACTTGGTAGGAGATAAATTGTGCACGCCTATTCCTGCTTCATGCAGGCTTTCTATAAAAACTACACGTGAATAGTCTAATAGCAAACTATAAACCCGTAGTTGATGCCTACAGCTTACTACTCAATGGTGAGGCCCGGTCGATGACAAACCAGCTTTGCTAGGCGTAGTGATCGGAGAACAGGCATGCAAAACGGGTGAAAGAGCCATAGTCTGTGATGGCGAATCGTCGCACACGTGCGGTAGGTGCTGGTAACTGTCCTGATGAATGCTAACGGAACAAGCTAGGTCGTTCAGAGAAACCCTTCATGCTCTAAAGGGTTTTCTCATCTCTATAGCCAGCTAATTAACTAGCCTTTTCCTAAGAGGCTGAGAGGGTGATTCAGGTGTCCGGTATCATGGGGACAAAGGAATTAATCGCAGACCTTTCGGATGCAATGCTATACCTGGAGAAAGTTATCCTATGTCTAAAACGAGAGCGCCTCGTGGTGAAAGTCGATTCACATGTAAAATAACTGCTGACTTACCTGATCCCCCATCATCAGGAAAGTACTGGTTATTTCTACTAAGCCTGAGATTAAACTGTAATTTGAGAAATTAGTGCACTAGCGTAAGCAATACGCACACTAGCGTATCCACGCATGGCTATAGAATATTGACCGTCACTATCTTGACTACTATTGCATATAGTAGTAGTAGGTGCTCGGGCGCGCTGTGTTCTGAAGTCGTTTTCGCAGTCCGTCACTTCCAGCTCGCTAGCTAGCTGGTGATATTGCATATGCTATTTAAATTGGCTATTTTTAGCGAGATCGTATCAACTGCATTAATCGCACAGTTCAAATACATGACCTCCAAATTATGGAGTCGTATCTGGAACATACTCCGTAGGTATGTTCCATGGCGGCGTTGCCAAGGGCTGTTTGGACCTCTTTTAATACAATTGCAAAAGAGATGCATCATTGATTATAGCTAAATATCAATGGTTACGTGGGGTCAGGTTACACCCACTAAGCAAATGTATTGGATGAATCTATTGACACATTTTGGACACAACCAAGTGAACAGGTTTCTTAGACAAGCCCGCGCTTGGAGATTAGTAATCTACTCTGTCTTTGGTGATACCGCTCAGATACTAATGAACCTGATTATTGGAACAGTGTAGTTATATCAGCTTAGTGCGGTTTTCACTTAACCTGTGCTGGATTGCTGTGAGTACAGGATAGCTTTACACTCAGATTTAACTGCAATCCGGTATGATTTCCTAAAAACGCACGAGTTATTAGTTGAGAGTAAAATATTATTTGCAAGTGCTTTGATTTTAACTTGGTCGGTGATATAAGTGGTTGCGCAGTGCCTATTTAAAATAAGTCACTTTAGGCAGTCTTTTCTGCCGTGTAGTGGCCGATCCTCTGGAGACAAAGCAACAAAACACTTACACTGGGCTCGTTTCCTACCGTTTACGCTAATCTGAATTATGGTGCATATTAACGCTAGAATGTTGTGAAACAATTCGAATGCGATGGTATCTGTCGCTAACCAGTTATAGTCACTCATCATATTGCATGCAAATGTGTTAATACGATTAAACAGGACATTTGTGCGGTATTCCAGGAGGAGTAAGGGTGAGTGTAAGCACTAACTCGCATCTTGATTTAAGAAGAGAATAGGATGCGGAAAATAAATTAAGTATCAGTTTGCATGATTGACAACGCTGTATCCGGTCAACTCAAATATTCATGAGGACGAATTTGAGTTGTTGGCCTGTAACATCATCAGTTACTAGCTAACATAAATGAAGCTAGTTAGCGGCCAGCTGGCATTTGGATATTGGCGGTCATACATTAATATCTAGTGCGATACACTAGGGCTCGCCTAGCTCTGTGCAAGTGAAGTCAATATAAAACTCTATAACGCTCAGGAGGAGGAAAAGTTGACCCATATTAGGAGACATACATTCTCGAGGTGAAGATATCAAGTGGGAAAACCTTACTGTTTTCCTAGTTTCTAGGAAGAGAGCTATAACCGCGTATGCAGGGTGATTTTCCGGTAGGAAATGTATCAGTCAGACATGCCTAGGACTCAGGTGATTTAGTTGCGTTGCACAAATTAGTTGTGCGGAAGTTTAATCCTATGCCTGAATGTGGGCTAAGGAAATATTAGATCGCCCGTGTTTGTGGCGATCTGATGTAAAATAAAGGATGTGCGCTGCCTCTTATGGGTGACTGGCTGAACCGACCTGCAAAGGTGTTTTGAATACCGCCCGATCGTCGCAAAAGAATATCACTTTATCCGGGCTCTTGATAGGTGTAGACTGATGCAGCTGATCCTGATCGTTAGTCGATATTATCAGCTAAAGGTGTATATGTTGTCTCTGGGGATCTAATCTGCGGTACTGGTTCTAAATTCACTTCAGGGGGAGTGAAGGCAGATTGGATGCGTAGATATTTAGCTAAATCAGCCAATGTTGCATACCTTAATGCATTTTTCATAAATGAGACTTTTGATCTCAATGTTAGTTTATCTTGTACGTAAAGCAGGGATGGTTACTTGAAATTTCTTGTATTTTTTATAAGGTCATATGCCGCTTGGATTTCCTGTGCTTTTTGCTTAGCCATTTCCATCATTTGCGGGGGCAACCCTTTAGCTACTAATTTATCTGGATGATGCTCGCTCATTAATTTGCGATAGGCGCGCTTGATGGTGGTTGTATCGGCCTGGCTGGTTACACCAAGGACTTTATACGCATCTTCTATTGTTGCCTCGCCTCTTTCCTGTTCGTAGCCGCCTCTATCGCTGCTATCGAATCGGCGCCCGCTCTCAATCATACTGAGAAACTGATCGAACTGTGCATGTGAAATACCTAGTTCTTCCGCAATGACATAGAGTACCTGGCGCTCATTTGGGTGCAGTGTACCGTCGGAAAATGCGGCCTGTATCTGAATTTCCAGAAAAATCCGGATTAGGTCGAAGCGGGCAAAACAGATGCTACGTAACTGTTGCAGTGTTTCTCGCAAAGGAAACTGGCTCTGTTTCCCTTCACGGAATGCTTGCTGTGCAGCAATGCGTGCCTCGCCATGCAATTGCAGACGATCCATAAACAAGATAGCGATCTGAATGTCTACTTCGGTCACACGTCCTTTTGATTTGCTTAGATGCCCCATTACTTGAAAAGTGGTGCGAAAGAATAGCGCTTGTCGCGTTTGGTGATCGGTGAAAAAACCTCGGTTTTTCTTATGGCTGTTTACGTTATCCAGCATATGACCGATGATTAATCCAAAAACTACAGCCCAGAATCCCGCGTCAAGCCAAATAGCACCGATGACTCCAAGAAGTTTTCCCCAATACTGCATATACTCCTCAAATTATTATTTTGAAAGCTGCACAACACCTGGCATGTAACCTTAGGTTAGCGATTTTTACTAAAATTTTGATTATCATACCTTTGATTTATCTTTGCGCCTACGATGACACAAGCAAACAGTAGGATTTAACTCTAGCTCAACGCAGATGAGTAATATAGTCTCTACCTCTTTGTCAGATACAAAGTCTCTGATGACGGAATATCACAATAACGTATGAAAAAAAGTTCCCTAATACTCCTAGCCACTATATTTTTGACGGTCCTGTGTACTGAGTACACCCTGGCTGATCAGTGCGTTCTCGGTGTTCATGTTTATGACAAACCTTTGCCCACAGGTTATGATGAGAACCAGTTGATCACCATTAATTCCGATGAGTTACACGCCGATTATCCGACGACTGAGCTGTTTATTGGTAACGTCAAGATTACGAAAGGAAACAGAACACTCACTGCTAAAAAGGTGGAGCTAAGGCAAATACAGAATCCAGGTCAGTCGGGTTCGGTGCGCACCGTAAGCGCTGCTGGTGATGTAAAATACAGCGATCCTCAGATCACATTATCAGGCGACAATGCTTGGTCAAACCTGAACACCAAAGATACTGATGTTTATAAGGGTGAGTACGAGATGCTGGACCATCAGGGGCGCGGCGCTGCTAATAAAATAAAGATACGTGGTGCTAACCGTTACACTATGATGGAAAGCGGTACTTTTACCTCGTGCTTGCCAGGAGATGATAGCTGGAGCGTAAGTGGTTCAAAAGTGGTTTTTGACCGCACAGAGCAGGTGGCAGAAGTTTGGAATGCGCGTTTGCGTATTCGTGGATTTCCGGTTTTCTATAGCCCTTATATGCAATTACCAATTGGCGATAAGCGACGTTCTGGTTTTTTGATCCCGAATGCCAAATATGGGACTAACAATGGACTTGAGTTCATATTGCCGTATTATTGGAATATCGCACCAAACTATGACGTAACCTTCACCCCGCATTATATGCCACAACGTGGTTTGCAATGGCAAACCGAATTTCGATATTTGGTAGCGCCTGGCTCTGGACTAGTGACACTAGATTGGTTACCAAACGATAAGGAACATAACAAATACAATACTGACAATAGTAATCGTGCGTTGTTGCACTGGAAACACGCAGGAGTATTTGATCAGGTGTGGCGGTTTAATATCAATTTTACTAAGGTCAGCGATGCCAAATACTTTACCGATCTGGATTCGAAGTATGGATCCAGCAGTGATGGGTACGCCACGCAGAAGTTTAGCTTGGGTTATGCCAATCAACACTGGAATGCTATTGTAAGCTCCAAGAAGTTTCAGATCTTAGATAGAACTGACTGTTCTACCTACAATTCTTACAAAGTAATGCCGCAACTGGATGTGAACTACTACATCAATAATCTTGGTCCTTTTGGCTTTCACCTATATGGTCAGATAGCCAAGTTTAATAGTATCGATCCGCATAGCCCAGATGCCATACGTTGGCATCTAGAGCCTACGTTGAATCTACCAGTCACCAAGAGCTGGGTCAGTTTGAACACCGAGGCAAAGCTGTGGGGATCTCATTACGAGCAGAAAATTCCTAACTGCTTTGCTTCCAATTATATTAACCGAAACAGTACTAGTCATTATACAGCTATAGCACCGAATCTTGATAATTCCATCAATCGCCTCCTTCCACAGTTCAAGGCTGATGGCAAGCTAGTGTTCGAACGTCCTATGATTTTGTGGAAAGGCTCTACCCAGACTTTAGAACCGCGCATTCAATACCTCTACGTGCCATACCACGATCAAAGTAATATATATATCTATGATACAACCCTATTGCAAACGAATTATTCCGGTCTTTTTCGCGACCGGACATACACCGGTCTGGATCGCATCGCTGCGAATAACCGCGTCTCTAGTGGTGTATCTACACGAATTTATGATAACGCGCTGGTTGAACGGTTTAATGTTTCTGTTGGTCAAATCTACCACTTCAACCGTTCAGGCGCTGGTGACCCTGAATCACGATATGATAGCAACGATCGTACCGGTAGTTTGCTATGGGTCGGTGATGCTTATTGGAAGATCGACGATCGTTGGAGCCTGCGCGGCGGCTTGCAGTATGATACCAGCTTAAAGTGCATCTCATTAAGTAACGCTGTGCTTGGATACCACCAGGAGGCAGAGCGTATAGTGCAAGTACATTACCGTTACGTAACACCGGAATATATCCATACAGCCTTGAATACTGGCCAAACACATCTTTGCCAGCACGGTATTGCTCAGGCAGGTGTGACAGGAAGCTGGTTAATTTCTGACCGACTGGCCGTAGTTTGCGGGTATTACTATGATGCCCGCGCCAGACAATCGGCTAATCAGTTGCTTGGCCTGAAGTATAGCACCTGCTGTTGGGCGGTAACCCTTGGTTATGAATGTAAAGTAACTGACTGGAATAAAAGAAACAATACTAGTATTTACGACAACAAAGTTTCCTTCAATTTCGAGCTGCGCGGTTTAAGTAGCGACAAAAGTCTCAGTTCTGCGGAAATGCTGCGTTCCGGTATATTACGTGGCCACAGTTCGTTTTAGATTGCCTGGTAGAGTACAACAAGAATTTTCACCCGCGTTGGCGGATTAGATAATGGAAAATGTATGGCAAATTCGAGAATGCTGATTATCGGATGGGTGCTTTTTGCTACTGCCGCCTGCTCAGCAACAAAAGAAGTAGATAAAATTGCTGCCATCGTGAATAACGGTATTGTGTTAGAAAGCGATATCAACGGCTTGATGCGATCAGTAAAACTCCATGCACAGCAGGATGGTCAATTACTACCAGACGATCATGTACTACATCATCAGCTCATTGAACGTTTAATTATGGAAAATATTCAGCTACAGTTGGCTCAAAAAATAGGTATTACCATATCCGAGACCGATCTAGACAACGCTATTTCTGATATTGCGGTGCAAAATAAGATAAGTCTCCATCAATTGCGTAACCGGTTGTCGAGTGAGGGTCTGAATTACAATACTTACCGATTTCAAATCCATAAAGAGATGTTGATTGCCGAAGTGAGGCACAATGCACTAGACCGTCGCGTAACTATCTTGCCGCAAGAAGTGGCAACATTAGAAAAGCAATTAGCTGCTCAAAATATTCGGGATACTGAAATAAGCATTAGCCACATATTGCTACCTTTGCCGGAAAATCCATCCCAGCGTCAGGTTGAACGCGTAGCACAAGTGGCTAGAAAAGTAATTAGTAAATTACATCACGGGGCTAATTTTGAAAAACTAGCATTCACTTATTCCGCCACTGTTCAAGCGCTAACAATGGGTAAAATGGGTTTCACTAAGCTGCAAGAGATTCCAACTTTGTTCGTGGACTACCTAGTTAATGCGAAGAAAGGCACTATCGTCGGTCCTATCCAGTCCGGCGTTGGGTTTCATATTCTAAAAGTGAATGATATACGTGGTGCTACTAGCCAGTCTGTATTTGTGAAAGAAGTGCACGTTCGCCATATCCTACTAAAACCTTCAGTAGTCATGATAGATGACCAAGTGCGGACTAACTTGGCAAGCATAGAGCAAGATATCAAAAGCGGTCGTAGTAAATTTGCCGATGTAGCCAAGAAATTTTCTCAAGATCCCGCTTCTGCTTATCAGGGTGGCGATTTAGGATGGGCGCCTCCAGGTATCTACGATCCTGCGTTTCGCAATGCATTGCTGAAACTGAACAAAGGCGAAATTAGCGCACCAGTACACTCCGCATTTGGCTGGCACCTAATCCAATTGTTAAATACGCGTCAGGTAGATAAAACTGACGTCCTTCAGAAGGATCGCGTATATAATATGCTGTTCAACCGTAAATTTTCTGAAGAATTGCAGGATTGGCTGCAAGAACTGCGCGCCGAAGCCTATGTTAAGATCCTCAGTGCTGATACCCAGTAAATATGCCTATTGAGATCACTCCCGCGAGTCTGCTGGCTTAGAATTACGTTTTGTGATAGTGTTTTCATTCCAGGATTGGGCATGTGAACTGTGGGTAGTCCTAGTACTAGTATCTCTGCTAGAGAGATGCCATAGGCTACACTTGCCGCTGTGCGTTAAGTGCCAGACATAAGCTACCCGACAGCGGTCGTTAACAGACTCAACTTGCTATTGGCAGCTAGTGCTTATTTGGTAAAATAAGTAAACTAAGCGCCTATAACAGAGCCTAAGTTATAGCAGTTCTGCCGTGGTTTAGCGATGGTCAGCAGAACAGAAAATGTGTTGCTTAGCTTAGCGATCCGCTGAATAAAAGTGTAATCTATGATTCAGATGTAGCGGATATTGGCTGGATCGCATTCTTTACCGATCGTACTCTTTGCGGTTTTGTGGTCATGATATTGAGATTAAAGCACTGTAGTTATCTTAAGTAAGAGCCCACCTACCACTTTAGTAGTAGATGGGCTCTTACCTAAGTATAGGAGATGCAATGTTATCTGGATGCTTAACCTGGATATAAAGATAAATTTAGATTGCCAGACGTAAATCTCTATTTCACCTAAAACCGTCGCCAGTGCCGCCGCTCATATAAACTGCTAAGATATAGAGATTATTTTGCTATCGCTTGAGGCATTGCCTGCGGCAGGTATTCACTTGACTGGCCAAGTTCAAGTGGATAACCTGTTGCAGTCAAAGCATCTGAAATAGGTTGATACGGTTCTCGTGATTTATTTCAAGCAAGGTTTGATTATAGTCAACTATTAGATATTTGTTTTGAGCTCAATATCGGTGTTGCATTGTCTTTGAACTGTGCTTCGGTCGACTGAAGCTACCAGTTCCTCAAATTGGAGGGTACGGTTAACGCCGATGTTAATATTTCCAAATCAGACTTTTATCTCATAACTAAAGTGATAATTAATTCTAATGAATAAGAGAGTCCACCGAGGGCACTTTGCCCGTAAACGCTTTGGACAAAATTTTTTAAACGATCATTTTATCATTGATAGCATTGTCTCTGCGATTCACCCGAAACCGGGTGAGGCGATCATGGAGATCGGTCCAGGTCTGGGCGCACTGACCGAGGTAGTTGGATCCTTTGTGGATCGCATGATGGTGATCGAGTTGGATCGCAATCTGGTTACTAGACTAGCCAACCATGCAGTGCTGCAAGATAAGCTGACTATTTACCAGCAGGATGCCATGGTAGTGAATTTCGCTAACATAGCTCAGCAAGTACGTCAACCGCTTCGTGTATTTGGTAACCTGCCGTATAATATCTCGACACAGCTTTTGTTCCACCTTTTCATCTACACTCATGCAATCCTTGATATGCACTTTATGTTACAAAAAGAAGTGGTTGATCGTTTGGTGGCTAAGCCAGACAGCAAAGTCTACGGGCGGTTGAGTGTGATGGCACAATATTACTGCAATATTATACCGCTACTGCAAGTAGCGCCAACCTCATTTACTCCTTCACCGAAGGTTAACTCCACTGTGGTGCGTTTAGTTCCACATAGAGTAATTCAAAATCCAGTGGGTGATGTTCGCATGTTAACCCGAATCACTACAAAAACGTTCAATCAACGCCGGAAAACCATCCGAAATAGTTTAGGCGATCTATTTACATCAGTACAGTTGCTGGAGTTTGGTATTGATCCTTCTCTAAGGGCAGAGAATGTTTCTGTTGCTCAATACTGTAAGTTGGCCAATTGTCTTTCAGACAGTTTTTCTCATACCAATCGGGAGTTTTTGCGATGAATGATTCACCTAGAGTGTATCTATTCAGGTTCAAAGTATTTCTGTGGGACTACAACTAATGCCTAAGAAACCTTACAGTGCTACCTATACCGTCATCCTCGACAATGTGGCTATGTTAGCCTGCAATCACTAGAGTTTGGTGGCATCAACAACAGCAATGGCCAAACAATGGAAGTACGAGGCATTGGTGCACTCGGGAACTGTCTCTTCACCAGCCACGTAGAAACTTCAATAACTTATCGCTTTTATTGTCGAAAACGACGAGTCTCATGAAAGAGTTTACGAAATGCTTAACTAAAAATAGATCGTTCAGTTATGCTTTTTACAAAATATACTTATACAATTATATCATGATCCATTAATTATGTCTACATACCTTATTGGCGATATTCATGGGTGTTTCACTGAGCTTCAAGCTCTGTTGGCTCAGGTTTCTTTTAATCCACAGTCTGATCGGTTGTGGTTGACCGGTGATCTGGTAGCTCGTGGTCCTGACTCAGTAGAGGTATTGCGATTTTTACGCTCATTTGGCTCAGCGGTTCGCCTGGTATTGGGTAATCACGATCTGCATTTGATTGCGATCTATGCTGGTGTTAGGAGGAATAAACCTAAAGACCGCCTTAATGCACTTTTGGAAGCGCCAGATGCAGCTGAGTTGATCAAGTGGCTGCGTTGCCAGCCGATGCTGCAAGTGGATGATGAGCTAAAACTAATGATGGCGCACGCCGGTATTACTCCACAATGGGATATTGAGACCGCAAAAAGCTGTGCGCGTGAGGTAGAAACGGTGCTCCGCAGTAACAGTTACTCATTGTTCCTAGATACAATGTATGGTGATATGCCGAATAACTGGACGCCAGCACTGAGCGGCCTAGCTCGCTTACGGTTTAGTACTAATGCATTGACGCGCATGCGTTACTGTTTCCCAAACGGTCCGCTTGACATGATTTGTAAAGATGCCCTCGGTACAGCACCATCACCATTAAAACCTTGGTTTGAACTGCCACGTTTAGTAGATGCTGGTTATACCCTCATCTTCGGTCATTGGGCATCGTTAGCAGGAAATAAAACTCCGAAAGGTATCATCGGGCTCGACACAGGTTGTTGTTGGGGTGGCAAGCTGACTATGTTGCGCTGGGAAGATCGCCGTTATTTTACTCAGCCGGCTAATACAAGAGAACCGTTGAGGTGTGTTCTCAGTGATTTTAGGGTGACATGATCTTCCGATTTTATCTCGGTTCCTTAATTGTGTTTTTTAAATTATCGGATTAAGAAGTAATATGGTTGCAACTGTAATGCAACTAAATTTAGCCGGTGGTGTTTAATTGTTATCCGAATCTTAAATATATAAAGATGGGGAAATAAGTACAGCATTTAGTATTAACTGTAACCTCGTAGCGCCAAAATGGAGCTACGAGTAGAATTACAGATATTCAGAGTGTTGTAGAATAATCCATATCAGCTTATCTATCTATAAGGTGGTGAGTCAAAGAGTGACAGACTGAGCGTTAGGGTACATGCTCAGAGGTTCTATAAGCTCTGAACAGCCTGAGCTTAGGGAAAAAGAAATGAGATATCGTATATTAAAACAAAACATAACAGCAAAAATGCTACTATACTTACATGTATTAAGCAATAGCGATAATATGGTTTTCATTGCTATCTTATAAAGCGGTATTAAGGTAAACCTTGATCTGCTGATCAAGTAAGAGCATCGCGCGTTTCGCTCACGTTTGGTTACTTAGTGGGCTGACCCCTCCATAATATGCATTGCAATAAGATATCCATGTCACCGTTTCATAAGCTGAAGCCGGCAGGTTTCTCTGAAAACCACGTACACGGAGTGAATGCCCGCATCGATTATTACTTCTACCTTTAGGTAAGCGTCTGCAATGCTCTTTTGTCGCGTGGTATCGCTATCATCTTTCTCTAGTAACAATAGATGCGCTAGAAGTAAGAAACTAGAGATCTTTTAAAAGTGGTAATCTTAATGTGATCAATATCAAGTAATTCCTAATGCGGTTAGGGATTATTTGGAACATGTTTTCACGTGGTTTGTAGTGCATCCCTATCCACCTGCGCAATGTGAGGGTGATCAGAGTGAGATGGATTATTTAACTCATTGCATGTTTAACTGGACGTTTTTATTGATAATTAAACTGAGTATAAGGTACTACTAACTCAGTTGTATATTCAGAAAATGGCTTGTGGGCGGTATGTTCGCTATCATTTTTGGAGTTAGTTCAATATTAATAAGGGTTCGTAGCTCAAGGATCTTAGATTTAGGCACTTGCCATGTATCAAGTTGAGATGATAGGCAAACATCACAAGGTGTCAAATTGATAAAGTTGCGGAAATGTTACGGAAAGTGGCTCTGAGCGGCTTCCATTCTTGGTGATTAAGTTGGGACATCTCGACTCCATTAGGATCGCGCTAGACAGCGATCAAGTATACACTTAATTATTAGCACTACCCCGCTGTATGATTTGGGTGGCGTCTGGTCGTAATAGGTCAGCACTAGATAACCTATACTGTCTCCTAGTAGTTTCAGGAAAAGAATTGCTTGTTTTTGAGTGAATTAATTGCAGGGTTACGTATAGCCTTGCTGAAATTTTTGGAAATCGACAGGCAGAACGGCCGGTCCCTTTCCTCGTTGCAAGATGCTATGAGAAAAAGTTATATTTATCTTGCATAATATGCGCTTTCTATATTGTTCGGGATTAACAAACCAGTATCTTTATTTAGGTTTATGCAATGCTAACCATTTTGGAAAAACCTTGCGTGATGTTGATGTAGCTGCATTTTAACTGAAAGTTCGTTTTTTATTATTGGTGCGTATATCCGCTCGACTTTTAGCATGCATAGTTAGCCCAACCATGCGACTCATAAACGTCAAAGGGTTGCTGGACACAAACCTTAAAATAACTCCGATCAGTAACTGTTTTCCGGTTTATTCCGTTTCAGCGCAATTCTAGCTAAGTTTTCAGTCTCCTAATACATAAGTCAGAAATCTCGCATTATTTCTGCACTTATACAGTGATAACATAGACTACAGCATCAAGGTTTGTGTTGTGGGAATTCTGGGAACTCAAGATGTTGAACTTGATTTTAAATAAAGACAATAATTGTTTTGCACTCATGTCCGCATTTTAAACAGTGTGGATCTTTTATATTTAAAAGATGGTCAATAGTTTTAAAAGGTCTATTTTTAGTTTAAATAATCTAGTGTAGCATAAAAATAATATGACTTAGACAGTCAGCTTAGACTCTTCGTTTATCATTTGACGCTTAGTTTAGTGTGCCTACATCGCTTGCCTTATATATTCTTTCTTTGATTTTAACATTCTCAGAGTTTCTCTTGTTTTGGGTATTAGAGGTTAATCGCTTCTTCAATAAAATTAAACGCACATAGTATGACGGGAATGGTATGTTTCATTATAGTGAGAACTAAATTATTCTTTTACATATCCGCCATAAAGGTGATAATTTCTGTAATTTAGATTTTATGATACGCTCTTTGTTTCGTTATATGAGCCAAACAAACTCGAGTAATCCACTATATTGGCGTTGCATTACAAGACGCAGATATAGGTTTGAGCTTATTCTGTAGTATAGGACGCCTGTTACTTTTGAAATGATATTTAGAGATGACTCTAAATGGCTAACTACTTTACTAATGAGGTGTTTTCACGTACAATATCGCTATGGTTAATCTTTAATAAAAAGTTTTTCCTAAGCATGAAAATAAACTGATTACCTTAATACATTGTACTTATTTTATATAAGTTATTATAGGTGTGGCATAATATGGTTTTTCGGGAAAAAGTCGAATGGCACTTTATGTTATGCGATGTAAGGTAATAACATTTTTTAATTTAACTTAATTTAATTATTTGGTTTAATGAGCATTCAAGGATTACAGTGTTTAGTTCATAAAACAAGATATGATTGATTTATTTAATGTCGGATTTAATTTTGTCAGGATAGCAATCATTGCTGTGCCTGCTTAAAAGTTCTCACTTTGTCAATATACAAAGAAGGCGCGCTTAAAGGAAACATCATGCTAATAGTTGCTGTCGCAAACTCGGTCGTTATGGAAACCAATTGAATATTAGTGGGGTTACTACTGATATTGTATGGACAGGTGCTATATCTTTATCAATCGAATGGTGATTGAATCGGAGAAAGGTAATGCCTAGGTTGTTAACTAGAAAAGAATACGTGCCCTTGGTAGATTGCGAGCAGGAGAAGAATCAATGTAACAGGCTGGGTAAATATATATCGCCGCCTGGGTGACGTTGGCGCGATGATTGGAAAAGCCTGTGAATCTGATGTCGACTTTTCAGAGAAATAGTATCAATCAACGTTATTAAAAGAAGAGTCTGTAACAGATTGTTATTTTGGTGAGTTAGAGGGTGAGCATAAAGGTATGAAATTATAGTCTGCTCCTTGCTAGAGATGATGTGTCAATTTCCTGTGAATATTCAGGCTTGTCTAGAGCATCTTGTTAATAGTAAGAAGTGCATTGCTAATGCACGTGTTATGCTAATGATAACAACCTTCCAAAATGATGAATCAGAAAGAGGTTCCCGGACGAAAGGAGTAACGCCTAAGGGTACTATTCAACTACTCTCCTGTCGTTTCTCCTGTATCTTTTCTCATTTTATTTCAAGTGTACCATTTATGATTCTAATCCACAGAAAGGGATTGTGCGCTATGGGATTAGGTTCGTAGCCTGTAGTAGGCGAGCTCTTGAGTTACAAATAGATTAAGACTCTCAAAAAGAAATTTGCGTCTCTAGCTAGAGGAACTAAACCTAAAACTCATTGACGCTTATCTATGAATCGATGATTTCTTATAATGGATTCTATTTATAAGCAACATGCTTTGCTGGTATTTAAGGCTTTGAGGCTTAGTAAGTAATATCGCGGGAATAATGCCGTAATGATTTCGACACCAAGCTCGATAGCTCTGGTGAAGTATTCAGTGAAATATACAGAAAGCCGCAAGTGATCTCGGGTGCGTGATCGGTTCTGATTATAATCCCTACTTCCCTCTGTAGGTCGGGAGTAGGGATAGTGACATCTTTGAGCGACTGATGGATTGGTGATGGCTTTGGTATGGAGATAGGAGTGATTCATTTGAACACCGGTCAGTTATTGACCCTGGAAATCACGCTGTCTATTGGTGCCTGTGTTCGTGTAGTTCTGTGCTGGAGCGTATGTCGTATCGGAAGAGTAAGGTGCCTATAAAGTGTCGTCTTGAGTGAGGAAGCATCTCCAATACAATGTTTGTTTATGTCTTATTCTGATAAGAGAATAGGGAAAAGAATAAGGTCTTCTACGCTGAAATTGCTGGTATTTCTCTTATCCATAAGTTCGCTACCTATTAGTAGTCTCTGTTAAACTAGAGTCTTACGAGATAAGAGCGCGTATTCAGCAGGAATACATAAACGTGTTCTGCATGATATTCAGCCTTGTTTGGGTAAATTGGATGACCGCGCCATGCAACGTCATTGGTACAAGCAGATGTATTCATCGGACCATGGAATTAATAAAGCTAAGTCAATAAACGAGACTAAATAGGTGGTATTATTCAAAGTATAAATATAAGGGTGCTTGATTAAAGCAACGAGCGTTAGATAGAGCGAAACAATAGTCAGCCTTATACTTTTCCTCTGAGTGAGAGGGAATTTACTACTAGTCCCCTTTCAGGCCAACAGTACCTGATGAAGTGCGATAATATTAGCATTATTTCTCATCGGCCAGTGTTGTACGTAGTCTTGAGTCCAGAGAAATTTATGACGTCCGTCTTTTGAAATCAGGATATTCCAGCATATCTATTTTAGGGCTAAACTTGCCGGAGGATTAGGAATAATAGTATTCTATTACAATAAATCTGAACGTAAGCTCACATTTTACTAGAAAGTCGGATACTCAAATATGGAAAATTTTACTTATTTGAATCAGGAATTGAGGATAATTTTAATTAAGCTGTTAATTAAGAAGAAGTTTATTGAACAGAATATTAGAGAAAACAAGTCTAGTTGCTAGAAGTAACTAGGTAAAACTAAATAAGATAGAATCAGCTTGAAATTAAGCTTGTGTCCGCTTTCTACTGACGTAGTAGGTATACCGGAAGGATTGTTAAAGCCAAGCCGACGCGCGGTAACTTTGTTAACCGTGCATAAAGTCGTCAAACCGCGTGCGATAAGATAGCATTTGCCTACTCCGCCTATTGAAGATGGGTCGGATGCTCAGTACCGGCAATCCTCTTGTCAGAAATATCGGCGTTACGTATAGCGTATCGGGTATGCGCAAGGATATTGCTATTCAGCAATACACAGCCAGCAGTTGTGGCATCATTTTCATTTAGGCAGATTGCTAAGACTGCTACACTGCTACGGCAGGGATTGCATGCCAACTTGGGTATTTAAACGAGCGACTCTATCCATGAGGTAAATAATGCATGCGCCGGTGCTTTAAAAGATGCTGGTTAGGTAGTATTTGCGATACCGGTGAGTTAGTGCCTGCGTAGTACTGGCACTGCTCAGGCGTATAGATGAGCCTTTACTCGCTGCCGTTTGCCTAGGTATGAGCACAGCGCCTACTTATCGGTTTAAAAGATCCTAGAGGCGAGTTTGCAGAATGATAAATTTATCTTGGCATAGGAACTGGCCTAGAGTCGCAAACAAAAGTTAACGTCGGAGGACTTTAAAATTACTTTGTCTAAGATCTTTCCTGTCGTTAAGGAGATTGGCAACACTTTATAGAGTATTTAACAGGTAAATCTAATCGCAACTTCAACCCGGATCTTAGTGGGGTACAAGGCAGCGCGATTAGTAATTACGCAATCAGCGTTAAGCTAATTGACTCTTATCGATAGATCTGAATGTAGTTAGGAAGTGAGGTTATAGATAAAGCGGTATTATTTGCCCGTGAGGCAGCAAGGCCGAAGTGTAAGTTTCCTCTTATTCTGACACAGGTTAGCAATAATTTACTCGTTATTTACGAGATCGCATCATTCAGTAAGGTGCACTTGTCTCTGTATAAAGTGACGGAAAGTTCATAGGGTGCATCAGATGATGCGTACCTATTGTATTGACGGCTGTACGGTTATCTGGAGTTCATTCAATCGCGATAGAATTAAAAATTATCATTAGTCTGGATGGGTAGTATAGGTAAATTATGTCGTCCGGCTAGTCCGTATAAACATAAAAGCTAAGAAGACTCGATTTATTCATGAAATCCTTATTCATTCCCGAAAGTCGGAATACCTTTAAAAGAAATAAATTGTTTTTCTAAGGCAAAATATCGTTACATTGATTTAGGGAGATAAGATTGTGCCTATTCATAGTGCCCGAAAACTCATTATCATTTCAAAAGCAACAATACTTGGTTTATGAAACAGTTATTATAACAGCCGGTGATGCAATCAACCCGATTTATTAAATCCATGATCAGTAGGTGGCAAGCTGATTGAACGGGTGTTGATTGTAAAAGACGTCAGGTGAGTTTACACTAGGTGTATCTGTGAATGTTACTGACTTGCTTGACCCACACTCAATGTGTATAGCACTAATATTTGCGGTGCATAAGTAATGGCGCTATGTTTTATGCCCTTTTCTACAAAGACCCAGCGCGTCATAAAAGAGAGAATTGCTTTCCTCACTGCAGAGCCGGACAGTCTTGCTTAATATTTGATTAGGCTAGTAGATGAAGGTAGAGGATCTTAAATCCACTTGATTGAAGCCCGGTATTACTGATAGATAACAAAAGAAGGATTCATACTGGAGCTGTGTTAGTATTATGTTGATTGGAATTAATATTCGTTAGTGGAGCATCATCGATAAAGAGTTATAGGTCGTAGGAATGTAGGTATTACCTGCGTACGTATGACCGTATCTGTGACTCTGACTAGTACCCTTCTGGTTTTCTGGTTATTTCTTCAGCGCAGATATAAGTGTGATGTTTAAAAAAGCGCCAGCAATTATTATGGTCTGTATTCAGTGGTGGTTGCGTTTGGAGAAAATAAAACTGAGCACTTGAGAAAGTAAGGTGTTGCCTGGCACCGTAGAAGTATTGCTATCAATGTCAGAGATAGAGATGGTGTTGTTAATTCGACTATTCAGTGTAGAATAACAGAGATAAAACTGATAATTTTAACCGGTGTGTCTGCATTGTAAAACAGTTGATTCTGTAGTAATCCATAGCACTGTTTGGTCAAAACAGTTAAACCGTTGTATATGGCATGTCCTTAAAGGGCTCAATTTTTGAAATTAATGTTGAATTTTATTCACTAATAGTGAATCAGTAACGTCAGATCGATTGATCTTGATGTCATCTGGGATTAAATTATTAATTATAAAGTAATCGGTAGGCTACTTTGGATTTATGATCTCTCGATGCTTTGTTCTGGCATTTTCTGGTATCTCCTTTACTCGAGGCGTATCAATGCAGCCTAATATGATCCATATGATTCACGTCGGCTAAATAGTCTTCAGAGGGAAGGTTAGAGACCTGTTATATACTAGGTACTCGGAGGCAAAAGGCTCTGTTCCGTTTATTGAGAGGTAGGCGGTTTAACAATCCTGCGTGTGTGTATCTGTAGCCTGCACATTAGCCCAATGCTTCTCTCAAGTATCGTGTTGGGTAGATGTAAGCTGGCTGGCATAGTTAGCAAGATAGGCGCTAATTGTGGAATAGCGAATGCTAATGGCATGTCTCAATCTCCTTAGTTGATGCTGTATGCAGGCGAACCACTGGTTAGGTTAAGAGTTTTGCTCTCACGGTCAGATACATAAGCGGATGCAAACCTTGATAGTAGATACGAAACGGTACGGAAGATAGTAATAAGTGCAAGTTTGACCGTAAGACCTGGAAGAGTAGATTCCTTATACAGCACGAGAAGTTTGAGATGCTATAGGTTCTGCAGGCGCGCAAACGGGATTGAATATTTCTGGAGCCTACTGTCTTGTTGAGTAGGTATTGCATAACAAAACAGTAGCTTATAATCCTTCGTGAGAAGACTGCTGAGGGAAATACCTTTACGCTAGTGAAGGTTTCAGCCACGCAAGACTTGCTGACCCTCCCAAGAGTGTATTCCATTCCCGAGTGGTGCCATTGATGCTTCTTTATTAAAGTGCATAAGATGAAATTGGATGGCGAGTCGCTTCCTACTGCTTGACTGTGCTTGCCAAATTCTGGACTATCGACATCCGCATTTAGCTGATTGTTATTCGTCGTATGCAGGCCACGCATTAATCATGTAGGCAAGTATTCTTGTGCCCGTTCAAACCTGCCTAGTCTACTTTCTAGTAAAAATAATCTCACATATCTTGTGAGGGTGACTGATAGTGTCCTGATTCCTCTGTGTAGTGATAAAAATATTCAGGATATGCCTACTTAACTGGAACGCTAAGGTGTCATACACAGCTGCTGCTATTACCTATGGCTTTTTTAGTAACTGAAAGTTACTGCAGTGTAGAGAGTAAAACACAACTTCTTGTTACGGCTAAGTGGTAAGGCATCAACAGGCTTATCTGACTCGACCTATCTCAAAGGTTGAGATGGCATGCTGGCCGCAATATCTTTTATATTTCTCTTCTATGCGCAGGTCCTTACATCTTTATATAAGCATCTGCTGCGCTTTCTTTTTTACATAAAAGAGTCGTAACTGGTAACGCTGAAGGGATGGTGTGCACTTTTAGGTATCTTCCTCCTAAATCCGAGATTCAGTCTGTCGGATAAGCTTGGGTTGTCAGGACGCCTACCCTTAACGGCTAGTGAGTTTATCGCCAATTTACAGGGTAACAGTCTTTTCGCGCCGCTTCTAGCATACTTTAGTTGCGCAGGCGAGATCTTAAAAACAGCTAATGCGGGCTGAAGCTGGCCGGCTTGTTCCGTCATGTGGGAGATGACGCGAGGTGGTGTTAGAGCATGATAAATAAGGCTCTCGATAATTGTTAAAGTATCAATATATAATGCATATTTATTTTTAGTGACATCTGAGGCTAAAAGAGATAAGGGAAAGCTTATAGTACGGACGTAACCCTTAAAGAAGGTGTTGGATAATATATCCTTTCGCTCTATAGAGAAATCAACAGAAAAGATAGATAAAATTTTTATTAATATAGCTTCTGTACTTGAATCGAGCAGAGGAAGAAAAGCGGGACGACCGAATAATTCTATGCTTTTTAGATGTTCTTATTCATAGTTAAGATTATTTATGCTTGGTTATTTTCACTAAATAGTCTTCTTTGTATTTATTTCTACGCTCCATGCAATGAATGGCAACAAGGTTATGGATAATAAGTCTATAAACGATTATTACCGTGCTATTCTTAGCGACAAAACCTGATGTAAGATGCTCACTATCGACTCCATTCATAAACGAGTATTTAAATTACGGAGGTGACTTTTTTAAATAAATGAAGTCATATATAACTAAGGTCAAAACTAAGCCATGCCCACTGCGTGGTCATCATACACAGAAGGACACTCGTCATATAAAGGTGAGAATCGGTTAATATCGTATGTTCGGGTATTGCATCCATCTTCATGGGTAACATACGCAATATCTACGAGCATGATTTCTCGCTATTAAACATAAAATCGATTGTATCACTTGGGTTCCCAATTCCAGATCCTGGAAGCTGATCAGATTATTATTTTTAGCGGATCTAAGAGGTAGAGATGTATTCCAGTACAAGAAATGTCCGAATATAGTGGCAGTTGGCTTTCGTGATTTTTCTAAACTATCTGCATCTTCAGAGCTTATTTGTATTGGTAGTCACTTAATATAGGCACTCGACTGGCGTTGAGTCCTGCAATAACACCCATAACATATCCAGGATTGTAGTAGCTGAGATCGGACCTGCTTCTCTGAACTTCATCAATGATTTTCTGTTGTATTAGTTCTGGAAGTGTTAGTATTCAGTGCTTACTATTTTCAATTTGTAATATGGACATTTGCTAAGTAGATCACGGATAAGATCAGTAGCTGGCCAAACTCTCC
Source organism: Serratia symbiotica (assembly GCA_900380265.1). Taxonomy (GTDB): domain Bacteria; phylum Pseudomonadota; class Gammaproteobacteria; order Enterobacterales; family Enterobacteriaceae; genus Serratia_H; species Serratia_H symbiotica_A. The sequence continues at coordinate 2,049,101 of LR025083.1, read as the reverse complement.
AATACTTATGCGACATAAGATAAATAGTGTGTTACACGCCTCAGACAAAGTAATACCTAACAACTAAGCAAATCGTTGATTCGATCAATCAGTAGGGGTTCCTCACTAACATAATCGTCATGAGCGTATATACAGAGTTGCCTTTCTGATTAATTCAGTTACGCGCAAAAGCAGATTAGGACGAGCGCTAGAATCACCAATAGGAGCGGAATTGCTAACATTATTCCGCTATACCGAGTACCTATATAGTATGTCAGTTTAAGCGTCTTAGACTGATTCCCGCTGTGCGCCCACATTATTAAGTTACTAGATCCAGTAATATTCGCTGCTGTATGCTTATTATATAAAGGTAGGAAAAACGAATTACAATACCTTACAATTTCTGGGTGTGATGAATGAGGGATTTAACCAAAAGCGCTTGCCAGAAGGCGTTGACGTCATTTACTACAAATACATTGTTCTCTAAGTTAATACTAACAGTTCCTGCAGGACATAGGAATCTATTAGTAATTGGTTTGTCAGTAAGAGATAATACTTTATTATACTTGAAAAGTAATCACTTTAGCGTAAATCGGCGAGATAGATGCCCTATTATTCGGGATACGCATTGCTAAGATGATATAAAATTATCGTCAAAGAGAACTAAATGCTGCAAGGTAATAGTATCTTTAATACTATCTTAAGCGCATCCATAATGCAATGGAGAACGTGTTACAATAGAAACATATAAGGAAACTAAAAACAGAAATAAACTGAGATCCCTGAGCGTGACGATTAAGCGTCTAGCACTCTAGACACTTAATCAGTGCTTCTATTATTAGAAACATTTTCATAGGGATGCAATGATGGAACAGGTCACGGCCTCGTGCGCTAACATGTATGAGCTATGAAGAGATGAATAGGGAGAAATAGGTAATATCCTGTATACATACGGAAGAGCATCTAAGGCTAAATATTGCTGGCTCACAGATTGTCAAGAAGTAGCCTGAATGGAAAGTGAAAGCACCCGGCAAGATCAGTGGAATAGAATTTGGAACTGAGTAGCACAAAAGTAAAGGGCGGTCCGCTGTAACTTTTTATGTTGTGGTATCATTCCTACCTTATGGTATAAGGTTAGGAACTATATCGTATATCAGGTCAGGCCTATAACTAAGTGCTAAAGAAGCCGCGTCTTAACTTGGTAGCAAGTTGCAAAATATAGGGTTAAAACCTATATGTGTTGGTCATCTGCAGGTGTCAGATGTAAGAGATAGAATAAAGAAGACTACACCGACTAATCCTAAACCAGTTAGATTGAACCTAGTTGGCGTAAAATTAATAAAATTAAAATACAGAGTTTCCTTAAAATTATTTATCTATGGCAATGTGCATTTAGTCCCAGAAATAGAATACTGCTCTAACTATAACTTATTTTTATTTATTACTTTCATGTACACTACGAATACTGGAGAATGTGTTGATGGGGAAACACGGCTGCTGCTAACGTTTATCGTTAATAACGGCATCATAAAAGCACTAGCTAAGTTCTTTAAGTTAGCATTGACTGGCATAAATCTAGTAAGGAAGAGATAGCTAGGATCATGCTTTATAAGCACAAGTATTAAAATTGTAATCGTAATAGATTAAGCATATAGTTGTGGCGAATGGAAGCTTTGTCACTGCCCTTAATGGGTTGATTAATTAGAGAGTCTGTAACATTGTTGAAAATTTCTGTAGGACATTTCAGTTATTAGAACTGCTAATACTAATATAAGTAAAGATAAAGCACTTAAACCCGCTTAGCTGACAAGTAAAAGCTTCTGACAAATGCCAAGCACGGCAAATAAGTGCCTCGTCAAGTAAGGCTACAAAGCTAAGTCAATATGTAAAAGGCTAATATGTTATAGTCGAGTGATGTGGAAGGAATAAGAAAAGTCTAGGGAATCAGGTCATCGCTGCCTAACTTAAGTGTCTTAAGGCTTGGGTAAATTAAACAATAAAACCTAAAGAGTAATGACGATCTACTTAAATGCAGAAATTCTTTATCTGCTCCTTGCAGGAAGATTCTCTAAGGGTTAGATTACTTTGAGTTGTATTGAAATGGATACAAGTAGGAAGACACATAAGACTAAGGCTCTTACAATAAATAGAGAGAATAGCGTTCCTATTTTGAAAATACATTGAGGATGCAGGAAAATTTAATATCAGAATATAAATAGCAAACACTAGAGATTAGCATACTAAAGCTGTTTAATGCAAACAGCATTATACTAACACAAAGGCAGTATAAGGTATGATGCGTATCTCGTACTGAAAAGATAATTGATTAGTTAGCCAACACTGCGAAGTTTTTGATCGAAGCAGCAATGATGTCTGAAGCGTTCTAATGTGATTTATGTAGCTACCTGCCTTGTGAGGGAATGTACCATTCTATATGCATGGTTTAATAATCACCAGGCCGTTGCTATCCAATACTCATTTACATTCAATGCGCTATTAATTTGAAGCGTGGCTGCTGTCAGCCAAACGCCCGTAACCTTTATTACAGCTCAACAATGCAGATAGAGTTTTGATCTGTCAAATTAAGGGGGGATAGTGACTCGTGGGCGCTGCGCTGACAGGCATGGCCTGTGAAACACCACGCTTTAATATTTGATGTCTCCACTGTATCCCATGCCCAGATACGCAGAGTGTCTTGTGGGTGGTTTCAGTGCACTGTCCAAAAATAGTAACGGATAGAATAATAAAGATTAGCTCATAACGTTCAGGAATGCTGAGGTTATTGAAAAAGGAATAAGCTGACTTAAGTGCGAGAGTGATGGCTTAATCAGGTGTGAAAATAGGTCTTAGTACTTTCTGTTTGTCCTGAAAATAATAGTCATCGCTTCATTCCATACAAGCGACTCGGAGGTTCGTAGGACAAGATCGCCAAGACGTCATATTAGCGGTAGTGTTTGGCACCTCATGCCTTTTCACCAGATCTTGTTGTTGCAGTCAGTCCCCAGGATATGGATATTCGCCATTTACAGTTTTACAGGCGCTGTGTTTTTAACTTCGTAATAGATTCAAACTAGATCTGACAGGGAGTTGGAAGGATGAGGTGGTGTGCTCCTAGTACAAGCAAACCAAAGTGAATGTACCGATATTCTGCAGGTTATCACTGACAATAGCATTACCCAACACTTAAGTTTCTTAATAGATAAGCCCTAAAATCATAAGTGTGAAACTGGTCTCGAGATAAGATCTCTAGGTTTTACAAGCTCCCGGACAATATTTAAGATGCAGAGTAAGATAGGCTATGTTTGTAAGAGCAGCTAGCCTGTTCGCTAACAAGCATTAAAGATCCCTGCGAGCCTCAACATCAAAATACAGCAGGTGTATGAGAGGTTAAGGTTTGTATTGAGTAAGTGACAAGATAGAACCTGATGCTTATATCAGTAACCGCCACACATATAAGAGACTTGTCTTGGCATCATTACCGTACTTCTTATCGCTAACTTCATGGCGTACTCAGAACAGAAATACCTATATCGATTATAGCGGTGATAGTCGAACACGTGTATAGGATACTGTTATCTTTTGTATCAGGTAGAGTGCTTATGCGTAAAAATGAGGATTTTGCTTTGTGTCTTACTAGAGCGAACAGCTAAGTACCTAAAACAAAAGAGCCAGGACCTCTTTAGGCTTCTAAAAAACAACTAACTTATATCTCCCAGCAGAGCGATGAAATGGTTTGAGTTTCCAACTAATAACGCGATCTTGATTTTTCGAAACCGCTATTCTCCTACGTTGAGATAGCTAAACATATCAAGGGATATGGAAGAGTCAAATAATACCTATGCTTTCTTCTTAGGCGTTATCAGCAGTAAGCTGCTTGCATGATAAGAAGCCCTTTTTCATGCATTCTGCTTGATAAAAATACAAGAATTCAAGTTTTTGAAAGTATTGATCTTAAATTGTATGGCAAAGTAGATCGAGAAAGAAACTAGTGTTACGTTTGTTTTAGTATTCTTTGTTGCTCAATGAAATTCAGGTGATAGGTATTCTATGTTCTTGCATCATGGCATAGTCTGACTGAATACAAAAATAAATTTTACTATCATTCTAAGGGTGATCTCACAGAGATCTTTGATAGGCTAATTAATACCAAAGTGCTCTTAGGTTTGGTTAAATGTTGTGATTTTACCTATTGGCCGAAGATTAAAGTGATGCCCATTTTGGTAAGAAACAGGTCACTTCCACACTATTGGTTTGTTAGACCTCATTTACTGTGCTCAACATCTTATTTGGTATTTAGAAGTGAAGCATCCTGTGAAGATCTTTTGCGCCAATTCGAACCAATAGCTGCACGCGTATGGTTGTTCTGATTCATTATTGTGAAGAGACATTCTTGGTACTGAATGCGCTTTATGCTCATTTCCCGACTAAGATCATTTTAAAATAAACTGCTCTTGATACCTTGCCGAATCAGAGAAAGAGGTGTCTGTTTATTTGTTAGCTAGGACAAACACTGAGTATTTAGTATCGTTTCTTTAGAGCTCAATGAGTGAGTATCGTGAAATGTATATGCGTGCGATCGCACTACTGTCCTTAATCCGTGCTAGTGTTTAACTACTTGACCAGGATATAACCTGAGCTTATCTGGATAGCTATCTGGTGTAACCATTCTCCGCTGCTATTTCTGCTTAGCATAATTACTTGATCTAGTAGAATAGGTTGTTCGACATATGGTATATGAACCCTATATCCAAGTACCTTTCTTTTTTAGTTAGCATAGTTTGTAAAGAAGTAGAGCTCGCTGATAAAATCAAGTTAGCGGTATCAAGTTTGAGATTGATGTGAGCAATTTAATTGCGGCTCTGCAGTGCATATTGCGTAGTAATTGCAAGCCGTTATACTGTAAATAAGGGGTGTGTTTCCCATCTACTTGGGAGGACTCTCATTTAATGCAAAACGCATGGGCAAAAGTTATGCTCTGATTGGTGTTGTATCGGTATCTTCTGTGTAAAGCTCACTTTATCAGCTGTTATAGTTACCATGGTCTTGGTATGACTACGTAGTTTTTACCCACTAGGATGATGCGCATATATAATACTAACTTGTGTGCACGTTAGCTTTTAACAAATTACTAACCTTTTTTCAGGATCGGTGTTACTGGGCTGCTATACACCAGTAAAGCTCGCTATGTTAGCCATTGTATTTATCAGGCATGCTCTTTATAGGTAGCATGTCAAGTTAGTCATGATGCTCGGTTTATATTTTCGGCTTGCGTTAATGGCGCAAGGGTATTGATTGTTAATGCTTATTTGGTCTTGATGCCAGTGATTTTGTCGAGGAATTCTGAAGGATAATGATCCTAGCATTAAACCTGAGTACTGCAATGGCGTACACATCACCAACGCGAACACTGGAAAGGCATTATTGTTAGTTTCTGATTGGTCATGTGACGCTGTACCCTTCATCAGCGTGTTGCTTGTTATTGGTAGATATTCCCGCTTGGGAATAGTGCTGTGTTGACTGTGATTCTGACTGTGTTCGGTTTTGTCTTATTGAAGGTAGAGTTTGTCTGGTAATAACTGCTAATCTTAGAAGTAGGCTGCTTGAGGTGATTATATCAGACGAATTTAATGCAGCGAACCGTTCGCCCGCGCTGAAGCTAGTTGGTTTAAACTGCTCAGTCGCATATTCTACCTGCGATTGATCGTTTATTTAGCCGATTAGATGATATAAGTCCCTATTAGTTATCAAGAATAGGTGATTTACTTTTATTTATTAAATAACTGGAGCCGTTATGCAGTCTAGATCCTGGTGATATTTCTTATAGAAATATCTGTATAGCTTCTTAGCTTCCGGCCTCGTGCTTGAAGTATCGTAGGCTTTGCCTTGGTTTTAGATGCCAGCAAACTAGGCATTCTGGTTGTAACGTTGGCTTAACCTGGCTAGGCTAGCCTTAGGTATAGACAATTCGGTAGAGCGCATGATAACTCTGTCATAGAATTGCGACATGCTAGCCCTGGGTCAGAGCAAGAGATATGTCAGCTAACGCTAGTATTGCTGGGCAGAACACTGCCATTAAACTTTATTCTATCAGAATCAAAAACAAACCTGGATGGATAAGATTACCGGTTATGCTTGGATTACAGCTGAATAGCTATTAACCTGGAGAAGTCTGGTGATATAATAGAATGCATGATTAGACGTAGTATTTATAAAAAAGTACGCTGTATAGTGGGGGAACTCAACTAATAGGCTGAGACAATTAGATTCTTTAACCCGGTTACTCATGAATAATATATAACTAAGTCTATTAGGTATTCTAGCCCGCTAGATATTCTAGTGTTAAAACTTCCTATTTCAAAATAGCATTTTTGATTTTTATATTGATGTGATAGACATACCTACTTTGAATATTTCTACCAGTAGAATATGCAGAGCACTGTAATTAGCTCGCTGTATCTTGGATCGTCCGGGTATGCAAAGGGTGCACTCACTGTTGAGTGCAGTGAGAGAAAATATGATTGAATGAAACAATGCCAGGTCTTAACTAAGAGAGCACAAGTTATTGAAAATCATAGGCGCCAATTTTCATAACAAGAAAGACAACTACATTATTCGAACAGATTATGATGTAGGGTTCGGACTACCTGGTCGGCATCCTCGCCTGATACTAGAAAGCATAGGTTGTAACTGCTGGCACCGTAGCAGATCATGCGAATATTGAAGGGATCGAGTACCCCAAACACTTTTTTACCCACACCACAGGTTTGTGATAGATTATTGCCTATTAACGCTACTAGTGCCAGGTTTTCCTCTACTTCCGTCCGGCACAGTGAAGATAGTTCGCTTAAGAGTGAAGTGGTCACTAGATTACTGCTAATAGAGGTAGCACAGGTTGTGTCCATAGTTAGCGCTATACTGACTTCTGAAGTAGTAATTAAATCAACCGAGATATTATGTCGTCCAAGAATATTAAACACTGCTGCAAGAAAGCCGCGTGCATGCAGCATATTTAGGCTATGAAGCGTTAATAGTGTTTGTTTTCTGCGCAGTGCCAGTGCGCGGAAGAGCGGCAGATCCTCGCCACTATTGCATACTAACGTGCCACCAGCACTCGCCTCCTTGCTGGAGCCGACAAACACCGGAATATCACTGTGCACCGCTGGTAGCAGTGTTCCCGGGTGCAAGACTTTAGCACCGAAGGTGGCCATTTCCGCGGCTTCTTCGAATGTAATTCTATCTATGCGTTTGGCTAGCGGTACTACACGTGGGTCGGTGGTGTAGATGCCCGGCACATCAGTCCAGATATCAATCTGCCGGGCATGTAGCGCTTTCCCTAGCAATGCTGCAGTATAATCGCTGCCCCCGCGCCCAAGCGTGGTAGTACGGCCTTTCTGGTCGCTGCCGATAAAACCTTGAGTTACTACTAGTGACTTTTTCAGACACGGCTTTAGAAGTGTTTGCACAAGTGCACTCAAAGCGTTGCTGTCTGGCATAGCACGCCCGAAGTTATCATTCGTACGCATTACTTTCCGCACGTCAAACCATGCAGCTTGCATATTGCGCGCGCGTAAAATATCGACAAATAGCAGGGTGGACATTAGTTCTCCGTGACTAACCAACTCGTCAGTTAATGCCGGGGAGATAGCCAAAGAGGCAGCTTCTGAGAGCATGGTGATTTTCCCCAGTATGCGATCTATTTTTTTACGGATCACCTCCTGTGCGTTGAGGTGATCAAGGATTCTGTATTGGACACCGCGTATCTCATCAAGCCGATGGTTACGATTTTCGGCATCGCAACCATCTGCCAGATCTACCAGTAGGTCGGTAATCCCTGCCGAAGCGGACAACACCACTAGGCGAACCTGAGGGTTGGCGAGCACTACATCGGCGCTGCGGTTCATGGCTGCGAAGTCGACAAGACTAGTTCCGCCAAACTTGGCGACTACGATAGAACTTTGGAAGGTTGTTTGGATCATGGAAAACCTCGTGTCAGGGACACTGTTTTCAGAGAATATATATTCTATAGCGCCTTGGCATAAGGAGAGAGCGCTAAACAGCGGCTCGGTGTAGAGATTAAACCTACCATACATCCAGAAGTGCTCTACCTTGCTGTCTCCAGGTTAATAGAATTGATCTTGGTAAGTATTTAGCAATTCACTCTTGTACCCGAAAAGATCCTTGCGGTATATCATCCCAGTTTATCATTGCACGCCCTTTACTGCCGTCATCGGATAATCCTTACTCTGACATCTTCACCGTGAAATGCGCTTCTTCTTTCTTGCATATATCCGGTAAGCTAGAGGAAGTGTTAGGAATAGCGGCTTATTCCATCGCTGTCAACGGGGGTGATGTTGCTGGGTGATTCATACCTAGAGGAAACGATGCTATAGAGTTTGGTTATGACTACCTTTCGAAATAAAACAGATCATCATTGCAGTCGAACAAGAGTATATTATTAGACCATAATGTCATATGATTTTTGAGTTTCAGGAGAGCTTGTATGAAAAGTATAGATCCAACCAAAACGGATGCTTGGCAAGCCTTACAGCAACATTTTATGCATATAAAAGATATTTGTATCGCCGATCTATTTAAACAGGATCGTGAGCGCTTCTCAAATTTTTCTGCCACTTTCAATGACCAAATTCTCGTGGATTACTCCAAGAACCGCATCACTGCCGAAACGCTGGAGAAATTACAGGCGCTGGCGAAAGAAACTAATGTGCAGAGCGCAATTGCGTCGATGTTTGCTGGTGAGAAAATAAACCGTACTGAAGACCGCGCGGTGCTACATGTCGCCTTGCGCAACCGAAGTAACAGGAAGATTCTAGTGGATGGCAAAGATGTCATGCCGGAAGTGAACGCCGTGTTGGTGAAGATGAAAAATTTTTGTGACCGAGTGATTAGCAGGGATTGGAAAGGGTATACTGGTAAACCGATTACTGATGTGGTCAACATCGGGATCGGTGGTTCTGATCTTGGTCCTTATATGGTAACTGAAGCGCTACGCCCTTATAAAAATCACCTTAATATACATTTTATCTCTAATGTTGATGGGACGCATATTACCGAAACCTTAAAGCCGCTAAATCCGGAAACCACGCTGTTCTTAGTGGCGTCCAAGACGTTTACTACTCAGGAAACAATGACCAATGCCTACAGCGCTCGCGATTGGTTGCTGAATCACGCTGGAGACCAGCAGCATGTAGCGAAGCACTTTGCAGCGTTATCAAGTAACGGTAAGGCGGTGGCCGCGTTTGGAATTGACACTAATAACATGTTTAAATTATGGGATTGGGTGGGTGGTCGATACTCCTTGTTTTCGGCGATCGGCTTGTCAATTGCACTATCAGTGGGTTATGAGAATTTTGAAGAGTTGCTAAGCGGCGCACATGAAATGGATAAACATTTTGAAAAAAGTCCGCTGAGGCAGAACTTGCCGGTTTTGTTAGCACTAATTGGTATTTGGTACCATAATTTTTTCGGTTCTGAAACTGAAGCACTTTTGCTTTACGATCAGTACTTACACCTTTTTGCCGCTTACTTTCAACAGGGAAATATGGAGTCCAATGGTAAGTACCTAGACCGAAATGGGAATCTAGTTAATTACCAAACAGGCCCCATCATTTGGGGCGGGTCAGGAAATAATGCCCAACATGCATTCTATCAGCTCATTCATCAAGGTACGCAGTTGATCCCGTGCGATTTTATCGCCCCGGCAGTGAGTCATAACCCATTAAGCGATCATCATACCAAGCTCTTATCGAACTTCTTCGCTCAGACCGAAGCTTTAGCTTTCGGAAAATCGCTGGAGGTAGTAGAAGAAGAGTTTAGTAGTAATGGTAAAAAGCTAGAAGATGTAAAGCATGTCGCACCGTTCAAGGTATTTGAAGGTAACCGTCCGAGCAACTCTATCCTTCTGCGTAAAATTACCCCCTTCAGCCTAGGGAGCCTAATCGCCCTGTATGAGCACAAGATTTTCACTCAAGGTGCTATTTTGAATATTTTCAGCTTCGATCAGTGGGGAGTGGAGCTAGGCAAACAATTAGCTAATCGTATACTGCCAGAACTGGCAGGCAGTGAGAAGATTAATAGCCACGATAGTTCGACGAATGCTTTGATTAATCGTTTTAAAGCATGGCGTTAAATGTCGTTTGACGGGCTGCCAATAAAATCGCTTGTTGCTTGGCGATTATGGAATTGCTTGTCTAGAGTTTTTGAGCAAGTTTAGCGGGGTATTAGGCTAAAATGAGGTGTATCTGTAACGGATTTTTAGGGTTCTATTCTACTTTCACTCTTTGCAATTCACGCACTGCAAACCCTACGGATCAGCCTGCCGCTTTATATTTGTACAGCGCTGTGCCTTAGTTAACAGTTTTTATCGTACTCCTGTCCTCTTTCAGTGACGATTAAGATCTTGGAGCAGAGTAAATATCTGTCAGTAGGACATGCTTTCTTTACTAGCGATGGAGTGATTTTTTGATGAGTACCTAAGACTTCCTGTTGCCATTAGCTATCGCTTAATGAAGTTTTATTTTCATGACTAGTCGCTTTGATCGACAGCAGAGACTGGTTCAATTTAAGTGGCATCGCGCATAGTTTCACTTGTGATGAATTTTCCAAAGGGTGGAGTATTTAACCGATCGCCACAATCCATGGGTGTGAGAAATTGATACTACATAGCAACTATGTATCCTGGTTGGTAAATTTTACGTCGCGTTCAGATAACATGATGATTGCTGTAGGATAAACCGTTTGGGATCCGCCTCTACTTTCGCTATGCCAGCTATTTTAACAACAGAAATATGATCCAAGATTATATCTATATTAGTCGACAGCATATGGTGCGGGTCCACCGTGCGCGCTGAAGGCTATAGATAAGGATCAGCTGTTGTCTGACCTATTGCTAATGGCTGAACCACTGTATCTATAATCCATATAGATAAATGCTTTGGAGGAAGTGTGAGTCAACATAAATGGCGGATTTACAGTCACCTGATGCGTATCGATAACCCGATCGGGACTCAGTTACTGCTCTGGCCAACTCTGTGGGCGCTATGGTTAGCTGGGGCGGGTGTGCCGCAGTTGTCGATCCTGCTAGTATTCATGTTTGGGGTATTTCTAATGCGCGCTGCTGGCTGTGTTTTAAATGACTATGCTGATCGTGCTGTTGATGGTCAAGTGCAGCGCACTGAAAATCGTCTAATACCGAGTGGGCAGGTGAACAAAAAAGAGGCTATAGTTCTCTTTGTAGTTCTGATATTGATCTCATTCGGTCTGGTGTGGATGCTAAATGCTATGACCATTTGGCTATCGCTTGTGGCGTTAGCGCTAGCATGGATTTATCCATTTATGAAGCGGGTTACTAACCTACCTCAAGTTGTGCTTGGTGCTGCCTTTGGGTGGGGTATTCCTATGGCGTATGCCTCAGTTAGTGAATCACTGCCACTGACCTGCTGGCTACTATTACTGGCTAATATATTCTGGACTGTGGCTTACGATACACTGTATGCGATGGTAGATCGTAATGACGATCTAAAAATCGGAATCAAGTCTACCGCTATCTTATTTGGTCCTCATGACAAGCAGATTGTGGGGGGGTTGCAGATTGCCTTCCTTTTGCTGTGTATATGGGTTGGCTATCTATCAAAATTAGGTGAAGTATTTTACTTGGCATTGTTGCTAGTAAGCGTGCTTTTCATTCATCAGCAAAAACAGATCGCCAAGCGTAAGCGTGAAGCGTATTTCAAAGCATTTCTGAATAACAATTACGTTGGGTTGGTGGTATTTATAGGGATTGCGCTGAGTTACGTGATAGGCTAGCATGTATGCTAGAGTTCATAGTATCGTGACTTAATCTTGATGATCAACATCATTCAAAAGCAACTTATCTAGGGTAATGAATTCCGATTCGTACTGAAATAAGATATATATAGCATATTTTAGATAAAGTGCTGAAAGGATAGTAGTATCATAGATAGGTAGTGTGTATTTCGGTGTCTTGGCTTATTTTAACACAAGTGATCTTTAGTCTACTTCACCTTCATTGCTAGGTATTGTATCTTGCGCGTTGATTCCTAGCGGAATGTTTATATCTTCGATAGTCATCCTGATTTCTGGCGTGATTAAGTTAATCAGTAGTGTGTAAACCTCTAATGTAAGTTTTTGGATCGCATTTCCAATATCATTGATATAGCCTTCTTCACGTAACGTCGCAACCAAGGTGGTGAATACCGCTTTGTCAAAGAACTCTGGCGCATTTATGCCGTGTAATATAGACAAGCGTTGCGCCATGATACGACTTTTTTTCTCCAGTGCGCTCCGGTTGATCCATGGGTTAGTAGTTAGCACTGACATGGTGATGGCATAGCGTTGAAGGGTTTCACGCACACCATTAGCTAGTAACTGCAATGGGCGGATGCGAGATGGATTTGGAATTAGATCCTCGCCTGTAGCAGAGATTAACTGTTGACTAACCATTTCATTGATTAGCGATTCTAGCACTTCCGCCAACTTTTCCTTTTCGTACTGAAGAAATAATTCAGCTTTCAGCATGGGGTAAATTAGTTTAATTTGTCGCACTAACTCACTACGCGGCACTTGGCGATGATGCATTGCTATACTAGCGATGAGTGATGGTAGTACAAGAAGGTGGTGAATATTATTGCGGTAATAAGTCATCAAAACAGCTTGATCACGCGGCAGTATGATGATATCGCCGATGTTATCATGTTCTACAGTGAACTTGTTCATGTTCAGCGCATGATCTAAGAATTCATCTGCAGTTTGATTTGGCACAGTAACATCCTGAGCGTAAGGTACCTTTCGTATTAATTGCAGGTAGCACTCTAGTTGTTCAAGCAATTGCTCACGGGTCAGTGAATGTTGATTTGAGGCTAACAGCGCGGTAGAGCATAGATTTATGGAATTAGCTGCAGCGGCATTGTTGATTCGTACCATGATTTTTCCAGCAAGGTTATTCACCGTTGGTGTCATCCAACTTGGTCGATGGGCTTCGATTGGATCAATTGATTCACGCCACTCCGGTACGTGCTTGTTCAGATAGGCAATCATGGGTATCGGATCGCCGAAATTAACGTAAGCCTGCCCAAGGTTGTGTAGCTTTCGCACACCGCGCAGCATTTGGAGCAGACCTTCCTTTTCCTTAGTGGCGCCGCGTAGCTCCTTGGCGTAAGTGCTTACTTCCATCACATGTTCGTACCCGATATAAATCGGCACTAAAGTGATGGGGCGGGTGCTTCCGCGTAGCATCGCCTGAATAGTCATCGATAGAGTTCCTGTCTTTGGCTCTAGGAGGCGACCTGTGCGCGAGCGGCCACCTTCCACAAAATATTCTACCGAATAACCCCGGCTGAACAACTCAGCGAGATATTCACGGAATAAGGTGGAGTACAGCTTATTGCCCTTGAAGGTGCGGCGTATGAAGAAAGCGCCTAGGCGACGGAATATCGGCCCGGCTGGCCAAAAGTTGAGGTTAATGCCGGCGGCGATGTGTGGGGGAACCAGCCCTTGATGATATAGCACATATGACAGTAGCAAATAGTCCATATGGCTACGGTGACAGGGTAGATAGACAATCTCGTGGCCATCTTGGGCCAGTTGGCGAACGCGCTCAGCATTGGTAACGTTGATGCCCTGATAAAGTCGGGTCCAGGTCCAGCTCAATACGCGGTCGGAAAGGCGTACGGCCTCATAGGAGAAATTAGCGGCGATTTCTTCCATTAACAGCCTGGCGTTCTGCTGGGCTTTATGAATGGAGATTTTTTTACTGCTTGCTTCGTCTTCAATGGCTTGTTCGATTGCTTTAGAAGCTAGTAGTTTGTTGAACAGATCCTGGCGTGCTGGCAGCCTGGGACCTGATGCGGCTAGACGCTGGCGCGCAAAGTGCATTCGCGCCACACGTGTAAGTTTCTTTGCGATGGCTTTATCTATACCGTATTCGGATGCCATACGACGAAGCGAAACAGGATTGGAGAAGCGGACGAAACTGTCGCGCCCAAGCCACAGTACAGCGAATAATTTTTGCATGCCGTTAAGTAGCCGAAGGTGTGGGGTGTCTTGGCCTTCTCGCCCAGGTGAGCGGCCAAACATCACCGAGACAGGCAGCATCTGAATATTGAGATCTGGATGACTGTGGTGCAGATCCAGATAGTTGTGGAACAGCTTGATTGACTCTTTATTCGGCGTGTGATAATGGAACAGGGTTGGGCCATTGTGGATAAACACGTATCTCGGGAGAACTGTTCCCTCAATTTCCAACAGATCAAGAGGATCTGGTAGACCTTGCTCCAAGCAGTGAATACGTAACGTTAGTAAGTCCGTCTTAGAATTATAAGGTAACACATACAAAATTAAGCGCGAAGCATCTAATCTTAACTCCCTAACAGGATCGGAAGGGATAACTTTGCTGCTTACTAGTAATTTGAGTGGGAAATTCAATAATTGAAAACAAATTTTTCGCCAACTTAACATAACTACGTAAAGCCTCTTGTTAGCAATGCAGAAGAAGCATACCAGAAACCAGCTAGCAAATCTGCAGTGTTGGAAAACGAGATCCGATATTAGTGAAGGATGTAGGCATCTTTTATAATGTACCTCGCAAGAGGGTAGAGAAGGATAGAAATCAAGTAAACTGCCTTGTTCCGGTTTATGAAAGAAGATGGCTATCTCGTATAAAGACCGTGCTAATCCTTGGCTGTTTACAGGCCGTTATCCTGCAGAAATTAGTGTTAGTGATTTTTTAATGGTTATGCAGATAATCCGACTAAATATAGGTGCTATAGCATGTATATTCTTCACCTGATCGGTGGTGCTGGCGCTGATGTTAAGATTCGGAATAGCGTTATAGAGGTAGTGATTAGTTGGGTTATAGTGAATATCATTCACTTTTTAGAGATACGAAAGCGCATAAGGAAGAAGGTCTCCTGTGGATTGTGTTCGCTCTGTTTCTTAGTCTGCGCTTTGTTTTAACACCTCATTTCAGTGATATATACCGCCCGGATTAATGCATTCATCGCTTTGACATTCAGGCAAGCTGAATTTACGTACATAAGCACTGTATTGATAATACCCTATCAATAATTAGGGGGCAAGGCAAACTAACATGCCACCTAGCAGACAGAAAGATCTTGATAAAGTGATTCCCGATTATATTTTGCATGCAGGTATGCGACTCATGCCTGCTGATATTTCTAGTTCTCTAGAGTTCTTTCCCTAATTTTACCGAAGGAAAGTTAAAGTCGCTAACTAGCAAGGAGTCATTGAGATGATCTTCGGCATGTCGAGTGCCACCCTTTGATGGAAGGCGAAGAAGAGGGTTATCGCTAATTAGCGGCGTAACTGATGGAGAGTAGTTAGTTGGGTTAATAGGATATTTAAAAGGCTACGACGAGATATATTTTCTCTTTTTCAAACCAAGGGCGGATTTCTTGATGCGGATTGTCAAAATGTCGATAAATGATATTGGCATTTGGCTGGCGATCGGTTAGCAATAGATGAAGATAGGATGTGACAAATAGTTAAGTTATAGTGACGTGGATTTAAGATTGAGTGGTCGTCAAATAACTGAAATTAAAATGGTGGAGTTTCTCTCTGAAAAGAATTGGAAGCAGTTCCCATAGATTTGCACAAGCGATATCTTGCTATCGCAGTTTTGCTGGTAGGTGTTATTCGCACTTTTAACTGAAATGAAGCGTTACGCCTAACTAAAGTGTTATGCTCCTCATTCATGCAGCATCTTTTGGGCAGCTTTGTTATACTATATCTAATATAGATACTGCACTAACATAGGTATGTTGCATCATGCACCTCATCTTAGCCTTCCCCACGAACTAATATAAAGTTATGTATTTCCTGGCGTTGTAGGTGATACAGTATGATGGTAGCGCTACAGTAGGTTACTGTATAACCAGGGCTATTGGATGCTGTGGAAATCAGAATATTTAATAACCATTTCTTTCTAAGCTGATACTGTGTTTCTGGGCCAAACCGCTACTAGGTGGTTGCCAAATAGTGGCAGCACAGCCCGTAACGGCTTTGACAGGATTTCACCACCCGCTTCTATTATTGATAGAAGCGGGTGGGTTGATAATACTCTTAGCTAGCTGCTCGCTGATTCCTGTGGCTCTGCTGATTGCTTTTGGTAACAGTAAGGCAAAGAACAGGTGCGACTGTATCTATCACTTTGCAAGTTCAGCAGTCGCTCGTATGTTCCAATATGCTTTTACTCAATTCACTTTTACTCGAGTTCCAGATGCCCGCTAGTGCATCTGGCTCCTGGTTGCTAACTTGCTAAATATAGTGCTAGGTGCCTAGTGGTCATAAGAACGCGCTAGGCTGGTTGGCAATGCGTATGCGCATGGCGTCATTATTGATTTATAGCAACCTTGCCAGGTAAACCTGATGCGCTTATTATACAGAAATTTTTACTAAAACTCTGCTTCAGTCTGCTTGACTGTTTATAAATTGTCTAGCATGGGCGCTAGATAATGAGGTATTTATTCGCCTTCTTGGTTTATCTTTTACTGTTGTAAAATATTGAGTATTCGGCCGCATTATATTCAGCTAATACTATTAGTGTGTTATTAGCTGCTTGAAATATAATATCCTGTTTCTCCTCAGGGTTGCCAGGTGGTGTTGGTCTTTTGTGGTATACTCCTCGTATATTAATTAGCAGGTAGAGGCAGCGTTAGTAACGCTAATATACTGCGTGGGCTCGCTTATGATTAGCTATCATAGCTAGCCTTTACATTTGGTAATTGATGGGATAGTTGTCTGTATCAAAATGTTATTGGGCTAGTCCTGGTGAATAGATGCGCAACGCTATATAGATGCAAAATGGCGTATCGGAGAGGTCGTTAGATATGTGTTAAGATTTTTAAGAGTCTAGGGAATAGATAGAAACCAGATTGTAATCACCATAGTTGGGTAATTAGTAGTTGGTGTGCTGCTTTGGTGGGTCCAAAGCTATAGGCACATGCTGGTTAGCATACAGCATAAGAAGAATTAAGATTTCTAAAAAAGTATAACCCCTACTAGGGGAATATGCCTCTAAGGCGTAAGAGGTAAAATATTAGTGGAGATTAGCACAAGTAGCGCACATAGTATCAGAAGGATTCAAAGAATAATGGGATTGGCTGCTATAGTTAGCGTAATGATAGCTAGCAAGAGGTCTTTGTCACCGAGCCTATTCCCTTTTGATTCTGAAAGAATAGGGGTATTCGAGATAGTCATGCTGACTGTCGTAGGCTTCACGCTCAACACATTCAGTACATAGACCATGTGCCTCTACAACACTCTGGCGAAGTGAAAACCCTACCTCTGCTGCCAGCTTTTTCAGTGTTGTTTCCACGCCCTTAGTGGTGCGCTCATTGACTTGTTTACAGCGATCACAAATAAACAGCGCAGAGGTGTGCATCGGCGTCCCAAAATGGGGGCATAGTATATAGCTATTAGTCGACTCTATCCGATGTATAAAACCTTGCTCTATTAAGAAATCAAGCGCACGATAAACCGTAGGTGGCTTAGCTTGTGGCTCGGTAAACCGCAATAAATCTAGTAGGGCATATGCGCTGATTGCAGAGGGTTGTTGTGACATTAGTCGCAGTACTTCCAGACGCTGCGGTGTTAATCGCACATTGCGTTGCCGGCAGAGCTTTTTAGCTTGCACTAGTAGATTTTTATTGATAGCTGCATACATTGAAAGACTATTCCTAGAGCCAAATTGGCGATTTTAACATAACTATGTTCAATCACCGAGCGAACGGTTTTTATTTAGCTTGCTGAGCTAAGAAGCGCTAGATAGGGTGTAGGTATGGGACAGAATTTTATTTGGTCTATAAATACAATTACACTTATAGCTGCTCGCTTCAAGTGTGCTATCATCAAGATGATAGGTTATCTTTATTTTTGAGGAAATAAGTGGACTGAGCAGAATCGGATAGGTCGTTTTCAAATGCACGAT
Organism: Serratia symbiotica; assembly: GCA_900380265.1. Taxonomy (GTDB): domain Bacteria; phylum Pseudomonadota; class Gammaproteobacteria; order Enterobacterales; family Enterobacteriaceae; genus Serratia_H; species Serratia_H symbiotica_A. The sequence goes on along the minus strand of LR025083.1, from coordinate 2,031,139 downwards.
AAAGTTATACCAATAGAGGTCACTAACAATAATTGCAATTCGGTAGTAATATTGCTTTAGCTGCTATCAATAATTGGCGGTAAGACCGGATATATTTTCTGTAGGATAAAGAAATTCCATGTATTATTACTTTATATAGATTCCATCTATAAGCCACCGTTGATCGAGGATATGTAGTTGTCGAAAAGCTCGCATGAATCACAGGTAACTCGGATAATAAAACGATAGAGTGTAGAGATTTATCCATTGCCTTTCTCTAGGCTAGCATCTCTCTTTAATATGAGGTGTACTCCGGATATAAGTGATCTTTCAGCAGGTATAGAGAGCAACAAGGTTAACGGGATAGTGAGGGGTTGTAATTTTTTTAAATGAAAGACATTATGAAAGCATGCAATCATAACCGGTTGTTCTACTCAACCGCTTTATGTAACATAATACCTGATATTTACAGGTAGGAAAGTTTTACAATAGTACTAATCACATAAAACTGGTGTCTAGCATCGTTAAGAACCTGTCCAGAATTTATGTAACTGCCATTATATTAATGCGAGTCTCTAATTAATTACCGAATTCGATAATCAAGTAGTTTATTGTCAGCTATCAATACCAGATTAATATACTCTATGCTGTGAGCATGCTTGGTGTTTAGATAAATCCCTTCTAATAATTTCATTATTTACTTTGAATACTTTGAATGTCTTGTATCAGCTGCGAGGATCATGCTTTTTAACAATTGAATAGCGTTCGTCGGTAATATACCTTTACGGATATAAGGTGGATGCCCGTAAGAATATACGCATATTTTCAGTGAGTATCTTATTGTTTTTAATTGTGGTATTTATAGGTTTATGCCCTGGTAAGGGCATCTCCGGCCATCATAATCGCATTTCTGTCTGGGGATAAACAGTGCTTAAGATCGTTGGTGATAATCTCAGTCGTTTAGTGTTTAAACTGGTTATTGAGGATGTTAAATATATTCCAAGTGGGTTCTCAAGTTGGCTGTAACCCTAAGGGGTCCATTGTCTAGCCATTTCCGCAGATCTATTTATACGATATGAGGAAACCGGTCCTGCTTTAGTGTTGCTGAATTCTAAAAAACAAAGAATAGATGTTCCCCATGAGGAACAATAGGGCTTTCTTAATATCGGTATATCATTTAGCGAGGCTACATGAGCGTGAGGTGGCGAGTTTTAAAATTCTGGCAAGAAGTGTTGTATTGACAGGATTATTCTGATTTAGGGGTAAAGACTGAATAAGTGAGATTCTTGGGCATATCTTATTATTTGGCTATAGTGGAGTGCTATCTCAGATCTACAATACAGTAATAAAATGGGTATAAACTGCATAATGGTTAGTAGCAGATATGTGGGAATGACGTAGTGATTTGTAGTCACGAGGCGCTTATTTATCGACAAAATCTTAGCTCCTACACCTAGTTGCATCTTCAAGTCCCCTTATCGCTAGCCATTATCAGATTAATATAAAGGCGGAGAACCGAATGGTCGAGTTTTGAAACGGCGGTGTAGCCACATATATTGCTCCGGTGCGCGCATTATCTCTTTTTCTAATACTTTATTCATGTAGGTAGCTGCTGCTAGCTGATCAGTGATCGGATAATCTTTGAGTGCTGGTTGGATAAGCAGGTCGTAGCCACGTCCTTTTTCTCGGCGGATTAGAACTACTGGAAGCAGCGTTGGCTTGGCAATGCGCGCCAACATGAAGGTACCGTTTGTAGTAGCAGCTTGATCTACGGCAAACAGCGGGGCGAATACACTCCCGCGTGGACCATAGTCTTGATCTGGAGCGAACCAGACAGCTTCACCGCGCTTTAGTGCGCGCACCATACCTCGTAGATCCTTCCGGTCAAGCATCGCTTTATTAGAGCGCATGCGGCCTTTTGTTTGCGCCCATTCTATCAGTTTGTTGTTGTGCGGGCGGTACATTGCCATCATCGGCTGGTACATGCCCATGGCCCGGCCACCTAGTTCCAGTGATAGAAAATGCACACCAATCACTAACACACCTTGTTGGTTTTTCTGTGCTATTTTTAGGTGATGGATTCCGGTAGCCTTACACCACCTGTTGATACGTTGGTCTGGCCAGAACCAAGCCATCCCTGTTTCTATGAGGCCCATGCCAAGTGATTCGAAGTTACCCAGTACTTTGCGTTCGCGCTGCGCTTTATCCATATTAGGGAAACACAGCTCTAGGTTACGGTGGGTAATAAAGACGCGGCGTTTTAGAAAACGCATGGAGAAGCGGCCTATCCACTTACCCAGCCGATGTAATAGTGGATAAGGTAGTTGAACCAGCAAGCATAACAAGACTAAACCAAACCAGGTTAGCCAATAACGTCGATGCAGCAGCATCGATTGAAATTTTTTCGGGTGCGTCATATGAACTCATGTATGCAGTTTTAAACGGCAAACGATTACTGATAACGAGGCTATTCAAAAGCCATAAAATTTCTTAGATCACCGTAATACCATGGCTTAATGCGAAGGTGAGGGAGCTTGCAATCTAGCTTCAGAGGGATAGCTGTTGAGTATGCGAAAGCGACCGTAATTAGAAATATTTTAACATAGATCGAAAGATAATAGAAAAGAGAGCATAGCCTGATTCTAGTTTTCATGTGAATTACCAAACTAACGGTCTGGCATTATGATAAATATGATGTTGCTCTTGTCTCCGGGTTTAAAGTTAATTCTAAAGGGAAGCTCTTCACTGGAGTTAGCCCAGAACATACCTCATCCCCCATTACAGGCTAGCGTTTCCGAGAACGATGTAAGCATACAGCCAAAAACGTGCTCCTTGCTTATATTGGTGAAAGGAGCGATGAATATTGATACCACTAATTCCCAGTGTTAGATAGTATGGGTTATATCTCTGATCTCTATAAATATCATGAACTTTGCGCTTTTGAAGGTGCTCGCACCGTTCATTTTATGGACGGTTTGTTACATAAGGTAATGCGATACGGGATTTGATCGGAGTTTCCATGGATACCTGCTACATGGTATGGGAAAGTGTGAAAGGTGGCGTTGTTGATAGATCGGTGTTTTCTTCATAAACAGTGTAGGGAAATGTCTATTTTTAGATAAATACAATCATTCTGGTGCGACTGTTCTCCCAATGAAAATAGGACTGTTGCACGTGTGGGAGCATTAGGAATTATTATTTATGATTGCAAATCACTTTAATATACTGAGATCTATATCTCAAGGTAAGATAACTCTCTTTCCCCTTTCGTAAGGATCAGTGGAAAGGTATGCGTATGCCAATATTTAGTATGTTCGGCTATTGAGGGCGATAAAAAATAACCTTGATTCGTGCAGGCGGGGTAAACAGGTTGTTGAGTATTACGTATAAGAAATAATCAGGCGGTAGTATGAATGAAGGGAGAAACTAGCGGTTAGATGCCAGGAATGCCTTGGCGGGCAAGAAAAGTGCTTCAGGTAGAGTTAAATTATGAACGTCTGAAAGACCTTGAGTTATCGCCCAATCTGGATCTTGGAAAAGAGCTCTTGCCTAGTGAGATGATAGAGTTCAAAATCCCTATTGCTGAGTATGGCTGCGCTGAGTTTTTTGTAGAGTGTCTGACAATAGAGTTAAAAGTAAAGAAGATCTCCATTGCTGCGTGCGAATACTACTTCCTAAATTGCGCATACCTGGAATTTGGGCGGCGATTTTGATAAGGCTGGTACAGAGAACAGGAAGACAGGTTAAGTATCCACTTATATTCATCTGCTTAGCTTAGGATCAGTACTTATCTTTTGTTTAAGGGTTACCTGCTCTGGTAATAGGGCCAGAGCAGGTAATCCTTAGACAAAGTTGTGGAAAAATCGGTCATGGATGTACTAATAGGCGTTTCCTGACGCGTTCTGCTTACAGAAACTATAGCGTTTAGTAAAAGTATCGTTGTATAGGTGCGTATCGCGATCGGGAATAAAGGAGAAAAGATGATTAAGCTTGGAATCGTGATGGATCCTATTTCTTCCGTCAATATCAAGAAAGACAGTAGTGTTGCGATGTTGGTTGAAGCTCAGCGCCGTGGCTGGGAGCTCCACTATATGGAGATGAACCATCTTTATTTGCACGCTGGTGATGCTCGTGCATGTACGCGCCTACTTCGCATCAAAGAAAGCAAGGAAAGTTGGTACAGTTTTTATTCTGAGCAGGATCTAGCTTTGCAAGATCTGGATGTGATACTGATGCGTAAAGATCCACCGTTTGATACTGAATACATTTACGCTACTTATATACTAGAGCGTGCAGAAGTTAAAGGTACGCTAGTGTTCAATAAACCGCAAAGCTTACGTGACTGCAATGAGAAGCTATTCACCGCTTGGTTCCCTGAACTAATGCCAGATACCTTAGTTAGTAGAAATGCGTCACATATCCGTCAGTTTCACCAGCGGCACGGTGAAATCGTCCTCAAACCTTTGGGTAGCATGGGTGGTGCATCGATCTTCCGTGTCAAGCCCGATGATCCGAACCTACCAGTGATTATCGAAATTCTGACCGAGTATGGTCAGCGCTTTTGTATGGCTCAAAAGTTTCTTCCAGCGATTAAGGAAGGTGATAAACGTATTCTGCTGGTCGATGGTGAACCAGTATCGAACTGTTTAGCGCGTATTCCCGCTCAAGGTGAAACTCGAGGTAACCTGTCTGCTGGTGGTTACGGCGAAGTGCGTCAGCTAACTGAGAGTGACTGGAGAATCGCTCGTGTAGTTGCCTTAACATTAAAAGAAAAAGGGCTGCTCTTCGTTGGCTTAGACGTGATTGGTGACCGATTGACTGAGATTAACGTCACTAGTCCCACCTGTGTGCGTGAGATAGAGGCAGTCTTTCCAGGCTCTATCATGAGCATCCTAATGGATGCGATAGCAAAGCGTCTGGCAGCGAAGTGAATATGGAGCGCGGTTGGGTATCAACTACCACTGCCCTTTCGAATAGTGCATGTGTGTTAGGATGGGCTATGTCTTGAAAAGTAACGGGTATGATCGCATACTAATGATTGTTTATTTTTTCCATAACTTACGTTAATAACGCCATGAATCTACAGCACCATTTGCTTATAGCTATGCCATCAGTTCAGATTTCTTGTTTTACACGATCTGTTATTTACATCTGCGAGCATAATAAAGATGGCGCTATGGGGTTGGTAATTAATAAACCATTAGAGCAATGCACGGTAGCGATGGTATTAAGCAAGCTGAAGATCTTACCTTCTCCACGAGATCCAGCAATTAATCTGGAAAACCCGGTATTTTCTGGTGGCCCATTAGCAGATAACTGCGGCTTTATCTTACATACACCATGCCAAGGTTTTGGTTATAGCATGGCGATCTCAGAGCAAACTATGATTACTACGTCAAAAGACGTTCTAGGAACACTGGGTACTCCAGAACAGCCGGATAATGTGCTGGTAGCGTTGGGCTATGCTGGTTGGGAAGGAGGCCAATTAGAGCAGGAGGTGCGGGAAAATGTTTGGTTGACCCTTGAAGCCGACACAGATACTCTGTTTCATACGCCGATCGCTAAACGGTGGCCTGAGGCGGCCAATCGTTTGGGCGTGGATATTCGCAGAATCGTTAAGCAGGTAGGACATGCCTAATGAATACACGAACAGTTATCGCCTTTGATTTCGGAAGAAAAAGCATAGGAGCGGCGATTGGTCAAGAGTTGATAGGAACTGCTAGTGCGCTAACCTCTTTTAAGGCTCAGACTGGTTCACCTGACTGGCAGAAAATTGCCAAGCTGCTGAAAGAGTGGCTCCCAGATCTTGTAGTGGTTGGCCTGCCGTTGAATATGGATGGGAGTGAGCAGCGAGTAACCGAGCAGGCCAGAAAATTTGCTAATCATCTTCATGGTCGATTAGGCGTACAGATTGTCTTGCATGACGAACGATTAAGTACTATTGAGGCCCGTGCTAACTTATTTCATCGTTCCGGCTTCAGCGCTTTATCTAAGGGACGCGTAGATGCTGCCTCTGCTGTGGTTATTCTAGAAAGTTGGTTCGAGCGTCAGCAGGGAGAAAGCCACTTACATTCACGTTATTTTGCTAAGTCAATAAGCGACGATCTGCTGTTTTAGGCCCTATAAAAGGCAGAAAGCTGGGCCGCATGCTCTTTTTAGTATTGCTGTTAAATTGATAGTTTCCCTTTTCTGATCATACTGCGAGTTGTTAACATTCCTATTAGCGCCTCAAAGTGAGCCGCCTGCGATAAAGGGGCATGGCAGGCTTTTAACGATCACCGTCCCTAAAAAACTACTAGTGCAGTCAGTATGCGATACATTGCTTTTCTCATCTATGTCAATATGGTTAGTAGTTATTGATTCGCCTCCACTGCGAGTATGTAGTTTGAGTAGCATCATAGACGTTCTCGCTGAGAGAACCGAAGTAGTATGGCTGATGTTATCAGCCTCTGTAGCCTTAGGCCAAGGTTTGGGCATTAGCTACAGTGCAAAAGTGATTTCTTTTGGTTATAAAAACATTGGCCTGAAGTCGGGTGTACCTGGTTATTTCCATACGCAATTAGGCTGCTATTACTTCTCTGGCTCTTAGCCAGATAGGGAACGGGGCAAAAAATTTTTATACTAAGTTAAATCTGGTCCTGAAGTAGATTTCCATCCCTTTTTGTAGGGATTATACTTGCCCATGAATGTGCAACGTTATTTATGGCTAGTACAAAGGCACTAGATCATAGGTAATTATGTTTTATAATAAAGGCGACTACTTCCCCCACATTTATATTAATCCCCAGGGGAAGGATCCCTACTCTCCGAGTAGTATCTGCAGGATCTCAGAAATCACATTGAGACAATTTGAAAACTGGATAAGCACACCAGCATAAAGCAACCTTTGTTACGTCATTAAAACTAAACGTGTGTTGCTGATCGCTGCAATTATTTCTACGATTCCATGTATATGGTCTTTAAAGTATGTCCAGTAAGAGGTGAATAAAATTCAGTATGTTGCTGCGTTTCAGCCAGGGGCGCGCGCTATAATGATACTTTATCGTTTCGCTAGAAACGAGTCAGAAGCATTGCCTGGCTGAGTATTTCTCTTGTTACGAGGTCATGGATCAGTTAGGTCGCGTCGATCGACTGAATGGTCATCGCCCATAATGATAGTACGGGATTAATGTGGTGATCTAAAGAAATATTAGCGATTAGTAGAGGAAAGCTAGCATGGTTACTGGATTTGCTGCTCTTGCTTGGCTTAAGCGATAGTGGTAGGCAGAACCATAGTACGTATTCACAGTCCTATTTGTATCCACCGTAATGATTTACGCACCTTACAAAGAGAGAGGGGTTTGCTGAAATATCAAAAGATCACCTTTATGGTGCCGGGTCAGGCACGCGCGTTATCATGCCCGGTCAACTTGGGCCGGCTATTAGGCTAAATTTATTCGTGTAGGCGTCTCTTAATAAAGCACTGGGATGTACACGTATGGCAAGCTGAGATATTGTAAGAAGTAGCGCTAATAGTCTAACTTATCCGAATACGAGTTATGTGGCTGGTTTGTAAGCAAGAAATAATAGAGGAGGTGTGCGATTCATTCTGGAGCAATGTCGATTGTGCAGACGGTAGGCTAAGCTGCCTGTGCTTTATTACAAGCACTCATAACGATTTGGTGTCGGGATGAGAATGGCTTAATTCATAACCCTAGGTCAGTCTGCAGGATCGTGAAGACACTGCCTATCTGATGAGTCTGCTTGGGAAGTAGTCTGGTCTAAGAATGAAATCGGTATCTATAGGTTACCGATGGAACAGGCAGGCACCGCTTAGTCTATTCTTTTTATAGAAGCAATAAAAAAGGAAAGAGAGTATTTGGGTTAACGACTAACCTTCGTGTGATCTGGTGTGGAAAGCGTCTTATTTTGCGAATTAGCGAAAGATAATTCGGATACGGAATTATCCACGCTGCTTGTGGAGTCGCTGCTCAAGGTGTCACCAGCGCTGAAGTAGTGAGGTATTCCAGCAATAGCAATCGCTAGAAAATGTAGCCAAAGCTATACAGCAGCGACTATTATGGGCGCATAAAGTAGAAAACACATTAAATAATATAATTTTAACAATAAGGGCATATGTTATGCTAACATTAACATTTTTGGTCAAAACTGTTATTGATCTTTACGTGATAGTACTACTACTTCGTACTTGGATGCGGTGGATACAGATCGACTGTTATAATCCTGTCTCACAGTTTGTGATCAAGATCAGCCAACCAATGCTTGCTCCATTTCGCTGCATCATACCTTCGCGGGGACTAATTGACAGCCCAGCATTGCTGCTGGCGTTTCTACTAATGACTATCAAGTACCAACTACTGTTGGTGATCCAGGGGGGCACGATATCACTCAACATCTATAATTGTTTATTTGGTTTGATCTCGTTAGTCAAATCTTCTGGTTACTTGATCTTTTGTGTGATGCTTGCTCGTGGGTTGATGAGTTGGATTAGTCATGACCAAAGCCCGATTGATTATGTGATCTACCAGTTGACTGAGTCTTTAATGGTACAGATCCGTCGTGTCATTCCCGGGATGGGAAGCATCACTTTTTCCACTATGGTGGTGATCTTGATGCTGTATCTGCTCAATTGCTTGGGTATTGATCTTTTGGGCGAACTCTGGTTCTTACTCTGAAGGGCGGGCATTCCTGTCGTAGAGAGACTGATAATCAGGCTATATATCAAGCCGTTAATGAACTGAAATCAGCACATCGGGTGGCATGATATGTGAAGTTAAAATTGCTATTATCTCCTAGAACTCGACAGTCAGTTCCATCTCTATTTATTAACTACTTCTCCAAACTATTCAAAATAGAGAAGAGTAATTTTCTGCTTGAAAAGACTAGCTTTAGTGGGATAAATAATTAGGGATCATTTATCCGAGATAAATCCTGGATGCGGTTCCGCTTATATACACAGTATAATTGAATTTTATAAAAGTGGCGCTTCTTTAAACATTGTTTTAATAACCAGAAACTCACGCAAAATTTGGGAGTTAGGTAATCTAGAAACCGAGGTTTGATTTAAATATTTTAAAACCCAAACTGGTGGTCGATCCCGACACAGAAAGCACCGATCTACCGGTGATTACAAACGTAGGCTGTCCTTTTCTGCTTGGACTAGCAAACTTCTTTTATAGCTATGTAAAGGGTAACTCCTCTTGCCGGAAAATTTCAATAACACACTTAGTGTGTTAGAAGGTTGCCAGCAGGCTAGACCTAGCAGACCATTCCATTGTCTGCTAGGTCTAGATAAGCAATGCTTAAGCTTCCTAAGCTGAGTTTATACATTCACATTCCTTGGTGTGTGCAGAGATGCCCATACTGTGACTTTAATTCGCATACGTTAAAGGGAGAGGTGCCTCATCAAGAGTATATCAATCACCTGTTGGCTGATTTGAATGCTGATCTGCCGCTGACGGGGGATCGTGAAGTTAGTACTCTTTTTATCGGTGGCGGTACTCCTAGCCTATTTAGCCCCGAAGCAATTCAGGCGTTATTAGACGGCGTACGCTCACGTATTTGTGTTGCCGATGATGCTGAGATTACGTTAGAGGCTAATCCTGGTAGTATTGAAGCAGATCGCTTTAGTGGCTATCTGCACGCCGGTGTGAATCGTATTTCGATTGGAGTGCAGAGCTTCAATTCGGAGAAGCTAATTCGTTTAGGGCGCATCCATGGGCCGGAAGCGGCTAAACGTTCTGTGCATTTGGCAGCTAACCTTAGTCTGCGCAGTTTTAATCTAGATTTAATGCACGGCCTGCCAGGTCAGTCATTAGCAGATGCGCTGGATGATCTAGGCCAAGCAATCGTCCTCAACCCGCCTCATCTATCCTGGTATCAGTTAACCATTGAGCCAAATACCTTGTTTGGTGCGTGCCCGCCGCCTTTGCCTGACGACGACTTACTATGGGAGATCTTCGAGCAAGGTCATAAATTGCTAAGTACTGCTGGGTATCAGCAGTATGAAATATCGGCCTATGCTAAGCAAGGTTATCAGTGTCAGCACAATCTCAATTACTGGCGTTTTGGCGATTATTTAGGCATCGGATGCGGTGCGCACAGTAAACTGACTTGCACTGATGGACGCATATTGCGTATAGTTAAAACTAAACATCCGCGTGGCTTTATGCAGGGAAAATATAGGGATAAAGAGAATGAAGTGCGACTAGAGGATCGGGCATTTGAATTCTTTATTAACCGTTTCCGCCTATTAGAACCCGTGCCTCGTTCCGATTTTGTCAACTACACTGGACTGAAGGAAAGCACTATCCTGCCACAGTTAGAAGCAGCACTGATGAAAGGTTATCTACAAGAGACGTCGGAATATTGGCAGGTTACCCAGCAAGGTCAGCTATTTTACAACTTATTGTTGGAGTTGTTTCTAGTAGATGAGTCTTTGTTAAATGCATCAGATGCGGTGCCAGCAGCCTTATGATAGCCCTAACGCTCAGGAATCTCACTACATTTTCCTGGTGTATCTGTGTGGCCAATTTCTTTAGAAAATGTAATATGGAAACTGATTTTGCAATTTGAGGCTTGTATGAATGTACGTTTGGATGAGTCTTCTGACCCTGGCATGGTAACAATTTGATTTGTTAAGCAACCGATAAGAGTATGTATATACTATACGACCATGGACTCGTGGAGAATCTGATGTCGGCAGAATAGCAGATGACAACTAAAAAGTCAGAGATTTCAAAAAGTATGTGGACCTTATGCAGGGTTATGTAGCGTTCAAAGATTAATTGCATGCAACATTGCTAGGTTACAACTTAGGAAGAATTAAACATTGGCCTGATATTATAAAGATGAAGACTAGTAGGTAGTGTTCTATGTCAACAGAACTTGAGGATTTTACTTAGACTGGTTTATAATTTGTACTAATATGAAAGATGACCTGATGTTATAATCTAAAAATAAAAGAATGCTATTAGATATCTGAAAATTAATTTAAGTGATCTTTTATTTTTATGATGCATGATCTTACATAAAGAAATTACTTTCTTTTGGTATGTCTATTACTAGACAGCGCTATAGAGCTAGGTAAGGCAGATCTGTTAAGATTAAATACCTCGACGTGCAGTGAATCAATGAGCTGAATACGTGATTTTGGAATTGCATTTATTATATAAATGAAATGTACTGAATAACAGCCTGTTATTCGTAACTCTATCTAAGATATCGGTTTTATTTATATTGATGAAATCGTCAGACAATGTAATAAACCGCTTATTGGTATTGATGATAAATAATTTTTAGTATTCTAAATACAGGAAAGTGTTTAATTTTCAATTTTTAGATCTTATCTAGTATATTCTTTTCATTTATTTATAAATAAATGAGCAGAAGAAATCAGATTGCGTTTGCATAAATTTAAATCTCAATTCTGAATGTTTATATTAATTACAAAATATTTAATTTTTCGTCTACAAAATCATAAGTTAGAGATTGTTATTGCTAGTAATAAAATTATTAATGAAGATAAGTTATATTCAATGGTGGATATTTATCCGTACAATAAATCTATATAATTATATTAAGGAGGGTCAATATTCGACGCGCTTTAAATATCAACTCCCGTTAATTCTTTCCGTATACAATAAAAGACACACCAACCGGTGAATGGTTTAGAAAATAAATATAAATAAACTTATATTAATTAAATAAATAGGAAAGTAAAAATAAAACATACTTTATGCGATATTTATTTATATTCAAATAAATTTTACCTACAGTCTATTGGTTAATATACCAAAAGTATTGGTGATCAATAGAAGATTTTATTGGGTATTTATGCGTGCATATTAAAGATACATGCTTATTTATTGTGCGAATTAAAATGAGTCTCTGATGGAGAAGATGCCTGCTGAATGTACTAAAATCGTACCCTCTTAACAGAGGAACATGAAAGAAAATAAAATTAGGTGCTACTTTGTGATTAGTTGCGTGACTTGATTATTTATTTAATATAACATTAAACAAGCAAGTATGCCATGCTTTGATATATATAGGTGTTTACTTAAAATAAAAAGATTGAGATAATATAAAAATATGACTAACTACTGCTGTTTGGGTAGAACTGTTCTGTTGAAATTATAAATTTGTTTGTGATACATGTTTCAATACTATTTTATAATATATTTAATTTTTAAATATGGGTTTAAAGGTTTGTCCTGATATTAATGGTGGTGTAATACAATGCACACGTAGGAATTCATTTTATATTTTGTGAGCCTGACACGGTTGTTATTACGGTAATTAACTAACTAGTGTGCAGCATAGAATCGCTGATTGAATATAGCCCCTATATAGCAGATGAGCTTATATTTCTTTATTAATTAGTTAATTGATAGTTCATTTATATTGTAAGTGCAGGTGTGGGTTTTATTTTTTATTTCTTTTATTGATAATCAAAATCCCGCTCTTTACTTGCTTTTAACATCAAGAAAGAATCGTTTGTTATGTTAGTGCGATTTTATGTTAATTACTGAATCTGATATATTTTCTTTTGTTTTAAACGGTTTTATTATAAACCGAAAATAGCCAAGTATGAATAGCCTGTGTTTATGATATAATCTACGTGATTTGCTACAAATAATTTATTCAGTATTGTATTTCGGATGCGCGGCTAGCAGGAAATAGACAATGTGATAGTATTTCACGACTAAATTATACTTTCTGAAAATGTAAATAATGCATATTACCTGCACACAGGTAATTCTAACCTAATCAAATCATTCTTAAATAATTATTATAAATATATAAGTTAGTACCTGCATGGAATGGGATTGAAAACAGAACATCACCACGTGTTCTCATTTATTTTAGTTGATTGCAAATATCTTTTGATAAAGTATTTTGATTTAAATAAGATAGTCTCCTATAGGGTTGAAATTGCATTCAATAATATACGTAATATAATGACATTTCCCTTGAAAAATAGCTAGGTTATTAGGTTTGTAATAATTGATTGAGTGGTGATTTTTAGGGAATTGGTCTGAATTTTCTGGAGTATGTCATTAATATTGTAAGCGATCTCCATAGAGATGATTGATGGTAGCAGCAGTATACCTGTGAAGTAGGTGTGCTGCCTTTCAATTCATATTGACTCCGTGTGCTGTCTGGGAGCTTAGATCAGGCACGTTTGGATACTTTCTTGGGACTTATTCTGTTTATGGACGATTTCGCTAATATGAGAAGAGTTAACAATAAGTCAGTTAGTTTGTTTTTTTTGGTACCACTGATTGTGAATTAAGAGAATCGAGATATTAATATCATACTTCCGGATTGTGGAAAGCGACCTGTAGTACAGATTGTGTGTATTAGCCTCTAACTATATCAGCGTAAATCAAGTTAATCAATTCAGTATGCCCGACAGGGATTTCTGTTTTACTAGAAATATTGAGATTGCGTTTGCGGTAAATATCTGAAAGCACCGGCTGACTCCGTCAGCTGTGTCAGTAGTTATATGGGCTTCTAAAATCATCCTCAATCTTGTACTGGTTATCCGCTATCATTGCAATATTGCACGTCTTTTGGCCTTTATCGCATAGCTATTATTTTAGAGGAAGGTAAAAGAATGTTGCTTATGACAAGTGTATCGGTCTTGCTCTCTAGCAAGAAATTTATGGTTTACTTATTAGTCACGAGCTTAAGTCGATTATATTTATGTGACGAATTCTTGTTTGAAAACATTGCGTGAATCACTATCTTGATAGTGCCAGTATGGTGTAGTAAGGGGTGGATTATATCTTTATACATAGGATCTACCTGGTTTCAAATGACCTCTAAGAATATCAGTTAATACAGACAGCGTTTAATGATCTTTTTATGTTAATCTCCATTCAATATAAAATATAAATGGCTTATTAAGAATAAGCAGGTTTTGTTTAATTACTTGGATTATTTAATGTAGTTTAAGGCTTTTATAGAAAAGCGTAGGTCTTATTTATATCACAAGTTAGATCAAATTGATGGCAATAGCGATAGCTAAGCTTAAAGGAATTAGTATATTAAATATTTATAAATTGTATACAGTGAAATTTATTCATATGGCTAAATATAAAAAAGGAGCGGTTTTCTATAGAACCTATAGAGTCATTAACAGGGATCTGTACAATGTTTATTGTAGTTGCGAATTTAAACATTAAAATTATATCAAGTCATTACTAAAATTTTTATGAAGGAGTGTGAGTTAAGAAATGTTTTTTTAAACAGGTAAGAGTTTTGTTATCAGAACTAGTGGGTATTTAGGTTGTTTCAAAGTCAAGTTCATATTCATTGTGTCAATTTGGATAGATCCCTATCTGATCTTATAAAATATGCTGCCCTAAGTAGTGGTTTTTCCGGATAAATTATCCATATGAATTTTATTGATTTGAAAGAATAAAGTTCTATTATAGATGCAAGTTTTCTTTAGAGAAAACTGTCGTGTTTATTAATAAACATAGGTTTACTTACCGCAATATAAAATAGAATATAAGTGAGTTTTTTACAGGTGTATAGCTACTATAAATAGGCTGCTTTATATAGGTTTAATATTTTTGGCTAGCGTCATAGCACTAGTCGCCTAATTTCAGGCCTGATGTTATAAATTTTAACTTCGTTAGCTTGCTTCATATTAACACTCCTAGCTTATGATATTAAAATCACCGTACTTTACAGGAACACTGTTCCTTGATTTGTTTTCCTACGTCGCTAATAACTAAAAGAACTATGACATTCTTCATTTGGTTTCTTTAACCGCTTGTAGCTAGGAACTATAATAAAAATTGATCTTTTGATGTTCTTTTTAAAAATATTAGTTGTATTCTGTAACAAGATCAAATCTATGGATTACTTGGAATATAATAAAATTATTAATGGAGTAAAATAATCCTTTTATTGTTCTTGTCCGTTTATCGTAGTTATTGGAGGGCTGGAGCTTTTAAAAACATTGCTGTATTTTTTAATACACCGAATTGCGTTACCTCGTTTGTACTAGTGATTATGCTTGTAGATTAAAAGGTAATAGAGTTAATAATAAAGAAATAAGAATGTAGGTCTACAGTCGGTGACTAAATCATCTATAAATAGAATCTCCCTGATTTTATATTAACTTTATATTCTGAATTAGTATATAAACATTTAGCGGTAATAACAGTTGCTCTGTTAAATAAAAACTGTCTAGAAGAGGGATATTAGTATTGCGTAGGTCAGTTTACTAAAAATTCTTTTTATGATCCTGAGCTGGAATGGTGATAGATATAAGTCTAAGTTTAGAACTTGTTGTATATGATATTGCAATTAAACATACAATCTAACTAATTGCTCGGATGAAAATATTCTACTTCTTATTTTTTACTTTAATTGTGACAAACAAGAAACGCTCATTATGTATTTTATATTGATGGCAATAGAAGCATTGTCCCTGTTAGCGATAAACGGACATTCCTATTAGTTATATTGGAAATAAAAATTATCTCAACGCTATATGCGATAGTGTTTCGTTAATATAATTTTATTATATAACTATATAATTATAATTTCTGAGTGACTTTAGGTGGTATTCTTTATACAAATAAATTTATTGAATATTGAAGTTAATGTAATCGACTTCTAGTATCAATTAATATGACTCAAGGTTATATGTATTATTAGTATGAGAGTGGTTCGCTCCTTGCATCTATCGTGTTGTCAATTTTTCATGAAGTATGAGGATGTACACTTACGCATCTCTAGCACATGAAACTCATAGAATCATAAATAAATATTATTCATAGAGAAAGAAATAAAATATGAATATAATGTCATAAACTACTACCTGCTCTCTGGACTTAACTATCCGCTATTAATAGAGATAAACACATTAAAATAAGCAAGAAAGTGGAATAAACCTAATATATTTCATATAGGCCATTTTCATAATTCAATTACTCATTAGTCTTTTTGATATGTGATATTAATTTATTAAATGAGTAGCGCAATGTATTTCCTGCAGGACTAGTTTATGTATTGACATAGCTAAATGCAATTTGCTTTGCAAATAAATAAACTAGGCATTGAGTACGTCTTCTTGGTATTAATAACTTGTTGTTTTAGATACGTAAATGAAAGTTTGGCATTGACCCGCGAGTCCTTTAGCATCATTTCCGTATTCTCCTGTGGTTATCAAATTTTGCTTAAATGATATGACTAGCGCAATATTTATTCAGTTTAATTATAATAAAAGTATAGGTTTGCAACTGGGAAACTGCAGAATTAATATAGTCTAGTAGAAAATAAATGACTCTTATCAATATTGGCTTTGTGTTTCAGTTAAAAAGAAAATCAGGTGTTATTATACCGGTATATAACCTGTATCTAGTGTGCTTGCAACAAGAAGTATACCGATCTGCCTGTTTCCATCTCTGCTGCATGTTTGTTTTTTAATAATGGCCAGTGTTTGAATGTGTCCTTGAGGAATAATATTGTTCAGTTTAATTAAGATGATATCAGTGGTAGTTATTGCTTAGACACTACAGTCTGGATACTAGATGTAAGTAATTTTGGCAAGCCTGCCAGAAGTAGCAGATACTTAGGAAGATGAAGATCGACAGTAGAATTCCGGTAAGACCTACGGCCAAGGTCTCACCAGTCTCTCGAAGGAAATTTGATCGGACTCTCTACTTAGGCTTAAAGATGAATAATTGTCCAACCACTTCATAGGTCGGATAATTAGGGCATAAATATGATGACCATGCTTCCGATACCGGTCATTTCCATGCTGGCGATAGTGACACAAAGCATGGGGAGGCTTTATTTTGGACATCCTGGTAAGGATGAGTAGAACAGTTAGTCTAACTTCATCGATAAAGATCCTCACTTTGGGTAAAGTTAAATAACTGATTAAGTAGTTAAAGACTAATTCAAACCTCTTGCTTCTTGAAAAACATAAAACATTTTTATTCATTAAATATTTATCGCGGACAGAGGATCGTATTATCACTAGCATGTAATTTCAGCTTTGTTTATGTCGGGATGCATAGTTAATCCTATCGTATTGTATAATTAGTTAAATATCATATACGCTTATCACGTAAATCACATGTTATATCTAATATTACTGTTTTAGTGATTACGAGGATCTGCGCAAGTAGATGTCGTACAAACCAAGAAAGTTAATTTGTTAAGTTTATTATTTATTTATATGTGAATTAGAAAGTATTTTAGGTGATGATAGGAATCCTAGAAAGTGATTTCATATAGAATTCTTTTTCTGTAAGAATAATATGATGATTTTATTGCCATAAGTTTTAAGAGCTAATAGTGTGTGTATTATTAAGAATAATAACGGGGATTAACCGAGAGTGGATGAAATCCTGTGACCTGATTGGAATAAGTTATTGCCTTAATGGATGAATTGGTTTCTTTATTTTCAGTAAAATATTGTTGTTTTGGTGCAAGATTCAATACCATGGCGTTATGTAATTATAGCTAGCTTAGGTTATTTATAATTGAATTAATTAATGAAAATAAATAATCTGTTGCTTAATGTGGATCACTCAGCCATATCAGGGATAGTGATGAATGAAAGGGCTGACCCCACCGGATAACGTGTATCTCTGCTAGTTTTTAACTACTGCAGTGGTTAAAAGTTAATAATATCTTCCCTTTAACTAGAAGTTGGTATTAAATGATTTGTGTGAATTCATTTAAAATTTAATTTATGAATATTTTGTATTAGTTGTTGGAACTTTGATTTTTTTCTTTGTATCTTTTTTGTAAGAGAGTCGGTTGAGGGTGTAGTATGTGATAAGCGGTTAGGTTATCATCAGAAATTTAACATTAGTAAGCAGAACATTACTTTTACAGTTTGTGCTAAATTAAGGCTATAGATTTTATCTCAGTACTTGAGAAGCAGATTCACCTAGCAACGGCATTGAATTACTGGTGATAATTTGAGGTAAATAGCTCTGTGCATGATACAGAGTGCATTAAATTTACAGGATCAGAAATCTTTACTTGCGCGTTATACGTTTTTCTTTTAAATACAGGATGGATAGAATGTCACTGTTAGATAAATCTAACAACCCTTGTGATCTTATCGATCAATGTTTGCTGCTATCGCCGTTAGTTACTAGTAGTAATAAAGGTGTTTAAAGCGGCTTCTCATCACCAAGCACCAGTTACTGCAATACTGCAATATCCGCCACCTGTAAAAACAGGTCAAGCAGTTTACTCAGTAGTGTCAAACGGTTCAGACGTAGTGCGTCGTCTTTGGACATCACCATGACATTTTCAAAGAAAGTATCTATCGGCTGCTGTAGGGTGGCTAACTCCACTAATGCATCCTGATAGTTGCCAGAGTCGAAATATGGCTGTAACTTCTTACTGATTACCACGAGCCGGCTCGCTAGCTGATATTCAGCGGCTTCCTGTAATAGTGAAGCTTGTACATGGTCGTTTAATTTCTCCCTAGATTGAGCTAGGATATTTAAAATACGTTTGTTTGCTTCCGTCAACCCTGCTGCCTCTTTTAGAGTTCGAAAGTGAGTAACTGCTTTAACACGAGCATTGAAGTCAGCTGGCTTGGTAGGCCGGCACGACATCACTGACTGAATAGTGTCTAGCTGATGGCCTTCTTCCTGGTACCAAGTTCGGAAACGGCCGAACATAAATTCCACCACCTCTTCAACGACTTTGAAGTTAGTTAGCTTGTTACCGTAAAGATATGCGGCTTTTTCGGTCAGATTTTTTAGATCTAGTGGTAGGTTTTTTTCGACGATAATCCGCAGTATGCCTAGTGCCGCACGGCGCAGTGCAAACGGATCTTTGTTACTTTTTGGCTGTTGTCCTATGCCAAAGATACCGGCTAATGTATCTATTTTGTCGGCAATGGCTACTGAACAGGCAACTCGTGAGTTGGGTAATCTATCCCCGGAAAAGCGTGGCTTATATTGCTCATTCAGTGCAACTGAGACGTCTTCAGCTTCACCGCCATAACGAGCATAGTGCATCCCCATGACACCTTGTGTGTCGCTGAACTCGCACACCATGTTGGTCATTAGATCGCATTTCGAGAGTAGGCCCGCACGGGTAGCGTGGGTGACGTCTGCCCCAATCTGGCTCGCAATCCAGCCAGCCAACGTCTGAATGCGATCGGTTTTATCGCGGAGAGTGCCTAATTTGTTTTGAAAGAGTACAGTTGCTAAACGTGGTAGGTGGTCTTCTAGACGGGTTTTACGGTCAGAGTTGAAGAAGAACTCTGCATCTGCCAGACGCGAGCGAACCACTTTTTCATTACCGAAGATAATTTGCTGTGGGTCTTTGGATTCAATATTAGCCACGAAGATAAAGTTAGGGAGCAGGTTGCCCGTTCTGTCGTATACTGGAAAATACTTTTGGTCATTTTTCATAGTATATACCAGCGCTTCTGCTGGCACTGCTAGGAATTTTTTTTCGAACTTTGCCGTAAGTACAACTGGCCACTCTACCAGCGAAGCGACTTCTTCTAACAGGCTTTCGTTTAGATCGGCTTTACCTCCAATCCTTGCTGCAGCTATCTCGGCTTCGCGTTTGATCAGCGATTTACGTGCTTCATGATCCGCGATTACTTTACCGCGCTCCAGTAGGGCCTGTGGGTACTGATCAGCGTTATCGAGGGCGAAGTTCTTTTCGCCCATAAAGCGGTGACCCCGTATCGTACGAGAGGATTTAATTCCTAGCACGCTGCCATAGATTAGTTCTTCGCCAAGAAGAAGAGTTACAGTATGCACTGGACGTATGAATTTTACCTCAGAATTGCCCCAGCGCATCAGCTTGTGGGTCGGTAAGTGAGATAGCGATCTATGGACCATGTTGGCTAATAGATGCTGTACAGGCTGCCCTATGACGTGCTTACGGTGCAGAAGCCACTCACCTTTATTTGTCACTAGGTGTTCGGCTTGATCGACCGTGATGCCGCAGTTTCGAGCCCAGGCTTTAGCCGATTTGTTAGGTTTTCCTTTAGCGTCGAATGCTTGATTGATCGCCGGTCCGCGGTTTTCAACGATGCCGTCAGCTTGTTTTGCGCTTAGATTAGAGACTTTCAGTGCCAGACGGCGAGGAGTAGCAAACCAATTGATTGAGCTGTGTTTAAGGTTTTTATTTTTTAGCTCAGTCGTAAAGTTATCGGAAAAGGAGCTTGCGAGCGACCGAAGAGACTTTGGTGGTAGCTCTTCCGTTCCGATTTCTACTAGGAAAGTATATTGGTTCATAGCTGGTTCTGAGTTCTCGGTTTGCACATTGGGAAGCCTAGCTCTGCCCGCGAAAGGTAGTAGGCTTCGGCAACGGCTTTAGTCAATGTGCGGATGCGTAGAATATAGCGCTGGCGTTCTGTTATTGACATAGCCTTGCGGGCATCTAGTAGGTTAAAGGTATGGCCAGCTTTTAGAATACGTTCATAAGCAGGCAGTGGTAATGGGTTTGCTAGCGCCAGCAGTAATTTCGTTTCTTTTTCGTACTGTTCAAAGCAGGAGAACAGGAAATCCACATCGGCATAGGTGAAATTGTACGTGGATTGTTCTACTTCATTTTGATGGAATACATCGCCGTAGGTGGTGATATGCAACGGACTTTGGTTCCATACCAAATGGTAAACGCTGTCCACGCCCTGAATGTACATCGCCAGACGTTCTAGGCCGTATGTGATCTCACTAGTAACCGGGTTGCACTCCAAACCACCGATCTGTTGGAAATAGGTAAATTGCGTCACTTCCATGCCATTGAGCCAAACTTCCCATCCTAGACCCCAAGCGCCGAGGGTGGGATTTTCCCAGTTGTCTTCAACGAAGCGAATATCATGAATCTTTGGGTCTAGCCCCAGTGCCTGAAGGGAACCGAGGTAGAGTTCCTGAATGTTGTCCGGAGATGGTTTAATCACTACCTGAAATTGATAGTAGTGCTGTAGACGGTTCGGGTTTTCACCGTAGCGCCCGTCGGTCGGGCGACGAGAAGGCTGCACGTACGCAGCTGCCATGGGTTCTGGGCCGAGTGCGCGTAGGCAAGTCATTGGGTGTGAGGTTCCTGCTCCTATTTCTATATCTAATGGCTGAACAATGGTGCAACCTTGACTCGCCCAGTAATACTGTAGTGTCAGGATCAGATCCTGAAAAGTTTTAGTATCAAACTTTTTCATATTGAATTCGCACGTGATACAAGAAGATTTAGATAACATTCCTAAGTATACCTGGCGCTCATAGGATATACACCCCGAATGTAGCGGTATTTGTGAATCGATTCTGTTGCGTAGAGTGATTACGCAGCAAAATGAGGTTATAGCACTTATCGCTTGTGTCGTGCTCGGCTGATTTTGGAAATAACTGATCTTTATCAGGTGCATGTGGCGACCTGTAGGCTTGTTTCATTCTGATCGTGCAAAAGAATATACAGTACACATAGAAATAAATGTAATTAAAAATATAGTACACTATAATTTATTTTATGATGTTTCGTACAATGATTGTTGTAAGTTCATGTATGATCCAGGTATAAATAAACCTATACTACTCACTGGAGTAGTAGGTTGGACAATAAAGCTCTATGATGTAGTGGATATACTTTATATTTATAATTAGAGCATTATATTTGAGCCCCTTTACATGCAGTTAGGCTAGATTTTGAATATTGATCTGATAGATCTTGAGGGTGGCAGCTTCCTATTGCCTTAGGGCTTTATTTCTCAATAAAATGTTATTGATATGTTGTCATTTATTAGAGATGGAACATGTAGTATGACTTATTTTGAGTTAAAGCTATGTTTATAAAAATATAGCGGTTAGCAGGCACTACTTTGAAATAGTATGTTACTCATCTTGTGATGAGGGTAGCGTGGATGCTACCTCTTTATAAAAAGCCGATCAGCTTTATTATTTCTTTATCTTTTATAAATGACGTCATGTCTTTTATATGCTTGCTGAGTTGCGAGAGTATGAGTGATGAAATCGAATAATCTTTTATTTCGCAGATTAGTATATGCCGTTTGTACGGTTGTTTTTAGGGTGTAGAAATATTTATATGGTGTATATGCCATGAGATAACGATAACAAACTAAGAATGATTAAGGCTAACCCATAAAGGTCCCTTATTGTTATCTTGTGTATTTTACTCGATTATTTCATGTTAGTTTTTAGAGCATAGATGTATTTAAATGTATACTGAATCTGATCAAAACTTTGGTTTTCATCATCCATGTTTAACTGGATTCCCAGTATGATGGATTACTTGGTAAGTTATGATCCTATGATCATAAGTGATTTATGTATAGGGCTTAGAATATTCGATAAGTAAATACTCTTCTGCCTGTTCTTATACCATAACCATTATTTATATTTTAAAATATGAGGAGTGTTTGCGTTATAATAAACAGTTATTTTTACTTGTTTGGTTAGTAACGTATATAAATTTTTGTTGTTTTGGATCGTTTTAGGTATTCTCTGTGCGATGTACATTCACTATGATAAATAGTAGTACTATAAAACCTTTGATCAAAAGATCACATTTCCCGTATATAGCACTAAAATTCTCAGCTATAAAATATTATAATTCGTACTTAAAGATATCGTGAGATTACTAACTTATTAATATATTTAATTTTCTTGTTCTGCGAATAATTATTCGGATCATTTTATTTTGGTTATTGTCGAGTTAATTGTTGATAATAAATTAGATGGAATCGGACTCCTTATGAGAATAAGTATGATAAAATAAACAATTTATTCGTAGAATAGCAGACTTATTTAATTTTGTTTAAATATATTTACATTCAAATATTTAATTGTGTTTTACAATGCTAGTAGTTCTTTACAAGAAGCGTGTTAAAATACGTTATTAGACATTTATTTGTAGCCATGAAGAATGTCAAAGTTGAAGTATTTTATGCGAATATGGATGATGCATATCAAATTTTTAAAATAAAATATCTGTGTTGAATTACAATAGAAAGAATAATAAAATTAGTAGAAATTATATCTATCGATTAGATACCTGCCTGCTTGAATTTAGAAGATGCAAGACATGGAGTGAAGACTTTATCATGATGAGTACAATAAGAATCTTGCGATTAGTGGAATTTTTATTCATGCTGAATTAAATAAATTTCGATGTCTATATAAATGCATTTTTTTTAAAAAGTAGGTATTGTTTACGAATAGTGCTTGTGCTATATGTACTAAATACAAGTGCTGGCCTACATGTAAATTACAATACTCCTACGAAGTCGGAAATGTGGTTTAAAAGTTGCATATATTGAACTATCACAAGTAAAACTTACTACCTAGTCTTATCTTTGCCATGTATATAAACTCTTTCTTGTAAAGAAATGAGGACTTTGTCAGTTTTTATTGGTTAAGTTATTTCCACGACTCGGGTTAAAATAAACCGACATACTATCCAGTATATAAAATTATGTTCAGTGTAAGCACTGTAAATTAGACAGAGAGCAGAAAAAGTAATTATCTTAAATTTGAAACAAAGGGGTTCCAAGGCTTTTAGCCAGCTAGGCGGCTAGCTGGCAACGATAGGTGCTTCGGGAGTCAAGACATAGAAACATAAGGGAAGTCATTCAAAAAATATTAATTTGCTTCTTTGCTAGAAGAAGAAAAGGAAATTGAATACCAGTCGATATGCGGCATCGACTGCGATCAAGAGGAATAGTTTACGTAGTGCTAAAGGAGTAGATCCTAACTATTTTGCGTTGTGCGCGGAGTGTTAGAAACTCAAAGCAGGACAGAGGAGCAACTCTTGCCTTTTCTCAGACAGGTTGTGATTTTACTAAATTGAACTTAAAGTTACATTGCAGTAATGTTCGGTCAAACAGGGGTAACAATGAGCAGAAGCCGGGCTTCGAATTGCTGCTAATGATTTTCTTTGCATAGTGGGAAGTTACCTATTCTTAGTGCGCATGTTCTTCTATGTCGCTAATTAGGAATTAGTTGGGATGGAAAATGCGTGCGCTAGCCTTAGACCCTTGTCGAACTACGTTAGTTATGTATATATCAGAGTTACTTCGATGGATAAAAGTGTTAAGATTTCTAATCTATACGATCTCATGTCTACATATAGGTACTATGTGGTCTTGAAGTCCTATTTGTAGGCGCAGATTTGGAAGGAGTGCTGAGCACTATGTTATAAGCTTCTTCGTACTGAGTAGATCATGCTGACAGAGCTAGCAATGATGTGTACGTCTTGTGAGATGTGTCATGCGGAGTAAGGTAGCTGAAAAAATCTTCTTGTTGTTTACAGCTAATTCCGTAAGTGTGGAAATTTCACATGGTATATAACTAACGCTAGAAGGAACGTAGACATCTTCCTGAGATTACCATAATCTTCTACGTATTGCCTCTTATAAGTCAATACACGTTAAGCATGCCCCGCCATCTACAACTTGAACAATGTGTTAGAGTTTATTATTAGACTCTTGAGTTTTCCAGGTAGTCAAGGAGTAATTGCTGATGGAAGTTTTGTAAAACACTACTCTTTATTTCGCTCGGGATACCAGTCGTCGAGAAAGAGATTGTGTTGATATATTCTCTCCGTATATGGTTGACAAAGTATTGCAGTTTTCCATACTTATCTTGTTTTTGTCTAAGGTACGCTAAAGATGACAAACGCTACGCCAGATAGTGGCGTCACGGTGTTGAGCCGTGTTGAAAGAATCTATTTAAAAAGTAAGTTAGTATGGCTGCCGTTGGGGAATAGCAGCCTATAGTGTCACTTTTTATTTTCTGCAACCATTCAATTATCGACAAAATAACAAGCAACCTAGTGCCATGCACTAGGTTGCTTGTTATTTACAGAAATTTGATGTACTAGATTTTTTGGGAGTTTATTTAGTAGTACGATGGATAAATTTCTACTAGAACATTCTTTCTCTTTAAGCTTGTGCGGGTTTATTCAGTATGAACCGGTAATATAGCTATAAACCGCTTAATAAATCATCTAAGCAACCCTCTGAATACCTAAGTTACTATTTAAATGATAGCATTAATTATACGCGGATCCAAGCGTATTCCAAGTTATTTAACATAATTATGTTAGGGTGTTTATACTCAATTAGCGTAAGTTCAGCGAAGTTTTGCGTCACTATAGTAGCCAGAAAAGGGAAAATGCATTATTACAGTGCTTGCCAATCTGCTGTGCAATAACTATAACTGGTAGTTCCCTTAATAGAATCTTATTAAATATGGCACTTAAATTGCGTTTTTACTTCTGTAAACTGTTCGCTTGTGTTGCTATGCGAACAGAATAGGGTGTCGCTCGTTGTGGCGACTGACACCAAAAATATCAGTTATTACACGCCTATACTAGAAGAATTCTTAGTGCCAGCTAAACTTCATCTCGAATTGATGTTCTCATAATACCAGTTGAAATATAAGGTGAATTTCAAATATTTGAGTATCGATATACGATATCGACATGATTTACATTCCCCCCGACCTTGCTCGGCAATTTGATGAGCGATGAAAGTAATTGAGCAGCGCTTACTGACCTAGCATCATGATCTTGAGTTGTTGATAAATAACGACGATGACTAAACCTAGTCAGCATCTACTTTGCGATTCCATGCACTTAGGAATTGGATTAAGATTCTGTGTATGGCCCGGCCGAACTCGCTCTTCTAAGCTTAAACTGAGGTATTGTAATCCCGAAAAGAAAGTCACCAGTGTTCGCTACCTAATTTAAACAGTGGTATTGAGTTATATTCTGGCAATATGATCCTGGGGATGGTGATAAAATAATCGTGCGTCATAACTTAGGTATCTTTATAAGAACGATGTTCTCTTATTCTATAAACAAGCCCTAGAGGAGGCTATCGTCAGAATCCGCTGCTAGTTAGTATAAACTGTTCCTGACTTGTAGGTCGAAGGGCAGGTGTCTTTGCCTGTAATTGAAGCATTTGACGATTAGACTGAAGTACTAGTGCAATACCCAAATAAGCGCTACGTGCTGATGTTTTCTGGCAAGAGTTTCCTCTTCTTTGCAGCATAAAGGTGTGTATGCCAATGAATGCAGTCGTATGAATTATCCCCGACTCTTCTTTCCTCTCCCCCTCGGGGCGGGAGAGGAAAGAAGAGTCGGGGATTGAACGTGGTGTGCTTATTTTGCCAAAAGATATCAATGGTTGATAAACACCGAGTTTTATATACCAGCTTGTGCATAACCAAGCTTGTGAATAACGATGTTTATAAGCTTACCATGATCGTTCTATTGATTGATTTTGTTTTACTGCTGATGCGCTGAGGTAGCAGGGATTCTGCCCAGGTGCAGTCGCTTAATCTACAAGACATGGTTTTTTATATGTAGGGTTTGAGACATGTCCATCAGTAAATTGAAGTTAGGTATCAAAGATATAACATCATGAAGAGAATATTCTAGATATTTTGTGCATGCACGCATGATACGATATAGCTAATTGGTATTTGAGGCAGCAACTTTCACAACGCGTTCGTCGGCTGACGACATAAGGAGTGATTTAATTTGTTTTGACTAGTTCTCTGAGTCCATAATAATTATGGATTTTTAATAGTTCTACCACTCTCTGTATGTCGAGCACATCCAGCAGATGGCCCTATTATCTATACCCTAACAGATGGCACAGTATCCGATGAATATCGGCTAAGCCCAGGACAAGTACACGATAATTAGCTCACGTACGCCGATCTAGAGAATATTGGGCTACAGTGTAAAGACGGTAGCATGAAATATCTTGAACGTTCGGTGTTAGTGTATAGAAAGTTGACTGGGTATTCACAGAATAATTAGGTAAACGGGGATATTAAAACTGTTATCCCTTATAATTGATCTGGAATGGTGCCAGATAGACAATAAAATTCGTTTACGATGCTATCATGATCGCAATATCGTTAAACGGTGTGTTGATCGATACACGGCATGCCGTGGCATTGACACGCTTTACGATACGGGTACGGAATTATTTAAGAATTTCTCAAATTGGTTACAAATTCAGATTTTATTGAAGTTATGCATTTAAGGAATATAGACTAGGGTAGAAAGGTATAAGAGAGAAAGGAGATGGAGAAAAATTAGTCTCATAAGGCACTTTATGAGAGTTTGACAATAAGGCTTCTATTATTCTTACACGTCAATCAGGTGGAATTCCCTTGCGGGAATTGTTGACGTTCGCTTTCAGTCAACATGGAGCTGAGTCTCATTATTGTATGATAGTGACATAGGAAATCGATAGCCGGTATTTTTGGTATTGTTTCTAACTTATAGCAAAGTGAAACAGCTGACATAAAGTAAGGCTTTCTTAGAAAGTTTGAAAAGGTTTTGCAAATCAGAAGATTTCTGTGGGTGGCTACTCTGTAGGATGGCCTTATGAGCACGATACAATTAATAGTAGCCAGTTACATGCTTTTAGCTGCTCGGGTGTTTTTTCTGGTGAGCTATGCTTCCTAAAATCAGTGTTATCATCTCCGCACGTGAGATTATATGAATATGTTGATAGAGCGATAATACTAGTTGGGTTACGACACGCTGGGTATCACGTGATCTGCTGCTTGCATTACGGGTGGTACGTTGCCAGTTTATAGTGATGACTATAATACTATTGATGTGGATATTGTAGCATCGATGGATGTGCACCTCCAGAAAGATGAAAGCTAATCTTTGTCTAACCTAACAAAGCAGCACTGACTGTGCCATGGATGAATAATCGTTCGTCTCTACTTTTGTGTGACATCACTATTTAGTCGTTGTAGATTTTACTATATTGTGAGAATGTTTATCGTTGATATACTTAGTTGTATAGTTCAGGTTCTCTTACTTCGAGGAAAAGGCTGCTTTAGTTTTATCTATATAAACAGAGGATTCTGTTATTTACCATATAACTGATTACTGAAAGCGTGATCTAGATACTATTAGGAGATTTGGTAAAGAGGCATAATTGTACTAAAACTATTTTGTTTTTGTCTTGATGTTTCAATTAATTATTTTTAATAAAATAGAAAGTGCTTAGTAAGGCTATATAGGTATTCTACTAATATTATATATTATAAAGCTTAAAAGTTTAATATAATCAGTTAGTAGAGCTGCTAGAGTTACTTTAACAAAAGGTCATAAATTGGAGAATGTGTTTATATGCAAAATAATAATTGATTTACAAATAAATATGCGTTAGTTATCACAAGTTATTAATGCATATTACTGGATAAGTTATGTAAATAACTGTTTGAGTGGATAAGTATTTTTCTAAAATATAACTAATCAAGTTATATATAAGAAAGAATCCCAATTATTGATAAGCACTAAAAGTACGTTGGAGGACGTTACATACTTAATCCCACGCAGGAAATAGCATAGTAACGCCCCGTCTCTTGAAGACCTGGTTTAAAGCTCAGTGAGAAGACGAAGGGAAGGTGCAGAAATGGAAGGGCGCTTTATCTTGAGGGCTCTTATTATAGCGAGTAACAAAGGTAGGGCCATAGCGGGATAATATGCGGTAACGCAAGCTCGAGGCAAGCTGTAGTGGCGCAATAACTTTAGGCTTCTGAGAAGCCGTATATTCGTCCTTTCATAAAGCAGATAGTGTTATAAAAAAGCAAAATTACGCCTTCTTTCGAAAGAAAACTAAAATAAAGTTAGGTGATTCCTTATAAAGATTATGAATATTAGCAAGCGGGTGAAGCCATGAACGCGGTTATTGCTTATGTGCGCAATAGTATCAGTTTGATACAATGCTGCTAATAATTCTGGACTAGCCACCTACCCGAAAGCTGAAAAATAAGTTCGGTCCACTAAGCTTGTTTGTTATTTTAAAAGGCCGCTTGTTGTTTTATATTGTCTATTGTATAAGCTCTAGATGCACACAATATGCGCTTATGGGTTTCCCTCTTCACTGGTTGTGGCCAACAGTTGCAATAATACTGAATTATATTGGGAACATACGTCTTGCACTAACTAGGAATGGGCTAACACCAAGTCGAAGGTCCCTGATGTTGGGACCGCATCAATATTTCAAACACAGGCCGGTAACGCAACAAGAGCATAAAAAGTGAGGTAAGTAAGTAGTGGTAGTCTGGTGAGGAGGCCCTTCATCGGTATGAGTAACAACTCTATTAAACTAGTTTAATTTGTTTTTAGGTTCCCTGGGAACTAGTCGCTAATTTGCAGCGGCCTATAGTTCTAGGCTGTTTTGTATTGTCCTGCTCCAGGCTGGCTACACCATATACGGTTAGTGGGATTAGCTCTAACCTAATTGAAATTTATGTAGATATTATCTACGCAGTATGGTGATAGTAATTCAAAATCATAGTATTGGGTTGGTCAGATTAGCTAGAATTTGTTGATATATCAGATAGCAATGCAGTAAATTAAAAGTAGACAGTTCAATAAATATTAGGAACATCTTTTCTTTCGTGTATGAATGCACTAATGCATTGCAGTCTACTATACATCAATGGTTTAATTGATTGCATGAAATACCGCCACTTACGTGACTTCCTCTCATCGCTAGAAAAGCAAGGGGAACTAAAACGAATTAAACAGCCAGTTAATCCATATCTGGAAATGACAGAAATTGCTACGCGCACGCTGCAATCTGGGGGGCCCGCATTGCTTTTTGAAAACCCGGAAGGATACGACATGCCAGTATTATGCAATTTGTTTGGCACCGCTAAACGCGTCGCAATGGGTATGGGGAAAGAAGATGTTAACGCCTTGCGCGAAGTTGGACAGCTTCTCGCGTTTCTTAAAGAGCCGGAACTGCCAAACGGGGTTCGAGATCTTTTTTCCAAAATTCCAAAGTTTAAGCAAGTACTAAATATGCCGACTAAAGTGTTGGGGTCTGCACTCTGCCAGCAACAGGTTTGGCAGGGTGATAGTGTTGATCTCGGTCGTATTCCAGTGATGCATTGCTGGCCGGAGGACGCAGCTCCATTGATCACATGGGGCCTCACGATTACTCGTGGCCCGTATAAAGAGCGTCAGAACCTGGGCATTTATCGCCAGCAAGTATTAAGCAAGAATAAAGTGATCATGCGTTGGTTATCGCACCGCGGCGGTGCGCTAGATTATCAGGAATGGCGCCAGTCTTATCCTGGTGAACGATTCCCTGTAGCGGTGGTGATTGGCGCTGATCCTGCAACTATCCTTGCTGCAGTCACACCAGCTCCGGATAGTATTTCTGAATACGCTTTTGCAGGGTTATTGCGCGGTAGTAAAACTGAAGTAGTAACTTGTCTTTCCTGCGATTTGGAAGTGCCTGCTAATGCTGAGATTGTCCTGGAAGGCTACATTGAGCCGGGTGAAATGGCTTTAGAAGGCCCATATGGCGATCATACCGGTTATTACAATGGAATAGATCCTTTCCCAGTGTTTAGTATCACTCACATTACTCAGCGACGTGATGCGATTTATCATTCCACTTATACTGGTCGGCCACCAGATGAACCTGCAATTCTGGGCACGGCCCTGAACGAAGTTTTTATTCCAATTTTACAAAAACAGTTTCCAGAAATCATAGATTTCTACCTTCCACCAGCAGGGTGTTCGTATCGCCTAGCGGTAGTTACCATTAAAAAACAGTATGCTGGTCATGCCAAGCGAATCATGATGGGGGTTTGGTCGTTCCTGCGGCAGTTTATGTATACTAAATTTATTATCATCTGTGATGATGATGTCAATGCACGCGATTTGGATGACGTGATCTGGGCTATAACGACCCGTATGGATCCAGTGAGGGATATTGTATTGGTAGAGAATACGCCCATCGATTCTCTGGATTTTGCTTCTCCGGTTTCTGGCTTAGGATCAAAAATAGGGTTAGATGCTACCAATAAATGGCTGGGTGAAACTGAGCGCGAATGGGGTCGCCCAATTCATATGGATGAAAAAATTCGGGAACGCGTCGACAAAATCTGGGATGACCTAGCAATTTTGACTAGGCAGGAACCGCCGCTCTAATATCATCTTTGCTTCTCAGTTTTGTATTTATAAACTAAAATAGAGAATTTATGGCAATATTGAATTGTAGACTGATCAGTCTAGAGTTTATGCCTAATACGGTCTATCGGTAGCTATACTAGGTCAGATGTTTTTATTCAGATTAGATAATATCCAATGGTGGTTATATAAATGAATACGAGATGTGTTCATGCTTTACAGCATTAATAGAGCTTCCTGGAAGGAAGCTCATAAGGCCCTATCACAGCGTTGCGGTACTGAATTTTTATTCTATTCCAGTAATGCAGTACATTTTAAAGAGACATTATCACTATTGATGAGCCGTATAGCAACCCCGGGTTGAAAAGGGAAACCGACTATCTTTATTAATTGCGAGCAGTAATAAGCTCTTCTATTCCCGTTCGGGTTTGTTAACTGTATTTGGAATAAACGCAAGATCGTAATGTCTTAATCTATCAATGAGATAGATTGCAAGCTTTATACGATCAGAGTGAATGAGAATGGCTATCACAGGAAGCTAATATCCAAAAATAATTCCAAGCTGTGGATCATGCGATAAATGAGTGAAAAGATTGCAGTGCTACTGTAATCAGCCTAGCGCTGCAGGATTGTGCTTGCCTAGTAAATCACGCTATCTAAATTGTTAGTCGTTTCGATATAGCGCACATTGCTTTAAGCATGTTTTCTGTACAGAAAACATTGCAAGGGGAATGTGCGACGATCTAGTCTATTCTGAGGGTAATAGAATCTGAAAGAGCCCATTGCCTTTTAAATTTCTATTATACTGATTTATATTACGTTTAATAAGTAAGTTCTTGTTATTCTTCATTAGGATTTTGCAAAGCACGTGTTATCTGAATTTCCTAAGTTAGTGTGTATGACGGGAATGAGAATGAGTGAGGCGATATTTGTTAGCCATACAGTTCGAATATTCTTAGATATCGATAGAATTATTCAGCCTATTCAATCAGCTTGGTTGTTAAGGCGTTAATATAAAGGAGTTTATGTTTAATAACGAATGGTTCTGTCTATTAAAATAGTGCTATTTAGCAGTCTATGAATTGTCTTGATAGAATTCCTACGAATAATATTGTGATGATCATGTGGTCGTCTCTATGACAAATCTAGCAAAGTTGGAAATTCTATCACGAACTTCTAAAAATAAAGACCCGGCATGGCAGGCCATTTATTGTAGGGCTGTAGCTATTTAGTTAAAGTTAAGTGACTCTTAATGATTGGATTATAGTACCTATAGTGCAGACCTTTTTGGGTCTGGTTAGCGATGAACTAAGCGAATTGCAGTTTTGCGTACTGATGGGTGACTGGAATCGTGGCGAATTGCTCTCAGATAGTTCCTAGAGCACATACTGCAAGATCATGTTCCGGCCAATATTGGACTATTGAGCAACATAATTCAGGCGAAGCGTTGCTGTATGGCTATATGGTTATGCAGTGCCATGTGTTCAAGATCTTGGTATTCTGAAAGCTGAGATTATAAGATGTGGATGCACCATAGCATCGTTAAATTGCTTAAAAAGCTACTAGCTCCTCAGTTCTATTTGCGAAGACGCGATGAGTGAGTGTGATCTCACCCATCGCGATTCTTTTTACCATGGATTATAGATGGTGTTTTAGGTTATAGTTGCACAGTGTTGTCGTATCACTGCAGGATGCGCATCCTGCGATTCTAGCAGTTCTATTCAAATATTCATTTTTACGCTGTACCTAGCTATTTTAACCGAGGATATTCTTATCTATCTAAAGCAGATTTGTGCTTTGTTGCATAGCTAATGATCCGGAAGTGCAGGAGTGCGTATAGCTCTTTCCCTTATATATCAATGCGATGGAATCGCATGCTGTTACATGCATCTAAGACAATATCGTACCCCTAGTAGCTTCTCGAGAAGCTGTCGCGTTATTAATTTACCATTATGCAGTTCTTTTCCAATAACGGTCTCCCTAATCCCCATTAATGGAGGACTTAAGATACCTGATCTTTAATCATTTTGTTCGTTATGGTTAGAATGCAGGGAAACTAAACCGTTTATTAATCAGGTTCATATGTTGTTTCAGGTAGCCAGCGCCACTGGAAGGTTTGGTACAGAAAGTCAAGGCCGGATACTACAGAATGTAAAAAGGTACTACCTTTTCATCTGGGTTTATTGGGCCTTGTTGTTCTATTTGGCAATAAATTACGTTATTGTAATCGCATGCATTTGCAATGAAGGCCTATTCAGAATAGGTTCTCCTAACTGAATTACTAAGGATTGTGCTGAAATGCATTTTCGCGCTATAACCCGTATTGTTGGTTTGTTTGTCATCCTATTTTCTGGGGCAATGTTTATACCCGGGCTAATTTCATTAATGTATCATGATGGAGTAGGGGGGGTGTTCAGCCAGACTTTCATTGTAGCACTGACTATTGGTCTGATACTTTGGTGGCCAAACCGAAAGGAAAAATATGAGTTAAAGCCGCGTGAAGGGTGCCTAATTGTGGTGCTGTTCTGGACTGTGTTGGGTAGTGTGGGAGCCTTGCCGTTTCTTTTCTCAGATCGACCTAATCTGTCTTTAACAGATTCCTTCTTCGAGTCTTTCTCCGGGCTGACAACGACTGGAGTCACTATGCTTGTCGGGTTAGACTCATTACCAAAGGCTATTCTGTTCTATCGTCAGATGTTACAATGGATGGGTGGCATGGGGATCATCGTATTAGCGGTAGCGATACTGCCAATCCTTGGTGTTGGTGGTATGCAGTTGTACAGAGCTGAAATGCCCAGCCCGCTGAAGGATAATAAGATGCGTCCACGTATTGCAGAAACTGCTAAAACTTTGTGGCTTATCTATCTATTGCTGACTGTCGCTTGTGCGGTAGCGTTGTGGGTGGCAGGAATGCCAGTTTTCGACGCTATCAGTCATAGTTTTTCAACTATTGCTATTGGTGGTTTTTCCACTCATGATGCTAGTATCGGCTATTATGCTAGTCCAATTATTAATACTATCATTGCTATTTTCCTGTTGATTTCTGGCTGTAATTATGGTTTGCATTTTGCATTATTGAGTGGACGTAGCCTAAAGGTCTACGGGCGTGATCCTGAATTCCGTATTTTTATATCCCTACAACTAGGGATGGTGGCAGTGTGTGCTCTTATGCTGTGGGAGCATAGTGTTTATAAGACTGGTATGGAAACGTTGAATCAGGCGTTTTTTCAGGTGGTGTCGATGGCAACAACCGCAGGCTTTACTACTGACAGTATTGCCAAGTGGCCGCTTTTTTTGCCGATGTTGTTACTCTGTTCTGCTTTTATCGGCGGTTGTTCGGGATCAACTGGTGGGGGGGTGAAGGTTGTACGCGTGCTACTACTATATCTGCAAGGGTCTCGTGAGTTAAAAAGGCTGGTACATCCTAATGCTGTTTACCCTATTAAACTAGGGTACCGCGCACTGCCAGAGCGCGTCCTTGATTCGGTATGGGGATTTTTCTCGGCCTATGCACTAGTGTTTGTTGTTAGCATGCTGGCGATTATCGCCACTGGGGTTGATGATTTCTCTGCTTTTTCCGCGGTAAGCGCCTCGTTAAATAATGGGCCAGGATTAGGTGTAGTAGTTGAAAACTGTACTGCTATGCCGCCAGTGGCAAAGTGGATACTAGTAGTGACAATGTTGTTTGGTCGCCTAGAAGTGTTTACACTGCTTATTCTTTTTACGCCGACGTTCTGGCGTGAATGATTTGACATTCAGGAATACTAATAGCATGACAGCACTAATACTGTATTCAGGTCGTGACGGGCAAACACTGGCTATCGCATCTTATATAGCAAGAAAATTGCAGGATAGGCTTACTTGTGAGGTTATTGACCTATTGAACGCAGATGGTATTAACCTTAGTAAATATCAGCAGGTTATGGTCGGCGCTTCTGTCCGGTATGGGCGGTTTGATTCAGGTTTGGATAAATTTGTAAAACATCGCGCAGAGCAGTTAAATAACATACCAAGTGCTTTTTTTGCTGTCAACCTTACGGCCCGTAAACCAGAACAGTGTTCACCAGAGAGTAATGTCTATACTCGTAAATTTCTGATCGCCTCTCCTTGGCGGCCCAAACAGTGTATGGTGTTTGCCGGGGCGCTACGTTATCCGCGATATCGATGGTTCGATCGTATTATGATTCAATTAATTATGTATATTACTGGCGGAGAAACAGATGCCAGAAAAGAAGTAGAGTACACGGATTGGCACCAAGTCGAACGCTTTGCTCATGATTTTAGCCAGATTTAGTACGGCAATCACACAAAAATTCATAATTAGCAGTAATTATTTTTAAAATAAACATTGTAAATGTTTGTATTATTGATGTGAGGCGGATCATCAAGTATAAATATACTGCGGATCTCAGTAATTCGGTATTTTAGTAGAGATGTTTGTATCAGTCAATTGATAGTTAACATAATAAATTGAGTTTTTAGGTAAGAGTAGCGTGAGTAAATGGAAGTTTTAGCTGCGCTAAAAAAGTTGAAATAATTTAATAAATAATTAGGTTATGTATCTGTTAATCCACAAGCTGATTTTATTTCTTTGCATGAATGGGAATATAAAAGTTTACAGTATGCTGAGTGGGTTGACTTTTATAAATTAAAGGTTAAGCACTCTCATATGTTAAAGCATATAACGCTTTAAATGTGGTCTTGTCGCAGGTCCATGCTATCTAGTGATACAGATGGCAAGGTTGGTGAGTCTGATAACAGAACCTACCGTGTGATTTAGTAAAGGTGAATTAGGAAGCATGTGTATAAGAAACTTTCTTTTTTTATCTTTCCTGGAAAGAGCAATGACTATTAAGAAATAATGTTGATTGATTTACAGATGTCAACTTTATCACCTCAGACGGTGATGATGGTATCCCAGATAGTCTTAATTAAGAAATACTATTTGGTCTAGACGACCATCCCGATAAACTAATCACATTACTAGATATAGTGGAATAATTTACGGGTGAGCTCCCTAGAGAGACTGAAAATAAAGACAGAACTAGCAAGCCTAATGCAAATCTACCTTATATGTAACCACCTTAGCTTTAAAATTAATTCAGCAAGGCAAGGATGGTGTGCTAAATAACCATTTTCTTTATATTTTTAACCCAAAAAAATGGGCTAACTTCCTACAACTCGAACCGTTATATTAATATAAAGAGAGATAGAATTAATCAGAATTACTGAGTTTAAAGAACATGTATGTGGTGTGTTAAGTTAAATTTAAATCCTGATCTCAGGATAAGCACAGTATTATAAACTTATAAGAAATAATTTTCTAAATAGATTATAATCAAGGCGCGGTGATAAAGCGCGCAGAGGCCTAGAGAAATAATGTTGGTATATAGGCAAGCCGATAGTCTTAAAAGTGCGATAAAAAGTTAATACGAACATGAATTAATAGGATGCGTACATTTAGTAAACCATGTAATAGAATCGCATGTACCTCGGAAACTTCATCTGCTCTCGACATAGAGAGCATTCTAAAATATATAGAGCTTCCCTTAGTGAGTCCTAGAGCAGGCGCGGTATCAATTCTAACCTTTTGTTTATATGATAAATTTTGGATTAAGTCTTGTAATTAGCACTATGCTTATTCTTTATTAAACAGGATACAATTAGGAACTTATAAAAAACTTTCAGGATAAACTGAATAAAAGTCAAAGTAAGCTCAAGTTGGCATGGCCTTTACGAACATTGCTAGACAAATGCCAACCTCATGTGTAAAAGCAGTAAAAGAAGACAGACTGTGCTGTTAAAAGTTTATCATAAATTAGATTAAAGCCTGTAAAGTGCTTTATGCATTTAGAATTTCTAGCAATTATAGATCAACTCTGGCTAAATAGGGTTTAAGGTCCTTGATTATAGTATGCATGTGGCGGTGTTACAAAGAAAGTATGCAGCTTAACCTTTAAGAAGGTGCTGACTATTGGGTGATTTATAATTATGGTAAACCTGTAACAGGGTGCAGTAGGGAATCTTCGTTGTAATAAGCTGCTACTGGAATATTGATTTTATAACGCGCCAACGCAGTTGATTTAATATCATTTTACTAGAAGCACCTTGGCTTTATAGCACACTTGATCTGCCAAAGTGGGTAACGTTGAACGCGCTTGCAGTTTAGAGAAGTTAAGATGTTACATTTAAAAATGTAACCAGCGATTAGCCAAAAAAGTCTGTATTTTATCACTAGTTTAGGGTCAGTCATGTCACGGCTGACATATGGTGACTCCATTTATAACGCCAGCATAAAAATAAAGAAAGACATGAGCAACGACTTTTAAGATGGGCTCATAAGCTAGCCTCGAGATAGTGCTCTTTAATGATTGAGAGAAGGCTGGCCATTAAAAATAGCAGTTGAAACTTACCTTTACGAAAAGTGCGTAAGTTATGCACAGTTTATAGGTTTAAAAGAATAAGGGAGATTTGGCACAATGTAACTAGGATAAGCATCCTCTAAGTCAGAAGACTCCAAAAGGGTCCAGATTGCGCAGGCTTTCCTAGATAAATCGGGAAAGCCTGGAAGAAGAGTAACATAGAATCTGAGGACTTGTGTTTAGAATCAGTGTAAAAACTTAATATGGAACTCTGTACTTTTCGGTATCACTTCATGTCTGATTGTGTGAGAAGTGAGCGGATAGTGGGCTGTAAAAAAACTGTCTCTCTAGAGAGACCTTCAGGGAATGCAATCTTGCCTTAGAGAGAAATTATGTATTAGATATAGATCTAAAACTTACTATATATACCTATATGGCCACTGAATGTTAAATAACTAAATTTTTGAGAGAGACTAATATAATATCAAAAATAAATACATGATCTATAACTAAGAGTCGAAGGCTAATTACACAGGGAGATAGCTGGTTACTAGAAAGCTTCTCTGGTTAAAGCAGTCCGCCTTGCTGAGCTGACGGGAACTGCTAATATTAAGAAATCTTATCATACAGATCTATGGAAGCGGATAACGGACGCCTTAAAAAAGGAATAACCTAGGTCTCATTGCAAATTCCAAACTTATAGTGAAGAAACTGATTTGGAGAAATTAAGAACGCCAAGATCTTAACTAAACAGCAGGTTGTTATAAAAAAACTGCACTACCTTAGTGCTCGAGTAAGCGAGCAAAACAGATGTGACGGAGCTAAAGGATGTCGCCAACCTCCAACAGAAGCGGTGCTAATATGCCTTAAACAAGCTCAGCTTCCTTTGAGTGATTAACGGTAAGGTGGCTTGCGAAGGATGCTAGCACCATAGCAATAAAATATTAATGTAAATAATAAGATAACAAATAAAGTACATAGGTGGAATAAGGCTTTATTTAACTTTAATTGGAATAGGCTCAATTAACGCTCAACCTAGGTTGGAAGAAGAGTCGATAAGGAAATATTCGTATTCTAATACTTAGAGTGATTGAGAAAGAAACGGTTTGAGTAACCTGGTTTGCAGTCACGTCTTAATCACAAAAGGTTAAGTTAGATCCCTCCGGTAAAATATTTCAATACCTTGCGTGTAGGCGCACCGTTCAATATAAAATGAACGTTACTAACACCTCCACACCACATAAATAGTTAAGTAAGAGATTAAATCGGTTTAGACACTTGGCGTGAAACAAACCAAGTAAACGGGCATAGCATTTCAAACAGAAAGATTAGTATGTTAGTGCATTCCTTAACGGGAAAGACATAACCGGACACAAGATTAGCTAGCTCATTTTTTAATCAAAATACAAGACTCTGCTAAGAGAAAAGCCAATATATTCTGTGTAAGTACTACTCAGTAGTAATAGATGAATTAATTAGGGTTGCCATAAGGCAACGTTTGTTATTAAGCTTGCTTAAATGCCTGTTCGAGCTGTGACTAACACAAGGTAGCAAGAATTCTCTATCGGCCAATTCCGAACTGCGCGAATACTGTAATGGTGGCCGAGTGTCTGTGTCCGAGACTAAATAAAATTAAATGTACTGTAAAGATTTATTGTATCCACACTAAATCAAAAATCCACACATTTCCATTCTAGGTTAATATCTCATAGAAAGCATGAATAGTTAGAGTAGGTAGGAGGAAGTCAATCATAAACAGGTGATGGCGAGGAGGAATTTGCGCAATGGCTCCTTTTAACTCTGGCATTTTAACTTTTTCTCATAATCCACGCGCAAAGGATTATTTACTAGGTGGTATGATTGGATCAGTGTCCGCCTAAATTATCATGGCATACCATAAAAATAAGCTAATTACGGTTAGGTACTATAGGGTAGTACAAAGCACGTACTGGCTTTTCTGCTAAGCTAATGATTTGGAAAAGTGAAAAGTAAGACTAACTCATTCGAAGATTCTTAATTAAACAGCTATCATATCCATAGATAAAAAGTATTGGCATGGATATTAGGCTGATAGCTACATACGAGTTAATAGCGAAATTGCTTTGTCACCATGTTGGTTTTTACATCGCCAGCTCACGTAAATCCAAAGCGTATGAGAGCTGTTCGTCATTCTAAGTAATACGTGAACCAGGCGAAAATCGGTTGAGACACTCTGGTTTACCAGGCGTTCTCATTGTAAATTCAGAGGTTTGTCTCCTGTGATAAAGAGGACAGGGTCAGCATAGCTCTAATCTTAAGGTTGAATTGCCAATACCATTGCTCAGTGACGATGTATAAAAATAAAGGCAAAGTCTTTACGCATGAATCTAACTTCCAGAAGAATTCTCTTCTGCCCTTTAGATGCTTGTAAAATTAATGTTAATAGGAGCCCTTGGATAACTGAGTGTGTAAGATTAGCGATTCTTTAAGCTAACTAGTACTAAGGCAGGTTATGAACAATCTCATTATACAAAATATTGTAAGAGTTTGGAAAGTTTATTTTTAGTAAGTTCAGATCTCCATCTTAGTCGTCACATTAGCAATGTCGAGAATCAAAACTTTGCCTGGCAGTAATAGCGTTCTATCATCACCTAATGCACCTTTAACACAGCACTATAACACCGGCGCATCTTAGTAGTGAAAGGTATATCATGTACACGCAATGATCTCGCCAGAGATAAAATAAGCCTTATCAGTGTTGATATTGATAAAATGGGAACATACAAAGTCAATTTCTGGTATAATGAACACAATACTATTAGTGCTGAGTAGTAGTTAGGTAAACGCCGCCTGCCGAGCAGGCGGCGTGGGTTAAACCAGGACTCAGAGCCATTTACTAATCGGTTTAGAAAGCTAAATATAAATCGTAATTTAGGGGCGTAGCTCAGTTGGTAGAGCACCGGTCTCCAAAACCGGTTGTCGCGAGTTCAAATCTCTCCGCCCCTGCTATATAAGTAGTCTTTCAAAAGGATATTTGATGCGTCAGTAAAGGCATCTTTTGCATTAATATCAATAGCTTAGCTATCATGAGCGAATCAACTAATGAAAGGCGATTCGCTTTTTAGACACATAGCAAGAATAGGTTACTCAAATGGGAACTCTCCTTTAACTTGGTAGTACAGATTTTATTACACACTTTGATGCTTCAGCGTCAAAGATTGTTAAATCAGTCATCAATACTTTATATTGGTTCCGTTCTGTTTGTAATTGAGATGTAGATTGGGCAGATAATAAATGGTGAAATTTCTTTATTTTATAAATGTGTTTTATTCCTTACAAGAATCCATAAGGTCATCAATTTATGGCATTAGAATATTAATCACGCCTCGGTTGTATAGCTCTCACTAGAACTATGGCAGGCGTTATGGCATTTATTTTTATGAAGAAATACTTTAACCCCCGATTTATCCCGTAGCCTTAGTATGACAAGGGAATATGATCTTGTTTGATAGCGTTCGGCCTCACCCAGGTTACACTAGACCGACAAACTAGTGAATGCTAAATATTTTAGCTAGCGTTGCTCTCTGGTCATTGCTTTAGCGGTCATGCCTTTTAGGGAAGAGTAGATAAGCGCAATATGTATAGATATTTGATTGTGTGACTGATGTTTGTATGGTTATATTTATCGGGAATACTATAAGTTTTGCATTTAATGATATCGGCCTCGTAATTTAATTTCCCTATGAGATAAGGCTGAACAGAGCCATTGTGCCCGCATAGATAAGCAGCTAAAAATATAACTGTTTTTTGATACTTACTTAGCAATATTTAACTTCAATAGCTAAAATAAATAAACGCTAATTTATTAGCTAATTTACTTAGGTTAGTGATTATTAGATTTCTTCAGAAGTATAATCTATTTTGAATATTGATAGTCTTCAAGTAGTTATAGCGATCTATAAAAGTCGAAATGGCAATAATCTATATCATTAATTGTATATCTGCATTACGGGAATGGGACAGCCTTTCTTATACTCCTCTTGCTCGATTTCTATTTATCGCTAAAGAATAGAACGGGAAAAGCATCTTTGAATGGATGATTCGAGCATATATGGTCTACGTATAAGTAGACTCTTCTGAGTTATAAATTCGGGAGGGTTTTTATAATAAACACCTTTTGTGATATTTAATTTATTGCTATCCTTAAAAGGATGAAGCTAGCACATAAATTGATTGTACTTATTGCAGAATAAAAGTAATGCAATTTCTTTAAATAGTGTTCAGCTGAATGTAAGATCAAAACCACTCGCTTATAGCGAGTTTAAAATAATTTAATGACGAACATCTGTTCTTAAAAAGATGTATACCGAAGACCGAGTATACACTGAAATTATTTAGGACGCCATAATAATTTCAGCACAGTCATCACTGTGCAAGCAGATTACGTAAGACGTTGACAGGAGATAAAAGCGCAGTATTTATTTTTCTATTAATGAGTTTTTATTAGCGAATTTGCTATTGTTAACACATCAAGCAACGTGAAACAAAACGGACGTTACAGCCTAGTTAGGCTTAGTCAATGCAAGTTTTTATTGGGTTATTTTTATACCGTCGTCATTTAAAGGCTTTTGGTGCAAGCACCAGCGTGGTCTGTTGCATGTTAAGCCAGCTGTTACTGATATGCTAATAAAGCCAAAGTTGTGTGACATCAGATAAACTAGAACAGATATACTGTTCAAGAAAGCAGACACTAATGCTAATTAATTTACTGTGTGAGCGCTTAGTTGTTAGAGGTTGATTAGTGCGGCTATTACACATTATCAGAAACTGTAATCGTGGGTCATTGGCGCTTTAGGCGGATTTCTCGTTGTCGATCGGCCGAATTTCGAGTCGCTGAACAGCTTGTAAAGTAGATAAGTCAGCCAGGTTCGATACGCTGTGATAAGAGACTAAAGAATATTAGTAATATATTGACAGCATGTACTTATAAGAAAAGTATTTCGATTCATTAATTTAGGCAGGGCATCTGAGTCAAATATACATAGTATTAAAATTGAAAATCACTTTATATCCGGCTTGGAATACATGCGTATAGTTGTATTAATGTCAGGCTATGCTTATAAGGTAGTAATGATTTATAATCATGAAAGGAATAATATTAGTTAGGTGGGTATACAGTGATGCACTATATAACATGCTTCTTAATTCTATGCACTGCCTTAATTATAGTAGAGGGGTTAACAAGGCAACACTCTAAATTATAAGAGTAACTAGTATATTTCTAGTTTGCTCCTTAACTAATTCTGTATAGATTATAGCGACTAAATTTAAATTAAAAGGTGTTTTTAGTAGTTTCTTAATTAGTGCACTTCTTTTGTTACCATACTTTATATAAGTTGGAGACAGGTCGGTGATGATAGTTAGAAGGTGCTAGTAAGTAAAATTAACTAAACATATTCTATATTTTATTATTACGTAAGTGATGATAACTGTTAGCAATTGTAGTGACTGATTGATTAGTTGAGCGGAATTCC
Source organism: Serratia symbiotica (assembly GCA_900380265.1). GTDB lineage: Bacteria > Pseudomonadota > Gammaproteobacteria > Enterobacterales > Enterobacteriaceae > Serratia_H > Serratia_H symbiotica_A. The sequence continues at coordinate 1,988,343 of LR025083.1, read as the reverse complement.
TTCTCAGGATTATATCGTTACCGCTTGCTTGTATTTATTTCTCTTTTGTAAGAGAGTCCTCATCTTATTCCAGTTTAAGATAGTAGCAAATAGTGTCTGTTTCTCAGCATTTCATTGAGAGCACGTGTAGTAAGAATTACACGATCTTGATCTGCTTGCCTTATTCATATTTGTCGGGCCTACAGTGATTACTGATAAGCAAATTAAGGTGTCTTTATTTGCGGTTTCTCTTGCTGGTTCACCAAAGGATTGCCGAATTGGCGTCTTGCCTCTCATTATAAAAATGTACTCTTCTGATAAAATTATTGCGGCTAGAGGAGTAGATAGACCTGATATAATAATTAAGCATAAATCGCAGCATATATAATATATATGTATGCTACTTTCTTCTATAATTACAAGGTTTATGTATTTGCTATGTTAAAAGATGGCCTAACCGTCTTGTTAGACATATTGTGTCGTGAAGAAAATAGGTTTTTTAATTGTCTTTGAACCTGAAATAGAAGCTGACTTACAGATCAGCATGCAGCACTGAGCTGTTCAGCTTTGTTATAGATTTTTTATGAGCCCTCTAAACTAGTTCTGACTAATCTGGTATAAACCGGATCTTTAAAAAATTTGGCGTTAAGATTTAAATACTTGTTGCAAGTTCTCAATCTTACTTAATCCTATCATGAACGCCGGTAATAAGAGATTAGAAACTTGATGAGACACTAGAAAGTGCAACCATTGACAAATAAATTTGTGCTCACAAAATCATGTATAGGTTTATATTCTTGCATTTTAGTATTAAAACCCTAATGGATAGGGTGAGAGTATGAGTTTCAAAAGATGGCGCTGAAAGCAGATTCAGCCAATAAAAAAAGAAATAGTTAAGATAAATATCTTACGCTATAGATAAAGTGCTTAATAATAAGGGAAAAGTCCGGTTAACTAGCTGGACACCTCTCCTCAAACACTGAATGCTGCAGGGAAGTAGTCATACCCTGTTATAGTTAAATAGTATAGTAACAACGATGATTGATGTTTCTAAGAGCTCATTAGCCCACTTGGTAATGCAGCTTTAATGGTAGACCTTTAAAGCTCAGTTAACTTGTGCTTCGGTTACAGAGCAGTGATCGGCATCCTCTTAAGGATTCACTTGATGCGTCTGCTGTTTCAAAAGGTGTTGCTAGGCACAAACTAATAACTAGAAAGTTCATGATGTTTATCATGCAGTGAATGTCGCCTAAAAATTTTCTACTAATTTAGATGATTTGTTTACTCACGATACACTCATGATGAGTGCGGGTGTGTTGAAATGTATAGTATAAAATATTATTTATGGCAAGCTGTTTTAATAACAACTGGCTTGCATCGAAAAGGTAACTTTGTGTCCGTCGCAGCCTAAGGAATGCAGCGCACAATTGCATGAAATGAGGCGATCCGAATGACTTGGCCAAGATGCTAGCTGATGAAGAATAACACTCATACGATCTCGTATGAGTGCTTACTTAGGTTCGTTTCTTGCCTTTAGTTTATATCGCATACATCTGTTCTATAAGTAAACACGCAATCTGATGTATGCTTACATAGATACTTTAACTTGATACTATGGTAGAAGTGAAATTCTTTTTATTTCTTACCTAGTATTTTACAGTTTTAGTTTTGACCTCAAAACTAACAGGCTATTGGTGTTGGACCATCCTCAGTTACTGATCACTAGCCTGAAACGATGCAACTTTCTTGCTATTACCGCTGACTGTATGGAAGGTACGCACCTCATGATTGCTCACGCATGCAAGTCTTCCCGAATATTATCATAGTCATTAAGTTAGTAACCACCTTAATCGCGCCTGACCTGACTCCGCCCTTCTTAAGCGCAAATGTGGCGTAATAACTACACGTCTTGCAGTAACGGCGATTGAGCTAAAATAACCTGACAGGACTATTGCCTTAGAGCTGCGAGTATACTTGTTACTCGAGATGACTCTATAGTCACTTTCTATAGGTGCAACCAGGACGCTAAGAGCGGATATTTTATTAAATCGATATTTATTTGCCGGTCTGCGAGCGCTGGCCCTAAGTATCCTTTCTTCCTCTCACCCCCAACCAGGTGGGTGCAGGTGATAAATTGTGTAGCTTTTTGAGTACTTGGTAATATTGCTACCGGCGTATCTTTGATCTACTGAATAGTCTCCGGCCGCGATTAATCACCTGTTTTAACTGATGTATAATTTTTTAATATAGTGTGGCGTAACGAAATAAAATTGAAAATATAGCCGTTTAATATTATTGAGTACCTTAACCTTGTTAAGGGTTGTCATAAAGTATAAGAAATTGTTTCTACAAAACGGTTCAATGTAACAGATGCGTCGGGAACACAGGAAGAGCAAATGTTTTTAGTTAGCGTTTGTTATTAACCGAAGGAAGAATGATATGATACTTTATATTGTTAATGTGTTGTAATGGTAATCGTAATTTACTGGTTGTTATAACAGAGGCTCATACCTAGATCTTTTGCGCTTAGTTTATCAGTGGTATCGCCGATTAATGTTGGCAATAAAAGGCTGACATGGATTTAACAGTTTTGCTATTATTTGTTTTTATTCAGTAGCTTAGCTGTTCTTGATAGTTAATATTGGCTATTTTTTAATATAAAGGTGGCTCACAATAACTCGGCTTCCGGCTAGGCAGGTAGTGTTTTTCCATCTTCCGTTGCTATATCTAGATCCGCTGAACCCTGCAGTCGTGTGACTTTGCCAGTGGTGGGTTTCAGAAGTATAGTTATCTGGGTCCTAACGCCGATGGTGTTGGGTGTTTTCTGTTGTCTTTTCTTTTAATCTAGGCGCGCAGGCACTTTTTGTCTTATTGGACCGTGTGCCAATTATTATATGTCCCGTCAGTGGGACAGGGTTCAGAAAGCAATAAGGCGGCATTTTTAGTTTTGTATTCTACACGGGCTCACCCACCGTTCTGGCCTTCCCGGGCTTTAGTACTACCGAATCTGTCTGCCAGATTAGACAAGCTTTCCGGCAGACAGATTCGGTAGTACAGAGGGTTAAGAGGTCATACAGTTTGCGAGCAATTCCGAAAATGGGATATATAGATTCTGACTAATAATTTTATTAGTGTCGGCGGGAAATGATAATACTTGACAGTTTTGCCTCTTAAGATATGTGAAAAGCGATTATGCTAGTCCAACAATATAGTATATTTAGTATTACTGTATTCTTGAAGTGTCCTAGTGCTACTAATAAGTAAATATGTATACTGATAAGGCTCAATCGTATCAGGTATAGGTATACCTATATCAAAATTTGATTGTTTTTAATGAATGACCGCCAAGTGACTATGTCTGCCAATGTAGGGTGTGACACAGGTTGCACAGAGTATCGCTCCCATCGATTGTCTAGTTGTTATTACTTGCCGACCTTATCTATTACTATGCACATCTCCGTAAAATGCGTTAAAATAAGTATACCGTGAGACTTATACTCACGGATAAGTCTCCTATTTCCGTAATATACAGGTTTGATTGCTTGTAGTTATTCTTGTATTAGGAGGAGGTTCGCATTCCTTGATGTACAGTACCTTAGGTAGCTTCCTGTTTATGTGAACCCGCTATCATCGGTTTGATCAGTAGGATCGGCGCGACTACTAGCCTTTTTATTACCGCTAAGGCCTCATATATAGGCGGTATTGACACCTGGGCATGTCTGCTGCGCTCGCTTATGGCCATGCCCGTCTCAAAAGCTGTTCTGGAGTCAGGGTATAGTGACCTGGCCTGTACCCTGTTTGTAGTAGCAGGAGGCCCCTAAAAATGGAATTGGCGGTCTTTTTCTTCGCAAGTATGATTTGACTATCTTGATGGTGCGCACCAATTAATTGCTTCTCGATGCATCGAGAAATATGTAGCTTAGCTGTAAATAGGATTTTTGCTTGCCTGAATATTCATAATTATACCTTATAGTGTGTTTATTGTGTGGAGTGGTTGATTTATGATTCTTTACCTGTTGTTAAGTTGATATTATATAAGCAGCTATCTCCAGTATCGGTAGGTTGGACAATTGATTTATTAATAGGCAATTAAAACACTTGTACATGCGCAGTTTTTAAATACCGAGTATTTGTTTACAACATGTTTCTTGGAAACATGACACCACCAGATCAGTAGATTGTTAATCGGCTATAGTGTAACCGATAGTCTTCCATTCAGCCTCTATCGAGATTCATCATTCAATGTGAAGATAATTTTCATGATCCAGAGGGTGTCGCCGAAGAAGTTAGAAATACAGCATAACGGATCGTGGTCATTAATGGTGAGTGCATAATCAGAAATGTCGCCAATATGGATAAAGTGATTGCAGTTTAAACTACCAGTTTTATTTAGCATATCTGCTTGGGTACTGCGCGCGCTTTAGATAAGCGTTGTCCTTTCTGTACTTTAGAATAAATATGCGCTCCGATACGCACCTAACTGTTAGTCAGCAAAATGTAAAGTTATTCGCTGTGGTTATTGTTGGTCATTTCAAATTGTTCACGGGAATATTGCCTGTGCAGATTTGTTGCATAGTTTGGGCCTAACTCCTGATGCGCCGTAGACGGCAGGTGCAGTCAGCCCGTAATCCACCCGAGCAGTGATATCTGCCTGTCAGGCAGATATCTGGGGTTAATGCCAATATTATAAAGCGCTAGGTGATCAAAATAGCCCAGCAGTATTTTTGCTATTTGTTTTTAATATTTATTGATCAACAGGGCGTCTAGCTTAACACGCACCGTAACATTCCCGCGCAGGGAATTGAGGTGTCCGTACTTCTGAGTTTATTTTTGATATCGGATGTAGACCGATATATGGTGTCTTGTGCAGTTTATATTATTGCTGCTGAGTGACAAAAGGCTCTAATAGAAGCTATAACCTCATCCGCCATGTCGTAGCCGTAGTGCAGGGAATAAGAATAGGCTTTTGTTAAATGTCTAATCGGGTTCTATTGAGGCCAAGTAAATTATGGCACCGGCAGGCAGACAATGAATTAGTGTTAACACCTCTTTTTAGGAGTGAGTTGTCTCTCTCAATAACCCCTCCTGTCCTGTATGCTTGCGATAGTCAGCTATGTCCCTTTAATACCTGAGGAATCACTAGTGTGCCGGTGGGATTATGTTAGCATGCTCCTATGCCGATTCTCACAGCACTGCCATTGATAGTGACTGTGCTTTTATCGTTTGTCTTGTCCTGTCGTAGCTTCGGCGAGAATGTGTTAGTAATGTTGGCAAGTTCTTGTATGGGTGCGTGCTATAAAACCTAGTTTAAAGCCGTTGTGCTAGATCTATGAACTTCAGAATGTTCCCTCCATTAAATATGACGATGATGGTAAGCCGCAAGGAGTTCATTCTTTGAGTAGTCACTTTAACACTGAGCGCAGCGATACGCTGATCATCCAGAAAAAACTGTATCGAATATTCATATGCTAACGTACAAGGAGGTAGGTCTGGAGTGTGTTCATTGTAGTTTATCGTTTCTCTTGCGCAGGGGTGCCTATAGCTAGGCTTAGCAGCTTACCTTTCGGATACACCGTCATCGACAGGCTGAATTTTCCATCCTGGTACCGTGTTCCTCGTTATCATCACCAAATATGTGACTGATATAAACACCAATAGCGGATAGAAACCGAATGAGGATTAATGAGAGAAAATGAGGAGGTTAAATGGAAGTCTAGGTTTACATACTCCCTGGTGATGAGCATAGTAGCTGCCCATCCTTTTATAGGTGTTCTCAGGCCGTCATGGGTGTGAGATGCACAATGTTTGAGTTAGTTTTTATGCTGAATTCTACGACAGTGATTGGCTACTCTTATGGTTAAGATTACCCTTAATAGGGCCTTATGAACACTGTTCCTAAGATTGATTGATGATATCGTTATAACCTCTATTTGTCTCTTTGCGGTTAGATTAGCTGGGTGGAGAGTAGCTAGTTAGATTAGGTAACCGATTGTGCCGTGTTGTCCGTAACGTGGGGCTAGTTAGTTCCTAGTGGTCATGGGTAGCGACTATTAAATGGTTGTGCTGAAGAAGCACAATGCTGGCTTTTTGCACCGTCTAGCTGTCGATGGCCAGCGACTGTGGTTGGTAGCGAAACCATTCCTTGAGAAGTTTACCCAGCCAGCACCCGGATAACTTTTATTTCTTGCGTGATATGGTGCTGAATCGAGTGCCTCTAGAAAACATCAGTATTTGCGGGCTGCTGGTGGAGATGCCGGCTAACAGAGTTGTTTGCACGCGCTATTGCTATGGTGTGATCAGGGTTAGTAGAGTACAAAAGAAAGCGGAATTTCCCAGAGCACCTAACGGATGCATTTTTCTTTCAGTGCAATACGCAATGCATTTTCCACTTATCGCCGCTATTAAACGTTGCTACTTTTTTACGGCGCGCTAGTCTTGCCGATGACCGGTTTTTAGATACGAATGACTTAACTAGAGACAGTTTCTATTGTGTTAGGGATATTTCCTGTCGCTGACCTTGCCGCCCATATAATAGATGTTGCGTGTAATAAATACACACTATCAGTATCGTGAAGATTACTCTGGTCTCTTACTCATTTACTGGCAGAGAGTACCCATATAGGCTGGAAGTTTTACTGTATTCTCGCCGGCCGAAGGCGGGGGATATGTCGGAGAGGAACCCTCTGTAGCTTGCGAGAGTAGCAGTTTATTTTTTATTTGCTTTGAGGGTGTTCAAATATCATGCAACTCTGTTAGCGCAGAGTTAGGACAGTGCCTGTGACACTAGTGCGGTGGTTGTTCTTGTTATGTTTATGGCTTTAGGTGTGAGCCTTCGTTAGTAGGGGTTCTCAGAGTAACGTCTACTATGCCATCACGTTTAGTGCATATCCGTCACGATCGCCTAGTTTGATGCTGACTTTCACCCTGCTATGTTTCTTGAGCTGGAATCTGGCAGGTACTTACGTTAAAGTCCTTGACTATCTGTTCGCAATTATTGTTTGCGGTGTTATCTTCTGGACTTCCAACACTGGTGCAGAAGATTCTAGAAGAAACCGCCGGCATTACGCTGGTTGGCTACTAAGTAGTGACTGGCCTGCCTGACTTGGTGAGTTTTCTCGTCGACGGAGCCAGGTATAATGAGACTCTTGCCCTAATACAGCTCGCTCTGTGCACCCATGTAAGCAGCTAAGAATTCATTGGAAATTGGATGAGTTCTTGAAGTGAACCGTTAAGAAGCAGCGTTAGGTGTGGTGCGCTGGGTCAGGTATAAAGTATGCCTCCCTAGTTTAGATTGTGTAAATCGTGCAGCAATAGATTCAGGCGCTCTAGTTCTCGGTACGAGTTTATTTTATATCATATCACTCAAACGCCAGTATCGGCAGGTTAGCATGGTTTGTGTCTGCCACTAAATTAGAAAGTAGGAGAAATAACTGCCCGCGCCTGTTTCTGGAGGTCTGAGGATTTTCTTACAAATGCAGACATGAAAGCTGCGTTTTGACAGGTGTTTGGGATGGTATAGTATGCGTCTTAGTCGTGAACGGAGTCGGGTAGACGTGTTCAGGCACTTAATGTGCTACTTGAAAAGTGATAGCTTTGCCTGGGAAAATTTGTGTACGCCGTTTTTTATGCGCTCAATATATGCAGATGAGGCGTAGCTACCGCGATTGTTGCAGAAAGATATTAGTGATCGTGTCCTGCTCAGGCATTATTTTGAGGTTTGTTCAATGTCGATTAGGCTCCAATAACCGATTATATTATCTGTAATCGGCAGGTTTATTTTTGCGCTGTAAATACGCCAGTATGTCCGGTTTAAAGATTAGTTGGGGTGTTTCGGTCTAACATTCGCGCTACCGCTCTGTTGGAGAAAGAATAGTGGCGAAAGCTCAGTAGTTAGTTTAGATTACCTACAAAGGTCGTTTGTGGTGTTGATAGATAAGGTGCTGAAAATCTTATATTGGTTTGAGGCGCTGGCATATCCAGTGTGTACTCTGGCAATGTAATGATGTTCAACCTTACGGAGATATCTTACTGCACTCCACATACCGCAAATCATATCCCTGAACACCTTGTGTTGTCATCAAGAATGCTGATGTCGATTGTACTAAGGTTCGATGTATGAAATAGGATATAAGACTGGACTATGTTAATAAATACAAGATCAAGGGTTTCCGAATCAATTAGATCTACTTCGTAAAAGATGTCTGTTCTAGTAGCTGGACTCTAGATGCTACTAGCATATAGTAGGTGGGAGTTTTCAGGCACCAATGGGTTAAGGCTCTTTAAAAGAACCTTGAATTGTTGCTGCTAGCAGGTCCTTAAAAGGAGTGTTTACAAATATATAGAATTCCCTTAATGCTAAGATAACCATTAAGGGTAGGTGCAATCGCATTGTTAGTGTATTATGGAGTATGTAATTTAGCATACTCAATTCCTAGACCTAAAAGGTTATCAGCAGGTCAAAATCAAGTACTGAGGTAGTTAGTATGAATTACTCTTGTCCACCTCGCCTAGAGGTGGCGGGAAGCTGACGTAAACTCACCTCCGGGATGTCACGGTTTTTGAGCTAGACATTTAGAACGAACGGGTATCTGCTTGTCCTGCGATGCTCAGAGTTTAAGAATGGATAGCCGTGGACAGTTGGTGTTAGTTCTTTTACTCTGCAAGAAAAGAGTTGGCATTCCATTGTCAGCGCTAAGTAGCCTAAATAGAATACTGCATTATCAGAGATAAGAATCATTATTGTTTCTGTTGCTAATACCTGCCACACCCCTTTTAGGGACTTCTTGTAAAGCGGGTATAAGCTATCTACCTTTCGGCACTGTTGCTGACATAGCTTTCGAAGAATGCATGTCAGGGGAAAGGCCGGGCTTTCCCGCCGGGTTTGCGTTATCTCAGAATAATTGAACCGCCTTTCATTTATTGGCAAAGCGTTTCCTGTGTCGCTATTAAAATAGCGAGATCGGCATGACCAGTCCACCGCTGAAATGACAAGTCACAGTAGCACTAACGGATCAATACCGTGTAACTGTTGCTAACACCCCACTACTGCATTAGCCAAAACTAAACTTTCCAACAGTGACAATACCGTATCATGAAAGGTAAAAAATGAACTCACTTATTGGTTTTTACTTTATACTCCAATCTTTCTTTCCAAGTAGAAGTCCAGATATACCGATCTTTATCGATCTCCTATATTAAATTTCGCACCACTCTTTTAACTAGTTTCGGCTACACATCATTGTCTTGTTGTCACTCAAAAAACTAAGAAATGAATAGTTATTCATGAAAATTCTCAAGATATTTTCTCTTATATCCCTTTATGTAGTGATTTAAATACTACTTTTTGGTAGTAGTTTGCAGCTTTCTGTGTCAATTTGATTAAATAGCAGAAGATGCGTGTCTATCCTGCAGACAGCCTAAGCGCTCGTGTCAAATAGCCTTAATACCTTTCAGTATCCGCAAGAATAAGGATATAAGTATCCAGACTATGCTAGTTTAGCGTGATATTTTTACAGTTATTAGCAGGCTCGACTGAAGATAGTTCTGTCAATCAATTGTTGTGTAGTTTAATACTGCATTAGGGTTATGAGTCTCTGCCATTCGAGCCGTCTCCTCAAGCAATGCTATTGCTTAAGGATGCCCGTGAGATCATAGAATAGAGAGTCTTTTCCGCCTTCATGATTTTCGGTCTGCTTTTGGCAGTAGATCTATTCTAAACCCTATGCAGAAAGACTTGCGTGCGAGTCTTAATAGGGTATGTGCGCCGATACGGGCTATATGCATCTTTTGATGAAATCAACGCTAACGGCATTGCCATGAAGGTTGGTGCTCAATATCGGATTGGAGTTAATAGGTGTTGCAATTGCATGTCAAAATATGAAGACCTGAGAGATATACATGACCACTTCAATCGTCCCTAAACCTAAAATTGTTGCAAATTTGGGAAGCTTACTGCTAGGTTCTCGACCATCCGTAAAACACTCGTTCACTGTATGGTTAGGGATTTCTATCCCACGCGCTATGCTCAGTTTTTATAAACTGCTAGGCAGAGTTAGCCGGGGTTCGTGTCAATGGCTCAGGCTTGGAATTTTCTTTCAATTAGCTTACTTAGTGCTATGTTAGAGGGAATACCAGATCGCCGCAATGGCTGAAGCGGTGTTGTCCACTTGAGGCACAATATTGATAAGTGCGCTCAGTCTTGCACTTTGCTGCTCATCTCACGACTGCCGGCTATTCGCGAGAGAACTACCTGGCGAAAGTTTCGGCTTCTTTTAGGGGTTTTACAAAGGCAGAGTCCGTTAGACTGCAGACTGAATGTATGTGTTCAAGGGCCTACATAGAAGTTAGTAATAGCATTGTATAGACGCTTGGATTCCTCCAAGTCTGTAGGGTTTCCTGGTTCTACCTTAGATTTCAGCTTTGTTTAGGTATTACAAACATAAGCGACGGTCGTTCCTCTGATAGGGAAACCCTGTGCCCGGTATGGGAAGGCAGAGGCTGATAAGAGTGCGGGTATTCCCAGAGGTTTTGGGTTTTCTGGCGAGTTATGTCGTTAAGTTACCCTCAAGCTTTATAAAACTGGTTGTTTGGGGTTGCTGTGGTAATGCATATAGCGGCGAAAGCTGGGCCCCGGTGGACCGACATCCACTAAAGCAGTGTTGAGGGAATTGAGATGTGTACGACCTTATAGTTGAGGATTGTCAAAGCTGAATAGTCCTCTCAGAGCATCTTCCTGTTCAGTAGCCTACAGTTGATGCCTTTAATGCGATCGTCAGCTAGAAAGAAAGTGTCTGGGCAAGGATTGCTATCAGCTTTCAAGTAGCCGAACCCTCTTCCAGTACCTTTCTCTTGCCAGCCAGTCGCCACTGAAGTGACGGTCTGTTTGTTTATAACGCGGTGAATATTGGGTATAGCGAGTATATCGTGCTGCTAACACGTATCTGAGTGAGCGTATGAGGCTATTATTTACTAGCGGACTTCCTTGCTTAGTGCGAACTATCTTGTGATCCTAAACAGGACGTCCAGTGTAGTAGGTGCTAGCGTATTAAGCTTTCGTGCTAGGTTCAACTCTGCCAGTGATCATTGCGCTGTAAACCGCCGTTAGTTCGTTGTTCAGCAGTACCTTTTAGTTATGCGCAGTATAGGTAATCTGGGTTGTGGTAAGTGGTGATTCTAGGCTGTTTTCTGTTGTCCGCCTGCCATTTCAGTCGGTAATACCAATGCCATCACATGCCACTGCTGCGGATCCGTTATGCAGGTGCATGGCGCTGAAGGATGCCATTACTTGTGTACCGACGATTGTTAGGCGTTTAGTAGATAATTGGAGTCTTTACCATCTCTCGCTAGGCAATTCGAGGAAAGCCTACCGTTAAACGTCAAGTACGTCCATCATGTGAATTAGGTTTGAAGTATTGGTGACTGGTATGTCCATTGCTCCGTACTATCAGCTATAGTAACTGTGTAGATTGTGGTCGACTCTGAATGAGTATCTTGCGAATAGTAAGGACCCATTCTTTACGTGGTGCTCATAGTTAACGATACTATCCACATTATCCGCCGGATCAATAATGATTTATCACCGCTTAGATCGTCTTCTACTAGAACGCGGATAACTTTTATTAAAGATAAAGGTCAATGCTTGTTGTAACACTGCTTTGAATCATGCTCTTAGTTATAGAGAGAGATGTGCTGGGTAGCATATTCCAGTGAGCTGTTGGTATGCCACCGTGCTAGTTTCAGGATAAAGCGTATGCCACACGGAGTCTGCAAATTCGGCATCTAGAGGCTCACCTTACAAACCAAATAGACTAGTTAGCGACGGCGCTGCAGAACCTGCTTTACTCACTGCGTGAAGTATATAAAGTTCTTGGAGAGGCGCTATCTTTGAGTTCAATTCGGTGCCAAAAATGGGTTGCAATATCTCTAGGGCCTGATCCATCTCAAGTTCACTCCTTCCCGTTCATTACCGCGAGCAATAGCGGATTAGATGATAATAGCTCGTTTATTCTAAGTCTGGGCATCTATAGCGAATGGCTCGTGGTTGTGCCCGTTACTTTATTGAATAATATTTACTTATATTGATAGATTTAAATTTCGCTGCGCTACACCCAGCAGAGCCACTCATTTTCCCTAACCGGGTTATTATATATTACCACAAGAAGACCGTTGCCTTCTTTATTTGTCTTTCATGCTGTTTATCATGACATGCATCCTAGTCGTTCTCTTTCTCTCTGATCAGGTAAAGCGGCATTAATCAAAACTCCGAGCTCGCAGATACTCATTAAAATTCACTTTTTCTGCATCGGAGATTACATTTTGCAGCGATCGATATAAGATATAATATAAAGGTATTCTCTTTTATCGCTAATACTGACGGGATAGCTGTCGAATTACAGATCGATAAAGGCAGCAATATCGACAAATGATACTCATTTAATTCAATCTGGCGCCTTATTAAGAACAAATATCCGTTCAATTGCTGGCTCGTTAGGTGGTACGGGTTTGCCAATCGCCTTGATGTGAAATCCCATCGTATTATAATTTTTTTGCATTTATTCAGAATTTGTCGGTGCCTAGATAGTGGTAAAGTAGCTTACTACTATTAGTCAATACCTAATCATATACGTGAGTGGATATGAAGATAGTTCTGCCTAGAAACACCGATTATTTCTTTTGAAGTTGTTTCTTTCAGTGGTGTGAAAAAGGATTTAATAAATAAATCCTGGGTTATGAGCTTGTTAAGAATGATGGGTATAAAGGTAGGATTTGTATCCTTAGACTAGCGCCATATTAATAATAATGAGAATTTCAATGGCTATTCATTAAATTCTACATAACTCTATAGCCTGAAGTATAAAAGAGCTACAGAAGATATGAGGCTCGCATGATATTGCTGTTACTTCACATCTAGCGTGCACAACGATAACTAAATGGTCTAATGTAATAGACAACAGTTAGTTTCTTTGTTAGCTGTTCCTAATTTGAAAGCGGTGAACGTGAATTTTGGCTATGTTAGGAAACCGTGCAGCGGACAGTACCGTTTTATCCATTAGCCACTCTACGTTGGAGAACATCTCTGCGTAGGACTTAATTAGCTGGAGTCTAACATTTCGATCACTGATGTTAGCACCCGATCCGCCTGTCATTAGCCAGAAAGGCAACGGCAGTATCTTTTAAATTTTTAGACAATCATAGGCAAGAGGCTTGCTACTGTCATAATACTACCTAGTATCCGAGTGGATATTATGTTAGAATGGGTTACAGTTGTCATCTATTCTTTTTATAATTTTAGGGTTAGTGTAATTCTAACGCGTTGATAGTTACGCAATTCCTCACCCAAGCGCTTTCAGATTCATAACTAAAAGACGCTGACATGCTTGTAAGCACCAAGGGCACACCTGACCTAACAAGTATACCTTGGAGCCCTTTTAGTAAAGGGGTAGGAAACGGGCCAGGCTTATTAATTAATTGCGCACCCAAACGGTATATGCAGAGTACTAGTATATTAATTGTGCAGACCATACACGGTGCCAGTCTTTTTGAATACTTAGCAGGCGCTAAGTATCCGCAGCAGCACTTTGTGGTGTGCTCGGGGCAGCCCAAACTAAATGTCACCGTGTCTCTTAGGAGAGAGACTACGGTGAAGTGATGTCTCAAGTATATCAATGATACTAGTCAGTCCATACATATAACGTTGATATCGTCACTTAAATTTCTTGCAGTAATAAACTGCAGCGCAACATGGGCAACACGCATGAATGCTCACTCGGCCTTTCTTTCACTGACGGCGTTTGGCGCGTTTTTTTACGGCGAATTCAGTCAAAGAGAAACTGCTTCGATGTTGGGAAAATTGTCGTTGTAGTCCTGATCAGGTATTAAAAGATCACGTTGCTGATCGGTGTGATTTTTAGAGACTGTTTTGTCTCTGGTCAACTTTCCAGTAACTGAAGTGCTTTCTATAATATGCAGTGTAATAGCCTTAATGGTGGATTGCTACCTTTTAAAATTGTCTCGGATTGCCACTTTAAATAGGTAAATCTTTTCCAATTATTTAGTATTGAATCTGAGGCTAACGATCTGAGACTAATCTTAGGTTTTTGGTTAATAGCGCGCCTGAATTTGAGTTCAGGTGCGCTGTTGACTCTGCACGTCTCTGAAGATGGCCGTTATGATCCTTCTAGGGCGACTACTTAACAGAGACTTGAAGTATAGTGCATTTTATGACCGGTCTATAACAGTGTTATAAATTTACTAGACGTTTATTCGGAGCACAATAACGCTGTGTTGTTTATAGATATTGAAACATAAAAACTTCCTGTATCTGTAGTGTAGGAAAGCGCGCTGTTTAAAAAATATTTTTTTAAAAACTTGCATATCCTTGTGATAGTCGTCACCTATTGATTGAGCCGAAATATTGCGTGTATACTAGGTCTAATAAGTAATATCAATCTGGTGTTATTCAGTTCACTTAGGTACTAGCAGTACGATAGTAAAGACCAGTGCTAAGTATTTGTTCGTACAGCAAAGTAGTGCTATTAGCGAGGTTCTTGTGTTGCATTGCCTGACTCTAAATGTCGTTAATAAACGTATCTTTTTGTACTGTTTTACATAATGGTTTCTATTAAACTCATTCAGTTGCTTAGCTATTTCAATTGTATTGATCTCCGAATTCATGCGGTTTCAGAGCTTGCTTTGTATACCCCCCAACAGATACAGCCACTTATAAGCTGAAATTTAAAGCCATACGTTTAAGTTTTTCTGGTGAATCCTCTTGATCACTCTACGAGCCTCTTGCTAGTTAGCATACTATTCGGGTAGTTAATGACGAGCAGAGAGAAATTACCTGTATTAGTGGTGCCGAATAACTTTTTATTTAGACCGGTATCAGGGTGTTCATCAACAGCATGTTGTGCTGGAATACTGGTATGATGCCGCCACTCGCTAGTGCATCTGTTCCGCTCTGATATGGTTGGTAGGATTCTATTTTTAATTATTATAGCCGTACAGCTATCGGTACCCAAGGCGATCTCTGATCTGAATGGCTGATCAGTAGCCAGATGCATAAATAGTATTTTCATATCGTGACTATTACCATATTCATATCTATTAATACTTATCAGTGACCAATCTCCGCCTAAGGATGGCAGTAAGGATATACGTTATAACTCTTTACGTGACCGCATGCAGGTTCGGTTTTCTGTATTTCATTAGCGCATAGCGTCGCGTCTTAAAGAAAGGGTATGGTGAGATTATAATAGGTTATTCCCTTTAAATTTCCTTACTCAGGCTTACAATCTGAACAGCGCATCGCTACTCGAGCTCCCTTACAGTATAATAAAAACGTAAAATCACCTGCCCGGGTATAAACTTAATGGTTTGTAGCCTTCACACGCGGCTTTCTAGCATTGCAAATT
Organism: Serratia symbiotica; assembly: GCA_900380265.1. Lineage (GTDB taxonomy): Bacteria > Pseudomonadota > Gammaproteobacteria > Enterobacterales > Enterobacteriaceae > Serratia_H > Serratia_H symbiotica_A. The sequence goes on along the minus strand of LR025083.1, from coordinate 1,972,951 downwards.
CTTGCTGTGAGCAAGTATCTGCTTCTGATTGGAGATCAATTGCAGACTATAAATACTACTTCCATGCCAGATATATGTTTTATAGTATTGGCTACATCAGCAGTACGCTGAATAGGTTCAGGTAAAGTTCTGACAATAGAATTGGTAGAGAGTAGTTAAAAAGCATGCGTATACAAGAATTTCTTAATTACGGATACGTCTTGTCAGTTCTTGAGTCGGCAGATTGTTGGTGGTAGTGCAATATATACATCGGTGATGAGTTCCTGAATTTCAGTTAGACTACTAAAATTGAGAGTGAAGTAAAGCCTAAAATTTTCTCATAATCTTGAACTTTGGCCGGATTTTGATGACATCTCTTTTTTGCCCGTCTGCAGGCGAGTTACGGCAATTATAATGTTCAGTAACCATTCTTATAATGGTGGTATTTAAACATGCAGCCCTAGCCAGCAGATAGGTAATATGATATTAAAAGGCGTTTGTTCTATTACAGGACTGACATAAATCAATATTCCTATTGGATATGCATCCAGCCTTCTACAGACATTAAGCTTTATTCTCAGTCATGCATCAGGAAAAATGTTCTTGCTTGATTAATTAAGCCGGCATTGTTAGGCCTTTTGTGACGCCGTTATTTTTAATCAAAATATAGCGATGTGCTCAATTATATTAGGAGTAACCTTGAGATATGCCAGATTGTTTCTTTATGAAGACCGAGTTTGGACAGAACTATACTAGATTTCGCTTAAATTCAGTCTTGTGTGATTAAGTTTAACGTTCTCCAGTAAAGCGATGATCGCTTTACTGGAGAAATCAAGGTTAGAATTAAAAACAAATCGCCCATATATTTGTTCAGTAACCATATGATCTAAAATAATTATTTTGGTTATCTTCGATGCCCCAAAGTAATTGTTATATGTGCTGATGTTTAAAACACAGAACAACTAATTAGAGTCAATTTATTGGGTTATGTTACGGAAATATCTTGCATGTGATATGCATATATAGTGATATGCGCACGAGGAAATGGTATTAAAGAATGCTGATCAGTTTATTTTTGCCGTAATAACCCATCTTGGAGCTAGCTCAGTGCGTTAGTTAACATTTATGAAACACCTTTTAGATGGGTACGGCATCCTGCCGACCACTGTCCTTTGGGGAAATGGTTTCTGCAAGAAACCAGATGAGCAGCTATGACCTGATTTGGAGTAGGATTTTGCTTAAGGTGCCATTAATTACGTAGATAGCGCAATATTGGTTTTATGGTAGTCATTACAGCGTGTTATAGAAAGAACACATGACAGACCCTGTCTCACACTAGCATCCCTAGACATTAGAAATGCTCGGTGCTCTTTTTCCTTTACCCGCGTCAGGAGGGCGCTTTGACTGCTCAAAAGATTATAATATGGAATTTGTCGGTTTACCACACCAAGTGACAACACTAATATTTTACCTCTGATGCAGGAGGTAATGGCATTGATTACTAGATTGCATGGGCGATGTTAATTAACATAATTGATCAGTTTCGTCGATGAGTTCACAACGCTTCTGGAAGAGCTGAATCATTTCTTTCTCCTTTCTAAAAGTTCAGTTAGTGATCCTCAATTTACAGATAAAGAATAAGAGCGATAAGCTTACAGCAGGGCTTGGCCACCTTCCTGATTAGTAAAATGTGATCCTGCGGCTAGATGAGTGGTGCGCATTAAAGATCGGTGAATAGGCAATAGCAGCCATGTTTATTTCCACTCAATCAATTGTTGATAAGACCTTGAGCGTATTCACGGCGCCAGCCTAGGAAGGCTTACTTGCTCACCTTAGTCGTAGTTTGAAAAGCACGATAGTTAAAAGGTAGCGTGAGGTTCGCTCCTAGATAACTTGTACTATTACATCTTAGTCGCTAGTCTTAAAACTCTCTAGGGTATCAGAATGGGATACCTGCGCATGATGAATTCTTTTCTGTTCGGTAAATAACGAATAAATTAAGGGTGATTATATGTGGTTTGATAGAGTTGCCGAGCACGGCCATGCCTTCATGCAACTTGCCTCTGTCAGACCTTAGCAGATCTGACAGGTGCTCAGCCTATCTCTGCTGCTTGAGATATGAGGTAACCTAACTTTGTTAGCCATACTAGCAACAGGGCAATACTGCTTTCTCATTTTATTTAGATAGGTTTGCTGGTAATGACGCTAGCGCTGTCTAACTCTAATACTATGCCATACTCTCATATAGTTGCTAGAGAAGCCTGTTAGAAGTGACTCACCATGGGGAAGGTACAAAACGCAAGTTAGAAGTGCGGGGGGGGGGTAGCTTGCAGGGTCCTCCAAGTTAGCAGGCCGGCTTACTGGTTAATATTGAAGCGTATTGAAACTCACTCAATACGCTGTTATTGATATATGATATTAACTACTGATAGTGGTGTGTGGATCAGGATCAATGCGGTCCTCCACTAGCGCTGTTTTAGGTGAGAAAAGTATTCATCACCTGTTAGTTATGAGGATAAAATCCTAGGCCGCATACAGTTTCGGTAGAAGAAGAAAGCACTGGCTACGTATGCGTATATTCAATTATATAGGCGGGAACGAGATTAGATTATAATTTATTATATGGCAATAAAGTGTTGCCGGCGGGGCCTACACAACTGATTAGCGCAGAAGAAGATCAAACTCATTGTACGCTCAATAGCTAGTTTAATATAGCTAAATTCTGGATAATGACAGAAACCAGTAGCTATCCCCATAACAGCCTGATATGGAATAGAATTGACTGTCTATATATAAGGGCTAGCCTTTCACGCTTTGATGACGATCCTTAGCGGCTGAGCTTTAAGAGCCCAGATATGTTTGGATTGATGCTAATTAGCATAACCAAATAGGGTTGGCCGAGCATTATTTATTAGAAGTTGAGTGCTGCATTTTGAAGAGGATTCATTTTACCTTGTAGTAAATCGCTGGTTAGTCATGATTTTTTACGTGTAACAGGGTTAGTGTAGATAGCCTTCTGCTTCAAATACTAGCACTATCATTATACCCATTTTTGATCTTCAAGATTCAATTCTGCTTTCTTTTAGGCTATAATACGGTTGATGCCTATTTCACTGATTTCAAGATTTAAAATTTACATCTATTCTAAGCATCGGAAGATGCTACGGTATGTGGTCCCAAAATGGGCGCCTCTTTCAGAGTTTATTCGAAATGATAGTAGGCATTATCAATAAAGCAAGATGTATTTTCTACGTGTAAATCAGTTAAGATTGTATCTTAATCAATAGATTGCATAAATTATCTGCATTAAAGCCCAGCTGAGCGAGATCATTATTCACCTTGTCCTGGTTGGCGCGCAATTATTGTCAAGCGCGGAGATAAGGGTCACATGAGTACGTTAGTACGTCTAACACAATTGTCGTTTGATTTAGCTATGCTCATCAAAGAGCGCTTTGATCTAGTCAGCTGCCTACAAGCCTAATAAGTAGATCATTGCTCAATTATATGTTTCATACCCCCTAACTATTCCTAGCTGTAATCTAAAGCAGCTTCTGGCGGTCGCCTATTCTAACTAGGCGTAATACGGATCTTTAAATAGGCATACCTATATACTAAAATTCAGTTTTCTTCTGATTATGCAGACTTATCCCTGAAACCTTTGAAAGTTTAGTGGTTGCACTATTAACTAATGTATTAGCTAGCCAATATCCTCTCCACTTATTTCACATCACGCATCTGTAGCATCCGTTGGGTAATGGATTGGGGTTGAATTAGCCTTTCTGGTAGAAAGCCCTGTTATTACCCACGCATGAAATTGATACACAATATCTATGAATCAGGAAAGGAATGGGTAGAATAAAAGCTAAATCTCGTTTACAATTTGGATATCTCTTTCAAGAGATACGTCAATTTCCAGCTAGTAGATGTTCCAGATGATCCAGTGCGCATAATCGCAGATCTGGTGAAGACGTAAATGTAGGTGTCCAGAGCATTCTAAGGAAGATATGTAAAAAGGAGGTATTTATATACAAACATATGCTTAGCAGCATTTAAACAGGTATTTAGTACCGCATCATAGTTCTTAATTCTACTCAGACCCCTCGATCAGTGCCTGATCCTGATCAACCAGATGAATGTTAGAAAGTATTACTACAGACATAATTAAAGCAGTTTGCGTTTTGTGATCTATAAGCGTTAAATAGAGCACATGTCTAAAGGCATAGTGAAGATCCCTTCACCTCACTCTGCCTGCCATATCTTATAGTTAAAGTGGCCGATCTTGTTGCAATCTTCATTTAACAAGATAAAATATTATCTATTGGGCAACCTGTTTGTAGATGACCTTTGTCACGATTTAGAAACCAAAGTTGACAAGAATGCTTAAGATTGATCAATGTTGAGCCCTAATTCATTAGGAATTCAGTGTGCCTGATTCTTTACGTGTTATTTTCGCCGGAACATCTGAGTTTGCAATGCTTCATCTTGATGCGTTGTTATCATCTGAGCACCAGATCGTTGGTGTGTTTACTCAGCCTGATCGTCCTGCTGGACGTGGAAATAAGATAAAAGCAAGTTCAGTCAAGCTGTTAGCGGAACGGCATCATCTGCCGGTATTTCAGCCGGAATCATTGCGTTCTGAAGAAAGTCAGCAATTAGTTGCCAAGCTTTATGCTGATGTCATGATTGTGGTGGCTTATGGAGTGCTTGTACCTAAAAAAGTATTAGATATTCCTCATTTTGGCTGTATTAATGTGCACGGATCACTACTTCCACGTTGGCGTGGCGCTGCACCAATACAGCGCTCTTTGTTAGCAGGTGACAAAGAAACTGGGGTGACGATTATGCAGATGGCTGTAGGTTTAGATACAGGTGACATGATACACAAGATTGCGTGTCCTATTGAAGCTATGGATACCACTGCAAGCCTATATGCTAAATTGGCTGTATTTGGCCAACAAGGACTGCTGAAAGTTTTAGAACTTTTGGTAATGGGTGGGCTTAAACGTGAAGTTCAGAATGAGGCTCAGATAACTTACGCTAGAAAGTTAAGCAAAGAAGAAGCGCGACTAGACTGGAGCCTGTCTGCCGTGCAATTAGAACGGTGTATTCGCGCTTTTAACCCATGGCCGGTTAGTTACTTCATAGTAGATGGGCAGCCTGTGAAAGTTTGGCAAGCCACTGTGCTAATGGAAACTGCATACGCAGAACCAGGTACTATTATCCATGTTGACAAGCATGGGATACGGGTCTCGACTGTTAACGGTGTTCTTAACCTCATCCAGCTGCAGTTGGCAGGGAAAAAACCAATGTTATCACGGGATTTACTGAATGCACGCCCCTCATGGATTAGATTAGGTAATCAGTTGTAGTGTCCTCAGTAGGTAAAATCTAAATCAACAAGTTGTGTCTTTGTAATATTTAGTTTTATGGTGAAACACCATTACAACTTCCTATGCGACGTTTCCAAAGTTTTCGGATCGGTATAAGATAAAACTTAGGACGCAGTACTGTCCTATCAATAGTACAAGGACTATTAATGACTAGGTATATTCCTTGTGATTTGAGTTCTGCTTAAGTACAAGCACAAGCTGCGTGTTATAGTAATGTGCATGACGCTTTCAAGAGTTGAAAGTTAAGGCAATCTATCATTAGATTGCGCAGACCGTACTATTTACTCATGATTGCCCTTTACTAATTTGCTGGATATTTCACCCCATCTATCTCAGTACTAACTACAACGGTTAGTATTGAAATATTGATGCAACATGTAACTTAATAGGCTAATTAATGCCATATGACATCAGTATCAGGCTCGTTAAGGCGCATTGATTCAGTACGCTGTCTGTAGAAACTGCCGTTATTTACCGCTAAGTCGCCTGTTAAAAAGTGCTGCGGCTCTTAGCCGACGCAGGCGAAACAGATTTTCAATATCAATAGCCAGACAATTCCAATGTGGGAATTGCTGTAGTTCTCTGCAGTAACCCCTGAATGATACCTATAACTCTGTATTAGCATGGTAGGGAAGTTACTGCACCAGACCTTGACTCTATACTGATGTACTAAGTTTCTAATGTTGTGAGAAGAACGCACCGTGACTAGCTGTGTCTATAGCTGGTTACTTTACAGTATGTTTAGGCGCGGGCTGTATTTACCTGATCAGAGATGTGCTGATCATGACAAGATGTCGATCTTGTGATCTGTTATCCTTATCATTAATGATGATGAAGAAATATTATTATTCAATTCTGGAAATTGAATGGTGATAATAACGTAATTGTGCTAATTCAGCTATATGCTTATCTCAATAAATTAAATTTAAACGTGACTTAAAACGGATATTTTATCCATAGCACACAACGATTTCAGAATTTTTAGATAAGGTAAGAGAAAGGAGATATGATCAGTGTTCCTTCATTATCCTACGCTGTAGTAGGAGTCATTGAAGCTATTAAATTCGGTGATGCAAGTACTTTGAGAATAGTTAGTTAAATTATGGAATAGATTAAGTTTTCATCAGGCAGTTTCACGTTCCTATCGCTACGTGGTAGCAGGTGTGATTATTGCTAACTGGAACGGCAAGATTGATATTAGCGGTTATGTAAAAATTCTTATTTTAGAAAGAAATATCTCCCTAATTTAGAGAGACATTTTTAAAAATGTTGATATCTTATATACTAAGTTTATGAATATATATTTCTATGACGAGTAATAGATAGGATTTTTATCAATTAAAATGCGTATTTTATTAAATTGAATGATCAAGGTCTAAATGGCTCGCTCTTTTTTATTTGAAAATTCTTTAATTTTAACCTGCAAATGGCTTGGTTGTATTTTATTTATTAGAGGTGATCAAACGGGAGTTCGTCGAGATCAAGAATGCAAGATGTATAGTTGCTATGCGATACATTATAATAGTCTGATTTTAATACACCATTAATGACCAGACAAATAAGTTTCCCTACTGAGTCGTCTGTCGGGAATCGCTATTCCTGTGTGCTATTGCATGTATAATTCTGTTTAGTGAATCAATGGTGTTCCCGGTGGCGATTTCTTTTTAGATGTTAGGTAGTCGGGTTAAAAGTTCATTTGGGTTTCCCTAGTGCGTACGTCAATTTTTCTTATGTTTAGATATTTATAGTTCAGATCTACGCGAATGCATCCAGCGCCATCTAACTGTTTCCCTGTTTTGGAAGGGTCATATTCCGACTTTAAACCACTGGTGTGATTCTTTTTTGTTATTTACCGGTCATTATTATTCCCGATATTTTCTTCGTCTATAAAAGAAGTAAAAGCGGATCTTTTCCTGAAGATACATGCCGGATATTGAATCCGGGCAGTTATTTAGTATGTCCACGCAGGGCAGTAAGATCTCCTAAGTCTTAGTTTTTAATGTTCCTTAGCACACTGGCTTAGCACTTTTATTTCTCATTGCTTCTGGCCATATGAGGAATTTTTATTTTTAGTATTAATCCTTATGGTAAGGATTACGCCTTGGTTGATTAGGGTCTGCTTTGATAGAGTGTAAGACTATCAAAATATAAGTAATGAAATGCAGTATTTAAGAGGTTGATATCACGACTTTTACCAGGAAACACGAATAACTGATTTTAAATATTAGCGTAGAACAGGGTCGTTTTACATTTCCTTAATATAGCGATCATTTCAGAGTCCGTCATGCTCCAGATGTCAGAGAGAAAGATACTGATCGATCTACCTGTTTTGTCTTATTTTATCATCTAAGGTTGATAATCGGTTTGGTTGTGACGTTATGTGCTCAATTTAATCTTAAATTAGTCGGGGTATAGGTTTTATATAAATAATTTATGGTATTTAAGATGTATTTTTAGCATATCCTTCTTCTAAGAGGTTCACTCAGTGCTGTATTGAACGATGTTTTAACAGTCTACGTCCGCAATGTACGTGAAATGTATTGAAATTAGATTCGGTTTTGAAATGTATACCTGGTTTAGTTGAAAGGATTTGAATGACATATTGCAAATCATGCTGTTCCTATTACCGCTAGGTAATAGATTTCAAAACAGGTTATTATACCATTCCCATCACAAGCTAGAAACAATCTTACTTTGCGTTACGTTCGTCTTTATAATCAGGTTACTTACTGCCGTCCTAAGTCAAAAGAAACTTAAATTACGTCTTAGTAACATTGCGTTATAATTCACACATTTTATAAGTGCGCCGGCTTATTTTAGTGGGTTGCTCATGATTGATTTATCCTATCTGTAGGTGATTTGCGTCTGCCTTGGTGCGGTCTATTTCGTTAAATTTTATTGTAAATATAGAATTTACAGAATATCACTTATTATTTCATTTATCTATATATATCCTCGATATTAATATAATTAATCTATCTTATGGCATCAAGTCGGAAATTAAAAATATTCAGGAAGCGAGCATGCTGCTGATCTTCTTATGTTAGTCTGATTCCGCCGCCGGAATTCCAGAGATCTAAACATTGTTTCAATGTAAGTACTTGCCATGACATACAAGTTTTTTTGTACTAGATAAAAGGGATTTGGCATCAAGCTGATCAGCTTATTGAGATTGGTATATATCAAATAGGGATTGACAGTAAGGCTGTTTAAGTTTGATTTAAGTGATATGTGTACAGTCACAAATTATTCGCTAGCATTTAAAACATTATACGTCAAGTAATATTTAAAGTTGGATTAGTGTATTTGTATTATCATATGTCCGATCTAGTCTATGCGCCCGCTAGAATTAGTGTGTGTTAGCAGTGTTTTAAATCTAAAATATCACTCCTTGACATAGTCAAGTTTTCTAGTAATAATATTTTTATTAAGCCTTTACACTCTTCAGTGCGATTCGTAATAAATTTAGATGTTGTATGCAGATTAAAATATGAATGCAATGGTATATTCTATTTTCCGTACAGAATTATCTAGCCTTTCCAGGCTCTATTTCGTAATACATCACGTAAGCTTTTATTATAAAGGCAATCTTTCAATAGAGCGCTAGAAAAATAATGACGTTCAATCAAAATTAATCGATTAGCAGTCTCGTTCATAGAAATGGGTAGATGCCATACTAGCTTAACCTGATTAATTAAAAACTAATTGGTGGGGATGGGTTGTATTAAGAGCGCCCGAGGAAGGGTAAATGGGAATTATGACTAATGTCATAACGCAGCTCATTTGACATAACTTACTGGCGTCGCCCCTCTATTGCTTTTCCCTGTCTCTACTAATTAGTCTCCTTTTCTGGATAAGGTTAATTCCGGCTTCTATTATTATCGATGTTAGCTATTGCTTCGTGTTGACTCTATATGTAATACAAGGAGGTGTGTATGTGGAGTTTTTCAACCTTGAAATAAAGTTTCAATCAGGCTGGAATTAAAAGTTATGAGCCTTTCATCACCGATCGAATTGACCGCTAGCAAGTAACAAGCTTAGGAGTGTAGAATGATTAATAATAACTTCACAGACCCCAGATAAGCTAGGGTATTTCAATCAAGTCGTCAATATACAAAATCCGCGCTCAATTGCTGAGGGTCATTAATAGAGATGCTGTACCTAGCGATTGTGTTAGTTTGGCATAATCGTGTCTGCTTATTGTTTACGGGGATGTTGATCGTGGTTAATAGCTGTTAGCTGCATTACTAGATTGGAATCCTTCTATCACGGCTGATGACTCAAGTCTTATTCCCACTTCAATATCAGGCTGAAGGCTAAGAGGGCATTATCACGCTCACTACTTCTTTAGCATTTATTTCGACTAGCCACGGTAATCAGTTTTATCCAGTAATTACTTTCATTGCTGGACGTACAGCGAGTAGGTCTTAGGTAGTCGCAATAGGTTAGTGGGTTTGTATACTGCGTGGCAGTTATAACATCTTATCCACACCAATGCGCTAAGGCTTATCAACTATATCCTGGGTTTGTTTACTAGGGAACAGGATTCTCATTAGCCTGCTTAATAAAGGCATAATGAATAGCTAGATAACATGGCAGTGGTTTCGCCGATTTGTTTTAAAATAGCGATCGATCTCAGCGATGTGAGGTGATTGAAATAATCGATTATGATGCAAAGCATATGCTTTCGCATTGCCTAGCGGAAGCCTTAATAATTGTATTGAGACGGCCGATCTATTACAACTTATTCCGGTAGGCACTAGAAGAGGAAGTTGCCGTGACGAGTCGCTTTTCCTGTAAATGTCTAGATCGCTTTAATAGTAGCCTATGCCACAAGCACTATTGTTAGGGATAATAACCAACTAAAAAGTGTGATCGCCCTGCTACAGTGGGTCCAAATATGTTGTTGTAGTACCAGGTAATTCAACTGCCTGGCAACGACAATCGTATTTTTTTCTTTGGTTGAAGACTGGAGATCCACTTAATGCAGTTGAGCTAACGATGGGTGTTTTGCCGTCATTAGTGACGCTAGTCATTGGAAGGGCCTTGACGTTGTTGTTGAGGCTAGTTCGATAAGCAACGTCATTTGTGCATTATCGGCTAGATTCAATCATCTGCATCCAGAAGTTTGGCTTCGGCCAATGGGTGAACTGTTTGTTTGGATACAATAGGCCTCTGTCCGTGTGACTGAACGACAGCCCGGCCTTTACCGCAACATCAGCGTGGGCAGTGAGTTACGCTTTGTGAGAGGGATAGTTGCGGTTGCTAACATGCATTCTCAGGGATAGATAGTTAGCCATGTCTGAGCAATATTTGGTGGTCAACCCACATCTGGTAGTGCTAGAGTTCCTGTACCGTGATCGCTATGTAGTTAGTTAGGAGGGGAAATAGCTGTCTTTGCCAATCTCACCCACGGTAACTGTGTGCTACAATACAATTAGCAAGGCGCTATATCACCTTGCAGCAGCACTGCGTACGTTATCTATATTTAGTTTGAATACCTTTACTTGATCGTGCAAGTACTGGGCGGGCTTGTTAGCCTAGCTAATGCTAATTATTATAGATAGATATGTGTACTCGGATGCTTCACAGTGACGCCAGCCCAGCACCACGTCATTATAAAACTGTGCTTTCTAGTATATTCTTAAGCAGGCGTCGGACCTGGTGCCGTCATTTTATACTAATGCTCATGCGAGCATCAACTTAGTAACGAGAAAGGTGTTACTTAATCCTTTAAAAAGTCCGGATGGCGTGGTGTATTTGTTAGCGCCTTGCTTTAGTCTATCAATCTCTTGCTCTTTCTGCCAATTATGCTATTTTTATGCAGGAAGTTCCCATGAGCAGAATGCAACGCTATCTTTGCCCCTTATCCTCACATCTCGCATATTTCAGTGATTTGCTCTGTGAAAAATCTGTTGCACGTCCATTAACTCTGGCATAGTGAAGGCTGCGCTATATTCACCCTCGATGCGGTGCCGATTTTATTTGACCTGGTATGCTGTTTTATTCAGGTGGTGGGAGTGATCTTATTACTGACTAGAATCATGCCAGCCTCTTCGCTGGGAGACATAGCCAGCTCACTTTCCACGGTCTTATAGCAGGTATTGGTTATGCTGGTGAGCAATCAATAAATTTGAAGAAGGCGTCGTGACGAGCAGGCAGTATAATGGCCATCTTATCTCGTAGATTGATAAGGATGTTAGACAATAATATCAGATCACTCACCTTTGGTGAGTTTGGGGTAGGTGGCCTGTAAACTTGCATCATCTAGAGGCTGCTCGATGCTCATTCACTTAAACGCACAGCGATACCCAATGTGAATACGGTTAATCACATGGTGCATTGGGTGATCAATCAAATGTCTTAGATTAGCTAGCATCGATTGTTCCCCTTGTTTCAGAAGAATTCTCCCTTTTGTTTTTTGTTCAAGTTGCGTACATTCGATTACTAGATACCGTTCTCCTAATACAGTACCTTAACCTACGCAGTAGCGTGACCTCAGGATAACAGGTGATGAGGTTATAGGTTACGGCCAACTACGCTATATTACTTCCGGTCATTTTTATGCTTGCTTATCAAGCAACTTGCGATTTCTTGTAGTCCAACTTCAATTATCAGCAAACTATCAGCAATTAGTCAGCGCGCAGGGTTTTGGGACCTTCTGCTTTCTTTAGCGTATGCCATGGGTGTAGCTTGTATCGATGCTTGCCATTTCAAGTGAATAGCGTATCCGCCGGCACAGGTCGTCGGGATGCCTAGCGGGTTGACGATTTACTCGCTGACTGCTTGCAAGGTATATCCTGCATGCTAAATATCGGTGGGATCTCATCAGCACCGCTGCCATCCAGGCATGACAGTACTGTAACGCCTGTTTACTAACAAACGATCATCGATAGAGTTTATCCGTGGTTATTAAATTCAACTAGGGGTAGTACGAAATCTCACAGACTTTTTACTAGTGTAAAGTCCTATTCCTTTCTTCTATAGGCGGAGGAACCTGATTGTGTATTTTATTGGTGTTTCAGTCTTGCCTCATCAATTAACGCTGGGATCTGTGATCTTGTTACGCCTTCAGTCAGTTACATCGGTATTCTGGAGTTGGCTCAGGGAAGTGTTGACCAGAGCCAGTTTGTTGTGCTAGTTGTGATGGCTAATATCTGTTTGGCGTGTGGTCAGTGTCACTACAAGGGGAAGTTGTCATGCGTTAACTGGCTACTCTTTGGCGCCTTCGCTGAGAGTTTATCCTTCAACCAGGTGAATAACTCAGTCAGCGCTTTTGGGTTGCTGTATATTTTCCGTTTTGGAACATCCTGTGGTGTTGTTTGCTAAAATAAATAAGCTAGTCAAACTGATTGAAGGTACGCGAAACAGCCTAGAACATAGCGAGTCACCTTTTACAACCTAAAGATCATTACCCGAGATGTAATTCGTTAGCGCTTATGGATATTTTAACAGTGGCCATTATTGTTTCGGCGTTCCTCACCCTAGTCGTGCTTTAATACTATTTTTGATAGTGATGTCGTGTGATTTTATCAGTATACTAACATTACTTCGCATTGTCACATTTTATACTGGCTTATAAAGCCTATTTCAGTTCTGTATTTGCCTTTTACATTGCAAATAGAAGTAGACTTTTTTTACTTAATCATATTGTCTATCTCTTTTGTCTGTTGTCTTCAGAATTTAAATCGGCCAATCAATTTAGCTAGACTCATTTATTACCTTGGTCATTGCTTGGAAGATATGGTTCCAAGAAGGTATGTGTTTCCCGTCTTGGGTGAGAATCCCATCTCTGTCGCCGATAATTTTATCTTGTAAATTAATTTGCAAATGAGATAAATGCAGGATATTTCAGTAAACCACATGTTTTCAATATGCTTAACTAAGACTAGTTTAAAAAATAATAGAATTATATTCTATTAACTTTAATCACGTCAGTCTGCTAATCGGGCAGACTATTTTAGTCGTTTAATACTATGTAATGATACGGAGAATAGAATCATCTCCCTGCTTTCTTGAAATTTACTAATGGCAAATATAATCACTCAACGCCTAAAAATGCACCTCTGGTTAGACAAACATCAATCAAGATATGCATCTGGTTGATATGCCTAATTTATGGATTTAGATTCAGCTGCCAATGTTAGGCGCAACAGCCTCCTAATACACGGTACTTTAGTGTATTACTGGTTATCTGAATAGGATGTCTAACAGTTGATGAGTCATATCGACTGGACTGATCGCTCGGGTACTTATAGCTAGGAATTAACTTATGTCATTTATTGATACGGTAGTGCCCGTATAATGCTCACTAATCGCCTTTAGTGCTGATGTGCGAAATAGTCTATATCATCAAGCATATACATCCTCTGTTTGTGAGTTTGATATGCAGATCGTAGAGGATGTATATGATTAGCTTTATTGTTGCCATTTAGGATATAGCAAAATCTCATGCTGAAATAAGGTACCGCCAAGGCTTAGTTCTTGTAATGTTGTTGCGGGGGTGCGAACTGCTATTAGTTAAGCTATTGATTTGTGCATCAGATCAATCGTGTTGACAACCGAGCGTCGGATTGTTAAGCAACTACGCCGGTTAAGGATGCGAATACGAGGGGGTATAGGCTTGCTTGCCTGTCCTGGTTGCAGTAAAGTGATGTACTGGTAATAATAAATCTAGGTAGTAAAAGTAAAAGAGGCTCAATATCCTACATAATATATTGTTTAGCGATCTGAGGTGGCTAAATACATGATGGTTTGAAGGGTTGAGATCGCCTATATCCAAGAATAAATCAAATTAAATCAGTCTTTTGACTGTATTTGGTCAGTGAGTGGCTGTATAGCGGCTTAACAAGCTAAATTAGCAACTCATCCAGTTAAGAAGTTGATTAATGCTTTATTCACTTTGATGCATAAAGTTGCAATACTGGCCCTGGAAGAGGAGGTAATTAATACCTGACATATTCCCATATGATGAGAAGGTTTTACTTTTCTATTGAAAGTTGCTTGTGTGGGAGCCTTAACGGAATAAATATAATGTATTCAATGAATGGTTAATGGATCTCGATGCTAAGATGATGATAAATATTAACAGGTTAGTACCGTTGGGTAAACCCCGTAGTAATACAGGTGCTTTGATTATCATTGATAATTAACTGAAAGGTGAATAGATAGATATTGAATAGGTGATTATTGGTGTCATATCTTATTCTAGATGAGAGGTTACGGGCTATCTGAATCGTAGCGATGTAGCACACTAATAAGTGCTTGAGTAGATTTAGCGGAAAGCTAAGATGCAGGAAAGTTATTCTCCGATCTGTATTTCACTTGAAAGATATGGTTGAGTTCATACGATAGTGATTTATGATATTGTAAAATGGCCAGGTGGCGACTTGGGTAGCTTCGTTACCGCCATAAATTCAGTCACTATATTGCGCCAGTTTTTCTGGCGGTATGCTTTGTAGATCTTCGATCTGGCCATGATCTGCTGTGTGTATAATGGCAGTTTTAACCTATAGGATGTCGGTTTTTAACATGAGTGAGACGATCTAATGGAGGGGTTATGTTCTCGCGAGATGATAGAGTGAACGGACAAAAACCATAGTTTATCACCGTGCCAAGATTGTTACATAACGTTGTTCCAGCTTCCGATCAAACCTCTATTGACTAAGATCTGTTCAATCAGCGAACAATGGCCGCCAATCAACGACACTAGTCAATCAGTTTTCTTGTCGTAGAGTCAACACTCTAATAAGTCTCTGCGAGATCAGCTACAATTGTAGCGTCCGTTATTGTTACTACCTCAAATAGGTGCGTACTTGCTCTTCCGGTTACTGCAAGCCAAATTCAGGACTTGCCTGTGAGGTGGTCCCGTGAAAATTAAGTGTCTTTTTAAGCATGGTGTATCTGCGCAGGTGTATATAATCAAGGATTGGTAGCTGTAAAAGAGTATTCGGCCTAGCGTGTTGCTATATCTGCTTTGTAGTGTACAGTAAGTACCCGATCAAAGTGGTAGAATTAGATAACTATTCTGAAAGAATAGGCGGTTAGGCGGTGTAATGCTGAACATTTATTTGGGTTCCCGCAACGGAGTCGCTTGTTGTAATCAGTGTCAGTAAAAACGATAAATCCGTTAATTATGAAATCTAGGTAATGCGGCATTAGCGCGTGAAGAAGAAGTAGATCAGCTGTTTACTATGTCAGACAGATACCTCCAGTAGCATCAGTATTTAGTGATTATCTACTACTTAAAGTAGGTAAGTAGTAGATAATCTGATGGAAATCTTAAAAGTGGCGCGGTATAGCCTCGAGGTTATTTAACCTTCTGGTTGAAGTTGTGGTGGGTTATGTCGGCAATGTAAACGAGTTCCTAATATTGCTAAAACATTTTGTAAATGCTGGGCATCTATCAGCAATCAGCTACATTAGGATTTGTTGTCGAGGGATGTTAATTAATATAAATGCTAATCAAGCGGTAACGGTGCTAGGCGTTAGGTGAGACGTGGACTTGATCCTTCTGTCGGCATCTAGAAGGATTCGTGATGGTCTCAATGGTAGCTCATCACGCAAATAATAACGGCAAACCGGAGTCACGCATTGGGAGGCATGGTCAACCATGGTTGACTAATGAATGTGAGTGCGCAACTTGGTATTGCCAATATCCAGATCAGTTAGGGTATTGCAGGTGGTCACTTGCCGATGAGGTGAGTGCTTTCTTGAATAGCGTTTCAATTGCCCGGGCTACTGGCTTAACTTTAAAATGGAAATGAATAAATCATTAGAAATAAAAACAGAGAAGCCTTTCTCATGTAATTTCGTATTAGAGGCCTCGGTAGCTGTTTTATTGTTAAAAGAAAGTATAGCGATTATGCCGTAGTTTGTTTATTTTAGAAATCAGCTAGGAGCAAACCGATCTAGAAGAAAAATCCTTTCAATGTACTACTTCAGCGTCTTACTTAGTGAATTTAAGAATTTATCTGAGAGTGTTTTCCGCTGCCTCGCAGAGGAACGCGTCATATAAAGTAAAGCGAGCCACCTACGCTAATTAATCCCACTAATAAAGGGATTAAATAAGATAGGCGTCAAGTGTTGTGATCTACCTGTGTATGCAAATGATTTAATAAGATAAACAAAATTTTTCCCAAGCGAGCATGGCGTAATTGCTGTTGCCATAAATTGGTAACCTTTCATAAATACTGCGTCTACCGTCTAATAGACGGAATAATTCGGTATTTGACAAATTATTGCTGACCCTCAAGCATATTAACTGCTACTAAATGGGTGCGGTTTAGGCAACCAAATTCACCCGGAAGATCGCCTTCTGGTTATGCATGGCTAGATCTGGATATCTCACTCATATTTAAAAATATTATTTCAAGCCTGACAAGTCAGAATTCTCTATCGGTTATTAGTGTTGACTATATTGGTTCAATAGCTCAGGAAGATAACGCTCCCATGACAGCCGCCTTTTAATGGCGGCCACTTCCTTATTGAACTAGATAGTTCCGTTAGAAAAACAGAACGCATAGACAAAAACAGTCTGCCTTGATACTATTTTAGGTGTCGTGAGCTTGCATAAACAAGCTGGGATTGTTATTTATGCAGGGTTACATAATTCTAATTAAAGGGATATCAAATCATTAAGTTTAGTGTTTATTAGAAAAGTAATAAATATGCTCAAATTCAAGCCGTAAAAGGTGGTTTTGGTATACAAGGTAAGTGATTTCTAGGCATCAAAGCGAGTGTAGTTCTAGTGTATTGTAGTATTAGTGCTCTGAGATTTACTGAATAAGTTTGTTAGCTTGGTCATTATATTTTATAAGAATTTCTTTGTTGGATAAAACGAGCATTTTAGGATCTCGCATCTATTGCAAACAATCGCTTCTTTTAGACATGCAGAGTAAAAAAGCTATGACTCATCTTCATCTCATTATTGCAGTAGTATAGATGTCTGTCAACCATTTGGAGAATACAGTTATACACATGTCAATGCAGATTGAAAATAATTTATACGATGCGAAACGCTAAATATTCAGGGTTTTCTTCTTGCTATAGATATAAACATACCGCAGAAAGAACGCTCTTGCTAACTCTATTGTGGTCGTTGAGTACAGTCGTGGAAGGAAGGGTTTGGCTATCCCACGGACAAAAGAATTACATTTGAGCTATTTGTTCACAGTATGTAAGCAAGAGGAGCGTTTTCATATCTAATATTGGTTGCAATATCTATGGCGCGTCCTCATTATTGCTGATTTATGTAGTGCCTGCGAGCAGTAGGCTGTTGAGTAGCTCGACTTTCGTTAATCAGCGCTACAGTCATCGCAAATGAGCGATGCATAGGCGGTACTAATTCGCTTCTGCTACGGTATGATGGGTAGAAAAAATAACTAAGTGCGTTTTAAGCCAGCTATAGCGTGCAGACAGATAAGTGGAAAGCAAACGTGTCTTTGAGGGAGTTGCAGCCTGCTTTCTCGCACATGTTTCTGCATTACAGGCAAGAACGCTAGATTCTAATTAGAGCATCGTCGGATAGCATCTATTGCTATCCTGAAATGCTTGCTATATTCAACCTAAGAGCTTGTGTGGAGAATTCTCTGTAATACGCCGCATAAGCACTAGTGGGTACATGGCCATAGATTTATAAAAAGTATCGTATTAGCCTAAGCAGGAGGTAATCTAAACCGCGGGAAGGGCCGCGTAGTAGGAGCAAATCATAAGTGATAATCCCTATAGCAGTGATTAGGAAAGAAGCAATACGAGGCCATCAACGTGGAGTAGGTCTTATCGGTATCGCGTGCTATATATCGAGTTATAATCAAATCCCGTGACTGTTATGACCCCTACAAGTAGCATGACAGAACCAATTGCGACTGTGAGAAATGGTAAGAGTGACTGGGTTAAAAAATGTCTTATACAATATATATAAGTGGTTCACTGTGTTGCACTGCTGATTGTTGGCATATTCCAATATATTGTCTAAAAGACAGCACCGGAGTACTGTTGCAATTACATAAATGCTAATTGCATATGCTCAACATGTATGAATAGCGTTTCCTTTGAAGTTTTTGCGTTTGGTGAAGCTAAGGTTGAAGAAGATCGCCTATCAGCGTGATTATCTACTTGTCCTTATTTTCTTCCAATAAGAGTCGCTAGTCGGCAATATGGGAAGAGTCAGGAATGCACTGATTAAGATGTTTACTTCTATAAATAAAGAATAGAACTAAGCAGTGCTGTTAACAGTGTTACACGCTATAGCTAAAGTAAAGCTACTAGGTTTTAGCCGTATAAGTTCAGAAATAAAAGTATGTCGCTTTAGGTGGAGAGCTAAAGCGTCGGATAAACAGTCAAATCAGCTAAGTAATCTCATGTATTTCTATTATCTCCCTCAGAGCAGATAGTTACTATATTGATAGCCCAGCCATAAACCTTTGGTGGGTGGTTGTCCTGTTGATAAAATGAGTAATAGAGGTTAAGGAATGCCCTGATCTTCTTAATACAAGAGTAGTAAATTGATTAGTGGACGATATACTATGTCAGTATCAACGAAAGAATCACAATTCTATTTAAATCAGCTATTTGGCATAACCTACTCCAGATCACTTTATCATTTAGCATTCTATAAATGTGATTGATGATGCTAATCATCATATAGAAATCTTATTAATTCTACCATCAAGGATTGCTTAAATAAAATTCATTCTTGTTATTTAGAGTTCTTGCTCGCCTTTGCTAAGTATCGGGACTGCGTATTGTGTTACCAATTAACTGAATGTTAATTGGGTAGCTCAAACTTAGCGAAGGAACCCATAAATTAGAAGATAAGTTAGGTGAGGTTTCGAAAAGTAACCAGCAGAGCCATGTGCTTACTCAAGCAAGTTTGTGGTTTGTGGAAGAGTTACCTATTGTGCGACTTGCAGTGAAAGTCTTGCATGAGACGTTCGCCGGTAAGGTAAATCTATGTTCAGGCGTCTCCATATTGGTATGAAGACAACCGGATGGGTGATCTTCTGTCAAAAATCATCCCGATATTACAGAATACTTTTCTAAAGACAGGGATTGGCTGGTCGAAGTAAAAGGTAGTCGCTTCTGGGCTACCGTTATAGCAGTACGTTGCTAGAAAGAGTTATTCTGACTGAGGTGGGAAAACGGAAGTCTCGATCGCAGAACTGCTGTTTAATGAGTTCATGAAGTTGATTATATATTCTGACAATCTCTAGTCGTCCTGTGAGCGGTGTGTAATGCTAGATTTAGTAGGACAAGATACTTTTCTTGGAAAAGTCGGCTGCCTGCGAGAGGAGGTGATGGGTGTTTTTAAATAGGTGTAGGCGAGGATATTCACTTTGGGGCCATCACCTAGAAACTCTTCAAGATATGATCGAAATTGGCAGCGGCATCATATTGCAATCTGTGTTAGCCGTATCGTTTCAGCTGGAGTGTAAGGCGGCTTAAAATCTAGATTGCTACACACTTGCACCAAATGGCACTACGCCTTTGCGGCGAAACCATTTTTCCCGCATCGACGTCGTTATGAAGAGTTGGTAAGAAGAACTGCGAGCACCATGCGGGAAGTTACATGGTGGTCAAAAAAGTTTTAAGGCATTTAACCTAGAAACACGCTAAGATTTTTGGCATGGTTGGATAAGTCAAAGATAGTATTAATAGAATGTTCAGAAATTTCCTTTCACGCTTAATGTTTCATCAAAGTTTGCCGATGGAGTGTATCCCTATCGTACACTCGCAAAAGAAGAGGATGCTGAGGATTAGTAAGGTATGACAATTCGACAGGATCTGTATGAGGTAGAGCGTATTCCAACGATGTCTTCGAATGCAGGATGTTTGAACTGGTCACAAGTTAACATGGCATCTTTTGTTGTCTTAAAGTCTTGTTCAACTTTGTCGAAGGAGTTGCTTACCTAAATGGTATAGTTGCCGTTGCCGCTTGGAATCTCTACGATCAAATCGCCTTTTGTTTTTTAGTTCTAAGAGTGATGTAGGGGATGGGTGTGATCATAGCCAATCATGTCATACGAGCGGGCCGTTGACTAGATTACTTAGTGCATAAACATACCCAGTATTTTGGAACAAACTTTACATTTTCACTATGACGAGCCTATTAGGTTGCACGCCTATTTCCGACGTAATTACTTGGACTTGCTACTATGTGGTTGGCTTACACAAAGCGCCTCTACTTTCTTTCCGAATTTAAAATAAAACCTATACCTTGAGTGCCTTCGCTTTGTTCGAATTCCGTGTTAGTGGATCAGGGAAGCGTTAATCCATAACTGATATGTAATCGATGCGGGTATGTCCTGATAGAGGAAGAAAACAGGTAGTTAAGGATGTTGATCAAATCCATCTTGATATTTAAGCTCTAGAAAATAGAAGCAGATGTGCGGCTGGTGACTAGGAACTCTACATAATTACATTCTGTATTTTCTTATGTAGCTCAAAGGAAACAATAACTGCTGTACATACGTGTGTGCCTAAAGTTGAGGTGCGCATCATGGAATAGGATGCGGAGCGGCAGGTTAACAGGCTATAGTTGGTACAGATAGCAGCTATAGAGCTATGTATCACTATTTGCAGTGTCATAAATGACAAATCGGCGCCTTACCGAAGAAGAGCTTTCATTGATGCATTCTAGCTATAGATGCTTGTTAAGTCAGGTTTCCTGGTTAATAAAGTTGTCAGTGTGGAGTCGTCCTTGAATGGGCAGTGGCGAATATTCAGAACCATCTCCAGTTTTATTTTAGCGTTCAATAATAGCAAGTGTCTATTCTATCTGCCTTAGGCTTATAAGAACGAACCCTTACCACCAACGTAAAAGCAATTACAATGGCATCAAAGTGAGATCGCTATCTTTTAGGAAATCTATTTTATACAGTGATAATGGCAGCCTAGAATAATGGAGTCAGGCTGATCCAATCAGCATTAGGCTTTTTGGAGCAGAACATAGCGGGTTGAGGTATAAGCTGTAATTCAGTAGATTCTCCTAATGCCGTGGTAATAAAATTCCCTTTATTGCCGAGTTTCACTCGTTAGACTAATACAAAGCAATTTAATCTGGATATGCATATGGGAGTCAGAGCACAACAAAAAGAGCGGACGCGTCGATCTCTGGTCGAAGCTGCATTCAGGCAAGTGAGTGCCGAGCGCAGCTTTTCCAGCTTAAGATTACGGGAAGTTTCACGGGAAGCAGGGATTGCGCCTACTTCGTTTTACCGTCACTTCCGTGACGTCGAAGAGTTAGGACTGACCATGGTCGACGAGAGTGGATTAATGTTGCGCCAATGTATGCGCCAGGGACGTCAACGTATCGCAAAGGGCGGTAATGTGATTCGCACTTCTGTTTCTACATTTATGGAGTTTATCGGCAACCACCCCAATGCATTCCGCTTGCTTTTGCGTGAACGGTCTGGGACTTCTTCTGCATTTCGTGCAGCAGTGGCGCGAGAGATCCAGCATTTTATAGCTGAATTGGCAGATTACCTTGAGCTGGAGAACAACACTCCGCGTAGCTTTACGGAAGCACAGGCAGAAGCCATGGTAACTATTGTGTTCAGTGCTGGCGCAGAAGCTTTGGATATTGACCTTGCACAACAACAACTCTTGGAAGAACGGCTAGTGCTGCAATTGCGGATTATTTCAAAAGGTGCTTATTATTGGTATCATCGGTAGTAATCAAAATTCTCTGTTCCATGTGTAAATAAAAAGCAGACTCATGCAACTAGTCTGTGAAGGCGGTAACTTAATGCCAGCCTTGGTTGCTAACGTTATAATAGTTCTTTCTGCCAAGTGCTACATAGCAGTTTTGCTTGTAGCATGTTTGATAAGCGCACTGCTTTGCTGATTTACTGCACGAGTCGATGTCATTTGTATCGCGTGTCCTATAATAGGCAACTAAAGTTGATCGCTTCTTTTCCGTGTTTGCTTTTGATATGGAAAGTGACAGCGTGCATTGTAGGGTCCAAAACTTAGCTCTAATTCATTTCTGTCTATCTTTTATCGAATACTGTAGTTTGGAGAAGTCTGAAAATTAAGGCGTAAGCCTCACTAAATGAATGACTAAGAATCATAAATTAGGGATACCGCATTGCTCTTGGTTATGCCAACTGGATTTTTAACATTAGTACTCATCTTATATGTGAGTATGCGATGAGTTAGAAAGAAAAATTGTCAATATTAGTGTATTGATGTTGGTAGATTAAAGTACAGCTTTATCATTTTATGAGATCTGAAATATGTAAGGATGAGCATGTACTATCGTTATTTTAACATGCGGTGGGTCGAGAAAATTATCTCCTATTTCTATCTCTTCTGATCAATGCGTAATCCTCTTTAGTCGATTACACTGGCGTGCTATATTCGGCGAATGCCTAAGTCTTTCGAGATCATATGGATCATTTGTACGTTATCAATGTGGTTAAATGCGATCTTTTAGTGTCCTCAGAAACCGAGCCTTGCCAACCTCTATCGCCAATACGCATATTAGCGCTTGTTAGCGATAGCAAGAAGTTAACTGTTATACTATAGTTCTAGTATATCAACTTTGAAGCGCTGGTTCCCTGAAACGTCATTCTAGCATTTAAAAATATTTATGAATTGGCCTAGCTGAACCTGTTTCTCCACCTTATTGGAGATTATATTAGGTTGATTTTCGCTAGCGATTTCTCTGCAAGATGTTGATCTGGTAATATTTATTTTTAAAAAATCGCTAATTAGCTGCAGGTTAAAACCCTGGATTCGTCGATCACTCGGAGCTGTTCGGCGTTATGCTGTCAAGGTCTTTCAGTTTTGCGCTGTGATATAAAAGGAAGCGATCATTTTCGCTCTGTGTCAAGAGCGAGGCGATCTGGAACACCTTATAGTGCAGTACTGGGTTCGGAGTTGCGGCCAGCAATGACTAAATCTATCTCGGCTTGATCAACTTGCAGGTATTTGGCTGCTTATCGAATCGCAAGCGCTGCTTACTTCCTAGTTTTTAGCTCAATGTTGATTTAGTAGATCACATCTTCATCATGGCAGATAGGTCATGATTGGCATGTTGTGATAGTGGTGTACTAATCAGTGTAGCGACTATAATGTAGGTGCTGTGCTTGCTATCACCAAGATGCTTATCTGTGTGGTAATTCCGGAAGTTGATTACTATCACTTCAATAGGAAGTTATCTGGCCAGCGTTTTTATCCGGGTGCAGTTACATAGTACGGGTTGTAGGCGGTTGGCTAATATAGGCTAGTTCGCCGCATTTATTATTCATGCCTGAATAGAGTCGTCTTGTTGGTCCGTTTGCTTGCATGCGGTCACTAAATTTTAGTGCCACTCATAACGATTAACGCAATGGGCCTTTGTTAGCTATAGAGTAAAGCAGGTTGCTATCTATTCAGTTTTACTCTGACGCTTTGTGCTCAGAGGTTGGCAATCCGTTTATAACATAATGAGACAGTCTATGGTTAGGTTATACCGATCAGTGAATATTGCTTCACAAGAAGAAATGCTTTCTAACAGAATTGTAAGTTCTCGCCCGACTGTTCTGATATTTGATTCTGGTGTTGGTGGTTTGTCGGTGTATCACTATATTCGGCAGGCGCTACCTTCTGTCCACTACATATATGCCTTTGATAATGGGGCGTTCCCGTATAGCGAGAAATCTGAAGATTTCATCATTGAACGTGTACTAGAAATTGTCAGCGCAGTACAACAATGTCACCCTATAGTAATAGCGGTTATCGCGTGTAATACTGCCAGTACTATTTCCTTATTGGCATTGCGTAAGCGCTTTAGTTTTCCGGTTGTGGGTGTTGTACCTGCGATCAAACCTGCTGCCGATCTTACCGTTAACGGTATAGTTGGGTTGTTGGCTACCCGCGGGACTATTCAACGCCATTATATCCATGAATTAATCGCCCGTTATGCTACTGGCTGCAAAATAGAACTGCTGGGTTCTTCTGAATTAGTGGAGTTGGCGGAAGCTAAGCTGCATGGCGAGGTTGTACCGTTACTAACGTTGAAGAAGATCCTGGATCCGTGGTTAAAGATGACTAATCCACCTGATACCGTAGTGCTGGGTTGTACTCATTTCTCATTATTAGAGGAAGAATTAATGCTTGTATTGTTTAAAGGGACTAGGTTAGTGGATTCCGGAGCTGCTGTTGCCCGTCGTATCGTTTGGCTGATTGCAATGCAAAAAAATTTTTTGTCCACTCAAGAAGAAAACCTGGCGTATTGTGTAACACTAGATGAAAAGGCTAATTCTTTATTGCCTGTCTTGCGTGGGTATGGACTAAAAACATTGCGAGAACTAGCTCTTTAGCGTGGTTTGTTTAGATTTTAATCTTTCTGTGACATTTTTAAAATAGCTGTTGCAGTTTACCGATAACCCCCTATACTCATTTAATGACACAAAAAATCTAGATTTTAAATTTGTGTGGTCAGGTAAAAATAAAAAGTAAAAATAAAAGCTTGACGGTTCCATGAATAAAACGTAATATAGACAAACTGAAGTTTTGCAATCGCGAATACTTTGCTCTTTAAAAATTCATCAGACAATCTGTGTGGGCGCTCCACAAGACAATGCCAATCCCTTTCGGGATGACATATAAAGTCTTTAAGACAAGCTAAATGAATTACTATTCATTTAGTAAAGCTTAAAGCACACTTAGCACGATTAAGTGTATCAAGCTTTAAATTGAAGAGTTTGATCATGGCTCAGATTGAACGCTGGCGGCAGGCCTAACACATGCAAGTCGAGCGGTAGCACAGGGGAGGTCACTCCCTGGGTGACGAGCGGCGGACGGGTGAGTAATATCTGGGAAACTGCCTGATGGTGGGGGATAACTAGTGGAAACGGTGGCTAATACCGCATAATGTCTTAAGACCAAAGTGGGGCTCTTCTATCCTCACGCCATTAGATGTGCCCAGATGGGATTAGCTAGTAGGCGGGGTAAACGCCCACCTAGGCGACGATCCCTAGCTGGTCTGAGAGGATGATCAGCCACACTGGAACTGAGACACGGTCCAGACTCCTACGGGAGGCAGCAGTGGGGAATATTGCACAATGGGCGCAAGCCTGATGCAGCCATGCCGCGTGTGTAAAGAAGGCCTTCGGGTTGTAAAGCACTTTCAGCGAAGAGGAAGGGCGATGTATTAATAATATATCGCATTGACGTTACTCGCAGAAGAAGCACCGGCTAACTCCGTGCCAGCAGCCGCGGTAATACGGAGGGTGCGAGCGTTAATCGGAATTACTGGGCGTAAAGCGCACGCAGGCTGTTCGTTAAGTCAGGTGTGAAATCCCCGCGCTCAACGTGGGAATGGCATTTGAGACTGGCGAGCTAGAGTCTTGTAGAGGGGGGTAGAATTCCAGGTGTAGCGGTGAAATGCGTAGAGATCTGGAGGAATACCAGTGGCGAAGGCGGCCCCCTGGACAAAGACTGACGCTCAGGTGCGAAAGCATGGGGAGCAAACAGGATTAGATACCCTGGTAGTCCATGCTGTAAACGATGTCGATTTGGAGGTTGTGTCCTTGAGGTGTGACCTCCGTAGCTAACGCGTTAAATCGACCGCCTGGGGAGTACGGCCGCAAGGTTAAAACTCAAATGAATTGACGGGGGCCCGCACAAGCGGTGGAGCATGTGGTTTAATTCGATGCAACGCGAAAAACCTTACCTGCTCTTGACATCCAGAGAACTTTTCAGAGATGAAAAGGCGCCTTAGGGAGCTCTGAGACAGGTGCTGCATGGCTGTCGTCAGCTCGTGTTGTAAAATGTTGGGTTAAGTCCCGCAACGAGCGCAACCCTTATCTTTTGTTACCAGCGATACAGTCGGGGACTCAAAGGAGACTGCCGGTGATAAACCGGAGGAAGGTGGGGATGACGTCAAGTCATCATGGCCCTTACGAGCAGGGCTACACACGTGCTACAATGGCGTATACAAAGAGAAGCGACCTCGCGAGAGTCAGCAAACCTCACAAAGTACGTCGTAGTTCGGATTGGAGTCTGCAACTCGACTCCATGAAGTCGGAATCGCTAGTAATCGCAGATCAGAATGCTGCGGTGAATACGTTCCCGGGCCTTGTACACACCGCCCGTCACACCATGGGAGTGGGTTGCAAAAGAAGTAGGTAGCTTAACCCTCGGGAGGGCGCTTACCACTTTGTGATTCATGACTGGGGTGAAGTCGTAACAAGGTAACCGTAGGGGAACCTGTGGTTGGATCACCTCCTTACTAATAGGTATTGATTTATGTGGCGCGCTCACTCAGATTGTCTGATAGAGTATTTGACAATACATTTCTTTAATAGTGTTTAATAATAAAGCGTTGCGCTTTTAGTTTTATTGTATTCTTTATCAGCTGTATCGAACATTTAAACTCAATAACTGATTAGAGGTTTGAAGAAACTGATTTGTTTACAAATCAGGTTCATAGGTTACGTAACGCTTACTGCTAAAGTTGATGTAGATAAAATATAAGATATTATCAGCGGCTGCTTTAAAGCTAAAGCTAAGCTAAAATTAAATTAATGCTCTTTAATAATTCGGAACAAGCTAAAAATCCACGTTGTCATGGCATATTAGTCTAGTGACAAACCAAATTAAACACCTTCGGGTTGTAAGGTTAAGTGAACAAGCGTACACGGTGGATGCCTAGGCAGTCAGAGGCGATGAAGGGCGTGTTAATCTGCGAAAAGCGTCGGGAAGATGATATAAACCGTTATAGCCGGCGATACCCGAATGGGGAAACCCAGTGTGAATGTCACACTATCGTTAAGTCAATACATAGCTTAACGAAGCGAACCGGGGGAACTGAAACATCTAAGTACCCCGAGGAAAAGAAATCAACCGAGATCCCCTTAGTAGCGGCGAGCGGACAGGGGTCAGCCCAGAACCTAAATCAGTGAGTGCGTTAGTAGAAACGGCTGGAAAGCCGTGCAGTAAAGGGTGATAGCCCCGTATACTAAAACGCACTCTCTGTGAGTTCGATGAGTAAGACGGGACACGTGATATCCTGTCTGAATATGGGGGGACCATCCTCTAAGGCTAAATACTACTGACTGACCGATAGTGAACT
Organism: Serratia symbiotica; assembly: GCA_900380265.1. GTDB lineage: Bacteria > Pseudomonadota > Gammaproteobacteria > Enterobacterales > Enterobacteriaceae > Serratia_H > Serratia_H symbiotica_A. The sequence continues at coordinate 1,945,519 of LR025083.1, read as the reverse complement.
AGTACCGTGAGGGAAAGGTGAAAAGAATCCCGGTTAGGGAAGTGAAACAGAACCTGAAACCGTGTACGTACAAGCAGTGGGAGCGCTTTATCAGCGTGACCGCGTACCTTTTGTATAATGGGTCAGCGACTTATATTTTGTAGCAAGGTTAACCATATAGGGGAGCCGTAGGGAAACCGAGTCTTAATCAGGCGAGTAGTTGCAAGGTATAGACCCGAAACCCGGTGATCTAGCCATGGGCAGGTTGAAGGTTGGGTAACTCCAACTGGAGGACCGAACCGACTAATGTTGAAAAATTAGCGGATGACTTGTGGTTAGGGGTGAAAGGCCAATCAAACCGGGAGATAGCTGGTTCTCCCCGAAAGCTATTTAGGTAGCGCCTCGTGAATTGATCTTCGGGGGTAGAGCACTGTTTCGATTAGGGGGCCATCCCGGCTTACCAACTCGATGCAAACTGCGAATACCGAAGAATCTTATCGCGGGAGGCACACGGCGGGTGCTAACGTCCGTCGTGGAAAGGGAAACAACCCAGACCGCCAGCTAAGGTCCCAAAGTCATGGTTAAGTGGGAAACGATGTGGGAAGGCTTAAACAGCCAGGATGTTGGCTTAGAAGCAGCCATCATTTAAAGAAAGCGTAATAGCTCACTGGTCGAGTCGGCCTGCGCGGAAGATGTAACGGGGCTAAACCATGCACCGAAGCTGCGGCAGTAGCTCTAATCCGCTGCTGGGTAGGGGAGCGTTCTGTAAGCCGTTGAAGGCGTCCTGTGAGGGTTGCTGAAGGTATCAGAAGTGCGAATGCTGACATAAGTAACGATAAAGCGGGTGAAAAACCCGCTCGCCGGAAGACTAAGGGTTCCTGCCCAACGTTAATCGGGGCAGGGTGAGTCGACCCCTAAGGTGAGGCTGAAAAGCGTAGTCGATGGGCAACAGGTTAATATTCCTGTACTAAAATGGCTGCGAGGGGGGGACGAAGAAGGCTAGGCAAGCCGGGCGACGGTTGTCCCGGTTTAAGCGTGTAGGGGGGTGTTTGGGTAAATCCGAAATACCGTAACTCTGAGGCGTGATGACGATACATCTCGGTGTAAAAGTTGTTGATGCCCTGCTTCCAGGAAAAGCCTCTAAGCATCAGGTCACTTTTAATCGTACCCCAAACCGACACAGGTGGTCAGGTAGAGAATACCAAGGCGCTTGAGAGAACTCGGGTGAAGGAACTAGGCAAAATGGTGCCGTAACTTCGGGAGAAGGCACGCTGACATGTAAGTGAATTCCTTACCGGAAGGAGCTGAAGGCAGTCTAAGAAACCAGCTGGCTGCAACTGTTTAATAAAAACACAGCACTGTGCTAACACGAAAGTGGACGTATACGGTGTGACGCCTGCCCGGTGCTGGAAGGTTAATTGATGGGGTTAGCCGAAAGGCAAAGCTCTTGATCGAAGCCCCAGTAAACGGCGGCCGTAACTATAACGGTCCTAAGGTAGCGAAATTCCTTGTCGGGTAAGTTCCGACCTGCACGAATGGTGTAATGATGGCCAGGCTGTCTCCACCCGAGACTCAGTGAAATTGAAATCGCTGTGAAGATGCAGTGTACCCGCGGCAAGACGGAAAGACCCCGTGAACCTTTACTATAGCTTGACACTGAGCATGGAACCTTGATGTGTAGGATAGGTGGGAGGCGTTGAATCTCGGACGCCAGTCCGAGAAGAGCCACTCTTGAAATACCACCCTTTAATGTTTAATGTTCTAACTTGGCCCCGTAACCCGGGGTAAGGACAGTGTCTGGTGGGTAGTTTGACTGGGGCGGTCTCCTCCTAAAGAGTAACGGAGGAGTACAAAGGTCAGCTAATCACGGTCGGATATCGTGAAGTTAGTGCAAAGGCATAAGCTGGCTTGACTGCGAGAGTGACGGCTCAAGCAGGTACGAAAGTAGGTCTTAGTGATCCGGTGGTTCTGAATGGAAAGGCCATCGCTCAACGGATAAAAGGTACTCCGGGGATAACAGGCTAATACCGCCCAAGAGTTCATATCGACGGCGGTGTTTGGCACCTCGATGTCGGCTCATCACATCCTGGGGCTGAAGTAGGTCCCAAGGGTATGGCTGTTCGCCATTTAAAGTGGTACGCGAGCTGGGTTTAGAACGTCGTGAGACAGTTCGGTCCCTATCTGCCGTGGGCGTTGGAAGATTGAGAGGGTTTGCTCCTAGTACGAGAGGACCGGAGTGAACGCACCGCTTGTGTTCGGGTTGTCATGCCAATGGCATTGCCCGGTAGCTAAGTGCGGAACAGATAAGCGCTGAAAGCATCTAAGCGCGAAACTGGCCTCAAGATGAGTCTTCCCTGGGTCTACAAGATCCCTAAAGGCACGTTTAAGGTGAAGACGTAGATAGGCTGAGTGTGTAAGAGCAGCGATGCTTTGAGCTAACCAGTACTAATGAGCCGTGAGGCTTAACCTTACAACACCGAAGGTGTGTTAATTTTTAGCAAGTTCCGAAAGTTATTCTAGAAGTTGATATAAGTAACGGCCAATAGTACATAACTTTGCCTGGCGGTAATAGCGCGGTGGCACCACCTGACTCCATGCCGAACTCAGTAGTGAAACGCCGTAGCGCCGATGGTAGTGTGGGGTTTCCCCATGTGAGAGTAGGACGCTGCCAGGTTTGAAATACATGTTACCAGGTATCACTGGTAACATAAGCAGGGTGAGCCTGCTGTCTCTTTGTTTTGGTATGCACAAGGAATCGGCGGAGCGGTAGTTCAGCTGGTTAGAATACCTGCCTGTCACGCAGGGGGTCGCGGGTTCGAGCCCCGTCCGTTCCGCCAATTAGCTTTCCTTAGTAATCAATTATTTTGAAAAATAAATTTAAGGTTTAGCGACTTAACTCAATAAAAGTATCCGCATATAAAATAGATTAAGTTACTAAAGAAAATTTAGTACGCGAAAATGAAAAAAACAAGTTAGTGACAATTAAAATAAGGTAATCAAAATATAGAAAGTAACTAACTTTAGCTTAAAATAAAATAGAAATTTAACAGCTTGATTTTTAATAAAAAGTGCAACTTTTAGAGAAAGGGTCTATTTACATAGATAAAGTAATAGCTATATTTATAATTTCTTACCGCCTCATATATATAGCTGGTTTTACCTTCTTTTATATTTTGTACTCCCGCTTTATAGAAATAAAGCTAGCTGTTATATCTATTCTGTTTGATGGTGTGTTTCTTGCCGTAAGAAATTGCATCTAAGTAATAGCCTGAATGTAGCAGGTTTGCTTATATTATCTTTAGCCTCGATGCTGTCATGTTCTGAGTTGTCCATTACTCGTAAATCTAGAAATAGTTGATGTTAAACAAACATCATTTTGTACGTCGGCATTGTTCCATCTACTTAATGTTCTTCGTTAAGCGAAACGTTCGGCAAACTAGCGTTGATACATTTCATGCTCATAATTGTACTTTTATATCAATGGTGACAAATCTAACCACGCTACTATGCTTTCTAAGCGATGAAAAGGTCGTCTCATTCTGTAACAATTGGTGAAATCGGCATCTGAATGGAATTTAAGAATAGTCGTGCATTTACTGTGCTAAATATCGCTAATGTTTTTTTGAAACCGCTATCTCTACAGAAAATGAAGCAAGAAGTCTAAATAATAGCTATGGTAAAATGTATAGATTACAAGTGGAAGAGGAAGCATAGCTTTAGCGGAGTGGATTTGATTAAACACATTTTATAAAAATGTCAGCTAGGTTTATAACAAGCTGTTCGAGTTTTTGAAACGCAATGCTGGGTAAATCCTTCTTATAGCTGAATAAATATATTATCAACGGTATGTGCTCTTGTCGTTATGCGTGTCTTTATCTTGAAAAGAAGATTTTATAAAAGGCAAGTTTATTTCGCTTAGCGATTAGGTGCTTTTAAGCGACGCTCTAACGGTTACTTGTATAGTGCTTTAACTCTCTAAGGGAATTAGATGTATCCTCATTCTCTGATTGAGTTAAATAAACCGGGTTAGTGTACTCTTTCCATTGGAAAGAACTAGAAAGACATTATGGTTAATTTGTTAAGCACATTATAAGTATCTTGCCAACCCCTCCGTTAGATCAAGATTCGCTAAGGCCGAATTCTCTACAAGTACAGTAAGAGGTAAATAAATTTTATATGAAAGAAATGGCCACGAGATAAATATGCAGTGAGTATAAACAAATTGAGCAAGTTATCCCTAGTCTATGGGCAATATTGAGAATAGGCACTAGAACTAAAAGTATAAAGCGGAACTGCTATAGGTTTTATATTTTACTTCGCGGAATAGGCTGATCCGCGAATACGCCGTAATTGCGGATATTTTGGCCTATAAAGTCACTTAGTTAGAATAAACCCTTTTATCAAGATTAATCTCACAGGCTAATCTTTTGAGGCAGGGAGAACCTCTTGATACAAAGGGGAAGAAACTGTTTAACTTAAATAAGAATTGTTATAAAATAAAATCACTGAAAGTCAACCTTGTAGTAAGAAATTGCCCTGGTCATCATGCACTAAGAACGCTAATAACGATGGGCGTGTCTGGGCTTTTTTAAAGCGATGTGCTATTCTAATCACAGCAAACGGATGCTAAGATTGATAAATATACTGGAAGTCGCAATGTAAACTGTTAGTGTGATTCCCATCTTACCTAACTCGTAGCCGGGAAGTTATAGTGACAAACCGCGTTATTTGCGCTTTAAAAGACAAAGAATCACCACATAAGTTAGTTAGTACCCGCTAGATACGGGTTGATACTTTTTAACGCTGCTCTCAGCAGATTTGGTTTAATTTTGCGTTTGATTTAGGATAAATCAAAGTAATTTGCTGTTTCCCCCGCTTCTGCCACAATAAATATTGATTGATGTAAGCTTTATAGCTTCTAAGTATGTGAATGATATTAACCTGAGCGTCTCCTTGATTATTCTCAGATATTTATCAAGGCGATATTTACATACGCGATTTCCCTTACCGATAAATTTAGTGATATTTTTCGTTGAAGGCTATATGCCGTCATCACTAAGAAGCGATAACTGGGGTAATCTGTGTGATAGATGATTTAATCACTGTGTCTTCTAGTTTGAGTGACTGCACACTAAATATTACATTCTTTATTACTCTTAATGAGGTAATTATCTTAACAATGTTGCCTAGACACGGCAAGGCGCCGGGAGTGCTGTTGCTAGCGAATAGCTATCTTGGTTAAGACTACTGCACTAGTGGTGTAATAAATAAGTTCATTCTCCTACAGTTATCTGATCACATTCAAAATTAGTACGATACTTGTGATCTAATATTAGAATGTGTTGTTTTTAATACAGAGTCTAAGGGAAACATTTAACTGCTTTCAATCCGATTTGGAGTAAAATATGTACTCTCGTAAAGAGCTCGCCAACGCTATCCGCGCACTCAGCATGGATGCTGTACAAAAAGCAAATTCCGGTCATCCAGGAGCCCCTATGGGAATGGCAGATATCGCGGAAGTCCTTTGGCGCGACTACATAAAACACAATCCAACTAACCCACTTTGGGTTGACCGTGATCGTTTTGTGCTATCTAACGGGCACGGGTCCATGTTGATTTACAGCCTGCTGCATCTTACTGGCTATGACCTTCCAATGAGTGAACTAGAAAACTTCCGTCAACTGCATTCAAAAACACCCGGCCATCCGGAATATGGCTATACTCCCGGGATAGAAACCACCACTGGACCACTTGGTCAAGGTATAGCAAATGCTGTGGGTTTTGCTATTGCCGAACGTACATTGGCCGCACAGTTTAACCGTAAAGAGCACAATATTGTCGACCACTACACTTACGTGTTTATGGGTGATGGCTGCATGATGGAAGGTATTTCTCACGAAGCTTGTTCGCTCGCTGGAACATTAAAGCTTGGTAAGTTGATTGCTTTTTACGATGATAATGGCATCTCGATTGACGGGCAGGTTGATGGTTGGTTCACCGATAATACTGCTGATCGATTTGAAGCGTATGCCTGGCATGTAGTACGTGACATCGACGGGCACAATCCAGTCGCTATCAAAATGGCAATTGAAGAAGCTCGCAGGGTCACCGATAAACCATCACTACTGATCTGCAAAACTATCATTGGTTGCGGTGCACCGAACAAAGCTGGTAGCAACAAGTCGCATGGCGCAGCACTGGGTTATGCTGAAGTTGCTGCTGCTCGCAAACAGCTTGGCTGGGAATACGCTGCCTTTGAGATTCCACAGGATATCTACGCTCAGTGGGATGCAAAAGATGCTGGCCAAGTTAAAGAAACTGCCTGGAACGATCGCTTTTTTGCCTATTCTACAGATTTTCCTGAGCTTGCGGCTGAATTTAATCGCCGCATAAATGGCAAACTGCCGGCCAGCTGGCCTACTAAAGTAAAAGCCTTCGTGGAAGGCTTGCAAGCCAACCCGGCAAACATCGCTACCCGCAAGGCATCTCAGAACGGGCTGGAAATCTATGGCAAGCTCCTCCCGGAGCTCCTTGGCGGGTCCGCTGATCTGGCACCTAGCAACTTAACTATGTGGTCTGGTTCTCAACCAGTACATGTTGAGCTTGCGGGTAATTATATTCACTACGGTGTGCGAGAATTCGGAATGACTGCCATCACTAACGGCATTGCTTTGCATAGAGGTTTCCTCCCTTACTCTGCGACTTTCCTGATGTTTGTAGAATATGCCCGTAACGCGGTGCGCCTATCAGCGCAGATGAAGTTGCGTAACCTGTTCGTATACACCCATGATTCAATTGGGCTTGGGGAAGACGGGCCGACTCATCAGCCGGTAGAACAGTTGGCCAGCTTACGCCTGACTCCAAACATGAGCACTTGGCGTCCGTGTGATCAGGTAGAATCAGCAATTGCCTGGCAGTATGGCATCGAGCGTAATGATGGCCCGACTAGTCTGGTGTTCTCGCGTCAGAATTTACCTCAGCAACCGCGTACCGCCGAGCAGTTGGCGAACGTGTATCGTGGTGGATACGTGCTGAAAGACTGCAGTGGCACGCCAGAAGTTATCTTGATTGCTACCGGCTCTGAAGTGGCTATCACGGTAGCCGCTGCGGATAAGCTGATAGAATGTGGCCATAAATTGCGCGTAGTGTCAATGCCATCGACTGATGTGTTTGATAAGCAGAATTCCACCTATCGTGAATCAGTACTGCCAGCTGCAATCAAAGAGCGCGTGGCTGTGGAAGCAGGGATTCCAGATTACTGGCACAAGTACGTGGGTCTTGATGGTGTAATTATAGGCATGCCCACATTTGGTGAGTCAGCTCCAGCGGAACAATTATTTGAACAATTTGGTTTCACCGTGGATAATGTGCTGGCCAAGGTGCAGGCACTGATTAAGTAAAGTGCAGCGCATTACTAATTATAATACATAGAAATCTCAGTGAGTGAAATGCCCTCTGAATCTATACTACTATAACGGACTCCAGATGAACAGCACCTTGCTCTTATCTTCAGCATAAAAGCTTTCCCCTCCTGCTTGGGGCCAAAAAGCTTAGCTGCATCGGACCCATTTTAATTTATGAGCCTGTTTATTTGTCATTTATACCACTGGGCGTGGTTAGTAGACTCATGTACCCTTTGCTTGCTTCAGTTTCCTGCTATCCCTATGCCGACTGGTTGCAAAATTAATACCTAAGTTAGAGACTAGCCTCTAGTAAATCCAGTTTTTTATCTAAAGCGTTTCAGTTTTTCCACACAGAAGAAGCATAAACCACAGGCTATGATGCCTAGTCAATAGAATACATAAAGTAAGTATACCCCTTAACCAGGTAGATATGATTGCATGCTGATTTCCGTAGTTTATTTTAATTAGGAGAGAGCTGATTATGAAGTCTACTGCATTAATCCATTTATAAAATTGTTCGTGCTTAACGACAGCTTACTATACCAAGGAAGGTTCCATGTGGTTATTGATTATTCTAGAACAGCCGATCAACGGGTGATATAACTCTATCACCAGGACTTGAGACGTGTCCCGCAGGCGGATATTTTCGTGATATAGTAGATTAGGCGAACTGAGAAGGCTAATTAGCCTTGCTTGGCTCCATCTTGACATGTACTCAGAGCGTAGTGAGCAGTAGTATATAAATCAGTTTATATGTTTAGCCGGACTGTAACAAGGAATAGAGTTGCAAAAAAGGCTGACAGGTATAAAAATAGATAATGACTGCTTGTCTCAAAATTAGCTGCTGTGATAGTTAGGTAAGGTTATAGAGAATCAAAAATAGAGGCTGCATCATGTCTATTATTAAGATGTCCAATGTGGATCTGGCGGGTAAACGGATCCTAATCCGTTCCGATCTCAACACACCAGTAAAAGACGGTAAAGTCATTTCAGATGCACGTATTCGTGCCTCTTTGCCGACTATTGAAGCTGCACTGGAACAACGTGCTCGTGTAATGGTAACTTCCCACTTAGGGCGCCCTATTGAAGGTGAATACAACGAAGAATTCTCTCTTCTGCCAGTTGTTAATTATTTGAAAGAGTATCTGAAATCGCCGGTACGTTTGTCCAAGAATTATCTAGATGGTGTGGACGTCGCCGAAGGTGAAGTGGTGATATTAGAAAATGTCCGGTTTAATAATGGAGAGAAAAAAAACGACGAAATTCTGTCAAAGAAATATGCAGCACTATGTGATGTATATGTGATGGACGCTTTCGGCACTGCGCATCGCGCACAGGCCTCTACTCACGGAGTTGGTAAATTTGCTACGGTAGCATGTGCTGGTCTACTGCTATCTCGTGAGCTGGAAGTATTGGGTAAGGTGCTTGCTAGCCCAAATCGGCCTATGGTCGCTATTGTTGGAGGCTCTAAAGTCTCTAGTAAACTAATGATTTTAGCCTCGCTATCTAAAATCGCTGATCATTTAATCGTTGGTGGCGGTATCGCCAACACCTTCATTGCGGCACAGGGCAATAATGTGGGTCAGTCCCTGTATGAGCCTGATCTCATCCAAAATGCGCAAAAACTGCTGCAAACCTGTGACATTCCGATACCAACTGATGTTCGCGTGGCGACTGAATTTTCTAAAACTGCTGCAGCCATTGTCAAGCAAGCCACTAAAATAAAAGATAATGAGCAAATTTTGGATATAGGTGATGTGTCTGCTAATCGGTTAGGAATGATTTTGAAAACAGCTAAGACTATTTTGTGGAATGGTCCAGTTGGCGTATTTGAGCTCCCTAATTTCCGTAAGGGCACCGAGATTGTAGCCCGTTCTATCGCTGATAGCGAAGCTTTTTCTATCGCAGGAGGTGGCGATACTTTGGCGGCAATTGATCTCTTTGGTATTGCTGGGAAAATATCGTATATTTCTACTGGCGGTGGCGCTTTCCTCGAATTTGTTGAAGGGAAGGCATTACCAGCGGTTGTGATGTTGCAAGAGCGCGCTAAGTAGTAATGTATGTGCCGGGTTAGGATGCTAGATAACCGTGCCAGTCCATGTAATAATCTATTTACCTCTAGCTTAATGTATATAGCTGATAAAAGGGTAAGTTAAATGTCTAAAATTTTTGATTTCGTCAAACCAGGTGTCATTACGAGCGATGATGTTCAGAAAGTATTTTCGGTAGCCAAAGAGAATCATTTCGCGTTACCAGCTGTGAATTGCTTGGGTACTGACTCCATCAATGCGGTCTTGGAAACAGCAGCGAAAGTTCGATCGCCGGTAATTGTGCAGTTTTCTAACGGTGGTGCTGCATTTATGGCTGGGAAAGGAATCAAAACGAATGACCCGCAGGGGGCTGCGATCCTTGGGGCGATCTCTGGGGCGAATCATGTCCACTTGATGGCTGAGCATTACGGTGTGCCAGTCATTCTACATACAGACCATTGTGCCAAGCAGCTATTACCATGGTTGGATGGGCTGCTTACCGCTGGCGAGAAACATTTTACTAAGACTGGCAAGCCGTTATTCTCTTCCCACATGATCGACTTGTCTGCAGAATCCTTAGAAGAAAACATCTCAATTTGTAGTCAGTATCTAGTTCGCATGGCCAAGATCGGGATGACGTTAGAAATTGAGCTTGGCTGTACCGGAGGTGAAGAAGATGGTGTAGATAACAGTAATATGAATGCCTCCGTGCTATACACCCATCCGGAAGACGTAGCTTTTTCCTACGACAGATTACGGGCTATCAGTCCACGCTTTATGATCGCGGCTTCGTTTGGAAACGTGCACGGCGTGTACAAGCCAGGTAACGTAAAACTCACTCCGACTATCCTGCGTGATTCTCAGGAGTACGTATCTAAGAAAAATAAACTACCGCACAACAGCTTGAATTTTGTGTTTCACGGTGGTTCCGGTTCTAGCGTCGCAGACATCAAAGAGTCCATCAGCTACGGCGTAATCAAGATAAATATCGATACTGACACCCAATGGGCGTCATGGGATGGCATATTACAATATTACAAAGCCAACGAAGCCTATTTACAAAGTCAATTAGGCAATCCTACAGGTGCCCTTCATCCGAATAAAAAATATTATGATCCGCGTGTATGGTTACGCGCAGCACAGACTAGTATGGTGGCCCGTTTAGAGCAAGCTTGCAAAGATTTAAATGCTGTAGGAGTTCTGTAAGGGTGCCTCACAAGCTAAAAAAAGAATAGGCTCCGTTAGAGCCTGTTCTTTTTAACCAAACAGGCTGTTCCAATGTTGATTTCCCCTTAGCATTGCCATATTGAACACGAATGAGATCACTTTATTCAACGGAGAAAGCTTCTGGACTTTCCTGAGCAATCCGCCATATGATCTGTTTGTAAGGTCACTGATGGCGAAAAGTAATATGTAAAGTCTAGATTAAGTACTTTAGTCATGTTGAAAGGGAAAGAAGTGGTAAGTGCTAGTGATGCGCCTCGACACTAAAAAAGATAAAGCTAAGGAATCTCAAGGTTGACAGAAAGAATAACGAAGAAACCCAGCAACATGCTAGCATGTTAAGACTGAATGAAGGGTTTTAGGGAACTTCTGGCCTATTCTTCTGCTCAGTTTAAAAAGAATCGCTAATATTTTCATTAGCATACTAATGCCCATGAGCAAAACTCATTCTAAAGAGAATGAACAATATGCTGGGCTAGTGTTTGCACTATATACACGAGCACATTGAGAGATATGCATCGCCGCGCTTCCTAGCGTAAATCTTCAGAGAAATAAAAATAAATATAAGCTAGTGCATTCTAAAATTATCATTAGCTCTTAAAGAAGCTAGATTTCTAAAGGTTCTAACGGTAGTAGGGCTGACTATATGAGTAGTCCGGTGTTAATAGTGGATAGCCGCTGGGTTTTGAGTAGATGATAGTTCCCGAATCAAAAACCAGATATGCATGACGGATTGAGTGTGAAGCTTATAAAGTAGGAGCGTCATTCCAGCATATAAGGAATGACTCATGGGGATGGTTGTTTGAATATTGAGGGTAGCTTGTTATTTTAAGCGCAGTCTGTGTGAGAGAGTGATGGTCGGCTGACTGCCTAGACTCCTTATCTTGTAAACTACGATTTAAAATATTTGGTTAGTTTCAGCGTACTTTAGTGTGTAGCCGTAAAGATACACACATAGGACGCAATGAATAAAAGATTTATATGTAAATTGATTGGTTAGTAAGCAGGATAGTTCATGTAATATGTAGCAAACATTGCTGCCTCGATCAAACTCTGTTTATAAGTTTAATCGCCCCTGAGGTGTTAGCAATACAGTAAAGCGTGTGATAAATATAATCACCATGATTTCTGGTTTACTCTTATAAGTAGAGGGCTTATAGCGCGTTTTATTCACACTTAAAGCAGTTTTTAAGGTGTAGGCATGCAGACCACATGGGTGGTCTGTTGTGACGGGTACTACTAGGTCATGCTGAAATGTTCGCCACTAATTTTTCTAGTGTGTTGTTCCTGATCTTACGTTTAATTCGTGTAGGTAATTACATTTATCTCAGCGGCGGCTCAGAAGCGATAATCAAGTGGAGTGTCTTCTCTCCAGAGAATAAATTGGCATAATAAATTATTTATGCCTCACTGTAGAGTGATTGCTTGAAATGTCATGAAGTAAGTCTGTGCCTTCAATCCCGACTAGAGATCCGATTGACTTTAGGATACTACAACGATATCGATGTGTTTAAGGAAGTACTGGGGATATGATTGTTACCTAGAAGCGAATTGGTATGTCGAGGGTGCCCTGCCGCATCTCAACGAAATGAAATCATCTGCTCTACGCTGTCTTATCAGTATATTCACTAATACATATAATGTATTAGAGTACATTTCTTTCTGCCAGAACATGTCAAGCGTACGAGAGAGGAAAGAAAGATTAATTAGCCCAGTCCTGTAGATTGGTATTTACCTATATCGTACCGAAGACGAGCACTCGAGTCAGCAGCGGTGGTTGGGTACCTTCTTGTTCTAGCTGTTTATAAGAGAATAAGGTGAAGTGCATAGTCTTGAATCTGGAAGGTATAATACTCATGAACGGTGCTGAAAGTGAGCGTGTCCTCTTCACGCGCCTTATCAATAAAGAAGTAAGTGGATAAGGCGTAGTGTAAAGCGTCGTTTTAGTAGAGAAAATAGACTGAAGAAAAAAAGGGATTAGTGCTGTCAATGTACGGACTACAACGGCATGCAATCGATTTAAAATAGCGATTAGATCAGCAAAATGCACTTATGCTGGAGGATCTATTGAAAGCAGGCTTCAATGAGATTCGTGAGGTTGATATGTTTGTTGCTGAACCGGCTATCTATTGTGAGCAAATAGGCCAGAAAGTCATTTAAAAACCATGCATGGGCCGCATGTTAAGAGAAACATTGGAAAGCTAAATGACGGCCAGGTTAGAACAACCGGTATCATATAGGTCACGACCACTTGATACTTGATCACAAGTATATAAAAAGCAGCAGTGTGAATTAATTTAGGCCACACTTATTAACGGCAGTATTTTTTTAGAATAAGGTGCTTAGGTATGCGAATGTCAGCCTATCTGTGCGCACTAGCAATCAGGGTAAATCAGTCGTGGCTTCGCACTTTCGTTTAATTCTAACTCAGAACTCGGCTCCTGTTGTCTAACCACTGTCTCGGCAACTGTGCGCGTTATGACCCTCCTAGTTCAAAGCGATGCCAAGATAGCAGGTGTCTCTGCTATAGGGCAGAGAGTGAGATTGATCTATTTACCTGACTTAACCTCTTCCCCAATGTATAAAAATTGGATTATACAGAAGCTAGTACTCTAGCGAGCAAGTTTCACTAAAGCTGTGGAGGAAGTCACCATATGGGAATGGAGAGACGCTGCCTGCGTCAGGTTATACTACTGCTATAGGAAACATGATGTATCTGCTTGAGATGCTCGTATTTCATTGCGGGTTCTTTGGAGAACCCTGATTAGCTGACAGTGTGAGAAAATAGTACGCGCCGAAGCCTTGAAAGCGATCAATACATAGTCTAATGTGATTAAGTGGATTCACTAGGTATCTTAGGCAGTAGGTTCCTGTCGAATACTGACCTAGCACTTCACCTTGGCGTAGCCGCTTTCTTGGCTGCGCATTCCATCTTCCACTTGTAAGATTAGTCGGAGAAGCAAAGTTGCAAGTATTCGTTTTAATGCTGGTAGGAGACCATTAGCTAGACTGAAGGCGTTTACCATCACGAGAAACGCAGAAGAGTATCGATGTCAGTATCGATGTGAGGTCACTCTTATTCTAACAGTTCTTTCTGCTGCAAGTCTGGCAGAAGTTGTTGTCCTATTCAGTAGTTTGTGGGAGAACAGTGCGTATTAACAGCGGTTTGCCGAACAGTTTTCTAGTGGTTTAATACGGGTGAATGCTACTGTATTGTTTAAATAAGTTTGTTTGCTACACGATCAACTCCGTTCTCACAAATCATCTCGTCGAGCGCTACTGAAGTTAGATAGTGTTGCGTTTTATGGAAAGAGATCTCTGTAATTAAATCGATATTAGTACTATGCCATATTGGTATGTTGTGTAGTGATAAAATCGTAGGAGCAATTTTACTGTATGGATAAAATATGTTTAAACTCAAAGAGTAATAGTGCTCTTTGAGTGAATAACAGTGTTTTTCCCTATAATAGGCACAGGTTTTTGGAATAGCAGAGATATAGTATGACAGAGGATGAAATTAAAAAAGCAGTGGGTTGGGCAGCGCTGGAATACGTAATTCCGGGCACTATTGTGGGGGTAGGAAGCGGTTCGACTGCTAGCCACTTTGTTGATGCGCTTGCCTCTATTAAGCACCAAATTGAAGGAGCAATCTCTAGTTCAGATACTTCCACTACCAAGTTGGAAAGCTTTGGGATTCCTGTGCTCGATAGTAATGAAGTGGACTCGTTAGATGTTTATGTTGATGGAGCAGATGAAATTAATAGCTATATGCAGATGATTAAAGGCGGCGGTGCGGCGTTAACGCGCGAAAAGGTGATTGCCGCCATCGCACGTACATTTATCTGTATCGTTGATATCAATAAGCAGGTTGATGTTCTAGGAAAATTTCCCCTTCCAGTGGAAGTTATCCCGATGGCAAGATCCTATGTGGCTAGAGAACTGGTGAAGCTGGGTGGGCTTCCGGAGTATCGTCAGAACGTGGTGACTGATAATGGAAACGTGATCCTGGACGTGCATAATCTAATTATTACTGATGCTATGGCATTAGAGAGTTATATTAACGATATTGCTGGCGTGGTCACTATTGGGTTGTTTGCTAACCGGTGTGCGGATGTGGTGTTGGTCGGTACACAAGAAGGCGTGAAGGTAATCGGATAAAATCTCTCTCTTAGTAGAATGCGATCTAGACAATCTCTAGGCCGCCTGATTTTGGTAAAACATTGTTTCTTAACATGCTTAAATTTGTTAATGTACATTTTTTAAAATGTTAAAAAAGATGTAAGGCCTTTCCTTTCTTTTGTACTTTATAAAAAAGACAAATGTCACTGCATTCTGTATTTGTTGCCAGGCAACAAGTACTTATGGTTTCTGCTTTAGTGTGTTAGCTGCGGTCAACCTATTTTACTGCAGTGATCTCTACACTTTAAACCTAGTAGGTTGGTACCTTATACAAGTATATTTATAGGAATATAAGATTAAGCACTTTTTGTAGAACCATTTTAGAGCGCTACGCTAGATAATAGCGTGCCCCTAATGAATGTATCATTAAAGACTATCAAGGATCTGGTAGATAAGTAAATAATTGAAGGTATTCATTTGCAATGCTCATTTAATCGAAAGCCGATCGAGCGAACATATGGCCGAATAGATTTTGTCGTTGCCAATCCCTCCTAGAAATTGGCTGTTTAAATCGTCAGGAACTAGGTTGAGTCAAAAGGGAAGATTAAAAGCAAGCTATGCTGATTTTAACGTGCCATATCTAAATATTATATGTATTACGCCAAGAGCAATTCTTGGCATAATATTCCAATATTACACGGTCTGCCGAAGTTAACCTTAAAGTGCATTGTGATGTTTGGAATAATTTCGTTCTGTGTGCATATGGAATACATGGGAAAGCTTGGTATTATTGCCTGCGGTTATATATTAGTACTAAAATGAGTATGTTGATAGAGAGGTTAAGTATCAAGATTTTTTACGATATTGAGAGTTAGCTGAGTGATAAGTAAGGTCAACTAGGAAGACTTTTGTCGGAACTATTCAATATGAACGATCTGCTTAGTTTGCGTCTCCAGGAGATGCTGCCTACATAGAGCATAAGAAACGGTATTGATCAATGCTGTTACGCACGTTACACAACGTCTCGTACGATGTTTAGTGGACGTTCCTTGTGTTAGACAGTGTTGTCACTTGACTTACAGCTTGACTCTGTTCACTGAACGACGTATCTCTCGTAAGAGGCGTTGATTATGAGCGATCTATTCAGGCGTCTCTATATAAATTAAATTACATCTAGCCAGGCTGCCTATTCGCACTTTCATCCAGGAGTAAAGGCGGATATTGGTGGTGAAGTATTTAGTAAATTAGCTAAATATTCCGTCAAAGGGGTTATTGCTATACCCACTCAGTACAGAGCAAGACGCTATGCAGCGCTCACTGTAGCTTAAGAATATTGTAGCGGTTTTACATAAGAAGGATATTTCAGTATAACGCGGGAATAAAAGGTATACCAGGTATACGCGTATGGATCTCTGGCAGATAGGTCTGTTTGCTTGATAGCTATAGTTGTTTGATAAGCCTGTTTCCTGTTCAGTTTATATTAAAATAAAATCGAAATGCTGCGTGTAGCTAAAATTCGTAGGTTTCCAGTCACGCGTTTGGTTATTTGGGGCGGGGAGAGATCATCTAGCTTGTTCTGGCGTAATGATAGGGCGTTGTGGAGGATTTTTTAGGAAATAATTTGGTGTTGCTCTCAACCATTGGGTTGAGAGGTATAATCTTATTTGGGTACCCTAGCGTTGGTCCTTAGGATACACTAACAGCTAAGAAAGAGAGACCGATAAAGTTCTCTATAGAAGAGAACGTATATACCATAGCTGCATGTGTTCCCTATTCATAATATGCTTAATATTTTCCAGCGTCTTGCTGATTCTCCCCGATGGTATCAGCAACAAATTCTATTTCAGAGAAACCTTGAAATCAGGTAATTGCCCTTCAAAATCATCTCATAGGTATTCCTCATACGATCGGGGATTTCTATTTTCATAGATTAAGTGATTCGAACTTTACTCCTTAGCGTTCAGGAATATGACTTGCTCCATATAATGATCACTTAATGCGATTTTCAGCATTCGAATGCAAGCCCATTTTGCAGTTGTTATCTCAGATTTTCAACTACGCTGAAGTGAGTGTGTGACAAGATTTCAATCTTGAGATCAAAACCAGTCGCTTGATATTGTATTGATAGTACAAACTTGCAGTTCTTGTCACCATGGGTACGAGCGTTTACTACCATGTTTAACGTATCTTGTACTTCTGACGGTAGATGACTTTTAACGCACGGATAAAATTTGAATATGTACTAGCTATTTAGAGATTGTATCTTCTTTCTTACATTTCAGGCTAAGAAAGCACTTGCTTTGTCCGCGCAAGCATGACAAATGCAATTAAAACATCTGGGCATCAAGTATTCAACCTTCCTTAATTCTCTACCTGTGTTATGCATATGGACTATAAATAGAACTAATTAGTGGCATAACATGCACATATCCGTTAAATGGATAACGAATTTACATGTTTACATATCATACATTTATAAAGGATTCAGTTTGACTGCTACCTTGCATTGAAAGGTTATAGAGCTGAAGGCGGCAGCATTGCAGAATCTGAATCCTAGTCTGTCGTATGGTGGTACCAGGGACACTAGTTGTCTGGGTTAATTGAGTCTCTAGCTAATGACGGTGTGCTATTCTTAAAAAATACTCATCTCGCTACTAGCTGATGCTAGATGGTATAATTTGCAAAATGCTAGAAGATAAAGTCTTTTTGTTCGATCTATTTATCGCGGGAGGTAAGATCGCCAGCATGTTTGAATTCATCACTGCACTGGTTGACTGCGTTAATCATTTCCGCTTGGCTTGGACATAATGAAATGGAAATGGGTGTGGCTGAAAGTGGAATAAGTTAGGTGAGCAATGATATGCGCAATATTCCTCAATTGAGCCATGATGAAGATGAAGATCGGAAAATATTACAACTTGCCCTGCAAGGGCTAGTGAAATATATAAGGTTTCTGCCTTTTTCTACCATAGCGATCTTCACCCTTCAGTGGAGATATAGCTAGAAAACATAAAATAGATGTTGCATTGAATATCATGTTAGTTTCTATAGGTGAAAACAGCGGAAGGATTAGTTTGAGGATAAGGTCATGATTCAAAATGAATTTAGTGCCAGACGCCATGCCTTGTTTGCAAAAATGGCTCCGGTTAGCGCAGCGGTTATTTTTTCTGCGCCGGAAATGACGTGTAGTACAGATTCTTACTATCTCTATCGACAAAATAGAGATTTCTGGTATCTGACTGGTTTCAATGAGCCGGAAGCTGTGCTGGTTTTGCTTAAAAGACACGAAAAGGATAAGTATAGTGTGTTGTTTAATAGAGTGTGTGATTTACAATCGGAAATATGGTCTGGTCGTCGATTAGGGCAAGATGCTGCACCGGCTACATTGGGGGTGGATTGCGCGGTGCCATTTGATGATATCAACGAACAATTGCATTTGCTGCTCAATGGATTGGATTTGGTCTATCACGCACAGGGTGAGTATGATTATTCTGATCGAATTTTATACGGCGCATTAGATAAATTGAGAAAGGGGAATCGACACAGCTTTCAGGTACCGTTAACTCAAACTGATTGGCGTCCATGGGTGCATGATATGCGGCTTTTTAAAACGTCCGAGGAACTGGCGATAATACGGAAAGCTGGTGAAATTAATACGTTAGCTCATACCCGCGCGATGGAAAAATGTCGTCCCGGTATGTTTGAATATGAACTGCAGGCGGAAATTCAGCACGAATTTCTCCGCCTTGGTGCCCGGCACCCCTCTTACAACACAATTGTCGGTAGCGGGAAAAACAGCTGTATCCTGCATTACACTGAAAACAGTAGTGTAATGCAGGACGGCGATCTGGTGTTGATCGATGCGGGCTGTGAGTATCAAGGCTACTCAAGTGATATTACGCGGACGTTCCCAGTGAACGGGGTGTTCACTCAGCCGCAGCGTTTGGTTTACGATATCCTTCTCGCTGCGCACTTGCGCGCATTGGAGTTATTTAAACCCGGCATCAGTATCTGCGAAGTGAATGAGCAAGTGGTGCGTATCATGATCAGTGGGCTGGTGGAGATAGGGGTAATGAAGGGCGAGGTGGAGCAATTGTTTTTCGAGAAGGCGCACCGTCAGTTCTACATGCATGGGTTGAGTCACTGGCTGGGCCTTGATGTACATGATGTTGGCTCTTATGGGACGTCGAGCAGTGAAAAGGTTCTGGAGCCAGGCATGTTGCTGACCGTGGAGCCAGGGCTGTATATCGCACCAAATGAAGGTGTGCCAGAAGAATATCGAGGCATTGGCATCCGTATTGAGGACGATATCCTGATCACGGAGAATGGCAATGAAAATATGACTGCCGGCTTAGTCAAAGACGCCGCTGCCATTGAAGAATTAATGGCGGCGGCTAGGTACAGCAGATGAGCGTAATCATTGTTGGTGGGGGTATGGCGGGAACGACCTTGGCGCTTGCTATTTCGGTACTAACTCAGGGTAGTATAGCTGTGGATTTAGTTGAAGCTCATCGCCAGGATGAGCATAGGAATCTAGGTTGTGATGCTCGCGTGATCGCGCTGTCGCAAGGTACCTGTCAGCAGTTAATACGGATTGGAGTGTGGTCAGCGCTCTCTGACTGTGCCACCGCTATCACCCACGTGCACGTGAGCGATCGCGGCCATTTTGGGTTTGTTGATTTTGATGCACAGGATTTTAAGATCGCCGCGCTCGGTCAGGTGGTTGAGCTGTACGCCGCTGGACAGCGCCTGTTTAGGCTTCTGGAACAGGCAGGCAGTGTCACCCTACATTGCCCGGCGCGGGTAGTTGATGTAGTGCGCAGCGTCGATCAGGTTGAGGTGATACTAGATAACAGTAAGCGTATCAGCGGGCAACTGCTAGTAGCGGCTGACGGTTCGCATTCTGCACTTGGACAGGCTTGCAACATACAGTGGCAGAAAAGTGATTACCACCAGATTGCCATTATCGCTAATATCACGACTTCGGAAGATCCAGGCGGACGTGCTTTTGAACGTTTTACCCGCAATGGGCCGCTGGCAATTCTGCCAATTTCGCAACGCCGCTGTTCGCTGGTCTGGTGCCATGTTAGGGCACAACAAGAGCAGCTTGATGTTTTGGATGACCAGAGTTTTATGAATGCGTTACAACGGGCGTTTGGCTGGCGTTTGGGGCGTATCCTAAAAACTGGGAAACGTCATAGTTATCCGGTTAGCTTGCTAACTGCAAACCGACATGTTAGCCACCGGGTGGCCTTGGTGGGTAATGCTGCACAGACGTTGCATCCGATCGCTGGGCAGGGGTTTAACCTCGGGTTGCGTGATGTGATATCACTGGCGGAAATTCTTTCGGATGCGGGGTGTCATGACGAAGACCTGGGGGGGTATCAGTTGTTGCACCGTTATGAACAACGACGTAAACAAGATCAGAAAGCCACAATTGCGATGACAGATGGTTTAATCCGTTTATTCGCCAATTGCGACTGTTCGTTAGTCGGTGTCCGCAATCTAGGTTTATTGGCAATGTCGTCCTTGCCAGGAATGCGAAATGCCTTAGCCAGGCGTGCTTTGGGTTGGGTTGACCGTTAGACTGCCCGCAGTACATCATTACTATGCGGGAGGCATTATTTAAGGAAATAAGTAAAATGCAATCATTTGACATCGTTATTAACGGAGGTGGGATTATAGGGTTATCTCTGGCCTGTGGCTTACAAGATAGCAGTTTATGTATTGCAGTGCTAGAAGAGAAGCAGCCAGATATGAGACCGCCACAGGTATTGCCTGCATCACGTGTTTCAGCTATTAATGCCGCTAGCGAGTGTTTGATGAGGCATATCGGTGTTTGGCAGGACATCCATCAAGTGCGGGTTAGTACTTACGACAAAATGGAGGTATGGGATGGTGATAGCTTCGGGAAAATCACCTTTTGCGGTAAAGAGTCTGGCTTCACCCATCTCGGTCATATTATCGAAAACTCGGTGATGCAACAGGTGTTTTGGAAGCGTGCTGAAAGGTTACCTAATATCACCTTAATTATTCCAGCTATGATAAAAAAGGTGGTTTGGGGCGCGAAAGCCGCAGTTATCATGTTAGAAGATGGTCGCATATTAAGTGCTAAGTTAGTAATAGCTGCCGATGGTGCTCATTCATGGTTACGGAATCACGCCGGCATTCCTTTAACTTTCTGGGATTACGGTCACCATGCATTAGTAGCTACTATCCGAAGTGAAATGCCACATTTGGCTACGGCGCGGCAGATGTTTCATAGCGATGAAATACTAGCATTTCTACCATTCAGCGATCCATTTCTGAATTCGATCGTTTGGTCAGTAAATCCGCTCAATGTAGAACGGCTAAAGGAATTGCCACCGGAGAAATTTAATCGCCAATTAGCAACGGCTTTTGATATGCGGTTGGGTAATTGTTTCTTAGAGAGTGAGCGTTTAACCTTCCATTTGAAGGGACGTTATGCGCGTAATTTCGCTGCTCATCGCTTGGCGCTGGTTGGTGATGCAGGGCACACAGTGCATCCATTGGCTGGGCAGGGGATAAACCTAGGCTTTATGGATGTTGCGGAATTAATCGGCGAGCTACAGCGATTACGGCACCAAGGAAAGGATATTGGACAGCATCTGTACCTACGTCGTTATGAGCGTCGTCGTAAGTACGATGCAGCGGTGACGTTAGTTAGTATGCAAGGTTTCTATGAGTTGTTCGACGGAAATAATTCGTTAAAAAAGTTATTACGTGGCATTGGCCTAAGGCTGGCAGATAGCCTGCCTGGGGTTAAATCAAAGTTAGTGCGTCAGGCAATGGGTCTGAATGATTTGCCAGAATGGCTTTCTAATAGTTACTTCTGTTAGGTGTGTGAACTGTCATAGTTACTATAGATATAGATCATGTGGGAAGTGGAGCCAATAGCATTGTTGTGGGAATTCTGAGCATTCCCTAGGCTACAATGTTAAATACAGCACTCCATTGGGTTAGTCCTGAATGGGTGTTAGATTCTCAGGTAGCTTGTATGCTTTTCTCTTCTGTTTTTTTAAAGAATATGCCAATGGAATAATTTAAATTTATGTATTTTATTATTATTTGTTTTATCTGCATGTCGGTTTTTAAAAGGCAGAATTTTCTGGTGGTCCCCAGAATATGAACTACTCCGTATTTTTCTGTTAGTTGTTCATTTTATGTCGCAGTGCCATGTTTATTCAGCACTCTATAGACTGGTCTGGAATGTTTCTTTACCTTGATATTTCCAAGTTTGTTTTAGCTAATACACAATGGCGTCGATGAATGATTATCTGTGGGCAAGGTAATCTTTGCAGTGTTCAGATTGGGCACGATTTTAGTTTCACAAAGAAACTTTTGCTAAGCAGTCTACAGTGTGATAGCTAGACCAGCGAACTGTGTGATGCTACTTACCATCTAGTGATAAAATAGGAACACGATAATCAAGATGAAGCCTATTGCGAGATTAGTACATTGAGTGCAGAGCATGCATAAAAGATTTCATAGATGGATTATCCCAATTTCGCTATAACTTACAAGTGGATGACTAACATGCTGTATAGAACCTTACGGGTATATTCCGTATTTCCATATTATCCGCGAATCTGGGCGCGGCTTATCGCTCGGAGTTCATATGTTACGTTAAAAGTGGTAAATAATGTCTTAAAGCTTACATATTTTGGTGAAGTGCTGTATATCAGCATGTTGCATGTCACCACTTCTGTTATTGATGATCTAATTGCCTATTTCTTCGCAACAGATTATTTTAGATCTGCTCAACTTAGCCACACAAACTCTTTCTTGGATTAAATACTCGACCATACCATAGAGTGTATTGCTCACGCGCTGTTAGCATCTGGTGTTAGTTTCACTGTAAGGGTTAGATTCTTAAGAGGTATCAATCACCTTATTTACCCAGGTAATAGAAGCAATGCTAAAGGTATTCCGCCGTTCTTCTTTGTACATAACAGTGCTATTTTATCAATAGTATATACAACTACACCAGTGAAGTTAGTTTTGGGATTGCTATGCTGAAAGAGACGTCGTTAGTTTTCTAGAACCAGCTAACGGTTGTAAGTTTTAAGCTACTTCAGATGGGAACATTTGACATCTTGTATTTGGCAATGGGCATGAACATATATACTCAGAATATAAACGAAGGCGTTTTACCGACGCAGCAGAGAAGACTACCCAAGAGATGACGCTAGTGGTTAGTTCTTTCAGCCTTAAGAGTTAAGAACTGCCGTTGTGCACGTACCTACGGCTATCGGCAAATAGGCTATTGTGCAGGTAGGCGCCCTCGATCTATCGTGCAAAGTAATAAAACTCGATTGTATCCATGCTATTAAATGACAGATGCATTAATTTTTATTGATTGCTTTTGTTATTTCTTTAAAAATATCATGGCGATTAGAATGTACCAAAAGTATAGTAATAGGCTACCTCACTATGAATTCTGAGTATGATGCAAATAATAATGCATGCCTAGTATAGGCTCACCAAGCAGGTAGAGGAATTGCCAGGTACAATCATATTGATTGATGTATTAAAAATAGGAGCAATCATTTTTGCTGATTACCATTTTATGGTTCCGGGATTGGTAAAAGCTACGCCAGGCTCTATGTTTTTATCAGCGGAGAGATAATTGAGAGTAATGTTGCACTAGAGTGTGCATAGGAGAGTGTGAGCACCAAATCGTAGGCTGAAACCCTGGCGTGCGGTGTATTAAGGCCTTAGACGTCGGTAATTGGGCTATTTGATCGATTCTGGTGCTTTCTTTTTGAGCAGAAAACCTGTGAAGTTCACAAATCTAGCGGCTGTTTTAAGTCAGATGACATATCTATATGATTCAAGAGTATGTAGCAATTACTTAGATACTTAGATACTCCTAATATAGGAAATATTCATGGCATGCCTTATTTCTACATGCTGTAGAAGAAAAACTAGCGGAACATAGCCGCCGAAATCACCTGTAGGGAACTCATCTAGCAGATTTTGCCAGCAGATATTCAATTACCAGAGCAGCCGGTTGATTGTTTAGAAATTAAATATCAAGTATTTAGCTCAATAAAGGTCATTTTTTAAAGAATTAGCTTTAAAATAGTACAAGCGCGCAGCGCTGTGAAATTCGTCAGTGATCAATCAAACATCTCAGAAAATTTAGGCTGGTACATCGCTTATATTGTCGATGGCTGGAAGTACTGTAGGCACGGCTAGAGGTTTGTTCAGTTGTTAGACTCTGATGTATAATCTAATCCGCTTAGGTCGTGGCCGCTATTTAGCTGCTGGAAAAGCTTTATGCGAAGAGTTACAAAAACTGTTCAGGATGTACTGGGTGAAAAATACGCCCTAGGTATCACAGGACTTGATGCACCGCTGAGAAAAAGTGAGTAAATCCTAGCGAATTTTTAAGAGTAGTTCTGCCCTTGAGTAAGCCTCACATGGCTCGGATTACACAGAATCCTGAGATAACGCATTACATGCATAATCTGGAGTGTATGGACTAGCCTTGCACTTAGCGATAATCTTGTTGTCCTTAATCAGGAAGCTAAATGCTTTAGCGGAAATGATACCGATTACCTTGCCTGCATTTCATTACCTACTTCCATCCATTTTTCCCGAAGAGTACGAATCGGGTTATCAGTAGTTGAGTAGTCAATTATCGGAGTGGCTAGTGAAACTGACTGCCATGATCTAGTATGCATGAAGGCTAGTTTCAGTACGCCAGCTTGTTCGCTCGAACATTACAGCGAATCCAGAATTAAGTCTGCTGTTATATTTATCTAGAGTTTCAAACTTTGAATATGGCACAAATTTTGTTTCATATCAGATATCGGGTACTAGCGTGGTGGTGCTGGTTTGGAAAACATACTAATCTTGATCTGCGGGCTCTGTCTATTAATTCAGAGGCGGATGGCGATTGCTGTCGTGTATTATGGTTGCTTAGCAATTAACTCACGGGGTGTATGCAGCAAGCCACCCCTGATATGTGCTAGATCATGTGTAAGGTCTCCGGATACATTTATCTGGATAGTACCTCAACAGGTATATCAAGGTTAGCCATAACGACTTTAGCTAACTCAGAGTGGATGTTTCGCACTTCAAATTGCCAGTTGTACAAAAATTTTGTATCCCATATGGCGTCTTCAGGTCAGACATAGGTCTTGAAGGTGTAAACACATGGCTTGAACCGTTAGTCGCGGGCTATTGCTTTTTAAAAATCAATATCGTAGATAGTTAGTAGTATGCAGTATCCGTATCGCGGTGTAGCAGTTTATTGATCTTGCTAGTTAGTTGGTTTTATATTTGTATAATGGAAGCAGTGAGGTTGAAATAAACCCGAAAGGTAGGTAACAATCCCCAACCCTCATTATATCATTAGCCGCCAAAAAGACACCTGTTTTGGGGTACTATATACTGGCAGAGATCGCCTCATAGTGCCGGCGTAATACTTGATATACGCTCTTTTAAAGAAGAGAGCAGAATGAGTAAAGCAGATACTGCGATACGTCTTATCGATTATCTGTTTGATGAGCCGATGATGGCGTTCTCCTTATTTGTACATTGATGCGTGACCCAAATAAATCGGAAAGTATAGTAAAGTAAATCTAGATTGCTTGATGAATAGCATGCGCAATATTCACACCAAGATCGATGGCCTTGTAGAGGGTGAATAGGTGCTGGAAGATAAGGTGCAGCTTTATGCGCTACACCTGCAGGTATAGCTGGTAGTAAGTGTCTATCTGTTGACAAATGTGAGATGCCACTCTTCTTAAGCGCTAGTATTCTTGGCACAAGTACTTCCAAGCCTCAAGCGTCTGTATGCGGTGAACGGGGGATACAAGCTATTCTCTTCCTTTGTCATAGTTAAGCGAATGCTATTATATGGCGTAGCTTTTTTTGACTGCTAGTCGTGCCTTACCGCTATAGCCTAATAACTGTGCCGTAGATATTTTATGCGAAGGGTATTGCATCATGCAGTGTTTTATGTGGATAACACATGGTAAACGTTTTATTTTAGCAGGTATTTTTAAAGCAGACGTATTCTTAAGGTGAGGCACGATGCTGAAAGTTGAGTAAGGTAGGTGTCAAGGATGGTTCTATATAGGGATGGGTATAGGAAATGGCAGACGAGATAATCACTGTGGTCTTTGATTGTGTTGCAGAAGAGTTTACCACCAGAATAAGGGATGGCATCTTTTTCTTTAGTATTATTAAACTAGTATTGTTCTGGTATCACAGTGGTGATTAGCGCATCGTTTCTGTCTCCCATTATTTAGTATGACTTTCACTTGGCGCCCCTCGTAGTACTAGGTGACTATCTTCTTTTAAGTTTGATCCCTATTTGACAAGCGCAAATATTCGTGTTGACAACATCCCTTGTTGCAGCCAGTTTTTATACAAGACCGTGCAACAATCAAAGCGTACAGAGAAGATGTGTGGTGCTTATATGTAACATATAAAGTAGAGAGCCTGGTTGAACAGCTTTCTAAGTATGCACTTACAGATCTAGCGAGTGTGGTTTGTGGTTGCAGGCCACTAATTTGCTATTCAGCAAAGATATTGATCTAGAATTAAATCGCTTGTTTATGCCTAGATGCAAGATGCTAACGTTTAGGACTATACCTTATATGGCAGTGGTTTAATTGCCAACTGACTCTTAGGGTCAGAACGGACTCGAAGCTTGCTGTTGGCGTCTAGAATATTATTCATTACCACCTGAACCCACAGTGTGCCGTCAGCAAGCATGATCGCGGCTAGCACCGTGCCGCTTCGCCGCCAGTTCTCACCCAATTGAAGTTCTAGTGCTTCTGCTGGCCTGGGTGTTCTCTCAGCCCTACCTTCCAGCCAGTACAATGCGCGTTTGTTAGTGCCTCGGAACTTGGCGCGTGCCACTGTCTCCTGACCAGTATAGCAACCTTTGCTAAAGCTGATACCATGTAATGCTTGCAGGTTAATGGCTTGAGGGATAAATAGTGCACTGTGAGGGTGGTCGATGATGGGGTGGCCGGCAGCGATATCCAGTGCTAGCCATTGGCGGCTATCGTTGAACTCGGTTTGATTATGCAGGTGGGCCACTAGCTTATCGGCAACTGTGGTCGTGGTCACCACCAAGAAACGTTCAGCTGGTTCGGTAAAATGTAGCAGGGTGCTCTCACCTTCTTGTACTACCTGATGTTTGGAATCCGGCAAGATAGCGAAGCTATGTTCTAGCGCTACGCGCGCCCGGCAGCCAGCTATTCCTAGTAGTATTGCACTAGTGTCGGCGGCGATAGTGACCTTGGAAAAGATCGCATACTTCTTTATTTCGGCTAGTTGACTGCTTAGCACGCTTCGGCGTTCTAGATACGCAAAGCCTTCTCCTCGATAGAAAAGGCGAAGGGTGCTCCATATTTTACCTTGAGCATTGCAGTGGGCACATGTTATGTGTTGGTTGGGCGACAGCGAATAAATGTCTGCTGTCACCTGGCTCTGAAGATATTTCACTGCATCTGGTCCTACCAGTGTCACTAACACCCAATCTTCCAACGAGATCAGCGTTAGAGGTAGATGGGAGTGAGGGACAGGGTGATGAGACGGCAGGGGCATATTATAGATCATAGTATGTTTCTACTCAATGTATAGGATATAATCTATCGGGATAGTATACTCAAGTATCCATAATAAGTGTACTGGTTCTATTTAAATAGATTATTAGGTGTTCTCCTAACGCTAAAAAAAGAGATAAGCATTGTAAGCTACAATGTATATTAGCATCGCTAGAAGAGATTTTGGCATATTAAGTGATTTAGAACATTTTCCAGCAAGACGCCACTTTATGATTCTAATATTAAATTTTTATGTTAAAACTTACGGATAAGTAGTATGCATTATTACTGGGTTTATATCGCTATAGCAGGCGCTATCCTGCTAAGAGGGCAGTCATAATAATATAAACATTAATAACAAAGTGCGCATTAACTTACTTTCGGCATTGCATGCGGTGGCCGCATGTCTCTCTCATGCTGCTCTTCAAGTATGATTAGACATATCTAATGAAAGTGAGCAGGCACTCGCCATCTCTTTGCTAGGGAGAGATGGTGTCCTTGACAATTTGAGAGGATGCTGCGCTATGGCGCAGCATCGGAAAGAAAACTGCAAAGAATGCTAGTTTTGAGTCAGTGGGAAAACAAAGACTGGCTATGTGTGACATGATGACCGCATTGATAGATAGCGTAGTTATGCTTAGTGGTAATTAAGCTCAGTCCCTAATACTTTTTATTTTAATCCCGAATTAGGTAGCAGTCCTAGGGAGCGATCTGGCTGTTCGTACTGATATTTTAAGTATTTTAAAGTATCTTTAGATAGAAATTTCGCACTTCAGTACAGGGTGGTGTTGCACATAAAGGCGGGCTGGCGAATTAACTTGCATAGCTGCTAATTGCGTCTGGCAAGCATCTGGGATTCCATCTTAAGGCATATGGCTGCTATGGCACCTATGTTAGATAAAAGGACTAGGTCTATGATTGTTTTGAGAAAAAAGAGGGAAGGATAGTACTGTCTGCGACAATATCTACTTGATATTCCACTGGAAAGATAAAGAAATCTGATAAAACTGATTCTTTTTCTGGTATTAAAAGAGTGCAAATAGTTGGGATCTTCTGAACCTATCAGAAGAAAGGCATTCGCTACTAGGCAAAGCGGGTTTATATTAAATTTTGCACGTTTAGTATAGTTATAGAAGTATCTCTACATTACGCAAAATTTGTTCATAGCACTATTATAGATGTTTCACAAATTTTAACCGATTGAGTTCGTCAAGTACTAAGTCATAGTTCTTATTATTTTCAACCAGTATATTATCTAGTTTATGCGAACTCATCAGTTAGGCAACAGCGATAAGCTTTAGATCTAGCCATTCTCTCTAATACTCTATTTTGCTCAGCGTGTCCAGACAGGATCCGAGGTACGCCACCTAATTGCCAGGCTACCATACCTAGCGGGTTTTTTGCCTTGTATTTAATGCACCGTTAGTTCTGTTGAGATCTCCATGCAGTCTTCTTGTAGTGTATGGCAATTCAAGGTTAGAACGCCTAAGAGAAGGGCAAGTAATTTTCTGTCAGTTTGAGGAGAAGTTTTTATCCTATAAAAGGCAAACTAGGTATTCATTTACAATATCGCAGATTTATTCTGTCGCCATCTCTCTACAGAAGATGCTGTAGACGTAAAATAGACTGATCTTCATGCTTTAACTGTTTTTTATGTTTTGGGGTTAGCAAAATCATACTGAGCATGCCAGATTACCATATTTTAATGCATAGGCTC
This sequence comes from Serratia symbiotica, assembly GCA_900380265.1. GTDB lineage: Bacteria > Pseudomonadota > Gammaproteobacteria > Enterobacterales > Enterobacteriaceae > Serratia_H > Serratia_H symbiotica_A. The sequence goes on along the minus strand of LR025083.1, from coordinate 1,916,454 downwards.
CAAAAACTCATCTTCAACCAAACCTCACTGGCTTAAAGGTAATAAAAGATAGTGCAGAATAAGAGAGAGGGCCGTGTGCAACATCAATGCAATGTGTAGAATAAGCCATTCCTTTATGTACTATGCATTTTAGTGTAATTGTCCGGGAAATATGGACAATGGGCCCTTACAGGCGATATTTGTAAGGGATGGCGCTTTTGGTCTAGCTTAGCTAGACAAATGACCAGACTGTTATGGTTACAGTAAGGGTATATAGGCATTTATCGCCGACAGAGGCAATAACTTATAAAAGTCACCATTTCCGCTAGTGCGGATAGCTAAATCCTTTATCTGACCTAGTGTCTTTCCGAAAGAAGCGGCGGTTAGATAACTTTGTAATATCTTACTAGTTTCGGCTAAGCAGCTTTTCTGAAAAAGGATCTGAAATAAGTACAGATTAAGCTTCTGCTTGCATATTTTTGAGTGAATGAGTCGATCGAATTACGTGAGAAGGGGATGCTTGATCTATGATATGCTATAGCGCTTGCTAGCGTAAAAGGTGTTTGCCTGGTCATTATCAGGTTAGTCAGCAGCACTGCGTAGTGCAGCTTATTGGGCAATACAACAATGAGAAATTAATAAAATAGGCGGCGAATCTATAGATTCGGGCGATAACTATTAACTATCTGGAAGGTTTCCGTTAGCGGCTGATTAATAGCTGGCCGTGTCATAAGTTTGTACAAGCTAACGCTGATACAAAATGACTTTATAGGTACCCTATCATAATATCAAACAGGATGCGATCCTGTCTGGTATCGACTTCAAGTGATTAGTATGTGCTACGCAGCTTCTAGAGTGAGTACAAACTTCATCATGGCGTCCAGTTCGTGATGTCTTTGCTGAAGTTGAAGTACATCAATAGCAGCGTTAGCGGTCTTGGATAGGCGCTATTTACTCTCCACACACGCATTATGGTAGTAGGTGATTTATAATGCAGACAAGCCTACTGTCACCGTAGTGCAGGTGCTGTTGTTAAGTAGTATGAGTATAGTATGGATTATGTAGTGCAAACCCGCCTTGAACAGTTAGGTCTGATCCTGTAGTAATGGAATAGGCGGCCTCCAATGGCTCTGACCTGATAGTGATTGTCGATTATAGTGCGTGTGTTCTCACATTGGGTTGAGTTCTAGCTGATGTTTATATACTAGGCGGCCCAGCTGCGCGGGCGCGGCTTGTTTACAGAGAGGGTGTTTTAGCAATGCCATATCGGGTGTAACTTTTGGAACGCGTAAAGTTTGGCGCGTTAGCTGATTTAGTATTGCTGAATACGAACAATCTCATTCTTATTGATCAGGTTTTGCATCTTATTGTTCCCGGAAACTATTTGCTAGGATTCCGTTATTGCTTTCAATCTCGTATCGTAATGCGAGGTAGTTGGTGTTCTAGGATCTTATCTTTGAAATTGTGCTAAAGCTTAATAAAGCAGGATAGTTAGATGATATGTCGATTATAGTTTCTTTGTGATTAAGCAATTACAGCAAGTAGGCGCTTATGCTTGCTAACGATTCGGCTACGCTAAATCAGATCGCGGCGCAAGATTAATTAACTCATAAAAGTGGCACTATATCTAGAATAGAAGTTAGTATTGACATACGTCGGTACTGAATTAGCTGATTGGGTAGTCATCTATAACCCCTAAACTGGCGTCATAAATAGTGAATATGCTAGTTCTGCAGATTAAAGAGTTTTTTCACCACTAATTAATCACCTTTTGCTCGGTGAGATATAGGATCCTACAAGACTCTAACTTTTCGGTGTCCTAGATTTACATGCTGATGGGGTGGAGCGGCTAGATATTCTGATGCCCGCTTTGCTGATGAGGGTTAGGGGATAATGCGACGCAGCTAGAGTGTCATTGGAAGAACGAAAATATAGAGAATGTCTACAAAGTGTTGGTGGATTGGTAGGCGAATAGCCGGATCTAACAATGCTAGAAAGCATTGATCTCGTCTGATGCTTAGTTGTCTGCACAGGATTTATTGCTCACCATGACACAACTGTTGCATAATGACGGCTCTTGAGACCTAGTTGTCTAGGACGCGATTCCAGGCAGTAAGCCTGCATCCTGCAAGACCAGGTATGAAATCATAAGCACACACCTGCAGCTAATAGTGGAAATACCCGGTGGCGAGCGCTGAGTGACGACATCGCCTGCAACGTATACATCACGTTTATGACTTCAAGCAACGTATGTAAGGCGGCACTGGTCTCGTGAAGCGGCTCCATCTTATCGGAAATAACCCAGTATTAGGCAACGTAAATTTTGTATTGTTTCTGACCATCATAAAATAACTAGTTTGCTATAAATTAAGGATATGTTCCATTATAATCAGAGACGCTACTAGCATCTCTGCTTAGTTGATATCAATGTAAAAGAACTTAAACCATGATTGAAATTAATGTGATAAAAACCCGAATTCAGGATCTGTGCGAGCGTACTGACGCTCTCCGGGTGTATCTTTGACTATGATCCTACGAAAGAACGCCTAGAAGAAGTGCACGCCGAATTAGAACAGTCTGATATTTGGACTAAACCTGAATGTGCACAAAGGCTAGGAAAAGAACGCTCAACTTTAGAATCCACTATAGCGACAATCGATCAACTAGCTCAAGGCTACACATATGTCAATAGCTTACTAGAATTGGCTGTGGAAGCCGAAGATGAAGAAACTTTCCATGAAGTTGTACTCGAGCTTGAGAAACTAATGGTTAAGTTGGATCAGTTAGAATTCCGCCGTATGTTGTCTGGTGAAAATGACAGGGCAGGCTGCTATCTGGATATTCAGGCAGGTTCTGGTGGCACTGAAGCACAAGACTGGGCCAGCATGCTGCTCCGCATGTATTTGCGCTGGGCAGAAGCCAAGGGGTTTAAAACGGAAGTAATCGGAGAATGTGATGGCGATGTTGCAGGTTTGAAATCGGCTACCATCAAAATTATTGGTGATTACGCATTTGGTTGGTTGCGTACTGAAACCGGTGTGCATCGTTTAGTGCGCAAAAGCCCATTTGACTCATCTGGTCGCCGTCATACCTCATTCAGTTCGGTGTTTGTCTATCCAGAAGTGGATAACGATATCGATATTCAAATTAATCCGGTAGATCTGCGTATCGACGTTTATCGCGCCTCTGGTGCAGGCGGTCAGCATGTTAACAAAACAGAATCCGCAGTACGTATTACCCACCTGCCAACAAATACCGTAGTGCAGTGCCAAAATAACCGATCTCAGCACAAAAACAAGGATCAAGCATTTAAACAATTGAGAGCTAAACTTTACGAGTTTGAAATGAAAAAGAAAAATGCTGATAAACAGAAAATAGAAAACAATAAGTCTGATATTGGCTGGGGTAGCCAGATCCGTTCTTACGTACTGGATGGCTCCCGCATCAAGGATTTGCGTACCAACGTTGAAACAAGTAATACGCAAGCCGTGCTGGATGGGGATCTAGATAAATTCATTGAAGCTAGTTTAAAAGCCGGTTTATAAGGAACTACAATGTCTGAGCAAAAATCGAATGGCGTTGATAACAGGGTGGATCTCAATAACGAGATGCAAGCTAGGCGTGAAAAATTAGCTGGCCTACGTGAAAAAGGGATGGCATTCCCAAACGATTTTCGTCGCAACACTACTTCTGATAAACTGCACGCCGCTTATGATACTAAAACAACAAAGGAGTTAGAAGCGCAGGCTATAGAAGTTAGCGTGGCTGGCCGCATGATGACCCGCCGTATCATGGGTAAGGCATCGTTCGTTACTTTACAGGATGTAGGTGGCCGTATTCAGTTGTATATTGCACGCGATGAACTGCCCGAAGACGTTTACAATCACCACTTCAAGAAGTGGGATCTGGGTGATATTATCGGCGCCCGTGGCAAATTATTTAAAACGAAGACAAGTGAGCTGTCGGTCTATTGTGTTGAATTGCGTCTTCTAACTAAAGCTCTACGTCCGTTGCCAGGAAAATTCCACGGCCTTGCTGACCAGGAAGTGCGTTACCGTCAGCGTTATTTAGATTTGATCACTAACGAAAGATCACGCAACATTTTTAAGGTGCGTGCTCAGATAATAGCCGCGATGCGCAATTTCATGGTGGAACGTGACTTCATAGAAGTTGAAACTCCAATGATGCAAGTGATCCCTGGCGGCGCATCCGCACGCCCGTTCATTACCTACCATAATGCGCTAGGTATTAATATGTACATGCGTATCGCGCCAGAACTATATCTCAAGCGTCTTGTTATCGGCGGATTTGAGCGGGTGTTCGAAATTAACCGTAATTTCCGTAATGAAGGTGTATCACCGCGACATCACCCAGAGTTCACTATGATGGAAATTTATATGGCCTACGCCGATTACAATGACATGATTATATTCACTGAATCGTTGTTTCATACCCTCGCGGAGAAAGTGCTCAGCACTAGCTTACTTCAGTATGGTGAAGAAGTGTTCGATTTTAGAAAACCTTTTGAAAAACTGACAATGACGGAGGCTATCAAGAAATATCGCCCAGAGATTGATTTGTCCGATCTGGCCGATATTAGCAAAACTGTTGTTATCGCCGAGGCGATTGGCATCAAGGTCGAAAAAAGTTGGGGACTAGGCCGTATCGTAAGTGAGATTTTCGAAGAAGTGGCAGAAAGCAATCTTATTCAACCAACTTTTATCACTGAGTATCCAGCGGAAGTCTCTCCTCTTGCACGCCGGAACAACCTGAATCCAGAAATTACTGATCGTTTTGAATTCTTCATTGGCGGCCGTGAAATCGGCAATGGATGTTCCGAGCTGAACGATGCGGAAGAACAGGCACAGCGGTTTCTTGATCAGGTAAGCGCCAAAGACGCTGGCGACGATGCACAGATGTTCTATGACGAAGACTATGTAACTGCGCTTGAGTATGGTCTGCCGCCAACTGCAGGTCTAGGCATCGGGATTGATCGAGTGGTGATGCTGTTTACTAACAGCTATAGCATTCGTGATGTCATTCTTTTCCCGGCTATGCGCTCACAGAAATAAGATCACCTAGCCTACGGTACCAGGTGAAGGTGAGTATAAACTATGTTTGCTGCCTATAGCGTCTATTAGGTCTTCATTGATTAAAAATCGAGTTATCTCGTATCTCGCCTTATCTACTGCTAACAACCCGCTATAATCCCTGACGGACAAGGAACAGGTATAGTGCAATGGTAGAATGGTATTTGTGCAACTGCATACCATGGTTAAATTGCCTTGTTTTTCTCCAACCTTGTTTTTGACAGTTATCCCATTTCACTTCATCTAAAGTACTACACTGTCCGTAATTTCCTTCTCTTAACGTCCGGATAAATCTACCCAGATCTATATTTTTGTATTTATAGAATGTTTAATTCATACCCGAGAGCATACATAATGCTTCTTCAAGGCTATGAACTACGGTGTGCTAGTGCAAAATAATATTTATGTATCATCACAGATGCTACTTGGTTTCTGTCTTTATTCAGCCTAAGGGTTAAAAGGGTAGCGGTTTTATTACTTTGCGACGGACAATAAAATACTCATCTCTAGGCTGGGCACAGGATTACTAATCTAGGAAAGGGACCTCAATGATAATGAGACTAAAAGTTTCCGGAATTAGGTGTTCATTCCAGTTCAGTTGGAAATAGTAGCAATGGGATAAAAATATGTAACTCACCATTGCTTTCACTAGATATTCTGGGAATGATGCGAGATGTTCGTGATTGCTAGCAAAACTATCTAAATAATAAATAATGAAAATGTTGGATTCTAATATTTTCAAAATCATCCGCAAGTTTTAATAAACACTCAATAGAGCTTATAGGGATTTCAGCATTAAAGGGAAATGCTAAAAAAAAGAGAAATCACGAAAAGTGTGTTTTAGTGGTATGGCGTATAAAAAGATGCCGTAAGCTGTCCAGGTGAATATAACCCCGTACTGGTTATTGTCCTCCCTTATTTACTAATATAACAGGCAGTCTTCCTTGCTCTGAGTAATCAATTCCCATTTTCCGTATCTGTAACGCAGAGGCTGGACCTTTACCGTTTAATGTACCGAGTGTTTGTGTAATATTGACGGAATATTACCGGAAGCACTGCGTAGACTAAATTGACAGAGTGTGATTGTCATAAAAGACTTCTTTGGAAGAGCCGCCCGTATGTATGAAAATGCTATACTTATTGAGTACTTGACCTAGTCTGCAGTTAAGAGTATAGAAAAATTAAACTCAAGGATTGGCTATTACACCTAGAAACTGTTAGTTAGCATATAATAAAGCTAGCTGATAAGTGGAATCTTTATGCAAGAACTTGTGGTACGCATGGCCTAAACAAGGTGGGTTATCTCTTTAATGTGGAGATTATTAGCTGAAAATACGCTAATATGTTTGATAAGGTTTGATTGCTGAACGTTATTACCAATGGAGGTTTTAAAAGCAGGTCTGCCTTGCTAAACAAGTGTGGATCAGGATGATCCGGTCACGCTCCTGCTTTTAGTAGGGTTTTAATGGAGCTTGCTACTTGAGTACGACTGCCGTCCTTATTTCTCAGGTATTAAATAGTAAGTATTGATTACAGGATGAATGATGTAGTATTACTTAATAGCGAATAGTATTGTATATTAGAGTCTATTTTGTGAATATAGTATTCAGGTGCACCACCTAGTGCACCTACGCAGTTATTAGATCAGCTGTAAATTTAGCTCATCGGTGATGTCGATGCACTGTCGTTATTGTGAGAAATAAACGAAGCTTAGCTATTTTGATATTTCTAAGCCACCTGCCTTAAACGGGGTTTTTCTCATGTTTTCCTCGTTGCGGATGCTTTTGTCCTCGGACTAAAACATATTCTAGGATGTTGTGGATTGCTGTCTGGTTTTAAATGCTGTATACTGATGTATACACGGATTATTATTTACATATAATAAGTGGTTTCATTGAAACCATATTAGGAATAATCTATAAAGTACGTATGCAGATTGAGCATTGAATTCGCAGATTCGTAATCTATTTAAACTAGTGAGACATAAGAGTCTTTGAGGTTAAAAGACGAGAGGAAGAGATAATAAGGATGATTAGTGCATTGATGAAGGTGAGTATTAACTATCTGTGCTACTAATCAATACATTAAACATAGGACTTATTACTTACTAGATACTGAATACACAACGTAGGCAGCACACTCGTGTATTCAAAATTTGTCATATAAGTTTGAGTAGATTGATTTTTGTGCTTGCAACCAGGCGATTTCCTTGCGGAAAGCTCAGCTACGGTAAGACGCAGATTTTTAGCTGAAGTTGTGCTATTGCTTTCACATTCTCAACCTGATTTCTCTTCCTGGCAGAAGAGAAAGCTAGACAAGTCTTTTTGCTTGTTGTCGTTTGTATTTAAAAGATAATTTTTGTATTTGATAGCGGCCGTCAGTCGTCTCTGAGTTCAGAGCAGCGGTGAGCTAAGAAATAGAATTTCTCCTACTCTAAACAGAAAGGTTTCTATAAAGATTAGGGTTTACTGAAATTAAAGCATGGTTTGTCTTACAAACCTCCAGTCTTGTAAGACTGTTTGCTGCATTGTTCCTTGGGAATGGCATGAGGAATACTAGTTGCTATCAATAGTGGTCATGTTTTCGTGGGATATATTCCAATTATATCCTATAAAGGAGGAAGAAGAAAATGGTACCTCAACAAGATGTGTGCGAAGAGTATGTTCAGGGTAAAATTTAGAGAGATATTAGTAAAGTGGTAAAACTTTCGCATAGAAAGTAGATGGTATACAAGGCTGTTAGGGGAAACAGATTAGCATTATTAGTTCTGCAAACTAGCTATTGTGTCTACGATTTCTATTGTTAGCGGTATTAATAGATTAAATAAAATAAATCTATTACCGATTATTGTTTTGATCATCAATAGTAACTTTAACTTTTGATCTAGTGTGTTTTATCAATATCGATATAATTTCAAAATCTTAGTATTAACTGGGAAAAGGAATATTGATTTTATTTTATCCAACTACCGACATGCGCATAGAGTTCAACCAAGGCTTGAACGGTATAAACCTGATCTAATAGCCCTCCCTAAAAGAAGGCATCAATGCTGATCGAGCTATTTTGTGCGCTAGCAGCTTTTAAAATGTGTTTGAGTCTAGCGGTTATTGAATGTTATTGATGATTTAATCGTGACATATTGGCGATTAAGGTAACTTTTATTGATAGCTAGTCGATTTATAATGAATCTATAACGCTTTATCGAGTAGAAAAGATAAAACACGTGAATACGGAGTAAGAATGGACAGGTATATGCTAGTAATGGATTAATGCCAGTAGCCTATAATAACGCTACTGAAATAATCGATAGCTAGTCGCGTGACCATAATCACAATTCGTATATAGAGTGGCACAGCTGAATGGTGGATTATGATTGCTTGAAGAAACTTTTGTTGCGTGATGCATTGGAGAGCCATATCGCGTAGTGACGATTGGTTTATAATCAAGAAGCTTAATATTATATTTGTTAGTTGAATAACTATTAAGCGTATAAGCATGGTCTAATTATATTTGCCGCCTATGTTATAGTTAGGCTTAAAAACAAACATAGCATATTAATGATAATTCCAGACACTCGCAGATGATACGTCAATTAAATCGGTATTCCTGTTTTTAGAAACAATAATCACTTAAAAGATAATTTAAATAGAAATTTTTCTGAATTTACAATGAAGAATCACCAAAATATAGGTGATTGCAGTGAAATAAATTGGCATATAGTTCACGAAAGTGAGGTGATGATATTAATGATGATACCTCTAGCTTTAGAACTGATTAAAAGAGTTTTTAATTTTAAGGAGCTTAGTCATAAGTCGACCTTTCAATATTCAAAATAGATGAATTAAGCGTAGACTTATAAAAATAAATACATTTCAATAAATCAATCTAATTAATTTTTCGGATTTAATTAGCAGAGTCAGATATAGAAAGTGTATGGGTGAGTGTTGTGAATGAATGACTGGTTTTAAATTAAAATCCATTAAATCGTTTATTTATTAATGATTAAAGAGTATAACAGTGACCTTGTCAATATTCCCATATGGTTGCGGTGCGCAAGCCTTTTATGTATTTAACAGTAGATCTTTAGGTTATGAATCCATCATAAAACTTACATTTTCTTTATAAAATTAGCGAATTTAGGTACAGCACAAGAACATATTGATTAATATCAGAATATGATGTTATAGGATGGTAGTCGGTTAAAGGATAAAATAATATAAAAATTTATTTCCGCAATTTAGGTTATGATTTTTAAAATATTTAAAGAATACCGGCTTAATATGACGGTAGGTCAATTTATGTTGATCACAACACTCTTTTTCTATTCACTGCCTTACTTAAGATCATCATTTTGATGTAAAGTCTGTTAAAGGCTATTTTAGAGTGCGCGGTAATAGTCGTGCTTTGCCTTTCAACACAAAATATTGACTCAATAGCACTATTGTTGCAGAACAATTTCAATTTAGTCAATTTTATATGAGTGGGTTCATCATTCTCACGATGAGAACATCATCTCTATTCCTCCTAATATTTTATTTCTTGATGCTGTATTATGCGTTGCAATAAAGAGGTCGCTGCAGTAATTTGAAACTGCTAAAGCAAGGATTTAGCCCACTAAGCTCGTTTGTTTAAGACTGTTCTATGTTAACCCAAGAACAGCTCATGAGTGCGGGGGATCCGATGCTTTATTTTTAAAAAGTACGTTTACGAATCAAAGTCCTGTGCTTGAAATAGGATTTGGTTTGGCGATGGTTTCGCCGTCTTCCGGAGGTTGCTTCTCCGAATTAAGAAAGGTGATACCGTCGTTATTTTCTAATCTGGGTAGGGTGAAAGATTGATAAAGGGATTGACGTTTATAGAGGGTGCCATAAAAATGTAAATGCTGTTCATGATTACTCATTATCATCAAGCGAGAAGATTCAATGAATACACTTTTCGTGATAGCAAAGTGTGCATGTGAATTGACTGTTTCCCTGACAACAACCCGATCAGGTGTGCACTCTAGCCTTGAAATGATTAGTGGACAAAGAGCCTGCGATGCCAGAAACCTGAGATAAGTAAGTTATAATCGAGCAACTAGAAGAGTTACTGAACATGCCCACCAGTATTTATTTACTACTCAAAGTAAAGCTATGTAGGGAAAGATTGCGAGTTGGTCCATAAAGACATCGAAGCCGATGCTAGTAATATTAAGAAAAAAATGTCACACTGTTATCTGAGTTAAAAGCACAAAATATCTCCGATTTTGTCATAGGTAAAGCCAAAAGCGATTATCTGTGGTCGTTGATCCTGCACAAGGTTGTAGTGCGAGATATAGTGCTTTATGCTTGCTCAAGACGATACGTGTTGTTAATATGACTTGTATGCCTTTGAGGTTTGTCATCTGATTATAACGTTAGACGATGGTTTATATGACCAACCGTTGTTCGATATAGACCAGGAGTTTAATTCCGGGTATTGAGTGCACAACGGAATTGAGTGCTGTCAGTTATTCTACTGATTACAAAATCCGTGGTAAAGTTAGTTGTGAAGACTGCCTATGCCTAGTATTGGCTTGAGTAGAAAATCAAGCAGCCGTTCTTGCATGCCTCCCTTAATGCTAGTACGGCATTATCCTAATGCCAAATGCTATGCCAACGGCGATTAGGAGCTGTTGTTATAATAAGCGAATACGGCCTCCCACGGATGGCTAAGAAAAGGGTTAGATAATATTTGGTAAGACTTTGCTTAGCATTATTAAATTATGGTGATGATAGCGGCGTACTGATATATAAATGCCATGGAAGATTGGCTCCCTCTGGTAGTTTTATAAGCTGCAATAACTAGTTCTTTCCAGTGCGTTACGCACTGGAAAAAATAACGCTCGCCACCTTGTGAGCCTGTTTGGAACTGTCTATTCAATGTTCACAATTTTTATATCTAGTTCTGTGGTGTATTCACCTACATACGACCGGACATAATAGTTCCAGGCGTGTTTTACTTAAATAAAAGATTCAGTTGATATCCGGAAACTTACTACATGCTTAAATAATAAACTTTATTTCGCCATTGATTAAGCGCTATCTGCTGATTAGAAAGTTCAGTGATTGATTAGTAAGAATTAATCAGTGGCGTGTTCTGGATTTGCAGGTTTCTTTCTAACTTATGGAAGATTCATAAGAATAATAGGAGTGTGCAGAAGATCGCTAATACATTGACGGGTATCGCTTACTCATTATACCAGTTCTCTAGCTCGCTCTATGAAGTAGAGCTCGCGCCAGTGCTGATAATCATAGGCTAGTTGCTTAAGGATAAAACTTATATTGTGATAGGGATCGAATGAAACTAAATACGCACAGCCTCTAATGCTGTATCGATCAAAGCGGTATTTGCTTTTTAAGCATATTTTTGATAATCTCAACGCTAAGATGGCGTTGATATGATCAGCCGAAAGTGGTGAACCGCTTATTTGGGAGTAAACTCGTTCTTGACGCTAAACGAGATAAGTCTAGTAGCGCACAGATCACCCTTAATAACTAGCGTTAATATGACAGAGGCAGGAATTCACCATTTCTATATAACGCTCCCAGACTAAGAAACAGCACTATAATCAAGCTTATATACAGCTCAGATTTCGCGTTGCCGGCTAGATTAGTTGGATAGGGCAGTTTAGCCATAGATGCTTCTGGTAAGCAGTGGAGCTGCTCATTCCCATTAGGTTCATCGCTTTATTAGTACTCTTTTCTGGTGCTATGAGGCCTGGCTATTCATCGTTGGCAAGGCATTATAGCGCTCACAACTTGGAGTGCCGTGTTCTCGGGTCAGCACGTATAAGCTAGAAAAGGCTATATTTGACCTCTTTAGGTGTGATCAAACTATTTGTTAATTTTCGCCTTCATATACGGAACGGTGATAAAGCCGTTAAGCATATTAACTTCGCACGACTACGCGGTAAAGTTGGTCATGGATCAATCACCTAAGGTTGTAGTGCTGGCGTTATTAATCTAGGTGATTTTTACACTTCACGCCTTGCCTTGCTTCTGATTAATGATGCATCTGTATGCGGTACATATTCCAAGACATTAGGTGTATGTCAAATAGCATTTTTGCTGTTTGGTTGCTATCATACCCAGTAGTTGGTTATGCGCTCTGGATTGGGTTATATGGTTTCATCTTGTCGCTCGGTCCATTTAATATAAACACTGGTTGCGGTTCTAAGCTTCATAATCTCCGGCAGATTGACCGTGAAGAGTAAGCTTCCTTTAATTTTAGGGAAGGTTAGTTGTCTCGTTTGGCACAACTGCATTGATTTTATTATATGTGTCTGGAGGTTTAGCACAAGGTATGAGGTGGTTGAATAATCTTCCTATATTTGATTTTGATCGTTGAAATTGAATCCTGTCATGCTCAATACTAATTATAAGCTGCCCTTTCCGGGAACCTAAAATAGTTAGTGACTTTGCAGTATATTTTTGGAACGGGTATTAGCTCTACAGATAGGTAATTGTAGGATGCTCAAAAGAAGGCCTATTTTTCATCCGAAGCAATAAAGTGAGAAGTGAAGTAGGGGCAGGCTCCTGCGGAGCCCTGTCAGTAGAAAGTTTATTAGATAGTGGCTCGTTTTGCACAAAACTTAGCCTGTGCTATATTACTATAGTCCCTATAGTACTGAGTTATATTCCAGGAAAGTAGTGAACCCACTCGCAGAAACCTATCCTAGACTTAATCTCTCTGTAGGGATTGGTTTTAGTAAACTAGCGATAGTGGTAGTTTTAGAATTGGTGCGGTAGCATCGATAGCCAATCTTAGACAAGATAGTCAATAAAAACTGATGGTAAATACTACCCATCAGATCAACGAGACATCTCATTGGTACGAAACTACCAATAGAAAAAAGCTATACTAACAATTGCACACTTGGATCTTTTCTATTTATTAATGCGTAGCTTTCCCGTCAGCAGCCCTCTTTAGATATAATATGGTTAAAGTTTTACACAAGAGAATGTCATAGTCTTGTATTAGGTTTTGTGGTACCACCGCATCAAAGATAGTTAACGTGTAAATCAAAAAGCTGAACGTTGAAAGCATAGCAAAGATTCTAAGTATACTACCGGTACTAAAGTCGTCGCTATCAACATTGGGAGGAAATTGGCAAGAAGAAACACATAACCAAAAATACTAGCTAGCTACTTCTAGTGGAATTTTACAGCTTCGTTAATAGAAATCTCAGCAAACAGATTGATATTATCTGGCTAAACTGCCTTCATTTATTGTGGATGAGCGGCTTAAATTTCATGAATGTATTATTGAATACTTCTAGTATTTAAGGCTTTGGCACCGATGTCATAGTTTACTTTCTAAGTCTGAGGTGTGTATGTTATTATAATGCAAAGTCACTGTGACGTTTGACGGTAGGTGGTACGCTCGATATAAACTAATAAGATTAGTTGTGGTTGAAAGCGATAAACATGCACTTAGATTACAATCTTTCCTAACTCTGCTAGAGCAAATAGATTAGCTTTTCAATCATGGATTGGTTGAACGCATTGTTCGGCATAGCTGGCAGTCTATTCCGATTGTTTATTGGTGATATATTTGTTTTTCTTGGTCATGGCTGAGGTCATTACTGACCTGCTTAGGTAGAAGTTGTTCAGCTTTTCCGATCCAGTCAGATCTACATTTTATATTAAGCATTAATAGTTGTACTGTAGCCACGTCGTGTGATCGATTGTGCAAGTCTTTAATGTTAGAATCGTACAGTCTGTCATATCGTTCTAACTTATGTTTGGAACTTCAAAAATAAAACCGGCCATCATCAAGATGATGGGAGTGGTTTTTCTACTTTAATCCCCTTCATCTGCTTTTTGTGGCAGTAGAATGACTAATGACAACTTGGTTTCATACTTGGCCTGATCGATATTAGGATTACTCTCGAATTGAACGCCAACATAAAAAAGATTTTTCCTAGTAAAATTTATGAAGGAAATGTATAATAAGTTATTAATACTGTGAATATTAATTCGGTTATCTGACTTGCTTTCCATCTGCCGGCTTGCATTTGGCTTGGGTAATGAAAAGAAAAATTCACTGGAAGTGGTGTAATAGTGTGTGCTGCGTGATCGGTAGTGTGTTTGTTAAAGTACTACATTCAGCATAATTATGAGGGAATACCAAATGCTATCTAAACAATATAAATTATTTGGGTGTATAGCGTGTTGTTTATGCTTTATCCGCGGTAGCTTAAAGAGATGGTTCAATTCGTACTGCGGGTTTATCTGCATGATCAAGTATACTTTATCATGCCCAGTACTATTGTGCGATTCCTATCTTTCAGTCCATTAGCAGAAAGTGAGTTATTACTAACTGATTGATCCGCATTCAGCCTATGCGGCTGACTCTCTTGTTATATTGCTCTCTATCGCTATGGGATAGCAATAGATGTTGCGTTAGGTCTTTCTTAAGTCGGGTTTAGTAGTGTAGCTCTATAAAATCCTTCTCCTAGAAGGATTCGAACTACCATGCTGGTACCAGTATGGTAGTTCGGTTAGAAATAGAGTAGGTACATTAGAGGACGAAGAATGATAGCAGCCATCGGGTTGTTAGCGGTAGCATGAGAGAATTGCAGTAGACTGTTCTTACTCGAGCCCAGTATTTTTAGTTGATCTTCATTCTTACCGTATGGTTTTCTGCTGCACAGTGGGCACTGTCTATGTTCTATGCATAGCTGAGATGAAGGGAATCGTTAGTTGATTGCGTAACGTAAATATATGGAGGATCTAATCTTAGCACGATAGCCAGTGCGGATTCATGACGATTTCTAACTAACGGTTTTCAATAACGCCAGATTTTAGATATGCCCGAACATGGCGATGTAACGTTCGGGTATCTTGAGTTAACTCTGTGGTTTATAAAATGGCTTTTTAAGCATTACTATTGCTTCTTTATACTGTAGGCTACCGTAGTATTGCTATACCTCTGGTTGCTAACCTACAGTTTTAGTTAATACTTTACTATAGTTTATTATCGTTATGCTGATAATAGAACAGTTGGATTGTGCTTTACTAGGTCGTCATTATCGAGCTTATAATGATCTGATAGGTGTGAGATTAATTTGATATAAAGAGTGTACCTACTTCGATATTACTGACTTCAATATAGCGCTGTTTAAAATGACAGCAGGTAGCCTGAGGGTGCAGTTTTATGATATGATAGGCAGTGGTGCGTTCAGTAATAGCGCTAGTGATATTAACATCTAGGATTTTAATTTCACTACTTGTGCTAGGTTAGTGGGTCTTAAAATCTTTTTATTTACTTTTTATAAGTGCAAGTTTTTAAGACTATTTAGTCTAAACAGTCTTAAAAGTGACGTTAGTCGCCGTCTTATTTGTTCAGACACCCTCTGTCGTCTACTTTCATATCATCTATTGGCACAGGATTTAAGAGTCATACAATATTGATTGTTGTTGATTTAGCATAAACACAAGTATTGTCAATATATGTAAACATTTATAATAAATAAGAATGTATGGAAATTAATGTAAATAGTAATAACAAGAATATAACAGTAGCTTTTGTCGTTTGAAAGCTTCGGATTCTTTATGTGTTTGACATTCCGCTAAGAGTTATTTATGCTTAGACCGCAGTTATGTTTTGTGCAATTTACATGCATTTACAAATAAAATAGATCTGTTTAATAATGAAATTGAAATGTTACGGACGGAAATAGAATACTTTGATTTCTGTCGTAACAGACATAGCTGAAGCTAGTTACAAAAGAAAGTAATGGAAATGCTATTCATAAGCCTGAATATTCTTGGCAATGATGTTGTAGGTGGATTTAAGTAAGTTCTGGAAACTTTATCATTTATCGATTAGCAATAAATGAATAATGGCGGTTTTCACGCTAGCGTCTATACTCGGGCTTTGCGTAGCTTATTTCTTCTACTGTATGGATGTAAATAACATTCCCATTAAACTTTAGACCTATAGCTTAAAGTGCACGCGGTAGTGTATGTATTTTTAATATGTTTCTATTTTGTCCGTACTTCCTAGTTAAAATAGGAGTCCTTGCTGGTGCCAGATACTGATTATATTCGCCTATTTTTATGGTAGGTTGTCATCATAAAATCAATAATATAAATTAGAATAATAGGTATTATTAAATTGAAGTTTCTATTCGTAATTATATTTATCAACGCCTAATACTGTTAGCACGGTGGTTGGATCCATCTTATTTCATTCTGTTAGATGTATTGAATATATTGCTACCTCTAATTTGCTGAGGTATTGAGATAGAAATAAAATTTGTGTTTATTGATGAGGTGATCAAATAAAATATAACTGCAATAAGTTTACTCAATATGGTGGAGTCGATAGGATATTAATTGAATAGTAGGTCTTAAAATCCTTTCCTTGATATTCTATATTCAAGGGGAGATGCTCCTGCATGCTGGCAACGCATTAACTGTTCTGCTACCACTACTAGTTCATACTGCATGCGTTTTCGTGCTGCCAGTGTGCTCGGCAGTCTGAGAAGACTTTCTTTTTGAATCATTGAACTGACTTGCTGGTCATAGTCCTGCTTGCGCCTATTTTTGATACAAAGCGAACACCCGACTTTATAAGCTTATGTGTGCGGTGAAATGTGACGGATCGTCAACTCCTGCTTCAGGATACCTATTTGCCTAACGAATCTCTCAGATAAATAGGCGACTTGATGGGTTCGGTTATCTTGGACTGCATTTTGTAACTGTGTGAAGCTCTTCTGCGCCTCTGCTAGACAATAGCGGAGCCGAGTGCTGTGATTAGCGAATAATCTAGCATCAAAAACTGTTTTTGGAATAGGCGTATTGTCCCGCGGTGACACCTCGCAGGCTAATGCCATGATTTTTTTTTCCAATATTTCCAATAGATCCTGAGTGTTCACATAGATTCCATAATAGATTTTAAGCGCTATAGCTTGCCCGATATTTCACTCTGAAACAAGTGTTGTTCGTATAGAAGTAACGGCACGCCACGTTATTATAGTAGGCTACTACTATTGGCTACACCTTTGTATCCTGCTTGTTATTCAAAATAATTAAAGTGGGATAGTGGCATTGATTCGCTAGTTTGTATAATTTGAGGTCCTTAATTTATCCCCATCTCTTTTTTTGCAGAAGTTTAGCTAGGGTGATTTGGAGTTTTTGGCAAACTGTGCATCAATTTTTACATAGCTTACTCAGCCAGTGATTCAGGCTGCGATCGCGTAGTAACTACACCGTGTATAAAACAGTATAAAAACAATCCTCGGTGACCCAATCTGGGTTTTGTTGCCTAGTGCCAATAGTTTGCTGGACAAACCCTGGCTTTCTGTTATTATTTAAATTTTTGCGTATTATCACCTGGGTGTCTTCTAGCAGATTGTGATGAAAGTAGCGAGTACTAAACACGCATAGTGACTGTTTTGTGCATTTATCGATCTGGTGTTGGTCTGGTGCTAGTGGACGCTGTCCAAACTATAGTGACTTAGCATGAGCGAATGCTAAGTTTGGGGTGCCTCCCCGATCCTGTTAGAGCTTCCGTAGATGTCATTCAGTAGATGATAAGGCGCTGTTGGCTGACGACATCTTCTAGTGATTGTTAGAACTGCTGCTGCCGTTAAGTTCATTTCCATTAGTGCAATACGGGTTTCGTGATGAACCTGTTAGATCGAGATATAAAGGGCTTTGTATATACTGGTATGGACTGCTCAAACTAGATCAGGTTTTTCTGGCTATTAATC
Source organism: Serratia symbiotica (assembly GCA_900380265.1). Classification (GTDB taxonomy): domain Bacteria; phylum Pseudomonadota; class Gammaproteobacteria; order Enterobacterales; family Enterobacteriaceae; genus Serratia_H; species Serratia_H symbiotica_A. The sequence goes on along the minus strand of LR025083.1, from coordinate 1,898,643 downwards.
AGTATTACCGATCAGTATAAGAGTCTCGCGCATTCCTGTAGGAATGTGTTAACATGCTGTTCCCGATCATTAGACTTCTTCGGTATTAATGAGCTATCAGGTTCTTGCCCGTAAATGGCGCCCTCAAACGTTTGCAGATGTTGTCGGACAAAAACATGTACTGGATGCATTGGTTAACGGTCTTTCGCTTGGACGAATGCATCATGCCTATTTGTTCTCAGGAACTCGTGGCGTAGGTAAGACAACTATTGCGCGGTTGCTAGCTAAAGGGCTGAATTGTGAAGCCGGCATTACTGGCGCACCGTGCGGTCAGTGCACCAACTGTCGTGAGATTGAACATGGCCGTTTTGTGGATCTGATCGAGATCGATGCTGCATCCAGAACAAAAGTGGAGGATACCCGTGATCTACTGGATAACGTCCAGTACTTACCAGCCCGTGGTCGCTTCAAGGTCTACTTGATCGACGAAGTACATATGCTCTCACGCCACAGTTTTAACGCCTTGTTGAAAACGTTAGAAGAGCCGCCAGCACACGTCAAGTTCCTGCTGGCCACCACAGATCGAGAGAAATTACCGGTCACGATTCTTTCCCGATGCTTACAGTGTCATCTCAAGGCGCTGGATGTTGAAGAGATCTGCAATCAGTTAGAAAGGGTCTTGATTGCGGAACAGATCAAGACTGATGTCCGTGCGTTACAATTATTAGCGCGTGCGTCAGATGGTAGTATGCGCGATGCGCTTAGCCTAACCGACCAGGCTATTGCTATGGGGCTAGGTCAGGTTTCTGCTGCTACTGTGAGTCAAATGCTTGGTACGCTTGATGATGAACAGCCATTAGCAATCGTAGAAGCGCTAGCAAGGGCTGACGGTGAGAAGGTGATGGAACAGGTTGCACAGTCCGCAGCGCGCGGTGCGGATTGGGAAAGTTTGCTGGTGGAGATGCTAGCACTATTGCACCGCATTGCAATGCTGCAATTACTGACTGCGAGGGTTGATAACCAGTGCCTGGCTCTTAAACAGCGATTGTGTGAGTTAGCACGCACCTGCGCTCCAGAAGATGTGCAACTTTATTATCAGACACTATTAGTGGGGCGTAAAGATCTGGCCTATGCGCCAGATCGTCGAATGGGAGTTGAAATGACCTTATTGCGTGCATTAGCATTTCACCCTAAAGCACCCCGCGCTGAGGTGCAAAGCGTGCCTGTAAAGATGACACAGGCAATGCAATCGCTACACTCTCAGGATGTGGCGTCGCCATTAGATCAATGTTCCGTACGGCAAAATTGCCAACAGCCGAATTTTGCGGATGGTACTACTACCAAGCTGTTTAGCGTGCGTAGCCAGCTAAGGCAGGAGGAGGCATCTACAGTAAAAAAGCGTAAACCAGCGGAGCCAGAAAGAACGCGGTCAGAAAGGTCACCGCTGGGCCGATCAGATTCTCCAATTAAGCGCAGTCAGCAGCGCCGAGCAGGAAAGATCATGCCGGAAACACCTGTCAAGACATCAGACTACGGCTGTCTTGGTTCAAGCGACTCACCTGGGGAGCATGAAAAAACTCCTGAACTGTTGGCCAAGTTGGTGCTGGAATCGCTTAATCGTGATGTATGGGCTTCGGAAATTGCTCAGCTTAAGTTGCCACAGTTAGTGCAGCAGTTGGCGTTAAATACCTTTAAGCAGCAAAAAGGAGCGGGTAAAATTTGTCTCCATCTACGGTCTGATCAATGCCACCTAAATTCAGACTTAGCGCAGAAAACACTGGCCGACGGGATTAGTCAGCTATATGGACGCCAGGTCGAACTGAGCGTGGTAGTAGATGATAACCCAGCGGAACGGACTCCCTTAGAATGGCGGCAAGTTATTTATAAAGAAAAGCTAGCGCAGGCCCGCCAGTCCATCGTTAGTGATCCACATATCCAGACGCTGCGCCGTTTCTTTGACGCGGAATTAAATGAAGACAGTATTCGCCCTATTTAAACGTAAACGCTGCATACTGTGTGCAGTCTAAGTGATGAGAGAGGACTATGTTTAGTAAAGGCGGTGTAGGTAATCTAATGAAGCAAGCCCAACAAATGCAGGAAAAAATGCACAAAATACAGGAAGAAGTCGCTAAATTAGAAATGACGGGTGAATCCGGTGCGGGCCTGGTGAAATTAACTATCAATGGTGCATATAACTGCCGTCGTGTGGAAATTGATCCAAGTCTGATGAAAGACGATAAAGAAATACTAGAAGATCTAGTGGCTGCGGCCTTTAACGATGCCGCCCGTCGTATTGGAGAAAGGCAGAAAGAGAAGATGGCGTCTGTCTCTAATAGCATACTATGGCCACCCGGTTTCAATATGCAGCTCTAATGCGACGAACTAGTTAGTGCTTAGAGTATTGATGGATGCAAATTCTGGAGACTGTACTTAAAACTGACATCAGTTTTATTGCATCATGCTCCAATTACTACAGCGTGATGCGTAGTGACGGTATTTTGCTTGCACATACCGCTGAGGTGCGTCATGTAGGAAGTCGGATACCGTGATGACTAACGGTGTTCCATCGATCAAGATATAGACACCGTTTGCCCTTATTCCCACCATCCGCCAAATAGCTAGCTTTAAATACTAGAGACTCTGCCTGATCTTCCAAGATATTGAACTGACTATATGTAATTCCCTTAACGCTAGTATATGCCGATGAGTTCTTGTGAAATATAGGGTGCTAATCGCGCTGCAGATATTCGGACTGGATGAGTTGATAAATGGGTTTAAGGAGAGAAATATTGATGCGGTATTGTTACTAGAAATGCAATGCGAGAAGCTGATATCAGCGAATCTTCACGGCTAAGATATGTAGCTATAGATATCGGCTACTCGCACGTCAACTCGTTTATAACGGAGCAGTATCTGTAGGAATAGAGATGGTTGATGGTACTATGCTGTAGGGCTCTCTAACTAGCTATCATATCATCATCCCTGATAATAGAGGCATTTGGAACTGTTAAATATTGTGCGCACGTTTCCAACTAGTCGCTTTAAAATATCGCCATTATCTGTATTTAATAGATAGTATTATGTGATTTTGAATCAAATGTCTTTTGAGGTATGCAATCAACATGAAAGGTCAAGAAATTCGTGGTTTCCAGTCTGAAGTAAAGCAATTACTGCATTTGATGATTCATTCGCTATACTCTAATAAAGAGATTTTTTTACGGGAGTTGATCTCTAACGCTTCGGATGCTGTTGAAAAACTTCGTTTTCGCGCTTTGTCTACGCCGGATCTATATGAAGGCGATGGTGAACTGCGTGTGCGTCTCTCCTTTGACCAAGCTAAACGGACACTCACCATCTCTGACAACGGCATTGGAATGAGTCGCGAAGAAGTGATTGAGAACTTGGGCACCATTGCTAAGTCAGGCACTAAGGCTTTCCTTGAGTCCGTCGGTTCCAGTCAGGCTAAAGGCAGCCAACTTATCGGTCAGTTTGGTGTCGGTTTCTATTCCGCGTTTATTGTAGCAGCTAAAGTGGCAGTACGTACACGTGCTGCAGGTGCTCCCGCTCATGATGGCGTGTTCTGGGAGTCCACAGGTGAGGGTAACTACACTGTCGCTGACATTACTAAGGTTACTCACGGTACTGAGGTCATTCTGACTCTGCGTGAGGGTGAGGATGATTATTTGGACGCCTGGCGTTTGCGATCGGTGATCGGGAAATATTCTGATCACATCGCGCTTCCGGTGGAAATTGAGAGCAAAAACGAAGAGGACGGCACCCTCACTTGGGAAAAGATAAACAAGGCTCAGGCTCTTTGGACGCGTAACAAGGCTGATATTACTGACAAAGAGTATCAAGAGTTTTACAAACATATCGCCCATGACTTCACCGATCCGCTAGCTTGGAGCCTGAACCGGGTGGAAGGAAATCAGGAGTATACAAGTCTACTCTACATTCCTTCTCAGGCACCTTGGAATATGTGGAGTCGTGATCATAAACATGGACTGAAGTTGTACGTCCAGCGTGTGTTGATCATGGAGGATGCTGAATATTTTATGCCGAACTACCTGCGATTTGTACGCGGCCTTATTGATTCTAATGATCTTCCATTAAATGTCTCACGAGAAATTCTTCAAGATAGCCGAACAACCCAAAGTTTACGTGGTACGCTTACCAAGCGTGTACTCCAGATGCTTGAGAAACTTGCGAAAGAGGATGCTGAAAGCTATCAGAAATTCTGGCAACAGTTTGGCCTAGTCTTTAAAGAGGGGCTAGCAGAAGATAAGGGTAACCAAGCAGCTATTGCCAATTTGCTGCGTTTCTCATCTACCCGCAGCGAAAGCTCAGTGCAAACCGTATCGTTAGAAGACTATCTTGCCCGTATGGTTGCAGGGCAGGAGAAGATTTATTACATTGCGGCCGATAGCTATTCTTCCGCTAAGAGTAGCCCACATTTGGAGTTATTCCGAAAGAAAGGCATTGAAGTATTACTTTTGTCAGACCGCATCGATGCATGGATGATGGGTTCTTTGATAGAGTTTGATGGCAAGCTGTTCCAGTCAGTGAACAAAGCTGATGAGGCGCTGGATAAACTAGCAGATGAAACTAAAGAGCAGCAGGCTTCTGAGCAGCAATTAGCACCATTTATCGAGCGCGTGAGGGTATTGCTGGGTGAACGTGTCAAGGATGTTCGACTGACGCATCGGCTGACCGAAACCCCATCAGTTCTCATTACTGATACTGCTGAGATGAGTACTCAAATGGCTAAGTTATTTCTCGCTGCAGGTCAGCAAGTTCCGGAAGTAAAATACATTTTTGAGTTTAATCCTAACCATTCCCTCGTTAAAAAAGCCGCCGATCTAGCGGATAACGCAAAATTTGCGGAATGGATTTATCTATTTCTGGATCAAGCACTGTTGGCAGAATGCGGTACGCTAGAAGACCCAAACCAGTTCATTTGCCGAATGAATAAATTGCTCTCTGCATAATAAAAGTAATGTGCCCTGACGCATCCGTCTTGGCGCATTACAATTTCCCTACCACAGATTGCTTAAATGTTTTTATTTTTTATAATTAATTACTTACGTTAATTTAAGGTAATTGCTTGATTATGATGAGGCAGTTTGGTTGTGTTTTAAACAAATACTTAAAAGATTTTAAACTACAGCTATCAGGTGTATTGACGAATATAGGCGTTAATGATAGCTCTGTTTGTATCATGCTAAAATATAGCATTTGAAGCCATAAATGGGATAATAGTAATAGGTTAACACAATGCGCATCATTCTTCTTGGCGCTCCGGGTGTTGGTAAAGGCACTCAGGCTCAGTTTATCATTAAAAAATACGCTATTTCTCACATTTCCACTGGGGAAATGTTGCGAGCAGCCGTGAAGACGGGTACTAAATTGGGAGCGCAGGTAAAAGAAATGATAGGCGCCGGCAAATTAGTGACTGATGAAGTGGTAATTGCTCTGGTCAAAGAGCGCATCATTCAGGATGATTGTCGAAAAGGCTTCCTGTTGGATGGTTTCCCACGTACGATTCCACAGGCCAATGCGATAAAAGAAGCAGGTATTATGGTTGATTATGTATTGACACTTGATGTGCCGGTAGAACTAATTATTGACCGAATCATTGGTCGTCGCATGCATATGCCATCTGGCCGAGTATATCACGTGAAGTTTAATCCACCAAAGCTAGTAGGTAAAGATGATCTGACCGGCGAAGAGCTAACCATACGTCAGGACGATCAAGAGGAAACCGTACGACACCGTTTGGCAGAATATTACCAGATGACAGCCCCACTGTTGTCCTATTACCGGAAAGAAGCATCACTAGGCAACACTAAATACTGTAAAATCAACGGTGCTCGTAATGTAAGTGAAGTTAGCGCTGAGTTGGCGACTATTATTGGTTGATTGATGTTATCACTTGCAAAGTGCGATCACTTGATGTTAGACGTTTTTTCTAGCTCTCTAAGCCTTGTGATTTCTGTAGTTTATAGCGTCTTGGCCCCTCAATTTCCAGAGAAATAGTTTATAAATACCCGCCTTCATCAGAAGGCAGGCTAGTTGTTTTTAGGAAAATCAATGTTCCAGAGAAGAAGATTAAGCGTTAGATGGTGCACTCAGTTATGAGTGTCAACAGCTATTCTTTTAATATCATAAAGGGTAGTGAGATGACCTATCTTACCTATCTATTGTATCTTTTAGCTTTAAGGAAAGATATGAGCTTGCGCTATCGGGGAAAGTGCTGGAAATTCAAAATATTAGCGCCGGGCAGTTCCAATTGGCTGTCAACTAGTACTTATTCCGTTGAGTTCCCGAAGAAAGAAAGGGTGATCGGTATATTCATTGAGTCGACTAAGTTGCGTCTCTATACTAAACTAGTGAAGTTATTAGAAGAGCTAATGGTAAATATAAACGTTATTGGTAGACTATTATTAGTACTCAACCGTTGTCAGTAAGATTTGAAGAATTAAGTGTGTACCCTAAACCCAATCATGATCTCAATGAAAGACGACGTCCTATTTGGTTAGTGACGTCCTGGCACAGTGCGTGACATCACCTGTTTATTCACGAGCTGTGGGAATCGTGTGTTCAGATGTAAGGCAAACTACTGATTAAGGTAAACGATTCTTAATCGACGATACTTGTTGCTATCACCAGATTCAAAAAGATAATTCGGCTTCGCACGGCTCGGATGTTTCAGACAGAGTAAAATTCAAATTGAAGAAAAGTAAGCATAGGGGGTAATCTAATACCTACTAGCACTGGGTTTTGTGCTTGCACTGTAGCTTATTGCTGGAATATATAGACTAGACAATGTGCTCGCTGATTGAGAAGAGTGTCTAAATTCAGGGAAAAGCAGATTCGTATACAGAGATGTATTGATGGTAGATTAAAAAATTAGCTCATAATGAGACGGTTTCTAACTAAAGCTAGTCTTGTTCTATTGGTGTATGTAAGTGCTCGTCGTGCATCAATTCCTACAGTGTAATCTACTCTTAGAGTAAGGAACAGAGTAGGATGTTTATCCTCATATAGTAGACGATAAAAAGGACGTTAATAATATACAATCAGTATTTACCGATACCCTGCTCCTTGTTTATCACTCCATGGTTTATATATTTAGTAAGCGATAACACTCCTGTTTTATCTTGAAAACGCTGGTCTGAATCGTCATGACTGAAGAGGTAGTTTTTACTTGTTCCACGTAATACTTCAAAATTTCTATTCCTGAGGGTATATCAGGTTGGTGTGACCGAACTAGGATGCACTTATTAATAATTGTCATGGGCCCTGATGAGCATTGCTTGTTATTATCTTCTACTCAATAGAGTAAGAGTAGTAAAGCTCCGATATTTTGACACTGTTGTCAGATAGAATTTAAATTCCTTTACTAACTAATAGTTCACGCTATCGGAGCGTATATGAAGTACTGGCTTTATACAACCTCAGGAAATGCCCTCTGGTTGTTAACTTCTGAGAAATACCTCTAATTTGGCATGATCGAGAGCAAGAATAGGTATTTTAGTTTTAATTCGGTTAATATTTGTAAAGTTATATAGTCCGTTTTCTACATTAGACAAATACCTGTAGATAGATATTATTTAGTGCATTCCTTATTTATTCGACGTGACGTATAAAATTTCTATTTGTATTGCGAAAATAAGCAATAGTACGGCAGCGGCAAATAAATCGGTAATTTACTTGATTATAGCCCTGGTTCTTATCCTAATATTAGCCAATTTGTGGGCTGGTTGTGCTAAAGGTGTCCTTTAGATCGTAAAAGTATGTAATGCATGAGAACCTTATTTGTACTGAGTCCTCGAGGGAAAGAGAGGATTAACTGTAATAGCGAAATTAAGCGGGGTAGTTTTTTCTGGAATATGTTGTTATGACAGAACGATTTTAAGCTAGGCGCACCAGAGTCTTGCTGACGCTATAAATCTGTAATAAGTCAATGTTGACTAGCAAGCAAATATTATTGATTATAATTAAAAGAACAATGAAATATATTCATAATTATACACAAGTCCAGAAAACCAAGTATGTGTTTAAGGTGTTTTGTTTTACAATACATGACTTAAAGATTTAGAGTATTTATACATGCATGTTTTTGCTCTTTTATAGTAACGAGATTTATCAAATATGCTGTCAGAAGTATTCTACTGAGAATAAAATGCAAATGCGGCCTAATCTGGTTAGTATTAGGAACCCATGATTTTTATGTATTGCTTAAAGTGTCTTTAACAGCGACGGAAGAATTAAGCGAAATATTGAGAAAATGAATTTATAGCATCTGGAATGCATCCTTAAAATAAAGCAGATAAAATAGTATGTAGCTTTTGAAAAGCTTGGAGGGAAAGAAAAGGAGCTTCCGGATATCTGAAGTAAGACTGTTTTAGTCTAATTCCATTCTCAAAGAGGTGCTATTCTTTTTACAGACGTACGCAGAGTTCCTCCGAATATTTTTCTTCTTTATAAATATCAATGACCTTGAAGTCTATACAGCTATTCCGTACCAGATCGCAGTCAGAACAACCAGATTCTCTTACCAGTTTGAATTCACCTCTGATTTTAGCACGCTCAGTGATTATACTGCTCTATATTGATGCCATAACCATCATTAAAAAACTAGTGTAGCAACACATTCAATATACAGCAGAGGATGTATAGTGTTGTGATGCTGTTTCCAAGAAAATAGTGTAAAACTATGATTGAAAGCAATAATGTAAAGTGAATAAAAATCTACTAGATTAGTGAGATATTCTATGCCCATTATCGTTCATAAACAGTTTAGCAATAAAGAATATAGCTAAAAAGAATAGGTTGTTAGTTCAGCTCCGAGTAATGTTGAGCGGTGGATTATTATAAGAAGCGGATGTTAGTGATCCGCGGGGGAGTTCATTTTTTTGGCAGCATGTTTAGTGATTAGTTTTAAAAACCATTGAGGTAGAGTCTGTCAATGCGTAAGACCGGATGCCCCTAGGTTCATAAAGTTTCACCTGTTGGGTCTCAGGGAAAGCAGATAGCTATCAGCTATTTCTAGACAGAAAGACTTATTGAATACGCTAGTCTGGCAATTGGACATCTAGTCTCTCTTGAGACACCCCACATGATTGAGATGCTAAAGCATTTAAGTTTTTTAAAAATTGTCATCATGATCCAAAATATTAGGCTGTGAAGTTATTGCATGGGTGGATTACGGTCTCTTTTTTGTTGTGTTGTTTAGGGTAAGGCTGAATGCCATTTTAAGAGTATTGTCAGTCCGTCGACTAGTATCAACAAGGCGCGCTGATACTATGTCAAGTAAAATTGATACAGAAATATATCTAATACTCAGCTATTTTGTAAATGGCTGCTAAAATATTCCCAATAAATAAATCCTATAAGTGAGGCTCTATATTAGTGCTGCTATCTACAACATAGTCAGCGTGTATCTTCAGAATATGAAGAAGGAACAGAATGCTCGCTATAGCGGCATCAGCATTATGAGTTACTGGTATATTAGTACAAATTTTAGTTCTATTGGTTCTTAACGGCACTAGGGCCATCATTGATGGCGTATATTATGATAGAATGGTGTGTGTACTACTGTATGTACTGGAGATTAACTACCAGTATTCAAGATCCTTTAGTTATAGCGAAGAAAAATTTGTTTTTAGTTATGCCTGGGTTTTTATTTGTGTTACAGACTGAATATTGAACGGAATTTCAGCTTGTCCGAAGCGATAGGCGTGAGATTATGCCGAGCTTTAATCCGTTCTGAGAAAGGAAGTAATTGTAGGCTTATCTTGCCCCGAAGTACGATAAAATTATAAAATATACGGAACTAGCCCGTAGACCCTAGATAGAACAATCGGGAGTTGCATCAAGACGATTTACTTGGAATTATGCGCAAAACAAAACGAATAAAGATTTGCTAGATTTGGAATAGGCCGTGAAGTCAATCTATCTCTGTCGCTATTTAAATAACGAGGCATTAAGCTGTGCAATAAACATTGCCCTGCATTTGTTTCGAGCTAGAATATCGCTAAGTATTTTACTTGATACGGTGAGTGTATTTAAAATGAAAAAGAAGAACAGGAAATACCTATGCGGTTACTGCATCAATTAAATATTCTATTGGTTTACGTCAAATATTGATGTGTAATGAGCTGTTGCCTAAAATGTGCTGGTAAAATAAAACAAAAGCTATCTGGTGCGGCTTGGCACACTGATATATAGCGATTTAATCTGTACGGTTCGTATTAAACTGAATCTGAGTAGCTGACTGATATTTCGGAATTATAATGAAAATAATTAGTTTTTTAAATATTAAGTTACACTCATGTTTAAACTAAGTGGAATTAGCTTCAAGAACTTATGACAACAAATAGATTTATTCTGTACAGAAATTTAGGTGATGATACAATTTTTGTAGTCTATTTATACTAGATATAACTCAATTAAAGTAAAGATGAAAACAACAACTGTCATCCCGCTCGGGCTACGTGAGTGATGGAGGGGATAATTAGATATGTGGTGGCTAAGAAGGAACTGATCGGTTTTTATTCTGCTTTATCGTATACAAGAAGAAATTTACTGATTGTCAAAACTTAGATAATCCTTGGCGCGATATGTGACATCACCAAAAGACACTAAAGTTATTTGGAATGTCAGATATGCGAGTGTACTCTCTATAATTTAGTGCCCTTAATTTAACTAGTACTTGCTAGTACATGACGATAAAAGTGATTTCAGATGTACCCGAATGTGAACAAAATATCTTGATTAAACGTATGAATTCCGTGATTTTTATAAGAAATATCAGGAAATCTCTTTCTCATCCACTGGCGTTAAGTAGGTAAAACAAAATCAGTGTTAGAACGTTTGAATGGTAGATAAAGTATAGTACATACTACTTGTAAATAAAAATATCAAGAGATCTCATTGTGAGAACAAGAGGTTCAATAAGCAATTAATAATAAAAGAGAGAGAAATTCGGAAATATAATGTTTCAATAGAACTATTAAACTATTGAATTGTAATTATTATGAGTTAAAGATGACGTACTTAAATTTATTTATTGGTGAAGAAAATATCAGAAGCTGCTGCGATAGGATCTAATATTCAATTTCTACTTGGAATTCGAATCTTTGATACGCGCTATATTTTTTGTTTTAAAATCAAAAAATAGTTTGAAGTCTGAGTGATTATATACGCTGTCCACCGAATTATCTCATCAGGTAGATATTGCACTTCTTTAACACAGTGCTCCCTTCCCCGAAGGCAAGCGAGGAAGCACTTGCCTTCTTAATCAATGCCATCCTCACTAAGTTCTTAACAGGTTATTCGGTGGTAGGGTTTGTCCCGTTTTACAATTCAATATTTTTTCACAAAGCCAGCAAAATATTTATATCATTGTGAGTCATGATGGCCTGCCAGTACTAATGACACGCAGGCTAGCAGATAAAACTGCTCAAAGAACCCTTCCTCATTAGTAGAGGCATATATGTCTGGTATATCTTTAAAATAATAGACGGATAAGGGTGCGATAATATTAGGGTTAATCAGTGCATATAACTGGTATCTGGAATTAGTAATTTACCTATCTAATGGAGTTCTTATTATCTTCAGTTCGGTACATTACCTCACATTATTCCTAGTTTGCTAACACTTTATTGGTCTATTATATTAACCATATAAACTAAATCGTATAAGAGGTAATATTTTAACTAGCGGTAGCCTTAGTATAAATTGCTTATGATAAATCAATAAATCAATATGGTTTGACGCCGGCCGGAGTAGGTTACATGATATAAATAATGTATTTGGATACTTAATGCACTTAAGAGTTAAATACGATATCTCTGATAACTAATACCGATCAGAAATATAAAATCTGTCCACGATCAGGCTGGACAGTAGTTTGCCTACATCTGCTATTTTTGATAAATATGATATATAATGAGGAGATTTATTTATATGAATAAATAACAGATAAGTTATTTACGATGTTTTATTCTTAGTAAGAAATGGATTTGTGTACTCCAGATTGGAGTATTAGGGAATAATATCCCTATGAGGAATAGATGTTGCAAATAACCGAATTTAATATGATAGGTTAGTAAGTATAACATTTTAATTCGATAGAGCGCAATTCATTCATCGTGATCGACGGAATAATAAGAATCTAATGGATGTCCATCAACAGTTTGAATATTGTTAAAGTATTGAAATACATTAGAATTTCTTTCTCTCTGTAGAGATTGAGATATGCTAATATTGTTTGCTTTATTCATGTAATACATGGATGTTTAGCTGCAGTTTATTTCCTATTCCGGTGTATAATCTAAAAATAAATATAGGCGCGTATAAGATTAAGGCGAACCTGTATATTAAGCAATATCAGTAATAATAATTCGCGTTGATGAATGGTAAAAAACATAGCCTCTTCATCAAAGAACTACTCTATAAAATCAGATGGGACTTCCCAGTTAGCTGGATACGGGACAGTGACGGTTTAATAGCGCCTCCCTTTTAATATTTGTTCTTGGTTTTCCCGATTGATTTTTGGAAAGATAGCTGGTTTTATGACTGCCCTAACCTTGAAGAATAAAAAATAAGCATGCTTGTTTCATAACGCGGACCCTGTAGTGGCACAGTAGTTAGGTCCTCAATAAATCTTCATCAGTAATAAAACCAAATTCTTAAGCTAATGCAAGCTGTTCTTACTAGATAAAAACTATGCAACTAAATACGGTGCAAAAGGTAAATAGCGTTATATATCGGCTTCGAGTAGATTGCCACATACCATGTGTGTATTGTTATCTACGATAACCACTTCCCTTCATGTATTGGAAGGAACGGAACCGCTGCTGCTTTAAAGCACTTCCAAGTGGTATGACTCATGAGATTGAGTAGTCCTGCTTTATTTACCTGTTCATCTGCAATTCCAGATAAATTGATATGGCACTACTTATTTTGAACGTTCTGGACGAACACTGCTGTTCCCGATTGAATACTGTTATGAGAGAGGGTTTGTATCACAAACTTAGGTTGTCAAAAAGCTGTTGACCATATTCCAACTATGAGATTACAGAGATGCCAGCCACGCCATGTCCGATCCCAAATATTATTTGGGACAGGTTAGTTCCTCACTAACAGGGAATGTGTGAAAATTTTCCAAAATCACCCGGATAACGTGAACCACTAGCGCGCTAGTCTTTACTTGAGTTTGACGATACTATCTTTTGCTCAGCGGGTACAGCTTGGTAAGCTGATGCGGATTTATCAACCGTTAGAAAGAACTGGAATAACAGGTAATGACTACTTGATGTTGTATCCAACAACTAAACTGTTTGTCATGCGAGTTTCAGATGAATTTGTAAAATCAGCGCAATGACTGGCCTTGATCAGAAAGGATCCTATATAAAATCAAAGGCTTACCATACTTATTGAAAGACTAAATAACACCTAGAAAGTTATCCAATACGCTGAAAGGGTTTAACACCAACTAGTATAAGCAATGGGTTTTAGAACGCCACGACCTCAAGAATAAAAGCAATTCTGTCATACATTGTCGGGTGCCAGCCTATATTCATCAGGGATATCTTATTTAGTATCAATCTCAAGTAGGCCACCATCCTGGTAAAAAAGTTTATTCAGTATCAACCTGTGTTGTCACATAAAGGCTATAGCTATACGGCCTTGACTGGAAGTCTGATAAACTATATAAGTGCATTAAGACCGCCATGACATCCATCAGAAAGAAATCAATCTGGTGATTGCCATTAATTAAAACAAAGGTGACATCATGAATGATGACATTTATAGATGATCCTAACAAGCTAACAAGCACCTAGGTAGCCGGATTATTAAAATATTTAGTTATTAACGGTGTCTTGGGTAATGGCTACATTGAAAATATTTGTGAGACAGTATTAGCAATTGTTGCTTCTCTTAAAAACGTAAAATATCACAAAGGTTTATAAGTATGGGTCAAAATGTAAGAAACATGAAATAAACGCTCTTTAAGCCAGTTAAAAACCGTGTTCCTGGTATGAAACTGCCCGTTCTTAGTTAGTTATAAGTCGTAGAAACTAAGCGAAGCACTGCAAGAATAAGGCGTTAAAACCCGAACGATCCTCAATGAATCACGACTTATTAAGGTAAGTACTGTAATTCCAAGCGTGACATAAAGTACTCATGGAGATAAACGATAAGTTAGATGAAAGTTGACTGAGTGGAGCGAGTTAGACAAGGAGATGGCTTCATTGAAAGTTAAATAGAGCAAAGGAACTGCTCATGCATAAGAATGAAAGCATTATCCAGTTATTTATATTAGAGGTCCAGCAGAGTCTAAAAGTGAAGAAGTAGCAAATGCGAGGCTGACGAAGCAGCTGCGCTTGAGTGGTAGAGTCTATAAGTAGGAAGCTATTGCAGGAGAAAAGAGATAGAAGAAAGTAGATCAAAAGCAGTAGAAAGACTAACGGAAGCACTTGGATTGCGGACTAAGCCGTAATTTATCCTACTTATGTAGAGTGCTAAAAAGCATTATATCCACTGTATTGATCGCATTAATCAGGTTAGGCTGTTTAGAAAATTAAAGCAAGCCTTGCATTCCTAATATAGCACTTAGTAGTGCTAGTACAATTCAGATCAAATATTGAGAATCCATAAATGTCAGGCCTGATCACAGGGATCTTATCGGAGCCGTGATTGTCGCTGACAAACTAGCAAACAGTATGAGATAATATATTTCATCGCTCACATAAAATTCAGCCCATAAGAATATTAATAATTAATTAGAGCTCAATACAAGAATACAGATTTCAGTCAATAATAGATTAAGAGTTTAAAAAGTATAAATTGATGTAAAATATAAGAATGAGACATCATTCGTGATTGCTGAGCAATAGACGCACATAGACTTGATAGAAATTTTATAAGGTACTGACTCATAGTATTTAATATATTAGGAGAAAGTTAATTTTTTCATATATATCCAGACTAGATGGTAAGCAAATAAAAAGATATACGTTTTATTAAATATTTCACCGTTTAGCAAAAGTAAAGTGAATGGTTGAATAACCATATGTTCAAAATTAAATTCTTAATCACTTTGTAAGTTGGAAAACCACCTTGCAAGCTATTGAAATTCAGAATCTGGGTACTCCTATATGGCTAGATATTTTATTCAAAAGCTATAGGACATTTACTGTAGATGCACCCTTTATACCGAATGTTGAAATAGGAATGATCGTTCTAAATTTCAAACAGATACAGTGCAAAGTTTATATTTTGCGAGATTGAGCACTTAATACTCTCGTTCTAACCCACCTTTAATACTCTTATCACTGATACACCGGATTAAACTTTATACTATTTAGTTGATAAGCTGATCAGCTAACTTAAAAAATTATTTTTTGGAAATTTCAAGTAGAGTATGTCGTAAATGGAAAGCAGGTTGTTTTAGGATGATGAAGAGTGCTTTCCTTTCGAAAAGTAATTTTCCTCGTTAAACACTTCAAATAGGTACAGATGAGTGATCCTTTTGGCGAGCGGTTAGACATTCAAGTTACTCCAAGAGTGAAATTTTAAAATATCGTTAATATGATAAGCGTATTCGCATAGAGAAGGCTCCGGTTAACATCTTAAAGGATGCTTTATATACTTCCAGTCTGTTAAAATTAGTAAAAATCCACCTCAGTGCCCATTCAAGTACTAGATCACTATACTCAAACCCATTACTACTGATCTCGTTCTAGCATATGAAGATGGAACTGAAAAGCAGTCTGAGAAGGTGAGAAAAATTATCTCACAGAATGCTAACAAGGCTATGTTAATGGGCTTTTCTTGATACTGAGCAGGGATTTCAAGGCTGTTATTCTCTCAGAGAAATTACCTGATGGAGATAAACGGCTATTGATAGATCTAGAAAAACTACAAGAGTGTGTATTTAATAGAGTGCTCGGGTGTTTAAGGTTAGAACATGGTTCAGTAGAACAGATATCAACCTTGTCGCCTTTCAGCGACCGCAAGTGAATGCTGGTACTACACCGGAGGAAATCCTGGCCCCCTGATAAACTGACACTATACTAAGCAGTAGTAAGTGGTTTGTTGTGCTATAAAGTGCTCGAAGTTACCAGGGTAGACAAACTTCAATTCTTATTGAATAGGCGCTGTGATTTTTATTTTGATGAGATGGATAGCTGAATTATCTTAACAGAACTCGTGACTGTAAACTGACCCTCAGAACCGGATTGGTGGTGAAGAAAGCACCTTTCGGTATAATAGATGTTATTTTAATTTATTATAACCAGTTCACCGGATCATTCGATCCGGAAGGTCCCACCCACACACTGCAATAGTGAGTATATCTGGATTAGTTTGGTAAAAGCGGTATAGCAAATCTATTCCTCAACTATCTACTTGAGGGTAAATTAATAGTATATATTATAAAGCAATGTGTGTGCGTAAGTTTATTACACCTTCTCTGGTGTCACCGAATTGGTACCTGAGGTGAAGAAGAATTGATGAAGTTAATTTAAGGGTTGTTCTGAATTTCCTAAGTACAATAAATTAGAAGGAGCGATGTAGTGCTACAAGAACTCATGTTTCCAAAGTAGCTGCCACTATAACTGCTATATGATCGCCATCACCTTTATTCTGCTCTTGTAAAATAAAGGAATACAGCAAATATATTAATAAAATTGGAATAGCTTTAATGATCTGAGCGGGATTGGTTTGTGCTGCTATGACAGCTATTGCATATATTTATGCTATCTCGCTTTGTGAGAAGCTGGTAGGTAATCAGCAGAGTTTTACCATAAGGGATGGGCAAAGGAGGGTACTACGCAGTTTCTATCAGATAGAAATCTACTAAAAAGATAATTTCAGCGTGCCACAGGTACAGAGTTATAGTACGTGAATTGATCATATAGCGTGGTATAGCCTCGTAGAGGCAGGATCAACCAAGATCAGGTTGTGCCGGGTTGGGACCTGGGTCACCTACTTCTACTTTATATAAATTAATATCTATTATATATGCATCAGCCGCTTCAACCAATGGGATTCTAAAATTGATGGTGTGAATCTACTGTAAGAGGATAATCATTAATTGTAACTATATTACGTATTCCTTCATATCACTACTAAGAGCTTGAGTATAAGGCATGTAGCATCGGTTAGATGAAATAGCGACATGAGGTAATGCGTGGCGCCACGCCCCTGACAGCAGAGAAGGCCAATTCTAATTTCGGGTTGCTATGATTTAATAATCAACACTGTGACATTCAATGTTTATTGCAACCCTTCACAGATACCCGACCGCCCGTGAGTTCTGCTATTGCATTGACAGAAATTTAATCTAGATCAACTCGCATATCGAGGCTGGGAATGGTAGAAGGGTGGCGTTGAGGTAAAGTATCAATACCCTAGGTTCCTGATCGAATAAGAAACAGATTTTGTACAGTGTAATGGTAATAGGTTTGTCAGAACTGTATTGTTGTCGGAGGGGGTATGTAGTTTAAGCCTTGGCTACACTGCTATCCGATGTGATGTATTCGTGTAATGAATCAGCTAACTCTAATTTAGCAGTGCTTGCTTAACTCAAGGAGGAGAGATTTTATCTAGTGATAGATAGACTATGTCCAATAGATGTATCATACTTTTAAAAAATATTTAATTTAATAAATATTTTGTAAAAGAGATTATGAATACCATATTAAGCTATGGAGATATACCAATAGGTAGCTCGCTCTATATACACGACATACGAATTACTTTCCTGCTGGAGAGTGCAGTTATTAGTCTCTCGATCCTAATGCAGGATTATTAACAACACTGCATACCACACAGCATGGGCACTCATCCAGTACCAGCTTCCCCCGCATAGGCAGGAAAAGATTCAAACAACTCAATACGCTTTCACATACTCCCAATCGCGACCTTAACCAACCAAGAGTGAATACCACTCGTATAAAGTTAGAAAGAGGAATACAGTTTTTTCATAATTATTAAGGGAAACTAAATAACCACTAATCTGTTTTGTTTTTATACAATATATAGAGCGTATCGCCAATTACGTCAGAGTTAAGTAATAAAATACATAAAGTTTATTTTTAGTTATAAAATATAACTATATAAAAGGAATATAATATAAATTTGGTAACAATCCGTTTATTTCTTTCTGGAATTAATTATCTATAACTTATATTTTAATATAAAAGCTCGATTATTTAAAAATAAAATAGATCTAAAGTGTGTTTGAGATTATCCGGAGATTATTGAGTTAGTAACTCACTGTTATATTTCTACCACTAGATTAAGATAAATTTTAAATAAAAGGATAGTTAAAACTAAGCCTGATAAGCTATGATCTATATCCATATAATGACTAGAATAATACACAGATTCGTATACATAGTAGCTATATACTGTGTGTTACAGGTAACGATACTATCTTGTTATACAAAAGTATTTTAAATCTAATTATAGGAATCTATTACAATATTTTACCTATGGATTTACGGTGCAAAACCACCTGGTGGGGAACAAGTTTAAATCGAAATATAAAAATAGCGAATAGCGTGAATATTCTGTATCGTTCATCAGATTATGACCTGGCTAAACGGAATATCTTAATAGGAGTTAAGCAATATAAAATATGTCTAGAACTATTTTAGATGTTGTATACCTGTATGTAATTGCAAACAAAGTGAGTTTAAAAGAAATTAAATTTAATATTTGATATTATTCATAGATTCTGAGATTGATAAATTTCATCCAGACACCTGTAGGTCTCAATATGGTTTCTAATAATTTTCACATATCCAAATTAGAGGGATCAAGTTTTTACAAATAATATTTAAATCACCAAACCACCATACATCACTCTCATATAAATAAATGTTATTCTTAGCAGAATGCGACTACTTCTTGGATTTATCAATGATTTACTCAAATGAGTAATTGATTAATTTTATAGCCTGACGAGGCTATTGCGTTCTATGTTAATAGAAATATGTCATATCTATTTCATAATTTATTAATATATTTTAATACTGAATGATAAGTAGGGAATGATAATGTGGTTAACGTAAGTAAGAGTCAACAAAATACGAAGCTTTCTAGAATAGAATTTATAGCGCTATATATGGATTTCAGTATATGAGTACGCTCATACAGATAAATAAAATATTTTGAACAATATTTAAGTGAAGCAGTATGCCAAAGAAAAACAGCCAATACTATATGTATGATGAGTGATTATTTAAGAAGTCATGGCATTCAAGTTATAGAAACAATCAAGATACTAAAGGGTTGTTTAGGAGGTAATCAATGTTATGAAAATCATTAATTAAGAAAAATATACAACCGGTTTAAGCAATAGTTAATTGAGTGTTGATTAAAATATTTATTTTGAATGATAGATCATAATGCTAGCCCATCTAAATTATTAGATCAATGCAATGAAATAATTAGTAGTTGTTGTTTCAGGAAAATACTCGTGTATTTGTTAAATACTTTTTAAAATAATTGCATCGAAATGAATACAAAAGAGATAAATATAAAAATATATAAAGTTATTATAGAGCGATGTAAATTACAAAAGGAGATAATAGCTAGGCAGATGAAGTCTATATGGCTAGATATTCTATAAACAAATACTAGATGGAATATTTCGATTAAATAAAACATAGGTATCCTATCATTATTATGTATATATCAATCATAATAAGTTCCCTTATGTAGGGTATCACTTGATAAGGAAAGCAGAAATAGAAATGTATTATGGTCGGGTATCGGTAGTGACATTTCCCGCTAACTCGGCAGAGGCTTGATTAGATTAGGGAATTAAACTCCTTGATATAAAGGCAGGAGAATTGTTTTATTCATGAATAAAACTAGAGTAAATATATCTATAGGGTTATTAACCAGGGTCCAACTGGTTGATATTATACTTAAGTGTTTTTTAATTGTTTAAAACCCATCCTAGAACTGAGAAAGTCTTTGCATCACAAAATAGTGTAGATCAGGAAACATCATTCAATCGTGGTTCTCTTATTTAAGAGAAGTAATATCTTAATCTAGATCGGAATTTGCTTTTTATTACATTAGAATCTTGCAACCAGATTATACATACAGGGTATCGCTGAAGAGATTGCAGACAAACGAGACTGCTTTCACACAAATCAGCATCTATGATGGAAAGATTATTGGTTTTCGAGGTGGCGTATGGATAGAAATAGCCGAATGATTATAATTTAATGTTTATTAAAAGTGGCTTTTAATTTTAAAATATTGATTAATCAGATAAAATAAGGGAACCCTACGAAGGGTAAAGCGTCCGCGGATTTTACCTTTGAAAAATAAATAGCTTGAACGGTCAAGAGGTGGTTGTTCTAAATGTAGAGGGCAAATCTACAATCAACCATGTAATGATCTGCAGTAGTACCTCCAACCCTCATATGGTGTCAATCGCCGATTACCTATTGCAAGAACTCCGTGCCTTCTGGCGTAAACGAGAATGGCATACAAGGTCAGAAAATTGCCGAGTGGTGGCAGTCGATCTGAGTGGAGTGATTGTGCATGTAACGTAGGAAGACAACCCCAACCTCTACTACTTGGAAAACCCTGGAGCTGAACGGTGGAGCACAATCTGGTGGTCGGCAGTAAAATGCTAGGATGAGTGTAAGATTGCTTTATAGATTATTCTAATCCTCTTTTCAAGGATGTTGCGTATGAGAGAAGTAACATTCAATTCAGCAAGCTCGGAAAGAAAGTTGGCATTAAATATATTTTATCAAAAGACGGTGGACAGATGACCCCCGCGGCGCTGATTAAAGCAAGGCGTATTTTTACGTTGCCAGGAACAGTAAGGGGTGCTGCAATTTTGCAGCATCTGGAATGTTGGAATACAAAGACGGGCCTCCAGCAACCTAGTGGTTGGAAGCTAAAAGATTTGGCTCTAGTTAGCAAAGCCGCAGGAGAAGAGGGCAGTCTCTCTTTCTGTTGATATTACGGTATTTTTAATGCGTGTTTTGGTAGCTAAAAATACCAAGCATGTTTGGAGTATGATCCAGTAACGTCATACTGACCGGAAATAATCGGCGATCAATGTGAGAGAGTAAAAAGTAGCAGGATGAAAATAGAACATAACCCTTTTCGCAACTATACAGCTGAATCTGCTCTATTTGTACGTCGCGCTTTAGTCTCCTTTTTGGCTACCCTACTACTAAGCGGTATCCTCATCACTAACTTGTATCATCTGCAAATTGTGCGTTTTGAAGATTACCGTACTCGCTCTAATGAAAACCGCATTAAATTGGTTCCCATTTCCCCTAGCCGTGGGATCATTTATGATCGTAATCATACTCCACTAGCGCTGAATCGCACTATTTATCAGCTACAGCTCGTACCGGAAAAGGTTCACGATCTAAAGGCCACGTTGCAAGCGCTCCGCCAGGTTGTTAACTTAACCGATGATGATATCAGTCATTTCGAAAAAGAGCGTAAACGCTCGCGCCGATTTATCTCAATTCCCGTTAAAACCGCACTAAGTGAAGAACAGGTAGCTAGCTTTTCAGTCAATCAGTTCCGTTTTCCGGGCGTGGCAGTCAAAGGCTACCAACATCGCTACTACCCTTATGGCTCTGCCCTCACCCATGTCATTGGCTACGTATCTAAGATTAATGATCGTGATATGGAACTTATGGATAAAGAGGGTAAACTACCCAATTACGCTGCTACACGTGATATCGGTAAGTTAGGGATCGAGCGCTATTATGAGCACTGGTTGCATGGGACAACTGGTTATGAAGAGGTTGAAGTTAACAACCGTGCTAAAGTGATCCGCCAACTGCACGAACAGCCACCTGCTGCAGGTCAAGATGTTTACTTGACCTTAGATCTTAACCTGCAGTGCTATATAGAACAGCTACTAGTGGGTAGCCGTGCGGCAGTGGTGGTGAGTGATCCGAACACCGGTAGTATTCTAGCAATGGTCTCGCACCCAAGCTACGATGCGAACTTGTTCGTTGATGGCATTTCCAACAAAGAGTATCAAGTTTTGCTAAACGATCCAAACCGTCCGCTCATTAATCGTGCCACTCAGGGCCTATACCCTCCGGCATCGACAGTGAAACCATACATTGCTGTTTCAGCGCTAAGTGCTGGAGTGATCACCAAAAATACCATAGTATTCGATCCTGGTTGGTGGAAGTTGCCCGGTTCAGAAAAACGTTTCCGAGACTGGAAGAAATGGGGTCACGGTCCTCTGAACGTTACTCAAGCGTTAGAGGAATCTGCAGACACCTTTTTCTATCAAGTCGCCTATGATATGGGGATCGATCGGTTGTCGAGTTGGTTAATGAAGTTTGGGTATGGGCAGTATACCGGTATTGACTTGTCTGAAGAGCGTTCCGGATTAATGCCGACCCGCGAGTGGAAGCTCAAACGTTATAAAAAACACTGGTATCGGGGTGATACGATACCAGTCGGAATAGGGCAAGGTTACTGGACCGCCACACCAATTCAAATGTCTAAGGCGCTGAATACTCTGATTAATAATGGCGATGTTAAGATACCACATTTGCTACAGAGCACCTCTATTAACGGGGTAGTGGTACCATTTCATCAGGAAGATAGCTCGCAGATCGGTGAGATTCACTCCGGGTTTTGGAAAGTTGCCAAAGACGGCATGTATGGTGTTGCCAACCGTCAGAATGGGACAGCACGTCATTACTTTGCAGATGCGCCTTACCTTGCGGCGGCGAAATCGGGTACAGCACAGGTGTTCGGCTATGAAACCTACAATGCTCATAAATTGGAAGATCATTTGCGTGATCATAAACTGATGACTGCTTTTGCACCGTACAATAACCCTAGAGTTTCAGTGGCTATCATTTGTGAAAATGGTGGTGCTGGTCCAGAAGTCGGGACGATTACTCGTCAGATTTTCGATCATATTTTGCTGGGTAACAATAATATACAATTAGTCAATGATATTCCGTTGCCACCTGGTTAGAATGTGATTAGAAAGAGAAACATGAGTGAAAGTCAACACAAAGGTTCTGTTTGGGCCAAAATCCACATTGATCCTACTTTTTTGTTGCTTATTTTAGGTCTGCTGCTTTACAGCGCGTTAGTGATATGGAGCGCCAGTGGCCAGGATATTAGGATGATGGAACGCAAGATCGTTCAAATGATTATCGGGCTTGTTTTGCTTGGTACAATGGCGCAGATCTCGCCGAGAGTCTATGAAAACTGGGCGCCTTATCTATATATTACATGTGTGATTTTATTGATACTGGTAGATATTTTTGGCCAGGTTAGTAAAGGAGCCCAACGCTGGTTGGACCTCGGTTTTGTACGTTTTCAGCCATCAGAAATCGCTAAAATTGCTGTGCCACTAATGCTCGCACGCTTTATGAACCGGGATGCCTGCCCGCCTTCTCTGAACAATATTGGCAACGCATTAGTGTTGATTCTTGTTCCAGTCTTTTTGGTCGCCGTTCAACCGGATCTAGGTACCTCACTTCTGATTGCAGTATCAGGTCTGTGTGTGCTGTTCCTTTCCGGAATGAGCTGGAAGCTGATCGTTATCACTGTTGTTCTGCTGGCGGCTTTTATCCCACTGCTGTGGTTTTTTTTTATGCATGGTTATCAGCGTGATCGCGTCATGATGCTACTAGATCCAGAAAGAGATCCACTCGGGGCCGGCTATCATATTATTCAGTCAAAAATTGCCATTGGTTCCGGGGGGTTGCTAGGCAAAGGTTGGCTGCACGGTACTCAATCACAGTTAGAATTTCTTCCGGAACGACACACTGATTTCATCTTTGCGGTATTGGCCGAGGAGCTGGGTCTGATTGGAGTTTTGGTGCTGTTAGCGCTGTACTTATTGGTTATTATGCGTGGGCTAATGATTGCTGCTAAGGCACAAACCACCTTCGGTCGGTTGATAGTCGGTAGTTTGATGATAATTCTTTTTGTTTATGTATTCGTTAATATCGGTATGGTTAGCGGTATTGTGCCTGTCGTTGGCGTACCGTTGCCATTGGTGAGTTACGGCGGTTCATCCCTAATTGTTTTGATGGCAGGGTTTGGAATTATTATGTCGATCCACACGCATAGGAAAATGCTATCTAAAAGCCTATAAGAGAAAGTGATCTGTAAGGAATGATTTTGGGCTAACATAGTCACGTTATTGTTTTCTATCGTCGCCTCCAGACTAGTTTACAGCAAGAGCTGCTATATTCCTACTATGGAATGCTAGGGCAATTGTCAGTGTCTAACCCGTAATATGTGCCTTTTAAGTTTAGAAATATTCTAGGATGTTAAAATTAGCGGTGCGATTTCCAGCATGATAGAAGCACTGCAGAGTTACTTAAATAGTGAACTAGTACGTAGCTATGGTAAAGAGCCTAATGCTAGAAAGCTTGATCTGGGATACAGATCGATGCAAGGTTCATGATAGTAGACTATCTGAGGATAGCAATTTCAAGTTGTCTGCGTATTACAACCCGGCTCATCTTCGTCAGTTAGTGTCTCGTTTCACTGGTTGCAGAGCCGTTATACTAAAGTGCGTAGAATCGATTATAGGGCTTATCAGAGACCTCTTGTAGTTTCTGATGTTTGCTTGTGGGTCTGTTAACAAATAACGCCAATTGTAAGCTTGTGTTGATCGCGTTGAGTAATACCGCGCTCTAAGTGAACCTGGCGCCATTTTTCCATGCTTACAAAAACACTATAGCCTATCGCCGTATTGAGATCTCTAATTCAGCAGTATTGACATACTAGTGTAGTATGAATCTTATTCAGTCATGGCCAATGGCAGCTGGCTAATAAGCGTAGCCTAACAATCAGCGATATGTACAAGGCATAATACAGCTAAAGTAGTGTGTTTGGTTTGAACGGGCACACAATGCCTGATTCCTCTATAAATAAAACTTCCCTAGCTGTTGTTTTAATGAGTAATTATTAGATGTAAGTCAAGATGCTTTGAGCCACCTTGAGCACGTTCAAGGTTGTTAGAACTCTGTGAGTTAGCATTTAGCGTGCTAGGTAAAGTTCCAGAATCTGTGCTTGTGCGTTGTCTTACTCCATAGCTCAATAGTCGCTACCACTAAAACAGTGTGCGCCTGGCGCTGCAGAGAAAACACTGATTATATCATTGCCGGAAGTAGCATTAACCACACCCGTCTACGATTGATAATGATTGCGTTCATTTGGCTGATATATTACATTTTAAGCCAAGTCTCTTTAAGATAAAGAGATCTCGTGATGGCTATATAGTGCAAAGAAGCGGTGGGATCTGCTTGACTGTAAATCAGTATATCTAGAGCTATCTGAAGGTAGATAGCTTGATTTCTTTTATTGAGACAAAAGATGGTCCATGAGCATTTATCGATACAGCAGCAGTCGATCGACATTAATAGCGTGCCTATTTATCCTCAATATAGTGTATTAAGCTGCTAAATCTTGCCGCCTTAGCACTGCGCGTTTTCACAATGCATGATGAATCATAAAAGAATTGATCGATATGTTATATGCAACAGTCATCGCCAATGCTGTAATTCAATACACTGCCACCTATAACAGCGAAGCAAGAAAAGTGCGAGTATCGACATAGTTAAGAATGATAGACTCTATTTCAGAGTAGCAGTTAAGGAGAAATACCAAACGATCAATCCAATAAACAAGCAGGGTTGAAAAATGAACAAATTTGTCCAGAAAAAGCGTTTGTGTTATGAGAGCAGTATTTCTCACAGATAGCCGGTGTTTATCTAAAGACTACTGTAAGTGTGGTTTATTTGTTCTAAACAGTCCCCGACAAAAATATACTTGAATCCATATCGATTATCATACTGTCAATATGCGCTATTGATGTAGAACACGATGCTGATAATGTTGGGCTAATGTAGATTCCAACATACTATTGTGAATGTTTCATATGGAAGAGAACATCAGCATATGGGCAATCACGGGTTTCGCATTGTATCATCTTATTAGATCTCTGCTCATATCAATATATAGCTTTATATAAGCTTTACGTAGGAGATTGCCACTGACAGTAATTGGGGTGAACAATCCCATTGTGAATAATAACTATCGGACTTTCACCTATTATAGTATAATAGTTTGTTAGCTGTAACCTTACAAACTTATAGTTCCTATTATGAAGGGTGCAAATGATTTTAGCTTAATCAGGCGATTAGCAATAAGCATTGCTATCGCGATAGGCGATGCTAGTATAGCGCATGCCGATGATGTGAATATCAAGACTATAATTCCTAGTGCTCCCAAAATTGATGCGGCAGCATACATTCTGATTGATTACAACTCTGGAAAGGTATTGGCTGAAATGAATGCCAATGTGCGCCACGATCCAGCTAGCCTGACGAAAATAATGACCAGCTACATTATTGGTCACACGCTGAAAGCTGGCAAGATCGCCCAGGAAGACCTAGTTACTGTGGGCCGAGATGCTTGGGCAACTGGTAACTCTATCTTCAAAGGGTCTTCGCTTATGTTCCTGAAACCAGGCGATCGCGTATCAGTCGCCAAACTTAGCCGTGGTATTAATCTGCAATCAGGTAACGATGCTTGCGTGGCGATGGCCGACTATGTGGCAGGTAGCCAAGATGCGTTTGTTAATCTGATGAACAGCTACGTGCACAAGCTTGGCCTACAGAACACTCAGTTCCAGACAGTGCATGGTTTAGAAGCGAAGGGTCAGTACACTTCGGCACGAGATATGGCTTTACTCAGTCAGGCACTGATTCGAGATGTACCAAATGAGTATGCAATTTATAAGGAAAAAGAATTTACTTTTAACAAGATACGCCAGATGAATCGTAATGGCCTACTTTGGGATACCAGCTTAAACGTCGATGGGATTAAAACCGGCCACACAGATGCAGCAGGATACAACTTGGTTGCATCAGCGAGTGATGGGCAGATGCGACTTATTTCCACTGTACTTGGCAGCCGTACCTATAAAGGGCGTGAAACTGAAAGCAAGAAATTGCTGACCTGGGGCTTCCGTTTCTTCGAAACTGTCTCTGCATTAAAAGTCGGCAAAGAGTTCGCTTATGAACCCGTTTGGTTTGGGAATGCTGACCGCGTCGATCTGGGCGTGGATAAAGACGTCTATCTAACCATCCCACGTGGTCGTATGAAAGATCTGAACGCCAGCTACGTGCTAAATACACCAGAAATTTGTGCACCATTGGTGAAGCATCAGGTTATCGGCAAGATTAACTTTCAATTAGATGGTCAAATTATCGATCAACGTCCACTTGTAGTGATGCACGAGGTGGGAAGAGGAAGTTTATTTAGCCGTATTGTTGATAGCGTCAAATTAATGTTCCATCGCTGGTTAGGATAAGATGGAATGAGAGCAAGCCTACAAATTTTCATACCTCGTATTATCACTATAACGGTTAGGCGAGTACAATGCTGACTAGCTAGTACTGGCTAGCTGTACATTACTACTTACATGATCGCAGAGACTTTAATATGGAGTTGGCGTTTCAAGATCTCCCCTCTAGGCAATTTTTTGTTGAGACGAGGCCTTTTCTTTCTTTCGAGATGAGGCTGCAATCTTTAAGGCTTGTTGTACTGCAAGTTAATTGCATTAAAGTATTTAAGAATCCATTCAAAATTATTTGAATCCTTTTCCTCTCGTAATTTAGCTGACATATTAAAGGAAGGTGATGACTAAATTTAGTGAGTCTGGTTTGTAAGACAGGATGGTAAGATGCTGTGGTAGAAGATTTATTATCTCTTCCTTCCAAGGCCGATGAAGCCTTGGCGATACAGTTGAAAGCTGTCAGCGCTATCAGAGACTTTTATGTATATAATGACGCCGCCCTGTAAATCTTCCTCTCACCTATTCAGCCTCTACATCTAGTCAAAGTATGGCAGTATTATCGATAAATCTTTATTGTTGTTAGTTCCCATGATAGTGAGAGCATGCTGAAATTAGTATCAATATGCTCATTCACATTTTAAAAAAACATCGTGCCAGGTAATAGTCGCTCTTGTTGCCCTGCTGATATAGCACCCATCTAAGAATACATAAACAAAGGAGATTAATAGGGCACAAGGATGAACCACATACGTTATGGTTGGAGATTAATAAAAATAGTGATGTTCTAACCTATAAATTTCCACGAGAAACACTCAAATCTGTCAGGAGCGAGTGGTATTACTACCTGCCTTGATTGTTGATATGTTAATTAGAGATAAGTAGGGTAGTGATTGTCGAGAATTCCAGAATGACAAACCGCGCATGGAAGATTTTTACTTCACGTAATTAACCCATGATCTGATATTTGCTGGTATCTCAGGAGTGACTCGTAAAAGAATTTATCTTCGTGCTCTGTTGAGTTGAGCGAAAGCGCATCTGTGCTTTAAGTAAAAAAGTAGCGAATTTATCGTATGTATCACTCCATGAATTATTGGTCCGGTAATAAATGTCCCCCATGAGCTCTGCGTAGTAAAAGTGTTGAGTACGCTTTGCAGTTGATACTGTAAATACATCTGTTAGATCTCTGATAGAGAAATGCGATTTCAGAGTGTAATTAACATTCTCTAATCACCTGGTTTTGAGATATGCACTTCACTAACTAAAGGTAGGTCACTTATAGAGGGAAAGAACCCCTAGTCTTTGCACTTAAATTAACTAAGAACTTTAATATCGAAGTTAATCCAAGCAGGGTTACTGTAACTTGCGTAAGGTGTTCCGTTGGAACAGTGCTTAATGTAAAGTTCAGTCAAAATTTTGGAAAGGAGGAATTCTCGACAATTAGGCTAAAATACATACAATTCCTACCCATCTAATATTTGTTGTGCGATGATTCGGAGATTGAGCTAAGTAGATTGCTCGGATGGATAGCCAGATTTTCTATACTCCCTCAAGATATGAGGTCTTAAATAGTCGTTATCTTCAAGGAAAAGGAAATACTGAGATTTCATCTCTTTTAAAATATAAAGTTAGCGATGTGATTAAGGAATAGGTAACAGAGAAGAAAAAATTATATGGTGGATAGCCTATATCTCTTGTCTATATTTGACTAAATAATAGTAAATTTGATTATGGTAGCGCCGTGTTTAATAAATCTATATGTCTCAGTCTAGACATTAATCAGCAAAGACAAAAAGAATGTTTGTTTATGTCGCCAGCAGGATAAAAGCGCTCACTATTGCCTTAGTGTACTGATAGAAAGTACAGGCGGGGGCTTAGGATGCTTAGACAGCTAAGTCGGGATATACTGAAAATTGTGGTCGCGATTATCCGCATATATTCTTAGAAATATATCTAAGTCTTCATTCTTTATAGGATGCCAAACAGTGCAAAGCACTTATCGTAGTAAGGACTACATAGTCTCTGGCAGAGTAGTACAATAGATTATATGAGGCCCTCATGAGAAATCTGAACTTAATAACTTTGATTTATTTGCGTGTGCCTGAGAAAATAAATACATTCACATCAGCAAAATCTAACGCATGCACTAAGAAGCTTAATGTGGGTTTGTTACTACCCGGTTTATATTTGTAAGGGAATGGACGCCATGAATGGTGTTAAGTCATGGAATAGTTTAGTCCGTGTAACAGTCAAAAGAAAGATATTTAGATAAGAGAAATCGGTAAGGCAACTCATCTATCTTGTTCCCTAAGATACCTTACAAAGATTAAATCTCGATCCAGACCAGGTCAGGATTCTATGCACTTATTTCCCAGTCATGGATGACTGCACTATGAGCTTTAATTTAGTGGCCGTCATAAAGAATTATTGACCTGGTCTCTCTTCCAGGTATCTTGCCTAGATCTTACGCTTATCAGCGGGTATCTACCGTAGACAAAGCGAATTTTTTGCAAAATTGATCAGGGAAATAGCGGATACACCCAGATTCCACGGTTTTAGCCGCTATTGTGTCTTGATCAGGAATAGCACAAACAACTGCTTACTCTGGGATTAGATACAACCGAGATTAGGAACTGATTAAACTCTACTTTGCTAGATAAAATATTGTGGCAATCTATTATTAATGATTCCTATTAGCAGTTAAATGAGTGACTCATCCCGGCATACTAGACATACTAATGCGAGATCGGGCGTTAGCCTTGCTAGATCCCGAGAAAATAATGAATAATCAGGAACAGCTTCATTGGCACAACCTCTACCCATAGTAGAGCACCAGGTGCAAAATATGTGAATAACTACCTTCGATTACCTTTTTGCCTCTGGGCATTGACTTATAAAGTGATGATGGTACCTCAACAAGAAGTAGCTAGCCAAAGTAGCTAAAGTAGCTCAGCTCCCGAATGTGTGGAATGTCAAGCAGAGCTGAAATAAAGAACTTAAGAAACTATCACTCTGTTCCCATCACTATCAATGATACTTATATAGATAATTCAAGATTTGTGCGAATAGCGGGGTCACCCAAAAATTGGCAGCATGGTATGCTTTGGTTGGTATAAAGCCTGATTTATTAATTTAGAATACCGATACTGTTTTAGGGTTAGACGTTGTGAATAGCCAAAGATTGGCTGAAGATAAGAGTAGTGAATATAATTACCTGGTTTCTTTTTCTAGCCGAGTGGTGACTCTTTTGAAGCTAGCCAATCTCCTTATTGTTCGTCAGTTGGGTATACAGCCCTATAAGGAGGTATACAAAGCTATGCACACATTTACTGACAATCGTACTGTAGCTACGGCAGATGAACTCTGGTTGGTTCAGCACCATCCCGTATTTACACAAGGTCACGCCTCTCAACCAGAAGATCTGTTAATGCCAGGCGATATTCCAGTTTTCCAAAGTGACCGGGGGGGTCAAGTGAGTTACCATGGGCCAGGGCAACAAGTTATGTACATGATGATCAATCTGAAACGTAGAAATATCGGAGTGCGTCAATTAGTCACATGCATAGAAGATACGGTGATTAATACCCTTTCGCATTTCCGTATCACATCTTGTGCAAATCCTCATGCTCCCGGGGTGTATGTTGGGGCGAAGAAAATCTGTTCATTGGGGCTGCGTATTCGTAAAGGTAGTTCATTACACGGTTTAGCCCTGAATGTGAAGATGGATCTGAGTCCCTTCCAACGTATCAATCCCTGTGGTTACGTTGGGATGAAGATGATACAAATTAGTGAACTGGCCCCCCACGTTAGCATTGAGGACGTATCCCCAATTTTGGTAAAGGAGTTTTATCATTTACTGGACTACCAAATGGTTGAACTTCGTCAGTGCAATGTCCACGAACACCTATAATTATGCGTCTGTATATATTCAGCATTTTTGACTTTCAGTCCACAAAAATCCATACTTATAATCAAATAATATTAAATAGTTGCACGATGGGTTGTGATTAATCCAACCGAAGAGTGCCGATGAGGGTGATGTAGGCAAAGGATCATTGGTAATTGAAATTGGTTTAGATATTAAAGAATCAGTATTCACTGTATCTTTGTAAAAGTAGGGTGCAAGAATAGACACTTGGAGTGTCTCTAGCGAGACAATAACAACCCGGGATAGTATTATTGATGTACTAAAAGCCGTATTGCTATGCTGGATGGATGGAATAGCTCAAAGGCTGGTGAGTTCCTATACCCGCCCAAGGCTATTTGTCTGACTATCTGCGTATGTGGTACTTCCGATGATGACCTATCAACTTCTACTAACGTAGGTTAGTAGAAGTAATCACCTGATTTTGGCTTTGCCGGTCTGAAATAAACTGAAACTGCTGTATAGTGCCAGGCAGATACGCACCTAAATTCCAATTTATAGATAAGGGAATCTCCCACTTAGATCAAAATTTTTATTTTAAAGTATTCCGTTAGAAAAAAAGGAATCATAGTTCTTTATTTCTGGAAACCCTTAGAGGCCTACGCAAAAGAGTACTGCCTAACCTAGAGAGGTTGAAAGGAATAGCATTACTAGAGTGTAATCATAACATTGGTAGATTCGTTGTTATTTTATCTAGCCGAGCATGCCTATTTCTAAAAGAAATACATATTAACCTGTCCCGAAGCGGAAGGAAATAGTTGTTTGAATTGCTTTATTGGATTATTCGAATTTTTCTTGAAGCAGGAGAAGGCGAACCAGAGGGTGAAGTCATAGGTGTATTCTATGACGTCTCAGAGAGGATCGACCTGTATCATGGGGGGTTATTAAATCAAGTTAAAGTTTAGCAAGCTTTTAAAATAACTAATGTACATAAGCTGTATAAAACAGTGGATTATGGAGTGAATACAGTATTTATTAACTACGTGTATGCTAACTGAAACCTTGTTGAGTGTTTAAAAATTCAAGAAATAATTAATAGTGCACTTATTATGTTTATCGCATGTCCCTAACTGCTTATGAGGGCTTAAGTCTATGTAAGCTAAAATTATTAAAATATATGCACATACTAGAAACGAATAAAACTGCACTGAATGTTGTAAGAAATATTTACAGAAACTGATCGGTACGGTTTAGTTGCAAACTAGCATGCTATTAATTCTTAAATTGAAATCAGTTAGAAAGAGAATTAATAATATTAAATACCCACCTTGGTTACACCAAGGTCAGGATGCTTTTTTGAAGATCTGAATCTACGAATAATCTGTTGTTGTATACAAGAAACAAGAAAGAATATTTAGGAAAAGATAGATTTTAAGCACAAGATTGTAATTAAAATTCTGTAATAACCTGTTTTTGGTGTGTATATTCTATGAATAGGAAAGCGAATAATAGATGAAAAGAAACGCAAGGCGCTAGTGCAAAAATTGGCTAAAAGGCTTACAGAAGAAAGTGATCTCAATGCTCTTCGCTGTGTCTTGATGCAGCTGTCTGTTGACACGCCACTCAACGGAAAGAGCTGATTAAGTATCTTCTGGATCAAAAACTTCTCCAAATAAGGGTCAATATAAGCTCTGCCCATGGATCTAAAAGCTTTTATGTGATGATGCTGAGGTGAAGCTGGGCACACAAAGTGACTTGCACAACCATGTGAGTTTCAGTTGAAAAAATCAGATATGTATTAGTCGAGTTTAATCGCTGGAGTTTGTCCTGGTAGGCTAAATGTATCGCAGCTCTCGACTTGATATTCCATTTAAGGACATGTGTGAAGTGTGGTGTTACTCAATCTAATAACTAAAGGTATATATGCCATTTATTATAAGGAAACAAATTATTTAAATAGATCTCTGCATGGATTGTGTTGAATTTTTTATTGGAATATATTATAGGAGGGGTTCATCAAGGTAAAAGTGTAATTCATAAACCAGAATGCCTTGATTTTAATATTAATGCCAAATGTGAGAATTTTTGAGTGTGCTTGCTTAATCAATGAAATATGAAATTACTTCATCCGTGTGCTTAGAAAGATTGAAAAGCAGGTGTTAGAATATTTGTAGTTCCTATGTGCACAGGAGAAGGGCTTTCAGGATTCAAGGAGTCGTATTGTCTCTCAAAGATAAATTCCATGTTACATCATAATAGGTTGATTTAGCCTAAACCCGCTAGTGGAAGGGTTAGATAGTCGTCATGCGTATGTTGGATAGTGGGTTGATTGGTTAGAGTGAAAGGATCGTGCTAATGGCTTAGATGCGTTACCGGTGTTTGAGGTGATAAATATGTGCAAATTAGCAAAGGCCGATTTGAACTACGGGGATAATCTTACTGCAGTCTTCGACTGCCTGACTTATATGTGCAAAAGGAGCGGCACGGCACATATTATTGTGTCGGTAAAAGCGTTATTCGTGCAGTGTTCGAAAAGAAACGGTGTTCACAAAAGATGATCTACTAACAAATTATTTAGCTTTGCCTAAGGATTTGTTACGCAATAGGATTGCTGATCTAGCACTAGTCGGCGTCATCAGTCTTGTATTGCTGCATGAACAGTGGATTACCTGAGCGATCACAGTTAATTCGGTAGAATTAACTGTGGGTTAATGCCAGGGCATATAACCTTAATATAGATAGGCTGCATTCTGGATATTTTGTAGTAAGTGTAGTAGTACACCCAGTGCCTGCCGGACTATCAGAAAGTGCATCGCTTGGGTGCAGGTGCTGCCCAGATCTTTTAGTCACTATCCGGTTTCCTAATATGTATTAACCGCACAGAATGGGTTATTGTGTAGATCCTAGAACCATAGTGAACATCATCTTCTGCACGACCCGTTCCAGCGATTATGAAAAGTAGCAAGCAATATACATAAGTAATAAAATGCGGTTGTCCGTTTTGCTTCCAAAGTTCAGAATGCTCTTCTTTTTACTCTTTGATGAGTAATGCACTCACTGGATGCCTGTGTTAGACTATTCTTAAAATTAGAGTGGACTGTGGCTAAAAATATTAGGAATATGGTGTTAATTAATTTTTAAGATTGTTGAGCAAAATCAATCATGATTGAGTAGCTCTAGTACGTGTCCATGCTATAATTAATCGGATTTAATTTGTTTCTTGTTCTTATATATTGTTTCGCTTTACTGGTTTATC
Organism: Serratia symbiotica; assembly: GCA_900380265.1. GTDB lineage: Bacteria > Pseudomonadota > Gammaproteobacteria > Enterobacterales > Enterobacteriaceae > Serratia_H > Serratia_H symbiotica_A. Next base: position 1,864,176 of record LR025083.1, on the reverse strand, counting down.
TGGATCTTAACCTTATAACTTATTGGATAGGTGTTATCTACTATCCCCAGGTTTAGCTCACCGGAGAATGTCATAGTAATGACAATCATAAAGAATATTTCACAAACATCTGCAGGATGTTAAATCCTATTATTAATGCCGTTTATCTAAATAAACTATCAAACTTTATATTCAGCGATGCCACAGCTTATTAGCGCATAACAATGATAAACAGCTTGCTAGCTTCAGGTAGGATTGTAGTAGTTAAGCGTCATTATATTTGGAATATCATTTTAAACATCATTGAAATGTAAATCCTATTACACTTTACGAGACACTCAGTCTCTCTTGCTTTGGATTCATTAATAGAGGCAATGGTTATGACCATATCATAAAAGTAGCTTGCTTTTGATTTCTATGAATAGCAGATCATAGGTGTCTAGAAGCCGTTGACATATTCTAAACATATACTATTCTCTTTTCCGAGAATGCGGCCGACGTTGCCGTCATCTAGACTCTGAAGTCCACAGTACGTTAACTTGCGCTAAATCTGCATATATAGCCCGCATTTTAGCACGGAGATTCGTCACTCAAAGGGCGACCTCAGCCTTACGACTAAACATCGACCTGAGGCACCTACTAAGTTTAGTTCTCCTTCCCATGAAAGAGGAAGAAATTTCCTCGCTGATTTTATAATGTGAACCTATAGGGATATGATATCCCTGCTAGGTATATGGCTGGTATTTTGACATCTAAATACCCATGCTGTGCTATTAAATCAGAGAGCATATGGCTTTCGCTCTTCCCTCAGGAGCTGAGGTGAATATTGGTTATCGAACGGTGCCATGAGGACTTACATCTGTAAGTAATGGTGAAGTCCTCTTTTATCTAAAGTCACTTTAGTAAGCCGAGAACTGTAGAATCTATTGCATTCCGTGAATTGAATTGCCCTCACTGAGGGCCTAGCTTAATGTTGGAAAACAGTATCTACTGCTTAATCGCAGAAACAATATATATAAAGTGATTCAGGTTAGCCCGGCCTCTTGCAACTAAGGCGTATGGAGTTATTCTCTCTGAGAAGCTAAGATCGCTAGTGATTGATGGTATGTAAATTATATGCTGGCGTGCGTGTCAGTGTTTGGAGTATGCCAAGCTTATGCCATACCTCTATTCTTTTTTGCTTCGCAGTTATCTAGACGATAACTTGGGGTGCGCTTAACCTAACCAAATTCCTGCATAGCAGGAATTATTCACGTAATAACATGCGAGGAAATGTTAGCCAAGAAGAAATTGTATGAACATTTGGAATGCGAATAGGCAGTAACCGCTTGGGTCTTTATGAGCACCTTAACCATCCTTGCCGGGATGCTCTTTGTAAGAAGTAATAACAGACAATGTCTATAATCCCTTAAATTAGCATAACCAAGTTGTAGATATAGCGCGCTAACAGTCTGAAAAAATGGGCGAGCTACGATAGTGTTTTTGGTGCTCTGCCGTTAACCCATCTGGCAAACGATACTCACGTAGATAGTCTAATTACTGTTGCCAAAGTATCCTTATCACTAAAAAGTTACCTATGGGTTTCATGTCTTAGTCTCTTGTAAACAGATGAGTAAGAGTGCCTTCGGCAGTATTAGCAGCTAGTTTTGGTTTCATCATAGAAGGTTGTTAGAGCGCAAAAAGAGAGGTTTAATTCTGACCGAATGAAGCAAGCGCTAATACACTTCAATAAAGTTAATGAAATTTAATGTACTTTATTGAAGCGCCTAACGGAACAGCACTTCCCGCTTTGCAGCGGTTATGAGATGTCGGTGCCACCAGTGAATCCATCTATCGAGTTTACTGGGTATAATTCCTAATTGTATACCGAACAGGAATCCAATCTTACAATAAGACAAACTCTTATGAAAGGATGACCCGGGGATCTTTATTGGCTGTTTACTGTTTTTGAATTTGATCAACAAAATATTCGCCCGCTAATAATGAAGTATATTCGCTTATTTAGCGAACATTAATTTTATCTCAGTGCACTGGAGATTAGACGTCAGCCCCAAACTACTCCATCTTCTTCTCTAGAACCTGCTACCTAGATGGTATTCAGGAGAAAATCAGAATCAAATATTCCATATCAGTTTTAGAATAATACTAACTATATATTATCAAGTTGTGGAATGTCATCTATCGGCGGTATTCTGTTTGTTTATGATGCTGCCTTGATCGATGCTGCTAGCTATGGCTTGGAAATCTATTCCCCTTGGATTAATCGAACTAGTTAGGAAAAGTTCTAAAGTAGTGATCGGCTCTGTTTTTGGGGGTGTTGGTTTGTTTCTGTCCCGTGCGTAATGGTTGTTAAAAGGCAGAGTCTTGGTGGTGATGATATTCTAGGTGTGCTAATTATTTGCAGGATCCATCTGTCCAACTTTGATTGCATTTGTAATGTTCTTTAATAGCGGGATGTTTGTAGTTAGTATACGGTATCATCTCTATCGTATCATCTATGCACATGTCAGAAGTCTTACCAAAAGATATGCGCGCTTCTCTCCTCTGCATGCATGATTTCATCAGAGTGTGGAGCACAATGGTGCTCTTTTAATTCAACTTCAAATCACAAGAATCCCTAGCGGGCCGAATTAATAGAAATAGGCTAAGCGCGTTAGATGATGTATTTTGGGTTATCATTATCGTGATTTTTTATACATATTTGCATCATTCAAGAATCTTTGTTTGGACTTGCAATGTTTGCCGGTAACGATTAGGTAATGAGAAATTTTAACAAATGGTTAACTACAGTATACACCGACACCTATTCACAGAGCGTGCATCAGGAAACCAAAGGTTTCTTGTACTAGTGTTAAAAAACACTGAACTACGGTGATGATGGGTTGTTTTATTTTGGTGATTGATCAACTGGGTGATCCCTTTTTAGGCGAACTAATCGATGTTAACCTAATTATTGAGTACGCAGACAATGCTGCGAAAATAGCGATAAAAGCGTCAAAGCAGTACTAGTTCAGACAGCCTTGTATGATATTGGTGTTGGTCAGATTGTTTGGAGAAAATAAAGCAGATGTACAATGCAGTGTGCCCGGAAACTAGGATTTACATCCTTGAGTCGTTTTCTTTACTGTGTACAAGATGAGATAGAAGTGGATCTTGAACTTAAAATTCCTTAAAGCATCGTTCATTTGTAATGGCGATAGTATGGATAATCGTAAAACAAGAAGCAGATATATCAGGTTAAACCTAACTAAATTAGTGCCCAGGTTTAGTTAGTCTTTATAATCTAGTATACATTCTTCTAGATTGATAGCTAGTGTTGGCCGGAGCTAAAATGTATTAAGAGAAACCCCTTATAGTGATACTTATTTAGACTATTGCGGATCGTAGTAGTGCAGATAATTGACCTGCTCCGTCTAGGTCAATAGTTGTTCCTGAGGCCAATATTCGAACTTGTTTTAGTAAAACAAGTTCGAATATTGGCCGGAGTGACTGTGCTCCGGCCGTATTTTTGTAAGATGAATCAATTAAACATACTTTAGAGTGATCCAGTATAGGAATCCGGAAAGCAGAATCGATATTGGCAGAGTGAGTAGCCAGGCTAACAAGATGTGCTTTAGGGTTTTATTTTGTACCCCGCTTCCGTCTACAACCATCGTGCCAGCAAGCGCGGATGATAACACATGGGTAGTAGATACTGGCATGCCCGTATAGCTAGCTATGCCGATTGTTAAGGCAGCCGTCATTTGTGCTGATACGCCTTGGGCATAGGTCATCCCTTTCTTACCAATCTTTTCGCCGATGGTAGTTGCAACGCGTTCCCAGCCAACCATGGTGCCGAGAGATAATGCCAGCGCTACCGCGACAATGATCCACATCGGAGCATATTCGACCGTCTTTAGCAGATCTTGACGTAAGCTCTTGAGGAAGCGTTCGTCAGCGGCAGTCGTTCCCGGAAGATTAGCTATGTTGTTCACAGTATCCGTGATACACATAAGTAGCCGGCGCACTTGGCCCCGTTGTTCGACCGTTAGTTGGGTATAACTATTTAAGTTATGCAATTGACCCACAGTTAGTTCAATCGTCGCCATAGCCCGGGATATGTCGCAGTGAAACTGAAGATGTTGGTTTAAGATAGCGTCTGCATCCCGATGTAGTAGATCCGGCGTCAAGAATACTTCTTGTTGGCGCGCATCGCTATGCTGTTGGTAATATTGTTGTAGGTGGAAGACTGCATCACGCGTACGGGTAATGTCATAATCGGTTGCGTTCATATTGACGACAAAACCGGCTGGGGCAATACCGATCAGGATCAGCATAAGCAACCCGATACCCTTTTGGCCATCGTTCGCGCCGTGCGAGAAACTAACACCAATTGCTGATAGGATTAGTGCGATACGGGTCCAGAACGGTGGTTTCCGTTTGCCGTCGACTTTTTCCCGTTCCGAAGGGGTCATGTGGATACGCTCGCGTTTTTTGGTGGTGCACCAAAAGCGGCGCAAGGCGAACACTATAAGCCCGGCCCCTAGCATGCCTATTAATGGCGAGATGAATAATGACAGAAAAATCCCAACCATTTTCGGAATGTTTAACGCATCTACTATTGATGTATAGGTCATTAGGGCATTAGTTAAACTGACGCCGGTGATTGCGCCAATCAGTGTGTGCGAACTGGAAGCAGGAAGACCGAAATACCAGGTGCTGAGGTTCCAGATAATCGCAGCTAACAGTATAGAGAAAACCATAGCTAATCCCTGCTTTGAACTAACATTCAACAACAGGTCGGTAGGTAGAAAGTGAACAATCGCGTAGGCAACACTCAGACCACCGAGCATCACGCCAAGAAAGTTGAATAAACCTGCCATAATAAGTGCCAGTTGGGAACGCATGGCACGAGTATAGATAATGGTAGCAACCGCATTAGCTGTATCATGAAAGCCATTAATTGCTTCATAGAACAACACAAACAACAATGCGAGAATTAACATTAAGCTAGTATCAAAATTTAACCCAGTAAACAAATGCAGCATAAGTGTTAAGCCAGTGTGTGGACATGAACGCTGTGTATTATCAGTGACAACCGGGTAATTGGAAAAGGAAAAATAGCATTTTTTTTGTTTATAGTATGTTGGATGTATATTGTTGCGATAAAAATATAACAATAGTAGTTCAGAGATAAACATCTGGATAGAATACTAGATTTTAGCGTGTCACTCATAGCGTTATAAATTTACAATTTCCCGCTGTCGTGAACGTAGCGGTTAGTGTTGAAAAAGGCATAATAAGAAGTATGCAACAGGGTAAGTGTTATTCAGATAGGTACAGGTGGAATAATGTGAGATCTAGGGATAGAGGCGATTAAAGAAGATACATAGTGTTCCGTACAGGCAAAGCAACTTTTTGTTCGGATTCGGGAACTCGATAATGATCAAAAAAGCGAAGTGCAATATCTTCATGATAGCTGTTGACCGTTATCATTCTATCAATAAATAGGCCAAGTGGTTGCTTGTCTGTTTGATCATCAGCCTTTCTACAAACTAGTGTAGGTAGGTGACACGCAGTAAAATTCATTAATAGGTTAAACTGATATAGCATTTTATTTATAGAAAATGCAGCGGGTTAGTTTTTGTGATTAACATACAGAACAAGTCGTCGCTCTGTTGTGTTAAAACGGCGCGTATTAGTCAGGTGAGGATACGCTAATCAATCGAAGTGCTGGGCACTGCTAAAGATAAAAATCGAGAACAGATTTGAAATGGTGCTAAATTGTGAAAGTGAGCGCCAGATCACTTTTTGAGGCTAGTAGTAGCCTGTTTATGCTAGAGACAGATGCATGTCATTGAGTTATAAGTTGTTATATCAAGATGCGCTATCACTGCTCTCTAAGAGCAGTGCTCTGATAACGCTTTCATTTTGAACCGTTACCTAAAAATACTTACGGATAGTATTTAACAGCTCATTTTTGTGAGGTGTAAGCATGGAACATGATGTGTTGCGAGAGACTACTATTTACTCACTAGCCTCTCTGTCTAGTCTAGAGAGTGTATTAATGTTGCAATTATTCGCAACCTGTGCATTAATTAGTATTAAGTTACTTCCTAAATTATATCTGCCAGTATGTTTCCTGATAAAGATAGGATGATGTCCCATCCACCCTAAAATACTCTAGCAAATATTAGCCAGCAAGGTGAGTGCAATGACTATAAACGGTGGTCAACTTTTCAAGGAAATCCTGAAGTCACTGCACCGCGTTAGAAGTTATCTTTGGTGGGATATGTACAAACTTGGTGACTTTAACCAAAGGGCACGAAGATTACTGTACGGACGTAACGCTCAGCGGTGTAGATACAAAGCGCTATTCTTAAATACTACTGAAGCCAGTAAATGCTGAACCTTTACTTTCTGGTCAACTGGTGAGCCTCAAAGGCGGTTTGGTTACTTATAGCCTTTCAGTGGGTTTAAAATTTCCGTAGATTGTATTGCGATGGTAGTAATGTAAAACTAGTGCAAGACATTCTGGAGGCTGCTTAGTATCCAAATTGATTCGCTTGCTAAAGATGTTTCATTGGCTGCTAGAAGTGCCTGCATCCTGATTAAGCAATAGATATAAAAGGAGGTGTTTCATCGGCTTGGAGGGTATTGTAGTTGGAAGTGTCTGATTGACCAAGAGCCCTGAGCTATGAGAGTAGCTAAGCTTCTTGTAATTGATGAGGTTTGGAGATGAGGTGCTCCCGTCTCATTCTGTTTTAGGTTTGGCTAGGTGATCAAATCAGCTAATATTATCACTATCATCCTAATCTGCAGCGCTTTCCCTTCTCTAGGAAAGCCTCAGCTTCTAAGGTACGACCCCATGCTTTTTTACCCCCAAATGTGTGGTGAAGTCATGGATACATCAGACTAGACAATCCAACTGTAGTTTAGCAATATTTAATAATAAAGACTAGTGAGTGTCGTTCAGTAGGGTTCACAGAGAGTTTATACGTAATTTTAGAACACTTGTTAAGCAACTGCGTAATCATGGATGCTATTAGCGCTATTTGCGCTGTATTCGAGCTCATTAACCAGATTGATCTTAATGCCGAGATCGAAATAATAGTAATTCATATGAGTGACATGCGCGTTGGTTGGACAGAAAGTTGCTGTAGCGTATTGCAAGGGAGTGGCAACTGCAGAAGAAGTTATCATGTAACAAACCCGCGCCTGCAAAATACGCCGAATTTACTGGCTGCGTTAACGTTGACTCAGCGTTGCTACATAAGTTAATAAACTAACGTATACTAATTAGTAGTGGCGACTCCTATTGGATTGCAAGGATACGCATTTTGTTAGTACTAAGTGCATCTGATTTGTTAGGTATGCAGTCATGCTTGGGGAGTCAAGAAGGATCCATTTTACCGAAGTGCTCTCTAACTCTCACCTGCTTCACTGCTATAGCATTGAACCGTGTTTAATGGGTATGATTTTTCTTTATAGCACTCGTCACAAGATATAATCGCTTAGATGAAGCGAAGTTTATAGCTGTGTCGCTTAATATTTTGTTTCTCCTAGGTGCTTTTATCGGGGTTAATAGATAAATGCAAAGCCTGGTCAATTAACATTCTGGTCTAAGCTAAGGAATTAGGGATCAGCAGAATGTAAGGTATGTAGTATCATCTCGGTACATAGAATTAACAGGTCGGTAGGTTGCACCTCTAATACACGCAGGATTAAATATCGGCCCTGCCGACAATAGTGGTTTAAATATCTAGCAATGCGCTAGCAATTAGCATTGCTAATAAGCGTATGGTATTTATATCTCAGGATAACTATGTTACGTCGGCGAATAAGATGCATAGAGTGTGTTGCTGCCCCTCCTGTCTGTAGACGCGGGAGCTACAGTGGTAAGATGAGCCTGCGGGTATGCAGGCTGCTGGTATCCGGGACCAATATGTTAAAATGAACATATACGTAGGTGTCATGCATCTAACGTGACTAAGGTATTCGTTAAATTGGCGCTAGTGACTATTAGCGTGGGGTCCTTACCTTCACATAATCGCGAATAGACGTTTCTTATCATTAAGGCTTAATGAGAAAGCTAGTGCGATATCTGGTGGCCAGAAGCGACCATGCAGTGTTGGTTGTTATTCGCCGTCGTCGGTATTAAGGCTTTCAAATAGCACTGAAATAGTATGCCTATCGATACTGATGATCGCGCTAACTTCAGAATACTGCGCTTGCCTATGTAGAGCAACTAGGCTATCACGCGCACTCGAGTCTGACGGGACCGATGGATGAAAGTAGCACTGCTGCTGTAAAAACAAAGCGCATTTCATGGACGAAAAACAAACTAGATAAGTAGGTGATGTTTATGTCTAAAAACCATAACGAATTGTTAGAGTAGCATCTCCGGCTCACAGGTTGGTATTTGGGAGCCAACGTTCGGAAGTAGAATTGTTTATCGCTGCTCTGGGCATAAAGAGCAGTGCCAGGCCGATGGGTTATGCAGTTTAACTATTTTGACCTGTTGTAAAAGCGGTACAGGCGAATAATCAGCTTGTCTGCTTTAGGGTTAGGCCTGCAATCTCCTTTGGGTATGCACGATCTAGTAAATTTCTTGAAGAATGGTATTACTGAGGCGATTGATTGGATAGATAGATCGCTATTAAGCCACTAATTGCTGACGCTAGAGTATGGAGTTTGTGTTATATTTATGTGTAGTATTTAGCTACTAGTGGTCACTAGCTCTTTGGTGATTTTCTGCCTTCTTCGTCTTTCTTGCCCCGCCGATAATGGCTGAGTTCAGAAGAAGTACCGTATAGCTAGCGTACGTACTCATTGGGGAGCGCGGTGCTGCTCAGCGTATAAAATAACGCCGCCGGCAGCGATAATTATCCTGCTGTAAACATCCTAAACCCAGGAACTACTCAAATAGAATAGTGAATAAGATTTAGTAGAAAGTTAGCGTGGCCTAGAAAATATCGGCATAGTAGACGTGATAATCTGGCAAGATAATATCTATGCCTAGTATCTCTAGATGGAGCATGGTGCCATAAGGCGCTAAGCCTTCTCATTAAAATAGAAACTTACTAGTCTTAGACTAGTACTCAGCGGGGATAGCTGAGGTACCAGTAGCAGCAGTTCGTCTGATAGTAGCCTTCAAGGCACAAGATATAGGTAGCGCCATCACCTGAAACTAGCTAAATTCAGACTGAACGTTTGGACAGTGCGTCTGATTGTCAATAATTAGAAGCAGAGCGCAGGTATATAAAACAAGAAATAAGGAAAGCAGGCGAAGATTATAAAGTGAGGTCACCTAAGTATGATAAAAGCGCATGTAATATGCTTGGGCATATTACACGCTGGTTGCTAAATATAGAAGAGGGTTTTTAACCATCACAACCCTACGTTTCACTATTCCTAGATCTCAAAAGTGGTGCGTTATTGTCTGTGTTATAGGTTGCCTAGCTTAGCAAGAATCCTTGCCTCTGCGATTGAAAAGGTAGCGGTTCGTATATGTAAGGAGCAAAGCATTTCAACTTAGCATTAAATTTTTAATGTGGAATGCATTGTCAAACAGTGCATTCATGATAACCTTTTTAATACATAGCTGCTAGGGTTTCGAGATCTTCTGCTTATATAGTGGGTTAGATTAAGATAAACAATGACATGTTATTCACTGAAATAGTGGCTGAGGATAAGTGTGGATTAATCTAGATTTTCTTTCCTTGCCATAATCTATCGCATATTGAGTGATTCTAAGTTTGTAGTGTTGTCAGCGATGTGGTTGAGTTAATTTGCAATGATATTTACACACCTTTAGTGGCTAGACTGGGTTTAAATAGCAGTAACAATGATATTGTATGACGAAATTTACCTATATGCTTCGTTATATAGAAATACCAGTGCTTAGAGCCATTCGCGTCATTTTATATAAGCAGATGAATCAGGAAGACGTGTGGCTTATTGTTGCATACTGCTCTCTATTATTTAAAAATATATAGTTTTAGAATAAGCTATATGCTGGCTGTATATGGTAACAGCAAATTCCATGATCAGGTTTTGGCATCGTCGATGGTAATGCCAGGTAATAGGCGTAGGTGGCGCGGGGAGCTGGTGATTGGTATTCATTTTTTTGCTATCACTGCTCTTCATTGTATTAGCGTGTATGCTAACCACTGGCGCAGTAATAGTTGTTATTGCAGGGTCGCCGTTCTAAGAACAGCATGGCCAATACTGGCTACTTCCTGCTATTAGTAACCTATAAATTAGCATATCTAGATCATGGATCATAGTATTCAATTGTGTCGCGGTATTCATTGCTCCTTTTGTGCTGCTCAACCAATTATCGTCCATATATCTACTTTGTAGATAGCGTGGGACTGTGCCGGAAATGCTAATATCTCTTTCATTGTCAGCCGCTTTTCGCTCATTCCATCACTTATCACGTTTGCTCGGATCATGGATGAGTAGATATAAGTAAAATCATTATTCATTCTGCTCTCAAGGTAATAGCTCTGTTTGCCAAATAGGAAGTGAGAGCTGTTCTACTTTTGTGTCGCGTCACTCGTTCTAAACACAGAATAAACGTAGACAGCTAATGCAATTTCACTTCATAGGTTTGCTCCAGCCTATGAATGCCGGTTTGATAGCCTTCGACTATCAAATTGTAGATAGGGGAATGGTGAATAGCCAGAATAAGGTCTACGTTGATGAAAGGCTATTGTAACAAACAACAGATGATCTGTATGTCTGCTCAAACAAGTGGCTGTTGAGCATGTGCTATCAAGTGAGTCACATATCCCTAATACTCGCAGGTGGTGAGTTAAGTATCAAGCAACGTTGTGGCACGTAGTGCTTGTATTTTCCACTTTTGGAAAGGTTTCACTAAGCTGGCTAGTCAGCTAGGTAAGATCAGGGCATTGCCCAGTATAATGTGCGTGACACAGGCGGATCTAAATCTGGTGTTGAGAGTCCTATTCTTCGCTGCTGGCCCCTCTAGCCTTGACGGCTTGCTAAAGGTGCTGCAGCTGCGGGTTTGAAAATCTAGCAATCCTTGCGGTGAGTCACCGATCTTCATTGGGGTATATTCAACTTAAGCATGTGCAGATATGCAGGCACGAAACTTTTGTTTTTTCGATACAGTACGTCTGATTAGTGTAACTAAAGAAAGGAAACGGTAGCTAAATGCTACTCAAGAAAGGTAGTGTGTATCTGATTGGATAATGCTATATCGACTTTGTACGTTACTAGACTTCCTAGTAAGGTGTCAAGAAATATTTGCTGTTGTTGGCATCTAAGTGGAGGAGTAATAGCCGGCCGCTCACTTATGTATAGATAAAGCAACGAGGGCAGTAAGCGACTCACTGGAGTGAGAAGACTGTCCAAAAATTGAATACAGCTATGCTAAAGTACTCTCATAGAGTTTGGTAAAGACGAAACCGGTAGCAACATTATTTATGTTCAGGCTCCGGGTTTAATATTATGAGAGTTTGGTCTGTATTGTAGAAACTGCGGATATTTTCAGATTGATCGTATTTTGGTTCAAGATGATTCCCGTTAGTACCAATCGGTTATTATTGTTACAGTGTGCGTCGCTGTAACTTTTTATGACACCATGGCCTATAACTACTACTACCCTAGTTTTAATAGATAGTTGAAAACAGATAGCGTTATTCTTGTTGTGATGAAGGATCATGGTCCATTTTTAGTCGGTTAGGGTTATTGTTGCATTAGGCCTGTATCTCTGAAGATGACTTCTAGCGCTACTTTTCTTGGTTTTCGCTGTTTATGACAATAAGTCGTTTCTGCTTTGCCTGCCTTGGTGGCAGTATTATTAAGTATTGTTTCCTGGAGGTAGGGTGATGGTGTGCGCTGGTATTAATTTTGCAGGCCCAACGGACGTGGCAGGCTCTTTTACCGCCTGAGGAATCTCCTACTGCACTGAGATAGTTGGCGTGCACGGACTTGGAAGTCGGCTAATCCAATCGGCTGGAAATACTCAATATCAGCGCAGCGACTCTCCAGATATAGAGAGGAATATAGTGCGTCGCCGAAGGCCTGGTAGGGGTTTAGTACTAATATTAGCAGCGGTTTCTATTGCCGTGACGATTTCAGGTTTAGGAGTTAGTTTGCTTAGGGATATCCCTAAGCAAAATGCTTTTTGCGGTTTGTATTTCTTATGTTCATGGTCCGGGAAGAAGATAGAGGCAGGAGAAAGGGGTCTTTAGCATTGGCTGATTCTTTTAATAAGATGATTAAATCATCTCACAATTTTCTCATCTAGTTGAGAATATAGTTCTAATAAAAGATCTTGATTACCTTGGGTAATCAATCTTTAACAAGATTTACCAGGGTTGTTTGCTGTTCTTTTTATGTGGCCAGAGTGGGTAAAGTTAAGAGAAGGAACTTTAATTACAGTAGAGCCTGTATGCTTTGAGCATTGTTGGGTGCTATCTAAAAGTAAACTCAATGCTAGAAATGGAATAAAATCGATGTAAGTCTTTGTTGCATTAGATTAGCGGTAGGTATTTAACCGCGCTAACAACGGCTAGTGAATGCGCAATATTTTGCGCAACTACGAGATACTAAAATAAGAGTACATCAGTTTTCTGTTCTTGGGAAATGCAAGAATGCAATGCATATTGCTACCGAATGAAATATATTTGGCCACTGCAATTAAATATGTAGTTTTTCCAAAACTACTTGCTATACATTAAAGAAGCTAGTCAAACAACGAGTTTAAGCATATATACAGCTATCATAAGCAATGCTGTAGATAGAACAAAAAATCAAGATAAACGTGCAATCTACCTCATTCCCTATTATCATCAGGTAGGATTTTTAAGGTACTGAAAAGTTACGGACCTGATATCTACAGTCCGCCTGCTCGATATGCCTGAATTGCCTAGCTAAATACAGCGGCAGTCGTCTGCCGGTAGATAGTGATTGATCTGGGTGTGTTGTGCATATGTGCAGATTATGTATCTCTCTGAGAGATGTACCAGGATGCGATCCTCTGTCCGAACATTGAACGTATAGTTATAGTAGATTACTGGTGAAAAGTAATAACCATAGATTGGTTGATATAAGTGCCAATACTTCATAATCTAATTGCATTAGGTTGTTTTGATTACTCTAGGCTGTATTAAAACTACTCTTTGTACTTCTTCTTCGTATTATGAAGAACGCGCTATTTGTGTCATAGGTTCGTTAGCCTACATCTACTAGGTTAGCTTCTAATAAAGGAAATATTGCAGGTTAAATATCCATAATCAAAAGCTTACAGGTTTCCAAATAATGCACAGTATGTCGTTAGCGCATTTTCTGTACTAGTCGATATGAAGTTTTAGCTACCGTATGCAAGTGCCATGAGATCGGCTAAAATATTTGATCATAATCCTTACATTTTATTTTAGGTCAATCTAGCTTAAAAGAGCTTTGCTCAGTTTCGCCGTATTAGGCAAATTCAGCTTATGTATTGCTCATTTTTTATAGGCCATATTAGTTGAGTCACTTTAGTAACTCTGAAATAAAGGGAGCAGGTTTAGATATAGTATTAAATGCTAGCATCCAGAAAAAAGATTGAATCGCTGCTACAGCGGTATCTAAAGATTAGCTTGAGTAGAAATATACAGATACTCCGCGACTATTTAGCGGGTTAGGCACTATTATCACTTGCGTAAGTTGCTCCTTATCCTAAAGGCTAGAGAGGCAAGATGGCATGAATTCAACTATCGCAGATAATCCCTAACAGGATCGGTGACTTTTTAGTTGAATTTTACTATTAATAGGGGTGATGTACTTCTATGGGTTGCGAGTAATAGTCTCCATGGTTTATAAGTGCTGGGGTGTTACAACATCCATGGTAAACGACAAGTGGAGAGACGCGTTGTTTTTCTTAGCATGGAACTCGCTGAGAATAGTTATTTTTATTTTACATCGCGTTTGGCTTTCCATTGATATATAGTGGTTATCTTCAGGATTCTCCAAGCTCTTATAGTCTTACAGACCACTTATCATTTTGAGATCAAATGCCGGGACTTTATAAACAAGAAAAGCGAGGTTGTCAACCTGCTGCTTTTGATACGTGTTATGTTGCTTAGCAACTAAGGATTTTATATATAATTAAAAGTAATTTAATTAGATTTAACTACTTACCTTGAATGCACTAAGATTAATAACGAACGGTGCTACAGTGGTTTGTCAATGTATTTACAAGGTTGTTAAAAGTGCTATGCTTATCTTGATTACTTAGTTATTTTCTATGGTGCAAAATAGTATAACCGACTCACTTGTATTCAGTAACGCTAGCTATGTTTGCATGAGCTCAGTATCTAGCTGAGACAAATAAGTTGTAAAACCACCCAATTAACGATTCAAGATCATCAACTGTTGAGACGTATTTTCTTTCCCCTTTGTATTGGCATTACACCGTAATACTGACGGACGATTCAAACTCAACTTCATCCTTGAACGCATTGTTATTGAAAAGTAGGGACACAATAAATTAAAGGAATGGTTATTAGAAATATGTTGCACTGCATAAAATAATGCACGTGTAATTACCGTACCGTTATATGGACATTAATACCGATGTCTATCGTGTGAGGTGTAAACTTTTATTACAGGAAGCGGCTGTATCAAATAGCGCTAATTGAATATGTAGGTTACCTCTTTGAATCTGTTTATTTACATCAGCAGTGCAGAGGCATCTGCTGCGGATAGCACCACCAACTTAGGTTGTTTACGCTAATTTTACAGAGCTAGAAATTAATCAACTAGCCGTCGCTCACAAGGAATTCCAGGCGGGAGTAGTATATTGGACTACATATATATTTGTACTATTGGTTTTAGGCCTGCATCCAGCGCTGTGCAATTCTAAGAGAATAGATCGATTGATTATTTACTGATCATCAATCTCCAGACAATGTATAATATTCTCCGCTTACCAAGAAAGCGAGAAAGTTATTTTCACTACTCTCGTATTTATCTACTCGAACCTTACACGGTGTTAATGAGGCTCTCTAATATTCATTAAATCAGTTGTAAAAAGATACTGTGTTATAGGTGTATTATTTTCAGTGATCTGAGTCTTAGTCTGCAATAAATACACTTATCGGTCATAATAAGTTATGGTCATGATTAGAAATAGGAAAGGCATCTAATTTATAATTAGTACGCCTTGTATGCATATTGCTATCGTAAAAGCTTTCCCGATATACGTACACCAATCTATCGTTGTAGGAATGTATAGGTAAAGCGCTTTCCGAAGCAGCACTTCTGGTTGATCTCTTCTTAATATTTTATTGATATAAAATTATCTTTATTCTCTCACCTTTGTTTATAGGTCCTGCAAACATGCGTAACATTCGGTCACCAGGCAGTAAATTTGCTTTATTATTTCCCTGTTCTGTCAAACTTTGTAAATACATTGCCTATAATATACTCCATAGTAGGTAAGCCTACTCATTATCACTTGCCTGGGTTATGCGCTGGTACTTGAGTATCTAACAGGGAGTTGCGCATAAGCCAGTTGAAATGCAACTTTGGATGGGCTACCGTAGTTGTTTATCTACTTAGACTACAGACTTTTCAGTCTGTAGTCTGCAGGTTGATATATCTATTGGATTTAGGTTTTAGCATCATCTGCGAAAATCGACGATCTAATCGCTATCATATGACTGTCTCTTTCGCCTGACACAAGATAAAGTGATATAGAACAACGGTGCGTCTCGATGGTGAAACACCGTTTCTATTCAGAGAATTAGGTGTCTTCTACCTTGCTTCTCTACGTGTAATAATGTCATGGAGGTAATAAACCTGCTTGCTGTGCATTTTTAAACTCGTAAAGTCGATTTTATAGCATTGGGTGTAGTGCCTGTCGGTAGTGTCGTTGCACATGCTAAAATATAAAATAGATTCGCGATTCTGTGCTATATGCACTAACTCTCAGGTCTCAGCGAGACGCACTATGCTGCGTTCGTTTTCTTCTATCTGTTCACTGGCAGCAGTAAGAGAAACGGGAAGCTGATCTTATGATGTTGCTCATCTTCCAGCCATGATTTGGAAGAAGTGGAATGCTTGGTTCTCATTTATGATATTCAGACTAATGGAGTAGTCGCCACTAAAGTAGATGAGAAGACTGCGAACCAGATACATCGCTGCGTTGCCAGTTTGTACTGACACCAACAGAGCTAGATTAGTAGCGTAAGTAAGATTGCCGAGTGTAGCATGACATTGAATCAGTTCTTATTATTATAGTTTATAGTCGGATACATGATGGTCAGATTAACTGATCTTCCATCATTGCATTATTACCTAAAGCTTTTTACTCAGAACGCTAGCAATGCACACCAGTTCTCTAATATAAACTCATCCAAGATCGGCGAATAGTTTTTACATATCATCACCATCAATTGGTGATAGCAGCTATCACTTTCTGTTAGAGTGCCCTTGAGCAAGGTTGGATCATTCGATATCGCAGTGCCACTGCGGTAAGGCTCATTTGGTGTCGGCTGTGTAGTGACTGGGAATGTTGGACATCACCCCTAACCTTAAGCAGTTACTATAAGTGTGATTATTATTACCCGTACACTAAGATCCTATAGGAGTCTAGCGGTATCTTACTTCTTATTTCTAGTGTTCAGCTAGTCCTTACCCCATAACGTGTGCAAGTCAAGCTATAATTGGCGGTGTTGCTGACTGAGTAACAGGTCTCTAGCCTGGAAGCCAGGCTAAAGTTAAGGTAATTGAAGAAGGTGGTATGGGTGTAGTAAACGTGCGCCAACAGGTTAGTGCATTAATTAAAAATACTATGAACTTTCCGGGGGTCTGCCTGTTCGTATTGTTGTTGTCAGACCCCCTTGGCGTGAGACTTGATTAGTGGCCTAAAACGGATATCTAATTTTCCTACGATTATCGACAGATGCGCTTTAATTGGCTATATCGTTCTGATCGGGAGGGTGTACTGTGTTAGTGAATGCGATAGGCTCGCAATGACGTAGTGATATTACTGAGATCGTCTACGCTAAAGATTTTCACTTAGCCCGCTCTTAAAGGGCGTGTTTTTTTATTGTAAATTTTATGCGAATAGATAAGGTAAGCGGTGAATAAATTAGCGCTGCTTTTAGCCATAAAGATCCGGGTCGCAGCAAGGATGCACAGAACTTCTGGCCGTTGATAGTACTGCAACATTCCAAGTGTTGTTAGCTTTCCAAGGGTTGCAATATGTTTATGAATTTGCTCTGCAAAAACTCTAATAGTGAAGGTGATTTTGTTTTGGTTGATTAAACTATTGGGATAGTTGATTTTTAATGAGATATCACCGGTCGTGATATGCTGGCGTATGGGGAATAGATTGACTTATTTGAACGGCATGCTATTAAATAGCTTTCGGTTTAGCCGCATGTTAAACGATCAATGATGATGCGCATTGCTGAGTACTTCACCATCGTACAGTGAATATATATTGGTTAATTCTCAGACACGCTTTAAGAGCGTTCTTATATGCACTGATCGTCAGCTAGAGGTTTACCTAGCTCCGCGCTGTAGCATGCCTAACCGGGTTTAGGTAGGTGAGAAGAGTGGCGGTATCCACCTCTATAGTAGAAATGCCGACGTCTTATTTCTCCATTACCATATAGCATCGCAGATACTAAACTATTGATTGTGTATATAGAAAGGACCCAGCGGTCACCATAGTTTCGTCTCTTGTCTGTTCTACCTTCCTCACCGTGAGGTCAGGTCACCCTTGGTAATGCCTGGGTTTAGGGATAGTCTTGTTAGGTTTGCGCTACCGTGCGCTCGGTGATAATTGAATGGTTTCTGCTTTGACCGTAAGGATGTAACACTTAAAGCCGAGGTATATTAAACCTAAAGTTGGTTTAAGGCTTGGCATCGGGAGATTGTTATAGACATAGATGTGTGGGAGTAGCAACGCTAGGCGTGGTTTTTACATTATGTACTTTGATTTATTTGATAGTCATCGACCAAATTACAGGATCTTAGATTAGTACCCAATATAACGTAACTTATTAATTCTTAATATCTACTCCTATTAAGGTCCTTTTCTGTAGTGTGAACTGAGGTTGTAGTTTAGTAATAGTTAGGCGTAGTCGGGTGATCTCACTGTTTAAATAGGGTTGATTTTAGATGGGAATATGTTATCGCCACGTATCAGCTTGTGATGCCAAGAATGCCGAAGTAATCTGGTCAGAAATGATTTCAACCTTAATTCTGCTTGTTTTTTAGGCTAAAATTAGGGCTTGCTATAAAGCTTTCTTGTTGGAAAGTTCTTATTTAGTGTCCTTTGATTTAGTCTATGGGCATAGCTGGCTACATTCTTGAATGTATGGATACCAGCATATCATATACTACGTTTCTGCACTGTTTTTTTGATTTTAAGCTCTAACAGCGCAATATAGGTATCACTCAGTTAAAATTAGAGAACCGGTATAGAGGCACCTCGTGAAGGTTAATTATATTCAATACATTAGTATTAAATCCCATGTTCGCAAATCCCGAATGCGCCCAGAAGGTCAGAGAGTATGATTGTAGTACTGGATGTTGAGGTGCTCGTATTAGCGTCATAAAATCATTACTCAAGCTCAATTAAGGTCTTGATGATAGGTTGTGAGTATTTACTGGATCATTATACTATCAAGTAGCACTTGATGCTTATGTTTTCTTATGCTCACTGCGATCCCAACTTAATCTAACTTTGCAATTCTCCTAATTCTTTGATATTCCACCTATGCTGTCAGCGTTGAAGCTGATTATAGTAGTGCGATCTAAAAGTGTATCTTTATATGAGTGCTCTCTCTATATGATTACCGGTTTTGAACATGGATAAAGTGAAGAGATGCTGTTGCCACAGCCTCTAATAATGCCTTACAGCTAAGCCAAAGTGAAGTTAGTCGGGCTTATCAAGTTGCCTAATAATACAGTAAAAGGTGCTTTAAGATGATGAGTAAGCAGAATATTCAGTGCGTTTTATCTTTTTAGATCCTAGCGTAGAGGATTCAGGATCTAGATCAGTGTCTTTAGAATGAATTTTATGATGTATAATGATACAGCATTTCATATGTGCTACCGATGACTCGTAGTGCCTTATGATTATGCGGTCCTTCGTTTCTAGTAAAAATGATTTGCAGGTTATGCCGGCAAGAGATAATGTCTAAGTTTTAGTTTAATCTTGAAATATTCCATATGAGATTCATCTAGTTGAACTAAATGATGAGTCCTGATATCTTCATCGGAAGAGTGAATAGGCATTACTTTTGTAATGCTGTATTACATATTAATGATTGCAGCCTGAAATGGTGTTTTACTCCATCCTGGATTGAATGGGTAGGATAAGTCTGGGCAGAATAAGCAATATAGGTTAAAGCGAGAACCAGTATACTGAGTGTACATTAATTTCTGTATTTCCTCTCAAAAGAGTTAAAATAAAAAACATTATACAACTATAGTGTAAACAATGTTTATTGTAATAAATATCTACTTAGATATTAGCTCTTTAACCCGTGAAAGGTTACCAATTAATATTATATTAATAAGGAGGTCTATAATGCCCGCCAACTTATTTATATAAATTAAACATTAATTTTTTGCATTGTCCTGAGACCTTCCGCAAACATAGAATAAAATAAAAATATTTATTAGATTTCTAAATGAAGATTTTAAAATTAAAGAAAAATATATTTTTACTATGCGTAATTAGTTGTATTTGCTTTTATTTGGCACAAACATGATACATGAAATATTCGCTGTATTAGATAGTAGTGAATAAGCTTAGTGCTTTAATCTACAATGCTATTTCATAGTGGCGTGCCTAACTTAAGCACTGAATATCTGAAATAGATATGGTGAAACACAATAAATTATTTATTTTAAATATATTGATGAATACGTAAATAGGAGTGTGTTTATTTTTTAAATAGCACATAAAAAACAATTAAAATGATTACTTACTAAACACAAGTTTTAAATAAATTAATATTTTTGTTTTTTTTGATTATAAATCAAAGAGGTTTGTAAATAACTGCCCTATTATTTTGATTCTTTCTTGTTAGAATGAATATTTATTACAGTTTTATCGCCATACAAGAAATAATATATACTCATATGCGATAATATATTGTATAGGTGATTTAAATAAAGCCTTATGCGTGACAAGAAATATGATCTGATATAAATATAAGTCAAGAAGTATTTAGGAATCTATTATTTAGTTTTGACTATCCCTAGTCACCTCCTAGGGTTAGGGTATACTGATATAGGTGAATCATTTGTATACTATTAATGGGCCTGTACATTCAAAAAGAACTCTATTCTAAAGTTAAGAATCACCGGTTCTCAACTCGCGTTAATCGGTTTTAGGGGTACTCAACCGCCGCTTAATATCATTTTTGCATGTGCGAGGGAGATGTGGTTCTGCTTGAGTAGGTGTTCAGAAGTAAGGATTGGGAGTGAAGCTTATTACCATAAGGATCATGAAAAGAACGCGTGAGCTGGTCAATAAATGCGATCAGTGTATTTGTGCCATCCACACTCTGCTACTAATTTTGGAAAAGAGGCGCAATTCGTTTCTAGTATAGCAATATAAATAATTCTAATTTAGCATATTTATAGCGAGTAAACATGTACTAGAAAATAGGTATATGATATTGTTTTATTGACTCATTTATTTAAATTTAAAAGTCTATTTACTTAGAGTAAGGTCACTAAAAGTGATGCTATATACAAGCAGAAAAGCAATACTCAGATAAGGCAATATTTATTGTTAAATAAATAGGTAGGGTTCCAATTATTCAGTCTTGTTTAGTCCTAGAAGGCAGTTTCATTGATTAGAGACTGTTGGTTCTTGTAAAATTACCGTGCTCATAATTAATAACTAACTGATTTAGGCTTCTAGCAGAAGGGTGATTTAGGTGGCACACGTATTCGGAATGCAGCCGGCAGAGTGTAGTAAATAGGTATCTTACTGTTTCCAGACTGCGGTACTATTTTTAACGATGGCCTATGATAGTCTTTTTGGACTAACTCTATCTGAGAGTATAGAGGTGAGAAAAATAAAGGCTTCTTGAACGGTTTAGATGTTCGAATAACATGCTAAGGAAATAGAAACAATTATCCGTAGGTGAGAAAAAGTGCATCTCGATAATCCGCCATTTCAATGTCTTACCTGAGTATTGCATCTAGATGAATGCACGAGTGTTCTTGATGAAGAAATAAGTATTACATGAATTCGCTGATTTATGACTGAATGACTGCACATCTGATAACGGTGTGGTGGGTGATACATGATGTTTAGGAAATGAGGCATACGGATCAGGTGTTTGCCTGCCTGGCTAAACAGTGAAAAAGAATGAGTATTCCTATAACACAATATAATATACTGATAAATTAGTAATTTTTATAATAGTGACGGTGGTGAACGTGTTTTGTGCAGGCCACAGGAAAAGCAAGGGCTTAACAAAGGCATAATCTGGGGTTTCTTTTAGAGGTAGAACAACTCATAATTCTCAGTATATATTGCAATATGTTTTTGATCTAAATCACAAATTACTACCATTGCTAATGGTAGTGTTCCTCTATTATAATGTGCTTAATAAAATTAAATAGAGCACCAGATACATCCAACATACGTGTGTCACCTTGTGCACACTCATCACTAAAGACGATTCTGTTAACTTGAGTGATTTAGTATTAAGTGATGTAATCGAATTTACATCTATCCAGCTGATCGCTCTCTCCGGTAAATAGACGTAATTCTATTGTGCCAATATTTTCTCTACTAGATTAGTTTGGGATAGTATTTTAAATGCGCTAATCAGGAGATCTAGGAAATACCAAGCTTTGAGGGTTCATCGAGGTTCTTGTTGTAGCGATGATCCAGCGATAGCGTTCGTAGCTTACAGATTTCTAAAATCGAGTCATTGGAAACATTAGGCTGGTGAGTTTGCGGACATGGTATCGAGTCTAATCTTTCATATATCGATCCCTGACAGGGAGGTTAAATATCAGATTGTATAGACTTTATGCTGCTGTTTACTGATGTTCTTTCGAACATGATTACTTGTTATTTAGATGACTGTAAGTTCTATTACAATCGCTAGAAGTTGATTGCCAATATACTGAATAGTTTGGAAACGTTCACGCTATAGTTTATTTTCAATCTACCCCCCTCTTTTTTGGAGACGGGCCAGTGTCTATCAGGGTTTGGCTGGCATAGCTATCTTTATGCCACTTTCTGTGCTGATAAAATTCAAAAGAGGTAGAAGTTAATATATCGGTGGTGAGATGCGCTTTTTCTATTGAAACCGTCAGTTGAGGTGATTCTATATTATTGGTATAGACTGATGCGTTATCGGCACTGTAAGCGAATATTGTTCTCTTGAAGTTGTTGATAAAAATATCGGGTGCTGGGTAGAACAATGGAGATTAATGATTTTTATGAAATCAGGAGGCAAGTTTCAATACATTTACCTAGCCATAACCAGCACGAGGTGAGGTCTTGTAAAACCCATCATTCCTGCTGGCATAAGCGGCGGATGAGCAAATTATTTTTTTGAAAAACATGAAGTGATTAGGTTCATCAAGTGTTCTCAGTGTTTATTTAACCGTTTCAATTGGCAAATATTGCTCGATATTAGGCTAATAGCCTAGCCGATGCCATTAGTTGTATAGGCTATACAGCCTTTCACTATTAATAGATGTGACGTTAGCACTAGGTATTTTATTACAACATTTATAGAATTGCGTTAGTGGGAGGCGTTGTGGCCCTGAAAGGTTGCAATACTCATAAGTAAGTTAACTGCTGTGCTGTGAAAAGATGCTGCACATCTTAAATAGTGGTATTTGGCGGATTAACCATCGTCGTGCTTGTGATGGTGACTTATCGGAAGGTTGCGGCGTCTGCTGCGTTGCGGCAGCGCTTGTTGTGTTTGTTCTTTTTACATCCGCCGCTACAGGTGCCATAGTAGCGGTGTTACTCGCGCTAATATCCGGCGTCAGCCTAGAACTAATGTGATCACAGTCGGTTCTGCTAGCGGGGTTCCTTTACTGTAACGATCCGGGTTTATGGTTATTTAAGAAGTACTTCAATCATGAGTATCATGGTAATCACCAAATCTTAATTGGTTCTGAAAATCAACTTATCGGTGTGTTGATTGGCCGGTTGGTTTTTGTGATCTAGGATTACATTGCTTTTATTACTTTCGGTTCTGGTTTGGTTAGCATGTATGAATACTTTTATCCATTATCGAAGGATATGACCTTGAGGGCCTACTCACTTGTGAAGATGCGTATTACATTCTATAAGTGTATGAGATAATCAGTCGCCTCCTAAACCCATGTATTTATCTTGATGGGTATTACAGGGCTTGTGTCCCATCCGCTATGGCTTATGTCGCCTTCTATGGCATTCAGCCTCTATACTGGGTGGCTGATTACCTATACGCATTTAGTAAAATAAAATAAATAAATATCGGTATCAACGGAACGATACAGATTTTACCTTCTAGTTTTGGCTCTCGAATGGCGCTATCGTTGACATGCAAGGCATTAATGGGTGGTTTCTTATAGTGTACTTAGCGGTGAAAGCGTGATGGTGCGCGGTCGAGAAAAGTAATTAAAATTTTTGTTGTCTACCTGAAAGGTATACGCAGCTTATTTAAGTATGGGTAAAGTAGCGTAAGTGTTTTTTTTAAAACCGTGGATTTGTTAGTTCCAAGTTTTCTGGCTGGGGAAAACCGTATGCACAGGAGAAGGATCTGCATGTGATCGATATCAACTTGGCGCTGACCGGTGTGCTGGTTGATGCTGTTGCTTATGTGTAGGGTGGGTCAAGTTCCGTTAATTAATTATCTGTTAATCCTGCTGCAGGTAACAGTATTCTTATTATAGGTCCATATCAGCGTTTCTGCTAATTAGGAGGGTTTGGGTGTCAGTATCAATATTATTAAATCTATAAATCTTTTCAATATACTGATGTTTCTCTATCTACTAGACGACCCAGGAAAGATTAGAGATGCGTAGTATAGTCTAAGAAATCCCTAAGCAATAAAAGTGCCAGCAAGGAATGGAGCAGTATTTTTGGAGCTTGTTAGACACCAGTGTCAGTGCTCAGCATCGATGGCAGAGGCCGTCTCTGGAATACTAGCGTCACTAAACAGTGTCTAAACAGTGGAAAGTCCAGAGTTCTTGCTTGCTTCGATGGGAAATGATCTTGGATGCTAATTAGGAAAAAATGATCACGCTAGAGATGTGCACTTTGTTAGTGGGTCACTTGAATAATACCAGGATTTCTTAATAGCAAATAGAACCTTGGTATTAGAAATAGAGGGGAAGAACTTGTGGAATGAGTATACGAGTCTTCGCGGAAGTTTCAGCTTCTGCGCGATTGTTGTCAAAATCAAGCATATCTCGTTTATGGGCAATGTAAAAGCAACAGGGCACCGGTAGGTTGATCTAACATTATCACCTTAACACAAAGATATAGGGGAACATGACGGTTTTTGTATATTGTGACTAATAATCAGGATTACTTAATAGGCCTTACTAGAAACCAATGTGCTTGGTAATAGAACTCACTCTTCGTAATGCGAATAAATATTACATATTGTTTAGAACAATAGCCATTTAAGGAAGGAGATAGGCATTATGAAAAATGTTGGTTTTATCGGCTGGCGCGGATTGGTCGGGTCAGTTCTCATGCAGCGCATGACGGAAGAGCACGATTTTGATGCTCTTCGACCAGTCTTTTTCTCTACTTCAAAGCCCGGTGCTGCTGCACCAGCATTCGCTGGCCACGGAGGTAAGGTACAGGATGCCTATGCTGTTGATGCATTGAGTGCACTCGAGATCATTATCACCTGCCAAGGTAGCGAATATACTAACGAAGTTTATCCAAAGCTGCGTAAAAGTGGTTGGCAGGGTTATTGGATTGACGCCGCTTCTTCACTCCGAATGCGGGATGACACCATTATTATCTTGACTCCGGTTAATTACGAAGTGATCCAACAGGGGTTAGATAAAGGGATTAAGACCTTTGTTGGAGGTAACTGTACTGTTAGTTTAATGTTAATGTCACTCGGTGGCCTATTTGCCAACGGCTGGGTAGAGTGGGCGTCAGTGGCAACCTATCAGGCGGCCTCTGGCGGTGGAGCGCGCCACATGAGTGAACTACTAACCCAAATGGGTTTCCTGCACGCTGAGGTCGCACAGGAGTTAGATAACCCTGCTTCGGTAATTTTAGATATCGAACGCAAGGTAACCATCGCTAGCCGAAGCGGCGATCTGCCAACTGATCAGTTCGGTGTGCCACTGGCTGGCAGTCTGATTCCATGGATCGATACGTCCCTTGATAATGGCCAGAGTCGTGAAGAGTGGAAAAGCCAGGCGGAGACAAATAAAATTTTGAATACCTCTAGTGTGATTCCGATAGATGGTCTGTGCGTACGCGTTGGTGCACTGCGCTGCCATAGCCAGGCCTTTACTCTAAAACTAAAAAAAGACATTTCGTTGCCGGAAATCGAACAAATGCTAGCTATGCATAATCACTGGGTGCGGGTGATCCCGAATGACCGTGAACTAACGCTGCGTGAATTAACCCCGTCAGCAGTGACCGGCACATTGAATACGTTGGTAGGTCGCCTGCGTAAGATGAATATGGGGCCCCATTACCTGTCCGCATTTACCGTTGGCGACCAACTACTTTGGGGTGCAGCCGAGCCTTTACGCCATATGTTAAATATCCTATTATGAGATTATTAATCCTGTTTGATCTTTGCGCGTTTAGCTTTGCTATATAGCTACATGCAACCTATGTATGTGCAGTGTTGGTAAATCCGGAGGGCCAGGATCTGCCCTTTAGAGAGGCTCGATTAAATATAAGGAATGATTGTATAAAAATAGGATTAATCCCTATTCTAATGGCTAATCATAGGCTGGTATTTGTTATTCATTCTAGTAGGTTCTTCATTTGCGATGTTCACTTGCTAGGTTATCTCACTTCCAGGGACAGCATGTGTAGGGTGTTGCAGTTTACTACCCTTATCTAAATTCCCAAAAAATTCTAGGTGAACAGAGCTTGTTTAGTAGCATAGAGATATCTTTTTATTTTTAGAGCCAGTCTTTGACCCATGCTCCATTTTTTAGCCATAGTCCTTTCCTCAGTCTGTCGTCAGATAGTATTACTCAGATCTAGTATTCCTTCTTGCTCGATCTAGAAGGGAAGATCGGCTTGGTATAGGTTATGGTTGGAATCTTTAACATGATTAACCAATCTATTGTCAGGGCCAGAATTAATTCGCTGCGTCTGGTGTGTGCATAGTGGTGCATGATAGATACTGGGAGATTGGTACACTAATG
Organism: Serratia symbiotica; assembly: GCA_900380265.1. GTDB lineage: Bacteria > Pseudomonadota > Gammaproteobacteria > Enterobacterales > Enterobacteriaceae > Serratia_H > Serratia_H symbiotica_A. The sequence goes on along the minus strand of LR025083.1, from coordinate 1,837,848 downwards.
GTAAAGCTAACTGCCGTAATATTTTTCTCCAAACTGCCGGAGGTAGGCGATAGTGCTTGTGGCAGGCTTATCACGCACGCTCAGCCAGCGTGTGCGAGGAGGCTTAGGTTTCCCCCGCATACCGATAGCAACGCTGTTTTCTAGCCGCATCCTAGGTGTCCAGCGAGTAGTCGGAACCAGCTATTCCTGGAGCATCAGACTTGTTATAACGCCACGGACGTACCTCGGAGTAGATCTAGAGAATCTTCTTACGGTGACATTCTGGCTTAAAGTATTTCTCATACACGTTGAGCAGTTAGTGTATTTTATTTTCGTCGATCTTCACCTTGTAACTAACTATGATATTCAAATCTGTTGTGCTGATGATAGAGAGCTAACCTCTCTATGGGATAAGGACAGGGATAGATGTGTCAAGGTTCACTTGCTCTGCTGACTATATATTTTAATATTCCCATATAGGCGGAATTGATCCAATTTTAATTGAACGAAGTACTATGATACTAGCGTCAGGTGATAAGTTGAGCGTTTAGATGATTAAATCACGGGAAATCGTTTGTGGCTTAACTTGAAAGTCGTCAACTAGCGTTGATTTGCTGATATAAACTTGTAGATGCAAGTAGCTCAATGCTCGTTTCATGTCTTTGTGCATGCTTAACGATAATGACCTCAATTCTCGCTATGCTTAGCGATAAATATACGGTTTTGCCGTTCGTGCTCTAGGGTTTTACTGGTGTGATTTTAAAGACATATTAGTCTAACTATTATTAGGCTGCTATATTTCCCGCGTGAATAATCGACATTCCTAAAATATCGCAGTATCCAACTACTAAAGACACTACTTAAATTACCATGAGGTTTAATGCAGGTATTTTTATCAAAAATGCTGCATATTCTATTAAGGTTTAGTCTAGATTAGACAGTCTCCAAACAGCGGGCTATTAAACAATGATTAGATCTGATTGTATGAGCAATACTGAGTCTAATGTTACCATTAACACTTTTTGTTCCAAGTGATTTCCAACTAATCTGCTGAGATACTACACAGTAGATTAAACATAAGAGGTAGCAAAAGAAATACAGAAGTGCGTGGCTTAAACTATACTATGGTTGTAGGTATTAACTACGATCCAGCGGTCCTTATAGGTAGTACATTAGGACTCTTTCGCCTAAAAAATATAAAATGTATGCTACAAAGCAGGGCGCATCAAACTCAATATCAGATACGGAGCCATATCATCCATCACCTAACTATATGAAGGCCGAGCGACAAGAGAAGCTCGGCCGATATAGAAGTTTCAAAGCATAGTCTGATAGCACCTACTTAATTGGATAATTATAACTGCTACAACCCCTACTGTACGTATTGCAGAAAGTTGGCGTCAACAAGCTAAATTTCTTCCATATTGCTGCTATTACATAGTTTTAGCGTTATGCCGTGGGTGTAATATAATTGACGTCAATACTAGGTATTAGGGGAAATTTCTGGTGCAATAACTATTGCATTTTCAATTAACCATTAACCGAAGGGTTCTCTTAGGCAGCTTATGAAAAAATTTAACGTGCTGTGTATATTGCCGACCCAGGCTAAAGGTCAGTCAACTGTATAGACCGTCTTAATTCCATGATGGCATAGAGAATGCACTAGCCAGCTGCTTGTATTGCCGTGCTGGAATAAAATATCACTGAGCAGAGTTTTTAAGTTGTGTAAGGAGTGTTGTTTATACATTAGTGGCCGTGAGGATAAATTGCCCTGTGTATGGTGGTGGCCGTACTTTGAGGCGCGTGAATATCCACTAGAGCGGTGATGTGCTCTTTTAGTCGGTGGAAGTTTCTTTGATGTGTATCGCCTAAACGATTTCATCGCCAATTGCTTATTATAAAATAGCGACATTTCTGGTTAAGACAAGCCAGATAGAGTATATTAACAATATTTTATTATTATACTCTTACCAGAGAGCTCCGTTTTATGTAGCTAGAAAAGCGGGTATCAGTCTTTATCATTTTTAGGTTTGCGTTTTATGTGTATTAAGCAGCATTAATGTGGGATATAGAGTTTACGTGGCTTCGTCTTCGGTTCGAATTGGGTGCAATTTTCTGGTTGTATCTGGCTTCTTAATCTTGCGAAACATAGTAATTTTAGAGATATGTAACATTGCGATCATGCCAACGAGATTTGGTTCCTTATCCATTTAGCTTTTGCGAAGAATAGTGTATTACTGGTCCTAAGTTAGTTAGCTTTTTATCAGAAATGGCAGATTATTTGTAGTTAGCACTGTTGTTAATACAGGACCAGAGATCATGTATCTTGCTTTTAAGGGCCTTGTTGGAATACAGTAAGTTGCAATTAAGGGCGCTCATTACCTACAACTAGCGGGGACAATCGATCAATTAGTCTAAGACTTGCCAACGCTCCGTTGACACTATACGGTTAAATCCTGCCCCTCAACCACTAAGAAGAGTATCAGTAGTAAGAATCGTTGCCTCGCTGATGCTTGGTTAGATCGCGAACTCCTTTTAACTCTGGGAACTGCAGCAATAGCTCTTTTTCGATGCCTTCTTTCAGCGTTATGTCAACCATGGAGCAACCGTTACAGCGACCGCTAAATTGCAGGATTGCCACTTTGTTATCGGTGATTTCCAGTAGTGTTACCCGACCACCGTGACTAGCTAGCTGAGGGTTGATCTGGGTTGTAAGTATGTATTCAACGCGGTCTATCAGCGGCGCATTATCGGCCACCTTTAACATTTTGGCATTTGGCGCTTTTAGAGTGAGTTGTGAACCAAGCTGGTTGGTAACTAAGTCAATTTCGGCATCGTCCAAATACGGCTTACTCAGTTCATCAATAACAGCAGATAATTTTTTAAACTGTATTTTGTTATCAGTGCTTTCTACTGCCTCTGGTGGGCAGTAAGAGACACCACATTCCGCCATTGTTGTGCCGGGGTTAATAACGAATATACGGATTTGTGTGCCTCTTTCTTGATGTTTCAGCAATTTGGCAAAGTGTTCCTGCGCAGCATCTGTGATACGGATCATTGAGTTAACTTAATAGTTTATTTCTACAGACGGGTATGGTACGCCCATAGTCATATCACTACAATATGCGGAAGCTGCACCATATTGTGAGCGATGTGGTAGTCTGCTTATGTAACAGGTTACTAATTACTACTCCTTTCCGTTCAAAAGTGACCAGATCATAAAATAAGAATGATCTGGCTGCCTACAGATTTTCTCATCGCAATGAAAGGCGATGGGCATATTGCGCTGCCGCGCATGAGTACTACGTTTTGGGTGTAAGGGCACTGTGCTAATGTGATTAAATTCTCTCTCTAGTTGATACGTATAGCTTAGCAACTCTAGTTGCGGTCATCTGAACAGATGATGCTAATGACAAATACGATTTCAGTATCGATTTTTAATACATATTGAAAATAACATTAGGCTTGTTCATATACTGAACGCTATTTCGGGTAACCAGCGTAGTAGCATTAGGTGTGCTGCTATATGTGTTTACTAAAGAGTCTGTTAGAAGGTCAATTCCTTAACAAAGAGCCTTAGTGAGGTAGTTCAGTTTCTTGCCAAGACCAAGAAATCCAAGGGTTCCTGCTGTTTTAGAATCAGCCACGGGAACGTGGGCTCTTAGCAGGCTGCGCACGACGCCGAGGGCAGGCACATTCGTTTTAGAAGCAGAATAAGCAAGTAGTATTAGAGATTCCGTGTTGGATAAGGCCTGGTTGTTGGAGATATATTTAACACAAGCTGCGGATTGATATCCATCGGGCCCCGGTAAAACAAAGTTGTAATGAATTAACCGATAACAGCGTTATATCGGAATCATAGGGCGGGTAGATGTAATCTTGTTCTTCCGTCGGGGTGGGTTTGCATGTCAAGGTACGGGAGCTGATACCAGTGCCGCTGACACCGTATTTTTGGCTATATTTGGCGATCGGCCTGAATAAGGTTACAGCCAAGAATTTGGCATGATATCACCAGATGATAAAGAGAGTAAGCATTGCAATGCCGTTAAGGTTTGATTACTCGAGCACTCATTTGGTGAGTCACGGGACAGTTAGTAGGTGCTCATGCAGCTGAAGTGAGTCCGCCATATGATTACTCTCCCTTCCTTTCCGTTCTTTCCCATGTGACGCGATTGACTGATGCTTGCTCGAAGGTGTTAAGCGCTTTCAGCATTAGTTAAGTAACGATGTCCACCTGACCGCTGAGCGTTTTTATCCCTGAATGCGTTAGGTGCCCATAGCTCGTATCAAGATGCCTGAAAGCTGAGGTCAATGGTGTTAAATCAGTTGATATCTATAGTTGAGGTTGTAAATGGAGGGCTGGGAAGATATTCTTTTATCTAATCTACACTATCGGCTACCAAGGTCGCCTGTTCCGCTGCTTTCCGGTTATGGCTAGCGCGATGGATTGGTTTTCCCACAATATCTCCGAATAGGTCAACGCTAGTTAGCTACATTGTTCCTCGGTAATAGTGTTGAAAGTGGCTCGCGTTCCTTGTATTCTATTATCTTAATGAGTTCGTGTTAATTAATTATGTCTTTGAGTGTAAAATATTAAGAATAAATGCCAGTAGTCTTGTATTATTTTTGCTTCATTAGATGAAGAGATCGCGTAATTACTACAGCGCAAAACGGACGCGAACACGATGTCTGTAATATATGGTTGCCTTCTATATTTCCAAAAAACCATAAAGCGCTTTACTGAATGGTGTTTAACTATGAATAAAGTACGGTAGAATACATCATTTCTGTAAACACAGCTTTATAACTGCCACTAGGGCAGGATAGGCAGGATGGTTATCCTGATTAATGTGAATCACCTCCGAATGAGCACTCCACAGTCATTCTGTAAGTGCACTTCACTGGACGCAAAGTGACCTCCAGGCACCTGTAAGTAAGGTTAAGGTTAGGTGTCAGCGGCAGTTGCCTTGTGGACACTGTGAGCAAGGGAGCTGTGAGGAGTGATCCATATGCATTGTTATGTAGGGATGCGCTCGGTGCAGGCTATACAGAATGAATAAATTAAATAGCACTACTACCAGAATAGCCTTGAGGGCGTACTGGGGGTTTTGGTTGAAAGTGGCTACTTGATAGAACAATGTGGCTAGCGAGTAAGCGATGTTGAGTCCCCACAGTATCGAGAATACCATCCAACCACAGGATGATTCACGCTCGATAGCACCCATAACAGACGCGCAAGGTATATAAAGCAGCACGAAAATTAGGTAGCTGTAAGCGGAGATATTTGAGCCGAACTTACTGCTCATCAACCCCATCGAAGTAAGTGCAATTTCCTCTTCTTTCTTATTGGTGTCAATAGGATTAGATAGTACGTGCAGGCTGCAGGTGGTTTTCAGGGCTTGCCAGGTTTTCCGGATCGCGATGTCAAGTTTATCAAGCAAATTGAAATTGGCGGCATCGAATGACTTGTGGCTCAAATGCTCAGAAGTATAAAGTGTGTTTAGCGTGCCGATCACCAGCTCTTTAGTCATGGCACCAGTAACTAATCCTACAGCGGCTTGCCAGTTGTCGTTATGCACGCCCATCGGGCGCAGCATCGGCGTCATCATTTTTGACATTGCTACCAGTGTGGAATCGTTCATGTCATCTACTGGAGTTCCGGTGAACGTGAAACTATTTAGGCCACCGATAAATATGCCGGCTATGACAATCACTTTACTGGCGCGTATAACAAAGCTTTTCAATCGTTGCCAGGTTTGCATTAGGAGGCTTTTTAAATGCGGTACGTGGTAGGCCGGCAGCTCCATAACGAAGGGTAAGGCTTCGCCGCGCATGAGGGTATGTTTTAGAACGAGGCCGGTAAAGATCGCTGCTAGGATACTGAGTACATATAGAGAAAACACCACCCCTGTTTTATCTTGGCCGAAGAAGAGGGAAGCAAACACCGCAAAGATTCCCATCCGCGCACCGCAGGATATGAAAGGTGCCATCATAATGGTGATTACCCGCTCACGCTGGGTATCCAACGTGCGGGTACCAATGATCGAAGGTACGTTGCAACCGAAGCCTACAATAAGAGGCATAAAAGATTTACCCGGTAGCCCAAGTCCCTGCATCAGGCGATCCATGACGAACGCCGCACGAGCCATGTAACCGGAGTCTTCAAGGACAGAAAGGAAGAGATACATGATACCGATCTGCGGTATTAGCGGTAGTACAGTATGGATCCCCCCCCCGACTCCTTGTGCTAGGAATAGAGTCAGCCATTCCCGAACTTGTAAGGTATAACCGAGCCACTGAATACCTTGAATGAAGATAGCGTCCGACCCGATATCGAAAATCGGCTGTAGGGCACTGCCAACATTGATCGTCAGCAGGAACATTAGGTACATCATAAGAAAGAAAATCGGCACTCCTAGCCAGCGGTTCAGGATGACTTTGTCCAGAATTTCAGTTAGGCGGTTAGGTATCGCCTGTTGGGAGTTGCTGACCTCATCGCATAGGGTGGTGATCGAATAGTGACGGGCATCTGCGATGATTAACGCTGGATCTTTCTGTTTTTTTGCCGCCCGCTTGAAGGTGGGTAGAAGGCTGGTGGCGGCGCCAGCCCGACCGTAGCTGTAGATATCACCTTCCAGCATCTGCAGGGCTAGCCAGCGGCGTTGCTCCGACGTTAGAATTGCTGGCATAGCATCGCTCAGTGAGGTGATTTCTTTCAGCAATAGTGATGGATAGTTCACCAACGTTTTCAACTGGTTGAACGGATGATTGTCAATCATATGCTTCAGCATTCTTATGCCATCAGACTTTATGGAAACCATGGGTACTACCGGGCAGCCTAGTCGTGATGATAGTGCGGCGATATCGATATCAATGTGCTGCTTTTTGGCGACATCTAGCATGTTTAGCGCAATGATGCAAGGGGTTCCGAGCTCCAACAGTTGTAGCGTTAGATAGAGATTGCGCTCCAGGTTTGAGGCGTCGATCACGTTGATCAGTAAAACCGCATCGCCACTGAGGATGTAATGGCAAGCGATTTGTTCGTCAAGTGACGTTTGTTTCGAGATGGTGGTCAGGGAATAGGTCCCTGGCAAGTCGACTATTTTAACTGTAGACTGTGGCGTAGTGAATAGACCTTCCTTGCGTTCCACGGTAACGCCAGCCCAGTTGCCTACTCGCTGTTTGCCTCCGGTGAGTTGATTAAACAGTGTGGTTTTACCGGAATTCGGATTTCCTACTAAGCCAATAGTGAGTTTTTTCATAATCAAAGGTCATACTAGTTAGTGAAAATAGCACCGGACTAATGGAGCGGCGGTAATTGAACCGTATGTTAACAGCTCAGGGTTGGTCATCGAGAAGCAGTAAGGCTAGATCTTTTCTGCGTATTACGAGGTTCACGCGTCGGGTTTTGATTGCTATTGGATCGCCGAGTGGCGCAAGGCGTACTATCTCGAATGAAGAGCCGGGCAGCATACCGAGCGATAGTAATCTTTGCCGATAAGCTGGCCTCATTTCGTTAGAGAAGCCAGCGATTTTATAAGTCTGTTTTGGCAGAAGAGGCATGTTATTAACCTTCCTATAGGCAGGATAGTCGCTATAATGATTATTGTATGTTTTTTGAAAGACACTGCATCACCGGGCTGCGCAGCCATACATCTGCGACACAAATAAAAAAAATAATAATAGTGAGAATCGTTATTGATTGCAATGAAAAATGAAAGGGTATTAGCAAAAATTGCTATGCGGTAACTCAGTTGGCAGATCATTGCTGTGATGAAAGGGTTTGAGCTAACAACGCTGTTAAAATCATAAGAAATTAGTTTCGTAGTTGTAATTTATGTAATAGCATTAAAATCATGGTGATTGCTCTATTGGCTTTTATTTTGCTATGGATGTTAATCTAAGCTTAATAGTGCTATAAAGATAAAACTTTGACTATTCAAGTCACAATAAACAAAAAATGTATCTTTAATGAAAGATAGGTGCTGTTTAGTGCGTGCATGTTGCAGCCTACCTTAGAGATGGCCTATTCGAAATAATCGCAGCTTGAAGCGCATGGAAAGATTGGCGTTGCGCATGTGGCACATCGAAGTCAAGCAGTGAATAGAGTATATGTAATATACTAGTATATTATAATTTTATATGTAAGATTTCCTCGCTTATACCTGGAAATCGATTTCTGTCATCTCATTAAGATTCATACACATCATTCTTGAGCTTAACCTTATGCTATAGCATCACTACGCTCATAGTTGATTGGAAACGGCTTGGGTTTAGCGTTGACGTATTCCTACTAGGCTCGTGATTTAGGCTAGTACATAGGGATGGTAGCTTTTCTCAAAAAAAGCTACGCACTGGATAGTGCGCAAACTAATTGTGAGATGGTGTAATAGTAAGATTGCAAACTGCCTTCTCCTAATGACGGGAAGAAGGATTGCCTGAACGCTAGCGTAAGGCATTGTTTGCGTAGTGTAGTTCCGGCACTACGCGGGGAGGTTATGCTTCATGAGCCGACTAATGCCTGCTGTATCCAAGAGCTGAATTTTCATCGTTCCTTTTTTTTAAGAGGATGGTTAGAGCGGTGCTTATTCGTTGTAATTAACTTCTATTACTTTTGCTTTGATTAATTCACTTCTTTATTACGCTGTTTCGAGTTTAAAAATCCTCGCTTCTAGCGAGGAGATGTACAGCATGCCATTAATGTACATCGATATCCACAACAGCACCGAAATCGGAGGCGTTGGTGACTAAACTGCTCAGGATCGCCCCTGGACGCAAATTGTGTAAGCTTTCACAGTACTCTGGCTCTGGCAGTTATAACTATGAGCGCGGTCCAGCCCCTGTTTCTCCACTTGTCCATATTTGCGATTATTGTGATATCTCTACACTTTCCGTCGGTAGAGTCGCTGATTTTATTTTTGAGAATCTCCAACATATTACCAATAAACGCTTACAAGCTGGTGCCTGTCAGTTAGAAAAGGTATTTTTATGGGTAGATGCTCATCTAAACGATAAATCCGCGAGAGGGTGGTAGTCATGGGTAATACGCAGAAGGAAGTGTATTTCCCAAGGGCTGTCAGGTGTAGGCAGGTAATTCTTAGTAACTAGTAGAGATTTCTGAATCCGTTATTCCCACACCGCTCGGTGCTGATATTTTGTCTTATGCTGCATCTTAGTCGAACTAGGGGTCTCTGCAGTGGTATTCAGGCAGCATTGAATTAAGCTAAACAGCTTTCAAGAAGTCTTTCACTACCGAGGCCAGCTATCTCGTCAGTTGATAATGGATAGTGGCGTTAATGAATTTCAGTTTTATTTTCAGTAGCTTACCCATAGTAGTGCAGACGATCTCGATAGACATCGCGTTGTGTAGCACATATTAATGTGTGGGCTCTAGTTCACCTTGTTCTTCGTCAGAATATGGTGAGTCACCTGCTCTGCTAATTATGACATTTTGAGGGCGTACTTTTCTGAACTGTTTTGCAAATCGAGATAAACTGTTCGTTTTCACGTGAGGCCGGTCCGTTTCAGATGGCTACCAGTTCTAAGCTTTACCTTGGACTTGATTTATTGCGATTCTGTATTGGAGGTGGATTTTTCTGGTTGCTTGAGTTCGGATAACAGGTAACGGGTGCTATCAGCTTTCTGGCGTCATATAGTACTGCTGCCTGTATCTCGGGTCCAGGGCCAGCTTGATGGCACGGCGGTGTGCATCTTATCGATAGATTCTACATCTTTTGGCGAAAGCGGTTGTTACTGTGTTTTACGTAAGCGCACCTAGCGAGCTTATCAGTTTGTTTTCCAAATTTGCCAGTGGCTTCATATGCTCATTTTTATTCACTACGGCGATGTACCAGGTATGGGGTGTTGTTACAGGTATCTACCAAGAGGTCCAGATTGGCTCAATGGCGATTTAGCGAGGCGTGTGGATGGAGGGTGTACACCAGAGCAATATCTTGAAGTCTGGTTTGAGCAAAATTGAATGAATTGCTTATGTCAAGGGTTCGCTTCGAGTGGACTGTTTTTATAAATTTAAGGTTGCGATAACGTTGATTTCCCAACTTGCACAAATACTCAAGCCAGGGTTCTAAGTAACGCTACTGGTATCATCTAAAGCCACCCTATATTTTATGGGAGCAGTACAATAAATAGTAGGCTATTCCCATAGCTAGCAGAGTAACGGTTCAGCTATCTTTCTGTTGTTTGGCCTCCAGCTGTGTTACACCGATATACCTTAGTCTTGAGTTACCTGAGTGTGTCAATTGAGGATATTTTCTTGGTTTACTTGGTGTTAGAAAAAACTAAAATTTATTTAGTTATGGGCATTCTCAAGGACTACTGGTATTCGCCTCTTTGAGGGTTCACGATGCCGCTCGCGTTTACTCCTTGCTATAGCAAGACAGATTTATCGTCATATAAATAAATCTTTGTCACCTAGGATAAAAATTTTCATAACCTACGATACAAACGCATTCGAAATAAACATTGATATAGCCTAATTCAAATAGCAAAGAAAAAAATCTCACCAACCTTATTGGTGATAATATAATAGATGACCTTCAATTTCAAGGTGTTGCATAAAATAAGGGACTCGATAATCGATCTGGCGTAGCTGTTTTTATTGCACTAAAAATTGGAATTAATATTTCTCACCCTTAGCATGGCCTTATAAATTAACGGCGAGTCGCTTTTGGACGTGTTTTCCACCAAAAAGATAGTCCAGTTCTTTGTTAAGTATGCTCTAGCCTTGAGAGTGATCAGTTAGTTTCATGCGAATGTATCTTTAATTTATTCACTTCTACAGAATTACTGAATATGAAATGATGTCCAGATTTCGCTTCCTCTTTAATGAGCGGGTTATCTTATGCCAATCCATAGCGGGATCATGAGGGTTGGGATACTACTATCAAATAATCAGCAGCTAGAGCGAATACAAAGAGGTATTTCAAATAAACAAGAATTGAAGTTACTAACCTATTAAATTCAAGGTATTGCTAGATAAAAGCTAGAGAATAGGATAGGGAATAGGGTTAATCTTGTCGCAGGCTGGCAGTTATAAACACTGCCTAATCCCTCCTATCGCCTGATGCGGCAGTACTATTCTGATGTTAGCACATAGAAAATACTGAAAGAAAGTGCAAATAATTGGCGTAATTATATGAGGTCTGAAGGATGAAACATAGTGTGCCGAATCCAATTACTTCAGGCTACACAGCAACGTTCTTCATTTCTCGAAGTAAGTGTACGGCTATGCGCGATAAAGAAAGTGGGTATGTTGCGAGCGTACAGGGTTGTGCCAACTCCCTTTGAGAGTCTGTTTAGCGTTCATGCAGTAATAGGTAGACACTCTTCTGCGTACGGTTGCCTTTAGCAAGATCTTGATAGAGAAGGTTTTCTTTCATTGAGAAAAGGATCAACGACCACACCTTCTTGATTTCTTATCAATTTTCGATCGTAGATGCATTTTGTCGACATGTAAGACAAGTAGGAAACTAAGAAAGTTAAATCCCATCAGGTAGGGCTGATATGCATGTATTTATCTCAAGGTTCAAGGAGGCTCTAGCGTTGCCGGTATACAAATAGCAGGCTCTAGCCATGCATTCGCTCACCTCGTATCCTGGTGTTTGGTTTAACGTTAATAAATTGTATACTATGGCGCTATTAGCCTATATTAAGACTCCTTGGGCAGTATTGAAGTGCCGAAGGCTGACCGGAAAGAGTGTGATAGCGTTATTTCTCTACGAGATAAATCGCCAAGCGTCTTTAGGTTAAAAGTAAAGTCCTCCCAGGAAAGAAAGATGCGATTTTTATGTCGTTATCAATACGATTATACCGCTTAAACCAGATTAAAATAAGCAGCTTATCCTGAGAGTTGTCTGGCTATGTAGTATAGGATCTCCGGGTAGAATAAGAGTCAAAATAATAACCGAAGAGATACTTTTGATCCTGCTTGAATTGTGCTAGGAGAAGATATTTAAAAGGATGAAGAGATCGAGACTGTACGACTAGGTGTAATGTTCGTTGCAATTAGCACAGTTGTTGAAATTTTTATTCTCTAGCGTTGAACCGGTTAATACTGGTAGGTCAGTTGCGTACTCATTTGTATTTGACATGACTGAGGATTGCCATCGTGCTTATTCTGCTTGATAGTGATTGGTTTATTGCAGAGCCAGAATCGGTGATTCTGCACCTTATTGGTACGCTTTGCAGATGACTAAAACCAGATAGCCATGCTATGTGTGCTGAGTAATTACTTTCTGGTGGCGTTTTACTGTTATAGACAGGATAGCAAAGTGCTTTCTAACGGTGAGACACCGTTGTGGCTAGTTAAGAATAGGGATTCTGGTGAACTTAATTAGATAGTTCATAAAAAGGTTTAATAAATTCAAAAATATGGTTTGTAACACTTCTGCCTTGAATATATAACTTTTAAAGTTATCTAGTCTGGCAGGGTTTTTAACAATAATCAACTCAGGTAATAAATCCTTGGGAGTAATACAATGCAAGAAATTTATAAGACCCTAGTTTTTGACGACGATATGCGACTCGCGCGCTTTTAGAATGTTATTTAATCGAGCAGGGTTTTCAAGTACATTGTGTTGCCAATACAGGGCAAATGAATCGCTTATTGACGCGCGAATCCTTTCACTTGATGGTGTTAGATTTAATGCTACCAGGTGAAGATGGTCTCTTTATCTGTCGGCGCTTGCGTAGTCAAAGTAACCCTATTCCGATTATTATCTTGATGACTTCTTGGTGAAGAAGTTGATCCTATTGTTGGTTTAGAGAGCAGTGCCGATGACTACATGTTCCAACCATTTAATCCACGTGAATTCCTTGCTCGCAATCGTGCCGTATTATGTCGATAGGGTAATGAGCTGCCAGCCGTCCTTCACAAGAAGGAGCAGTCATTGCCTTCGGCAGGTTCAAACGAAACCTTGGAAGTCGTGAAAGGTTTCGTGAAGATCAACCTATGTCACTGGCTAGTGATGAGTTTGCAGTGCAGAAGGCACTGGTAAGTTACTCGCGCGAACCACTGTCACGAGATAAGTTGATGCATTTGGCACGTGGCCGTGAATATAGTGCAATGGAGTGTTCAAGTAGTCTGCAAACTTACCGCTTGCGGCGGATGATTGAAGAAGATCCTTCGAATACCCGCTATATCCAGACTGCCTGGGTTTGGTTACGTTTTTGTTCCAGATGGCAGGTAGTAATGCATGAGATGATTGTGCTTTCACGGTGCAGTTCATTGGCATGTAGCCCGCTGTTAATCATTACCTTGGTGATCGTGAGTGTGGTGGTGATTTATTTGGTAGTGCTGGGATTAGCCATCCTAGCTGGAATGTAACAGTTCAGCAAGGTTTTGTCTTATCAAGTGCGTATGCTGATGACTGATCAGCTTCCACTAAAAGATGATGTCCTTCCGCCAGAGGCGCCAGCGGGTCCTCATGATATTTTTCGTGTTCTTGGAATTTCCATTTATACAACCAACTCGGCTTCGGAGGAAAATGGTCTGTGTTTGGCGAAGCACTATTATTTCTTGACTCAGAAGATGGCGTATCAGCTTGGCGGGCCGGTCGAGGTGCGGGTAGAGGTGGGTCAACCTCTCTTGTGGTATGTTTAAAAACTTGGCTACATCCCGCTCTCTGGGTGCGTATTCCGATGATTGGAATCTATCAGGGTGATTTCTTGTCACTGTTCTGTCATGCTCTAGCGATTATATTGTTGACGATAGGGGTGGTTGTTTGTCCGTCTTCAAAATCGGCCGCTAATAGAAGTGGAACATGCTGCTTTGCAGGTGAGACGAGGTGTTATTCCGCCTCCTTTGCGTGAGCATGGCACTCCTGAGGTGCGCTCGGTTAGGCGAGCATTTAACCAGATGGCATCTGGGTTAAATTATTAGCAAATAATCGAACTTTTGATTCTGGGGTAAGTCACGATTTGCGTACTCCGCTAACGCGCATTCGTCTGGTGACAGAAATAATGAGTTTGGAGGATGGTGATCTATGTGCATCGATTAATACAGAGATCGATGAATGCAACGCAATTATCGAACAGCTTATTGATTATGTGCGTACTGACCATGAAATGCCGATCGAAAGAAGTGATATGAATGCTAGTTCTGGGTGAACTAGTGACATCAGAAAATGGATATGAATGTGATATTAAAATCGCCATCGTGCCAGGCACACTGATGGTGAATTCATATCCATTATCTATTAGGCGTTCTGCACTGAACATGGTATTCAGTGCGTCGTGCTACGGTAATAACTGGATCAAAGGCAGTAGCTGTCGCGAGCTGTTGCTCGGATGGTTACAGTGTGAAGATGATGGTCCAGGCATTGCGATAAAAAGGTTTCAGCATCTTCTACGACCTTTTTACGGGCGACAAAGGGCATAGACACTCGCGGTGTCTGACTAGGTTTGGAGATTGTGCAACGCAGTATTGACCCCCATGACGGTGTTCTCGCTATTATTACCAGCGAGCGGGTAGCTGGCTGATCCGTGCTTATATTCCACTAATTATGCTGCCAATTGGGAAAAACATATTAGAAAGTGGGCATCATACTGCAAGAAATCCAACGGCTGTAAGTGTATAATAATGGGCTGCTGGCGAGCGAACGGTTAAGAATTCCTACTAATTACATTGTAACATTTCCTCTTCTAATGCAGAAAGCGACGATTATTGCTTATTAACAAATGTTGATTGGGGACGCCTGTGTAGAAAATCGTTAGGATGGCGAGTGGCTAAGGTAGCTTATAATACAGGTGAAAGCGGGTTTTAGTTGTGAGGAATGTTCATGGTAGGGTTTAATCAGTGATAGCTCGCTATCAAATCCGTAGTTTGTATAGCGCGACCTATCTCAAACAGAAACATGTTCTTGGGAATTCTCTTTCAATATTCTATGAAGTTATTTTGGCTTGATCTGTCTCTTAAAATAAGGGATATAGCATATGCCTGTATAGAGTGTGCTGACACCAGGGCATCGCTCAATAAATTGAATAACTGCTTTATGTATCTCAGTATTTAAAGAATTATAATAAGGTGGAGCATTAACTATAAAACTACATTAATATAAAGCAGCATCAACTTTACCTATCTTTAACGATAGTGAGATAGCTTTTATGGCCTAGCGGTACGCGTACTGTCTAGCTACTATATTTAAAAATCTTAGTCTATCCATATCCAAAGAGATGGGCATATCGCTTTAAGAACACATCTTAAAAGATTAAGCATGCTGTTCTTCATGGAATGAGCATGCTGGCTGCTGAAATAAGTACTAGCCATTTGATTTTATCGGTTAGAGCTTAATAGCTATCGTTGCTATTGCAACCTCCTGTGTTAGAAAATATTGGATTTCTGTATTGTCATATCTAGCTCAATCAAAAGCAATTAGTCAACCCAAAAAGGTCTATAATACTACACTTTATCTTTAGTTTAATTGAACAGTTGGCAGTTTGGACTAGTTATAGTGAGCATAGCCATTGCTGGTGTATCGGTATGTTTGTCTCATTTAGTAATAAAGCGTTAGGCTAGATCATGTGGTGTTCCCTTCTATTTTCGAATCCCCATAGGTGGGGTGGGTATCAATCCTCTCTATCTTTACATCTATTAGGGCACTAGACATGGAGAGATAATAGGCGGCAGTCTTGACGGGTTTCTTATTTTCGATTCCAATGCGTGAGAATAGCGTTGATCATTCCACGGATATCCTTGAGCGAGATGGATTTACCAAGTGTTGCCCTATGTAAAGCGTAAAATAGGCGACTGGGACAGGAACCTTGAATAGGTTACTCCGTGCCTTAGCGTATCGAGTTAGCTATCAGAATGGAAATAAAAAGAGAAATAGACAAAGAAAGTGTTATGCTGTGATCACGCCGCCTAGTTCTACTTAGTTTGTTGTTGAAGTCTTATAGGCGCTGCCACTAACCTAGTCGATAGTGAAGTTCAAGGCCGATGACACTACGTGGATGACATCGATAGTTAGGACATTACTTTAGTAGTAACTTTTTAAAAACCAGGCTGTAGAATATTCAAGATGTGGTGGCTTAGCTAGAGAACATGTGTATTCTCGATCGCTTAATTGTGGTTGAAGAAAGAGCTAGTACATCACCTAGCCAGTTATTTTTTTAACATGAGCCCTGCGTTTTATTCAGTGAATTATCATGTAGGCGCTGCATTTTAACGGCAGCATAAGGTTAATTATTGGGAAATTTCATTTAAGCTCGTCAATCTCATATAATACGGATTAAATGTTTGTGATTTTGTTAGGCAAACGGAACAAATATGTATGAATAGAGGGCTTGCTTCTGCTAGTTGGGTGTTTCTCATTGCTGTATTCTTTCCTATGCAGTGTGGAAAGAAATCTTATTGCCATTTGTTGTTTAGGTGAATTAATATTTTTCATACAGTCTGCCTGACGGGGTGCACTCTTTGATTAAGTGTACTGTTAGACCGTAATAGCGTTGGTACTGTAAACCAACGAGTAGGAACAGCTACTTACCAGAGAGTTGTTGACTGATCGTAGGTGGTTAAGGTTAGCCAACAACCATGGCTTGCGAGTGCTGTTGTCACAAACTATGCTCTTCTCGCTCGAATAGGCAATGCGAATGATTCCAGTATCGACCGAAATGTCATGAAACTTACTGATTACCTTACGATCAATACTTTTTCTAAAGACGGGTCTGCTTCTTCTCTAAAAATTAGTTTATAGCTTTTTATAAAAGCTTCCTCTTATGTTCTTTTAATACTGTAAATGGCCACGGTTTTTGGAGTTATACCCTGAAGAGGTACGCGTGTGACTACTCCTTCGCTACAGAAGTTCTGGCGTCAATAGTAGGCTGTAATTGGCTGGAATAGTGATGATTATCTAATAATTGTGACAGTGATTTTGAACATTATGATTCATTCCATTCTGAGAGATAGAAGACGGGAAAATAAGTGCTCAAGTAGTAGACGTTGGTGTTTGGGGTCATCCTTGATCTACAAATCTCTTAAGAGATTAGCTCACTCAGCGTGCGTGGATATATACCCAGTATATATATGGAGAAGACGCTATTGCTTGATTGTGTAGGGAATACGTGAGGATTTTAGGGTTTCCCATGGAGTAACATGCGCAATACAATAGCCTAGTTGGCTAGTTTCTGAATATAATTGGTTACTCACAGGTTATAATTATGATCTAGTGCAGTGTTATCACTTAAGTAACAGTGATAACACTTACCAAAATAACCAAGATCAATATCAAAATTGCTGTTGTATGTCAACTTTTCCTCTAGTTCTTGTGAGGTTTTTATCCGTAGTTTATTGGTATAGCATAGGCGATACAAACTCATCAGATGCATATCTGTGGATAAATACAGGGTAATTTTCTTAATTCTCTAGACGCTACAGTACTTCGTTAGGTGGTCAGAAGAATGGGTTTGCAAGTGTATTATCTTGGTTAGTTGCACGATATGATCGAGATCGAGGTCGTTACCTTACTATCAGGTAACATCCGTAGCAATATATCACTTGCTACGAGCTTGTCTGTGTAATAAGTAAGTAGGTCGGTCTTTCTTATGTGCGGAAATAGTATTCCAGAAAGTTAATTAGCATTTTATCCGTTAGATTGATCATTAATGATACCTCGTACTTACAGCTGGTAAATAATGGCAACTATTCCCTTCTCACCGATGACCTTATGCTAGCGCCATTTTTTTTAACATGCTATCGGGTGCGCTACGCCATCATTGCTTAGCGGTTTTAATATTAATCAAGACCGTTTAATGTGTGATAAGTTGATCACTAAACGATAACTTCGTTATTAAACTGCAAGAGAAGTTTATAGGCTGATTGCGAGTAGAAGTGCGCCAAGCGTTGCTATAGTGGTGCTAGGCACTTATGATTTCTCAGCCGCTATTGATAGGTTGTAAAGACAGTAATCAATGCAACTTAGGGCCGGATCCTGTTCTAATAAACTAGGCACAATTAGGGAGGGTTTGACATGATTGTTTGTTTCCGCTGGACAGAGAAATCTCGTTGTCGAGTGGAAGAGACTTTCTGGCTTACTGCTCTTGTCATTGTAGTTTATTGCCTATTCTTCAGGATTGCCTCTATCAACGCACGGATTTTTAGAAATGTGCACATTATCCTTTTCTTATCTAAATAGATAAGAAAAGGGTTGATTTTGCATGTTGATGCTCATTAGAGCTGCTATTAACAACAGGTAGATGACCGGTAATGGAAGGTTTCCATACCGTGTGATAAAACCTGATCTTCTTTTAAGTAAAATAAGATACCTGGAAAGCAATAAATAAAGTTACTCATTTAAGCTTGCCTGTGGGCGCTTTCCAGGCTTGGTTATTTTAACACGTACTGAAATTGGGTTGAAGCTCTGTTTTCTTATAGAGAGATATGAACGGGAATGTTGGGCACTTTGTTTAAAAAAGCAAAGATAGTTATTATGTTCTGACTTAATTATTTGTGAGGTTTATTCTCACGCCAGTCAGAAAGTTATCTGAGCGCCTAGTCACTACTGCGCTTTTATGAAAGTTCTCATTAGCAGAGAATGTGAGTAAACTAAATTTTAACAATGTTTAAAGCTGATACAGCTGTGTTATATCACTCCATTAGGGTTTAATCTATTCAGGCCCGATAAAGGTTTTATTTCAATAATAACGCTGGCGAGGTAATTATGAATAAGCAGCCGCAATAACCTAATATTCTGAAAGTAGTTACGATCGCTTGCGTTCATTTCTGTATCATCTTGAGTCAATTCATTTGTTGATTAGTAAAGAGAATGACTAGTGTAAGTGGTTAAGACCTGTAAGCACAAGCTGTAGATGCTGTTCTCGTGATCGTCAACCTAGTGTTGCTTATCTATTAGCAACGCTGGTTAGCGAGTCTTACGACCGGTGTTTTACGGAAGAGTGTATTGATGCGGAGATAGTGATTAAAGGGACTAAGAGCGAATTAATCCAGAGTCGCTTGCGGGTAGGAAAGATGCTTGCATTTCCTCCTCAACCTGAGGATTAAGCTACTTCGTTTGTCCAGAACAAATGGATTATGCTTGCGTATGATCTCTATTGATAAATGCAGCTAGCTGATAAGCACAGCCCTTTCCGCAGCAGGTTTAGTTAATTGCTAGCATCATGGAATAGGTATTGGCATTGTGAGGGATTGGCGTGAAGCGCGGAACATTTGCGCACCTTTTGCTCAGTGAAGCTTTTACAGCATCTGTATTAGATGTGATCCCACTTCTGAATATACAGTAAAGAGATACTTCTGGACATTTTAAAAGTACAGCACGTGCCTTTCTCCCAGAACGGCATGAACGTAATATAATTTTTGCGAGATGGATATTATCTGGTAAATATTTTAGATAAACAGTTATATCGCCCATTAATATTGCAGTTAGAGATCTGGCTGCTGTTCTTGTGGTGATTAGGCTGATCATGCTTGCAGGTGTGGCTTCTGCTATTGAAGAAGGCGCTAGGGCAATTTCCATAAAATAGCTCAATACCATGTTTATGCTCTTAGCACTGTGTTCATTTTCATGTCTGTTATTTGATAGGGATGACTTCTAAGGCCGTGGACCGGGTTAAATCACCGCGATGATCATCGACAGCAATATCCATATAGATTGGATAATATTCGACTCATAGGTACAGAAAAGCATGTTTGGCGGTTTGATACTACATATTTTCTGTCGATATCGTGATGCTTCAAATAACGTGCTGAAAGGCACGCCATGCATGCTGCCCTGTTTCTATAGATATTTCGGTTAGTCCATTGTTGAGTAGAGCTTCAGTGAAATACGAATGATATCGGGTGTATTTAGGATTCCCTGCTGAACTGAAGGCAGGGTAACTTACCATAACTTATATCTTGGTGCGTGACTACTATTGCTTTAATTTGAGATGTGAAGCATTTCAAGGTTGTCATAGAAAAGCAGAATCAAACGTTATGTATGATCGCAAACTGTAGGCACGTTAGTTGGGTGATATATTTTCGTAGGCTTTTAGTTAGATATCGGATGGTACTGCTATTATATTCGATTTTTCTGATGTAGAAGGGTGCAAGACAATAACTAACCATCGCTTATGATAGGAAAGTCGTGCTGTAAATGTATGGACGAAGAGGCTGCTGAGCTTAGCGCTAATTATTCGATAGGCTTTATATGTTTCGGTAAATACTGAAATGTTGTAAACAATTGGACGGCTTAGTAAAATGTTCATAGAACCTATCACTCTTACGGCCACCAGCTTCTTTAACTTGCCTACCTTGTGTGTAAGTTAAAGGTGTTAAGCGTGTAGGTAAGAGATGAGTTTTGGTTAGCAGTAGGTGTCAGAACCGGCATCTAACCAGGCTGTTATAGGCATGACCTGCAGAATAGTGGTTCGTGCCATCTCCTAATCAAGTGAAGAAATACATAAAACAGGTTAGTGTTCAAATCAACCTACTTAAGCGTTTGATTGGCATGGTTTAATTTGCTCATAAAACTTGGCAGACAGCGGTTTAACGTGCTCCTATTAGGTAGGGTTAATCGACAGAATAGTCGAGTGGGCGTCCGCCATCTGCGCCGATGATTAGGTTTGGTTGACTCAGTCAATTAAACCTTATAGTTAGCTATTTCCAGATCCGCTCTTAGCTTGAGTGTTAGCCTAGCTTGATTACTACTCTGGTAGTCGTTATCCTAATTTATGATCATCATGGGTTATAAACATATTCCTGTAGCCTGGATTTTTAGCGCTTATCACTGTTAACAATCCACCATAGATGAGGGTTTTAGTGTGTTAGTAATCTAGTTTTGCTCCCAGATTGCGGCTAGACCTTCCATCGCACTTTTACAGACCATGCTAACTGTAGCGCACATCAGTAAGCCAGTAAGTTATACCTTAGTGCTTGCTTTTTGGTTGCGCTTTTAGCTAGACTAGCATAGTATTATAGGGTTTGTATCTATTGGTACAGAGCCTGTTAGTATAGCAATTAAGCATATTCTGCCACAGCTCTCTCGCAGAGAGAAGGGTAAAGAAAGTGATGCTAATCGCATGAAAGAAGATTCGGGCGTTCAACACCCCTTTAAGTGAAGAGTGTCTAAGCACGGAGATGCTTATATAGAGTAGGCTTCAATATCACGTCACGCCAGGCGAAAGGTATAGACTAGTTACACTAGAACACGTTGACGGGAAAGGGACGTCGGATGAAACTGATGCTCAGTGTTTCGCTTAAGCTGAAATGGTTGCCGTGTTGTGAAAACATACTTGAGCAGTGGCATTTACGCGGTAGCCGTTGTAATCGAAACAGTTCTAGTTTAAATAAAGCTCAGGAGTATTGCCTTAGAGAACATTAGCTTGAGGCATGCTGGCGAGAGAAGCTGCCTTTATTTGACATATTAGTGTGTATTCCAGACTAAAAAAGAGCCTGAGTAGTAACTGTTGGCTATTTTACTCGCTTTGTAAAGCGAAGTAAGAGATTAGCAATAAATAAAGTTAGGAAAAAGTAGGTTGTATTGACGCTGTGTTTTCATGGAAGCATTTATCTCGACAGCAGTGAAGGCGTATATTACCATCGATGAATCTGATTCAATACATCAGCATTCTTCTTTTCTCACAGAATTTAGCGATCAGTTAGGCTCAGAAATAACAATGTGTGTTTAGGTCTGTAGACACATGTTGCTAGCGGGTCCATATGAGTTAGCTGTCCCTCGATCTATGCCTAAAAGCTAAAACACAGCTTGCTCGCAGAATAATGAAACAAACTGTGAAGATTAAAAATAGGGTATACACTTCAGCCAAGATGTCTAATCTACTGCCATTGGGCAGTCGAGAAACATTAGTATGGCTAGTACAGCAGAAAATCTTGAGCATGGGTATGTTCTTTATTTTTTATAATATAAAAGTTGGTGAGAAATATGTTCTATTAATGATGACTGGTGGTGCTAGATATATAAACCAATAAGTGTGCGAGACTTAACGCTTTACTTTTACCACAACTAATGAATACTAGGCTAGTTGTGAAGTTTAATCTATCGAAGGTGCTTTTCACTGGTTGCCTGGAATAGGACTAGGCTTTGATTTAGAAGCCTAGGGCAATGGTGTGTCTAGTTACTAAGACATATTCCTCACGTATTTTATTCCACAGTATCGGGTTTAAAACAGAAAAACCAGAGTCTAGTGCGTGGTCATGATAAGCGTCTGAAGCAATTGAAATTATATTCACTAGCCGAGAACTGACAGTCTCTCCCTGAGACTCTCATAGCTGTGATTGATCACCATTTTATCCCGATACAGGAGTACTCCTGTATAATCTGCTCAAGGCAATAAGAATTGCCTAATTAGCCACTGTTTACATCAATCTTGAGCTGATCTATCAGGCTAAAAGTCTTTCATGCGCTCTCCGGAGGTCGCCTTTCCGCAGACTTGTCGGTTGCAACGCGGATTATTGCACAGTTTAGATATCGTATTAGATACGAGACTGCCTTTATAGCTGCTTATCGCTTACGGGCTCTTACTTGCTAGCGAGTTTAATAGTTTAATATTAGTGCTGCGCGACTTGACATCAACATTAGTTCGCCTGGTGCTGATTGAGAGGGCTGTGATACTGGTTTCTGAAAGAGCTCTGTCTATGACGCTTATTAGTCATTTCCACTATGCCCTTTTCGCTAATTTCGGTTATCGTGTTAACGTAGCCTTTTGTATGTGTGCTAGCTAGCAGACAGGAACGGTGGTATAAGACTTATATGGTAGGAAGGTTTATCGCCTGACAGGAGATAATATCAGTGGGTTGTGGTGTTTTTAGCCATGGTCTTGGCTTTTCAACTGCTATGACTTGTGCTTACGCTAGCAGCATGCAGCGTACTTCGCATATCCCTAGAGGGATTTCATAGAAAGAGAGTGTTAAAAGCGCATGAGTCTGATAATGGTTAAGAGTTTTAACATAACGCTATCACTAGCAGTTATAGGTGGAATGGTTAAATACTAAATACATGGTGTATTGTACGCTCGCAATCTGTAACAGGAGATTGCTATCTAGAATTTTCAGTGAATTTCTGGAGAGGTTCCTTTCCAATTCCTCAGTGGGTGTGCTAAATAGTAGTCTTAAAGATAGACTACAGTGATGTATGTGTAAGCCGCCACTATTTGCTAGTGCTAGTTTGAAGAGCGACTAGCAGGGGATAACGCTCTGCTATCCATCTCGGATGAAAAGAGTGATAGAAAGAAGGCGGCCTACTGGTATGTTCTCTTATTGTATGTGGTAGAATAAACAGCACATTGCCTTCTTTCTTAAGGCCCAGAAAGAGAAGCTGCTGGCTAAATACGGGCAGTGTAATAGATCTGGGATTGAATATTTATGGAGAGTTCCAATTTTGTCGGGTAGTAGAAAATAAGTATCATTACGCGCGTAATGTCACACAGCGAGCAACTCATGCACTGATGCAGTCACTTAAACAATCGAAATAGAAGTTAGCATAAACATGAGCAATAAATAGCGGATCTATATTAGTAGAAGGCAAGGACTCCGTCTAGGATGGGATATCTAACAGAACCCACTAGAGTAGGTAGAGCTGTCAAGCTATGATGCTGCTAGTGTTTTAGAAAACATTCTGTAGATATTTAGTTTGCGTACCAAGTCGGCTTATTAACTTTGCGGAGAGGTTAAGAACGGTTATATGTTGTCCGTGGGTGACGCATGAAAAAAATAAAGATTGAAATACAGTCAAGCACATCACCCTACATTTTACTGCCAGATGCCACCTGGCAGACGTAGACAAGTAAATACAAGGCCTTGCTCAGTGTGTCTATTTCTGGTTTTGATCTAGGTTATACATCCGCAAAATATTTGATTGAGTCCATGACTGTCTGATGTTGTTAAATTGCGGGCTTGCTGGTGGCTAAAAAGTATTGTCGGACAGAAGGTTTGCATGATTGTTAGACCGTTACGCGATAACCGGATTCCCTTCGGTTCAGACTATAGGAGATATAAATTGTCAAGTGCTGGCGGGTAGATCAGATAAACGTCAACAAGCTGATGCTGGACAAACCCAATTGATCCTGACTACCTAGTGGATATGAGGTATCTATGGGTTATGCTAAAATCATGGCGATGACGTGACCACAAGATAATATTTGCTGGGGTTCCTCCTGTCTCAGGAGTGAGGTTCTGTGTTGTATGCACAGGGTTATTTGTTAATTCCATTAGATGTTTAGATTAAAATTGGGTGTGCCATTTTAAGTTCTGGCTGATTACCATTAACTTAATCTAATTACTGTAGCTGGTGATGAAAGCACACTAACTCTGTGGTGTGTCATAGTTCTTTTGGCTAAATTTGAACTCATTAGGCTTGAATATGGTAGACTATCGATGATAAGAGCGAGGTTTATGATCAGAACGTTTGGAGAGTTTGGTTCGCAGAGAAAGAAACATCAGCAGACAACGTCTCTGGACTAGTTTTTACATAGAATGAGGCTTGCTTTGAACAGCTGATATTGTAGAGAGCGCTAAACCTATGAATGCACAGCGGGATAGTTGTTTCTAGCGAAAAAGTGGCCTAACAGATAAAAGTAAAGACGCATGGCTGATTTGCGATTCTGCTAAGCTAGCGAATCTAAAAAGCAGATGGCACACATAACTATCCAAGAAACCTAGGTCTACTGGTGGAGTTTCAGAGATCTTATCATCAATGATGCAACCCCTGGCAAAGTGTTGCGTACGCTGGGTTAGTAGCGGATTAACAGCCAGGGACACTGATGCGCTTTGAGAATTTCAACATTGGGATGTGCAAACAAGCATGCTGGAGTGTAGGCGCTTCACCTAGCGTGCCTTAGTAGTTGTTTACTGAACTTGGAGCTAACTGTTCTGGAACAAGTCACACTGACTGCAGGAGTATCGACCGCTCGTGCCTATCGACCATGAATATAAATAAATAGAATTAAAGATTCTGGAAGACAATTCAACACGAGGCACTTGTAGTGCTACTGGTGCAATCTAAGTAAAATTTAAAAATCAGTATTAAGTATAGAAGTGATTCCTACAGTATTCTATAACGGACGCACTATCCTGATTCTAGATATTACTTAAACCATTTCTAAGAGCCTAGTGAGTAGGCTGGGGATATATAACTATCAATCATGAGGTGATTTAGACAAAATCGTGGTAAAAGATAGCGAAATGACTCCATGTAGGTTATTTTCAGAGCTTAATAATAGTAAATGGAGGATAAAGTGCTTAGGATCATCGATATTCCGCTACTGAGAGCGTTATTTAAACAGAGTAGTAGTCAATAGCATAAAAGGGCAAATCTCTAATCTTCATTACTCTAAGGTTGAATAAGGATAAACCGTATTAACTATGTCATAAATCACTCGAACTTGATTTAGGCAATATTTTTATCATTGTGCGCATGTAGGTTTAACGCTATGCGCTAGTGAAGCTATGAGGATTACCAAATTGAGCACCAATTTTTTTAAGCGCCAAGATGGCGCTAAAGATTTGGTTTAGCTTCCTGATTCTCGGAAGGTGATTATTCGGTTGCCAAACCATCAAAAGTATTGAGATAATTTTCGCCTGATCCTGCAAGATCACTGATGAGGTTGTAGTTTAGGTCTCGCCGCTAATTTGATTAGCAGGCTAATTTAACATTAACATATTGTATTAGTAATACTAAAAAACATGGCAGAGAAACGAAATATCTTTCTGGTTGGGCCTATGGGTGCTGGGAAAAGCACTATTGGCCGTCAGTTAGCTCAGCAACTCAATATGGAATTCTTTGACTCTGATCAAGAAATCGAGCAACGTACTGGAGCTGATGTGGGCTGGGTATTCGATGTGGAAGGCGAAGCAGGTTTCCGCGATCGTGAAGAAAAACTCATTAATGAACTGACTGAGAATAAAGGGATTATACTGGCTACCGGTGGTGGTTCAGTCAAGTCGCGTGAAACACGCAACCGGTTATCAGCGCGTGGCGTTGTCGTCTATCTAGAAACTACTATCGAGAAACAGTTGGCTCGGACACAGCGCGATAAAAAACGCCCGTTGCTGCAAGCCGATTCTCCTCTGCGTGAAGCACTAGAGGCCCTAGCAAAAGAACGGAATCCGTTGTATGAAGAAATTGCCGATGTAACTATCCGCACTGATGATCAAAGTGCCAAAGTGGTCGCCAATCAGATCATAAGTACACTAGAGAATAATTAATTATGTCGTTCGTATTCAGTATGGTCGAATACTTCAAGAGTAATTTTGTGTCTGCAGTAGAAGAGAAAATCCACTGAATTAGACTTATATGCAGAGAATTAACGTAATGCTTAGTGAACGGACGTATTGGATTGCTATAGCTGCCGGTTTATTTAACGACCCCGCCTTTTATATCGTTAAGTTTAGTGAATAGGTGATGACCGTATCTCACGAAACTTTGTCACTGTTCTACTTGAGCGTGGTGCAAAAGGTCTTGGAGAAACGTGACGTGAGATGGAGCAGGTGATTCTACTGAATAGCGACTCAGTACAAATCCTTGGTACCACTCAAACAGGTGTAACTTAGCGTCGTTGGAAAATACTTATGGTCGTAATACGGCGGAAATCGCGATCAGGAGTGGTGATATCAGTAACCTCACAGGTTACTGTTGCCTGTCATCAGCGACAGTGTGTGGTTTCATCAAGGTTCTACCACGTAGTTCTTGCAGGTAGCAAGGTCCTGCATGTGGAAAGATCTTTATCAATGATCTTGCTCGGAAAAACATAATCAGTACGTTCTAGTAATCCACTCTTCAGTGGTAGATTTGGAGTGTGTCCAAACTTTGGTATCGCGTGGAGTTGGCTCTAAGCTTGCTGAAGTGGTCAAGTACGAGATATTCTAGATTGGGCCTCCTGTTGTGGTTTTAAAAGAATATCGATGCGTTAGCCATACTGAATATATAGGTTTTAGCTTACTTTATGAGTCGATGCTGCCTGCTAAAAGACGAGATGGTAAATGACGATGAAGGTAAAAGCAGTTCGCGTAGCTTACTAAACGTAGGTCATATTTATGTCCATGCGATCGTAGAAATAGGTATAGTGTATAGTGACATAAAGAAGTTGTCGTACTCGGTGTAGTTATGCAAATAAAAATAGCATAACACCTCCTCGGCTAGTTTTCTTTTAATAATATCGGGCGTATTGAAGCAATGCTACTGTGAAGTGGTTTGCCTGTTAGTGGGGATCAGGAAATACCGACAGGAAGTTATCCTCTGGAAATAATACGATCTACAAAGATGCTAGCTAGTGAAATGACGTTGGTACTTCCTACGAAAGTAGTTAGGTGGAACTCTGAAATAGTATTGAACATGATCAGATTCTGGCGGCAATCGCCGCCAGAATCACATGGAGCAGATTTAGTTAAATCAAGTAAAGTTAGTATAAAGTAGTTAACGTTAATATTTTATATATTCAAAATATATTTACAGGGAGCGGGTTAAGCTAGTAATAAACTCAGTTAGAACCTGATTCAGCAGGCTTTAGGGATAAGCTTCAAGTTAAATCTCAAGCATAATTAATTATTCATTTCCTATCATTGTATACTTAATCAAGTACTGGGGTAAAAGGAAAACTAATAAATATGTAATTTGCAGTGAGACGATGCATTACTAATAACTAAAACCATGATAAGTGTAGCCTGACCAGGTCCGCGCTAATCTGCTCTTTTGGAAAGTTGCATTTGCTTCTAGCTAAAAGAGTTAGATAGATAAGTTTAAACGGTCAGACAATCTCAAAGCTAAGAGCCGTGTTTCTCACCTGTGTATTCGCCATACTACAGATGGTATCTTCTTTCCCGTGTTGTGGAATCCATGCACGATTGTTATTGCTATTGTGTATTTCCACTATTGCTTATTAGAATGGGGGTGTTAGTGAAGGAACCGGGCAAACATGAAGCAGGCAGAAAAGAAAGTAAAACAAAGTGAGAAAATATCAATATGATCTTCTGTTTGTTAGAGTTGAGCAGTCAAACAGCCTAGTAGGGTGGCACAATTATATCCATAGTATGTTAGCTCTCTATCGCTTAACCAAATTTTTCATAAGGCTGGGAGTAGTAACCTACTAGGTTGTTGGATAAGATAGCAAATGCGTTTTCTCTGAAAGATGCTTGGTTGACATACCACATCAATATAAATTCGGCGCAATCAACGATTCTGATGGCAGCGGCGACAGAAATAAGAACTGCCGTCCAATGGCAGTAATGCAATCTCATAGATAGCACAGTACACTACCGACGACAGCGGTAAGCATAGGTCGTCCTATACACTACAAACTGAGCTTGAGTCTCAGTATAAACCTTAACTTCTTCTACGACAAATAAACAGTAAGCGGTATTATTTGTCGTTCGCAGTGAGGAAGCACTAGACCCTGCAATTCAGCAAGGTATTGAATTTGATAGGTTGTTAACTAACGCTAAGAAGAAGGTGGCACGTCTGGTTTTCTACTCAGGGAGTTGAAAGGCGTGGTATTTTTTTGGCAAGTGACCAGTATAAAGCTTTTGAAGAAAAGAAACTGGCCATACCAAGGTTTCAGTCGGATGTGCGGGCTGGGACCTATTAGATTCGGTCTTCATCTGCATTATAAAAGAGACAAAATAAATCATTTAGATTTTCGTCCTGACGTGCTGCTTGGAAAAGGGTACAATCCGACGCTCTGCATTATATAAATAGCTAATTGACGGTATGAAAAAAAACCGCGCTTTTTTAAAATGGGCTGGTGGGAAATACCCCTTGGTAGACGAGATTCGTCGTCATCTTCCCGCGGGAGACTGCTTAATTGAGCCATTTATAGGGGCAGGTTCAATTTTTCTGAATACAGAGTATGATGCTTATATTCTCGCCGATATCAACACCGATCTGATTAACCTATATAATATCGTGAAGGGGTACACAGACGATTTTGTGCGTGATGCGGGTATTCTTTTCAGGCATGAATTTAATAATTCAGATCAATTTTACTTACTACGGAAAGAGTTCAATGCTACTATCAATACCTATCGGCGGGCACTGCTGTTTTTATATCTGAACCGCCACTGTTATAACGGATTGTGTCGGTATAATCTGCGCGGCGAGTTCAACGTGCCTTTTGGTCGTTATACAAAGCCCTATTTCCCTGAGGGTGAACTGTACTGGTTTGCTGAAAAATCTCGAAATGCCACTTTTTTATGCGGCAATTATCGTACTACTATGGCAAAAGCAATACACGGTACAGTTGTGTATTGTGACCCGCCTTACGCCCCCTTATCCGCGACGGCTAATTTTACTGCGTATCACACTAATAGCTTCAGCATGATCGACCAGCAAGATCTAGCGCGGATAGCACATCAGATTTCTATAGAGAGTCAGGTGCCAGTATTGATTTCTAATCATGATACTGAGTTGACACGTGACTGGTACCAGCAAGCTTCGTTGTATGTGGTACAGGCGCGTCGTACTATCAGTTGTAATGCTTTTGGGCGTGGTAAAGTAAATGAGCTTTTGGCGTTGTATTGTGGAGCTGGACAATACCTAGGCCTATAAACATTTAACCCGTAAGAGTCTAGAGTAGCGGATGAATAAGTTTTTGATTGCCCCGTCCATTCTGGCGGCAGATTTTTCCCGTTTAGGTGAAGATACCACTAATATGATCGCTGCGGGCGGCGATGTTGTGCATTTTGATGTTATGGATAACCATTATGTTCCTAATCTGACTATCGGCCCTATGGTTTGTGAAGCCCTCAGAAATTATGGAATTACTGTGCCAATCGATGTGCACTTGATGATAAAACCTGTAGATCGCATCGTGCCTGCCTTCGCTAAGGCCGGCGCTACTTATATCACTTTCCACCCTGAAGCTTCAGAACATATCGTTCGTACCCTTCAACTGATCAAAGAATATGGCTGTAAGCCTGGCCTGGTATTGAATCCGGCTACCCCGCTGACTTATCTTGATTATACGATGGATATAATCGATGTAATCCTAATCATGTTAGTGAATCCGGGATTCGGTGGTCAGTCATTGATTCAAGGCACGTTGCGCAAACTTCGCCAAGTGAGCAAGCTTATTGGCTTGAGTGGCCGCAATATTCGTTTATCAGTCGATGGTGGGGTAAAGGTCGATAATATCGCCGCTATCGCTGCTTCGGGTGCTGACATGTTTGTTGCTGGATCGGCGATCTTCGGGGAGCCCGATTATCGTAAAGTCATTGATGATATGCGCAGAGAATTGGCGGCGGTGGTTCATAGTTGATTTTCCTCGATCTGTTCTTTGGTTGTGATGTAAATGCCGTGTTTGGATAGCTAAAGTATGCTTGGGAGTTTCTCTTGATCCGTCCATCTGTAATGGACTTCTGATAGCGGTAGCTTCTTTAATTACTTGGATCGTGTCGGTGTTTAGATACTAGTAGAACGCGTACTTTACTGGGTGGCAGTATCAGCGTAACCCACTAGGCCAGCCCATTACGTGAACGCTGCGAACATTTCTACTGACTAACTATTGTCATGGTTAGTCGGCTGTAGCCACAGGTATGCTAAAATTATGTTGGTTATTGCTAATAACCAGTAGTGATGATATAAGGGAAATCGTACTGAGCACTGCCATATCTGCTGCTTGGCAAACTAGTCCGAATGATAACCAGTTGTTTCTCGCTTGAGATTCGCCCAATAATATTCAGGGAAAACTAACTGAACTTTTTAATCTATAAGCTCGGCCTATGCGTATAATTAGGGTGATGGGAGTATAATAATCCGAATTTAAGGGCGATGGACGCCTCGCTGATTTGTTGCTCGTTCTTAGCTATTTTTTAAGAAGATCAGAAAATTTGAAAATGAGTAAGCCTATCGTATTTAGTGGCGCACAGCCGTCTGGAGAGTTAACTATCGGTAACTACATGGGAGCACTGCGTCAGTGGGTTCAGATGCAGGATGACTACGACTGTATTTACTGTGTAGTAGATCTACACGCCATCACTATGCGACAAGATGCCGAGAAACTACAAAGAGCTACGCTAGATACACTGGCATTGTACTTGGCTTGTGGTATTGATCCAGAAAAGAGCACGATCTTCTTACAGACGCAGGTACCTGAGCATACTCAACTAGCTTGGATACTGAACTGCTACACCTATTTCGGTGAATTAGGTCGCATGACTCAGTTCAAGGATAAATCGATGCGCTATCCAGAGAACGTGAACGCTGGTCTCTTCAGCTACCCGGTTCTAATGGCGGCAGACATCCTGCTGTATCAGGCACATCAAGTGCCGGTTGGCGAAGATCAAAAACAGCATCTTGAGTTAAGTCGCGATGTGAGCCAGCGCTTTAATGCATTGTATGGTGAAGTGTTTAAGGTGCCAGAAGCTTTTATTCCTAAATCTGGTGCGCGTGTGATGGCGTTGCAGGACCCGCACAAAAAGATGTCTAAGTCGGATATTAACCGTAATAACGTCATTGGGTTGCTGGAAGATCCGCGCGCAGTGACTAAAAAAATCAAGCGTGCAATGACAGACTCTGAAGAGCCTCCAGTCATCCGTTATGACGTCATCAATAAAGCAGGCGTCTCCAATTTGCTGGATATCCTATTTGGCGTGACGGGGAAAAACATCGTTCAGTTAGAAGCTGAATTTTCTGGGAAGATGTATGGTCAGCTAAAAGTCGTGCTGGCAGAAGCTGTGTCAGGCATGTTAAGAGAATTTCAATTACGTTATTACAAATTACGGAAAGACGAAGGCTACTTACATCAGGTGATGCAAGACGGTGCTACTAAGGCACGTGGGCGCGCCCAGGAAACCTTGGAGAAAGTTTATCAGGCGGTTGGCTTTGTAGCGCCGCGATTACGGGAAAAGTAAAAGTATGCCTTCTTTGCTAAGAGGCGCAAGGAGAATTAAATCTTGTCCAAGTTATGACATAAAATCTGTCAGATGAAATAGTGGAATAAAGACCAAATATCTGTCACACACTTACTATTCGGTTGTAAGGATATCAAAATAAAAGCAGCCTATCATCTGTTATAAGAATAAGACCCAGAAAAATAAATAAATGATTGATATTGATGCGTTGAGCAATGTTTCCAGAAATAAGGCAAGATTGCCGATAAAATACCTGAAATAGGTAGTGGCTGCTAGTTCTAGGTTGTCGCTAAAATAAGATTTATGAATTGAGTTTCGTGTCATCTCTAGCTGATTTAGATGGCAATATTGGATAAATTTTCAATCATAAGTGATTTCTATTAAAATTGTACAGCTATCAGGTTTACTAGCGTTAATGTCATTAAGCTAGTATCATTGTGTCAATTTGACTGTTTAGAATACTGCTAATACGTTAGTTTGGTAGAGGAGTTTTATGTTTCCGTTATATAGGGAACTGCTATTGCCAATATTGGAATGTACTATATGTTAGTTTTGAATTGTATGACAAATTGCTGTTCACAGCTATTTGCTTCAATCGCCCTCCTTCTAGCAGAAGATGTCTTCCCCTATGAACCTGGATAGACTTGCATCTCTCCTTCTATGGCTGTGCAAGAAGAGGGGTTGAAAGTGTCTCTATAGGAGATCTATTCAGCCTTTACCTTATATTTGAGGGATTCCTATGCATAACCGGGAATCATCTTAAAATAATAAGGTGTATATAATGTTCAATGATGGAATAGATTCACAAATCATCGATAAGGATATAATTGTAGCAAGTTGGTTTAGCGCTTGGTTATAATGATTTTTAGGCTAGCGGTAAATAGGGTTTTTAGAATATCTATGAAATACAAGGTACTTGCCTTATAGTCTGAAAATTCAAATAGCTAGCTGTTAAATCTATGAGGCAAATACGATATTGGTTATTGAAGGTTGTTAGGATTTTAGAACAAGTCTGACAATTGTTACTCATGCTACGCATTGATATGATTTCAGAATTTATATTTACAGTCTTGTGATAAGACTGGCAGAATTATATATAGTAGTATTCTAATAAATGTCAGAATTTTTCACGTATACTGATGACACATCTTAGGTAGGTAATATCTAA
This sequence comes from Serratia symbiotica, assembly GCA_900380265.1. GTDB lineage: Bacteria > Pseudomonadota > Gammaproteobacteria > Enterobacterales > Enterobacteriaceae > Serratia_H > Serratia_H symbiotica_A. Next base: position 1,804,891 of record LR025083.1, on the reverse strand, counting down.
CTTCCTGTTCAGAAAGAGTCCGTGATTAATACTTTTAGTGACACCTGTGAATTAGTTCATTTTAATTCCTGGTTTTTTGTCATTAAATCTTTAGCGGATCTTCGATTGAAGAGAAAAGGATTTGCTATACATTTCCCTATCTTATTAGTCAATAGCTTTTATATCGTGCAAAGAAACGTAGGTATTTTGTTTGCTGCGAGGATAACTGTACACGCTTGAAAAGCCATCTCGCAGATGAGATTTCTTGATGCCCTTTCATTGCAATTAGCTCGGTGATGCATAACCATAAATAAGTATTCTCAGGCACAGGTGTAATCATTTTTCCGGTATTAAGCGGACTTAGCAGGTCATGTATCGGTAAACTCACCCGTATTAATAGGTTGCTAAGCTTGAGCTTGCTGCTATAGTTGTCATAATTGCAGAATTCAGATATTGTAGCTGAATTGACCCTACAATGTCCCTTTTACGAGCCAAGCAGCCCGTACTCTGCACTTGAGTAGGTGTTTGATGATACTAGTATATATATTGCAAAACGTCATCGATATCAACGTTTATCGCGAAATGATAGAAATCACTTACTAAGTAGACGGAATGCAATAATATCGTCACGAAAATTAGACCCCGCAATTTAATAAGTAATTTTGGATTGATTCCGTAGGCAGTCTAGTACTACTGATGCTAGTAGTATTGCTTGATGCACGCGTACTAAAAGAGTTAGAATAGAAATTCTTCGCAGATAATTAATAGGAAGATAATTTATCTGCTTACAAGTACTATTTAGTGGTCATCTGCTTTGAGATCTGAGCATTGGCGCTTGCAGATAATAAAAAGTCAGATCCTTACATCTGAACTGTATGACACCCATAATGATCATTCCACTTTATAAAAAGTATAAAAAGACCGATATGATTAATCAATATTGATATTGATAATCATAAAATTGACCAGGAATTTTTCAGAATATTACTCTACGCTAATTTAGATATTCATTCTGTTTATTAAATATCAAAGTAATAATAGTGGAATAAGGCATGCAGAAAATTAGTTGTCTGAGGAAGGATAGGCTAGTGCGGCACCAGCTGAATCCTTAATGGTGTGAAGCCTTGCTATTGTGAGCGGATAGGTAGTTAGCCTATCTCAGATTGGCGCGTAAACAGAGACCTCTTTGACTGGTAAGGCCTGGTTTCACCTGCATCGACAATTCTTACTGCATGTTAAGGCTATAGTAGGCGTTCTTGAGTATTTAAGACCGTTGATAACGTGGGTCGTATAAATGAGGTTAGAGTAATTAGTATGCCGTTATGCCAAATAATTGCTTCAAAGTAGAACAGGTGGTAGTCAAAAACTATCTGACAATATGGGTAGATCTCTTGCTTGCCGACTGAATCACGGGCAGCGAAGAGACATCCCTATTGGTTAACACTTTTGTGTGTACCCATACTGTGCTCATCCTGCACCTAATATGCTATTATGTTTTTCCTGTTCATCAAATATATAACCTCAGCGTGACTAACGCTGTCGACAAGTTGCTACGGTTCGCTCCATCAACCACCACCTGGTTATCTAAAGTTAGTTAGCGTGAACCGACGATTTTAGATCCTCTCACTAACTCATAGCTCCTGATAAGATAAAGATTCAGGATTATTGCTCAGTGCAATATTGTATGTGTAGCGGGCATCCAAGATACCTGGGTTTTAAGGCTACAGGGAATAGCGGATAAGTGGCTTGGATGTTGCTGGATTAGTCATACTGTTTCCGCATTTATTGGTGTCGGATATTATCCACTATTCCACAGTAAGGTACTGTAAAATGGCGGCCAATCTCCCCTATGGATCACCTCGTTCATAATTGTGAGAGCGACTTATAAAGCCAATAGCAAGTTTGAGGTTTGTCACTAGCAGCTAGTGCTGCGCTAAATTTTTATAACAACTCGCCCACGAAAGTAGGCTAGCTATTTTAAAGTAAATTGCCTGGTTAGTGGGGGATGTGATTCTTAAGTGTCGGTGAGGAGTTAAAATATCGGTGCTTAGATAATAGCTGTGTGCATTTTATGATGGTGAATGGGCTTTAAACTAGATGACTAAAGAACTAGGTGCGCGTAGCGTCCATTCAAGCGGCACTACCTTTCCACTTTCTTATGAGCTGCAGGTAGCTTTGAAAGTGTGCATCGCAGGCAATTGGTAGAGATATGTGGCGTGTTAAGTCACAGAGAGATAGAAGGCGCTATCTGGGCTGTAGATCCAAAAAGTATGCACAGTAGAGGCGCCGCTAATCACTTTATATTTATCATTTGAGTATCAAAGCGTTATGCCTGTAACAGTATATCCAGAGAATGCTAAAGCAGGTGGCTTTTGGGACTTGCCTAAAACAGAAGGACTTCCCAAGAAACGCCTCATTGGTGCGTTTCAATGGACCGGCTGAGGCGTGCATGAGCGTATGGATAAAACAGTGAACCTAGTTTACAGTACTGCCTTTGTATCTCAGTGTTTGTAATGTATTTAGAACAGTAGGATATAATTGGTCTTGCTTGACTATAGCGAGAAGTGTTAGCAAATACCTGGTAAGTGCCACGGCTTCTCGCTGAGGAAATAGGAGTCACATAACAATATAAGGATATGTATTGCCTCTGCTAAGGTGTGAGCGAGATATACAACAGATACCAAACGCCAAGATCACCGCTTGTAATAGCAATTTATCCTATGTCCTTAAGGTATATTTATATAAATTCAGGGCCGGTGTTCAGTTGAACACTATCTAGTGGTAACAAATAAGATTCTAACTGGTGCTCTAGGTGAATTGCTGTATCGGGCAGTTCTAGACGAATACCCTGTTCGTAGGTTTACGTTTTTGTTTTTCATTACTACTTGCAGTTATTTTGTGCCTTAGCCTAATGCACAGGAAATTTGTATATTAAATTAATTCAGAGCAAAAATCGGTATGTGGTTCGTTAGGGTGTAATTAGCTTATAGTTGAAGTAGATGATCTATCTGATCATGCGATAACTCCGCATATGGGTAGTGTTTTTATCAAAAAGCTAGCTAGCTATATCTAGATATATAAAGTTTGCAATGTGTTCAAGTAAATTTGATTTCTAGGCAATATCTAGATAGGAAGATATGGTTTGTCTATAATATGGAATACAGCGCTACCATTTAGTTTGTGTAATGGTAAATCGTGCTGGCACGCAAGGTCGACTAGCCATCCTACTTTGCTCACAAAGACCGTATAAGACTTGTTCCAGGCATGTTACAATCGAGCTTCTTTATGGATATGCCTAGCAAAATATACAGGCCATAGCGTTCTAGAATTCCTGTGGCTGCGGCATATATCTATTAGCGATTGGCTTCAGGACGGTGTGATGTTGCCTTTGGTTTCTTGTCAACTAAACTAGTTACGTTAAGATGACGGACGAGAACAACGCAGGCGCTAGCTTTGGGAGCTAAGCTTAGGTCTAGGAAGAGCGGTTATTCCCTGCCATCACAAACCGGGATTAAATTCTAATTAGCTAACGAGGAATCATGCAATATGTATAGAAGTTCCCGAGTCTAAGAGGTAAATATATCTTGAAACTGCTCTGATCTATTGTTTTGGTTAAGGTATAACTATGCATAGTGCAATCAGACTATGCAGTGTCTGCCTTGAAGAAGTCGATGTAAGCGCGCAATAGGATACAATTGAAAAGATTAAAAGATATGAGCCACGTATTTGTATAGCGATTCCATCGCCAACAATAGATAGCTTAGAATAGATAGACTCTATTTGAACACTAGGACTATACAAGGCCATTTGCGCGCATAGGCATTCTTGAGGCTGTATAAGAAGTGTGGCAGGTGATTTTTAGAATGCGCTGTGAATAGTTGATTAGCGCTAGTTTTTAGGGGTAAGTAATTTGCAAGCAATATTACGTTGTGCTGTAATGGTTCTTGTTCTGATGGCAAGCATTCGCACTCCTTTTTCAAACTGCGATTAACGAGTGCTGGGTGCCACGCAAAGCGTAAGGATTAGTTTTGGCTCCAAAAGGCAGATAACTGTGTATCCCTTCAATAAAGCACAGGAATTTCAATTGTCACGCACTATTCTGTACCTCAACTTAGTAACCAAGCACACGCCTATTAGGCTTTAAGAAGAGAAACCTTAATCGCGGGAAAGCATAGATAATTTACATGGGTTTTCTGTATGTTTATCGCCATCATCGAACATGGCCTGCAGTAGGTTGTGCGGAGTAATTTAATGGATGATTGATGTCGAATAGCCTGTAGCGTAAGACAGGGTTATTGACCAGCAAGATCTTGGTATTTGTAAAAGAGCTGAGGAAAGATATTGGTTCGATAGATATGCGAGGCCCATTTCCTGAATGGCATCCAGAAAATAATGAGTAACCGCTGCGCTTTCTTCTTGATACACCCACCAGTATTTCTGTATGCTATATAAGGTTGTGATATTAGCAGTGGGGAGAACCAGAGGCATCCCTCGATGCGTTCTTATCCTGATAGCACTAGAAATTGAATTTTCTCCCATAAAAACTATGCAAGAACATGGCCATTGCGCGGTTAGTTACTGCATGCAAGGCATGTGTCCTAGTTACACAAACCTGCCTTACGCTATATAGCGTCTTGACAGACTTTCTGAACAGGTAAATCAGTCAACTTTTTTGATAGTGCTACTTATAAGCTTGCACGGGTTAGTTAGTCAGACTGACTAAAATAGCGCAACCATTATTGCATCAGCCGATAATCTTTGCTTTTAGGCAAAGATAGAATTTGAAATTGTATTCCCGCTCATTTAGTTGCTATATGGAGTAGTGCGCTGATAATGTAGTGTATTATGAGCCGGAAGTAAGAGTAAGTCGGTGAGAATGCAGTGTAGTAAAGACTAAATTATTGGCAGATCATCCCTCTTTATAAGGTTTGCCTAATTCATAATTGCTTGAGTAAAGCTTTATCGTTGACTATGCTTATTAAGCATAGTACAGGCTATGTTGCTCCGAGATTTTGAAAGTAATGCGAGTTGCTGAGTAGCGTATCGAAAACCGAGTGGACAATTATGTAACAGTTAGTGCGGTCAATAGCACATTGACGATTAGCTCTCGTATTGTATGGCATCACATTCCGCCATAGGTTGGCTGGTCCGATTAAGAGGGGTGGCCTAGAGTTGAAGTGCAAAATAAAGAATTTTAAAATGCAGGGATGGTAAGATTGTACTGTTGTCCTGCTTAGGACGGTCTTTCAAAGACCGCAATGCTTTGTGGTTGATGCTAGACGCTTAACTAATCATGGTAGGATACGTTATTAGTTGAGCGTCTTACCTTTCTCCCAGATAAGTATCGCTAGTTTAAGGCGAGCACTATCTATTTTGCTAACTATGTTCTTGATTGAGTTTAGTTGAATAGGATCGCCCGGTCCTGAGTTATGTAGCGCTCTAGAAAAGAATTCTAGAGTGGCATCTAGTTACTGGCATCCCATATCATCTGTGTGATGCCAGTTTTATCTAGACGCCATCATATACACTAACGAGTTCTACGTGTCAGATTATTAAAATAGTATTTCATGCTTATAGGCTCCGTTTATCTATAATTTACTTATCACTCAGCCGGGAGTTTCGCCAATGAATCCACCAGATGATAGTTCTTCTTAGCTAGAGAAGAATTATAGAGAAGTAACGTCAGTGTTCGGCTGCAAATTGCTCAATGCTGAAAGCGTTGAGCCCGCTACTCGCTTTGGTAGAATTAGAAATAGAAATCAACTGTCCTAGTGCAGCAGGATATGCTAACGCTCGGTAAGATAAAGGCCAATTAGTTACCAAAGATTATTACTGTGGGTAGATTGTCGGGTGTGGAGCATGACAAAGCCGTTATAGAAGTCAGCAGGATGTTAAATAACTCAGTCATTTTTTCAAGAACGTAACCTGATCATCTTCACTGAAGATAGATTATGTGCGAGAATTACGTCTTTTAGATTTTCGCCTTTGTAATAATAAGCTGAAAGACTTAAACTGATAAATAAAACTAAATCCTGGGGTTACAATATTCGGTGATGAAGGTTGATTTAATTACATGTATTGATATCAGTGCAGGTATTCAATACTGGCGGTAAGTTATAACCACGCTTTTGTAATATTGGTAGAGTCACCACTAGTGTAGTAGAGGCACATGCTCTAAACTAGTTATTTAGATTCCTGTGATAAGTTTTGTACTAAGTTGTTTGGCGTATTAGCGGTTTCGCTAGCTTAGAGTGTGAATATCTCATTTTTCTAGATAAGATTATCATGCTGGCAAAGCATGAATTTGCTAAATATTGGTATCTGGGTCGATGTTTTGTTCACCGAGCAGTGGGTTGAACCAGTGAGGTGGAGACATAAATTGTTCCGTATAGTACTGTTCATAGTACGCAGATCACGCTGCCCGCTAATTATTTGAGATATCTCGTGGAGAGGTTACCTACTCGCTGTATGTCTTATGCTGTTAAATACGCTTTGTAGCCTCTGGTCTATTCTGCTGGTTCATAATAGTACAAGAGCTAAAAAATACATTTGATTACCAGTATTGTAGGTGGCTAAATAGATATGCGGGAAATACTTTCATGACACAACCTGGCTTGAGGAAAGTGGTGCCACCCATCTGTCAGTGCTTAGTGATTTTTGTAGGCATTCACTTGTTTAATAAAGATCAACATATGTTACTTTCACTACATAGTTCATGAATGCATAATAAGTTGTAAGTAGTATGCCTCTTGACTCTAGACGGAACACTGTTTTATTAGTGTCCTATTGTAGGTAAAATAAATCTCTGATCTTCAAATACTAGTTGGTTGAGTTACATATGTATATCTGCGGAATAGCCCAACCCGGGTTGCATAGCTGGGTTGGGGATGCTGAATGTACAAGAATAGGAAAGGGTACTACTAAAGTAGTATCGGAGCAGCGCGACGAGGTCGCTACTTGGTTTGAGTTTATATAGTACTCCAATATCAGAACAATGGCGGTGCTCCTAGCCTTGAGCGGGATTAGCTAGATTCAATCTGAGTCACCATGATTATTGTTAAAAGAAATATTGGTGAAAGTAGCACATATTCTGTCTACAGAAAGATGAAACGGTTATCGATCGATTAATATCAGGTCAAATAACAAGCGTAGTACATCCTTCAATACTGTACCAGTAGTAGGGAAATAGATTCAAAGAGCTACAGTTGCATGATATCGATGGCCCTATTTTAGCCAAAAAGACAGCTCTTTTCGGGAGAGAGTAATCCGTCGCAGAGTGCTGCTAGTGTCCCGGTAGTGGCTAGTTAATACTTAGATAGAGTATTAAATTAGGAAGGTGTTCTTTTTTGTAAGCCAGAAGAAAGGTTGCCTAGCCAATCTTATTGATTAATATACTTGGAGTATTAAACGATTAGAAATCATGACGGATATCAACCGGGCCAGGCATTTTCTGGTGAGTATGCGTTAAATTTATAGAATTTAACGGATAGCTAGAAGGTGTCATAAGCTTTATTTCAATCGTTACATGCAGGCGATTGAGTGGCGTATTGGCAATGATCTACAGTGAAAATGAAATGTTCCGCTAACGACAGGCTAAGCAGATATGGTTTAAACTTTAAAATCATGCGTGTAAATCAGCATTTTCATTAGGGAGCGGCTGTAGCGTAAATTGCCTATGGAAACGTCGCATTGCTCCGCCTATTCCAATAGAATGACTGTTCTTGGGAAAGTCAGGTAAGGTGCATAGGATGGATTAATTGTGACAACACAGGGATACCTGTGTTAGATATTGTGACGTCAGTCCGTTTCTTCGGATTCTTAATATAGACAATATCCCATACCAAGATTTATACCTAGTATACAGCATGGTTATATAACCATGCTTCAGTGTGGTGAGTGGAAGGCGGTGGCATAGTAAAAACAGACTACTTATAAACTTTAGTTGCCATCTAACCATCTTTTTTGTATGTAAGATGGTGATCTATGAATTTAGTTTTTCAGTATGATTAAAGTGAATGTATAAAGCACAGACCGAGGTAGGCTGATTATGCTAATAAATCACTATGGCATCTCATTCTTATGATGAAGTTTATTCTGTTCCGGAATAAATGGCTTTCTTTTACTAATTTTTGTGATTTTATATTAAAGTCATCTGCCAAGCTTCGCCGTATTAAACCAGTAGAGATACAGCACCCGATTATTTTATAAAAGTGTTCTAAGAGAAGATGAATTAATTATCATCTATCTGATAGATTTCTATAAAAAACCGAGTTTATTAATTCAAGTAATTCTAACTAGGCGTGACTTAGAAGCGGGTTTTTGTTGATCCAAATTCAGCATTGAAGAGAAGAAAAGCTGACTAAAGTCCGTATTTTACCTGAATTTTAAAAATATTTGAAATAAAAAACACAAGCTTACAGGTTGACACTAAACGGTTTTTAAACGGCACGGAGCAGTGGGAATTAGTACTGCTGTAAATCGTCAGCCACCATCAACGCTGACGACTTACCATTTTCAAGTTATTTCAGGGTTCCTGTATAGCTTTAAACAAAGACTATATAAAATTATGAAATAGAGTAAGAAACCCGTGTTTGTTTTAAGCCCGCTTAAGCGGCTTTCCTAGTCAGGCCGGGGACGGGTGCTTATCTGAAATCCGAGAGAAGAAGCACTTGTCTCGCAGTAGTTATTGGCATAGCGTCATTTTGATACAGTTACAGAAGTAGTTGTTTACCTGATGGTATCAACTAGGGTAAGCTTACGGATGACTAGATTTTCTCCTTTTAAAAATAATGGACCGATTCTGTGTGTGCTTGAACTCATCACTCACCCGGATTGTGTAATGTCTGAGCATTTAAATATGTTTCAGCGTTATAATGCTGTTGCTGAGAATAGTGTTGAAAACAATTTTGCATCAAAGCCATAAAATTGTCCGGTAACCACGGATGAATGCGGCAGTGGTGAGTAAAATCGTCATGCTTCGAAGTCCGAAGTCAAAGGGGATTATTGCAGTTAGGTGAATGGGTAAGTTGCTGATAGTGAAATTTTCACTATCGCTATAAATAGCGATGTGCGCTATTGAATACGATAGCGGAAGGTCCATCCAGGACATGGAAAGTCAAGCCTTACTAGGATAAAAGGCACTGCGAGTCACATGGGTTGTAAAAATATCCTTGTGAGTGAAGAACATTCATGCCTTTTGTGAGCACAAAAGGCAGCATGCCTCAATGGCCCGGTACAGGTTCATTGACTTTCACCCTCTCTGACCCAGGGTGATCGAATAGAGATTCCATATTTTGCACTAACGTCATCAGAGTCACTTAGCCCTTGTTAGTATACAAATCTTCTAATATGGTATAAAAGTTAAATAGGAGAAATATCATATTCATTACACGGCTATGAACCGTGATAGTAAAAGCCTAGAATGATAGCTGTTTCCCGCTAATTCTAATGATTAGACTATTAATAGGATCTTGTGGTATTTAATTTTTCTTATTATAACAAGAAATTTACTTTACCTCTCTGGTGCATTATCGAACTTGGCGCGTGGTAATTAATTTTATAGTGCTACCTCCCCCATAGCGGTATTAGAGAGCCTATGGAGTGTGTTATTTTTATCTGGGAAACCGCATGAATGATAGATCCTACTATTATGTAGTGATATCCGTGAATCGGTATTATCTTCTGATTGGTCTGACCTTCTTTCTTTGCTGCTAGGCATTAAACTTATTTATTATGCGGTTTATACCTCGAAAAGGTACTACGTAGCAATCCGACCTGTAAGCTAGTGCAGCTTTAATTTACTGAATAACAGTATAAAGGAATCAGTGTGGTGCTAAAACTAATACAGGATAATCTACAGCTGATGGATATTGTGTTGCCGATACCACGTCGCTCTACGTTAGGAAGTACTAGTAGAGCTAGCGATGATAGTGTTACTATTTTAGCTAATGCTAGCAGCTAGAAATGACCGCACTAGTTTTTACTACTGTTGTGTTGATGATTACGAGGCATCATGTTTGGTGAAATTCAGGAACGTTAGTACTAGCATTTGGAATCATTAGGTTGCATTGTTATCGAGCCTGCGCAGGCTCCGACTGCAATGATATTGTTGAGAGAGATCCATCCACCCTCGTCAACCTTATGATGAATTCCTCTCGATTTTATAAATGTTAACATGTTTGGATATTCTATTCTATAATCATGATGAGTTATAAAAGCGTAAATATTTAACATGGGTAGCAGTTTTTCTGCTTGTTTGCTCCCAGGTGGATTCGATTATGCTAATTTTTTTAACAAATTATCGCCTTGATGGGCCATTTCTATTGGAAAAAGCATTGTCATAGGATTTTCTATGTTTCAATAATATTTATTTAGCGCATATTAGTATTAGTGATGTGGATATTTTGATATCTGTACCGATGGCTAATGTGCCTGGTTGTTATTTTTTTAGAGTACCGGTCTATTTGCCGATAGGATCGTAGATAATATTCTCTAGTGGTGCTTAGGCAGGCTGCTGGAAGCTGTTATGCAGAGATTAAAGCTGCCATAGACTTTATGGTTTTATTAGGGTCTTGAATCAGGCTTATGACTCTCTGGTTGCTAAAAGCAGTTGTATTCTATTTCTTCCTGACGACCAGCGACAGTTCGTCGCTATCGCGTCGACCTTTGGAAATCCCTTATCTTTGTGCTGCATCATAGGGGTGTGGTTGCTGATCCATAGTTAATGTAGCTAAGTAGATCAAGACGCTATCATCGCCGCTAAATGGAATAAGAGTTATTGTAATAAACATTACCTACCGGTCGCGATGTAGTATGACTACATTTTTGTTTCTGAAATACTAGCCACTAGTATTAGGTGATAATACTGACTTGCTCAGGAGGTGGTGTGGATTAATTCGTCTGGCTACAATATCCACAGGCGTAATAGTGGATACCGTGCGATGCTGTTCTGGAGGTGAGAACAATAGGCGGCACACCTATGGTACCCAGCTTTGTTGGAGGGTTTTACCTCAGCTTGTCACTCAATTGGGTGGTGAGGAAAGTGCTGCACTGCCTAGCAGGCGCTTTTACTTGTTGTAGTTATGCAAGTTATCGCTTCCGCATTGTTAAGTGAGATTATCTAATTTATTACACCAGGTAATGTTGATTTATTGTGCGATTGACTTACAATTTAAAGCGATACAGCGCTCCAGGCGTTTGATCTAGGTTAGTCTTTTTTTGGCCCTGAAAGCTCACGCCTGCCGTCGCAGGCTATGAACGGTCGTTATGGTTTGGCATAGAGCCACGAGGAATATCGCTTAGGATCTATAACGTATGTGTGTTGGGAGTATAGGAGCATGATAAGCAGTTAGAATGTAGGAAAACATAGACCACTTCACGACCACCTCTAACAGCCTGCTGTTTGCCATGGCAAATTATTTTGATTGCATTGTCAATAAATTTATGAATGCACTGTCATATGATTTATTATTCTTTGCTCTTATTTATGTCGGAATGTTATTATTAGATCGCGTTCCATCACCCACCCGGTTGTAAACTTTAGTATCAACAGCATTTAAAGAGTAGATACAATCGCATCGTATGAGTATAAGGAATGCGCTGGGTTTGGCATTATCAGCAATGATATTAGCAACAGTGCTGCATTATAGGATAAATGCCTGTTTAAAGAAGTGGCAGCTCAAAAGCTATTTCAGAAAAATGCAACGAATGATAGTTCGTAGAAAATCAACCTCGGCATTTAGTGGTAATCTTATCTGAGTTCAGATCAGCTAAGTAGCGGCTAGACACATTGTTGTTTTATTGCTGCTAGAATAATGATGAAGCGTTCCAATGAACTTATGTCGATCTTTATTAATTATCCCACGGCTGTAAATGTGATTGATCATGTTTTACAAGGACTTGACCGTTTAACAAAAGTCTTTCAGTTCCTGTTTGGAAGGAAAGTGATACATCAGATGTTGAAATACTGTTTTTCAAAAAATCAGCTTGTGATATGCAGTCACGAGTCTGAGATTTACTAAATCTCATTTGCTTGTCGGTCCTCGTATCTAACATTAGATTAGTGCTCGGAATACTTAATGACGCTAAAAACGCACAGTCAGCAAGAGATCAATGCGCTACAGTGATCCGCTATGGGCATATTTGTGTGTAGGCGTGCCTGCGAGACTTGATGGATCGAAATTAAATCGACTGATTTTACTGGCTTCATAATGTCTATTATTGTACGAACCGTGCCTGGTGAATACCCAGAACGCTCGACAAGAAGAACCCCTTAAAAAAGCTAAAGCCTATGCCGCCGGCTTCACAATGCCTTAATTTTATCACAATTTGACTCAAAATATGTTAAATACCGATATTCAAATCGAGGTGATTCTACAGTATCACCTGGTGACCGATCTATATTGCTAGTGCAAAAATCCAAAATACGAAGATCGGCATTCTGGCGATGCCACGGGGGGTTTAGACATTGAGCGTTAAATCGCAGTGCAGAAGTCAATGATAAACTTGTACGCCAATTGTGCAATTATCATCATAGCTCATCATTTATCACTGATAGTCAGGCAAGGAATATGTTGGTAATAAAAATAGGTTAGCTTATGGGTAGGGCAATCAAGTCCGCTATTCACTAGTTAAGGAATCTGTCAGACATTGTGCCATGCATAAAGAGCCTTCATACTCTGGCTTGAATATAAGAGTCCTTTGCGTTCTGAAAATGGAAAAATAAGCAAGAATTAACAGCTGCGTGCGTTGAATATTAGCACGCTATTTTTTTAATGCCTCTATTAGGCACATACCCTAATCGGTGCTTTGCTTATGCAATTTATATCAGCACTGCTGTGTTCAGTAACCACTTACAGTCTCCTACGATACGCACAACTGTATTTATGCTTTATTAGCCAAAATTATTTGGGTCCTAGACAAACGGTTTCGTCAGCTGATCAGTTACAAACAGCGGAAAGCACTTAAGCTTATTCTGCGCAGTTAGGTAATGCTGGTTGTTGTTCTGATGATCTCAGAAATAGTTCATTGACTTTGTCGATGATTGTATGTTTTCCTGAGAAGGTGTTCTTCTATTTTTGCTATTTGTGCAAGAACGGGATTGTGGTATTTACTATGAATGTCGCTAGAATAGTTTGCCTTGCCCAACTAACATAAGGTGGTCCAGCTTTAAAGGTAGCTTTTAGCTCAGCGGAAGCTATTTGGGAATAACACAATAGTCTAGGTTTTGGATGGAAGCGGTATAAAGACTAGCCTGCAGGCTTTGCTTAAGCTTGAGCTGTATGCAGTTGTCGTTGTTGTGCTCTGATGGAGCAAGAAAATAAGATGGCTTTAAGTAGACCCCGGATTACATTACACAGGGTGTCGTTTACGAATCCCTCTTAGATTTCTCCTTGTGTTAATCCTTAATACCAGTATGGATTTTAGATTTCCGTTTTGAATATGATCTTCTGGATAAGGGCACTAGAACTTTAACTTAACAGATGGATGCTGCTACTAAGTGCCACAACCAGCGTCGGCGACGCGCTTGTGACTTCCATGGCGGCGGAATTGATGAAATGCTTGCCTGTCATAGGAAGGCAAGCAGTATCTTGCTTGTATTGGGAACGTGCTCATTATTATCGAATAATGAAATGTTGTGAATGATATTATAATGGGGTCTTTCTAAATTAGTTGCCTTGGTTTGTGCACTAGCGTGAATTTATGGATTACAGATGTTTTTATAACTGCCTTTAACATGGCTAACTTTGCACTCTGTCATGACACCGACTCGGCATTCACTATCTGTACAGGTGGTAACGATGAGATCATCGTCAAATAGTTTAAGTAAGGGTTGATTTTCCTTTGCCTGGTTGCTTATTACGTAAGTAGATCTGCTGATCTGGCGACTAAGTGTCGAGACTAGAAGATCTAGAGCTTGTTTTTAGCGTGCAACGGCTCAGAGAAATAAAAACAATAACGAACTAGTATCGCGTCACGACATTGTTCAAGTGTTTTGAACACGGAATACGACTTTTGGTCGCTAAATTAGCGATTAATGCGGTACGTAGTTGTGACGCCGATGCTTAGTAACAAAACCAAGCAGAATACACATCACCACTACTGCTGCATATAGGCTAGTGGCTGTGATCAGCGCCGCGTGTGCACCACCTTTCGCCACAATAGGACCGGTTACAACGAAGGTAAGCATAGTACCGAGAGTGCCAGAAGTTAGTATAAAATTGACTAGTTTTGGAGAGGGAACTTTTGTCTGTAGTGAGCCGAGGGTAATCAAGGTGGTGTAGATTGCGCTGGAAACAAAGCCTAAGCCTATTATGTAGTAACATAAATAATGAGGGTTATCAGTATTTACGAATAGATACATAGCGAGGGTCGATAGGAAGGCGAGCACTGTGACGATACGTTGCAAGTCAAAAAAGCGCAGTATATAGCTAAATACCCACATACCAATCATATACGATGTCCAAAAATCGCTCACCAGGTTGCCGGCTTGGTTTATATTCATGCCAAACGACTGGGTGGCGTATTCAGGGATCCACTGAATAAAACCCAGTTGACCAAAGATGTAGCACAAGGCGGCAACTGATAGAAACAATACCCCGATACCCCACTTTTCCTTAGCCAGAGGTGGCTGGGCTTCAGAATCTTTTTTGCCCAGCATTGGGAATTCAGTACATAGTGTCAGCAGGAAGATACCAATGTACAGAAGGCCGATACAAGCGTAAATCCAATACCAGCCGATGCGACGATCTAGCAGCATGGCCGCTAAGATAGGAAAAAACATGCCTGCCATGCTGAAGAAAGAATCGGCGAGCAGCAAACGTGAACCTCGCTGGCGGTAAGTATACATATGGGTAATTAGGAAAGTCCCTATTGACATAGTGATGCCGCTGACTACACCAAGGACAAACATACAAAGAGAGAAGAGGGGCAAATTTGTGCCGACCATCAACCCAGTCACTGCCAGCATCATTAGGATAAAACCGAAAAGCAACTGACTCTTTAGCTGGCTTATTTCCATCAACCAGGCATTGAGGAAGATCGCAATCAAAATCCCAGCGTTGAGGAAAGTAAAGGTATTACTCATACGTGCAACGGGTAGGTTAAAGTATTCTGCAATATGCCCCATCACCATCCCTGTAACGATCACTAAAGCACCAGTGAGTGCGTATGCAAGGAAGCTGATCCAAAGGAGTTTGATGCGGTTGCTATTATTCATCATATAGACCTGATTCTGCCTGTCAAAGTGTGTATACTAATTATATTTAACTTATGTGTACGCCTGTGACTGCGTTAACAAGTAACTTGTTAATATAATGATGGGTATCATCATGTGCCTAAGTTCTAAGAACTTCAGCATTCTGCTTACTGAAAGCACTATTTAAATTGTGTAATAATGGATTTGTCGCTGTGTAGTCCTCTTCCTTATCTTGGAAGGAAACCAGTATAAACACGTCTCAAGGCGCCAGAGAGTAGCCCTGCTAAACCAGAGAAAATCCCACACATAGGCATTAGAGAGAAGATCCTATCACAGAGGATAGGAATTCTATGGTGCCTTCCTATTTTTTTATACAATTAAGTAGGTGTAATGAAAGATCTTTTTATTTTAGATTATTTGGCACAAGGGCATCGTTGATTGTGTGATAAAGATAGGCATGCTGCGCCCTGGGCGGCTAGTGATTGATTTTGATTGATCGGAAGGCTGTTTATATCAGAGTGATTTTCGTAAATCATACCCTCTACATTTAAGTATACTATGTGTTAGATTTTATTATGCACCTCAGTGCATGAGCAGGTTAATACTCTTAATTACTTATCTAAGCTTGGGAATCATTGTCTCCGCTTTCCTGCCACTCGAATTAGTTACGGTATATTTTATCAGTTCATTGTCTTACAGTTTGTGATGCATTTTTAAAATTGACTTGCTATCATATTTTGACTGCGAGTTTGAGTTGTCAGTGTTGTTTTATCATATTGTTTTAGAATAGAGATATCCTAAGTTACTTAGAGGTAGCGCTTATTTAGAAGAGAAGTGCTTTCTGTTTGGTATCAATAAGGAATACTGTTGTTTTTAGGCGTGCTTTAGTCGCATTTTTTGTCTTTTTTAATAAAAAGACGGCTCTAAGCTTATTTGCCGCTCATAATATTCATGTTGTTTGCACTACTGTTGTCTGGAATATCGAATTTGCGCTAGAGAGCATAGCGTTATTGTCTACCGGATTTTTGTCGAACAGTTGAAGAACAGATAAAACATAGGATTGAAAGCAATATATCTAGGATATGACATTGAATACAGGGGATTAGGGTTGGTATATAAAATAATTTACTTATGCGCACACCCAGCATGACACTGATAATACCGAACTCGTGCGTGGTTAATATAGGTATAGGTTGCCCGCGGATTGCAAGTAAAGAGCGTGCTACTGATTATTCTCCCTCCTAAATGTGGTAAACAACGCTGTTCTCGATTACAGACAGAGTTAGGTTAATCTACACGATGTTCTATAACAAAGTAAAAGGTATGAATGTACAGAGAATCTTTATAACATATTGAGTGGTAATGACGGCCCGCGCCAGAATGTACCGGCTCAGCGGTACTCACTTTTTTGCGTAATCTACGCCATCCTTCCTTCACCCGATACACCAGTTGTGCAGTTGTTAGCATTGCTGCTCTTTTTAATGTGTTTCTTCCAGTATTTATAATAGGAAATTTATTCTAGGATCGGTCCCTGTTGGCGAACCCTTTCTTACTCTTGACGAGGATAAATTGTGGTTAAAGTGTTTGTGATATCAACAAGCGTTCTTTCCGGCAGGTTAGAGCAAAAAATGAGTGCAGAGGGCATTATTACTCAAGCGATGATATATCAGACACTGATATAGGATATTGTGATGGGACCAGTCTTACCCAATCGGGATAGCTTAAATGTAGAATGTCCAGTTGCCAAAAAGGTGACGATTCCAAGAATGGTTGAGAAGTTTGCGAAAATCGGTGTGCCAATATATATCTAGGGGATATACCAGGACGGCTCAATGCGCGTCATCCTGTATTATTTTGACCATTTTTACTAGGCTCGCTTGCTTGCGCATAAAGTATAAAAGTCTTTATTGCAACTTGTTTTTTGAATTGCTAATAATAACCTGTTCCTGTTATTAGATATAAAAAGAGCGATATACGATAATGCCGTATCTCAGTGACTATGCTGAAAAGTTTAAATCTAGCACAGCCATATATTGCTGCCAAGCAGCGCGGGTTAGTGAAGCTCAATCAGTACGATTACAATCGCTTTCCGATAAACTATTTTTAGATATCACATATCCAATGAGGTATAATAACCTATAGTCAGGTATTAGCGCCTGACTGGGCATAGACAAACCGATCAATCAGCTTGATTATATTTAGGTCCTTTTTTTTATCATGGCTTGAGTTATTCGAACTTAGCAGTATTTAGCCAGGTGATTTGCTCGAGGTGCAGTTATTGGTTTTTTACGAATTGTACGCCTATGTAACGTATTATCAGAACTACTACTAGAAAAACATTAACATGTCCTACCCTGGACCGATTTAAAAGGTATGGTTATTTGACTGTGTTACTCAGAATCCGCCAGGTATTCCTGAAAGAATATTAGGAAGTGGCTACAGTACGGCTTGCGGATCTTGATTTTGCACGATCAACAGGAAGGGCAAGCTGAAAATATGACAAGTTTCACGAACCCGGGTTTCAACGCCAAGACAGTGATCCCTAAATTAGGGTTAGATAAAGCGTTAGTGTCATTTCTTGATGGACTAGACTATGTAAATCTTATGAAATGAACAATGCTGATTACAGTTTACTTTAAGATTGGCATGTTAAGGTAAGAAAGAGTGCATAAGAAAATCAATACACCGCCATTTATTTGATATATAAATAAACGTCTCTTGCGAGACCTGATATAAAACTGTCGAAAAAATCTTCTCTCCAAGATATATAGAAGCAAGCTTATCATGCATAGCCTAGATAAGTGTAGGTTGCTTGTCTGCTGAGAAAAAAACTTACTATTCAAAGTTTTAAGGCTGTAAAGACGGCAAATAATAGCATCATTCAGACTACTGTTAAAAGTATGTCGCGTGCTATTAGTCACCAAATGGTTCGCGCCGTATAAAGTTTAGGCATAGGAAGATCGAGGTATTAATCTGAAATTACCGACCTTCACTATTAGTATAAATCAGTAGAGCAGTACATTTCTTTTCTGCTTCTCGTACTTTAAAGCGATAATCAAGACTGATGTATCTACATACTTGTATCAATGTGTTTACGCATTAGATGCTCGGGTGTGGAAAGTGTGATTATGAGTTGGAATTAGTGGGTACAGTACGGCTGGCTTTGCAGTGACTTATTGATAAAAAGGCGCTTGTAAGCCCAAAAAGTAGCATCTCGCTAGCATCTATCCGTTGTTTCCAGATAAATCACCGATCCCGGATCTTTGTGGTATTGGGATGCTGTAGTAGGTATTTACTAATGAAGTAATCTGTGTTCATCCGACCATGAACAGGGACTTCTGTCTCACGTATCTTTGGTACAAGGTCTGCCAGGTCTTGAATAACCAGGTGAGGTTTAGTCGTTAGAGTCTGCCTGAGTGCAACGAAAAGAGACTGGCGAACTACTTTGGCATGACTAACTAAAGGAAAGTAACGGAAATAACGATTAAATTATAGCCACTCACTAGTGAGTCGTGTTGGAAAACGTGTTCTTTACACCCACAGGCGATATTCAGTCAGTAGGGGGGTACTACCTGCTAGATCATTAACTTAAAGCTAGTTTCCTTTCTTTATTTAGTTGTATGCATATTTATTTATCTAAGTTTAGGTTGAATGACTACTGAAAGTAGTGTCGAGAATCGCCAAACGCCAGTAGTAAGCTGCATTACCTGTCATCATTTTTCCTGGCTATTTATGAGCCACCTTATCGGATGGAGTCAAAAGAATTCGCGTTTTTAATAAAAAAGGAAAAGAGCATATGGATTTCCTGGTCGGAATTGTAGCGGTAGCCTTGGCGATTATCACCCGGTATGTGTCGAAATAAGAACTAATTGATGCGCTTGTGGCGATCTAACTTTCGCCAACTTGGTCGACAAGCTAACGAAGCGGCTTTAAATTAGCCTGTCATTAGGTTATCAGGTACCCTGGCTATAAAGCTAAAACCATATAGCATTTCTGTAATTCTTTCTATATACACGTACGTGCTTACGTATGTCGGGTGGTATCCCACATAACCCAAGGTGTTTATGGTAATGCCTATAGAGATTGAGCATGTTCTGTTTCATGATCTGGGAGCGGTGACAGGACCATTAATTACTAACTAATCACTAGTGATGCCGCTGATTCTGAGACGATATAAAGTTGCAGATTCGGAACAATCTACGGTACATCTATGCCGGACATCTATTTGTCCTGCTCAACAGAACGATTACCATTACAGGTAATCAATACGGCGAATGTGTTGTGGTGCGACTGAAGAACACCATAGCCTATATACGCTAACTGTTCCATGCTAGTTTTACAGAAAATGAATAAGCAATACCGTGCTTGCACTGCTATTTATCGCACAGATATGTTAATTAGTCTATGTTTAACATTGCAGTGATACGACAACGCGTATGAGGTTCTCAGTGCTGCTGTCTTCGAAACTTGAACATCCTCAATGCCAGGTCGCGTGTGAACTGTGTTTCCCATACTTAGTGATAGAGTTGCAGTATACTGGAGCTGTCATGGTGCTGTTTTACTGATATGCAGAAGAAGTCATCGCTAGTGATTTGTATCATTGGGGTAGTCTGTTGATCTATATAGCTAGACGATTCCACGGATAAAGAAAAGGGCTTTCTGTGCTATTTTTGTGTGGTTAAAGTGTGGCTTAGATAACAAGGGCATTGTCTGCGAGTTGGAATTGGTATTTTGGTGCGAGTATGTTTAGAATGTAGCTAATAGCCTCTCGCGAGTCATTAACAAATCAGCGAATTTCCTGTCGAGTGATCTGAATCTTCATCGCGTCTGGGTAGATCGTGTAATCACGGTGTTGTGTAAGATTGCACCGGGTTTGATCGCTACGTATATTTCCCAGCGCCTTATTCACCGCCTATTGCAGGCTCCTTAGCTTACTTGAGCAGTTAGATTTTCACCCTAAATAAGCGCGGGCACAGGCCTAAGTTTGTAGCGGGTACCATCTCCTCGTTCTCTGGTAAAGTTGACATATTGATGGCATCTAGTATGGGCAGGTCTAGTCAATTAACTAGGTGAATAAGGTGAAGGTGATAACCAATTTTAAAAAAAAACAGCAGTAGGGGTACTAAGGTTCGATTGTTGGGTTTGTACGTACGGATGTAGCTGATCAATATTCAAAACTGCTGTGTTCTTTACCAGTTATAGCCTGTTTGGCAAGCAGTTTATCTGATAAAGATCGAGAAATAGCTTCAAGATCGGATGAATCTAAGTACGCATGAGAACCTGTCTGCTATATCTGAGGCGAAGATGCTGGAGAGGGATGGGTGGGGTGTGTCTGCAATTGGTATTCTAGATTATCCAACTTAGGTAGTTGCCGAAACAAGCGATCCTAAAATAGTGCTGAGTTTCTCAAGGAGCAGAGTAAGAATCCTTAGATTGATAGTTATGACAGAGCAAATGTGAGCAAACGTAATCTAATCGGGCAGGCTGCATTACAAATTTAAAGACGTAAGATACTTAGAATTAACTCAACTTGTTCAGAATATTAGCGATGCGCTAACTTGCTCGATGCTTTTAGGTGGTTAGTGCAGGGCTAGCACAGGTGCATAATATGTTGGAGGTCAGGAAAACCGCGTACTTAAATTCGAATGCTAGTTGTGTTTCGTCATTAACAGCAATAGAGATCACTAAACACAGATATTATGCTAGTGAACAACCAAACCTATGAACAGAGCACAGTGCTACAATATGAGTTTTTGCCATTGGGTAATGTGGCGAAGAAACTGAGTTTAGTTTTTGAATTGGCTGGCATTAGTGAGCGGCCGAGCACTTTTTAAAATATGTTAGTTTGTAAGTTTATAAAAAAATCAATTTATTTGCTAGCTCTCTGTGAGAATACGTCACTGTGTTGGCATCACCTAACTGACGGTAAGCCGGTAAGAATGATCCGTACCTAGCAGCTATTTCTTGTTGTGCACTGTATGCTTTTTCAGAACATATGTTCCAGGTGCGTGTTCCGACAGTGTTATATCTGGCTATCAGCCTGTGAATGTTATTCTGAAGGTACCTTTACCACCTTAGGTGAAGGTGGTTTAGTATTTCTACCTGCTACGCTATATTTAGCTTAATGGGAAGCTCTTATTACTGGTGCTGGTTGTAAGGTAGGTTGTGGCGCTGGTGGTCTTGAATTCAGCTAGTTCGCTGCTGTAGCAGCGAAGCGGCTGAAGCTTTTTTATCGACTATTTGTCATGCGTGTAGTTATTGACTTTAGCAATGGCATGTTGTGCCAATATCTCTTTTGATGAGCATAGGTTCAACAAAAAAGGGCATGCTGATTGCAATGATGATGGATATGCGGGGGTCCTCTTATTAACATTGATCTTGTGCTGCCGGCAGCGACTGATTTCTGCCGACAGTAATTTTGTTCGGTATCAGCTAGTCTTAAAAATTACAAATCTTTTTGGTATTCTCACGTATAGAAAGTGCCCTTCATAGCATTCAGCACAGTGTGGCATGGTTGTAAGTTTGGCCTTGGTTATAAGGTTTGATCGTAGGAAAGATGCTTATCGATCTCTATTATTGGCAAGTGCGGTACTAAATATTTTGACTGGTATTTGAATTCGGTGTGTTGCGGTTGGTCGGCGCAGGTGCTTGTCAAACTTATCGCTAGTACCCCATCTCTGGTATTTTATCTAGGAATTTACTGGCTGTTTTTGGATATGCACAATTATTTGATTACTTATGCGTCATCGACGTGGATCCAATGGCAACACAGATACTTAGGGTGCTTAAATCCGTCGGATTATGATACCTGGCACATTGATATCACTTGGCTCGATAAGTCGTCGATAGAGACGACTGGCGGAAACAAGGTGTCTACTTCCCGTGCATATAGGCTATAAGTCAATGGCATTGCACTGATGGATCAATGTGGGCTAGATAAAAGATGGTGAGTAGGCGGCAGATTTAATATGGCTACAGTCAGTTATTCCTTCATAAAAAGAATCTGGCAGTAAAAAAGACAACTAAAATTGGAAGCAAGCGTATAAAATTTATTGGTGTCCCACGCGGTAGTATGTAACTACCTGCCAGTATAGCTAGGTGCTTTCTACACTCAACACTGTAGCGTAGCGGCGTGTCGATCTAACAGCATAAGATGGTGAAGCGTCGTTAACCTTTTATTTGCCCAGCTTACCACACCAGGATTTCAATTCCGTTAGGATACTAAGAGTATGATGTACTGTTTTTGTATAATTGCTGCGTGCCGTAGAATTATTCTATTGT
Source organism: Serratia symbiotica (assembly GCA_900380265.1). GTDB lineage: Bacteria > Pseudomonadota > Gammaproteobacteria > Enterobacterales > Enterobacteriaceae > Serratia_H > Serratia_H symbiotica_A. The sequence continues at coordinate 1,782,435 of LR025083.1, read as the reverse complement.
ACATTATCTGGCGTAATGGCACTACAGGTGACGTCCCCTCCGATTTTTGTAGGATAAAGCTTTCTTATCAGGGTTAAGCGGCTGTGTTTCTGCATTTACCGCCTATGTTGTATGGTTGCTTTTAACTCTTTTGCTCACATCCGCTATTCTTTTCAGATGATAGTCACGGCAGTAGTAAATATTAGCAGTTGAAAGATTAGGGCAGATTTTCAACTTCTTCTGTGGCTCCAAGCACATTATTACACTTCTGATTACTAGGCAGGTTGTGTCCCCATCTATTGTTGAAATTGCGTATTCTACCTGCGCAGTGGGTTAGTTCGGGTGCGGGATTTTGCTGTATGGGGGTTAACCTGTACGCGCAGATATCTGTTATGGCCACTTTTATTCTCTAGCCAAGATGGCTAGCTTTTTAAGCTATGCATTAATCATTACTCATTGACTTGTAGTCAATGCAGAATGTGTATAAATACGTCACTCATTTGTCGTGCAGGAGATACAGGTCATTACTGGTAGAGCGCAATAAGTTATGGCAGGCTAAAAAGATGTAACATAGTATGCCTGCGTGCGACATCGATCAGTGCTTTGTTGATCGTCTGTTGCATATCAAGGGACAGGCAGCTGCTTATTCTATTGGATGCTACGAGATGAGGGTGGTTTTATAGGATTAGCGCGAGAACTAGTTGTGTCTTTCTCCGATGGAGAAACAGGCGATGGTTACGGATAATTGATTATTTGAGAAGTCAAAATCATCCAGAGATAATTGATTCGTTATCTTTAATACAAGCCAGGGGTTATACGAATTAGCTGTGACATCGACGATGTCATTGCCGTAAAGTTGCTCCAGTCAATTTTGAACGACATAGCTAAGTTTTATTTTGGCTTAGGGCATATAGAGCTGGAGCAGTTTTAGAGAGCGAGCCAGCAGTTTGATCAGTGTTTATTGGGAAGCGCTCTTTAGGGTGAGTACGATGATGAGCGAGTTGGCGCGAACATTGAGTTTGATTCATGTCAGTATTAGCTTTTAGCCATCACTAGTGCAGATTTTTTTATCTTATGCGTAGTAGCGGATTTTATACTTTATTTGGTGTGAGAAACTGGCTCTAGATATGTTATCGATGCCCACAGAAGCGATCAACCCTATGAGGTTTAGTATTTTAATGCGGATTTGTCTTTACTTGGAGTGAGGAGTTAGTGAACGGGGTTATATTTCTATTTTACAGATGCGCTCTTTCTAATTTTTGGTTTGATATTCTGATCTCTGCTGTGTTAGCTTAGTCGAACGTTTTTGTGCAAAGAACGTATCTTGACCGGTCCGTTTACTCATAGTCCGCTGTTTTATATGCAGGGTCTTGTCGAGGAGGGGAACAAGGCATCATAGTCATTGGAGATTACTAGTGGTCTAGCTGAGTGATTGTCTAGCCACTGCCTAAATCAGATAACACATCGAGATCCAGATGCTTGGTTGTGTCATCAAGGGCGAGTACGGTCGAGTCGCATATCGGCGCCTGAGCTGGGTTAAAAGCAGGAGCCAACTTCTGGATAAGGCAAATATCAGACTTTCCAGCTATTCACTGCAGTAGGCGAGGCGATAAAGTATCTTTGTTTGGATTTTAATTATAGTCGCGTTGATAACAACCAGTTCCTATTTAATGTGACAACATACTGTGGGCGTTATGCGCGCGTTAGCGATCTGCAATGCATCATATAGTTAATCTAACGTACAGTTTCCATTATGAAATATAAGCTATTAGTAGATTCAGTGCTAACAGTTTCTGGTTGGCGCTGGCTAGTACGTAACCGTTTTGGATGGTTTCATTGTTGCCATTCCCTGTGATTTTCCCTTCAGCAGTGCTAAGACCCTAGATTTTCACCGCCGTGTTTGCACATTAGCTAGAGCTTTTAACTTGGATGAATCGTCGAAATTGCGTTCTCAACTAGGTCGAAAGTACCATGTCTGATTTTTAGCAATTCAAATGCAATCACTAGTGCATATATTCAGGTGTGTTAAATCTTATCTAAGGTATTAGTGTGTATGACGTGAGCTTTTTAGTCGATGTTTGTGTGATGAATAGGAGGTCATCATGCCATACAAGGCATGATCTTGCCATGGCCTTATCTTGTTTGCTGTATTTGAAGTTGCAAATACGCAAAGCGCCGGCTAAGTGGGGTTTGATCCCGGTTGCCACACCCGGTTGGGCACGTCACTGATTACGATTTGTATGTGCACTATCTTGATGGTTTATTAACAGTCACCAAGAAACTAGTTCTGTATGAGGATCATGTTATTTATTTTAACATCCTCTATATGGTGAGAGATGATCTGCATTCTTGAAAGAAGATGGGAATGTGTGCTATCGCGTGTTTCGCCAACAGTACAGGTTGTAATACGCCAGACCAGTCTGGTTGTTCATTACTCACCATTTTGTTCTTGCTTTTTGGCAGTGACGGTTTCGTTTCTCTGCCTGTTGGAATTGGCGCAGCGTTGGTTTACTTGATTACTTGTCTGCCATTGGTTCCTGTACTGGGTATTAGTCGCGATTTTTATGAATACATCAGTTGATTAACTAAGGGCAGGTTTCCTGATATTTGACGTCCTGATGTCATTGAATTCTAGTCAACCATATGCGCTACGCATTCGATCTGAGATGTGCTGCTGGGTAGACCTTTCTCGGGGTAGTATTTATTAGGACACTGCTATATTTAGCAAATTTTGCCTAGCGATCTGCTGTAATCAGGGTATGAAAGTGGAGATCATTTCTAGCCACTATGGAGTTGTAACTTACTTGTGAGAAGCCTTGAATAACAACGGATGCTGTTAGTTAGGTAGTCGGCGATGTTCTTTCATAGCGTGTTGCTCATTTAAGTGGTAAAACTGATCCCGATCTTAGCCGAGAATTGTCACGAGGTGCTGACAGCATTAGTAATGCAGCTAAGAGAGTGCCTAAGGTGTGGCGTTAGTGTTATACCCCCTCGACGGATGTTTGCTATTGCGGCCCTATTCTAGGATCTCTCCGCTTCTTGTGTGTACAATATAACACTGTTACAGGACTGTGTCTGGTTCTGAGCACAGCGCTCTTTATCAATATATCTGACTTATCGATGATGCTTACTACTTTTATCGCCGGTATATTGCTGGTGAGATTCAATATAGCTATGCCCTAGAGATCTCATGGCTCGTTTAAAAGACTGATTTTGTGAGGCTCTTCATCTCGCTTGAGATAAAGTTAAATATTAGCATACGAAGAAGTCTTCTTGGTGACGGCTTGTGTGGCGTATTTATACTGGTTAGTATTTAGTCAATAGTGGTCTATGTAATAGCTCGTTATGTTTGGCTTTCACTGTATTTTACGTGCGATTTTATCGTGTGCTAATTAAGGATTATAAGGTGTCTTTTGCTGTGTTCTGATGCTGGAGTGTAGCAACTATAGCAGTTTGCTACACTGCAACCCTACTCGTGAGTAAGCACATCAGCGATGATGGCTACGCTGATGCTGATGCAGATTACCACTGCACGTAGGGTTTCTATGATAACGTGCAAACTATAAACGTGGAGAAGTCATATTGCTAAAGATGATGAATCATAGATGAGTAGTGTCGGTAGTAGCTGCTTTCTGATATAAGCAACTATCTGTTGATGTCGACAAAATGGGCGAGATATTAGTACTATAACTACGTTAGTGCGCTATACCTATTAGCATAATCTGTATTACAGTAATTCTACTAAGCTGAAATTGTTATTTTCTTTAAGATCTGGGAAAATCGCTTGCGAGCGGTCAGTACTTCAATGCATTAGAAGGTAGTTTGGCGTTCATGAGCTTGTGTAGGAATAATTTTCCGAAGCTGAGTATTCTTGTAGGCGCGCGCGTCTGTCTTTAGGTTTGGGTGTATAAGTTGTTATGATTAGGTGTAACAGTATTTAGGTATGACACATGCTCTAGCGAATTGGCGTTAGTGAAATCGCTACTAGTGTTGGCATGTATCTACATTAATTTAATTACTATATTAGTAGTATTCTCTTACTTAGATTCGCTGATGCAGTTAGATCTGACGCTGTTTACCCAGCGCGCAGTAACGGAAATTACCCACATACAAAAGTTAAAGAGTAAATTGGAACAACTTTCTATAGTGCAATAGAAAAGTGAGGTGTGTGTTCAACGCCAGGTACTAGGTGCATAAGTCTGAGAACAGGTAGGTTTGTATAACGTCAGCCATCTATTAGTGATATCATATGTTCGGGTCCTGATACGAAAGAAACGTTAGTGGATTTGCGTGAAGATCAGGTTAATCTAATTACTGTTGTAACGTCTAGTGCCGAGCAAACTAGAACAAAATAGTCAGTCAGTATATCTAGTAACAGAAGGAAGTGATCTATATTGTCAATTCAGGCTAGTATGGTTAGACGTATTTACTGAGGCAAGTAAAGTAGGGCAGGTTGCTCAGGCAATCTGCGCAGTAGTAAATTCACGGTTCCTCATGGCAGGTCGTATTCAAGTAGCTAGTTCTAAGGGATTTCATAGCAGTACTAAACTTTAGTGATGAAAATTACTTACCGTCATTTACATTTTTTGACAAGTCTCCGGTTAGTGTATTTCTGGAACATCTACAGGGCGCAATCTTTTTATTGCAAGTCTAGAAGCCGATTCTAGGCTAGAAATAAATTTAATCCCTTCAAATTTAAAGTTTGGGATAAATAAGCAGCCAACAACCAGGGCAGAAACTTAGTGAAGCGTGTCCCGAAAGACTTGCTTATTCGTGTAAGTGCATGGTAGGTTGGTATGCATTTCCTCATGCATGCTAATTAGATTGAAGTGTTAGTTAAATCATTTAAATATATTCTAGGGATGTCCTGGCTTATGGGAATTATATCTTAGCCAGTTAGACACTGAACTTCAAAATCAGAGTGGTAAGCTACTTCGAAACGACCCTGCATAATTTGCATCCGGTCCTGATGATGTTGAGTGTGATCATCACCATGATCAAAGTGATCGTTTATGTGGCTCTCAGTCGGTGATTATAATTATGGCAAAAACTGCTAAGGTAATGGCAATTAATTGAGCACTATTGCTATGGTATAGCAATGGTGTAATGACCGCGCCTCTTCTAACTATTTAGAAATCATAGAGGTGTGTATAACTTAGTTGTTTGATTATAATATGACAGTGTACGTCTATTTTATAATTTCTGTTTTTTAGTTCTTAACAACTTCCTGGTCAAAGTCTTCTATAGTCAGCTCCTAACAGGTTAAACGGTGTCTGATTCCTCAAGTTGTTACAGTGGCAGGTTGTATTTATCAGTATCGCACATGAGGAAATATATAAGATGATTAAGATCTTAAGCTTATTAAGCGGTGTTATTTTCTATTTTACTTTTGCATTCTTCACTTTCCAAATATGAACTGAATTCTGCTGTTTTTTAGGTACTTCCTGTTTGAGAAGGCTAAATGATAAATACCTATTGGGTAGGTGTTCAATCCTAATCCCTTTATGATATTAACGTCAATCTTTGTCGCCGAGTGTCCCTGCACTATATTATTTAGGCAAGGCTAAATCCTTGAATAGTTATTAAACTTTTTTATAACGTTGCTGGATAAAGGTAGATGGAATCTAATGTATCATAACGGCTGAACTCTAAAGACACTTTTACATAAAATCACACGCTTATTAATTTGAGCTATATTCAGTGCCACTATCTTTCAGATCGTTCATTATATAGTTAGTCAAGTATAATTAATGAATAATTAATTGGTATCGTTAGAAACGGGAGGCATGGATGAAATATTTCTATAAATTTATACTTCTGGTAACTGCCATCACTTTGGCTATAAGCTCAATTACGGCCATGGCTCATGATATCCCCAAACCGGTAGGGGTCGTTATGTTTACTGATACAAAGTCAAGCTTTAGCACTGACAAATTCAATAACTATGATGATCAAGTCGCTTACGCACTGGGTGTGTCTCTGGGGCGTTACATTGGGCATGCTATTAAAGAGCAAGAAAAGCTGGGTATCACACTAGATAAAAACCAGTTGATGGCTGGCGTCCAGGATATTTTTTCGGACAAGACGCAACTAAGTGATGCAGATATCGAGAAAACTCTACAGAGCTTTGAAGTGCGCCTAAAGGCTGCTTTTCAGTCGAAAATGGAGAAAGAGTCACAAGAAAACGGCGCTAAGGGTCTTAACTATCGAGCCGCCTTCGCCAAAGAAAAAGGCGTAAAGACAACTAAGACCGGCCTGCTGTATCAGGTAGAAAAATCAGGGACTGGAGCAATACCAAAAGATAGCGATATAGTTGTTGTTAACTATAAAGGAACATTGATTGATGGCACTGAATTTGACAATTCTTATGCGCGTGGCGAGCCATTTTCATTCCGTTTGGATGGCGCTATGCCAGGCTGGAGAGAAGGTCTAAAACACGCAAAGAAAGGCGGCAATATTAAACTGGTTATCCCACCGGTATTGGCCTATGATAAAACTAGCGTTCCAGGTATCCCGGCCAATTCTACGCTTGTATTTAATGTTGAATTACTGGATGTAAAAGCGTCACAGAAAGGAGATACAAAAGTGGTAACAATAGGTGACACCAACACGAAATAATATTGACGGTTATCCGTATTGTTAGAAGCCTTTCACGCTGCTCTTTATAATTTCTTTACTGATTCACTTGACGTCTACTAGGTGTTTGGCTTAACGTGAATGCTTCGTATAAGTAAGTGGCGACACTAACCTTATTAGTGTTAATATATAATGACATGTCATTTCTAGGTTGTGTACTAAAAACTTAGCCTATGCCGTTGTGATAAACAAATTTTTCTATTTTCTAGGAAGAAGAATAGGTTTATATTAATTAATTAATCGTCGTTTAGGGACCATTGATCACAAAAGCCTGACACGGTATAAAGCGGTGCTGCAGTTTTTCTGTTGCTGAACAACAGCCAATTTAAGGTCATGCTGCGTAAGTTAAAACTTAAATAGGCCAGGTATTTGCATGCCTAACGGTAAATATCCCGAGCGCAAACTTAGTTTGTGAATTACGGATCTGGCGTTTTATATCTTTATATAAGGCGCTAGGCAACCACAGCGCCTATCAGAAACCTTTTTTTACTCGCGGGGAAATCTGTTTTTGATAAAAAGTGACCATAGTAATTTCATGGCCATTCGCGAGCAATGACTGATCGACTTTCTGTTTATCAATCTTGGTGTGACCTTTCAACGTGGATGTGCTGCTCTAATAGAACCTGTTACTTTTATTACGTTGGAGATGCAATACCTGTCTTCTTTGTTTAATTTGCCTTTGTTGTTGAAGATATGGAAGGAAAAACCCTAGAGTCAACTCTTTTAGAAGTTAACTTACCGATCGGAGTGTTGTAAATCATGCTCAGAATTAGCATGAGTTTCTCAGCCTCTATTCAAAGGTATTTTTATATAAACGATATGATCAGCTAGGTGGTTGTACGCCTTAATTTCTATACAGAGCTGTTTATATGTATAAAGCTCAGCTCAAAAATAACAATTGCTTCGGCTTAGGCAGGGATTTTTTGGTGATTAATTATTGTGTGCTGGTCACCGGCCCCGCCTATGGGACCCAGCAGGCCAGCAGTGCCTATCAGTTCGCTTCGGCACTTTTAGATAAAGGGCACCGTATGTCTAGCGTGTTTTTTTACCGCGAGGGGGTGCTTAACGCCAACCAATTGACTGCACCTGCAGGTGATGAGTTTGATTTAGTTCGTGCATGGAGGCAATTGGCGCAGCAGCATAGTGTAAGGCTTAATGTCTGTATTGCAGCGGCTTTGCGCCGTGGTGTGACTAATAAAAAAGAAGCGCGGCAGCAAGGGCTGAGGACCTTTAATTTACAACCTGGCTTCACCCTTATTGGATTAAGTGCATTGGCAGAAGCGTTTCTCAGTTGCGATCGTATAGTGCAGTTTTAAGAGATTACATGAAAAAATTTGCTTTTGTTTTTACCCATGGGCCACATGGTAACGCTAGCGGTAGGGAAGGTCTGGATGCGTTACTCGCCACTTCAGCATTGAGCGAAGATTTGGGTGTGTTTTTTATTGGTGATGGCGTATTCCAATTATTGCAAGGACAGGAGCCAGAAAAAATTCTATCTCGTAATTACATCGTCACCTTTCACGCATTACCACTGTATGGTGTTCAGCGGTGTCATTTGTGCTTGGCCTCGTTGAAAGAGCGAGGGTTAGCTCAGGTGACAGGCTGGGTCCTGCCCGCAGAAATCCTGGAGCCTGAGGAATTACGATGTAGGCTAGCAGGTTATGATAAAGTAATGACTTTTTAGCGAGGAGCGTATAATGCTATATACCCTGAGCCATTCGCCCTCCCAATGTGACTTACCTACATTATTACGCCTGATTGTAGAAGGCGACGTCTTGCTGCTGCAGGACGGTGTCTTGGCGGGTCTAGCGGGGAGTGCTTACCTTGCATTACTGCTTAAGGCCCCAATATCCTTGTATGCGCTGAAAGCCGATTTAGAGGCTAGAGGATTAGTAGGTTGTTGTTCGAATCAAATCACTATTATTGGATATAACCACTTCGTGACACTCACAGAAAAGCATTGTAGTCAAATGGCGTGGTAATAACGGTAATGCTGTATATTTCTTGACACCTCTTCGGAGCAGCAATAAAATTCTAAGCCCTCGTATTTTAGTAAAAGCACATACGAGAAGGATTTATTACATGCTTACGAAGCATGCATGAAGAAAACCCAGGAGCTGTTGAATGGCAACAATTAATCAGTTGGTTCGTAAACCCCGCTCTGTGAAAGCTACTAAAAGCAATGTCCCAGCGCTGGAAGCGTGCCCGCAAAAACGTGGTGTGTGTACACGCGTATATACAACTACCCCGAAAAAACCAAACTCCGCACTGCGGAAAGTATGTCGTGTGCGCTTAACTAACGGGTTTGAAGTTACTTCCTACATCGGCGGTGAAGGACACAACCTGCAGGAACACTCTGTGATCCTAATCCGTGGCGGCCGTGTTAAAGACTTGCCAGGTGTGCGGTACCATACCGTCCGTGGTGCACTAGACTGCTCCGGTGTAAAAGACCGTAAGCAAGCACGTTCTAAATACGGCGTTAAGAAGCCAAAGGCTTAATTATGCTCTGTTAAGTAAGGCCAAGCCTTTTACTTTAATTTTAAAATAAACTCGTATAGTTTTGGACAACCCTGAATTAACAACGGAGTATCCTCATGCCACGTCGTCGCTTAATCGGTCAACGTAAAATTTTGCCAGATCCCAAGTTTGGATCTGAATTACTGGCTAAGTTTGTCAATATACTCATGGTAGACGGTAAAAAATCGATTGCTGAAAGTATCGTCTACTCTGCGTTAGAGACCCTAACTAAACTTTCTGGTAAAGATCATCTTGCATCTTTTGAAGCCGCGATCTACAACGTTTGCCCAGTGGTAGAAGTTAAGTCGCGCCGCGTTGGCGGGTCTACTTATCAGGTGCCGGTTGAAGTTCGTGCGGTTCGTCGTAATGCTTTAGCAATGCGTTGGATTATTGATGCTGCTCGTAAACGCGGTGATAAATCCATGGCTCTCCGTTTGACGAACGAGCTATCTGACGCAGCAGAAAACAAAGGTTTAGCTGTTAAGAAGCGTGAAGAAGTTCACCGAATGGCTGAAGCCAACAAGGCATTCGCCCATTACCGTTGGTAATGGACATGCACTAGTTATGCCTAAGCAGGCAATCGATTCAACAAACCAATCTGCTTGGCTAACTAAATCTGAACGGCTAAGGCAATAAGGAATAAAATGGCCCGTACAACACCTATTGAGCGCTACCGTAATATTGGTATCAGTGCTCACATCGACGCCGGTAAAACCACCACTACCGAACGTATTCTTTTTTATACCGGTGTAAACCATAAAATCGGTGAAGTCCATGATGGTGCTGCGACTATGGACTGGATGGAGCAAGAGCAGGAACGTGGTATTACCATAACTTCTGCAGCAACTACTGCATTTTGGTCAGGTATGGCCAAGCAGTTTGAACCGCATCGCGTAAACATTATAGACACGCCAGGTCACGTTGACTTTACTATTGAAGTAGAAAGATCGATGCGAGTTCTAGATGGTGTGGTAATGGTTTATTGCGGTGTGGGTGGGGTTCAGCCACAGTCTGAAACCGTATGGCGTCAGGCTAATAAATATCAAGTGCCTCGCATTGCATTTGTCAACAAGATGGATCGCATGGGCGCTAATTTTTTGAAAGTGGTGGAACAAATCAAGTCTCGTTTAGTAGCAAACCCAGTACCGTTACAACTTGCTATCGGTGCAGAAGAGACATTTAGCGGTGTTGTCGATTTGGTAAAAATGAAAGCTATCCACTGGACAGATGATGATCAGGGGGTGACATTTGAATACAAAGAGATTCCGGCAGAAATGCAAGCGTTGGTTGAAGAATGGCGTCAGAATCTAGTTGAATCTGCGGCTGAAGCTTCAGAAGAGCTAATGGATAAATACTTGGAAGGTGAAGAACTGACCGAGGAAGAAATTAAGAAAGCGCTACGCCAGCGCGTACTAAATAACGAAATTATTTTAGTTACGTGTGGTTCTGCCTTTAAAAACAAAGGAGTCCAGGCAATGCTGGATGCGGTTATCGAATACCTGCCAGCCCCGACAGATGTAGCTGCTATCAACGGTATTCTGGACGACAGGCAAGACACCGCCGGGTCCCGTCATTCTGATGACAAAGAGCCATTTGCTGCTCTAGCGTTCAAAATTGCGACCGATCCATACGTGGGTAACCTGACATTTTTCCGTGTCTACTCCGGTGTAGTGAAATCTGGCGATACCGTATTCAACTCTGTGAAAAGTGCTCGAGAGCGTCTGGGTCGTATCGTTCAGATGCATGCTAATAAACGTGAAGAGATCAAAGAGGTACGTGCAGGTGATATAGCTGCTGCTATAGGTCTGAAAGACGTCACTACCGGAGATACACTTTGTGATCCAAACGATGTAATCGTGCTGGAGCGCATGGAATTCCCTGAGCCTGTGATCTCTGTAGCGGTAGAACCAAAAACTAAAGTTGACCAAGAGAAAATGGGTTTGGCATTAGCTCGTTTAGCGAAAGAAGACCCATCATTCCGGGTACGGATTGATGAAGAATCTGGTCAGACCATTATCGCAGGTATGGGCGAACTGCATTTAGATATTCTTGTTGATCGCATGCGCCGGGAATTTAACGTTGAAGCGAACGTAGGTAAGCCGCAAGTTGCTTACCGTGAAACGATTCGCGGGAAAATTAAAGATGTTGAAGGTAAACACGCTAAACAGTCTGGTGGCCGCGGTCAGTATGGTCACGTTGTAATCGACATGATGCCGCTAGAGGAAGGTGGCCTAGGTTACGAATTTGTTAACGACATCGTGGGCGGTACGATTCCCAAGGAATTTATCCCGGCTGTTGATAAAGGTATACAGGAACAGCTGAAGTCTGGCCCACTAGCGGGGTATCCGGTTGTTAATATTAAGATCCGTTTGCACTATGGATCTTACCACGATGTAGACTCCTCTGAGTTGGCATTTAAATTAGCCGCCTCTATTGCCTTTAAAGACGCGTTTAAGCAAGCTAAACCAGTTCTACTTGAGCCTGTAATGAAGGTTGAGATCGAAACTCCTGAACATTACATGGGTGACGTAATTGGTGACTTAAACCGCCGTCGAGGTATGATCGAAGGAATGGATGATACTACCACCGGTAAAACTGTCTGCGCTCAGGTCCCGCTATCTGAAATGTTTGGTTATGCTACTGATCTTCGTTCCCAGACCCAAGGCCGTGCTTCATACTCCATGGAATTCCTTAAGTATGCTGAAGCACCGAACAATGTCGCTATGGTAGTGATTGAAGCTCGTAGCAAATAAGCTTGTAGGTTTAACACATTGATCCAGTGCTCTCTCCATAGGAGAGAGCAGAAGAGTAAGGAATATAATCGTGTCTAAAGAAAAGTTTGAACGTTCCAAACCGCATGTTAACGTTGGTACTATCGGCCATGTTGATCATGGTAAAACCACCCTCACTGCTGCAATCACCACTGTTTTGGCTAAAAACTACGGTGGTTCCGCCCGTGCGTTTGACCAGATCGATAATGCGCCAGAAGAAAAAGCTCGTGGTATTACCATAAATACTTCACACGTTGAGTATGACACTCCGATGCGCCACTATGCCCACGTTGACTGCCCAGGTCACGCAGACTACGTAAAAAACATGATCACCGGTGCTGCTCAGATGGACGGTGCTATCCTGGTAGTTGCTGCTACTGACGGACCAATGCCTCAGACCCGTGAGCATATCCTGTTGGCTCGTCAGGTTGGGGTTCCTTTCATTATCGTATTCATGAATAAGTGCGATATGGTTGATGATGAAGAGCTACTTGAGCTAGTAGAAATGGAAGTCCGTGAATTGCTTTCTGCTTACGATTTCCCTGGTGAAGATCTTCCAGTAGTACGCGGATCCGCGCTGAAAGCGCTAGAAGGTAATGTGGAGTGGGAAGCTAAAATAATCGAGCTAGCTAATCACTTGGATAATTACATTCCAGAACCAGAGCGTGCTATTGACAAGCCATTTCTCCTGCCGATCGAAGATGTTTTTTCCATCTCTGGTCGTGGTACAGTTGTGACTGGTCGTGTTGAGCGCGGCACCATAAAAGTTGGTGAAGAACTTGAAGTCGTTGGTATTAAAGACACTGTTAAGTCTACCTGTACCGGCGTTGAAATGTTCCGTAAATTACTAGACGAAGGTCGTGCAGGTGAGAACGTTGGTATTCTGTTGCGTGGTATTAAACGTGAAGATATTGAACGCGGACAAGTACTGGCAAAGCCAGCCTCTATCAAGCCACATACTAAATTTAACTCCGAAGTATATATTCTGAGTAAAGAAGAAGGGGGGCGTCATACACCATTCTTTAAAGGTTACCGCCCGCAGTTCTACTTCCGCACTACTGACGTAACAGGAACCATTGAACTTCCAGAAGGAGTTGAGATGGTGATGCCAGGCGATAATGTAAATATGGTTGTGACCTTGATTCACCCAATAGCAATGGATGATGGGTTGCGTTTTGCGATTCGAGAAGGTGGACGTACCGTTGGTGCCGGTATTGTTGCTAACATTATCCTTTAATGCATAAAGGCATGCAAGGACACTTCGGTGTCCTTTTTTATGCCTGTATGCAAGTTTTAAAGATTGCATTGAACACATTTTCTGCTTGTATGTTTTCCTTCAGTCAATAGTAGCAACATATTGGGCATATACCCAGCCCGGCTTGCTTTCCTGTTTATTTTGCTTATAATGCGTATGCTTATAGATAAAAGTAAACCTCGGTTTAGCAGACAAACCGAGTCCAGTTAGTGTTACCTTAACACAACACCCCCGATATGGGGGTTACATATGACAATTACACTCCCCCATTCATTAAAATGGGTGCGAGTAGTGGTTTTTAATTATAAATAATTGGAGCTCTGGTCTCATGCAGAACCAAAGAATCCGTATTCGCCTGAAAGCGTTTGATCATCGATTAATTGATCAATCAACTGCGGAAATTGTCGAGACCGCTAAGCGCACCGGTGCGCAAGTCCGTGGTCCGATTCCGCTGCCAACTCGCAAAGAACGTTTTACTGTTCTCATTTCACCCCACGTAAATAAAGACGCGCGTGATCAGTACGAGATTCGGACTCACAAGCGTTTGGTTGACATCGTTGAGCCAACCGAGAAAACCGTTGATGCGCTGATGCGTCTTGATCTGGCTGCTGGTGTAGATGTGCAGATTAGTTTAGGTTGATTAGGTTATTCAGCGATTGAGAGGTGAAACCAATGATGGGTTTAGTCGGTAAAAAAATGGGTATGACACGTATCTTCACTGAAGATGGTGTTTCTATTCCAGTAACCGTAATTGAAATCGAAGCGAATCGTGTGACTCAAGTTAAAAATCTGGATACTGATGGTTATCCTGCCATTCAGATCACTGCCGGTAGAAAAAAAGCAAACCGTGTAACCAAACCGGAAGCGGGCCATTTCGCTAAAGCTGGTGTTGAGCCAGGTCGTGGACTTTGGGAATTTCGACTTCAAGAAGGTCAAGAGTTCACAATAGGTCAGGAAATTAGTGTAGAAATCTTTGCTACAGTTAAAAAAGTTGATGTTACCGGCACATCTAAAGGTAAAGGGTTTGCAGGCACTGTAAAACGTTGGAATTTTCGTACCCAAGATACTACTCATGGCAATTCTTTATCTCACCGAGTTCCAGGTTCTATCGGTCAGAACCAAAGTCCTGGCAAAGTGTTTAAAGGCAAGAAAATGGCCGGTCAACTAGGTGACGAGCGCGTGACTGTTCAAAGCCTGGAAGTAATACGAGTTGATTTGGTCCGTAATTTATTACTGGTTAAGGGTGCTGTACCAGGCGCAACCGGTGGAAACCTGATCGTTAAACCCGCTGTGAAGGGGTAAGGGGATAGCAATGGAATTAGTATTGAAAGACGCGAAAAGCGCGCTGACTGTTTCCGAAACTACCTTCGGTCGTGATTTCAACGAAGCGCTGGTACACCAGGTTGTTGTTGCTTATGCAGCAGGTGGCCGTCAAGGCACCCGTGCTCAGAAGACCCGTGCTGAAGTGACTGGTTCCGGAAAAAAGCCATGGCGTCAGAAAGGTACTGGCCGTGCGCGATCAGGTTCTATAAAAAGCCCGATTTGGCGCTCTGGTGGTGTTACCTTCGCTGCTAAGCCACAAGATCACAATCAAAAAGTAAACAAAAAGATGTATCGTGGCGCGATGAAAAGTATTTTGTCTGAGTTAGTTCGTCAAGAGCGGCTGATAGTGGTTGCACAGTTCTCTGTAGAATCACCTAAAACAAAGGTATTGGCACAGAAACTGAAAGAAATGGAGCTCGGAGATGTAATGATCGTGACTGGTAAACTGGATAAGAATCTTTCCCTTGCTGCTCGCAACTTATGCAAGGTTGATGTGCGTGATGCGACAGGTATCGATCCAGCTAGCCTGATCGCCTTTGATAAAGTTGTTATTACAGCTGATGCTGTGAAGCTGGTTGAGGAGATGCTGGCATGATCCGCGAAGAACGTTTATTGAAAGTCCTGCGTGCAACGCATGTATCTGAAAAAGCATCCGCTGCGATGGAAAAAAGAAACACCATCGTTCTTAAAGTTGCTTTAAACGCGAAAAAATCAGAAATAAAAGCTGCAGTAGAGCAACTTTTTGAAGTCAAGGTAAAAGACGTGAACACCTTAATACTTAAAGGGAAAACGAAGCGTCATGGGCAGCGTGTTGGTCGTCGGATCGACTGGAAAAAAGCTTATAGCAGTCTAAAAGAAGGCCAGAGCTTAGACTTTATTAGCAGCGCAGAGTAAAGTCGGAGGAGTAAGAAGAATGGCAGTAATTAAATGTAAACCGACATCTCCGGGCCGTCGTCATGTTATTAAAGTAATTAACGCTGAGTTGCACAAGGGTAAACCCTATGCCCCTCTTCTGGAGAAATTAAGCAAAAGCGGCGGCCGTAATAACAATGGCCGCATCACTACCCGCCACATTGGCGGGGGGCATAAGCAACATTACCGCCTGGTTGACTTTAAGCGAAACAAAGACGCTATTCCTGCGGTGGTTGAACGTCTGGAATACGATCCTAACCGTTCTGCAAATATCGCACTAGTGCTCTACAAGGATGGCGAACGCCGTTACATTCTAGCACCGAAAGGTTTAAAAGCTGGTGACCAGATTCAATCTGGCGTTGATGCTGCAATTAAAGTGGGTAATACCCTACCCATGCGAAATATTTTAGTGGGTTCAACGGTTCATAACGTAGAAATTAAACCAGGAAAAGGTGGTCAGTTAGCGCGGTCTGCTGGGGCCTATGTTCAGATCATTGCTCGAGATGGTTCCTATGTCACTTTGCGATTACGATCTGGCGAAATACGTAAAATCCCCGTTGATTGCCGAGCTACTTTAGGGGAGGTAGGTAACGCTGAGCATATGCTACGTGTTTTAGGTAAAGCAGGTGCTGCACGTTGGCGTGGTGTTCGCCCTACCGTTCGTGGTACAGCGATGAACCCAGTCGATCACCCGCACGGAGGTGGTGAAGGTCGTAATTTTGGTAAGCACCCCGTCACTCCATGGGGTGTTCAGACAAAAGGTAAGAAGACCCGTAGCAACAAGCGTACTGATAAGTTTATCGTACGTCGCCGAAGTAAAAAATAATTAGGGGATAAGCTATGCCACGTTCTCTTAAGAAAGGTCCTTTTATTGACCTTCACTTACTCAAGAAGGTAGAGAAAGCAGTGGAAAGCGGTGACAAGAAGCCGTTGCGCACTTGGTCCCGTCGTTCGACGATCTTTCCTAGCATGATCGGTTTGACTATCGCGATCCATAATGGACGTCAGCACGTACCAGTGTTCATTTCTGATGAGATGGTCGGTCACAAACTGGGTGAATTTGCTCCAACCCGTACTTATCGCGGCCATACGGCTGACAAAAAAGCCAAAAAACGTTAAGGTAGGGGGAAGAGATGAAAACTATCGCTAAACATCGCCATGCTGGTTCTTCGGCTCAGAAAGTCCGCCTTGTTGCAGACTTGATCCGCGGTAAGAAAGTATCGCAAGCTCTGGAAACTCTCACCTACACCAACAAGAAAGCTGCTGGCTTGGTTAAGAAAGTGCTTGAGTCTGCTATTGCTAATGCAGAACACAACGATGGCGTTAACATAGATGATCTAAAGGTCACGAAAATCTTCGTCGACGAAGGCCCAAGCATAAAGCGCATTATGCCGCGTGCAAAAGGTCGCGCAGATCGTATTCTGAAGCGATCTAGCCACATTACTGTGGTCGTGTCCGATCGCCGAGACACTGGAGACTAGCAATGGGTCAGAAAGTACATCCGAATGGTATCCGCTTGGGTATTGTTAAACCTTTTAACTCTACTTGGTATGCAAACACAAAAGAATTCGCTGACAACTTAGACAGCGATTTTAAAGTTCGCCAATTTCTCGCTCAGAAGTTGGCGAAAGCTTCTGTTGCACGCATTATTATCGAGCGCCCTGCTAAGAGCATTCGTGTGACGATTCACACTGCTCGTCCGGGTATCGTGATTGGTAAGAAGGGTGAAGATGTTGAAAAACTGCGGAAGGGCGTAGCGGAGATCGCTTCTGTTCCTGCACAGATTAATATTGCCGAAGTCCGCAAACCAGAACTCGACTCTAAACTGGTTGCTGACAGTATCGCTTCTCAGTTGGAACGCCGCGTCATCTTCCGGCGTGCTATGAAGCGTGCCGTGCAGAACGCAATGCGCCTTGGCGCTAAAGGCATTAAAGTTGAAGTAAGTGGCCGTCTTGGCGGGGCTGAAATCGCACGTACTGAATGGTACCGTGAAGGTCGTGTTCCGTTACATACGCTTCGTGCGAATATTGATTACAACACATCTGAAGCGCACACCACTTATGGTGTAATCGGCGTCAAGGTATGGATCTTTAAAGGTGAGATCCTTGGTGGTATAGCTGCAATTGAACAACCGGAATCGACGGTTCAACCTAAAAAGCAGCAGCGTAAAAACCGTAAGTAAGGAGATTCGCTGATGTTACAACCAAAGCGTACAAAATTCCGTAAAAGACACAAAGGACGCAACCGCGGTTTAGCGAACGGCACAGATGTTGCCTTCGGCCATTTTGGGATGAAGGCTGTTGGTCGTGGCCATATGAGTGCACGACAAATAGAAGCGGCGCGTCGCGCAATGAGTCGTGCAATTAAGCGTCAAGGCCAAATCTGGATTCGGGTATTCCCAGATACACCGGTTACTGAAAAGCCATTGGAAGTGCGTATGGGTAATGGTAAGGGTAACGTAGAATATTGGGTGTCTAAGGTGCAGCCTGGTAAGATCTTGTATGAAATAGATGGTGTACCAGAAGAAGTTGCCCGCGCAGCATTCGGACTTGCAACATCAAAGCTGCCCTTTAAAACCACCTTTGTAAACAAGGTGATGATGTAATGAAAGCACAAGATCTGCGTGAAAAAAGCGTGGAAGAGTTGAATGCTGAGCTGCTTAATTTGTTGCGTGAGCAATTCAACTTACGTATTCAATTAGCTAGTGGGCAACTAAAACAAACTCACTTATTAAAACAAGTGCGGCGTAATGTCGCACGCGTTAAGACCTTAGTGACTGAAAAGGCGGGCGTGTAAATGACCGATGTTATCCGTACTTTGCAGGGACGTGTTGTGAGTGACAAAATGGAGAAGTCTATTGTTGTTGCTATTGAGCGCACTTTGAAACACCCAATCTATGGGAAATTTATTAAGCGTACAACTAAACTGCACGTACATGACGAGCATAACGAATGTGCTACGGGCGACGTGGTGGAAATCCGTGAATGCCGGCCATTGTCCAGGACCAAGTCCTGGACGTTAGTCCGAGTTATAGATAAAGTGGTTGTGTCATAAAGTGACACATGGGCGGTTCATAAACGGCTCAAAAAACGAGCCGTTTATTTTTTCTACCCATGTGACGAAAGCGATGTTACAATACTGCGCTCTCGGTTATAAACTTTCAATGATCTAATACTAATTAGATTTTAAAGTAGTAGTTGACATTATCGGAGCACTAAAATGATCCAAGAACAGACTATGCTGAACGTGGCCGACAACTCCGGTGCACGTCGCGTAATGTGTATCAAGGTTCTAGGCGGGTCGCGCCGACGCTACGCCGCTATTGGCGACGTTATAAAAATCACCATCAAAGAAGCAACTCCTCGAGGTAAGGTGAAGAAAGGCGATGTGCTAAAAGCAGTGGTTGTGCGCACTAAGAAAGGTGTACGTCGCCCAGACGGTTCTGTGATTCGCTTCGATGGTAATGCATGTGTTATTTTAAATAATAACGAGCAGCCTGTCGGCACGCGTATTTTTGGGCCGGTGACTCGTGAACTGCGTAATGAAAGGTTCATGAAAATTATCTCTCTGGCACCAGAGGTACTCTAAGGAGCAAACTATGGCATCAAAAATCCGTCGTGAAGATGACGTGATCGTGATTGCCGGGAAAGACAAAGGTAAACACGGTAAAGTAAAAAATGTATTGCCTTCTGGTAAGATTATTGTTGAAGGCATTAATATAGTTAAAAAACACCAGAAACCTGTTCCAGCTTCAAAGCAGCTGGGTGGCATTATTACAAAAGAAGCTGCAATTCATGTTTCTAATGTCGCACTCTTCAATGCGGCTAGAGGTAAGGCTGACCGTGTAGGTTTTAGATTTGAAGACGGACGGAAAGTTCGCTTTTTTAAGTCTAACAGCAAAACTGTCAAGTAAGTTGGAGTAATACAATGGCGAAACTGCATGATTACTATAAAGACGAGATAATTAAAAAAATGATGTCTCAGTTTAATTACCACTCTGTCATGCAAGTCCCTCGGGTAGAGAAGATTACCTTGAATATGGGTGTTGGCGAAGCAATCGTTGATAAAAAACTACTGGATAACGCAACTGCTGATCTAACAGCAATCTCCGGTCAAAAGCCGCTAATCACAAAAGCCCGTAAATCTGTTGCGCGATTCAAAATCCGCCAGGGCTATCCGATTGGCTGTAAAGTCACGCTGCGCGGCCCACGCATGTGGGAATTCTTCGAGCGTCTTATTTTCATTGCGGTCCCACGTATCCGTGACTTCCGTGGCCTTTCTGCCAAGTCATTTGATGGTCGTGGTAACTACAGTATGGGTGTGCGTGAGCAAATTATCTTCCCAGAAGTCGACTATGATAAAGTGGATCGTGTCCGTGGTCTAGATATCAGTATTACTACTACCGCGAAATCTGATGGTGAAGGCCTCGCACTATTATCTGCTTTTCACTTCCCTTTCCGCAAGTAAGTAGGGTTGATTATGGCTAAGCAATCAAGCAAAGCACGCGAAGTTAAGCGCGAAAAATTAGCTGACAAATTTTTTTCAAAGCGCACTGAACTGAAAGCTATTATCTCTAATGTGAATTCATCCGATCAAGATCGTTGGAATGCAGTCCTCAAGCTGCAAACGCTTCCGCGTGATTCCAGCCCATCTCGTCAGCGCAATCGTTGTCGGCAAACTGGTCGACCACATGGCTATCTGGGTAAATTCGGGTTAAGCCGAATAAAGTTGCGTGAAGCCGCTATGCGCGGTGAAGTGCCAGGCCTAAAAAAGGCTAGCTGGTAATTGGAAGTTGAATTAGTGGAGTAAAGACAGATGAGTATGCAAGATCCCATCGCGGATATGCTAACCTGTATTCGCAACGGGCAAGTCGCGAATAAAGTTGCGGTCACGATGCCTTCTTCTAAGCTGAAAGTGGCCATTGCGAATGTATTAAAGGAAGAAGGTTTTATTAAAGATTTCACAATTGAACCTGGAACCAAGCCTCTTTTGGAGTTGGTATTGAAGTACTTCCAGGGTAATGCAGTGGTGGAGATTATTCAGCGTATTAGTCGCCCGGGTTTACGCATCTATAAGAAAAAAGATGCGTTGCCAAAAGTTATGGCGGGCTTGGGTATTGCTGTTGTGTCTACCTCTCAAGGCGTTATGACTGATCGTGCAGCTCGCCAAGCTAGCCTTGGTGGCGAGATTATTTGCTACGTAGCTTAATCCGGGAGGACAGAATGTCTCGTATTGCAAAAGCGCCCGTCGTTATTCCTGCCGGTGTAGAGGTGAACCTCAATGGTCAGGTTATTTCTATTAAAGGTAAGCACGGTCAGCTGACTCGTACCGTTCACGATGCGGTTATCGTAAAGAAAGAAGATCATATGCTAAGTTTTTCCCCACGCAAAGGGTTTGCTAATGCTTGGGCTCAAGCGGGTACTACTCGCGCATTGCTAAACGCAATGGTAGTTGGCGTTACCGAAGGTTTCACCAAGAAACTTCAACTAGTAGGCGTTGGTTATCGTGCTTCTGTAAAAGAAAATGTGGTGAATTTAGCTTTGGGTTTCTCTCACCCAATCGAGCATCAGCTGCCCACAGGTATTGCTGCGGAATGTCTAAATCAAAATGAAATCGTGCTAAAAGGCGTTGATAAGCAGCTTGTTGGCCAAGCCGCCGCAGATCTACGTGCCTACCGCCGTCCTGAACCTTATAAAGGTAAGGGGATCCGTTACGCCGACGAAGTCGTGCGCACCAAAGAGGCTAAAAAGAAGTAAGGTAACACTATGGATAAGAAATCTGCCCGCATCCGTCGTGCGACCCGCGCACGTCGTAAGCTTAAAGAACTTTGTGCAACGCGTTTAATGGTACACCGTACTCCTCGCCATATGTATGCACAGGTAATTGCTCCGAATGGTTCTGAAGTGTTAGTGGCTGCTTCTACATTAGAAAAAGCCCTCATGGAGCAATTGAAGTATTCCGGTAATAAAGACGCAGCAGCAGCCGTAGGTAAAGCTTTGGCAGAGCGTGCGTTAGAAAAAGGGATTGTGCAAGTCTCTTTTGATCGTTCCGGGTTCCAATATCATGGTCGAGTCCAGGCACTGGCAGATGCTGCCCGTGAAGCTGGCCTGCAGTTCTAAGGGAGAGGTTTAAGATGGCTCACATCGAAAAACAAACCAGCGAACTTCAGGAAAAGCTGATCGCGGTAAATCGAGTATCCAAAACTGTAAAAGGTGGCCGAATTTTCAGTTTTACCGCATTGACTGTCGTTGGTAATGGTAACGGTCGAATTGGTTTTGGCTACGGCAAATCACGCGAAGTTCCGGCAGCGATTCAGAAAGCGATGGAAAAAGCCCGTCGCAATATGATTAATATTGTCTTAAATAGGGATACCCTACAGCACCCTATAAAAGGTGCTCATACTGGGTCCCATGTCTTTATGCAACCAGCTTCAGCTGGTACTGGAATTATCGCTGGTGGTGCAATGCGTGCCGTCCTTGAAGTTGCTGGGGTGCATAATGTATTAGCTAAAGCTTATGGCTCCACCAACCCAATTAACGTAGTTCGTGCAACGATGAACGCATTGGGAAATATGAAGTCTCCGGAGATGGTTGCGGCCAAGCGTAGTAAATCCATTTCAGAAATTCTGGGGTGATAAACATGGCCAAGACTATTAAAGTAAGACAGGTCCGCAGCTCTATTGGTCGCCTCCCGAAGCATAAAGCTACACTCCTCGGCTTGGGTCTGCGTCGTATTGGTCAAACTGTAGAAAGAGAGGATACTCCTTCCATCCGCGGCATGATTGACTTAATTTCCTATATGGTTAAAATTGAGGAGTAACACAGATGCGGTTAAATACCCTATCTCCGGCTGAAGGTGCCAAACATGCACCAAAACGTGTAGGTCGTGGTATTGGCTCTAAGTTAGGCAAAACCGGCGGCCGTGGCCACAAAGGCCAAAAGTCTCGTTCTGGTGGAGGCGTACGACGTGGGTTTGAAGGCGGTCAGATGCCTCTGTACCGACGGTTACCAAAATTCGGCTTCAATTCACGAAAAGTGGGAAAAACGGCAGAAGTGCGTCTTTCTGAACTAACTTTAGTTAAAGATAATATTATCGACTTGAATACGTTGAAAGCTAATAACATCATTGATGCCAAAATCAAATTCGTGAAAGTTATCCTTTCTGGGCAAGTGCTCCGCCCGGTTAGACTGCGCGGTCTGCGTATCACAAAAGGCGCTCGTGCTGCTATCGAGGCTGTTGGTGGCCATATTGAGGAATAAGTGAGCTAATGGCTAAGCAACCAGGATTAGATTTTCAAAGTGCTAAAAGCGGGTTAGGTGAGCTAAATCGAAGACTTTTTTTTGTTATTGGCGCGCTAATTGTCTTCCGCATTGGCTCTTTTATTCCCATTCCTGGTATTGATGCTACTGGGCTTGCTAAATTACTTGAGCAGCAGAGAGGGACTATAATTGAAATATTTAATATGTTCTCTGGTGGCTCCCTCAGCCGTGCCTCCATCTTTGCATTAGGTATTATGCCACATATTTCGGCGTCGATTATTATCCAACTGCTAACGATGGTTCACCCAACGTTAGCAGAGATAAAGAAAGAAGGGGAAACTGGCCGCCAAAAGATTATCCAATACACCCGTTACGGTACGTTGCTGTTAGCCATATTTCAGTCGATCGGTATTGCTATTAGCTTGCCTAATATGCCTGGCATGCAGGGCATGGTAATGAATCCAGATTTTGAATTCTATTTCACTGCAATTGTTAGCCTGGTAACCGGAACGATGTTCCTAATGTGGTTAGGTGAGCAGATTACTGAGCGTGCTATCGGTAATGGTATCTCGATCATTATTTTCGCAGGCATTGTGGCCGGCCTTCCACCAACATTGGCCCATACTATTGAGCAAATTAGGCAAGGTGACCTGCACTTCCTCTTTTTGTTTTTGATTTTAGTATTGGTGTTTGCAGTAACTTTTTTTGTTGTTTTTATCGAGCGTGCTCAACGGCGTATTGTCGTGAACTGTGCAAAACGCCAACAAGGTCGTCGCGTTTACGCTGCACAGAGTACACATTTGCCACTAAAAGTGAATATGGCGGGCGTAATCCCTGCAATCTTCGCTTCTAGCATTATTCTATTCCCGGCTACAATTGCGTCTTGGTTTGGAGGCGGTACCAGCTGGAGCTGGCTAACAACAGTTTCCTTGTATTTGCAGCCAGGCCAACCGCTTTATGTGTTACTCTATGCCTCTGCAATAATCTTTTTCTATTTTTTTTATACGACGTTGGTTTTCAATCCGCGTGAGACAGCAGATAATTTGAAGAAATCTAATGCTTTTGTGCCAGGAATTCGCCCTGGTGAGCAAACAGCGAAGTACATCGATAAAGTCATGACGCGTTTAACATTCTTGGGCGCTATATATATTACTTTTATTTGTCTTGTCCCAGAGTTTATGCGTGATGCAATGAAAGTGCCATTCTATTTTAGTGGTACCTCGTTGCTCATTGTGGTTGTCGTTATCATGGATTTTATGGCTCAAGTACAAACTCTAATGATGTCAAGTCAGTACGAGTCTGTATTAAAGAAAGCAAATTTAAAAAAGCATAATCGCTAGCTCGATTGGTTTGAGAAGTTACGGAGAGTCCAAATGAAAGTTCGTGCTTCCATCAAGAAATTATGTCGTTGCTGCAAATTTGTTAAACGTAATGGTGCCATTCGTGTGATTTGTAGTGCTGAGCCGAGGCACAAGCAGCGTCAAGGTTGAGATGATCTCACATATTTTTCTTGCAAAGTTGGATTCAGCTGGCTAGATTAGCCAGCTAATCTTTATATGTTGCTGAAATACTATTTGAGTATTCTGAAACCAGGTTTTCAGAATAGTGCTCTATAAATAATAGGAGTGCATAGTGGCCCGTATAGCAGGCATTAACATTCCTGATCACAAACATACCGTAATCGCATTAACGTCGATTTTCGGAATTGGCAAAACTCGCTCACAGTCTATCTGTGCTTCTACGGGGATTGCTGAAAATGTTAAGGTCAGTGAGCTGTTTGAAGAGCAAATTGAACAACTGCGTGAAGCAGTTGCCAAGTTAACTGTCGAAGGTGATTTACGGCGTAAAGTTACGTTGAGCATCAAGCGCTTAATGGATCTTGGCACATATCGTGGTTTGCGTCATCGGCGTGGTCTCCCAGTTCGTGGTCAGCGTACTAAGACTAACGCACGCACCCGTAAGGGTCCCCGTAAACCGATCAAGAAGTAATCGGGTGATTGAATAATGGTAAAAGCACCTGTTCGTATACGTAAACGTGTAAAAAAACAACTTACTGATGGTGTGGCTCATGTCCATGCTTCTTTTAATAACACTATTGTGACTATTACCGATCGTCAGGGTAATGCGTTGGGTTGGGCAACTTCGGGTGGTTCCGGCTTCCGTGGTTCTCGCAAGTCTACTCCGTTCGCTGCCCAGGTTGCAGCGGAACGATGCGCTGACGCAGTAAAAGAATATGGAATCAAGAACTTGGAAGTGATGGTTAAAGGACCTGGTCCTGGTCGTGAGTCTACTATCCGTGCTTTGAATGCGGCAGGTTTCCGCATCACTAATATAACTGATCTGACTCCGATCCCTCATAATGGTTGTCGCCCGCCGAAGAAGCGCCGCGTATAACGCCGCTGCTTCCCGATTGTGGAGAAAGAAAATGGCAAGATATTTGGGTCCTAAGCTCAAACTGAGCCGCCGCGAGGGTATAGACTTGCTCCTAAAGTCTGGCGTTCGTGCAATCGATTCAAAATGCAAAATTGATCAGCCACCTGGTCAACATGGGGCGCGTAAGCCACGTCTGTCCGACTACGGTGTACAGTTACGTGAGAAGCAGAAAGTGCGTCGTATGTACGGCGTTCTTGAGAGGCAGTTCCGCAATTATTATAAAGAAGCAGCACGCTTGAAGGGAAACACTGGCGCTAACCTTCTTTATTTACTGGAAGGCCGCCTAGACAACGTTGTCTACCGTATGGGGTTCGGCGCTACGCGTGCAGAGTCACGTCAGTTAGTTAGCCACAAAGCAATTACGGTAAACGGTCTTGTCGTGAACATCGCTTCTTATCAGGTATCTCAGAATGACGTAGTTAGCATCCGCGAGAAGGCTAAAAAACAATCTCGTGTTAAGGGTTCTTTGGAGCTGGCTGAGCAGCGTGAAAAACCGACTTGGCTGGAAGTTGATGTGCTAAAGATGGAAGGTGTGTTTAAACGGATTCCTGAACGTACTGATCTGTCTGCAGACATTAACGAACACCTGATCGTCGAGCTTTACTCTAAGTAAAGCTCGAGTTTCAAAGGGAGAACACAATGCAGGTTTCTGTTACAGAGTTTCTAAAACCGCGCCTGGTAGATATCGAGCAAATGAGTTCAACGCACGCTAAGGTGACCCTTGAGCCGTTAGAACGTGGCTTTGGCCATACTCTAGGCAACGCACTACGCCGTATTCTTCTTTCATCTATGCCGGGTTGTGCGGTGACCGAAGTGGAAATTGATGGTGTATTGCATGAGTACAGCACCAAAGAAGGTGTGCAGGAAGATATCCTAGAGATCCTGCTCAACCTGAAAGGTTTGGCGGTGAGAGTTCAAGGAAAAGACAGAGTTATTCTTACCTTGAATAAATCGGGCATTGGCCCTGTGACAGCTGCCGATATCATTCATGATGGGCATGTCGAAATTGTCAAGCCACAGTATGTAATCTGTCATTTGACAGATGAAAATGCCACTATCAGTATGCGTATTAAAGTTCAACGCGGCCGTGGCTATGTGCCTGCTTCTTCCCGCATTCATTCGGAAGAGGATGAGCGTCCGATTGGTCGTCTGTTGGTTGATGCTTGTTTTAGCCCAGTAGAGCGTATTGCCTACAATGTTGAAGCTGCCCGTGTAGAACAGCGTACTGATTTAGATAAGCTGATAATCGAGATGGAAACAAATGGGGCAATTGATCCTGAAGAAGCAATCCGCCGTGCTGCTACCATTCTAGCTGAACAACTAGAAGCTTTCGTTGATTTACGTGATGTACGTCAACCGGAAGTAAAAGAAGAGAAACCAGAGTTTGATCCAATTTTACTGCGTCCTGTAGACGATTTGGAATTAACTGTTCGCTCCGCTAACTGCCTTAAGGCAGAAGCTATTCATTACATCGGTGATCTAGTACAGCGTACTGAAGTTGAGTTGCTGAAAACGCCAAATCTTGGAAAAAAATCTCTTACGGAGATTAAAGATGTGCTAGCCTCAAGAGGGCTGTCATTGGGGATGCGCCTGGAAAATTGGCCGCCGGCAAGTATTGCTGAGGAGTAATTAAATTAGAATTAAGGCTTTACTGAGAAGGATAAGGTCATGCGCCATCGTAAAAGTGGCCGCCAATTAAATCGTAACACCAGCCATCGGCAGGCGATGTTCCGTAACATGGCCGGCTCTTTAGTTCGTTATGAAATCATTAAGACGACTTTGCCAAAAGCGAAAGAGCTACGCCGTGTTGTCGAGCCGTTGATTACACTTTCTAAGACTAAGAGCCTGGCTAATTGGCGCCTAGTATTTGCTCGTACTCGTGATAACGAGATTGTAGCAAAATTGTTTAATAAACTTGGCCCTCGGTTTGTAGCCAGGGCCGGGGGTTACACTCGTATTCTGAAGTGTGGCTTCCGCTCTGGCGATAATGCTCAGATGGCATACATAGAGTTTGTTGATCGTACTGCCTATCAAGAAAAAAATGTAGTGACAGACTAATGTCTAGTCGAGTAAAAACCAGACTACCCGGTTTTTACTCGGACACTCCAATGAGTCGTAAGCCCCTTATCTTTTTAAGCAAGTCGACTTGCTACATATCAAAAATGTGGAAGGTTAAATTGCTTTAGGACAAAAGTGATATTGGAATTGGCAATTATCGTAAGTTGGCTCACTGACGCCAGATGTAATACGCTAGTATAAGGATTCAAACTTGATGGATTCTGATGTCTGTACAGTAGGATTTATCGGTTATATAGTAATTAATATCTGTTGCGTTTACTTTATCTGGTAAGATCAATTCTTAGGTTGAAAAAGAAGGCATTACACTAAGATCTTATCGATCTGTAGAGCAAAGAAAATTATACATGAAAAAGTTATAAGGCTGGCGTTAATATTTGATACGAATGGTGTTCAAGAAGTTAAGTGATCTACCTTCTATGCATAGAAGGTAGGAAGGTAAACCTTATCTTTTCCGGAACCCCAAGCAACTATTGTCCTATGCATAATAGAATTAGACAAACTGAAAGCGATGAAAGTGTAAATAAGACTGCCAAAGGCTTTTTATTTTTATAGTAACTATAACATCAACTATAACATTTAAAATGTTTCTTGTAAAATGGGTTAGTATCAAAAAAACATCGTGATAACAAAGTTCAGATTTAGGCTAACCCTATGGAGATATTACTACATAATCCTTTATTTATCCAACGGATGTATAGGATACATAAAGGAAAGATCACTTTCCACATTATGTAATGTATACACTTTGTGATTTTTCCAAAAGCAATGTATCTATGAATAGAATTAATTTATTTTAATCTGAGGAGATTAAAATCAGCAAGCCAACTGAATATCTGGTCAAATTATCCCTAAGTTTAAATAAACGCAGCTAATACACCTATCAAATTTACGACAAGTTGCTGATAAGTGTGCAGATTAAGTATAAAATATTTTGACTAGGATCAATGCGAATCGCGTTAACCGCGCTAGAAGAAGTCATTAATTCTGGCTGGTAGATTTAATGTGTTAGGAGCTATCTAGAGTATCGTTGACTATGTTGTCTGAATGTCAGACATTAATGTAATTCATGAAGTCATTAACGAATCAAGAAGGTTATGCGCTTCCAAAACTCTAGGTTTTGGAAGTTAAAGAAGCTTATTCCATGAAATGCTAAGCTAGTATACAGGTATGGCTATAATCATAAATATAGTAGCACCATACCATTAGTATGATGCTATAAATCAGGTGGTTATACTAACTTGATTTAGAGAAGTACTTCAAGGTAGTTATAACTTAGCGAAAGAAGTCCTGCTTTATCAGGTTCCTAAATTTAGGTAGTGTCCAACCTGATATAGGTAGCACTATTTACATATAATAAATCAAGGGCCACATATGGTCCTTTCACATCAAGTAGAGTATTTAGTAAATATTACTTTTTGGAAGCACGTTCGAAAGACGCAATGATTTCAGCTTTAGCTGCGCTTGCATCTGCCCAACCCTCTACTTTTACCCATTTATCTGTTTCTAAATCCTTGTAGTTCTCAAAGAAATGAACGATATTAGCGCGTAACATTTCCGGCAGGTCACTCACGTCTTTAATGTGATCGTAGTGTTTGGTGACCCTGTGGTGCGGAACGGCAATGATTTTTTTATCTTCACCGGCTTCATCAGTCATCTTAAGTACGCCAATTGGGCGGCAACGGATTACTGAAACCGGTCTTAGTGGATAGGGGGATGGCACAAGTACGTCAACTGGATCACCATCTAAAGACAGGGTCTGATTGATATAACCGTAGTTGCAAGGGTAGAACATTGACGTGGTGATGAAACGGTCAACGAACAAAGCCCCAGTTTCCTTGTTGATTTCATATTTAATCGGATTAGCGTTAGCCGATATTTCGATAATAACGTAAATATCTTCAGGCAGTTCTTTGCCAGCTGGAATTAAAGTCAAGCACATGTAGGTTCCCTTTAATCTGACTAGAAATATAATAATAGCTATTATAAGCAAATTTTTTTCGATTTCCTTCTATTTTATTGCACCCTTTATTAGGTGCGTCACTACCATCAGGTTTAGGCGATAAAGGGCTCGTAATATTTAATTATTGATTTGGTGCCCATGAATCATGGCAAGCATTGGTATAGTTGAATTGTAGTAATACGTTAAGAGTGCTGCTTCTTGTCGTTTTCGTTGCCGGTAGTTGCTGGGAAAATAAATACCATGTGGTGGGTTTATAAAGTAGCCGTAGATTTCTGTATGAAAAGATGGTAGTGCTTGCATAAAGGTCACTGTCGACGTTAGCAGTGAGCTTGTGCAGAAAGGGTTCCACTAGTAAACGAAGTTAGCGTGAGGGGTAGTAACTGTCTAGTTCTGCATCCGGGGCTTGTCAATATTTAATGTATTTTCTACTACGAGGCAAATTCATGCAGTCTTATTTTTAATAAAATACATTTTCCCGTTTCAGGAAACGCGCTCTCGTGAGAAATGCAAAATATACTTTGAAAAAATAATAGGTGAGGGTATGGGGATGCACGATATACCCGCAGGCATAACAGCAGGCTAGTGGACAAAGCATAAACATATAGTCGTCGGAAACCTGAATACTGATGGGTTGCAAAAGGTGCTCTAGATTAGAGACTGTCAATATATCTAGCATGACTATATATCAAACAGTACAAACTTGCACATTGAAATCTATATCAGATGAATAGTCTAATGGATTGATTAGAATATATTCTTTTTATTACAGATCTTTATCTGTATGAAATCACTATTTTATTTCTTCTGTGGACGCGATACGTTCAGGGTTATTTCTTGGTCTCAAGACCGCTTTGAGTGTCCGCTAGTGTAGAGATCCGGGTTTAGCTAGATAGCTTACTGTGTAAATTTGTATTTATCTTATAGATCACTGTACTTAGCGTGCAGGTAAAGTCCTTCTTATAAAGAAGTAGCCAGGATCAGCAGATAGCGAGTCTTTCCTGCGCGGGCAGCTTAGAAGTTGAAAATAGAGAGCGAAGGATCTGAGCTGAAAGAAAAGAATGAAGCTGATAGCTAACAATGCAGCTCGTCGCTGACAGCTGACGGACGAGTTAGTGGTAGGTAATAGGAGTTTTGAGGTGATACTAGCGATCTCACAAATAGAATTTATCACTGGGCACAGTTGGGATTGAGGTTCCAGAGATAAATAAAAGAACAAAGAAGATGTTGTGATTCCCAACAGGGAGAGGAATCTCAGTAGGACAAGTGCAAAACACAAGGCTGTGGAAAGAAATTCCAAGAAGTTGTCAGGCATGACAGAACGATTGAATCTCAGAAGAAGCCAATAACCTTAGGTAGAAATAAAGAAAATTATAGTTAATGTAATTTAAGTGTACAGATGAGAAATTAACCTGTGACAGGTTTATGGTATTTAGTAGTCTGGAACCCTTATCGAACATCACATGATGAAAAAATGCTTCTAGCCGGACTGGAATAAAGTTTTCTGGCATTAATTGTGTGAAAAAAGTAAACTAGATCAAGCTGGATGAGGATCTAGCTTGATGATTTGGCGATAACGCTAGAAATGCATTGCTCAACTAGATTAGGTACACAGAACTCTAAATAGAGCAAGGCAGTAGTAAGTTACCCAGTATATCCTAGGTGGAAGGATTCGTTGATATTGTTTGGTATCAGTAATCTTTTTAGCTTTCAGAAAATATATGGACCGCTGTTTCTGACTGTTTTGATATATTCAGATCAGGTCTAATCTGTAGAATTTTATTGCAGTGTTAATAAACCGGTTTGTAACTGGAATAGCGCAGTTATCCAGATAGGTATATAGAATTATCCAAACAGGATATGCATTATTAATTAATAGGTTGATAAAGAATAAAATATCAGATCGTCCCTTTCAGAGCCTAATTGAGATTATAATAATACCAGTATAACTAAGAAGTAGAACAACACCTGTACAGAAAGTTGCTTGCTTGTAATATTCCATATTCTCCCCTTTTATTCCCTAGAACTAGGTCTATGAGCGTGATTTATTCATAGTTTTTAAATGATTCTTTCTCATATTCGGGAAAGCCGAATATGCTTAGGTGTGCGTGGAAATATGCCATATTCCTCTGAATAGTTGCATGAGGGAAAGTGTTTGATAGGGTTGTACCGAACGTCTTAAAAGTAAGTTGTCCTCTATATAAAGATAAATCTTAATTCATTACGGGATGTCCGCTAGCTTCCATGAAAGTAGACTAGTAGGAGATCGTATGAATATATTCCACTGTCTAGGGTTTAGAAGTTAAGGCGGGATAACTATCAAAGTCTACTGAAGACTAAAGGGTATTCGGTAGGGAACCGGGGTTTGGTGACACTGGAAGCGGGACGCTCCTATAGAGAAAGAAATCAATACTAATAGCATACAGAGATTCAACACAGTTGTCAGGATAATACCTTTATAGATTAATTATCACTTGATCTCCGATAAGAAGAACAGATAAATATGGGCAGTTTACCTATTAAAGGCGGTAGATTCTCTACATATGCTATATGCTGAAAGATAGCAACCACTAAATAAGATATTAGCAAAGCTAGATTTATGACCCTAAATGCTGGGAGAAAACAAGCATGATAGAGAGCTTAGTCACTTATCCAATCGATTTTAATACGTGTTAGAAGAGTGATTTGTCAAGCACGGCACGGTTGGGTTAGGTCTATCGGCCAGCTTTAATTCTATATCAGGGTAAATGGTAGGTTTTACAAACTTAACGCCCGGCCTTGGATAGACTGTCACTTCCTAGGATATTAAGTAGGCTACCTTTGATGATTTTCATGATAAGTGATCTTAGTTTAAATTGATTTGTAGAAGAGCATAGTCAGTGCGGGTATATGGGTGAGACAAATCGTGCTATTCATTGATGATGAATTTACTTAGCATTTTAATAGTATTTCTTTGTATCTGAGACAAGAAAGAGAAATTATTAAATAAATGTCAATATTTTTTAAAACGATGGATAGCTGGAAAGCTATATTTGATTGGAATGTCTATTCCTTTTTGTGAGCCTTGGCTTAGAATAATTGGTATTAGGTCTACTTAGTAAGAAACCTATATGTGGATATCTATCTTTTAGAACGGTTATATTTAATGGGCTTTAATCCTCTTTAGTGAATTAGAGAGATGAAGTCGCCAGCTATAGCGTCAAATTGTATTCCTCATGCGTACATTTTTTAAAAATAGGGATGAATTTTATTTAGGGCTATGATCCGATTTGGTTAAATTAGAACCGGTTCTGGTGCTTCTCAGTGCATATTATCACATATGTCAATTTTGTGCAGAGACGGTATTGTAGCTGTGATTACTTGCATTTCTGGCTAACACTGGGAATAATTCAGCCTTATAGTTTGGCTTGTACTGGTTTTTTATACATATCGAACTACTATCTCCGGTATAAGCACCTCCTTGTTGAAAGACAAAGCTAGTGGAGATAGTCCTATTCTAGGAGAAATACCTAGGTATTTTTAGCTATTCAGACGTTTTAGTTCCACCCATTTGTTATGAATGAAATTGATGCGCATAAGTGTGAGTGCTTTGAGAAGCGTGCTCAATTTATGCACTACAGTCCGGTGTGTTGGACATGAGTGATCTAGTGTTTGGTCATGTGAATATTTTCTATGAGCTGAAAGCGATGCACAGGCATTGCTAATATTTGGTGTGGCTGTTTATTAGACAGTAAACCCATATTACTAAATAACGACAATCATCTGAGAGAGGTAATCGTTTTTGGGGTGTTAGATGAAGCAAAGAGATTTTTAAAGAGGTGACATAATGTCTTGCGTTTTAGCTAAATCTTAAACCGGAGTACTTATTCATTGTTCCGGAAAGTCGAAGAGTTAGGTGAGTCTAATGGACTCTTGTGGGTGAGCACAAAATGCATAATTGTCTGATGGCGATTATGTTAACCTAAAATGTTGGCGTACCAAGTAGATCTTTGTTATACGTTTAGTAATTTCATGATTGACTGTTGCTTTCTGTCACAGTGTGCTGATGTTGATTGTTGCGGAGTGTATTATGCGTTCTTTCAAAAGTGAAAGAAAGTGGTTGAATTATGTCTAAATTCGTCGAATTGTAGTGCTGATCTTGATATTTTTCTGGAAAGAATCGTAAGAAGTAGGTAGTCCAGAAATTATGTTTTGGTGATAGATTATGAGGTTTGTCTGTGTATTTTTGATTGCTAGTAGCATGAGCAATGCATAAGTTAAAACCAGAAAAGCTAGCAAAATTAGATCCTGTTAGCCATATTTTGTCGCATGTATGGTTGTGATTAAGCTTAACAAGCTATGGTTTAAATGATAAAAATACATTTTTTTCTAAAAAAGCTCATGATATAAGCCATTTATTTTGTTAATAATTTAATCATCGAAGATAAAATATGCGCTCTACTTTTATTTCGTTGTTTTTTTAGAGATTTGATGTAAATAACTTGAAAGCATCTAAATAATGATAATAGGTAGTGAAGTGCTTTACGGATTTTAAGGGAATGGTGTCATCGCTAGAATTACGATAAGAATTCCTTCGATAATTCTAGTGAGCCCTGAATTCGGGATATGAGCTATGACGCACTTAGGGAGGCACGTATAACAATATTATCATCATCGCGATTGATATCCAGTGCTAGGTTTTAAACGGATTGCTTGTTTTTTAAATACTGAGTTTGCTGGCAGCTAATAAATTATTTCAATGCAAGATTGCGAGTACGCAAATCGTCAAATTTAGTCAGCATAGGCGACACTTTGTATTGGTTAATCTTTCTAAACCTTCGCCCTACAGCCTATGAAACATCTCGCCTTGAGAAGTGAATTTTCTTTTTCAATAGTGGTTTAACCGCTTTTGCGAGATCGTACTATTTTATCGTATGATGTGTTTTTTAATATAATGCGTTGGTGGTAAAAGGAATAAGTATGTACAAAATGTATTTTTATGCAAAAATTCAGGACCATGTGTGATCGGGTGATAAAGAAATGAAGAAGGTTTAATAAATACTGCCCCGTGTATCTCCCTTCCAGTGACTCAAACCAGAAGGGGAGTATCAAAGGTATATGTTCAAGTATAAACTTCCCACGGACTAAGTTGGGAAGGAATAACTACTATTATTTTAATAGTATTGCCATATCCTGGATTTGGAAGTGTTTTTTAGACAAGTGACTGTCGGTCGATCATTTTATTTTAAGAATTCTTCAACATGATATTAAAGAATTATTTTTAAATGTATAAATATTTAAGTTAATTATGAACGTATTCACAAAATTTTATATTTTTAGGCTTAATAAAAATTTAGGATAAAATTTGAATATCTAAGCACTCGAGAAGACACCTCAAACGGTATAGTTACCTTTTTGATATCTTACCTTTTTTATAAATAAGATAAGGTTTTATATATAAAAGAAACTTCAACTCTTAATTCTGAAGTGGCTTCAGGCCTTACAAATGAAGACAATATTAATTTATTTCTTATAGATGCTCTAAGCATCTTAAATATTAGAAATAATTAAAAATGAGATTTCCATCTTCAGAAAAACTATCCATAACAAGCTTTGTTGTGCGTCGCGGCAATATTCACCCTTGACTTTGCAAGGGCCGTGCCTGTATCTAATAAAAATCCAGATGCAGGGTACTCAGATCGAGAGTTAGGTTTATCCTTGGAATGCTAAATGTATCATAAACCCCATGGGATCATATCTACGGTTCAGAAGATAATTTATTAGAGTTTATAACTCATTCTGATATGTAAATTGCTGATACGGCTTATGCAGAGGTGATAAATGAAAATCGCTCTCGTGTGGTATGGTATATAACGATGGTTTATCTTAACTGTATCATGGTAAAAGTGCGCATAGCGGAAGGTAGGGCTTCTGAATAACAGGGATTTGACTCTTGTTACGTTCCTAATGGAACGTAAATAGGATTGCTTAAAGTTCTAGCACTTAGAAGATTAGTGGCTATCAGCTGATGCCCTCCAGGATAAATCCTCAGGGTAATCCTCCGTACTTTATGTGCCGAGATTTTGTTATAAACGATAACGTTCTTAACATTCGCGTTGTACTCCTAAGCGAGCCAAACCCTCTAGTGCGTCGCGATATGGTGACCGCGGTAGTGCTTTTAGCGCACCGATTGCCTTGTTGGCTTCTTCCTTGGCACGATTATGGGTGTATTCTAGTGAAGCGCACTTTTGCATGATCCGTAACACCGGATCTAACAGATGTCGATTATTGCCTTGTTTAATTGCCTCACGAATCATTAAGCTTTGAGCGTAATCGCCATTATGCATGGCATGCAGCAGGGGTAGAGTGGGTTTCCCTTCATTCAGATCGTCACCTGTATTTTTATTCAAGCTACTGGGATTGGCACTGTAATCAAGTAAATCATCAATCAATTGGAATGAGGTGCCAAGATAACGGCCATAATCCTGCAAAGCTTTTTCTTCCGCATGATTTGCGCCGGATACGATTGCTGATGATTGTGCTG
The DNA here is from genome assembly GCA_900380265.1 of Serratia symbiotica. Classification (GTDB taxonomy): domain Bacteria; phylum Pseudomonadota; class Gammaproteobacteria; order Enterobacterales; family Enterobacteriaceae; genus Serratia_H; species Serratia_H symbiotica_A. Next base: position 1,746,791 of record LR025083.1, on the reverse strand, counting down.
CTGCTTCAAATAAACGGGCGGTTTTACTGTATATGATCTGCATATAGCTTTCTTCAGTTAAGTCAGGATTGTGCACGTTCATTAATTGGAGGACTTCGCCTTCAGCAATTACATTTACTGCCTCTGACATTAGCGCTAGCGTACGCAGTGATTCCAGCCTGGACATCATTTGGAAGGCACGGGTATAGACAAAGTCACCGACTAATACACTGGCGGCATTCCCGAATTCGGCGTTGGCGGTGGCCTTGCCTCGCCGCATATCGGATTTATCTACTACATCGTCATGAAGTAGAGTAGCTGTATGAATAAATTCGATCAACGCCCCGACGGTAATATGTTTGTTCCCTTCATATTTCAATGCCCGAGCTGCCAGAACAGCGATCATAGGCCGAATGCGCTTACCGCCAGCACTGATAATGTAATAGGCGACTTGATTAATGAGTGTGACATCGGAGTGCAATTGTTTAAAAATTGATGCGTTCACAGCCATCATGTCTTGTGAAGTTAATGCAGTTATTTGATCTAGATTCATGATATTTTCAAGGTTTGTTGCTTTTCACCGTGTATTGAGAATTTATCTTATATCAGAACATACCGATAATTGTTGCGTGATTGTACTTGAAAAACGCCTTAGGTAAACGCTCTCAAAGGAACTGTATGTGTTCTTATTTCCCCTACTTTTGATGTTATTCTTCTCTTGTTATGTTCCGGTTTTTATGTAAAATGCGCGCTCTATTATTAATATTTATAGCAAGCTCTAATACTAAAGAAAGAGCGCATACTAAAGTGGAGTTTATATGTACGCGGTTTTACAAAGTGGTGGCAAACAACACCGAGTAAGCGAAGGTCAAACTGTTCGCTTGGAAAAGCTGGATATCGCAATTGGTGAAATGGTTGAGTTTGACCAGATTATGATGATCTCTCATGGAGAGGGTATCAAAGTTGGATGTCCATTTATTGATAAGGCCAAGATAAACGCTGAGGTTGTTGCGCATGGGCGAGGCGAGAAAATCAAGATTATTAAGTTTCGCAGTCGAAAGCACTACCGTAATCACCAGGGACATCGCCAGTGGTTTACTGAGCTTAAAATTACCAGCATAATCGCTTAATTAGGAGACGGGTTAATGGCACATAAAAAAGCTGGCGGCTCAACACGTAATGGTCGCGATTCAGAAGCTAAGCGCTTAGGAGTAAAATGTTTTGGCGGAGAAGCTGTACTGGCTGGTAGTGTCATCGTGCGTCAGCGTGGTACTAAATTCCATGCAGGTAACAATGTGGGTTGCGGTAAAGACCACACACTGTTTGCTTTGACAGCCGGAAGGGTCAAGTTTGAAGTTAAAGGGCTGAAAAATCGTAAATTTATCAGTATCGAAGCTGAATAATGTTGAGTGGATACTAATGTAAGACCTTTAATCTATCATGATAACAGATACCATAGATCAGCGCTAATGTACCCGTACTGTATGCGATATTCATATGGTGAGATGGAAAGCCATACTGAGTACGGTTCTTTTCCATATTAGAGAATAGGTGTATAAGACCTGTCAACCAGCGTTAAATATAAAATAAGTTGGCTTATTTTCATGCTATGTGTCTAACACCTTAAATGTTATTTTGCTATGATGTATGCTTAATAAGTCAGAGTAAGATTGCCCACAGTTTAGTTAGTAAAGTCAAGACCAGCATTTGTTTTTTTGAATATTGATATCTGGCACGCATACCAAACTCAGAGAATTCACTTCCTGATTGAAAATTGACACATATTCTGAATGTCAGATGTGTTAATTTGTAATGTAACACAGTTTATAATAATAACTTTTAGTTATAATGAACCCGGCTAGGTTGCTCCTATTAGGTTATCTTATATTTTCATTCTATAAGAGATATGTCATCTTGAATACGTATTCCATGTCTAGCAAATAGTTTCTTATCAAGATAAGATAACTATCGCAGCGAGCGTGTTTACTTTATTGAAGTGTGTTTGTGCAAGAATATACTAGTATAGTACTAGTGTTGACTATTAGAGGATTCAAACTGATTCTAATACCAGTAACATAATATCATTGGCATGCTCTTCCCAGGATGAAATTTCCCAAACCTATTTTATGTTAATACAGTCTAACCACAATAATTGTATAGGACTAGCCAGGTGTGATGAAAGGTTGTTCCGGTAAAATAATGCCTTTGGGCTTCGGCTTCACGCCTTCTAAAAATAACATAAAGGAAGGCTTTGATCTGTGAGGCCTCTTGTTGTTTGTACGGGCCTATTTAGTTTACCAAGAGCAGTGCGTATGCTCCAAAGCAGGACAGTATACAAGAAATTTCGTATAGATTAGATCGATAACCGCCCTTGCCAGCGACTATAACATACAGAGAAAACTAGCTGCTCAGATTGTGAGACTATTTTAAAATAAATGGAATTTTAAGATGTAGTAATTAATTAGTAAACAGGGATTCGGTCGCTTTATTTTTACATTAGCCACCTAAAAATAACAACTCATTCTGCTTAGAATGAGGATGTGCCGTTAATGAGCGTAATACCATAATGAATCAGATGTTTTCTGTACTTATTCAGTGTTTGCAGTCTTTCGGAAGCACCCTGAATATTTTCAGAAGGCAAGGATAAAGATTATCCAATTAAATAATTGTTATCAATGAGCACACCACAAAACTTTATACTGCTCGGATTTGATCCTGTATTCATGGGGAACAATAAGTGTAATCCCTAGCGGGGTTTGTTGTGTAGATATCTGTCATACTTTAAAACACAGGCAAGAGCTGATGATCCTTGTTTAGGGTTAGTGAATTAGGATCAAATAATGTGTACTTAGTTTAGTTCTACTTATCTCTCAAAATCGGTATTTCTAATCCACTTTCCAGGTGAAGTAAATTTACTTAATGTAAGTAGCTTATATGCGCTTGCTTACTCCCGAACTGGTGGAGCGTATTTGTCTGAAATGCGGTGTACAACTGTTGTGAAACATGATTTAGGAATCATAGGTATACATGAATTATCACAACATGGAATGCAGTGTTGAATATTTACGGAGACGGAAGATGAGATTTTTAGATGAAGTAGCGATTCTGGTTGTTGCCGGTGATGGCGGCAATGGTTGCATCAGTTTCCGTCGAGAAAAATATATCCAGCATGGTGGGCCTGACGGAGGGGATGCGGGTGACGGTGGAGATGTCTATTTGGTAGCAGATGAAAATCTTAATACGTTGATTGATTATCGATTTGTGAAGGTGTTCCGTGCGGAACACGGACGCAATGGGCAGAACAGTGACTGTACCGGAAAGCGTGGTAAAGATACCCTTATCAAGGTGCCAGTCGGTACTCGTGTAACGGATAAGGGCACTGGTGATATCCTCGGGGATATAACCCGTCACGAGCAAAAGTTGATGGTCGCAAAAGGTGGCTGGCATGGTTTGGGTAACACCCGGTTTAAATCTGCAGTTAACCGCGCACCACGTCAGAATACTTTAGGAACTAGTGGTGAAGTACGGGAAATCCTGTTGGAACTGCTTTTGCTGGCCGATGTGGGAATGCTGGGTCTACCTAATTCCGGTAAATCAACTTTCATCCGTGCAGTATCCGCCGCTAAGCCAAAGGTTGACGATTACCCGTTCACTACGCGGGTTCCGATCTTAGGTGTTGTTCACATGGCTCCTGCGCATAGTTTTATCATTGCTGATATTCCGGGCTTGATTGAAGGTGCCTCTGTTGGTGTTGGTTTAGGAATGCGCTTCCTAAAACATTTAGAACGTTGTCGCATACTATTACACCTTGTAGATATTGCGCCGATCGATGAATCCGATCCCGTAGAAAACATCAAGATTATTATTCATGAATTGAAGCAATACAGTGAAAATCTGGCTCACAAGCCACGGTGGCTTGTGTTAAACAAAGTTGATTTATTAAGTGAGGAAGAAGCTGCTAAACGCGCTCAGGCGATTATAGCAACTATGGGATGGGAATATGAGTATTTTTTGATCTCCGCCACTTCCCACCAAGGCGTTAATTCCCTATGCTGGGCTTTAATGAATTTTATTAATAGCCAACCAAAAGCATGCGAGATTAGAGAAAATTCTTCAGATAAACTTGAAGTTATGTGGAATGGCTATGGCCGTAAGCAAATTACTGAACCCTCATTGGAAGATGAGTAAGATGGCATATGAGCGATGGCGACGAATAAGGACTCAAAATTATTAACTAACATAATGAAAGTAAATAGCCCATCATCGCTGATCTTATTGACTCCACACTGTAGTGTGTACCTGGAAAGGCAATGGTTTGTAAAGTACCGCGTTCGGTAATTTTCACTCACACAACAACACAGGCAGTAAAGGATTGTGTGCTCTATAAGTATAGGGTGTATTTCAATACTGCTAACTTTAGGTTTAGGTTGGTGAGCCGGCACGCGGCGTTGCAGAGTGCCAAGACAGGTTGTCACCCAAGTTTAATGATGTGCTTTTGGTTTACAGCAGACGGCAAAGTTAATACTTAACCTAGCCTAGGTTGATTTATAATATCGTTAAAACGTTTTTGCAGCTTATCTGTGCGCCGCGGTGTTGTTTCTAATGTGCTGTCGTTTGACACTACTTGTCCTGAAAGAACTGTACGCAAGGAAATTTATAGATAACTTGTTGTGGTGATGCAACCTGAAAGATTATTAATCACCCTTGCAATGCCTAGTTTTGGCTGAAGCGGTGCTATCCAAGCCGACCGTGTGTGCTCTATCTCTATAATGCAGGTACTGTAATAGCGAGATAACGGCAGAGTAAAGTCCAGTTCGTTGTTACACTGGACGATATACTGTTTTAGTCTTATGGATTTATGAGAGTAAAGGCTAGCAAGCTATAGCGTGAGGCATCAGTACCATTGACTAAAACGCTGCCATCCAGATCTATACAGACTTTCTGAAGAAAACGTGATTTACAGAATGAGGACTTGTTTTGCTCAGTACCTGTCACACCTATTTTATAGTATAAGGTATGAAATATCGTATAACCGGTTATGATTAATAAATCATATAGCGACTGATAATTGTGCTTGAGCTATTACAGTACCAGTTAGACTTGGCTAGTTTTAGCTTTTTAGATTGCTGTCAATCTGAATGCCGCCCTGCATTCATTTATATTGCAGGATATAATCTTGTGGAGTCCCATGCAGGATGGTAAGCAAAGTAGTCTGATCGAATCGTTGTGCTGGATTAAGGATTCGGTTAGGGTAACGCTACTCAATTCACTGAGAATAGGTCTAACTCGTAGTATTTGGCATTGGTATAAATTTTTATAACGTGAGAACGGGATTGATAATATTGACTAAGTGATCGGGGTAATAACGCAGATAAATGATATATCTCCTAAGTTTATTGCATTATTCGTTGATAACGGATAGTAGTTGCAAATCTATAATCGCTACTTCTGGTAAAGCCCTAAAGTAGTGCACAATGTTATGATAGGGTTTAGAGTGGTTTTTATGGGCGAGAGAAGGCTTTAAAGTACCAATGAGCAGGTCAGTCATGCTATGGGCACCCTTGCTTTTGTAGCATGTTTACCCATATTGATTTACGCAAGATTTGCGCTTGAAGAACAGATCGCTGTTAAAACGAATCAGTAGATTGCTAGGGCAACGCGGTTGCTCATATTAATCTGGTTGTTAACTTAGTAGAGAAAACAGTGTTGTTAAAGTTGTAAGAATGTCGCAAGTACTGCAAGTGCTTTTTGAGTACTACCAGGTAATGCCTTTTGTTGAACGAGATGATTGGTAGTTGATGTGATGGTGTCGATACTCTTAGCCGCCGGGGTTAAGGTGGCTCCTTTAGGTAAATATTATGTGCGTTTTTTAACCCGATCTCTTGTACTAAAAAAGATGTGCAAGTAAATGCACTTAAACCTTCTGAAACCAAATTATCTTAGTATATCAGTCAGATAACATTTCTATATACTAGGCCGCATGCAGTTAAAAAGTAAACGATGGCCAAGAAACTCTAAGGTATGGTGAAAATGTATTCAGCTTCTCCCTGCTGGAGGGGTCAGTTTCTTGATCGCTATCGTTTGGTTTATAGCGATAAAATAACTGTTTTATACGCACACATCAGGATGACAGTGATTTGCATAGGAAAGATTAGAGGTATTTATACGATGAAAAGGATCCCGATGACTTTGTGTGGTGCTCAAAAAATGCGCGAAGAACTTGCGTATTTGAAAAGCGTACGGCGTCCAAAAATCATTGCTAGCATCGTCGCAGCTCGAGAGCACGGTGATTTAAAAGAAAACGCCGAGTACCATGCTGCCCGAGAGCAGCAGGGGTTCTGTGAAGGGCGTATCCGGGAAATTGAAGCAAAATTATCTAATGGAGAAGTGATTGATGTAACTAAAATCCCGAAGACCGGCCGGGTGATTTTTGGATCCACCGTATCAATATTGAATCTGGATACTGAGGAAGAAGTTACCTATCGCATCGTAGGTGATGATGAAGCTGACTTTAAGAAGAATTTAATTTCAGTTAATGCACCAATGTCACGTGGTTTAATCGGTAAAGAGCAGGGCGATTTTGTGGTGATCAACACTCCTGGAGGCGATATAGATTATAAAATATTGAAGGTAGAATATCTCTGATAGTACTACTCTGCAGTAGGAATGCGTAAGTAGTTCGTAAAAACCTGTAGTAACTAATTTTGGATGTAGGGAAAAGGCGCATAATTTTAGTTAATTCGAGCTGTCATTAATGCGTTACATTAAGCTTTATCTATTTGAATAGATGGTAAAGCATAATCATACTCCCAATGAATTACGAATTGCAGGTACTGGTTGACACGTAGTAGCGCCAAAATCAAGGTTTTTGTTTATGATATTTAGCCAAGAATGCCTTCTTGGCTAGGTCAAAACACACCAAAACCGCTCCAATTTTAGCCAGCGCTCTCTTGACCTTGGTCAGATCGGCATTACGCAACATAACAACTGGTTTGAACGGATGCGCCATACCTTTTAGGTGCTTTTTGATCATGCAGATTCATTGTCTTTTGTTCGTAGATTGGGATTGAAACCGGGATATTCTGCCACCACATGATGTGAATGACTAAAATAGCTATTTGTCGATAGGACTGACATGAGCACCGATCTCAGTATAAGATGCTCTTTATGATATAGAGAAAATAAGATGCCTAATAAAAAGCACTCTGCTAGTTCTAGTCGCTGGTTGCAAGAACACTGTAGTGATAAATATGTGCAGAAGGCGCAAAAAAAAGGGCTGCGTTCCCGCGCTTGGTTTAAGCTTGATTCAATACAGAAGAGTGACAAATTGTTGAAACCTGGGATGTCAATAGTAGACCTTGGGGCGGCTCCGGGCAGTTGGTCTCAATATGTGGTTACCCAAATCGGTGGGGCGTGTCGCATCGTTGCTTCTGATATTTTACCAATGGACCCTATTTTTGGTGTTGATTTCCTACAGGGCGATTTCCGTGATGAAATCTTCCTAAAAACCCTATTGGACCGTATAGGTGGGAGTAAGGTGCAGGTGCTTATGTCCGACATGGCTCCGAATATGAGTGGGAGTCCAGCCGTTGACATTCCAAGATCGATGCGTCTGGTAGAGTTAGCATTAGAAATGTGCCGTAATGTTCTTGCACCAGGCGGAAGTTTCCTGGTGAAGGTGTTCCATGGAGATGGTTTTGATGAGTACCTAGGAGAAATTCGCTCTTTGTTTAGGAAGGTTAAGCTTCGTAAACCAGGCGCTTCTCGAATTCGTTCGCGTGAAGTCTACATTGTAGCGACAGGGGGCAAGCTGTAGTGCCCGTAGCCTAACGCTGTTTGTTAAAACAGGTGTAATATGAGGTTAATCCCTTGAGTGACATGGCGAAAAACCTAATTCTCTGGTTAGTTATCGCAGTAGTATTAATGTCTATCTTCCAGAGCTTTGGGCCCAGTGAGTCAAATGGGCGTAAGGTAGATTATTCTACCTTCATGTCTGAATTGACCCAGGATCAGGTTCGTGATGTGCGAATTAACGGCCGTGAGATTAACGTTACCAAGAAAGACAGTAGCAAATATAAAACTTACATCCCTGTTAACGATCCCAAGTTATTGGATACGTTGTTAACCAAGAGTGTGAATGTTGCCGGCGAGCCACCTGAAGAGCCGAGTTTGTTAGCCTCTATATTTATTTCATGGTTCCCGATGCTTTTACTAATCGGAGTGTGGATTTTCTTTATGCGCCAGCTGCAAGGTAGTGGCGGTAAAGGCGCTATGTATTTTGGTAAAAGCAAGGCTCGTATGTTAAGTGAAGATCAGATCAAGACAACTTTTGCTGATGTTGCAGGTTGTGATGAAGCAAAAGAAGAAGTGAGTGAACTGGTGGAATATCTGCGCGAACCGAGTCGTTTCCAAAAGCTGGGCGGTAAAATCCCTAAAGGTGTTCTGATGGTTGGTCCACCCGGAACCGGAAAAACGCTCCTGGCGAAAGCGATCGCTGGGGAGGCAAAAGTTCCTTTCTTTACTATTTCTGGATCCGATTTTGTGGAAATGTTTGTTGGTGTGGGTGCTTCTCGTGTGCGCGACATGTTTGAGCAGTCGAAGAAAGCAGCGCCCTGCATCATATTCATTGATGAAATCGATGCCGTAGGTCGCCAACGTGGTGCGGGATTGGGTGGGGGTCACGATGAACGTGAGCAGACTTTAAATCAAATGCTGGTGGAGATGGATGGTTTTGAAGGTAACGAAGGAATTATTGTCATTGCAGCAACAAACCGCCCTGACGTTCTTGATCCGGCACTATTGCGGCCAGGTCGTTTTGATCGTCAGGTGGTTGTCGGTTTGCCGGATGTACGTGGTCGTGAGCAGATCTTGAAGGTACATATGCGTCGCGTGCCGTTGGATATTGATATCGAGACCTCCGTTATTGCGCGAGGTACACCAGGTTTCTCTGGCGCTGATTTAGCTAACCTCGTCAATGAGGCCGCCTTGTTTGCTGCCCGTAGTAATAGGCGTGTAGTGTCAATGCTTGAGTTCGAAAAAGCTAAAGACAAGATTATGATGGGTGCGGAACGCCGCTCTATGGTGATGACCGAAGCGCAAAAAGAATCGACTGCATATCATGAGGCAGGACACGCCATCATTGGTCGTCTAGTACCAGAGCATGATCCGGTTCATAAAGTCACCATTATTCCGCGTGGCCGAGCACTCGGCGTCACTTTCTTTCTTCCGGAAGGTGATGCAATTAGTGCTAGCCGTCAGAAACTAGAGAGCCAAATCTCTACCCTTTATGGAGGCCGTTTAGCAGAAGAGATTATATACGGGTCAGAAAGTGTATCTACTGGGGCGTCGAATGATATTAAAGTAGCAACCTCTATCGCCCGTAACATGGTGACTCAATGGGGTTTTTCTGAGAAACTGGGGCCGCTCTTATATGCAGAAGAAGAAGGCGAAGTGTTTCTTGGCCGTGTTGTCGCCAAGGCAAAACACATGTCGGATGAAACTGCACGTATCATTGACCAGGAAGTAAAATCTCTCATTGAACGCAATTACATGCGTGCCCGGTCACTGTTGATAGACAACATGGATATCCTGCATTCGATGAAGAATGCATTAATGAAATATGAAACTATTGATGCGTTACAGATCGATGATCTTATGAATCGACAAGACGTGCGTCCACCAGCGGGTTGGGACGATACAAATAACGGTAGTAAAGTTGAATCAGGTGGACCCCAAAAGCGTCACTTCCAGTAGAGAAGCCGCCGCGTAGCCAGAGCCCAGGAATGCCCATTTTTGAATGGTTTGATGAGTCCCTTTGGTACGTGGGGGATTAGATTTCAGCGATGTTTGTGTTTTACTGCATGAGAAAGTAAAACAAATATGCGGCATGTGCATAATATTCACTGTGCTTGAATGTATCTGTTTTGGTTACTAAAACATGCGTCCTAACTTTGGGCAGACTCTTTTTGATAATTCAATGTATCGTACACATTTATTAAGAATCACGCCAGGGCGACTCCATTTTAGGAATGTAAATCGCTCAGGGCAGAGTTTCCCAGGATATTACTTATCTAAGTAATATCCTGGAGTACGCACTGGGATTCATAAAGCTATCCCCTGTATAAGCAGGCAAGGGGTAGCCAATCAGCTCTCAATAGATTTATTACGCTTTTTGCCGCTATAATCCCACTCAAATAATTTAGGTACAGCCATGGAGTTGTCTGTGCGAGAAATCACGCTTAACCTTTCTTATCCTCAGGTGATGGGCATTCTTAACGTAACACCGGATTCTTTTTCTGATGGTGGTCGTTACAACCAATTGAATCAGGCAATTTCCCATGCAAACGTGCTGATTTTAGGTGGTGCCACGATAATCGATGTGGGGGGTGAATCCACTCGGCCTGGAGCAGTAGAGGTGAGTGAAAATGAAGAGATTTCACGAGTGCTACCTGTAGTGGAGGCATTAGCGCAGCGTTTCGGAGTGTGTATATCTGTTGATACATCTAAAGCTGGTGTGATCCGTGAGTCGGCGCAGGCGGGAGCCCATTTAATTAACGATGTCCGTTCGTTACAGGAGCCCGGCGCGTTGGCTGCCGCTGCTGAAAGTGGTTTACCGGTCTGTTTGGTGCACATGCAGGGGAATCCAGCCACTATGCAGCAGGCGCCACACTACAATAACCTGATTTCTGATGTCAAAATGTTTTTTAAGAGCCATATTAAGCGCTGCTATGATGGAGGGATACAAAATAAGAGATTGGTGCTCGACCCAGGTTTTGGGTTTGGTAAAAATCTAGTACAAAATTACCAGATCCTTGCGCAGCTATCGGAATTTAACTGTTTCGGCCTACCGTTAATGGTGGGGATGTCACGTAAGTCGATGATTGGACAGCTGCTGAACGCGCCATCTGATCAGCGAGTCATTGGTAGCGTGGCCTGTGCAGTGCTTGCTGCGATGCAGGGTGCGACGATTATCAGAGTCCATGACGTGAAAGAAACGGTCGATGCCATGCGTATTGTTGAGGCCGCGCTGTCAGCTAAGAGAAAGGTAAAAATGTGATAGCGCGGAAATATTTTGGCACTGATAGTATTCGTGGCAAAGTTGGTGAATCGCCTATCAACCAGATTTCTTTCTGACGCTGGGTAGGTAGCCGGTAAAGTGATTTCGTCTGATAGCTCTCTAACAATTATTCTTGGTAAGAGATACCCGAATTTACGGTGATATTTTGAGTCAGCAGTAGAAGCTAGTTCTATAGCTGCCGCTGGTCTGTCTGTCCCTGGTTCGGACTGATACCAACGCTGGTAGTAGCTCACCTGAGACGCCCTGTCCGCGCTGTCAGGTGGCATTGTCATTTCTGCCTTGCAGAATCCGTTCTATGATAATGACATCAAATTTTTGTCGACTGATGGCGCCAAATTACCAGATGATATTGAGGAAGCTATTGAATCCGAGATAGGAAAGGCGCTGACTTATATGAAGTCTTCTGAGTTGGGTGCAGCCAACTGGCTTATCGACGCCGCTAGTCAGGACATTGAATTTTTAAAAGGTACCTGCCTGAGCAACCTCAACCTCAATGGGTTGAATTGTGGTCGATTGTGCCAATCGGTGCCATCTGCCACATGCCAAGCGTATTAAACGAGCTGGGCGACTGTTGTTGCCATCGGCGTCGCACCGATGAAATAAATATTAATGGAAAATGTGGTACGACTGATGTCCGCCAGTTGCAGAAATGGGTGCTGCAACATAAGGCGCATGTTGGACTTGCGCTTGACGGTGATGGTGATCGTATGGTGATGATAGACCATTTAGGCACTAAGGTAGATGGAGACCAGATTCTTTATATTATTGCTCGGGAAGGACTGCGCTAACACCAGCTGCGCTGGCGGTGCTGTCGGAATAGTAATGAGTAATATGGGGTTAGAGTTGGCACTGAAGCATTTAAGTATTCCGTTTACGCGTACCAAAGTGAGTGATCGTTATGTTCTTGAAACGATGCCAGAACTAGGCTGGCGGATTGGCGTGGAGAAGTCTGGTCATGTTATTCGTCTAGACAAAACTACTACTGGCGATGGTATCGTGCCTAGGCTGCAGGTGTTGAGCGCGACGGTGAGTAATTACATGAGCCTGTATGATCTGTGCAGTGGCATTAAGTTGTTACCGCAGATCCTGATGAACGCTATTCTAAGGGTGAGCAAATCTACTAGAATCTGCTAAAGTGCGTAAAATCACTGAGCAGGTTGAGGTTGACTTAGTCGACCGCGGGTGGGTGCTATTGCGTAAATCAGGTGCCGAACCTTTTATTCGGGTGATGGTGGAAGGGAGAATCAACACCAGATGAGCGTGCTAGCAAAGCGCATCGCTGAAGTAGTAAAATCAGCCGCTTATCAAGGTAAATAATTGCGTGTGTTTTGCTGGAACGCACTTTGGTCGGGAAATTGCCCTTGCGTGAGTTAGCGGCTTTAGGTACTATGTCGATATGCTTTAAGATAAGCATATAAAGGGTTCGCAACTTCTTTACAAAATTTTAAAATAAAAAGAAGCCTGCATACGCTTAAGCAATATAAAATAGGTATAACTATGTACGAAGTGCTTTTGGTTATTTTTTTACTTTTCTCAATGAGTCTAGTTACTCTCATTATCTTGCAGCAAGGAAAAGGCGCAGCAGCCTCTTTTGGCGCAGGTTCCTCCAGTACCTTGTTCGGGCCGAGCGGCTCCGGTAACTTTATGACCCGGATTACTTCGTTGTTAGCTATGTTGTTTTTCATTATGAGCTTAATTTTAAGCAACCTTAGCAGTAATAAAAGCAATAAAAATAGCAACTGGGAGAATTTAGCTAATCCAGCTACACCTAATCACTCTACAGCTCAGACTGTAGCATCAAAGATGAGCAGTGATATCCCACAGTGAGCAGGAAATGCCTTGAAACCGTCGTTGTAAATGGTTAATTGAGAACGTTTCTTAGTAGAAATAATTAGTGCCGAGGTGGTGAAATTGGTAGACACGCTACCTCGAGGTGGTAGTGCCCTAACGGGCTTGTGGGTTCGAGTCCCATCTTCGGCACCAAACCTAAGAAATAGCTTGTAATTTTGTGACTTGTTGCGTATATAAAATGTTCCAGATCCCGGTGTAAAGCATCCGGGATGTAGCTCGTTTGGCTTATAACCAGAAGATCGTTGATTCAAATCTGGTTCTTGCAACCACTTCCATTTAATTGTTGACTTTCACAAACAGATTCTGAATAGAATACACTTTTCTTAAATTTCATTTGAGAATTGATTTCTTGTAGTCGCAGTGAAGTGGTTAGTGGCACATATAGGCTATAGTGACATGACGCCCCGATTTTTCGGGGTTTTTATTATTCGTCATGAAAATTACTGGGCTATTTAGCCCTTTTTTTATGTCTTATGGTGGAGTTTGTCTACATTAAAGGAAAGTTAAATAGCGGTGCTTGTAGGACCGGTAGAATATTGGGCTTTAAGTGTCTAAGCGTTAAATGTATTCGTGCTTATCATCTACGCTCTGCACCTATATTTATAGTGAAACAGTATTAATGTTGATAGATATCGCTGATATCGGCTACTCAGTAAGCGCTATATTCAGTGTTGAAAAACCGATCTCAGGCGCTTGCAACTTGAAAGTTTTCTCTCTTGGCATTGATCGTCTGACTTTACTAAAAACACTATACTTGTCTTTCCGGTGACATATCCAGCCATGTTTTGCACATGGGTGTGTGTTATAAATCGTCGCAAGTGACAAAGTATTGTTAAGTCTGCCAGAGGCGGGGAATAATCACGCTTAGTTATAGATGGGAAAGATGAAGTGTTTCCGCTGAGCAATATCAAAAAAAGCGAACCTGATACCCTACTTCTAGAGTTTGGATGAGGCACCTAGCATGAATAAAGAGATTCTGGCTGTTGTTGAAGCAGTTTCTAATGAAAAATCCCTTCCGCGCGAGAAGATTTTCAAAGCGTTAGAAACCGCTTTAGCCACTGCCACAAAGAAAAAATATGATCAGGAAATCGACGTTCGCGTCAGCATTGATACAAAAACCGGCGATTTTGATACCTTCCGCCGTTGGATTGTTGTTGATGACGTGACGCAGCCCACGCGTGAAATCACGCTGGAAGCAGCTCAGTATGAAGAGCCGGACACTAAGTTGGGCGGATATGTTGAAGATCAGATCGATTCTGTCATTTTTGATCGAATCACCACTCAGACGGCTAAACAGGTTATCGTGCAGAAAGTAAGAGAAGCCGAGCGCGCAATGGTTGTTGAGGCTTTCCGCAAGCAGAAAGGAGAGATCGTTACGGGCGTTGTAAAGAAAGTTAATCGTGACAGCATCGCCCTGGATCTAGGTAGCAATGCCGAAGGAGTAATTGGTCGCGAAGAAATGTTGCCACGTGAAAACGTTCGCCCAGGTGATCGAATCCGGGGGGTGCTTTACGCTGTACGCCCTGAAGCACGAGGGGCGCAATTGTTCGTCAGTCGTTCGAGCCCGGAGATGCTGAAAGAGCTTTTCCGTATCGAAGTACCAGAAATTGGCGAAGAAGTGATTGAGATTAAAGCGGTAGCTCGTGATCCCGGTTCTCGTGCAAAGATTGTAGTAAAAACAAATGACAAACGCACTGACCCAGTGGGTGCTTGTGTGGGTATGCGCGGCGCTCGCGTTCAGGCAGTTTCGAGCGAGCTCGGCGGTGAGCGTATCGATATCATTCTATGGGATGATAACCCTGCGCAGTTTGTTATTAATGCCATGGCGCCGGCAGAAGTCGCATCGATCGTGGTCGATGAAGATAATTGCACTATGGATATTGGTGTTGAGGCCAGCAATCTAGCACAGGCGATCGGTCGTAATGGACAAAATGTGCGTTTGGCATCGCAGTTATTAAAGCAACATCGTAACGATAACCGTTGGGAACTCAACGTAATGACGGCGGATGCTTTGCAAGCCAAGCATCAGGCTGAAGCACATGCCGCTATTAATATTTTTACTAAGCATCTTGATGTCGATGAAGATTTCGCCACTGCGCTGGTTGAAGCAGGGTTCTCTACGTTAGAAGAGCTAGCCTACGTGCCAAGCAAAGAGCTGTTAGGAATCGACGGTCTAGATGAAGATAGACTTGAAGCGTTGCGCGATAGAGCCAGAGTTGCATTAACTACTCTAGCCTTGGCTCAAACAGAGAGCTTGGGTGGCCAAGAACCTTCAGAAGATTTACTCACCCTCCCTGGGATTGAACATCGTATGGCTTTTAAACTGGCCGCGCGCGGGGTTGGTACGCTCGAAGATCTTGCCGATCAAGGTGTTGATGACCTGGTTGATCTTGTAGGGCTTAGCCACCAGAAAGCTGGCGAGTTGATTATGGCCGCCCGTAATACCTGTTGGTTTGGCGATAACACGTAATAAACTGTAGCAGGAAGAAACAGCATGACAACCACAGATGTAACCCTAAAATCGCTGGCAGCTGAGATTTACAGTTCAGTTGATGGCCTGGTACAGCAGTTTGCTAATGCAGGAATCAAAAAGGGCGAGTTAGATACTGTGACCCAGAAAGAAAAAGAAACCTTGCTGGCGTACCTTAACCATGAATACGGCTGTGTGCCAACACAACTCACCTTACAGCGGAAAACGCGCAGTACTTTAAATATTCCGAGGGCTGGCGGTAAAAGTAAATCAGTACAAATTGAGGTCCGTAAAAAACGAACCTATGTTAATAGTAATATGCAAAAAACTCGCCAGACTGGACCGGAAGAGCAGGTACGGGGTCATGGACAAGAAACATGTGCAGCCGGAGAGCAAGCTAAATGTGTTTCCGCAGGAATTGTTAAGCGTAATCCAGCGGACAAAGAAAAAGTGACTAATCTACAAACCTATGCGATAACAAAGGCAGCTCAGGCGGACAAAGCACGCCGCGAAGCTAAAGCTGCTGAGTTAAAACGTACAGCGGAAGAAGAAGTGCGCCGGAAAGTCGAAGAAGAGGCTAAACGTATGGCGGAAGAAGCGCGCCGTATGGCTGAAGAGAACGGTGAGAAGTGGGCCGAAGCTGAAGCAGCAAGCGCTGCAGTTGAAACTGCAGATTACCATGTAACTACCTCTCAGTATGCCCGTGCAGCTGAAGACGAAAATGATGCTAAAGTTGAAGGAGAGCGACGCTCCCGCCCTCGACCCCGCCCAGGTTGTGGTAAAGCGCTTAAACAGAAGAAAGGAAATAAGATTTCTGACTCTAAAGCAGATCGTGAAGAAGCGCGTTCTGTAATACGTAGCAGTAAAGGAAAACGGAAGTTAAGTAGTTTGCAGCAGAGCTTTAACAAGCCAGCTCAGGTGGTGAATCGTGAGGTGGTGATTGGTGAGACTATAAGTCTCGCTGAATTAGCCAACAAAATGGCAGTAAAAGGTTCTCAGGTTATTAAAGTAATGATGAATCTAGGTATCATGTCTACGATCAACCAGCTTATCGATCAGGAAACTGCACAGCTAGTGGCTGAAGAAATGGGCCACAAGGTTATCCTTCGTCGAGAGAATGATCTGGAAGAAGCCTTGATGAGTGACCGTGATATAGGTGCTGCAGCTGAGCCGCGTGCAGCAGTAGTGACTATAATGGGTCATGTTGACCACGGCAAAACTTCTTTACTAGATTACATTCGCTCAACTAAAGTGGCGGCGGGCGAAGCTGGCGGTATTACTCAGCACATTGGTGCTTATCACGTAGAAACAGATAATGGAAGAATCACCTTCCTGGATACTCCAGGGCACGCTGCTTTTACTTCCATGCGAGCCCGCGGTGCTCAGGCGACTGATGTTGTGGTTTTAGTGGTTGCTGCTGATGATGGCGTGATGCCACAAACCATCGAAGCTATCCAGCACGCGAAAGCTGCACATGTGCCATTAGTGGTTGCAGTCAACAAAATTGATAAGCCGGCAGCCGATTCGGGTCGCGTTAAGCAGGAACTCTCCAAGTACGGCGTAATTCCAGAGGAATGGGGTGGTGACGCGCAGTTCGTTCATGTTTCTGCGAAAGTCGGTACCGGTATTGATGAACTGCTTAATGCTATCTTGTTGCAGGCTGAAGTTCTTGAGCTAAAAGCTGTGCACAGTGGTATGGCTAGTGGGGTAGTAATTGAATCCCGCCTAGATAAAGGTCGTGGGCCGATAGCCACCATCCTAGTGAAGGAGGGTACGCTGAACAGAGGTGATGTCCTACTGTGTGGCTTTGAATACGGCCGTGTGCGTTCGATGCGTGATGAATTGGGGAATGAAGTGTCCTCCGCTGGGCCATCTATTCCAGTGGAAATCCTAGGTCTTTCGCGAGTTCCAGCAGCGGGCGATGTAGCGACCGTAGTGCGTGATGAGAAAAAAGCGCGTGAAGTTGCACTATATCGCAAAGGTAAGTCCCGAGAAGTAAAACTAGCGCGTCAGCAGAAATCTAAGCTGGAAAATATGTTTTCCAGCATGAGAGAGGGAGAAGTTTCTGAGCTAAACATCGTACTAAAATCTGATGTACAGGGCTCTTGCGAAGCAATAATAGATGCTTTGCGGGCACTCTCTACGGACGAAGTGAAGGTGAAAATTGTTGGCTCCGGTGTAGGTGGAATTACTGAAACAGATGCTACACTGGGGGCAGCATCCAACGCGATCATTCTTGGCTTCAATGTCCGTGCTGATGCTTCTGCCCGCCGTGTGATTGAAGCAGAAAGTCTAGATCTTCGTTATTACTCGGTCATTTATAGCTTGATCGATGAAGTGAAGCAGGCCATGAGCGGCATGTTGTCACCGGAGTATAAACAGCAGATTATCGGCTTAGCTGAAGTACGTGAGGTCTTTAAATCACCGCAATTCGGTGCTATTGCTGGTTGTATGGTCACCGAAGGGACAATAAAACGTCATAACCCTATCCGTGTGCTGCGTGCTAACGTAGTTATCTATGAGGGTGAGTTGGAGTCCCTGCGCCGCTTTAAAGATGATGTTAATGAAGTCCGTAACGGTATGGAATGTGGTATTGGTGTTAAGAATTATAACGATGTGCGTTTTGGTGACATGATTGAAGTATTCGAAATCATTGAAGTCCAGCGGACTATTGCGTAATACTTGTAGATCTGTGGATGACTAAATAATGCAAATGGTCTCCAGACAGTCACTAAGAATACTCTATCTTAGATAGACAAGTATCTTACTAAGATGAGTGAAGAGGATAAAAAAAGAGACAATTTTAAATACGTTACTTAAGATTTGTTAAAGGAGAGGATTTTGCTCCTGATTTTCCTGGAGAGTCCGAAATGGGAAAAGAATTTAGCCGTAGCCAACGCGTAGCGAAAGAGATGCAGAAAGAGATTGCGAAGATTTTACAACGTGAAATTAAAGATCCGCGGATTGGAGTAGTCACCGTGTCCGGCGTAGAAATGTCTCGTGACCTAGCTTACGCTAAGGTTTACGTCAGCTTTCTGAACGTGTTAGTTAAAAACTATGATCCGGGGCAGGTGACTAATGGTATTAAAGTATTGAAGTATGCGGCTGGTTATATTCGTAAGTTGCTTAGCAAAGCCATGCGCTTGCATGCGGTTCCGGAGCTTACTTTCGCCTACGACAACTCGATGGTCGAAGGTATGCGCATGTCTCACCTGCTTCTCAGCGTTGTGAAGAATGATTCTAAACGCCGTTGCTTAGCAAGTGATAATGAAGAGGTTTAAATGGCTCGCCCTCGCCGCCGTGGGCGGGATGTCCATGGTGTGCTACTGTTAGACAAACCGATGGGGCTCTCCTCGAACGACGTTGTGCAAAAAGTGAAACGTCTGTATAACGCTAACCGCGCAGGCCACACTGGTGCACTTGACCCTTTGGCGACTGGCATGCTGCCGATCTGTTTAGGCGAAGCAACCAAATTCTCGCAGTTCCTGCTGAATTCTGATAAACGTTATCGGGTGATAGCAAAACTAGGGCAGCGTACTGATACTGGGGATTCCGATGGTCTGATTGTAGAGCGCCGCCCAGTACGATTTACCCAAGCGCAGCTACATTTGGTGTTAGATAACTTCCGCGGTAACCTCCGGCAGGTGCCTTCAATGTATTCTGCACTGAAGTATCAGGGTAAGAAACTCTATGAGTATGCACGTCAAGGCATTGCAGTGCCGCGTGAAGCACGTAATATCACTGTTTATCAGCTAAAAGTTGTTCGCTGCGAAGGGGATGAACTAGAGTTAGAAATACACTGCTCGAAAGGCAGCTACATCCGCACGATTATCGACGATCTAGGTGATCTGCTCGGGTGTGGTGCGCATGTGATTTGCCTCCGTCGCCTGCAAGTAGCGACTTATCCGATCGAGCGTATGGTAACGCTAGAACACTTACATGGGTTGCGGGTGCAGTCAATTTTTCCAGATAATTTTCTTGATCCATTGCTAATGCCGATGGATAGCCCAGTTGAGCACTATCCAGAAGTCAACATGTTACCTATATTCGCGGATTATATCAAGAAAGGACGTCTGGTTCGGGTTGCTGGTGCAGTGACTTCTGGTATAGTCCGCATTACCGAAGGCGAAAACCGTAAATTTATCGGTGTAGGTATTATAGCGGAAGATGGGCGTGTGGCACCCCGCCGCTTAGTAGTGGAACGTGTCGATTAAGTCTTAATAAGGGGAGTGTATTCCCTTTATAGCTTGAAGAGGGATAAAGATCAGAGTAGAATAAGCTGAATAATACATTAAGCTGCTGAATTAGAGATCGGCACACATAGTTGTTATCCATAAAATGGAGTATACCATGTCTCTAAGCGTTGAAATTAAAGCTCAAATCGTCGGTGATTTTGGTTGTAATGCTAGCGATACCGGGTCTACTGAAGTCCAAGTTGCTCTTTTAAATGCGCAGATCAAGCACCTACAAGGCCATCTCTCCGAGCACAAAAAAGATCAGCATAGCCGCCGTGGCTTACTTCGTATGGTTTCTCAGCGCCGTAAGCTTCTTGATTACCTGAAGCGTACAGATTCAGTGCGTTACATAAGCCTTATCAATCGGTTGAGCTTGCGTCGCTAATCTAGGGAGTTTCAGAGGAAAGGGGCCTATAATGGCCCCTTTCCTCTGGGCAGCATAAGAAATCAAGTTAATTTATTGCTGAACGTTCCAAAAATAGGGTTCCGTTATAGAAAATCGTTTGGCTAATGAGGTACTGTATTCTTTTTTGGCATAAAGTTTGTCATTAGTCGCGAGGATGTAGTGGAAGGATAAGTTAAGACATAGGCGTATGAATTTGTCGTTATGACAATACGCCGTTCATCAAGGGAATTATTTTGCTGACACCGACTATTCGAAAATTCAAGTATGGCAAGCATACCGTCACCATGGAAACTGGTATCATGGCACGTCAGGCTACCTCCGCTGTAATGGTAAGCATGGATGAAACCGCTGTATTCGTAACAGTGGTGGGCAAGAAAAAAGCCACTGCAGGTCAAAGTTTCTTTCCCTTAACTGTAAACTATCAGGAGCGCAGTTATGCGGCTGGCCGTATACCAGGTAGCTTCTTTCGTCGTGAAGGGCGTCCGAGTGAGGGCGAAACGTTAATTTCTCGCCTAATTGACCGTCCAATCCGTCCTCTTTTCCCGGATAATTTTCTGAACGAAGTACAGCTGCTGGCTACTGTTGTTTCTGTGAACCCGCAAGTTAATCCAGATATAGTCGCAATTATAGGGGCCTCTGCTGCCATGAGCCTCTCCGGCATTCCGTTCAACGGGCCAATTGGCGCAGCTCGCGTGGGTTATATCAACAACCAGTACATACTAAACCCTACGCCCGAGGAACTAAAAATCAGTAGCCTTGATTTAGTAGTTTCTGGCACTGTCGACGCAGTGATGATGGTTGAATCTGAAGCTGATGTGTTAAGCGAAAACGAAATGCTGGAGGCGATTTTTTTTGGCCATCAGCAACAGAAGGTAGTGATAGAAATTATTAACTCTCTTGTTGCTGAAGTTGGTAAGCCGAAGTGGGTGTGGCAAACTCCTGTAGTTAATGAAAGTTTGCATACGCGCGTGGCTGAACTATCCGAAGCCCGTTTGGGGGCAGCTTATTGTATTACCGAGAAAGCAGAGCGTCATGCCAAGGTAGATGCGATAAAAGAAAGCGTGGTGGAAATCATCTTGGGGGAAGAGGAAACGCTAAATGTGTCAGAAATTAATGACGTGTTAACTAGCATCGAGAAACATTTGGTGCGTAGCCGCGTACTAGGTGGTGCACCCCGTATTGACGGACGAGAGAAAGACATGATCCGCGCTCTGGATGTGCGTACCGGCCTACTGCCGCGCACCCATGGATCCGCGCTATTCACCCGGGGCGAAACCCAGGCCTTGGTGACTGTGACGCTGGGTACTGCACGTGATGCACAGAATCTGGATGAACTGATGGGGGAGAAGACAGACAGTTTTCTGTTCCATTACAACTTCCCGCCTTATTCTGTAGGCGAAATTGGCATGGTCGGGTCTCCTAAGCGCCGTGAAATTGGCCACGGTCGCTTGGCAAAACGTGGCGTATTGGCCATGATGCCTCATTTGGAAGATTTCCCGTATACAGTACGGGTCGTTTCTGAAATTACCGAATCGAATGGGTCTTCTTCCATGGCTTCGGTTTGTGCTGCGTCTTTGGCGCTTATGGATGCAGGCGTGCCAATAAAGGCTGCTGTTGCAGGCATCGCAATGGGTTTGGTAAAAGAAGGGGACAATTTTGTTGTCCTGTCCGATATTCTTGGTGATGAAGATCACTTAGGTGATATGGATTTAAAAGTGGCAGGTAGCCGTAACGGCATCACCGCGCTGCAAATGGACATTAAAATTGAAGGCATCACCCGCAAAATAATGCAGCTTGCACTGAATCAGGCAAAAGGAGCGCGCCTACATATCCTTAGTGTGATGGACCAGGCCATCAGGGTTCCCCGCAGTGATATTTCTCAGTTCGCACCACGCATTCACACTATCCGAATCAAACCAGACAAAATTAAAGATGTAATCGGTAAAGGTGGATCGGTGATTCGTGCGCTTACCGAAGAGACTGATACCACAATTGAAATTGATGATGATGGTACAGTTAGAATCGCTGCAACCGATGGTGAAAAAGCAAAATTTGCTATCCTTCGAATTGAAGAGATTACTGCAGAGATTGGAGTTGGTCGCATTTATCAAGGCAAGGTAACGCGAATCGTGGAGTTTGGCGCGTTTGTCGCTATTTGCGGGGGTAAAGAAGGTTTGGTACACATCTCTCAAATCGATGATAAACGTATTGAGAAAGTGACTGACTATTTACAAATGGGTCAAGAAGTACCGGTTAAAGTGCTGGAAATTGACCGTCAAGGCCGTGTACGTTTAAGCATCAAAGAAGCGAATACATCATAAGCTAAGTTTATCTCCTACAGACGCAGCAGCATAGTTCTATATATGTATTTTAGTTCCGTACTAAAGGTCGGGGAACTGCTTATATCTTTCCCTAAATAGGGCATTTCTAAACTTGACAATAGACATAGGATATTTATTGAATATTGCTGCAGGGTGGCAAAAGAACTCTTTCTTTCTTTGGTGGTACGTTGTAGCAATAATTATGCATGGAGAATAAAGCAACCGTATTGTCGTACAATGCAGTCTTACATCTTATGTACGAATCGCGGCAGAAAGAAATGATCCTAGTACTTATGAAATCAATGCTTGCCAGCAGATTTTTAACAGACGATGAGCTGTCACAGCTTTATATGAACGTGATATATTGTCCAATAACGTCAGGCTACACAGCTCTGGTGCGTAATAATTTTAGCGAGTGTTGGCACCTCGCCCTAATGTGCCTCTAGGTTTAACTACCGCATATTTATTTAACGAAATCATGCACAACTAATGCATGTGGGCATAAAGTGTTTTATTCTTTATTAGAGGGTGAGTAAGTGCGTCATTGTTCGCGCTTAAACAGAGGTTTTGTATTGTATTATCACAATGGTTGCTTATTCTTGGCTAAGCAGAATTTGCTTGTTTTTTATCAAGACGACCTGAATGCTTTTTCCCGTTCTTTATGGGCATACCTCTTGGACCGATTTATTGAGCGAAAGAAATTAGCGTAAGCACTCAAGCAGCGTTATAAGAAGGCGAACTGAGAACAGTGTGGATGGAACATTATCGAATTTTACCTAGGTAGTATTAGCAGGAAAAGTTAATCTCACACCTTAGACACATAAAGCGGCTAACACTCCGCTCGCTGAGATTCTCAGAGAGACTAACTTTGATTTAGGTAAAGACCACCTAAGTCTTAGGCAAGATTTAGGATTCAGTGATGTTTAAAATAACAGCAGCTAATAACGTTAATAACTGTATTAAGCATTAATATGCGTTATTAGTGCTTGGAACATTGTCGTCAAGATAGTGCGAGTAATCAATACCGGACTAGAAACAGTTGATTAACGATCTAAATAATAGAATATAAGTTGGTGCAAGCTACAAATCGAACGGAGCCCTGTAGCTTAGGTTTATAAGTAACAAGTGCGGGGAGCGCACTTAATAGTGCTGGGCTTGAAAAATGAAAGTTATCACTCCCGATAGATATTGATCTTAAAGCCAAAGTGATAGGCTAACGGGTGATGTTTTGTTCTTTTTATAAACTAATTTAAGCTGGTTCACATTTTTCAATGAAAATAACTAAAGATTTTCTCGACAAGTTATGTAGACTGGCTGCCATTATTAATGAGGCATGTGTACATGACTACTGAGTTTGAAACTTCTTTTTCTGATCTAGGGCTATCCGCCCCGATCATTGCCGGCCTGGCTGATCTGGGTTACAAAAAACCATCACCTATCCAGGCTGAGTGTATTCCTCACCTGCTTAATGCTCGTGATGTCCTCGGTATGGCACAGACAGGCAGTGGTAAAACCGCAGCATTCTCCTTGCCACTTTTGCATAATGTGCAGACTGATCTCAAGGCCCCTCAGATTTTAGTGCTGGCACCGACACGCGAGCTAGCGGTACAGGTTGCTGAGGCTATGGGTGATTTCTCAAAATATATGCATGGAGTAAATGTTGTTGCTCTGTACGGTGGTCAACGTTATGACGTGCAATTGCGTGCACTGCGTCAGGGACCACAAATTGTGGTAGGTACGCCAGGCCGTTTATTAGATCACCTAAATCGCGGAACTTTGAATCTCTCGAACCTCAGCGGATTGGTATTGGATGAAGCTGATGAAATGTTGCGCATGGGCTTTATCGAAGACGTAGAGAGCATCATGGCTGAGATTCCGGATGGGCATCAGACCGCACTGTTCTCTGCTACCATGCCAGAGGCAATTCGCCGTATTACCCGACGATTCATGAAAGATCCACAGGAAGTGCGTATTCACTCTAATATTACTACCCGTCCAGACATTAGACAGAGCTATTGGATGGTGCAGGGCATACGTAAAAAAGAAGCCCTGGCCCGTTTTCTAGAAGCGGAAGACTTTGACGCGGCGATTATTTTTGTACGAACTAAAAACTCAACACTAGAAGTGGCTGAAGCGCTGGAGCGAGCTGGTTATAGTAGTGCTGCACTGAACGGTGATATGAATCAAGTGTTGAGAGAGCAGACCTTGGAACGTCTAAAAGATGGCCGTCTGGACATCTTGATCGCTACAGACGTTGCTGCCCGTGGCCTGGATGTTGACCGAATCAGCTTAGTAGTAAACTATGATATACCAATGGATTCCGAATCTTACGTGCACCGTATTGGCCGTACAGGCCGTGCAGGTCGTGCAGGCCGCGCACTACTTTTTGTAGAAACCCGAGAGCGGCGGTTGTTATACAATATTGAACGTACCATAAAGCTGAGTATCCAAGAAGTAGAACTACCCAACGCAGAAATGTTGGGCGCTCGTCGTTTAGCTAAATTTGCTGATAAAATTCAGCTACAATTGGAAAGTCGTGATTTAGATATGTATCGTGCGCTTTTGGCTAAACTGCAGCCGGAAGAAGATATTGATATGGAAACTCTGGCTGCTGCATTACTGAAGATAGCTCAGGGTGAACGTTTACTGATTTTACCTAGAGAACCTATATTTAAGC
Organism: Serratia symbiotica; assembly: GCA_900380265.1. Taxonomy (GTDB): domain Bacteria; phylum Pseudomonadota; class Gammaproteobacteria; order Enterobacterales; family Enterobacteriaceae; genus Serratia_H; species Serratia_H symbiotica_A. Next base: position 1,721,775 of record LR025083.1, on the reverse strand, counting down.
CACGTCATCGTCGTGAGTTAAATGATCGTGGCGATCGTAGTAATGATCGCCGCCGTAATATACGTTTAGACCACCGTGACGGTGATAGACCACGTCGTGCACGCCGTGATATGGGGGAGATGCAACTTTATCGAATTGAAGTAGGTCGTAATGACGGTGTAGAAGTGCGCCACATTGTTGGCGCTATCGCTAATGAAGGTGATATTAGCAGCCGTTACATCGGTAATATCAAGCTGTTTCCTTCCTATTCCACGATCGAACTACCGAAAGACATGCCAGATGAGATGCTGAATCACTTCACCCGGACATTTATACTAAATAAACCAATGAATATACAACTGCTCGGTGATGTGAAGTCAAATAAGCATAGTGGCTATAGCCGCTCATTTTATGGAGAACACCGTGAAGGTGCAACGCGTCGTTCCGCTAGTGGTGACGGTAAAGCATCACCACGACGCGATGAGTTAACGACTACGGCTTCTCGACGCCGGGTTAATAACGGCGGATAATCGTGGATTTGCCCTCACTCGTTAGTTATCAAGAGAGCTAACTAACAGGCTGGTGTTTAATGCAGAGAAATATAAATTGTCAATCTATTAAGAAATTGCTATCACAATCACAAAAAAGATATAGTATAGGAAATTAAGATAGGGACAGGATATTCTATCCACCTACCGTTTATCTTTTATGTTAATAGCATAATCAAAATAGACGTGATTAATCCTGTTTCGGGTGATATAGGTGAAAACTAGAGCGATCATCTTCCATGTAGATGATTAGGATGTATTACTAAATCGTGATATTAATGTGCTAGAGGTTATATCGTTACTTGAATGTTAACGCAAGTATCCTGCTTTTGGTGGTGTAGGTACGTGGGAAAAGCGTGTCGTGTAGGTCACTGTTCAGTCATCTTAACGTACTGAAAGCGGGTAGCACAATTACATGATTGACGAATGAAAGGCGACTCGGACCAGGAAAAGTGTGAATAATCCATACACACGGCATTCATAAAAAGAGCTTGAGCCCTTGCGTGTGAATTTAGTAAAGGCTGAGACATAATATCGTAACACGTAAAAGCGATTGTGACAAAAGTCAAGTGTGTTTAGTGAAACCATATCTTAAAATCTAAGCTGTATAGTTCATTCTGTGTATTTAGTAGTGGTTTAAAACCACTATATATGTACAAGCTGATCTCAATGAAAACTAATTGAAAGACCTTATTAATAATTTTCAGCAGTAATAAATAGCGACGTTTTAAGTGCTAGAAGAGAATCTAGTACAAACCATGATGTCAATTAATAACCTAAAAGCAAAATGTCAGTGAAAGTAGAAGTTAGGCAGATCCCCCGCTTACTTGGGTAAATGACAGACTAAGTAAAACAACCAGCTACACCTACACAGTCTAGTCAACGGACACTAAAAACGGGCAATCTTAACAGGATTACGATTGATAGCCGGTAGAGATGTGGAGCAATGCATCCGATTTCCGGATTCATTTTCCTACCTGCTGGCAATGCCGTTGCCAAACTCGTCACTAATCAACTACAACATCTATGTGAATATGCAAATGGAAGCATATATAGGAGCAAAGCTCTGTTGCTTTCTCGCTTGAGTGAAACTATGCACATATTGTTTCTAATTTATTTGTTATAAATATTCGTGCTTTTATGCCCTTGCCATCGCTAGTTGATCGCAAGACAGCAAACACGCATTAATCCCTCATTGCACTTTCCATGCATCTTAGCGGACCTTAAGCTAAGACATTAATGACTAAGCGTCTACCTGGGATCACTGTGTTCTACGTAATGTGTTTTATTATCATGCAGATATTCTATTTGTCTGGCATTATCTTTCTTTTCCCAAGGCAATGAGTTTAGGCGAGTTATTGCTTACTATATCCGACTTTGCCTATAAAGGCGATCGCTAGGTTAAATAAGCGGGCTATTCTGAAGGAATAGCGGGCAGTATCTTGCATACTCTTGGCCATAAAGGTGATTGACCCATCTAGGTGATTCTTTAGGTGGGTGCGCGATTTTAATCAACCCTGTTAACTGTGTATATCCATTTAATGCAAATGTGGGGAATGGATTTAAGTGTAAGCAGCGCCTGCGCAAAGCTAATCGCACTTCTGAAATACAGTATTGATTAATATAACCTCCTTAATCCAAGCCTCAGTGTTCCAAAATAGCCTTATTCTATTCAATATTCCATATTGGAAATGGTAAGTGAGCTTATATGTGCAGATATGGTGAACCATGTGCTCGTGGTTGCTTTTCCTACTCCTAAACTTAGCGAGTTTTAGTCTTGAGACGAGCTTATGGCGCGTAGCTAGTGAATTAGCTGTTTGACGCGCATGGCGGAGGGTAACCGGGTTTTGAATATTACGTTTTTAAATTTGATAGTGAGTGTCTGATTTAGTACTGTACTGGTGTACAATAATTTGAAAATATTGTTTAGTTAGTATGATGAATTAAATAGCAGTTTCAGTTGTGATGACAAAATATAATGCTAATCGCAGTGCATCAGGAAAATCAGGATAAGCCGATTCCATATCTGGTCACAGATTAACAGAAATACTGAATGTAGCCTAGATATAAAATATGATGAATGATATTTGGTTTGGAAATAGTACGCCGTTGTCTATTCATTTATTGTACTGTTTATTCTGTTAAACCAAGATTGCAAAAAACACGGCCTAATCTTTCTGGTTGCAATATCACTCTACCTTATTTAGAGTGGGCGGTAATCCTTAAGATTGTCGCTTTTTACATTCTATTTGTAGTTGCGTGAGTAACTATGTACTTGTGGAATAACTGGGTAAAAGAGGCCTGCTGACGTTGTCCATCGTCAGCGCGAATACTCAAGGTTGATCCGTAGGTCCGCTGTTACGGTTGGACACTCTCACTAGAAAAAATAACTGGTTCGTGAGGTTGCGGTAGTTAAGGCTAGATCGATGTGGCGCACCCAATTATTAGGCGGAAATGTGATGTATAAAGGCTCTTACATTCACTGGATAAATTCAGCCATTCCGTTGAGGTGCCACTGTGAAATTGCGCTTATTACGGATTTAGTTTTAAACTGGCTGTCACCATAATTGCTCCTGCTACTACCAATCGACAGAAAATATTTCTGGATCACCTTTTTGTAATCCCTAAGGGTCTCAACCAGCTAGTTAAGTGTTCAACACCGTTGACTTACTGCCATTGCCGATATTATTGTCTTAATAAGCAAGTTATCTACCTAGTCATCTTTTATTTTTATTTTATTCAGTGTTCATTTATATTCTCAATTCACTGTTATCGAACGATCCGCGAGTTGATAGTGAAATACTAGGTGACCCTTCGCTTTCCAAGCCTTATACCCAGATTGATATTGCATAGACCGTTTATTATTTCGGAAGTAAGACAGGCCTATAGGTTACCGATTAGAGTAGCTGAAGAAAATGAAGGGTAGATGGATGTCATCATCATTTCTATAACAATCGAACTATCTATATATAGAAATATATAGGCTGTAAATTTATTTACTAGATGTTTGTAAATAATTTGATTTTCTTACAAGCAAAACAATTAATAAGTTTCTTTTAAAGAACCAAACATTAAATTATAAAGTAATTAGTTTATTATTATGAGTTTTCACTAAGTTACAGTTTATATTGCCATACTATGGTTTACCTAATGCCAATATCAGAATAAGCGTTCTACGGTTTTAAAACGAAATATGTTATATAGAACAAGGTGATAAGATTTCAGAAAAAACGGAACCGATGTTACGATTAATTGCGGATTTGTTTAATAACAGATTATGGGTAGTGCGTTTCCTAGCATAGGATTTATTATATATAATAAACTTAAAAACCTAGGAACTAATACAGTGGCTATACTAGATATAGTAAGCGGGTTACGCATTTTTAATGCTTGTACTGCGTTAGTATGGGGAATGTGTAATATGCTGTGAACTGTCGCTTGAACACTAGTAGTGTATTCCAAATCCGACTATGTTATTAAATACAAATACCGGGTAATATAAGCGTATCCAGCATATAACAATAGTAAGTATTGATTCTATTTCTAATTTTCTGTAATCAACATATATGAAAGTTAATTGGATAATATCGAGGCATACAAAGAAGTAAAATAATCGGTATCTTTTCATACAACTGCGCAAAATAAGATAAAGTATTATCGGTATTACCATGCTTTATTTATAGCTTGAGTATAATGAAAATTAAGCTGCTTCCTAAAGATAGAAGTGAAGTATAAAGAGTCTATATATAATATTTTTAAAAAATTGCTTTACTTCTGCAATCCATTCTTTAATATCTCTTTATAAGAAGAAAGTAGCGATCTGTGATCGCCACTTAGTCTATTTTCTGATGAAAATATTGTTAGGTCTGTGACCTTAACGTTAGCTTTAATGTTTGATATTTCAACAGATAATGCTTGTCATTATATACTAAATGGTATTTTCTATGATAATAAATATCATATAAACTAAATGAGAGATAGAAAAATTTAATATGTTTGATATGTTGTAATAATCTATATGTCTATAGGTTTAACCTTATCACTGGATTAGTTTATCAAGTAACTTGGTTAGATGATTTCCTATCAAATACAGTTTAATTTTTAATAATAAATTTATATTATTTAGAATGTGAAGCAGTGTATTTTCGAGTCATTTCTGATTGCGGCATATATCTTCAAGGGTGTTTTATAAAACATTTATATAATATGGTTATGAGTCTAAATTGAATATATAATTATAATTATCGATGATATTATGTTTTTATATGGCAAATTTAAATTTCATAAATGACTGTTTTATTCGATCCGTTAATCGGCATTTTTGCACGCGCGTAATTTTTATAAAGTGCATACATTGATTTCTTAATAAATAAACTTATTTAGATTTTTCTAAAATCTACGCGCCGTCGCGGTTAAGACTTTAATGGTCTATTGACCAATCACTTTATGAGCAATCCTTTAAGGTAGGAATCTTTGCTGTTTACTGTATTAGCAACTCACTTCTTGGCAAGTTTTAAATCAAGCAAGGCTAGCGGACAGATGTACGCTGCCTATCGTAGCACCATTGGGCTTTCTATTGTTATGAGTAGCATACTAGCTGGACTTCTAGTAACTAATAGTTATTGTGATTGATGTTCTATTGGCTGTGTGTCGTGAATTATCTTCCGGCCTATGCTTCCTTGGCGTTTCTTCCTCTTTATCCAAGCTCTTCACAGTGAAGGAGGACGGTGTTGTGGGCTTATGCCTAAGGGAAGGCAAGCCGGATTTAATTGTATTATAGCCTAGTATTTATTTAAAGTATAGACATATGTCTCGGGGTACTGGAACACTATTTAAATTAAAAATAAAGGCAGTGCATCTAGAAGCTATAGTGAGCGTATACACTGAACAGTGTGTTTTAAATAAACTAAGTGTCGATAACTTGGATCAATATTTAATAGAAAATAAGACCACGGATCTCATCATAAGTAGGTTACTTTCTATGTTTTGATATTATCAAACGGATAGTTTGGGGTGGTAGCGCTGCTAATTGGGAAAGAATGCTAAGTTACAGGTTAAGTGAACGAAACGCAGACCTTACAACCTCCATATGATTAGTGTTGTTAGCATTTACAAAAGACATATTAAAGGAGCATGGGGATCCCGACTGTAATGAATGTTTACACAAGCTAGAATTTGATAATGTTAACAGTAGGTACGATACAATCACGAAGAGGCTTGTAGTGCTTGAAAGTGGGTGCAGATTAGAACACTGAGAGGATATTAAGTGATATGGTCTGAATCGATGGATAAGAGACCTGGTGTAACACCTTCTGGCAGGGAGGTGCTCTGATCTCTGTTAGGTTAACTCATATATCTATCTAAGGGGATGCCTGACCGTTAGGGATATTGCCTAAAATAGGGGGCGCTAGCGTGCCAGCCTTCTTAGGTTTTACCTTATGTTGGAAGCTGATTTGACATCTGAGCAAGATGTCAAATCGAAGCAGGAATGCACAAACCATAGCGCAAGAAGTAGACGGTCTATTGACTAGCCTATAGGGAGATGCTGTATATGAAGATCTATCAGTTTGTCTCGAAGCCATACCGTACTCCTAACCGATGATGGCAGTTGTGTCTCGGGTTTTGTTAGAAAAGTCCCTATAGCTGAGTAAAGAATGGTTAGTAGTATACGCAGCAGGAATAGCACGGGACGGTAAAGTGCAGCGAAATCCGCAAGTCGGGGTAACCAGTGCTGAATATCTATAGCATTATCTCATACCCTAATTCCTGTCTAATCTACACGCGAGGCGCTTTTTATTATGGAGCAACAATGTTAATACATCAGAGAGCGTATGGGTGTGTGAATGCTTCGTTGTGCCGACGATCTATTGATCTACGAGCACCCTATAGACGCCAGCCAGATTCTTCCAGTAATGCCTGGACTGATTAGCAAGCTGAAGCTGACGATCAATAAAACAAAAGCCACTTGTTTCTGATTGTATAAGGTGCATTTAAATTGTTGAGTAAAAAGTTAAGCGGCGTATTCAGCTATCACAAGAAACGTTTAGATATACAATCAGCGCTCGAAGAAGATTCTGGAACTAGCAGTCGAATCCCTTAATTAACAAGGTTGTAGAAATATGGAGTGAATATATTTCTGGCGATGCTAATGGTTTTGACTAGAAACTGAGCGCTTTAACTACACTGATTTAGTTGGCTCTCCCTACGAATTTATACAGATAACTAGATCGCTATACCACAATTCCGCAACCCTAATTATTCTATAAAAGGTAGAAGGAATAAAGTAAAAGGGATAAAGCGATACTACGATCTCTACTTCTACAATAAGGTCGACTGATCTAGTTTGCGAGACTCCCAATAGGCTTCCTGATTTGTAGGCATGATTCTCGCCGAAAGGGGGATGTGTCAGATGCGAGAATTTGTCTAATAAGTGGGTGGGGAAAGGGTTTATGGTTAGGGTAGTAATGTATCCTCAATCGGAAGAGGCGGAAAGATATGGGTGCGTACAAAAATCACCCACCCATTCCGATTCTAGTTTTATCCTATATTCAATTGCATAGTAAGGGTTCATATACAGCAGCAGAATCTGTCTTATTTTCTATGCAGATAGAATGTCTGTATATTAAGATCGAAAGTTGTGCTAACAGTGTCCATATAGACATAGATAATTCTCATCATTCCAACTTAGGTGAAATGAGTTACTGTCGTGCCTGCTAAAGAGGAGTGATGCTAAAGATTTTGCAATAGTCGTTCAATCCAGCATAAAATCAGGATAATATATGGCTGACTCACATGGTTCTGTAATCTCAGGATCAGCTCATCAATACTGAATGGTTTATTTTGCTAATTAATACTTTGGTAGTTTATCCAATAAACTACTAAAGAGCACTTCTGTGCTTGGTGCATGTTGGGAGCTAAAAGATGAATGACAGGCAACAGTCTTCTTGGTAAAAATTAAGGTAGGTCGCATGAGGCGCGACGTTGATGAGACATGTTGGACTACCGAGAATAGTGCGGAGAATCACGCTGTGGTAAACTCATAAATCGCGTGTTGGTGTATTCGGTTGCTGCTGTCATATTCGACTATACTATAATTTAGGTTACTAACCTAAATGTCGAGGTAAATATAAGGGTAATAGGTCGTTGAATTGAGCTATACACTCCCATATAGAACGCGGGTCCAGTCTTACATTTTAAGGGAAATAGAAGCTCAACTTAATTAGCCATTTACCTATTTAGTGGTGTGGTAAAATTGGCAGTTACTTTAATTTTGACATCGGATGCTTTGGCGTTCATGCGAGAGAAGAGAAATATTAAAACAATGGATTACTGTGCTAAAGCTTTGAGTGATTTTTGTTAATTATTTTTTTTAATTTTCATGAATTATAATTCATGGTATCTGCATACTTAGTGATAGCCTTCGATTATAGTAGACTAATAAATAGTGATGTATCATCTAGATGTCATGCAGTGCATTTATCGCTGAAACTTACGATGTTGTCCAATATTTCCTGCGACTGCCACAGATCCTAGTTTTAATATATTGCCGTCATTTTTAGTTTATATCTCCAGGCACATGAAGAGCTGGAACGCCAAACGAACAGGAACCGCTTTCACAATTGGCACTTACTCTGTCTGGCGTGTAGTCCGATCTATTATGGCTTTGTAGGTGTACATACTTTTGGTTAAAGCAGGCAACAAGGTATTAAGGTGAGATTGCAGCATCTGCTATCTCAATAGGTGTATTTGCAATGATTGCATGGTTGTTTTCTATTTTTAAATAGAAGGTTCGATAATAAAAATTATCGACAATAGTCGCACTAACAGCCACATCCCCACGTAACCGTTTCTTAAAACTACCGTAAAATCAATATTGATCAGTAGCAATTCACATTGTCGGTTAAGATGCCTGGTTGAAATGTGATGTGCTGCTGAACCTGATGCTAGAGCTTATTCAGATTACATGGTGTGCCTTTTACATGCAGTGGGTTCAAAAAGTCCAAGCTTGCATTAGCAGGTTGAAGAACCGAGTCAGGAATTTCTTATTTCCATTTTATTCGACGTAATATCCTGTCTTATTGTATGTGGTGGGTAGGTAACAGAGGTATGTGAAATGGTAATGGTGATATAAAAAAGTCTCAGGTGATCGTTTAGTTTAACTGTGACATGCTCAGAACTGTGGGTAGATTCGATAGTGTTAACAGTGGGCGGTATTTGTTAGTGATTGCTTCATCTGTCAATGAAATAGAACTTCGGTTCACGGGTTTATTTTGTGGTTTGTTTCCTGACATCTTCAAATAATCTATAGATGACACGGTATAAAGAGTTAAAATCGTTAACTTTAGTGTTTTTACTCCATTTCAATCTAGGTCTAGCACGCTGACGTGGCTTGTTATGTATTCTCATATGTGCAAGACAACATTTTTGTTTAGTATATGCGGGAAACCCCGCTTGTTTAGCGGCGACCAAAATTTGTATAAAATCAGTATAACCCTTCGAACAGTGCGGAATAATTTAGTGAGTAGTGCGGTACATGGCTTTAATTTAAGTGAACGACTTGGCAGAAATTCAATAGGTCTGCGGTATTTTATATCCGAGAAACGGCATAGTAATACTTTATCTTCATTACTTTGCTTGTTATCGCTAAATAACGGGATAATGTAGCCGAAAGGCATATTACTGTTTAGTGATTTATTTAGTGCACAAGGAATGGGTCAAAATCAAGGAAGATAGCTATTTATTATCATATTTGAGTTGATGATTTATACGGTAAGGCTTTTCCACCACTGCTGTTCTATTTTATGGTAATGCCCTACCATAGAAGACGGTAAAGCGTTTTTCAATAAACTATAAAATACAATCAATAATTGTAATTTTATAATTTGGAAATGTGCGCTAATAATCTTATTATTTCAAATAAAGTGATAAAATAGCTTAAGTGCCATTCAACTGTCCAGTTGACTTACTGTTTTATTAAGTGTAAATGTCTTTTAAATATATGCTTGATATAACTAGTTAATTGATTATGACGGTCCCTAAAAAGGCGATTTGGAAACATGCTGACCACCATCCCTTTATCATTTTGTAGTATCTCATCAATAGCCCTACAGAACTTTTAGGAATTGATCTAATTCGCTCATCCCTTTTGGAAAGTTGGCAACTAGATTCCCTTTAATGTGTGGTTCAAGCCAACAACAAGATTTTACGACATAGTCTGGACAAGGTGTACCTTCCTCCACTGCATGACTAGTTATTCAGAATCCGCACGATCCAATAGTAATTGCTTCTACCTGCTGATTCCCTTTCCGCATCGGAAATTATAATTAATTAAAATTAAAACAACTCTTTTGCAAATCCGTTAATCTGTGTAGATAACTTTGTTCATGAGAGGTGATTGTTTTTGATCTGCTCCATGTTTCTTTGCGCTTTCCTATTCAAATCTACTGCAAGGAAAAGATCTCATTTGTGCTTTTTGTAGCTGGGTGAGATGATTCCCGAATAATACACCTTGATCTGAAAGCAGGTAGAAACGACAAAGTCGCATAAGCTGCCTCAAGCAAGTCTTTCATCTTTTTGAATAGAATAAACTGTAGTTGATTGTATCGGTTGCCAGGGCGACTAAAGCAAGATTGTTTGGTAGATATTTAAATTGGTAATTTGCTCTTGAGCACATAGACACACACTACGATTGTAGTAGAGATGTCGAAACAGTAATTATACGATAAACCCTTTATACTCCAGTAGGTTCAGGTTCACTACTCATGGCTGTGCTGATGATGGATGAGTCTTACAGACTAAATGGAAAAGACCACAGAAAACACTAAAATACTGGCTGATCGGTGCAAATTCAATATAACGGGCTTAAGAGCTTTAGCAATACTATTTAAATTATCAGACTGCTCCAGCAGTCTCACCAGTACGTACTAGTTACGCTGTTTATCACTGCTTTATGTGCCACCCGGACGGTCTTAATAGTTAGTTTCCGTTGTTGTTCGACCATCACTGGTAGTTTTATAATTCTGTGCTTTATCTTGGATAAGTATAGATTAGCAGATATTAATTTTTATAATTAGGTTGCTACAGTAATTATCCCTACCTCGAAGTTATGTGTGTTGCACTGAGCACAATCACTGTCTAATGGCCACTAGGCAGAACGGTAATCAATGTATATAACAAGGTGCCTCTATACATCTATAGAGGCAATATCCTCCATTAAGGGCGACCATTTTTTGAGTAGTCTCAAGGTGCTCACAAAAACTATGACCCACATTTATTACGTGTTTTAGGAACTTGTCACAGTTACCTATCTGGAAAGGGCTGGTATGCCCTTATTTGCTGCTTTCAAATCACACGAGTCTATGCTTTTCATCTAGATTATGCGCTATCAGCTATACGTAGCATATAACCGCAGTGAATTAAGGTGTGAGGTATCTCCAGTAAGAACACTTTTTAGGAATTTATTAGATTGCTTATGATTTTTAGAGGTTAGGTGAGTCAGTAATGCAAAATACTAGTGTTACTCCATTCAAAGCGTGAAGAATGGGTGTAAGGAGAGTTTCTATTGTGCCTCAGCCTATAGTGGCTTCTAATATATAAATACCTACGTTTTGTCACTGTCAATATAGTGTGATTTTGTTAGATTTAGCGGGTAGGCGTGCTTTAATGATCTTAAAATATTTTGATACAGGCTAATTTCGTTAAGTAGGGATTTGGAGTCCCCTGCTATTTCCTGACCTGCTATTAATAGATCGCTACCATAGAGCTAAATGGCTTTTAAAAAAATCCCAGGGGGGACACTTTCCTTAGCGTTACCCCTATAGGAGCCCTTATCTTTGAGTGCGTCCCTGTGGACGTTTTTAATGGAATGCATTTATACCGCGCATACTAATAAATGACGTAACTTCTGAGATAACTCCCTCCCCGATTGCATCTCATTAGCTAGTAACATGTTCCTATTAGGCGTGGGCGATAATCCTGCCTGGCTATGTTGCCGATGTTGGTTTATTAAAAATAGCCCCTAGCGTGCTAATATACTCACTTTCGTCGCATGCTCGCCTATTTCTATTCAGAAATCTTCTTAAGGTTTATTAAGGTGGGTTAAAAGTAATTTTCTTACACTAGGTGTTTTAGCTTGAAAAAATAAAGATGATATGTATCTATGTCATAGAATATCTCTAATAGAGTAATAGCAAGTGGGAAAGCTTATATTAAAGTACAAGAGCATCTTTTTTAGCGTCCTCATTATTTTTCCTGTAATTTTTTAAAATATTAAAAATATTTAACCTAAAGAGCTCTGTCTTTTGTAATTAATATAGCTTGCCCTGGCAATGAGGATAGGATGCTGTGAGCAAGGTGGTGTTGTTTTTTGAATTAGTATGTGTATGATTTATCATTTCCTAGTATTCCAATATCAAGCTAGCTTATTTACACGCTATCCCCTAAAACTATTTTATTTTCTGTTTTATCCTAAACACTGCGCACTATCTGCAAGGGTTCCTATCTGCTGTGGTTCTGCTGTGGTTCTGCTGTGTTATCCGTGTTGTCCTAGTGCAAATGGACTAACCGATTAAGAGATAAGCTAGCCTAGCTCAATTGACTGTCTTATTCTCTGGATAATATCCAGAAATAATTTAGGAATAAAATCTTAAATAGGGATATGAAAATATAGAAAAAATATCATTTAGCACACCTAATTTGACATCCTGCTATGAGGATTGCGTCATGAATAATTCATTGGTTGTGGATTTTAATCCAGCCATGCAACCATCATCCTTTCACACGCGTTTGCATGATCCTTGATCAGTGCTGTTCTTATAGTTTATTTGGTTGTTGATAGAGAGGATTGCGTTGACTGGATGGTTTTTGGTAGTCTGAAAGAGCGGAAGGTAAAACCGTTGATTTGTGTGTTCGCATACTCCATAAAGATGGGCATTCCAATTGTGTTATTGCATTTTATGAGGTTGTTTTTAACAAGCCAGGCAGGAGTTTGATGAATTATAAATAAGCTTCAAGAACTTATACTCCAATTTGGCTAAAGACTTTAAAACTATTATAGTTCTTCATTTGTTTGCTCGCATATACTCTGAGCCTAGAGGCGCAATCAAGAGAGTGCTCAGATCCTTTAGTTAGTGGATGGTCTTTGACAATATTCTCTTTCTCGTTTAATAGGACTGATCCCTTTTAATGGTTAATTTTATATACCATGCTGATGAAAATCGTCGCTATGGCTAGCTTTGTGTTGGCAAGAACAAGTGGTTTTGCTAAAAGGCCGGCTTTTGTCGTTAAATTACCCGCCGTGCCTTACCTGTTATCAATGCTACCGACTTTTGATTTGACGGTGGTGACATTCTGAGATAAATATAACTATAATAATAGGATATTATCTATTGCTGAGATCCATGCCATTACCGTAAAAACACAATTCGCCGCTATTGCATGTTACTGCTATTAAACTTAATGAATCGTTCTATACTGCCATAATGTTAGCATAGGCTCTTCAAATAAAGAGTTTGAAAATCAAATATTTGACGTTAAAAGAGAATTGTGAGAATACAGAGGATACGCCTGCCCGCCATCAGTGATATTACCGCGATAGTGCACCACTGTGAAGCCTCAGTAATGGTAGGGTAGAGTCAAGTTAAAGTAACCAGTTTAAGTAAAGGGGGAAGGTTCCTTTTTATTAATACCTGCTTGGTGCCATTCGATATCTTCTATCGGATAATTTCAATAAAGGGGTAACTTTCGCGGTTGAACCTTTGTAGTTAGTACTACCTAAACGTAGCTCACAAGATATTTAGTTGCGGAAAGATCAGCCTGTATGGCTAGCTATCATTATAAATTCTGACTAGAACAGCTGCCGATTTAGTTGTTGTTCTTCTATTTTAAGTGCTATTTGGGAGCAATATATGCGTCATCCATTAGTGATGGGTAACTGGAAATTAAATGGCAGCACCTATATGGTCAGTGAGCTAATCTCTGGGATAAGCAATGAGTTGAGCCGTGTGGATGGTTGTGATGTTGCGATCGCCCCACCGGTTATGTATCTGGATCAGGCTAGAAACACACTGGCTGGGAGTCGAATTGCTTTGAGTGCACAAAATGTGGACATTAACCTGTTAGGTCCTTTTACAGGTGAAATTTCCGCTAACATGCTGAAAGATGTTGGTGCTAAGTACACCATCATTGGCCATTCCGAGCGACGAATATATCACAAAGAAACCGATGAAGAGGTCGCCAAGAAATTTGCTGTCCTAAAGGAAGCGGGACTGATCCCGGTGCTCTGTATTGGTGAAACTAAAGCGGAACATGAAGAGGGTAGAACCGAAGAAGTGTGCGCTCGTGAGATTGATTCCGTACTACAAAATCTAGGTGCGCTAGCCATGAAAGATGCTGTGATCGCTTATGAGCCTGTGTGGGCCATTGGTACTGGTCAGCCCGCTAGCTCAGCGCAGGTGCAGGCAGTGCATCAATTTATCCGCGCTCACATTGCAAAGTACGATATGGCCATCGCAGCTAAAGTAATTATTCAGTATGGCGGATCTGTTAACGATAAAAATGCCGCAGAGCTTTTTGCTCAACCAGATATCGATGGTGCACTAGTTGGTGGTGCTTCGTTAAAAATCGATTCTTTTGCTGCGATCGTCAAAGCTGCCGCTTTCAAAAAGTCTGATCGTTTTCAGTGTGGAGACAAGGCGCAGTAATCAGGGTTGTATTGTTGTGGTTAGGGTAAGCGGTTCCTCTGAGTTATTCAAAGACGCCGCCAGTTTTAGAGTATGCTATTCCCGTCACTCTAGCCGGAAAGGTCATGTCTAGATGAAAGACTTTAGTTGGGTTAAAAAAAAGCAAGAAATTTAGTCGTTACAGACAGAGCGTGTAGGTAATATAATTTTTACTGATGGCCTGCGCCTACTTCGGTGTCTATATTTGGCGTAGTAAAGCAAACTGTAGCGAAAATGCGGATGCCTCGTTTTTCTAGCAGAATGCTTATTAATCAGGTTATCTCCTAAGATTATAGGAGCTTAGGCGAGCATGCTTTCACTTGAGCAATAATTTTTGACTTATCTTTAGCCACCTATTTGTCTGGCAGAAGCGGTTGGTTGCCAAAAAAAGATAAGCACGTCACCGATATTGTGTTTGCCGGGATGCAGTACCAAAATATTGACATATAAGCTTTTAACGAAATTATTTGCTTTCTTGATGCTTTATTTTGGCGCATCGCGGAACCTGGTTTCACCATACCATGCTATTTCTCCGAAAGAAGTTTTAATTTTAGCACAATTACTGCGGACCCAGGGTTAACTAAACTCGAGGAGTTGTTAATTTTCTTCAGTGTATTCTATCTACTCAAAATACAATGATTGTGGGATAAGGTGCGGAGTTGTTTTTCAGGCGTTTTGTTCTATGTTCTAGCGAACCTGATAGGGATAAAGCAGGCCACTTATTCCATAAGACAAAACTGATACACGTCGGTCTCAATATATCATTAAATATTGAGATTTCTTGCTGTTCATAGCCAGCAAGTAAGACAGGTGCACCTGAGCTGCCGCCTGTTTGCTTCTTCCAGGTTTATATGCGGTATGAACTACTTGATGAAATTCGTGAGTGGGATTCTATGAATGCTTAGGAGTTGGATTTTTGATTATATGGTTCTAAAACCCAAACTACCGATCTTAACCTAGACTCATGTTTTCTATCGACGGACGTTTACATAAAATTCACTGCACTTATCATGGGTTTATTTATCCTCAGCAGTTGCGAGTCGTTACTTTGCCATTAAATAGAAAATATTTAATAGAGCTCATTTAGTGATCAATGAGTTGTGGCTAGACTATAAGAGCACAAAATTGTGAATAATTAGGTGAAAATGGAAATAGGACTGCAAACTTTATTCCCGTGTTATTTAGCGAAATTACTCTAGAGGTCTGTGTTGTACTGTGTCAGTAAAGCTTTTTTGCCGTTTCTAGCCAATCCCCCTTAAACGGACGTTTCATATTCTTGATTGCATCCATGATATCGTGGTGAACCATCTTTTCATTTAAGATTCCGACGCAACGGCCAGAGTAACCCTGCAAGAGCAGGGCAATAGCGTATGCACCCATGCGAGATGCTAGTATACGGTCATAAGCTACAGGGGTTCCGCCGCGCTGAATGTGCCCTAGCACGGTCACTCGCGTATCACGCTGAGTTTCCTTCTCAATATAACGTGCTAGTTTATTGATATCACATATATGCTCGGTAATGGTTACGATGGCATGTTTTTTCCCATTGCTAATTCCGGACTTAATTTCATTTACCAGATCTTCGCGATTGAACGTAATTTCTGGCACTACAATAAACTCACAGCCTCCTGCAATCGCCGCCGCTAGTGTCAAGTCGCCGCAGTTGCGACCCATAACTTCCACGATAGAGATACGCTGATGCGAAGAAGATGTATCACGCAGGCGGTCAATTGCTTCTAGTACGGTTTCTAATGCCGTGAAATAACCGATGGTGTAGTCTGTGCCGGCGACATCATTATCGATGGTTCCAGGCAGGCAAATGCACGGGAAGCCTTCTTCAGTCAAACGTTTCGCACCTATGTAAGAACCATCTCCGCCAATCACTACCAGCGCATCAAGACCGCTGGTTTTCAAATTTTTAATCGCTATGCTACGAACACTGCTATATGTAAAATTTGGAAACCGAGCCGAACCAAGGAAGGTGCCACCTCGGTTTATCATGTCTGATACACTATAACGATCTAATTTATTCATACGATCTTCGTATAAGCCAAGGTAGCCATCGTAAATGCCAAAAACTTCCAAACCTTCTGAAAGTGCTGCGCGCACCACACCACGGATTGCCGCATTCATACCTGGTGCGTCACCACCACTTGTCAGTACCCCAATTTTTTTGATCATGACCACCTCTTAACTGTAGATTAAATTTTTAAAAATTTTGTTGTCGTCCCTTCTTTTGGCCTCTATAACTAATAGGAACATCGATTTTAATTGAGACACTATATCAAAAATATCCAACTAAATTGATCCAAGCAACGCCATATCAGACTAAAAAGGTATTTTGTGTTGAGCTAATCTGATATGGAAGCGGTTGTTTTCATCTGATTACAACGATCGACACTTTGATGGTTTTGGTATCAGGGATTTAAGTATAGGCAGATGAGGATATTCCTCTAGGGAAACGGCAGTTCCTACTAACAAGATAGCCCGCTAGAATTTATTGCTTGCGTAACGTCAGAAAACCTCTATCGCTCGATTCTGTTAAATAAATCGAGTTGAGATAGATTAAAATAGTCGTATATCATGCCTGTTCCTACCTCCTGCTAGGGAGAAGTTATATCAATAATGGCTAATGTTCTTGATTCGGTATAGCCCGATCCAAAAGCAATTTTTTGGTCTTATCAATTTCATGGTTTGATAGAGTAAGCTATTAGAGGTTATAGACACCGTAATCTAAATCAATAAGACATGCGACTAGTTAAGCCGTACTAAGTAGGTATAAGTGTAGTTCAATTACCCTAATTAATCGTCATATCTGACTAACAATTGAGAATAGTTATCCGCACAGCCACACAGCAGATTTTATTGCTATCTGTTGCTGATAAATCTAAATAGGTACGGGTGTTATTAATGTGTCCCATGACGTAGATACTAAGATCGTAAAACCTGATCAGGAGATCAGATTCTGGAAGAAGGTGAGAAATACAACGGGAATAAATCGGACACCAATAGGCTGTGCTCTCTGATCTTGACAAAGTCTAGCGTCTTGTTTTACCATGATGTATGCTGTTCATCTCGGTTGGCTGGAGCGAATAGCACATCAGGAAAGTGATGTCAAAATGTAGTAATCTAGATCAGATAATTCACGACTGTGACAACTAACCTAGCATTAGCTAATGTGACGCCAAACAATAATTAGATGAGTAATATAGAGACTAGGTGCAATTTCAGACAGTAAAAAGGGTAGTTCCCTTTGACTATCTCATGTTAGCAAGAGAAGCTGATCCTCAAGGTAACTGTATGTTACTGGATTATCTATCTAGAACTTTACCATTTGTTTTTGTTCATATAACTTCTAAAAAAGTTAAATGTAAAATATTTCACTTTTCAACTCATCAGATGAAAATTCTGCACTAGAAAAGATGACATCAAGCAATATAGGTTTATAAACTAAAGTTTTGCAAGTTTATTAAGGTATGGTATCTATATCATACCGTATACCTTAACTGCAATAGGCATACTAATGAGTATGTATATTGAGTCGACTAAAGGCATTCTAAAATAAAATGCTATATATTTTAATCAAATCAATTAAGTATACTGATATGCTATACTGTAAGTACCAAAATCTTTTGTTAAGCTATTACCTCCTAGGTTAAGAAGTGTCGATAAGTAAATTATAAATAGTAGATTAAGAAACCTTCCGAAGCGAGTCTCTGTATTGGCTATCAGAGAGGAATAGTATCTGTCATAAGACTTATGACTGCTAGGGATCCTTAATGTATCAACTGACTAGAAGCTACCTAGTAAGCAGCGTGTTCTTACCTAATAAAGGCGCTGGTAGTTGTTGATAAATATGCTAATCTCTCACGGAGTCATTCACTTGTTTTAATACCGAAGTTACGCTTAAAGACATCGCCGTTTTGGGCGACTAAAGATACTTATATCTTGTGCTAAAACTTGGCACAACAGTGAGGACTTCTTTGTGATCTTCAAGAAAGAAGATGTTTATTTCACCTAACTTTTATTGTTAGCGTCAAAGTTTAATTTTTGGCTGCTGGCAGCCAAAAAATGGTCAATACGTGCAATGCAGTATTGATACGAGAAATTGTAAGCTATTGAGATAGTAGCGCATCCTGCATATGATGCCTTTATCACCGCGTAGTTATTAAGCACTTTGATAAGAGTAATTGACTGCTCAATGAACCGCGCTGCCCATCTAATCACACATGATAGCGGTAAGAATTATTTCTTTTGACAGGTTATATTAAAATTATGGCTTGTATAGACGATCTACGGTAAGTAGATAGCACACAGCACTGTTTATCAAAAATATGACTTCCTAGTCAACAAGTGACTTAGGCATAGTCAGCTATGTGATAGGCTTTCTTCTAATAATTATCTCTCCTTTTTTGTCAACACTAACAAAATCACGTAAGATCTTAAAACTATCAAATAAGATTACATTGATTACAGGAGTCGCTATCGCTATTTCTAGAATGCTATTACCACCTCTTATAATAATCACACACTCTATCTGAGAGCTAATAGCTTAACTCAGAACATAACTATGTTAGTTATCAACTATATCATCAAAGGAATCAATGGATGCTGCATGGTTTTATAAACCTATGATGCGAAATATTCATATAAGAGGGAACGGTAACTTAATGTATTTATCCATCCGATTAACTAATTAATCGCTATTAAGTAGGTGATTAATTTGATTAATAGTTTCCGTATTACACTAGGCATTGACATATTGCATGTGATATGAGTTTTATACAGGGGCACTGTGTCTTCTAGATGATAGTCCCTTTATTTACTATCGGAAAGGCTGTCCGAATACAACTAGATTGCTAACATTGTCGTTCAACTGTTTTAGGGTTTGTTAGTCATAGGTAACCTTCAACGCGCCTCTTTCTGTATTCTTCTCCGTTGGATAGGTCTGATAAGATGTAGGGTTTTTGTGCTAAGTTTCTTAGCGTCGATTAGATATCGCTATGTAGCGCAAAAGATAATATCGGTTACTTGGTAAACATCATTCTATAGAATACGACAATTAGCTAGTTAGCTCTTAGGTAGCTTCTCTCGCTACAACAACCTAAAAACTTAACGTACTGCGAGACTTGCGTGCGTTGTAAAGTACGCGATAACCTATCGCTAATAGGGTATCACTGGAGTAAACCTTAGTATTACCATGGTGGTAGAAAATAGTAGTAGTTCCAGTTGATAATTGGTGTCTATGTTGGAGGATGTCTATGTAATCAATGATGTTTTTGATGTTGACGATATCGCAGTTTGCGAAGATATCGTAAGTAATAAGAAAGAGATTTTATTTATCTGATTTATCGACGTTGTTGGAAGTATAATATCCTATTATGAATGGTGCTGGCTGAATAGGGATTATGAAGAGGCTGGGAGTACACTCACTTTTTGACTGGATACTAGATAGCATAGATCGCTTTAAAATACTATCTTGCTGATGGCGACTTGCTATTGTATTTCGCCCACTTATGTGTGACGACACATTCGGGAATGCATCGCAACCCATTCATAAGCATGGTATTCGTCGCCGCAATCAGTGAGTCAATGATGATTAGGGAGTTCCAAGTCACACAGCAAGCAGTAGCTGTGTGCAGATATTGCTTGGCATCTATCCGATCTGTATAAATATAGATTGCCGGTAATCCTGGTTATCCGTGCCGCTTGGATATCCTAGCAGGATAGAGCTACTCTTTAGTCAGTTAATTCAGAAACTGTGCAATTCCATCTTTCTTTTACTATGCAGTCACGCTCAGTCTACTGATAACCTTCTTAGTAATCGGGAGGTAGCGATCTAGTTAAGTTATCATCTGTCGGATAGTTACCAAATCATAATACTTTTAAATCGGCGCCATTAGTGTTTTTATGTATGCGGTCTGGTAATTTTGTATAGTATTTATCCTGCGCTAGGGGTACCACTGATTGTTAATAACCTGAGTATGTTAGGCTCTGTCCTGATCCTGCAATTCTGCTAGCGTGAAATGAGTAAGTAAATCCTGCCACCTGCTTGCAGGTTAATATGTTGCATGGAACGTTGTTCATTGCCGACATATTTGACAATACCAAACTGTCAGTGTATGACAGAATGCTAGCATACAATTAGTTTTTATTCGATTGCATCAAGAGCGTATTAGAGCGCGGTGATCAGGTAGTAGTATTACGGAGACTGATGCATTTTGGCTGTTAAGAATCGTCATGTTAACGTGGCCGATTCCTATTAGTCCCTTAGATGATAGAGTGTGGGCAAGATAGGCTTCACCTTTTTATTATCCTGCTCTAGGAGCCAGGATAGCTGCCTTTTTGGCGTGAAAAGCACTGAAAACCGGTTATTCCGCACCATTTAAGAAATACAGCTAATCCTTAGGCCGTACCTCTGCTGAGGTATTGTTGTTAGCGTCAGTAAAAGACACTATGTTTGCGAGTCGTTTTTGCGGAAAGAGAGAGATATAGACACATAGTAAGTGATGGCGGTAGCAATTGCCGCGAGCATTGCTGTGTGACTATTCAAGAACACACAGGGTATTGACATTGCGTACAATAGGATTGGGTGTTACCCCTGTGTTATCGATATCGTCAAGCAAATGCCTGTACTTTAAGGCTTATTTGCATGAGTGCGATCAAGCTACACTCGGTAATCTATTGATTGAGTTTAACCTGATGGTAATGCGCCTGCAGGTTTAATAGCAGCACATTACTTATCATCCGAAGCAAGCTGATAATTAATGTGCTGGTGCATGTCTTTATTTAATTAGGGATTAGTAGCATTATTTATTATATTCATTGAGGGTAAGAGATGATAGGCGAATTTCTAGTATTTGTTGAGTGAATGCGAGGAAAATAGTGATCTGAATGACGGCAAACACTTATTCCTCTCCGCTTTACAGTTTCGTTGACGTTCGATATAAAAACACCATGAGTCACGCCAAATTGTGCTATCAAAGACGTAGTGGTTAATTTAATTATCGTTACTCAGAGGGTAACGATGGGGCTACCAAACCATTTACTACCCTTTAACAGCTCATTATGACGTTGCAAGGCACCCTTGATAGAACAAGTTTATTAGTAGCCGTTATTTATGTTCAAAAGCTGAATGAGTACTAAAGATTGCATTAAGGCTAACACAAGCATTAAGCACGACTACCGAATGCATTATCTTGATGATAAGATCCTGAAGATGGCAGAATCAAAAGACGATGTCGTTGAGGTGATAGATTAGTCTAGCTAGACCCTTTCATACTGATTAGGGTTTCTCAGCCGGAAACTTCAAAGCGCTATGGGTTTGTTTGTTTCGTTCAAACACTTTCGGTCAATATAGTCTAGACTGCTGGGTGAAAAGAGTTTTATAGGTATAAAAGTGTAGTTCAAAAAAAACCATTACAGATGAGAGGAGCAAGCCGAGCTTTCATAAATTCTGACCTTGTACCTCAATATTTGCTTATTATCTTAAGGATACTAGTAACTATGCGCGCACCCGGTCCCTCAGGGATAACGGAGGAATGCTCTATGTTGCATCCTGTTTTCCATTATTTGGAGTGTGGAACGGAATAATGATTGACGCCTGTAGCTGTAGTTAGTAGAATTAACATGCTGACGGCGTGTAGCGCAGTTTGGTAGCGCAACTGGTTTGGGACCAGTGGGTCGGAGGTTCAAATCCTCTCTCGCCGACCAAAACTACAAACCTGCTGAAAGCAGGTTTGTAGTTTTCCTTTATATAAGATCGGTTTTTGAACGTCGCACAGAACAGCAGTGTTTTATTAAAATTTTAATAAAATGCATTCTACTTACTTCTTAATTTTATAACTGATATACAAATCTTTTATTATATAAAGTCTGTATTTCCAGTACTTCGGATGATGAAGTGACGAGTTCAAGGTGCTAATAAATTTATTAATTTAAGGTAATAACAAAACACTCACGTATATGAAATTTAAAACTTCATATTTAAATAGTATGTAAAATACTAGGATAGTATTTTGCTATCAAATAGCGTAATCCATGAGCAATAAATTTTTAAAAATATATGGTTATTTAGCTGACTGCATTAACTAATAGGAAGGTGTATTAATAATTTCTTAATACCTGAGATATTAGGTATTCTAATGAGATAATATGAACACTATCTGATAGTTTTAGATCGACAGATATTTGGGCTATTGTTCTCTTTAATATAAATTGAAGAGAACCCTCTCAAAATAATACCTAATCCTTAGGTTTTATTTTTCTATTAGTATGATATTAGAAACTTTAGTTAATTTAGTGTACTAAACAGGTTAGAGAAAGAAGGTAAGACAGCTCTTTTATTTTTATATAATTCCTAGGATGTCAAAAATTAGAGTTAAGTGGTTCTTAATGATGAATAGAAAAAATTGCTTTTAGAGCGATTGAGGCACACTGTCTCTGTATATATTAAAAACACCGGATCTTGAAAGTTATTTACCGGTGGATAAGGTCTAGGTATAAATGCTTTTAGCTAACGAATTGTAGCTTTTGCACCCTCACCTACACTGGGAAATCTGATTTTAATACGGATGGTTATCTGAGGTTAACTGCCTATATTAATTCCTGTTCTAATGTGCCTACTAAAATAGCGGCCAGGTCACTCACAACCAACACTCTGGCTAGTATTTTAAGAATATATGTTTTGTGTATACTAGGTTGCCCTAGCATAATCTGAAGAATACTGTAGACCTTTCTCTTGTTAGTGCTTATTTTCGGCAGCCATCATTTTCTCTATGAAGCAAAGTGGTAGCAGTATTCATTGCTTATAATAGCGAAGGAACTGGATTCTATTTCATAGAATACAGGTTCCTGCTGATAGCAAATGATATTATCCTTATATCGGGAAGAGAAACTTGGTTTCTCTTCCCGTAATATCAGCGTATTCATTAAGGTCTTCTCAGGATGTATGGAAAGAGTAGCCGCTTTAGTAGGAATAAGTCCTTACTTGTCTACCGGTGATCAAAGGGTATTTACCACACTAATGTAAAGTATATGTGGCTCTAGCGGGGTCTTCAGTGTTTTAACTTACTGAGTATTGGTCTTGAGGTGTTGTATAACAAACGTGAGTGCTAACGGTACCCCGCGTGAAGATTTTGTCTGAGTACTAAAGCCATACATTGAACTGTTGTTCTGATGAACTGCTATTACTAGTTGTGGTGAGTAAAAACGAAGACGCTGGCTTTGCCACGGAGAGTACAATGGGAAATCCACTCTATGCAGCTAGCACATAAGTATCATGACAGAGATAAGACGCGGCTCAGCAGAAAAGACATGCTTCTCTTTACAATAGTTAGCATTGCTATAGCAGATTTTAAAATAAGAAGTATAGCACTTTGAGCATATATTATAGAGTGAGCCCTTAGCTACGTTCTCCGCCATCCGGATAACGAATAAGTATATTCTGTTTTTCGAACCCATACTAACGGGAACGCTAAAAAGCCTAACACATGTAACCAAGGTTTGGATGCTATCGGAAACTGAAACGCTTGATATTTCACAGATACAATTCGACATGGAGTTCAATATTGTGAACAGCCCTGAGGGCTGTGGCGCTGTCAGCAATAAAATGACAGCGTAGCTTTTCATGCGATGCGCCATCTGTTATGGTATAATTTGTACAAATTGTTTCTGTTGACACCAGGTGTCAGAAGCAACCTTCTGCATTTTAATATATTGATACAATTTTAGCATGAGTCAACCAATTGTTGGTTATTAAATCACTAATTAAGCTGATGTAAGCTTGGTATCTCGTCTAAAAATCCTGCTGCGAAAGGATCGCATTAATCTATGAAAGCTTCTGATAGAAATTACAGGCATAGTGCATTTCGATGATCCTAATCCACCGCTTATTTTACTGAGTGATCTATGTAAACTTGCGCTGTTTATCAATTTGGATAATTCTAGCATAGACCAGGGTCTTCGAATATCATGTGCCGGAATACTTGCAAATTGATCTGATTAAAATCGGAAAAGCTGTATTCACGAGTGACCGGAAGACGAGGTTATATCGTAGATCGTCACAGTAATTGATGGTGTGTTAAAGTTCACAATGATAGCAAAGGGTATTACAAGCTCAACGCATTTCCACTGGTTGCTGCGGATGGTATTCGATATCAGCAAGGCTTTTGTACGCTCGTTGTTAGCTCATGAGTTAAGAATGGGGTTTTTGGCTACTAACTGGCGTTCAGCTCTATAGTTCAGACTGCCTCTCAATAGCTTCTTTGGCTTCAGCGTTATTTTCTATCCCAGGGCATACATATCAAACTCTTGATTTTTTGTTCCGGCTGAACGCGTTGTAATTCTTAAATTCACATTGTTACTGATTGCATACTGCAACAAATGATTTTGATGTGATTAATAAAGTGCTGTGTTTGGTTGCGATGACGAGGTGATGGATTGATAACTGCCTTGACTGTTCTTTCAGAACAAAGGTGTCTTTATTCAAGGTTAGTAGCTTTATAAGACTCTATCTTTAAATAAGAATAGGCATTAAATTGATTGATTCTTCGGGATATTTTATCCCATATCGCCACTCTAATGACGCGACTTAGCAATTAATTCGATTAATTCGATTGGTTTATCAAGATGACTCTTGTTCGCCGATCTTGTTTAACTGTAGTGAAAGGGATCGTGGGCATAGACAACATGCATGCTATAGCATGTACCTCTCTGCTATTAGACTAATCTAATTTTGAGAGTTCAGTATCGCTTGTCGGACTATTGGATAGTCAATATCTTAGCGCATTTAGCTTGGATCGGCATAAATCATTAATGCCAGTACATTCGATACTAAAACTCTTGCCATCTACGCTGAGCGTAGCCTAAGAAAGGTATGAGTCCGTGTTTAGCGGAGATTATCCTTTCGGAAGAGATTATTGGGTGTGTGCTATCGTCAACATTTCACAGGTTCGGTGCTATTTTGCGGTTCCCAACTACCCAATCAAGGTGAAAATCAGTTAATTTTTAATTTTCTATACAGTGTCCTATAGGTGACTTTTAGCATCACACACGTCATTATTGACCCATCTCGGTGGCATGTATTTAGAGGTATGGCGTGCGCTCTCGGTAATAAGGAAGATTCATGAATTGTACCGTTCACTTTTTTACAAGTTCGTCCTACCTCGCTTCCTAGGTAATATCAAAGCTAGACTTGAAGAGGTCAATTGCGAGCTCGCTGATCCCTACAGACTATTCATTAAATCTTGATAGCTCTCGATTTAGTTGGTTATTGCATGGCGTCAGTTTTTATTGCGAGGCAATTAATACGCGTACACACATCATTGATTAGATTTTTATTTGAGAGACGTTGCTTTTCCGCTCCTAAGGCTAGAAGGAAAGGGTTGGTGTATACTTGATCGTGCTATCGGTTAAATGTATGGGGTAGATCATGTGCCTATACCGGTTGCGGTGTTAGTGTTTCCTATTCACTGCTTTATGTCTTAAGGCCCCCTAGCGCTACTAACTAACTGTACTGGTTCAGGCGGTTGCTTCGTGTCGCCGGGGCACTGCCGAGAGTAATTAGATAAGAATACATTATAAATGTAAGTACAAAAAGGCGGGGTTTGTAAAGTGTTTTAAACAGATAACGTAAATGCAAAGTTTTTTGTCCTAAATTACCAGTTGCTTTAGCAGTTGGTGCAACTTATTTCTCTAAGAATTCTTGTATGTGTAAGTTGACCAGTCAATAAACTAGCTGTAGTAGAATTAACTACTCAGTGTTCGGCTGAATAATAAGAAAACGAACTAGGCTAGGTTTACGTTGCCTGGTAAGGAGTGTTAGGGCAATTCTCCAGTATTTAGCATTGACCAAACGAGGTATCGGATTTTGGTTTAGAATTAATACTGTTTCTTTGCTAAAGTTTCTAAATAGATCACCTTTGCCAATTTGTTACCTCTCGTCTCTTAGGGTTACCGGAAGAGTTGCTCTTTTTTAACTTCGTGCGCTATGATAACTAACTTTACATATTAAATACCTTTTATCTCTACATATCAATACTTATGTCATAACTAGTTAAAATCACAGCTATCTAAATAAGTGCTTAACCTACTGAAGAATGTCTTTATGTGACTTTTCGATATCTTTGAAAATGCTGGGTTCAAAGAGCACGGCGGCAAGCCGGTGATGAGTATCGGCATTGATCTACGGACACTTTCCCGCTAAATCTGGAAAATACCTGGTAGATTAATCGGCTAAAAATCCCTAGATGGTCGATAAAAAAGCCGATTAGCCGTTGAGGGTGCTGGCTAATATTGAACAAGTGAGGAAATGTATCACCAATGATATATCCTCTAGGATCCGTTCTGCTGTATGTACTCGACTGAGTAAATACCTTTCGTATGGACAAATAGTTAACGAGGTTTTCTTACCACTAAAATGCAAACGTAGCATCCTTGCTAATATGCTGTTGTCATAAGTTCGTCCAGCGACAGCGCCTAATTTAAATAGTGTTAGTGAGGAAAGATACAGTAGGTATGAGATGGGATGTGTTCAAAAATCCAATCTATAATGCGCGTAAATTGGTCTGCTACTGGTGCAGTAATCTTTCTCATGCGGTATTGTCCAGGCATCTTTGCATACTCTGGAAAGAGTAGTTACAAGAAGCTGTAACTAGTTATTGATGGTTGGGTATAAATAGCAGTGTACCTAATATGCCATCGATCTAGGGAGACCGCATAAGCATCTGAAAATTAGCTTGGGCTTTATCGTTGGTAAGCTAGTTAAGGGGCGTAACAATATTTTGCCTGAGGAGGGGTTCATTAATCCGGATGAATCAGAAAAAGCAAAATAACAAACTATTTCCGCCTATTCATAGAACAAGACCGATGTGCTGATTTTCCAATCCTCGAGATTGTCAGGAAAGAGTTTTGGTGGAGATCGTTTTAGATCAGTATCAGAGGTTGCGCTAATCCTCCCATTCGCTTTGATACTTAAGATATTGCATCAGGAACTCAGATTATAGCTTTCTGAGGATTTGCCTTGCTTATGAAGCAACCAGTCGCTGACCTAGAATAGGCATAAATCAGCTTTAGGAAACCTATCACAGAAGGATTGCTAAATTGCTTTGTTGTGTAAGCAGTGCTTGATCTTGGAAAGACAGCATAAGGTAAAGGGATGCGGATACCTTAGCCACGGTATAGCACTGTGATGATGTGGTCGCGGAAGAGGTGTTAGTCGGGCAGTGAGTCTGAGTATCAGGGATGATCATATCTGTTACAATAGAGAAAGTACCTATACTGTCTTGTTTAAACTCCCAAAATAAACAACAAAACTTCTAGTTTTACAAGCAGCCGGAATATTTTCGCACGAGCGTAATGAAGTTAAGAATGCGCATTATCTTGACTAGCAATAAATTGATTCATTTTGTTGTTTGCTATTATTTGAAGCGCACCTAACCTGCATTAATTTCAAATTTTAGCTAGACGCACACCTCCTGATTCTTAAGGCCATGATCCCAGTAAGTCAGCAAGGTGGGACTCTAGCTGGGAAACGTGAGCAGGTATTTATTTCAATACCGCAAAGTACTAGCCTGAAAGGGGAATGACCAGGGTTGGATTGTGATTAGATTTAAATATAGTTCGATACTTTGTAATAATGATCCATCGATGGGCAACCTAACTGTATCAAACTACCTATGCTAGAGATTAAAAGATCACAGGTATTGTATACCTGACAAATCTCATCAGTGCTTTGTGCTATGATCCCTATCATCTTATTAAGTCAACCAATAAGTGCCATGCGATTCAATATCACCCAACAACGAGATATCGAATTCGTTACTAGACTTTGTCTTGCGTTAGCCGGTTTCACTCTTGGGAAAAGGCGTATTATTACCAACAAGATTATCTACGTGATCCATTACTGCGGCTAGCAAGCGAGGAAAACCACTGCATTGAGGTTTACCAATAAGGCTGCACACAAGATGAACAAGGATGTGTTGCACAGAATGGGAGAAAAAAGCTTGCGGATTAATGATTTTTACCTTATATACTTAAGGGTTAGACACCCTTACACAGGAATAGGTCGCGTTGGAAATAAAACTCAATGTTGTATTATTTTATGTTCAGGATCAGCTTATATAGCTGAAAGATCTGCCTAATTGGCTGGCAAAAGACAAAACATCAGTGCTCACCTTATTCTGCTCTTTCCCATTGAACACGAGCTAGTAGATCCAAGAGAAGCGGTAGGCTTGCGAGCTCTATATAAGACAAGCTTGCGCCCATTACGATGGTATGTATTACGTCCATATGTGGGCGTCCAATGGACTGAATTTCGATGATCTGTGCTTCTGTCGCCAACGCTATCATTGAGGTATACTTAAGAGGCAACCGTTCTGGGAATAGCGCATCCACTATTTGCTAGTGGACGAATATTAAGATACTAACATCACCCCAATATGAATGACTGAAAGTGTTAGAGGGAAACCACTCGTGCTGTACAGCAGTTGCTGACAATGACTAGTCGACCTATTGTGGGTAAAGGAAATAGTCACAGAATTCGAGGTTTTACACGACAATTTTTTTGATACGAATTATTAAAATGGAGAAAATCACTGCGCTAGCAAGTGTATTTTACAAGCAGCGAACATTTGATCTCAAATAACCTCAGGTTTTTAAAAAACGACTATTTCAGGCTAGATTATGGTGAAGAACTAAAAGTAATTAGCCAGTTTGTCTAATGAAGACAATGAAACTGAGCGGATGCTAGAGAGTTGACAACCTACCACTTTGTAGAAAAGAAGATATGGAGATTATGTAATCGCCCATTGGGGCGACAACCAGTCTCGCTTGTTCGAAGATGCTCGAACAGAACCGAATATCCTAAAAATTTCTGGAATCATTTTGTTTTTCTCGAAACTAGACATAAAGGATTTGCCGATCTATCTGCAGAGTGTTGACCAACCTTGAGGATGATAGTACTTTATTGTGTATTATGAGGAGCACCTCATCGTGAAATTGCTATGGCTACATTAGAACACTTAGGTGAGTGGGTTTATCAGTGTAATAAGAGTTTGATCCGTGCTAGCTCCGATTTGGGCCTTAGGTAGTATTTAAAAGGTCGTGGACTAGAATCATTGCAGCGTTTTTACTCAGGGAATGTCGGTATTGGGAAGCTTTCCGAGCCTGATCAGGTGACAGGAGTGCGTGATCTGATCTACGGTATTTATACAAAGTCAATCATAGAATATCCCTAATCGTACAGTTCTCGGATTCGTATGAAAAGTTTAATACGCGAGTTAGCTCGCGTGACAGGAATATGAGTACGCAGCAATTTGGAAGAATCGCTGACGTTAAATCAGGCAGTCATCTGTTTCACCTTTCGTGATATGAGAGAAAGGTGGGAAGCGGGAAAAGATCAGGTTAGCCTGATGATTTTGTACACTTCAAAGGATTTATAATTTCTCTATGTGCTCCTGGTTAGGATGATAGAGACTTATTGCCATATCATAGCAGCATTGATGATGGTAATATGAATGCATACTGGGGTTTGGCCAGTGTGAATTACTTGAGCCAAAAACACTGATTTTTAGCTTGTGCCGTGAACGACTCTAATGTGGTGACCTCGTTTGACTTCAAACCAGTCGGGTTTGAGTTACCGAAAGGAGATCTGAAGTTGGAAACCGAAGCTAATATGATTGAGCAGAACAGCGTATGCAGAAAGGGCAGAGTCATTTAGTTAATAGTTTCGCCCAGCTAGTATGCGTCAAAGACGAAAGGCAGAATAAGAGGCGAAATATAGCTTATGATTGTATTGATTTGATTTTATAGTTTCTTGCTTCAGGTATCAACGCCCTTCTGCCGATGATGAAATCGATCACTCAATATCGATTGTAGCCTGCTAGTTTTTTCCTGACGGTGTGATAAAACAGCTGCCTTACTTCCACGATATTGGTTATGGACGTTTAGTCATGGATAATTTATTCGAGTGGAATACCCTGAAAGAGTTCGAAGCACACCTTTAAACACAGCTTCCAGATTATATAAATTGGTAGAACAGAAAGTCTGCTGACGGCACTAGTTTTCAAAATGCATATTTTGGTCTAAATATGTGAATAATCACTATATTTTGGCCACTTCATCTGTTACCAGAATATAGAAGATTTTTTAACCAATGTAGAAATCTGAAGAGGTCTGACTGAAGTTGGCAGTTTATCATCGGTCCCGTGCATAATTCATAGGTATTGGTCGCATTTTTTGCCGGCAGTGACCAGTGTATTAATAAGTGCAT
Organism: Serratia symbiotica; assembly: GCA_900380265.1. Lineage (GTDB taxonomy): Bacteria > Pseudomonadota > Gammaproteobacteria > Enterobacterales > Enterobacteriaceae > Serratia_H > Serratia_H symbiotica_A. Next base: position 1,691,260 of record LR025083.1, on the reverse strand, counting down.
TACTTTGATGAAAATTGTAAAATATTGGGTGATTAGCTTGGGTATTTTTAATTGCTGTACGGTGTACTGGATTCGAAGTCGCACTGAGTTGCTACTCAGATTATTTCTACTTTCAGGGTGTTACTTGGTGTACTGTTGCGAGTGTAGTCAGAAAGCATTGCCATTACACTGTCTTACTGGAAATTTAAGAATAGTATAGACTGCGATCACTAGTAGGTTAAGTGTCTAGTTTTCGCAGACTAGACTGATAGAATGAACGTTTCTGGTATCGGTGCTGGTGCTGACAAGACAGCGACCATAATCTTCTAATAATCAGGTAGATTATAGGTAATACGTGGACGGCCAAGTTACATATGTAGAGTATGTATGTGATATTGCTAGTAACTACAAATAGAAGTTGTAAATCAGTAAAATCATTAAGAATGCGCAACTGCTTTCTGCGCGGCTTGGCCAGGGAGAAAGTGAGTGCACTGAGCATCAATACACAGGTATCTAAAGATGTTTCCAGAGCGGTATTTGGTATTGGCAAATATAATAGGGTGTTGTGGTTGCTATTATGTGAATAGCCGCCTTAGCTGACACAGTTTCCTTCATCAAAAGATACATGGTGTTTCTTGAAATCTTCAGTGGTTGAGCTGTTTAAGGCCAATCCATGGCCCGCTAAGGTAAACGAGCAGAGCCCTATATCTCACGTCTTGGTTAATTGCAGGGATACAGCTATACAGACTGAGGATAGTTTTAATAAAGTACGTATTGTGAATAGGATCACTTTCATCAAGCCTACAATTTGAATCACACTCAAATTCATGCAGGTTTGATTTAAATAGTCGGTTACACAACTAGGGTACCAAGGAGAACATCCACGCTGTGTTTGATCACTTGTAGTCGTGTGTCGTCGCTATTTCTTATATATCTATACTAGATCCAAACGTAGGATGGTGATGGCATCACTTTAATAGATTTGCATAGCCAGCTCACTTTTGCTGGCGCGATTATAAATATAATCAGCGCTGGTTGGTCTGGGGATTATTGTGCTTGATTTGTATGCACTCGTGCACGGTAGGAGTTAAGCTAAAGTGTGCCCGGGCACTACGTCCGCAAGCAATTGAAATAAAAAAGTTTGAGCTATGGCTGGCCATAGGCTCAGAGGCAAGGGAACATAGAAATAAGGTATTGTTTGGAAAATTTTGGTTAGTCCAGTTTTTGATATTATATAAAAATATATCATTTAACTCTTAGTTTGAAAGAGTACTTCTATTGCAATAAATATGGTGAAGTAGAAGCACCTTGAGTTGGTAATTCTAAATAAAACAAGGCACATCTAACACTCTGGAGGATAAAATGAGCGATAAAATTATTCACCTGACTGATAATACTTTCGAGAGCAAGGTGCTAAAAGTTCAAGGGCCAGTACTAGTCGATTTTTGGGCTGAATGGTGTGGACCATGCAAAATAATGTCCCCGATTCTAGATGAGATTGCTGAAGAATTCGCTGGAAAAATCACTATCACCAAGCTGAATATCGATCAGAACCCGGACACCCCCCCTAAGTACGGTATCCGTGGCATCCCTGCATTTTTGCTCTTCAAAAACGGCGATGAGATCGCGACCAAGGTAGGTGCGTTATCTAAGGGACAACTTAAAGATTTTCTGAACGGGAATTTGTAATTAGGCAGCAAGAAAATATTAGGCGTCTAGCGAAGTGCAATTCATCTCTAGACGCCTGTCAAGAAGCATGTTAACTTTACGTACTCTCCAAACAGAACTTGCCCGAAGTTTTAAATCTAAATAATTTGAATCTAAACTTCAATCTTTGTTGAAGCATCGGTCTTCAAAGCAAATAAGCCTAGCCCGTTTTTATGGATCAAATGGGTTTGCAAAATCAATTTTAGATACTTTCGATCTGAAACCATGATCGCAATGCATGCACTCCATCTAAGCCATTTCTTAGCGCGATAGGTAAGCACGCGGTGATCGAACGTCCAGTCAGCAGGCACGCCTCGTGCTGCCATACCATTCACGATAAAAGTTCGAGGCATATCCCGAGTTTAAGAACCTACCACTATGAATCTTACCGAATTAAAGAATACGCCAGTTTCTGATCTAATTATTCTTGGGGAAAATATGGGGCTAGAAAATCTGGCTCGCCTGCGTAAGCAGGACATTATATTTTCCATTCTGAAGCAGCATGCGAAAAGCGGAGAAGATATCTTCGGAGATGGTGTGCTAGAGATCTTGCAGGATGGATTTGGGTTCCTCCGTTCCGGAGATAGTTCCTACTTAGCAGGCCCTGATGACATTTATGTATCCCCTAGCCAAATACGGCGTTTCAACCTCCGTACAGGCGACACCATTTCCGGTAAAATTAGGCCTCCAAAAGAAGGCGAGCGCTACTTTGCTCTGTTGAAAGTTAACGAGGTGAACTATGATCAACCGGAAAATGCTCGTAGCAAGATCCTGTTTGAAAACTTAACCCCGTTACATGCTAATTCACGTCTGCGAATGGAACGAGGCAACGGGTCAACAGAAGACTTAACAGCACGTGTATTGGATTTGGCAGCACCGATCGGCCGTGGTCAGCGTGGATTGATCGTTGCGCCGCCAAAAGCCGGTAAAACCATGCTGTTGCAGAATATCGCACAAAGTATTGCTTACAATCACCCAGATTGCGTACTGATGGTTTTATTGATTGATGAACGTCCAGAAGAAGTGACTGAAATGCAGCGCCTAGTAAAAGGCGAAGTAATCGCTTCCACTTTCGATGAGCCAGCCTCTCGGCATGTGCAGGTAGCAGACATGGTCATTGAGAAAGCCAAACGTCTCGTGGAGCACAAGAAAGATGTGATCATCTTGCTTGACTCTATCACCCGTCTGGCGCGTGCTTATAACACCGTAGTTCCCGCTTCAGGCAAGGTGCTGACGGGGGGGGTGGATGCCAATGCTTTGCATCGACCTAAGCGTTTCTTTGGCGCGGCGCGTAATGTTGAAGAAGGCGGTAGCTTAACTATTATTGCCACAGCACTGGTCGATACTGGTTCGAAAATGGATGAAGTTATCTACGAAGAGTTTAAAGGTACTGGTAATATGGAATTACAACTGGCGCGTAAAATCGCTGAGAAGCGTGTCTTCCCGGCTATAGACTACAATCGATCTGGTACGCGTAAAGAAGAGTTGCTCACTACTTCTGAAGAATTGCAGAAAATGTGGATCCTGCGTAAAATCATCCACCCAATGGGCGAGATCGATGTGATGGAGTTCCTTATTAATAAATTAGCAATGACCAAAACCAATAATGAATTCTTCGGTATGATGAAACGCTCATAATCTGTACATTTCGAGAAAGCCACGGCCTGTTGTGGCTTTCTCGCTGCTGTTGGATACGTCAAGTAACATTTTATGCAAGTAGGTTGATTCTGCGAAGCAACTGGCAGATATTACTGACGGTGAATAACATGTTATCGGTTTTTTCTACGTTAGCCCTGTTAAGTTATTAGATAACCAGAAAATAAGAGGGTCGAATCAGTGTGACTGTATAAAATTCTATAAGATATTGCGCTCATGGTATGACTTTCTGATTGATGAAGTTAGAATCGCCTGCTCTTATACGAACATTTCTTCACTCTGAACGTAGTTACTATGAGCTCCCAGCTTCTATTCCTGGTTGCCTCTTCTTTCTTTAGTTATCTTTAAAGAAGATACGTAACTGTCTTGTTAACAGAGCTAGCTACTGTGACAGAGATTAGGGATTACTTGTGTTGATTGTTGGTATCTTCCGTTTATACTGAAGTGTGCTTTCTTTCTTGTTCCCTACATTCTTGATTTGAAAAGGTTAAATCTATTTTCCTTTTAGGAGACCGAGTGTTTTTGGCCTTCTGGCTTATGCTTTTATGTTAGATTTAAGATCCTACCTCTTACTTCTGCAGCTTTATAGATTACTAGCAGCTCGCTGAGCGATATGGTTTTTATTATGTATGCGCGATTACGGGAGGTAAGAATTTGTCTGTGCAAATTCTGACATATTTATAAAAATTATCATGCCTTTTAGCTTCATGCAAGGCAATGCTGTCGCTTTCGTAGCTGAGTGGCAGTTGGATGATGGGCCATTTGCGTGCTTGGCCAGTGATTAAGTGTTCTTGTAAAGTGGGTGCTGTTGGTGTTATTTTTTTACTTATATGGTGATGTCATCCAGCGTGTTTATCTTATTAAGCATGAAATTAAACATCAAATGCAGTGTAATAAGCTGTGTTCCGGTCTTCTTGGTAAACATCAAATATTTTAATAAGGGGTGTTAGTTAGTCATTCCTGAACAACTGTTTAACTAAATACCCTTTAGCTATAGATATCACACTTGATATTCGTGCTCTATATACTATTTTAGTATGGTGAATCATTAGCTATTGGTATTGAAGTATTTTAGCAGCAGTGGCACTGCTAGTGCCTTATTCATTTAACAAGAATAGATGCTGGTCGCTATTACAGATCTTTCAGCGTTAAATGCGCTCAAGAGTCTATTTTTTATACTGATATTTCCTGTGTGATTTAGATTGATTAGCATAGTTAGTCTGTGCTAAGAGCCACTGAGTATTTATGAAGAATCGTATAATGTATTTAATTTTAATTAACATCTTTTTATGCACGTCGCAATTTCTGTTTGCAAAGTAATTATTACAAAGCACCCCAGGTATGGGTGACCAATATGGATGCCTCTATACTTAAGGAATAGATCACAAGCATCGAGCTTTAGTGTGTGGCGATAAACAACCAAATATTAGTGTGAAACCTTCAGCAGACACGGAAGGGGGATCCTAACTAGCTGCTGGATTAATATTTTGCTTCTGATAGATATTGTCCTACTTTTAATCTAAATAGATATAAGGTGAGTAGGTTGTGTGTATCACCTTACGCAAGGTTTATACTGATAGTAAAATCCATGGAGGATGAAGTCTAACAACGCGAGATGAACAGCTTATAGCGGGAATTAAGAATAGTAACACAGGGTGTCAAAACTCAAAGACGTCTGAGACACCTTAGACAGTCGTAAGATTCTTTTCTAGCTTGGCAAAGAGGTACAGCTGGCAAGCTTGTAAGAGGCTAAGCAGCCACGATCTGGAGTGCTACTAGAAACGTAATGCTGAGAATATTGCATATCTGCCCAAGTTGTGGAAAAGGTTCAGACTGAGTGTTATAGACGAGCGTCAGAATAATCGGTGACATAGTAGACAGCGGCGGGTATTTGGTTGATAATTCTGAGTATATATGGTTGATTGGTTGGGCAGGCATTACTTCTGTGCACCAACCTGTATAAAGTAATACCGATCATTGATCAGTGTATAGATATCCAATTCGTAGGCGTTCTTCGGCGTTGAACTAACTAAATGGATTTAATATTCAAAGGCTTAACTGTTTACATAGTAAACAGGCAAGAGGGCATTAAAATTCCGCCATAGCAGATGGTTGGCTTCAGGATTAAGATTTTGAATAAGAAGTATGCGTGACAGATCAGGATTGGAATTAGCGTATATTACAATTTAGGCTATGTTCCGAAATACCAGATCATCATCTAAAGATCATGAGCTTAAGTAAAGAACGAGTCAAATCGCCTGCGGTATTCTAGGATGTTTGAAAAGTGTAATTAAAGCGGTTAAGGTGGATCTACTTTTCGTGCATAGTCATATCCCACACTAGGATAGCCTGTTGGCGTTCCCTCAGCGTATGTTACGCCTAACATTTAGCAGTGAGTTTAAATACAGCTGATGTCTATTCAGGATAGAAAAGGAAAGAAATAATGGACTAACTAATTATTTAGCGATGTATCATGTGGCGCCGACGTAACCTCCCGTTAGAATGTATTTCGGTAGGTATGTCGTAGGAAATATCTTTTGTATTGGCAATACAGCAGCTGATAACTTATTTTAAATATGCGACTAGAGTTATTCAGGCTTACTCCATTGAGCGTCAGTGATCGCAGCTTTATCCGTTGTGTCGCTAGAAAAGATGATTCTGTTAACTTGAAAGCCTTGAAAAGTTTAGGTACCATACCTTGGTATATTTACAGTGCGCTTACGGAAATCGCAACCGTCATTATCCGTCTCTAGACGTGGTATATACCAAGGTATTCCACCTGCACCTTAGTGAGTCCTTCAACTACATTCTGAAAAGGTATTGATAGTGCTATATTGGTTAATCCGCAGGATTAACTGGATGTTTATATTAATTACTAATGCTTATATTCTACTCATAGAATTGAGGGCATTTAGTAAGAGACATGATCGCTAGTAAAGTTGGTTCTGGTAATGCTAGTCGATCCTCACCAATGTAAGATAATTCAATAAGAAGAGATAAAACAAACCTAGTTTTTAAATACTTAGTTGAGTATTTCAGCGTGCGCTTGCTTTTGAAAGCCACTTCTACCTAGGGTCATACCCACTAATCACTTAATCTTATCAGCACTATAAAATCCATTATAATCTAGCTATCTCTTTAATCCTGATCAGTTTGCTGGGCGTGATAGTAAAAAGTCTGTTGATCCCGTTGGTGAGGTGCTAGTCGGTATCATTAGAAAATAGTTAGACTGGTTGTATGAGATGGGTCAAACCGATTTAAAGTGTGAGAAGGTAAATTCTCCATGTCTTATGCTTTACTGCGGTCTTTAAGGTGAACATATTAGGGCGTCAAGATATTGGTTAATTCGTTTTATGCTTACTATCCTTTGGTGTTATCGTTAATAGCTCTTTTTGGCCGGCCAAGTTGCGTTATTGGTTTTTAACACTGTTGGGTTGATACAAATAGGTGCGTGTATACACGCATATGCCGGTTATACGCTGGCTGCTTGAACAGGAGCGCTCCTATTCAAGCAGCCATGGAAGGGTTTAGCGCCGTGGTGCGTTGTCTTTTACCGTCCTGCCACTCGAATTATCTAAAATATCAAGCCCTCTTTCATGGGTGTAACTAGGGATTTGATGATATAGATTAATGCATAGAGTATCTGTCTAAGAGCTGGTTAGTAACGTATGCTGCGAGTGTGGAAATGAATGATGAAAGATATTAAAAATAGCTAAAGCCCAGCTCTGTATTCACTACTTTCTGTCGTCGAATACAAGTGTTCCAATCGGATTAGCATAGTATGCTTAATACCTTTCAAATAGCCAGATATCAGATGGTTTCCATCCCGCTGGACTCTAGTCCTTGAGGGGTCCCATGCCCGCTAGCTAGTTAAAAAAGCAAATTGAGTTTCTGATCATAGGCAAAGCAAGGCTGCGGGCATAACCTTAGCAGAAGTTTTGAAGGCAGTGGCATGTTAACCCCCTTTACTTGAAGTTAGTAAAGAACGAGGGCTGTTTGAACGTCTTTGTTCCATCGTACGGGAATGTCAGTTTGTCGATTAAATCATCAAACCAACCATACTGCTAATGCTTCACGATTATGAAAAGTATGCCCAGCTGGGCCATAGCTGTATAGGGCATTTACTATGCCTTTATTAACTCTTTATAGCGCGTAGCTAAGGGTTTGAAATATTTGGATCTTGAGTGGGGTATGAGTTGTTAAGCGAATCTAGACGTATTTCACAGAAACTGAAGCTTTTGAAATTTGTTGGAACTATTAAAGTTAATAGTGCTCAACCCAAGAGTCATTGAGCCTAATTAATGCAATATTAATGTCTAAATTAATCTTTATTTATTTTATAAAGCTTTAAATTATGGTTTGATTATGCAAGTGCAATACGAAACGATCTAGCTAGGAATTATCTCTTCTCACTTCCATTTAATTCGTGATAATTATGGAAAAGGTTTACGCGGCGTAATATTTCCATAGTCAATTTTACCACACCATTAGTCGCAGCCGGAAATCAAAATACCACTCGAAATTTTTGAGGATGTATGGCTTACAAAGAAAAATCGCAACGACTATACCGGGGGCTTGAAGCCCGACATATCGAGCTGATTGCGTTGGGGGGGACCATAGGAGTTGGCCTGTTTATGGGTTCTTCGAACGCTTTAAAATGGGCGGGGCCATCAGTGATTCTAGCCTATATTCTCGCTGGATTTTTTGTCTTCTTTATTATGCGTTCAATGGGCGAGATGTTATTTCTAGAGCCGATAGCAGGTTCATTCGCCGTGTATGCGCATAAATATATGAACCCTTACTTCGGCTATCTCACTGCCTGGGGATACTGGTTTATGTGGATAGCCGTCGGTATTTCTGAGATTACTGTCATAGGGGTTTCTGTTCAGTTTTGGTTACCAACAATTCCTCAGTGGGTACCAGCGCTGACTGCCGTGGCGATGGTCGCATTAGCTAACTTGGTAGCGGTAAGGATTTACGGCGAGGTAGAGTTTTGGTGTGCTGTGATTAAGGTATCCACGATAATCGTTATGATCCTAATTGGGCTGGGAGTGATTTTTTTTGGTGTTGGAAACGGAGGTTTGGCGATTGGCTTCGGCAATCTAAAAGATTACGGTGGGTTCTTTGCTGGGGGCTGGAAAGGTTTTCTGTCCGCGTTGTGTATTGTTGTCGCATCTTATCAAGGAGTTGAAGTAGTAGGCATTATGGCTGGCGAAGCTAAAAACCCGCAGGTCACCCTTAAGCGTGCAATCAATAATATTCTGTGGCGTATTCTTGTTTTTTATGTCGGTGCTATTTTCATCATTGTCACCATCTTCCCCTGGAATGATATTGGCAGTGCGGGTAGCCCGTTTGTGCTAACCTTTTCTAAGGTGGGAATATTAGCGTCTGCTAGTATTATTAATTTTGTGGTGCTGACTGCTGCACTCTCCGGCTGTAATAGCGGCATGTATAGCGGTGGCCGAATGTTGTATGCGTTAGCCAAAAACCGCCAACTACCGGATACGTTGACCCGGCTTTCCACGAGCGGCGTGCCAGTGAACTGTATTGCCGTCAATATTGTCTGTTTATCTCTGGGGTCTATAGTAAATTATATCATTCCTAATCCGCAGCAGGTGTTTGTTTACGTTTATAGTGCTAGTGTATTGCCGGGTATGGTACCGTGGTTTGTTGTGCTTATTAGCCAGCTATTCTTCCGCCATGCCTATGATAAGGAGACGCTCAAAAACCACAGGTTTAAGTCGATCTTCTTCCCCTATGTAAATTATTTGACTATAGTTTTTCTGCTGTGTGTACTGGTTGGTATGGGAATGAACCCCGACACACGTGAATCTCTTCTGATTGGCGGAGTTTTTTTGGTTGGTGTTAGCATGTGTTACTTTTTATTAGGTATGCACAAGAACCCTTCTTTATCTTAAAACAGATGCTTGCTGATATTAGCTATAAAGACCCTGAAGGTTAGGATTTCCAGCTGAAAGAAAATAAATTGAAATCCCACTTTCTGTGGGAAAGTGCTAGACAGCATTAGGGTAAATTCGTATTATATTTTACCGCCACAGTGTGAGGCGCCCGTAGCTCAGTTGGATAGAGCGCTGCCCTCCGGAGGCAGAGGCCTCAGGTTCGAATCCTGTCGGGCGCGCTATTAATATTAGCCAGACATAATATTATGGCCTTAGTATTATCAGATTAAGTTAATATTTATGGTGGCTATAGCTCAGTTGGTAGAGCTCTGGATTGTGATTCCAGTTGTCGTGGGTTCGAGTCCCATTAGTCACCCATACTCAGAATATGTAGCTATGCTGCTTTGTAACTTTGCGAAGGTGGCGAAATTGGTAGACGCGCTAGCTTCAGGTGCTAGTGCCCTGAAGGGCATGAGGGTTCAAATCCCTCTCTTCGCATAACTACAACATAAAAATAAGCTATATCAGTATTATAAGTGATTGCAATAAGTAGCAACCGTGAGTCAAAATTGCTTGTATCGTTTTACGTTTTTTAAATCTTCTCTCGAACCGCTATATTCGAGGTCAACGGTTTCTTTATCAACAAAAAGAAACGTTACACAAAACTACTTTTACAGATCGTAACTTAGAACAATCCACTGTTTTATTTTTCTCGTGCAACTCTATTAACGAGTTCATACCCATAATTTTATCTAAAATTATCAATAACCAATGATGCCTAGGTTTGAGGGTGCCAGGTGTTAAAGAGGTATCACATCATACAGTTTCCTCATCAGACTACTTGATTTCCCATTTCCAATTTCCCATTAGGAAATCCTAACCCGCCTTACGGTCTGTGGCGTGCTTGAGATTGTACAGGTTAGCTCTAAACAAATAAGATAGGTCTTATGTGTTTAAATGGATTTTGATATAGTGAAGGATTAATAGGATTGAATAGTCATTCTAGAATCGCAGTATTTACTGTATAATAGTACAGTTAGTTATCATAACTGTAGGGTATCAACAGCTGAGCTAAAAGAAAGTGAATGGTGTTAGGGAATAAAAACTGAAAGTTTATGCTGATCAAAAACCTTTTGTCGGCGCTAGTCTGCTCACCTACTGTATTTTTACTGTCCAATCCGGCGTAGCTGCATATGTTACCAGCAACCAATGCTACATGGTTGGTTAGTGAATTTGTTCGGTTGATAGTAATTATAACCCTACTCTAGCATTTTAGATGCTCAAGAGGTATAAATGCATGCGAGCAAGACTTGCGGGTAACTTATCAAACCGAACTGGTGACGCCACCTTGCTTGTGAACAGTGTTCGAAAGGCTGCTGGTAATTTACACATAGCCAGCTAGCGAGACGCGTTTGATCTTGTGACGCGAACTCTTCTGCTGTCAGCAGACAGAAAAAATATGGACAAGCGAAAATATACAAGTCGTAGTCTACAAGACTAATGCGGCTAATTATACAAGTAAGGATTATAAGATACTGGCAGTACTATTTGGACTAGTAAAGTCGCTATGATTAATGAATTAGAACCCTAGCGGCGTATCAACCCTTCATGTAGGCATTGAACTATGTTTTGGGAAGTAGGTTAATACGCCGTCAGCTCCACATGGAGAAGCCTATGAGAGACTCTGTTATGGAGGTTTCTCTAGTCACCAACCGCCCTGAATCGCTGTAATACGCATTGTGTATTTGATCATATACCTTATATGGAAAGGTGGGTACACTCAAGGTGATTTTGACCCGATACACTAGGTCTAGATATCGCCATTCCCAGTCTTACCATCACCATCTCCGAACCTGCTTGCAGGATCTTGAGTCATCTGCTTGCAGTGCTTCGTCGTTATTATCGGGGTATCATCTGATACCGGTTTTCAGCCGTCTGTAGGGTCTCCAACAGGAGCATCGAGCTACAGCATGGGGGTGGTAGTGGGTAGAGGTGTGTTTGGTGAAGTCGGGCATCATTTGGTTTTTACTTTCCCTTTCCTCCATGGAAAGGGAAAGTCCCGATACCACTATCCATCATATGACTCGCCGCTACGATTTAGCTCTTATTGTGCTCGAATATTCTTCAGCGATATCGCTGATCACATGGCTTTGTGCATAAATACCTTATCTTCTCCATGGGTGGTATAGGGATTGAACGCCACATCCCTGAGAATGCTCAATTCTGGGGTGGATTTTGCAACGTCCGTACTGTGCGTTGAACTAGTCCAGATGGGTATAAGGTCCCTCGGAGTGGAGCGAGTTCAAGCCTAATTCCATGATAAGAACAGGCATATCCAGGGCGAAAAAAGTATGGAAATGGTTTCTACTTTTTTATCAGCAAGTCAACAAGCATGTTAAGATATCTGGTATCGCTTAGCCAGCTTTTGATGAGTTCCAGTCATAACAAACAATGGAATAAATTAGCTCGTTGACCGTTTATGGGCTTTTAGCCGTTAGGTGGCGGCTAAAATCATGACAGTGTATGCGCTACATTTGCCGGCATCGCAAGGAACCTTGAAATAAATGGATCACATTTTCTCCTTATTCAAATCAATCAGGATGGCTGCGTGACCATTTTTCCCCGCGCCGAGCATGGAATTTCGAAGATTAGCAAAGCTATAAATATCATGTTCTTTAAGTTAGACTTGCCAGTAGCCTATTCTATTTCTATATAGAAACAAGAAAGTAATATCTTTTCTTCATATAGAAGAAATATGTGCATTATCAGTACAGGTTATAAACAGACATTAGGCAGCGTTAGTAAAATGTCCATTGCAACCGCTAAGCAAAACATAATGCTGTTAAGTGCTTAAATCTTCCTACCTAGCACACTGCCACTGCACTAAAACTAGGCAATAACAACAAAGGCACCTTGGAGGCGTTGTTGCTCGTAATCAATAGTTCTCTGACGTAATCAGAGGTTATTGAGGTGGTTATTGATCTTAATGCCAATTAGGCCCTTACGGATCGTGATTTAATGCACGGTCCAGTTGTTATCGCGGTAAATCGCGTTTGTGAAATAGATTAAAACAAACGACCACGAAGACGCTGACCATAGAGTGTGAAAGCTGATGATGCAATTTTATCAGGGCATTAATAGCGGTTTTGGTATATTTAATAATCATTATTTTATAATCGTCCTGAGGTTTGTTAAATCAAGAGTTTATCGGGAACAGGTTCATCAACCTGGTGATTAAGAGTATGTGATTTGAGTTTATTTTATGCTAAAAGTTACTATGGTGGATCCACGCTATCGGAACTACTTTCTATGTTAGTGGAATGCGGGTTATGAAAGGTTTTATTTTATTCGGAATGAGTCAGTTCGTTTAAATAAATCTAACTCTTTTTAAACTCATGCATACCTGATTTACGTTCTACCTTCTAGTTCTCTAGGTTAACCTCCTTCCCCGGTTTTAGGTTGTATTGTACTTCTTGCAATTGTAGTGCTTGGAAAATTTCTACCTACTTGGAAGGTATCAAGAGGCTGTATGCACCTAGCTCAAACTATTCTGATCGTGAGCAGAAAGCGGGCTAGCTAAGTACAAGAAGATCACTAGCCAGCGTTAGCAGAATTTTATTAAATTAAATGGGAAACAGGGGTTTATACCTTATCTTTTGGAGTATCTTTTTGTTTTAACTTCCGGTTGCTTATAGGTAAGCAATTTAGGAGTGCAGTCAGCGTCATCCAGCTTGCTTGCTCAGTCGGTTGGTTTGGTGCTGACTTTCCGGCATTCGGTTTAAAATCTTTTATGAGTACCGAGAGTAGAATCCATTGCGCGCGGTTTTTTAGCACACCCCAGTATAACGATACTGCGATAAGCAATATTCGAAGGAATACTTATACTGCCATTACAGTTACCGTTACGGTTACAAGGCTGTAAAGCCTAAAGAATTGAGTAGGGTCTTGCACTTATTCGGGGATTCTCTGCCAGCTAATGACCCATAATAGAACTCCAGCAACTAGTATGAACCCGGGGAAAAGAGCGACCTGTCCTAATAGTAGGTATGTACTAGTTACTAATAGTATAGCACCAAAGGTAAGGAAATAACGCGACTTCCCCTGGTGAGTTCGCTGGAGTTTTATCTCTTCAGTAAGCTTATCCACACTTTGTTTCAGTAACTTATGTTGCTGTAAGCTGTGGTAAAATAGTTCGGGTAATTCGGGGAGTGTTTCTGCCCAAACCGGCGCTTTTTCTTTCAGCGTTCGTATTGCTGCTGGTATTCCGACCTGATCACGGAGCCAGCTTTCAAGAAAGGGTTTGGCGGTGGTCCACAAATTCAATTGTGAATAGAGTTGTTTTCCTAGACCTTCAATATATAGCAAGGTTTTCTGCAGTAGCATCAGTTGCGGCTGCACTTCCATATTAAATCGGCTTGCAGTACTAAACAGGTTTAATAGCACGTTGCCAAATGAAATCTCTGCCAATGGTTTCTCAAAGATTGGTTCACACACTGTGCGAATAGCAAATTCAAAATCCCCAACCTGGGTGTCATGCGGTACCCAACCTGATTCAACGTGTAGCTCTGCCACCCTATGGTAGTCACGATTAAAAAAGGCAATAAAGTTTTCTGCCAGATAGCGTTTATCGCCTTTATTTAGCGAACCGACGATACCGTAGTCTATACCGATAAAGTAGGGATCTCCTGGGTGTTGGTAGCTAACAAAAATATTGCCGGGATGCATATCTGCATGGAAGAAGCTGTCGCGAAATACCTGAGTAAAGAAAACCTCGACGCCGCGCTCTGCCAAGAGCTTCATGTTGGTGCCTTGCTGTTCTAGTGCATTAATATCCGAAACAGGAATTCCGTAGATCCGTTCCATTACTAGTACGGTTTCACGGCAGTAATCGGCGTAGACTTCGGGCACATATAGCATTGAGCTACCTTCAAAATTTCGGCGTAACTGAATGGCGTTCGCCGCCTCACGCAGCAGGTTCAATTCATTTAGTAAGGTTTTCTCGTACTCTCGCACGACTTCACGCGGGCGCAGACGCCTACCACCTGACATCAAAATTGGAACCCAATCAGCTAGTCGATACATCAGATGAACATCAGCCTGGATTGCTGGCCGAATATCTGGCCGTATCACCTTGAGCACGACTTCTTGCCCGGTGCTCTTCATACGTGCGCTATGTACTTGTGCAATAGAGGCGGATGCTAGTGCTTGTGGGTCAAATCCGTCAAACCAGTCCTCCAGAGTACCCCCCATTGCTTGTTCGATACACTTTCTTGCTAGCATGCCGTCAAAGGGAGCTACCCGATCCTGTAGCAGCGTTAGTTGATCGGCGATGTGGGCTGGTAACAAGTCACGGCGGGTCGACATCATTTGGCCGAATTTGATCCACACTGGCCCCAGATCTTGTAACGCCATCCGCAAGCGCTCGCCCAATGGTTTTTCTGGATGACGATTCGGCATCCAGAACAGTATTCTTCGGATAAAAGACAAGAATAGAGTTGGGCGTATTTTTGGGATTAATTCATCCAGGCCATAACTAAGAAAAACGCGGGCGATTAAATACAGGCGGGATAGTTCATCAGGGATCATCGTTTATCCTCTAAGTGGTCAATACGTGAGATCAGATTTTCTGTGGTATGTTGTAAAGTATCAACAACCTCGTTGAACCAGCCGACTTCCAGTGATCCCGGCCCAACACGCCACTCCTCCCTGAGCGTCTCCGCCATTTTATTGTGCCAGCGCCGAAATTCGGTTTCCAATAAGTTAGCTCCTTTCCCAAAGGATTGGGTGATGCCATGGCTGGCAATATCTCCGATGTAGGGTGCCAGCCATTCTGCAGGTTCCCACGCAGACAAATCGAGCAGTGAAATCCACTCTTCTACTACATTGATGTCGCCCTCCACCACCACTTCGCCGCAACGTATTAAAATTGGCAGTTGCCTTCGGTCGCGCAACTTAAGTAGCGCTGGGATACGGCTCCGGATCCTACAATGAGTGTTATCTTCATATTGCTCCAAGATATTCACGCGCTCCTCACTAAAAACAAGCACTAGTGGAGAAGCTAGTTCCTCCAGGGTAAGGTGCAGCACCTTGCCAACCAAATTCTGTCGGGAAGATTTAATATTGTGATTGTGAAAGAGTAAGCTGTTGAATGCCGCTTCCAGCGCGCTAGTTAAGATAGGGATACACAGAATTGGAATACTCATATCAGAATTTAAAGCCACGGTGCAAGGCTACAATGCCGTAAGTTAGATTAAAATAGGTGACGTTATCGAAACCAGCATTTCCCATCATACTCTTCAAGGTTTCCTGATCGGGATGCATGCGGATTGATTCAGCTAGGTAACGGTAGCTATCTGGATCCTTCACTATTAGTGCACCGAGTTTTGGCAGTACATGAAAAGAATAGGCATCGTAGGCTTTGTTCAGTGCTGCCAGGTGAGGAGTGGAAAATTCCAGTATCACTAAACGGCCACCAGGTTTGAGTACACGGAACATCGCGCGCAGTGCTTTGTCTTTGTCGGTCACATTGCGGAGGCCGAAAGCGATAGTGATGCAATCAAAATAATTATCAGAGAACGGTAATGTTTCCGCATTGGCTTGAACATAGGTGATATTGCCGACGATACCTCGATTACGGAGCTTGTTTCGACCCACTTGAAGCATAGAATCATTGATATCCGCTAGCACGACCAGCCCCTTTTCCCCAACAACCATAGAAAGTTTAGCCGATAAATCACCTGTCCCACCAGCTAGATCTAATACCCGCTGCCCACGGCGCACGCCACTACAGTCAATCGTGAAACGTTTCCAGAACCGGTGGATCCCAAATGAGATCAGATCGTTCATGACGTCATACTTCGCCGATACCGAATTAAAAACATTCGCCACCATGGCCTGTTTTTGATCTCTAGAAACGGAGCGAAAACCAAAATAGGTTGTTGTTTGTTGTTTTCCTTCCATGTGCTGCCTGCTTTTAGTTAATGTTCTACTATTAAGTGTACCAGAAGGGCACGTAATACCCTACATTTCCAGGGGTTTCAAGGACAGAACATGTTTGCTTTGCTTGCGGAAGGGCTCTTTCCCTTCGGCCGCATACTTTTTAGTGTATTTCCCACTGCTCTCTCAGCTTATTCGCTTGTAGCTCCTTGCTAAGTGAATAACAAAGTCATTGACTGCTTTAATTCGGCACTTAGCATGCGGCGGCCCTGATGTGGTGGATACGATGATTATAAGGAGTAGTTGGTTTGTTGATTTATTTATGATCTTTGTCTAAGACTTGTCTAAACTTTCTGAATGTGAGATTCGTTGTTGACGAATAGTAGGCTTTATATAGCTGTTCAGCCCGATCTGCAATGTGTTGGGCCGTCTAGCACTTGTGCTCCTAACAGCACACGTTAGTTGCAGAGCGCATCGCTACCAGCAGAGTGGTCTAGATAATGAACATGCTGTTGTTGCTTAAGCAACTTGCTAATCATCTCCAGATTACGCTCAGTCGCCAGTAGAAATTAGTGTGATGGGAATGAGTATTGTTACATGATCACGCGCGAACAAACTGGGAGGTAGTAATAATACTTATTTCTTAGAAGCTAGATACGGGCGCGCACTGAGGTCATACACTCGTGGAGTGTCTCTCCTGATATCTTTTGTTTTTTCACAGTTAAAATTACTCTCAGAGGTAATTTGAGGAGACCTTTGCCTTGTGCATAATATCTGTACCATACGGAAGCCGGACGAGCATATAAGATTACATTCGACTCTGGTAATCTGGCCTCATGTTAACCTGTGCTTCATACTTCTCTTCGTACAAGTTTGAGAGACTGCTAGTAACCAGCCTAAATAACTATCTCGCTCACTTGTTCTGGGTTTGGTCGTTTTTATCGCGTTCTGTTTTAAGGCTTTCTATACCATATGGAATTGAACTGCCTATAATTGAGTGTTTTAGAAGTCAACGTATAGTGTCATCTGTTTCTTACTAAAAGCTGTATGGACCTGTCTCTGACACTTATCTAGTCCTTCATGTAATTTTAACAGAAGATGAGGAACCAGGATTTAGTGATTCTTTATGCAAATTCGGTTGGTATGTTCACAATAGGGTTTTTCAAGCTTGCAAATTAGGCAGTGATTCGTCGTTCGCTGTTGAGTGCAGGATTGCTTTCTTTCCTGCGTCATGTATAACCCTACTGCATTAGTAAGTGCTCTATCAGTTGCCCTAGGAGGGTGCCGATCGTTCCCGTCACATCTAATACAGAAGAGTGCTGATTACTTTGGTTGGTGTTGAACTGTTTATCTCTGCAGGGTAAGAACCTATTCCCTATAAAGGGAAAGGGAAATTATATGGATTTCAGCATATTGCTTTGAAGGTGCAGTGGTAAAACTGATAGAGCGTTAATCAGGTAGGTTAAAAGTTTAAAGTCGTACTCGGAATAAATTCTGGCGATAGAGAATGATAATTCTAATCGCAGTCAGTTCCCATCAATTTAACTCACTGAGGTATAGCTCAACTCATTGATATTAAAATTAAATATAAAGTGCTAAGGCGGAAGGGTGAATTTAGAGCTATGCGATATTCGGCTCATTTAAGTATGGTGTAACTATAAACCATATACGCTGCCATATCTCATAGATATTAAATTGTCGCGCGAGTCTTGAGTGATATGTGTAGATACAAACAAAGGCATTGTCTCTTTACCTTCGCTTTTAGCGCCAGACAATCAGCAATAGTTAATTTAAGGTTTTAGGGCAGCTTCTGCTATTTTAAATTAAAGACATAATGGTTGGTATTACGATCAAAATGGCGCTTAATGAGTGGCATCAGATAGCAGCTGTCCAGCACTTGAGGCGTGTAAATCTGGCTGTCCATTGTGGGTTTCTCATCAGGGCTAAATGACTCGCGCAAGATTTATTAGTGCAAATAGTCCTAAAATTCACCGTACGCCAATGCAGCATGAATAGATTATTAGGTGGTAGTGGATAGAGGGTCGATAAACAAACTATTATGTGTTTCCAGGCATAGATTCCGAATGAGGGCCATATCCTGAAGCAGTAAATATAAAGGTTCGGCCAGATAAATAGGTACGCGCCCACGTGTTTGATTCAATATCTGTTGTTCGAAAGATTCGTGAAACGGGAAATTATAAATAAACGCACGCGTTTGCTAGTCCACTTTGGATTGATACCTATAGTATGACATCGCACGTTAGCGTAACATGGCGCAGCCTGATTTTACTATACTCGGCTGTATTGCCTCTTTGCCATCATTCAGTTTATAGTGATGTAGCGTACAATCAGAATAATAACCATGTATAGTAACCATTGACTTTGCTCTCCGTTGCAGAGATGAAGGTTAGCGTCGAGGATATTGTTCAGAGAATCGGGATTGATATCCTGCACTACTCCTTGCTCAGCCGCTTGTGAATTTCCTGATGCTTGAAAATGCTGCGCTAGCTTTACTTTCCTGCAAATTATCCCAGCAAGCCCTCAGCTCGGTTGTTGTAAAAGAAATGACGAATCAACCAGATTTTGATGGTAGTTCTACGAAGTAGCTGATAATAGGTCAAGAAAAATAGCTCTTCTATGAAGCGGAGTACTTTACTAGTATTCATCTTACATGAAGAATAATGAGTACTCTAAATCAAAATTAACTTTGGTGAACCATGCCAAAGTCCTGAAGGCTATGTCTTTTATAAAGCAAGTTTTTTTACTGATTAGTATTAGTACCACCGATATGTTAGCGGAACCTTCAGAAGAAGCAACATCGCTAATCGTACATTAATCATCAGCATAATGATTTTGACTAATGACCCATTATCCAGTGGAGAATTCTTTTCAGTTAATACGGTATATTCAAACCTATTATTGACATTCATATGTCCGAAAGAGCCTGGTAAGGGACAGTATCTCTAATCTTGACTGCATACAAGGGTGTCAGTGCGCGTTTTACGTGCGGTTTATCTGCAGTACATTTGCTAGTTAATATTCCATGCGCCTGGAGCAAGCATGGCAAACGCCCAAATCATCGCAGAGGTGATATTCGCTAGCTGGAAATGGCCCTGCGGCATGCCGCAGAGGCCGCTGATCAATGGTACTACGGCGCGTAATGGACCGAAGAAACGGCCGATAAAAATGCCAAGAACCCCCCAGCGCTCAAAAAAGGCATGCCCGCGTATCAGTATTTGAGGATTACGCGATAGAGGCCATATCTGAACAACTTGAGACTGATAGTGATGACCGATCCAATAAGACACCCAGTCGCCAAAGAACGCACCAACAGCAGCAGCCGACCAAATCGCCCAGAAATCGAGACCGCTTTTGTTGATTAGCATCCCTACTGATAGCAGGATCAGTGTAGTTGGCAGTAGCACTGAAAGAAACGCTAGCGACTCGCCAAACGCTAGGAAGAAGATAATGGGGCTAACCCAGCTCGCATGTTGGTGCACGAGTTCGCTGACCATATTAATAACGGTATTAAAGGTCAATATATGGCTCCTGATAAGCAATATTTATGATTACTATACCCTCAATGATGTAAGTTGGGGAGAGCGACAATAAACGATAAATGGGTTGGGAACTTATTGAAATCGTATTTTTCTGTACCTAATAAATGCAGTTGATGAATATCTTGGAGCTTATATCAGTCAGTGACTAAGGTGAATGAGGAATACTAACTCACATGAAACTCAGAATTTGTTTAGTAGGACCAGATCATTTTGGATCGTGTGCATCCCAAGATTGCGTGATAACTATAGCGTACAGGGAGTTCCTGACTAGAGTAAGTAGCACCAAAAGTTAAATGCTCAATAATATTGACCTATGGGATAGGTGATGAAAGTATGCCATGTATATAACCGTAACAGATGAGTGGCGAATGGACAAACAGGCTTTTAAGAATTAATACTATCTAGGCTAGCTGCTTGCGTCACTTCTCCGTAGTCAGCAATACAGGCGGCTAAAAATATAGAGTTTCAGGCCTCCGTTGGGGTAATCCATAGGTATTGCTACGGGATGTGTCGAGCGCCTTACGGAGCAGCGCTTTTATGCATGTTTATGTTAGCCTACGTCGGCGAACAAAGGTTAGCGGTCTTTGGAGGGTGCTTGTCGGATACTTACATTTTAAACCTTTCCAACAGTTCTGTATCGGCATGTGAGGTCTTTATTCCCTGATTAGCAGGATATCTAACACTGCGATTAAATTTATGATGTTGTTGAACTGGCAGTAAGAAATGTGGTACGGACTTCAGTATTATTTTACCTAACCATAGGGTTTAATGTAAAGGCGTTAACTATCTGCTTCAGGTATGTAGCCGAGTTGGATTAAGGCACTGCAAGACCTGTCCGTAGCACGGGCATGTCAATCTGGATGATACCGATTCTAGCTTTGCAAATGTTTTAGTTCATCGCGCAGTGCTAAGTCGCGCTATTAGGTGATCACCTTACGTGTGATAGCTGCACGTAATAATAAGCAGACCGGGATAATTCCTGGTCTGTCAATATTTAGGGTATTCTTGGTCAGTCAGTGCACTTTCCGCACACTGAACAGGAATGAGCAGGACGGGTTATTCCCCTGATAATGAGTGTGGCTTTGCAGGTAGTGGGCGTAGCGCTGACCTTGTCTTTCTGGTTAACAACAAAACCACCGAGGTGCTAATCTAAATCTTCCATGATTTCATTAAGCTTTGCTCCGCAAAGTACTAGTAAATACAAGGCAAGGCGTTCTTGTTCAATGATCGCCTATTAAATGTATTTCTAATTTTAGTTAGGTAGCGTTTTTGTCAAGATTTTCTTATTTGAAAGCTAAGTCTTGCTCTGCATTGCAGGAGCATGTGGAAATAGCCTAGTTCATCCTAGGCTAAGGTCGGTATTTTTTAAACATCCAGGGTGTGCCTCTGCGCGCGCTGCATATGAAGAGGCTTCCATTGGCTATGCAAATTTGCAATCCCTACCAGGCATTTCCTGCCTTCGCATTACGTACGCGGTTGTGAGTAAGCGTAAGAGCGGCTTACTGCGCTGTAGGCGTTCAATTAACTACTATTTCGATTCCATACACATGCAGTGTAGATGTTTGTAGGCTGCTTGGTTACTCTTCCATACCGTGAATACGAACTAGTTTTTAGATGCTTCATATAAGCGGGTTTTCGCACTTAGACCGGTATGGATTTAGCGGGGTAAGAGGTGTTTATCCAAAAACAGATGACAGCCAACTAGCGGTTCTAAGCAGTTGAACCAACTATTCAGATTGGCATGCTAAAGATTGAGGCCGTTCATTACACTCAGCGATAGTGGCCACATTGTTGATAGTGCCTGATCTAACAGAGGGAGATTCTTTTGGTAGGTAATTAGATCATAAGTTAAGACCTGCAGCCTTAGTATGCGGAAGGCTGTCGAGATTATGCTAAATACTGCCAAAATAGCTGGTTAACAGCAGGTTCACCTGCTTTGCAGCATATCGCATACTGGCTCAAAGGCGTTTCGGTATTCTTTTATTAACTACTATTAGTAGCCCATGCTTTTCGATCTTCAGTTATTCTATGTTGCGTTTTTAGTTCGATTAGCACCTTATATGAGCACGCTATAATATCTTTGAGTAGTGGATAGGTGATCGAACGTCTTACTCCCACACCTGTCTCACCTAGAGAAATATGAGAGGTCAAAGAAGTATTTCTTTGCTTTTTATCCCAAGTGCTAGGTCTTCGTCACGTGCGTCAGGCATTGCATTGCGATTTCTTTTGGTGTTAATTCTAAAAGGATTAAATCACTATGTAGCCGTTGGTGTTGACGTACTTGCTCATTGCTACAACAACTGCTTAGTTACAGCTAAGGCCAAGCTACATAGCTTATTTAAATTAATACAACCACGGGTGTGCTAATGTACCCTGCCGGGGTTCCTAGTAGAAATTAAGTAGTGAACATATACGAGTCGTAAGAAAAATGACGCCGACCTCTAACAAAAGCACTTCTCTCTGCCGTGTCTATGGTTAACGACGCACGTCTAGCTCATAGCCAACTGCCAGAAAATTTCACTATTTTATTGACAGGGCTCACAGCCGCCATTTTCTGTTATTAAGTTCAGATTGTAGCCTAATACTAGTAACCCAGTTCATGATTTAACATTGCCACTGCTCTCGCTATCTAGCTATTAAGAGATGCAGAATTTGTATATTCTATGTTTAGTAGAAGTGAGAATTACTAATTCCACTGTGAAAGATTCTGTGATTAAAGGAAACCACTTAATGGTACTGCCAGTTCTTGACAATACCGGTATTAGCGGTGGCAGCACCTCTATTCTGTCAGATAAATCTCAACTGGCATATCGGTTGAGCGAACTTGAGAAGCATGTTAACTTTAAGATGTCTGTACACCAAAGCTAGTAGTTGCGCTTCACCTCGCAGGGTGATATTTTGTTATGGTAACGAGATTGGGTTAAAAACTGTGAGCGACCAGTAGAGGTTGGTAGGGCTAATAAAATCCTGTTTGTAACAGGTGTTGGAGGCGTTTTTAGGCCCCAGTACACGATTGTAAAAGCGTTAGGTTACCGTATATAAGTTAAGCCGGCCTATGTGTCCGATCTGTACCCGCTATATTTACGAAATTTACTATTTGTGCATAATTTGCTGCGTTTCAATGCTAAGGGTCGGCATCAAACGGTCATGATTTAATGCGTTGTTTATAGCTATCTGCTCGGTAACACATACCAGCAGTCCCCTCGAACACAGCCCTATCAGCCATTGCCGATGAAAAAGTTTCCAAATTCAGTGCCTGATGCTCGATGGCTAAGTTGATGAACAGTCTGCTGGTAGAACTATATTATTCATGATATCCAGTTTGCAGGTAGTTACATGTATAGCGTCATAGATTGAGAGGAATCGGCTAAAACATGGTACAAACAAGCCCAGAACGAGCGCTATGCTTAGTGTAGGTTTCTCTTCGGAAGTTTCTCTCTATTTAATACATCCACAGATCATTGCTGATATTCCTAATGTGTCAAGTCAGAAGCAGGAAGGTAGTGCCCTGTGGTGGTAGATATAGCCAAAGGCTTGCATAACTAAAATATCGATGAAGTAGGCGATATTAGATTTTGAAAGCATAAAAAGCAACTAAAACGTTCATTTAGCTGATAGTAACGGGTAATCCTTACATTTATTAATGTTAGTAATTCGCTTAATATACCGCCTGAGGTATATCGTTAACTGCTCATTAGTTCATGGTTCAGCAGTGATAGGCACTGAGCGGTGTTAGTGCGGGTAATAAGGTGATCGTCGAATCTGAATAAGTATAGGATACTAAGTTGGCATGCTCTCGCTAGAGCATATACAACAGGATCACCTGTATCCAGATTTTAGCGCAAGGATACTCAGAATACCAGTGCTGCCAATCAAATTCGTATCTTCAGGAAGAATCTACTGAAGATATAGCTTCTTAAGTACTAAATAAAGAACTTAAAAATAAGGCCATAAATGCCATCACTTACTAAGTGAAGTGCGCTGGCTCAGCCTATAATAGTATCTATCTCGAACGGTATAGATTTTGCAGCCAGGTCAGATATCACCAGCCCGCACCAACCTTATCCTACAAGTAGGCAGTGTGGCGAGATTATGGATTGGGCACAATTAGAAATAATAATATATCTAGGAGGATTGATTTAATGGCTTAATAGTAATTTAAATAGAAAATGGCAACTGGGGATGAAGATTGGGTTTCTAAAAATATAAGTCCAAGAAAGAGTGATTCACCAGACACTGTAGATCAGAAATATGTGTCGATAAAGCACTCTAGTTAAAGTAAGCTTCATAATAGTTATTATGCTGTGTGGTTTCCGGTATGTTAGGAATGCGGAAACCTCTCTTTGCAGGAGCTT
This sequence comes from Serratia symbiotica, assembly GCA_900380265.1. GTDB lineage: Bacteria > Pseudomonadota > Gammaproteobacteria > Enterobacterales > Enterobacteriaceae > Serratia_H > Serratia_H symbiotica_A. The sequence continues at coordinate 1,667,167 of LR025083.1, read as the reverse complement.
ATTCCTTTTGTAGTTAATTGTATCGGCAATTCAGAAGCTTCAGCGTTGACGGCGAAGCTTATTCTCTAATAAAAGGATGTCTAGGCAAACAGTATTATGAATAGAGCTTAACATCGTGAATTGCAAAGACCTATTACATTGTTAGAAATATTGAGTTGAATGGTAATTCAATTTGATATTAACGCTTAAGTCTTTGATGGTGTTTTTATACAATCTAGCATTTCGGGGGGAATTGCTATTAGACAAAGCTGGAATAATGGCAATACTGGTTGTATAAACGGTGCAGACCGGAATTGAAATGGTATATGGTGCAAGACGACATATACCCTCCGTTGTCGCGTACCGATTACGGGCGACCGTCAAGTGATGCCCGTCTACCGCGATATTCCTGAGAGCGCGTGGCAGTTCGCCATTTTATGGACGCATCAGTATTTGATGACTGATAAAATTGTGTCGGGATTATATCTTGAATAAAAGTAGGATTATTGTCGATCGCCCTGCTAGTGGGCCCGGCCTCGGGATAGGCTTGCCCAAGAACACATACAAGCATCTCAGATTTTTAATGCAACCCACAACAGGGATTTTTGGGATAAGTTAGGCTTCGATCGCTATTTTTAGTTTCTTCATGGCATTCTTTTCAAGTTGGCGAACACGTTCGGCAGAAACGCCGAACTTATCAGCCAGCTCTTGCAGCGTAGACTTATTGTCATTTTCCAACCAACGGGCGCGAATAATATGCTGGCTTCGCTCATCCAGGTCTTCTAGAGCACAAGCTAGTTTGTCTACAGCATTGCTTTCCCAGTTATCTTCTTCAATATCTTCAGCAAAATCGGAGCTTTTATCCTGTAGATAAAGAACAGGCGCCAGAGACTGCTCATCACGAGCTTCATCTGCTGGGGCGGGATCAAAGGCCATATCTTGTGCCGCCATGCGGGACTCCATTTCTCGCACGTCTTTGCTGGTTACGCCTAACTCACGTGCTACTAGCTCTACCTCGTCCTGATTGAACCAACCTAGGCGTTGCTTAGTTTTACGCAGATTAAAGAATAGCTTGCGTTGCGCCTTAGTGGTGGCAATTTTTACAATGCGCCAATTGCGCAGTACATATTCGTGTATTTCCGCCTTAATCCAATGTACTGCAAAGGATACTAGACGTACTCCAACCTCTGGGTTAAAACGACGCACGGCTTTCATAAGGCCGATATTGCCTTCTTGGATCAGATCTGCCTGAGGCAGTCCATACCCCGAATAGCTACGAGCAATATGAGCGACAAATCGTAGGTGAGATAGTATCAGCCGCTTAGCGGCCTCCAGATCGCCTTGATAATGTAGCCGTTCAGCCAGATTTAGCTCTTCCTCTGCAGTAAGCATCGGGTAGGTGTTAGTTGCCCGTATGTAGCCTTCCAGACTACCTTGGGGTACTAAAGCTAGAGTGTGCATTGCTTTGGTCATTTAAATCCTCTCTTATCGAACAGATCATGCAGGCGGCAATTACAGCGGGAAAATTATCGATTTTATGGTAGAGATTTTGGTTTTCAAAACTCTTTCCACATACCGAACACTTTCATATGTTGCTACAGCCTTATGTCCCTGATCTGCCTGATAAGTTCACTGTTTTGCTATCAAATAGGTTCTAATAATATTGAATGAAAGTTTAGGCTGACAGGGACCTTGTGTGCTAAAAGAAAGAAATGATGCTGATTATGGTGGAGTGATAACTTTCTTTCGCGACACGCTCAGAGCAGTGAAAAGAGTATACCAAAAAATCTCACTGTGGTGTAAATCGGAGCTAATATTGAATCGACATAAGCTAGGTATGGACTAGGCGAATATTGCAACATAATCAGGAAGAGTAGCATGTTAACTTGGCTTGGAGTACATGTTCTGTATGAAATTGATGCCAATAGCTGGGTGCCACGTTTATTTCTAGCGAACTTATCCTTCACATGAGCATTCAAATAGAAGATCTAATAGAAATAAGCCAGAAAAGCTTAGTATCGGCCAACTCTGAGGAATGGCAAAAGATAAAGCAGGTAGTGGCGTTGATCATATTCATCATATTAAGCGTCTTGCGCTAGCTAAAGCGTTAGCTGCATGCTATTGCTAAGCACTCAGAATACTGACGCTGCTATCAGCAGGCCTATAATTTCTGCTGGCATGCTCACTCATCCTGTCAGTACCGGCAGGCAGGATGAGCTAGCTATAATGTATCTATATACTGAATCTCTGCTATAGTATCGTGGAGAATGCACAGTGCTCAGGAATTTTGGAAGCTTATATTTTAAACAATGATCGCCGGCGCCACCAATAGGCCCTCTGTCAGATTATTTGACGAGGTATACAAACCTAACTAAATGAAGAAGTCGCTCCAAAAGGTTTACGGGTAAATACTTTAATTGCTCTATGTTGAAGCATACTCGGCACTTTACAGCCGCGTAATCATCCAGCGACTTCTCAAGATAGAAGTCAGTTGAGGTCGTGGAAACCGTTAAGCTGCGGAAATTTTCATATTTCTCATCTGATGTAGCACAGATGTTGGTAGGGTTTGGTAAATGCCAAACCGTATCGGGTTAGCAGTATTACAAATGGTTGGTGCCGAAGATTCATGATCACCCCTGCGGGTAGGGGTAGCATTATTGTTCCCGCCAACTGTCGTGCAGTACTTTGATATTAGTAGCTTTTTATTATTTTCACGGTAGGTGCTTATTAGCATACCTTTTGTATTTAAGGCTAATATAGGGTGAAATAGATGCTACGATTGGCGTAGCCTCATAGGCGCTATCAGCGCGCGCAGTAACGTTGACAAAGCTGAACGATCCTCACAGCTGTTGAGTTCTTGTAAACAGTATACTGGCAAGGTTAATCCTAGTTGGTTTATTCCCTCGCATTACTGCCTGGGAATCTATCACTGGCGGAGTGTCTCTCATCCTCTATTTTTCCTCTAAACTACGGCTGATCCGGAAAGCTTTAGCTTTATCTAGAATCCTGATCTTGCTCATTGCACCTGGAATGAAATGAGCAGACTTTTTAGTGTCACCATCATCGATAATCATTAGGTTCCTGTATTGGCATACACCATTTGATCTAGGGTAAATGGGTTTTAGAAACGCATATTCATCTTTTAGCGCAGACGGGTTTATGACGAGTTTTTACTGGCTGATGCTCGTAACTCTTAAACTAGATATAGGCGAACTAAGTAGCTGTATGCCAAAAAGCAGCTGAAGCAGAGTGCTCTTTTAGCACTTGAGTGGCTGGCCAGGGAAATTGTGCCTTTGGAAATAGATGGGATCCGCGGTGCAGCGTACCGCCTGCCGTGCAAAGAAATACGCTGTAGTGCCCTATTCAAAAGCATCACCAGTGTTACTTGGTTTGGAAAACAGCGCCTCTATAAAAACGGCAGACTCAAATGGCCGCAAATCTTCGATGCTTTCCCCAATTCCGATATAACGAATTGGAATCCTAAACTGATCAGCGATGGTGAAGATCACTCCACCCTTGGCGGTGCCATCTAGTTTAGTCAGTGTGATGCCTGTTAATTTTATAGCTTCATTAAATAGTTTTGCCTGACTGACAGCATTCTGACCTGCGCAAGCATCAAGCACTAGCATCACTTCATGAGGAGCCTGATCGTCAAATTTTCTCATAATGCGGACGATTTTCTTTAGCTCTGCCATTAGGTTTGTGTTGTTTTGAAGACGGCCTGCTGTATCCGCGATCAAGAGTTCAACGCCGCCTGCCCTTGCTGTCTGTAACGCCTCAAAAATAACTGAGGCTGAGTCGGCGCCGGTATGCTGTGCAACTACCGGGATGCGGTTTAGTGTTCCCCAAACCTGCAATTGTTCAATCGCCCCTGCGCGAAAAGTATCTCCTGCTGCTAGCATCACCGACTTGCCTTCAACTTGGAACTTCCGCGCCAGTTTGCCGATGGTGGTGGTTTTGCCTACGCCGTTGACGCCAACCATTAGTATAACGTACGGAGGTTTGTCATTGATATCTAGCGGCTTATCCGCGTTAGTTAGGATATCTGACATTACCGCTTTTAGTTTCCCGTACAGTGCTTCGGCGTCTGTCAACTGTTTGCGGCTAGCATGCTGAGAGAGGGTGGTAATAATTTTACGTGTGGCCTCTATACCAATATCAGCGGTTAATAATTTTTGCTCTAGATCGTCAAAAAGTTCCTTGTCGATTCTCTTGCCACGGAACAGTCCGATGAATCCGAAGCCAAGGGTTTCTTTTGTTTTTAGTAAACTATGCTTGAGTTGGGTAAAAAAGCGTTTGTTAGTTGGGTGTGTTTGATGCTGAACAATTACGGGTTCTGGTGGTGTGACCTGCCCTGTTATGCGCACGACTCCCATTAGTTCTTCGGTACCCGTCTCCACATATTTGGCCTGGATTGGAGGGGGTTTTTCATCAGGGTCAGCTATTTCTTTTGCGGCTTTTTGCAGTTGAGTTAGCGCTGACAGGTTTGGCATGAACAGTTCGCTGATTGGCTTGTTATGCAAGCCTTTTGATGTATCCCCGTTAGTGTCAGGATTAGATACTAGGTTAGTCGCCAATTCTTCCTGTATCTTCACTTCCTGGCTTTCCAGTAGTTTTACTGGGTGATCATAGCGCTTCTGTGTCTCGGAATTTTTATTTAAACTTAACCAGGAGAAAAAACCATGTTGTTTATCTTTTGCCATTTTATGACTCTGCTCTGTAGCAAAGATTGAGTTAGAGATATTCTACGAGATTCTTAAACTTGAAACCTGAATTTTAGGGGGCTGGTTATCTGATCTGCCTTTAAATTTTCGCTAGATTACATAAGTGACCATATAGGTATTGCCATTTGCGCGTAGGCTTGAGTTTTTGAGCATATTAATCTGAAGTGTATCACTGTGTTACGTATAGCACATATCTGGGAAGCTTTCTAGCTTAAGGTTGAATAACAAATTTTGTGACTATGACACTCATCATCGGTAGAATACATAGAATATTTCATTAACGTGTATCAGCTTCTAATCGTTACGGCCTTCTAAAACCAAGCACACTTATGTTAAAATCAGCACGACAGTCACAGTTAAAAACACTTTCCAGGCCGCATTTGGGAAAGGTCCGCATCATCGGCGGACAATGGCGCGGCCGCAAGCTCCGAGTGAAAAATAGCCCAGGGTTACGGCCGACTACTGATCGGATGCGTGAAACTTTGTTTAACTGGTTGGCGCCGGTGATTCAGGGCGCGCGCTGCCTGGACTGTTTTGCTGGCAGTGGCGCGCTAGGGTTAGAGGCTTTATCACGTTATGCTAGCATCGTTATATTACTAGAATACGAACGCACGGTAGCGCAACAGTTAGAAAAAAACTTGGCGTGGCTGAAAGGAAACGGAGAGGTGAGTAATATCAACACCCTGAATTGGTTAGCTGGGAATGGAACCCCGTTCGATGTGGTATTCCTAGATCCGCCATTTGGCCATGGGCTGCTGGTTGGAACAGTTACATTGCTCGAAAAACAGGGCTGGTTGTCTGATGAAGCCTGGATTTATTTAGAATCGGAAGAAAGCCTGCAGCCGCAGGTGCCAGGAAACTGGAGGCTTCACCGTGAAAAAATAGCAGGGCATGTGGTATCCCGTCTTTATATACGTTCGAGATAAACCAATTATTCTGATTAATTTAGGTTGTCTCCTGACAACTGTGCGTTTAGGGTTTCTGATCTCCAATTTATTGGAGACTTTCTCACGTCTTTGACGTATTTATCGGTGCTGCTATATCTCATCGCAGTAATATATGTCGTGCACTTTGTATTGCCAAAAGTCATCCTGCCAATTAGTTTTTGCCAGAAACCAAGAGGTTTATTTTTAGCTTTTGCAGGCTGATACCCAGGAAGCAACATAAGTTGCCTCATAAAAATCAATATTTGTTGGTTATGGACTACTGCCAACCTAGCTATTCTGACGTCTCTTTGCATCATAATACTCTTGAAATTTCTGTGCTATTTACTCTCACTCTCCTTTGTTTAGCATTACGTCAATAGTTCTTATTAGGTTTATGATAAAAAGAGGTCATGCATAATCATTAAATTTATTAGAAATAACCTAGCTAGCTACTAGGAGATCGCTGATATTGATTTAAATAGTAAAGATATGTGTTTTTCAGAGTGAATAGTTAGAGGTGGAAGTTTAGACAACACATCCTTATCCTCAGGATTATAGCGGCAGTGTTTAGTACTATCAATACTAAAAGTATTGATACAGGCAGGCCTCACTCATAGGAGTCTTTAATTATCAATAGCAATTGAGTTGGCGCATGACTTGTACTTATGTCTTGGTCACCAAAATTGAGATTGCGGTAGCTGCTATACGCGGCAGCGAGAAATGTATGCATAATTGTGTGACCAAAGGCTGGTGCTGGATGCACAGACTGATATTTATTCCCCATTCGTGATGTAGTAAAACTGCTCAATTGTATCGTAGTTAATCGCTCCTACCCTGCCTGACCAGAACCTGTTGATTGCCATCACAGCAAGGCTAGTTGATGTTGCTGATATGAGGCCGATAGCACTAATTCGTTCAGGTCCGTCAGTTGTCTTTGGAATACTAATGGCTTACTGCCTACAGGCAGTATCACTTAAAGAAAATCTAAGCGTACCAATTCACTTAGATTTCTCAAATGATGTGAGTGGGCATTGTTACTGCTAGCTGTTTCTCGGCCTATTCCGTATTGCTCAACTGATGCGCTAGCCTCGATATGAGAAGCGCGAGTATCGGATCGGTCGCTTTTTACCTTGATAAGGGGGAAAGCGACCGCCGGTCATTCACCTATGGAACAGGTAGTGTAGATTAGGGTGATATCCGAACATATAAAAGGCTATTAACTGCATTTGGTGGATAGAAGAAAACGAAAATTCACGGCCTGAGCGGGCGTTTCTTAATTGATGTTGTCGCTCGCACACCCAGTCTATTTTTTAACTCTAGTGCTAATTTTAATACAAGCTCTGCTATTCTCATGGTTTGTAATATCTAGGTCTGTCATGTGCTAACCTGGGTACTTATATATTACTAGTGTGTGCTAGTTATCTAGACTGAGTAACTATCAGCTTCGAATTAGCTGGAGTGACTGGAGGTAGAATACAGATTACTCGCCTGATTACAGCAAGGGTACTTAGCAGAAAATGGCAGAGCCAGATGGAAACCTGAAGTAGTAGCACAACAGTGCTAGTAGTGACCGTGATGGTTGTGTACTAATCGGCTGTTTAGCCTTATTCAATACCCCTCGCAAGGGCTAGTAAGGAGACGATCCCCCATCAACTTGCGCTGGGCTATTTAGCATGAGAGTTACTAAAAGATAAAATGTGGGTAGTTGCCGAGTTAAAGAGGTGCCACCTATCCTGATAGGTAGCGACAGAGTCAATGATGTGCCCGGCATGAAACTGTTAAGCGTCGGCATCGTTTATTAGGACCGATAAACATGTGGTTTGGGTAATCGCCGCTGTGGCGAAAACAATTCGTATTACACACGAAGTAACGCCTATGTCTGGCATAAAGCCATTATTGTGGTAGGGTTTCGATGCATATTGGTGAGAACCAAATACCTACCCTTAACAAGCTTATTGCTAAAGGTGATGGTGTGTGTCTTGGCATTGCGCTGTATAAAGCGGGAATCTCTTTCCTGCTGAACGTATTACTGGCCCGAGGGCTCTAGCTATGTTTCTTATAATTCTAATATTTCGGGTATCCCTTTTCGCAGTAGGTAACGGTAAGGTGGCTTATCGCTTGCCTTCGCTAAGAGCGAATGACCCATAAAATGGCAAAAGCTTGGAATGTCGCGGGTGCTAGCTGAATCATCGGTGATAATCAGGAGCGTTTCGCCATGCTCCATATGGCGCACAGCTTTACGCACAATCATTAGCGGTTCTGGGCAACGCAGCCCCAGTAGAGACAGAGTTTGATCTGGTCGGGAAGATAAGTTAGTCATGTAATATTTTGCGCTACAAAATAATTAGCGAACGCTCGCCGAGTCTTATTAAACAGCTGACTCCCTATGGCTGTTGTTTTGTGCAAGATAGAGTCGCCTGTTGTGCACTTTAGTTTCAGGAAAATATGACGCGGCGGTGCGCACTGTAATGTCTTATTATGATAGGATACACTGAGGTCTCTCACGGCACGTTAAAAGGTTATTACAATTTATTCATTTATTGTGCAGATGTTGTGTAGTACGCTTGAAGTATCGGTGGTTCTATCGATGTTTCATACCGCCATGATTAACGGCTGTAACTAACTGCTAAACGTGTCGATCATAATTTTAGGCTCTCCGTAAGGCCGCCGCATTCTCTCCTTAATTAGTTGCTCTCGTTTATCTATAGCTTCACCTAGACTTTTATTGGCAACCTCTTGGTTATGAGGCGCCTCTATCCAATAGGTCGCCGGTAATGGAATCAGCCGTCTTTGTCACACGCATTTAAAAGCCTTATTGGGTCTAATGTGTGTTTTTGGAAGGCCTGAGGTTAACCTAAGTACAACACTGTTTTTAGGGATACTGCGCCAGACAGGCAAAAATTCTTTTTACCGCTTTTTAGGTACTAGTATTTAGCTTCGGCCTTTTGCCGCAAAAAGGACACTAAAGAGCATTTTCCTCTTATATAGGAAAACTAGATTATTGGCATGGTGGTTTAGTATGCTACGTAAATCTCAACTTTACCAATGGACTCGGGCATTTTAACCTTATAATGCCGCGTTAGCTATGAAAATGTCATCTCTGACAGCGCGGGAGTTTCTTTCGTCCGGATAAGATCGTCAAGAACTCACATAAATTCTAGGTCGCTCATTTTTTTCGGGTTTCAGTATGTGGCTAAGGTAAGTGCTTAGGTCGTCTGCTAGACTTACTTTACATTGAGGCCTAGGTACTTTTTTATCTATGCTGACAGCTAGTCTTTCATTACTTTACTCAGGAGATGGTGCGCAATATCAGCCTTACTTCTAACATGGAAAATCCATATATGGTTCTGCATGTTCTGTTTTCTCTGACGAAGATATGAAGCCTGTGCCAGGTGCATTCTTAATTTAGATCATCTTCAACACAAACATTCACTTATCGTGATAGAGGTACGAAGTGATTAGGAAGTTTGTGCAATGTAGTGCCTGCCAACTCCATGAACTACACCTTATTAGGCAGATAAGGCGCAGGTTGCTAATCTAGCAATAGATAAATTGATATGATTAATGGTATTGGTATAGTGCCTAATAACATCAAACTTATTTTTATAATAAAATAAACCAAGAGGGTATTCTTGGTTGCGTGAGGATATGATCCTAATCATTAATAGCAATTAGTGCTATTTTAAATAGCAGGTGATTTACGGAGTGATTCTAATTAATGGTGGACTCTTTCATCTATGTAGAAAATTCTGGCAATTAAGTTAGTTGTAGGAAAATAAAATTAATAAACTCCTAGCCTATTTTTAGAATTAGCTGATTCGTGATTCTGAAGTGCCAAGCTCGTTAATACCTTCCCGCGGCTTCTTACTTCAGGAAGATGGCCTAATATTTATTAGGCTGAGTAGAAGGGTCTTAGCCTGATAAATAGTAATGAGCTGTTTGTGTGTCAGTATCAAAATTCGCCTACAAAGGCAAGTTATGGCTGTTATTAAGAGGAAGCATACACTTTCTTATTTCCTAATAAATAGCTATTATGCTAATTAAAATGGTTAGTTAAAAACTAACGCTAAATAAATATTAGCACTTTTAGTGTTAAAAGGGTTAGTCATCTTTTAAAATTCACTATTTAGATGAGGGATGTAAACCCAACAAAATGCACGCTTAAAGCTAATGATATAACTTAAAGCACTATAAGTACGTGGTTTTACTAACTGAGTTCAGGTTGATTCCATTATGTGGTTGATTAAATGCAATAGATTTATCAACTATAAGGGCACTAAGATTAAGAAAATAGTAAGTGAAATCTGCATTTCTGCACTCTTTATAGGCATTAAAACCACATGTAACTTACCCTTTGCGGGTAGGGTTTAGGCTTATTTACAGCCAATTGTTACGGCTTTAGTACAGGGGGGTAACGTTCCACAGACAGCTCAGGGTGTACCGCGTACCACATAAGCACCCATCCTGTGTGTCATTGCGCTTCTTGTATTACCACGCAAGAGTAAAAGATTTTAAAATAAGTGCTTATGTAAACAAGAGTCGTGGAGATCTCTTGCCTGAGTAGGAAGAGTGTTAAAATTACCCAGTCTACAGTATAAAAAGATTTGCAAATTTCATTGATAAAGAATAGCCCATGAACTAACCAACATGGGTAAAAAAGCTTTTGTCGGACGTGGTTACAGGTGCCGTAAATTGCGGAAAGAGTTAATCGACAAGAGTGCAGCGACTAGTGGCTCCTATGGAGCCAGGCTATTATAAACCCGGTTGTATGGTTATTGATAACCCAGGATTTATTTCCGCTGGTATGTAGCTCTTGATAGTGCTAATGATGAACAATTCAGTGTAGTGTCGGAGCATATCTTGCTTGGAGAACCACCACAGTACTGGATATGTTAACATTGATTGGGTACAGAGTATACACTGTTTTAGTCGTCTCAGATACCGCAGCGTTTGCAGTGAACAGCCTCTCAACTAGGCTATTATTAAAGAATGGATGTAGACAATGTATACCATTGTAGGGCGGAAATGATTGAAGCAGCGATGCGCTTATAACATTCACACAGCTTGTGTAGTCGGTATATCAAATTATAAAATATATCCCGGTATTGCCCGCTGTAGTGGCTAGCGTCAGGAGACTTTGAGCTCGGGTTTGGTTGTACGCTTAAAAATTACCTTCGGTGTTCTTCAACTACACCTTTTCTAGCCGCGCGTATCTGGCTACAAGCCATTTAATTCCTTCTCGGTGAAAGTCGATCTTCACTCGGATGTGTTCGCCGTTACCCTCTAGTTTAATTATGGTGCCTTTACCAAATATAGGGTGACGTATGTGCTGGCCTAGCTTGTACCCTGTATCGGTCTGATTAATTAGGTTACCCAGAGGAGAAACGTTAACTACGCGTGATATGCTTGCGCGTAGCCCTACCTCTTCCACACAGTGTTCCGGCAATTCGCTGACAAAGCGTGAAGGTCGGTGATAGACCTCCTTTCCGTATAGACGACGTGTTGTGGCGTAGGTAAGCGTTAATTTTTTCATAGCACGCGTGATCCCCACATAGGCCAACCGACGCTCTTCCTCTAATCGGCTGATTTCGTCTAATGCCATCTGGGTTGGAAACATACCTTCTTCCATACCGATGATAAACACAAACGGGAATTCTAGCCCCTTAGCCGAGTGTAAGGTCATTAGCTGCACCGCGTCCTGACAGGTATTATCGCCTTGTCTTTCACCTATCCCCAAAGCCACATGTGATAAAAATGACTTTAGCGGTATTAAATTCTGATCACTTTCACGATGGCTATATTGGCGCGTCGCTATCACTAATTCTTCCAGATTGGCGATATGTGCCTGAGCTTTTTCGTCTGTACTCTGCTGATACATGCCGAATAATCCAGAGGCGTGGATCACCTGCTTTGTCTGGATATGTAGCGACATGTTAGCTGTTTCATTTGCTAATGAATCTACCAGATCAGTAAAGCGATTTAGCGCGAATGCTGCCCTGCGAGAAAAGATATTTTTTTTCATGAGTTCACGCATGGCCCACCACAGCGATCGTTGTCGCTCGCGTGCTGCTTGGCGTAGTACGTCAAGGGTATGTTCGCCGATCCCACGTGCAGGGGTATTCACTGCCCTTTCAAAAGCTTCATCGTCGTTGCGGTTAGATATCAGGCGAAGGTAAGCTAGGGTATTCTTGATTTCTTGGCGTTCGAAGAACCGCTGGCCACCGTAAATGCGGTATGATGTAGCGGCCTGCAATAATGCCTCCTCCTGCACCCGCGACTGAGCGTTGTTGCGGTAGAGGATCGCACAATCACTTAGTTTTCCGCCATTATCATGCCAGGTTTTGATCCGTTTGACGACGAAACTCGCCTCGTCAAGCTCGTTGAAGGCACAGTAGATTGAAATGGGTTCACCCTGACCTCCATTAGTCCACAGGGTTTTACACATACGCCTACTATTATGGGCGATCAGAGTGTTAGCCGCCTCTAGTATATTGCTAGTTGAGCGGTAGTTCTGCTCTAACCGGAGGGTTTTTGCTCTCGGAAAGTCTTTGAGAAATCGCTGGATATTTTCTAACTGTGCACCTCGCCAGCCGTAGATAGATTGATCATCGTCGCCAACGGCCATTACGTGATTATTGCTACCCGCTAGCAGTCGGATCCAGGCATATTGAATGCTGTTGGTGTCTTGAAACTCGTCGACCAGTATATTCTTGAATAGCCCACGATAATAGTTGAGGATATGTGGCTTGTTTATCCATAGCTCGTAGGCACGTAGCAGCAACTCAGCGAAGTCCACCAGACCAGATCGATCGCAAGCTTCCTGGTAAGCCTGGTAGATACGCAATCCAGTAATTTCCACAGGACTGCTATATGCTTCAATATCCCGAGGTCGCAGTCCTTCATCTTTTTTACCATTAATATACCACATTGCCTGTCGCGGTGACAAGAGTTTATCATTTATATTTAATTCGCTGACGATACGTTTGAGCAGACGAAGCTGGTCGTCGCTGTCAAGAATTTGGAAGTTTTCCGCCAGATTAGCTTCTATATGGTGTACGCGAAGAAAACGATGCGCCAGTCCGTGAAAAGTGCCGATCCACATACCATCCTGGCTGATTCCGATCACTTTTTCGATGCGGCTACGCATTTCCTTCGCAGATTTGTTAGTGAAGGTTACCGCCATGATTGAGTGCGGTGAGCAGTGCTTTACGGACAGTAGCCAGGCGATGCGATTTACCAGAACCCTGGTTTTACCGCTACCTGCACCGGCTAGAACCAATAGATTGCAAAGCGGTGCCACGACGGCTTCGTGTTGTTTTTTATTAAGGCTATCGAAGAGATTAGAGATGTCCATAGGCACCATTAATATTAGTAAGGGAAGCCTTGACAAAGGAATGCCACACTAAGAATGAATACAGATTCTGTTAGAGAATATAACAACGCTGGTAGCGATGCCCACTGCGAAATTTCAATATATGGCGGTAAGTTTCTGTATGCATAGTGTATCACGCAGCTTTGGTGCTCATTCATCCAGAAATTTTAAAGCTCACGCACGTGCTACCGATGTTGGTGGAATGTTGTTACCAACATAGAAGAACTTTTAGTTGAGGGGTTATCGCCTAGCTGACTACAACATTCCTAATAGGTTTGATGTGCCTATGTCCAGCCTGAACGAAACATAAATAGCGGTGCTCGCCCACTAGCCACAAATCCAGATCGGTCCTTCCGATTGTGACGCACTACCGTTTGTAGTGTGTTTACAACGCTTTTAAGAAGACTGAGTTTCTGCTAGCGTCTTAATACGACAGCGTCACAGCGTGAATTTTGTATTTCGAATTGGCACTGATAACGGCTTTATCATCTCTTGCCTCCTTTAGCTCAGTCCTGATAGGCAGGCGTCGACGATGCATGAGATCACGGTTTGTCTCCTAATTTTGCTGACGCACAGCTAATGTGCGTGCGATGAAATATTTCGGCTAGACGCCGAATCGGTGAGGATGATAACTTTATAATAAAGTTTATTGAGAGTACTGTTGAGTGCCCTAATGCGACTGTGTAATTACGATTGATTGTATCATAAAGATCGAAGCTTAGCAAGACTATAGGGTGCCGAAACGGTAATGTATCAGGATTTCTCCTTTGTGGCATATGTATGCATGGCACCCGATTCTCTTACCAGAACCTGGTACTTGAGATGGTATGAATTTAGTGGCGGTCAGCTTGGGATAGTTAAGCTGGTTCGTAACCGCACAAACTGAGCTATTAGATGCCATGTACACGGTTGACTTCAGTGGTTCAGCTTATTCGGTGGTGCATATAAGTGTTAATGCCTTTCTTTTCGGCAACTTGCCGGATTAATTCCGCGCATTGAATACTAAGATGGGCCTTCCTTTGCATTTATTCATTGATTTTGATATTTCCAGCAGCTTGTTGAGTCCACTGGCGCCATTTACATACGCCAGTTTTGTATGCTAAGAGAATCAATCCTTTCATTAATTCCCATAGCTGAGGTGAGCTGGTGAGTTTAGTTGCTGTCCATCTTTAAATAGCCAAGAAAGGAATTTACTGGTAGTTCCGAGCTGCGCGCAACTAAGGTGATGTGTGTTCGATCTAATGGTTTGGCAACCTTGCAGCGTGCGTACGAATAGATCAAGTAGCAGCGTTGCTATAACTGGCTGATAGTGTTGCGTGTTGCGTCTGCTAAAGATCAGCATATCTAGTTCCGTAACATAGACGAGCAGTGACAATGCCAGGAAGCAAACCTGTTTAACTTGCTGTAATAGAAGGAGTAATTCAGGATATTCAAAACCCGAGGAGATGTATATTATTGTTCAGGTGTCAAATACAGCAGGTACAAACTCTGAACGTGTTAGCCTTACATAAGGCGAATCAGATAGTGTGCCGATGTCTAATGATCGGAAATTGCCGAATATTGGAACTAGCTAGATCGAAATCGCCTCTCTAGCATTGAAAAAGATTTAGTGTATCGTGCAAGTATTCAGAAATGAAAAGTTAGCTTGTAGATGTAATAAGCCGATAAATAGGGTTTTATTAGTCTTAGGTGATTCCATCAACAAGGAGCTTTCTTCTGCTCGTTGGTTGACCTGATACGGTGGGAAGGAAGGCGCCATTTCACCACTTAGGCAGTGCCATAACACTAGATGTAGAATACGTATTTTAAACCCTATAAGAATTGTTAATAAATAAATCCGAATTTTAAAGAAGACACTTTACTACGAGGTACTCGTTTAAAACATACTGCTAATGATGTTTTACCCTTCTATATTTTATAAGTGAATATATCCGTCATAGACATGGGTTACCGGACCGGTCATAAATAACGGGTTACCTGGTCCTTTCCAGCGAACATGCAGGTTACCCCGTGGTAATTCCACGCGCACTTCATTAGACAGTAATTCTTGTTGGATACCCACTGCTACTGCTGCAGAAGCACCGCTACCGCAAGCATGTGTTTGGCCACTACCACGTTCGTAGGTGCGTAGCTTGATGTGTTCGCGGCTAACAATTTGCATAAACCCAATATTGGCTCGTTCAGGAAATCGCTTATGTCCTTCGAGAACTGGCCCAATTAGTGCTATTTTGGCAGTGTTGACATCATCTACCTGTACAATACAATGCGGGTTACCCATCGATACTATTCCGCATCGTAGGGTATGTTCCGCAGCCTGTACAATGTAGTTTTTCTCTTCTTTAATAGCGCAGAATGGAACTGCCTGCGGATCGAAATTGGGTTCTCCCATATTGACACAAACCTGGTCGTTGCTGGTGATATTGATTATCATGCTCCCACTCTGAGTACTAATACGGAGTGTGTATTTATTAGTTAGCCCTTTAAGTTGCACAAACCGCGCGAAACAGCGTGCTCCGTTGCCGCACTGAGATACTTCACTTCCGTTAGAATTGAAGATGCGGTAGTGAAAATCGAACTCAGGATCGTAAGGAGGCTCTACCACCAGTAATTGGTCAAACCCGACACCTAGGTGCCGATCAGATAACCTTCGGATTATCTTAGGTGAGAAATAGACATTCTGAGTGATGCCATCGACCACCATAAAGTCGTTTCCAAGACCGTGCATTTTAGCGAACTTCATATCATACTCCGCTATTCATTATGGTATTGCGGTGACGCACAGCAAGCGCGCACAAGGCCTTATTGTCAGCTGACTAACTATTTTCTTAGAGCCAGGTAGTTCTAGCTGATTTTTGACTCTTCTCGCCAGTTAGTAGAAGAGTGCTTGTCTTTTGCTAAAAGTATCGTTAGGAGGGAAGTATAGCGACCCTTTCAAGCCACAGCCTAAGAGGCTGAAAGCTAGCACTGCCAGAAGCATATAGTGTAGTTGTTTTTTTATTTGCATCGTAATCCCTGTTATTTATGCATTCAAGACTCTTGTAGTCTTAGGTAGATTATGAAAATTAATAAGAATAAAATGTGAATTACAGTAGGTTTTATTAGTGGCCTAAGCAATGGATTCTTAATATTGGAGAGCGGTTTGATCATGTGGTAGCGCTGCAAATATTGTGCATGACATCCATGGTGGCGTAATTAGGCTAAGTTTTGAAAATGGGATTAAAATTATTAATAACTGTTAAGAGTATTTCCCCGATATGCTTGGATGAGCAAGCTCAATGCGTATTGGGCCTTAGGCAGAATCTGACTGTATGGCTAGAGTCATACGACTGCTCTTTTGCTTGCTTAGAGATTCGGATAGTAGGTAGGCTAGGACGTCACTGTGTCCTGAGCATACCTGTTTATTATTATGAATAATATCAATCTGTCATATTTCAGGTCTTCTGTGTGTTAGCGCATTAAGATTGATGGCCCTTGTCTCTAATTCCTCCATCGCTAGCGTGATTCAAATTGATTCCACAACGAGGAATCGCGGCTCTGCTGCCTTTGTAAGGTACGTTATTTAGAACAATAGGCATTCCAATATATCATTGATGCAAGTGATTGAAGGTATGATCCCTTTCTTTTTAAGGATGCGGGAGGAGGTGGCGTATGGTATAGATCAGCGTGACTTGCTACACCGCATCCTTATCGCTGACCCTTCTTGTCGGTAAGAAGTCGATAATGAGTATGCCGAATTTGTTCTTGTATGTAGCTATTTTCTTGTTTATTCTTTCCCTCTGAGTTTGTCTGTTGGATTTTGCTATAGATCCTATCATTCCTTATAAAGTCAACGTATTTCTACATTACGACCTATCAGCTTTTACTTTAGGTTCCGTTATACGGGGTTAACCCCGCCTCTTCGTTGCTTTTGTTCGGAGTTAGTATAAGTCTAGCTATTGTTATGGCGGTGGATATAACCGCATGACTTAAGAGGCTGCTTAAAAGGATGGTTTTTTTGAGATTGGCTGATTGCCAATTTTGACATGTTCAGTTTGGAAACGGCACTAGGTATATTTGGATGAAAGACACTTTCTCCTGGAGACTGAATTGCTGAAACTATGCAATTTTAAGCAGATCTTCATCGGTTTTTTGGGTTTCTAACAACATTGTCGTTGAGACTATGCTAAATGTTTAGTTAGATTTCCCATTTCTTGAATGAGACAAGACACATTGAATAGGTTTTAGTACTCACAAGGGGGATACTCATCTAAAGTATTGCTCTGTGATGATGAGAAGATTGAGATAAGCACGCCTACGGAACGTCTTTTAGTCCAAGTTCGTAAATAAAAGAAGCCGCGAATCATGGAGATGGTTAGTAAGATTTAAGTTCTGTGACGAATAGGATAATGGCCCGTGGATTCTGTGCTTCTACTACAGAAGTCGCGTCGGGTGATGAGATGTTTTATTACTGTATTCACTAATTTCCTAAGTAATTAAATTTCATGCAATAGTATTTGCACAGAGCCTAGTATAGACGGGGATTCATGCTCTAGGTCGCTTCTTTATTGGTTGGCAAGGCATTAAGAACGTCAGTGACTTAATGGTAGTGGATTTTCGAATCTAGCGTAGTGTGCGGCCAAGGTTACTGAATTGGTATACCGCTAACTTTGAACTAGCGGCTCGGTGTTTTTAGGTTGATGCTGGTGTTATTTAACGCATTAGTAGAATAGCTACGTGAACCGCGCAAGTTAAGAATAGTCGTGTACGATTGATTCCAATACAGCAACACAGATATTGTAAGGAGGAAACGTTGGCCTCGTTGTTATAATAAAGTATATTATTTATTAGATAAATAATATAATAGTATATTTAGTACATTTGATTGCAAATGTCTGCCTTGAGTTGACGCTAGGCTTTTGAGCTTATGCGATCAACAGTCGGATAAAGCTTATAAAAACAACTTTTCTCATTTGAGTAAACCCAACCCTTGTGATCAGATAGTGCATCAACCTGCTGGTAAGATGGTGTAGCCAAAAATAGTGTTGCTAATTTTATCACACTGTTGCCCACCCCGCTGTATCTAACTAATGCAGACTACTTCTAGTAAACCTGGGATTTCAAGTTAAGGTTTCGTGAGCTGCGATGATTTTGATGTTGAGGTGCAGGCTTACGAATCTGTTTAAATTTGTGATGTTCTTTTCGATAGCAAACAACTTGATACTAAGCCCTTTTGACCTGGGAATGGTATGACAAAGAGCTCTGCTAGGAGACCGACATGGTGAAGTAGATATCTCCAATTCAACTAGGATGTAGGTGATCGTAAGGAGTTTTTTTGAGATCTTTCTAATTTGCTATCACAGGAGTTTTTGACATAACTTGTAGCCAAGTTGGTGGTTTGTCCTTTTTTAATGGGGAGCAGAAAATGTTGCTCGCCTAGGTTATAGTTTTTGGGATCACATGAGATGTTGAGAGTTTACTTAACATTTGTATTTAGCGTTCACCTAGGTATTAGTATTACTAATAGTACAGTCCGTATCTTATTGATAGAGAATAGACTGCAGCATGTTAGTATTGAAAGGCTCTTATCAGCCTTTCCGTTGTTTTGTCATGTAAGGAGAGTTTACGGTTTTCTGCGAAGCTTTTTACAGAAGTCAATACCCTCACTATCTTTAATAAAGCCAGTAAAGGCGCTATTATTGACGAAGCATAATCTAATCCCTCTGTAAGCTAGGAGCCCTGTCTTGAGTGGAGAGAGAATCGATAGACAAGTCCTGTGCAAATAGGTTGGTCTTTATTTTTTCTAAGGTCACTATATCATGAGTGAGTTATATGACTAACCTATAAAAATTATTATTTATTATTAATCTATCCGCGATGTTTATCGCATTAGTCATATTACGGCCTGCTCGCAGTCAAACCATTAACGGTCTCCCAGTATTTAGGTTGAGGGATCTCCTAAATTTCAACTTCTCTGACGTGATTTATCTTTTGTGTCTTCCTGCCATTCTAATTATTGAAGCCATAGACAAGCTGTTTTTATTGTGGCGTAGGTGGAGATAGAGAGACCATTGAATTATAAAGTATTGATGATGTTCTTTTTAAGAAACGACTTCAGTAAGTATAAGCACTTGCAGACAGTTTTCCTGCCCGTGTGTAAAAAGCAACTCTCTCTAGAAGAGAAACATCGTTCCAGGTTCAAAATGGAAAATAAATAGCCTTATTGATAAGGTGTTAAACTTATTAATGGTTGTTCCGGGGATATGGTAAATGGTAGTGCGTAATACTTTATTCATATTTGCATTTTTTATATATTACATTTAAAAGAGATATGTAACTTCGGTACTATTACTGCATTTGGAACCCCTGCTGCTGGATCCTCTAATTAACCTTGCATATCATTTAAATAGAGTATTACTATCTCCTTCGATTAGTTGCGTGTGGCGATCAAGCAGCACAATTTCGTAGAGTAGCAGTATGTTACAGTTGATAAAGCTGGATCCGTCAGTGAAGCACTTGTATCAAGAATAGTAAAAGCAGGTGATCTTGCACGCCAATTCCTCTGTTATTGAGTTCACAAAGGTGGCAAATCTTTACTAAGTTAGATTTATACAGTAATAGGTATTAAAACTTTATTTTTAAGTCATGTTGGAAGAAAATATAATAGATGAACGGCTGGTTAGTTCATTAGTCTTTGGTTGTAAGTGTATCTGCGTGATTGCTGATTTAATCGACAGGGTATGCAGTTTTATGTAGATAGTATCGTAGCACACCACTCTGGGTTTAGGTTCTTCATAGATATACTAAGGCCATTTTAAAATAGGCTAGTTTAGCCGGCGACACGTACTGTATTTAAGGGGCAAAGCTTGAAATAGTGCTGGATAACCGCACTCGATGCATATGGATACTAACTTCTAATATCTATAGAGATTAATCCGTATAGATGATGCTGGTTATAATAGAATAATAACATTGACCAATGCCCGCGGATCTGCGCCTTTATGCATTTTTGTTAGGATGACTTTTAAAGTTGCCAGCACTGATTTCTTCCCGCTGCAATTATAGGATTCGCACCTTTTTTTACGACTTTCGATGCAATAGAGGAATGTTTCGCATAAGGCGAAGTTGGTTAGACAACCCAGACATGCATACTTTGTTGTAGTCAACACAAAAAATCATTATTGAGGTGTAGGCCAATTAATTTTCTAACATTAACAATATCGCTAGAGTTCGGATCTTACACAGGCCGTATAATAACTTTGGATTAGCTGCAGGCTCGAATAGAGGGCAGTGAAGGAAGGACTTGGCCACTAATGTCTGCGATTTGACGGTATCCAATCATCTATCGAGTTGATATACATTCGCGTTTTCAGAATTAGCAGGTAGCTGAAATAGGCGACGGATATCAATTTATTCAGATCGCGCTTATCAAGCAGGGGACAGCTCACTATGGAATCTATCGAGTCTGGTTAGCTTCACTAGCACTAGTTGTTTACATGAGTCCTCCTATTCGCCGTATGAGTCTGGGTTAATTTTCCAAATAGATCCGGCGAGATCTCTGGATTGTTGGTGGGCCTGTAATTGCCAGACTTTATAGTCGTAGTATGTCTTGCAAGGTCAACATGCCGAAATCCTACTGCATGTCACTGACGTTGAAGTGGTTGCGGCGTCCGGAGTGGATTAAATTGTGATAAATATGCATCATAACATCCAGCAGTGAGTTACGTGTTCCACGATTCAACTTTATCTGCCAGTTAGCACGGTTATCTAGGATTGCTGGTCGTTCTTGATTTTAGTCTATCTTTCCATTAGCGGGCTAATGATGCCTATTGTCACTAAGACAACCTTGTGTGAATGACAGGCTTCATAGCCTATCAAATAATACAATACCGAACAAAGCTTAGTAGGGTCGTTGATTTGAGTTAGGCTGTAGATTGATTTTTAATCAGTATATAGTAAGTGTCGAGTTTTCAGCAGATGTACGCGCTAGCGTACAGGCGTGTTTTTATATCTAGTCCCAGACATTGGCGGTAGATTGATCCACAGAGGTAGGTTCCAGTAGCATGGTTCCCAGTATTTCCTTGTGAACTGTATTGATGCTATATATGGCTATCAAAGCTTGGTAGAAATTATTCTTCCGACTATAACCTACTATTGGTTACCGAGAGCCAGCTATTTGTGCAGGGTTAATATCCTTTCCGTAAAAAGATTACATATTCGTTATCATATATCTCTGCACGGTCTTACCCTATATTCCAGACGCATGCGCTTTCCAGCCAAGCTAGCTCAGTGCAGTAAAACTAATCTCATGACAGGGTATGCGGAGTAGAATTGAGTGTTTAGTTTCTAAGTTATTACTTCCCTTATGAGGAATAGATTTTCACCCATCAGGAACAGGATAACCAGTATCCTAGTGACGCTGTCAACTTTCCAGCAGGGTGCCTTGTATTCCAAAGTGTAATGCTTAGTTATCTGCTCAAGGTGCTGGTGACAGATACAGCTCTCGAGATCCCACTTAAAACTCTACTCGATCGAAGAGGTGCTACCCATCGAGTCAATGTTGGCAATCGCTAGTTTCACTGGCCCTTATAACGAAGGGGTTTCAATTAATATGCTAAATGATCCATGTAATCTTTTTTTCGGTTGATAAGGTGTATCGATAAATGCTATGTGGCTATTTCTGTGCCGATAGCCCGGTCTTGAGGGTGTGGTGTTGTAATAGGAGTTTGTAGTAGACGATATAGCAGTTGAATACGTCCAGGATGGCTGGACAGGCGAGATCGATGTGTCATTAAGTGGATAATATCTAGTCTGTTCTTTAGTGTTTCGATGTAAATCGGAAAGTTGTCTTATTTAGTTACTTCAATATTTAAAAAATGGGTATTTATTGTGCTATGAATTTGATAGCAATATTGGGTCGACACATGAGAATGTAGCATGTTGCTAATTGCGTAAAGCAGCTACGATTTTCTTTTTTTTATCATCTTCTTATGTGATTTCTAGCTTAATGGTATGGGCTCTTATGCCCTTGTTGCTTCAGATGGTTCTGCGATACTTTTGCTGCTTAATTTAGTTAATGAATAGTGTAAGCAAATGGGATTCATGAACTCATCACGAAGGTTAAGCGCGTAAGTCAGATGCTCGCCTTTCCACAACCGACTTTCTAGAACTAGAATTATGTATTCTATAAGTGTAATGTTAATTATCCCTTTTACCTGTGGCGACATAGTTTCTTGCAGGGACAGTGCTGACGGCAGGATGGTGGGGAAATTATACAAAGGGTAACTAGCATGTTAGATAACATCATTCGAATTGCTACTCGGGAAAGCCCGCTAGCTCTTTGGCAAGCACATTATGTTCAGAAACGGCTGATAGCCTCCCACCCTGGTTTGCAGGTTGAGCTAGTACCGATCGTGACACGTGGCGATGTTATTTTAGATACGCCACTGGCGAAAGTCGGCGGTAAAGGTTTATTTGTTAAAGAACTGGAGCTGGCGTTGTTAGAAGAACGTGCAGACATGGCGGTTCATTCTATGAAAGACGTACCAGTGAGTCTCCCCCTTGGCTTAGGCGTGACTACAATTTGTAAGAGGGATGATCCGCGTGATGCATTGGTATCCTATCGCTGCTATTCGATCCATCAACTCCCGAAGGGAAGTGTTGTCGGTACTTCCAGTTTGCGCCGTCAGTGCCAGCTACGAGAACATCGCCCAGACCTAATAGTGCGTGATCTACGCGGCAATGTAGGCACGCGTCTGGCAAAGTTAGGTAACGGAAATTACGATGCTGTTATACTGGCAGTAGCTGGTTTGAAGCGGTTAGGGATTGGGTGTGGAAGTCGTATCTGTTATCCGCTAAGCGCTGAAGAGTGTTTGCCTGCGGGTGGTCAAGGCGCAGTAGGCATTGAATGCAGGCTTGACGATGAAATAAGTCGTAGACTTCTGTTGCCATTGAATCACGCTATTACTCAAACTCGAGTGCGTGCTGAACGGGCGGTTACCTCCCGTCTGGGAGGCGGCTGTCAAGTGCCAATCGGCAGTTATGCTGAGCTGGAGGGCGGCAGCTTATGGTTGCGAGCGCTGGTTGGTTCTCCGGATGGCAGCCAAATGGTGCGTGGGGAATGCCGTGGTCCAATTGAAGACGCCGAAAAAATAGGCACTGAACTAGCTGAGGAACTACTAACACGTGGTGCTCATAAAATTCTGCATAGTGTGTTTCAGGAAAAGTCGCAGGCATGACTATTCTAGTAACGCGTCCTAGTCCTGCGGGACTACATCTGGTAAATCGCTTGCGCGCACTCGGTCGGGTGGCTTATCATGCCCCACTGATCGATTTCAGACCTGGTTGCGACTTACCAAAACTCGCACAGACTTTGCTACAACTAAAAATTGGTGATCTAGTGTTTGTTTTGTCACAGCACTCGGTGCTGTATGCCGAGTCGGTAGTGGGTGGCGTCGGTCTAAAATGGCCGCCCCATTTGGCCTATTATGCGATAGGCAGAGCAAGCGGGTTGGCGTTACACTGCATCAGTAACCTACCAGTCGCATACCCCCACGACCGTGAGATTAGTGAAAGACTGCTGACACTGCCCGAACTAAAGAAATTAGACGGTAGGCAGGCTTTTATCCTGCGCGGAAACGGTGGCCGCCGTCTGCTCGGAGATACGTTGTGTGAGCGAGGTGCCACTGTAAGCTATTATGAATGTTATCAACGTCGGCCGGTATACTACGATGGTAATGAACAAAGCGTCTACTGGCAGAAGGCCGGTATTGATACACTAGTGGTTACTAGTGGTGAAATGTTACAGCAGCTCTATACTCTAGTTCCTGAGCGATATCGTTCTTTTTGGTTGTTACGTTGCTGCCTGCTTGTAGCAAGTGAACGTTTAGCAAAACTTGCACAAGATTTGGGTTGGAGCAGTATTCGCGTAGCCGAAAGCGCCGCCAATGACGCATTGATTCGTTTATTAAAGTAAAATCGGCCATGGGATCTGGTATGATAACGAAAAAGAACACCTCATCAACACTAATTGATGCACCAGCTTCAACGACTGAGAATCTGCAACAGGCAGATTCTAAGCTCCGTAAAAATCCAAATATTACTACTATTCTTGGTGTATTTGCTATCATTCTGGTTATTGCATCAGGCGCGGTCGGTTATTTACATATATGCAAGGAAGATCAGCGTTTTCTTTCCACTAACCAGGTAATGCAACAGCAGTTTGATGTGCTAAACCAACGCTTGCGCCAGGAAAGAAGCGTGCTAGAAGATTTACTGAGGGAACGAAGCGAAAGGTTAGACGATGTTAACAGAGTACAGGCGAGATTGGTATTGCAATTAAATGAATTGCAGGAACAGGTTGCCATCCTGTCCGGAAGCGATTCCAAGATTTGTCTGTTAGCGCAAGTGGATTTTTTGGTGAAAATGGCCACCCAAAAACTGTCGAGCGATCAGGATGTCACTACCACGGTGACACTGTTGAACAATGCCGATACTTGTCTGGCAGACATAAATGATCCAAGCTTGGTTAAGCTGCGCCGAGCAATATTCGAAGACATCAATACCTTGTCTAATCTCACTCACGTGAATTTTGATGATATCAGCCTCCGGGTTAAGGAATTATCCAATCAAGTCGATAAACTGGATAGGATGGGAAACCAACCCAAGGAAGCGTTAATGGATCAAGATAAGTATGTGGTTTCCCGCTCAATCGGCGAATGGAAGCAGAATCTGAGGAAAAGCTGGCACAACTTTATAGCCGGCTTTATTACTTTTCGCCGCCACAATGCTACTTTTGAGTTCCTACTATCAGAGAATCAAGATATTTTTCTGCGTGAAAACATTCGTTTCCGGCTACTGCTGGTTGCACAGGCGATTCCTCGTCACCAAAATGATGTCTATCAACAATCACTTGGCATCATTTCTACCTGGGTGCGCGCTTACTTTAATACTACTGCGCCAGACGTTCAGGCTTTCCTCGAAGAAGTAGGTAAACTGAGCGACCAGTCGATCGCTATGGATCTGCCAAATCGGTTAAGGAGCCAGCTTCTACTGGAAAAAATTATGCAGACACGCCGGGGTAATTTAATTTCTCATTACTCTATCGCACCCCCAGGGGGGTGAACTATCTTATACATGTTGTTTTTTTTCTTGTTGCTGATCGTTAGTGTGGTATGCACCCCAATATTGGCTGAGCATCAAGGTTACGTACTGATTCAAACTGATAACTATAATATTGAAACCAGCGTCACTGGTTTGGTAATTATGTTTCTTCTGCTACTGATAATGCTGATAGGGACAGAATTGATGCTGCGGTGCATTTTCTACACGACCACACGAACTCGCGGTTGGTTTATTGGTCGAAAACGTACCCTTGCCCGGTCTCAGACCAAGGCCGCACTCATCAAGCTAGTGGAAGGTGAGTATAAGCAAGCAGAGAGCTTGCTGACTAGTAATGCCGATCATGCTGAGCAACCGATGGTAAACTACCTGCTAGCTGCTGAAGCTGCCCAAACTCAAGGGGATGCCTTCCGTTCTAATCAATATCTAGAGCGTGCCGCTAAGGTTGCGGACACCGATCAGTTTCCTGTAAACATCACTAGGGTGAGGATTCAGCTAGCAAAGGGGGAGGTGCATGCTGCGTGCCATGGTATTAATCTCCTCCTGGAGAACGTTCCGCACCATCCGGAAGTGTTACGGCTAGCCGAGAATGCTTACTTGCGCACGGGCGCTTACAGTAGGTTACTAGAGATCCTTCCATCCATGAAAAAGATTGGACTGCACAGCGAAAATAAGCTACACGCATTAGAGCAGGTTGTTTATATTGGGCTAATTAATCAGTTTATGGGTGCTGAGAAGGATAGTGATGCGCTGAAGCGCTGGTGGAAAGATCAAAGCTCTAAAACTCGCGATGAAGTGCCATTGCAAATTGCTATGGTGGAAAACCTAATTGAATACAACGACTATGATATGGCGCGGGAGATTGTAGTGAACAGCTTAAAACGTGAGTATGATGAACGTTTAGTATTCCTAATCCCAAGATTAAAATTTGATAATTGGGAGTACGTAGAGAGACTCTTACATTATCATATCGCGAAATATGGCACAACACCACTAATAAATAGTACTTTAGGGCAAGTGCTTATTCAAAACGGAGAATGGGAACAAGCAGCTAATGCATTCCGCGAAGCATTGAAAAAGCGCCAAGATGTCTATGACTACGCTCGGTTGGGCGATGCGCTGGAAAAACTGCATCGATTGGATGAGGCAGTGCATATGTGGCGTCAGGGTTTGATGTTAAAGATCAATCAACAACAGAAAAATAAATTATAACCTAGTCAATTACTGTAATGATATACTTGGTATGCATTCAATGTGAGTATAGTTAATGTGTGGGCCAGACAGGCGGTTAGTGTAAAATTGTGTATTTAAAAATTGGTATTGAAAAAGATATTGAGTGGCTGATGTATTTTGTAAATCTGATGGACTTGTATGAAAGAATTTATATTCTTCTTATAATGTTTTGAAATAAAGGTTTGGTTATGAGTTTGATAGTGACTTGGTTTAATTATTTAGATGGTCGGCAAGATTCGATCTTATATCGTATAAGCATATTCCCATGTTCTTAAATTTTTGTTTGCCATATTTACCAGGTTCTACTTTGTATTATTTAATTTTAACATTGATTAATTTTGGTTCAAAATATTTGCTTAGTCTATGTCATAGGTTAACATTCCTCAGCAAAAATTTTATTTTTGTGCTGCGCTCTATCAATGTATAAATACTTTATCTTTTTATTAAAAAGAGATGAGTGCTGTCCAGTTTTATATGCAATGTAGGTACGTTATTTCCATCTGTTACTGCTGTTATATTCAAAATTAAGATAGTTCATTTAAAGTATATATATGCTGAATTTTAATATTTACAGTCTAATCAATAGGAATTTAAAAACGCTTTTTTAGTCAGTTTATGTTGATAAGTATACTAAATAATTTAATTAGTAAATGGGCTCATAAATAAATATTATGGAAGTCAGGTTTATGAAATGCTACACTAACAACAAATCCCGTCTTCACTCTGTGTTGGGCTATAGATAAAATAAATAATAAAATAATCTGCGTTATATAATTAACAGTAATATATAAAAAGATTTTCACATAGCGCCATTATTATATACCTGTCAAGGTTGACTTCTTTAGGAGACAGATAACTGTATGGCGATGCCTACATTCTCTATATATTTCTATATATGAAAAGCTTTTTAAGACAAGAAGAGGGAAAAGAGCTGAGGCAGGTAAACCAATAATGCCTCGGAACTTCGATAGCTTGCTTGTTATAATAACAGCTAAACTAAAAACTAAACTAAATTTTGTCTGAAGGTTTATGACATAAAATTTATTTACCAGAAATATTATGCGATAAGTCTCTGCAATTATAATAAAGCAGGTTATATAATAGTAATTATATTTACAAGACAGATATCAGAATTGGTGACTCATTTGAAATGAGAGTAAACAGGAACATTGGCATGGTATTAATGCAGTTTATTAATCAGTGTAATACAATGGCGTGACAAACATTAAAATATCTAGGTATGTGCAGCTAAAATGAAATGGTATAAGGGAAAGTCAATTCATAGCTTGTGATCGCCTATATTCTGATGAATAATAAAATATAAGCAAAATAAATCTTATAATGTTAGAAACAGAAGTTTGAACATACTGACCCTCAGTCAGCATGTGACATAAATGGGTTTATAGTAAACATTAATCGATAAGTACCTGTTTACAGATTGATAGATAGTTCCTATCAGACTTGATATTAAGCTGAAATATTTATTTAAATCTACTTTCTGTGAAATATCGTCTTTTCCGGATGTGAGATAATAATGCACTATTGTGAGTAACAATGGAATATTACGAATAAAAACAATGACAATATCTCATTGTAGAGTTTGATAGCGTTAACTCGAGTGACGAGTAATAGGCTATTTATCGAAAAAAATCAAAGCCATTACGTGTGAACTAGCTAAAGGGTTTAAAAGCAAAAGTAATCTCAATGCGCTTACCTGCATCCTAGCGGTAATTTCTGTTGAACCAGAGATTAATCTAGATCATACTGCAGATTTTGGAAATGAGCAAATGCCACACAATAAGGATTGACTATTTGCAATCGATATTCATACAACTCTATTGTTCGAGAATTCGAGTGTTAAGCTGAGCATGTCATATGACCCTAAACCTTTGTCGCGTTAGTTGATAAAGGTAAGCCACGCATATGCAGGTGAATGACTAGGCTCTATCTGTGTACGCTTAATATGTGACTATTTGCGATATTGGAAATATCTTTAAGGCAATGTGTGATGCGGACGTATAACTCATGCTTATATATAAAGTTATTGAGGCTGCTCATGAAAGGTAAGAGAGTGGCAGCATATAACCTGTACATGAACTATATGCAATTGTGTATATTTAATCTATCATGTAAAAAGCTTCGAGATGGGAACCGTGATTAAAAACCCATATTGTGCTTCACATTAACACCGCAATTAAAAATTTTTGTATATTCCTAGAAGGAAATAAAGGCAGAGATTTACTTAAGTGTGCTTATAGATATAAAAATCGGGATTTATATTATTTTCATTGCCGACGTATATGTTCTGAAGGGTTTCTTCGATGAGATAAGGAGAATGTATCTTCAGAGATATGCCCAGCCTTGTATCATCCATAGGTGTGTGCCAGCTAAACAGTGGCACTGTAAGGGCTAAAATACAAGAATGTACGCTAGTCCCTCTGGATATGTTCACGGTTACCTAGAACGATAAAATCTTGGAATCAGAAAAGCTGACATTCGATTTGGGGAAACTTTAAAAGGGCCTTTAATTACCAGATGAGATAGGTAAGGGAATGGAAACCCTGAATATCGTTGCGCCGCTGAGAAGCGCTATCCGTACAGGGGAAAGTGAAATCTGTTTTACACCAGGCAGGTTGGTGAAAAATATTATTTAACTGTCAAGTGTACGTTTAAAGTAAATATACAAATCTAAAATTTTGGCGTGCCATAAGTAATTTATGATTGGGCTTAGTGACTATTCAGATTTGTTTTTAATACGCTGGAAGTTATATACTATTATTTGTAGGATCTAACTTTTAATGATATTCTAAATAAGAGGTTATTTTGTGTTGTCAATACATTATAAGACATGCTTTGCGCTTAACATAAATTATTCTGAAATGCTTATTCCGTAAAGTTATCCTAATTAGGTGCACTCCACCAAGCAATACTATGAACACCAGTATCAAAGGATCAACTGCCAGCTAATTCCCACCTATCAGGTCATCAAGATTAATCTATGTGCATATAGGAAAGATATGCGCGGTTACTAAAAAGGCAATGTATTAGAAGATATGTGAAGGGCAGTTTGAAAATAGATGAATCCTTTAAGTGCTCGATCCGTAACCTAAAGAGCTAAGTGTTTGGATCAGTATCTCGATTTGATCGTATACACGCGATCATTATCATCTCGCCCTTATTATAACTGAGACCCTTATATCACAGGGTTTTAAGTGATTCAATTTCCTGAGCGGGTTGCAGGAGATTAGAGAAATATTTAGCATTTCTTCAATTTTATCTGGGCTGATTTACTCTCTCTGAGAGAACAAAGCTTTTTTACCTTAAAATTAGAAATCCGCGCTTATTTTAGTGCATGTCCCATCATAACAGGCTATATTTACTTCACGATTTGCTGGTAAAATAGGACAAATTCGATTCTAAAGATCGCGATTTATTGGGATAATAATATCGATATTTCGCATTGGACCTGACTAAAGTCGCTGACTCATGCGCTAAGTAACCTATAAAGTTTGTTATTTTGAGTTGGGTATCTAACGTGAACAAAATATTAAAAATGTATTTTTTAGAGCAAAACACCATGTGTGATAAGCAGCTGTTTAAGTTAATACTTGGGTTTAGCTGATTGTTTATCGGTAGTACTGGCAACGTTTGGATTTTATAATCAGATCATACGATCTAGAAGTGCATTTGCATTAGTTGAGAGGGTGGTGATTTAGTCTATCACTGTGAATAGTTTACTAGATGCTTGCATGGCAGAAAAATGATAGATGTTATTGTGCATAGTGCACCGGCTAGTGTTAGTAACAGTTTCTTTAGCGGCCGTATTTAATACGAATACTTAATTAATAAGGTTTGTAAGCGAAATTCCAGGGATACCGAGGGGTATAGCATGTCGGTACCCTATCATTTGTACGCTAGGCTGTGCCGCCGTACGTGGGAACGTTGGCATACCGCTTGAGTATGACACTGACAGATATTTTGTCTAAGACCTTAGCAGTCGTCGCTCAACATTTTGAACTTTAGCAAACCTGACAGGAACCTACAGCTTTGTCACGCGTCTATGTGCTAAATTTCTGGGTTCCTGATATAGGGATATTTAAACACTTATCTCTTTGTGATCTCGGTAGCGTAAGTAGTCGCTAGCTCGTTAATTCTTTTTTCTATAGAAAGCCTATCTAACTCTATTTACGATTTATTAATGTATTCTACTTAATCAGATGCGTACACTATACGGGTATTTTAGTGCGTACTCAAACAATATATAGGGAGAGGAATATTATTGTGCCCAACATTTTATTGGCAGTTCCTGAATGTGTTTTGAGATAACATTTAGATGTTCCAATAAGTGACGATGTTGAGGTTGTGAATGGAAATCCTTTGTAAGGAATAGCATGCATTTTAAATCTTGTGTCTGAGTTTCTTTAGATAGCGTGCTGTGCATTTCGTTTTTTTAGCCTTGCGGCTACATGAGCCGTTTACGTATGCTATGAAAGGTGATGATAAAGTGTATCAATATAGTTGATTGTACGATGCGGTTGTCTAGCATATCAGTTTAGCAGATAAATAATATATTGCTACTATTTAAATAGTAGCGGTCAGTGAAATGCTAGGATCTTATTACCGTCCGGAAAGTGCAAGTCGTAACGCTGTGTTAGTAGTATTAGCTGAAGAACGGCCGTTACCTGGATTTTAAATCCTGAAGCATCTTTTCTTTATATTAAGCGGTCTTTCTGTGAAGAGGTAGTCAATAGAGACTACATCGCCTTTAAAATGGCTAGGTTACGAGTATAGCGCTATACTGATGAGTCCGGAAAGCACGCTTTCCAGCGTTTATAATGTAGTTTCATAAATTTTGACCGGTTGCCAGTCTGCCTCAGTTTAAATTTCATGACTTGTATACTGCAAACAATGCAGTGTGCCTGGAGGCGATATTTTGTGTGTTAATCTCAATTCTGTCAGCTTTATAGAAACATCTGCTTACTACCTCTGTAAAACTGGTTGTTTTCTTGACTGGTAATTGTATCAGAGTAGACTTGGTGGATCAGCCCTCTATATCGCAGTAGTGAGTAGCCTGTACTGAGATTTGTGCCCTTTCAGTCGCTTTGTAACCACCATGGGTGTGGTTGGAAAGCTTAAGGTGCGTTAACATCTGCCAGGTTTCTAAGTTTTGTTAAGATTATCGATAGGTGAATACGCAATAGGTATTATCTAGGTATGGGTCTTTGTTTATAGGCCATTTGTATCGCCACCACTTAACTAGCCCTTCGGAGTGAAGGCTAGTTAATGTAACTAAGTGGTAAATATATTGATGCTTAATCTTCACTATTCTTGCGGTGCGATTGCTCTCGTGCCATTATCGGTATAAGCTCAATCGAGCACACTTTTCTGCGGCAAAAGTGGTGAACTGGAAGTGGTAATCAAGCGCTTTAGCAGTTAAACAATATTCTTATTATTAAAGCTTAATATGCTCAAAGTCGTGTTTCCAAGTTAGCTAATCGGGATCGGTCCCTACTCACGATAGGTACATGGTGATATTGTACATACGATCCCATTGTGATTTAATGAAGTCAGGTGTGGTAGCTGCTATAAACGTTGCTAAATCAATATATATTGATTCTCAGCTGTAGAGTAGAGATGATTAAACCTTGACAAGATTCATCATAGTATTGCCAATATTCGATACCATCCTGGTTATAGAATTATAAAGGAAGTTGAAGTAGATGGCGAATAATTGGGTTTTGGTGGGTAAGTGTGAATAGCTACAGGATGTTGTTCTTTATTTGTAGTGAGGTTTAGTGTTGTCCCAATGTGCTTGGGATTCTTGTTTAGCGTTGCCTTGAACTAGGGAAGGGTTACTTATAAATTTCCTCAGGGTTGGTTGAGGCTGTGGAAAGTGGGTTTAAAAGGTATGGAACTTTCAGACGTTTCAGGATTCTAAATATTAAAATTATAAACAGCATGTATTAATGTTAGTTAGTGATAATTCACGACTAATACAGTTAGTGATCATTAGCATTGTTAATTTTTATTTTAAATAAACTCATCCATAAAGGACATTATCTATTGAATGTTAAGCGTTTCCAGTTTCTGTGGTCAAGTATTACAAAATATTAGCAAGTAATAAATATGATTTGATTAAATTTACATTTAATGCATTTTAAAATAATAAATTCCAAAAAAATAAAAACACTTAAAAATTAGCTAAGTCTTTTAAATAAGCATAACATAAGGCGTTTAATTTCTCGAGTGTGCTGAGCAACTTTTTAACTAAATATACGCGCGAATTCAATTGAAGGTGGTTGAAAGTACAAAGGTGTATTGCTCATTGTCGAAAGAGAGATTCTAAAATCTTATCACTAAAGTAGTGGTATATAAAATTATAACTATAAAATGGCTATTTTATTTTTATTTCGTGTAACACCCATTACTTATTTATTTTTGCTATAATCGGCATGGATGCTGGAGCAGCACATGTCGAGAATGCCATTAAAAATCACCCAAGGCTCTGCCTGATATCCTTTTGATTAGACTGCTATCCTCTACCTATATTTAATTGTTTTATAATAGTTGAAACTTAGGATAGTGGAAATAATAATTAAAGAAGGAAATGATATTTATCATTAATTTTTATTTACTGTCAGTATTCGACAGTTATTTGCTTAAATTTCATTTAATTTGTCTGATCATAGTTTATATTTATTTCTTCTTTCAAATATTATCCTAAAACTTAGTTCCGTAGAGTAATCACTAATAAATGAATATTATTTATGTATGTTGGCACAATAATTCTGAAAATATTAATTTTGTTTTACGATAGCTAATATATGGGTCCAGTTATTTTCTATAAAGTTACCGCAAAATAATAAAATTATAAAGTTTATAGCGACATCTCACCACGCCCATAAAGGATTATTTTAAGGTTGCAAAGGATTAATCCAGTATGTTATTTTCTTTCTTCAAAGAGTTGCAAGGTTTAAATTATTTACAGAAAGGTATCAGAATATAACCTAGTTGTTATTTATATGTAATTTATAGTTAGTTAACGGTTTGACTTGCTTGATGGTTTTCAAGAAAATCCTTTTTATTTATTTATAGTAGTTAATGAGCGTATATGAATGTTTTTCAAAAGCAAAGCTATTTGCTTATGGTTTGATCAGGAGTTAAACCAGGAAGGTTTGTAACTTTTTAACTTAACCCGGCTAAATTCAGCTTGTTACCGAGTCAGCTAGGCACTCGGGAAACCTGATTATAAGGGTCTTCTGGTGGGTCTGTTTTGCTCGTTTTTAAATACCTGCTTAAAAAGGATTTGGGTGTTGGAATATTGCCTAAATTAATACAGATCTCACTATTTCCTATTTGTTGTAATGGTGTGGGCTGAGTGACATATTGGTGTGCGATGTCACTTATGCGATCCAGATCAAGATGGAGCGATCAAGTGCCGACAACCTCTGGAACTGCAGTGCTGTTGTGGATTATGGCAAGGTCGTCATGACGCTGATATATGTTCCGTATGAAACGGTATGTTATCTTTATTCATGAACACGAGATGCAATTAAATAAAATGAATTCCTTTTATAATACCTACTCGACTGTAAGAAAGATAGCCTAGTGCTTGTGTTAGAAAATTGTCAAGTAATAGTCTCTACAATTCCCGATAATATCTTCTGATAGGTTGTGCGTTTTGTAATTACCTTAAAGATAACATATGGTGGATAACGTTGCTGCAAATAATTTTAACTAAAATTGCGTGAGGCGTCATCGCATGCGGATAGCCAATGAGCCAGGTGAAACTCTGCGCTTAGTACTGTTTGTCTTAATAAATAAGAATCATAAACTCGGATCATGTTTCGGTGAATTCTTGCATATAATTAAGAACGGTATTGACTACAGTGCTATTGAAAGTTAGTGGAGAGTAGAGTGAAACACTATTACCTTATATCAGGGTAGAAGATCATTTATCTTAATTTAATACTATTTAACCTGACACCTTAATTGTAATTCTTTTTGGGATAGTGAATAAGCTAAATCAAAATTTTGCTCAGATCTGAAATTGGTCTAAGGAATAGTATTCTTTCTGTTATCTGGCGTTATCTATCATACACACCAAACTAAAAAGCGGGTTCTTTGCTTATCCTTATAGATTTGCGCGATCTGCGTTTAGTGCATGTATCACTTCCTGAGTGAAAGTTTTGAATATTAGGCACGGCTATTTTTTGGCTTTACAGGAATATAGTTTCTGTTATTTGTGCTCTGGACACACGGAATTGTACTCTCTGTAATTCTGTGATGCTTTTTTCTTGGCATTATTTGCCTGATACCAACCCTGGGTTTCCGTCTGCATGTGATGCCATAGCGCTTATTACGGCAATAAATATGGGAGTAATTTGAAAATACCTAAAAACGCGGTTTATCGATTTTATTGGTATTACTGGTGCATTAGTAAGGTAGATTCAGGGCTTAGCCAGAAGATTAAGGAAGGTTTTGTAGCTGTGAGTTCTTTTGTGCTGATGAATTATCTAGCTTTATAAGAGGTAGTGAGCGTTTGATTTATAGTTAATTTTCGAGAGTAAGATTATGTTACTAACATAATTCACCGCTGCAGCTAACAAGAGTAGCGCACAATTAAATTAACTAGTTCATGAGGCACTTATTAAGATTATTTTTTAAAATTAGTAAAATATCCAGACAGGAGGTTTATTATCTGGTAGCACATATGTGCTTTGTAATTTTATTTTTAGCTTAACCCTAACCGGTAAATAGTGACCATTCCGTTCAGAATGGGTGATGTATGGTTGATTAGGCCAGCGTTGGATGAGCGAGGTGTTTCTGTTTTTTGCAAAGGTTGTTCACGTATACCGGAAGTCATTATGGCCTGCTGCTCTATATATATGGCGGTAATCTAATGGCATTATTTTCATAAATTAGTGGATTATAACAAGATATGCCTCTCTTATTTATTCAGCGAATACTTGGGTGAAATAGTAGCTGAATTGGGTAAAGATATACTGTGATGTGAGTTATTTTGTTGATGGAGTATCCCTTTCCTGATCTTTTTAGTGTTTGCTTTGCTTCGACCATCTTATCAATATATAGTTTTAATAGTTAAACTTTATTTTCTGATGCTTTAGGGTAACTGAGTTATTAAAGTATAGCACACTTAAAGTGTGTTTATGAGAAATCGTGCAAACCTGAGTTGACTTTTAGTAGGAAAAGCTATAGACACGACTTTGTGAATATACATTTCTAGATTGTTTATAGAGGGTACTATACAAACATATAGTGGTGTATTTCAGCGGTCTCGCAGTCTGGATATTGCGTGTATGTTGGTATATATTGTATGGAACTCGCACATAAATATATAAAGTAATAGTATTGTTTTTCTGCCTATTTATTTCTCGTGACCCAATATCTTAAGGGATGTGATTAAATTAAACTTTATTCTTCTATATCAACAGATTGATAGAGCTTAGTACAAGCTGTTTTGTAAATTTAGAACAATAAATTTGTTCACTTATAGAATAGATTTCGTGTCAAGCTCCCAGCTATCGCCTACGGTAAAACATATGGTTTTATTAAAATTCATAAAGTTTAATAATTACTCCATTGCTGAAATTCCTCAAATAGGATTCTGATTTGTTTAAATATTATAAATAAGGATGGCTATCCTTTTCTAAAATATGAACAAGGCAGACTAAATTATGATAACACTGTTAGAATTAGGTTAAATATTCATATACATGCTTTTAGCCTGTTATCCCGATCTCTTTGATCGGAGATCATCGGCGTATCTTTGATCTCCTCTGTAGCAGAGTTCCTTATGTCTTAGGGAATAATTAAGTTGAATAACTTCTGTGTGTTATCTGGATTTAGTATGCAAAGTATTAAAGAGTAATGGCGTTCGAATTAGGCCGCTCGGGTTCCTAGTCAAAACGCATTACGTGTTAAACTTAAAGATCATATGTCGCTTAATTTTTCAGTATAAAAAGCTGGAAATGGGTTTTAGAAGATGTGTAAGGCCAGATTGCATTATAGAGCGGTGAATGCGATGCTAAATCATGGTGCCGATAATTTGGATTGTTGTGCATAATCGATCAGATAAAATGCTTTTTAAAAGGGTTGATGTGTAAGTCGGATGCGCTTTTATTGGTGGTTTGTGAATTTTTCGCGTTATCTTTGTTTTTAGTTTTTTTGTATTTCTCTGCATATAGTGAATAGTTATGTCAAACAGCATTTTTACCATTCTCCAAGATCTGGCTCAATAAAATCACTTAACTTTTAGTTCGAATCCTGGCTCTAACGTGTATTCATTAAAGATGATTGCATCGCACATCTCTCCTAGCGAATAAAGAGTTGTATTTCTGGCAAGGTCTAGGTTTGAATATATTTCATTCAATGTATTTAACATTATTATTTTCAATAAACCCGACTTAATGTCGCCAAATCAATTCGCCTCGGCTAACAGCTAAGGCGGATTTCTGTTGATACGGTATTCATTGACTGCCTTTCTGTAGCTTATTTATATTTACCTATGCTTGATATTATTTTAAAGCATAATTTTCCTTTCTTTCGGCTGGGCTGATTTAAAATACTCTAAAAGAGTATTTGTATTTTATTTAATTATTTCTATTTTAGTGTTCGTCCGTATTACGACCACAAAACTCTGTTTGAATGCGTGGTTTGTATTGTTATTTTTATAAACTTATTAAAAGTAAATCATGATATTTGCTATGTTTTAAATACTAAATCATGTACAGGGCTTTGCAGGGAAAACAGGCATTCTAAATTAACTAATGTAGTAGTTAGACTGCATATACTAAATAACGGATTGGAAACGCTGAGGTCGCTGTGCGCCCGTCTCGCCAGATATTAATTATATAGGGACGCTGACAATTCACTCCGCTTACCTCCAAGATGGACTCAACCAGTTTTCTTCACTTAAATAAACTATACTATACATTAATGGAGGCGCTGATTTGATAAAATGGTTACTATGTCTTCTATAAAGGGTCTAGGTGATATTCTTTCTAACCTAGTGGTTGGTGGAATCTCTCGGATAGATCATGTGCGGGCTGAACTTAACTGGGTGGTTAAAATAACGATTAGGTGAATTAAAATCAAACAACAGCTGGAAAGTGCGTGTTGAGTGGGACTGAAGAATATAGCCCATTGCAAAATAAAATAGTTACACAGTGCATAGATCATTCAAGAAATACCGCATGTCACCCGGTTTGTAATGAAAGGTGGTCAGAAGTCGCTCGGCACATGGTGGTAGCGTGGGTGTGACTGTGCTAGGTGTATCTAAGAAGCTTATTCGCTAAGGTGGTACTTTAAGGTCAGACGGAAATAGAAAGGACGATAGCTGTCCAGCGTCAGTGGATATTCCGTCACCAATACTGCCTAAATCTGTAATGGCATCGCCGAAATATGATTAACGGAAGCAAGGCTACATCAATAAAATGGCTGACAATAGGCATTCCGGGATGTTACCAATCTTGCTATAGACACTGAGGAAGAGCGCGTTAGGCTAACCGAGGGGGAATTGTGTTATTCTTTCTATCGCATATCTAAGTAACATTTGATATTAATGCACTTAATCTAGGAATATCAGCGCCACTTCTTTTGGGGTGGTGAAATAGGTTTAAGACTGTTAGTTGTAACTGTTGTTCTTTAACAAAAGTCAAGGCTGGGCATGGAATGTGAAATTGTATAGTTTATATGCATATCCCATAGTATCTTTCAGGCGGTTACTGTGATTTGTGCAGCTTTTTGATCTTGATCTCTACCACGAAGTTAAATTGCGTTTTCACGCTTTCAATCATACAAGCAAAATATTTGATTTCAAGACTTTCTTGATACATTGGAAAGTCATGGTTATAAAACATGACTTCTAGGGGAAATCAATTTAGACCGTTGGTCTGTCGCTGAAGATGACTTTAAGTCTGAACCAAGTAGTGCAGCTAAGATAGGGTTAGCTGATTTTACGATAGTGATTTATCTGTGGGTAATACCCCTTAGTTTAAGTTACATTATTATGATAGATAATCATAGTTTGCGATTGCATCACAAAGCGCTAAAATCGTATAATATAAGAGATATTCAAAGAATTATGACTGCAGGGCATAGCGCTAACTAGCTTCTAGTTGCCTTCTCACCCAGCTAGGCCGTTAAGTCTTTGCTTGGCAAAAGGACTAATTTGATTATTAGCAGTCTTACATTAGTAGCAGCGTGCCTTTTCTAGTTAATAGTGAAAAAAGTTTAGTAGCAGCTAAACTGGGAATAGGTAAACCCCATCGCAGGTTACGATAGCAGTGCTATCCACGCCGAATTTCTTTGGTAGCCATTCGATCATGTTTTAGTTAAAGGGCGTAAGTGAGATTCCAGGCATTGCGTAGCCTAGAAATTGATCGACAAGGGAAATTGGGTATTGCTGCTTTCTACTACTCATGTCCGTTGATTAAGTGACATAGAAGTTAGTCCGCTTTGATTTTAAGCGTTCAAAGCTGAAGTCCTTAACGACTTGTTATTGATAAGATGGTTAGAATCTAATTTTGGGTGTACTAGTATTGTAAGGTCTCTACTAAGTCTCTTAAAGACTCTCTTACTATCTCGCTGCTAGGTTGGTAGTAAGAGAATATAGGTTTTGATTAGTGTTATCTGCTTCGCTTCTTTCCTAGAACTTTTACTATGGCAAAAGACAGTAAATTACGCATGCCGTATATTGGATTTACTTAGTAGTACACTACCCTAGATACTACTAGGGTAGTGTACTACTAAGTAAATACCACACAAACAAAATACACGAAAAACAAAACCCAATAACCGTAAGATCAATGAAAATATTAGTTTAATGCCACAATACAGTGCTTCACGATTTTCAGTTGCACCGATGCTGAGTCGGACCGATCGTCATTGCCGGTACTTTCACCGTTTACTGACTAAGGAAGCGATGCTGTATACTGAGATGGTCACTACTACTGCAATTATCCACGGTAAGAGCGATAATTTAGTCTACAATGAAGAAGAGCATCCGGTCGCATTGCAATTGGCTGGCAATAATCCGAGCGAGTTAGCGCACTGTGCAAAGCTAGCCGAGCAACGCGGTTATGATGAAATTAATTTCAATGTCGGTTGTCCATCCAACAGATTACAGAGTGGCATGTTCGGCGCCTGGTTAATGGCCCACTCAGTATTGGTCGCTGATTGTCTTAAGGCGATGCGTGACGCGGTGTCAATTCCAGTAACTATTAAGACACGTATTGGCATCGACCATCAGGATAGTTACGCATTTCTATGTGATTTTATTTCTACTGTTTCTAACCGCGGCGAATGTACTATTTTTACCCTCCATGCACGCAAGGCATGGTTATATGGCTTTACTCCGAAAGCAAACCGTGACGTACCGTCATTGGACTATCCACGGGTGTATCAATTAAAGCAAGACTTCCCATATTTGAGTATTGCCATCAATGGTGGTGTTAAAACGCTGGCAGAGGCAAAGCAGCACCTGTGTTATTTGGATGGCGTGATGATGGGGCGGGAAGCCTATCAGAACCCCGCGATTTTAGCACGGGTTGATAACGAATTATTTGGAGTCCAGGGTGCAGTTAAGGACAGGATAGCGATCATTGAATCGCTATATACATATATTGACCGTGAGCTATCCAATGGTACTTGTCTGAGTCGGATTACCCCCCATATTCGTGGACTGTTTCAGGGGTGGCCAGGTGCTCGGCAGTGGCGTCGTTGTCTAAGCGAAAATGTCCATAAGCCGGGTGCTGATGTTCAGGTACTTAAGCAAGCCTTAAATTGGGTGCGCTAACCGTACAACAAATGGCCTAATGCTCTCAATCTGTACTTTGTGCCTACCATATAGTGAAATAAAATTAATCGCATTATCCTATTGGAATGCTTCTGATGATTTGTGGTGAAAAATGCTAGAGACTTTAGTATCTTATTATCTACGTTTATGCAATGTAGATTGCTTATGTGTTAGCTGTCCTCACTCACTGTAGCTGCTAAGTGATATTAAATCCTAAGGATTAATAAGAATGAACCCTACTTTTCAGTCCGCCGAAAAGGGCAAGCGCTATTTAAAATCATCCCAATCAATTTTCCTATGCATTCCTGCCTGCTGGCAACTTAAATTATTTAGGATATAACTGTAATTATAGAGGCATAAATTATAGCGATTACCGAATAGTATTTCAGTTGTCAAATAGCATGTGTTCTGCGTGAGAAAGGCTGATAGTTTGCATAGAATGGCTTACCTGCTGGCGTTGTTGAACAAATAAAATTGTACTTCTGTATCTGATACGTCGCATTTTGAATCGTATTAATTTTCAAGAGTATAAATCAATCAGTGAGAGGTTGAAAGATGGCTATTTGATTGAGTCTGACAACATTTATTCTGAGACTTTGCATTAGGGAATTAGGTTTGATGAATTTCACAAAGCCAATGAGAAAAAACGATAAAAATAACGCTATTGCTATCGCTCAAGCCGATCGCAATTGCTGGGAGGATTGTATCCAGAAAATACTTACCCTCAGAACATCTCAATAGCGACTAATAAGTCACAGAATGGACCTCATCAATCATGTATCAATATCTGGGTAAAGATCTGGTTTTGGAGTACGGTATGCACGCGCCTGAATAAGCGCATAAAATCACGGTCTGTCTGCCTGGATGTCGAGATGGTGTTAAAAATAAACTACTAACGTAAGACTGTTACTTTTCAAAGGATGCTAAAAATTATAGAGTTGTCAGAATTAGATAAAAGAGCTGGGCGTACAGCTGTGCGAATATCTATCAGTAAATTAGATACCACAATACTGGTGAGCACCCTGGTATTGGGTCTATTGGAATTACGACACTATCTTTGTGGCAGGTCATAGGTCTTATGTGGGAATGGCCACATTTTTGCACTTAGCTGGGACTAGGTTCTAAAAATAATAGCACCAGCGGAAAGCTAAGTCTGCAGGATTAACGAAGCGCGAGGATAGTACGATTCCAGTGATCCTCTCACTAGTCTTACCCCGTTACCATTCTTCATGTTTCGCATGAACTCTGCAGAAGAAAGCAATGCGACCTCTAAGAATCATTGCACATATTGGCGTGAATAAAGCTAGTTTCACTAAAAAGTGCGCGAATAGCATAGGAAGTGATCAACAAAATCAACTTACAGAGTCAATGTGTTAGTAGTGAAACCTAAGGCTCGGTGCAACTGTCAAATAAGTCAGCTTTAATAATTTATTGGACTAATCAGTCCAGGGAACACTGATGCTAATTAGTACGCACTAGGCTGAATATATGTTTATGACTACATTTGCAGGAATGGCCCGGCTACACTTTTATTAGGCCGGGTTCCAGATAGGTAATCTGGGTTACTCATTGCCGCCATGATAAAGCAAGAAGAATCACGAATCAAAATCACGTATACTCTCATATCTGGATACTCTATGCGCAATCGGATAAAGAATACGCTTTATGGAAGGAAAAAAAGCAACCAATAAAAAAAACGCAAGTGAAGCCAGAAATAGCTCACGAGATCGTCAGATGGAAGGGCTGAAGATGCCACCACATTCATTGGAGGCCGAGCAGTCTGTATTGGGCGGTTTGATGCTTGACAACGAACACTGGGATAACGTATCAGAACGTGTGGTCGCCAAAGACTTCTTTAGCCGCCCTCATCGGTTGATCTTTAGCGAGATGCAGCGCCTGACGGAAATGATTAAACCCATCGACTTGATTACGCTGTCTGAGTCCTTGGAACAGAAAAATGAACTGGATCCGGTAGGTGGGTTCGCCTATCTAGCTGAATTATCGAAAAATACCCCAAGTGCCGCTAACATAAGTGCCTATGCCGATATCGTGCGCGAGCGGGCTGTGGTCCGCGAGATGATTTCAGTAGCCAACGAAATCGCGGATGCAGGTTATGACCCTCAGGGACGTAGCAGTGAAGATTTGCTCGATATGGCGGAATCCCGCGTTTTCCAGATTGCGGAAAACCGCGTCAGCAAGGGTGATGGCCCAAAGGCTATTGACCGCATCCTCGAGGACACCGTCTCGCGTATTGAGCAACTTTATCAGCAACCTCACTACGGCGTTACTGGTGTGGATACTGGTTATCAAGATCTCAATAAAAAAACTGCCGGTTTGCAGAAATCCGACCTGATTATTGTTGCTGCTCGTCCCTCAATGGGAAAAACAACCTTTGCGATGAACCTATGTGAACACGCCGCGATGACACAAGAGAAACCTGTACTTATCTTTAGTCTCGAAATGCCTGCCACCCAGATCATGATGCGTATGCTGGCATCTCTGTCGCGAGTAGATCAAACGCGTATCCGTACCGGCCAACTCAATGATGAGGACTGGGCACGTATATCAAGTACTATGGGGCTTCTTCTAGAAAAGCGGAACATGTACATCGATGACTCTTCCGGTCTGACACCAACGGATCTCCGTTCTCGCGCACGTCGTATTTTCCGCGAGCATAACGGGCTTAGCTTGATTATGATCGACTATCTGCAACTGATGCGTGTACCATCATTATCCGACAATCGTACCCTGGAGATTGCTGAAATTTCCCGCTCACTGAAGGCGTTGGCTAAAGAGCTTCAGGTTCCAGTAGTGGCGTTATCGCAGTTAAATCGTGGTTTGGAGCAACGCGCCGACAAACGCCCGGTCAACTCTGATCTACGTGAGTCTGGTTCAATAGAACAGGATGCTGATTTGATTATGTTTATCTACCGTGATGAGGTTTATCATGACAATACTGATTTAAAAGGGATTGCCGAAATTATTCTTGGTAAGCAACGTAACGGTCCGATTGGCACCGTACGTCTAACTTTTAACGGTCAATGGTCTC
This sequence comes from Serratia symbiotica, assembly GCA_900380265.1. GTDB lineage: Bacteria > Pseudomonadota > Gammaproteobacteria > Enterobacterales > Enterobacteriaceae > Serratia_H > Serratia_H symbiotica_A. The sequence goes on along the minus strand of LR025083.1, from coordinate 1,623,969 downwards.
GGTTTGATAATTATGCAGGGTCACGCTATGAGGATGAATGAAGAAATAACGGGGATAAAATAAATTGGCGACCGCCGTAATCGACCGCAGCGCTTTGCGACATAATCTGAAACAGGTACGCCGCCAAGCAACGAAAAGCCGCCTTATTGCAATTGTGAAAGCAAATGCATATGGACATGGCATGTTAGAAGTAGCGCACACTCTCCAAGATGCCGACTGCTTCGGTGTATCGCGCATCAGTGAAGCACTAGCGCTTCGCATTGGCGGGATTCTGAAACCGATCTTACTACTCGAAGGTTTCATTGCTGCTGAGGAGATACCGTTATTGGTGAAAAATAACATAGCAACTGTAGTGCACACGAGCGAACAGTTAGAGGTATTGGAGAAGGCTCAATTATCTCACCCGTTACTAGTGTGGATGAAACTTGATACTGGGATGCATCGATTGGGGGTTCGCCAAGAGCAGGCTGAAGCCTTTTACAGACGCTTGGTCGCTTGCTACAACGTAGCGCAGCCCGTCAATATCATGAGCCATTTTAGCTGTGCTGATGAGCAGGGATCTAACGAAACCCTAAAACAGATCGCGTGTTTTGAAGAGTTTGCTCGTGGTAAGCCAGGACAACGCTCGATCGCCGCATCTAGCGGCATTCTTCTTTGGCCGGATGCGCATAACCAGTGGGTACGGCCCGGAATTATCCTATACGGCATATCGCCACTAAATAATGTCAAGGCTAGTCAGTACCTTCTAAAGCCAGCGATGACACTGAAGTCTAGCCTGATCGCCGTGCGTGATCACGGTGCCGGTGAGCCTGTTGGTTACGGTGCCACTTGGATTAGCCCGCGTGATACCCGACTTGGGGTGGTGGCTATAGGCTATGGTGACGGTTATCCACGCAGTGCCCCCACAGGCACCCCAATCTGGTTGAATGGGCGCGAAGCGCCGATTGTAGGTCGGGTGTCTATGGATATGATCTCGGTTGATTTAGGGCCTGATGCCACCGAGAAGGCCGGGGACCAAGCTGTTCTGTGGGGCCAAGTATTGCCAGTTGAGCGTATCGCCATATATACCGGTCTTAGTGTTTACGAGTTGGTCACTAAGCTAACGCAACGTGTTGCGATTGAATACATTGGTAATTAATCCGCTGCACGGTTAGTGCGCTAGCGTAAATAAATTCTGCATTACTTCTCCTAGTACAAGTGCTAGGAATAGTTACTGAGACGCCCTTTATTACCTGGTTATGTGCTTTATTATATTTATAGAGGGTTTTGTTATATACGACAATAAAGCGAGAATTGAGCCCGCCTTTTTGTTTGGCCGCCGTGGCGGCTAGAATTCATAACATACTTTTTAAAAACTAATCTGGTTCTATAGTGTTATAGCCTTATGTGGAAGATCCAATGGTATTGATAATATATACATGCAAACAAGATTAACCCTTGTGTAAAAGAACTTTAGCATCCGCCTCTATATAATCAGCAAGATGTTATCCTGCATATAAGTCAGTTCTCCAGAGCTAGCGTAGTCCATCCGTATGGAACATCATGCAAATGATATTTAGCAATAGTCTATCTATAGACATATTTCGCCACCGTCCATCAGTATCCATTGGACTCGCAGAACTTAATGTTCTATTAAAAGAATATTGTTACTATACAGGAGTATTCAACTTTTGTGCGTTGAAACTAACTAAGATAGATTAGAAATCTATTCCCTGATGTGCAAAGGTGTGCCTCGCATCGAGATTTGGAAACCATTTTACTATCTTCAGTGGTGCTTACTCCAAAGTAAGGAGTTGCCCGTATCGCAATACTGCTAGCCTGGGTGTGGAGTTTGATGTCATCAAGGTCGCTTTGAAGTAGTGGGTAAGCGCCAGTATTCTGCTATTTCACTCTTGCTTCCATTAGACGAGTGGCTCGGCTAGAGTGTTGATCGTAATAAGATGCAACAATTAAGGTACGCGCTGCCTGCGCACTAATTCTGTCTCAGGCGTTGCCTACTATGGATGTGTGCTTCTATGGATGAGAAGACCTATGCCTTCATTGCTCTAACTGGTTGTTAGTCTTGCTCGATGATTATGTCTTAAATATCATCTCAGTGTATGGTAAATGAGTACATCGGCTTTAACTGATGTGTGAAAGCCAAGAAGTTATCCCCTTTCTGGATCAGATTAATGCTACCGTCTGCTGTAATTAGTCCAACTCACTGAGTTAATGTCGTACAGGCGGTGCTTAATTGTATTGAAAGACGTGCCACTGAAATCTAGTGGCAGAATAAAGTCACAGTATGTCCTCCGAGTGATGGAGATCCGTCACACATGCATGCGAGGAGTGAAAAATGTACTGCCAAGGCAGAGCTTGCATGCTTTGCTAGAGCAGTAAGGTATGTTTACCTACACAGTTTTTACCGAAATGCAATTTTATAAGTTCTAAGACAGTTTAGCTTGTGCCAGAACAAGCATGGTGCTATGTGTATGTGGGTTGAAATTATACTATGAGGACATATATGTCCTTGACGCGGTTTCTGCAGTTCAGTAAACCTTGCCAAAACCAGATGATAGTTAAAATTAAATATGGTCTGCTAGACCAACGTAACTGAAAGTGTTGCATAGAAGTAGTATTGCCCATCTAATCACATCCCTAAGGTTACCTGAGGGTACGTAAAATAGATTCAAAAGTTACTTTTTGATAGTGCACCGAGAAAGTGCACGGCATGTAAGATTGCGCAGTCAGCTACGGTTTCTGGTGTTCCAAAATCCAGGAATTTACCACTGCCACTGCCCTCGCCCGGCCTGATCAACGATCTAGTTCGCTGTCTTGATCATAGCTAGGTCATAATCAATCAATACGCTATTATTGCCTTGATGACGTAGTGAGTGCTACATCGTCAGTAGTTGCTGGATATCCGGTGACGTGAAGTCCGGTGGTCAGTTCAGCGAGGATATACGGTGTTTGGTCAGTGTCTTCTTTATATACCTGACGTGCAATCTTCAAGCGCTGCGCATCACCGACAGAGAAGGTAGTCGCCGACTACCAAGACAGATGTAGGATAGGCCAAGATCGCACAGGTTTTTCAACTTTCGTGCAAAGTGTTAGTACGGATTCTAAGAAATTGCGCGTTGGTTCAACAGTTATTGCTAGTCCGTCGTAGACGTTCTTGTCTTTGTACTTTACTTCGAGTGTCTCGCGGTTATAACGGTTCCCGTGATACGGATCGTACGGCACGTAGATATTTGTTAGGGAATGCGTCTTAACTTTGATGAAGCCATCACTCCGCATGTTTCGCATTGCCAACCTTAAATATTTAAGCTGACACGGGCAGGTCTGTAGTCACTGATGCGTGCCCAAGGCACACCAGAAAACCGGGTCCGCACCGGCTTGACGATGGTTGTGTAGCTAGCTGGGTTAGAGCGTGAGGTGCGACCGATTGGGCTTTGATCGCTATCGAGCGCTTTATCGAATACGGCAGACCGGTTACATTGTGCAATAGTGCGAGTGCGATTATTCTGGTACCGTTGAGGTACCGGTATGTGATAGGTAATAACCTAACGTTAATTAACATTGACTTTCCGGATCCGGACACCTTGGTAATCCAGATAGGCAGATCGATCGGTAGTGTTAGCGTCATGCCCTTCAGATTGTTAGCGCGCGCCTGCTCAACGTTAGAACTTGAGTCGCAGTTATAGGCAGACAATTCTGCAGGATGCTGATTTCTCGCTTGCGGCTTAGAATTTAGGGAGTCAGTAAGTCTGGCTGCGACATGAGCGCTTGCATGCTCCCTTCGGTCACAATCCGGGCCCGCGTACACCGGCTGCTGGACCGATATCGATAATATTGTAGGCAGCGCAAATGGCGTCTAGATCCTGTGCTACTACAATCACTGTATGTCCTAACTGCGCAGGTTAATTATGGATTGCATTAGGCGTCCATTATTGCGCCGATGCAGGATGGTCGAGGCTTCACCCAGCACGTGAATACCGACTACAAGGCCAGCACCGATCTAGCTTGCCCAACGGAACGCTCTGTCCTGGAGAGTGTTCCTCTGAAGGCGACACCGAAAGATAGTTTCGCCCACATTGACTAAAAATTTCAGGCGATCGCCGATCTATTTTAGTACTGTTCAGTGATTTTGGCGTTGGTCGCTCAACTTGATTTTCTCGAAGAAGCTCCGTGCATGCTCGATGTTTAGATTGGAAATTTCTGGAAGCATTGTATCTTCAATACATATTTTCCGCGTTTCTTCGCGCGGCGGACCATAACACGTGGTGCACGGGCACCGGCTGATAACCTTAGTCAGCTCTTGACGTCCCGCGCCAGATGCCGTCTCTTTGCAGCGGCACTCTATTTTGTTCAGAATGCTTTCGAACGGAAGGCAACACGTGGTTGTCTCACCAAGATTGTTAGTGTATTTGCATGCGATTAAATTTTCCCGGAATCCTTTATCAATATTTCTGTATCTTGATGCTCAGATTCTTTAACGGGGTTTCTAGATCAAACTCATATTGTTCCGGCACTGATGGCAATAGTTGGAATAGTAGAAATTGTGGCGGTCTGAAGAACGGATAGCCACGTCACCTAACGACAGCCTGGGGTTCTGGATCACGATCTCTGGAGAAAATAACTGCTGAACGACAAGGTCATCGAATCTCGGTCAGACACGGTCTGGATTGTTAAACGAAACAGGCGCGGCTCCAGGAGCACATGCTATAGCCGCATATTAGGTAGGGAAAATGAGAGGAGAAGAGGAACCCTTTGACTCTTTATTGGCTATATGAGCAACCGGTGGCGTGCCACCAGCAAGGTATAGGGTTGTCTCGAATAATTCCATCAGGCGCTGTATTAGGGCCTTTACACATTTTAAAGCAGTCAACTGCTATTTAGATAGTGTGCTTGGTGTGCCACTCCAGCTTTGGTGGATCGGGAGACCGTACATCCCGCCATCGATTTCGCGCGGATATCACCCTGACTAGTAAGGGTTATTATTAGAGGTTTAGTGTTCTATCCTACTCCAGTCTTGGATGATCTTTGCTAAGAGCATCAAGAGTGTTCCCGCGTTTGGTTAAGGATGGTATCCAGCGCTTAGCTGACGGATTTTTCTGTAACTTTTCTGGTGTGCTGGCATCGTGGCTCACGTATTCCGCTGAATACGTAGATGCCATCATCAATGAATTTGATAATGGTGTTGACGGTGGATCCTTGGATTGTTCGACGTGGATTTCTGCTCAATAGAGGTGGTTGGTAGTCAAGTTTAAACATTGTCGCCGTTTAGTTTTCCATCAGGAAAGCAACTGGTCTGCATAGACGCACAACGATTCACGGTAACAGTGCTGCCCTTTTGCATACAGTGTATCAAAAGCTAGCGAAGACTTTCAGGAACCAGAGAAGTTGGTCACGATGATCAGCTTATCTGGCCCGATAGTTAGGTTGATATTTTTGAGATGATGTGTGCAATCACCACGCATTGCGATATTGTCCATATACACTTTCCATCTTGATGCTACACTGTACCTGGCAGTGATTTTATCATATATTTAGCCATTAGAGGCGTAAAAACAACTATAGCTCCAGGAGTCAACGCATCATTATGAGATGAAAACCAAGTTAATACCTAATATACGAATGCAACTAACCAGTTGAAAGAATTATTATCGAATAGAAACAACAAAAGTATAAGCTGGAAAAGTGTAGGTTTAGGTAAATAGTGTTAAGCTTATTCATATATGCTATATAAGCATTAATAATTAGGAGAATACTGATGTCCAGTAGAGGTATAAATAAAGTAATTCTAGTCGGAAATCTTGGGCAGGATCCAGAAGTTCGTTACATGCCGAATGGGGGAGCAGTGGCCAATATGACTTTAGCGACCTCCGAAAGTTGGCGTGACAAGGCAACGGGTGAACAGAAAGAAAAAACCGAGTGGCACCGGGTTGTTTTGTTTGGAAAGGTGGCTGAAGTAGCGGGTGAGTATCTGCGGAAAGGTTCGCAGGTGTATATCGAAGGCTCGATTCATACTCGCAAATGGACTGATCAGGCCGGAGTAGAAAAATACACAACTGAAGTGGTGGTGAACATTGGTGGTACTATGCAGATGCTTGGGGGGCGACAGGCAGGAGTGGCGTCCGTTGGTGGTGCCCAGGGTGCGTGGGGTCAGGTCCAGAAACAGCAAAGTGGCAATACATTTGGTGTTGATCAGCATGAGCGGCCAGTAAAGAACCACGTTCCTATAGGCAGTAGGAATGAAGTGCCAATAGATTTTGATGATGATATTCCTTTTTGATTATCTTTTTAATTATTCTTATATAGGAAACTATATGTAGAGCTAAGATTATTAGAGTTCCTATTACAAGCTTGTAATGGACCTTGTTTTAATCCCCTTCTCATAACTAACCGACCAAAAAGTTATCACGTTCGATCATATAATCTACAGACCCTCTGTTGCATATTTTATTTTTTAAGATCGCATAGGTTTCTGTAGTAACTCAACTGGCAGTTAGGTGCTTTTGAGAGCCAAGAAGTCTTTCTTTTTTATGGCATGATCAAATACAGCGTTCAACGAACCTAAATCGTTATCTCGTTGGTTGTGTAAATCACTTTGTGGATCTTTTTTAGATATTCGAAGAATGTGGCTAGATCTGCTTGGTTTGTGTGTCAGTTTTGCTTATTGCTAGAGACAGGCTCTCCCAGCTTGCGTTGAACGCTTCTAGCGACTGTTATCGTCTTTCTTATGTAATTGATTCACAAAACTTGAAGGTTAGAAGTGGCGGTTTCCTAGTCCTTACAACGAGATAAATTGTAGACTATTGCGCATTACATAGGCGATATACAGCTAGATCAGCGCCTATTAATGTGCAGGCCATTCATCATGGATGCCTTTGAAAAGGCACTTTGCCAGGGATTAGAATGTTCTTACTTCCGTGGTTTTGAGCTCTATTAACATATTCTGACAGCATTTCGTGTATTTTGTTATGATCAGAAATGATAGCAAGCAAATTGTCTGACTATCAATATTGGTACACAGTGTTTGGACTAGATGTTGCTGTAATGTATAGACATTGTTCCTATTGCCTCAGTTCAAGTTTACTATTCTAATTTCTCTAGAAATACTCTTCACTGTGGTAAGGTTTTGCTTAAAAGTCATGAGGTTATGAGCTGTTTCGGTAAGTGTTAAGTGGCCATTAATCGGATGTTTGCTGTTATGAGTCTTATGAAGAAGTTGCTAGTTGTAGTTGACTGCTATTTAAAATATATATGATATAGGTGAGGTTTAGTAAAGCCTAAAGTGGAATAAAAGCAAATAGTATTTGTCTTTAGGAGCCTTAACTTTGTTATTAAAATAAAAGGGAATATTTGTTGAGGCGGGACTTGATATTGTTTTTTACTTCGCTCGCACTGTGTCGAGCGAATATGTCTTTTCATAAAAACTTAATAAAATAGATTGTATTTAAAGCATTCTAGTGTGACCAAACTCACAATAGCCAATTTATACCTGATAAGCAGTGTTATCATTAATAGATGTATGGTGATATAAATTGACAGTGTCTTGTAGACATCTATTTAAATACAATTGCTGAATAGCGTAATTATAGCAAATTGAAAGCTTTTGTTAAAAATTAATAATTTAATAAGAGGCTTAACTGAACGCAGGTAAATAACTTTATAGGATCGGAGCCATAGTCAGCGATCTGGCAGGAATCCTCTTGGTATGAGTTAAATCCGCTTTCCTCCCTAATTTTAGGAGGGTTAAGTGAAGAATTACTGCGATTCCACTTAAACCGCCTTTGTTGACAGTGAGTAATTGGTTCACCTCTATGCCTGAGTGCCAATCCTAGCGTCAGATATTCGTGCTAGTATTGACGTACTGTAGGATGAGGGATACCATAATGCTAGTATATAAGGTCTGTTCCGCTATACATTGCATAGGATATGTAAAAGAGAAATCGCTATTGACTTATTCTCAGAATAAGGTGGTATTGATAGTGCCATGATGTTTATGCACCGTATCATTTATTCATGATCTTGCTGGTATAGCAAGATGCACCCACAACAGATCACGTATCTATCTGTATACGGGATCAGCACTTAATAACGTGTAAGTAAATTTCTGTTAGACTACTCTGGATGCAAGAAAATATCTTAAAACTCAATCATTAGTATGATGGACAATAAAAATTCCTAACTAAAGGTTATGCGCTAGTCATTTTGGTTCATCTGATATCCATACCTGTGATAGGTATGGATCAGTGCCGAGCTTTGAGGTCTAAAGCGATGAAAATGGGAAGCAGACGGATATTCATTTCCTTACTTATTCATCCATTTTAGTTAGTAGTATCCGCATTCATTAACGTTTCATTATTATATCAATAACCAACAAGCGCATGAGAAAAATAGGGAGGCTTGCGATGTAAACGATACGCGCTGCTACAGGGGAACGCGCGTGACGTTGATCGGTTCTTTAACTGGGAGGTTAAATAATTCGTAGCTACTACCGGATATCACGTTAGATAGATATTAAGTATCAGTATAGGCGATGTACTACTGACTTCCTGTTGTATTACAATGACATCCTGGCCTTTAATCTGCGTGATCATGAAGCTTCACTGAATTGCAGTAAGTGGCTAGAAAAAGTAAAGTTCGATTTTGTGTTGAGCGAACATACGCCAGTTTCTGCTGTCAAAGCACGAACTAGTGCAAATTTAACAAGAAATTTAGTAATATTTAAAGGCGTTATCGCATATTATAATAGGCGATATCACTCTACCGGCGTAGATAGAGTCAACCTAGCTAAATACTCACAAAGATACTGTTTCCGCAATGATTTTGTGGTTGAAGAATACGGTAACAGGATTAGATCCTGGCTTGCGTTTTAATTCTGTGCAACTGGCGGTGATTTACTACATCAATCGGGTCTAGCAGGCTGATTGGCGAGGCTAAATCATTTATGATTAGGCTATATCAATTATATTCCGCAGGTGCTTAAGTATTTGGAAGTACCTTTTAGATGGTTTGTTGGCGCTTTGTTCTTTCTGTACGTTGAGAAGAAGTAAAAATTAGTTGCTGTTAATCGGTTTCTGTATATAGACCTAAGATATATACGATCGCATGATCCCTGCTTTAACCAACCGGTCACGTAATGTGTCCAACTAGTTAAATAGGAATATGTTGGTGATGTAAGTTTTCTAGTTTGCTTAGCGTGCTGTAGAACGTCTTTATACCACGGTTTCTAAGCATTCTCCCGATTAGTTGTCACTAATATGCTGGCGCTCTTTCTTGATCTTTTGTGTATATTCGATGACAGAATATCAAGTCTTCGAATAACGCCATTAGTTCTATAGTCTGTTGCCCAGGTTGACTAGCTTGGCTCCCCGCTCTTTCAGAGCTGTGTCATCGCGCTTCATTTCATTTTTACTTACCTAGAAGATTCATCTTTGTGGTTGTTTTTATGCATTTGGAGATTTCTTAGCTCTTCTTAGGCTTTTCCATAGACATCTCTCTTTAATATAGTGAATCTTAATAAGATGCTGTTTAAATTTGAAATTAAAAGCAGTTTCTGTTAAGTTAAGTATATGATGTAATCATGCTTGCATTATACTCCATGTGCCACCCCGCTCTATGGTACGCATCCAATGATTTTCTAATTCATTATGGCCAAATGATGAACGTAATCACTACAATTGCAGAACAGCGCACAGCGCTAGAACATGCCGTTTCACAAGCCTTGGAACTAGCGCATGCCGGTTCCGATGCTGCAGAAGTTTCGGTAACGAAATCCACCGGCATTAGCGTTAGAACCCACTTTGGTGAAGTAGAAAAGGTTGAGTTTAATAATGATGGTACCCTGGGTATTACCGTATATCAGCAACAACGTAAAGGGAGCGCTTCCTCTAGCGATCTGAGTAGGGAGTCTATTGCTCGCACTGTGCAGAAAGCACTGGATATTGCCCGCTATACCTCACCAGATCCTTATGTGGGTACGGTAGAAAAAGATCTTCTTGCATTTGATGCCCCGGATCTGGATCTGTTCCATCCAACGGAGCTGGATACTGAACGCGGCATTGAGCTGGCCGCCCGTTCCGAGAAGGCTGCACTGGCGGCGGATCACCGTATCACACATACAGAAGGTGGTAGTTTTAACAGTAACTACGGTATTAAGGTGTTCGGTAATAGCCAGGGCATGTTACAGAGTTACCCCTTCAGCCATCATTCACTGTTTACCAGTGTGATTGCGGAGCATGATGGTAAAATGGAATCTGATTACGCGTATACAGTTGGGCGTGCGATGGAGGATTTGAAAACTCCTGAGTGGGTGGGAAAGGAATGTACGCGCCGAACTCTAGCACGCTTGGCGCCGCGTAAACTGCCGACGATGCAAGCCCCTATTCTGCTCGCGGCGGAAGTGGCTACTGGCCTGTTCGGCCATTTGGCAGAAGGTATTACTGGGAGCAGCGTGTATCGCAAATCCACTTTTCTTCTGGATACGCTAGGCCAGCAAATTCTGCCAGAATGGCTTACAATTGAAGAACATCCACATTTATTAAAAGGGCTAGCATCGGCACCATTTGATAGCGAAGGAGTACGCACTCAGAGACGGGACATTGTTAAGGATGGTGTCCTACAAACATGGTTACTCGCGACTTATTCAGGTCGAAAATTAGGCATGCATAGTACAGGTCACGCTGGTGGCATCTATAACTGGCGAATTGATGGACAGGGTGGGGATTTTGCAGCTATGCTAAAAAATCTTGGCACAGGACTAGTGGTCAATAAACTGATAGGAGAGGGTGTTAGCATCGTGACTGGCGACTACTCCCGTGGCGCTGCTGGTTTCTGGGTCGAAGGCGGAGAAATTCAGTATCCAGTAAGTGAGATCACTATCGCGAGCAACTTGAAGGATATGTTCTATAATCTTATTATGGTGGGAACCGATAACGAGATTCGCAGTAATATTCAGTGTGGCTCGGTTTTATTGTCGGAAATGAAGATCGCCGGTCAGTAACCCTGGCAATCGAGGGGTCGCCACCCGCTTGATAGGTAGAGCAAGAAATCTACTACTACCCTAGTAGTAGCTAGGCTAGGTATTTCTGATCTTGGAAATGAACGTAAGATATGACCTGGTTTATCGTAGTGCTGTAAATAGAAATTATATCAAGTATTGCCTATGTCAGCTGATAGACTTATGACTAATATCCGTGTGAAGATGTGTATATCGTATTCTCAATCTAAAAGAAAATGTAGTGTTATTTTTGTACACTTAAGCTTAAGTGTAGCATTAGGGTCACGCGCTGTTGAGACTGGAAAGTCTATCTGTAGTTTTGATGTATTTAGACGGCTTTTAGAACGTTAATGCCATGAGATAAATTCAACTTCATTTCAGTTTATAACGAACACTAGGTGAATATTTTATCAATAAGATCAGGCTGTCATCTTTTCGTTAGCAGATAAATGCTATAAATAGCTGTTAGGTCTTTACCGAAAAGTAGGGTTGGTAAATATGCCATTTTAATTTTTTGATTTAAATTATAAATAATTAATAAGATTCACTAAAAGCATAATACAGTGAATTGATAAGCATAAGCCTATTGTATGTAAATAGTATCCGAATAGTCTTTTAGAGATACCTGTTTTAATTCACCTTACGGAATCTTTCCCACATTAAATTAGTGAAATACGCACTTGCCTGTTTCTGGCAAGTCTAAAATTTATTTATATAAGATATCTTTGTAAAGATTCGTTTTCAGCATGTTTAGCATCAATACTAAATATTCCGGCTTTTCTGCTTTCTTACCTACATATTAAAGGCAGCCTATACCAGGAGGATATAGTGCCGATGACCACTGGTGTTGCCGGCATAACAGATCAGGCGGGATGAGTAATTAACTATCTCAGTAGTGACGTAAGTGATAACTGGACATCGCCGCGAGCTTTATTTAGTAGCTGAGGTGTTCTACACTGGACAAGAGCTTATCTGGGTCTTTATTGCACAGTGAAGAGCTGCAGTGCTTGCATACTCTACACCTGCAGGCAATTCCGATACAGGCGTTTATCGCGGAAGTTGCCTGTGCTACTACAGTGTGGAAGGTTTGAACCTGGTTATAACTATAGAACACAGGGTAGGTGGGGATAACAGCACTATTCTAGTTTGCTTTCACCGATTTCTTTTTTAAAGCAGAGACTGTGCTAGCAATACTATTTTATATAAATATCGAAGCAGGCGATGAGGCCGTTGGTATTAAGGTGTTGATTCAGTTGCTGGTCGTAACTCTGTATGGTCAAAAATATACTTTGTCCGAGTTATACTGCCTTAGTACACGTCATTATAGTGAGCCGCTCAGAGGAACAGATCGTTGTACGCTGGGGCGTACTACTTCAGAGAGGAAACTGGCATGCGTGGGAAAATGGAGGTGATATGTTTCGATTTAGAGTTAAGCAGGATATACTGTGCTTACTCATCACTTGAGTAATGAATTCTAAGCTGCTTCCTCAAGAAGCTATATACCTTATATTTTCTTGAAGAAGAAAATGGGGTATTTGCAATTCGCTCTGGGGTAGGGAAATAGAATTTCCCCGCCCTATTAGGCAAGATGGCATATAGCAAGCATGTTCTCAAGAAGGTGGTTGCAATGGCAGGCACGATTCCATGTTGTCGAGTAAGTGGTTCAAGGTATCATCGACAGCCAAAAAGTTTGGTTGTCGTAGCGTAGAGTATGTTCGATATAAAGTATAATACAGAGCTAAGAGCATGCAAACTTACGGAGATTTCCAGTTGAAGCCTAATCACGTCACGTGTATTATGCTCATAAGGATGATATGTAATAGATAAGATATACTAACATATTAAATAGGCTGAACTGGGTGATCACCGACCTTATCGTTGATAATTTCTTCTCAGCATAAAAGGAGTGCGCTGGGATTAAATAAGTCTTTAGGCTCTTGTCTGAAGGAGAAAAAGACATTAAGAACTATACTGGGTAAGAGTTAACAGTATGACAAATATTTAGAAAGAGCTAAATAGCTGTTAACCTACCTGAAATTACAGCGCATTGCTTACATAATTGCCAAATAGATAAGTGACGATAGAACTTATGTGCCGTGATCTCTATACATTATCTCTTCAATTAGCAGAGATAGGAACTTTATTAACGGGTTCGATCATCATTTACAGAAATGCCTGGAAAATTATCTTCTAATATTATCTATATTGATTTTAAAAATAAGCCAGAAAGTATTTTCAATAATCTGTTATAATTCCAGATGAGATCGTTTCTTTGCTGGAAACAATGTATTAACCCAGGCAGATTATACACCTAATAATGTGTAGTATTTAGATTTACAACACCATGAGGGTGTTGTAGTTCCTTCTTCCATTAGTCCGTGTCATTAGACAGGCTAATTATTATGCAGTTAACATTCTTTTAGAATGCACCAGGTACTTGGTCATGTGAGTAGGCACGGATTATAATGATAATAAGCTATAAATTTATTCTATGCCAGAATAAGAGTGGAGTTTTTGCCTTATTACATGCTTAGCTGCTAATAAGAATGGTGGTGATCAGAGTCATCAGATTGTATATGCAGCTATCTAAACGGAGGGTAAGATTGCGACTTCCATCAGCAGTCATTCTACTATTACAGAATCACGCTAACTATTAGCACCGATTCAATCGGGTCAACGGCTTCAAAACGGCTTCAAGTCGTTGCCGGATTTATTGCCCGCTATCCATAAGACATTGCAGCGTTACCCAGGCTCGCTTAGCACAGATTTTTCCTAAATAACACTCTTATCAAAAAGAGTTGGAATAGATGCGTCGGATCTGATGCATATACCGCTATTCGATGACGATGTTTTATCAAATTCTACGCCGGCAAGAACTGCTCTAGAGCACAACAACGCCGCAGGTAGGTGGAACTCAGCAGCCCGCACCTTGTTATCGGCCATTGCTGGAGTTTAAATAGTAGCAGGTCGATCAGGAAATAACTAGCTCGCTCTGTCGGTAATGCAGCCTCAAAGGTGGCTGCAGAATGAATTTCACTGGTTCATGGGTGGCTGAGCATGCTATCTAGTGCCTACAATAGCGAGATATGTTCATAAACAGTGCAATACTCTATCAAATACAGAGTGTAAGTTGGGTGAGGACGAGATTGTTTTGGCAAGGTAGTGTTTTTATAAACAGTGTTGTTCTGGAGTAACAACATTAGGCAACATCATTGATATAAATGTATTGTTAGTTGGGAAGCATTAGTCATAAGATTAACAATTATTCTAATGATCCAGATTGTGGATTAAAGAACTAGGGATGACTTGCGTAAAGTTAACCTCCCACTATATTTATTTCACCATAGTATTTAACTATGTGCAAAGCATAAAGAAAGTAGACTTATCGATGATCTTTAATTTCATGCAGAGTTGGAAATGCCGCGTTGAATATATAGCCTAAAATATTCAAGAATAACAATCTGAAAAAATTAACATAGAGTATTAGACTAATCAATAAAGCAGTGATAATCATGTGCCATACGTGGGTATATTTAAACCAATAAGTAGCTCTTGGTTACTGTTGTTAGCGTGCCGCATATTGTCGATTCGTGATGTGACCGTTGTCTTCTAAAAGAAGACTGTATTGTCGAGGTGCCGTTTAACCTTTACGATGTTTATCGCTAATAAAATATCACTATTTACTTATCTAAATTAGAGAACCGTAGCATGGTATTAAGAATATTCAGAGTTGCATTTGCCGCCTATGTACTAGGAATCTTGTTGATGCCCGTGTCTCTAGTTAATATTGCCTTTCCAATAGGTGGCCGCAACTAAATGCTAACTTCCATTCTCGTGACTGCAATGTCTATAATTGCATACTCCACTAAGTCTTGGTATTGGAATATCGGAGGAAGTATATACGCACTGCGCGCGCAAAAGGTGTACCGGATAGCCTGGTGGTGAAACACAGGTTGTTTCGTGACTCAATCACGCTCATAACTATGAGTGGTTGTAGTTGTGCTTCTTGTTCGGCAATTTCACTGTGGTTGAGAAGCTATACAACTAGTCAGGGAATCGCCGACTGGTCGATAGAGTAGTGATTCTAATGACCGAGTAATCCAGTCTGGAGTCCTAAATTTTCTCTAGAGTGCATTTTGATTAAAATCCTGATGGATATGCCATATAATGGAGATTAACCTAGCAATAGGGTGCCAATAATGAATGGCAGCATAATTAAAAATTTGTAGCTGAATGCGGAACTGAAGGTGATTTGAATACTTGCATTCAATCCGCTGTCAATTTGCGTAGAAAATGTGCAGGTAGTTCTTAAACAGAAACAAGAGGTAATAATAGCGGCCTGTTTTTACTAGAAGCCCATCGGTTGCTAGCTTTTGTCTTATTATTTTGATCCGGACAATTATATTGATTGTACTCCTGTGAGGAATGGTTTTTTCGGAGTGTATTGGATATGCAAAGCTTTGCTTTGCGAAATTTACAACTACATCTTGATGTATGTTACGCATCCTCTTTTGCAAAGTATAGTCGGGGGTGATGGGTGGTTGAACGGGGTCTTGCTAGAGGTTTTACCTGGCAAACTGAATGCTCTGTGATCGCCTCAATATGCTTGAGGCAATAGGCTATTAGCCTTCCTCTGTCTTTTTGGGAGATGTCGTAACATTTGAGGTGTAAGGGGATAGCTAATGGGGACGTCTTACGGCGCTCTCAAGCGTTCTAGAGTGCGCTTGGGTTGTCCCTAGCTTATACGCTAATACTAAAATATTGGAGTGATTTTGACTTATATTAAGTCAGTCTAAAGCATCGGTGTTCCGAGGTTAGATATCCATGTGGCTGCACAGTGCCTGGATCTCTTTTGACTGTTGTTAATAAATTGCAGGCTGCGTATTTCTTTGCCATGATCACCCTTAAAGCTTATTTCCCGGTGTAGCCGGGCATAACCAACGCTGGTAAGAGCGATACTAAATAAAGCACAATCCTATATAATAATGACCTCGCATTTGCCTATAGTGATCTGGATTAGGGTATTAGGATGTGCAATCTGTTGATAGATCGACTGACTCCTAGTTTGGTGGCGGAGTTGCATATTAACAGAGTATCACACGAAGAGGTAATACAATAACTAGATTATGGTTATATGCCCCTCTACAGTGGAAAGAGATTTTGAGCGGTTATACCTATCAGATTCTGGAGCTCTGCCAGTAAGCAAGTAAATGACCAGCTTACCTTGTTGCAATAGGTAAGGGAGGGATGAGTTTCGTTGGAGAATATCAGTGATATCACAACTCAGTAAAGAAGCAGCGCTGGTTCATTCGGCACTAAAAGCTTGTGGCTTAGAGGCCCGATTGTGTGGGGTTGTATTGGATCGCGCAACGCGTCAACGACGGATTAAAGAGCACATGACGGAAATTATGCAACTACTAAATCTTGATTTGTCCGATGATAGCTTAGTAGATACCCCATACCGCATTGCTAAAATGTACAGCGATGAGATCTTTTCCGGATTGGATTATGCTAACTTCCCAAAAATAACTATTATTCAGAACAAGATGCAGGTTAATGAAATGGTGACAGTGCGCGATATTAGGCTGACCAGTACTTGTGAGCACCACTTTATCATGATCGATGGAAAGGCTACGGTGGCGTATATCCCGGAAGATGCAGTGATTGGGCTTTCAAAAATAAATCGTATCGTTCAGTTTTTTTCTCAGCGCCCGCAGGTGCAGGAGCGGTTAACTCAGCAACTTTTGGTGGCTTTGCAGACCCTTCTTGCCACTAATAACGTCGCGGTATTTATTGATGCAGTCCATTATTGTGTTAAAGCCCGGGGCATCCGTGACACAACGAGTGTGACCGCTACTACAGCTCTCGGAGGGCTGTTTAAATCCAGGGAGAATACGCGTCAAGAGTTCCTGCGTGCAGTGTGTTATTGGAAAAAATAATGGATTAGTAGCGGGCTTAGTGCCTAGCAATAAAATCACGTTGCGACGATTTTGCATAATCAACACACAGGACTGTAGAAATAAGAAGCGGGTGAGCACTGGCTATTGTGATGCTACACTATCACATAGGGATAGTCATTTCGGCGTATTATTGTTAAATATCCTCCCGTTTATCTTCTTAAACAGGCCGCTTTACCTAGAGATAGATTGAGAGTGTGATCTTGAGATTGAAGGCGCCTAGGTATGTTTTCTATGGACCTGTTTCCTTTATTTGCCTTCTGTGCGCTGGTGGGCTAGAGGTGATACTGTGTAATAGTAGTAGCTTTAAGGGGTGGCAATTGCTGCCACACGCTGAGTGTCTGAAATAGCAGCCGCGTTGGGTTCCCAGTTGGAATAGTTTTTTGCTTTACGTGTGGCATATACTGGGAAATCGTTGCATGTAATAGGCAACTGTCCAGATGTTGCAGGTGCTTTATAAGGCACCTCATGTGAGAGCAGCTGAACCGGCTGTCGTAAGTAAGATGTATAGATCTTTAGAACTATTTATTTGAGGCACTTACCTGTTGCTATACAGGGTTATCACTTTTATTTATAAGTAGTTCAAGAAGTTAAAATTTCTGATGCTAATAGCATCAAGTTTCGTTGAAAAATCTTTTTCCAAGGCATGAAATTGCATTCTAAGATTATGGTGGGCTTATCTGTACGATTTCCCTTTGTTCTGTTCTTTCTCTGGTTTCTTCTCTATACTAATAGGTTGGTTTAGAGAGACCGCCGGAGAGTTTTGGAGATCCTTTGACATCGTGTGTATGGCAACGATAGGGAGCCGCGGCCCGAGAAAGCGTGGTTCGCGTTTGAAGATATACAAGTCGCTTAACGCCACGAGGCGGGCAAAGATTTCACGGGCCCGAACTGTCATCATGTCTTTAGGTGAAGGCACCGCATAACACTGTGCTTCAATTCCCCTATACAGTGCAATAAACAGTGCCCGCTCGCAATGGAACCGCTGGGTTATAATGATAAAATCGTCAATATCAAAGACTTGCCTGGTGCGTACGATAGAGTCCAGCGTGCGGAAACCGGCGTAGTCCAGAATTATATTCTCAGGTGCCACGCCAGCGGCGATAAGATCGCGGCGCATAGTTATTGGCTCATTATAGCTTTGTTGGGCGTTGTCACCGCTCAGCAGTAGATATTGCACTTTGCCGCTTTTGTACGCATTGATCGCGCTCTGGATCCGATAGCTGTAATACTGGTTAATAACGCCAGATCGGTAGTATTTGGCAGTACCAAGGACTAAGCCAACTTGGCGAAATGGTAGCGTTTGTAGGTCCTCGTAAACGTAAAGTGCTGTTTTCCAACTAATCCAACGGTCAAGTGCGCTAGCCGCGAGCATCAACAGCCCAATAATGGTGAATAAGATGATGATCAGGCGTTTCCACATATTATAGGCTAATGTCCTCAATAACTATAAAATAGAGGCGTAAAGGGTACTTTCCTGACTGGCTGACACATGTTGTCAAAGTTTACTGACACATATGCTTAGTCTGTGTGGTTACCTGTACCTGCGGTACTGCGGTGCTCAGAGGGTATGTTCTATATTGCAATATTGCAATTCAAGAGTTGATTGTCGTCACGTCGGTTTCTGCGTTATTTCCCTACAGATAACGCGATGTATTTTTATATCCTCTTAGTACAATAGAGATTCGGTAATAGTATGTCGTTGACATCAGCCTGATGATGGTGACCTGGTGGTGCCTTCGCCAGTCTGGCAAGGTCGGTTAGCTTCGCTTCTCTTTTTAGGGCACTAGGCTAACGGGTATTGCTTACTACAAACCGGCAACTTCAGTGCAGTTAATCATGTTGTCTGAGCTATCTCTCAGCAGAGATAGTTTGACAAAGGTATCACAATTTGTCACTCGCACTACCACTGATTTTATAGAGCAGTGTTGCGGTGAATAAGCTGGCTGGACAGAGAAGCCGATCAAATAGTTAGCTTTTCCTGCTACTTACTAGCTATTTACTAAATTTAATAGTGACATAGCTAGGCTCTCTGTCTGCTAAGAGAGCTAGGTTCGTGCTTTTATATCATCTTGATCTGGCTCTATAGCAGGGTAGGTAGGTCGTAAGTTAGCTACAGAAGTAAACTATGAACATATAAGCATTTTCTTCCTCTTAAGTTTTCCTTCAGAATTTATTGTTACGATTATCTATGCATCGTATGCCTGAGTTGGCAGAAAGTCATTTTAGGCAGATCCACCGATTGGCGCGCAGCCAGCCAGCTGATGCCTAGTTACCTTCGTTTAGTCTGCCTAGCCTAAACGCAGCTACGCCACTAATGTACTTATTAATAAGTAGGTTTGTCATGGTCGTGCTTAAACAATAGATAGGTGTCATTGTTCTTGGCGCAGTCTTCGAATTGTACCAAATCGGACCTCGAGCGCCGCGGCTCTTCCTGAATAATCACTTTGGTCAAGATGTGGTATTTCTTCATAAGCGATACGCGGAGTATGCCACATTAATGTATACTAGAATGTTGAGTTTTTAGGTTTGTGTATCAATATTTAGCGTTATTGGTAGGGTATATAATAAGCCTAATTTCACGGAAGGATCGTACAGGCATCACGTCCTGGTGGAAGTGATGCGATGCTAATGATGCCTTTCGAAAATATAACGTTCGAGAACGCGGACTGGCGACAATCACGCCAACCTTTGTGTAGTGGTGTTTCAGTTCCATCGTGCGGCTCTAGTTTGGGTAGGAGATCAATAGCCCTGCCTTGCTGCGAGTAGGCGTAGCAAAATAATAGCGGCTTTACCGAATGTTGACGTATAAATAATCAGCATTACTAGGATTTGTGTGAGTTAAGATTTCGATAAAACAGTGTTACTCAGTACGCTAAATAGCGAGGAAGTAGCAAATCTCGTTATTGCCATTTTTACATCTTGGTTATGGCGATAAGCCAATGTGACGTGTCTTTAAGAGTTTCTACTGATTCTGACGTGTATTATGTAGATAGCAATGGCAACCTCCTACCTCAGTACAGCACTCCCTTGTTAAGTAAGGGAGATTCCAGAAATTGTGCTGGAGTAGCTTATTAAGAATGTGTATTTACGTTCTACTAGTTTTACTATTTACCTATCAATAGTTTTATTGCTAACTGATATTAAACGTACTTAAGAATATGTACGTAATGTATTATAACTATATGGTTGATAGGTTTTCAAATCTGATTTTCTACACCTTCTGCCAACATAGAAAGTGCTAGGTTGGCGTCGATATATCCCATTGGGATAAGTATATCAACTCTGTGGTTTTGCAATTATTTCGCAGGCAGTTCAGATAGTCGCGCTAGGTTATAAACAAGGATTACTTCTGGTTGCAAGGGTTGTAAGCCTTGGTTAAAGATAGAGGGAGCGCATCCCTTTCCACATAGAGCAGACATCTTTAACTCCCAACAAGATGTTAGTTGGTAGGCATTTTATGTAGTCGATTGCTTTAATTTTCTAACAATCACCGATGTTGAACGCATGCATAAACGGGCGGTAGTATTTGCTTTTATACAGCTAACAGTAATGACAAGTAGCGCTATTTTATCGTATAAGTAAGAAGGTGAACCGGTAGATTCTTCGGCATATGAGTTTACTGGATTGTATAAGATGCATCTGATTTTAGCATAAAATACAGACTATTGCTGTAGTGGTTTTGTCGATGGATTCTATGTTGAAACACTATCTTGCTCTAATGAGTGAGCTTTCCTCAAAGATAGAGTAGAGCATATGAGATTGGATCAGCATCCAACCTGCTTTACGTCTATACGGCACTTTGCCGGACTTCCTAGAGCTTTTTATAGCTGAGCAAGCATGGCGACATATAGCTAGAAAGCAGGTTGCAATATTGCCAGTAATGTATCTGGTTGCTGATGAAAGGATGTGCGTAAAAGATCTCTTAATAGGGAAGAGATAAGGTTTAAAGAGTTGTATGAGATAAAATCTGATTAACTCATGGGTTAAATCACACTAAGTGTATGTTTTTTAATAAAAATCAATAAAAAATTTACTGCTGTTAATCGAAAACAGAAAGCATCAAGAATCACCTGGTCACTAGCACGGTACTAACCCATAGAGCAACTGAGCTAGAAAACTGCAAGATTCCTGGCTGGTTACCAAACTGCGGGCTGCGCGCTCCCCGAGCGTATAGGAGGACTTATCCGTCGCCAGCCGACAATAAGGTAGAATAATGTTCAGTGTATTGCATATCGAACAGCGAACACCGACGCGATGACCTAGATCAGTATCGTGCTTTCCTCGCTAATTACAGGAATACTGCCAACCGATTTGTCATGTCATAGCAAAGGTGTGGTCACACATTTTATAATGAATGTAGGAGTGATATTGGTTGTGACATATTCACATAGTGAAATAAAATGAAATGATATGATCGCTGATCATTACGATTTTACTTCTGATAAAGCATGCTGGAATAATTTCCTTCCGGATGCTGCGGGTATAGTAAAGTTGCTCATAAAGTGGGAAGTTGCTAGTGTTACGAAACCAACGGTTTCATAAAATAATCGAGAATTTTACTATTGCTGCAATAACTAGCAATAATGTGTCTGTCACTCGCAGGATCAAAATAATTACCGATATTAAATCCAATGATATGTTAAGTAACTGTGCTAGCCCTGAGGGGATCAAGTAGACTGTTGGGCTTAATCAAAGTGGGCAGAAGATTTGATGGAATATATTCCTTAATTTTCCGCTCATTCCTTAAGAATGCGATGCTAGCCCTTAAATCATAGGCGTTTTTAACTAAGTATCATAAGCCTTAGTAGTTTTATACATAAGGAGCCAATGATCAGTTGCCCGATTTTCCGATGATCTGAGGTAATAATTCTTAATATATGCCTTGATTGGCATGTGTAAAAGTACTATATATCGGATTAGAAATGAGCGTTAGGGTGTGATCTATTCTGTTTTGATTGGCATATTTTAGGGATCATGTTTTAATAGTATGCAATATGGCAATGTTGCTCATGGTCATAAGATGGTAAGAGTCCCTGGAAGATTTGACCAGTAAAGAGTAAAAGTAGATAAGATCAATTCCCTTAGGAATTGCCAATAGAACCTTAACACCGTTGATATCTTTTATGGCCTGTTGAATTAACACATTTATGCTTTAAATAAGCTAACGAGTCATTCCTACGCCACACCAGACTTTCTTGCTATGTGTTAGGTTCAGGCAACATTTAATAAACGGCAGTATTACGTGTAACCGAGATACTACACAAGCGGTATTAAGAGGCAAGTATTTTGACTACTTGTCAAAGATGACAATAGGGTTATTGTATCGTTATTATTAACTGAGCGCAGCTGCCTAAGTTCATCAGGAAGATTAATTTTTTGGATCCATAAGCTGCCGCCATCACTTTTCCTGTGAATGTGATACAGGGTATTTCCTATTTGCAGGTTGGCGGCTATGATAGTGAAATGGCATTTCACTGCTTTTGTGTCTAAATAGGAAACAGAAATGCCGAAAGCTCTGACTCTAATTCCTCGCCTAGTTCCAGTTTGAGATTTAGCAGTTGACCAGCGTCTATGACACAGACGAAAAAGGTGGTTAGCACAACACGCATATCCACCTTGCCGGAATCCTCAAAGTTGATCCTACTTTTGATTAGGATCAATAGGTAATGGGGTGAATAGAGGTGGAATAACAGTGATGTTTTTTTTGGAAGCGTTGACCATCTGGGTTACATGGTCGAGTTCAATACGCTTAAACAAAGTGTTGAACAGGTTGATCTGTTGCCGCATCAGAGGCTCCTGAAGTCCGTCCCAGCGTAGTTTAGTATTGAGGAATCCCTCACTGCGCGTAGCCAACATTGGTAGCACCGGCTTCAGGTAGGTTACCAGTACGCGGAAGAGGTTGATTCCCATCGAGCAGATGGCCTGTAGATCTGTATCGAGGTTTGGTCTCTTCGCTACTACCCACGGTGCTTGTGCATCTATATAGTGGTTGGCTAGGTCAGCCAGTGCCATGATTTCGCGCATCGCACGGCTGAATTCGCAAGTGGCGTAAGAGTAACCAATATGCTCTGCTGCATCTACAAAGGTCTGATAGAGACCTGGATCGGCCAGTTTATCGGACAATTGACCGTCAAACCGCTTGCTGATAAACCCTGCGTTTCGGGACGCTATGTTGACCACCTTGTTGACAATATCAGTATTCACACGCTGTACAAAATCTGCCAGGTTCAGATCGATATCGCCGATGCCTGAAGATAGTTTTGCTGCGTAATAATAACGCAGATACTCAGCATCTAAATACTTTAGATAAGTTTCAGCCTTAATAAAAGTACCGCGTGATTTAGACATTTTGGCACCTTCAACGGTCAGGTGGCCGTGTACGAAGAGTTTGGTTGGTTTTCGAAAATGGCTGCCTTCCAGCATTGCTGGCCAGAACAGGCTATGAAAATAAACAATGTCTTTTCCGATAAAGTGGTACAGTTCAGTGCGGCTATCTGAACACCAGAACTCGTCAAAATTAACATCACAGCGATTGTCGCAAAAGTTTTTGAAAGAGCCCATGTAACCAATAGGAGCGTCTAGCCAGACGTAAAAATATTTGCCTGGTGCATTTGGGATTTCAAATCCGAAGTAAGGGGCATCTCGGGAGATGTCCCACTGCTCTAGACCATGCTCTAGCCACTCCTGCATTTTGTTCGCTACTTGTTCCTGCAGTGCTCCAGAACGGGTCCATTCTTGTAGCATTGCATTGAAGGCAGGCAAGTCGAAGAAGAAATGCTCGGAATTACGCATTACTGGCGTAGCACCTGATATCACAGATTTTGGTGCGATTAGCTCAGTCGGGCTATAAATTGCACTGCATATTTCGCAGTTATCACCGTATTGATCCGCTGCCCTACATATTGGGCAGGTGCCTTGCACGAAACGGTCAGGTAAAAATATGCCTTTTTCTGGATCGTACAACTGGGAGATACTGCGTATCTTAATGAAACCGTTTCCCTGTAGGCGAGCATAAATAAGGTGAGACAGCTCACGGTTTTCATCACTATGTGTTGAATGATAGTTGTCATGACTAATGTTAAAACCGGCGAAATCCTGTTGGTGTCTTTGTCTCATCTCACCAATCATTGCTTCAGGCTGAATGCGCAATTGCTGTGCTTTTAGCATAATTGGGGTGCCGTGTGCATCGTCTGCACAGATGAAATAAACTTCATGACCGCACATTCGTTGATAACGAACCCAGATATCTGCCTGGATGTGTTCGAGCATGTGTCCAAGGTGGATGGAGCCATTTGCGTAAGGTAGCGCGCATGTCACCAATATTTTTTTTGCGACTTGAGCTATCATGAGAGGTTGCTTTCTATTAAATAAAAGGGATTTTGATATTAACCGATTAAGCCACTTGTGGGCTAGGGTGGTTTTTAAAAACTATGCATGCTTGCTATGCATTAGTGCTGGCATGCCTTTTCAAAGGATCTGGGATGCATAGATAATACCATAAGCCAAGCAACCTCGAACTGCTGCTTATTCTAGGGACTGGTGCATTGACAGTTTTGATCACTCAACGTTAAAAATCTAGTCGTACCGAAGCTCATTTATTATTCTTTATTAATCGCCAGTGAGTTGCATATTGAATCAACCCTAACATGTGCCTATTGTAAGCGGTTTTGATGAGTGTAAAGAGTGCATGAGTGGCGAATTTCTACGCGTAATTATGGACAGCGAGATAGCCTGTCCGTTCTAGAATAATATTGCCGTGATTAAGTGGCACATTAAGAGTATGCCGTCACAGGGGCTCTAAGATAATTACTATTAGCTTGAGGACATCGAGGGCTAGGGCAATTCAGAACTTCGCGCAACTCAGGGTTAGTATTAATTTTTGTAGGTGCTAAAGTTAGCCAGCTATCTGGCGCCACCATTGCCTATCGATACTTCTTATGTTGGGTACTCCGTATGGGATCCTATCTCGCAGGAATCTAAATATATGCTAACGATTAGGTTGCATAACTTAGTGATCCACTCCATAGGCTAATCTAATGAGTTCTACTCTTATATCGGTGTGTAGTCGATGATTAGTACGGCGCTCATCTACTAGTTACAGGCTAATTTGTTAGATAGATATAAATTATCTTTTACTAGAAGATCGCCAGGAGTAGTGATATGTAATTCAGTCGGTTGCAGTGTGTTTCGGTGCTCGGTACGCTAGTATTTACTTAGCACGGCGCTGGAGATCGTGTTTCTAGATGCGGCTAATGACATCTTGCTATTTGAGAAGTGCAGGTGGCTACTATCAGATATTGCAAAGAACATAGCGTGCACATTTCAGCCATTACGGGCATTATAAATTAATTGTTGGTAGCAGTAAGGCAGAAAGGTTAGTGAAGATATACCATACGTACCTCTTGGATAGAGGTAAGGTGCATATTTCACTCTGTGAAGGTTTGGATTGCGGAGTGTTGAAAGTGGCTGCCAGGATAGCTTATTCACTGTGTTATGTCGCACGCCTACTTACTAGAGTTTCGCGTAGTTATATGACAAGAGAGATGCTATTTATGTGGAGATTTCTTCCCTCTTCTTGTAATTGATGATCTCGATAAAGTGGCGTAAAGTCCTTTAACTCCATATAATTATCGCGTTGAGTTTCCCCTCTTTTGTAGACTACGAAATCAGGTCGTGACTTTTATGACTGGAAAGCCGCATCAGTGCGTCATTATTGGTA
This sequence comes from Serratia symbiotica, assembly GCA_900380265.1. GTDB lineage: Bacteria > Pseudomonadota > Gammaproteobacteria > Enterobacterales > Enterobacteriaceae > Serratia_H > Serratia_H symbiotica_A. The sequence goes on along the minus strand of LR025083.1, from coordinate 1,598,303 downwards.
TAGCTGGCGCATCTGCCTCTGGGAAAAGCCTCATTACCAGTACGTTATATCGTGAACTCCGCGAACAGGTCGGTGATGAACATATCGGTGTAATCCCCGAGGATAGTTATTACAAAGACCAAACGCATCTGACCATGGAAGAACGGATCAAAACTAATTATGATCACCCTAGCGCCATGGATCACAACCTGCTTTTTCAGCATTTGCAAATGCTGAAATTAGGCCAGGCGATTAAAGTGCCACTTTACAGCTATACTGAACATACGCGGAAAAAAGAGACAGGGCACCTGAAGCCTAAAAAAGTCATTATTCTAGAAGGGATATTATTGCTGACAGATATTCGGCTGCGCCAGGAAATGAACTTCTCGATCTTTGTTGATACCCCATTGGATATTTGCTTAATTCGCCGTATGCAGCGTGATGTGAATGAACGTGGTCGTTCAATGGATTCGGTGATGGCGCAATATCAGAAAACTGTTCGTCCGATGTTTTTACAGTTTATCGAACCTTCCAAGCGTTATGCTGATATTATCGTTCCTCGAGGCGGAAAGAACCGTATAGCGATCGATATTCTGAAAGCTAAAATCAGTCAATTTTTTCAATAATATATGCTTAACATATTAAGGATTATTTTCTACCTGTAGTAAGATATTTAAATCTTATCATAGATTTTTGGCTCGTGGAGTAGCACTTCCTTTTCGGTGTAGGGCGTATGGAGAAAACATGAGATTGTGTGATCGTGATATAGAGGCCTACCTAGATAACGGAAAACTGGTAATTTCACCACGTCCGCCGATTGAGCGGATTAACGGAGCTACAGTGGATGTCCGCTTAGGCAATCAGTTCCGCGTCTTCCGTGATCACACGGCCGCCTTTATTGATCTTAGTGGCCGGCAAAATGAAATTAGGGCTGCGCTTGATCGTGTGATGAGCGACGTGATTTTATTGCCGGAAGGAGAGGCTTTCTTTCTACACCCAGGTGTGTTAGCGCTGGCTGTGACATTTGAATCCGTGACATTGCCAAATAATCTGGTTGGTTGGTTGGATGGTCGCTCTTCTCTGGCCCGTTTGGGCCTAATGGTACACATCACAGCTCACCGGATCGATCCTGGCTGGAAAGGGTGTATTGTATTGGAGTTCTATAATTCAGGTAAGTTGCCGCTGGCTTTACGCCCAGGAATGTTGATTGGTGCTTTGAGTTTTGAACCCTTGTCCGGGTCAGCTTCGCGTCCCTATAACAGTCGTCTGGATGCCAAATACCGTGATCAGAAAGGTGCTGTAGTGAGTCGGATTGAAACAGACGAAAAATATGTGGTTTGAGAAGTGTGGTTGCGATAGCCCTGATCTTGCTTGTTGTATTTTTCGAGCTTCTTCGTATGTGCACGTTTAGTTAATACGAATGATTTCGCGCCGATAAAATAAGAAAGTGGGTATTAGTTGATGTTTAGCGGCGATCTAGGCTAAAACATTTGGCTGAATAAGAGTATTATGCCGACCATATAAAGCTAAGCACACTAAAAGTGGAATCACTATTAGTGAACGGCAAGTGTATATAACTACTAATAAGCTATTGACTATGAAGTGATATTATTTACTGCTTCTCAAATAAATTATATTTCACCATGTGATTAATGTCTTAATCGGGAACAATAAATACTCACCTCTAGTTAATTCCCGTTATTGCTAGGTTATTCTTTGTTGCGGCAGTAGGTACAGTGAGGAAATAGATGTTAATAGCAACCTAGCTGTCATGTTGATAAGGCTAGTCCCGAAGGAGCTAATGATGAATAGATAAATATCTTAGGCATCATTCTCACCATAAGATAAAATAATTCATGCCAGTACAAAGATCATTCCGCGTCAGGAATCTTTGATCAGCGTGATTTTACTTTTATAATAACGGGCACATCAATTTAAAATACTACTCCGACAGATTAACGTTGCGTTAAGTCTTGTAATTTTTAGTAAACGGACATCTGTATTGGCATTACAAAAGGTGCAGTACACGTGCAGAGCTTCCTAAAAGCGTGATCGCATATTAAAATTAACCTAGTGAGCGGCGCAAGTACTAACAGGTATCTGCTACGTGACTATTCGAGAGAAGGTTGGGCGGAGGTGTTAACATTGGCAATGAACTAGTCTAATGCTAATCTCAATCTAGAGCCGATTCTGGCTGATTCACCTAGCATAAGCTCATCTAATTTGTAGAGTGGTCACTGTGTCGGTTATTATTAGCTCAATTAATAAGTAGCCACACGATCTGATCGTACTTTAAAATTGCAATATGTACCACATTATATGTGTCACTGCATTAACCTATCACACACGACTATTGCCGCTGGTTTTTAGTCCGACAACTATATAACCCACTCATGCTACATTAATTTTAACTTACATTAAAGTATTGGGTATTTCTTTTATCTAGGATCTTTGGCTGTGTATGCCGATCCGCCGATCATCGTACTATCGAGCTATAGAAGTAGGTTGGACCAAATACTCTCCCAAAAGTTTTAGATACTAGTTCTCATGAGTGGCAAAGCCAGCATACAGGCGAAAATAGCCTGCGAGCGCCTCCCGCCCAACTTATACGCTGAGGGTTATATATCGCGGGTGCGGCATTGCTGAGCGGCGATACAAGAGAGATCGCTATGCATGTCTTAAATGTCTAACTAGTTATCTAATACGTCGTGGCATGCAACTATAGTAGTATATGTGGCAGGATACGTGTCCGATTAAAGGTTCGGTTTCATCTAGCGACGAAGGAGACACTCAATAAAGGCAGGGTGAAATCAGCGAGCTGAATTTCCGGGTTCTACCGCTTAGTCCGGATGGTAGCGCTACCATTAATATAATGGATAAAGAATGTGTTATCGAATAGCACTTAATGCGCAGGGGAACCTCGGTTAGCAGGGTTGCCATAAGTTGATTTAAGAATTGAGGAAACCGCCAATTCCTTTACTGATCCTGGTAGCTTCTATGTAGTTTCACTATTAGACAAAGTTGAAGATATACTACATAAAAGATTGGAGAAGAGAACCAAGAATACGCTTACTCATGGGCTGCAAATAATCAAGACTTGTGTGATAGTCAGGATCTGAAAGCTGCTCGATAAGTTTTTTACCCTGTTCTAATCTGCCTCCTTTATTAAAGCCAGAGTTGATGCGTTTATCAGGTTTAATCATTAGGTTGTATCGTCGATGGCGGTGCGCTCTATCTTTCTTAGATGATAGTTGTTCACTACTAGGGCCGCAAAAAGGTGGGCTCGATGCGAAGAAATGTTCTCTTGCTGTCGCAATGCCGTTGGTGATGGTTCATCAGCAAGATGCCAGTGTTTGATAACTACACTTTTTTAGAGTGCAGAAAGGTAGGTACAGCATGAGTTCTTCTAGTGGTATATAGGTGTTAGCCTTCCAGCTGTTAGCTTGGTGTTGCTGTATTTTATGTTTTGCACTTAGTTTTTCACTGTCATTATAGCAGATTGATATTGATGTTTCATGGTGTCGCTCAAGGTGATAATTCTTGCAACAGAACTGAAGTTATCGAGTAAAAATGTAAGGTATGTATGAATGACAGAACTATTCTAATGTTCTTACTAATGTAAGCTATTTGTGGAAATTAGAGGCTAACGCACTAGCGTGCGTCAGGTCAGTATTTCTTAAGCCAAGCTCTCTTGCAGCAGGTTAATTGTATAACTGAGACTCAGACGTTCGTTTTTGGCACTATTTTTACTACTACGATACGCCTATTCTGGTTTCTTGAGCAGTTGAGGTAACCAGTCCTATTGATTGTCGTTCATGCCGAGAGATTTTCATTATGGAAGGCGGTTAGGAGAGTGCTAACTCTGCATTATGCTATCTTCGCCGAAATATCGATCATATGCAGTCTTGGTGGTTCAACCTATATTTTCTATCAGTCTGTAAATTGGTGTCATGATTATCAAGTTTTTATGACTACCGTTCAGCGTAAGCAGAACTAGTGCTAAGCTGTCTTTATGTAGTGCCAGTATTTTAGATAGAAAGCGGGTGGTTAAATTGTTTCGATTGGTTCAAGTAGTTGATAACTAAAGAGAACTAATTGCTATGCACAAGCACTTGTTCGGAATAAATGAGCTAATCTTCGGTAAAAAGATTAAAGTTAATTATCGGCAAGGAACTCAGAGGCAGAATGATGATACTTGGATGGGAAGTGTCAAAATGAGACAACACCGGATTCACTAGAATTATCACATTAATGTGATGCAAACTGCCATCACTATCAATGTGATCGTGATTGAATATTCTCATGGCATTGAGCACTAAATCGAGCGAGAAGAGGCCGTATAGCGCATAGTATGTGCTACTACTGTGTAGAAATGAGTGTTTGTCCGTAGTTTATCTTTTATTTGATCCTTATCTTCTCGAAGTCTGTGCAATCCCGAGGTGGGTTTGAGTAATCGGGATTAGACGCCGATCATCGTAATGATGACATAGTCATTAAAGTAGTGAGTAAAAATCGTAATAATCGGTTCGATCAGGTTGCGTAATAAGGAAATGCAGGTTAGTAGCGCCAGCCGGATAGTGATCTTATTAGCAGGTTGATAAGAATAGCTTGCTCTCTTAACTTTTATGATTTTTAGATAAAATAGCGATAAAGACAATGTTATCTGTATCCAGAATTATTTTTAATATCATAAATAGCGTTTAAGCCGATCTAAATGTTAGACATATGATCGATCCAACACCATAAACAACTTGTAAGTGACATAGTTTATGCTGTATAGGAATGATAAGTGTTAAAGTGGGAGAATCTAATTTTAATCAGGCAATGTTAATAAAAATTCGGTGTTTGTTTTGACTAATGTGTTGATTTTTATATTAAATACCCTAGAATAGGCATTCTCTTCTCCTTTATGTCCACATAATAGTTTCATTTATGCCGATTGAGAGTGTCCGTATTTTAATTGAAAATGCACAAATGATAATAATGAAATAATAGTCATTAGTTATATGCAAATATCGATTTGTATGATCGATGAATATATATCCAGAAATACCTGGATAGAAGGAATAATAGGGAAGTGTATTTATAGGAATAAAGGCAGAGTATTTTACTTTTTATTAAGTTGATTGTGTTGATTCCTGAAGTCTTTGACTGTATTGATTATGGAACAAATTTTCTATTTTACTCTGATCCAAAAAAATTGTGAATAAGAAGTACAAACTGACTGTGAGGCTGTTGAAATATATTAACCAATGGTGTTAGCTTATTTGGGAGTGGGTGTTTGTTGTGTATTTTTAAACAACGGGTACCATTCGCCGTTTAATAAACTGCAAGTTTAGTGTGCTAGCTAAATGAAAATGTGCGTATAGATACAGAGATATTTGTTAAATTATTTATGTCGTGTTATAAATAAATAAACATTTTATTATCTGTAATAACGCCAGGCGCTAGCCGTAGTAGTTTGTAGTCGCTATGTTGGGACCTTCATCTCAATCAATTTATTCGGCCGCCTAGTTTCCATTTAATGTTATAGGAATATCACACAATTTTACTTGCGTTGTGTTTAGCTAAGTTGTTGTAATCTGTACTTACGACTACAGCGTGATGGTAAGTGAACAACTGCGTTAAGTAGACATATTTTCAAAAAACAATCTTATAACCGGTGAGAAGGGATACTGCGTCAGCGATTGTGCTAGGATCGTTAAATGCCTTTGAGGCAACGCCTCTTGATCTCAAGATACTGATTGAGATGGCGTGCAATGCTAAAATGCTATTTAAACATTCCATCTGGCTATCATTGTTTCACGATCTTTGCTGCGTGGAAGCTCCTATGAATTCTATATTATTACTTACGGTAACGAGCTGCTTATAGATGTAAGCTCAGTGATCAGAATCTAGACTGGATCAGTTTCTGAAAGTTTACAAAGCGGTCTATAAAAAGACATGGTGTCAACACACAGCTAAATTCTTGTGAATTTTAGTGAATATTTTGGAAAGTGGAATGTTCATCGTCCGAGCACGTTCTATTTAGAAGGAATAGTTTGTCCAGGTATTTTAGCTGCTAGCTAGCATGGCGCTGTATCGATACCGGGCCTGATAATGATTTTATCAAAATAAATAAGATTTTTAGGTTATCACTGATAAGTCAATCGATTCCCAGTAATAGAGAATCTGAGGATGTCGCCATCATACAGGTAGATAGCGGATGCAATTATGTTGACTGCTTATCCGCTTTGTGGCAGCACTCGAAAGTGCCGTCATTACATTCAATTGTAACACTGATCATACTAATTTAAAATTGCTGCCTTGTGCAGGTGTCGATCATGGTATGATGACAATAGTAATTGTACTGTACTAATAGTGTATCAATTAAATAGAGGATTTTAAAAAAGAAGTTGAACATCTAAAAATATCATCGCTATGAATATAGGAGACAGTGGGCAGTGGAGTACCGGATGGTGTCAGCGGTATGTTAGTTGATAAAAACTGTCTATTTAAAACAAATTGGCGTAAATTCTAGGCGAAGAGTCCTCTTTGCAGATACATCATTATTGTACGGATAATAGGGTAGTATTTGAACGTATGGCTAGAGTAGCAACCGAAGAGGAAAATTTCCTGGTAATTAACATTAGTTAATATTTGTTTCCATTTGGGTGCCTAACCATTCAGAAACCCATACATAGCCATTGGCTAATGGTATTTCAACTAGATTTCACTTTAGGGAGTCGTAATACGATTTGTATTAAAATTATTCTGGTGATTCCTAAATTATGAGGTGCTCATGAACAGACTAACCTGTTTTAAAGCATATGATATTCGTGGCAAAGTTGGTGAAGAGTTGAATGAAGATATTGCATACCGAATTGGTCGAGGTTACGGGGAATTTATTAAGCCCCTATGTGTGATTGTCGGTGGGGACGTGCGCCTGAGTAGCGAAACTTTGAAGTTGGCATTAGCAAATGGGCTACAAGATGCAGGTGCTGATGTGTATGATATTGGAGTGAGCGGAAGCGAAGAGGTCTATTTTGCTACTTGCTATCTTGGCATGGATGGGGGAGTGGAAGTGACTGCAAGTCATAACCCCATGAATTTCAATGGTATGAAGCTAGTGCGCGCCAACGCAGCACCAATAAGTAGCGACACCGGCCTGCTGGTTATAAAAAAGTTGGTGCAAGACAATGCATTTCATAAGGTTCCAGCAAACAAGCGCGGTTGCTATCAAAAAATAACGATCTTACATGAGTACGTGAATTGCATAATGAGTTATATAGACACAAAGGCGTTGAAGCCAATGAAGCTGGTGATTAACTCTGGAAACGGCGCTGCTGGGTATATAATTGATGAGGTTGAACGCCGATTTAAGCGCGATTGCATCCCTGTTACTTTTATGAAAGTGCATCATCAGGCAGATGGTAATTTCCCTAACGGTATCCCTAACCCTTTGTTGCCTGCATGCCGTGACGATACGGCTCAAGCTGTGCTGATGCATGAAGCCGATATGGGGATCGCTTTTGATGGTGACTTTGACCGCTGTTTTCTGTTCGATGAGAAAGGAAATTTTATCGAGGGTTATTACATCGTAGGGTTGCTGGGGGAGGCGTTCTTGCACAGTAACCCAGGAGCTAAGATTATTCACGACTCTCGCTTGTTCTGGAATACAATTGATATTGTTAAAAAAGAAGGCGGTGTGCCAGTGATGTCTAAGACCGGCCATTCTTTTATGAAAGAGCGGATGCGTAAAGAAGACGCTATCTATGGTGGCGAAATGAGCGCACACCATTATTTCCGTGATTTTTTCTATTGCGATAGCGGTATGATCCCATGGCTGATGGTGGCTGCGCTGCTGTCTGCTAAAGGAAAGACATTGAGCCAATTAGTGAGTGGCCGTATTCAAGCGTATCCGGTTTCGGGTGAAATTAATCGTGACTTGACCGACGCATATCAGAAAATGCAATATATTAGAGATATGTATGAACATGAGGCCTTGCGAATTGACTTGACTGATGGTATCGGTATTGAGTTTCAAGACTGGCGCTTTAATATAAGAACATCAAATACAGAGCCACTAGTACGTTTAAATGTAGAGTCAAAAAGGGATTCTGATTTAGTAGATAAAAAAACGAAAGAAATATTGAAGCTCCTTGGAGGGGAAAGATAATTAAGAATTATTCCTTTCTATCGGACACTAAAGAGGCTTTATTTTGTGCAACGTAACTGAAATTTAAAATTAGTTAAATAATTTTTAGAATAGAAATGGATTGTTATGCATCTATAACCATGGATTCTTACTCATACCTTCAATTTATCAAATTATTGAAGCACATTGACAGGATCGAGTATATAAAACTCACAGTATTTTTATTGCCAATTCTGAATTATATAAACTATTTAATGTAAATAAAATAGAATTAAAATCATTCAGCGGATTTAGGTAGTTTAAAACTAAACCAACACGAACCTAACACCTGGTTAGGTTATATTAATTATATATTTAAATGTCATATTTAATTTGTTATATCATGAATTCTTACTGGTGTGAATTTGTTTATTTATTTAAATAATTTTAACGATAATTATTCATTATATATTCCCCTACTTAATTTTCATAATTTTATTGTTTAATTTTATGAGGTGTTTGTATTTATTTATTCACTATCTAAGTTTTACTTAAACCTCTCTGTTTGGCTGAGATATATTATCTGTATGCACGTAGTGAATACCACATAAACTCTATGGCAGTGTCGTGTATTAATTATAAGTGTATTTACAATTTATTAACTATTGCCACATCCGTACAATACGGATCCCGTAATAATATAAGAGGTGTACGAAATATTTTACATACGTACTATTTGAAGTGCATGATCTGATATCTTAAATAAATTGTAATGGGGTGATTCCACATTGAATTTAAAATTATAATTACAACAGCTATGACTGTGTGTCTTATGTATCGAATAGATTTATACATCACAAACCAACAAATTATAAAATTAGGATTTAAAATATAAATTTCACCTATTTTCTAGTAAGTCTACTATTTTATAATTAATTATGCAAAAGAATACAATTAATATTAATCATTAGCATCTCAGATTAGAATAGTGAAATAAACAGTTTATATTTCGTTATTTTACATCAGGAACAGATTACGTCCTAACTTTAAATAATATGGATATGCCTGTATTTAGATTTTTATCATGTGTGATAAGAATGGTATTAGTGAGTGGCTAGTTGGAATAAAGTAATTGAATAAATTCTTAGATAGATACGACAGTCTGTGATATGTAAATCACTATCATATCTGCGTTTAGCTTTTGTTTTAGCTATGAATCTCCAGTATGATATTAATGATTATTTGTTAGGAATGACTTGGTAGTGGCACTTTGTTTAATAGGACGACATCGAACTACTATATCATAAAGTACAGTTTCCTCGGTTAATGCATTATTGCTTATGAGGACACCCGCACCTTACCTATTTATTTTAAGGTATTTGTTGAATTAAGGAAATGGTGGGCTGGAAGAATTACATGATCCCGTATATGTTAATAACATATTTTAATTTATAAAAATTAATACTAAAATAGTGATTTAGAAAATAAAAAATCTAAAACAGACTAACCCTAGTGATTTTGTTATTTGTAGGTTACTGTGTATAAAAAACTGTAAAATACACTGCATAGTAAATATTAATAAGTCATTCGATTAAGTAATGAAGGTAAAATAAACAAAATATATCGGAACTACGTCTCGGTATATTGCAAAAGGTGGTTACGGTTAAGAAATTTCCTAGTCAGATATTATCTGACTAGGATAAGTGATAAAACTCAACGCCATAAATATACTTATTCATATTTTAATAACCAAGAAATAGTTCTGGTATACTTTATCTATATTGCTTTCCATGGGAATTCTAGTTGGTTTAATTGTAGCCATAAATTGACTTATGTAGCTTTACCTTCGAATTTCATAAAAAGGATTCATTTGACAGAGGCTCGTAACCTATCTGCTGTTTCGATTATTTGATATAATAAATTATTATTTATGTGAATAGAAAATCATCTTTTTACTTTATGTAAAAGTGCGGGCTCTTAATAACCTGAAGAGCGGCTGCGGTTGATTCTGGACAACACCAGACGTATTTATTTATTACATTAAATTTAAATAAGAAAGAAAATGGCATTATAACAGATAAACTTGACTAGTTTATTTTATATACATCAGTCAGTAAAGTTATGTAAAGTAGGTGCGAAATCGGTGTTTATTTCTATCGCAAATAGATTTGTATACCTCTAGCAAGACTATAAGTGTAGCCGATACGTACATTAGTGATGATATGATGTAATATGTTGGATAATATAAAGGATAGCGATTTCCTCTATATTAATTATATTATTAATAAGAATAAAATACTATCCCCTTCGTACTGGCAGGTCGAAGCAGAATAAGTTATTAAACTTAAACGCAGTTAAGTGTATTACATAATCTATTTTTATAGATAGACACAGGTAATTTAAAATTACTAATTAATATCAATACATTAACAAGGAGTGATTTGACTTGTATCAATAAAGATTTTGTTCTGGTTAGTAACGGACCAATCAGTTGAGTTAGTTAACTCAATAATGAGAGGATGAAGTTTAAAAACTGCTATCGGAACTTTCCTGCTCGTAATTATAGATAAATATATATAGATGCAATTGAAATTGGTTTAAATATTTTAAATTTTATATCTAGTGGTTTCTACGGATCCGATGAATTGCGTAATAAATATATTTTATAATATAAATATTATTTATTTTCTATTGGAAGATTAAAACTACAGGAATTGATCGGGAATTGTCTAATTAATATATTAACTAAGATCTATTAGTAACTCATGAATTAATATTATTTTTTTAAAATCGGACGCTATCGGATGTGTTGGATAGAAGTAAAAGAGCGATACATCAAGTTAAAGCTGGGCTGCTTCAGATAGTCTATTATATTAAAATACTTAAACGAAATAGGATCGCGGCAGAATACTAATTAAGCTTTTTAATAAACAACGTTAAATTTCTTATTCTTCATAATTTATGAAACAGGAAAGATCATATGGGTGCTCAGGTTTTGACTTATTATAATAATTTGAGATAAATATTTATTTATTAGTTTTACTAAGGGATGGGCATCTGATAGAATCATTGATTATTTGGTGAGTGTTTAGGATGATATAGATCTATATCTAGTAAAAACGCATGAATAAATGCTTATAAAAATTTATAAGTCTTGTAGTTCTCGAAACCATAGTGAATGCTTAAGATAGCTTTTTACTTTACTTCATTTATCGGAACACGAATAAATGAGAATCTCTATGCTTTATAGCTTAAAGAAGCTTGAGGTAAGAAAAATACGCGATCTGAAAATATGAGGTATATAAATTTTAAAGCAATCATGGAAATATTTAGATGTTTTAAACTCGTAGCATATTTATGCTTTTTAGGGAGGTTTTTATTACTGATTTGATTGTCATAACTGGTATAACCAGGCAAGAGAGCGCTTATGAGTTTTTTAACTACCCTTATAAAGATACGTGATGTATGCCAACTATCGCTGGACCAGTACTGTTCATTGCCGATATACTCAATACTGAGGTTTTGCTAAATAGGAATCTGAACTTAGTTGAGTGTGCTTGAATCGATCTTGGCATCAATATTTATCCGCTTCAGGATATAGTCACTGATGAAGTGTATAATATGTTTAAGTAAATATTTCAATAGTGGATTAGCACGTTTAATCACCTATAGATATATTCTAGGTATTAGAATAGTCAATTTATTTTAGCAATCCATATATTGAATCTAAATACTTTTACAAGGAATCGCCAAATGAAGGATTTTGTTTAATGCAAAAATTATCGCAAAAGGAGATGGTTCATTCTATCTGCGCAGCCTATATGGTGTGCTGAATGCATATCTATAATAAATGATTATTCATTGCATAAAACTATAGAGGTTACCTACAGAGTCATTTTTTTAATATGTCGTCGCCTGACGTAGTGATGAACTTGTGAGCTGAAATATTTTGATTCCGCCTCAAGATCAAATTAAGTTAACTAGCAGTGCTAAGTTTGGCAATATTGACGTGCCTGGGATGGGTCTTTTGGCAAAAATATATAGAAAGTATGTGGGCTGCCTTTTATGGAAAAGAGAGCTATACCCACCTATGAGTGACAAGTATGCTGAAAGCGTGCGTGATTCTGCGTCTATGGGCTTGGAATCTGTGGACATTATCTTGAGTTTTGAAGGTGAATAAGAGAATTGAGTCGCTATTTATGTAGCAACGCACAAAGGTAATTTTATATAAATAATAAATTTTATAAATTTGCCAAAGTTGAACTTTTATTAGTGATGCTGAGTGCGATAAATATATTTTTGGTTAGTAGTCATAAACTCTCTAGTAATTATGGAATATAATGGTTGCGCTAGCTATTCGCGTTAATCAGAAGATATTTATTCCAATGTTTTAATAAAAATTATCACTTTCGGATACCACGTCATTTGTTCCGTATTGTAGCCTGAATGGCACATATTATTTAAATATGAACCTGCCACATGCGAGATTTTCACTGCGATTATAATATGTACGGTAATAAAACTGGTTACTAGTTCTAAGAGAGCATACCCATCGCTTATATAAATTATTTCCGATTAGTAAAGTGATTATAAAATAAATAGCTAATCGTTAATATAATCAATTATATATATTTATAGCTATAATATTTAATTACACTTTCGGTATTAGGAGAATAATTTTCTTATTGCGGAGCTCCTACTCATTATAAACAAACACAGAAACCCTTGGATGACAAAATGCCGACGATAGCGAGATTTACCGTAGTATACAATTTCAATCAGTCCTAGCCAGTACTTCTGGAAATCAAATCACCAGGGAATAATCAATACTTGCTCTAATAAAACCTATGATCTATGTGAGTCCCCCAGGATCTCTTAAAAGATTACTTCTAATTCCTTTGCAATTTTTATTAAGGTGTCTCCTATTGGCGCGCAGGAAGTTCACGCTCTGTATGGCATACAACTAAATTGCGAGCCATGTCCTAAAATGGCAAATATAATAACTATAAACATTATCCAGATTTTTGGAAATAAATAATGAAGTTATATTCATAATAAATTAAGCAAAGTCGTTTATCCAGAATTAGCTGGATAATTTGTTATTTAGATCATTTCCTGTAGTCAAGTTAAGAGATATCTTAACTTTCCTCTCTTCAAGGATGTGAGTTGATCCGATATATCGTTCTTGCGATGACATTGAACTCCGCGGTTTACGCTAAGTGTCGATGGGCATGGGAAAGCTCTTTACTTAGCAGTATATTGATTTACCGCATATGAGTTAAAGCTGAATGCTTTTATAAAACACATGGGGTCAGTATTTAATCTGGATTAAAGATAAATGTATGTGGCTAGGGTGGCCAGTAGCAATGATTTATCCACTTAAAAATAAAAGTTCAAGCCGTGGTAGATCTGGTTGGTTTGAAAGTTAATCACTACTGTTTTTTTACTAGTGCTAAATGTCCGCAAAATAATTAAAGACTGCTCTATTCTTACAAATATTTAGTATGATTATTGTGTCTCGCTATTATTTTGTTAATTAGTAGATTTGAGAATGGGAGTAGAACATCGATGCACTAGCGTTTCTAATCTTCTAAAATGTTAGTCGGCTGTATGCTTTGTTTCTAAAAAGTTCGTAGTGTTTCTGTACTATTACGGAATTCATGTTTTCTATTTCGTGGATTTATGAAGGGTATTAAATGATCTGGAAGGAATAGAATCCGGTATTCCAATAGTTTTCACTGACAGTTAATAATAAACTAGAGTGGCTATAAACTGCATATTCATATATGTTAGAACATTGAAATGTTCACTGACTTGATGAGGTAAAATGGGTTGATCCTTATCATGATAAGTCGCGATAAAGATCGTACATTTAAAATAATTTTTATTAGCAACGCGGTGCGAAATACAGCCTTGTTCTTGCTGGAACATTTAAAATATAATGTAGTAGGTTATTTGTTAATCTTATGATCTTTATCCATTTGGTATAAAGTAATTAATTAAAAATAGCCTGAGCCTGTCAGAAAATTAAATATCCAGCATAAACTCTCACTGCGCCAAGAAAATAAATAGTTGACTTGTTATCAACATATGATTTATCAGGCTGTATTCTTTTTAATTAGGATTACTTAATTTCAAAGAGCGCAACAAGTGAACTAGAAGTACTAGTGGCTCATGTGTAATATTATTCGTTGCAAGTTTCTTGCAGTTCATGGTATATTGCATTTGTTCTAAATAAATTTCAGTGCTAGTTCAATCACACGGATATATTGAATTCATGATTTGCACGTAAATTTAGGTACTATGGATAAATAGGTATTTGAGCTTTCTTTATTGCTTGTTCCGTACGTAAAACTATGGCAAGAGCAGCTAGATACTAAAGAGTATCTATACAAGCTTCAGTCATTTTCTATTGTCTGCACAAGATCCTTATCTTGCTTCCGATCGAGGTTCACTTGGACTATTGGCGTCGGTACATTAAGCATTGGCTTCTTATTTTTTATAGCATTTTGTATTAAAAACCTGATTTTTTGAACGCTGCCCAGAACTTGCTATTCAACGAACATTATCACTGTTTTCTCTCCAAGAGACAGTAAAAGAAGAGGCCCTCTATCTGGAATTAAACCTCATTGACTCTCCCGGAGTCTCACCTAATGAACGTAAGTTGTGATGTTACCATTCCGCACTGTTATGATTCCATATATATATTAGATGCTATCTACCTTATTCATTCACTTGCGTCATATGCTAGGCAAATAACTGATAACCCACTGAAAATGAGATTTATAAAACATACTCATGGTAACTAAATGCAATCCGTAAATCGGTATTAATGTTCTAGGCTCTAAGCTGCCAACACTACGATCAGCAATGCCAAAATCATGAAAGATCATGAGCAGGTGCTTCGCTATGGCGGTATGCTGTATATAGTTATATGATCAAATGATCTTAAATATTTTATAAAAGAAATAATCTGATTTCACAGTTTACACATCATATAATATGGCTTATAGCAAACCATATTACTACTTGGGTATTCTTATCCTGAGTTAATATATTCGCCACATCGTAATCTGTTGGCGTTGGATCGTCAACAGTTGCTACCTTCAAACAGGAGTTCCTCAATGTCCAAACAACAAATTGGTGTTGTCGGCATGGCGGTGATGGGCCGTAATTTGGCACTCAACATTGAAAGCCGGGGTTATAGAGTTTCGATTTTTAATCGTTCAAGAGAGAAGACGAATGAGGTTATTTCTGAGAATCCGGGCAAGAACCTGGCTCCATATTATAGTGTCGACGAATTTGCCGAATCACTGGAAAAACCGCGCCGTATTTTGCTGATGGTTAAAGCGGGCGAAGCCACTGAAAAAATCATTCTTGCCTTGAAGCCACATCTGGAGAAAGGTGATATCTTAATTGATGGTGGCAATGCTTACTACCAGGATACTATGCGCCGTAACAAGACACTGTCCGATCAGGGCTTCAACTTTCTTGGCGTTGGCGTTTCCGGCGGAGAAGAAGGCGCACTGAAAGGGCCTGCAATTATGCCTGGGGGACAGAAAGAAGCCTACGAACTAGTAGCGCCAATTTTAAAGAGGATCGCCGCAGTAGCCGAAGGCACGCCATGTGTATCTTATATTGGCACAGATGGTGCCGGTCACTATGTTAAAATGGTGCATAATGGCATTGAATATGGTGACATGCAACTAATCGCGGAGGCTTACTCGCTGTTAAAACAGGCGTTGCACCTGACTAATGAACAGTTGGCAGCGACTTTTGCCGCATGGAACCAAGGTGAGCTGAATAGTTACCTGATCGATATCACTACAGATATTCTCGTAAAAAAAGACGCAGATGGTCACTATCTGATAGATATGATCTTGGACGAAGCGGACAACAAAGGTACTGGTCAATGGACTAGCCAGAGCGCTCTAGCTCTTGGCGAACCTTTGTCTCTGATCACCGAATCTGTGTTCGCACGTTATCTCTCCTCATTAAAAGAGGAGCGTGTTGCAGCTGCTAAGGTGCTTAGTGGTCCTAAAGTTACACTGTTTATCGGTAACACAATCGAATTTATTGAGAAAGTGCGTCGCGCACTGTATCTGGGTAAAATCGTCGCTTATGCACAAGGTTTTTCTCAGTTAAAAGCGGCTGCTAAGGCAAACAAGTGGGATCTCCAGTACGCGGAGATTGCCAAGATTTTCCGCGCTGGTTGCATAATTCGCGCCCAGTTCCTACAAAAAATTACGGATGCTTACGCCGGTAATGCTGATATCCCCAACCTTCTGGTCGCACCTTACTTTAAGCAGATCGCTGATAAATACCAGCAAGCACTGCGTGACGTTGTAGCTTATGCGGTGATAAATGGCATCCCTATTCCTACGTTTTCTTCGGCGATCGCTTATTACGATAGCTACCGTGCAGCGCTATTGCCTGCCAATTTAATCCAGGCACAGCGTGACTACTTTGGTGCTCATACTTATCAACGGATAGATAAAAAAGGTGTATTCCATACCAAATGGATAAAATGATTTCGAATGCGCTCAATTAAAAGCCACTGAGTTCAGTTCGGCCGCCTTGTATTGGTCGAATTAAGTATAACTTCTTTCACTATCCTGCTTAACGCGACATGTGGTCGGTTAATAAACTTGCTTAAGTCCAGTTCTTGTTTTTCAAAAAACATCATGAAGTGGTAAATTAGATCCGAAATTTCATCAGTCATTCTCTCGCAGTTATAGGCGGTGGCAAGGATCCTGGTTGCTAGATTGTCTTGCTACGGGCCTCCGAGGCTCTTATGCCGTTACCGATAAGCTAACGACATAAGAGCCGTCTGACTATCGGGTTTCTACTTCGGTTAGCGGTTTCACTCAACAAGAATTTCATTCTCTAGCCGACGGGTAGTAAACACTACCGCACCCTGATGGCCCACTCAAAAATGGGATTCATAAAAATTACTAGCATGCCTGTAGAGTGATCTGGCCTGACACTAAGTAGATTGAGGAAATTGACAGAGCTTCCGTCTTTTGTTCATAGCCTCTATTCAGTATGTTAAACAGTTTATTTCCGCTCTTATCGGTTAGGGTGTGCACACTACTAATTGATATAGTTCAGAATCAGCACTTTGTGAGAGGTAGAAATCTTATGCGATAGTTAAGACAAACCTAGCAGGTTTTCTAAGTCTATCAGGTTGATATCTCAGTTAGTGAAGATCCACTGTTCTTTATGTCTTATTCATCCAGGCACTGTGTGAGGTTATAAGTCTTAATAATTTATTTATGGATCACTGAAGTCGTTAGATCGCTGTTAATGCCCGTATCATAGATACCTGAAAGGGTGTTCTTTACGCTGCCAGGGCCAGCCTTAGATGTGATAAGCACACCTTACACAGATTACGAATTCATCGAAGTATTTGCAGATCGTGGCTCTTACGCATGATGTTTTAGTGCGTCATTTTTAAAAAATTCGCCATCTTCGGCGCGATAGAAGACTGCTCTGGCGGCGAGAATGGGTAAACGCTTGCGCCTTATGTGTGAATATGCACATTCAGAGGAAGTACTACAGGCACTGTCGTAGTAGGCAGCGAGCTATACCTTTAACCGGTTATGCCGCTTTAGGACAGTGTCGCCAATCATCCTATGTCTGGCATTTTACTTTAGTAAATATGGCAATATCCTGCCAGGTAGGATATATGCTTTTACTTATGCTTAAAGATCAACCCCTGGAGCAGAAGGTTCCGTATCGGCTTTAGCGTATAATCATTATATTTGCATGTTCACGTTAAGAACGCGCAGGAAATGTACGCGATTCGTTAATCATACTAAAATTGCAGAGGCAGACTACTGCAGTAGTTACGTTTCGAACGGTAATAGTAATAATGGACCCAAGATACTTTGGTACGGTCAAATCTCAATCAGGATAAGCATGCAGCTTACCTCTTAGAAACTTTTAATAAGTGTACGCCGAGTTGTCAGAACAGTCTAGGTGACTGTACAGGCGGAATCAGTTATCTTTTTTCTACCGAATATCGAACAAGCGTTTCTTAGTTTTTTTGGAAGTGGTGTGTGAGTATAGCAGAAATGCCATAATTGTGCACAAAAGACGTAGTCATCATCTGGAAGAGATAGTTATCACCTATAAGGTGCCGAGAACATGGCCACATCTTAATAGAGATGATTGACGAATGATTTATTTTAGCCTACAATTAAACGGTCATAACATACCCCCAGATACTCCATCTTTCTGTCCACTAGATTAGTGGATCTATCGCCAATCACCTAGCGATGAGTATGTGCATAACCCTTTACCAGGTACGCTATGACCCACTTAGTTTTAGTTTACGGTAGTTAGAATTGATTATTGGCAACTGCGGAGTAATCAGGAGATCGGCGTACAGAATACTTACTAAATAGAAGATCTTCGTCATTCAATGACGATCTGCGCCGCGCAAGTCTCATTACTCACGACAAACACATGCCGTAGGGTGGCATAATAGTATTGCATCCTACCCCAACTAGGATGTAGGCTAGAAGCAGTAGTGTGGTGCATTTATTGGAACTATGTCAAGCAGAACCTGCTGCTTTTTCACCCTAGTGTAAGTCGTATAGTGGCTAATAACTTTTTCTACTTCGTGCCTATATAGTAGTGGTTGAAGGTCTTTTAAATCAGTGTCAATTCTGGATTGATGGGTATTCATGAGCATTTATTCAGCATCCACCCATCGCTGAGGTGATGCGCTAATTGATAAGGTATGAGATCGAGAATCTTGTTACATATTAGGGTTTTAATTTTCATACTAGTTCCGCAGTGTAGCGGACTGTAGAGTTAAGGGAGTGCTTGTTGGTAACAAATGTTAGGAGATGCGCAGCGTTTTAATGTCAGCGGCCAGGCTCATCTAGCCTTGTGAGTTATATTTCTGCTCCTTCATGTATTTTAAAGCTCAGTATCGCTAGATCAGACTAAGTTGCAATGTAGCGTTATGTTGGCTAGACCTGGTTTTGTATTGGCAGAGTTAATGTGACTTAATTTTAGCGACCCGGCGAAGAAGATGCATTGACCGATATGGCTAATGCTGCGTATTAGCTTACAGGCAGTCCAGGTCTGAGTAATTAGCTAATCAGGGCAGTACTGGTTACTGATTGCCACACATTGCAATAAATTGTGTGCCACGATTAAATATCGGTTGGCTAACTCTTGCCAGATTGTTTAAGTATGTGGCAAACCCTACCGATTGCCATGTTGATGAATAGTAAACCGCCGGTGTTATCCCGGCATTGGCTGAGAATAGGGTGCTGGCTAGTCATGGCCATCCTCAACCTCTGATAGCAGACTCATCAGCGATAAATGACGGCATATCGCCATCGATAAATGCGAGCAGTATGGTATTGAAGATTAGAGACGCAATCTAGAAGAAAAAGCCGATAGGATGACTCCACACAATCAAGCCTTTGCCTGATGTACTGGTTGGAAACTGGTTAGGTATAATTTGGCCAAAGATCTCCGGTGCCTGCAGAAGGCAATCGCTGCCGAAGCCTATGGTAGTCATTTTTTGTGCACTACCGATCTGAAACACTTCTTGAATCCTGAAAAGAAGCGTAGCATAGAGAATTTCATCGTTAATCGTTAATCAATAGTAGCGATTAGAGCAAAGGATAGACGCCAGCTATACGTGAAGGTATCACCAGGATCACCCATACGGTGATGAGTCGTGGAGCTGAACCATCCAGTGGAATATATAGCCAACTGTATCAAGTGGCTTGCGGACCTCCAGACAACGCATATCGAGGCTTGGTCTTGATATAAGCCCTTGTTAGTTGTTGGATATGATGAAAAGTTTCTATTGTAGCAGTACCTACAGCTATCCTTGGTTGGCTAGCCGTGGAAAAATGCGCGCTAGTGGTGGCGAATTGGTGTGGTGATCCTGCCTGAGGAGAAAATTTCGGGAGCATTGTTAGTACGCTTGCCCAATTGATTAGGCGTTACAGTTAAATATGCCTTTATTGAACAACAACTTAAATTTGTAATACTAGAATGGAGTGAATACTGATCACGTTCATTTTTTGATGTGCACCGGAAGGGTCCTTATTGACTATGTTCATGACTAGATGCTTATGCGCGCTGTCCAATCCTAGAATAGGCAGTCGTGGAGAACCCGGCCAGCAAGTGTGCTAATTTAGTGCAGTTTGACTGGATACATGCATCATAATGTGTTTGGGTTAAAATGTGAAGATCATCCTTTTAATACACGGTATTAGGCTATTTGTAAATTTCTGTGGGTGTTTTGATATTGCGCTGTAGGTTTGATTAAATATGCCTTGCTATCACTTTACTTCTATTTTATGCAGGTTATTTGTTCCTAATGTGGAACAGGTGGAGTGTAGATAACTGGTGCCTGTGACTCCATCCGAACCTGCCGTCAGTAAAATTCCATTATTAAGCATTCTGAATATGAATGCACACGTCTTGCTTATTAGCTGTGACTAGTATTGTGGGTCGCGAGAATTAGTATAATGTAGTGTGCATGTTGGTGGAATGGAGATGGCTATTGGTGTTCCGAGAGTTATTGCATCGGTTCTATATTTCCTATAGAAACGTCGGAATATAGCAAGAGGATTCTTAGATAGGTTCCTCGAACACCTTAGTAGCATCTATTAAGATAAGCTAAAAACTCTAGTTGCAATAAACCAACTCATAGTTCGCTATGAAATCGGCGGCGGCAGAGGTTGATGTGAGTGTGTCTTCATCTAGTCCAATTACGGGGTTGAAAATTAATCTCAACAGCGGTTCAGGGGATTAACCTCGCATATTAAGGTGATCTAATCTGCGCCCATTTCATTGTTTTTGAAGCTAGGGACAGGACATTTGTACAGCCTGAGTACCTCGTCAATTTAGGTTTCTACTCGACGATGGTGGAACAAGTACATCTAAAATAAGCTAAGTTTGTGTCCACAGGTGCAAAGAGTTCATGAATTCTGGAGAGAATTCGTGTTTGCGACGAACTAGGTTTTATTACCAGATCTTCAATCGTGCGCGTATGCCGGTTAGTTAATTTTTGAGTCGATGGATCGTTCATTGCATAGATATAACCGTAACTTTTTACACTACAGAATGGCTTCTTCGGCGATCATTCTTTATGGGCAATATTTACGCCGTTTATCAAGTTGCCTACCGTACTCCTTGCTTGCCTATCATTTATCGATCATCTTAACGCTGATCGCTACCGCATCTTTCCTAGTTCTTCGGTGATCAAAGCCAAAATATTAGCTGCTAGAAAAAATAAGAAAGATTTCGTTAGCACGAAAATCGGTGTTATTTCTGGCTTCGCCTAGCAGCGGTAAATGCGTAGAAGGATATTACTGCGAATATAGCTGGCCCAGCTAGCCTGCTACCCTCTAGGGCAGGTTGCTTAGAGGTATTCGTTGGGTTGGCTTAGGTAATCAACCAATTGCTATCTATTACCTAGATAATAGGGTTAGATTATTTGTGTTCCTGAAATATGAGCTTTCCTTCGCGTTTTGCGCAACAAGTCATTAGACATAAATGGTAGGTGTTGTTAGTGTCAATCAGAATTTATCTAGATCGCACAAGGTTAAAATCATCTGTATTGTGCCGTTGATTCTCTGAGGGAGCTAAAATACACACGATCCTATCTCGTATGTTGCTAACCTCTATCACCGGTAGAACGATAGAATGTATTAGTCGCTATAGCTTGCAGGTACAGATCCCCGATTGCGGCACCTACTTACTCAGCGACTTAGTGGCGCTATTATTTAGTTGCTGAAAATCAGCAATCAGATAATCTGTATCCTGAATATCTGTTAATAGCATGTAGTTTTTTCTCAAAGGCAATATTACCTGATTAGATTAAACAAGATAGCGGAGATGGCCATTAAACCCATTACAACGACAAACAGACTACTGATATGCCCTCGGTACTTCCGCATGGCGGGTACTGTACGGATAGCATAAATCGGCATCAGGAATAGAAGCATGGCGATGATTGGACCATTGAGGGTTTCGATCATGCCCAGGATGCTGGGGTTCAGGGTAGCGACCAGCCAGGTAGTTACCAACATGAAAGTTCCGGTTATGCGGTTTAGCTTGTTAGTGCTGATAGTTTTTTTGTGGGTTTGTATTAGTTTGTTTATCAGGCCATTGAAGCCTTCACGTGCCCCAAGATAGTGGCCGAGAAAAGATTTTGTGATGGCTACAAAGGCGATAATTGGTGCAATGTACTCAATTATTGGGTTGTGAAAGTGGTTAGCTAGATAAGAGGGGATCGAAATATTCTGTCCTTTTGCTTCAGTCAGGTTTTCCAGCGACAAGGTTAGTACGCAGCTAAAAACAAAGAACATGACAGTCAGTACCATCATTATGTGCGCGTAAGCTAGGATGATTGAGCATTTTTTTTCTGCGTTGATACCGTATTCTTTACGCTTGGCGATCGCAAAAGCAGAGATGATTGACGAGTGATTAAAAGAGAAAACCATAACCGGGATCGCAAGCCACAGGCTCATAAAAAGGTCATTGCCGATAGTGTGGATGGATGTAGAGAGCGCAACAGTATCCAAGATACCACAGTTCCAGTTCGGGATTAAGTACAAAGCCAGAAACATTAGTACGGCCACAAATGGGAATACCAGGATGCTCATTGTGTTGACAATAGTTTGTTCGCCAAAGTGTACGATGCTCATGAGAGCGATGATTAAGATCAGCGCCAGGATAGATCGAGGGGGTGACGGCATACCTAATTGATGCACGATGAAACTATCGACAGTGTTGGTGATTGCTACGCTGTAAACCAGTAGAATCGGATAGATACCAAAAAAGTACAGAAGAGTGATTAATTTGCCTGCACTAATGCCGAAGTGCTCCTCCGCCACTTCAGTAATGTCTGTGCTGGGATTTTTACTGGATAACAGGAACCGGCATAGACCTCGGTGGGCAAAAAATGTCATTGGGAAAGCGATGATCGCCATGATGAGAAGAGGAATAAACCCACCTATACCCGCAGTAATGGGTAGGAAAAGTATGCCGGCGCCGATAGCAGTGCCATACAAGCCCAACATCCAGGTAGTGTCCGTTTTACGCCACTCGCTTTTGCCTTGAGAGTTCGAAGAGGCATGGGGGTCAGTTTGTGTAATGTCCATAAATGTCTCCGAAGTGAACACTTTCATTTAAGGGTAAGAGAACCGAAAGCGATACGAAATATCAGATGATAATAGGTAGTGAAATATTGATTTAAAATAGAATAACGGTGATTCCGAATTTAAGATACGCTATGTGATAGTTAGCTGCCTAATTTTATCAGGTTATACATGTGCTGCGGGTTAGTACTGCATGTTATTCTGGAAACAAGTCTAGGAACCGGCCTGTTAATCTGACGCGGTCAATCAGTCATTTGGTAAAATTTTGCTAGTCACATAAGCTATCAATATATTTTTAAGAGTGATTTTTGCTAGATCAAAGCCGAATTAATTTGGTGAGTGATGCACGATGCATTGAATTTTAGTTAATGCTTTATGGAGCTTTTAGTTTTAACATATTTATCGGGGAATGCATCAAACTAGATAGTTTGGCTATAGTTATAGCCATGCTTAATTCAATGTATTAGGCGAGTAAGTGTCATGAGAAAAAGACGGGCACTTCCTCTTTTAGCTTGGCAGCTATAGTTTTACTCAACTTTTACGTATGAGGTGGATAAATAGGAAGCGGAACAGACGCGTTAATTGGCTAGCTATAATTTCGCCACAGAGGCTCCATACCCAGTGCGTAACCAGGCAACTAACTAGTCCTATAAGGAAAGAACTAACCATGTCTAATGGCCAGTGTATGCCGAGATATATGCGGGACCAGGCAATCCCCATCGCGACGATCATCAGCAGCCCTCCAAGCCAGATCCGATACCAAAATAGGAATGCTAGGCCAAACGTAAAGATGGCGGTACCATGATTGCTAGGAAAGGAACTATCTGGCTCGTGCGCCAGGAAGAGATGGCCTATTCTCGCAACGAACGGCCTGTCATGCGGTAGCAGCTTGCGAATGACAGCTGAAACAAGCATGGATAGTAATAGTGCAGTTATCGTTTTGGCAACTACTTCACGTTGTGATATTAATTTGCTTTTCGGCCCACCCAACCATAACCAGATGAGTAACAGTGGGAGTAAAGCAATGGCATCGCGCGCCAGAAAAGTGGCGACAGCGATAAGCCATTTAGGAGATGCTGGGCTAGCATTAATCCAGGGGAAAATAAGATAATTCAACCGATCCAAATTATGTACCGCCCATTAATTAGCAATTGACCAGGCCAATAGCACCGTCTTTGGCAAACCAAAATAAAACCCTTTTAATTCTATTACTATAAAATAAAGGAGTAAAGTTAGGTGCTTTTATGGAAATATTTATTTAATACTTATCCTAGTAAGTGCACATGGTTCTGTCCAATTCGTATCTAGGTAGGATAGAACAATTGGCTAGTATAGGGAATATGTCAGGAGAGTGAGAATCACCTAGGAATAAAATGGGGAATAACATGGACTATAGAATATAGTTATTAATGAGTGCCGTCGTATGCGAGAATTGGTTCGAGGGCTGGGAATAATGAGTTATACTTATCCCATACAATGGGTGCGCTTATGCTACTGCCCGGTAATGTCTATTAATTTTACTGATAATCACCTATTGCAAAAAGCTTAACTCGCTAAGACTAGCGAGTAGTGTATTACTTTACAGATACTATAGATAATAAATCGCCAGAATAAAATTATGCACGAGGAACTTCCATATTCTTCGGGTTGCTGATAATAGTTTCCGCCACCGACTTTTCTGTAAGCGAGATCGTTAACAGAAAGCTGCTACTAGGTAATCGCAATAGACTGAGAAGCCGAGAAAGGGAGTAGCTGACAAGTGCTGTACCTAACAAAGAAAGAAGACACGTTAATTAGCGGGCTGAACTATTCATTGGAACAGAATTTTAAGTGGATTGTATCCACAGCCTGATGGGTCCATGAGAGATAGAAACTCATACATAGACAAGGTATTAGTATCTGTTGATACAAAACTGTCCGCGCAGGGTTCCGTTTTAATAGATTGGTGAGATTATGTCCATACGAAGCAATTCATAGACGCAATGCTAGGTGATGACTCGATATAGCATTACAGCAGAATCTGCTGATCATACTTTACGTGTTAAAGGGCAGGGATGAATTTCGCATGCGCAAACCAGAAGACACTGTCATTCAGTTGGAATCTAACTAATTAGTTAAGTACTTCACAAGTAAGATAATATAAGTAAGCTTGTTTTCTGCTGGGAGTTAGGTATTTCTCGAGATTGACTATGGCTTCGTCGGTAATCTAAACACCTAAAATGAGGCGGTAGATCCAGGGCTATGTACATGTTCTGGAATGTAGAGTATGGAGTTTTGTAGCTCAATCTTTAGGTAAGCGTGGTGGTATGCTTTTTATAACTAATTCAATACCCTAAAGAGTTCTCTGCGTGTTTCAATGTTACTCAAGAGTGTTTAACTTCTCGATGCCTAAGAAAACCGTATCAACTTAATCTTACAGATAGGTAATTCGTAGAATCACACAGTGTGTCTTAAGGGTTCTCGGGCTTAATAAAAATACAATGTATTACAGCGATTATCAGAAGGGCCGATCTTCTGGGGAATTTTATGTAGCATACATGCTCATTATATCTGTTA
The DNA here is from genome assembly GCA_900380265.1 of Serratia symbiotica. Taxonomy (GTDB): domain Bacteria; phylum Pseudomonadota; class Gammaproteobacteria; order Enterobacterales; family Enterobacteriaceae; genus Serratia_H; species Serratia_H symbiotica_A. The sequence goes on along the minus strand of LR025083.1, from coordinate 1,572,509 downwards.
TATAACAACCTAAGTGAAGTGTTAAACTATTATTTTTTTGCAGTTAGTTTGAGCAATTATTGAGACAACTTTTAGTTACACAATAAATTATTCCAGTCAATAATCTATCCCCTCATGCCATAGTAAATATACAGAGTGGACACAATAAGGATCACCTTATCACTTTTTTAGTACTTTCTTGATTTATAAAGAGTTCACCCTCGATATTGTGGCGGCGAGGTTGTTAGCTGTCTTCGTTTCCTCTAGTCAACGCAGGGTGCCTGACTGGGGATTAATAAAGCTCATTGTTAATGTTCAGACTGCAATCTGGCGCCATCTAATATTAAAAATCGGCTTCTGATTCTATTTTTTAATTCTTTCCCTATTAATTTATTGAGTACCTGTCTTCATGGTTTATAAATAAAAGAAGTAATAGAGATACTAGATTGATAGAAATAATTTGCAAAAGTTGCTGAACGGGGATTTACGATATATGTAATACAGCTTTGTCTATTTTTATACACATACAGTAGCTTAGTGGTTAACTTGCAATCCCTAAGGTGATGCGGTGATAATTATATGTAATTACATGTTTGGTTTACACAAATTTGTGATTAATTCATCAGTGCTATTACTCATCCAGAGTCTATCAGAAAATAAATGATTAAGATGAAACCGTTATATTGTATAGGGAATTGACACTTGAAGTTATTGGATTTACAATTAATAGTAACAGCATACTATTGTGTTAATATTTGATTTTACTATTGGTTTTTGGTAATTTTCATTGCTCAAGATTATCAGCATTTCTTAATATATCTTCCGTTTAGTCATTATCGGGACCTGATTCAAATAATTAAAAAGATTTATGTGATAGAAATATACTTTAAATAAAATAGAATTAATATTCTATATATTATAAAAAGCATGATTTCAGTATGCATTTTCAATAAATTAGCGACCTGTGGATTGACTCGGCTAGCCAAGTTCCGGTGGCATTTAAATAGAATCATCTCACGGTCGTTGATAGTAATCAAGGCGAGGCAATAATCTACTAGATAAAGATAATTCATAAGTGATAAAGCTTGATTAGCGTAGGGAGAGAGACTCAAAAGAGTGTGTAGTAAGATATGTTAATTACTGAGTATTCGGACAGCTTGAGAATATTGATTAGTGAATGACAGTAGGGATCTAAAATAGATACATAGGGTCTAAATGTCTGTAGAATTGTATAGAGTGATTGGATAAATATTAAGAATCACAATTCTAACGATAAGCGCGATCATAAAGCTGATCAAGGGTACACCGTCAGCTTCACTGGACTCGTATATGCTTGGCAGATTACGATTCTGTAAATAGTTCTTTGTAACTTTCGCCGTATTCAATGTGATCCCTCCGGTAGTCATCGTAACCGATAACAAACGAGTGATGGCAAGATGCAGTTTTTAGATTTTATTGCCCATGCTTGATTGCCTTTTGATTGCTAGATAGGAATTTGCTAACCTAGTTTGTTTGTCGGGAACACCTTCTTTTTTTGATGTCAAGACGGCTAACGCGATTTACCGACTCAATGATATGTGTGGTGCTAATTGACTTGAAAAATATAAGGAGGGTATCCGCAGACGGTGTGAAGGCTTTCTGGGTGCCCCTCTTGTCTTATTTCCACGTATTTGTCTTCTCAGTAGGCCTGTAAGTATTCGGATCCATTGAGTATGGTTTTTCTATATGTAGGCTGATATATTGGTTTTAATCCATTGGCAATGGGTATCTAGTTCTTATCTTCACCTATGCCAGGATTTTGTGCATGCTATGGATGATATACCCTGCATATGTGTCTTTGGATTAATTGTATTTATAGTATTCAGGAACCCTGTGCCCATCTATATAGGTAATTAATATGTTTTAACTCCCCGATTCTTAATTGCTGTAAGCACTTTAAATGAGAGTGTTCTACTTAATTGTGTCAGTGACCATGGCTGAAAGTTCTTGCGGACCTTTGCGATTAATCCTCAGAGTAAGGGGTACGGCTTTTAATCACAGGGTTGGTTTGACGGGGTTTACCGAGATATAGTGAAACCTAATAGGATACAGTGTGTTCAGAGCCCAACCTGACAACCTCGTTACTACTTTGTCAACACATTGTGCATTTCTCGAATCTACTAATAATTTTATGGATCTTTATATATAGCTTGGAGGGACAAATCTAGCTGCTTATCTGCGGGATGCGCGTCTGTTTTATTTGGGGTTTGAAGGTGTTAGCATAGTCACTGCGTGCGCTCAGCTTAATCTTGTTATCACCCTAGAAGATAAGCTTAAATGAATAAGTGTTCTAGGTTTTAGTCTATATTTTGGAGTGTTTGCTCATTCTAAATATAAGAGAATAGCGCTCTATTGACTACTATTTTAATGACGGGTTTCATCAATATTCGAAAACATACATTAAGATTGATTTTGTTTCAAGTTTTTCCGTGAGTGTAGGTACATGGGCTTTAAGTATCTATCTTCTATCAGAAGATAGAACCCACTACTAGTATCAAAGAATCAAAACCATAATTAAAATTATTTAATTATGGGTTTGATTGTTTGATAGATGATAAACATCATAAAACTCTCCTTTCTAATTGAGGTGTGATTTTTAAATAAAATAATAGAATTGAGTATCAAAATAATACATAAAATATGATATAAAATAATACTACTTGCTGCTATCGCCATTCTTGCGTATGATTGCTTTTATTCATTTTACGGAATATGACATTGTTTTATGTAGATCTTATCCAATTTTTCAACTTTATTTCAAACACCTTGTACGGGAGATTTTTAATCTTGGCTTTCTTAATCCTTCGCGTTATGACAACTGCACGTATCAAGTTTTGATCGTCTGAAGTTAATCGATCCGTTTCTGGTTGACTTAGCTATTTCTCTTTGGGAGAAAAAGAGTTAGGCTGCGCGAAATAGAAAATAACGAAAATCTTTATTTGTTTCATCCTTAATCACTGATGCCTGATATTTTAAGTTCTCTACTCGTATGACGGATTTTTATTGAATACACGCTGGTTTCTTTATTGGTTAAGTTTTCCACGTTTGCGCGCTGTCACTTGAAAATTGCAGCGATATATTTATTTTCATAAGTTATTATGACTATTGGATAAGTAATCACAGACAGCAACCAGCAGTGAAAAATAGAGTTTAAAGAAATTTTATAAAAATTTAATAATTGTTATTTATAATTGGCTTGGTTGATACTAATAGTATTTCATATGCTTAAACGTTAGGGTGTTTTGTGTTAAATGTTTTGGGTTTATAGAAGAGAGTTAGTGAAAATGGTTTAATTAAATCTTAGCAAGGCACAATTCACCATTGTAGTTATCGAATTAAAACTTACGCCATTCGGCGTATTACTTCGTCATTTAAGGCATGGATGGTGCTTCGTCCTTTTCATTCTCTTTGTATTAACTCTTTCTTACGTGTTAAGCGTATTCCAGGTTTTACAACAATGTTCATGATAATACGATAGGCTAGAAATGCTGACGTTTTAACAGTGCTGATTTTCTGTGTTAAACTTGCTGAGTTTCCCTGTTTGTTTTTGTTGAGGTGCTTTTCTGAATACACCGGCACAGCTTTCATTGCCACTTTATCATCCTGATGATGAGACTTTTGACAGTTTTTATCCTGGAGAGAACCCATCTCTGATTGCTGCCATTCGATCAGCCGTGTATCAAAAGCATGGTAGCTATATTTATTTTTGGTCACGTGAGGGTGGGGGTAGAAGCCATCTATTACATGCGGCCTGCGCTGAACTTTCAGAGAACGGTGAAGCCGTAGGCTACGTGCCACTAGATAAGCGCAGCTATTTTATGCCTGAAGTATTGGACGGCATGGAACAGTTGGCGTTAGTATGTATCGATAATATCGAGTGTATCGCTGGCGATGAAGGTTGGGAAATGGCTATTTTCAACCTCTATAATAGGATTCTGGAAACAGGCCACCCACGTCTATTTATTACTGGTGATCGCCCACCACGTCAGTTGAATCTATACCTTCCGGATCTGGCTTCTCGCCTAGACTGGGGGCAGATTTATAAGTTGCAGGCGTTATCAGATGAAGAAAAGCTGCTGGCCTTACAGTTGCGTGGTAACCTCCGTGGCTTCGAGCTACCAGAAGATGTCGGTTGGTTTTTATTGAAACGGCTAGATCGAAAGATGCGTACGCTATTTATGACTCTAAAACAGCTCGATCATGCTTCAATCACTGCCCAGCGAAAGCTGACTATACCTTTCGTCAAAGAAACGCTAGGGCTCTAGTAACTTGTTAAGCAGAAAGTTTTTAGCATCTCTGTGTGGCTCTAGGCACAATACTACTCATAATCATTCACTGATCACAAACAGTGCTACTGATGTGCACTACTGTTTTCACGGAACTATAATCTAGATGATATGAGCAAGCGAAGCTGTCAGATAAAGTACGCTTATTATCGCAGATAATTATCATCTGTTGATATGAACAAGCTCTAGCGCCAGAATCGCTGGTTGCTTAATGTGTGTGTCTGGCTCTGCATATAATATAGCGCTCTTAATAAGGTTGAGCGCACCCTTATCACGCTAAAAACTGATGTTATAAAAAGCTGACGGCTACTGCTTTAGTTGCTGGTATCAATCTTTTTTCAGCTCAGATTGCCTGCTCTGCATAACTCTAGTGCGTGTATAAAATTGTGCAATTGAGCACTAGATAGTGATCCTTAAACTTAGAATATCCTTTATATTCTAAGGTGAACTGCTTTAGTAGTGCAGTTATTCACCTCAAGTAAAATAAGTTGTGTATGATCAATAGTAAGGGCTTCATGGGTTTATGCCCGACACTATAAGTATCGTTGGCATTGAGGTGCAGCCATTGTCTAATAGGTAAAATTAGTTGATGTGCGTATTACACCGCCTGTGTTGCAAGCAGGCTAGTTGCTATACAACGCTGTTTCTTTTAAGCCCGCCTCGATCACTTCATCTGTTTTCAGGTTATCCCCAAGCTAAAAGTGCATTTCGCCAATATCACTTCGTGGGAGTCTTGAACGTTACTAGCGTGAAGAAGTAGTGCTCAATCATTTAAACTATGCGCCAGTCATGAGGATCGTTCGGATTAACGAAGGAGTAACGACTAATGAGTTTCGAAGACATGATTAGGTTGATGAGTATAACATCAGAGTTATCCAGATTTGCTTGGAGTACAAAATCACTGTTTTTCGCTCTCGGAAGCGACCATATGGTAATAGTTTACGCCGAGTGTTGTTGATCAATATTAATGTCAATGATCAGGCAACGCTAGAAGATCTAATGGGTGCTGGCTAGCATTGTTGGGAGAAATGACGTCTTCCATCATACTGGCAGCCGCAGACGTGAGGTCTTGCCCGACCGTATTTGGCGGACACCTATCCACGAAGGTTTACTTAGCTGTAGTTATGGTATGGGGTTCTTAACTAGCAAAACTACCTCTGTAGTAGTTAATCTTTTAAACGCGCTGTTTTGTGTACCAGCTGGCTTCTAAGGACTACATAAGCTGCTTCGTGATTTGGTTAGGGTGCTTTTGTTCGCGTGTCGGCGAGATGGTTTTTAGAAAATAGGTAGCAATAGCATCGCCTACATATACTAAGCAGGGTATTACCATACTTGCAATCCAATCTGCCCGGGTTTTATTTAATTAGGTGAAGCCGATCCAGGCATGTTCTGGCGGAGACCAGAGTGTTTTCTAGTACCTTATCCCTATTCTAGGTTGAGCGTGCCCAGCAGAATGGAGCAAAATGCGGACTAAAGTTGGCAAAGCTTGTTGCTGGTGTTCTATCTCGCCAGATGAATGATGTGAGAGCATGTAAAGTTTCATATACAAGAACATAAGTTAATTTCTGTTCAGTATCGCTGCCGTATAGATTGTGGCATGACATTGATGCAAAAATGAAGGTATGTATTCTGTTATTACCTACCAGAAAATAGGAGCAAATGCGTACCGAATAGAGAGTAGCCGACAGCCGATTACCCATTGAGTTGATGTATTGCTCAAGCAGCGAGTTATGGGGAAGGCATATATTGAAACACAATAGAGATAAGCTGCTATTCTCTGCTCTTGGCACTGCCCAGCGAGCAGTGAAACAAAGTTGACTACGGCACGTAGATGACTAGGCTGTCGGGCAATAGAGGAGTGGAAACATAGCAAGCAATAATACTCTTATCGATATTTCCCTTAACTAACTGCTCTATCAGGAGTTGATGAACGGTATTCCCGTATACCAGACTCATTAGAACAATCTGCGAAAAGTATGTGGATCGCAGCTTATACCTCTTTTGAGAATCACGTTTGTTGCAGGTAACTGAGTACTATATTATGATGATTGCTGGTTTTGAAATTAATCAACACTTACTCAAGCTTGCCTGCCGCGTTGATTAAGAAGCTAGTATAATAAATACCATCATAAGTTTCCCCATAAAGGGTTTGCCACCTAACGCGCTAAAGTGTTGGGTGACCTCATGATCTTCGTTAGACAGTAGTGTGAAGTGGAGCAGCTCTTTCAGTAGAGTGTAATAATTTCCCCGGTTTGTCAGTGCTGATGCCTAGTACCTTAACACCGACCTTTTTAAATTCGTCCATCTTCTCCCGCAGCTCGCGGGCTTGTAGTGTGTAGCTTGGGGTCATCGCTTTGGGATACAATAAATAAGTACACGTTGTCGTTGCTGATCGGAGAAATGAATTTGCGCGCCATCTTGGTTAGGCAAACTAAAATTGTGGGCTATGTCGTTCACTTTTAATGGGTTCATGTTGTCACTCCGTCTTTGCTTATCGATACTATCGATACTTCATAATGCTAATATTTCTTTGTGTGTTTAATTCTTTACATAGATGATGATTAGAGTTACTTAGTTCTTCGCTCATTCATTGATCAAGGTAAACATAAAAAAACCTTCTTCTAAGGTTAACCTAGACTGTTTTTACTTGCTGTTTGATATAAAGTGAAAGTATCATGAGTGCCTTGATGGTGGAGTAATTGCTCAATGCTTAGGGGAAGTATTGTTGCTCTTGTTACGCCGATGAATAGTAAATCTACTATTGATCGAGTGAGTCTAAAAAAACTGGTTAATTATCATGTATCTAGTGGAACTTCAGCTATTGTGTCCGTTGGGACTACTGGTGAATCGGCAACGCTTACACGAAAGGAACATATTGATGTCGTTTTACAGACTTTGGAACTAGCAGATGGGCGAATTCCAGTGATCGTCGGTACTGGCGCTAACGCTACGTCGGAAGCTATTTCGCTTACGCGGTGTTTTGAACATACGAGTGTAGTAGGGTGCCTGACGGTAACACCATACTATAATAAGCCGACTCAGGAAGGGCTATACCAGCACTTCAAAGCAATTGCTGAAAGCACTGCGCTCCCGCAAATTCTCTATAATGTGCCTTCGCGCACTGGCTGTGATCTATTGCCCAAGACCATCGCCAAGCTTGCAAAAATAAACAATATTGTGGCGGTTAAAGAGGCAACAGGAAATTTAAGCCGTGTCAGCCAGATCCAACATCAAGTTAATGACGAGAATTTTATCCTGCTGAGTGGCGACGACTCCAGTGGCTTAGATTTTATGAGATTAGGTGGTCAGGGGATCATCTCTGTTACGGCCAATGTCGCCGCGCGTGAAATGGCACAGATTTGTGCGTTGGCTGCACAAGGCAACTTTTCCAAAGCAGAGCGTTTACATCAATACTTAATGCCACTGCATCAGCAGCTATTTGTAGAAGCAAATCCTATCCCAGTTAAGTGGGCCTGTAAGGCCCTAGGATTATTGGCAACCGATACGCTTCGTCTTCCTATGACGCCGTTGAGTGAGGCATCTCACCCAGCTGTGGAAAAAGCTCTAAAAAGCACTGGGTTGCTATAACGACAAAGGTAGTGTAATGGGGTACTCATTGCAAAAATCGACACTAGCAAAACTAATTGCTCCCCCACTGGTTATGATGGTGATAGGCTGTAGCAGTGCTCAAGACTACAAGCATCAAGTAAGTGGGAAAGAGAGCTATCTTAACGTTGTACCACTCAAAGCGCTAAATGCACCAGCTAATATTATCTTACCAGTGCCAAGTGGCGAATACGAAGTCCCAGTTGCCAATTTGGAAGACAGTTTTGGAAAACAGATAGATATTTGCCCACCTGTTCAGCTTCTTCCAGTACTAAGGGGGTCACATGAACAACACAATGGTGATTGTGTTACGGTGCTGCTTGCCGATAGTCTGCAGAACACGCACCTCTGGTCTCGTGTGGTCAGTATACTACAAGCACAACAGATTACTATCGTCTCACGCCGAGACGACGCTCACACCCTGACCACTGACTGGGTGAAATGGACCTGCTTAAATTCAGATCAGCAGTACCAAGGTAGCTACCAGATCAGCGTGCAGCTTCAGGGTGATAAGCAGGCGCTAGTGGTGCAAAATATCGGTTTGCAGCAGATAGGGGAAAGCACTCCTGTAAGTGATCTGTCTGAAATCCAACGTTACAATGCTGTCATGATGAATCATATGATCCAATGGTTGGATCAACAGGATAAGCTGGTTAACTTCACGTGCACTGCGGTTAGGAAAACAACGCACTGCCAATCTTAGTTATGCGATGTCTTAAAATAAGCTTGATAATTGCTTGTGCGCAGCGCGCTGTTTAGAAATGAAAGTGGCTGACATTAAATGTGTATAGGGGTAGCGTAGCTGTTAGCTAAAAACGTTTTTCTCCAGCGATTAACATCTTTTGATCATTCAGGACCTAATCGCAGGAAAGATATTTCCCAGATGAAGTCGACACAATCCACAATAGAACTAGCCTACCAGTTATTCACACATCACTGATCTGCTACTGGCCTCAGTTGAAACCTGATAGGTTGTTAGTAGAATTCTAGCTCGTACTTAGTAGGGTATCGTTTGGATTAAATACTGGAACAATAGCCAAAGATAATGCTAAAGAAATTATTTAGCCTAATTTTATAATCGTCTATTCTTCCTTCTGCTTGAAGATAGTTGGATATCCTTCCAGTAAGTGCAATGCAAAAGCTAGCTAACCTCTATGGTGGAAAGCAACTATCTGCTCATAAAAATAACAGACTGCTAGTCTTGGGTGTCAGTAACGACATGTCAGGTCAGGATAGTCAACGCATTGAATCGCTCGGGTTAAAGATATTCTGAACAAAAATCCAATAATTTTATCATGCAAACATTCATGCAGCGGCTATCCCGACCAACATAGCGCCTCTGCCCTTTGACAACGAAGAGTTGCTGAATAAGTGTAATCTAATAGCTATTTAATGTGTAACCCACAACCGACCTTCTAGCTTGCTGGAAGACGAATTGGAATAGACGAAGGGACAAAGTATGCATTCAATCACTTTCCCTTTTTTTAAAAGACGTTAAGCATGGCTATAATTACTGAATCGTACTGCGAGATCTTGGAGTGGGTAAACCAAGTATATCTAGCGAGCATTCGTTTAATCATCTACCAGCCAATTATCTGTTGTGAAAGATATCCGACGATCCGGCCTTTATCTTGGGCGACTTTAGCTGGGGTTCGCTTTATTTGGTAGTAAATTAGTACTGAGCGATAAGTTGTTGCTAGGCGGCCGAGTCCTATAAGAAAACGTCAGTCTGAATAAGATAGACGCAAGCTGCGGACTAAGTCTTTGAGTGTCCTAATTAAATTCTACTAAGCAGTGGCTTAGTGTGTTGGCGTAAAACTGGTCTAAACGTTTGTTTTCTTGCTAGTGATCTGGTTAGTGGCCTTAAACATTAAAATTTCCTTGTAGTATTATTGAATATAAATCAACAACATCCAGTTGTTAACCAGATGTGGTTAAAGAACTTAGTTCATTAGCGTATTTATTTTCTATGGAGCATTTTCTCTTTTAAGAGAATTAATAATATTAACGTATGTAATGCATGTGTTAGTTGTTGTACCGAATCTATCTTACAACGATAAAGATCTATGATCAGGCTGGTTTTCATGGCCTCACTAGTGGTATAGGCATGGACTGCCTCTATTACTGGATTAATAGCATGCACTACCAGCAAAATAGTATATTTACTTTGAGGCCGACCCATAATCATGATATTCAATCATGATTACCCTTATTATTATCAAGACCTGATTTGGAAGTGATGAGGCTTTGTGTGCAAGTCGCGAAGTGACAATCTTGAGGGTCATTAAGGAGGTCCTTCATAATCTAGACTCTGTCGGAGATGTTGTGTAAATTTATGTGGTGCATAATGACGTGGTTATTTTGCGGTTAAGTTTCTGGGTAGTACACCTAGAGTATGGTAAATGAAGTAAGGTAATAATAGCGAGGAAGAAGTGAACCACTTGCCGGTCCATATGAATTTGGACGAAAGCTTGCTCCTTTTGCATTCAAAATTTTTTGATAAAAGAAGTTGCTAAAATCATGAAATCTGAAGGAAGCGATCTAGCCAAAAGGAAAGATCAGTAATCGTTGCTTTGGCCAAAAAATGAAGTACAGGTATTGTTAGATAGCCTTACTCATGGAACCTTACAATAAATTTGCTTAAAATAGGGATTAGAAAGTAGTAATTAAAAAACTTGTAATACATTCACATGCCGTCAAAAGCACCCATGTAGTAAGAGAAATTAATCATGCTTGTAGCTTAGAGTTTAATGTTACAAGAAATGCAACAGAGGTGCAGCAGCGTATCAGCGCCTGTTAGTAATCAGTACTGAATCTAAAGAGTAGAGATTCAGAATCAATAGTTACTACTAGTTGTTACACTATTAGCCATAATTCCCGTATGCTGCCCTTACCTGTCCGGTTTGTCAACATTTTTGAATGATGCATGAGTTTTAGTATAGAAGCAGAAGCCTGCGGTATTTAATATTTAGCAGGTGCAAGATATTTAAGCGTGGCAGTGCTATCTGGCGTCTTGCAGCCTGCGGTGATCTACCGGCCTTGATCATCAGGGTGGCGTTATTAATTCTGCGTGCTAATTCTTGTGGGGATTTCCCTATAAAATCACTAAAAGTCAAATTATTATTTGGATTTTATCCAGAATATGTAATATTAACCAGGCCTTGCCGACGAAGTACCAATATTGGAAAAGAAAAGACTTTATATCAGCATCACTATATCTAGATGTGATGCCAGGATCAACCTGATAGACGCCTACCATACTATCCATAGGGACTATTTTATACAGTTGTTAAAGATTGCGATCAAGCAGCTTGGAGTTGATTGCTTTGTATAACTATAGTCAATTACAGGCAGACAGTATGTTGGCGGCTAATTGAACGCCAGTTAGCTTCTGCACTGGCCGAGCCGGGACCCGAACTCACCCGTACAGAAACATAGCGAAAGATAGTGCACAGTTCTTGGTACCTAGTGCACTTTCCCACTTCCGAAGGTAAGACTTCGATTAAGTCAGTAAGGGATTGGTGAATTGGAAGTCGATATTCCTGGCTTGAATTTGTAATAATTAGTTAGCTATTTTCTAACAGTGCTATTGATCACCACAGGGTAAGGGTATAAGAACAGTGTCGCGCTTTTTGGTCATGGTTTGCGCTCATTTTTCATTGTTTCGCTAGTTTAGTCGGGTAAACTTTATCCCCGTTTCTTTGTGATAGGTGGGAGTAGGTGATAAATAGTGCGCTGTTTTTCAATAAACGGATCGAATAGCAGTCGACTAACCAAAAGAGCAATGTTAGATAAGGGCGAATCGTGATCTATGTTCAGATCTTTACTGGCTACGGTAACTAATTCCTGAGTTAGTACTGAGTACTAACCTAGTGCGTTGTGGGATTGAAGTCGGCTGATGAATATGCTCGGTATACATTCATATTTGGTAGATATAGCACCTGAAGTATTTGATATTTTATGGCTTCTGGCCCTTTCTGCTTTCAATTGTAGTCGTAGAGATTGCATTTAGAACGCATTACGCGCATTGTTGTACTAACTGCACTATGGCGACAGGGTATAGCTTATAGCTGGTTTGTATCACAGCATAAACATATAGATACTATATTTCTTTCGGTTAGCTTCGGTTATACACTGAAGCTATGGCTTTTTTACTTCTTTGATACTTTGAGTTGGTGTATTAACAGCAAGCTATGTAGGTAAAATAGATGTTATAGAACCATGGTAATCCTGCAGGTCAGTAAATAAAGGAAAGTACTGTGTCTGTGCGTGTATTTAGCAGTGCTTGCACTAGGGAACAATGTGAAATGAGTACTTCTCTGTGAGAGCGCACATCAGTAATTAGCGTAGGGCAGGCGCTAATAGGCACGGCTAGAGGTTTTGCCGTTTATCACCTGTCATTGGAAGAAAAGACTGGAACGCTCAAGCTATTTTTATGTATTATATGTGTATTAATCAGTTTCCAGTATGTAGAAATCCCCTTGTACTCGAAGAATTCTATTTTTAGATTGTTGTCTGTTGGTAATAGAAATAAATTATAGATGTCGAGATCACTGCCCAGCAGTGATGGCTGGACGGTACCTAGAGCAAATACCAGCTAGCGTAGTATGGGTTACGAGCACTCGGTAGCTAACAGCACCGAAAGGTTGGTCAGTTGACCGGCTTGTCAAATATGGAGCGTCTCCAATTAAATCTTCTATGGTAGATCGCCAATTGACACGAGTCATATTACGCGTAGATCAACACTTCCATCGCTACTGGGTTCAGTGGTGCCTGAGTGCCCAGAAATATGATCGCTGCAGCAGGCTGCAGCCGGTAGTGACTGCTGAGTATTGCGAAGTGCTCGGTTATAGCAACAGTTAAGTATGTCTGTGGTGATCATGCGATCAGTTCTGCCATGATATGTTGGTACATGCGGCTGAGAAGTTGCAGATCGGCGGTATTCACGCATTCGTTAATCTTATGGATGGTGGCATTGACTGGGCCAAGCTCCACAACCTGTCCCCCCATTTTAGCGATAAATCGGCCATCGGATGTACCACCTGTAGTTAGAAGCTGTGGTGTTAATTTAGAATATTGCTTAACTGCATTGACCACAGCCTCCACGAGTACTCCGCGTGGCGTGAGGAATGGTTGGCCAGAAAGATGCCATTCAATGGTGTAGTTTAGTTGGTGGCGTTCTAGCAGCGATGCAACGCGTTTTTTGATTAGCTCATCGCTTAACTCAGAGCTAAATCGGAAGTTAAATTGCACACACATTTCAGCTGGTATCACATTTTTGCTATTTGTGCCAGCCTTAATATTGGTAATTTGCATGCTTGTCGGAGGAAAGCATTCGTTGCCCTTATCCCACTCGATCCCCGCCAACTCATTCAGTGCTGGCATCGCTCGTTGTACTGGATTATATGCTAAATCCGGATAGGCGACATGACCCTGAACACCGTGAATACACAAGTCTGCAGTGAGTGAACCACGCCGGCCATTTTTTACAATATCGCCAACGCGGTTGGCGCTGGATGGTTCGCCGACTAAGCAATAATCGAGATGCTCGTTGCGTGCCATTAGTGCCTCAACAACTTTTACTGTGCCGTCGATGGCTCTGGTTTCTTCATCTGAGGTAATCAGAAACGCCAGCCGCCCTTGATGATGCGGGTTGCTGGCAACAAAGCGCTCAGCTGCTACTATCATCGCCGCTAACGATCCTTTCATGTCTGCTGCGCCTCGTCCGTATAGCATGCCATCACGGATGGTTGGTTTAAACGGAGGGTTGTTCCAGAATTTCTCCTCGCCTACTGGTACGACATCGGTGTGGCCAGCAAATGCTAGCGTTCGGCCCTCACCACGCCATGCCCAGAAGTTCTGAGTATCATTGAAATCTAACGGTTCCACCGTAAAGTCGATTGCATTTAGGCGTGTCATCAATAATTGTTGACAGCCGGCATCATATGGGCTGAGGGAGGGTTTTTTGATTAATTCTTGAGCAAGCTTGATTACTGGGCAAATCATGCTGTGACCTCATATATAAATTTATAATAGCTATTAGGACTACATTTAATCCAGATAAGTGCTTGCTCGTCGTGCAGTATCGGCTCTTTAATAACCGTTGGTTGCGCTAAAATGACTGCGATATAGGATCGGCGGTATTGTAGATCTAACGCTACGGGTCATCTAATGTGAGGCCGGCTTCGCTGCGCGTCTTTAGTAATAGTTGACGATCTGGGCATTCTATAAAATCGCACACCGATCATGAATTTATAGGTTATTCCTTGTCCCCTAGCTATTGGGGTCTTTTAATTGTATTACAGTTTTACGGGAGCTTGTACATGTTGAGATGCGCTTCTGAATGGTTTCCGTAATGTTGAAGCGGTTTGTCTGATCATCTTTGTAACATAAAAGCGATTATAAAGCGTTAAAATTAAAATAAAATTAAAATGGTGATTATTGCACTAGCCATGTGAAAGTTGTTTTCTTAAAAATAAAAGTTTGTGGTTTTTGTTAAAATAGACGTATTCAATAGGGTTGGTTATTTAAATGTTGTCCTTGTTTGACAGACACAGCTGAATAGCAAAGGTTTTAGCAGTCATAAAGCCTATTCTCATTTACGCTAATCTTAAGGAGGCACTTATCGCTGCCCGATTAAGTAGCTTCTAGGGTACAATGCGACGCATACCCTAGCGTTAGGCTAGGTGCTATTAAAAGTGTTGGTGTTAATTCTTTTGCGATAGCAATTGCATTGATGGTGCATGCATTAAAATGCAAGAATTAGAACTCTCTGCCAATCAAGTTGTAACTTGATTGCGAGCGGAGATGAGTTCAAAACCAGACTTTTAAAAAGTCAATTTTCTCATAATTGTTACAAGTAAAACACTTTATTAGTTTTTATTTTCTTACAAGCTGTCTGTACATGGCTACTATTGACTAATAAATATGAGTGTATTGATGAACTAGGTTGCATGCGGTGTTTAAAAGAGTTTAAAAACTCATCATGCTCATAGCCCTGCTACACTCATTTATTTTCAGTATACATCTTGCTTTACAATACAGAAATAAAATAACCATACCTAACGTTTAGTCTCACTACTTCGCTGGTGCTGCATAACAATAATTGAAATCTATTTCAAAAATAATTTAAGCAGCATTGTAGTAAACTTCAGATACGTTGTTAACTATCATTATTCTGTGTGGTAATAGGTTGATGTGCTTTGATAGGTAACAAGATTAAGTTAAAGTTGCAGGAATAGGGAGCAAAGCTGGATAACTATCTCAGCTAATCATAATCATTTATTAATGCAAATTTATTTATCGTACAAGCATTTACTTGTGAGCAGGATGATGTCACTTCATAGCATCGGCGTTATTACTATCTAGAATATAATTAGATTAGTAAGAAAAATTCATGCTATAAAGAAAATAGAAATAGATTATTATAATGAGTCGTATACTAAACATGTTATAAAATTATAAGTTTGCGCTTTGGCAATTATGCATAACTTTATTAGGCGTACGTAACTGTAATACAAATATTTTCTACGATTACTAAGTGAACATATTTAGTGTGCATTTGAAAACATAAAAATAACGCAGTTTCTATAACTAACACTTATATTCCAAAGATGAAGTCGTTGAGATCTACAATTTTTTGGCAAAGCTTCTTATAGAATAAGGTAAAGTAGGTCAATACTAATTGATGGAGGTACCTAAATAAAAAAATTGAAGCTCGATAGAAACTTGATAAGTTGGAAAATTCAATTTAATTGCTTAATTAATGAGATAACTCTAGTTGGTATGCTTAGAGTGTGGGTAAGTAAAATAAGTGTATTCCTTAACTCGTAGCTAATTTGAATATCTTACAGTTAAACTGGATAATACTATCCATGCGGCATTTTTAACAATAGCCCTCTTGTTATTGAAAGGTAGAGATGTCTGAAGAGACACATTTAAGAATGTGTGACAGTGGCACCTACGCGTTCAAGTAAACACATTATATTTGATGTCGAATTACAGTTAAGTAGCAAAGAGGTTTTCCTTATGCGCACTAGATTTCCTCCATCACTTGCTGATTCAATAGTGATTGCTAATTAAACACAAATCAACGATTATGGATATAAAGTAATGCGCCAACAACCTTACCAGGCTCATAGGCGATTAATTCTGGTTAAAATCATCGCCTGTGTGCTGTGCGAATGAACATTAGCGTATAAAAACATGTTTATTTTCAAAAAAAGACACAGTCAACTTAGACGCTGTCTGGTATAAATGTACTATAATTGCTGAAAGTCTTGATTTTTTAAATGTGATATGGTTATGGATGTAATATCGCCCATGTATTAGGTGCCTCGTCATGTGCCAGATTACTCAGACGACTGACAAACTCTAGAATCATCAGTTCACTGTTTCCACTAGTGCTTTGCTTTTATGGGGCTTGTTTATAAAAGTAGTTGCGCGTCGGAACTATAACAGGCTGGCGGATCATATATGTGCTCAGTATATCGAGGATGACAAAATCAATCTAATCATATAGAGCTATGCAGATATAATCTGCTAACAGAAGTTAAGGAGGATTGCAATGTCATTGACATCCCAATAAGGTGAAACAAGAAAAGCATTCTCATCTAATTTCCATAGATGTTCGGAAATAATAGATTGCTTTATCTATAAAAAATGATTAAAGATCTAACTAAACTCAAGCGATTGAGTTTTATATATTTCTATTTGCGGGATACAGTCTAATAATAGATAAACTCAGACTTATGGATTTAGGGATCAGCTGGATCAAGTCTTTAAAGTCAAAGCTAGATCAATATTTTTACGCAGATCAGCATATCCCCATTGAACCGTTGATGAACACAGAACTGACCGACTGTAGTTAACAGATTAAATTTCGCTAAATTAGATTTGAATACCCGAAAGGACGCCTCCCTCAAAGCTCTTTTGTGCTGTGGTGATGTAAGTGTACTGAGCTCATCATAACTACCATGACAGCAGTTACAAGGCGAAGCTAATAAAAATAAGACATATAGTATGCAGATGGGTAACTAGATTATACCCTTGTATACTACAGGTATAATGAGTCCTTACCTGGTAATCAGTTTAAGAAAATATAAAATGAACAGGAGTCAAGCGCGTTGATATTTACAGGCAGCGATGCAATGAGTTAATAGCTAATCGATTTGTTAGACCAGCATCTGTATATGCTGTACGCATTATGTATCGTACCTTACCATAGATAAGTCGTCTCATAGCAGAGGTAGTTAAGGGAACAGCATTCCTCGTCTCTATATGCATTCTCGAGGAAACAAAACTTCCTTATTTAAACATCTAAAATAAAAAGTATTTCCTTGGAAATCTAAAATAACTTAAAAATGCAAGAGTCACAATATCTTTGTTGCTTTGGTAAAACGCATAAAAGAACATATATTCTATAGGCTTTTATTCTTCGGCATAGATCAGCTCTACATTATCTAGATGGCAGAGGTGCCGCTTAGAATATGTGCTTTGAAAATAGCACTAAACTTCATGAATAGCTTGAAGGTTGTGTATTAGGCTTCAACAGAAGAAGCCTAATTTCCTGTTAGAGACGCTTTTTGAACTTTGGGTGGCACATATTTGAATCAGAAAAAGCTGGCGCTTACGCTGGAACGAACTCAATAGCCGCTTAGGCATGCACCTAATATATGCAAGGCAATTTTGCTACGTCTACCATCTCAACGCTTCAAAAACATCATTCGTATCGCTCGGAAAGAAAGAAGGTATGTCAGATCAACGATTCGCTGAGGAGAGTTATTCTGCTAGGTATCAAGTCTAGCGTTTGAAATAGAATAGGTTTTTTTCAAGAGCTGGTGGCGTGTCATGACTAGTTATTTAACAGTCTCCGTTAGTTTTCGGGGCGATCGTCTTTGATATATTGGTATTTGTACAGGATTATTAAAAGGGTAAATGATTTATTAGCGTATCATTTGACGCCAAATTAATTATGTAATGAACGTTTGTTGATGGTGTTGTAATTCATCAGGGTTTGGTATGGTATTCACGCTTTACGGTGTATTTACTCACAAAACTCAAACATCACTTTATTTAAAAGTAAAACTTAACCACTACCTGCCTCCTGGCAGGTAAAGATGGTTGTGTTCAGAATGAGGTTAACAAAGGTAATTGACTGTGATTGATAATTGCATAAGGGCTGAATAAGCCCTTAGTTTTACAGATGAAGTATCGGGAAATGGTCTTTCTACAGTTGAGTATAAAAGCCTTTTGACCTTGACAACACAAGGGATTCACTCAAGGGCACTTTGTTTGTCGAACGAGTGCCATCCACCAGTCTTTATGACTCGAACAGCATTATCATGATGCCTCTGGCTCTGGAGTGTGGCATCACTGAAGACTTTATTTCTACAAGCCAGCTTATATATTGGGTAATAATACCGACATAACAGCTTGAAATCACCCTAGGGTTTCGTCGACTGCTCTTCTAACTCGATTGAGGTCGAGTTAGGTGTGTCGCTATGGCCTTCTTTTAATGGAAGTTTACATATGTTAGGTGCGAGACTCGCAGATATGAACAGGAGTAACTATATACCCTGACATAGCATGTTGCTGAAAGGCCATCCTCGTTCAAACGGAGCTAATAAGCAGAATCAGATTATTTGCTCTATGCACTGTATGAGCCTAGAGCCACGTAACGAATATTTTGTATTCTAGGTTATGGGCTATTCCACTGCATGGAATAGCCCATAAATTCATCCAGGGTGGCAATAACTGTGCTCCTAGCTAGTTGTAAGGTGCTATTCATCTTGTAATTCTCTATATAAGAATGTTCGATAGGTTGCCGGTTAGATAAGGTTAATATGAATACCTTGTTTATAGGTAAATGATATCCAGATAGTAATACAACATTACTAGTCAGGTTCATTAGCATAGCATTTCGTTTAGCTACCCTCTCCTCTATACCTATAAACTATTCCAGTCTTTTCATGGAGCGCCTAGCGTGTCGGGGAATGCACCGCATTCACAATCACTATTACAGACATCAATAGTATGCAATAAGTGCATTAAATAGCCATTGTCTAGCTGACGCGCATAAAGTACATCAACTAAAATGGATGATTTTGCTTAGATCTTCCTATCGGCTATATCTTATCCGGTTTTATATGTTTTGTGGATTTTACTCACATATTAAGTGAAGGCTCTTAGTAAATTCCACACAGATATGTGTGGCTAGGAGTAGAAGCATTTTACTCAGACATGTGTACACACAAACCAAAACTCAGTTGCATTAGGTATTATCGATTGGTAATGAATAGTCTGAAATGCATTTTGCTCTCTAGCTCTGATTAGCCTAATAGCAGTAGCCCTGCTCGTCATAAAAAAATGGTTAGAAGAACCAAGGCTGTCATCTCAGTTGCTGACAGGTTACTCTGCGACCTGTTCAGTGATGGACTTAGTATTTATTATCATTGCTTGTGGAACAATTTTGACTTTGAGTCGCTCTTCGGGATATCTTTTTAAGGCTGCTGCTTGTGGTGCTTTTTTCCCAGGAAGGTATCATAGCCGTATTTATCCCGGCAAAGCGATAACTTATTTGCCGACACCCGCATTACTCATGCGTGATCGCCGTATAATGTAGTAACTGCTATTTCAGTCTCTTCTTATTTAGCATGGCCATGACTTGGTTTCGGTAAAGCAAGTTTTTATATACATCTCTCGGCTTAGAAGACAACAAATTACACGTATAAAATATCACTTCCTGCGGTTGGTATACGCCAGGTCTGCACTGAGCAGTTACTTTAGCTTTCTTTAATAATGCATGCTTATGCATTAGAGTTCTTTCTAGGGAAAGAACGTGCTCGCGATATATTTTCTGTTTTATCAAAGTTATTTACGATTAGCTTTAAGCCTATCTGATCTACGACTACCGGGTGATGTGTGATTTGTTTTATAACTGATAGTAGTAGCGTACTGCTTAGTATGCACGCGATCTGTTTTAGAACTCGTGAGCTATCCTGGCTTCGGGCGGACATGCCTCATTAACATAGGTGTCGTCGAGAGAAATAGACTGTTCCCGCTAGGGTTTGGTGCACTACCATCGCAAGTGGCGATGTTGTATCGGCTGTGTTTAGGCTGCCTGCCACCAAGACTCTCAACATAATAAAATTATTTTATTTGCAAAATTACGGATTATTGTTTGCTTAAAAAGTGACTAAATATTACTCATTAGTTTTTAAATTTTTAAAATACAGATCGACTAGTAGTCTATTACTATTGCCTGTGTAGGCCGAGCGATGCTGGAGTGGGTGCTCTTATCTCTTTATAGTAGCGGTTATGACGAAAACTGCTAATGATAATTGATCTGCCTACCGGCCTATCCATCAGTATGTCTGGTTAATACCAAAAAATAGATTTTTATAAAGAGGTTTTCCCATTCTGCGTGAGACGAGGTAATGTGGGTTTATCATATTTATGCAGGCGCATTCTCTGCGAGGGTGTATTGCAGTCTTTTAGGTAAATGCGGAACAGCTAGCATTACTATTTCCTACATTTTTGCACTCATAGTTACTACCTACTAGATGGGTAATTTGTTGCCTCTCTAGAGTACAACAGTTCCTATAACAGTACTTTACTAGCTTAATCAATGCCGTACCCACGCCATATTTTTAGCTCTCTGCAATCCTGATATGAACTTCATGTGCCAGTACCTTTGAGAGAAGGCGCGCTGGGTATTGAATTAGCAGCATGGCCATCTGCTGATAATATGTCAACTAGGTTGCTAGTGCATGAAAACCGGGAGCGGGTTCTTGGAAACCGACAAGCTTGTGAGGCCACCGCTGCCAGGCGGTGAGGGATAACGACAATTTTAGGTAGGGCTAGTAGCAACAGTGGCTGGTCACTTAGCGCCGTTATCTGCTCGGTGTCAAATTGTTTGCTGAGTATTCCTGTTGTGTGCTCATCAGTTTGCGCGGGTAGAATAGTGGCGTGATGTTCTAACACTGAGCGTAAATGACGCTCAATGCCTGTTTAATTCGGAACACATGCCTTAGATGAGGTTATAAAGCCTTTTCGAGGGACCCAGTTATGCCACTCGATCCAAGGCTTGGCCTCCGGCATTGTTGCAACTGATGATAAACGACGTCTATGACACGTGCTAGGCCAATGAGACGTACTGTTCGGAAAGAGAGTAAAAAAGACAAATGCATGCATTTAAGAACGGGCTGAATACACGCCTATG
This sequence comes from Serratia symbiotica, assembly GCA_900380265.1. Taxonomy (GTDB): domain Bacteria; phylum Pseudomonadota; class Gammaproteobacteria; order Enterobacterales; family Enterobacteriaceae; genus Serratia_H; species Serratia_H symbiotica_A. The sequence continues at coordinate 1,551,377 of LR025083.1, read as the reverse complement.
TTTCCGCTTGTCTTTAGCGTGCATAGCATTATGCAAAACACGAAGAATGATACTGATTGGGTCAAGATTCATTACCATTCGCTATGCCATGGTAGCAGTCGGTAAAACAGGCAGGACAGTGCTCAGGATTACCGGCTGGTATTTCCTCACTATTAGTTACACTAGGTATCAAGAATTAGACTATCAGTGCTGTTTCCTTAGAGTGAAAATAAACCTTGGGCTTGAGTGAAAGGAAGGTGATTGCACAGACAGACTGATTTATATTCCAAGTATAACCTTGTGTGTAGATAGGAAAGTGGTTGTTACATATAAAGTAATTATGAAAATAGAAACCGAGGCAAGAAGAGTACCCCGAACCAGCGCTCGCGCACATAAGGCTGGAAGCGATACAGATAGTGATCAGCTATTCACTTTCGGAGAGTGCGCATTAAACCATGCTTCTTCGCCTGAGACAGTATGAGTGAAATCGGCAAGGAGAGTGCCCATGACGTTTACTTCATAGGACACTCATGTTCAATATCCTATTGATAATCTGCACATAGAACCTTGATGTTCCCAGTCTATATGTTAACTGATAACGCCAAACGTAGAGTCTTGATTGGTAAGAGAAACGGGTATATAAGGTGTATTAAGAAGAATATAGGCGGGTAGCTACGGGGTTGACCAGAAAAATCAATAATACATCGGTATGTGGCCTAAATTCCACCGTGACTTGATGGTGTGCACGACAGCCGTGTAAGGAATTCAGGTGAATAGTTAGGTATGTTGACAACAGTTAGCTTCTAAAAAAGGATTTATGCGCCACTCGCTCCCTTTGCAGCGGCGAGTGTAGGGTGCACACTCCGATAAGCAGAGTACTGGTGAGTGAAGGCTAGACAACTGTATCCTATAGATATATAAAATGGTGAATTTGAGCATATTAACTTTAGCAATGACAATAAGGTAGCTATTATGAAACCGTCAAGCAACGCCAAGCTAGCCTCACTCACTAGCCTTGAAGGTGACTGATTAGTATACTTATAATTAAATTGGAATAACTAGGACGAAGGTAACAGCTACTCAGTCAAACAGAAGACTGAGTCCGCCCAGGAATCTTCAACTTGCTTGGAATAGCGAAAGAATATCAAACCAGCCCACTAGGATAAGTCCCCTGAGGAGGACATGAGGTCATTAGAGCACTTATTTTTATATTACTATGTATCTGAATAGCATGATAAACCTAGAAGCTTCAATTCTATTTAGAATATCTATATTACGTTAGCGCTATCAGTTATTGTGCCCGGATTAGTGCCTTTATTGACTAGGATCATAAATACTTGTTGAATTTGAAAATAACGTTGATTCTAATCGTGTATTTATAACCGGCTAGTGGGCCGGCTGGTGGTGGGGTTTAAATATCTATACACGGAATTTCGGCAGTTACCTCGGCCTTAGCTGTTCTTGTGACCTACTTAGTGAGGTATAATGAAATTAGGTGATTAGTTTACAAAAGAGGTGACTAGTACAGAAGTGTCAGTATTAACAATGCAATGGCTATATTTCTCGACTAAAAAATAAAGATGGTATCTGTAATAATTTAGAAACATAGGTTTAAAATAAGCGTAATTTTTGTTTGTCTAGTAAAGTGTATAAAACGACGAGCAGTGTAGGTATTTCAGGCGTTGATTGCGTGAGTTAGTGCAGTAGGATTGGTCTTTACATGTAAAGGGGTTATGGTTATTAATTCAACTCCAATTGGAGAAGAAGATAATATAAAGCTAGGCATATTGAGTGTGCGCGCGGATAGTATTAGCGCTGTATATTTTAGCGCGTGGACTCAAAATCAATGCGAGTTTTCTATCATTGAGTGGGATAACGGGTGGTAAGTGGCGAGCACTAGTTTATCCTGCTTTTAGCAGGTTACGTTCTTGCGATCTGTTATGCCAATATTTCCCCACTTGCAGGAAAATATAAATTTGATTGTGCATTCCTCAATAGCTTGTTCCACCAGTGTGATCGGCATTGTGCACTAGGATCTGTATCCTGGACACAAAATCACTGATTACCTGCTGGCAGGCCGTCACATAGATTAAAATAGCATGATCAAACCTCCATTACCCAGTTACGAACTGGCAGGAAATCACGGCAAAGTGCTGCTTCATGGCTATTTTCTTGCGGTTGGTAGTGGTATTCCCAGCGTACTAGTGGCGGCATCGACATTAGTATTGACTCAGCACAACCACCAGTTTGTAACCCGAACAGTGTGCCGCGATCCCAGACTAAGTTAAACTCCACATAACGACTACGGCGATACAGTTGGAATTGGCGTTCACGCCTCCCCCAGCGAAGCGGTTTGCGCTTTTCAATGATTGGGAGATAGGCATCAAGGAAGCCTTCACCTACCTGGCGGGTAAAAGCGAAGCAGTGGTTAAAATTTGGTGTGTTTAGATCGTCATAGAATAGGCCGCCGATACCCCGTGGTTCATTGCGGTGCTTGATAAAAAAGTAATCATCACACCATTTTTTGTATTTCGCATAGAGGTCATTTCCGAAAGGGGAGCACAATCGCTGGGCGGTACGATGCCAGTGAACCACGTCCTCTTTAAAGCCGTAGAACGGGGTTAAGTCAAATCCACCACCAAACCACCACACCGCATCTTCACCCGGTTTTTCGGCAATAAAGAAACGCACGTTGGCGTGGCTAGTGGGGATGTAAGGGTTAAGCGGATGCACCACTAGTGATACCCCTAGTGCTTGGAAAGTACGCCCGATAAGTTCAGGGCGATGCGTAGTAGCAGATGCGGGCAGCGTGGCGCCGAAGATGTGGGAAAAGTTCACCCCCGCTTTTTCGAATACGTTGCCGCTAGCCAGTACGCGGCTACAGCCGCCCCCACCTTCTGCACACGCCCATTGGTCTTCACTGAAACTGGCACCACCGTCAGCTTGGGCTAGTTGTATGCAGATGGTATTCTGCAGTGCTAGGAAGAAGGATTTTACTTCAGAGAGAGCGAGTATACTCATCTATTATTATTTATACCGCTTCAGCAAAAAAGGAAAGAGTATGTTCAAAGAACCTTTCTTCTTAGATTATTTTATTTTCTATGTGATAACTTGAGCTTTTATCACACTCCGTACATACTCCGCGTGCGTAATGACGGTTGCGTGTGGCCCTGTACAAATTTGCTACCACAAATGTAGGCTTGCTGGGAATCCTCTTAATTAACCGCTAGTCCACATTTTTGCGCTGTTTTAATGATTGAAGAGCTTCAAGAAGCCTAAATGGCGGGTAAATTGCAATTTGGTATTGTGCATTACATTTACCTCAGAATAATCAGAGATAAAGCCTTAATCAACACTAACTTAAATGTCCATATCAATAGCAACTCGTATATTTTACAAGATCATTTTCAATGAGTCCATAATTAGGTTGTGCTAAGCACAATACACTAATACGCATATGAAACGCGCCGAAACTGAATGTTTACTGCACACTAAATTACAATCTTGCTCTGCTCGTCATGACGCAAGAGAGAGGTAAGATGGTAGTTGAGTGATAAAAAGGTTGACAATATTTACTGTCTCTCCGCCTATCATCGGGTGCATGCTGATTATCTCGGCGTGGTAATAGAAAATTATTATCATCTGACTGTTAAGGGAAAATGATAGCGTAGTCAATATATACAAAACTCTTAAATCTAAATTTAAAAGACATTGTTAGTCTAGTAGGATACAGAACGACAATCAAGAGTACTAAGTTGAGCTTAGGCTATAAATGAGATAGCCTGCCTTTTAAGAAAGACTCTTCTGTTAAAGAGTAATAGAATAAATATTCTCCAATTATGGTTAGGGTAGTTTCCGTTACTAACTTGCTGTTAGCCAATCTTATTTTCTTTTTTAACTTATAAGCATTCAACGGGTTTGGCAGTAAGACTGACATCAGCGAAAATGGACTTGGTAATCTAAAAGTCATCAGGCCAATGTTTTACAGCGCCATTAATTCTAGGGTTGTGGGAAGAAATTATCGCCTACACAGCGTTGTGTCAAGTCGCCATAGCCATCTCCTTGCCTATTAGCATACGTTTCCCAAGAATAATAAAGCTATTGATAATCGCTCAATAAAAGAGCTCGGTTAGGTAGGTGGAGAGCATGGGTTACAATGCGATAAAGTTATGAAGCAGTAAGCTTAGGATGCCGTTTTGGAATATCTAAAAAGTAGTTCAGTATCTCTACAGTAATTACCGATGAAGAGTTTGGCAAGCACTGCATATACTGGAGCAAAGCAAGTATATCACCTCTATTTTAGCGGGGAATGGACAAGTCGAAGGAGCTCATCCAGTACTAGGATACGCTAAAAATTAGGCTATTAGAAGAGTATCTAGCTTAGAAGTAACCCACAGCTATAAGCACAATCTCCCTGTACGCCTTAGCTAGAATAACAAAATCATGATAGGTATAGCAGCGTCCAAAAAACCGTCTTTATTAAGGTTAAGTAGGGATGCCAGAAAACCCTTTATTGGCTTAGTTTTAGGCGTGGGCTACGTGGTAATAGCTTACTCCAGTCATGCTATGGGTAGTGACTAAGAAACCCTAAGGTGCTTATCAAAGTATTCGTTATAGTATTTTTTTCTTGAGAATCATGAAAAAGTATATAAAAGCGTTATAGCTCTACAGTAAGTTATAAATACACTGACTCTATTAATAGGAAAGATGGATAATCGACTTGGCGAACTAAGGTGAATAATGAAACAAACTGCGGCAAAACATATTATCTTAAAAAGATGGCTAGCTTCCGCGCTATTAGCCAGTTGTAGTGCATCGTCAGCGGAATTACTGAACAGCTCTTATGACATTTCTCGTGAATTGTTTACCGCGCTGAATAGCGGCTTTGAACAGCAATGGGCCCAGCAGCACCCGCACGAAAAACTGACCATTAAGCAGTCACATGCTGGTTCTTCCAAACAGGCACTTGCGATCCTGCAAGGGTTACGCGCGGACGTAGTAACTTATAATCAGGTAAGCGATGTACAGATCCTACATGATCGGGGGCAGTTACTCTCAGCTAGTTGGCAGTCCCGGCTGCCTAATAACAGCTCGCCATTTTATTCAACCATGGCATTTTTAGTGAGAAAGGGCAACCCAAAAAGAATCCAGACTTGGCATGATCTAGTGCGTGATGATGTGAAATTGGTATTCCCAAATCCGAAAACTTCCGGTAATGGCCGCTACACCTATCTTGCTGCTTGGGTTGCGGCCAGTCAGGCTGATGGTAACGATCAGGTCGAGACCCGTGCTTTTATGACTCGCCTTCTGAAAAATGTAGTGGTGTTCGATACCGGTGGTCGGGGCGCGACTACAACTTTTGTTGAGCGCGGGCTTGGTGATGTTTTGATTAGCTTTGAGTCAGAAGTGAATAACATTCGGCAGCAGTACGGCAAAGATAAATATGATGTAATAGTACCAACCGTGAATATTCTAGCAGAATTCCCAGTAGCTTGGTTGGATAAAAATATTGAGAGAAATGGCAATACGCAAGTCGCTAAGGATTATCTCCATTATCTCTATAGCTCGGAATCGCAGAAGTTGATCGCTCAATTTTATTATCGCGTCTACGATGAAGCAGTGATGGTAGCTTCGAAATGGCAGTTCCCGTATACACGCCTGTTTCGAGTAGAAGATCAATTTGGTGGGTGGCCTGCAGTAATGAAAACCCATTTTTCCGCAGGCGCTGAGCTAGATCAGCTATTATCTGCGGGACATAAGTAAATGTTGGCCTTCTCTGGGAAGCGGGTTCTGCCTGGCTTTGGTCTTAGCCTCGGGAGTAGCCTATTTTATATTTGTCTGATCATGTTGCTACCGCTCAGTGCGATGGTGATTCAGGTGGCACAGATGAGCTTGCTGCAATATTGGCGGGTGATTTCCAACCCTCAAGTCGTGGCAGCGTATAAGGTGACGCTGCTAGCGGCAGGTGTTGCAAGCTTATTCAACGCCATCTTCGGTATGCTAATGGCATGGATCCTGACTCGGTATCGCTTTCCTGGTCGGTCATTGCTGGATGGTTTAATCGATCTGCCTTTTGCATTACCAACCGCAGTGGCCGGTTTAACTCTGTCTGGGTTATTCTCTACGACAGGTTGGTATGGTCAATGGTTGGCACATTTTGATATCCAGGTGAGTTTTACTTGGTTGGGTATTGCAGTGGCGATGGCGTTCACCAGCTTGCCGTTTGTAGTGCGCAGCGTTCAGCCGGTTCTCGAGGAGCTGGGTGGAGAATACGAAGAAGCGGCTGAAACTTTAGGGGCTACCCGTTGGCATACCTTTCTCCGCGTGGTGCTACCGGAAATGGTACCTGCATTATTGGCAGGAACAGCTATCTCTTTCACCCGAAGTCTAGGGGAATTTGGTGCAGTGATTTTTATTGCCGGCAATATCGCTTGGAAGACGGAAGTAGCCTCGCTAATAATTTTTGTGCGCCTGCAAGAGTTTGACTACCCAGCGGCCAGCGCTATCGCTTCGGTGCTGTTGGGGGTGTCGCTATTGTTGCTATTTAGTATTAATGTTTTTCAAAGCCGTTTTGGGCAACGAATTGGGGGGAATCATGCCTGAAATTTCTACTGTCAAGGGGGTTGAGAGTGTCAGTATCAATTGGGGGAAATGGTCACTGATTGCCATTGGTACGTTGTTCTCGGTCTTACTGCTGCTGGTACCTATAGCATCAATTTTTTCTGAGGCTTTTTCAAAAGGGATCAGCCTAATATGGAGCAATTTAATTGATCCAGACATGTTGCACGCCATTTGGCTCACGATACTGATCGGCTTGCTCACTGTGCCGATCAACCTTATTTTTGGTACGCTTCTGGCTTGGCTGGTGACACGGTTTACTTTCCCAGGGCGCCAGTTATTGCTGACCCTGATGGATATCCCGTTAGCCGTTTCACCAGTGGTAGCGGGGTTGATTTATCTACTCTTTTATGGCAGCAATGGATTGTTAGGAAGTTGGCTCAATACGCATAGCATCCAGATTGTGTTTTCTTGGCCCGGCATGGTTTTGGTGACAATCTTCATTACCTGTCCATTTGTTGTGCGCGAGCTTGTTTCGATAATGCTCAGTCAGGGTAGCCAGGAAGAAGAAGCCGCCATAATTTTAGGGGCATCTGGGTGGCAAATGTTCTGGCATGTTACCTTACCTAACATTCGCTGGGCGTTACTGTATGGTGTGGTGCTGACAAATGCCCGCGCTATCGGTGAGTTTGGTGCAGTTTCGATAGTATCAGGTTCAATTCGCGGTGAAACTTATAGCTTACCACTACAAGTCGAACTACTGCAGCAGGATTACAATACCGTGGGCTCTTATACTGCCGCCGCGTTCCTCACCTTGATGGCGATACTAACTCTGTTTTGTAAAAACACTTTAAAATGGCATTTGGAACGCCAGAACGCACGGTTAAAGCAGGAGGCGAATTATGAGTATTGAGATTAACAGTATTAACAAATCTTTTGGCCTTACTAATGTATTAAAGGATATATCGCTTAATATTCTTTCCGGGGAAATGGTAGCCTTGCTAGGCCCTTCAGGTTCTGGAAAAACTACGTTGCTGCGCATTATTGCTGGGCTAGAAAGCCCTAGCAGCGGGACCCTAAGTTTCTATAGTACCGATGTTAGCTATATGCATGCGCGCGATCGTCGCGTGGGTTTTGTATTTCAGCATTACGCTTTGTTCCGGCATATGACAGTATTCGATAATATCGCCTTTGGATTGAGCGTGATGCCACGTAATAAACGGCAGAAGGTGGCTTCGATCAAGAAGAAAGTCAGCCAATTGCTCAAGATGGTGCAGTTAAGCCACGTAGCTAACCGTTACCCATCACAGTTATCTGGTGGCCAGAAACAGCGGGTGGCGCTTGCGCGTGCCTTGGCGGTGGAGCCACAGATCTTGCTACTCGATGAGCCTTTTGGTGCACTAGATGCGCAGGTTCGTAAGGAATTGCGACGATGGTTGCGTCAGTTGCATGAAGAGTTGAAGTTTACCAGTGTATTTGTGACTCACGATCAAGAAGAAGCTATGGAAGTGGCTGACCGCGTCGTTGTAATGAGCCAGGGTAATATTGAACAAGTTGGGTTGCCAGAAGCGATTATGCGCGAACCAGCGAGTCGCTTCGTATTGGAGTTTATCGGGGAAGTAAACTGTTTCAGTGGTGAAATCCGGGGTTCGCAGTTGTTTGTCGGTTCTCACCAGTGGCCATTGTGTTTCCAGACGCTGAAACAGGGCACCGTTGATTTGTTTCTTCGTCCTTGGGAAATAGAAGTGGCCAGTGAAATTACTGAGCGTTGTCCGCTACCAGTAAAGGCGATAGAAGCAAGCTTACGGGGGCACTTCTGGCAAGTTATTATGCAACCGATTGGTTGGCACAAAGGGTTAATCAACGTGGTGTTATCGGAAGGAAATCCGAAACCAGTCAGAGGCGGTCAGTATTATATTGGTAGCCTTAATGCACGCTTATATGCTGGGAATCAATTGGTTCAACCTGTCTTAGATAAAATCGCCTGATAGATTTAACTCTTAATGGATAACTGTTACACACAAGCTTAGGCTCATCATTTTATGTGATATATCTGAAAACACAACATAATATTTCTCAATGATGAACAATATATTATATATCTTTATATACAAACACACAAAAATCTACCAAAAGAGCGTCCAGTGGAGTATGGATCAAACCAGAAGAAAATAAACCAGTAGGGTGAGTAAAACTATGATGCCATAGTAGCTATAATCCAAGAGGTGGCACCGCCACGGGAGTAAATCCGCTGATCCATTCATCTAGGCCATCAGTAGGAGATGGTATTGCGTTAGTATGTTTTCTACTCTTAAAGACGATAGAAGAATGAAGCACTGATTCTTGAGAACATTGCTTTAAATTATCATAGGGTATGTGAGCTTATGGTGCTGGACTTATTTTAGTTAGTAACGTGAAAGATATGGATACCTCAAGTAATCTAACATTGACAATATAGCAAAACCGGATACGGAAGTATTAGATCAATGGAATAACCCAGAGAATCTGTATGCCTATTCTGCACCTCTACTTTAGAGGTAGACACTAAAGAAAAGGAAAAGTAACGTGTAACGTTACTTGAACGAGTATTACTCAATAATATTAGTAGGCAGTGACTTAAAAAGTCAAGACCCCAGGTGAAGATTATTCGCTTGCAGCCAGAAAAAGCAGTACATTCGCCGAATGAGCTGTGATATACCGCTCTATCTATCACATACCCTCCGATCAGACCTAGTGGGTACCCGTTAAACATTCAGAAATATAGTTCTAAGCAACAGATGCGATTCCCAGAAACTGAAATTCTATTTTTTGTTATGTTTGGTGTCTAACACGCGTTGTGTATTTCGGCGGACAACCTTGTCCGTCTGGTTGTAGCAATGTTCTACTGTTTTGTCGTCCGCCACCTATCTGCTGGGTGTTTCACTGAGCGCAGCATGTCTTTTATGTTTCACTTCAACCCCTTCTAACCATTAGAGCGGGTATGCATTAATCTCGCAGAGATTGCTGTATATAAATAAAGCGACGTTCAAAACGTCGCTTTATGTTGATTTAGGATTACTTCCTGATGCGGATAATCGGAGTTTCGCCTGCAATAACATGGCCAGAAAGTTTGATCAACTCTTTGACTTCGCTCATATTGGAGATGACAACTGGAGACAAGATTGACTTGGCTTTCTCTTCCAGAACGTTTAGGTTAAACTCAATGATGATAGTACCTTTTTTGAGATGCTGACCTTCTTCAGCAATACGCTTAAAGCCTTCGCCTTTCAATTCAATTGTATCGATACCGAAATGAACGAATAACTCAATACCATTGTCAGATTTGATAGAAAAAGCATGGTTGGTGTCGAAAATTTTCCCGATAGTCCCGTTAATAGGGGCAACAATTTTATCACCAGAAGGCTTTATAGCAATCCCATCGCCCACGATCTTGTCAGCGAATACGACATCCGGTACATCCTCGATGTTAATGATTTCACCAGAAAGTGGGGCTATGATCTCGATAGTACTCGTTTCTTTCTCCTCATCAGAAACTAGTGATTTCAGTTTATTGAATAACCCCATAATCTTCTCCTAAGTATTAAATTGAGCTTTGCTCATACCTTTCGAAGCCGTAGAAGTTTGGCAGAGCATTTTCTTGTATGAAGATATTCAGGCAATTCATTAGGTCTTGCGCTGTTGGCTGTGCTAAAGCCTGTTCCGCTAACACTTGCACATCTTTAAATTTAGTATTCCGAATGATTTTTTTGATGCGTGGGATTGAGATCGCACTCATACTGAACTCATCCAGCCCCATACCCAATAGCAGCAGTGTAGCACGTTCATCGCCAGCCAACTCACCGCACATCCCAGTCCATTTACCTTCTGCGTGCGATGCATCAATAACCTGTTTAATTAAGCCCAGCACAGATGGAGATAAAGGATTGTAAAGATGAGAAATCATCTCATTTCCACGATCTACCGCCAGAGTATATTGGGTGAGATCATTTGTTCCAATACTAAAGAAGTCAACTTCTTTAGCTAAGTGGTGAGCAATAGAAGCCGCAGCGGGTGTCTCTACCATTACCCCCACTTCTATGGTTTCATCGAACGCCTTACCTTCTTTGCGTAATTGTTCTTTTAAATGCTCGATTTCATTTTTTAGATCGCGTACTTCTTCCACAGAAATGATCATCGGGAACATGATATGTAACTTGCCGAACGCAGACCCGCGCAAGATAGCGCGTAGTTGGGCATGTAAGATTTCTCTATGATCCATCGCAATTCGGATTGCACGCCAGCCAAGAAAAGGATTCTCTTCCTTTGGCAAGTTCATATATGGAAGGTCTTTGTCGCCCCCAATATCTATGGTGCGGATGATCACTGCCTGTGAGCCCATGGCTTCTCCAACGGCTTTGTAAGCCTGCAATTGCTCATCCTCAGTAGGCAGTGAATCACGATCCATGAATAGAAATTCAGTACGATACAGGCCAATTCCTTGAGCGCCGTTTCGCTCGGCACTAGTAACATCTCTTACTGTTCCTATATTAGCGCAAACTTTAACTTGGTGGCCATCTAGCGTAATTGCTGGCAGATATTTTAGCTTAGCTAGATCATGTTTTTCACTGATGTACTGACTTTGAGTTGTTTTTAACTGCTTGATTACTTGAGGAGTTGGATTAACATAAATCTTATTGTTAATTGCATCAAGGATGAGGTTATCACCGCTTTTTACTTGCGTGGTTACATTGCTGGTGCCTACAATAGCTGGTAGTTCTAAAGAGCGAGCCATGATAGAGGTATGCGAAGTGCGTCCACCGAGATCAGTGATGAACCCTAATACTTTTTCCAGGTTTAATTGCGCGGTTTCAGATGGGGTTAAATCGGTGGCCACTAGGATCACTTCATTTTGAATAGTAGTTAGGTCGACGACAGGCATGCTAAGTATATTGCGCAGTAGGCGTTTGCCTATGTCACGTACATCAGCCGTCCGCTCTTTCAGATATTCATCGTCTAATTCTTCCAATGCCTGTACTTGGCTTTCAATCACAGTGTAAGCCGCTGCATCCGCAGTTATGTGTTCATCTTTGATTAGAGCTATAATTTCCTGCTCAAGCTCTTCGTCTTCTAGCAACATAATATGGCCTTCAAAGATGGCTGCTTTCTCTTTCCCGAAGGTTTCGCCTGCTTTTGCCTTTATTACTGCTAACTGGCTAGATGCTTTAGCGCGTCCAGAGAAAAACCGTGACACTTCTTGCTCCACATCAGCTGTAGAGATTTTCTTTCGGTTGATGACAATTTCATCATCTTTTAGTAGGAGAGCCTTACCAAAAGCGATGCCCGGTGATACTAAAATACCTGAAATCATAACCCTACCTTATGCTTTATTGGTAGTAACTAACAAAGACTGGCCAATTACTCAAGCTCTGCCATCAGTTTTACCAACTGCTTAACGGCTTTCTGTTCATCTGTGCCATTGGCTTTGATGGTCACAATGGTGCCTTGAGTTAAGCCAAGAGTTTGCAGTTTAAATAGGCTTTTAGCGCTGGCACTTTTACCACTAGAAGTCACGGTGATGTCAGAGGTGAAGGTTTTGGCTTCTTTGACGAACTGAGCGGCAGGGCGGGTGTGCAGACCATCTGGAGCAGTAATAGTGAGTTCTTGCTGAAACATAGATATTTTTCCAACTTATTAGAAGTAATTGTTGTGGTACTGAAATTCAGCTTAAGCTAAAAAGAGCGATTACTTTTGCACACCGAATAATACATTGTTAAATACTAAAGCCATCAAGTAAAATCAATATTTAACTGCTAGAAGATTTGCTGTAGCCCACAAAAAAGCACCTTGAAGGCGCTTTTGATTCCCTGTTCTTTTTGAGCTTTATTGCTGTAATTCTTGTGTGCTGAATAAATCAGCGAACAAAGCGGTGCTGAGATAGCGCTCGCCGGATGACGGCAAGATTACAACGATAGTTTTGTTGGCAAAGTAAGCTTCTTTGGCTAGTTTCACCGCCGCTACCACTGCTGCACCGGAGGAAATCCCCGCTAGTATACCCTCCTCCCTCATTAGCCTACGAGCCATGTTGATGGCCTCATCGTTACTGATTTGCTCGGTACGATCCACGAGAGTAAGATCTAAGTTATCTGGAATAAAACCTGCTCCAATACCTTGGATTTGATGTGGGCCTGGTGTTAGTTTTTCACCAGCTAGTGTTTGGCTAATCACCGGAGAAGCGCTAGGTTCTACTGCTACGACGGTGATTGCCTTTCCTTGAGTTTGTTTAATGTAGCGGCTTACCCCTGTGAGGGTACCTCCCGTGCCTACCCCCGAGACAAATACGTCTATCGTGCCAGCGGTATCTTCCCAGATTTCTGGGCCAGTTGTTTTCTCATGGATTGCTGGGTTGGCCGGGTTGTTGAATTGTTGTAGGTTAATATAACGGTCTGGATGAGTGGTAACGATTTCTTCTGCTTTGGTAATGGCACCCCTCATTCCTAGTGTGCCTTCGGTTAGTAATAGCTTAGCTCCTAGTGCTCTCAGTAGTTTCCGGCGTTCAATGCTCATAGTGTCCGGCATGGTTAGCGTCACCTTATAGCCGCGTGACGCAGCAACGAAAGCCAAAGCTATGCCGGTGTTGCCGCTAGTTGGTTCTATCAGCTCTTTACCAGAGGTCAGGATGCCACATTGTTCAGCCTCCCAAATCATATTGGCACCAATACGGCATTTAACACTGAAGCTTGGGTTGCGTGATTCAAGTTTAGCTAAAATTCGGCCGTTGCCAATACAGTTCAAGCGAACTAGCGGTGTATGCCCAATGGTTAGAGAATTATCCTCATATATTTTCCCCATACGCTTGTTCTTTAACTCTATGAAAATGTAAGAAATATCTAAAGTATACGCTAACAAACCCATCAAGGAAGTAAAGAATTTGTATATCAATATGTTATTTAGAAATAAGTTTTAGTGCCACCACAAAGCGAACAAAAGTGGAGGAATACTACAGTTATTGGCTCAGACATTGCGGGATTTCATACGATAATGATTTACCTATATCTGAGTATCTCATGATGCGTTACTGGTAGGAACACTAGGTTAAGGGTGGATAATAATGTCCACGCTGGCTAGCGTACCGTACTGAGGGTGACCAGCTTCATACTGATGCAGCTTACAGCTTATATCAAAAGTTTACACTTTAGTTTTCAAACGGACAACAGTAATATTAAAGTGCTAGAATACAGGTATTGTACACACTGCAGTCTACTAGCACGAACATGTGGTTTAGACTAGAGATAACATCACGAATTACAACCAGAAGGGCGCGTACTAGCTACGCGGTGAGCTTCCAGTATTCGGTTGCCATAATGCGCTATAGATGCTCAAAAATACCGAAATAGTGTTTTCTGATAGTGGGTTAGCATTAGGGTGATGGATTCCCGTTTCTATGAAAGTAGACCTCAGAACGACATTGTGATAGGTGAAGATAATAGTAATTAGGTGAGAGGGAAGCAGTAGCAGTACAATCATCAGAATTAGTGATAGTAGATAACTTAGTTATTGCAATAAGTCAGGAAGATACCTCAGAATTGTCGGGTTATAATCACTAGATTAACTAAAGAATGGACAAATGTAGAATTCATAACCTGCACGTTAACTAGCAACCAGCAGGGAAAGCTAATGCTTGATAACTTATCTTAAACTAAATTTCGCCTTGGCGAAATAGTGTATGCCGTTAGCAGGTTTTCAAGAAAAGTGTTAGACGTATTCCAGTTGTCATTTATCTGAGCAGTCAAGACAATCAGAGCAGGGTTATCTGCTGAGGCTAGAATTTAGGCAGTAGAAAAACATAAAAAGGAAGTGTAGTGATATTCATTTAGAACAAAAAACAGAGCATAAATGTACACTTGTGTATACACAAGTAGGTATACAAGTGAACTGTCGCTACAGTGCCATGTATTAAAACCAAAAAGGAAAATCATTCAAAATTTGCGTCTAATTGCATGATTAATGATGCAATCTCCAATATAGTAATGTTATTGGAGGGTCTATGACCTATCCGGAAAGGAACAGTCATTACTATTGTAGATTCGTTCAGCGGACGTTGTATGTAGAACAAAACCAAGCCCTAATACATACCTGTTATAAAGCATAACGGAGAATAAATAGAAGTGCCGAGTACCCGCCGCAGGTAAAGAATTATTCCGCACTGTGCTGCAGGAAGACTCTGTTCTTACATTCAACTCATAACAATAGGCCCGGGCTAAGATGAGCAAACAGCATTTTAGCACGTCCTAAGCCTGGCTTGGATCTCTAGCGCTGCTGGCAGAGATAAACCGGAGCCTGTGTTCCAGGATACGAGCTATATATCAGCACCAGCTAGCAGCGGAAGCACAGATGCGGTTATCTGAATCAATCGTGTCAAGATAAAGTCATATATTTATTGTGTGTGAGGGTTATTATTTGCAATGAGCTACGTTAACACTTTATTACAGAACGTGCTAAAGGCTGCCGTTCCTGCCGGTTAAAGGGTTTTATCGCCATGTTAACTTAGGTAGTGGTTCTGTATTGCCAGTTTTGAGAACAGGGGAAACTATTTTTTTAAGGTTCAAAGAAGTCCTGATGTTATGACGTCAGGCCGTCTTATTTTTATGCTCATATCAGCTTACAGAATGGAAAAAAATGTTAACCTAACGCTACAGTTAGCACAGAATATTGCTCATAATCTTAGGCGGTTCTTAATAAGAAGAACCGAATGTGAGGTAAAAATTCGCAAATCTATAAAGTATGTATCTCTGATAGCGCCGGGAGGATGGCCTACTCCTTGCCACAGATACTAAAACACCCGGATAACCAACCCCGGGTGTGCGATTTTATTTTTGATGATACACGATGAAATCGATAATCAAAAAAAGCAATCAACTACGGGCCTTATTGCGCCATCATGAACACCGATATTATGTATGTGATGAACCGGAAGTATCGGATTCAGAATATGACTGCTTGATGCGCGAATTGCGCAAGTTGGAAAACGCGTACCCTGAACTAATCACTCCCGATTCACCAACTCAACGTGTGGGCGCGCCGCCTTTATCGGCCTTTGATCAGGTGCGCCATGAAGTGATGATGTTGTCTCTGGATAATGTATTCGATGACGAAAGTTTCCTGGCGTTCTATAAGCGAACGCAAGAGAGACTAAAAATTAGCCGTCCGCTAACTTTCTGTTGTGAGCTGAAGTTAGATGGCCTGGCGGTCAGTCTATTGTATGAAGATGGTGAACTAGTACGTGGTGCCACACGAGGCGATGGTTCGTTCGGAGAAAATATCACGCCTAATGTACGCACTATCCGTACTATCCCACTCCACTTAACCGCCACTAATATCCCTCGTCGTTTAGAAGTACGCGGCGAAGTGTTTATTTCTCAGGCTGGCTTTAAACAAATGAATACAGAGGCACGGCGCAAGAACAGCAAGGTTTTTGCCACTCCACGTAATGCTGCTGCTGGATCCATTCGACAACTTGATCCACGCGTTACAGCCACCCGGCCCTTAACTTTTTGCTCTTATGGCGCAGGTCTTTTAAACGGCGGTGAGAAGCCGCGCACCCAGTTTGGGATGCTAATGCAATTCAGAGAATGGGGTTTGCCGGTTAATAATGCTTCGCGATGCTGCACTGGTATCGATGAGGTGCTAGCCTTCTATCTACAGGTGGAGAAGAATCGTGCGCAACTTGGTTTTGATATTGATGGCATAGTGGTCAAGATTGACGATATCGGTCTGCAAGAAAAGCTGGGTTTTGTAGCTCGCGCTCCGCGCTGGGCTACGGCGTTTAAATTTCCTGCTCAAGAGCAGATGACTTTGGTACGCGAAATTGAATTCCAGGTGGGTCGAACTGGTACGATTACACCGGTAGCCCGTCTTCAGCCCGTTCTTCTTGCGGGCGTCACTATCAGTAATGTTACATTGCATAATGCTAATGAGATCGAACGATTAGGCTTGCATATCGGCGATACAGTAATTGTGCGCCGTGCTGGTGACGTGATCCCGAAAGTGGTCCTTGTGCTCGAAGATCGTCGCCCAGCAGATGCGCGAGCGGTTGTTTTTCCTCAGCATTGCCCGGTATGTAGTGCTGATATTGAACGCCTAGAAGGTGAAACTGTGGCGCGTTGTACCGGTGGGTTAATGTGCGCTGCACAACTCAAAGAGGCACTTAAGCATTTCGTCTCGCGTCGGGCAATGAATATCGACGGCATTGGCGATAAAATCATAGAGCAGTTGCTGGAAAAAGAGTATGTCAAAAATCCCGCCGATCTCTTCCGCTTGTCCGTGAGCAGGTTATCCACTCTAGATAGGCTGGGCCCGAAATCAGCAGAAAAGCTAGTAACTGCGCTAGAGAAATCCAGGCAGACTACCTTCCCCCGCTTCTTGTATTCCTTAGGGATACGTGGGGTAGGTGAAGCGACCGCAGCTAATTTCGCTGCACATTTTGGTTCATTGGATAAACTTTACGCTGCTGATCTCTTGGCGTTGAAAACAGTGCCGGATGTTGGTGAGGTGGTAGCGCAGCATATGCGTCATTTCCTCGATGACGCAGTGAATAAAAAGGTTATTACTGAGTTAGTGAGCGTTGAGATAGGCATCCACTGGCCACCACCAATTCCTGTGGAATTAGAAGAGAACAACAACCCGGTTTTGGCAAAACGGTAGTGCTGTGTGGTTCAGTTAGCCAAGTGTTAACTGATGACCTTAAAGATCGCCTGAAGGGGTTAGGCGCCAAGATCAGTAACAGCGTGTCAAAAACAACCGATTTAGTGATTAGAGGTCAGTCGGCTTGAGATAAACTACTAAAGGTACAGGAATTAGGTGTCAAAGTCATAGATGAAACAGAATTACTCCGCATGATCAGCAATGATCCATAGTTAGACTTTACCCGCCACCTCCTGAGGTGGCATACCTGGATATGGTAACGCATTGGTTATTGCAGAAAAATAGGATTGACTGTACTTTTACAGAAGGTGACTCCGGTCACCTGTACCGTGCAGATTTTTCAGACCCTGTATGGGTTCATTATTCCTGCATGCTTAATAGCATTTTTGATTAGCCGGGAACCCCTATAATAGTGACGCTCACAACCATTTAAGGATTCTAGACTCGTCCTACAATGAGCGGCGATGATGTATGAACTATGTTTAAGACTGAATGAATCGTGGGGCGACTAAATTTAAGAGTCATTTAATCAATTTCATTAATGGTTTGTTTGCATGTGCTTTTTAAATTTCTTGTTTGTATTTCCCCTTCTTTATTTCTTTAAAATAAAGTCTATGATTCCTCATAGCTTAGGATAGCCTGCTTTTATCTATTGCCTAATGCTTAATTATACCCAAGAATTAGGTACGCGATCAATCTTTAATAGCTACATGTTGTTATCCTCAAGGAGTCGCCCGGCTGTGTAAAATACATTTAGAAGAGCACTTTAATAAAAACTTCTTTAAGTTTATTTTCATAAAAACATCAAGAATATATAAAACTTTAAAATGCTATTTCTCAATCTCTTTGCTTTTGCAAGTCAAAGCTCTTTAGTGTGAAGGTAAATTTATTTTATTCTTTATGTAGAAATCAATTTCTGGCGTAACATTCACAATGTTACGCCAGAAGCAGTAGTTCGTATATCTGCGTAGATCTTGGTTGCAATCAATAAATTTAAAGTGCGCACGATCAACTAATATTGCCCGCTTTACTTATACTCACTACAGTGGGTACTAATTCTAAACACACATTGAAAGTTTTCGATCCTCAAGATCTTTTCTGATTTACTAAAATTCACATTAAGCAGTAAATTTTACTAGATCTGTTTTTGATACTTTAACTACCAATTTTAATTTTATTTTTTTACGCCATATGGGTTATCCGTAGGGATTACTCTACGTCTGCCATGACGGACAACTTTTGAGGTAATTGAATAATTAGGAAAATAAGATCTGTATTGATATTAACTCTGCAATTACCAATGTGGACATTCACAAAAGGAACTATCATTCCGCGTGTTTCGCTGGAGTTTTAGTTTATAGTAAAGATTCATTTAAACCTATTTTGTGTACATTATATAGGCTGTATCGTAATCATTGCTAATACGTTAGGGATCACGTTGTAATTAAGCTAAGGTAACCGTTATAGCGCTGTAAGCTTTTATCCACAAGGTCTCTTGATTGTGGTTTGTCGCTAATTATTTAATGGAAATATCTGATTATTTAGCCTACCCAGGGCTGTTGGCTAAGCAGCTATGCTGACCTTCAGGACCTGCCTGCATTGGTAATGGTACCCGCCAGGTAGCAAGGCTTTTAAGTGCTAAATCACTTTTTCCGTAACACAGACTTGAGAGTATCAAATAATGGCACTATCAGTCCTTAAGTGCGCAAATTCTGGCGTATCCGCTTGACGAGAGGTTAGAGGCATGATCACGATCAAGGTGTGCGATGAGCTAGCAGTGATGAGTTAATTCCAACCCTGGGCGAGCATAAGAAGCAGGCCCTTAAGGATTAGAAGAAGCTGATTTTCAGTGTGGGTATAATTTCATAATAGAAAGTTCTCTCATTGTAGAATGTCAGTATATAGCTTCCTGAATTTTAGCATGCTAGCACACTGGTTAATGTTAAAAAGTCACTTTGATGAAGGTGGCTCAAGCAGTCGATAGCTCTAGGTCAGTCACTATCTTAGTGAAGAAAACTACAGGAGTGTGTGGCGACATTATTCCAGGACAGTTTCGAGGGAGTTTGCGGAGAGAATCGGTTTCTAAACGGTTTTGACCGCATTATGACTACCCAACGTCACGACTGCCAGATAGTTAACGGTCACTTGCGAGACAGTGGAATACCGATAAATGGCATTGTTTTTACTAAGACACTAACGTTTGTGCTCACTGGATGTACTCGTTAGCTGATCGCTGAGAGCCACTTAGTAGTGGAAACCGCTATAACGATCTCGGGTGTAGGGTGTGAGGCTATCCAGCCGCTGGAACGCTGTTAACCTGGTCACACCGTGAACATCGGTAGCTAGACTAACAAATGTGTGCATACAGATATCAGCGTAATTTTACCTGGTTGGTGTGGAGGATAAGACAGGTATTCTCTTCAGCTTAAGATATCGCCAATAAGTAAGGATGTCACAGCTGCTGACTTATTGACCGGCACTGCTTTTAAGCAATATACAGATTCAGCGCTAGCCTGTGAGGGCAGGTAAAGCGGGAACTGTTGAACTTATCAAATTTCTTGCTAACAGTTAACAGTAAACAGTAGATTAATATCGGCATTCGACTATATAAAGACCTGCTAGTTGGGAAGGGAGACTAGCATGCATGCTTAATGCTAGTTCAATTGCGCAGGTGTTTATGCCGAACGATAAAGGAGGAGTAAGCAAAACTGAGTGGAATTATTTAACAATTGGTAGATTTCACAAGAGTTGATTAAGAAATATCGCGAGATTTTACGGATTATTACGGAATTTAGAATTATAACGTAGTGATTCTTCACTTAGATGGAAAGCTTATCTTTTACCGCGATCTGTAATAGCAACATAACGTCGTTTGTTCTGGTATTCAGGGCAGATGCAAGTTTGGTAAGCTTAGCTGACATTAAATTATACTAATTTACAATTATATTTTTTATGAAAAGATTCATTATACGCCATAGGTTAATGTCTGAAGCGAGAGTGATTACAGTCTGATTAGACCAAAGTTCTCATCATCCTAAAACAGGATGTCGTATTGATGTGACAATGAATTTAAGCATGATCACAAGTAGGTCGGTAATTGCTAATCAGGATACATGTTATGATCGAGTCAGAGCTCATGTGTGAGCTAATCGCTACTCAGCCTATAGCTGAGTAAAGTGGGCAATAAAACCGAATGAGCTAGCGTGTCCATTTCACAATATTTAAGGGGATTCAAATACCAATTTTGATAACGTGCGGAGTGACGTTGCAGGATTTTATGAAGTTGAGGGAGATGGATCTTCGGTAGGAAATTAGGAAAGATTTTGTGCTAATCTTTTGTTAAGGTAGCGCTGGAGAGAATTAGCGTTACCACTTATTCAATGATATCGCTATAGCCTATGACGAGGTAGGCATTGCAAAAATGGTACTGAAAATATTTCCACATTAACAACATGAATAAAGGGTTATGTGGGATTCTATCGACCTTCAAAGCTAGAAGGTGTGCTATGTATTGGCTTACGCCTATTACGTTTGATGCTAATAGGTATCTTGTACTGGCAAGTGCTATGAATAAGAGTTAGTTAGCGGATGTTGTCTAACAAACATTAGTCATGATGAGAGTGCATCTTGTTGTTTACTAAGCAGATAAGCTCTCTTCAATGTAAGAGCGCCTCGCCGCCCTGGATATTGCCTTTCGTGTTTTGATTAAATAAATTTACGTTTAAGAACATTATCAAATGAGCTAAGATTCTGAATAATATTCATTATAAACTAATATAATTGGTGCGCATAGGTAAAATATGCTCGGTTTGGTGTTCAAGAAGCCGATAGTAGTATTCAGGCTAGGAGAGAATACTGGAAGCGGGTTGCAGAGTTAGCCCACTCAAGTATAGCTAAACGCCAAGTTATGGCTGATAACTATCGGGGAATGTTTAGAAAAATGCAACCGCTACTCACCAATCACTAGTGAGTAGCGGTTGCACCGATTCCATAACTTGACGGTCTCTCTATGAGAAAAGATTAAAATAACTTGGCTATGCGCTAACTCGCAAGCTAATATAAATACTAATTAGGGATTCCAAACGATCTAGAAGACTATTATGCAAGCGTTAATCCAACAGAGATACTGTAAGGATAAAGAGTGATGCTAGAAGTAGTGAAACAGATTTTGCCTGGCAGATTTCCAGTGCCTGCAGTGCTTACTCAGATCAGGGCTCTGTTTCATCAAGAAAGATGCGGACGCAATGAAAGCGCGCATTAGCTACTAGCAATGCAGTCCTGTCGACCTACGTATCGTAGGTCGTTAACCTAGTATTAAGTTATTTAGCAAGTAAATGTATATTTATTACTTTACCAAACTGCAGGAGGCGCCCAAGGGCACTGTTGGTTTGTTGACGCTCATCAGGCTGGATAAAGTCTGAAGCCTAAAGAGAGTTTAGCACTATGCCTGACGTTATACTGCATGCGTTCAGGTATCGTAGGAAATCGCTACCGTGATCCAGGTTTTGCTAGCATCAATCAGGCCCTAAGCAAAAGCATTCACACTATTCGAGTATCACGCCCTGTTCTGGTAGCGCCATCATCCACCACCTTGCTCTACAATAGCCTCATGCTTGTATGAGGGTTTATTTCGCGTCAGCAATCACATCGCCATACACTGCGGCACCAGGTTTAATTGACGTCATCTGCACCCAGGATGACGACGCCGCTAGGTAATTAAGTACTGGCAGCGCCCTCGGCAGTCCCCTGGTAACGCCTAGCTAATTATAACTGCCTGCAAAGAATTGCCTATTATTGACTGATTGATGCTGACGCTAAGGTGATGACTTGATCGTACAAAAGAGGAAGTGGGTGTCCATCATGCGTGGCCATCACGGAGATTTCTTATCTTGATCTGGTGGTGCCGACAGTTCACTTCGGAATACTTGTCCGTATTTGCATAGAAATATTGATAGTGGCCTGCTTTATTCCGAGGTGAATTTACGGCAACAATAAATTTTCCCAGTAAGTTTGTGGTAGAGATTGCACTGCTAGCCTAGATGAAACTGCTCCTCAGTACGGAGGAATCAGTAAGTAGACTATCCAATAACAATGAGCCTAGATCAGCGGATTAGTCATCCTGGAGCTAGGCTGTTAACCTCGAATATAATTATTATTAGCGCGTTCTGGTTAGAACTAGGGTGCTGGGTGGTATTTAAAAACCGGTATAAAACAGCACCTAACGGACTTTGGCTTACTCAGGTTAACTATAGCCCCGATTTGCGCTAAGAGCCGACTGGCTAGCTCTAAAAAGAATAGGTGATGGTGTTGTTAGCCGTACTGCTTGTCGCCACAAGCAAGATATTACCAACGAGCTAACCAGACATATTTAGTTGTTAAGAAATGATCATTATCCGCTAGTTCAGGCTAAAGAACGGCAACGATTAGCGATATAGGCACCGCCTACAACATAGGGTACCAGAGGAAAGAAGTTTCTTTAACTCTAGAAGCAGGCACAGATGCTAAGGGGTTGTTGCGACCCAAGAAGATACTGCATGTTAAGCCTTGAGTTAACCTTTAATATTTTCTCTGAGCCACCATCTACGACTGGTAACCAGTCTAGCTTAAAAGCCCAGTAAAGTACTGTGATGCTCGTATTATGAACTGATCTAGATAATATAGCATGAACTATTAGCGGCCTGAGGATGCCAGCGCCGCTAATACCTGGTTATCAGAATGGTCAAGGTGATGATGGATAGCACTCAAAGTGTTAATAACAAACTCGACTGAAAGGCCGAAATAACGGAGAACCCTATTGATGGAAGCTCAATATTATGATATTGCAGACCATGGTAGAGTTGCGCAATATACGTACCCATACAGACTGCCTCGCGTCCCGGTTTGAGAATTTCCTACAGGAGAGTGGGTTCGTGCCGTAGCTATATCGTCGGGCAACTAACCGCTGAGCGCAATCCCTACAGAGCTGGTGCTTATACAAGTGCAACTGAGTTTGACTGTGTAGTTTTAGCAGGCAGTTGAACAAGCAACCTGTGTGCCACAGGGTGTGCTAAGCTGGTTGGTATGATCACTCGATGAATAAATGCGTGCAACAAGTCGATTTACGCCAGAAAAATTATCGAAGGCTCGCCGACCTGGTCGCTAGGGAAGCCGAAAGGTTGTTGTTGTGGTGATTGAGGATAGGTAACCTACCCGTGGTGTGTGTTAAAAATTTTGAGATTCCCTGTAGGCAAAAGCAAATAGTACTACCAATGCATGCCTGATAATACAACATGGCGTTTCGGTTTCGTTTGAGAGACCACTAAGGTTTAGGTGATCAAAAGTCGCGAGGTGTTTATCAAGTTGCACGACAACACAGTGAATATCCTGCATATCGCTTATGGTAAAATGCCCTATCAAATGCAACTCGCATTAAGACAGAGATAGAGGGAGTGCTAATTGAAAGTAATGAGTAAGAGTACTCCCGATTGTGCACTCAACTCGGTGGAGGTTAGAAAGGTCAGGTTGTTGGGTAAAATCACGATATCGGCCCGGAGACGGGACGGATCTTTACGTCTAGCAAAGGTTGCATATTAAGATGGTGGTTTCTGAGCGTTATTATGAGTCAAAAGATGATTACAAGGACCTCATGCTTAAAGGCATGGCTTGCACGAAAAATGCGCGAATACCACCAGTTAGTGGTCGTCGCTAGTGAGCGACAATTTTTATATAATAATATAACGTCGCTATTCTTTGAGTTAATGCAGGGATCCCTGAAAATACTAAGTGCTCCCATAGAGGCCTGATCCTAATCAGGAAGAGTGGGATGGTTGAGGAGTAAGGGAGGTATGCCCATTTTGCTAGTGCGCCTTATCGTGACTAAATTTCACCTTTGAAGTCTAGTACATATTATTGCTACTAATCCCCTGCCAGCGAGAGTTGTACAGGAAGATAATATAAACCCTGAAGAGTTCTAGCGATTTCTGTTGTGCCTTATGTGTGGATAACACGATACTATGTTCTAATCGTGATAGAGTCCTATTAACTAGGTGTGCCTACGTGCGAAGCGTAAAGGCTTGTCTGGAATTTAACCGGGGTTCTTGGCGATGGCCAGAACTCATGAGTGTTGGCCGAATTTAACAGATGGTGAATATCCAGATTATACCTATATCAAGGTGTAAGGTGTCGTGATAGCGGTAAAAACTGCCTGACCGTCACATTTGGTTGCATTTCCCTAATCTATTACTATTAGATTATATTTAGAAAGACGAGCAAGTGCATCACCTGAACTAAAATGAGAGTTGGATAATGGTAGCTTAGCAAAATTGTATGCCGCTAGCTAGTAAAGGGAAACTTAAAGCGGTCTATATCATTATTAGTTTGCGTTACGCCTATGTATTATTGTTCAATCTGAATCCAGCTATGCCTGGTAGGTGTTCTTTAAGGAGATGTGCTAGTGGCTATTGGATCCTGTGTCTGTAGGAAGTTCAGAAGTAACTTTTAAATAAGAAAGAGGATGGATTCTAACTTGTATATGGCGCACTGAGTGCGTAAAAGTAACAGATAGAATCCTTCTTTCTTGTGCACCCGTTCTTAACCATCATGCATATTCGTGCATGAGATAGCCACAATTCTTTCAGACAAGTACCAGACCAATTACGATCCAGCAGTTAACATGAGCTGCTTAATTGGTTTTTTATTTCTTAGTTTTCCCAGTTTAGGACTCAGGCTTCTACGTGGCCGCCTACCCTACCTTCGTTCAAACAACCGAAGAAGTTTCATCCTTAGTAGCCGCCACTATGCGGTGGGTTGAATTTCGCACTAGCCCTAGTGAGGTATGCTGGAAACCTAGACAGGTAATAGCTCTTCTCTAGTATTATCAGAAATATCATTTTCTTACAAAGGGCACTCAGCCTTTCCCTCTAGAGCGTTCAGATAGTGTCATTTCAAGAGTTCCTGCATCTAAACTAATTAAATGCACCGCATCACTGTATCAACTGGTGCACCATACATTATTATCTTAGATTCGGACAACAATTATATATCGAGACTTTCTGCAGCTATATGGAAAGCTTGCTTATACGATAGTCTGGTGCCAGGCCGTCCTGAGGACAGTATAGACCGGTGATGGCAAGTCAGCCGCGCTGCCAATAGATGGCGAGAATTTTCTACCTAGGTATCGATACCGCATGCTGTATAAAATTCTGTGTGAGGCAGAATAGGGTGCTAGCGCCTATTCATATCTTTTGATATGGGCTAGTGCGTAATGACTTTCCTTTTTGAAAAGATTGTACCAAGATGAGTCAATACTTCCAGCTATAATGTTGTCACTTAACTTATTATGTCGCCGACAGCTTCCAGTGCGAAATACAGTTAAGGCTATTGCAGGTTCCACATCGAATGGCTTGCATATTTCCATGGTTGATCCTCAATATCTTAACAGGATAAATGCTGAAGACATCGATACCTGAGTAGAGAATTAAAATCTGCTAGCGTTCGCCGGGTTTTATCGAATGGCGAATAATAATCAGCTGATCGCAGCTATGGTATGAGTGGATGAAAGATACCTAGAAAGTGCAATCATAGCCTAATCAGGAAATAATAGCGCGGTAATCCAGGATAAAGCGGATTTTGTAATCAATCTTTATTGCAACATGCTTTGAGCAGGAAACCTTACTTGATAAGCATACGGATAACACGGTTAATTGCAGTTTCAGATTACCCATTCAGTAATGACAGGAACGCTGATTTAAGGGTGTTCACTAATAAGGAACTGGCCTAGTTCTGTACGCTAATCACGTTAAAATAGGTCAACAGAATACAGAATGCTTGCATGAAGTAAAAAGCTTGATATTTTCAGCAACCCTAGGTTTAGTCGTGCTATTTTTTAGTAGATCTGTCTTTTGATTAGAGATGGATATCCCACAAACGTTCTCTGTTTTATGCTCATATGCCAAGATAGAGTAAGGCTCGTGGAGATAATTCTGCTATGATATATTTATGCAGTATGTGATCTGATCAATATGGATTTTATTGCCTTGGTGTGGTTGGTGATGACTATAAACATTATTTTATTATGAATCGTGCTGTAGGTTATATGAGTAATTCTTTTTAGGAATACTAGTAGCGATGCTAGATAGCATAGCTACATGTTTGTACTCTTCTAACGAACTTACGAGAGTGTAATAATCGATGAACTGGGTAGGTTCTGCCTGAAGGGTGGGTGATTCGAGTTGTCATCATGACAGTAATCCAACCGTTATCTATAACGTAAAATTCGTTTTGAAGTCCGGAAACGAGAATTCTGATTGAAAAACTCGGTTCTTGGAAATGTAAGTGTAGCATGTGGAGATTAAGGTACTAAAAACCTTCATTTGTTTAGCTCGTAAGTGTCAGTATGATCTGGACAGATTCAGAATATGGGTAATGACCAGGGAAGACACGCATGATGAAAGAGATGCGTCTGACAATTAACACTTCTGATGGGTTCATCAGTAACAGTGATCACTTGACCCATGCTCATAGAATAGCGGTGCCCTCTTACTAACTGAACATCATGAAGACCGCTATGCTTACTCCAGGATAGCGGACAATAATATTGTGGCTGATGTTGGGATGAATCCAGACGTTAGGTGGCGGACACAATTACTGGCTATAATTGAAAATTTCACCAAATCTTCTTATGCATACTAGTGAAATCCTATACATTTTCACCTACAAAGAATATCTAATAATATTACTGCAGAGTATACAATACTGTTGGCAGACGTTTTATAAATTGAACATTACCGGTAGTTAATGGCTTGCTCTACGTTAGATCATTATTAATATGATCGTCTGTGTAATAACATATAAGTCTGAAAGTAGGCGCTCAGACTTGGGTTGGAGAGAATAGCATTAAATAACACAGGTATAAATAAATAGTCGCTGGTACTGTTTTAGGTACCTGGTTAATTAGTGATTTTAACTCTATAAGCAAGGAAACTAAATATTTAACTATTTTAAAATAAATACCGATTCGAAATTGTGCGCTTTCGATCGAGCTATTCATTAATAACCAAATCCAGAAATAATACTGAAGTCACTTAGAATTAATCTAGTCTTGTAACAGTGGAATCACCTATACGAAATAAGAATATTACTATATCTATATAAAGGCACATAACTATTGAGTTAGTATCAGTTAATATTCGCATGGCATAGGATTTGTCAGCACATAATCACATTTTCATGATAAGTGTTAAGTATGTTACGCGGTATTCTGTTAACATATTGATTTAAATCATATTATTAGTATTAAATAATTGATATTATACACTTTTGAATATGATCTAACTGATCATATTATTATAGTTATTCTGCTGTCAAGAGTATGTTAATTAGTTGGTTACTTATATTTACCTCATAATAACTCATATAACTTCTTTATAATTATTCGAGACAAGAAGGATGAAGATTTTCCGCTTTATTTTAAATAAACTAAATAAATTGTTCCTATTAAGTAACTCTAAGTAGAGGTATTTATTATAGATATTGCTATTTACTTAAAAAGTATATCATAGTACTAATCTATATAACCCTATACTATTAAAGTATAGTATGTGTTGTGGATATATAATGGAAGATACTTAAGTAAGTATATTAAGGTGAAATAGAAGATGATAACTAATAGAAGGTCTCAAATATTAACTTAATGCCATATCGGGGAAATGGTATTCATGTGTTTGCAGATAGAATAGAAAAGTAGATGTCAGTCGCTTAGTAAACAAAAGGCTTGTGCGTATAGGTATAAAATATTGATCAATAATACTGATATTAATAAGGAAGGTGAGATTAAGTGGAACTAAGCACGACTCTGGCTGGTGTAGATAGGATCTAATCCCTAGATTACTAGAATAATGGTAAACAATAACTTCCACTTTATGGAATATGCGCACTTTACAGAGTAATTATTTATTTGTATGCGATTTTAAAGTTCAGTCAATTAAAAATTTAAGTCTTGAATTACAATAAGATAGAGTTCAGCGAACTGTAGCGTACGACGAGTTTTCATATAAACATTTTCTAAAATTTCAGCGAGTATTAATCAATTACCTGCTTGGGTTATAAAAGATACTATTATTAATTATAATTTGTATTTAATTAGATGTGAAATTTATTGCCGAACTCACTGAGGATTTATAAAAAGTCTATTAAGAGATCTTCAGTACTACTACTGAACGTAAACAGGCGGTTCATCTTATTATACTTACAGATCAGCTTTCTCTTTTCACCTGTTTCTATAAGGAGAAAGGTGAGCATATAAAGTGGTACGCTGGCGTTGGAAATATGGCTAAAAAATATGCTATTCATCTCAATCTACCTACTGGCTCCGCATGCTTATAGTGTCTATTTCTGTCAATGAAAAGGAACACTGCACGCTTTCCATAGTATTATGCAAATTTTTAAATCTTTAAGAAAGTCCATATTCCATGCTTGGAAGTAAGCATATTATTCTTGCATTGATATTAATCAATATCAATAAGAAATATATTTTAAGTATCCGCTAATCTGAAGATAAATTTAAAGGAATCTTTGCGCACAAAATAGAAATCAATGCAGGACATATCATTATCTAATAATAAAGCAGGATTTATATTTAAGAGTATCTCTAATAACTCTAAAAGAAGCATTTAAATAAATTGAGTAAACTTATTATATAAGTATAACAGTATAACAATTCGATACTTAAACTAATTTATAATAAAATATTTATATGTATTAGTGTAAAATTAAAGAATATATAATTCTGTTATATTGATACGCATGGTACAATTCAATAACCCTTGAACGCTCTATTTATAACTTAATGAAACATGAGCAAGACAAGACTCACTTTAGATTTATGAAATAATGAGTAGGTTATACACTAACTAAAATAAATTATTAACTATTTTAGTTTTACAGATAAAATACTTGACCTATTTATTAGGTGATTGTTATTGATGCTAATTACATATTGAATTGAGTAATTCATATTAATATATATCTAATAGATATTTTTTAATAGAAGCATAGATATTTACTTCAATTAAGTTCGTAAGGCTGTCCATCTAAGTACAATTGATATCTCTCCATATATAAATATTTAGAGTGTTATGACTTGCAAGATACAATAAGAAGAATAGCATGGGTATAAAAATGTGAGTACTGCGGACACTTTAATAAAGTGCGCGTACTTTAAATACTTTGCTATGAGACATAGAATACAGTAAGATGTTATGCCGTACTCTTTTTTTAAATGAGTAAAAGAATCTTATTTATCTTTTGTCAATGACTCAGCCTAATAAGGAGGTTTTTATTTACTACCATCTTTAATCTTGACTGAGGTATTAATTTTTAATAAGTCTTTTTGTTAGTATCTAATAGAGTGATTTAGTTAAGATAAGATGATGTCTTGGATTCAAAAATTAACTTATATTAGCATAATAGAGTGGTTAGAAAGTAACCATCACTAACGTACGTACTGTATTTCTTCAGGCTCGTGGAACGAGTATATATCTTCCTAAGATCAGCGAGAAGATGTTTCAATTAGAGTAGATGACCGATTAAATGTGGCCCTTTTGTCTAGAATAATAAAATATAGCATAGAAATCTTATTATTTAACTAGTAATCAGCCGCATATCCAAAGAAGTGTAGGGGAGTCTCTGAATACGTGAAAATAGACCTGTATGGTCGTAAAAAGTAGACATCTAATTTGTTGTTGGTTAATAATGGAAATAGACATGCCAGATAATCTGTGGATAAACAAGGAGAAGACTATTACGCTAAATAAGTTAACGGACGAGATAAATACATTAAGTCGTACATTACCTATATATTTTCAATCAATTCTAGACTGTTAAAAACAGGTGTATTATGGTTTAAAGAAGTAAATCAGTGATTAAAAATCAGCCTAGAATGTTTTCTAGGTACCCTATTTAAAAGGTATTCTCAGTCCGTTAAAAACGGTATGTGGATTTGATATAAATAACGAATTATAAATATTAAGCAGTGTATAGCAGGTTTATTGTCAAGAGAGAATTTTCTGGTAATTATCATCACAGATTGTTAATAAGTACATGGCTTTATAGATAAAGGCAAATAGCGTATTGTACAGTACATCGAACGACATTCTTAATCCTTGAAATATAACTCTTCAGGATAAGTCACAACAATTGAATGGTAGTAGATTTCTGAATTGATCTATAATTTTTACATAGCATCCGCAGTATAACTCGTTATCAGCCAAATTTTATAACGGAATCGCCTGCAATCAAATTCGCAGAAAATATCGCCAGTGTTAAGAGAATGCAACATTAGAAGATTCATATCTTTATAGCCGAGGCAGACACAGGGGACTAGTTTTGTTATCAATAAATGTCGTTGCGTTCATGATGAAGAGATCTAATGTTTCCGCCTTGCACGCGGCAATTGCGGAGTAGTTTGGAAACGTTCTCACTTATGAGCTTTACCTTATTCAGATCTAATTTTTGTTTCCGGTTAACGGTTTGTTGGCCCAGATCAATATTCTACCTGTGAAGTTACGTCACTCATCATATCTAGCAAGCACCATCAAGGAAGCGGCAGAAAGACCGTACAAATAATTAGTGTCAGGGCTCAAAAACATCATTAGTGGCAGAAATGTTGCTATCGCCTTGATCGATATAAATCGGTGCCTTTAATGATACTAGATATCGGTTGACGGCTCATACCATTCCCGGTAGTTGGTGAGAGTTTAGGCGGTATTTCGAGCTGCGCTGCTTTCTTGATTAGTGCTAAATATTGTTTACGAAAGGCAATATAAGAGTGTTCGTACATTAAGTACGCCGAACCGTAATACCACGAACCATATAGAGAGGGGTGATGCATGGACATGCCTTCCGAGGCACCCAACAGCTATTCTGACAGAAACTCTAAAACCAATTAATAGCTATTCCTGTTCCACTATTCAATGATACCAGTATTGTGGCCATTGTAAATAATGGATATCTAAGTTGTATTAGATCCCTCCATCTTACTGAAGTCCAGATTCGTGGACGGGTTTAGACGATAACAGGAGTAAGAGTGATGCGTTGCTATTTACCTTATGTGGCATGAATATTAATAGTTACATCGGGAGTTTTGATCCTACACGTGCTGAATGTGTAACAGAGAACAGGTACAGATGATGACGAAGTAAGTACTAATTACGTCCTTTATGGAGAGAGAAAGTGCCTATAGCACAACGGTTGCTGTATTTAGAGCAAAGAATGATTCTGGCGTACGGGAGCAAGGATAACACCGTAACAATAACAGATCACGATATGTAACATATTTGCCCTGATACATATTTTTATAGATATAAAATAGGCAACCTCCGTACACGTAGGAATAGTAGTCGGATAGCATAATCGCTGATTAACTAATGGATTTGAGTGTAGAAATTTACAGCCCTCATTCGCCGGGAAAATATTCAATACTAATACCTTATATGGAAGTATAGTCGATCTAATCTATCAGATGCATTTTACTGGTTGTGGCAGACCAGCTATTTTAGCTGCTTGTTTCGCTGGACCTTTCGGGAATATCTTGTAGAGATAGCGGCTATTGCCTTTTTCCTCACCATATTTCTGCATAATGGCCTTAACTAGTATACGGATTGCCGGCGAAGTATTAAATTGTTGGTAAAAATTACGCACAAAACGTACCACTTCCCAATGCACCTCAGTAAGCGTAATCCCCTCCTGTGCAGCTAGGAGCTGTGCTAAGGCTTCATGCCAATCAGTGCTATTTCTCAGGTAACCTTGAGAGTCAGTTTCAATGACTTGACCTTCAAACTCCAACATTTTGCCTCGGTAACGGATAGCTTGAAATGGGTGTGAGTTTATCAAAATTTTCATAATACTTCTTTGCCCATAGCATCGAAGGGTCTGGTGAACTGCCAGTGATGCCTGATCAATCGCTTGCATATTTGCTCCTTTATATCCTAGATCTGGCTGTATTTAGCTTTACAAACAGACTCGTTCTCTTTGTGGCTTGAGTTCTAACGCAGAGCTGACAGCATAACTGAAGGTAAAGGACTTTTAAACCCTTCTCTTGGAAATCGTTTCAGAGGTTGAATTTGATTCTTACACCATGCTTAGAGATCAACTTTTTATAAGAAATAATTTACAGATTTTAAGGATTCCATTAGGTGGGGTTGCAGGTTTCCTTCCACTTATCTTAAATGCTATCGATATTTTAATAACGCACGATACAGGTTGGCTGCTCTATGGATTTCGGAGAATGATAAAGTGCAAAGTATGCAAGGTTTGTGTAAGATTAGTTGTCGTATTTTATTTCTTTCATTATAGCTGTGATCTAACATGATCTGGATCATATTTTTTATAAAAAATTTTCTCTGCAAGTTACGGTTCTCTACACTTCATATTCGCAGATTGCTTTATAAAGTATTTAATGATCGTGTATTTATGACAGTTTCTTTCCCGCGGTTTGCCTGGTTGGAAAATATGTTCATAGATTTGCTATTGGCTGATATTCCATCAATTACCTGATACCGCTTTGCCATTTAGCACATCTAACATACATTTGAGATCCGCTAGTTGATTATCTCGACAACTGTGTTAAGCATAAATCTAAATTAAATTTAACTTACGCAAGTTTATATTATAGCGTTTCGTCAAACTGAAAATGAATGGCTCTTATAATATGACGATCATGCCTTGAATAGGTTGGTGGGAACTTTTAAAATATTGCTGTGTCAGAAGGCAACTTTGACAATGTGCTATAGATGATATCATTAACAATGGTGGAATCTTTTCTTTCAACAGTTCATTACTACTTTTCGTGAGCTTGGCGATCAATAATTATAGGAAATAGAGTGATTTATTAGGTGTTGCTATAGCTGGTAGGCCAATATATCGGGTGATAAGTGCTAGATCTTTGTTCGGTAGCTAATTCAGGCCATTACTGTAAGTGTACTAGGTTGTAATGCGAAGTCTTTCTCTCACCACTGTCAGTGGTGGGTGTTAAGTGTGTCAATAAACTCCAGTTTAACTATTATAGTTTGAACCTGTTTTGATCTGGCGTTAATCTTTAAGGCAATTTTATTAAGGTCAGTAGACCAGATAACCTTAATGTGGTTAGTTCAAGCTTCGAGATCAGAAAAAAATGATCTCGAATAGGATTTCCTATCTTCTATAAAGCGCCAGCATAAATTCTGACGCTGAGGATAGCGTTTATGCGTATGGTAGTCTGATGATCCAGCAATAAAATTATTATCCGGAGTTTCCCTCTTCCTGCCTGTTTTTAGCGCTCTTATTAAGAGATGATCCCCTGATAGTTTACTTCGCTTTAGTAAGTTAGTAAGGGCTTCCGCCTGTAAATATCGATAGGCCTAATAAAGTGACTGCTGGTAGGTGTTAAAGCAGGCGCGATCAAG
Source organism: Serratia symbiotica (assembly GCA_900380265.1). Taxonomy (GTDB): domain Bacteria; phylum Pseudomonadota; class Gammaproteobacteria; order Enterobacterales; family Enterobacteriaceae; genus Serratia_H; species Serratia_H symbiotica_A. Next base: position 1,517,742 of record LR025083.1, on the reverse strand, counting down.
ACAGAGTAGCTATTCTGTATTTTCGACGATTTCGATTTAGGGAATTTGTTAGTGAGATCTTTACATTATGATATTTCTGAATATTAGTCTCATGACTAAAGGGTGTAGCTTGAAGTGCTATGTTATACTGTTGAGTCAACAAAAGTAACACTCATCTCTATCGTCGAGACAAGATAGGTGATGCGCGAAGACGGTCTCCTACTCTCTGAAGCTAATACAATGTGCATGTATTAGCTTGCTAAGAAGCATAGAAAATGCTGAACAGAATGAAGAAAAGTTATTTATAATGTGAAGGGGGTAATCTACACATTATCTAAAGAAGGTGAGGATGTCCGTTTTACATCTCTGCCTCTTAGAATTAACTAAGAAACAACGTTTTTGACTGGGATTCAGCTGAAAAGAAACTAACATGGACTCTATGTCCTTCAGCTATAACGAATAGGTGCTGGTCAAGATGGCATAAATAAGAATCAGAGAAAGCGGAGATAATATCTTTGTCCTTAGCTAGTGCATACACTGATGGGGTGTTTCTATTCACCGTGCATAAAATGAGCGTGACGTCTCTGTGAATATATTCTATCGCTGTTTCTTTTTTTATGAATATCGCTATTGCGGATTAGGGAGCGTTCATGGAATAATTAAAAATAGGGGATATGTAGTAAGGCTTTAGTAGCTAAAGTTTGTAATCCTTGCTGACTTTTTAGTCAGAAGGTCGATATCTAGGTAGCTGAATTGATAGCGTTTCACTAGCTCAGCAAAAGAGAGTGAGTAGCTTTTAGAGCCCCCCTATGCTTGGTTGTCATATCAGTGGCCAATCTATTCCTATTGAATAGATTACTTTCTCAAAAAGTGCATAAATTTGCCGTTGCTAAATTCAAGATGGTAGTGTGAAAGACGGTACAATACCGTACCAGCATTCTTGCTGAGATGAGCAATAATGATATTACAAGAAAAAGCAAAAAAAGACATTCACGTAGAGTTAGTGCCGTATAACTCGTTATACCCGGTAGCTTTATATCCGATAGCAAGCTCCCCGCCAGTTTTACTGGAAGTGGCAGAGATGTACTGTTTGCATATGCCAAATAGGGGATTTTAGATCTAAATTATTAGCTTGTACGTTATTACTCAGAGCGATTAGTAAGTTATCCCATCACTATGGCGAGTAGGGCCATATGAATACGCTAGGTTTAAAATAGAATTATTGAAAGGGAATTTATATGCAATAGGTTAACCGTAAATGCTGGAAAAAAACAAGAAAGTGATCTGTCAGTCTTAGATGTAACTAAGACTGGCGGCAATTATTCATGCCTATTCGCAGTGCCGTCCAGCTAGATCTGTGAGGCTTTGTTGTTTCAGCTAATAAATTCCGTGTGCTAGTGATATAAGCTAAAAAGTTCAGAATATTTAACCATTCTATTGTGCAATACTTAATTCAATTTTATTCTAAATAATTTCACTAAGTCATCTTAGCAAGATATTTTTAAACTAGTATTTGTTCTCTATAAAACCAAGAGCAGTTGGATTAGCTTTCCTTTTTAGGTTTGGTTTCCATGTAAGCAACAGAGGCTTTATCGTTGGGGACTTCCTATAACTCGAGTTTGAGGCAAATATCATTAATAAAATAAAAAATTAAAGTTTTATTAATGAGTATATAGGTTTACGTCAATTAATAAACTTTTGTTATGCCTACCAGTAGTTTTGTTAAACGTTTGCGGTAGGCGGGAGACCTCCACAAGGTTGCACTCTTTGTGCAAGCCGATACCGTATTCTGTTTGCAGAATACGTAAATATAACACCTTGTTAACCGATGACGCATCTTTTGATTTTTTAGGTTGAACAAAATAATGATAATGATCCAAGCAGTAATAGTTAGCATGCTTGAATCAAGTGACCCATATTGCGCATGGGTACCTTTAGATGTTTCTAGCCTAACCCGCTGATCGCGCAGGCATCGGAAACAATAGTTTTGCGCAGCATTCGACAGAGAGTGCTAGGTACTAGAGCGGTATCAACTGAAAATCACTTTAAGTGATAAACGACGACAGGAATCCATGGACTGCGTGCGATCCTGTTATTAACACCAGTGCCTGGTGGCAGGTTACTAGAAGTTCAGCACCACTCTACCATCTTGTTGCGATGGTCTTTGTATCATTCTAGAGCCGAACTTAGTCACCAAATGAGCTGTATCAAGGTAACGACCAGTTTATTGAATGCCAATTCGGTACTATTAAGCAAGTAGTCTATAGGGAATGACCCTGTTTAAGTTGACAAAGAAGTGTTTAAATCGGCATTAGTGCTTTCCACAAAGCAGCGGCTTCTCCTCTAGACTTCTGTCATCTCTGCAATAAAATGTCAGAGGAGCAGGCTAGGCTTGACAATTGCATGATTCATCGTTTAGTGTATGAAAAATCATTCTGGTATTAGGCTATGCCGTAGTGCTAATCGATACCCTCTTGGATCTATTCACCTAGTGGGAACTGTTTTATTAGTAGTTAAATAAACTATTAGTGAAGAGTTACCGCCACTATTTTATTTATTCCCAATACATTCCCACAATGGTCTATTGGCCTTACTTAATTCGGATGCTTTTCTGGTACTTGAATCAATTACTCACTCTCTATTACCAGTTTTATACTCAACGTCTTAGGTGTGAACTGTATCGGTAAATAGCAGGCTAAAGATGAGTTGGATGTGATTGTTCTTTCAATTCCTTCTGTTCGCTCTGATATTGTTTATTTTTCATGCTTTTTTCTATCACAGAAGCACCATAAGATGCGTGTAATCCCCATTATTGAGGTTACTCCTTATCCTAATAATGAACTAGATTAAATAGGTAAACTAATAAGTTTAGCATATATGATGATCGGTATGCTATGAGGGGCCGGCACTATTTGCTAGATAAATGTCCAGTGTTACTCTTGGTTGCCTATTTCTGAATCGCTAATACTAGGTGCAGGTGTGTCGTGGACGGACATCACTAAATATTCTAGAGATTGAATAGGGTAAGTAACTAACAGCAATCTTTGTGATGCTAGAAAAGCCTGATGTATTTTATAGTAATCGACTGTCTGTTCGTATGGTTGGCACATATTTAAACGTTTTTACTCAATAGAAAGGTGAGTAGTACTGGTGCATGTTTGAGTGTGCCCGCCACTTAGTCCTTATCCTAACGGCACATACTTCCAATATGCTACTGGTAATCCTTGTACTGGAAGTGCTAGTGGTATCCGCCGGAAGCCTCTCGATGCTGCTCTTCTTCGTTTGGTGTCATGGGTGGCTAATATTGATTGATCTCTTCGATCTTACTTTATCGTCCATGCTAGTTATATCAGGTTAAAGAATTATTAGTGGTGGAGCAGAATTATGGGCGGTGTATATAGCGGTGATATGATTGATTGGCTGGCTCATCATTGGCTGGCAGTAGTAAATATCCGGTGAGCTATAGTGGTTATTGGGTAACTATTGTGTGCATGATCCTTACTTTGAATTTCTCTTGCTTTTCAGAAACAGGAATTGTTTTCATAAACGTATGCTGATTAATTAGAATAATCCCTCTTTAAGAGTCTCTGACTACGGCAGGAAATGTTATTTCTGTATCTTTCTGCATCGCTGACAATTCATTCGATGTACCTTCAAGATAGTGCTTAAAGGAGAGAAGAAAAGAGGAATGCTTGTCGGAAGAGTACAGTGCTATAGGGTGATTTTTTGAAAATACACCAAGTTGAATACTACTTTCTGATTTTATTCGCAATATTAGGATCTCTAATCCTATAGTAACATCCAGACAAGGCGACTTATTACCATTCTCTTTGGCGTGCTATCGGATAATTTTTCCAGAAAATATCATCAGGATTTAGGAGAACTGCGTGTGCTACCTGGCGTAAGCTTTGGAATCATGTTTGGCTTCCCGTTTCTCGTGTGCGTCTCTTCATAGGCTTTATCCATCCTTACGATATAAGTTCATTCACCGCAGTCTCACCAGGTATTGCTAATGCTATGAGTGATATGAAGATAATTGCATTGTGAGTCTACATGGTCCGTGCAGGTGGTCTTTATCTGAATTGGGCAACGCTAATGATTAGTGTGAATGTGCAAGAGCTGTTGATAAGCCCGTTGGGCTAGAGGAGTGCGACAGGTAAAGTGCCTAGTCACAGCCATTTATTACTATTAGTTATGCTGAAATTATTAGTGGCGCGGTGATTTCTTGCACAAAGGTTGTTCGAGCCACAGTCAACTAGACCGTTTCTGTTTTAATTTCTGGAAGCACGTTTAATAGAAACGATTAATTAATGAACAATTAAATTAAACTGATCAAGACCTTTTGATGAAAAGTAGTTTGAATCCTGCTGATTTTGTCCACTATTTGCAAAGGGCTTACGATATCGTAACCTTTATTTACTTTTAATCAAGTTGATATTATGTGTGCGTTTTGATCTATCTGGCTTGCTAAGGGCAGCTAGATTAGCTCGCTTTATTTTGCCAACCTTTTGCTGAAATCGCCAGCTGGAAGCAGGTGCATAATTACCTGACATATTTATTGGGGGATCGCTTAAATTTAGTATGACACTAATTTCGATGTTATCGAATTGATAATAAGCGATGGCAAGCGCTTAGTGCTTGCGGATTACAGGTAGCATTATCGGTGATGGTATTAGGAATGTTAGGGTGCTGCTACGGGTATGTGGCTTGGCAAACAGTTTGGGTTTTCGGGTCGATAGAAACTATAATAAACTGTCATACAGTAGTATAATGCCTGCAGAAATAATCATGTGTGCCTGCCGAGAACACTCTTTTATTTGTCTGTACTATTCACCGGTGCTACTAATTATGTATCCGTTTATTTTAGGACTGTTCGTATTTGGCAGGTTGCTAAGTATAATGTTTTTATATCACAAAATTATTTTTATAAAAAGACAGCCTATACTGGCTAACCAGCGTCGTGTGCTGATGCCATTTTGTCAGTTTTAGCACCATTTCTGGGATATTTCGGCACTTATTTGACGGTGCCTCCAAGAGTTCTGACGTTCGCGTATTTCCTTTTATTGTGTTAGAAGTTTTACTTTATTTATACTTTAATAATAACAAACTAATATGTTTAATATGTTTATTATCTGGAATCAGATCATGCGCTAATTAGCAACGCTAATCATAGAAGAAAAGGTTAAGTTAATCGGAACAAATATGTACTTGTATTGACATTAGTCAAGTCTGTGAAGTTGGGGAACCAACTGCCTGTAGGGGTGTGAGAGTATGCTTTTTGTCAATTAATTGTTTCACCTCTATGAGGTTGAAAGTGGGTAGATCGCCAAAAGTTTTTAATGCCTAAACAGCCTTGTCGGTCAGAGTGGTTCTTCTGTTGACAAAAGGTGTGGTGTCTTCCCAGTCTCTACACAATAGGTTTGTTTACTAGCAGACACTGAGGGATATCCTCATATGCAGCTGCCTTTATTTTCTAGTAGCATTTAGGAAAGGTCGAGTATCATTAGACAGAGCACTGTAGTGATAAGAACGTGGTATATATTTGCACATAATGCTGGCAGTCCTAGAACAAGGTAGAGAAACCGTACATATCCCGGTAATTAGTCTGTTTGTTGGTATTTTATTAGATTGAGTTTCCTTGTAAGAAGGTCAGGTAGTTCTAAGCGACCAAGGAGTAGCAATGGCTGATGCTTTAGACTAAAATCAACAAGATTTTCAAATATAGCGACGAAGGGTCAGATGATCATCATGGTTAGAATTAGGCAATAAAGACTGAGCCACAGAATAATACAAGACATGGTAAGATTAGACTGTGGCTGATAGAGCTACGTTTAGCTAGGGTGCTGAACGACTCTGGCTGATTATGCTTCTTTGTTAAGTCAAAAAGTATATCACTGGTTAAAAAATCACCCACTGTGATCAGCAAAGCGGCTAATGTTAGGACCACAAAGTTGGTCAGCCCACCCTTTCCTGTAGGTCAAGTAGAAGAAATAACTCAAATAATCCTATATCTACAACAACCAAGTGGCAATGTATGACTGATTTCATCAGCATTGGCTGGAACATATAGAATATAATGATATGCAAGTCAGCACGTTTTTTGGTTCCCCCCCACGACCTTACTGCTGAATTAATATTAACGAAAACGAATAGGGCAATCTAGAAGATAGCGAAGAAGGCGCAGATTCCTTTTAAAAGTGATTTACTATTACCCCGTTCTTTTGAGGAAGAACGCAGGGCGGCTAGACCGAGACGAAAGCTGCATAAAGATCATTACTGGGCTAATAATGAATCGGCTAATGATAGGGATCATTTTATAATCCAGAACAAGAATCCTGTGCCATAAAAGGGTGTAACCTTTATTAGATGCAGGGAAAACAGCATTGTGGCTATATCCGCAGGCTGCGAGCAATATAAACCAATGATGATCTGCATCATGATGATGGAAAGGTCAAGCAGCCTGATGTCGTTCCTGTAATTGATAAGTCACCTTTACTAGTCTCCGACTATGTCGAATAGTTAAATAGAGTGATTGGGGTAGTTCGTCGCAGCTATAATTTTAGCGCTAGTGTAACGTTAGTGGTTATTTAGCGTAATTTACTACGTAGCTCATCTTCTGCGTTACCTGTTATGAGTAGGATATGTAAGTTAGTCTATGGTGATTTTACTTAGTAAGTCTGGTTGTTAATATCACGCTTTTTAAATAAATTTACAACATTTTGTCTGAGATGTGTTTCATTTTCCTTGTGCTGCATCAGGGGTAGACATAAGATATTAAAGCAATAGAAGATTTGTAAACTGGCATTTCAAGAGGAATCATGTGAGTTTTATATCTAGGAACATGGTTTGATTGACTTTATGTGACAAGAATGCATATAAGTGTTTGACAGTGACTTAGTAGCAGATAATAATGGAAATATTGGGTCGTTAGCTCAGCTGGTAGAGCAGTTGACTCTTAATCAATTGGTCACAGGTTCGAACCCTGTACGACCCATAAACAAAATATGCTCTAGTAGTAAGGTAGGTAACTGATGAGCATAATTATAATTATCTTTATTTAAGTTAAGATGGTAATTTGATGTGTTATGTTATTGACATAATACGCGTTTTGCTGTTAAATAGAATAACAGTAGGTTATCGACCAGATCGTATTTCCTCAGCAAACTAAAGTAGTTTGCTATTTCATTTCAGTACGGAAAGCCATAAAAGTTCGTTTTTGATTATGGTGGTTGCCATTTATCGAGTCACTTCTTCGTTCTTAGGTCAAGGCTATAGGGTGGAAATTTAGTGTTATCTTTTATTATAAAGATAGTTGGGTTTTAATATTAAGATAATATTAAGGCGGAGGATTTATTTAGAACATAATCCTTATGTTCTTTCAATGTTTTTCCTCTTTGGAGTTTCGACGGGTACACATTGCAACTGGGTCAGCTTGAGAAAGGTGAATTGGCAAGTCATTTCTTCAATCACACCACCAATCAATCTAGTGTATTTAGCTGGGTGGCTAGGATAAAGCATCAGGACCGTATAACAAAGATAATGATCAACAGGTATTTCTGATATACATCGGGACTAGGCTTATATCTGTCCATGTAGATTCCGCTAAATCACAATGTATTCGTAGTAATGCAATCGGATTTAGGTCAATCTGAATATTTCTTTTGACCTGATTCTTACAAAATATTCTGGATTGTTACATTAGAAACAGTGACGTAAGTGCGTCGCTCTTAGGTAGGGGGTACTTTCGGGATTATTACTGGGTGCAATTTGTTGAGTGAAGTTGCAAGCTAGAAGAAGTGCACTGTTCTTTAAATATGGCGACAGATTTCGCCATATTTAAAGACAGTTTGCTTCTAAACAATCCCAGATGCTTTATGAGTTGATGGGACAGCGATTAGAACTATTATTAACAGTATACGCCGTATACTTTGTTATTATTTTGAATAAACCAAGGTTGGTATTTAACAGGATCTTAAGCATGCCTGGCGCCTGCCATTTTGGAGCAGATCTGTCGGAGATCCTTGCAATAATATATTGGTGACTGGGTTGCTAAACTTTAGTCTAAAAGGGAGTGTATTTGCACAAGTAAACTCCATCAAAGCGACCACCTGAACAAGAGGTAAAGGACTAAGAGGTTATGGAACCGTGTATGCCAGAGTCTGCGCACATAAAATTTTCACATCATTAGCGTCAAGCCTGATATGGTGTAAAATGGAAAAGTGTAATAATAGCTGATGACGACTTGCTATCTATGAGGAAATAGAGAACGCCTCTCCTAAAAAGCAGGATATGGCTTAGGAAGTAGTTGCTTGATGTATAAGGAAATTGATCGTCAAAACATAAAATTCTATATTCTGAAAGTCGGGTGAGATAAGAAATAGACTATAGTGTCAATAAAAGCGATCTAATACGAAGAGTAAATCTGGCCGCTAATACGATGCAGGATATCTAATTGCTAAATGAGTTTTCTGAGAGTTGTATGCTTTCTGCTCTATTTTAGCATGCTTTTAGCACCACGCGCACTGGATTTCTATGTAGAAGAACGGATCATGACTGCGGCTTTTTTAATAAAAGATATCTCTGTTATGCCTATAATCATCTGCATGCCGCGCACTGAAGCAAATAGGATAGAGGCCTCTGAAATGGCCCGGATAAGTCCTAATAATTGCATAACAGCACCTAGCCAGTCGCAACCATCGACTTCGTTATAACTTGTACTGAAGGGAGTCGGTCTGGCTAAGAAATCTTCTCGCTAGAGATTTTTGATTAGTGCTTTCGTATAAAATGGCAGTCGTATGTAAGCTAGCTACAGCACCTAATTAAAAATGTCTAGCTTCCGATAGAGGTAGACTGTTTCGATTGAAACATTACTACTCTGCTTTCTTAGTATACAAAACGACACTTAGCCGGCTAACTCTGCAATTGAAATGCAAGTCTTCCCTTCAATTAAGGTAAGTATCTTTATCTAGGTAGATAAAGATACTTACCCGATCAATACAGTCTCTCTGGAGTTGCTGTATACCGTATCTTGATACGGTAATGCGATTCTTTCCAGAAAATGAAAGTTATATAAGCTCTTGTTTGGCGCACTCAACTTCGGAATATATTGAAACTAATTTAGTTTCATCTGCTACAGCACTTAGGGGAAGGTCTTTATCATCGCCACAGGTTGATTATCCTACTTCGATCTGTTTTTAAAACTTTTCAGTATAGATGCATCATAAAATAGGTCTAATGTTATTTAGATACGGTTTTAATACCTGCCATCTATCCGTGTCATCTCAGCACTTTCTTAGCTTATCTTGGCTGTATTCTGAATGGTAAGGGCTATCCAGTAATAGTAGCTTATAATTTTGGAAATAGCAATGCCTGGATGATGAGGTGGTGTTCTATACCGTTTTCCCAGACTAGGGGTGCCAATGGTTATTGACTACACCCAGCATCCGTATCATAAATAGTTTTTAAATAAATATTAGCATAGGAGTTATTGGTCCTGGTTATTTGGCTACTCTTTTCCTTTTTTGTTTATTAAATACAGAAAGATAAGTTTTAAAGGCGTTGATTCAGAGAAGTGCTGGTATAGATAGAACTGCTCAATCATTGCTAAATGGAACCTCGAGCTCTAGTGTTATCTGTTTAACTTTCTTTTATATTTGTTGTTAAGATTGAATATCAGTCTTTGAATAAAGCTCGAGACTGGACACCACTTAATATTTATAATAGTGATGAATTACTTTTGATGTTAATGCAGTATTATATAATATTTAATATTAACTAGAAAAGTATGATAACTAGCCTAGATTAGGGTAATACCTACTTATTTGCTATCTAAAAGAATTATCTTGTTTGTATGAAATAAGTTGCACCTATAAATATAAAGTAGCTAGATTCCATTTCCCAATTAAGTAGGCGCCCTATAAGGGCGAAAAAAGAGTATCTCAAAAAGTCTTGCCCACTTATCTGTAAGATAAGTGGTATTAGGTGTGCTAGCTTATGAGGCACAGATACTGAATCTTAAGATATCCATCAATAGAAGGATTAACCCTTTTCTCGACCAGCTGATCCGAAAAGCTGTTACCTAATACTGTCGCACGTTGCTAGCACTATGGATAGTAAAATTGCATTGATAGGACTCTCGCCCCCAGTGAGGTAGTTTGGCCATTACTTATCCAATATCACGGGTATGGAGCTAAGATAGTAGGGCAAACTGCGTATAACTTGTTAATCTAATCGATTCGGCTTTGCTGCTCCATCGGATAAAATGTGCCAGAGTGAAAGGTTTCCGTGCCGGAAACTGTTGCCTTCGTACGTCACATTGCTTTAATGCTGAGTAGACGGTTATGACAGGTGGTGGACTCCTTCATAGAAGTGACCTGTAAATAACTTTGTATAAATTGCCACCGAATGTATGCCGATGGCTCAGGTTGTTACAGGCTCGGTAAAAATGAATTACTGGCAGCTTCTAGCTCTGGGTTGGCATATTTTTTAGACATCCGTGCTTGCCAAATAAAATAGTCCCCCCAGCGAGCCGCGTGTCGGGACACCACCCACTTTTGATGGTTTCACTGATAGCAGTGTTCAGTGACTTAATAGCGTTTGTTGTCTTGTTTGTCTTTGACAAATTAGTTGGAACGCCGAACCATTTATTAACTTTCCTGATTATCCGCTATCTTTTTAATTTCCATAGATTTTGACTCATAGTTAACCGTAACTGTATCTAGGATCATTCTCCTAGTTTCTTCTGTGAGAGTCTAAGTTATGATTTTACCATATTGGTGACGAATTTATAGCACTGTGACATCACGTATTTAGGTGTGTTACACCCTGATTGCTAATATAGAGCTAGATATGTGTCTGAGGATAAATATTGTTGATGACATTTAGGAATCCCTTCAGTTTGTTTTCGAACGTCATCAAGATATACGCAAGTCATCGCCTTCATTCACTGTCAGTATACTGGGATAAAATTTCCTCCTTCATTTTCTGCTAGATGCATGCCAGAACGCTATTTAATATTTAGGCTTAATGCTAAGAATAAGGAATAGGATTTTTCAATCTTGCCAACAGCGTGACGAATTTTAATGATGATGATGTTAAGATCAATAATACAATAAAGAGTGTATATAGGTTGACATGCCACTTTTGACCTAATTAATACTAGATCTTCGTAAATCAGAGTTATGGGTAAAATAGCTGTTATGGATATTTGATCCTAATATTGAGCATTTCCCCCATGGCAAAGACACTTACTTAGCTCTATATTACGAACCGTTTTAATGTCAAAAACCGTGATTATGTGGAAAAATATTAAGATTGGTTTTATTTTTAAGTCGGTGCCTTAGTGCAGCTAATGGCTTTGATGTTCGTTTAATCTATACTTGCCTTCAATACCTTACTGAAGTGAACATATTCAAAAGTAGTTAAATAATTTTTATTGCACCCCACGACACGAGAATTCTCATCACCCGCATCTGAGTGACTTGCAGCAGATCCGTCTGTAAATCTGTCTCTTTAGCATCTGAGGGATTTACATGCCTTTAGACTATACGTTCCTCAATGTTCTTGGAATGGTTTTATATATTTCTGTTTTATTAAGTTTCATACCGATGAACTGTACTGAAGCTCAAGAGTCGGTTTTGGTTCATGAGTAAACCACCTAATTAGTTACTTCTTGTTTTTAATATCAGGACCCGCTATCAATTTTGCGCCAGGTGTCTTGGTAGGTTACACTATGGTTCTGTTAGGCATAATTCTAATGAAATCAGAAGTCATAATTTACGCTCGCTCTGGTTTCTATCATTATCTCGCTGGCATTATAATCACCGTTTACGCGTCTTTCTTCCAGGCAGGCTTTCAAGAGAACCAGACGGTTTTTGAGGATGAAACCTCAGTATTTTATGGAATCATATAGTGGACTAGAGTAAGTTTCTGATCATGATCAGTGATAACCTGTGGTTAAGAATCTACACCCGGCCATGTTGGCTCTTATGCAAAGTGATTTCGTCCAGTTCGCTTTGAGGGTATTCACTACGAGGGTGCTGTTTAAATGACATAGGACAACGGATATATTGCTCTGGTACTATCAATACTCACTAAGATGATTGCTTTTGCAGAAACCGAGTAGTACTTAAAGCACGTGTCAGCACGCATGTTTCTCTACATCACCCTCCAGTGCATCCAAATTCATCAATTTTAGAGTTCCCTGTTTTTTTATAACTGAGCAGTGCCTTCTCGGGTATCTCTGATATAGATATTGCTACAATCTGACGATTCAACTCGTATTTCGATTATGTTATTAATCAGTCAGGTTACGCTGATTACGGCCTGAAAGAAAGATAAAAGGCGTTGAGTCGCAAGCTTTGCTCCTATTATAGCTCAATAGCAGCATGATGCTACGTAAAAGTGTTGATACTGAGGATTGGTATGTCCTGATCGTTAATCTCTGGATTATTGATCGCTCTGCAAAAGCCCTCAACTGGACCTACTAAGTTAGGCAGTGACTGAAATCTTTATAAAAAGATGGGTTAACGCAAGCGCAGTGGTGGAGGGAAATATTAGCCGAAGCATCTCAATAGTATAGGTTAGATATTCTATCCGATGTCTTTCGTTGTATCGGGTATAATTTTGCGTTTTAGTTATTTAGGAAACACGCTGTCTTCCGACCGGAAGATGAATTGATAGTTACTTTAATAGATCTGGCCAATTGTTGAAGTAGTAGCTGTCTGTTATATAGCTAAAAGCGTCTTCAGTAACGGAGGAGATATTGCTTACTTTAAAGCACCTTGGGGTCTTTGTTCAATGAACGCTTTATTAATATATCTCTATCCAAGTAAAGGCAGAGCTAGAAGTACTGGCTCAGCGTCTAAGGCTGATGACGTAGTAATGCCGAACTTGTATGTGCAGCCGTATCAGCTATATAGGAGCTGCCTTGATCTAGGATTACGTGGTAACGTAGCGAGGTAATGGTCATATTATTGGCAATGGCATCCCTAACTTTAGGTTTCCCGGCACGGGTTTAGTGTGGTGCCGAATGTACCTTGATATCACCCTGAACTAGCAATTGGTTGATGTAGATCTAGTTTTAGCAGAAAAAATGTCATTTCCCGCTATTCCATCGAGCACTGTTTCGCCAAGATCGGAATCATTAAACACAATAAACGCTGTGTTAAATCGGGTTAAATACCAGTATTTTGATGATTGGTGTGAATTTCTCTAGCAACTCCGCGTTTACTCCAGTACTGTCGGAAAAAGAAATATAAATACGCCAAGATTGGGGCGAGTTCACGGTTCATGCTTTCCTAGAGGCTATGGACAAGCTGTTGCCCTAATGTACCAGCCGAGCTAGCTCGGATCATAGGTCAACCACTACCTCGGACATGTGGTGCCTAGGTTATAGACTTGTTACGCCGGTTTGGCCTGGCGCTATTGCAGCTTGATCTTAATGCATAATGATTACTATCTAGCCCTCACTGGGTATGTTAGTAAAGTACGCCAATTAATGACTTTGCAGGATAATTCGTTATTTAAGGTTTTTTTACGTAATACGCCCGATGAGTACCCGTTTGTCGTCTTCGGCTAATGAGTCAATAAAAAGATGCTGCATAGGCTATTGGCTTATAGATGTTCAGCAACGGTTTGCCACTTTTGATCGGCAATGATGGTGATATCCTGTTTAGGTTCCACCATTGGTTCTAACAGGCTGTGTAGTTTCCTCCTTCTTTGATCCTTAATGGATCCAAATAGGTTGCGTTTTTAGCGGCATTAATCGTATGTGCGATTTTATTATGGAAGTGAGTGCTTGCTAATTTTCATTGCTTCCAGGGTTACTGAACCCGATCAACAGTCTCTTTTTATGCTTACCTATTGTCCCTTGATGTAGTCAAGCTTCACTAAATAGTGCAGTCTTCTTGATGTTTTTGGAAGAGTGAGGGTTTAGTGGTCCCTGTTTTCAGTATGCTACTATTCAATACAAGGACTTTGATACAAATACATTTGCTACTGATATAAGTTAAGCAACTACTTTCAGTATACAATAAGCTAAGTAGAAGGTGACGGGCACTTATAAAGTCGTTTTATTTTTATTTATTTATCATTATTTAACTTTAAATCATATAGATATATTGATTTTTACTTAACAAAATATGGTGATGTTATCTGTTATAGATTCTATTATAATCGTGTCTTTTACGTGACATAGAGAAGAGTTAGGTTGGTTGATAACGATAATTCATATGTCGGATATACCAATGTGATACTTTAGATATCGCAGCCGAGAGCATCGTGGTGATGTTATGCGTGTTATCTTGATGCGGAAAATTCTTTTTAGTATTCTGACCATGCATGGTCAGCCAATAGGTCCCCTTTAGTATCAGCGCTTATATGGATATTTTCTCTTTCGTGATCAATATAATACACCTAGATGTATTTCTACGAAAGCTTAAGATTTGTAGTATCTATCAAATTCATTGCAGGTGCTACTTGCTAGTGTAATGAACACACTTCTTTAATTTCAAAAGAATCTCTATCTAGCATTGAATTATAATCGGTTCCTAGGGCAGGCTGGCCTGTTTATTAATCTAATTCCTTTATCATCCAGGTCAGGTGATAAAGTGGCTGACTGGCTGCGGGTACGTGCATTAACTCAGCTTCAGTGAGCACAGTTCTATTAATCTAGCATAGCACTGCTATTCTATCTTTAGAAAATGACTAGAAGTGACACATTGCCAATAGTAAATATGCTGATATCGTTGTGCTTTTTAGTGAGTACAAACCGGGTTTATAACTCGGTGGTTGATTATCAAAAAAAATAGCATTGCCCCCCGAATAGCAATAAATTCGTTCCATCTTGTCATATTGGATATGAGATGGGTAGCGTTAGCACATTCTAATTGGGTAAGAAAATAGAGGGAATATGCTGTAAATATTTCTAAGTAACTGGGTTAAAGCATAGGAGGTAGTAAATGATAGAATATATATTATTAGCACGCTGAATGAGGGATTAGTATTAAGTAAAGCTGTCGTACAATTAGTTGGGTTAATAAGAGTACAGTGTAATTGTTATTACTCAATTTAAACTAATACAATAGATTATTGTACAGCGTGAATCGGAATCACCAAATTACTATTTAGTACAGTTGCGGACTACTGTTCTAGTTTTACGCTATAGTCATGATGGTATGTAACATACTTGCGATCATTATTATTGGCCTTTGAGGTCATTGTCTGATAATGTGATCAGAAAGTGCCTTGTTTAATCTCGGGAGCTTGTTTGCCTGAACAGCAGAAATTGTTGCGGCTGCAGGCGATGACTATGCTTTTGTATACTGGGTTCGAGGTGTTTGGCTAGGCTGAATCAGTGATTCCCACCCTGCATCAATGTTGCGTAAGTACGCTGAGACAGCGAGCGAGGTTAGCTAATTAATATTTGTGTTGCACAGATTGCATTGGTGGTTCCCAGATTGGCTAGTTCTTTAGAATCATTCGGGTCGCGGTCAGGATAATAACAAACATATCATCGTGGATATAATAATGAGGAGCTGTTAGCGTTGAGTGGCCTCTTCGGATTTTATCTGTTTCTATTGAGTTATGTGATCTTTTGTTGTTTAACTAATTGTTCAATCAAGTGAAGAATCAATATTCGCTCTCGCTGAAGCCTTAATACTGTCACTCACATTTAAAAACCTGAGACTCTGAAAGGAGTATAGAAAAGTAACTACGGGATTGTAAGATGCGTTGTATGCATGATGAGGAATTGAAAATGGCAAGCATTAATATACTGAATATATCAATTGTTTTTCGTATTAAGTATGCGTATGTTTTATCGGTGACACCTAAGGATTATCTATAGAAACAGGCATGCGTCTTATTTTGAGTATTAAGTTAATAGTGCTGAAACTAAGGGTTTATTTTTATTTAATTAAATTTGAAAGATTTAGTGCACCACTATTTTAAGTAATTGATATTGGTGCTGGGGTTTGTGCCTAGTCGCCATTTTCCACACCAAGATCAGTGCTTAGGGTCTTGTTGAGTAATTTAGCGATCGTGGTGGTTTGTTAAATCTACTTGGTCTTGGTACAGCTTAAAGGTTTCTAGCAGACAAGGGCACCCATCTTTGGAAAAATTCCATTGCGGGCCATTCGGTAAGATAGTAAGTCATTAACCAGTAAGGAAACCAACCAGCAGATTCCAGGAGAGTATTTCCCGAAAGTTTCGGTATCGTCATTATGAATGCATTCTCAGAACCCTAGCGGTCGATCTAGCTAGGGGATAAAGTCCTATCGCAAAGTATTTGTCTAAGGTGTTTAACGACACAGCGCTCAAGAAGTAAAGTGAAGCAGGATAGTAGATCGTGAATAATATTGCGCAGAAAGTGAGTAAGGGAGTTAGCTGATATTCTACCCATTCCGACTTTGGTGGAATGGGTATGCTAGGGTAAAATAGCACCGCGCTTAGTGGTGTAACCCTCTAGGGTATCGTGCGATCAATCTCTTATCGCTGATTTACCATTGTAGAAGATAAATTTCACCCTTTCTCTCTTGCCTAGCTAAGAAAGATGATGAGAAGCTAAGCGTTATGCAAAAATCCTAGGTGTTTCATGTCCTTCTTTATAGCGTGCTATGATAAAAAGAGTTGCTATTAAAGTCAGGCCATGAGTTAATAAACCTGGTCCGTGGTACAGGTGTATTTATGCACGACATATTGAGTAAAGTAGTTTAAATTTAAAGCGTTATTCCCT
Source organism: Serratia symbiotica (assembly GCA_900380265.1). Lineage (GTDB taxonomy): Bacteria > Pseudomonadota > Gammaproteobacteria > Enterobacterales > Enterobacteriaceae > Serratia_H > Serratia_H symbiotica_A. The sequence continues at coordinate 1,501,028 of LR025083.1, read as the reverse complement.
AGATAACTCTTACCTAAAGAATTTCCTTTCTACTTTCTAGTGCCTCCATAAGTAACTGATGCCGACTACAACATGCCCATGGTGGCTACATTTATTATCGAAGGAAATTAGCATGTCTAATATGATCAAAGGTCAAGTAAAGTGGTTTAATGAGTCTAAAGGGTTTGGTTTTATCACTCCAGCAGATGGGAGTAAAGATGTATTCGTACACTTCTCTGCCATTCAGGATCAGGGCTTCAAGACCCTAGCAGAAGGACAAAATGTACAGTTTTCCATTGAAAATGGTGCGAAAGGCCCATCAGCGGCTAACGTCACCGCTATTTAATCAGTCCTACTGATTAAAAAGCTAAGAATCAACAGTCTTTCCAACTCAATCAATGCCAACAAACAAGAATACAGTTTTAGTTTGTTGGCTATACAGTACAGGTTTTTTTGGATAGAAAGCAATGGCTTTCCTATAGAGGTTCTCCGCGTGTTTCAGCGATGAGAGAAACTTGCTGAATATTAGACTATTAGTCTAATAGTAAGATACTCTAATTACCATTTGCCTTACACTTTGCCTAGAAATTGACCTCTTCAATATCGCGGTTGTATTAATAGTTTTCCAGTACATTATAAAGATGATAATGTACTTACTATGCAAGTAGGATAAATTTTCACTAAAACCAGTGAAATACCAGATGGAATCAACTTTCCAAACCTGAAAATCCTCAGCAGAGCGTGAATTATTGCTCAATCTCCCCCGTTATGTATATCAACTAACTCCCGCCGGGAGGAGAAGTAAGGAAATATGGGAAATTTTTGTTGATTTCGCATTCTGTTCACATGAAAATTCCTATTGCTCGTTACTAAACTCATATGAAAATCAGATGAGGATGGAGAATGAGGGAGTTTAGGTGTGGAAAATAGATATGTAAGTCAAACTAAGTGATTCTTTGTAATTTATTTGTCTACAACAGACAGTTAGCACTTCTCTATTTTATGAGTGTTATATACGCGAACTATTCGACGGTATCTAATTAATAATGCCTGGAGGAAGGTGGAGTTTGGTTATGCAATGGATATTGCAAAAAAAGTTTACCACAATCCTAATTAGTTGATTCGATTTTAAATTTATTTCAGTCACTGTGTGTGAAAATCATGCCACGTTATATATCACGTTTAATAAAAAGGAAAGCTATACTGACAACTAATCCTGTCAGTACAAATGTATTAATAGCGTGGTGGCGGGGTTTATTTGTTAGTTCCGAATGAAAATGTGTTAATTTATGGCTGCGTCTATACAACTGTTTTAATGGCGCCCGTAGCGCTGTTGTTTATGCTCATCTCCATGGCTGCTGATCCTGCTAGCACATTGGATGCGAAGCTATTATGATAGCCATCATTGTGTGTCTTGATGCTAAGTTATTATTCCTTAATAATAGCATAATAGTAGCCTGATTTAGGTCCAACACCATAGCTTTTTCAGATCTTGGTTTCTGTAGGGTTAGGGGAGTGTTTGGATAAACGAATTGAGGCGTTGGTGATCTTGTTCCTTAACACGTTGTTGCGTGAGGATGCATAAGGAATAAATTATCAACCTGCGTAGTAGGCGGTTTTTTAAATCGGTGTTATCGAACACCGATTGCCTGTCTGAAATGGGATGAATACTGGTCGTATTTTTATATTGAAGTTATTGAACAGCCTGGCGTTGTGGTTGCAATCCCGGCATAGTGCGCTAATAGATAGTCCCTGCCTATGACGGGTTTGCATAAAAAACAATACCGAGTACGGAAACTAAACTGAATGCATCGGATGTCATATTAGCTTATTCAAAAAAACAACTCTCGTACTTCCAGACTTACATCTAATGTACTGGACTTATGCAGAGTTGAAAGCTTATCGATTATTGATAAATAAGCCAATTAAATTAAAGTAGATGAATTATGATTAATAACTTACATAGAAAGCGTAAACACTGCAGATAAAGTAATGAGATATGACAGTTAAATAATTTTAACCTGCCAATACGAGATGCTTAATCAAAATATCTATTTTTTAGAATTACAGAAGAGAATGAAGTAATAACTACAATTAATAAAATCACCCGTATTGGTAAGATCATTGATCTTGACATCATCTCAAAAGAGAAGGGAATACTGGCTCTAAGCCGCTATCTAATTTAATATATAGCCACAATTCATTAATTAAAGATGATATTAAGGAACGGTTATCATCATGTGGCATAACTGAGGTTATTAACAATAAGGTAATAATGTGATGATTTATATCTTGGTTTGGTTAACAAATTATTTATTTTGTACTAATGATGTTGGCGGCAATCATTTTTAGCGCCTATTGCCTACTTGCTCCGCCCGCTGAAGACACTGGACTTGCCCATGTTATCATTATTTTAATTATTTCTCGTTTAAGTCTCCTATTGAGTTGTTCTAGGAGGCCCCGTGCCGGAAAGGGTGGAGGAATCATAAAATGCATGTATAGCACCATCGAAATGGTGATCTGCTTTAACAGCTTACATGCATATCAATTCTTGCTTTAAAGGTTAATTAGTAAACTATCTCTCGGTGATATCATCTGCTACTTTCCGTTTCTTGTGTGGCGATGCGGTTCGGGAGATTCAATGATTGCGCATTAGTATTCATGCCAGATAACGGGATTGTGGGTCCCGATAGCGCAAGAGATAATTGAATGTTAAGTGATCATTGCTGTTGGCTACCCGTATAATTCCAGCGGGAACAATAGCTTTGCTATTGTTCATAGCATTGTGTATTCCGAATACTGCGGGTTTATTGTCTTTCAGTTCGATCTGGCTTTTCTTGGTGTTGCTTGTAGTGCAGTAACAGGAATTAGCTGATCACTATTTCGCCGGTGCTTGTCTAGGTGGCCTGACGGCCTATTTCTCCTTTTTAAGCAGGTGTTCAATTATAACAGTGTATGACTTCAACCAAACAGTCACTTCCTATTATTTGTTTATCATGACTTGAAATATATCATATTTTCTACAGAGGGTGATTTTTAAAAAGCCCACCCGGTGCATCAATGGTTAGGTTGTCTTATTTCCCTACTTTTTTAGTATATTGTTGCCTATTTAGTAGGTTGCTATAGCTAGCTTGCTTGCTAGTGCATAGGACCAAGCGTTGTCTCTCCACCTTGGTTAGCTTGTACCGAATCATTGAGATCATGCCTAAGCTACTGACTAGTGGAGTGATCGAGGCGATGTATCATCCTTCATAATAATAACTTGATGGGCTTTAAGTGTTATCAACCCAATGCAAGAAAGTTTTCTAAAAATTTTTCCTGTAATAGGGATAAACGCCATGTTCTGTATGTCATTAGATGGCAATAAATATATAAAGGGTGTAACAAAAGAAGCGATATCTGTGGGATATCTGGTTAAATCTTTTAGTAAATCAGTCTATATTTTTAAATATCGAAACTCACTGTCTAAGGACAGTAGAAAAGAGCACCAGTCATTAATGCTAATAGCAAATCTCTGATGGAAAAGAGAAATCTGAAAAAGTCAGTTTTCTCTTTGAAAAGCTTGAATGCTTTCATTCTAGTATATATCAATAACGTAGGCAACGATGCTGCCCGCTAGGCGATCTTCAACCCATTTACCAATAATAATCTAGGGTTGAAAAAGCTGGCCGTAACCCTAGGTTAGGTATTCCTGTTGCGCAAGCTACTGAAGCTGTATTGAACGAATGGAACGACAATTTGCACAATATACACTACCTGGCAATTCAGTCACAGCCTGCGACCAATTCTAATATGGCTTGAAATCACTCTAGGCGCAAAGTAGCTAGTCTTTTAAAAAAACATACAACATTTCCACATCAAGGAGTGGAATAGGTCAAATGTTAAGTAATGATCAGAGATTTCGTGTGCAGGTTACTGCTAATGATGGCAAGCTGGTCAAGATAGGCTTGAATCGTGCGATATCATAAGTGAGGGCTATAAGTATTAGATATGGCCGCTCAAGATCCGCCTTTTGTTAAAGAGCTTAAGAAAGGAGGGTTTTAGAGTAAAAATACAGCAGGTGCAGAGAAATTTTTTAAATACTTTTCTGATTAAACATTAGAGGTAAAATAAATGTCAAAAACGCTGTTTAATGCTATACCTAAAGATAGCCAGCTAATCTTTTTCCTGAAAAATAGTTGTAAGCCGCTTAATAGAAGTAATGTCCTAGTAATCCCTCGATCGTTACCTACTTTACGACTAAAAGAGGTAAAGATAGTAAGATAACCGATGATAGTGAGTAGAGGGGCAAGATATACATTAACTTATTTCATACGTGGACAGTACATTCGCCTTTGGTGGGTGTACCGTAATCTTTATTGGATGCCGAACAGCACTTTATTTCGTGATCAATATGTGTCAGAGTACAGGAAACATTCTGTTTATTGCTTTTTATCTGTTTTGGATTCGGATTCTTTAATAGAAGTATCTGAGATCACTCGCGCTTATTTTCCGCAATAGGTACGCACTTTTATTTACCTAGCCAGGGAGAATTAGCATATCTAGAGCGGATAATATCTTCTGCGTTAATAATCTTTTGTTCTTAATTCCCTCAATTAAGGACGAAAAGGTAGGTAACAAACGACCCGGGTTTTATGTTCAGCGTCCTGGTTAAGAAACTAACACACAGGTAAATTGAAGTCGTATATGGATAACAGATGGCTATGTATACGGTTCTATTTATAGCCGTATCAGCGACGGGCTGTTACTTGCTAGCTGCAGATAATGGTGACGATTCTCTTAGGTGTATGTTTTACAAAAGTTGGAGATCTGTTGACTGAACGAAGACGAAACAGGTAAAGTCTCTTTAGTTATATTATGCATATTCTTATGTCTCATGAGGCGTTTAACCTGAAAGTTATGTTGACCCATCGGATCAAAACAATACCTTGGACTAGGTTAATAACCACTTTCTCTAACGCACTAATGCGCCATCGCGATCAGATTTGTTTTAGTTAAGCTGCCGTGTACCTACGATTCCATTTTACGTGTCGCGAGTAGATGCCTTATGAACTCTGTAGTAGTTGAGTTGGCTCACATCGACTGAATATAGAATTTGATAGTGGTTTTAGCCATAGTCTCGATAGTAGTTATATATAACTATAGAGGCGTTCCCGAGTATCTATGGAATACTTTATACGCTAGCAGCGACATATGTGTAGCGTATGTTTAGTCTGCTTTCTTAAAAGCAAGGATGAATAGCATTTAGCAGCGTTAGCCAGAATTGTCAAAGCCTGAACTAAGCACATCGCTAATGATCTGCTTGGTTAATGCGGTAGAATTGACGATCATTATGGTTAGGCAACTGTTTCCAGTTAACGTTTGGGGTATTCTGGCGTATTTAAATGCTCGACAAGCTGTCGCTGTCGAGTGCCTACTATCTCGGGATAGGCCTTGAAACTAAGGACTCCCTCTTGTAGCCTTGACACTACCATCCTACATTTTTTCGTTCTAGGTACTACTAGTAGTACGCATTAAGAACTTACAGGTCTTAGCTAGATATCCATTTCTTGAGTGTTGAGAATCGGGCTATGCTTAGCTAGCATTATCAATGCCCTAGTTTTCTTTCCTGTCCCGCTGTCAGATGAGATTCTCCCAGTAATCAGGGATTTAAATTAATTATTGTATCGTATTTATTAACTTCTCTTTGCTGCCTAGAGGTAATATCCAAAGGGTTGATAATGCATTCTCTAAGGTCAATGTTATATGACTTTCATTTCTTGTAGTTTGCCAAAGCACTTATTGAGTATAAATCATTATTTATCTAGCGTAGTGATATGTGCTAGGAAGCCAAGTAGGTTAATGCTAGAGGGGTGATAGAATATACGAAATAGCAACAGCAGGATAGCGCCATGTTCAATTCATAACAGGGAAGACAGGCCATATATCATACTTAAGATGATAACCCATTGTAGATTACCGTTAATCGTCTCCATCAATAAAAAGAGCAGCAAGATCTCAATCTAGAAGTAATGACACTCTCTTGTGTTGTGCTGCGCTTAAGATAGTATTGGGCTTGACTTAGTTATATAAAATCTAACTTCTCTGCTGAGAAAATCAGGCGGTAATTTAGCGCATGCAACAGTGCACTACTTACGTATTAAACAAGCAGAGAACACGCGCATTGAACGTGCTGAAGATGGTGTAATAGAAAACGCACAGACTTTCTTCTTGCAGTGGCTCACTGGGCAGTTAAAGGAACATTATCCTACTCGCTACTACTCTCGTTTGTGCGCAAGCTCGGTTCACTGACAAGTGAAAGACAGCATACGTCCGTAGTCGATGTTTCCCTAATACTGGGTTGCCCATGGTTAATATAAAATGGAACATTAAATGATAATGAACACACCTCTTCTGGTGGCCTTCCTAGTGTACATTTTTGGTGCGGTGATGCTTAGCTTACTGGCTTATCGCGCCACCTATAATTTTAATGATTATATTCTTGGGGGGCGGAGGCTAGGCACGTTGGTGACTGCGCTTTCTGCTGGTGCTTCCGATATGAGCGGCTGGTTGCTGATGGGGCTACCGGGTGCCATTTTCCTTTCTGGCATCTCGGAAAGCTGGATCGCTATTGGTTTAATAATTGGCTCTTACCTTAATTGGAAGCTAGTCGCAGGGCGTTTGCGTGTACATACCGAGGCCAATAATAACTCTTTGACTTTGCCGGATTATTTTACCCGCCGCTTTTCCGATCATAGCAAGTTATTGCGAGTAATCTCCGCAATTGTGATCCTGATTTTCTTTAGTATCTATTCTGCCTCCGGCATCGTCGCAGGCGCACGCCTATTTGAAAGCACTTTCGGCATCAGCTATCAAAGCGCGCTATGGGCAAGCGCTGCGGCAACTATTATCTATACATTTATTGGCGGATTCTTGGCGGTGAGTTGGGTAGACACTGTACAGGCGAGCCTAATGATCTTCGCGCTACTTTTGACACCGGTCATGGTTATCTTTGCTGTGGGGGGCATTGAGAGCTCGCTTAGAGTGGTTGTAGCGAAAAATCCCGGTAACATTGATATGTTGAAAGATCTTAACCTGGTTAGCATCTTATCACTATTGTGCTGGGGACTAGGTTATTTTGGTCAGCCGCATATTCTAGTGAGGTTTATGGCGGCAGATTCTCACCATACTGTGCGCCGCGCGTGCCGCATTAATATCATCTGGATGATATTATGCTTGGCGGGCACTACAGCAGTTGGTTTTTTTGGTATTGCCTATTTTGTCAATAACCCACAACATGCAGTAGGAGTGTTACAGAATAGTGAGCGGGTGTTTATCGATCTGGCACTAATTTTATTTAGCCCTTGGATGGCCGGTATTTTACTCTCAGCTATCCTTGCGGCAGTGATGAGCACCTTGAGTTGCCATTTTCTAGTGTGCTCCAGTGCGCTCACAGAAGATCTGTACAAGGCATTTCTTCGTAAAAGTGCCAGTCAGCGTGAACTGGTATGGGTTGCCCGACTCATGGTTTTACTGGTCGCGGTTGTGGCAATTTTCCTAGCTTCTCACTCAGAAAACCGTGTACTTGATCTTGTTAGCTACGCTTGGGCTGGCGTAGGGGCTGCTTTTGGGCCAGTGGTCTTAATCTCAGTCAATTGGCCGAGAATGACGCGAAACGGGGCATTGGCCGGCATGGTGGTCGGTGCAATCACAGTGATAATTTGGAAAAACTACGTTGGGTGGGGTGTGTATGAAATTATTCCCGGATTCTTATTTAGTGGCATTGCGATTGTTCTGGTTAGCCTTATTGGGTCCCCACCTTGCGTTAGTATAACTCAGCGCTTTGATCAGGCGGACGCCGAGTTTCGTACTCTATGACCATGTGCCTCGCTTAGCTCAATATCTTAAATAATGCGCATGGTAGGCAAGCAGTAACGCCGCAAAAATCACTCTGGCCGAATTGAGCATCCGGTTTTTGAATCTAAAGGAGATTTTTAATGAATCTTGCAGGAACTTACCCGTGCATAAGGCTGACGTAGAGAAACCAACAAGACTGTGCTTTATATAGTTGTTTGTCACTTCCTTTTTCTCATATAACAGTCGGGAAATTTTTTCATAACTAAGTACTAGTCTTAGCTCCATCATTAAAAGGTGAGTAAATAGCCTGAGCGTGCAAAGATGTGGATATGAAAAGAACCCTACGCTAATGATATCCGTTAATGGTGTGACACGAGAAGTCTTCGTCATGATTGTTTAACTTAGTTCAGTGAAGACAGAGCTTCTTTGCGGTAGTAGCTTACATAACTATGTGTTGCTTGTAGAAGCAGGATATCCACTCTTTAGGAGGGTGTAATCTCTTAATTACTGGAGTTTTGATGAGATAAGCCTAACTCCTAAACACATGGCCCGGGGATGCTAGATTGGATTAAATCCATGAGACACATGGAACATAGTCTACTTGCCATTATAGAGAAGCAACCAAATCTCCTGACGGGTTAGCTGAAATTTATGTAACGGGGTTGTTAGTTTTTAAATAGGAAGGCATGAACAGAACATCTTTGAGGAAGATGTGGAGCCTGATTTATTTGTGTTATGTATCATAAATAAGGATAGGAGTAAGTGTTTTGCTGTTGCTGATAAACCAAAAAACATCATAAGATACGTCGATGACAATGCGGGTAAAAAAACCGAAAAAGAAATACCACTTTACAAGTAAAGTGGAGAGATCTTGCGTTAGTTACAGCATGATTGTACGTAAAAGGAGACTTTATTTTAACATTCTCAATGGGAACCTCGCCTGGCTTTTTATCCATGAAAGAAGGTTCCGACATAAATAAATCGTATTAATGCATCCTTAAATCTCCAAGAAGGATGGACCTAAATGCCGTGGCAAGTTACCACAGGGAAGTCAAAAGGTTTTAGTGCGCATCATTGAAGCGAAAAGCAGTCGTAGATGGAGAAGGTCAAAAGCTTTCGCTTCTGCTGATCACCTTATTGAGCGGGAATGCGGTCACCGCTAATTGCCTGACCGGAAGTTGAAAGAAGGATAGGAACGGCTAATATAGGATTAGGAGCTGGAGTTCCAACTTAAAATTCTATAGTAGTGATAACTCTAGTTTTTGTTTATTCTCACGCCATAAGAATGGATTTACATCACAAAAAGTAATAACCAGTAGCGTATGATGTTCAAACTATTATGTCAATAGTTCTGTGTCAGTGTTGGCGTATCCAAGCGCTCGCCTATGTGATCATTGAACTCACTGGTAAACAATACATACCCAGTGACTATGTGTTGTTTAAGTATATTTATATATTGCCGCATGTTTCATTGCCAGATAAATCATTTTTTTTCGGAGTAATATATCTCAGTAGATCTTTTTCTCTTTGATGGTTGGATGGAAATCGCTGTTCAGCGATTTAATGATATTTGTGGTCTTTATGACCTTGGAATTATCAGGCGAGTATTCGAAGAATTTTTTCAAGTTTGCTAAGTTCTGACGCCTATTTTCTGATTTACAGATATTGATTGTGCCAACTCGGCGGGGTTGCCTATTCCATTACTACACCTTCTTCTGTGTGAGTGATTAAATACTATTTTAACTCAGTAGTGGTGGTTTAGAACTGCTGCTAAGAGAGGTATTTTAGGTCTGTAAGGACCTATGGCGATGCAGAACAGGATAAAGGTCTCAGGATTAACGCTGTTTATCAGATCTTACTAGATATTCAGCCCGTACCGTAAGCAATTAAGGTATCCGGTTGGCCGGATTTTAAGCTTGCTAAGTATTCTAGAACGAACTTTCCACTTTATTTTTCCAATAAAAAGGATTCACAAGTCATTTTAATCTGCAGTATTAATGAAAATAGTGAGGAATCAGGCTTTATTGATCGCGCCCATGACGAGGAGCGTTGTTATGATAAAATTATATTAAGAATGTGATAAAGTATATGTAAAGGGTGGTGTTTACTCATTAGGGCTCATTACATATTGGTGACTTTTGATATTGATGTGTCTAATTCGTCCGTACCGTATAATTTCTTAAATCTGACGACGATTTTAAAGGTTATTATAGCTATAGTTTATAGGTCTAAATTTATCCATCTATCTATATCATCTGTGCCTGATTTGTTTGTCTTCTAATCCTCAAAGGTATTTGTGATTGCTTTAGTTTAATCTCATCGACTGAGTATAAAATTTTTGAATAAATAATCGTGTCGAGTATTTTAGTCTCAATTTTGAGTATTTGTATTTCGAAGATTCCAATGCAGATTTGAATTGAGCATTGTTTGTAAATATAAGTGCTATTAAAATGTGGTAATATATTGAAATTGGTTCGATTATAAGATAATTGCTAACGTTAAATGTAAGGCTTTTGTTTTGATTGTCTTTATAGGTAGTCTATTTCCTATTACTGAAGTGAACATATTAAAAATAAACAATTACATAATTTAATGGTGTCTCATTATATTTGGCAGTATTTATTGGTAGTAATAACGATAATTTCTCTAACTCTTTTTGCTTAGCTACCGCTGTAATGATAGTAGCCTGACATTGCTTTCATAATACAAGGTATAGCGGCGAATTTGTTATTAGCTTGGTCTCTGTCTTGGCAAATGTTTTCCGGCACTAAACTTGTTGACAGTTTATAAAAGAAAGGTTCTGTGGCTTCACACTGTGCAAAATCGTACTTATCTTGAAGGTGAAATTTTGCTATAAGATATATGGTGGAGGTAGATAGCACATTCCGCCTTCCCTGGCAATTTATAGGGTAAAGTTTAGCTAGTGCAGTATCCTATCTGAATCAAATTCAAACTGTGATAGTTAAAATGGGATCGGTTTTAGAAGCTAATAGATGCTTTAGTTAATATGAAAATAGGCATTCGTTGGAATGCGGGTGATCTGTAAAATATCAAAAGAAGTAGCGGTCAAGGGAACAAGAAAAGATGATTTAGAGAGCGCCGTTATGGGACAAAAGAGATCCTGTAATGCCCCGCAAGTATAGGGAATTTTGGCATGTCTAAAAACATGGTCACCGAAATTCATTTCAGGCAATTACAGTCACCTATACTGGTGCTGAAGCGTCAATGACTATTGACCACAGACGCTTAGACTCATGGAGTGTAAGCGCGCAACATCATTGTACTCAGTCAATGACACGTAAGGGTGATTACTGAAACTGAATCGCATGGCGAGACATCAGACTGTGATATGTAGACCGTGCTTGTAACACTCTGGAAAATTATGCAGTATAGTATGCTGAAGACATAATGACGTTAAGTGGGCAAAATAAAATTGCCGCATTGATCTGGTCAAAACAAAACTGCGGAAGGGCTGGGTGAGAGTATAGGTGGTGGAATACGGGCTTCCGATAGAATGCAGTGATCCAGTCAGCCAGAATGATAGGAATCCTAAAAGAGGAATGCACTAATAGTGCATTATCTTTGTCTTCCTGCATGGAGGGTAAAGTTGTTTTTCTGGAAATGTTATTTTAGAAAATATAGAAGCTACTGTTTTTCCCCAGCCCTCTTCCGTGAGAAGTTTATTAAACGGCCACATAGCGTTACAAACGCTAAATAAAAGATAGTTTTTAACTAGAGAGCCGTCCTTTGAGAGATAGACAGCCGAAAGTGTTTTTAGGATACTGAATAGTAAATCGATCTAACTGCTTAAGATCGGAAGATAATATACGATCTTTGATTTATCATTTTGATTAAAACGTTGATCAGTGATCTAGTTTAGGAATAAGGAAAGACGTGATCCTAAAGTAGGCTGCTGACAGGGTTCAGCATCCCGACTGTCTTTGCCACGACTTACCTGGAAAGATGATTAACGCATCGCCTTCTAAAATTTGCACTCATATATTGAGGGCAGATCGCTTCTGCTTAGGTGCGTGGATGATGTAGTATCCTGTCGAATACTAGCACGGAGTAAAGTGCTTGACAGCCTATTACTCGAACACTTAGGGTAGGTTACCCGTAAATATTGATAAAATAAATCGCAATTATTTGGAGGTAGATGACGTGGCCCCATGAGAGTAGACTAGCGATAAGAGCCTCTAACAATTTAACCCTTAGGGTTCCTGCTATTTAGCAACATAAGGAGAGTACTTCCGACTAAAATTCACTACTAGACAAGACAGCTATACAGCTAGATTTAAAGGCTTTATAGCCTTTAAATGCGAGTACCTCAATGGTAAAATATAGTATACTATGCATAAAGTTATACTGGTTATACGCGGGTCAATAAGTTATTAGAGTGTCTCAGACAGAAAAGACGGCTTGGAAAGTTCATCTGCGACAAGTCGTCGGATCTTCTCAAGATCATTTAACTTGAGTGGTGGCTGACATATCATAACATATGTATAGTGAGATCTGATCCTGATTTTGTCACGATATCCATCGTGACGGAAACCTTCCTGACTATTCCGTTTGTGTAAAGTCTATGGAGATGCTAATCTGCCTAGAGTTAGATGTTGTAGTGTCAGTGTCACTACGCTAGCTCTAATAAGAGAGCTAGCGAGCGGAGTGCTTACTATTATGCCGGTAAGATTAAAACCTATGGAATTTGGTTTCTTCTTTAATCTTAAACAAATGATTGATATTTTAATCTAGGGCACTAGATTAAAGTTCAATGGTTCTGTAAATCAAATTTGATAACTAACTGCCTCTCTTATATGCTTGTTTTAATACTTGGCTTAAGATTGGTGTATGTATTTTCAGAGATTCAAACAATTATTCCTGTTGGGGAAAGCCTATAACGTGCGAGCAGGTACGTTATAGATTTGACCTGTGCATGAAATATGCGTATTCACTAGAATGATGACATTTAAAATAAGGACCGGTTCCTCTTAATAGCGGACAGGTCAGTAAGTGTAGTTTTGTGTTAGTAAATGACGCATGGTTAATAATTTCGCGTCGAAAGGATAAATAACAACAAGATATAGTCAAGGGAATGCCCTTGTGTGGTATGAGATATATCAAGATATAGTGATTTATTAATGACATGTTATTATATATAATACATCAAGAATACAGTATAAATTATCTTTATTTAATGTTATATACACTAATTTGATTATTAATATTATTTGCTTTCAGTTCCTACATACTTTGCGGCTGACAATAAACTTCAAGTTTACAAGACGCCAGAGTATCGTTTATTCAAACCCGATATTACAAGGGATACTGTAATCATCTTTATAGATGGATTGGTCTATTGTAATTTGGCACCAAACCCCATCCTTTGATGGGCTTGCATTTTGTGCTAAGTGGTATATGCTATAGGAATATACTTACTTTTGTCTTCCCTTCTGCCCTTTTAGTTTTATTTTGTTTATTAAATATGGTTATATCTTACTCGATTGTGGATGACGAGTGATTCTAACGTAGCGGTTGTAGCGTACAAAAAGGAATATAGTGTATAAGTGCAGGAGTGATATTTCTAGTAATTATTGATGTATTCACTTTTCTTAAATTAAGAAACTATTCTGGTCATATTAAATACAAGCGAAATTTATAGCGTGCAATACTATTATTATAGGCTAGAATTATTGGCCTAGTCTTTAACTATGTAAATAAGTGGTAGTGAAATTAACTCTATGCGAATTTATAATGTGTCCATAAAAATGTGCCATGGATTATAAGCTAGACTCGTCAAAATTCACGATTCAATTTAATCACATAAGGTAACATCGATTAAATAATTCAACGTATAGTGGCATCAGGTTTGATTTAAATAGCCTACTGATATTTTGAATTAGTAAGAATTTTTTAGTGTTTGGTTAGGCGGTTATGCAGTGCTTAGTAAGCACGATAGTAATCGACATCATCATTAGTGATAATTGGAGTAGCATAAATCTGTGTTATACACTACATTCAATAAGCAATTGTATTGTCTCAGTATTCACAGTATCACTCCACTTTACAATTCAAAAAATATTATTTGTTTACTAAATATTTGTTAGGACTAATTAAGTGTTGATGCATTATTATTCTTTATAAATGCATTTAAGAATATATGTTCAGCGAAATAACTATTGTAGGGTTTATATTTACAAAATAAGAAAGAATTGTTTTTAGTTAGTTAAGTAGTGATTGGGTGATGTCAGTTTGTTTAATTGCAATCTTTCCTATATAGGTACGGTCAGCAATATTAAAGTATTGCATGTGTAAATAAAAATCCAACACTCTAACTTGTTAGAGGTGATTATTAGTTATATAATAAATTATTATTTGTTGTAATAAATACTGAACGGCTAAGTTGCCCTCAATGAGGGTGTGTAGCGATCCTAGCTTAGCAATTATACTGAGAATAAAATGGCTGGGATTTAGTTCTACGCCATGTGCAGGATGTGACGCTATTAAGTATTTAAAATACTTGTAATATGTCACTCAGTAATAAGAATAGAGTGCTGCCTCACATAGATATGTGAGTACTGGGCTGAGTACAGCGTATTGACTTTTATATAAATTGTTTGCATTATTCAAAATAATGTATAAAAATATCAGCGCTGAATATTATTCTTCTATTAAAGGTATCTTAATTACATTAAAAGAATGATTATGGTTATTCTAAATAACGCCAGAGCGATTTAAGTGACTAAAAAAATGCTTAAGATCGTCAGGATTAAAACTCCAGTTAAATGGAGTGATGAGTCTAAAGGTTTCGGCTCTATAACCCGTCTGCAGCACAGAGTTGCTGGCAGACTTCGCTATAATTTAAGGGAAGAGGTCAAAAACTCTAGTTTCAGGCTAGAAGCTAGAGTTCGAATACAAGCTAGCCTGATGAGCTAGCTTCTTCTGATAATAATGAATTCTTCCTAAATCATAATGAATAAACTAAAATTTACCATGTTGCTGGTTGCATGTCTGCAGTAGTTTGTATATCAGTGGTTAGGTAAAAGGAAAGAGAGCGCCGTTATTACAGATTGCTATTTGAGTTAGTGACAGGGTTGTTCCCTCCCTTTATAAGTGAGAAAAATTCGCTTTTCTTTTTTCTTAGTGAGCACAGTAAAGTTATACATACCGAAAATCATGTCTGGTATCGATACCTCCTCTACAACATATTATAGCAGTACCGTTCACCGTTCCCCAATACATAACCAAGGAGCTACAAAGAAGTGCCCTAACATTGGCACCGCGAAATTGTGGTCCAGAGCGGGTGGGGATATGCACCTGTTGTAAAGTATGCTTAATGGAACTTTGACTATTATCTTTTGCCTAGACTTTGGTGATGTTAGTAAGCGCTTTATAGCAGTTGGCAGGGTGATGGTTTAGTAGTAAAATATAGATCCGATCTATTGTGATGTTTGGTAAATTCAAAATGTGCTAGAATCATTACTTTCTTTCATAAAGTGGTATGAAAGAATACCAGTTAGTAAACTAAGTGGAATAAGATAAATAGTGTGTTTTTGGGTAAAGCAAACTCATTAAGAGTTAATCTGGCATGTTGTCGTTACCACTTGGTTTGGTAGAGCATAGCCTCTATGCACGCGTTAGTTGTTTGTGGCTAGCCTTAATGCTTGTATTGAGTGTAGTGTTTTTTAGTCCTATAGTTTGAATATTATCTATATGGAGCTAAATAAATGATTATAGCTGTTCGTTCACGGAGGTATTCAAAAGAAGGTAGAGGTGTATCGTTTCTATCAATAGATAAAGAAAGGATAAGTGGCAGTCTAGCTACAACCTGTGTTTTCAGGGAATTTACAAAATATAAAAGTAACAAGTGATGTTATCGTTGATAACGGAGGGTGAAATCCAGAGGTTAAGCCTATTTGTTGTAATTTTGCAGTAGGGTTTATTAAAATAAAATAAATAGTCATTCAGCTTGAAACATCTTCCGTCGATTAATAAAATTGCTACTACTGTTGAGGGACAAAGCCTCAAAGGGTTTTGTATGGGTAGCCCACTATACAATATAGTGCTTATTGGTGTGGATCTCAATGAATCTTCCTATTGATTGCTACTATAAATTAGGTACAGCATGACCACGGAAAGCTTGCTTATACTAAATGTTATTTATTGTTGGTTGGATGATCAGCGATCACGGTAGTAATAAAAGTTTCGACACTACTCTTTGTATGGCTTTCGTAGCTATAAAGAGAAGTTGATTGATTCGCAATTTGTATTCTGATTTTAAAGAGAAAAAAGAATATTTTATCAAAATAAGTGTTATAAATAATGGCAATCCATGCGTTAAATATATATGATCTATAGGATCAGAAATTGATGATTTATTGGTCAGCTAACTGATTATACGATATGTAAATATACTGAAATTTTTGACAAAATAAATATTTTACCAACATACTTGTCTTGCTAAAGTGTTATAAGAATACGATTCTTATCTATTCTGTGGGTATAGCCACGAATAAGGCCGCTGTAATTTTTACCAGTAGCAGTCTTTATTTGTCAAGACAAGCTAGTGAGAAAATAAAACTAAGTTTAGAAATACATTATTAGCCGGTTAAGAGCTATATGACTTTATCAGTCAACCATTTAGAATGGTTCTAATTATTTTTTAATGTTGAGTAGTTAGATATCTTAGAATTGTGATTCCTATACGGTCTTTATCCTCTTAGATTTTGAATCACTTAATGGCCGGCTCGGCACGCTTAATAAGCTGTGGTAGATTCATGGGAGTTAATTCTGTAAGCGTGAATAACTACTGGAGTGGATTGCTACATGACAATTCCTCTTTGGAAACTGTTATGATTATTATGGAAATACCTTCACCCATATGGGGTAAAGGTATTTAACCGTGATGAGATCTTTTTATGTGTTTTATCAGTGGTCGCACTAGAACTGGATAGCACAAGAGAAACAAATAAACAGAATCCCTTCTTGTTCATCTGATATCGGCTAGTTATTCTAGGGTGAGGCGAAAGATGCAAGATCAAGGCTGATTTATTTATAAAGAAAATGATAATTATTAATAGTGGCAACAAAATAGCCGTACTAAATAGTAGATACAAGCATGATTTCTAGTAAATAATCGTTTATTCTAAAAATAGAATGGGTATATAATAGAACAAATCATCAGGCGCTATGGTCTGATGATTTGTTCTTACCATTTTATATGGTAGGAATGATTGCGGGTTTTAGTCTCAAAAGTATTGGTCATTCCTTTATCGTATTGAGAATTGATATTTCATCACAGCTCTTGTAATTATGATTATGTGATTGAGTTGCCAGTTTTTAAGAAGATAAACCTACTTAACATAAAATAATAATACAAGTAAGTATGCTTAGCCAAGATCACGATTACCAATGTGGCATGGTAGAAACAGAAATTCTTCTAATTAATATTATTTTGTTAAATGCAAAATATATTGCCCGTATTTATCTGAAATGATCCATATTTCGAATGCCTTGAACTCTTCAGAGGATTCAAGGTATTGATATGCTATAAATGATGCAATTTAGCTCATTTGTTTTAATCATATTCTCTTACCTTTCCTAAACAGGTGGCGTTACTCCTATTCTATAAGAGTTATCGCTATGCGTACTACCTTATTCTTTATTCTAACACTAGAATAAAGTGGTAGTTGCTCTCGACCAACTGAGTATTCCGAATAACACGAATAAAGCCTCTTGCTTTATGAAAGGTAGTATCTGCACAGCAAGGCAACATTGGCAGAGGGAAGAGGCCGCGCTTAGTAGCGCCATCTTAGGTGGTATCAATATTTCTCAGGTCTCTAAGCAGTCGCTGATTCTGAGCCTACGCCTGAGCGGGCGTATGAACTGAAGGAACATTAATACTGGCGCATGCTTCACAAAGAGAGTTAAGAGATTAACCTTGTCCGGCAACTAACTGTTATGCCTGCAGAACATTTAACTTCTACAAGTATAACACATTGCAATGAGTCAATCAGAGCCCATTCCAATCACTTAATCAAAAATTTGTTAGAAGTCTTGAAAGTGCTGTGCTGTATTAAGGGACCTTAAGGGCGGTTAGTTTCCCGAAAATGGTAACACGGTGGTCAGCTGAAGTGCGAATTTAGTAGTACACTCTGCTATTCCTTGCTATATATCCGACTGATATTACAAATATCAGCACATGATATAGCATAACCCGGACTGTATAACGCTGAGGAACAGACCAGTATCCCACAGAGGTTTTATGAGACTATAGCTAATTAGCGTGCGTCGCTACTTGTGTCGGTAATCTGGCATTAGTAGTCCACTTTCGGTATTTTATTCTGTAAAATTACAGATGATAGGGTCATACTGTATTCAAGCGATGTAGGTATTTGCCATTAGCGCGCTGGCATTGAATAGCGATCTGGAACCCCAAGCCAGCGATCGCCTTCTTTTGGTCCGCGTCAATTATAAAGTTACAGGGTGCAGACAGAGACGTATTTACCTATGTGTGAGCTGGACATCAAATAGCTAGCGTTTTTAGTTAGCTACGAGCTAACGTTTTATCCAAACAGGCATGCTCCCTGTATTGGCCGAAGCGGACGTGCTGCTAGATATGGCCTCCTTATTCTAAAGGGAAATATTACGTAAATACTATTGAAGAAGATCTTCAGAAAAGCATATCTGGCTCCAGTAGCTGAATTTGTCATAGGGAGCATGCGGCTGATGACATTTAAATAATAAATCTATGTATGTGTGGTCTTCACAAGAAAATATTAAGCCCGCTGAGTAATATTCTTAGCGCGCTATCTTGTAGTTACTCCCGGGGCACAACGGTAGTAATAGCAACAGCGATATGTTCTTACGGTATCGCCGTCTACCGATTGGCCACTACGCCTATTCTACAAGGGTGATTCAGCAAGTACAGCAGTCTAAGAACAAGGGCAAGAGTTGTAAAGTGCAGCTAATAAAATAATATAATACCGGTTATACCCCATTGTCTGTGCACTCATTTCTTCCTTAGCTAGCCATTGATTGATATCAGCGCATGGAGATCTGCTGGCAAGGGTCTTTCTACTTTGTATGATGGCTATATATTAGATATAGCGTGATGCACGTTTAAAATAGCATAAAAGTCGCTTTCGTAATGGACTACTGAAATGAGAGCTACTCATAGACCTAGACAGCATTACTTGGGGTTTATGAACATTCCGGACCATAGTCGTTAAATAGGATAACTAGCGCGCCTGGTTTTACTTCTAGTCCTTTCGCCAATTTCTTTGCTAGCGCAGCTGATTTGCTTTTATCTGTGTTCAGCACGTAAGCTGGTTTTTGAGAAAAATATGCTTTAAGTAATTGATTTAGATAGGGCATTACTGCATTCATTAATGCTAGCGATTTTTCAGGTTGAACGCTATAGTTGGTTAATTTTATCTCTGTGAGGAATATTGCACCTTTTTCACGGTCAAAGACTGGTTTCGCTTTCAGTGTCAGATTTAGGTTAGCACTCTGTTTTCCTAGGATTGATGTAATGCTAACTTTCGCGTCACCCGAAAGACTGACTTTATCAGGGTCAGTGCGACCAATTTGGCTTTGCAACTTTGTTAGCAGAATTTGGGTGTCCAATAATCCAGGTATGCTGATTTGTTGTTTATATTCATTGTGTTTTTGTAAGTAATCATTTATTTTCTGCTCGCTGAGGGTGTATTGAGTAAGTTGATTACAACCGGTCAATAAGCAGGTGAACATTAAGGCAGAAAAGCCTAACAGGGTCTTCTTCATTTATACACTCGTAGTGATCACCAGTAACATGCATATCTCTTTAATGGAATTATCATTATAAATACTTACAAGTTATAAAATAAATGAATATCGGAAATTGTTTTTGAATAAGGCCACTCCGCCGTTTACCGTTGTTCTGGTAGGGAGATTGATAAAGCCAATCCGCTGGGATTGAGTTGAGGCTCTCGTCATCTGAACAGCTGCTCTGCTAAAGGTACATCTGTGATGCTTGTAACTAGTATTTGTTGATGTACTTGCTTAATGATTGCACTGTGAAGGGAGGTGATTTTAGCGGTGACCCGGGCCAACATCTTCTCTAGCGAAGTAGAGCTGGCGTACATCATTTGCAGGTTAAATATTATTTTGCAATTAATTGTGGAAATTTAAAATATTCATCTATCGTCTATTATAAAATAATGTGTTGTTCACAGCATAACAGAGGAACAATGATTAAATTTTCTAACGTAATCTATGTTAGATGAGATTACTCTAGGGGTTCCTATTGTTTTAATGATGAGCATGCGGACCTGATCTGGATTGTTCTGCCTGATCAGCAGACTTTATGTGGCCTACTCAATGCCTATTCTTATCTAGTCACTATGGCTACGGGGGCAATGAAATTCTATCTGGTTATCGCTCTGCATAACTAAAGTATGGGTTGACTCAGCATAGACTAGTGGTAAGGCAGTATATACAAGAGAGAGGTTTATCCTTTGCGGACTCGTATGTTGAAAATTGTCTTTCTCACGCCTTACCACGCAGAGCAGGATAACAGGTAGTAATCCCCAGGAGGCTCTAGCTGCGACTAGATATGAGCACAGATATGCTAAAAGAAGGCAGTGGTTGCTCTTTCATGCTGTTTTATGTTCAAGCAGCATGAAGTAATAGGCGTAGCGAATTTGGTAATCTTCTTGCGTGACAAGCTGCGCCTATTCCTTCTGCAATTCTACGGGTAACAATGGTAAGAGGGAAGGCGAATATAAGCGGCATTACAACCTTCTACCTGGTACAGACAGGCTCATAAGGACATGCATTGACGCATAGTTAATAACATATCGCCCACTTATAGTTGCAGCGCAATAATCACGCGCCTGGGATTTTAATCCGAGGGTATAACTACAGATCATCCATTAATGAAGCAGTAGTACAAGAGTTATGTCTTGATAGTATCACTCTATAGAGAATTCTTACTTCCAAGCTAGCTTTATCTTGGTGGTAGTGATTCTTTCGCGGGTACGCAAATCTTATTTGCTGACCTAAATCAGGTCAGCCGATGCAGGCTTCAATATTGATCGTGCAGAGCATAAATTACATGAACCTACTAACATCACTGGGCAGAATCAGTAGTATAACAATGCTCTCAAGGATATTTGGTTTTGCACGTGATGCTATTGTAGCACGCGTTTTTGGTGCTAGTCTGGAAACAGATGCCTTTTTTATGGCTTCTAAGATTCCTAATCTGTTGCGCCGGATCTTTGCTGAAGGGGCGTTCTCCCAGGCGTTTGTGCCGATCTTGGCTGAATATAAAATTAAGCAGGGCGAGCAATCACAACGTACCTTGATTGCGTCCGTGTCCGGCCTATTGATCTTGGTATTAGCGATAGTCACAGCAATGGGTATGATGGCTGCGCCCTGGCTAATCTACATCACTGCGCCAGGTTTTATTGAAACACCGGATAAGTTCGCCTTGACCTCAGCATTACTTCGCATAACTTTTCCATATATTTTGTTAATTTCGCTGGCGTCACTGGTAGGTGCGATCCTAAATACCTGGAACCGCTTTTTGATCCCGGCCTTTTCGCCAACGTTGCTGAATTTTACTATGATTGGTTTTTCCTTGTTTGTTGCGCCTTACTTCCAACCTCCTGTCTTAGCGTTGGCTTGGGCGGTGTTGGTAGGTGGTCTATTACAATTGGGTTATCAGCTGCCGCATCTGCGCAGAATAGGTATGCTGGTTCTTCCGCGTCTCACATTGCCTGATGCCAGGGTATGGCGGGTCATGCGCCAGATGGGGACTGGCCTCCTGGGGGTGTCGGTTAGTCAAATATCATTAATGATTAATACTACCTTCGCCTCCTTTCTAGAATCCGGATCTGTATCCTGGATGTATTATGCTGATCGCATGATGGAGTTTCCTTCCGGCGTGTTGGGTGTGGCATTAGGGACTATTCTTCTCCCAGCGCTATCAAAAAGTTTCGCTAGCGGTAATAAGGATGAATACTCAAAGATAATAGACTGGGGTTTGCGTCTATCCTTTTTGCTGGCTTTGCCAAGTGCTCTCTCACTCTGTATTCTGGCTAAACCGCTAACTATTACTCTGTTCCAGTACGGTAAGTTTAGTACTACTGATGCGGTGATGACTCAGCGAGCGCTAATTGCTTACTCGGTGGGTTTGATGGGGTTGATATTAGTAAAAGTCTTGGCTCCGGGTTTTTATTCTCGCCAGAATATTAAAACGCCGGTTAAAATTGCCATTATTACGCTGATTATGACTCAGATAATGAATTTAATGTTTATAGGTGCACTGCAACATGCTGGACTGGCGTTGTCAATAGGGTTGGCAGCTTGTCTAAACGCTGCGCTTCTGTATTGGCAACTACGGAAGCAGAAGATTTTTCAGCCGGCGCCAGGTTGGGTAGCGTTTCTCAGCAAACTTGGCCTCGCCGCAGTGGTGATGTCGGGGGTGTTGATAAGTATCATGTGGCTAATTCCGTGTTGGGAACAAGGAAATATGCCGGAGCGTCTTTTCCGCTTGTCCGTAGTGGTGGTTGCGGGGGCTGTAACTTATTTTTCGGTTCTTGTGGGGCTGGGGTTTAGCCTGCGTGATTTTGTTGGCCGGGTTTTTGATGTAGCATAACTGCCTATCGTGTTTTATTATTTATAAACGCTACGGATGAATAGCACTTGTCTGTTCTTCTTGATTTTCCGGTTTATATATTATATTAAGGTATAAGAAATAATATTTGTTTAAATATTTATCATATCCCGAGAAATGTTAAAATCCGTCACTTTAAATATTTGGAGACTTAGATTGTCGGCTGATGGCAGATGTGATCATATGAAATAAAGAGTGTTATTGTAAATTTATAGAGCTATCTTAGTACTATACACTAATAAATATCACAGTCCTCTTGGAGAAGCTTCTTCTAGAAGAGGTATTGTACAATATCTTTAAATTTGTTAAAGAACAGAAATAAAAGTCTGCAATTTAAATTGTGTGCTTCATTAATCTCTATATATTTAAATATGCGACATGTTAAAATGATATGCTCTCTTAGAGATAGCTAAATAAAATTAGTAGTGCACATTTTATGGTAATACCTGCCTGCTTTGATATAAGTTTTAGGATTGCGCATACCATCGCTATATTAGCTATCCCATTGAACGCAAACTGTACTATTAATCTCATATATCAAATTAAGGCCTGATAAATAGGTTGAATTGTTATTTTAGAGTATGTTTAACTAACTTATTTGTAGGTATAGGGATATTTTCAATTATATAACTATCTAAATGATATTTGCGTATCAATATCTTAATATTATGTCGAGTAATTCTCTCTTAGAGAAAAATTAATTGTGGATCGCTTAAAGAGCTGCTAATATACTGATCCAGTAACTTGTTCGGATTTTATTAAGTTAGCTTTTTAGGCTGCAAATGCGATTTTTTAAAATTAATTATTTCTGAGTTAATTCTGAATATAGGGAAGCGTTTCTTCAAAGATGAAGGTAGTTACTGATTTTATACTTTTAATTGCTATTGAATGGTATGCGCACGTGTAGTAACACTACAGAAATTTTCTTCTATTAAATTGCAATCAACCTGTCAAAGTTGATACTGCTTTGTATAGTGATGTACTAAAGGGAGACAAGTAAGGTAAATAACCTAAAGCTTGTATAATTTGTCTAATTTATTTGTTGGTTTATATGGGTATTTGATATATTCATGCATTTGTCTGGTTAGTCTGGATTAATTGGGATACATAAATTTGATTAGTGACTGGAATGCTAATTTCATTATTTATTGCGCACGTTATTTGCTTTAGCTTGCGTTTAAAATATTACAAAGTATTTACATTTAGTAAATTGGAGTGCCAGTTTCTCTGCGGGGATATGGAAGGGACTAAAACGCGTGCTCTATTTTATTTTAGGTAGTAATGCCGGAACAAACCCTACCAATTTCTTTGGTCTGCTTTTATTTGTTCTAAGTAATAATAAGTATAACCTAGCCATTGATCTTGAATTTATATTTGTTTGAAGGTTGCGTCATGATTCCTATCAAATAAGCAGCTAGTATTCTGTTTATTCTGAATAAATAGTTTTATTCAAAACAAGAATAACAAATCTTAAGTGCCCTATTTATTTCATCCATCAATAAGGACTGTCGATTTTATTTGTGGTATCTATGTTTATACTATAGTAGGGTGTTGTTCGAAATATTATAGATATGATATTGATATAAATACACTATTAATTTTGTTTTAATAACAAACAGTGATTTAATAAAGTAATTGCATTGATATGCAAATTCTTTCTCCTTGAAGGAGAAGGGTTATTCCATATTATAAATATAATTGGATGCCCTATCGATAATTTATGTATGTTATATAAATTATCATGGTTATTATATTACAATATATTTGTCTATAAATGCTGCGGGTTGCTAACTAAAATTTCTTACAGGGAATTATTCTGATTAGATTTCAACTGAAAGGGATGTATCCCTGATGCAGGCAGTCTTAAAATTAGATCAGAATTTTTATACAGAGTTACAAAATATCCATACTTTAGTGTTTCATTCAAGTTACATGCGGTATTGATATATTGTTTATAGTAACAACATCTGTATGTCTTGAATGGAACTTCAGTATCGCCAACGGACTTTATGATTTTTATCGTAATGCTTTTGTAGTTAATAATTTGTAACAGACTGTATACCTGTATCTGAAATATAAATGTCTTGCATTCTTGTATATAAATATATTAGAATGATTTATTCTAAATGAGAGAACCTAACATGTTCCCAGAATGCTTGTATTGGCAGCATAGAAAGGCTAACTAGATCTTATCTATCTTTAGATAGAAGATAAATTAAATTATTTATTATCACTGCTTACAGACGAGCAGTTTGTAGTTTTATTGGCAGTTCATTATCGACAATATATAATAGCATGATATTTTAATATAAATTTTATGTTGGCGTAATTCACATTGAATTACTAGTATATATTTTATATTAAAATTATATAATGAATTAACGTCCTTAATACTATGCCCTTGAAAATAATCAAGGTCGCCACTAGCGTCAGCTATACGACAGATTAAATGATAATCTTAAAAAGACAAGCTATTTAAATAGATTATCCGCTGCTTAACCAGTGTTGTAGTAGCGTTACCATTCAATGCAAGTCGTAGTTTAAATATTGTTTTTCGGTTTAGTCTATTTAACACTAGACGTGCAATATATATATTTTAAAAGATAGTTATTTAATCTAAAATATAGCCAGGCATTCTGTTTTTGAGAAAGAATCCGGCAGATTGCTCATCTCACTATATACACTATTAATTTGAATTCACTAGATCCTATTATACCATAACGTTAATTTCAGGTATAATCATCATGTGTATCTGATTTCGTAATAAATCTAGCTCACTTTAGCCTTACTATGAGCAGTATAAGGGATCCAGTTTAAGAAAGTTCTACTCTAGTCGTTAGAGCATGTAGTTTTACAGTAGCAGAGAAATTGACTGAACCCTATAGTAAAAAGAAGATAGATTTATCTATCTAGATAACCCATTTTATTTTAGGGTATTGCGTGCTGCCTATGAAGCAAGGTGTCTGGTTGATATACGACACTGACGCAAATATAGATTTAAAAAAGGTGGAAGATCAGCATCCCTTATACAAATTTTAGATAACTTTCATTTGGATGATGTTATATAATGGTGTATTTGGAGATTCGGTGCCGGCTAGGTGACTAAATAGTAAATGACTCTAAATGCTGATTCTACAGCGTTAGCGGTTGCCTTAGTATCGCTTTCAGCGAGTATGGCGTGTTTATTCATTGATATACCCTGTGCTGTACGATGACTAAAGTTATTGTATTTCTATAAATAGAGTTGCTTTTATAGAGAATACCTGCTTATTAAAGCATTCTCTAAATAAGAAATAGTGAGTAGTAGTTTAGTTTTACTAGCATTCCACCCTCGTAGTACTTCTTATTATGACAGACTTAATTGGCGAGCCTTATCACTTTGTGGGGTTGATTAAAATAATTAAGCTAATACTTATATGGGAGAACTAGAACTTTCAATGCTTGTATTACATATATGATAATTAACGACAGTGTGCTATCAGTACATTCTTTATTAAATCTGAAATAATCTTTTAGATAGAGTGCCTATGTATTCAGTTTAGCTGTTTTCTTAAATGTAAAGATAGTTCATTAAGTGCGGTTTCTCTTATTCACGTTAGTGCTGTAATTCCATGCTTAGTAAAAATATTTGTATTTTATATTTGTAATTTATATTCCTTATTAAGGATTTCTTGTTTTATCGAAGTATATATCCAGTAATTCGGAATCTTGATTATTTAGAAAGCGTAAACTGTATTGTGTCTAGACGAGCTTGTATATAAATCGTTATTTATATTAGCTTTGATTTATTATAAAAATATATTAATTCATAATTAAAGCGCTTACTTTATTGTGATGCATTACCAATAGTATTCTAAACAGAGCAAGTATGAATAGTATGCCTGGCTGATAGAAAAGGAAGAAGGCAGGTCTCTGCTTAATATCAATCATATAAATGTTCAATATCTACTAAGTGTTAAGATCGGTTGATATTCTTTAATAGTTCTTATATTTAATATCAGCGTGCGATTGTTTATATAAAAATTACCTATTATATTCTATAGTGTATATTTTACAAAAAGTTTAATAATGTTACAGATAAATTATTATGAGTTTATTGTAACAGAATCTAACTATTGGCGGATGATATTTAGCTTTATGTTAATAGATTGCAAGGCGAATTTATATTGTTTATGTGCTATTTCATGTAATATGCGTTATTTAAGGTATCAATATTAAACTAATAACGGATCAAGAGGAGATGGTATGTACCATCTATTTGATTCCTGTATTTATATACAATAAGTGGGTGTAAATTACTTGTTGTATAGAGTGAGCGTGGTCAGGAATGGAATTTGCACAAAGGCTTTTCTATGCTTGTGTACATACTTGGATTAAGCTTCATACATAACATATAAACCAGTTTAATAATAGCTAGTATTTATGTAGGCTATCAAAGCCTATGCCTTTTCAGCATAGTTGGTGATTATGTTGACCGTAGATGACTCTTCAGACAAGCTGAAACGCAGAGATGTCGCCGCCAGTTCATTCCGAACACCATCTGTCTTCATCATAGTGAAGATCGAGTACCTATATCAGCAAGAAATTCAGTAAGATTTATGGGTGTAGCGGCCAGTCTATTAAGTCAGCAATCCTAATCTATTTACTGCTGTGAGCAAATTTGCGCGGCGTCATCATTGCAATATCCTAGTTTGTATGCAGGCTGCATAGATAGGAATTATAGACTTGTTTGAAATATCGAGGTGTTAAGCTGGTGATTCTTCGTTGCTGTTAAGAATAGGACAGGATTTAATAACTTTTATTTTGTTTCTGTAGAAAAGACACTCAATAAAATTATGACGGTATCCTACCGTACTAACACTATGCATAGAGGACTCCGCTAGTGCCAACAGGTCGATCTTAACCGAACAGAACTAAGGGTTGACATGGCTTTTGTGATTGACTGAACTACATGACTCACATATGCTCAACTGTTTCGATACCCAATGTATCTAGGCCTGTTTTTAGTGTTCTGGATGTCAGAAGAGCCAGTTTTAAGCGACTCTGACGAACTCCTTCACTATTTCCATTCAGGATTTTGCAGTGTTCGTAGAAGCTAGAGAATAGCTCAGCCAGTTTGTACAGATAGCCACACATGATATGTGGTTTTCCTTCCCGCGCCACTGTAGTCAGCGCCTCTTCAAATTGTAGTAGGTGTATTGCTAGGGTGATTTCATGCTCTTCGCTCATCACGAGCGGCAAAGTTAGGTGGCTTTCTTTAATTCCAGCGCATTTAACCACTGACATGATACGGCTATAAGCATATTGAATATAAGGTGCTGTATTTCCTTCTAACTCCAGCATGTTATCCCAGTCGAAGATATAGTCAGTTGTGCGACTTTTTGACAAGTCGGAGTATTTGACTGCGCCGATGCCAATCACGCGAGCCAGTTGTGTTATTTCTGCTTCTGGCATGCGTGGATTTTTTCTCGCGATTAAGTGAGCTGCGCGTGCGATAGCTTCATCTAAGAGATCAGCTAGTTTCACTGTTTCTCCGGAGCGTGTTTTAAACGGTTTCCCATCTTTACCTAAGATCATTCCGAAAAAGTGGTGTTCTAGCGACACTGATTCTGGCACATATCCTGCTTTGCGCACAATAGCCCAGGTTTGCATCAGGTGCTGATGCTGGCGCGAATCAGTGTAGTACAGAATGCGGTGGGCTCCCAGGGTTTCATATCGGTATTTGGCACAAGCTAGATCGGTGGTGCTATATAGGTAGCCACCATCCTTTTTCTGGATAATTACGGCCATAGGACCCCCATCCTTGTTTTGGTAGGCATCGAGGAATACTACGGTAGCACCTTCACTTTCTACAGCCAGTCCTTTCAACTTCAGATCGGCGACTATTTCTGGTAACATTGCATTGTAGAGACTTTCTCCCATGACGTCGCTTTCTCTCAGGGTTACGTTCAGACGGTTATAGATTAACTGGTTTTGCGACATAGTGATATCGACGAGCCTATGCCACATTTTTTGGCAGTAAGGATCGCCGCCTTGTAGTTTGACTACGTAGGCGCGTGCACTCGTTGCAAATGTGTTGTCTTCATCATAATGTTTTTTAGCTTGCCGATAGAACTTTTCTAGATCGGATAGGTCCATTCCGCTAGAGTGCTCATTCTGTATTTTTTCTAGATAGGCAATTAGCATGCCGAATTGTGTGCCCCAATCGCCTACATGGTTAGCGCGAATTACATTGTGCCCTAAAAATTCTAGAGTACGAGCGGCAGCGTCACCGATGATGGTGGAGCGCAAGTGACCGACATGCATCTCTTTAGCTAAATTTGGTGCGGAGTAATCGACAACAATAGTTTGCGGTTCAACCGCTGCTATGCCGAGTTTTGGGGCGTGAGCCACCCAATCGATCTGGCGGGCCACCCATGCACTATCTAGAAAAATATTTATGAATCCGGGGCCACCGATCTCTGTTTTTCTAGCGATGTTCCCAAGGTCTAAAATTTGTAGTACTTTTTTTGCTAGTTGACGGGGGGGTATGCCAACTTTGTTTGCAGCCGACATCACGCCATCAGCTTGGTAATTGCCAAATTGCGGGTTGGTTGATTGGCGGACTTGGGCCTCACAACCAACTGGGGCACCAGCCCCAATGAGTGCTTGGCGGACCTTCTCTGAGAGAAGAAGCTGGATATTCAATTGGTTACCTTGATGAAGAATGTGGGATTTTACTACTTTACGTGATTAGTTACGATGAATGGAATGGTTCAAATATTATTTAATATAATAACCAATATAATATGTAGAGTCAATAGCTTTATTAGCCAGCAAGCAAGATTCGCCGCAAGGGTTTTCTTTGCTACCCCCGTAATCGGTGACAGAATAAAAGAAACAAAGTGCCTTGTTCTATTGACGCTTCCTTATAAATAGGTTGTGGCGTGACTTAAGTGGTGATAAACAGAATATGCAGATATCGTCTAGAAATCCGCCTTATAGGAAAGTAGTAACGAAATAGATGATTAAGTGCTTATCTAGTCTGAGTAGATGGCATAAGATGGGGATACTTATGCTAGAGCAACGTGAGGCATAGCAGGACGCTGCTATTAGCGCTAGTGATAACAGTAATATACAATATCACTATTATTTGACCTCTCACTATCTTTAGTGTGTCGTGGTTTTTATTGTAGAAAATATTACCTGGTAATTGTGATTAATCATAACCATGTAATAATATTTTTCATTACAGTAGAAGATACTAGTTATTTACACTCCATATTGTTTAATTAAGTGTAAATTTTTAAAGAAATTACTACTCTTTCTAGAGTAGGCTTAATAAGAATATCACACATCCAATTAGCCTGCTTTCATCTAGAAACTGAATGATTATTCATGATATATGCCGCCTGATTAGTTATATCAGCATGTATGAATGTACATGCTCTGTTTTTTAGGATACTTATGTGTCTCGTGCAGGTGATCTCAAACTGTTACTGAACAGTGTTTACTGCGCAGTGTTTGAATAAGAACTCAATCAGTGAATGGCGAAATTGCATCCTTATTGAGAGAGTTAAGGATGATCATATTTTCGCACGATCCGATCAAGACCCCAATACTAAAGGATTCCGGTAGCGCGGCTGATTCAGGATATGTCAGTACTTCTCTAATCGATCATTACAGGATCTTTGCTCTATTTTTTATTTATAACATCTGCTTCATGTAGGCGCAAGGTTGATAGATTGTATAGAACTGCCATTTAAAGGAGCTAAAGCGTTATCTCAAGAATAGCCTAGTAATATTTAAAACTGTTCATCAGTGGCAATCCTAATAAGGATTGTATGCGAAGTCAGTGAGGTAGGTGGTGCTGAATCCCTACTAGAACACGGGAATAGTAGGGGGGAGGTGTTGAGAAATGTGGTAATAGACTGCTGTCCCGCGCCTGATCCAACGGAAATTTTTACATGATTATAGGATTTATCTTTATAAAATACTATGAAATTGGTATTCGTAGAATACCAAGTCGGTTGGTTAAATAGGCATTTAGTCTAGCAGCAGTAATTTACTTCTGGATGCATAATCTAGTGTATATATTGCCATTGTGCAGACATTTCCCCTATTGATAAAAATTACATACCATTGTGAATAGCATGAGTGAGTAGAATGGCGTGCTTTTACAACGATATCAATTGATGATTGCGAAAGTTGCAGTGTGTTATACGTGGAGGCAATAACCAAATCAGACATTGCCGCTTTCGTAGGTCAGCGCGCTGATAGCTGAATAATTGGTACGGATCTGCCTTGGGTCTTGTGCAATAAGTAGGGGAAATGGGGTGGTGCCGAGCTACAGTATTTTCTTTTATTAGGGTACCAGGTAGGTGTTTCCTTATGTTGTATCATGTTCTCCGCTTGGGTTGCTGCGCCTATACCAGACTGTCTTTAAAGGTGATAAAGCAAGAACGCGCCAGATTAGCGATCTGGGCTTCTCTCCTATCTAGTAGTCATTCTATGTGAATAGTGGCATATATAGACTTGCCGTTTATGTGTGAACCGATTCATGTTGCAGCGCAATCTTGCAATGATTTGAATTGAATCTTTAAAATGTATGTGCATCTAATTCACGCAATTAAGCAATTGGCTATATCTAGTGTAGCGTATATTTTAACTGTATGAGAAAACAGAATACTGAGTTGGGTTTGATATGTGTACGCAATTTCTCTGATGCATAATGTCGCCCTGGTGATTATTTACGGTTGGGCCCAGCAACTGGCACGAGTTTATTGATATCGCTATTTAAGAAGAAATCACTGCTTTATGCCATGCCGTTCCATACTTTGATATATACTATCATAAAGTAGTTGTATTGGTGTATTTTTAGCAAAGGCTAATAGAGCTTAGCCATCATTCCGCTGGATAATAAATGGTAACGATGATGACAACATAGGTTGTCATTCCTCTATCTTTTTTGCAGGCATATATCTCTATATAATGCTAAGTTTCTCCTGTGTGGCTTATCTAGTGGTGATGTATTAATCAGGGTTTCTTGCTACTAAAATCGCGCGTAATGGTGCCGGGCAGCCCTCAACTGTTTCCCGCTATCCTTAAGGGATGAGGACTTCTATCACTGACTCGTAGGTCATCTAACTGGACCGGCGCTGTTCTTGATTGGATGTCACGCATATATCGACGATCTTCACATCAACAAAGCCGCATTTCTCCAACCAGTTCTTCAGCAGGCGTGCTGAAGGGATAAAAAAGATGTTACGCATTGTCACATAACGATCTTCTAGTAGTAGTACTTGATTATCATTTCCTTCTAGTATTAGGGTTTCCAGTATCAGTTCGTCCTCAGAAATCAATTGGGTATTAAGTTGATGGAGGTGATCTAGCGGGGAACCTTGATGGTATCGTACGTCCATTGAGAATACAGTGTCAAATGACGCCAGCTTTGGTAACTGTTCGATCCTGAGTGGAATTAGGTGGCGCGATGGTCTCTGCCAAGCAGCTTGCGTACAGCTTCAAACTGGCACAAACATAGCCGTATTAGGTCGATACCAATCGCTAATTTGGCGCCGGAAGCTAGAATACGCCACGGATAGTAGCCATTGTCGCATCCGACATCAAGAATAGTACGGCCCTCTAGTGGAGAAAGTTGTGGTAGTAAGCGATCTCATTGCCAGTCGGAATGCCACTTGGCATTAATGTCTATACCGTATAGTGAGAATGGCCTTTTCCGCCATGGAATCATGGTACGTAGCATTGTTAAATGCTTGACCACTGACTAACAGGACCCCTAGGCTCCTTTTCCGTACACGTCGTGCAGTAAATCGACGTAGGTTGGTGTTAGTATTGGCAGATCTCTTAGTGAATTAAACCACCGTTGACACTCACTATTTAGTGATACACGACGCCACTCGCTGACCTGCACGGGCAGGGTGTCGAGTCAGTGCCTAAGGTTGCTTTTGTCGATGTGCTGATAAAAATCACTAAAGTTAATCATGCGTTTACACCCTCTTAAATTGCAAGTAGTGCACCAAAGTTAAAACCCTGGAACCATATTCCAGTGTGTTCGAAGCCAGTGGCTTTCAATTATGCTTTATGCACCTCTATGGTGGTCTGTTAGCAGAACGCGTTTCAGCATTCTACATTTCTTGCGGATTTCTAGTTCGATGTACCCATTGATGTGTTTGAACGTGTGATGTATATCAAATAGCAATATACTAACATCTGAATCTTAACAGTTGAGTTTCTCTAACACTACTAGTACGGTTTGCGTATGTAGTCCAGCGTAAATTCGTGCTAATAGGCTCAAGCGATCACCTAGCTCACTAAATTGCAGGGTGAAGTTAAGTGCGCCCATTGAGGCATTTTGATTGGAATGTCGAAAATATCGGCTGTAATTACTTCAAAATCCGTGTTAGGACCGACAGCGTCTATGTTAAGACGGCAACGATCAACCATGCCCGGGCATTTATCGATAGCCATAATTTTACAACCTGTCACTTTAATGTTTTGTCGTATCGACAGCGTTGCTGCACCTAGGGAACAGCCCAGGTCATATATTTAACTATCGGGTTGTAGAAACCATTCGGCTGGTATATTAATCATTGAAATGATATTAGAATAACCTGTAACGGAATGCTGGACCATATCGGGAAATACCTCAGAGGCACGCTCGTTAAAGGTGCAGTTGCCTAAATTGGTCATCGGGCGGAAAACAGGGTGTCACGGTTTGCTATAGCGGCAGATGGTGTTTAGCATTAACGTGCTTATTTTAAGAGAGTACGGCAAAAATGTAGTGTGCTTATCTTATGATTTAATTGCAATCAGTTAAGTGATGACGGCAAAATAGCATGCCCTGTTTTGACCAGTCTCGCTACATAGAAAGGTTAGGCATTTAGCGCAAGTGTTGGCAGTTTTTGTAACGGTCACAGTGAATGCTAGGCATTTGGTTTATACATCAAACAGTAAGCCTGATGGTTCTGTTGCTATAGGCGAACCAGTGTAAGTGTTCTGGAAAGATGTTAGCGACGATAAAGCCCACGGGCTGCTGAGCAGTGACTACGCGGGGCTCGCTCGGTGTTTTGTTTTCGCATTGGGTACTTTGAGGTAATTAAATATGGTATGCCCTGTGCGGCGGATGCGCGGAGGGGCTGATTAATAGTTTGCTGATGGAAAACCTTTCAGCACGCATTCCTCCATCCCTAAAGACAATCGGGTTATGTAGTACTTACACCACAAGTGCACATTTTCCCATGTCTAAAAGGATAAACAGATGCTTGGTCGCTCATTCTCGGCACAGGTGGTCGTTCCAGAGAGCAATAAATTACTTACAGATTAGCGTTGTAGTTAAGGATAGGGATTGGGTGGTCTTAAAGGGAATTTAAAAGAAAAAAGAAAAGCATCGTCTTCATACCATGCTAGTGTTTCATGATTTCTGGGTTTAGAAATGCGTAGAAAATCTTCTTTTTTATCTATGAAAAGAATAACTGTGATTTTAGAAATTGCTCCGCTTGATATAGATTAAGGCATTGTTCTGCTACTATTGTCGTTCGATCTAGATCAACATATCACCTCCTTTCACTTTACCAGTCAAAGCCATAACCTGGCTTGGCGAGCTGCTTAGTATTGGGAAAATCCCTTTTTATGCATTTGGAAGAGTACTTTTGAGTCGTGGCGAAGCATTGATAACCAATCAAACTAGGCTATTATTTGTTATAATAGTTCTGATCAGTATTCGCTCTCCATACAAATTCTTATATTCACTGGTGGTTATGTGTTATCGGGTTGTAATTTCAGTAAGTTCAATTGCACGTTAACCGCTGTTAGCAATGCGGGGTTTTAAATGTAGGATGTATTGAGTCCATTTTGAACTAAAGCATCTATATAGATCAGTAAGAATGCGTTATGCAGCTTATCGGGCGCATAACTTTCATTATAATGCCTTTTTACCACTATTATTTCAACGAACGGTATACTGGATGCGTTTGATTGTATCGGGTATCGATAGTAAAAATTTTCCTCCGCCACTTTCTACTCAGGTGTAAGCCGAATACGACGATTTAAAATAGACAAAATAGAGTTACATCAGAATATCTGTGTAACCCAGTCGCTCAAATCTAGAGCAGTATTAGGGTTTTAAAAAGGATAGCGTATGCGTACTGAATATTGCGGAAAATTAGATCTATCTCACCTAGGTCAGAAAGTCACTTTGTGTGGTTGGGTGAACCGTCGCCGCGATCTGGGTGGGTTAATATTTATTGATATGCGCGATTGTACAGGTATCGTGCAGGTTGTTTTTGATCCAGATCAGCAATTGGCTTTTGAAAAAGCATACGAGTTGCGCAATGAATTCTGTATTGAGATTATAGGAACCGTTCGCCCGCGCCCTGCGGCTCAAATTAACATAGAGATGCCTACGGGTGTATTAGAAGTTTTGGTTCATGCAATAGCGGTCATCAACCGATCTGACCCATTGCCGTTCGACCCTAATTACGTCAACAGTGAAGAGGTCCGTCTGAAATATCGCTACTTAGATTTGCGTCGTCCAGATATGGCTGGACGTATCAAAACCCGCAGTAAAATAACTAGTCTGGCCAGACATTTCTTAGAAAGCTACGGGTTTCTCGACATTGAAACTCCGATGCTGAGTCAAGCTACGCCAGAGGGTGCCCGCAATTATCTGGTGCCGAGTCGGTTGCACAAAGGTAAATTTTATGCGCTTCCGCAGTCGCCTCAGTTATTTAAACAATTACTAATGATGTCTGGGTTTGATCGTTACTATCAGATAGTTAAATGCTTTCGCGACGAAGACCTACGCGCTGACCGCCAGCCGGAATTCACGCAAATTGACGTTGAGACCTCTTTTATGACTGCTGATGAAGTGCGTGGAGTGATGGAAAATTTGATACGAGTGCTTTGGTTAGAGGAAAAAGGGGTGGATCTTGGGTGTTTCCCTGTTATGACCTTTGAAGAGGCAAGGCGTAGGTACGGTTCTGAGAAGCCAGATTTACGCAATCCGCTAGAATTGCTAGACGTTGCCGATCTAGTAAAGGATGTTAAGTTCAGGGTCTTTTCTCTCCCTGCTAACGATCCTAAGGGAAGGGTAGCTTTGATTTGTGTTCCTGGTGGTGCACAGTTGACACGTAAGCTGATCGATGAATATGCTACTTTTGTGAATATTTATGGCGCCAAAAGTTTAGTGTGGTTGAAGGTGAATGATCGTTCGGCTGGCTTGTATGGTGTGCAAAGCCAAATTGCTAAATTTCTTGATGCTGAGGTGGTGGAAGCAATTCTGGTTCGCACTAAGGCTCAAGATGGTGATATTCTGTTCTTTGTGGCTGGCAACATTAAGAACGTTACTGAAGCGCTAGGTGCCTTGCGCTTGAAGCTTGGCTGTGATCTAGGACTGACTACACTTGAGAGTTGGGCGCCGCTATGGGTGATTGATTTCCCGATGTTTGAAGAGGACGGACAAGGTGGGTTGGTGGCGATGCATCATCCGTTTACTGCACCGTGTAACATAGACCCACAAGTACTGGTTAGCATGCCAACCAACGCCATCGCTAATGCTTACGATATGGTTATCAATGGTTACGAAGTAGGAAGTGGTTCTGTGCGTATTCATCAAGGTGAAATGCAGAAAACTGTCTTCAGCATTTTGGGGATCAATGAAAATGAGCAGCATGAGAAATTCGGCTTCCTGCTCGATGCGCTGAAATATGGTACCCCACCCCATGCTGGGATGGCTTTTGGACTAGATCGTTTAGTGATGTTACTGACTGGCACTGACAATATCCGGGATGTGATAGCATTCCCAAAAACTACCGCTGCGGCTTGTCTAATGACAGATTCACCAAGTTTTGCCAACACGTCTGCATTGCAGGAATTGGCGATTCATATACTAAAAAAAAACAATATGGCTTAACAGAATGAGTAATGAACTATAAGCATCCTAGCTCTTCCTGCTGGCATTTTGGAGAAAATGGGTATGATGCTAATATTACATCACCCGGCTATCATAGACTTAGCTAGTCGCTCATCCGAGGACTAAAGTAGGATGAATTGGCGTTACAGGCGGGAACGCAAGGTTATGGGAACATCGGAATTAATTAAGGCAGAGCATTTTTGATTTTTGATGATCACTAGTGTGTAAAGTCTAAACTCTTTGTTTATGTTTTGTGCTATAACGATGCACAAGGGACTACAGGTAATAAAGATTGCTGGTTTTGTTTGGTTATTCCCGCATTATCTGAGCCGGTTAACACAGTATATTTCATACTCATGAGGTGGTCTTACTAGTCATACTGCTGACTCAGTTGTGGAGTCACGAGCAGGTGATTAACGAGTTAGCAATAAATTCAGTTTAGTCATTCCCGGAGACTTTAATGGCAGGTCATAGTAAGTGGGCCAATACCAAACACCGAAAAGCGGCACAAGACGCAAAACGTGGTAAAAATTTCACTAAGATTATTCGAGAGGTAGGCACAGCAGCTAAATTAGGCGGTAGTGATCCTGATTCAAACCCTCGTTTACGCGCTGCGATGGATAAGGCCCAGGCGAACAATGTGACTCGTGAGACAATTAACCGTGCAATTGAACGCTGTATAGGCGATAATGATGATTCCAACATGGAAAGCATCATGTATGAAGGCTATGGCCCTGGCGGTTCAGCTTTAATGATCGAATGCCTGACTGATAACCGGAATCGAACAGCGGCAGAAGTGCGACATGCCTTCACCAAATGCGGTGGTAACCTAGGAAACGGCGGCTCTGTTGCTTATTTGTTCACTAAACAGGGCGTAATCACTTACTCCTCCAATATGGGTCAAGATGCATTAATGGAAGCTGCGTTGGAAGCAGGTGCAGAAGACATTATTAATCATGATAATGGTGTTATAGATCTGTTGACTCCCTGGGAGAACCTGGGAACCTTAAAGGATGCACTGATCGCAGCAGGTTGTAATATAAAAGCGGCAGTAATCACAATGATTCCATTGTGTAAAGCCAATCTAGATGAAAAAAACGTGCTTAAACTATTACGATTGATCAATATACTGGAAGCTTGCGACGATGTGCAGGAGGTTTACCATAACGCCAAGATCTCTAAGGAGATTTCCGCTATGCTGTAATAAGATTGCTATGCGTCGTTAAACTGTGGCATCGGCCGAAGACTGCCAAGCTTTAGCAAAAAGAAGGTGTAGCACTAACGACAATATTGACTGTTAATTTTAATTAACAATTTCATTAGTTATGAGCTTAGCTATCCGAGACAGGCTTACTAGTTGATATCGCCAGTAGTTTGTTCGCAATGGAATAGATAATAAGATGATCTAGCTGACGCTTATGCATGGTAGTCATGCTAGTGATGAGACGCACAGGTAATACCTAGTTCAAACCAATTTTTATTATTATAAAGGGATTATGATGAACGATCTAGATGCAGCGCTTCAACCTACTCATCTGAGTAGATGATGCGACTTCTGACTCTGCGCATCATAAGATCAACATATTTAAGTATATCAGGAACGCCATGCCATATCAAGAAACCATAGTCATGAGGAGAGATGGAACTCTAGATGCATAGAATATAGCATTTTCTACTGAAGCGGGCCTCTAATCCACGGTTATCGCTGCCTCTGATTCGGCATCGCCCTATTAGCTCACTAGCAGTTAGCCTAAAATGTAGACGTATGAGTCTAATAGTAGTTGAATCTGGCGCGTGGCTGCTTAGCATTGCATTAAAGTGATTATATTATTAAAATGGACAACTATCCAAACTTGTATGCTATATGTATTATCATTGTATCGGTAATCACTCATGATCAGGGATCTGCCGAGAAGGGGTAAATGATAGGTTAGATTAAATCAATATCCTAAAAAGCAGCCGCCAGTCGTTATTTTCTTTTGCAGAAAGCGATATGGGTTATAAAATGTATAATCAAATGACTTTATTGTATCCATTGTTAGATGCTGCCGTAGCAGGATATCTTATTTATGAGACTTTATTGTTCGTGAGGCGCACAATTCCTGTATACAATCAGAAAGTTTTTAAATGTCAAATATGTATTCAGTTCAGTAATGTTTGAGACAAACTATTACTTAAGATCATTTTTAGTGTATGTGTGCACCGCAGTTCATAATTGCTGTACATCATGCAAGATGATCAGCCTTATTAATTTGGTAATCTCGGTGAGAAAATGGCCGAGCACCTACTAGTGGACATCACAAACTAGTTAAAATATCGTAATATTGATCCG
Source organism: Serratia symbiotica (assembly GCA_900380265.1). Lineage (GTDB taxonomy): Bacteria > Pseudomonadota > Gammaproteobacteria > Enterobacterales > Enterobacteriaceae > Serratia_H > Serratia_H symbiotica_A. The sequence goes on along the minus strand of LR025083.1, from coordinate 1,462,316 downwards.
GTTTCAACAGCAGTGATACTAGTGCGCTTTCGAACGCGGTGCAAGCCCAGCCACTACCAGAATCATAAAACTAAAATTTTATCAGTGTTTATTCATTGTACTTATCACTGCAAGAAGCGATCCGTCTGATCATAAAATCGCCATATGAGTGGAAATTGCTAACACTGTTCCGCACAGTTCTGTAACGCGAACAAGGGTAGTATGCAATCATTAAAACCATTACTTAATTTCAGAAACAGCGATTAATGCGGAGGATTTTATCGATTGCGACATCCGACCGCGCTGCTACCGGAATACGGTTAGTCACTCCATATATGCAAGTAAATAAAAATCTTTATTTAAGTGCTAAATAAGCGGGCGATGTGCTACAATATTGGTATTTTTTTCTAAATAGATTTTAGAAAATGAGGTTGCTTAAGATTCTTATCAATAATCTGGGGTAAGCTACGTACCTCTCTTTGGCGTAGTATTGAAGAGAGCAAGCGAACTAGCGGTGATGTTTATCAATTTTAAATTGCATTACTTTCTGTTTATTGATGATATCCATTGACTTCACTATTGTTGTAAGAGGTCTTATATCCCATGCAACAAACTGTTGACAGGATATCATAATTGGTGAAAATCAGAAGGTATGTTAGATTAAACTTGATGTTCTTATGTTGCTCTAGTCATAGTAGCAATGCGCACTTCCCACTCAAGTCACTGATCCTGGATCAGTTTGGAATTGTGTAATGCATGGAGTTTTGACCAGTAGTCAATATGCAAATATCGTATTTTTCTCGCTTCCCGAGTTAGGGTGAAGCTATAAGCGTAAGGAGGCGGGGTGCTGCTTAGATAGCAGCCTAGGCAGCCCGCGGTAAGCTGTGCATTGTCGCCATCGTCTACATTTCGAACGTTATGCTGCTAAGATAAATGAAATAAAGTGACTAATAGTGAAGTTTCCATGCAAGCGCTAGGTATGCTTAATGTCTAGACTGAATACTTTGAATATATGGGTGTAAGGCATCACTGGCAATTATAGAGAGGTTTACTAGGTAGGTTGTATAACTTAGCTTTGCTGATTGGTGAATAGCCTAAAGTTGTTTTATAAGTTATTGAACTTTTCTCCATGCCAAAAGGTTTATCTGGTATACGGTCTATGACCGTGTTGATAACAACAATGAATGTCGCCATTTTCGGTCGAATGCAAAGAAGACATTTGAAGAGGAAAAGAGGGATAAAGTAAGCATAAAAAGTTTTTCTACCACAAACTTCTCAGCACAGTGGTACTGCCTATAACCTCGTGAATGCCAATAATAAACTTTCTGGCTGCCACAGAAGTGCGAAAATCAACTGTACATGTTAGTTCTCTCAATGAATTAAGACCCATTTTTCAAAATAAGAATGAATAAACTGTAACTTGCTCGGGTTCAAAGATCTCTTCAAGGACACTAATAGTAATATTAGTCATATCCTTAAGTCCGTGACAGATAGGAGCGATGTTGTTTTATCCTGTTGGGTATTGTATGAATTCAGCCGAGCCAGTGTGATGTTCTATTAGATGCGATCCTCGTATTGCTTAGAAAATTGAAGCTAGGTGAAAATCGTCGTATACGTATTAACTAGTTTTACTCTCTTGCTGACGCATCAGAAGGCGAATGCAAGCATATTATTTTAGCAGGATTTGCCACGTGTCGCAAATAATTGTGCTAATAGCTAAGCTGGCTTTTACTAAAGTGGGAAATACTAAAGACAAGTCAAAGCACGTATTTAGCCTTGCTCACGTGATCATCGATACCGATTAAGTAGGCTCACAGTTTGAGGATGAAGCAAGATTAAAGTGCTATTCGAGATGAGCTGGCTTGATATGCAGTAGTGATTATTGACTCGTAGGATCTAGCAAGCTTTATTGTTTCCAACAAGGACTCAAGATGCTATCTTGGCGCCGATTGCCGGAAACTAGAAACAGTTTTACAAATATGTTCTCGGTTTTATTACTGGAAGTGATGTCGTCGCCATCTTATTTGTTGAAGTACCCAATCGTACATTATAGTACAGTGTGATTATGATTTAGTGAATGTGCATAGCGAATAAAAGTAAACTCTTTGAGTTAGTAGAGGCGTATATTACAGATATGGTGTTCTCCTACTTAATGTTTTTGAGTTGTACATTTAAATGAGTTGTTGAAAAATTGATGTTATAGGGTTATTCCCTCGAACGTAAGAAATTTAGAGTGTTTTACCACGTCACCTCCGGTACGCACTAGTAAGCAACGATTCACACCACCGGTATGATAGCATCAGTAAAATCCAACACGGTGTTTACGATTGTCATCGCTGTGTTACGGGTTACAGTAAATTAGTGATCATTGATTACATCATGCGGCTTGTAGTAAGAATGAGAGAATTCAACAAGCTGTGGGGGAACGATCAGTTCCTACATGCCGCCTAGTTCTAGATCAATCATTCAAATCCCTGCTGCTAATGAGCCATAATCGCTATATCCTAGATTAGATGATATCTCTTATGGTTTCATAAATTCATGTTTACAAAACTATTGGAGATTGCTAATCCTGGAAATAATTTTAGTGTAACAATCGGTATTAGGCTTCAGATGCTGGCTATTTGTAGTTTCCATCAGTACGTAGGATGTAACCGGCTTTACAGCCTGGGTCACCCTTGGCGGAAATGACAATATAAGCTAGATCTGTTGCGGGTACAGCCTTGACTTATAGGTCGAAGACACGAATTGTTAATGCCTTTATTGTTTGATAAAGGGCTATGCCTGGTAACTTAACTAAATACTTTGATGTCGTGAAGTTGTAGTTCTTTCAAGTGTATGCGGCTTTCTGGAGAAAGAGTATGTCGCCAGACACTACATGTTTAGGTAGACTGTTATAGTTAATATCGACTGTATTTGTTATTTCTGTAAATGAGCTGGAATAACGCAGGAATTTATCACTCACATGGATAATTTTTAGGTTAAAGGTGGATTTTGACCCTCGGATTTCGACAAGAGGGTAGGATGATGTCCTAGGTGTCTAGCAATTCCACATAGCTGAGCACTTTCTTAATTTTGTAGTTAGATAGCCTGATATAAGAAATGCAGTTGAATGACGTTATTGTGTCGACAATGATTTTTCCATATTATTTCTGCAGTTGGTCACTGGTCTAGAATAGTAGCCATCTTTATGCTTCTGAGTCGTCTGCATGTGCATCCTTACTTAACTGGCGCAGGTGAGTGTGGAGTCCTAATTGTTGTAAATAGCACTAAGCGTAAATATAAATCACGTTCTTCACATGTGTTCTACTAAGTTAGCGCATAATAACCTAACAGCAAACCCAGCTCCTATGATTCATTATGTAATCAGTTGCCGGATACTATAACTGAAGATTTTTTAATGGAGATAAAAAGCTCCTGGAGTTTCTGTTAGAAAAGATAAGAAGCGGGTCAAACATCACGTCACTAAACTACAAGCCGTTGCTGTTGAGTATTAAAGGTGCCCTCAGACTAATTAAAGGTAGTTTCGGTTGATCAAGGCAAGTCTTGTCTTAATCGAGACGCAATGTTTGGGGTGGTGCTTTTACTTTTGTGGCTGTTGTAAATTATTTTATAAATCTCACGTATGCGAGTAGGCGCAAGTCGGTCGCCAATACGGCAGTGAGCGTTCATGGAACGATACGTAGGATTATAAGCAGGATAAATTTCAGTCTCTTCCGGAAATTAAGTGATAAATCTAAGGGCCGCATTATGCACAGGGAAGTAACGTGCTGCAATAGCACTTTAGCTGATTATCATATGATCATGATGAATACTGACTAGGGTATTCCTATGTCCCTCTTATCACTCATATTACAAATTGTCTGTGCGGGCATTTTATTCCTAACTTAGTTAGTGACGGCTATAAGCAATTGGGTTACCCTAGATTTATAAGCGTGCGTCCTCGGCAGTCCGTCATAGCTGTATTGTTTTTGCACTAAGGAGAATTAATACAGCTTTAATAAAATGCACGCTTTCTAATAACCATTGCCTCTGTAGAGGCAATATGCAGATTTTTCATCTTAATATGACTGGTTCCTAGTTTCATCAAGAAAAATATTATAGGGAAAGTCAGAAAGTCACTATTTAATACGTTTCATTGGTATGCGGTCGTGCTGGCGAACCCTAGTACTAGAATCATAAAGATTCTTAATTGAAATCACTTTCTGTACTTAAATAGAGCGGTCCAGTTGTTTCAGGTAATGGCCAGTAAGCTCTGCTTGCGATTATATCAATGCGCATCAGGCTGCGCATAGGCATACTAGGCGGAAAAATAAGTAGAAGAATGTTCAAATGGCTCCACTCCCCTCCGTGTTCTACAAGCCGGAGCTCGAGGGTGTAAGTCCTAAAAAGATTCTACCCTCCGGTTTAAATTCCGGTTTTTGGATCTATGATGCTGCCAAAGGAAAGGGTCAGGTATAGCATACTAATCTCAGAAAATAACATATATCTTGCAACAAGGAGAGATAAATGGCTGTCACTTTTACATCCCAAGCCTGTGACTTAGTTATTTTTGGCGCAAAAGGTGATTTGGCGCGACGTAAGCTGATGCCTTCCCTTTATCAGTTGGAGAAAGCCGGGCACATTCACCCGGACACACGAATTATCGGTGTTGGTCGCGCAGATTTCGATAGAAAAGGGTATATTGAGGTAGTGAAAGCAGCTCTTTTTACTTTTATGAATGAAAAACTGGATGAAAAAATATGGGCAGCGCTAAGCGGCCGCTTGGATTTCTGTAATCTTGATGTGAACGACAGCAAAAAATTTATTAAGCTAGGTCATATGTTGGATCAAAAACATCGTACCACCATCAACTATTTTGCTATGCCGCCCAGCACTTTTGCTGCTATTTGCCAAGGGTTAGGTAAAACAAAACTGAATCAGGAACCAGCGCGTGTAGTGATGGAAAAGCCGTTGGGCATCGATCTAGCTTCTTGCCGCGTGATTAATGATCAAGTTGCGGAGTACTTTAATGAATCCCAGATCTATCGTATTGACCATTATCTTGGAAAAGAAACAGTATTGAACTTGCTTGCTTTGCGCTTTGCTAACTCGTTATTCGCTTCAAACTGGGACAACCGTACTATTGATTCTGTGCAAATCACCGTGGCCGAAGAGGTGGGCATTGAAGGTCGATGGGGATATTTTGACCAGGCTGGGCAAATGCGCGACATGATCCAGAATCACTTACTGCAAATCTTAACTATGATTGCTATGTCTCCCCCGGTAGATTTGTCGGCTGACCGTATCCGCGATGAGAAGGTGAAAGTACTACGCTCACTTCGCCGTATTGATCAGGCCAATGTGCATGAAACTAGTGTTCTTGGGCAGTATACCGCCGGATTTATGAAGGGAAAAAGGGTTCCGGGCTATCTGGAAGAAGAGGGGGCAAACAAAGAAAGTCACACTGAAACGTTCGTTTCAATTCGCGTGAATATTGATAACTGGCGGTGGGCTGGGGTGCCGTTCTACTTACGTAGTGGTAAGCGCTTGCCGATAAAATGTTCAGAAGTGGTTGTGTACTTTAAAAACCCACCAATAAACTTGTTTAGCGACTCTTATCAGGAGTTGCCGAAGAACAAGTTAACGATTCGCCTTCAGCCGGATGAAGGTATTGAGATCCAGGTTCTGAATAAATTACCAGGGCTAGATCATAAGCACCGTTTACAAACTAGTAAATTGGATTTGAACTTTTCTAAGACATTCCATCAGGAACATATATCCGATGCCTACGAGCGTCTATTATTGGAAAGTATGCGTGGAATTCAAGCGCTATTTGTACGCCGTGATGAAGTTGAAGAAGCTTGGAAGTGGGTTGACGCTATCCTTAACGCCTGGCAGGCAGAAAATGATTCGCCCAAATTATATCAAGCTGGCACTTGGGGTCCTGTTGCTTCGTTTGCGATGATTACCCGTGATGCTCATGCCTGGAACGAGTTCGAATGAACCATAAGGTTTTGTTAAGGAACTAGCCTTCAGCTTTTGTCTATACAATGTTGCATTGTTTAATAGAATTACGATAACATTCATTGCAACTTTGCACTGCCACTATAGTAATTAGTGCCTGCACTATGCAGTAAAAGCGAACCTCGACTAGTATTAAGTCGTTCAAGCCTGCTTTCATGGTGGTGAATAGGTAGCATTGAACAGGAAATAGTTCTCCCAGAATGCTGTTTGGCCCGATACTGGTTAATAGTCCGTCAATGGGCTAACGTTCTTGTAGTTGACGTAGTGGCGTCTTCATTTATCTTTTGGTGCACGGGCTGGTAAAAATTAGATGTTTAGTATGGACGCTGACCAGTGATAATCGGGAGTAATTCGTCCGAAGTTTATATAGAGATGTCTATGACTATGCTACTAGCGCATAATATCAAAACTAGAAGTAGAAATAGATACTGATAAAGTCAACACGAGCGGCGTAGCAAATTTGCCTATTTAATGTCAAATCACATTGAGAGGAATAGTATAATAGACAATTTCATAACAGATTGTGCTCCGGAAATGCTCATGAATGTATTCAAAGCCGGCGAAGTATAACAGATGATGGTTAAAGTGGTTACTTAATTACTTGAATCCCGGTCAAGTTGTTGCTTAACGCGGGAGGTGCTATTGGAGCACTAGTCTAGTGATGCCTTTGCTGTGCACCCGCCGTCAAATAATTATTTCACCGAGTCCAAAAACTTATAAAATTAAAAGTATGTGATTTTAGCTCTCAACTTTTTCATGGTTCTGAATTAAAGAGCTAAAATAGTAGTCCTGGGGGGTAAGGGTGTTGCAAGGAATTTTCTTGGAATAATTTGGTCAGACGTTAATGTTAGTCGCGAGTTTACTGCTCATGATCTAAGTGATGTGCCATGCTTCCGCAAATACTCTTCAGAAACTAAAGGCTCTATATTCTCTTTGCAGAGAATAATTGTCGGATGACCATGCCTAGTTTTTGGTAACCACTAACAGCAATTGACTGGGTGATTATTGCCCGCTGTATAAAGCTTATATTGTAATTAACGTACGGCCATGAACCATAGATAGCAATTTTGAGGTGCATCACTCTATTTTTAGAGTAAATATTTGTCAAGTAGGCGCTTTTTCCGAATTAATCCCTGAGATTTATGTGATTATTTTCAATATTGCTTAGCAAATTTCTGATATTGGAAGGCAATATTTTGGGAATTCGCTAACAAGGCGACAGTTGCCAGATCTAGCCACGCTAGCGCGATTGTCCAATGAAGCTAAGTGCGTAATCCTGAATTTTATAAATATCTACCGCTTAAGCTAAAATACTCAGAATTTCTGAATTATCTTGGGCGTTCCTGTATTTTGGGGTGAATTTATTGATATACTTATCTCGCTAAACGGTTAGCGCTTTGGCTCTTCTGTTGTTCGATAATGTCCTTCCTATTCTGGAATAGGTTGACTATATGACTGTTGTTGACTTAGCTTGCAGGGTTCTGCTTTGATCTCCTCTGGCTATACCGTATGTGCCTTAAATAGTGGTGCGAGTTTACTAAACGCGACTATAGATAGGTATTGGTATAAATGAAATTTATGCAATTTAATAGCAATTAAGACGGTGACGGTGATTAAGCAGTTCCGCAACCGATGCCAGATTAGTGGACAGCTAAATGCTTACGTCCATTTCGTTCTCATTCTATGGGTGGTTGAACTCTTTATTTAACAATTGAACCTAAGCAAGGCGGAGATCTACTTGCCACTAGGACTTTGCCCATCTTAAGCATGCAGCTCTGTTTGGGTTGTTTTGTCATAAAATTGTTAATTAACACAGCAGAGCGCACTAAATCCCGCAGGCCCTCTGGCACTGATTGAAATTAATAAGAGCCGATTTTTGGTATGCACCTCCAAGCAGCTGCTGTGTACATTCGCTAAATAAATTTGCGTAAGCCTATTACTGCTTGTTATTGTAGGTTTGAAACAGTAGAGACCCTCTCTGAATAGTTTAGTAAGGCTGGAAATCTTGCCACTGCCTATTAATCAATATCTTCTAGGAGTGGCTAGGCGTAAGAGATAACGCATTATAATCTTTGATTAGCGAGAAGTTGCTATGTATATCACAGTATCACCCGCTATTAAAGTACGTATTTTAATCTGGCGGGGTGACGACCCTTGTCATGATCTGTAATCACAAGATGAAGTCATGACGTTGATTCAAGGTGTCTTCTGGATAATCAGTGATACTTATGGACATGGTATGTTGCTGATCTGGGGTCATCCAGTGAAGTGAGTCCTTATTGCAAAGTTTTAATTAATAGTTTATCACCGTTGTCACTTATTTATGATATTGTCTAGGCGATCGTAATCATACGGGGATCGCCTGCATGACTAGCATCAAAGATAAATAGCTATGATATAAGACGAGATCTGTATAAAAAACTAGTAGAGTCTCTAGACAGGTAACATGTTAATGCGAATTTTAGCGATTGATACGTCGACAGATGCTTGTTCAGTCGCCATCTGGAATAAAGGTGAAATCTTGGCCTTATGTGAGTTACAGCCACGTCAGCATACGCAACGTATTTTACCTATGGTCAACCAGGTTCTGATTGATGGAGGTCTAGTTCTTAGTCAACTTGACGTGTTAGCTTTTGGTCGTGGACCAGGTAGTTTTACAGGTGTACGCATCGGAATTAGTATCGCTCAGGGGCTGGCGTTAGGCGCCGATCTGCCAGTGCTGGGTATTTCTAGCTTGCAAACTATGGCACAGGGTGCTTGGCGGCTCAGCTGTGCTAAGCGTGTGTTAGCAGCGCTCGATGCCCGGATGGGGCAGGTCTACTGGGGACAATTCGAGCGCCAGGAAGATGGTCGATGGTCTGAAGGGGAAGGAGAAGGGGTGTTCTCACCCGCTAAAGTATTAGCCCGCACTGACAGACTGCATGGTGATTGGGCTTCTGTTGGCATTGGTTGGCAAACATATCCAGATTTAGTCAGCGCCGCTACGTTGAGCCTGCATGATGGAGAAATACGATTCCCTGAGGCAGAAGACATGCTGCCGTTAGCGTTACTAGGTTGGCAAGAGGGGGGGGCGGTGGCCGTGGAAAATGCTGAACCGACTTACTTACGTAATGAAATTTCCTGGAAGAAATGAGTGGGTGACCGATAATTGCGGTGTATTCTACTATGAGATTTTAAAAGTTAATCATGTTAACTAAAAGAAAGATTGCTGTTAGTTATAAGGTTATGACGATCTTAATTAGCAACTAAAAAGATTGGCATTGATTACTCGCTGACGGTACTGGATGGTAGAAAAGGTTGAATAACTAAATCTATCATGTAGTTATTATTTGTATAGCAGGCGACAGATCTTTCCTTTTAGCAGAAACATGCTGTGGCGGAGTGTCGACAAATTGTGACAATCAATACATGCAGGCAGTATTAGTGATTGTTTGTTTCCCGCTCGCATTTTGGTGTGCCTTATTGTATATAGCCTATCAAGCGTCTACTTATTAGGTATTGTAACTGGATTTTTATTTCCCGATTCGGCTCTGCCAGAAAGTAAGGATCAATATGGCATATCTTGTTTGTGGCGGTGAAAATCACAGGGCCCAACCTGTGGACCTAGGCTGTCTTTATGCTTGGTCTAATCTAGGTCTGATATATGTATAAATTATCGTAGGCAGCTATCCACCGATAGCTGCAGAATATTTTAATACGGCGTTCGATCGATTTCATTAGGCGGTCTCGGATTAGCATCACTGTTGCTAATATAGACTTTATAGTGATCTGTATCATCGTTCACATGAACTCGCCATGGTATGCTGGTCTGTTGTTAGATTGGTAAAATATTAGGTACACTTATTCTGTTGTTTCTTTTGTAAGTGGAGCAGGCAACTCTATACATTATATAATATCTGTGAGTTGTCAGGAAGTAGCAAATTTTGTATATAACCTTCTTTAAAAGTGGGAAAGGTTTATTTATTTTGTATTGCGCATAGCGATATCACTCTTAAGTTAATTATATTTCTAATAAATATAAAGTTATGCAGTATCATGTTACATATCTCATTTATCGGATTAAATAGAAAATAAAGTTAGCCAAATTCGATGTAAGCAGAGCTTACCAATGTTGAACTGCTTTGTTTATTATAATTAATTCTTCATTGTACTGATCATTTACTATATAAATATATTTTTATACGGAGACCACCTTAAATGACCATACCTGGTATACTGAAAGGTATATACCTGAATTATTTTGGTTGTAAGAAGATAATAATACCGAAAGAAATCGGGAGGACCTAATTCCTAAGCCTCTGCACTAGGCTTTAGAAAAACCTTTAGACACAATGCCTATTGATTTAGCATGGTTATATGTCAGTCAGTGACTGGGCACAGCAAAAGAAAGTGAATGTAAAGTCGCCTTGTAGTATAATGGGTATAAGTGAAATTCACTTGGTTGCCTATCACAAGAAGAGTCTATGTAAACTGTATTACTCTTCTGGTGAATCCTCTTGTGAGGATGGTAATGTTCGATATTAAATTACCTCGTTACCGCAGTTAAAAGACCATATGTGAGTATGTGAATGCTGGCGCTTGCTTTGCATAGTCAGTAGCAGGGATGGCGTTTAGTACCGCTTTTTAAGCGATTCCGTATGATTCGTCAGGGGGGATACTCAATAGTTTAGAAGAAAATCTCCTAAACTTTATCTTTTACTTCTTATAATACTGCCCAGTGTTATCGTGCCTAGATTGGCATGAACGCCTACTCGAAGGGTGCGGGTCTTCATGATCACCTGGTAACGTTTCTATTCAATTTCACTAGACTCTACGGTGTGCCTAGCATTGTTACTGCTGTGTATGGATCCTACAAGAGAGTGACTTGTGAATTATAAATTGATTATTACTGACACTGCATTTCAGTAATTTCTGGGGAAGCTGTGCACGCAAATATAGGGTTAACTCAATAGCAAGTTTGTCAGGAGGCCTAATTACAAACTATAGTTAGGGTGAATCCAAGTCTACGATGAGAAGCAGATTTCTATAATCGATCCGCTTCTCATTAAACAATCGCAGTTATTGTTAGGATTTTGGAAGATGCTAAGGCAGTCGAGTGTCTAGACGTCCCAGTCTAGACTTGAAGGTGTTTAGCAATTCATTTAAAACTCGACCTTGTCCAATGATCGATTCCCAGATCTGGACGACTTTTTATGGATCAATGCCGGTATGTAGCATTGCAGAACTGGTGAAGGAATATTATGAATGTCGAGCTGGATAAGCGCGCAATGCGTACCGACTAGATGGATCGTCATTGACGCCAATAATGCGCTTCCTATGTCGCGCCAAACATGCTCTCTCACCTAGAGATAGGGGAATAATTAGTGTAGCAGCCAGAGAAGCTTTGTTGGGTTAACGCCAACAAAACAACGAGAGTGTGTTTGTGTGTCAGTCTCATATCGAGATGTTTCCAGTTACATTTTCCTACGATGCATCATTAATAGCTGCAAGCTTAGGCCGCATCAATTGACCTGGTTACAGAAGCGGGCAGTATGTCAGTTGCACACGCATGTGAGCGTGATCTTGCAGTAGATTGTATGGCTTATTAAGAGAAGCTTTGGCAGGTGTTGCATTATTTGCCAAAACCTTTATCTGACTAGCCTAACGTGTCTCAGTTTGCTTAAGACCCGATATTATGGGAAATATTAATAGCGGTTAGTAGCGTAAGCTGTCACGATAGACATATCGTTCCTTCGGAACTTTTTGTTGAATCTAGTCGATTAGTTTGGTTACAAGAAAGCCTTGCAGGATATTCAAAAAGACAATAGTTGTCGGTAGTGCGAAAAGTGGACAATTTGTGCATTGCCTGACCTTACACTGATAGATTAATCACTTTTAATTGGTATTGGACACTAAGAAAAGCTAAACGCTTGCTGGACTGAATCACTATTAGTACGGTCATTTATTACTGGCCGCGCAAAAAGAAATTTTGAAGAGTGATTACTCGTGTAAAATTAGGCATATATCTCAAATTTATTGAAATGTATTAGGTTGCATATAGCAGCACTGATCATGAAACGATGGGGTTGGGTTTTTGTTGTCACGGATATATGGATGTGGATGACACCCAGCTAGCAAGTGATGGATCTAGCTAATTAATCTTATAAATGCTTCTGTGTAGACTCCCTCACCGTATTACAGGTAATCTATGAGGTGCTCATATAACTCGAGAATACAAAAACTTATAGTTTCTTCCATTTCTGTAAATGGAATGTTCTATTTTTAACATGTCCTAGATTCGCAGATCGATAATTCTTTCTCACAGCATTTTCTATAGGCAGTTCTTTGCGTTGTAAAATCCGCGCAGCAATAGCAGTCAATCACTCATTGCTATTGCTGCTATCGATTGTTGCACTGATATCAGGCGGGTAGACGAATAATGTATTGATTGCTCCCAGTCTACGTGCATGATTTGGTTGAGTAACAGTTGTTGATCTGCTCTAGGTACTCGAGAGCATATCTGCCTTCCTTAGCGTAGCTTCTATATTTTGAGTCTGACATATCATTTTGGAGTCACTGCTGACAGCCCCTGTATTCCTAATAGGACATTAGCTTCAGGCTGTTATGCGCATTATGGATCATTATAGAGATAGGTATCTGTCAAAGGATACATCCTATTGATTGCATGCTATAATCCCTTTATTTCGTCCGCCAAAAGGGTAAGAGATCCCGATCCGCTAACCTGTAGACTACTTTAAAAAACTGAGTCAGAACTTCCTTGTTGTTTTATAATAGATAGATGCTAAAAGTGCTTTCTGCCCTTAAGTATTAATGATCAGAGTGAGAAATGGGAGGTTGTTAATCACGCGAAACTTGCCATAAGTTATCCTGGATAATCACTATAAACAATGTTATAAAGTTTATCTGAAGGTCAAATTTGGTAGTGAGTTAACTATTGATGAATAGAATTGGATTCTTCAGACGCCAAGAAGGATAATGCGTGCGTATGATACATATCCTTTAACGTAACGATGATTCCAAGGATCATGACGTATGTGGTTTATAGGGATATGATCGGTCTATCTAGCTGCATGATGTCCAGCTTATTGTATCAGTTGAGGATTGATAAGTATTTGATGGCCACATTCTGCCCTAGTCATTTTACCGTCCTCGCGACACAGCATTTTATATAAATACCATCGTTCATGCTCGAACTGTATCTTGGAGTTTGTATTTTGTTTTAGTTGTTTAGTCAGCTTTAACTTGGGAGTTGATTTCACTCTCATCTCCAATTATATATAAACACAGGAATTGCGATTAGCCTGTGGGTGAGGGCCTTTATGTAGTTTTTCTGACAAGGGTTTGAGTGTTGTACTGTAGAAAAGTAGTAAGCCTCAGACTACTAGAGTGAATATATGCAAATTGGCTACTGATGTAATTTTATTACAGACTCCAGGGATTTTGATACGTTCAAACTATCTTATTAGGTACTGCATTTTCTATAAAACTAAATAGCGAGCATTCAATTTTGAAAATTTCCACTAGGCGGATAAAGGAGCTGGGTGTTTTTCTGAAAGAAAAAATCTGTTAGATTAGGTGTAATCTCTGCAGAGATTCCGTGTCTGGGAATAAGATCGGTGAAGGCATGGGACCGCATTCGCCTCACATCTTAGAGCCACTTAAGTCCTCTATTATTAACTATGTTAATGGTGAAGGGCTTTTAATGCAATACCATTTATTGAGTTAAAGTGCTAATAAGCGAGCTTATAATTCAGTTTTAAATGGATGGGAACTGCTAAATGTATAAATTTATTAGTTAATTTATACTCTATATATCCGCCATCAAAACTACTATATAGAATGCTGAGTGATCATCTGAATTTATTTGTATCTTCTGTCTCTGGCAATGTCACGTTAAGTTCAAGAACCGAAATGTCATCGCCTTTTTGCTCAAACTGAACATGCAGCATTTCAGGATCGATCTGAATATATTGACAAATCACTGCCAAAATATCGCGTTTCAAATCAGGTAAGTACGGAGGTTCGTTGTTCCCGCGCCGCTGCTCGGCAACGATAATCTGTAGCCGCTCCTTAGCAATATTGGACGTCTGTTTTTTTCTTGATAAAAAAAAGTCTAATAAGGCCATGGTTTATCTCCCAAAAAGGCGTTTTAGGAAACTCTTCTTCTCTTCTTCAATGAAACGGTATGGAAGATCTTCTCCTAACAATCGCCTAATGGAGTCCTCATAGGCTTTACCGGCATCCGATTCGGCATCTAGGATAACTGGCTCACCTTGGTTAGACGCGCGTAGAACAGACTGGTCTTCTGGGATTACGCCAAGAAGTGGAATACACAAGATATCCAGTACGTCTTCTATGCTTAGCATGTCACCACGGCTAACGAGTTCAGGGTTGTAGCGGGTGAGTAGCAGGTGTTCCTTGATCGGGGGGTTCCCTTTCTCAGCGCGTCGGGATTTTGAAGAGAGAATGCCCAGGATTCGGTCAGAATCTCGGACGGAGGAGACTTCCGGGTTGGTAGTGATGATCGCTTCATCAGCGAAATAAAGGGCCATCAGGGCGCCTGTTTCTATGCCGGCTGGCGAATCACAAACTATAAAATTGAAATCCATTTCACCTAAATCGTTGAAGATTTTTTCAACGCCTTGACGGGTTAGCGCGTCTTTATCGCGTGTTTGTGACGCTGGCAAAATATAAAGATTTTCAGTACGTTTATCCTTAATTAACGCTTGGTTAAGTGTGGTTTCATTTTGTATGACATTAATAAAATCATACACTACACGGCGTTCGCAACCCATAATCAAGTCAAGATTGCGCAAGCCGATGTCAAAATCGATCACTACGGTTTTCTTTCCTTTTTTGGCGAGGCCGGTAGCAATAGCTGCGCTTGAGGTAGTCTTGCCAACTCCTCCTTTACCTGATGTAACAACAATGATGCGTGCCATGAAATGGATTCCTTTGTCAAAGGGCTTACTTTATACGTTGTATGGTTAAAGCGTTATCCAGTAGGCTAAGCTGTACTGCTTGCCCAAGGTAAGAGAGCGGGATCTGGTCGTTCAACCAGTACTGCCCTGCGATAGAGACCAGCTCAGCCTCTAGGTGTATGCAAAAAATCTGGCACTGTGTATCGCCAGATGCACCGGCCAGAGCACGACCACGCATCATTCCATATATGTGAATATTGCCATCGGCAATCAGTTCAGCACCAGCGCTGATGCTGCCAGAAACGATCAGATCACTATTGCGGGCATAAATTTGTTGACCAGAGCGTACTGGCGTATTGATGATACGTGTGTTAGCGGGAGGAGCAGCTGGTATTCTTACTGGTTCATTGATCTTCTGCTCTTTTCCTTCCTTGAGAAGTGGGATTCCCGCCTGAATTATCGCCTTTTTTTGTCGCTCAATTGTGCAACCGCTTACGCCAATGACGCGAAAGCCTGCAGTCTCGATAGTCTGCTGAAGTTCTGTCCAGTTTGTATTTATATCTAGTGCAGCGACGTTGATAACAATAGGAGCCTTATTCAATAAGTTGGGCGCTTGTTTAACTTTTCCCAGTAACGCTTCGCGTAATATCTTGGGTTCGGAAGTGTATAAATGTACAACAGGTAGGATAAAACTACTGCCTTTGAGCTCAATTGGCGAGTGTGACATGAATCCTGATTCACTCTAAGCAAAATTAAATTTAAGAATACCACTTGGATTCTATAACTGACGTATTATCTATACTATAGGAATAGTCTGTTCTAGGCAAGGATATATTGATTCACTAGAGCTAATGAAATGTGTTAAATAATATATAGCATAAAATTGCGGGAATGTATCTGAAATATTGATAAAAAATGATTTCTCCCATTCATCATTAGAGTCGATAGATATTTTGATATGACTCGCTGAGTAAGCGTACTTGTCTATTTATAAGTGGAAATTTTAGTATCCGTGATCAGTAAAAATCACAAAGTCTCTAAGAGACGCAAAGCATTATTTGGAGTTTCTCCATTGATGCAAAATTTTCTGAAGCCGCATCTTTTTGTCTAAAAAGAGTGATTTCCGTATACGACTGCCGAAGTAGGCGTACAAGACAGATTGTAATAATACTCTTATCGGTAAGAGTCTTAAGGGAGATAAAAGTATAGATTGGTATATAGCTATTGATATTTTATTGCTTATCTCATAGGTGAGATAAGTTTGTTGTGTTAGACACAAAGAGCAGCAAACTTATCAAGGCAATGGGCAGTGCAATATTTTTTAAATCTGTGGTATTGCTTCAGTCTGAGACATAAGACGATATAAACGTTAATCGCTGGTGATCCTGCAAGAGTTGGATTCTGTCTATTTATAAGTAGATGGTTAGAAGAGCTAATTGGCTATGCGCTAAATCAGGTCAAGAGCACGTGGCCGGCATGGCCAGTGTTTAGTGAGGGATTATGGTAATATAAATATACCTAACGCTTAAAAAGCGTTAGGTAGGGTAAAAAAAGAGGCAGTACTAGCAGCGAGATAATTACCACGATCATACCTTTCATTACCTACATTACTCGTTTGTGGCCCCCGGGACCTGCTTAGATCAGTATTAGAGGTATGCGATAGGAGTAGATTAGCTTCTTGTTAGTGTTATTCATAAGATGTTGCTTAATGGCATAATGCTAAAAACTCGTATGCTTTAATCCTGAACCTGTTGCTGGCTTTTTATCACGCGGCAAGACTTAAGCATCAAAATACCTATCTCCAATATTATTTAATTTGTTGTATGTTCATTTTTAGTGCTAATTAATATACTTTAATTGGGTAGGTCGTATGTGTAGAAAACATGCTAGTTTAGGCTGTTTCGGCTTAATTATATTTTATCTTTTTATAAATAATATTTTCAATAAAAGTCGCACTTATTGATATTCATTTACTAATTTTAGATCTCGTTGTTTTTAAATGTGAAATATCATTCACAATTATTTTTGTCCTTGTGTTCTATGGGTCAGCTTTGATAGAAAAAGCTCATTCTTTGTTGCTAGATTTAAGTGTTTTTTGATTTGTTTCATTTATGTTTGTAGTGTTTTATTTATTATTAGTTCGATATAGATAATTTTATTACAATCAAAGTTAGGTTGATTTTTAAAATCAAATAAATTTATTTGTATTATTAGATTTATTTGATGAATATGATTCTATTACATGGAAATGAAAAATAAAACAAGTTTTGTTTTATAGACTTATTGTTGAATTTGATTAAAATGAAAGAGTAACCTTATCCAAGGAGTAGATAAGATAATTAAATCTGGAGTAATATATATGAATGAAGTGAATAACTTTTGTAGGATTCGAAAATAGTATCAGTTCTCTTTCATAACTATTTTAGGTTAATTATGAAAATGATCGGTGTCGTTGACAATAACTGTTTTAAATTCACTGTGTTCGCTTAGATTGCGTAGTCAAAGCACGCAGTGCAATTGGTTTAAATCAAGCAGAATGAGTTGAAAGGTTCAGGTTCGTATAAACCGCTATATTGTATATTTAGTGTAGCGTATAATATACCACTATAGGGATAGTAGTTTATATGACTTTGATAGTAATGCTGCCTCTTATTTTTGGCTACTATAACCTATACTGGGCGGGCATCGCATTACTAATTTTAATAGGAAATACATCGTGCTGGAAGAGAAAATTAATCTGCTTAAATTGGTGCAATCTGGTAACAGTCTCTACTGCTTTAATTAATTAAAAGCCTCTTTTCTGCAGCTTATAGAGGAGGGTGCGTTTTTGCTCTTCAGATATGTTCTCGAGTATCAGCAATTGGCAACAGCATGGTGGGTAATAGGGAATATCATGTAGGATAGGCGGAGTTTGTATTCGGTCTATCTGTTGGTAATGTTGTCAAAAAAACGAACAAATTATGGCAGTTCTTGATCGATTGACTCTTATGTTACTATTCAGTAAATACGTAGTTACGTCATTCTGACTTAGATATAGATAAGTTAAAAGAAAATTACCTGGGTTAAGTGAAATTCTTTATTGGTTAACGCCATTGACAGAGATAGCGATTTCAGGCTATTGGTTTTGATTCTCTTATGATAAAAGTGATAATAAAAAGATAATGTTAAATTTAAGTATTAAACGAAGTAGCTTGTGTTAATCAGAGTGATCATACGGTGTGTCCCCTCAGTGTAGGGGTGAGGGGTGCCGAGCTGCGTGACAGCAATAGCGTATTGATTGCACAGATTGTAGTCTATGTTCACTCTATAGTTGAGGATGCGATACTAGATGTATCGGGAATATTTTGTTGCTGCGATTAGCTTTTTTTATATAGGGAGCGCTCTTTCTTAAATTATCTATTGCGCATTTTGCGAATAAGCAATAGGTCATACACCGGCGTGACCTGGTTATGGTGCGTTTATCTTGGCGTGTATTTAATGACAGTAACCAACTTATGTTAATTCCATTAAGAACGTGTTATGTGCTCTTTTTGTAAATGGATTATCACTTTCATATCCGCGAAAGTGGCGCAGGGATTCGTAATCAAACTGTCTTCAAAAATGTAAATCTACTAATAGTAGGTTGGAGAAATAGAGTTAATGGGATATAGTTAACCTTGGAATAAAATCATGGCAGTATTTAAGTGCATCTACTGCTATGCACTTAAATAAAACCAATGAAATGTCTATATATATTATTTATTTGCTAGATTTAGGGAGTGGCTTATTGTGAGGTGCAATACAGCTCTATGGAATACGCATATAAAATATCGAGTAGACTCATTGTCTACTTCTTATTATATACAGGCGTGATCCGATTAAATGGCATTTGAATGATATATACATATATGAGTTTAGCGCGGCTATTTAGCCGGATTTACGAAAACAAGAATAAAGTAAAGGCGGATTGTTTTCGGAAATGATGAAGCCGTTGGGTTAACCTAAACGAGGGTAATAAAAATCTCCTATTGTATCATAATAATTACGCTGATATTCAGACTTGCTGAGCACTAAGATGTCTGGCGCGCTAGTTCGCGTATCGTGGCAGTTATCAATACAGGACTTGGATTGGATATGCTAATCTTAACTGCTTTGCGTCGTTAATCTAAACTAGTTTAGATTAGTACGGTGGAATAGTAGGATTCTTGACCTGGTGTTGGAGTAGAGCCGTATTCGGCCTGTGACTTACCTAAAACGCAATGCGTACATGTATAACCAGCAGCAGGAATAACCCAGGATTGAATTAGGTTTACGTTTGCCGGGCTCTGCAGAAATGGGTATTCTTTAGTTTCGTGAAATATTTCCCTGACTTCCAACTTGTTCGATAGTTCCGTTATGCTTCTTAATTAGCTTTAAAAATGATAGACACATGCGCCTCCTCTTTGTGCAGTGACAGATTGGCGGTCAGTAGTATGTGCTACAGACTAATAACAAACTGACAGTTTACTAATAGGTAAGGTGGCTTTTAAAAAGACGATCTCCGCTGCGCCTATCTACATATAGTCCTTAAGAAGATCAGCACATGGATAATAAAAATATGAAGTTTGAAGCAACATATAGCAGTTTTTAGGCCTGCCAGGCCGACAATCTGTTAGGACTGTATCAGGTGTTTCCTGGAAACTGCGTGATGCTCAGATTTAGTGTCTATCTTGTACGTCCTAAGTAGTATGTTCGAGGGTGATATTAAGAAATAGGTTGTGTGTCCTCCTATGTGGAAAATCAACAGTGGTTTTTTATAGGTTGTGCGATAACGGCCGATGGTTATAAGGTGATGCTGATTAGGATTAAGTGCAAGCTTTTCCTTCACGTCTCCAGCTTTGCTGACGTGACCTGATGCTAGGTGTGCTTAACTAAAATAGCAAGGAGGAAGGTTAGTTCTGGAACCTGAGCTATATGAAAATTTTAATGAGTGTAAGAGATAGGCTAACTTTACTGGTTAGTATTTATCAGAAGGAAGCATATATCAATGAGTAGTTTATGCATACTTGCCTGACTGTGAGCGTCTGATAGAGTACTCATAGTTAGCCGAGCTAAGATTACATCGACTGGTAATACACTTGGCATAAGAGTTAATGCGACTTATCTAGAGAACACCTATAATCTTTTTGTTCTCTCAGCAAAGCGAGTGAAGAGTGAGTGCTAATAGCATAATCTTTAACCCTGAAAAGGAAAGGTAGAATGTGTCTGATAGTGGTTAAGATAACGGGCTGGCTTACCTAGGGAATATTCTTCTCAATGGAACGAGAAGTTAGGTTAGTTAGCGTCTAACGTCCGCTTTGGTGAGGTACTGAAACATTAAAGTCGCCCATGCCATGAGCTCGAGCATGTAAACCTATACATTCAAAACGGGAAATGTCAAGTGTGTATGTTTGTTGTGTTTTGGTGCGTAGCATTCAACCGGCTTAAGTCCCTGTTTTAGTTGACCAAAACCCGTCTAATTTATGATAATAAATATAAGGTAAGTAGCATGAAAGTTACTAATGACAATCATTAGTAGCCTATCTCAACAAAGCGTGCCTGGAAAGTGAACAAATACGCACCGTTTTGATGGTGCTGCAGTCGGTGCAGTCATTAGCAGTAGTTGCTAGTAGAGTAATTAGGATTAGAGATGTCTATTTACTCGTGGTTACTAAATGACCGCGAAACACTGTTGACTTGAATCTGTCTAAGACCTCCTATATCAACAAATACTATCTTGCTTATAAAAATTGCGCCGTGAACCAAGATCAACCTCTTTTACTTGCTGTGCCATAGACTTTAAGCGAAGAATGCGGTATGCCAGGAACTGTGGTTGACTCGCATTACAATTCGTTATCGGGATGCAACCCAACGTCGTATTCATCACGGTGATTATTCTTATCGACGAAGATCGGCTAACAAGTGGCATTCAGCTACTTATAATCGAAGTAAAATCGTAGGAAGATAAAGATATGTGGTCGGATCTATTGATGATCCTGATACTAACCTAGATCGATGTTTATCGATCCATCTATTACTAATATTCGTTTGGTAAAGCGACAGTTATTAGGCCAGTGAATCCGCTTAGTTTAAGTAAGGTAAGTGTTCGATATTTTGCATCCGGCAAAATGTAGATTTTGATACTGGTGATTGGCGAATTTGAGACTCGGTAGAAACCTACCTGAAGTGATCGATAATATAAGGCAAGTTCAGTCGCTTGAGGACTCCTTTCGCCTGCTTATCTTCATGCTACAGAGTTTAGATGATTAATCTCCCCTCGAGGACCCTTAACCGGGTAGAATACACTGGGTGTTGCGTGATAGGCCATTGGATGGCACCACCCTGATCTTTAGGCTATATTGCACATAAGGGATCCATCATCTTTATTGGGTGATTTATAAGTTGATGATGTAAAGTAAACATTTGGTATGACTGGAAAGTGCCAGGGCTGGGCGGTCACTGGCTGCTGAAGCCAAGTTTCACTCACAATAGGGTGAACAGTGCTGTGCATGTGCTGAAATACAAATATAAGCGCCTGCCATTTTATGCTGAATGAGCATGGTGCTGAAGTCTCTGTATAAAGGTACATTAAGTATGGTATTTGCATTTCGCGTGGAACATCTGTGATGCCCAATGCCTCGATGAAAGAAAATAAGTGTTAGCGCTGTCGGGGTGGCGGACTTCTTTGTCTACCTTCCTGGCACGCTGAGAGGGTACAGCTGAGGTTATCTTCAGAGGTATTGTCTTTATCCGCCGCCCTGAAGGATGAATAACGATAAGAGCACCGATTTCACGGCTGCTATCAGGCCTGTCAATAAAGACGAATGGCGGTAGTTATTTTTATAAAAAGGTTGTTCTGTAGTTATGATACCTACGTGCTATATAAGCAGTGCTAAATGGTGATAGAAAATGAAAAGTCAACGACGAATATGCGCTAAAAAATAGAAATCGTAATTTAATCGCACTCTGTGTCATGTTGGTGACAGCTGATTATTTCACTAAATAAGTTTTTATGTCTATTGTGATACCCGTTGTTTCTTAGAGGTCTATATTATCAAAGACGAGTGTGAGTCAATCGTTAGTTGATGATAATTCCATGTCTAACGTCACCATACTCTCCTGCCCGTACTAATGGCGATATATGAGTCTACTATTTTAAGTGTAGCTTGCAATCATGCACCTAAACCCAATAAGGTTGGGGCTAGTGGTTATTTGGTTGCAAGGTAAGGCGCTGGGAGTCGTTAATGAGCAGTGAACATTACTTCCTCTTATCAATATGTGGATGCTGTGTGATATTGGCGAGTAACTTCTATATCTGCCTATTAGGGATGTTAGAAAGGCTTGTTTCTTAATATTTTTTAATATAGAGAAATTGATTGGAGCGCTCAAGACGGCTGAAGAATCTAAGCTTAAGGTTCTCATGCGCCTGCAAAACAGGTTGCGATCAGCTTGGAATTCAGCAGATTAAGAATTAAGGCTTAATCGGAATACGGCACAGCTTTATCTATGCCCTGGGAATGTGTATTTACGCCCGCAGGCTTACATACAGGCCGATAACTGGTTGATGATTGAGTAGCGATACATTAAGGAATAAGTATTCGTTGTCTTATTACCACCATCACGTCAGATCATAATTAATCGACACTTATTGTCATCAGATAAGCAATGACATACGAAGTTCGATAGTTGGCGATATTTAAGCAGAAATAGTTTTCCTTTTACTGCTTTCACGACATAACCAGAGAGGTAAACCTGTCAGGCCTTTTAGGACAGTAGGAAAGATTTATACCCAACCGGGTACTTTATCTTCTCTAGTAGTAAACTGAGAGCTAAGTTTTAGGTTTTTTGCAAGAGGCCAACCAATTTATGTTGTCCACTGAACTAGAAGAACAAACCGCGCTCACTACATCAACTGGCAGTAGGTTGTAGAAATTTCCCTAATTGCTTATGATATCAATAGTGGATATTAAAAATTGAATGAAGATCTAGATCTTAAAGTGAGTATGACTATATGCTGAATTATGGTGTAGCCGCAATTCATGATGACTTTTCTATTTTAGAAGGGTATTTATAACTACGATTGGATCGTAATGGACTTTGTCCATACCGTTTACATTTAAACCTAGACACATGTTCTAATCAATTGATATTGCTTTCCCTCGGCAATATGGAATATGGGCAAACCTCGTTTACGGTATTCTAGGCTTCCCTAGAAGGCCTGAAGTTGAGACGAGTCTGGGCAAGCATTAAGAATAAATTTAATTGTTTAGTATGTTTTAAATTTAAGCGGTTTATGCAACCTCAGACTGTAGCTATTAAGCTAAAGACATCCTTATTAGATACAGTGTTATTTACAATCTTAATATGCTAGTAATCATAAATACGATTACTGATCATTACCTATTCAGGTAATCATATTCCCGTAGTGACGAAAAACTAGTGTGATAGTAAAGTTCCACTTTATGCATTATAAATCATGTATATATTAAAAACCTGTTTAGTTATTGGACATAATATAAGGCTAGTATAGTACTGTATTAGTCAAAATAACACTAAATAAAAGGACTATAATAGAGAAATTCCGAGACGGAATACACTAACTCCTCAGTTGAGGAGCATACCTTAAGGATGATTCGCGCCTGAAGCTAGGACAATAAACCTGTCGCCTAGATGGAATTTATGTCAATAATAATCTTGAGCTAACATTGCTCTTGCTTATTTCTCACTATAAAGATCTCGATCAAATAATAATGCATATTAAATAATAATGTAACTTAATGAATTTCTAATTATTGAAGATCGCTTCTATTCCGCATCAGTCAAGGGAATAAACAAAAATCTGCTTTTATAAAATATTCAAGGTCAAATCTGTTGATTATATTCGAACCTTTACTGGCACGTGAATAGTTAGTTCATACCGTTTGGTAACTTAACGATGCTCCCTAGCTGAGGGTTGCCTTTTGAATTAGGACTTGCAATGAAGTATAATATTTTATGCACGAAAAGCATTGACGCGTCGTTGGGTATTCGGATGGATTGACGTGTTCTTTTGTATTTCCTGTAATGACTTCATTGAAGCGTTGCTAAAACACCAGGTATGGTTTGATTGCCGCAGCAGCGAAATCATGACTCCGTCACGTTAAGAAACCCTGAGATATCGCAGGATTCTCGTTTGACACAGCTTGTCTATAGTGTTAAAGATATAACTCTTTATATTATTCTTGGATTTACCATTTACCCATTTTTGCTTAATGAAATGAGTAAATGGTAAGGAAAAACCAATAAGATATCAAAACTTAATATAAACTGAGGGATTCCATAGTGCTCATTAGTTATGCTATAGGATATTTCTGTATCAGCGTCATTCGTGGTTAGGGAAAACCCTTCAACACCAGAGGGCCTTCCCAAGATAGTTGCTATACAGTCTCTCAGCGAGAGTTTGCATCATGCCCATTTTGGTTGATCAGGAAGAAGTGCGGTTTTGATTTCCTCGTGCTTCGTCAACTGAATTAAAGTAGATCTCACCATCACAGGCAGCTCTGGTCGAATAGGCTTGATATTAATCGAAGAGTCAGATTAATACCAATAGAGTTATATAATATAAGTATATATTAAAATCTTCAATGGAATTTCCTCTGATCTTGTTCATCTCAAGCACGGATAAATTGCTTTGGCGCTAGGTAATCATCCGACTATAAGTACAGTCGCCATGCCCTGGAGCCAGCACTTTTTCACCAATAAATAGTGTACTACTAGGATATATAATATTCTTGGTATTGACCAAGCTTAGCCAAAATATAAACAACAGATCGATTACTGGGTAATGAATCACTATATTGAGGTATAGTTATTGTTTTTTAAAAGATGATTTTGTATAGTTTATAATGCAATGCTCTCTTTGCATTATTTTTATTGAGTGGCGTGGTTACCCAGCTAAGGAATAGCACATGCTTATGCCAGCCTTTTGTCTGGGTGCAGTACGAATTTTAAATTAGCTATTTTGTCAGGAAACCATATTTATCGCAGATAAATCATCTGCGTTTCTTCTCTTCTTAGAGTGTTAAACCTTTAGTGCGAGTCATATTAGTTACCAAAAATTCGTTATAACCTTGGTTCAAGGTATACAAAATCATCCTAGCAGGATTGCATTAGCAGACTAAAGCATAAATATAAAGCAAATGCAGGTTGCGGAGTATAAATAAAGAAATGATATCACGTAGGGAGGTATTTGTAAATCAAATTTAGTGCTATTTAGACCTATTGCGTGGAAATCTGGCGTGCGCTTAACATGCACCCTTCTTGTGTGCATTTCCATTTAAAAGTGCCAGTTATGAGGATGAAAAATGGGAATTCACAATATAATACTAATTATACATTATAGGCACGAGATACCTATAGAGTCAAATAAGAGCAATATCTGGCCATCACTGCTGCTAATGATTATAAATAACGTGGAGTTATGAGTTTGTACTTTTACGCACCCAAAAACCTGAGTGCTTGGCTATGAGAAAAGAAGAAGCTTTAAGTTTAGTCATGAGCCAATGATAGCTGTTCTTTAGAAACAATGCTTGGCGGACGTTTCTAGGCCAGTGAGAAAAGTGAACTCTGCGGCATTCAGTTATAATGCTGAAGTAAATAATTTTATATAATCAATTTCTTAAATAGAATTCAATCAAGATAGTCATTCTCATTCCTGGCGTTATCAGAGATAGGATGATGCCGCCACCGCTAAATTTCAAGAACACAGTTCCGAACACTGTGTTTAATTCTTTTTCTAGAATTTATAGAACGATAGTGCGAGTTTATTAGCACTGACTTATGGGAATCTTAAGTCGCCGTACGGTTTATTTTGTACTAATATTAAGCCTAACAATGGCACTTTCTTTTAACGAACAGAAAGAATTGGCTTAATTTTTATTAAAAAAGCACGCATTGCTATGTAGTTATGCGGTATTTATCCTTAAATAAGCTGATAGACTCAGGACATAACGCGATTTGTTCACAGCCGCGGTTTAGCACTAGCGCAATATTAACTCTAGCTAGAGCTGAAATCACGTGCAAAACTTTGAGTTTAGGCAAGGTAAAAATACAATTTATTCCGAAAGATTATGTGAATAAGCACATGAATCAACAGGAAGCTAACAAAAAAGTATTTTGTATAGATATAGATGATGTAAAAATAAAGCTGGATAGGCCAGAAACTGGAGGTGGCGGTATTGTATGTTTGCCATGGTATTAACACCTTAAAGGCGGTGCCGAAAGATACGAACCTGCGTACTGAATATTGTTATAGCAACGATTTAATAAACTACGCAGATACCAATGAGCAAATTTGGTATCGTTAATGTTAGGAATAATTATTTGTGTTAGGAACAGTTGCTTGAAGCATAAACTATGACTTTCTTAATTTATATAATGTAGCCAATATGGGAGCAGGAAGGGATAATGCATGTTAAACAGAAATCGGTTTGGTTTAACTATAGTGAGCATCCGCTCTACCCATGCCTTGCTCTATAGTTTTAGATCGACTCAACATCCCCGCATAGTGCAGTGGCGCTATTGAGTGAATCGCTGATTAGATCTAAATTAAGAATTTTAAATAGCGAGAGGCGTTTGTAGATGAAAATTAAATTAACTGGTGGCAGTATAACTGCTAGAAATAGAGTCCTGACAATGCTAGTAAGAGTGCGGTTCACTAGCTGGCGCTAGCTAAGCCACAAGGAATTTAACCAATATGAACCACATCACAACAAAGCATCTCTTATTCCAGGCAGTAAATCCACGAGTCGTGTATAAATGAAGTTAATCTAGCTCTACTAGTCACTTAGTGCTGAACTAGTTAAAATATTCGAGGAAATATATTGGATGCTTATCAATTAGCTGATTGTAGGGTCATAGCATTATTATGACATGAGATTAAAAATTAACCTAATGTAAGCTGCACGTAAAGTATAACTATAGTTAATACGATCGCTAAGGACCGCTTCGCATGCGCTATCCGGGCATCCGATAAACTCAGCCATAGTAATAATGCTGAAACGGGTAGAAACAAACACGGTTTAGCTATTCTGTTTGAGGCGGTATGGTAAAGTGCGGTGTTATTAATGGTGCTCTTGCATGTTAAGGTGCTGCAGTACCAAGGCCGGCGCTCAAAGGCATTATGGACTTGATTGAAGTAGATATTGCTAATGAACTCTTGCCATCCGGTGATGATCGCATGGTGTTAACTTAACGAATACTGCAAAATAAACGGGTGTGGAAATATATTAGGTATATTAAATGATTGGGTTGAGTAGATGGTTGCCAGTAGTAATACACGCTGGCAATACGGCTAGTAGGAGGGTGAATAACAAATCCTTGTTAGGGCTTTGTCTTGAGTGTATTTATTGATTACTCGGAAACAAGGTGATTAGAATAATCATAGGAAGAGAAATCACACTTGATCTTCTGGCGGATTTCTAATGACAACGCCAATTAAACTTTGCCGAAACTCTGGAGTCTAAGTGTTAGATCTCCCTGTAGCCACAAATAGGGCTGTTCTTACTATTTAGCGCCGTCATTACCGTAGGTGGTGGTCTCATTCGAGGAGGGACCGCTAAATTTGCATTGCTAGTTTTAATGCTGACGGATTGTTTTCTTCGAGCATAGTGATTACACCGCCTCGCACAGGGTCATATCCTTACATATCAACATTTTAAGCAAAGCTACGCAATTCTTCTTGTTTCTATGCGCTTGCGTTAGAGATAATATCCTTGGATATATAGGATATATCATTGATTTCTGAATAGTTATAACTGATGTCTTTGAAAGACAGAATAAGCCTAGTGGCAACTCTAATTACCTAGGTTGGGGATTACTAATAATGTGTTCACGAAGGTTGAACGTACCCTGCAGTGCTCCGTAATGACCGCCTAATTTGGATGCCGATAGGCTTGTGAGGAACAGTTTTGGTAAAAATGGATTATAGAAACCGCATGATAAATATACGCCCGCTAGCATAAAAAACAGTATGACCCATTGACGCTAGGGCGATCTGATTCACCATAGACGAGTAAGATCACCCATCGCTATAGAAGCGGTATTGGAATAGAGAGTATGATAGTGTCGTGTCATTTGGAGGGTAAGCATGAATTCTGTTACTATCAGCTACCCAGTTTATAG
This sequence comes from Serratia symbiotica, assembly GCA_900380265.1. Classification (GTDB taxonomy): domain Bacteria; phylum Pseudomonadota; class Gammaproteobacteria; order Enterobacterales; family Enterobacteriaceae; genus Serratia_H; species Serratia_H symbiotica_A. The sequence goes on along the minus strand of LR025083.1, from coordinate 1,434,252 downwards.
CTAATAGGACTTCTAAAAAGAATATCAGACAATTAATGAAGGAAAGAAGAAATACTCAGTTTAGACCATTAAGGTAAGGTTGAAGGAGTTTCACTAAATCTCCCGCTTATGGTGGTTTAAGTTGTAGTTGATTCATAACCATTAAGTAGATATTAGACAATGTTAGAAAAATCTTTATATGCGGTGTAATTGAAGTGTGATTTATAGAAATCAGCTTTTCAAATTCCTAATTTAGCATCTTATATAGTTTGATTGATTCTTTTGCTCTGGTATTTCGTGGCATAGAACTCTGTATGCTTAATGCGCTTCTTCCGCTTGAACTTGCAATAAAACGTCAAAAACAGATGCCTATTAAAGGCGTATAATCCTGGCTGTGTCGAGGACAGGAAATGATTTAGACTATTTGTAATCATTGTTGTCTTTCAAGTTCTTTGGTTTCTGAAGGGCCTGACTTTTAGCAAAGCTTAGCGTCCAAAGAATGACATTACGTGACGTGTTATAACGTCGGCTGGAGATGGACGGTTGACAAGTAAGCATAACACATTAACTCAAGGACTGACGTCCAGTCATTGTTAGGCCAATCTCCCAGCTTAAAATGTTGAAAATGTAGCGTATTTTGATCATGACAGTGTTGAAACGTTAGTGCAAATCGCTTATTTGTACACAGCGCATCCCTGTTTTATAAACGCAGGATCTAGCGACGAAAGTAACTGGTTGGAGGGAGAGGTGAATCCTTATGTAGTTGTTGAGTATAGAACATTTTTTGTAACTCAGTAGGGATATAATACCCGGCAATCTGATATACGGCTACTTCTTTAACTAGAAGTAAGGCCGTAAGCCATACGAGATCGTTAGCTAGCGCTAAGTGCATGCCTTAACTTGCCTAGAATATGTGATAAACAGTATGGAAATCGTTCGATACGGTGCGGGCTGTTAAAAATAGAGCACAGCTATTATACGTAAGCCTACTTTAAATAGGCGATTTAGAAGTTTCAACTAAGCGCATGGTCAATACAGACAAATGAAATGCTCATAGAAATAGTAAGACTTGGTCTAAAATCATGAATAAATAGTATGCGAATTCTATTTCTTGTTGAATGTCTTTGACAGGTTTATGTTTTTCTAGTAAAAATGTTATTTCTATATAGTTTATGTTGAATCTTCACCAGATGCTTATCACCTCTTAACTTCAAGAGATACTTATTCAGGATCTTGGTTTTCTTCTCTGTATGAAGCCTACACTAAAGCTACTTTAGTAGAGGCGATAGTGTTGCTAACAAACCAGATATGATTTTAATCAGTGGTGTGCTATTACTAATAGCTAGTAGAAATTTGTGAATGACTGGTAACTATAGTTGCTGAATTAGAGTAGGTATAGAAGTGAAATTTTCATAAAGGCATATCCAAGTGATAGTGTGGCTACTTTAGTGGGTATGTCTGCCAGAATCTCAGAGCAGACAGGGTGGGACTTGATAAGCGGGACTCGTATAAAAATTGATTTCTCGGTAAAAAATTGGTCACTCACTCCTAGTGAAGTATATCAATGATCGTGCGCCTGATTCTATCTAATAGGGTATCCTGATATTTAAATAGGTGAAATTCACAAGAGTTATTATGGCAATGGGATATGCCTAGTTAAAAAATTCCTATATGGTTTGACTGGATTCTAGACGAATCCTGATTCGTGATTGGTCTTTACGTCCTATGCAAGATGAGACTACGTTCAGCAGTTAGTAATGTCTAGGTTAACTTATTATGATAGTTGAAGGGATATGCGGACTCTTGCGTGCTTTTTATAGTTATAAGTATCTGACGATCCTAATACCTTGTTTATGGATTTATTAAAATTGAATGGTTGTGAGATTCATATTGCTTTTATTCTTTTAATGAAAATAGAGTGTTAACGTTTATTATTTTTATTCTTATAACAGTGAATTTAAGGCGTTACATGGTTATGTAATTCTACTTTTTAGTAGAGTTTAAACATAAGCAAGTTTATTTAAGTTAAAAGAATGCATCACTGTGTTTCCGCAGTACTCTGTTCATGTATGTATGTTTATGGCATGCTGATACCAGCACTTAGAGATGGCTAAGGCATGTTAATAATTATACACCAACTTGATTAGAAGTTTTGTGAATTAATTAGTGTAACTGAAACATATTAAAGTTAACCCCTTAGTCTGTAAGCAAACTCGATAATAAAATAATTTATAAATTTCATCCGGTATTAGCGCAGGTTATTTGATTTTTAACACATGCTTTATAGCAAGATAAATAGGTGATGCACCGCATAGTCTGATAGAAACACCTATTTTATTTTTAATTGCTATACATATAACGATATACGGTGATTTAATAGCATTCGGGGTCTTGAGTGCTTTGGAGGGATCAAATGAGTGGTTGAAGGATGTACGGAGGGTTCCGGATGAATTCGTCACCTTTTTTTAATTTAATATATTTGCCGTCTTAGTCCTGCTAACGTGGCTAGGTTCATTAGAGGCCTTTGCCGCAGGGATTTGTCCAATAAACTGTTATACTGCTAACAACCCCTTGTTAGGTCTTTTGCGATGTCTCTTCCGGGTTATCCTGTGTCCTATGGAATAATAGAGATTTGGATATATTTTTAGGATAAAAGCTGTTGGTTGCATCCAGCAGTTATTAAGTTCACTCAAATAGATAATTAATGTGCCTATAGGCATCGTCTTGTAAGCGTTGCCTGCACTTTTAGCCAGATCTTCTCCCTCTATGTTGATAGAGGTTACATACAAAAAATGTTTCTAAACTCCAGTATTCATGCTGATCTGAGGGATGCTTATTATTAATAGAGTTGCTATTCTGAATAAATGTTACGATTGTGAATTGAATGTGAAAAATAAGATACAGTGTATCCGAAGGGCCATACTGCCACCCTAGCATCGGGTTATTAAGCGTATAAGTAACTTTATATATTAGCGTTGGTTCTACTTCTACATAATATAATTCCTGTAATATAGCGACTATTCCAAGGTCTGGTAATACCTGTAACGTACAAGGTACAAGGGGAAATTTGCGTTTCTGTCAGAAACGCACTTCATTTTTATTATCTGAGATTTAAAAGTATTCCATAGGTGAATATGTGCTCTCCTTGATTTACCAGTATCACACAACAGACTACTGTACAAATACACATTGCGTCTATTTGAGCCTGGTTATAGGGTTGTGCTATATCTACGACGCGTAGAAAGCTCTAGATTAAGCGCTGTTTTAACAGTTAGTTTCGGTAAAAATAAGGTAACGTCATTGCAATTGCTTTATGGTTTAAGTGCTTTATCTAGTCTTGACATAATGTTTGAGTTTTTTTAATACAACATTTCCTGGCTATTATAACTAGAGTGAACATATAAAACAAGTAATCAAAAAAGCAACAAGATCTGACAATGCTGTGTGGTTTATTCGTACGGTATTGAAGATATGCGTGACAGTGAGGTCAAAGATCGGTGATGTCACACCTATAAATGGAAGCCTAATGGCAGGCGAATATGCACTATCAACTATCTTCCTTGACATTCCAAACAGTAACCTAGAGGTATTTTTGTGCCAAGGATACCGATTGATAGTCGGGCTGACTTATGGCGTAGACATCACTCGTGGCGATCGCAGCGTCAATCTTGTCAAATAAAGTGGGACATTGACAAGGAAATAAAGAAAATAGTAGTACTGATTATGGCCAGGCCATTACCATAATTACACAGCGTTATGTTATCGTGACTCCACGGGGTACCAGAATCGGTAGATCGAAAATATTTTCATGGGTTTATGCAAAATGATATTGAGCACTATCGGTGAGATTGCCAGGCCGCATCAATTGCTATGGTTATGCTCGTTCGTAGGAGACTTGCATTATATGGTGCATTACTTTTGATGTCCGTAATTCAAGATAATATTAGGTACGGCTTGGCAAAGGGTTGATTAGAACAGGCTGTTGATCAACATTCACCCTACGCTGAGAAGTGATTTGTATTTACATTGATATTTTAACTGTAATATTTTAAGTTTCTTTTCGTCAGGTATTCGTTCTCTCTCAGTTCCCGTCTGAGGTTAAAAAAGACTTGGAGTGCATCAGTTTAATCCTGTAGTCGCAGCCTGAGATAGCTCAGAATTGTTATTTAAAGTGGTTCACCTAAATTGAGGTTGAGTTTTCTGTTTGAGAACTAGTGGGATGTGTATTTTATTTATATCAGAGATATAGCCACAGAACGTATATAACCTTATTGGATGTGTGTAATATACTTGAATGTTAGTAACATAGAACATTCTATAGTCTGTATAGACTTCTTAAAATAAAGCTGTCCTAATGACAGAATATCTAGAAGTGTTATAAAAATAGATGAAAGTCGTGTTTCCTGGAAAATAATTTTGAGGTTTGTAACTTTAGCTCAGGTACACAAAGTGGCGATACAGAACCTGTGATCTGTATTCTAATATATGATATACCGCTATGTACTTAGACAAATACCATGTGTGTCGGGTTCTATTAAAACTATCTGTTAACGTTGCTATTTTGGGTGTTTGTACTACGAAGCTAGCGGGGAGCGTTTCCTTCCAATTTAGCATAGTTAGGTCTGTAGCGGCGCAGTACGCTATTAGTAATGACTAAAAATGCACAGAATGCTGTCTTAGTTGGTTTTGAATCGCGATTCTTCTATATTAATCTGATTGAAGCAATTTATATTAATTAACTGAAGCGGTCTGCCTCTTTACTCTCAATTATCACCAAACAACCCAGTTGCAGATTGATGTAATTGGTAGCACGCACTACTGTATTGATGATATTCTGGTGTATTTCTCTATGGATGCTCGAGCCGACATAGGTGAGCCTGGCCGGTAATTCAGTAAAATATGAAGTGCATGTACCATCTTCCAATAATAGTAATGATCATTAAGATCAAGGTAGGTATCTCAAGAAAATTTGATAACCACGTCTATAAGACTGTGATCGAGGACTTAAAGCTACACTTTTCAGTTGCTCATTAGGCTGATGTAATTTTCGACTTTTTTGGAGAGAACATGCGCACATTAGGGCACATTTTTACCAGCACAGTGAGGTGGACATGGCATCTACTAAACTTTATCAGGGACCTGATTCTGAATTTATTTTTAGTATCATTAGTTCTAATAGGCGGTAGTATTTATCTATACGTTCAACACTCCACCACTCCAGAAATAGCAGACCACGGTGCTTTGCTGATTGACTTAAGCGGTCTAGTGGTCGATCAACCGTCTGTGAACAATAAAGTACGTCAGTGGGGGCGTGAACTGTTCAGTTTTTCTAGTAGCCGACTACAGGAAAATTCATTGTTTGAATTGGTTAACAGTATCCGTAAAGCCAAGGATGACAAAACTATTACCGGTATCGTATTGCAGTTGAATGATTTTATCGGTGCGGATCAGCCTTCGCTGCATTATATTGGCAAAGTGCTACGTGAATTCCGTAATACCGGCAAACCTATTATCGCAATCGGCGACAACTACAGCCAGATGCAGTACTACTTAGCTAGTTACGCAAATAGGATCTATCTTGCACCACAGGGGTCGGTCGATCTACATGGCTTCGCCAGTAATAATCTGTACTACAAATCGCTGTTGGAAAAATTCAAAGTTACCTCCCATATTTTTCGAATTGGAACCTATAAATCGGCAGTCGAGCCGCTTATCCGCGATAATATGTCGCTCGCATCGCGAGAGGTAGATACGAGATGGATTAGTGGTTTGTGGCAAAATTATTTAAATACTGTGGCAGCTAACCGTCAGCTCACTTTGCAGCAACTTTTCCCAGGCGCCGATAATTTGCTAAGTAATTTGAAAGCGGTAGGTGGTGATACTGCACGCTATGCGCTGGATAATAACCTAGTCGATGAATTAGCATCGCGCACTGTTATTGAAGAAAAGTTAGTGGAAACTTTTGGCTGGAACAAGAGTAACAATAACTTTAATGCAATAAGCATTTATGACTACCAGCCGAAACCGGATGATGCCCAGAATGACGAAATCGCTGTAGTATTTGCTAATGGCGCCATTACTGACGGGCCGCAGACACCGGGTACTGTGAGCGGGGATAAAACTGCAGCAGAACTACGCCAAGTGCGTCTAGACCCGAGTATAAAGGCGGTGGTGTTGCGCGTCAACAGTCCCGGAGGTAGCGTTAGTGCTTCTGAAGTGATCCGCTCTGAACTGGCTGAGATCCGGAGCGCTGGTAAGCCGGTGGTAGTATCAATGGGAGGTATGGCGGCTTCAGGCGGGTATTGGATATCGACGCCAGCTGACTATATCATTGCTAGCCCAAGCACTCTAACCGGTTCCATCGGTATTTTTGGCATTATGAACACCTATGAACGAATGTTGGACAGCATCGGCGTGCACACCGATGGTGTGGCAACTTCGCCGCTAGCTGATATTACGGCAACCAAAGCGCTGCCGGCAGCGTTCTCACAAAGAATGCAGTTAAGCATTGAAAATGGCTATAAGAATTTTATTGAGTTGGTAGCTAAAGCGCGGAAGATGGTACCGCAGCAGGTAGATAAAATTGCTCAGGGACACGTTTGGGTGGGTAGTGATGCCAAGGCTAAGGGGTTAGTTGATCAGTTGGGTGATTTTGATGATGCTGTTAAAAAAGTGGCCGAGCTGGCTAAACTAAAACAGTGGAAGTTAACCTGGTTTAGCGATACAGTAAGCCTGCCTCAAATGGTTCTGAGTCATTTGAGTGATTCGCTGCATATGATGCTGCTATCGGTAATTCAAGCGAGACTGCCTACATCACTGGCATCCGTAACGATGACTGTTACACAACAGTCAGGGATACTCAACAACCTGAACGATCCGAAAAACTGTTATGCATTTTGTTTAGTTTGTGGAGAAGTTTTCTAAAGCAAGTTTGCCACCCGTCGGAGGCCAGTCTAGTTTTTATCACTATCTTAGTAGAGTTCAGCTATCTTGTATTCCGTTTAGAAGGGCTATGAAAAAGAAATCTATTTACGTTGCTTATACAGGCGGTACCATTGGAATGCAACCTTCCTCTGAAGGTTATATTCCTATTTCTGGGTATTTCCAGAATCAACTCGCACTAATACCGGAATTCTACCGCCCAGAAATGCCAGATTTCACCATATGTGAATATATGCCATTGATCGACTCTGCTGACATGACGCCGCAAAATTGGCAAAATATCGCGGATGATGTTAAACAGAATTATCACTACTACGATGGTTTTGTAATTCTGCACGGCACTGATACTATGGCCTTCACAGCTTCAGCACTATCCTTCATGTTGGAGAACTTAGCCAAGCCTGTTATTGTGACTGGATCTCAGATGCCTCTGGCGGAGCTCCGCTCCGATGGTAAAACAAATCTGCTCAATGCGCTTTATCTAGCAGCTAATCATCCAGTCAACGAAGTGTGTCTCTTTTTTAACAATAAACTCTTCCGTGGAAATCGTACTACTAAGGCGCATGCCGATGGGTTTGATGCGTTTGTTTCTCCCAATTTCCCGCCGTTATTGGAGGCTGGAATCCATATTCGTCGTATTCACAGTATCTCTAGTCCTACCTGTAATGGAGAACTGAGGTTGCATGCTATCATACCGCAGCCGATTAGTGTCGTGACTTTATATCCAGGCATTTCGGAAGAGGTAGTGCGAAATTTTTTGCTACAGCCGGTAAAAGCTTTGATTTTACGTTCCTATGGAGTAGGTAACGCGCCTCAGAAAGCTAAGCTGATTGATGAATTGAGCAATGCATCTGAGCGCGGGTTGATAGTAATTAACCTAACACAGTGCATGTCAGGTAGAGTGAATATGGCAGGGTACGCCACTGGCAATGTATTGGCACATGCGGGAGTGATTAGCGGGTTTGATATGACGGTAGAGGCCACGTTGACTAAATTGCACTATCTGATAACTCAACCGCTGACGCCCGCGCAAATCCGCTACCAGATGCAACAAGATCTGCGTGGCGAACTAAGCAGCGGCGATTAGTAAATGGATAAGAGCGGGCTATGTACTCTCGATTCTCATAGATAGGTGTTGTCAGTATTGATTTACAACTGATGAGTAATGGTTACACCTGTTAGGTGGACGTTATCCTGTTGCAATCTATCACAAGTCCACTCTGTGTGAACCCTGCGTTCTTCTTGCTAATAGACTAAGGCCATGACTCCAACTCAGCACAATGTGCTCAGAGCATGACGTTGTTGATAGTAAGCTTATCTCAATCAGTGAGATGATGCATTGTTTTAATTCGGTATGCTTGTGCCATCAGATTGATCCATAGATAACTAGCAAACTACTATTTAAAGTAGTCTTTTCTTCACCATAATTTGCTGATTAGTACTAATATTTGTAAAGTGGAAGACGCATATTAGGTTTTAGTTACATTACTAAATAGTTTCTGGACTATCTAGTTTTTATGTAGCGTTAGCGCTATGGACTCCATACTTGACTTAGTGTAAGCGACTTTAGCAAAATGTGGTACATTTCAGTCGTTATTGCAGTGCGCTAATTTTATACGTCATTAGGTTGTCTTTGACTCAGGGGAATATGATTAGCTAAATCTATTTTTAGTTTAATCCCATCTAACTGGAATTTCATTATATTTTATTATTTTAAAGGGTATAAAGCCCGAGCTGATGAAGAGGTACTCGCCTGTTATCTGTTAGCTATCGCCGAATAGCTGCGGAGCTGTGGTCAATAGTAATTATGGCGGATATTCAGTCTGCTGACTGTTATAGAAATAAATAATTAAATAAAATTTAATTGCTAGATAGTGTAAATAAAACTTGACCGGCTGAACTCGCATTAGATATATGCTCGGATCAGAGCATCAGCTGAGCGCAGTATGGCATGGCATATCCGCTTGAGCTTTATGCGGGAATTTGCCGAGGCAAAAGCCGCGATAACGTAATTTTATGTTACATAATATTGAATATTCTTCCGCACTATCAAATGCGGCTGTTATGGGAAGCTTTAGATTTTAATATCCATCTCTGGATGGATAACATTTTAACAACCCGATTCGTTGTACAACACACATATTAAAACAGAGAGTTTGATCAAACCAATGAGGATAAACGGTCAATAAAGATTGGCAATGTGATATTGATCACAGCGTATATAGATTATACGTCTATATTCCTCAGGTTTCCTATCATAAGAAGTAAGGTTTCCAGAAAATAAGATGAGCTATAAACGCGCCATCTTGACTTTGATAGAGTAAGACCTGATATAATTCTACTTGACGTGTGGTAAGGTTTTTGTAATTTTACAACCTTCCCTAATTCACTGATAATAACTGGTAAATTATGACTATCAAAGTAGGTATCAACGGGTTTGGCCGTATTGGTCGCATTGTTTTCCGTGCGTCTCAGGAACGTTCTGATATCGAAATCGTTGCAATCAATGATTTGTTGACTTCAGAGTACATGGCTTATATGCTAAAATATGACTCTACTCACGGTCGTTTTAACGGTACTGTAGAAGCTATGGATGGTCATCTAGTTGTCAACGGCAAAACTATTCGTGTTACCGCCGAAAAAGATCCGGTCAACCTAAAATGGAACGAAGTCGGTGTTGATGTGGTGGCTGAAGCGACTGGTATCTTCCTTACTGATGCAGCTGCACGTAAGCACATTTGGGCTGGAGCAAAGAAAGTTGTAATGACCGCCCCATCTAAAGATGGGACCCCTATGTTCGTATGTGGTGCTAACTTTGAAAAGTATGCCGGGCAAGATATCGTGTCTAACGCCTCGTGTACTACCAACTGCCTTGCTCCACTGAGCAAAGTGGTTAACGATAACTTCGGCATCATTGAAGGGCTGATGACTACTATCCATGCTACTACCGCAACGCAGAAAACTGTTGATAGTCCATCTCTGAAAGACTGGCGAGGTGGCCGTGGTGCCTCCCAGAATATTATCCCTTCTTCTACTGGCGCCGCTACAGCAGTAGGTATAGTACTTCCTGAGCTGAAAGGCAAGCTAACCGGTATGTCATTTCGTGTTCCGACCCCCAACGTATCAGTAGTGGACCTGACGGTTCGGCTGGAAAAATCTGCTAGTTATGAAGATGTTAAGACAGTGATCAAGAATGCTGCTCAAGGTTCAATGAAAGGCGTACTCGGCTATATTGAAGATGATGTGGTTTCTAGCGATTTTAATGGTGAAATTCTGACTTCTGTATTCGATGAAAAGGCTAGTATTGCATTGAATGATAAATTTGTGAAACTGGTTTCTTGGTACGACAACGAAACAGGCTACTCCCACAAGGTTCTGGATTTAATTGCTTATATTTTTAAATAATCCCATGATGCTTAGTTTGTGAAAGAGATCGGTATTCATCTTACCCTCTTAACTGTAGGTGAGCAGTTAAGAGGTAACCCGATGAATCAGGGATTTTTAAGCTTACCCATCACTACATAGACCTCTCCGTATATCCACCACCCATACTAGGCCTTAATACACACCAAGCGATCCGTAGCGGTCCTACCAATATCTAATGGCCTTGGTTTAGCAGAGTAGTACAACTTGATCATAGGTTTATTTGCATCCAACCTGTTTGTCTTTCACGCTAAAAGGCAATGCGAAAACCTATAACATGCGTGAACCTATAAGCGATGGACATAAGGAAATATCATGCATTTCATTAGCTGATTCAGTTTGGTACTAACTGCCTGGTTAATTGCCTGGCATACTGAACATGCGTCATATAAGTACACCGACAGTTTGCTTGATTCGGCGTTCAGCCGAGTGAAAACTATGTTTTCACTGCTGTTCTCCTGCTGAACAATGGTCCGCTGTTAATAAAAAAAATGGCATTATAAATATATCCCTTTAAAAATTTTATTCGCTAGGATTACTATCGATCATGCTCGATATCCTCAGGGTCTGGTGAGTATGCACGTGAGTTGGTGTGTGTTTCCTACTCCATACTGGTTGCAAGTATCTATGCCTAGTAGGAGACTGGCTCTGTACCCCATAATCGTTAGTGACCTTGATGATGAAACGCCAGTTTCGCCCTGGACATAAAGGCGGCTGTAGAGGGATTGTGTTGGTTGGAATATGCAGGTACGGATTGGTTACGGTGCTCGGGATAACGGCAATAACCAATATTCCGGATTTGGCTGTTGGGCTACCTGATCAGTATGCGAAAGTTTCTCGTTATAGCCCATTCTATCGGGTTAATAGGATTCTAGAATTGTTTGAGCGAGTCTGAATCGCTGAGACTATGTACAGGGCGGCCGTGCCTAGTATTTCAATGGCGATGCTTATGATGTAAGTAAAATTAATTAGATATAGCGTAACCTGTTCTGTTATTAACAAACAACACTGACCTTCTTCTTGGGGTAATGCCAGATGTGCTGGGGTAGGTGTTGTATGCTTGCCAATAATCACATAACAACTACAAACCGATTATTTACTTGCCTTTCGATTGTGGTTGCCTGAGTCCAGAACAGGTGCGTGACTGTTCTGCCGTGCTACACGCCATCCGGATTCATCAATTGGATATACTCTTCGTCAGTACTCGACAGTGTAGCCGAAATCGGTCTTGAAACAATACAAAGAAATACTCCCTATTCCACATTATTTCTATTGTTTGCACCAGACTAGCTAACTCACATAAGGTGTGGTGAATATTGGCGGATTTGTGGTTCAGCAGTAGCGAATCCAATCTTTTTTAGATGCAATATTCATGAATGCGCTATTGGGTGGATATTGCTAGTGTTAAGTTGATCGCTATAACACGCTTTTGAGAGAGGGTCACTTGTGCTTTTATTAGTCAGCAAGGCGCGCTCTGGACATCATCATACATTAAGTGCTGCCGGCTCTAATAAAGGATGATGTGCTGTTATACGAATGCAGTGAAGTGGTAGAATAGAAGACGCTACCGCTAAGAGTAGTCAGCGACTCCAATTCATTATCGAGGATAAACGGAATTGTGCTCTCCTGCAGGATCAAGTATTAAAAATCTTACAAACGAGTGATAGTTTAGGGACTAAAACTACGGGAGTAGGGATCATTAAAGTACTGTTCCAACGCGTGATGTGGAAAAGTAAGGGCATTATATTCGCACCCAGCGAGGTGCACCGTACTTCATCCGCTTACTCTTGGAGATCGCTGTACGCCAAGATAGAGTAGCTTACTGAGAATAGTATAAGGTAATTAGTGATAATTCTTTTATTATGAGTAGGTTATGCAGCCGTTAGTTAGGCATGGAAATCGTTAAGTTATCAGGAGGAACGGGTCGGTTAAGTATGGAAGGTCCTAGCTTCCTTTCGCCTTCAATCCGCTGAAAATTCATAATAATCTATGGTAGGACACAGGAAAAAAATAAAATCAAACCTAGATAATTTATCCCGTTGGCATTAGACATCTATTTGTTATACGGTTTAATCGTAGCTAATTAGCAGAGTTTGGAGATAGTGTTACCAATATTATATAGAATATAGGAAAATACAAAGATGCAAGCCGTCATTTAACTTCGTCAAAGTTATTAAACTTATCAGGGTAAAATCAATATGAAGGATGGTTCTTAAACTCGATAAGGCAATATTGTAACTCGCATAAGATCACTGTTTTTTGATGAGTTATCTCTTAATGTAGCGCACTTTGGAAGTGCCCTAAATGACAGGTACGTTGCATCGTTAACCAAAAGTAGAGCAGGCTTAACCTCATCATCCAGTCAATTAGCAGGTTTGAATCTTATAGAACGTTTGCCTCAACTTGGAAATAGCCTAATGGCTGACTATGTTGCGGATTGAGTTTATAATGAACTAAAGGTAAAAGAGGAGTTAGTAGACTACTTTGAGTAGACATTTAATTTCGTAAACCTCAGATTTTCTCGAATTTGTTAAAGGTAATTGAACTATACTAACTCCGCATTTCGCAATGCGCTGAGGGTGTCTAAACGTATCCTCTAGCCTCTAATTGAGTAGACGATCTATCTATTCGCTGCAAGAGGAAACGTTTAAAAGTACGTCACACCAGAGGTTTTCATGCTTCCTAATGCTAGCATCACAATCACTGTTCTCACTATTTAGATGAAGCATGAATAATATCAGAGAATCTGTTGATAGCTGCTCATTAATATAGGAATTTAAATTCTAATAGCAGCGGATTCTATCCGGACTGTAGAAAGTGAATGCATGCGGCTATTTGTTTGTGGGAATAGCCGCGTATTGCTGGTAGCGTAGATGGGTAGTGGTTATATCAGTTAGGATTATATGCTGCTATATCCTTTCATAAGCTCTGTCAGAAAGGTATGCTATACTGGCTCAAACCGTTTTTTTATCACTCGCAACCGTCATAGTGTCTTGTGAATGTGAGAGTATACTTAATAGTCATACGACTAAGTTCTTCTAATGAGGAGATGCTCTCTTGGACTTTAGTTACTTACAAGATTATAAGAACAGGCTGCTCTGATACAATAAGTATCGGAAGCTGATTTAGCAGTATACATCAGTCGATTAATCTTGGAAATCAAACAGGATGACTCGGTCTGTTTCAAAAAAGCGTGATTCTAGTACCAGAACGTGGTGGGAATGTATCGCTGGTCAAAAACCCTCTTCTTTGGCCGATAGTCATCAACCTGAGATACTAAGCTGTCTGGCTTTTTCTAAAGTACGCGATATTTGGCTAAGATATAAAGTTTCGATATAATTATCGAGTATAGATCTTTAATCAGCAATCTTTTGCGGGAGATCATTCAACGGAAGATAAACTGATATATCTAATAACCACTCTTTTATTCGGACACTGAAACTTTGAAAAGCCTAAATTTCAAGCAGAGTTGTTAACGTACTGAAGCCATCAGATACGGAGTGATAAAACCCTCTGCCTGTGCAGTTCATAGATGGCTTTACTGGTATGTATTCTGGAATAAACCACAGTTTCTTCTGAGAAACTCCGGGTGAGGGCCTATTGCAATTATACACTCCGTGATAATTGCCTACGGATTCACAACTTCCCGTCATCCACGGATAAGCAATGACGCCTGTCAAATCCTTTTATTAATATAAATAAAGCTGCACTCTTGCGTAGAAAGAGTTACCTTAGTGGCAGGTAACTGTTGGCCAAAGTAGAGTTAACGACTTGACTTACCACACCAAGGTAGATGGCTACTATGATACATACCCTTTCCCTTACGGGATAAAAGTAATTCATGATATAATGAATTATTCATTGGAGTATTAAGGTTCACTTCTATGAAGTTTTTAAAAAATATAGCCTTGATAAAAAGTTCAGGATTGATTTTATGGTGCATATGCTTCTAAGGAAAGTGTAAGCTCGACTAAGACGCACCGGGGGATGACGCATATCTTCAGATTGTTGTGGTGGTAATAATTTAAATGTTGAAGGACTCTAAAGGTAGAGTTACAGGCTGTTTACTCTGGTAAACAGAGTAGGCAACCGCTAGCTTTGCTTGTGAATCGCGCTGCGTAATATAAAGTGAAGCTCAGTTGTAAATTATCGAATTTCGGGACATAAATTGATTTTTGAATTTTTATTTCTATCTCACATTCATTGAATGTGAGATAATCTCCTATTAAATAGTTATAGGATTACCGTCCGATTACCGTGAACAAATACCTGTTGAGCCAATATGTGATATAGTGCGTGGCTTAGCACGTTTTTCTCTACGTCGCGGCCTGCACAAATCATATCCTCTGTGGAATAGGTGTGATCAACATTAATTACATCTTGTAGGATGATGGGACCTTGATCGATGTTCTCGTTAACGTAGTGTGCAGTGGCACCGATGATTTTGACGCCGCGTTCGTAAGCCTGATGATAAGGGCGTGCGCCAATAAATGCTGGTAGAAATGAATGGTGGATATTAATTACCTGGTTGGGATAGTGTTGCACAAAAGCTGGCGTTAAAAAGCGCATATATTTAGCTAAAACGACATAGTCTGCTTGATATTGATCGATCTTAGTGATGATTTTAAGATCGTGCTGTTCACGCGTCAACCCTTTATGGCTGATCAAGTGGAAAGGAATTTCAAACCGGTCCACTAGCGTATGCAAGGTAGCATGATTGCTAATTACAGCGGCGATTTCCATGTGCAGACCACCATAAATGCTTTTCATCAGCAAATCGCCCAGGCAATGGGCTTCTTTTGTGACTAGCACGACAATACGATTGCGGTGGATGTCGTTCAATTCTCGAATTGAACCTTCTGGTAGAGTAGCGTCAAGATCAGCCAGCAAGGTGTTATCATCAAAAACACCTTCCAACTCGGTACGCATAAAGAAACAGTTGGTAAGGCGGTCGACGAATTCGTCATTTTTCAGAATATTAAGTTCATGTTGAGAGCAAATATGGGTGATCTTGGCGATTAGACCTTTAGAGTCTAGGCATCTGGTACGTAAAATTTTTTTTTGTATGTTTTGCAATGACATGACTGAACAATCCGGTTGGATACCGTATCTCTAGATAGAGTAGGATACAAGTAATATTTTAGTTAGAGAGCACTCACACTACTCTTTAAAAAGAGACTCTGAACGATAGCCTAATGGGTATTGCTACCCGGTTTCAATTTCATACTCGCTATAATAGCAGCCTGGCGCAAGGGAGCAAGAGAGCATGCTTATTCATATCTGGAATTTGCCATTATCTTCGATGAAGTGAGCGATACATTCAACAACGCCTTCTGCATTATCTGTGCTACATGTTTCTTCCGCGGTTGTTAGTCACCTTATGTATAGCACTATAAAAATTAAAGTTCGCTAGTCAGTGGCGTAGCATTAGAGTAGAAATTACTAGTTCGGTGGTCAACGCTGTTTTCCGGCGGGAAGTGAAGAGTGAATGGATCAGTGGGCCTGTTCTTACCATTATCGCTATCGGAAATGTACAGCCCAATTCCGGCGCTATGCTGCAACTTACTGTTTACTGAAATGATTTATAAAGTCACTTCAGAAAGAGGATGCTGAAATGCAGTTTCATATGTATGTTACGTTCAATTCTTTACTAGTAGATAAGATAGTAGCAAGTACTACCTATTAGACCTTTCATTATTGCAATTAGTTTGAGGTGAGGACATTTCGTAAAAACCCCGGATGCTAGAGAGGATGTAAAATAGTGAGCGTGACTCAGTGTAAAATAAAAAATAAAATTGCCTAATCTTGAAATATCTAGGGTGGAGTCAAAATCTATCTGGCAAAGGGCTGCGCTATGTGAAAATTAAATTAGATAAGGATTGCTCATAGCGGCGTTTTTCTTCGATGATCGTTTATGCCCTTGCCGTAATATAGTCTACTGTCAGCTAGACTATAAGTCTTGTTGTTAATAATCAAAGAGATGTTTCGTAGTGCACAGGTTAAGAAAATATGCTTGATGGATTTCCCAGCAAGGAGAAGCGCTCCTGTTGAGCAACTATATAAAAATAAGGTTGATGGGATTACTGGTGACTACAAAATGAGTCTTAGCCGGCGAGGGTGAAGTAAGGTTTCGTGTTGTGCTATGATTTGTTAAAAATAAACAGGTTCAGACACCAGCTAGCTAAACAATGTTGTACTAGCTATGAATATGATTGATGACGTTAGTCCAGACTTAATTTTCAGAGATCTTATTATGGCAGACATGGATATTATTGAATTGATCAATAACGTGTACTTACAGCGCGAAAAGATTCTGTATTGGGTTGATGAGAAATCGATACAATAACTGAGATTTCCAAAGGATGATTGTTGTGTTTTCAGGTTCTATGCCTTAAATCCTTAACTACTATGAACTGCATACGCGACTTGATATTACCCTTTAATCATGAGTTATGTTCACGGCTCAAGTAAGAAAAGAGGGGACAATTCTTAAAATAGGAGAACGACCAGTCAACACTCTTCTAATGATATAACTTGCTCAGGTGCTTTTAATTACCGGTATGTCAGACTATTCAGCATTGCTGAATTGATTATCAGTCGCTGACTATTGATGGAAATTTTGATGTACTACTGGATATAGGCGTTGTATTGGATACAGAACTGGCATTTTATGATCTTGATCTCACCCTATGGGGTAATAGATTGTTAGCAATCTAGTTTTTACACGTATTATGTCATGAATTGTTATATGACAATTTAGCGAATTACAGTAGAGGTAGATGAAAATTCCCGTCTTGTTAAAGAAATTCATCAATTCATATCTAATAGGGTAAGCTGCTTATAGCATGGGATGCTCACAGGCCAATCTCCTATAGTACTAGGTTATTAGCATAGCTAATATAATCATCAATTCCGATTTCCGGTATCTGAATACTAATGTGAATACCGGGATAATTAGATTGAGCGGAGCCAGAGCGTAGCGTTCTGGACTGTTTCAGATATATACTAGAAGACGTATGCTAGACCTCCTCATACTGATTGTGAGGGCAGTGGTTGTAGATTACGCCTAATCCTGAGTGCTGAAGAAGTCAGTACTAATAGTATTCAAAAATATTATATTCAGAATCCGATGCTGTATCAAATTGAGAGATCGCCTAAATTTTCTATTTGTATTCAAATTAATTCTAATAACGGGAAGTTGGTATACATGTAAATATTTTTATGGCATAAAAGGCTCATAAAATAAGTATATTAATAGGGGGAGTAATGCCCGCTATACATCGCAAACTCAGAAAAGCGGTGATTCCTGTTGCAGGAATGGGGACACGGATGTTCCCAGCAACTAAAGTTATCCCGAAAGAAATGTTACCCCTTGTGGATAAACCTTTAATTCAGTATGTAGTCAATGAATGCATTTCAGCAGGAATTATAGAAATTGTCTTGGTCACCGACGCCTCTAAAAGTTCAATTGAGCAGTATTTTGACACCAGCGGTAAAGTAAAAGCGCTATTGGGGGAAAACGGCAATCAACAGTTATTGGATGAAATTCAGTCGATTTATCCCAAAGGCGTTACCGTTTTGCAGGTACAACAGGGGCCGCCTAAAGGATTGGGTCATGCTGTAATGTCTGCTTACCCCATTGTAGGAAATGAACCATTCGCTGTACTATTGCCTGATGTTATCATTGATGAATATAGCGCCGATCTGAAAAAAGAGAATTTACATGAAATGCTTTGTCGGTTTGAGATGACTGGTATCAGCCAGATTATGGTTCAACCGGTGCCATATAAAGATGTCGGGAATTACGGCATAGTTGATTGCCAAGGCTATGCCTTGCAGCCAGGGGAGAGTGTTACGATGGTTGCTGTGATTGAAAAGCCAGCGCCAGACACAGCACCTTCTAACCTAGCCATTGTTGGTCGTTATGTGTTATCCGCTAATATTTGGGCAATACTATCAGAAACACTTCCAGGTATAGGTGATGAAATCCAATTAACCGATAGTATTGAGATGCTGATACATGAGGAGATGGTGGAAGCTTACCATATTAAAGGGATTAGTCATGACTGCGGAAATAAGTTAGGTTATATGCAGGCTTTCGTCCAATATGGGATTCGTCATGGTAGTCTAGGCAAAGATTTTTCTCACTGGCTAGAGTGGTTGCTAACCTCTGCAAAGAAATAATTTATTTATAATTTGAAACTAGGATTTCCCATGAAAGTTACAGTTTTTGGTATTGGCTATGTTGGTCTTGTGCAAGCCGCAGTACTGGCTGATGTCGGTCATGATGTGATTTGTATTGATATTGATCAGCATAAAGTCGAAAACTTAAAAAAAGGGAAGGTTCCTATCTTTGAACCTGGTTTGGCACCTTTAGTTCAGAACAACTATGAAGCTGGTCGCTTGCATTTCACTACTGACGCAAAAACAGCTGTCGACCATGGCACTATTCAATTTATCGCCGTTGGCACACCACCGAATGAGGATGGTTCTGCTGATTTACAGTACGTCACTGCCGTGGCGTGTACTATTGCAGAGTATATGACCGATTATAAAGTTGTGGTTAACAAGTCCACCGTGCCGGTAGGCACGGCGGAGAAGGTGCGTGAAGTGATGGCTACAATGTTAGAAAAACGCGGTAGTAATGTGCCATTCGATGTTCTCTCTAACCCAGAATTTCTAAAGGAGGGGGCAGCAATCGCCGACTGTATGAACCCCGATCGCATCATTATAGGTCACGATAACCAAGATGTGATCGAGCCTATTCGTGAACTATATGAGCCGTTTAATCGCAATCATGATTGTATGATAATCATGGATATTCGTAGTGCTGAATTAACTAAGTATGCTGCTAACTGTATGTTGGCGACAAAAATTAGCTTTATGAATGAGATATCGAATTTAGCGGAAATGTTCGGTGCGGATATCGAAAAAGTGCGACAGGGTATTGGTTCTGATTCACGTATCGGCTATCACTTTATTTATCCAGGCTGTGGATATGGTGGATCCTGCTTCCCGAAAGACGTTCAGGCGCTAATTCGCACTGCAGAGCACATCGGCTATCAGCCAAAACTATTACAGGCGGTGGAGTATGTGAACTACCAACAGAAAGACAAGCTTAAAAGACTTATTAGCGAATACTTTGATGGAGATTTAAAGGGTAAAATTTTTTCCTTGTGGGGTTTATCGTTCAAGCCGAATACTGACGATATGCGTGAAGCGTCTAGCCGAGTCTTAATGGAGCAGTTATGGGAAGCTGGAGCCACGGTACAGGCTTATGACCCAGAGGCGATGCACGAGGTCCAGCGTATCTATGGCCAACGCGATGACCTGACATTGATGGATACCAAAGAGGCTGTGTTGCAAGGCGCTGACGCGTTAGTGATCTGTACTGAGTGGCATAGCTTTCGCGCCCCAGATTTTGATCTTATCAAAGGCGCGTTAAAGCAACCTCTTATTTTTGATGGCCGTAACTTATTTGATCCTGAACGTCTTAAAAACCGGGGGTTTATCTATTATGCAATTGGACGTGGGTCCTCTATTAGGCCAGTGATTTAATGGGGGGGGGATGAAATTCTTAGTGACAGGTTCCGCAGGATTTGTTGGTTATCATGTAGCATCGCGATTATTAGATGATGGGAATCAGGTTGTTGGTGTTGACAACCTAAATGATTACTATGATGTAGATTTGAAAAAAGCTCGTCTTGACCTGTTGCGTAATAAGCCAAGTTTTCAGTTTATTAAATTAGACTTAGCTAACCGCGAGTCGATGGCAGCCATGTTTAACGAGTATAGGTTTCAACGGGTCATTCACCTGGCTGCTCAGCCAGGTGTGCGATTTTCCATAAAAAACCCGTTAGCTTACGCTGATTCCAATCTTATTTCTCATTTAAATGTACTGGAAGGCTGTCGTCATAATAAAGTGAAGCATTTGGTATATGCCTCTTCCAGTTCAGTTTATGGACTGAATCGTAAGTTGCCATTTTCTACTGCAGATTCGGTTGATCACCCTATTTCACTCTATGCTGCTACTAAGAAAGCGAATGAATTGATGTCGCATACCTATTCCCATTTATATGGTATTCCAACTACCGGATTACGCTTATTTACTGTATATGGCCCTTGGGGAAGGCCAGATATGGCACTATTCAAGTTTACCAAGGCTATATTAGCGGGGGAGAGTATTGACGTATATAACCATGGTGAAATGTATCGCGACTTCACCTATATTGATGATATCACTGAAGCTATAGTGCGATTGCAAGCGATTATACCTCAATCGGATCCAACCTTTGTGGTCGGGGAGGGATCTATGGCTACCAGTTCTGCCCCTTATCATATTTATAATATCGGTAACAGTACGCCAGTAAAACTGATGGAATATATTAGGACCCTCGAACAGGTGTTAGGGATAACTGCGCATAAAAATATGCTTCCTATGCAGGCTGGTGATATGCTAGATACACACTCAGATATCGCCGAACTGTATAAGGCTATCGGTTTTGAGCCTGCCACTAGCGTCCAGAAAGGAGTAAACCATTTTGTGAAGTGGTACCGGGAATTTTATAAGGTTTAATGAAATTACAGATTGTAGATGATTGATAATATGATATTATCTGGTTGCTTTCTATATTCATGTGAGAACTGCATATAATTTATTGGATAAACATAATTTAAGTGTTTTGGTTTTGACCTCATAAGTCAATCGTTAGTGTAAGTAATAATAGTGTAAAGAAGGCATGCTTAGAAGAGCCTTCTTTACAGGGATTTTTGGGTGATTAGAGCAGGAAATCTTCTAAAGATTTCCCTTGACCTTCGATAGCTTTTTTGATCACCGCTGGAGTACGCCCTTGGCCTGTCCAAGTTTTAAATTCGCCATTTTCATCTTTATATTGATATTTAGGAGGCCGTGTTGCACGCTTTGCTTTACAGGGCATTTTTGTTGCAGCCATTGTTTGCAATAATTCATTTGGATCGATGCCATCAGCAATGAGCATTTCACGATATTGTTGTAATTTGCGAGTGCGTTCTTCAATTTCTGCTTGAGCCTGATTGTCTTCTTCGCGGCGTTCGCTCACCACAACTTCCAATTTCTCAAGCATTTCTTCCAGCGTTTCTAGGTTACATTCTCTTGCCTGAGCTCGTAGAGTACGAATGTTATTCAAAATCTTTAATGTTTCGCTCATTTCATTAGCCTCAAAATTATATTTGTGTGAGAGTCGCTCATAATAAAGCGCTCTTTTCTTTTCTGCAATAGGTTAAATGATATTAATACTTAAATTTACTTTTTTTAAAAATGGTAGAACAGTTCTGTTCTGTTAATATAGACAGAGTTATGAAGCATTAGTCTTGTATTTTTAAGTTAAATGTCTGGTATCTGAGGTATTTTATTGCATAAATATTTTAGGTAAGCATTAGCAGTGATTAATAAAATTCTTGCAATAATTTACAGGGGTAAGCGTGCAAATCCTTAACGAGCTTTGTTCAGATTACCGGATATAGCGATAAATAATATGTCGCAGTGTAGTACCCACCGTATGGTTTACATTAAATAGCTATCCGTTGTCACTTATACTGATGCTTTTAATATCCCACAGTTATTCAGAAAGAGGGTTGGTAACACACTCTATTTTATCGTGTGATGCGGTAAATATATCAGAAATCATGAATAGTGCTATTAGGTAGGCTATTTGATAAATAGCTTTATAAGCTAGAAAAGTGTAGAACGATATATTTTATAGTGAAACCTAGTTTTTGTCAATGAAGTTATTTTAGTCGTAAGGGTTAGATACAAAGAGTAGCTGTGGTACCGTGAGTGATAAGCGGTAGTGTATGAATCCTATTTATACAACTATAGTTGATACCTTATAACTCATGCATTGACTTTGTTTTTAATGTTGTGCTATTCATTCCAGAAATCGACCGCATGGCTGGGATCTTTATATTAGTATTAAGAAATGCTATTTGTCTGCTGGCCTTTCCGTTAAAACTGATCACTGCTTTTGTATGAGTAACGGTGAGTTCTCACATCTAGCTGTCTTATGTTGCGCAGATCTGTAATAACGAAAGGTGCTGTACCTATTAGGTGCGGTAGTAGAATTAATAATATAAGGCGGGTATTGCATTTTTTATACGAAAGCTAATGCTGATGAAAGGGTAGGTAAAGCAACTAAGCGATATCGTCAGCCAATTAGATATTTTGTTGGTGTGTGACAGCCTTCGCACCAGATTTTATTAATGGCTGCTCCCTTGGGTAGCACTTACTAGACTAGGTTAGTACTTTAATAAAATTGGAAAATATCTGTTACTGAGAAAAAGCGAACCAGACTGCAGCTGGATAAATGGTTAGGAAAAGCACGCTGTCGACGTAACTAGTGATAAGCGATAATGGGAGCGATATTGTGTATTCACAAGTATTATAAAGCGGCTGTTAACTCTAAAACGAATACTATAATACTACAGAAGAATCGAACATTTGTTTATCTTTATGCCGATACGACACTATATAGATAGAAATAACTTTCTTGAACCGCAGCTATCTATATTGGGTAGGTATAGGCGGTGGTTTGATTAGTTTAACACGCTAAGCTTTATAAGCTTTTTATCCCTAAAGCTATAACAAGAGAAATCGCTTATACAACACTGCCATCGTGACTTAAAATTTCCAAAATGATTAGCGCAGAATACTAGGCTGATTAAAGTATCAAGATAGCACATTGCTGAAAATCCAGAAATGAATATATAAATTATATTTTTTAATGTATATCTTTCAGGGTTACAAAGATAATGAGAGATAGAAGTGACTGACTTATCCAAATAAAAATGAGTTCTTAATTTTATTACGACGCCTGCTATGCTCTCTCTTCCAATGAAATAATCAAAAATATTCTCAACGAGGGAACTAGAGCAGTGCCTTTATTTAGCTAAGTATCTCAGCCACAATATTCAATAACCCGTTTGGTACAAACGCTAGTTGATAAGAGGAGACAAGGTAAGGGGTTACCTAATAACATTAGGAATATTTCTTTGACTTATTTAAATCAGTTGTGCACATTTAGACCACAAACAACTTATCTATGGTGCTGAGCTTGAAGCATTGTTGTGCTCAGCAACGCTGTTGAGGCAAATGCAGGCATGAAGACTGAGTGTGTCTCTGATTGCTTTGAACTGTGGAGAGGATATGAACAGTATCAGGTAAGTCTTATTATCTAATATCTGTATCTTTTGAATACAGATAACTTGTTCTATAAAGAGCAGCTTGTTATGGCGTAATGAACCTATAAAATTAGTATACTGCCTACCATATTTGTTTATGTGCTTGTCCTAACAAGGAAATGTTAGCTACAAAATTTATGTGTGCACTAACCTAAAGGATAGGCTTGTGATTTGTAAATCATACGTGCACTAAATTCTTTATAAAGGAAAAGTCGATGCCATAATATAATACTACATTCCCGCTTTATAATTTTGAACCGGCATAACTCTCTACAATTAAATTTGTAAAAACAAATAATTTATTGACTTTCTAAATAGAAGAGGCAGCATCAATAGCTAGAGTTGTCTCATAGTAAAGGGTTTTAAAATAGCCGTCTCTCACTAGAGAGGGCTGTTGTGCAATAATTAGGATGTGCTATTTAATAGCCTGTTACTTAAAGTAGGTAAAATTCTTCTATATGTATAGATTCAATTATCATATTATTATAATGGAATAGTATTAGTGACTGATCTGAAGTTCTGTCTTGTTTTTATCTTTATCTCTATTATCACGCTTTTGTGAGAACTGCAGAAATATTCTCAGAAGTGGCTAGGTTATTGTGTATTAATAGCATATATGCATTGATTATTTTAATGATGCATGGATTAATAATCCTATTATGCATTATTTAATGCAATTTACATTATTTTAATTCAGTATTTTTGTTAAGTGAGTTTTGATTTGTCTTTCGTGTTTCTTTTATTTTATTAATTGATATACAGGTTGTTTAACCTTATTAACTTGCTAGTATTGATGCTATTACTTATATTTATACGGCGTGATTTTTAATATGCAGTGGTGATTAGATTAATCGATGCTACGGGTTTCTAGTGTGCTTGGATTTTAAAAATGAGAGAAATAATAGAATTAATCGCTTAATTTATTTAGCATTTTAATTCAGTCAAGCTTAATTCAATCGTAAATATTATCAATATTAACCGTTGAATGCGCATCAACTTTATTTATGGTTGAAGCTGGATTATTAAATAATAATAGGTGTTTTGATTTTATTTTTCTTCCTGCTATTTGTATAGTGATGTGGTATAAGTCTCTATGGGTATTTATATGCTTTTATGTCAAGCTAGGCACAGTCTCATTATTATTTATTGAATGTATGTAAGAGGATTATCTAGAATTAAAAATACAATATATAACCGAATCAATCTCTTATTCGCTAGCCTCATTAGATTTATATTATCTATTGTATTTGTGTTTTCATACTCATAGGTTCAGTTTTGAAAATTACTCCGTAGGTTTATTAAGTGCTGATTTGCAAATGCTGCCAAATACTATGAGTGAGTACTCTATCCTTTAATTTTGATTCACTTATATTCTTAAAATCGGTTTCTTAGCTTCAGTATTAATGGTAAGAGTGATGAACAAATTTTATTAAAACCGCTTTCTTGGTGAGAAATTTACCAGTATAAAGTCAAGATATATCATTGGATGAAGTATGTTCACTGATCGATGTGCTACGCTATGACTCTTTAATTAACTAGATTAGTGAGTTTAGATATCTTAGTTCGTGACAGTGGCACATAGCATAGTTACTTGAGCATAGCGGCGATTTTACGTGTCCTCTTATCTTTATTGAGAAATGCTCAAATCTGCCTATCCATCTATAAGATATTCATCTTTATATTAGGCTGACGGTGTTGCATGATCACGCAGGTTCTTAGCTTAATCGAACATCTTCCCTGGAACCTTGAATGCATAGCCGTTGCGGGTATTTAACACTATTTTTGACGTTGCGCATGCTCAAGACACTCAGTTAACTTTGTATGGATTGATTTTGTAGTGATAAGGTTCGCAGATATGCAGGGAAATATATTTATATTGATTCCTTAAGGTTTAGTTAATTAAGCTGGATGGATAAATTTATTTTTGCGTGTTGTTCTCTTCTTTTGCTTTTAATTAAAAAATTAAAAGTTATTATACAAATTTAATGACATTTCTTTTAGTTAAAATATGCTAGTCTTGCTAGAATTTGAATTCTATACAACCAGTCTTCAAACTAAAAATTGAATTTTAGGTGTCTGGTATTATTAGTTAACTTTCTCTAATAAAAAAAATAAAAAATTTAATTTTGTGTACTAAATTTATTATTTTTTATTTTTTTATAAAAGTTATCTGATTTTAAACATTTTTTACTGGATGATTCATATATCTTTTAATTTAATTAAAAAAAATATTATTTCTGTTATATTACCAACTACCGAGATCTTTCCTCGTTGTTTAAAATTATTACAGGTTCATGTGTGATATCAGAGCAGCTGTTACTTAATAAAGGGTATAATATAAAGCATGACTCTAAATTAAAAGCAAACTGAGAGCAATCCGCCTTTACCCGGAACACAGATACAAAAACAGGAGACATAGTTTAGTACTTAAATAAGTATCGTTTTTACTGAGATATCATTAGCTGTCAAAGTGATAGCTATAAGCACTTAGTGTAGGATTTTAATTTATCCTAAGTATTATATCGCCCTATAATATATTAATCACAGATATCACACATGTCGATTTGTAAGCGTGAAAGGCGTTAATAGCTGTGTTTTAGCTATGTTATATAACATAGCTAGTATAGTTCTGAGAGTCTATGCTTGTCGGGTGTTTGTTTTTTAAATTTAACTGGTATAGATTTAATTTTCTGAAAGTACGTAATATACTTATACGATCTAAAAGGATTCCAATCCTTTTGGATTTACGAGAATAAATGATAAGTATATATGCTCGCATCTCTCTTCTGATGATAGAAAAATTTTTATTATTGTTAATGAGATCTGAAATAATACATGTTGCTAATAACAACATGTGCAACTAGTTTTTTACATAAACCCTATTATTTTATTTTTCGAGTAATCATCAATTTTAAAAGTACTTAATTTTAGTCATGGAGTAGCAATGTTATTGCTTCTTACATTTAGTTATCAAAACACGAACATTAAGGGTTATGACGTGGCGCTAGAGACTACAGATTCAGCTGGTCTGTTCTAATAAAACAATTTACCTTGTATTAGAGTGTAATCCTCGGCTTCCTTAATGCTTTTATGATAAATAGACGGGTCGATTATACGATTTAATTATTGAAAGGTGAAGATACTTTTTATTGCATTGCGTCGCTCTTCGCATTACTGAGCTACCGCTCTCCATTTCGATACATTTAGATAACTAGATCAAAGCTGCTATGACGGGAAGGCTAATATTTATGTAAATGCCGTTGTCATGTTCATTTTATATTTCTTTTAATCTGATAAAATGGACTGAGTATAGCATTAATATACCGTACTGCGCGTCAAAACAAACACAGTGTTTTTGAAACTGCTGACGCCGTTGTGCCTATTCATTTTAATTGCCGCTAGTGATTAATTTTCTTTGTTTCCGAATTGTGATTTTCGTTTTTTTTAATACTGATCAGCCAATACTTCCTGCATTCTAACAATTATATATTCAAGCTACCGTAAGTAATCTGGTGGCAATATGCTCTTTCAGAGCTAAAAATATCAATCATCAATAATCTATCTTGAGTATTAATTGGATAGATGATTAGGATCAATTGGATCTTTAATCAATAAATTGATTTGATAAATTTATCAATACAATCGCATCTGTACATCAAGGTTTTAAATCCTGCATAGACTGCAATCGGTGTTTGACCAAAGGTTATAAGCCTTTTAACCAGCCAGAACAGGCGTAGCCAAAAGTGATACACAAGAAGTGGTATAGCATTTATAGATATCCTGTACCCAGGGGTTTGGCTAGTGTTGATAAAATAGTTTTGCTCAATCGGAAGGTGGCGTATATCTTAGCCAAGACCTGCCAACGTTGTTCCTGTATCGCCATTCTTTTTTAACGCATCGCCGCTAATACGCGCCTAGCTCGACAAGAGGCGATGGAAAAGTATAGCGTTATGCCGTTGACTACATAGATAGACTTTGTTTTGACCCGATTGATATCATCACCCTCAATTAGTAATTTAATTTTTATTTTCTCATCAGCAGGTAATATCTTTCCGGTCGTAACATAGCCAGAAGATCTACTTATTCGCTACTGTTGATGACATATTTAACGGAACATTTAACACATGTACTCATCACACCCTGGCTGTATCCAGAACCAGCACAATACTACCTGGAGTTTAATAAAATAATAATTGATTATATCAACAATATTAGTGCATTATTTGGACATTTGGTTTAAAAAGATTTAACCTAGCATCCGCTATTAACTGATCTATGAGAGTGACTCTAATTTTTACTCATCTCTTCTATCGTAATTGTAGATAACTATAACTTTAATCCCACGTATAGAACAATTATCCCGGGCCTGAGGTTCCGTAAAGTATCGTTCATAACTATATTATATTGCCGAAGGCTCTTGGTAGATCATTAAAATAGTTTTTAGTACCTTTTGATTTAAAATGAACAGAAAGTGGAGTAAAGCGTTTTTGGACTAAGCTAGCTATTGGTTGAATCGCATTAATTAATTATTTTACCTGTTACTCAGAATTAATTATTTAATTTTAACCTGATACTCACAAAGTACAGTATGGTTATGCTCAGTGTAGTAAGTAGGAGTAGAAGTAGAATGACTGATGCTGAGCCTTATAGCTGCCAGGAAGAGGAAAGATGAAGCTTCCGTTTCCATTATGGATATTCTATTCGATCTGCATGAAGCGGATATATAACTGTATACTTGCAGATGGTTTAACCGTATCAGTGCTACTGGAGATGAGCGATGACACTGTTGCAGGTCTGCCAGAAACTCATTCTTGTAATTTGCTATAGAGGAGGCGTCGTATCTATTTTTATTTTTACAGCATTGCTTTCTGTTAAGATAAAACAACTATAGCAACAAGTGTATTTAGTACACACAAGAATTTCCTGCTAGTAGAACTACAGATCTTATCTGATTGTTAGATGTTGAACTCGCTGACATTACTTACGGGATACCCTTTTTGACCATTTTAATGGTCACTTAGCTCTTGTTTGCTAATAAAGATTTATCCGGTGGATTTGATATGCCTGGATAAGGTTCTTTGAAAGCCTGCGCCAGTAACAATGATAACTGCGCTATCCGGGTAACGCAAAAAGAAAGCGTATAAATAAAGGTGTTGTATATGTGGTTCTGTTTTTCTCATTGAACTATCGTAGCCTAACAATAGGACTCAGGCGTTTCGCGCACAGGCGGTTGACATGAAGAACGTAATATGCTGGAGATGGCAACTATTTTAGTGAACTAGCATACACCATAGAGACAAATAATGCGTTAGAATGCATGTCATGTTTTAAAAAGAAACAGGATATCTTTCTGTAGAGATTGATCAGCCATAATGTAAGCGATCCAGTTTTGTTTTGTTTAATCTAACTTGCATTGATAAATGCTTAAATGCTGCTTAGCATTAGTGATACATCGTTGATGAACGAGACTATGCCGAGCATTAGTGCATTTCTCAGTATTTTGAAAGGGTTCTAATACTCAGAAGAGTATAAGATCTATAGGCCTATATTATTGATTTAAAACAACAATTAGATTTTCCTCGACCAAGAATAGGACAACATTTGT
This sequence comes from Serratia symbiotica, assembly GCA_900380265.1. Taxonomy (GTDB): domain Bacteria; phylum Pseudomonadota; class Gammaproteobacteria; order Enterobacterales; family Enterobacteriaceae; genus Serratia_H; species Serratia_H symbiotica_A. Next base: position 1,405,088 of record LR025083.1, on the reverse strand, counting down.
GATATTAATCATGAGAGAAGAAGGATCATGTGTATATATAACGCTTTAATACTAGCCAACTAAACATTATTGAGCCTTTTAGATATTTGTGATGATCATTTGTTTATAAGAGAGAATATTTAATTCTAAATAACCTTAGAGATATCGCTTAATTCTTTTAGGTTATAATCAGTTCATAAAAGATGGATCTACAACTTAATAAATAAAAAATACTGATGATAGCGGTTAATATTAATTTCCATTCTGACTCTATGTGATCCGTAAGTTATATGTAAATGTCCTGCCTGATATTTTTAGTATTACTTATTATTATGACAATTAAATAATTTTAATCAAATAAATTTAAAATCATGCCACCAACCGCCACCTAGCGGAATCACTTGCTCATATCCAGGAGCACTGTCTGACACTTCCCTAAACTTTGCTGTGGACATGATTAAGTAGCACATTGTTTTACAGATAAGTATCAGTAGGTTTAGAAGAATGCAGTGAAAATACTGCGTTGAGGCCATTGACTATCTGCGGTTTATCGGTTTAGTCACATAGGCGATCTTCAGCTTGTGACCGGTCTCCCGACTCTCATGACGCCCTTGTGGATAAAAGGGTGATGATGTTGTGTTCGGTTGTTTAGGTGAATCTGGAATTACTGCTAGCCATTAGGTTTGTTGTGCTAACCTTCGCACTGCTGCCACAGATCATGTTGATTATGATAGTTTTAGCAGTAAGGCATCAGGTGTGCTTTGCGCTAAGCTGATGTGCGATCGCAGTGGTCGAGTATGTGTTTCCACTGTGGTGTATTTGCCGCACGTAATGGTTGATAGCTGGGTGATAAAATTATCATTGTTGTCGATGTGTGTTATTAGCTCTCGCCTAGATTCGGAAATAAAAGCATTAAGCATGACGCCAGTATGGTGCAATCTATCGTGCATGCCTCGAGCGTATGCCTCTTAAGCCAAAACCCCTCTGCGGACACTAGGCAGGGATTTAAGGTCTACAGCTGTTATCTTAAATGGCTACGACATATTGCATTGACTTCACTATACCGACACCATCATTCAGCCATGCCCACTTAAGTGGCGTTGGATAAAGGCAACTTAAATGGTTAATCTACTTTTCGTATGATGTGCGGTGTCAATGGAATTTTCTGTTTGACCTAGATTTCAACCTGCTATAAAGACTTCGTAATGTTATCTGATCTTATCGAAATCATTATGGGCGTTTTCCATTCCTTGCCTGCGAGAATGGTGGCAAGGTTTGAGTATTTTGTAAGACAATAGAGTGTGAGGTTTTCTATGCCATAAATGGAACGTGAAATGGTTGTATCTCTACTGTTGTAACCCTAAAAGTCGCTACTGTGCGTTCTCAACGATTTAGCTTCCCGCCCAGTTAATTGCTAACCGTTTTAGAAAGCAATGAGCGGCAATCAATCGCCAGATACAGGTAAGGTCAGTCGTATAATTTATCGGTTAAAGGCAAGGCAGATTATGCGCTGCTACATCTAAAACTCACGAGAAAACCCAATACCTAAAAACTAGAATATAGTGTTGCTTGGCCTGATGTGGCCGGGGGTATTGAGATTGTGATAGGCATATCAACTGTGGGCAAATAAGATTAATTCTTTGGCCAGTATTGTTAGCGCCATTGAGACTGTGAGTTTAAACGGCAAGTATAGTGTACCATAACAATGGTGAATTCGATTAGTAAAAAGCACAGCTAGTGTTCTTTTTCGGTAACGAAGAGACTTCCGCTATCCCAAGAGGCTGCCAATGATAGGTTAGCTGGTGATGTTCATAGAGCCCTCTAGCTTTTAAGGGCGATGTATTAGAGTAGTGGTTAAATATCGAAAGAGAAAATCATGGTCATCGTCAATGTACGGCAGTTAATGTGTACAGGTGATTGCGCTGTTACCAAAACAAACGAGGCTTTCGCACCACACGTAAAGATTGTTGATGGCGCCCTTGGTACAGTGTAACCCCGTATCGGGATCGCACAGCGTTGAATTGTTGATTAGGTTGCTATCGTTTTACAGGTACTGGATTAGCGATCTACCTGAACTGTGTTTAGTTACAGGTATTTAATCGTTATACTCAGGTTATTCTGAGTGGAGGGAATATGCACATTTTCAGGACAATAAGAGCCTTAATTTAAGGAAGCCGGAATATTTCACTGAGTGAAATATGGGTTGTCTAACTCAATTTGCTAAAGTATTCGGTACTGATGCGTTATGCATTAATTATCTGTATACTTATAACAGTAGTTTAGCACTGTTAAACTCCTGATCCGCCGCGCGATATTAAAGCTAAAACGTGCGATAAATGACAAGCTACTATTGTTTCCATCAGTGTCACGGAATGACACATACATTATTAGTAAGCATCATTTACTACTCATGGATAGGTTCATCTTACAGAATTAAGATACTATGATGTTTTTGAGTTGAAGGTGTGACAGATTGTATGGATAAAAGTTAGACTCTCTCAAAGCACTGCGAAGAGTCGCAGTTCCGTTGTAATTTTTGTTGTATTACCATTTTTACATTTGTGAAACGATGTAAGTGGCTCTAGCATATGGGATGCGCTATTTGGTTTAGGAATAATTAATTGATATAATCTTTGTGATTAGTACGATTAGTATCGTTTATAGTACCCACCACTATCCGCATAGTTTCATGTCTTTACGACGATTCCTGATAAATTATGCTGTATAAATGATACCCATTTGCTCCTTTGGATTACTCAGTGCTTTCCGCTTAGAACAGAGTCATGAGTACTTTTAACTACCCAGATAAAATACAATACTTAATGAGTGTACTGACTTTGATAGTCTATAAGACAGGCGTAATACTAAATTATATCGACGATGACGGGATGTATAACAGACGGGATGTATAACATACGCTAAACTCTCAATTATGCAGTTTATGTTCATCTCGTTTTTACTCTGTGTCTACTGCTCAGACATCGAGTGATAGCCCAGCTATGCTGGGCGTTCTGGCCATGTGGAACATTCCTTTGCAGAAGGCTTGCTCCCAACGTTTAGTGTGCAGGGCTAAACGGTTAAGAGCCCGCTCTATAGTGTCCGGTTAAACCCGCTTTGTTTGATTGTTTTATTGGCGATATGCTCAGATATTTACACATATGGAGAAAAACGTAGCATATTGACGTCTCTTCTACTAGTTCTACTGTGCTCGTAGGTGCGAGCATATCGCATGTTATGTAGGGGACATACAATAACAACATTAGAGCCTTAAATATCAATAGGACTCTTGTCATAAGTACTTTTATTCTTATGCCAAGACTGGCGGAGCCTATTCTTTTAAATACTACTCTCTCTGCACTCATTTACTTATGCAAGATTTCTTTCTCTCTTTATCTACTGCACATTCCTATTGGAATGCACTAATAAAACGTGTTGAACCCTCCACTACAGCTCCTCCGAACAGTGTGCCTTATGTTCTGCTTGCTGCCACGATCTCTATTTTGCTGCTCATTATTCACATAAATATATTAAGATTAGACTTATCGCCATGATCAAGCAACAACTATAGACTAGGTTTTCTTTTTTAACCGGTAATATCTACACATCTCAGGTGATATGGGTCAATTGATGCAGGGTGCAGTAGGGATATGAATACACATTAAACCTACCAGATAATCCTTCCAGGCGCTAAATATAGCTTTCCTCCTCTTTTGTTCGTTTGAGTTCCAAGGCATACTAAAGTGCCGTTATGGGTTTATTTGTCTAGTTATCAATGGCATTTTTTTCCTTTCTGCCTTAGCTATCTCATTTTATGAGTAAAAACCATTGAGTGACTTTTTGCCATCAAAGATCCAGTGTCATCTATATCTGCTTCGCCTGGAGTAAATGCTAGTTCAACTATTCTACGGGTGATAGGGAAAACCGATGCATCAATTATACCCATGGCATCAGCTCCACGGTTTAAGACGCACGCAATACGATTCCTATCATACGTTACTTTTAATATTTCGGGTGTGAATTTTGATTGGCATTGATACTAGTCTTCTCCTGAATTAGGTCGGAAAAAAAGAATATGATGATTATCAAATCATATGCCCTTTCAGGCGTTTCTGTTTTTTAATTTAAAGCTTTAATATGTTTCAGAATCATTTATACATCCCTAGATGTATAAAGTCATCATTGATATGCGCTTATGATGGGCGACGGTAAATTCTGTTGATATAAGCATCTCGATTAGCATTTCGCATCGGGTAACACATACCCTCATTGATCTACATATCCTGAGCATTCCATGCCATTACGGTTTCTAAACTACCCAGGCTGATCTCACGCAAAATATGACATGAATATAATGCCATATAGCACGGCTATTGGCCTGTTGGCCATCCAGCCACTCAAGCGGCACTTTAGACTGCTTGGTTGATATTCCCATCTTATTGATACGTAGCTCCAGCGGAATGGAGTGCCTGTTTGTAGTAAAATATCTATTTTTTTGAATACCCAATCACCGCCACCATTATCTACATTATTCAGGCTAACACCATCATCGCCCTTATCTTTCTAGAGCCACATGTGAATGCTACCCTCTTGATGATAAAATCAAGATGCGTGTGGTCACCCCTGCGATATGACGTGGCGATCCACTACAATCATGGCCTGTTGACGGTGCTGCCAGTACGTTTATCCAGTGCGGGTTTGCGCAATCCACCATCTCCGTTAAACCAAGGTTTTAGGAATTAATTTTATCCGGAATGCCAGCGGCATCTCATTGTTTATCAGTTTCTGGCTCAACAGGTGGGCCGGAATTTCGGCAATTTTTGCTTATTGTGGATGGCCCTGTGCCAGCTGCGCAGTGCATCTAAAGCTGATGTCGCATTGTCAAAAATGTCATTGACCTGATCATTGACCAATTTAGGTGTCGCTGCCCTATTCTCATCCTGGCTGTAGGTGGTATTACTCAGCTGTACAAATTCTTTCGCCTAATTTGTCTGCATCTGCTGCTTTACCCAGGCGTTGCGATTGGCCAATTTCCTGTACAGTTGGTTACTGATGCATTCTTGGTCACCTAGTGCCGCGTCGAGGTTTCTATCTGGAAATGCTGTCTTCTTATGCCGGGATTTTTCACACAATTCATCTTAACTATTCTCATGGTTATAAACTCTGGCATACTGTGCGATGTGTTATAGCGTAACGGGACGGCGGTAGCATCGAGCACAGCCAGTTCATAGCATGCCGGGCGAATGTCGATAGCGTCTCGTGTAATAGCGCCGCCAAGTATCGACTGTCTTTCTAAGGAGATGGAGATGGTCTGTTCGGTCGGTATATTCAGATAGCGGCCTGCAGAGCGGGATGAAAGCGCATCAGCGCCATCATCGCCGCGTCGAACATGATCACATCCGGTCTCAGGTATCGATGTTGTTGCCTACCACCTCTATACTGGCTTCAACATCTGTAATGAGATCACTGCCTTAGCACCTAGCCTGTGGCGGCGGTAAGTTTTGATGGCTGCTTTTGGATGAATTTTTCTGTCCTGCGCCAGCTAGCCCACACTGCTCACGGGGAAGTGGCAATCCCTGGTAGAGTCTGCCAGCGGCTTAGTTTCTTAACTGACATCGACTCCGCCTGGTTGCGGAGATCCGCTGGCTTGGCCAAATTATATTCATCTAGCGAGATATTCGTCGCGTCTTATTTCGCAAATTATAATATTACTGTCTACACCGACGCTGCATCGCACCTCATAAGCCGCACACAGACCCTTGCCGAAGATGCTTACTTTCGCTCTTCCTTTTTTATCATCATCATTGGGAACAGCCGCTCACCGATAAACGCGGCATTTTATAGCTACGGCTAGAGGAGGCCAGTAGTAGTTCAGTGATATGTTTACTCTTGATATCATCAGTCATATTCCCTCCTTACAGACAGCGCTTGATCGCCGCTTCGCGGCTAATGTTTCAGCCATCGACAGGTCTCGCTCTCTGGGCAGGGCCTGCGCACCCGGTCAGTATCGACAAACCCCATCGACTGCACACCGGGTTGCAGCGTGTCTTGGCCGCCTCTTCGCTAAAACAAACTAGTGGTGGGAAGGTTTCCAGCATGGCGTGAAACGCCTCGGTAGTAGCTGGATCATACTTCCTGCTCTGAAGGCCACTGCCTGGTCGCCGCGTTCAACCCATCCAGCAGAGCTGAAATCAGGGTTAAGAGTAAGAGGTAGGGTAAACGCCTGTGCTAACCAGACCGTCACCAAAGGCGGGATTCATTTTATTGCGCTGATGTTGTGCGCCTGATTGTCCAGCCTGACGACGCGCCTCAAGCTGACGGTTCAGGTCAGCGTTCTTCTACGCGATCCGCAGCATTTCTTTTTTATTCACAGTGTTATACGCAGCGGTGGGGAATTGATGCTGTGGGTGTTGGCTAGCAGGCATGCTTTGGGTGAAAGCTAAGCGCACGCTGTTGCATTCCTGACGGCGCCGAACAGCGCCTCGATGTGCTTCGCAGGGAGCCCGTATTGTTCGTTTCACGGCCAAATTTATCAATCAAAAAACTCACGCAGCTAGGTGAACAGTAACGTACTGGCTGTACTGCTCTAGTCGGAAAACTCGACCATGCCTTCTTCTTTCCCTTCAGTGACACGTGTGACTGAAGGCCCTTAATCGCGGTCGGCTATGCGCCGAGAAAACCTATATGGGAATAGCAGTTACCGGGCTTTGGTTTGCTGGGTCCATCGGGGATGTAGAAACAGACTGAAATATTTTGTAGAGTTTTCGCCGTCAGTTCGAAAGGCCGACCCGCTGCCTGAGTTCAGCCAGCAAGCCCGCGCCTTTCCCAGTAGGTTTAACCCGCTACTCGGCAGGCATCGAGCGAAGGATGCCGATCACGATAGCCGTATCTTACAGCGCCGGATCGTAAGTCTGCCTATCGCCGCGCCACTTCTTCTTTACACTAGATCCTATTTTTGTGCATATCGGTATGCGTGCCGGTTTTGAAATATGGAGTGCGCGCATGTCTTCCCCTCGATAGGCAGGTAGGGTAGCGCGTGGAACAAAGGGAGGCTTTAAATGGGGGTTTAAGAATATAGGGGTAACAGCGGGTCACTCGCATCTTTCCGTTAAAAGGCGACGACCGTCAACGTAGTTGATAAAAATTGTACAGGGAACCTTTATAAAGGCTATAAGGGACGTCAGGTGTTCAAAGGCAAACTCACCCGTCTAAACGCCGTAAGCCGTACTACGGTGTTACGGTGAGCGGGTCTTTCCGAATAACATAGAACTGACTCTAGTAGTTTTTCCGATACCAGACTGAAGTGCGACCTCCTCATCTCGGCAGGTATAGATGAGAGGGTAGGGGGGGGAGGAGTTGCGTTCGTCCTTGCTGCCCAGTTAATGAATATGCGCAAAATCTAGGTTTCTGCCCACTGTGGCTTGATGGATCCTGTAGTTAGTGCTGACACTGACGTGCAGCTACCGCTGGCGGACAAAGTCATGCTCTGCCTGGTTAGGGGGACCGCGGAAGACTGCCAGGCCGGGTTCCCTCATCCTCGAAGTTCATGTCGGGTTCGGTCTTCAGGTTTTCTGCTATGGCACGCGTCAGAGACGACATGTTCTTCCTGTCGCGGCTTCGGTGGCATAGCCCTTTGCCAGCTGGATGCGTTAATCTGAATGTGCACCAGGGCTTTTATGATAGCCATCGCCACTGTTGACGCGCCATTGCAGGAAGCGGGCTTTCGTAGTGGCGATGTCAGGCTCGTGAGCACGTCGGTGTATAGGAAAAGCCGACATCTAGACTGATGGTTTTACCGGATGGTAAATAAAGTGTGTCACCGGCTTCATTTCCTGGTTTTCAGAGACCAATCTAGTCGTATACTCCAGTCAACCAGCTGCTGCACCCTCGTCAGTTAGCGCTGATGAACGCCGTCGGCGGAGAGAGCCATCACGCTGCACTGCCAGCGATAGTCTTGGGAGACAGAAAGTCTGCCAGAACGGATTATCCGCCCGGGAAACCAATCCATGTAGTGGCAGATGATTTTGCGCGTGCAATTATCACCGATAGCGACGTATATCCAGTAAGGGCGATCATCGATATTGGCTTGCCACTCGGCCCAGCGTATTGTTCTGTAGAACAGGGAGAAATTTGTATCATAAATCGTCTTTACCCGCCATGCACCGCTTTCTGGACGGTTCTCGTCTTTTCTGTGATGGATCGGTGGTGTTGGGTTCTCCACTACCCTTAGCCTACAGCACCGGCCACGTCCGTTTTAAACCACTGCGGGGCCTTGCCTTCCGACAGGGCTTGTTCCAGTGGCTGGCGGATATCTTCTAGAATATCGAGGCGCTTCACTTTCGGTGGTAAAGGCTTGTGTATGCGGTTCCTTCCACATCGCCTCCAATCCCAGGTGATGCGATAGCTCTTGGTTTGAGGTAGGAAATGGCGCGTGCAGGCCTCAGGCCAAACAGATGACAATGTCGCCATTGATAAGCATTGATCCTTCCGGCGATTTTCGCCACAAATAAAATCCGCGCCAGGTGCGCCGCCAGACGGTGAGTCGCATACTCGGATACATGCCTGCCAGTATCCCATTCATGTCTGGGGAGACTGGCCCTGCTCGATTTCGGCAAACAGCGTATACAGTATCGGCTTTATAGCCTAATCGAGTTGCTCGCTTGTTATCAGACTCTTCACTGCATGCTCCAGTTCATCCTCTATCAGCCGGTGGTGTCGGTCTGCGTCTCGTCAATGGTCTATTGTGTCCACACACCATGAAGGCATTGGTTTTTCAATGAAGTGAAGCTCTCACCAGAAACTGCAGTATCTGATTGATGGTACTTATCAGCGCGGATGCATGGTCATCACGGATATCGGCGATGATTGGTAGTCCGGGCTGCGTCGAGGCGTGCATGGTATCTGCTTCGGCGGTGGTCTAGTTTGTCCCTGCAGGGCAGTGACGATTTTAGAGTCCGGCAGTTCAATCAGCTGGCGACAGATGTCGCTAGATACGCCTTCCTTCGGATTCAATAATTTCAGCGTGAAGTCATTGGAAATCACCGCTACCTCGTCTTCCGCCATCTTGTTGAGCGAATCGAGCAGCAGTTTGATGTTCGCATTGGCGGTGCCGCGTGGGTGTTGGCTAATCAGTTAGGAGCTGGTACTGCTCGGTAAAGCACATCCAGAAACGGCCCTATCTTTGAACAGGCTACTGTCCAGAGGCACATCGAAAAGCAGAAAAGCCGTAGGGTGTATCAAAGGTGGCGTTCTATATTGCACGACAAGCTTGCGTGGTAGCAACAATTCACAGGCCATCCTGGCTAGTTTGGAGAGGAAGCCCAGCTGGGTGCTGTCATCAAAGCCAAATCACCCCGGTGGCTTACCGACAATATTATTAATCAGCAGGCGGTCGTGACGTTTAACCCAGGTCAGTTTAGTAAGATGGAACCCAAAGAAGGCCGCATCCAGCAGATCGCAAATAATACGGTCGATATCCTAACCTCTATCACATCACAGAGAAACCCCCACTCCTTGTCGGCATAATGGCATGAGTCCCCGCCCAACATCTTGATCGCTAATTTATGGTGGCGGATTCTGCTTCAAACAGCGGTTCAGTAAGAAGTGCACAGTAGTCGATGATGTCGGGCCCAGAGCTGTAAGAATTAAAAACGGGGTAGGGAGCTACCGGGTAACTCTTAGAACGCCTGCCGGCTTCGCTCGCATGAGGAAAGGGTGCGCATTAGTGGCTGATGCAGGTTGGCGAAGGTGACAAATGTGGTCGGCGTCACATAGAGTTATTGTGCCATTAGTACGCTCTACCAATCGGTTAGCCTGCCTGGCAGAGGAGTCAACACGTCCGGGCCCGTTTGCGTTATTGGTAGCATTGAGCGCCAGAAATAGGTCAGGTGGGGTTGACATGGCTACTGGCATCGGCATCGGTCACAAAGGCGGGTACCGTTTGGTCTAGTTACAGGCGTTAACTTATGCAGGCCAGTCCCTCAATTCTTATCACCTTGCGGCATACGGAATCAGCGGTGTTTAAAGATTGTTTCTCCGCGCGTGGCCAGCGTGAGTTTATTGGCGGCGGTACACACCACTCCTCGACGCGATAGGGACTATAACGGTGTTTGCATTTTCACTGGCTTTCCGTAAATGCTGGTCTGGTTAGTGCAGCACAGCGCTTCCAGGTAGCGGGAAAGACCCCATCGAGCAGCGAACCCTGCTCGCCAAAGGCGAACCGCTTGCCTGTGATGATGTCGCGCGTCCAGCACATATCACCAAAATCAAAAACAGGTTATGACGGGTATCGATATCAACCCCGACGAAGTAGGGTCATCAACATGGTGCTTGGGGATACCTGCCAAGTTGTGTGCTACGGCATCCATCATCGCATAGACGAGCGAGCTTGCTGCTTTATCCACTCATTTAAGTTCAGCCCTTCACACATACGTCATCACCGGTTAGGAAATAGGCATTTTGACAATATCGCGCGGTTGCCATTCACGGACCGTCTGGTAGGTATCCGACAGATGTCAGGACCAGACGGCATCTAATAACGAACCAGTCATCAGTGCATAGAATTTGTTTCCTATGGATGCTGATGGGGGTGGCGTGCAGCTTGTGATTGTTCGATATCACAAAATAGCGTCATCGAGATTTATGGAGTCGGAATGAAAGGCACATGCTTGAGAAACACATTGGTGACAAGGCCGTGCGCCGAATCCGGGTTCTCTGGGAGTTCGGCAATACGCGAGCCACCCGGAAGCACTAACTCTACCATCGTGTCAGGCTCGCTGCCTCCCTTTCACACTGCTTCTATTTCACGGATGGGTAGCCCGCAACCCCGGCAATGCGTTTTGACACCTCCTTTCATCGCCGTTTTGGCCTGTCGTTCACCGTGAGAGAGAATGACCTAGCGGGCTACACTGCCACGGGACTCGGTCTCAAGGCAGTCGTTAAGAAGTGCCAGCGTGTGGTAATAGGCTTTACCTGTCTGACGGATAAAGTGGCCGATTTAAAGCGCGCCGATTAAGTAGCCAGCGATGCTGGTAAGGGTATAGTTCGATATTTTGCTCATGTGATAATCTCGTAAATTTCTTCACGCACCCGCCTCAGCGCATCCAGACTGACATGTGCTGTACCCTTCCCGCTGCGCTTCCTGTTTCAGCCCATGAATACGGGCGGCGATTTTCTCGTGCATCCCGCCCGATAGCGGTTGAGGCTCACTAACGAGCGAGTCAGGGTAGCAATGCTATGACCCACTACGCTAATAGGGAGGCGTCCTCTACTGGTCCACCCCTGATCACTGGCCTAACGCATCGATGAGCGCCGTCAGGATATCGGCTTGAATGGTGGTGATAATCCTCTCCGAGTGTTTGTCGTGATCGTCTTGTCCCCTTCGGGAATAACGCGCGCATCTCGGTGGTTTCACAAATGGTTTCAAAGCGGCGTTGCACCTTTACCCGTAGCGGGGATCTGCGTCGATAGATGCTGCACCATTTATCCCGCAGCAAGATCTCTAACTCCCGGCAGCCACTGAATTGCGCCTATTACCGGCAGGTCGAGTCATTCACGCACTGATATTGGACAAATCTTGATATGACTTGGCGGTGCTATCGTCACTCCCTCCAACACTTGGCCGGCGGGCAATGTCGGGATATTGTCGGTAATGTATTTCACCAGAGTGACCCTTCCAGCGTTAGCGTGGTAGGCCATGAACGTGCGGCGTCAGGTCAGGCGAACCAGAGTTAAGCCTCAATGAACAGTGACTTTTGCAGATCTAATATGTATGTCCGGCTAAAGCGAATGATCCCCATCCAACAGCAGTAATCATTGGCCAGACAGGGCCGTGATTTGTTGACCACCTGCAGTATAACCCCTAGTGCAGTCCTTCGTCGCGCGCCTGCTCGGTATCTATCATTCTTATTCTTTTAACATCTAATGCAGTTGTATGGTTTACAGATTCTGGTAAATCGCGTTAACCTGCGCCTCCATCCCCGCTGATAATGCATAAATTCGCCGAGCCGGACATAACGCGCTGGCAACTGCACTTTGCACTACAAGGCCTCACGTTGAAGGGGTCCCTTGGTCGTCCCGTCGCGCATTAACCGCTGTAGCGAAGAAAGTCGCTTAACCCGGCGGTCCCCTGCCTCCCTGATCCATCGGCGGGCTAACGCTGAGAGAAGGCAGCCAGCTAAACAGATAACCCACCAGTACCCCAAGATCGACCTGTAATGGCATGGTGTTAACCCTTCAATATAATCCAGTAGCCAGTTTTACCTGCACCCGCCAGACCAGATGCTGCTGCCATTGTCGGCGATGTTTGAGAGGATATCGCGCGGTGACCGGGCTGGCTGAGTTGCTCATTAGCGGCACAGTGAGCTTGTCGTGTTGCAAGCTCAGCTGGGAGCGGCGGCAGTGCCTAAATCATTGTATTGGACACACCGATGGCGCTGTTGTAGTGCTGCATGAAGTCACGAGTAGATACGCAGGACAAGGCATGGGGTGGCCTTGTCCTTTTGACAACATCGGATAACATTATTGATCTGCTTTGTTAATTGTTGAGTTTGAGTGCGAAGCTATTTAATACGCGTCAGGTGGTTCTGTGCGGCCTGATGGGATACCTGAAACTGATGGGAAAACGTTGCTTCAGGTGTTTAGGGTTTGCGCTGCCTGTTCGGCTCGCTGTTTCCCTAGTCAGCAAACAATTCACGCAGCTAACTGATTGGTACCCCGCTACGCTTTGTTGAGCGATTGATGCTTTGCGTGTGGCCGTGCCACTAGATGCATCGCAGAAGGCTATCACCCAGTAGCACGCCGAGGCTTTCAGGCTGACTGCACTAAGCACAGCTTTTCCTGCCCAGTTTAGAAAGTGGGTTAGGCGAGAAAATGCGGCATGAAGAATGACGATTCTCGTGTTAAGCTCATGCGAGGGCCGACATTCACTCGCACAATGTTGTCAAGAAACGGCTGCTATCGTAACCGGCTCTCCCGCCAGGCGGCGGTCGTGCTGTACCCAGCCCAGGCGAACATGGTAGGCCGAAAGGGGTTATCGCCATGTGCTCACACGAATTCACCGCTGATAGGCGGTGCCAGAGCCAGTGATCAAAACTCACCACCGCATGAAACTCAAGTTGGGATTGAGTTGCGCTTGGCCGACCGGTCTGGGACTAATGTCCCAATCCATGTTGTGTGGTGGCATAAAGTGCTAATAATGCGCGACGATGCGATTGGTGATTGTTGGCTTCCAACCACTTCCTTCTCAATCTGCGCAGTAAATTCGCCGCTGGCGCATTGAGGCTCATACCAGACGAGCGTTGCGGATTAGGCCAGCTCGGCACGGGAGTGCTGCTTTTGGATGACGTGCGGTATTAGAATAAACATCGCCACAAAGGAGCACTATCAGCCAAGGAACAACAGTTATTTAGCTCGCCTTAGTGCCGCTGATAGTAGTTTATCGTGACACCTATTGCCATGCTAAGGTAAACATCGGTCACTATAGTCGCTCGGAGCAGTTGCACAGCGGCAATACTGGTGATAATCTGCACTAGATTATGGACCTTCGCGACCTTCGAATGGTCATGGTGCAGGTATTGCTCGGATCGGGCCTTCTAAAACAGCGAACGGTCAAGCCTGTAACCGCTCAGTGCCGATAGGGTGATTAAGGCTAGTGTGTAGAGTGCCTGCGGCAATTGTTGCGGTGTGAGGCCAGGCCAATTACCAGAAACAGACAGGCAGCGGTTAGTAACTAGCCGGTTAGGCCCGGGTTTAAAGGGCCAGGTTGATGTTTGCATTTTCATCACTCTCTCAATAAAATTAGGCAGAGCGTGTCACAAAGTAAGGCGATAAACGCTTTAAGGTGGTTTACTAGTGGGAAGTGGCTAACTGGGTTAAGTGGGGAATGCAGTCATTAGCCCGACAATATAAGCAAAAAGCGTGGACCTGCACGGTGTAAGAGCATCGCACGAGCCGTCAACACACAGACCACATCTGTGAGGCAACCGGGCACTGTCTATTCTTAAGAATAGGGAAAGTCTAGATTAATATCATTAGTGGAAAAGGCTTACAGACAATGCAGTAAGGTTTCACCGAAAGTATCTGAGATATGCGGTAAATAGCGACTGGCCAATAGATTTTGCCGCGCGTCTTGGCGAACATCTTCTACGTGGAGCTATTTGTGGCGTGTCGGCGCTCTTCTTTATAAAGTTATCCAGCAAGGCGGAAGTGATGAATAATATCAACTGTGAGCTGGCTAATTTCTATCGGGTATTGAAACGCTATCTAAAAGAGTCTGCGTGCACTTAGAAATGGGCTTTGGTTAGCAGGGGTATATATCCATAGCTAAAAATCAACTCGACCTAGACCTTAACCAATACCGAGCGCGCCGACCGGTTCTATTACCTGGCAACAGGCGTTCAGCGGCACAGTGGCAGAGCACACCTTTGGCGTGACCACTACCACTGTGATACGTCTAAATCTGTTGTGCATGCAAGAAACACTGTCCTTGCCTCATCTAGGAGTATCACGCATCACCCTTGAAACATTTGAGTAACAAGTTGCATTGCCCGTTATGACCGTCCGCATAGCCAGTTGACTGCCCCGCCTATTAGGACTGAGGCTATGGGTGGCTTTTGGTTTGGAACAAAATGCACCGGGTGTGTGTGGGTAACACCTGGCAGGATGATGATTATTTCGGTCTACGAGAGGTCTGTCAGAGTAGGGTGCAGAGCACCCTACTCGTTATATTCTAAACAGCAATCAGGCACACAACGATGTGCGCTGATTATCAAGGTCAATCACTCTTCGTAGTTATCGAAGGGTGATTGGGTGTGGCTGAGGGCGGATTTTTCTCTATGATCGTCATCAGGGTATGTTGATCTACTCAGCGGGTTGCACCGGGAACATGTCGGAACACGGTTGACGCTTCCCTTCTTTTCATTTTGGATCACGTTGATCGCACTAGTTTTATCGCTGCCCTCCCCTATAATTAAGCAATTAACATTAAACCTAATTTTAGCGGTTACCAGATAAGCAGTGTCAGGATGTCGCTCGCTGTTTCCATAATTGTACTGGGTCAGTTTTAACACTACACCGATCGGCGACGCTTCCCTGACTGAGTCCCGAACGACGGGTATCGAGAAAAGTCTGCTTATCGCTCGAGGTAGAAGAAAAGGTTTTATCGGTTATTGGCTGGTTTAATTATTGCAACTTCTTCTTTTTTTGTGCCACCAGCGATTGGCTTCTTTTGAACGTGGCCTCGCCTTTACGCAATGCCGCTCGTCATTTTCGTACTGATATTCTTCCAGTATCGTCTGACGTCAGGCCAGAGATGGTACCGCCTCCGGAAAATGTGGCGATGTCTTTTTCGTCTTCTGTCATTAGTTTAAAGAGCTTGGTTGTCTTAGCATTCTCAGCGCTGGACATGAAGAGTTCGGTTTAGGTGATAAAATGTCATTGCTGCCTGTACTAGGCGATAGTTAGTTGTTTAAGTATACCCAGTTTATCTTGTACTAGGTTCGCAAACTCTCCTCGTGCTTCATTGTTTTTAAATTAATAAACGCTTCTTCGCCTCTAACATGGCTTCGGCACTGTGTTCTATACAGAGGTGTGCCTTATAGATAATCTTATCCCGCTCATAGGGAAGCCTATTCCAAAAAGCGTACCAACACTTCCTGTTTGGCGTTGTTTCTGCAATTTTACTAGAGTATGCAATTGACCGCCCTTCCAGTAATCGTGATATTGAGCGACATATCCATAGATAGAGTGGTTGTGGCTTTCTTTCTATCAAGGGCTCCTATTAGATCGATAAGGCATGATGTTTGATCATGATAAAGAATATGTAAAAATCTACATAATTTTGAGCATAACTGTATAGTTATTTTAACTTTTATGATGGAAACAAACCAATATCCCTATATCACCAGGTCGACTTTAAACGCTGTTTTTATGACCACACTACCAGCACTATCCATATATAAGGCATGGGATAAAACAAACGGCTTTAACTACAATTGCGTATCCATGCAACTAAGTGGTCACTGCCAGGCTGATGAGGGGAAGTGCGTAAAACCAAACAGGGCATTGAAGAGATCATGAGCAATCTATGCGTTCAGGAAAGTGGCATCAAAAACAACATTCGCTTTTTACTGACGGTCACACAATTGCCATTAATAAAAAGAGACTCTGTTATGGAAAATATTTCATCGCTGCACGCTTCTTCACGGACACGCCGGAGTTGCGGATCATGAAAGCCATGAAGGGCATGACGACAACGGAAATGGGCGTACCCAATAAGGAGCTGGCGAAGCCAGTCTATGAGTCACCAGCTAATACAAGTCGTACCCTGCTGTTTAATGGTAGCAGGGACAGTTGAACAATGGTTTAATGAGTATTATAAGGCCACCGTGCAAGCCAAGGGTGGTTTGTCGCACCAGTGCCCTGACACGTGAGAAGCCTACAGATAGCTGGCGTGATGATGGCCTTATATCGCAAAAACGGCGGGCACCTTGACAGCTTGGAGCAGGCAGTTAATGCCTTGTGGGCGCACAACCTGATTAATGCCGGGCATATTGCTAACGAGACTGGAGAGTGGCTTCCTGTCAGAAGATGCCATTAGCGAGGTGCTGTACCGTTATCGCCTATACCTATCCAGGTGGGTGCACCTTCCCTTGCATCCAGTTTAAAACCGACATCCCAATCATGTCCGGCAACCCGATTGCGTCGCCGTGTGTGCTTTATTATCTAAAAATCCCGACAAAGGGCACACGACTCCTGAAGCTGGCTTGCAAATGATGTGTAAGGTATAATTTCATTTAAACAAAGCAAAGCTCGACCGTCTTGTTCACGACTTTGCCTTGGTGTTTGAGTGAGCTAACCAATCATACCAGTGCCTGGGATTTATGCCGAGTACCGCTTTGGTGGAAAAACGACAGAACATTTTACTGAGGTGCCACGCATACTTTATACTGACCCCGACTGCGCGCTGGTCTTGCGCGCCGTGTGCAACCTGTGTAAACCTCTTGGAATTCAACTTATCGCTATAAAGCCGGTAATGTCCGCGCACCGGATGAGTGGAAAATTGTGCGACATTCTAGAATGAAATTCTGTGAATCCCGCCTACGCTTTGTGCAAGTCGATAATATCGATGAGTTGAACCGCCTAGTCGGGTTATGGCGTAAAAATACAACCGTACCGCCATCCTACGAGGTGCCTACATGACCTGGCATCGACTTCTGGTTACGGATTAATCCGTAAGTAGTTCATCAAGGCAACGCTCGTTAACGAGTGCCGTAAGCGGCCAGAGAATCTCCCGGAAAGCCCTAGGTCAAGGCGAGTCTTGCCGTGTCGTTTTGGAGTGAATACGGTGTACGGTACGTCTCTGTCGGTTGCGTTGGCGATACTCTACAGATAGTGTTTAACCCTGGCGTGATAGTGAAATGCAGGTGGTATTAATGAATGAGGATGGGCTGGAAGCTGTTCCTGTCTGCAGGAAGTAGCAAAAGACGACTACAGGGTTGTCCCTCAATAGCCGATACTTCGCGAATTTTTCAAAGGATTACCCTAGGCTACGGCGCAATACCATCTGACAGATGTCGGCAGCCCTCGACGGGGCACCACCACGCCGCGTTTGAAGAGCGATTAAAGCCGGTCTTAGCAGTTCAACAGGTGCGGCGTGCTTCAGGCGGCTGGAAAGACCTAGCGCAGTGAATTTTACACGGTGCTAACCAGCGCTTCCCTACGGCATCCCTGCTCATTAGGCCGCTGCCCTAGGGATAAGTAAATGGCGCAGACGGGCGATATGGTGGTGACTTGGCAGTTACGGTTAACGGAAGGCAATTATCCTGAAACTTAAGACCTGATCACAATGACATTGCCTAACGCAAGCGGCAATGGCCTATACGGTTGATCTTTCTGAGGCGACACTGGCGCAGATAGTTAATTACCACCAATGCCAGAAACAGGACAATGACGTGCTAAAAGATCGTATCAGATCTGGCTGCAAAGGAGGGTGTCGCGGCGGACGACTTTTTTTACGGTCCACGTCCGGGCAAGGAAAATCACAGACCTCCCAGCAACGAGGTGGGCACTATGTTACTACAAACAGGTATTAACCCCTATTACGAAAGAATTTCGGGTTGTTTCGCGCCTATATGATGACGACGTGGTGCAAGGTCATGAGGATGGTTTTAATCCTGAAATCCGTTATGTGCACGAAGCCCTGTACCAGACCGCTTGTTATGTGGTTTTATCACGGCTATCGGTGAATCCGGCTTGGGTAACACATCGTAAGCCCTACCCGGCTGGCCGAATTAACCTATAAAATGCTTCTGTGCTGGTGATTGAACCCCACGTTCTGGTCATAGAAGATAAGGATCTTTAGGGTAAAACTTGACAGCCGCCAGTCTTGCCGAGACTATTGTCTATACGCTAGCCACTAGGGAAACTCAAGCGCTCATCCGCAGCTTGGTGTCGTTAGTTACACCGAATATTACAAGAGAGTAGATGTGTTGGGTACAGCTATTCGCTGGTGTTTGAAGCAGCTGATGCGCCGTCTATACCAATCTTAACGCACCTTCAACACTTCTTTGAGCTGGAAGACGGATTTAAAAACTGCTGTGCATCTCCTTCTGGGAGAGCCTAAACGGGCGATAAGTTATGCGAGCGGCTGCTAGCGATCAGGGAAGTAGTGCAACATTGCGAGTTGCTTGACCTTCCGGCACTGGATGAACATCTGACCGATTTTCTTGATTTCAAGTTGAAACGCGTTGCCGGCGACATGAACAACTTTTTCGGTCCGCATGCGATACCGACACGACGCCAATCCTTAATTTCGCTGCGTCCGTAAAAGATTCACTAGTCAGTGCGCTTTATCCCAGCTATCGGGAATCTGGCGACCGCTGCCATAAACCTGACGCCGAGAACGCTATCTTGGTTATCAACGTCAATATTATCCATAACGTGCATTGAAGGAGGCTTTTATACTGAGGTCCGCTTTAACTATTAAAACCCGTCAGCGATGGCCTGTTAGGCCATCCAGCAGAAGTTCAGGCAATGCTTGTCGGTGATGGAGAACTTCACATAGAAATGGTTTACCGTCAGGCAGTTTACCGCTGATGGTTATAGTCGCCCGAGTATTACCATGATATATGGCCGCCGGTGTGATGCTTGATATCAAAGGTATGCCGTTGGTTATGCCTCGCTGCCGACCGCTAGGCGCTTTGAAAATACCAGTTTCTACAAGATAATTGGCGAATAATCTGGGAGGCACGTCAATCATGAAACACGACCTGTCCGTATTACCGCTCGCAAATCGATTTGTCTGACTATGCCTGTGGATCATACCCAACAGAACTATGGAACTATTATCGATTTGTGAGCACTGGCGTGGTTTTTATGCACAGAACTAGAGCCCTGATTCAATAGCGCCCAATACCCATGAATTTATTTAAGTATATTCAACACAGCCTGCCTTAAAGGTATTATTTTAAGTGCGTTTACTACTCAATATTTTAATTAAAAGGTACAAACAGATGGCAAAGAAATAACACGGATTTAAGCCGTAGCGGGCATTTGCATGCTGCAAACCCCAAACAGCCGATGGACGATGTTTAACGGCTGCGTGATATCTAGCGGGGAATAGCCAGATTGGATATATAGATTAACGATGAAATTGCACGCTTAACTCATAATCATGCTTCCGATATTGAAGCCATGAAAGCCCGCATCCCCTGTTGGAAAGGTCTCCAGACCTGGTGCGACGGGAACTGGGAGGGTTGACCAAAAACGGAAAACCAAACTGGCAGCCTGACATCCAGTGAGATGTCGTACCGAAACCACCCGCCGTCCATGACTCAAAGAGATAGACGATATCGAGAAGGCGCTAAAAAAACGGGCAACACTACTGCATTATTTGCAAGGTGAAAGTGGATAGAATGCCTTCTAAAAATCAGGATACCATCAGCTCCCTTAATATTTTCGGGATTACTTTTCATCAGTAGCTTGAGGGTTTATTATTATGCCCTTTTAGAAGAAGATGCAGTAATACGCGCCTGGTATAACGACATCGACTCTATGTGTGGAAGTGGGTGCCAAAACTGATAGCCGCCGGGCATATTGCGCCTGGGAATGTTAATGAGCGTTCAATCAAGGAGATTAAACCCGATGAGCTACAGGGGTACACTCAACGTCATCTCTTCGTCGGTATCGGCACCTAGTCATACGCCTTACAAAGTTGCATGGATCGATAATCAATCCGCGTGGACCAGGAGGTGCCTCATGAGCTATCAGGAAATAAAAAATCTGCGGCGTCAGGCTGAAAGTCACATAGACCATGCCGCGGATCACCTGCTGGTAGACCATTCTGCCACTGCTTATTGTGAGTACCAGAATGTCGTCGAGATATTGGCTGAACGCATCATCTCCTTAGAGAAGGAAACCCAGTATGGGTATTACCTGTACTAGCTACCATAAGGCAACGTACCATCTACATCCTACCCAGGCGAGATTACTGCACAACCGGAAAGCGGCGAGTGGAGAATGGAGTTCTATTCGCCTGCCTACACTGCGGACAGCCGTGTAGCTTCCGGGTACGTACCTGAGATGTCGTGCCACTAAGAGGTATTATGGAAAATTCGCCACTCTAACGCCACACAGCTCAATCAATTCGACGATTGACTAGGAGGATATCACCATGTGGTTATTAAACTTTAACCGTGCCCGTCAACCCTTATAGCAATAATGTTTCCTCTTTGCATACACAGGAATTTGACACGGAAAACCTCCGTCACCAGGTTGGCGGGTGTTTGCGGAAAGGTTTGAAATCTTGAAGGACATTGATGATAGAGAAATTTTCGTAAGGAAGTCATAGTGAAAATCGGCATATAAATCATTCAATTTTATTGTAACGATATGCATTTTTTAATCTTTTAAACCCGAGGGATTATTTTGCCACAATATGAGGTTCCTCGATCTCAAACATGGCGATAAAGGACGCTACCTATAAGCCGACAAAACACCTGCAGTTAATCGATATTTCCGCCAAGCACCCAAGGTGGTGACACGACTTACCGCCAGATGCTGCAAAGGCTAATGGGTAAAATAGGCAAATCTCTGGAGATCGGTCAACTGAATTAGGTGTTAAACACCCTGCAAGCCAAAGGATTCCGCATTCAGCCCATCAAACCAATCCAAAAAACAAACTGACTGTCCGCAAATCTAAAAAATGCAAGCCTTGTGGTAGGGTATGCCCAATGATGGTATTGGCCTGAGGCCCAGCTATATAGCCCTGCTTATTTGCTTAAACGTGAACCCGCTATGATTCGCCTTTCTGGCTGGATAGCCAATAAGTAGCCAGTGATCGAGAACCCAAAGCAGTGGAAAAGGCGCGGTGCGGGCATTAGTATGCTAGAGAATACCTTTCGTAGCAAAGGGCGAGTTACTGGTTGAGCTGGCCGCACATACCGCCCAGAGCGTAGGGAGAGTGTTGATATGTACCCGCTGCTACCAGTCAGATCACGGCGGTCTGGTGTGGAAAAATGTCTATTTCGATACCTCATATGACAGTCAGTCAGCGTGACTGGGAGATATTTGCCGATTTCAACGCCGATACCCGCCACGCGCTGACGCGAAATACGCAGTCTCGCTAATGAATTATTCCGCGGTTAAACGGGCAAAATGAAGAATTAGCTCGTATCTAGTACAATCTGTTTTGAATATGAAATAAGGCGTATCGATGACTGTTCTTGTTTTATACAGTGAACGGTCGGAGAGAAAACACAACCTATAGACCAGATAGTGAGTCTTGGGTTAGTGCTAACCAGATATTGGAATAATATTCCATATGGTCGATGCATCGCTTGTTGTAGAATGAGAGTAAATCTATCACTACCAATTCACAACTGACCCAATGTGCCAATTTAAGCGCTACCACCTACTGAAATATCAAATCAAACATTCCAGAGGAGACTATAAAACCTAACAAAACAGATGTCCGTCAGCAAATGCATATTTGCTCTCTTATCGCAGTAATTCGCTATGCTAAAATAACGGCTCTGTAGGAGATGACGTGGTTTTGTAGTCTCTGTCGGCTTCGTAGTGCGCTTTACTCATGTATCGTCTCTCCGTTGAAGCTTCTTTGTTCATTTATAAGTGATTTTCGCGCCTTCCCTCATATCTACCTACACCATAGACTATCTAAAACAGGAGCAGTTTGGTCAGCTTTACTTCGGCACAGTGGGTGATATGTCAATTGACATTAACACAATTCTCAACGTCATTAAGGTGTTTACTAGTCTATTTGCTATGTGTATACAAGCATGTTCCGAGAGAAAGTACTCATGAGCCCTCGCAACACGGCGAAGGAGGACTGAATGATAAATTCATCGCTGTTGGAACTACCTGTAGCAACTCTGGCAACACCAGCCTCTGATCACATCGGGTATTTTATTGCTAATGTTAGCTTGAAAGAGCATCATCAATCCTATTGATGACGTGTTGGCGCCCTTGGTTTTGTGGTTTTTGCCAGCCGGGCTTGATCATTTAGCAGTGTGGTTGGGTTCAACACTTAGATAGCATATGTTCCTGCAGTTATCTCTGCTTTTATTTCAGGGTTGGTTTGAAGTAAATACAGAAAGTAAATGTATGGTCTTCTGCGGAATATGGTATATCCTGGTCTGATAGTATCAACTGCTGCCAGCAGAGGATTTTTAACCAGAGAGGTTATTGCATTCCTCTGCTCTATGGTTACTTAAAAAAAGGACAACACCGTTGTCAGCAGCTCAGGGATTTTTAAAGAGCAAGTGTGTAGTTTTTGGATAGGGATGAAAAGATATCCTAATGTACGGTACGCACGAAACAGCTGGGCGTACTGACAGGGGAAATGCAAGGATGTTATACACAACCTGTAGCGCCCTACGTACCTACGTTCCTGTAGGACAGATTGTCATAGTCGCAATAAGCAGCACTAAAAGCAGATGCGTTGTGCCATTCCAAAAGAAAATAAGGCGAACAGATTACTTGCTGTTCGGAGCTGTTGGGTTTGATAGAGCGTCGGATCCTTTATCCGTCGCATCCTCAAGCTCTGCAGAGTTAAGAACGAATGTAACCACCCTGGGTTTTCATAGCAGGTAACATAATTTTTATCGCGTTCGTCTTTTTAATGCTCATGACAATGATCTCCAAATTCAAACAGGTCATTCGCAGTGATGTTTTCACATACTCACAAGTAATTACACTGATTGATTTGCTTAGATGGAGCAAATTCGTCCCAGGCAGATCCACATCTATCACACGTTCCCTTTTAAATATCTTACGTCCTATCATAATTCTACTCGGTAGTGGATAATATGCGTTTAGTGGCCGTAGATGGCTATCAAAACTGTAGAATTTCTGGCAAATGAGCAGATTAACTAATACTAAAGTGGCTTTTTCTGTCAAACCGGCACAAAAGATTGCGTTAGGAATTGAGTATGACGGTAGCAGTTATTACGGTTGGCAGCAGCAAAAGGAAGTGGCGAGTGTTCAGGGGGCTCTAGAACAGGCATTGAGTAAGGTCGCGAATGCACCGATTAATTTATTGTGTGCTGGACGTACTGACTCTGGGGTGCACGCCACCGGGCAGGTGGCGCATTTCAAAACCAGCGTACGGCGTCAGGATATTGCTTGGACTATGGGAGTGAACACACAACTACCGAATAATATTGCTGTGCGGTGGGTAAGGGTAGTTCCTGATGATTTCCATGCACGTTATAGCGCTACCGCTCGTCGCTATCGTTATATCATCTACAATCATTGTAACCGCCCGGCACTATTACATCAAGGAGTGACCCACGTTTACCATCCGTTGAACGCCGTTCGGATGCATAGCGCGGCGCAGGCGCTGCTTGGTGAGAACGATTTTACTTCATTTCGTGCAGCTCAGTGTCAATCTTCTACGCCTTGGCGGGATGTAAAACATGTCAAGATCACACGTCAAGGGGAATATATTGTGGTGGATATAAAGGCGAATGCCTTTGTGCATCATATGGTACGTAATATTGTTGGCAACCTAATGGAAATTGGTTGTGGTAAGCGGGGTGATAACTGGATGGCAGAGCTCTTAACGTTGAGAGATCGCAACCTAGCGGCCGCGACAGCACGAGCCGAGGGCCTATATTTGGTCTCAGTTGATTATCCTCAGCATTTTTCTCTGCCTAGGCTGCCGCTCGGGCCTCTATTTTTACCTGATGATTGAAGATGCTACGGTTGGATTTATTGTTATGTGAGTTTGCTATGGCGGAGTAGTAGTCTGGACTCGCGAAAAAGCTGATGGATATTATTAAATGTATTATTGATTGTAATTTACATATTAGCGCTAACTTTTACGGGGTAGTCACATAAAAGGCTTTTTAGTGCTATGCTATTTGATTTTGATCGTGTTTGCTGGCACGGGCTGGTGGTCGACCCTTTTAGTAGGTGATGCTCCCCTATTTATTTCCGTGGACCCGGTGTGAATAGTGGAAATGATCTTAACATGCATAGTATGTTGGGGATGATGGTGGCGTTGGTGGTTATCAGCTGCGTTGCCAAATTCACCCTGCTATTTGTTTAAAACGATCCTCATACAGAAACTCGGATCGCCAAGTCGTCGACATATAGATAAAGCACATTGCTTTTATAACCAATACAGTAGAAGATGATTATCTTTTCGATCATGCGTGCTGTTCATGAGTATTTGCAATCTTTTCCTCTAGAACAAGGCAACCAGTCTAGCGAAACTGTTCTGATTATAACGTTTACGAGCTAGTGATTTAGACTTTCTGTTCACTAAACAGTGATACTTTAGTGGTTTCCTTCAGAGTAGGAAAGCTAGGATTGTTCATCTTAGCTAACATTATGTTTCCATTTCAACTTAAAATATGACGATTGTCAGGCTACTCTGCTAGAAAGTAAACGCGCTTAGCTTTTCTTTAACTTGTTTTGTATCTAGAGTATTCTCCTGATATGGTTTAATGGCAAATATTGATGGTCTTCTCTTGTGAGAAGACACTGGCAGGTTGCGTGGGTATGAATATCGGACTCGCATTGGCCGGGTTCAAGCAGAAAGGTTATAGATGAGCTGGATTGAACGAATTCTTAACAAGAACAATATTACACCAACCCGTAAAGCAAGCATTCCTGAGGGGGTTTGGACAAAATGCGATAGGTGCGGCCAGGTTGTCTATCGCGCAGAGCTAGCACGTAATCTAGAAGTGTGCCCTCAGTGTGACCATCACATGCATATGGGAGCGCGTATGCGGCTGCATAGTCTGCTGGATAAAGGAAGCGAAGTTGAATTGGGCAGCGAACTGGAGCCAAATGATATTCTGAAGTTTAAGGATTCTAAAAAGTACAAAGATCGTTTGGTTGCTGCGCAGAAAGCGACTGGTGAAAAAGATGCATTAGTCGTGATGAAGGGCACACTTTACGGTATGCCGATCGTGGCTGCTGCTTTTGAATTTGCTTTTATAGGGGGTTCCATGTCTTCCGTGGTCGGTGCACGATTTGTGCGAGCCGTTGAGCAAGTACTAGAAGACCGGTGCCCGTTAGTCTGCTTCTCTGCGAGCGGCGGTGCACGTATGCAGGAAGCACTGATATCGCTGATGCAGATGGCAAAAACTAGCGCGGCACTAGCAAAAATACAGGAGCGCGGTCTACCTTACATCTCCGTTTTGACCGATCCAACGATGGGGGGGGTTTCTGCTAGTTTAGCGATGCTGGGTGATATAAACATTGCTGAGCCGAAGGCACTAATCGGGTTTGCTGGACCACGCGTTATCGAACAAACAGTGCGGGAAAAATTGCCGCCTGGTTTTCAGCGAAGCGAATTTTTGATCGAGAAAGGCGCGATTGACATGATTGTTCGTCGTCCAGATATGAGACGAACTCTGGCCAGTATTTTGTCTAAGATTACAAACCAACCGCAGCCACATTTTGATGTGAGAACTTGTGTTATCACTCAGGAAAAGCAGATCGACGTCTGAGGGCGGGCAGACAGCAACACTTGTTTTCAGGTCAGAGTAATAGCCTGAGAATTCATCAACCAAGTTCAACGATGTGAACTCATGCAAAACTACCCAATCATTCCTCAAGCTACATCGCCCTTGTACGAGTGGCTTTACTATTTAGAAAATCTGCACAGTAAGTCGATCGACCTTAGCTTAGAACGAGTTCAGCACGTTGCGTCGCATCTTGATTTATTAAGTCCTGCTCCAACAGTATTCACTGTTGCTGGTACTAACGGAAAGGGCACCACCTGCTGCACGCTAGAAGCTATACTCTTGGCCGCTAACCTGCGTGTTGGCGTTTACACTTCGCCGCATCTTCTTCGCTATACTGAGCGGGTACGCATCCAGGGGCAAGAGCTAAATGAGTCGGACTTTAGCAACTCTTTTGCTACTATTGACAAGGGTCGTTGTGGAACCACACTGACCTATTTTGAATTTAGCACTCTGTCTGCATTAAATCTATTTAAGCAGGCGCGGTTAGATGTGGTAATCCTGGAGGTCGGTCTGGGTGGACGTTTAGACGCTACTAATATCGTCGATCCTAACGTAGCGGTCATCACCAGCATTGCGCTAGATCATACGGAGTGGCTGGGCAATAACCGGGATAGTATCGGTAGTGAGAAAGCAGGAATTTTCCGTAGTGGTAAACCGGCCGTAGTGGGGGAACCGAATATGCCACTAAGTATCCAGAAGATAGCCGAAAAACTGGGAGTACCGCTTTACTGCAACGGGATTGCTTGGAGTTATAATGAAAACTGCAATCAGTGGCAGTGGAAAGGCGGGAAAATAGAACTGGCTGGGTTACCTATTCCGCATGTGCCGCTGGTCAACGCTGCAACCGCGTTGGCGACACTTAGCTATTCCTCGCTGGATATCGGTCATCGAGCAATCTGCGTTGGGCTAAAGCTGGCAACGTTGCCTGGTCGTTTTCAATTGATATGCCAAGAGCCGCGACTAATTCTTGATGTAGCACATAACCCACATGCCGCCGCCTATCTAGCCACCCGTTTGTCTAGTCTGCCGCGCAATGGTGGTAAGGTGCGAGCTGTTATTGGTATGCTGTTAAATAAAGACATTGTTGGCACGTTAGCTTGCCTTCACGCAGAGGTTGATGAATGGTATTGCGCATCGCTTGATGCGCCGCGCGGTGCTCCCGCTGAATTATTGGCTCAGCATTTGCCGCAATCCCGCCAGTTTATCGATGTTGCAAGTGCTTGGAGGGAGGCTACCTTCGATGCGGATAAAACAGATATTGTTATAGTCTTTGGATCATTTCATACTGTCGCACAAGTTATGGTGGCATTAAACGATAGGGGAGGAGGCTAAGTGGCGACTAAATTTCGAAACCGAATAGTGGGCACCATAGTTTTTTTATCACTTGGGGCCATCAGTCTGCCAGTATTGTTAGATAGTAAACAAAACTATTATGAGAATGAATTCACGCCGATCCCATTAGAGCCGAACCAAGAAGACGTGGAAAATAAAACCACTCTATCCCTCCCAGGTAATGAGCGGTTGTTTGCGCCGCTACCGATGCCGTCAGAGGCTTTAGTTGAACATCAGGCAAATCTTGCGAAGGTGGTTCAGCAGGCAGGAGAGCAAAAGATACCACTGATTGTTCGAAAGCCTACATATTTTCCGACAGCAGAGGATGTGAAGCAAGGAGTAAAACCTAACCTAGTATCTAAATATCAACTTCCTTCTTCTCAGGAAGAAGGGAGAGAGCACGCTCCAGTTGGACTGGCTTATGTTGTCCAACTTGGCGCGCTTAAAAACACTTGCAAAGTAGGTGAGATAGTCGCTGCGCTACGGTTGTCCGGGTATCACGTATTTACCTCCCCATCAACACCGGTTCAGGGGAAGCTTACGCGCATTTACGTTGGTCCAGGAACTTCAAAGCAAGAACTCCAATCTTCTTTGACAGCGCTAAATGCAATCAGCGGGTTAAAAGGGTATGTAAACCTTTATAGCCTACGTTAAGCACGCTTCTTATTACTCGAAAGCAACCCTAGCGATTAATTGCAGATGGCTTGATTGAGTGATACTCTTAAAATCGCTGAGAGGCTGAAAGCCTAAAATCTGAGATAAAAGAGCCTAGTGTTCTTAGAACACTTAAAGATCAGCGTATTAATACGCTAGCGCCTTTAATTAGTCGCCTTTGGAGGAAAAATGGCGTCTACTAGAAAGTTACGTGGCAGTCAAATCAGTCGTGGTTTTTCCGTATTCGCTTAATACAGGGTTAGAAGGCACCTTTATCGACTACAGTATTTATGCAGTATTGGGTATTTATACAGGCAATGTCCTTTGTATTATCATTAACTGATATTGAGTGTGCTTAGCTACTTTAAAATTGCTTGCAGGTAGCAATACGTAGTGCCTCAAGTATCGTGATAGTAAAATGAAGCACTGCCTCTAGGAAAGGCACAAGAACGATTTATTATT
Organism: Serratia symbiotica; assembly: GCA_900380265.1. Taxonomy (GTDB): domain Bacteria; phylum Pseudomonadota; class Gammaproteobacteria; order Enterobacterales; family Enterobacteriaceae; genus Serratia_H; species Serratia_H symbiotica_A. Next base: position 1,376,667 of record LR025083.1, on the reverse strand, counting down.
AGGATAGTTCATGGTCTGGGTTGATTATGTTATTATAGCGCTAATAGGATGTTCAGTTCTGCTAAGTATGATTCGAGGGTTTCTTCGCGAAGCAATGTCTCTGTTGACATGGGGATGTGCCTTGTTCATTACTAGCCATTTTTATTCTTACCTTGCAGGTTACTTCACTCTCTTTGAAGATGAACTAGTTCGGAAAGCTATCGCGATCATGATCTTGCTGATTGCCCCGATGGGCATTGGGGCAATCAGTAACTATGTCATTAGCACTCTAGTAGAGAAAAGCGGACTATCAGGTATGGATCGGATGTTGGGCATTTGTTTTGGTATGCTACGTGGAGTGCTAATCGTTGCAGCAATCCTTTTTTTTCTGGATACCTTTACGACCTTATCACAAGGTCCAGACTGGCAGAAGTCGCAGATTATCCCTCAATTTAGTCATATTATCAGGTGGGTCTTTAACTATCTGCAAAGCACGTCGAGTTTCTTATCGGCTGATTTAGTGAGTCGGTAGTTGCTGAGAGAGGAACAACATGTTTTGTATTGCCTTTATCACCAGTTGATATCGATTCACCAGTCTATTAATGATGCGTGAATGTTGTTGCAGTAACGTGGTTAAGAGCCTGCAAGTATCGTCAGTAATTAACTCGAAACCTAGTCTATTTGCGTAAAGCAAAAATTAGTGAAAGATTACTTCACAGCACTTATAAGCATTGCTTGCAGGAAAATATCAGTATCAACCATGCGCGTCAGTCAAGAACTGATAGTTTCTATCCTCTCGGAGGCTCAACCTTTTTTACATGAACGCATGTTGAGATCACGCTATAACACAAAACCAGTGCGACTAACTCTTATAAAGAGAGTTATGCGCTATTTCAAAGGTGTCTACCACAAAAACGCTACCAATACTTCAGAGATCCCCCCCTCCAGCAGCTTTCCAAGGATCTAGGCACTTTACGTATTTTCTTTGGGAGGTTGATAAGATTTTTAGGACTGTAGGTACTTTGAAACAAAAACAGAGCAGTTTATATGCCTTTTGTGATGGTCATTTCTCATCATTCTTTTTGTTTTGGCACTATAGCAGAATATTTCCAATTAGTACTGGGTAATTGCCAGTTTGAAACCAGTAGTAACAACTATATAGCAGTTCCTGCAAAAGTCGAGTTGCCAGAACCGTGAATTTTGTATTTTTGCGCGATGTCATAACCAGCTAAGCCGCTCTAGGTCATTGAGAAAAGTTAATTGGCGACCTGTGAATAGCAGAACGACAAAAAATTCATCAATGTTTTTGAGTCTATTTATTCTGCTTGCCCTGATTTTGATTGGCAAATTCCCGTCTTTATGCCCTGCCTAGGTAGGCATAAAATGGAGAAAGCATCATCTATAAGCAAGAAGATAGGAATATTGGCGTTGTTATTCCGGAAATGGCTTGCGATATCGAGCTAGAGATTGCTTGTATCAGAGAGCAATCTGATAGCTAAGTTTGCATACAAAAGCGCTATGCAGTACGCGCGTTTATTATTTTGAGCCAGCAGGTTTGTAGATAGTCAATACAAAGTCAGCTAAACCCCAAGTAAGCGACGTTACGCGATCAAGAATCTTCTACTTGGAGAAGATTCTGAGGTGCGTAGCAGCAACTTATAGAAGTTCGTTAAAATAGCCGCACGATCTCGGTGCTAAAAGGCTGTACTTAACCTCCACCCGATAGTGCGCGCCCCGCAACCTAACGTACTAGCGCTGAGATCTGGATCGTGAACTAACTTATCTTTGGTGGCTAAGCAGTGAGAAAGATTTTCCAGATTATTCATGTTGATCGTTTAATTTGCTAAAATCGGGCTAATTCAACAAAGGTAAGTAATGAGAATCTAGATATTGCTAGTGATAATGTTTGGCATGCTCGGCATACATCTGAGGCAAGATGCTGACTAAAGCTATCGGGAATATTTAGCACCGGGCCGCACTACTAATGTTCAACCGGAATGTGGTAGAGAGAAGAAAAATACGGAAAGAGATCACGAAGATGATCTACGTTTTTTAGTAAACTACGGTGTTCGTATTGGCGCACCTCCATGCACTGGGTTGCTGATCAATGGCCACTTTTTGGGGGGGGAAGTCTAACTAAAGTTATGCTGCTTGAGAGGAGAGCTACGTTATGAAGCGACTAATTATCGGTATTTCCGGTGCTAGCGGCGTGATTTACGGAGTACGCCTGTTGCAGGTATTATATAATCTTGTGGACGTAGAAACTCATTTGGTGATAAGTAATGCAGCGCGACAGACAATGGCGCTAGAAACTTCACTTAACTTTCATGAAGTCCAGGTGTTGGCTAATGTGGTGCATGATTCACGCAACATCGCTGCCAGTATCTCCTCTGGATCATTTAGAACTTTGGGAATGGTGATTTTACCCTGTTCAATTAAAACTTTATCTGGTATCGTTAATAGTTATAGTGATAACCTGCTAATCCGAGCAGCCGATGTGACTCTGAAAGAACGCCGACCATTGTTGCTATGCGTCCGGGAAACACCATTGCATCTGGGTCACCTGCGTTTGATGATTAAGGCGGCAGAAATGGGGATAGTAATTATGCCACCAGTGCCAGCATTCTACCACTTGCCGAAAAGTGTGTCTGAAATCATTGATCAGACTGTAAATAGGGTTATCGATCAGTTTGGCATTGAATTGCCAATAGATCTTTTTGCTCGCTGGCAAAGTTCCCTGCTAGCATAGTTATCAGGAATCGCTTCTAACAGTGCCTCACTATATTAGCTTACTTCCGGCAGTAAGCTACTGGTCATAAAACACGAAACGATATAGCGCAGATCCAGTAATTTATCTACCTCCCTAAAGGTTACCTCACTATGTTTTTGAGGACATTGAGCAAATCCTGAGTTATTTTCAACCCAGCAAATGATTATCTTAGCCACCTCTACTAATTGGCAGAGGTGGTGCTATGCTAGTTGCAGGTGTCATGAATAGTTCTGTTATGTATTTTGTCCGAATGGCAGCGGATTAGTATGTTTACATCGATGCCTAACAGGCATAAATCGCTTTATCCATTCTACCGGATGAAGCTAATAATTTAATACTCTAAATACAAATAATGACGTTGGGGTCATGACATGAGATAATAAAATTTGCAAGTGGTTATGATTGTTTATCATATACAGACAATAGAAAATAAGGCTATGATGTATCCTTCAATTCTACTTGAAGGCAGCGCCTGTTGATTAGGAGATCCAACATGAATTCACTTCCCGCCTAGTTCCCTAGGCGCGCTTTTTCTTGTTTTTTGATCTGCTTAAAGTTAAATTGTTCCTAGCACATTCGTTGAATTAATGTGTTGATATTTGTGTATCTACAGTTAAGTACATATTAAGTGTGGGATCCACGTTTCGTGATCGACTTTTAAATGAGCATATTTGATAGTGTTATGTCAAACATAGCAGAACAGTTACTTGATATCCAAATTGTAGTGCACAGAGTACCTCTGATACTATGTTGGGTACGTAATAGTTGAAGTCGTACTTTTTAAATTATCTGTGTGAGCAAGGCCCCTGCGTTGGAAGACTAACCGATTTCCATGTAAATACAGTGGGTATTTGTTGGATCTGAACAGATTAATCTGCGCACGCTATATACCGCTTATTGCTCAACAAGCGATGAATTTCTCTTTTTTGTATACTAAGAAAATCCAATATGAGTTAGCCGGTATTGCTTATGCTTAGCTTGTAGTACGTTAGCGTAAGCCTGTTTGCTCTGCAAGAACCAGAGTACTCATATAGTAATGGATACTTGACTCGTGGTATAGATTAATCATTTTTATCTTATAGGGAAGATGATTTGCTATCCATGAAACTTTGTTTCTATTTTTCATCAAATTATTTTATAAACTCAACTAAAGTGCTATCAAAATAGCGATTAGAATAGCAGGCTGTGTGAAATTCGTTTAATTCTTAGAGTGCAGACAGCGGGAAATATTGCCTTAAGGTGAAAGAGAAGATCTTAAGATAAGATCTGAAGGGTAGCTGCTAAGTTTCCTGATGCGGTGAGCATGTCAGTTTAATATGCCTGTGCGAATAAATCATTCTTTCCTGAGCATTGTAAAATAAGTAATAAGTTGCATTTGGGTTGCCAAAGTACTTATTTATACATAATTAAAATCCCTAACAGTATATAGTAATTAACTGGCGTGCTTAGATAGTAAGCACGGAATCCAGGTTGATTTGGCGTGACTTTTAATGTGCACTGAAGGGTGGTAAGCCAGGTGTTGGAGTTAGCCGTTCGTGAGCTGCTGATGCCTAGGTATTGCTTGCGGCTCTTACCTTCACAGGTAAGTTTTACTATAAAATCACTGCTGAGTATAGGTTGCTTGTTCAGTTGCGTATTGACCGGGTATTTGACTTTCAAGAAACAAAGTTGTTTCAGTGAGCTGACTGACGCAGACAAATGAATAGACTAGTAGTAAATAGTAACACGCTGTAGGCAAATACAGGTGATTCTGCGTAATGTTAAACATAAACTTAATCAATGACTAATTAATAGATCGAGTTTATATTTTTACTATTTCGTGTTAAAGCGTGTGTTATCAGATCTTCTTTATCGAAGAGAAAAGTAGCAGTTAAATGATCTGCTGCGGGTGCAATTAAAACGTTGATCGTGTTAACGCGATCAACGCTTTCGCGTTTAGGTATAGATCATCTAAAGGTCACACTCATTGGCGTATTAGGTAATGCAATAGCATTGATGCGAGATAACTGACGACCGTCATTATCGAACATCAAAAACTAGGTTAAGCTTTTATAACAATTCGCAACTTACATCACCTGTTCCTAATATCGGTGATGGGATAGGCAATTCACCATGGCTATGGTACGACGGGTCTCTTTATAAGAGCAACATTGTTTTTGTAGTTTCACTGGCGGTGGTGAAACTATGGCCTAGTATCGATTGGATAGATGGTCAGGAGAGTGCTAATAAACAGGTTGTTAGCACTTAGTTGTTGTTGTAACAAGAATATGCTTGATGCGTTGAACAAATTCTTGTCGATACTGACTCTCTGATGTATAGAATCGACTGAACAGGAAACGTGTGGCACCCAACGTCTTTAAGTAAATCACCTTATGCTTATTGGCCTGTATTAGTCGGCGCATCAGTTTGGGAAGCCTGAATCGCCGTCAGCGCTATGGCGTAAACGATATCATCTATTAGTGCACCGCGCGATAGATCGTTCACTGGTTTTCGCATCCCTTGCAACATTGGCCCGATAGACACTAGTTCGGCAGAACGCTGTACCGCTTTATAAGTGGTGTTGCCAGTGTTTAGATCCGGGAAGATAAACACCGTGGCCTGACCAGCAACCGGAGAATGTGGTGCCTTGGATTTTGCTACATCGGTCATGATAGCCGCATCGTATTGCAACGGCCCGTCTATGACTAAATCAGGGCGTTTTTCCTGCGCTAAACGGGTAGCTTCGCGGACTTTCTCGACATCTCTACCCGTTCCAGATATGCCGGTTGAATAGGAGATCATCGCTACTCGAGGTTTAATCCCGAAGGTTGCGGCAGAGTCCGCCGACTGAATAGCGATTTCAGATAGTTGCGCGGCGGTTGGGTCTGGGTTTATGGCACAGTCACCGTAGACGAGTACTTGTTCAGGTAGCAGCATGAAAAACACCGAGGATACCAGTGAGCTGCCTGGCGCGGTTTTGATTAGTTGTAATGATGGACGGATGGTGTTGGCGGTAGTGTGAATTGCGCCAGATACTAAGCCATCAACTTCGCCTTTCTCTAGCATCAGAGTGCCGAGCATCACGTTGTCTTGCAACTGTTTACGTGCTACCACTTCTGTCATGCCTTTGCTTTTTCGCAATTCAAGCAAACGAGGTAAATAAATTTCACGCAGGGCGATGGGATCGATGATCTCAACACCTTTCCCAAGTTTGATGCCTTGTCTTATGGCTACGCGATGGATCTCGGTCAAGTCTCCTAGCAGTACGCATTTTGCAATACGACGTTCGGCACAGATACTGGCTGCTTTTATAGTTCGTGCTTCATCACCTTCCGGTAAAACAATGCATTTACTCGCTTTGCGTGCCCGTTCGGTGAGCTGGTATCGGAACATTGGAGGAGACAGGCGGTGTGTGCGCCCGGATTTGGTGGACAGTGATTCAACCCACACAGTATTAATGTGGCTGGAAATATAACTCTTTACTTTTTCGATTCGCTGATAGTCGTCAGACGGTACTCCAAGATTGAAGCTTGTTAGGTTGAAGGAAGTTTGCCAGGTATTGGTATCAACCATAAATACTGGCAGACCAGTTTTAAAGGCCTGTTCACACAGTCTCTTGATTGGCTCGTCGATAGCATAACCATTAGTAAGTAGAATAGCGCTGATTTTCACGCCGTTCATTGCTGCTAGGCAGGCAGAAATTAGTACCTCAGGACGATCTGCTGAGGTGACTAACAGAGAACCTTGACGGAAGTTTTCTAGCATTTGAGGGAGGCTTGTTGCACAGAAGTTCACAGATGTTACGCGGCGGGTCATAATGGCGCCTGCGTTAATTACGCGTGCTTTCAGGTGACGTGCTATGTCAATAGCTCGAGTAGCGATTAGATCAAAGCTCCATGGAACACAGCCTAACACTGGTAACGGAATGTTGGCACACAACTCTTCAGGATCGAGATAGCGAATGCTATCTTTGGTAATGTCGTTAAAAATTTCAGACAACTCGGGATAATTACGGCCTTGTTCATCGATGGGGCCGTTTAGTTTATTGATGATCACACCGGTAATGCTCTTGTTTTTTATGCCACCAAAGCTGCTGCATGCTAATTTGATACGTTCTTTTAATCGTATAGGCGAAGTGTTATCCAGCGCCAGTACGAACACAATGTCGGCGTTCAGTGTATTGGCAATTGCGTAGTTTAACGAGTTGGCAAACTGGTGTGTATGGATTGGTATTAGGCCTTGCAATAATACTACATCGGCGTCCTTTGCACTCTTGTGGTAGCGTGCTACAAGCTCCTCCATCAGTACATCCTGTTGGTTTGCACTCAACAATCTTTCAACATAGCTCATGTTAAGGGCTTCGATTCCTTGGTATGGGAAGTGACTGAGAATGGGGCTGATTGTGTGATCGAGCGCACCTCCGCTAGCACGGGGTTGCGCGATAGGTTTGAATACGCTTAGGCGAATGTTGTGTTTCTCGATAGAACGGGAGACGCCTAAACAAACGCTGGTCAGGCCAACGTTAGTGGCAGTGGGAATTAACATAATTGTACGTGACACAGAACAGTTCTCTTTACAATTAATACGAAGCTGTAATAAGCAGTCCTTTTGGACTGACGGCACTTGATTAGATTACATGGTCAGACGGAAAGCGTCTTGTGCGATGATCAGTTCTTCGTTGGTTGGGATAACCAACGCAAGACGGCTGTTATCTTTTGTGATTGCCCCTGCTTTCCTGAATCTGGCAGCCATATTGCGTGCATGATCGATCTCAAACCCTAACAGGCCCAGTTTGCCGAGGGTTAGTTCACGGACTTTACTAGAGTTTTCACCGATTCCACCAGTGAAGATCACCGCATCTAGCCTCCCTTCCATTAGAACGCTGTAGGCGCCAATATATTTAGCTAGGCGGTGACAAAAAACATCCATTGCGCGCTTTGCATCGACCTTCCTGTTATAGTTTTCTTCTACATAACGGCAGTCGCTACTGATGCCAGTTAGACCTAATAGGCCGGAGTCTTGAGTGAGAATTTTTTTGATCTGGTCGATGCAGATACCTAAAGTATCATGCAGGTAAAAGATAATCGCTGGATCGATATCACCGCTTCGGGTACCCATTACCAGACCTTCCAAGGGAGTTAAACCCATTGACGTGTCAACACACTTCCCATTACAGACTGCGGTTACCGAACTACCGTTACCCAAATGGCAGCTGATTATATTCACTTCTTCCATTGGCTTGTGGAGTATTTTTGATCCTTCTTGTGTTACGTAAAAGTGGCTAGTGCCGTGGGCGCCGTACCGGCGAATGCCGTGATCACGGTACAGACTGTACGGTAGGGCGTAGAGGTAGGATCTTTCCGGCATCGTTTGATGGAATGTGGTGTCAAAAACGGCAACGTTTTTATTTCGTAGTTGAGGAAAAGCTTTGAAAGCTTCTGCAATACCAATTAAGTGCGCTGGGTTATGTAAAGGTGCAAACGGCACAGTATCTCTGATGCCCTGGATTACATCATCATTAATAATGGTTGAGGTGGTAAATTTCTCTCCTCCGTGTACGATGCGATGGCCGATAGAGGTTATCTGTGCGGAAAGTGCCGGTTTTTTGTCTAGAATAGAATTCACTATAAAGTGCAGGGCTTCACTGTGCGCCGCAGAAGTGGAAGAAACTAAGTCTGATTCGTGTTTAGCGCCGTCAACTTCCCACTTGATATGTGCTTCAGGTGAACAGAAGCACTCAGCTAACCCTGATAGGAATGTTTTACCGCTAATGGCATCGATAATGGCGAACTTAAGGGAAGAACTGCCGCAGTTAAGAACTAGTACGAGCTTGCTCGACATGGAAGCTCCTATTTGATCAAGAGGAAAATTGTATAGTTAAATGGAAAGCAAGATCATACGGCTAATCATTTATCAATTAACTATACAAAAGGAATATTTCAAACGATTAATGAAAATCGATGATTTTACTATAGTTGAGATAAGCTAATTTTAAGTTTAAATCAATGATAAAATTTTTTCATTTATCATTGATGAGGGAATATCGAAGTATAATACGGGTGGGGCGACGCAAATACAAAATAAATTTTAAAAATTCAAATTTTTAGGCATATCTAGTGATTTCTATGATATGAGAGTTACGCAATGACAAGTCAGCCAACAAGTTCTGCTAGCTTTTCCAGTGCGGGGGGATAATATAAAAGCTTAGGCTTAAGAAGCCGCCTGGTATTGTTTTTCAAGACAATAAGGCATGTCCAACCTGGGTTATTATCTATGTTATGCGCCTTTAGCACAATTACTATGAGCTGGTAGAGATTGTTTTGTAGCTAGTTCAGCACGGCGATCGCCAGCATGTTGCTCGCATTTATTCTGCAGATACATGCAGTTGTCATGCTGCTTATCGCTTATGTAATTGCCTCGATATTGCTACAATATTTTATTAAAATGTGCAGAATATACTGGTAGCATCTAACCAGTATTATTTCGAGTGCAGAAAATCTACCTATTTAGGTATACCTGGTATAGTAAAAACGTACTCTAAGGCAAGCAAATAACGCTTGCTCGACGGTTTGTAAGTCTAAAACTGGTAACGATGGCGATAATAAATTGGGTGTAAGTTTTTGAGATCTCAAAGCGGTTAGGCCAATAGTATTAAAGAAAAGAATGGAGGTTAATTTCATCCAGCGACAAGCTAAAGCTTGGGATAAATATCTCCATGAAATAGTCCATCTCTGGACTACGATGCTGTCTTAATATTTTCTCCAATCGTGTTTTGGCTAGCGTGAATTCATTATTCCCCGCGTAAAGCTCCTCCAGGCATTTTAAGTAGGCACATAGCGCATCAGCTTTTTTCACCACCTGTTTTTCATCTTCTCTATAGTAATATTCATCAAGAACAGAACGGAAATCATCACGCAGTTCTTCCGGGATCATGCCTAGCAACTTCTTCTGGGCTATTCTTTCAATTTTCTTATATTCTTTAGCAATTTGCGGATTGTGGTATTTGATCGGTGTTGGCATATCACCGGTGATCACTTCACCGGCATCGTGGTACATCGCCAACAATGCCACGCGAGCAGTGTGCAGTTTGCCATTAAATTTACGATTTTTGATTACCGCCAGCGCATGGGCGACAAAAGCCACCTGTAGGCTATGCTCGGAAACGTTCTCTTGACGCACGTTACGCATTAGCGGCCAGCGGTTGATCAGTTTTAAGCGGGATAGGTGTGCAAAGAAATGGCTCTGGCTCATAATTATCTTTGTCTGTAAGGGAAAATATGAAAGTCTTATTGTGAGCACTGCTGGCGGGTTATGCAAATATTATTAACCCGCCAAGCTGCATTCAAATTGATATGGTTGGTTCAGGAGTTATCTTTTCTTATGAGAGAATTCATCTAAGCCTGACGCTGATGTTACGGCTCATCTCTGATCAAATCAGATTTAGTCCGGTTTTCTGTTTAGTGCTTACCTAGATGGTTTTCTAAGTATTCTACTTATTGTCAGCGTATACTTGGTTCTACTGGCGGTAGGTTTCAAGGAAATGACTTAGTTTGCCGATCGCTATTTCTAACTCATCCAAGCGAGGGAGCGTGACGATGCGCAAGTGGTCTGGATACGGCCAATTGAATGCGCTTCCATGCACCATGAGCACTTTTTTTTGAAGTAATAAGTCAATAACCATTTTTTGGTCGTCGCGAATGTTAAACCGTTTGGTGTCGAAACGCGGGAACAGGTAGAGTGCACCTTGTGGTTTTACGCAGGAAACACCGGGTATATTGTTGAGCATTTCCCAGCTGCGGTTTCGTTGTTCATATAGGCGGCCGCCGGGCTGAATTAACTCGAGGATGCTTTGATACCCACCTAGCGCGGTCTGAATGGCATGTTGCATGGGTACGTTGGCGCATAAGCGCATTTCAGCCAGGATGTTTAAGCCTTCTATGTAACCCTTAGCTTGCTTCTTCGGCCCGTTCAGCACCATCCAACCTTGCCGGAAGCCCGCAACGCGATAAGTCTTCGACAAGCCACTCAAAGTAATAGTCAGCAGATCGGGTGCCATCGCGGCGATTGAATAGTGCTTAGCTTCGTCATACACTATTTTGTCGTAAATCTCGTCGGAAAATATGAGGAGATTATGCTGACGGGCGATTTCGGCGATCTGCTCCAACAATGCTTTGCTATAGACTGCACCGGTTGGGTTATTCGGGTTAATTATAACAATGCCACGGCTGTGTGGGGTGATTTTTCTGATGATGTCGTCTAAATCCGGGAACCAACCTGCCTGCTCGTCACACAGGTAATGGACAGCCTGGCCACCGGCCAGCCTGACTGCTGCGGTCCAGAGTGGGTAATTAGGTGCTGGAACCAACATTTCATCACTAGTATTAAGTAGAGCTTGCATCGATTGTAGAATTAACTCGGATACGCCGTTGCCAATATAGATATCCTCAACGGTAACGTCTCGCATATTGCGAGCTTGGTAGTATTGCATGATTGCCTTACGTGCCGAAAAAAGCCCCTTGGAATCACAATAGCCTTGTGCGGTATGTAGATTGCGCAGTACATCAACCAGAATTTCATCCGGAGCATTAAAGCCGAATGGAGCAGGGTTGCCAATGTTCAGTTTTAGGATGTTATTCCCTTCGTTCTCAAGAAGGGAAGCTATTTTAAGCGCTGGGCCACGAATGTCATAACAGACATTGTCTAATTTACTGGATTTATCAATGGATGCCATAGGAGGTTTAACCTTTTACTTACAGGGGTAAGACCCTATTTGTGTGGAGCAGCATAAACACCCGACAAACTACTGATGCTAATGTTTAAAGTGTGGTATGTGGTTTTACAGAGATAGGTTCGTCATAATATTTGAGTGCCGATAAAAATGTAAAGCTTAACTTTTATTGACATTGCATGCACCACCATGCTTGTGTAATGTATGTTGAGCTTCAATATGAAGTGGTCGTTTATTTTTTCATAACATCCCATGCGTATCTAAGTGCGGAGGGTGAGTTTGATTATATGAGATCACGCTGAATAAATAATAATGACACAGTCTCTGTGATAGCAGATTATGCTGCATAAGCATAATAGCGCAAGTGGTTAACTGGAGTAAGAGTGAATTAGTTTAACTTACAACACTCAATGAATGTCTTGAAATAATTATTTTTTTAAAAACAATTAGCTTAATCTGATTCTGGTCAGAATATTCAATGCTGGTTAATGTTTAAAACAATCTTATATTTATTAATGCAGACACGAATCTTCTTGAATAATTACTTTGTGTTTGGATCACTAAAATTAGTTTAGAGTTTGGTGGTTTCACAACTAAAGCTTAAATATCCAAAAAATTAATCTAGATTTAACTTTTAAGTCAATTTAAATATAACTTTATTTAAAAATATCGCATGTAAATAAATATAAAACATTTTCCAACTTCTAATTAGTGGTCATTTTATAAGGAAGGCGTCGTTATTTTAAGGATGCTTAATATATTTACCAGTTAGTAGGTAAATAGAATTTAAAAATAGATAGTGCAATATGGCCAATATAAACAATAAAACAATGATGGCTCGATTTTAATCTGCTAAGCACCTTGATTTGTATCATTGAGTTAAGCACTGGAATTTGCCAGTAGTTTCTGTTTGTAGCATTTAGTTATTAGTTGTTAGTTGGCAATGTCTATAATAGCTAGAATGACTCGGTAGCAATATTTAGTTTCTAATTAGGGCAAAAAGTCATTCATAAAAGAGGTTATACAACTGCTCGGCTACGCTAGAAAATCCTGCATTTGAATGTGGAAGATCAACTGTTGCGTAGGTTGTAATCCTCATTTTTGGATCAGTATAGTGCCGATTGAGTTTCTGAGTCTAGACTTGTTAGTCTCGAAACGTGAAAGATTGAGCACCGCTGCCTCAAGATTAGTATCTCTTGTGAAAAGACGTCTGGTTGAGCAGAATACTGGGGACGTGTATCTTTACCATGAAGAAGATGAATAACAACACCTATCACATAACCGGAAGGACGAGTGCATGTCAGTCAAATCTGTTTGGCTATGACGATGACGCGTAACTGGGTTAACTAAGAAGAATAATATTCTGTGCACGCTTAATGTAAATGAGACGTTTTTTTTAAAAAATCTGTGATTTATCTTTTTTATAAAGATTTATTTATAGTGTTTTATTTATAATTTCTAAGTGTCTATTAGACGTTGTCTATTTTTTAGTTTTAGTGAAGCACTGTTTTGAAAAATAAAAATGGTTTACGACTATGCAAGGATTGAGATAAAATAGAAAAAATTAAAATATTTAGGGTTATATATTATAATTAAGTATATATATGCAGGTTGTATAATAAAGTCAAATATTCTGATATATTATTTAGTAGTGTCGACACTACACACTAGGTATTGAGTGTATGGTAGGTTTAAATAGGTATTTACTGTTACAGTTTCTAAAAAATCGGAAAGACTTCCATTTAAATTTGAGGAATAGACTTTGTTTGGGTGCTTATATAAATGTGTGGTTAATATTCGTAGGTTAAAAAATTATTATAAGAAGTAATAAGCTATAAACAAGGCTGTTTAGCCTTCTGTAAACGCAGCGTGCTACTGTACTTTATTTATATTATCTTGAATCGATACGGAGCGCCAACTGACTGGTTATTAACAGAGTTAATAATAGCACTATTTATGAGAAAATATAGCACATGTCAATAGGTATTGAACTTATCGTTCAATAGGGGGTTGGCCCTACACTCTTTCCGTCGTGATCAGGGTTTAAAGCCTAAACCCTGCCAGGTACTTGTTCTTGTTAGAAGGGCACAAGCGCGCGTTAAATCACGTCGTTGTAATCCGGACTGCCTAGTGTAAGAGTCTTTGTTATTGTTGATATTGCACTCAAATAGAGTGGGCTAGCTACCCTTATCTAAGCTGTCATTTGATTTTCCTGCTCTTGACGGGTTTGCTGTGTCTGGCAAGCATCGGCATATTGGATTGGCTAAAATACCGTATTAAACGTCAGCCAAATCAATCACAATCACTAACTATAACATTTAATAGAGTTGAATGGCAACTCATACATGTATTATTATTCTGAATAACTTTAGCCTGTCCTCCTGTGAAGTGTAGATGTTACCTTGTTTATCTCTGTTTATGATATAGCGGAGGCTTACTGAGGAAGGAAGGCGTGCATTACTGCGCCAGGCTAACCTAATAGGGCGGTTAGCACTTCCCGATTAAATGGCGACGATCATGTATCGCCTGTGCGAGCAGATATTATAATTAACATAGGGGAGTTAATAAGTTCCTCTACTAATTTGAACTGTATGTACGATCTCTATTACTGTCTGCAAGTGGTAGAAATTTCTTTCGATTAATGTGTATAATTTTAGTTGATCAGGATATCAAGACGAATATGTGCAGCTACGGCTGCTTTTGTAAGAATCCATTAGCAATTGACTCTACCGCATATCTTAGAGTGCAACACTCCGATCCTTTAATGATCGAGAATAAAGACTGCAAGAGTCCTAAAATTTGGCAAAGGTACTAAAGTACGCTTCGTTACGCACGTCTAACAAGACGTTAAGGCGTAAAATTAACTGCCATCTCAGCAGTATGCAGTATTAGTTAATGCAGTTTAAAGAAACGTGTGGCTTATGATCTCTTATTTAGGTAAATACTATGTTATATTTAACGAAGCATGAGTATTTATGTTCGTGAATAATCTTAGATTAGCTGGTTTAGCAGGCAATCAAAACCAGTGTAAACGTTTTTGGGATAGAAGCTTTTAGTATGCGGCTTACATGTGCGTAATATAAATATTATAGGTTAATCCTGAGTAGTGTCTGCAAGTTCTATCATTTTCTACGAAAAGGACCGAAAGCTTTACGTCATGGTATTTGATCTATATCATCCAGAAGAGCCTCTTCGTAGTCACTGTTAATATTTAGCTCCCATAGATTCTTTTCTATGATCTCAATCTACACTGGAAACAACTCTTGATATTATGATGTATGTTGGGTTGTCTGAAAATAACCGGATATACCCAATATTACTTTAGGATTCCCGCATCCTAATTAAGAGGATGGGTTGGACCTGAGAAATGTTCAGTATCACTTATTATGAATACAGGCGCTAGAAACCGCGATCAGCTAAAAACTAGAAAATAAAGGTCTACGCAAGCGTACCCACAGGTCTCACTTTGCCATGGTGTCGTTCTGACAAAATAAAAGATCTGGAAATGGAAGTACTGACTTTGAAGCCAGTAAGCTGAGGATGAAACGTGGGCCGAGAAGAGAATGCTATGTTTTAACCTTAGGTAAATCGCCTTCATAAAATGGTATATCTTGAATCATCGTATAATTAGATTATCATGGAAAGTTATTAACTTGTCGTTTAATAGCGCCATCGGTTATCAGCGATAATAAGAAGGCGGGTATGGCGTAGCTAGGTCTTATTTAGCGGCCGCAGTGAGTGATACAGTGCCTGTATGCATGGAAGTCCTTATAGGGTAGCGCTTGGAAGTTAGCACCTATTAATGTTTTGACGGCTTTGTTAATGTCATCTGACGGATGACGCTCGAACTTGCCATATTAACAAGCACCAGTTGTAGATCAGTGCCTTCACTCAGGCAGTAGATGCCATGATTCTACTTCTCTTCGCCTTGACTAATTACCAGTAATATATAATTGCCTGGAAGCGATAACTGTTTGCCGCATGCCAACCTTAGTTTCACATCACTGGTGTGGTATACAACCTACCATTAGGCTTGGATCGGCAGTTATGTGAGTTAACTTAAGTGGTTATTAAACGGGTGCTATTGCTAGGTTAAGGTGAAATTAAAAGCGTGTCTGGAAATATGGTGCCGTGGATTTGCGTCTTATTAACACTAAAGAGGCGTTTAGAGCAAAGTGTTGCTAGGGTAGCAACGCCTATCGCTGAGATCGAGTTTATGTCCGCAAGCGTAATCCGTATTCTGTCTATAAGTATTTTCAATGTGAAGTGTCGTTTAGCGATGGGAACATCGTGTGCCTATACCCCTGTGATGAGGTAGGAGAAGAACTGCTTTAGAACCTCCTATAGTCAAATAATGGCTAAACAACATGCCTGTATTCCCGTTAAAAGCAGTTCCCCGATTTCATACGGCCTGGCGAAAGAGCGGACTTTTCAAGATATTGAAACGCTGGTAATCCATTTCTTTTAATGGTCCTTGTAGGTAGTGATGGTCGCTAATGAATGATTCCAGACTCTCTAATCTAGAAAAGAGAACAAGCTAGCAAAGCAATTAATACTTCATGTCTAACTAGTGCAGTATGGCCATGAGCTAATAAATCCTTATTCCAGACGTCAAGATTTGCGTATCTACAGCCAATATTAGCGGTGATGAGTGCTATCCTGGTCTCTGACCCGAACTATCTAGTTAGTATCAATTTCCATCTCAGATATAGCCTTCAATATGCGCTTTCAAAAGGACGATTAACTACTCAAGAATATGGTTAAGGTTATTAATTCAGGCAGTCCTTATAGCTTCGCTGGTATATTTGAACTGAGTTCCGGTTAATATGATTTGAGTCACCATGTAAAGCCATTAGGAAGATCTACTTGCCAGGTTTATCGGAGTGCTGAAATTTGTTAAGCAGAATCGCGGCTGGGTTCTAGATAGTTTGATTTATGCCCGTGAGGCAAGAATAAGGCGTTCCTGTTAATGATAGTGATGGCATCCGCATGCTATAAAAAGATTTTATATCAGTTGCTAGGTGTTATCTGATTAGTTATTGTGAAAACGTTATTTATCATAGCACCGGTGATCGGTGTATGTCGATCGGGATTAAGCAGAAACTCAACATCAAACTGGATTCAAGTCCTTTTGATACCAGATGCACTCTGCTGGCACCTTACTAACACAGCAACTCTGATATAGAGTGCCCATGATAATTAATGGAGATAAAGATAGACAGCTTTGGCCTGAATATATCAAGAAGGTACTAGAGCGATGTTAATCATGAAAGACATTATGTGCACTCACGAAACACCCAGCTGGCCCGCGGTCACTTGAATGCAATAGCCGAGGTGGCGAGATTAGTATCCTAGCAAAATATCTATAGTTGTATAGAGAAAGTCCTTGTTAGGGAACTAGGACGGGTATAAGCGTACGCCTCTTTGGAAGATACCGGTATGAAAAGATGTGGCGTTATAGGCTGCCACACCGGGATGAAATATAGCCTAATGGTCAAAGACCTATCAATACACATCTCTTACTTGCTATGTAAGAGCAATACAACAAGATCAATATTTGTAAACACTATTTCTGATGGTAGTGGCTACTACTTCTAGTAGAAGATAATAGCCTGAGCTTCGATTTTGCGTTGTGATACTATCACAGTTATATTTCCCCACGTGGCAGCGAGCACATCGTGGCTGCACCGTGCGATTACCGTAGCCCGAGCAGGTGGTATTTAGAAAGAACATTTTGTGCTGGGCTTAATTTTGGACTAATGTTTCACACAGACTCTGGCCGCGATATCCGCAGTGAAGTCATCGCATTAATCAATTCTCGGTAGGCTTAGCCGTCTAATCCATCTCCAAAGGAGGCAATCCTTCGCACGGGTTCGTATGGTATACCATTAGTTTTAATAAAGTAGATAAAGGATTAAAGCTCATGGCTCTCTTTAGCACAATACAATCTAGCCTTTAGGGAGTATCGTTCGGCACCGCTCTATTACTAGTGGTAGAGCATGAGATTGGACTTGTGCCGCTGGTGAGAAACCTGACAAAGTTCTTACTTTGATTATTGTGTGTGGTGCGATCCGGGGATCGCAGGTTGCTCAGGCGAGTAAAGATCCTGTACCCGCTAGGCAATAATAGAGGATGTTCCGGGAGATCCCCAACCCTGGAGAAACTATTAGATAGTCTCTGACTAGTTAAAACCTGTTTTAGCTCCGAACCAGGTGCTTAGAACTAACGTAAAGTGAAATAAAATACTCCATGGACTACTTCAACCATGCAAGGCTGCTCAGCATTATTGCAACAAGCCTGATGCATTTAGCCTCATTCATCTACAACTTTGCTGAAACAACGATGGTAACACTGCCTGTTCAGATCAATGAGATGCGTAAATAAGAAATTATAATACTGAAATTGAAAATATGTTTAATCAAAAGTTGTAGCGTGGTCTTGTCATTTAGATGACAGCAAGAAAGCAACTGAGTGAAAGGCCGAGAGTTTAATCAACTTAATAATTGGTGTGCACACAGGAAGTACGCAGGATTAACGTCAATCAGGATAAGGGCTATTTCAGTGCAACTGGGTAATATGCTGACTATAGCTGCATATGAATGTAGTCGCAAGAGAATTCGCCGTATTAGCTAAGGGCACTTGTTAGAGGCGTTCCTTGATATCGGTATTGATATTGCTTGCTTTTCTAGCAACCGATCTGGCAATAGTTAGCGCGTATCGTCAATATGCGGTAAAGCCATACCAGAATTTAGAGATGCACGTCACCTATTTATAAAACATATATAACACAGGCATTTGATGGCACTGTTGTCTAGATTGATAGTGGTGGAATAAACCAGTTTCGCGCAAGTGTGGTGGGTGGTTAATGAGTAATCCTACTTGCACGCCTATCCGGTTTCTGAATGCCGCTCACTGTCATTAACAAGAGGTGACAGCAATGTTCAGTCACAGCTTCCGTCAGTACGATGTAATTAAAGCGCACCCAGAGCAATCACGAGTTGAGAGTTTATTTCTCAGGGCATGAACCTCTGGCTGATAGCGCTAATTGACTTAATAACACCACAGAAGTTATTGTTTACAATCTTCAATAAGGTGAATACACCATGAGCTATATCTTGAAAGAGGTGGTAGGAGTTTTATACACATCAACGCGAAGCATTTAGATGATTAACTTATATTCTCCGCTAAGTGTAAAACCCAGAGGTCGTCGGAAAGCAGGTCACTAGTCCGCGCTAGTATGGACGTATCTTTCTGATACGTACTAATCTAACAAGGAGCAGAAGGTTGTGTGGGCTGTAACCTGGTTATGGCAGCCTGCATAATCAGTGCTATTTTTGTTGCAAAGCAGAATAGAAAGACGACTTTTGTTATCTGGCATTCTTGCGTATTAACTTCTAGCCTTGCATCTTCTTTGATCTAGGCGATAGGCCTGTCTGAGCACCGTGATCCAGGTGACGCAGATTTAAAAAGGTGAGCTCAAGCGCTAGGATTGGTATATGAAAAAAAGATTAGTTAATATTAGCCGTTTAAATATCTGCAATGTAATTACTACTGTGCGACAGGTATGCGTTGCATAGAAATGTAAAAATCGAAGCCGAAAGCAAAGGCAAACCTATTTTCCCCAACGCTCTATGTCGTCAGGCGGAAACAAATATGGGATTAGATTTTATCTGGAGGTATTTACTCGCAGTCCTATACCGCTTACCTTTATCACCCAAGAAAATCATGTGCATGCATTGCTGTATCTAATCGCAATACCAGTACTCATCTTAGAAGTCTTTTCATTGAAGCTTACTTTCTTATGTGATGAAAATCATTCTCTTTATCGCTATCATGCTGTAGTTTGTCTTTTTGTGTTGATCCTAAGCCCGGTTACGCACCGAAGCAAAAGTAATATAAATGATAGTATCAGAGCTCTGGATTGGCCCTGATCCGGCTGTTGATTAGGCCTTGCTGATGTCGCTGGTCTTTGCTTGTGGTGCTGATTATCGCTATCCGTAGCTTTATATGATTAAGATATCTCTGTCGAGACTCCGGGTGCTTTAAAGTTGTGGTATCACCGTATTTGAGTATCCTAACTGGGTTAAACTGGTTTTAATTCTAACATTGGCGGGTTGTTTGTTACTTTCTATATTGGCCGCGAGTATAACACGCGATCTGCTGGGAACTACAGGTGATATCAATGAGGTGATCAGAAAGAACATTAGGATGAAGAAGAACCCTTCTTCAAAAGGCCTAACCCTGCGCCCTGTCCTATATTACTTAGACTAAGTGGGTGCTTAGTGTGGAGACACTCGTTGTTTGTTTTAATCAAACTGCAGCTCATGATTCATTCTTCGGAATTTCCGTTTATAGTAACGGTCAATTCTGAGCAGGTGTAGGGAAGAGATTTGCATCTGGTTGATCAGCCTAGCAGCCGCCGAACTAATCACCGGGTTGCTATGGCCACTACAGGTTTAGCACCATCCTCACACTTTGCATATTAATACTCAGTAAGATGCTTGGATACACCCGGTATGTGTGATTGTTATTTCTACGTTAATTGACTGCCTGCTATTATTATTTACCAGGCCGAGGGTATGAGCAGAAGAGGCTATTGATGCTGTAGGCGCTAGCCTAGCTGTCGCTTTTTTGCGCAGTGTTTTAGCGATGGAATTCCTCACTTAAAAACCAGTCATGTATCAATTTTTTGGCACAAGCTATGGTACTAGATGACCGTTTCCAATTTGAAGATGGCGTGATTACAGAAAAGCAGGATTATAGATTGTTATACTGTACTAGTCATTAGTGTCGGTTTATTCATCCACATGTTCGTTTTTGTACATGTGAGGTAAGGAGGCTATACGCAATTTCCTATACAAGCTTGTTTATCGCCGACAGGCAAGTAGTGCCTATCGTTGATAGGCTGGTTTTATTTATTGGCCTGTGAAGGCGTAACCTTGCTCAGTAACCTACTGGTCGGCTTTTACTACTAAAACTTAGGCTACGGATGCAGTAGGGTGAAAGCCCTCAACGGATCCCGCTTGGTCGATATGTATGTTGTCTTTCTCATCATGCACCATCATCCGCGATGGCCTGGCATCATGAACATCGCTGAGGTGACTCTATAGGCACAGGAAGGAAGTCTCCCTACGCGTGATGACCCCGATGCTAGGTGCCTTTAACGCTGCTGGACTAGGAACTAGGTACGTCGGGTGCACTTTACCCATGCAACTATGAGTGGCCGCCCGCTGAGCTAGGCAACTCGGGTTAACTCTGATTCACACAGCAAACATAGTGCTTGTGGTCGGTTACTTCATTGCTGTCCGCCCGGTTTATATTTGATGGTACTGGACGTGCTTCATCTATTAGATGTCGTTGGTGTAGTAAGCTAGCTTCTAGCTGTCCTTGCAAGCTGCTGCAGATAGACTTCAAAAGAGTGCTCGCTGATTCCGCCATTAGTGAGACAGGCTAGATGTTCTTAGCGCTCGGTATGCTAACGAGGACGCAGCGATCTGCCATTTAATTGCTATATTGCTCAAATGGCCGTTTCTGTCAACCGGTTTGCTGATTGTGCGTGTCATTAGGGGAACAACATTTCAAAAATGGGTTTGTGCAATCGAAGTGCGCTCGTTGATCTCTTTTTTTTATTGTGGGTAGGCATTGTTAGTCTGGTTGATAATGACCGATAGGGGTTTAATTAAAGAACAGATCCTGGCGAATAGAATTGGCGTTATCGGAGACCTCAAGCTGATAGCTGTATGTTTTCTCGATGTGTCCAAGACTTTGCAATGTACTTTACAGATAAGTTTGATTCTCTGCTGAGTCGGAGAACACATTAAACCTTACACAGGTGTTGGCATGGCCCCAGCGGCCCGAATAGCGTATTTTTAGATGCGACTGAGCTGGAAAAGAATGATCTGCTGCGAACTGAAATCAGCTTCGGTGTGTTAGATAGAATCGTGATTCTGCTGGCGCATGCACTTTTCTAGCAAGCGAAGTCTCATGACCTAGATCAACAAGAGTAACCGAGGAGTTTTGCTTAACTGAGTTGTGCTATATCTGGGGTTTTGACTGCCTATTATACTAAAGTGTCTGCAAACCTACCTGCCTATTGTGGAACTTGTACAACGTGATTCGCAGAACTTTCTGATAAAGCTACCGGCTATATTTAGCTGGAGTCACCGTAAACGAAGGGCGAGTGAGCATGCCAGATACGTTTACTATATCACTTATATGAGGAAGTAGCACATTGGCTGCATTAGTGCTGTTGATTGTATTTAACAGAACAATTCAAATCAGTTTATCTGGTGCAGCGCTTTTTATTTTTAATGCTCTGTAGATGAGTGTTATGCAGAAGTTTTAGACCTGAGAATGTCGAGCTTGGCTCGGGGGGCAATACTTTATACCTTGGGATTAACTGCAGTAAGTATCGGGTTAGCATAGACAGTCAACAAACAACAAGTTTAAAAGGCGAAGGTAAAACCAATAGACACAAAGCGTGATGATATTATCGGGAATTCTTATTCTATTTATTGCTGGTCTACTGTGCTGGCAGTTGCCGCTAGTACAAGAGTGCTGCGATGAATAGTGGTGAACATAAGTGGGTGAGATTAGTGCTTTTGTAACTTTTAGCGAAAGAAGTTACATACTGAGCATCCCATAACGCATGATCAGTGCTCAAGACAGTACTAGCTGTCGTGGATCTCAGATTTTACTATTTTCATGTCGCCGCGAAATATAGCATATCATTGTGGATTATGTTACCGAGTGGGTTACTGGGTGCATAGAGAATTCGCTTATATTGACGTCACATCCATAAACATAAGACTTGTTTTCACCTGAACCTGGTGTGAAAACTGCACTGAGTAATCGGCTTGTTCTTCCTTATAAACATGTTCCTAGCTCCTTTATTGTTGGTATTATTTTGAGGCTGCTATCCCTCTAATCACTCTGTTGGGTATCAGGTATTGACTAGGAAAACTTACATGAGTGGCGCCTACCAGGTTCTTCATCTACAGTTAAGTGAGTAGCCTCTGATGTAGATTACCATTTCTTACCTGCACTTGTGTGCTAGCTAGATCAATACCGGTGTATGGTATAAATTACGAAACACTTTCTATATACCTCTATAGTTTTAGGTGTAAAACCTTTTATTTGGGTATCGTATCGCCTTGCGGTGAAAATCTGGTGGAGTTGATACTACTCCAGTTTCTGGATCTAGACAGCAATTTCTAGACTGTTAGCTAGGTTGATCTGTCGGAGATTTAGCTAAAAACGTCAGCCTTCTGAACTAATACGCTTCAGAAAGGCACTGTTTCTGGAATAATCATCTGCGTTTGAGCCAGGCACCATATGCCTGTAGTATTTGAAGCCTTCTGGGCGGTAGCCCAGGATTCGTACACACCAAAATCAATCATTTAATTAGCTATACTGCGGGTTCCATATGGGGTAGATCCTGATCCGCGTTTATACTGGTATCATTTAGCTGGTTAGAGGTCATCCAATGATCATTACCACCCCTCTTTGAATTAACTGTTCAGTCTATCTAGACAATTGCACTAACGTCAACACTCCTGTTACATATGTCAGATGCAATGCTTCTAGGGGAATAAAACACATTCCATTTCTGTTACTGTTCTGCGCAGGGGTTGTACAGCGGGCATGTTAGCTGTCGATCACTACGGCGCTGAGCTCGTGATCCAGTTTCCACATTCCCAATACAGAGCCATCAATTGTCGTAATCTTGATTTCCGAATGGTTGTTGACTTCAGATATTATGTTAGTATAATATAAGCTTGCTTATAAGGCCCCTTATATCTGAAATAACATTTACCTGGAATAGCTTGATCTCAGTTTTCAGTCTTTTAAGTATTAGTGATATTTCAAGTTATTGTGTGGAGTTCCAGCTGCTTAGCTGGGAGATATAGGTTGATGCAATGAGCAATATGAAACATTTTTACGTCACCAATTTCAGAAATTTTAACCACAAGGCCGTAATTTGCGATCAGAATTACTTCTTAATATCTGATTAGACTATTACCCTATCCATCCTCGAATTAATAGGGTATTATGTTGCCGGGTATTACATGGTTTCACGACCATTTTATCAATGCACTCTGACTATCGGTCTCCGTATAATGATGATTTGGCTATATTGTTTGGCAGGGTAGCTAAATGGAGTTTAGCCTACGACAGATGTGATGGCTATTGAAGGTCTATGTTGAGCTGATACTACTAGCTCAATCTGGCAAATTTCACTTCGCCTATATCTACCTAGCCGTTTATCCCGCCAATACAGATAAGTCCTAGGCGTTTGTTTTGACCGCTACCATGGCGATATTTCACTAGCCAGTGTGTACTGTTTGGCGCCATTGATCTAGGCTTTAAATTAATCGCACTATCGCTATTTTCCTTTGTAGACTACGCCTACCGCAATCCGCTTTCATTGGAAGCAGTTCTCAAATAAATGATACTATCTACCTCTGTATAGTCAGTTTTTGATTAGGTATGGTGTTGCTGTATGCCGGGAACGGCCATTTTTGCAGGTTGGTTTGGGTGAAAGCCTGCCAGAAGCCTGATACAGCAGCGATGATTTTGGCTGCATGCACATGACCATAAGCATCTGTCGTTTTTAATCTGTCGTGCGTACTGTAGTTCAGCTCTAGAGGCTAAATCTACATCAGGGAAAATCAGTGCCGGTTTTAATTTTCCTGATCATCTTGCGTGATCGCTATCTTGGTTATAGAAATCTGCCTGTTCTTGTGTTTAATTGTTGCTCACAGTCAGGAACTGTGTTTAGTTTATTGATCATCGTCTTAGGCCTAATGTTTTTTCGGTAACCTTATGGGAACGATTTAGATTAATATTAAGTATTATCTGGGTGCTCGTCGATCGCGCAGACGGGCTATTTACTAGCAGGTTTAATTGTGGTAGATAATTATCAGATTACGTTGGATAGTTCCAGGTTTACTTTATCGATTATCTATATACCGTAGCCTAAGTCATTTGGCATATTTAGCCTGACTCCCAGGCGTATCTCACCAAAAGGTGATTCGCTGTTCGCTTACAGTAGTTTATTCTAGGACAGACCATCCTCTCCATGGTGTGAATAGAGTTAATTTTGTCGCCAGTCAACATTCACACAACTTTGGCTTCCTTGATGAGTTTTCTTGTTATTGTAATAGGTTTTAGCGCACATCTGTGGTGGTGTTAGGTGCCACGGCACTGGTGGCAATAGGATTGCATGTGATAAAAGCTATGCCTAACTACTAACCTCTAAATTAGAGCCTGGCATCATCTCGTCATGATAGCTAAAATCATTACATGTTAATTGCTGGTGGTGTACGAGTGCTGATCTCGGCTTACCTGTGGCTGTGGCTAGGGGTTTATCTGCAGCTGATGATAACTTTACTTGACATATTCACCTCGACGCTCTAATCAAATTGTTAGCAGAAAAGATCAGCTTGAATGCTCAAGAGCTAACAATTAGCGTTAATATGTACATTCCGTGTTTTTAGGTGTTTCTAACTAGCTGATAACGCCTTGCAGTACTGGTTATATAAGGATTTAGGTGGCATATTGCAAGACTTCCAAGCTACAGTGTCAGATGTGTAGTCGATCATAAGGTCAGAAGATCTTATGATTCCTCTTTTTATTTATTTTTATACTTGACTAGGGATAAAACGCCATTATTTCTGTATACCAGCATCTCGGTTGGGTTAGTTCATCTTACTCATGATTTAGTTAGCTTAATTTTGAGCTGTGATATTCACAGGATATTGAGATTTCTAGGATGAATGATCCACTAGGGAGTTTATAGAAAATCAAAACAGACTATCAAACTGATATTCTTTTATTTCTTGATCATTCTCACATCTTGAAAGCCTAGTATCGAATACGTAAATAGTTCTTAAAAAGTGTTTAGCGTATTCCTTCTCAGAAGAAGGAAATATGGTTCCAGCCTGGAAGAATAATGGAATATTAGTTTAATAGCTACAACGCGGGTATCGATTGTTACTTTATAATTGTATTACAAGGAAAGTAATATCTCGTGTATGCCAGGTAGGGGATTGTGAATAGGTAAGAGTGATGATGAAATTGTATAGAGCGCTTATGTTGTGTATTATTAACAGCTTTTTTAAAGCTAAAAAGGATTTACGTTTTTTGCAACTAACAGGAATAGACATAATGTACTACATAGCTATAAAATTTCCTGATTTATAAATAGAAATATATTAATTCCATCATTATATAATGATGTGTAGCAATACGTGTAAATTTTTATTAGCATTTTAATCAATATTTACTTCATAATATTGCGTTCGACTTTTAACTTTACTTAAAGTACTAGAGCTATCTATGCATAGAATAAAATTAAAAATTGCTTTCATTATTATTTTAATTTGTAGCAACAAATAACCACATTTCATGTAGTAATACTAAATTAACTCTGAGTTACCTAAATAAAATATATTTATAATACGCACACTCATATCTTTTATATATAACATATTCAAGAAATGCTTTGATATTAGAAAAGGGTCTGCAATTAAATTATTGACATAATTTAATTTTTATTCCATAAACAATCTCGCTATTCACAGATAGAATCCGATGCTATCTTTACACTTTGTATAATCACGTTCTAAAAACACTCCTTTCAGCTTCTATGGAAGCTAGCAGTGGCTCAGTGCCAACCTGAATTTCTATGCACCCTTATCTGTGTTGGTGCTGAGAGCTCTTATTTCTACGCGAGACTAAGGAACTAGGCACCTATGCATATAATGCACTCTTTATTGAGTGAAAATCACCGGCTCTGCTGTTAAAAAGTACAATATGAGCAATTAATTCCTGCATGACTTTAATTAGGTCCCTGTCTTTACCTGGCTGTTTAGCATCTAAAATCCGCTCATGGCTGAGTTTTGCACTGAATATCTAATACTAATGCGGAAACCTACCATGGCTAGGGGTCTGGCAATAGGGTAGACAAATCCGTATCTGCTGTTATGGTTGACCCGTGCTGACATCATCAGGCCGAAGTGGAGATAGATCAACCATTTCTGATTAAAACGCATAGTTTATTTACATGCCGTTTAGATGAAGCACAGGACCATTAACTTTAGCCTAGGGCTGTAAATCCCTATACTGATAGCGTTAGTATTAACAGATAAGCTAGCATCTGTGGTTTACGATGGTTGTTATTTAAGTACAATAATGGATTATTACTTTTATAGCATCATTGCCGTCTGTTTATAGAAGTAGGCTATTGTGATGATTCCTGACATTGGCGAATTTTAATTCTAATCGAATCAGAATAACTCTATACAAGTTAGACGGCTATGAGACAAATTCAGCGCGTGGATTGGATGTCCGCCTCCAATCATGGTTTCGAGAGTTTCGAAGGCTGGACTAGAAATTAGTGCATGAATTATTACTGTAATAATGTTATCTATGCTATAGACGGATATTATCCGAACACAACTAATTCCACAACAATCTGCTATTAGCTGGCAGATTGGCCTCCTTATTAACCTCAATGCTGAATATTAGAAAAAGGGGAAATCTCAATTCGCGATCTACCTCTATTCTTTCCTTAGATCTATTGTGACTACAGCAGAATAAATCTAACTTGGTCTCCGCCATATGTCAAGTAGCCCTACCCATTAGCTTAATTGAGCGTGAAATATCGTTCTGGAGAATCTAAAAAAGAAAGTATTCGCCTGTATATAGGCAGTTTGATAAGCTATTGTGTAGCGCAAAAGTTCTTGTGGGTCTCTGTTAACAGAATGAAAGAATAAAAAATTGTCGAGTCCTCTATTGGCTTTCTTGTTAGTTGGTAATGGTAAGATCGTAGAGGAGATTATACCCTCACTAACTTAGTAATACTGCATGATTAGTAGTCGTGCCCGCACGGCAAGAACACCTAATACCATCAGCGCTATTATTGCGAGCAGGAAAGAACATAAAGTAAATCCCCACGCAACCCAATTGACGTTCTGCCCTAATTTCAGTGAAAACAGCCATTTAGCTCTGTCACTAGTACATTTATGCTACATAAGATAAATACAAATCCACTAACCTTCCATCTCAGGGGCAATCCGTATTAGCTGGTGGAAGTGTCCTATTAGACATCATTCTCATAGGGTTAGTTATCCTGAGTGGATGTGATCTTCGCCATGGAGAAAGGGTAGGCCTATACAAAGCTGGCAGTAACGGTCGGAACTGTTAATGAATAGGTCATGAGACGTCATAGGTATGACGATGGAGCTTATCGTGACTCAGATGAGTATTAAAGTGTTTCCACTGTTGAGAATAGTTTCGCTAACGGCCTTTAACGACAGCGAATGGCGGGAGGCCTGTTCCACAATTGGCAATCAAGTAGTTACGCTAGACAAGTGCGTTCTGCTTAATCTTTATCAGGAAGGAACAGTTAGACTACCACTGTTAGGAAGGACACTAAATAAGTCTATAAACATCTGGCTGATAAAGTTAGGGGCGGTTTCAATGCATAGGGAACATCAAGCTCGGCTATAGCAACCCGATTAAAATAGTAAGGCACAGGCAGTGTTGCTCAACAGCATGCCGCCGGTTTTAGATGTGTACAAGTAGTGCTGGGATCCGGCTAGGTGAACCTCACCTTGGCATAGGAGGTATTTTATCAAAACTTGTTTACTATTCATTTATTCTGCGTATTTGTATAAGCGATATTGCTGGTTAAAAGTATCATGATGTCACCAACGGGCCGTGACATTATGAGTGGCACGTTCTTGGGTACCTATGATTTGATAATCAGGGCTGAGGCCAGGATGGTGCGCTTTTTTAATAAAATTATCAACTAAACCAGAGGCCTGTGTTTCCTCAGACCTCTGAACCTCACAATTTTCCCTCTTCACACGACGCTAGTTATTAAGGTTGATCTAGTCCCTCTTGGACTAGATGGTAATCTATATTATAACGGATGTGGTAAGTGGCATTAGGTCCTCTTGTTGTATATACCGCATCGGTTTGTGGACACTAAAAGAATATACGCTTCCTGATGATAACCATTGCCATTTCGTGCCATAGACCTAAAATGCATCGAGCCATGGGAACAAACTTTTGCCGGTGGTTACAGCATATTGTTATGTTTGTAAAGCTATATAAGCATCTCTATGGATACCCGGAGTGAATAAAGTGCATCTGAATACCTTTTATAGATTTGATGTTATCCCTGTATTAGGAGTATATTATCGTGTACAATAATATTGTATTGTAGCCAGCTTTCCTTTCCAGTCGGAAAGTTGTTCCATGTTCTTCATGAGTAGAACTCTCAGGCAATACATTTCTATCTCATTATTAATGAACCGATATTAAAGTCATCAATTATATTTAGTGATTTTAGTGAGCTAACTGTTGATAGGTAGTTCTTGCATAAAGTCAATCGACCAGGTTTAATGATTGGTTCAGGTATTTTGGTGGTGCTTATTTATTATTCTGTTCATATTTTAGCTGTATTCGAATGTTCAGCAAACAGAATGCTGTAAGCCTGATACGCCATATCTTTGCTTAAGGCAGTAGAATTTAAGTAACTAGATATAAAAAAAGACAAACCCAAGTTGGGTTAGTTATCACTGATATCAATTAGCCAGTTGCTAATCACTTGATTTCACTGCATTCACCCGATACCGGCAGATACTGCTGAGATCAAACACTAGTTGATAAAACAAATATTTATGTTTTATCTGCTGGAACTCTTCTTAGTTCTCTACCTTCGGGGTAGCAGTTGCACTATTTCCGTACCTTTATTCACAATATTGCCTTAGTTGAACTTCGGAAACCACCGTCAAGCTAGCGGATTTCGTCTTTGATTTTTTCAGAGAGTCCATCGCGGAGCTATCCGCTTGTTCTGATCCGTAAACGACATTTATAGTTACTGAAATTGTTGATACCATGAATGCAAAATAATGAACAAATGGATTGCTGGCCTCGTCTTATTTAAGAATGGCATCATTTGGCTGTTCGTAACATCGTATTGCCATTCAAATCTCATGGGTTTAAATTATGTTGTATTCTAGTTATAAAAACCGGTCTTTAGGTTGTTAGTTACTTATAGATATAAAGATCTAACATGCCTGAAGCTCATCCATGAGATTTAGGTTATGAGCTCGCAGCGTCGTATTTTTCTATTCCTGAAAATGACTGGTTGATGGTATAGAGCCTATACTATGACGTTAGTCCCCTATTTTCGTGTGCAGTGCGTGCCCCTGCTGTGCGAACTCCAAGTAAGCGCTGATTAGCACATCTTGTCCGTGTCCGACCGAGCTGTAGCAATGTGTGCCTACACAGGATAGGCCTTAATTGCTAATTTCAAAGACCCCGCTGCCAACCCACCAATCAGCAAACTATCTCGATAAGTATTTTGAGTCCGATGGTGGTTTTATTATTGACAGTTCACTCTTCCATAAGATATTGTATGTCTGGATTTCTCCCGGATCTTCCCTCAATACCTCTGCTGCTGGTTACTGAAGTAATCAATTTTTTATCTGTTATCTGGTTCCCATTTAGATAATGTTGGTTAAATCAAAACTAGCACTAGGCCTTTGAGAAGGCGATGTGAAGTAGTAGTGATAATCCTTATCTCCGTAACCGCCATCGCTAATCTGTTTGCCCATTAATTGGAGGTGGATTAATTGCTGAAGGAGTGGTGTTTCTGACTAATTATCGCATAGCAGAGTGAAGCAACTGCGCTGGAATCAGGCCGTCCAAGCCGGGTCTACATCCCAATCACCTCGCCTTAGATCTCGATCTACCCTACCCTCTGTTGTATATTCCGGCTAACTGGTTGGCCTTTTCTTTTGATATAACTCTATGGAACTTCCAAAGGAAGGATACGCTCATATCACTGTCCATTTTATGGCCCGATATAGATGGCAATGAATATCGTTATCGATCAGTAATTGCGGTGCTGGGTCAGTGGTGTCAAGATAACAGCCCTGGCTTCTGGAAATAAATGAGATTAGGTTGCGAAGCGGTTACATTGGTATCCTGCTAGGAAATGCTAGGGTAGTAGTTTCTTACTGTATGAGCAATAAAGGGAAGTAAGGTTAATGGGATGGGCCGAGTGAGTTGGGTGAGGTTGATTGCCGATATGCTATTGTACTGACTAGCGATGTTTGTTCTGCTCGCTCATTAACCCAAGCTCAGGGTCTTACATATAGAAAGTGCAAAATTAGTGTTGCATTTGCGATAGCCTATGATGCTACCAAGCACTGCTTATATGACACGTATTATTGATGAGAAAGGTGCTTTAAATTTACTTACTGTGACGTAAGTATAATGCTGCAGTGGCACTGTATATAGGGTTAGTTAAAACATTTGCGCCATTCCCCGTCCTGGGGAAAGTGTGCTTTGCTTGATCACGATACTAAAATAGCCCGATAATATTATTTGCCCTGAAAGTGGCACTGATCGCTTATTTCGACAGTCAAGCTTCTTTGTAAGAATGTGCGTATAACTGCACTTATCATATTTTACATAAAGGACGT
The DNA here is from genome assembly GCA_900380265.1 of Serratia symbiotica. GTDB lineage: Bacteria > Pseudomonadota > Gammaproteobacteria > Enterobacterales > Enterobacteriaceae > Serratia_H > Serratia_H symbiotica_A. The sequence continues at coordinate 1,345,706 of LR025083.1, read as the reverse complement.
CAAACAAGAAAGGCACAATATATATTATACAAAGCAAGCTTCACACGTCATAACACCACTTTGTAATCCATAATGCGTTCGTTAGATCATAATTCAGCGCTTTCGGTTAGTTCTGGCGATGCCAGTGCAAGGTCGAAGTACGAAATCAGCGGCTAAAAACTGGAATGGCCTCTTGGTGCGTTTGTAAGAGGGTGAATTGCAAGGTTGGGAGAAAGTCCGATCTCGTCGGGATTCAGTCAGAAAATCGTACCGGCAGTGACACAGATTACCTTGAGTTAGTCAAAAAACGGTAGGATTAGAGAGCGCCCACCGCCAACGGTGATGCCTGAGGTAGCCTTTCCTTTATTAGTGAACGAGCGAAGTCTGAAGAACTCTTGCTGCTATAGGCAAGATTAGCCTAAAGCCCTTAGCATGGGGATACGCATAGATTATTACAGATACTTGGTATTTTTGAGAACGAGAATGATGACAGAGTCAGAGTCTGTCTGTATGGACTGTGCATTATGATATAATTGTTTTTTTCTAAAATGCCTACCAGATTTCATGTTCGTTTAAATACTAACCATAGTAAAACGCACGACAAGCGGCTACTCGCCTAGCTAAGTGCCTGCACCCGATATAGGGTGCCCGTATCGGGTTTCTTAAAAACCCTTTTAAAGACGTGATGTAATATTTGATTGTCGGATGGAAAGCAACGTCGCTATGGGTTGGGATGATAGCGTGTATTCATAAGGAATATTTGTGCTGCATTTGAAGCCGCGTGCGATGGCGATAATTATTAAGCGTATTCCTGTCGGCACTTTGCATCACTGTAATATATTAATAAATCAAGCGCATGCTGGTTCATGCGGCGCTGATTAGATTAAGCTTCGCATCCCGACTAAGGTGACCTAATTGTTGCGCACTTGCAGTGCTTATCGCGTGTGCTACGTCTCAATCCACCACTAACTGTCTTCTACTGTGCTGCGTTTCTAGTTACGCTAAAATATGACATTTTAGCCTGGATGCGTTATTCGGCCTGTCTGAGCTGATGATTTGATTGGGACTGCCATTCAGAAATAGGTAGTAGTGCAATCTAGCACATCACCTATACCCTAGGTGTACACAGGTACAGCTAGGAATATTGGCATGCTCGGTTGTTACGGCATTATTTAAGTATCAGCAGCAAGAGAGCCAGACATTGTCAGTGCCGCTATTTAATGGTTTCGGCTAGAGCATTGTCTGCGCTCGTACTAGTATCCATAATTCATCAGTGCCGATGCTAGCTATAGCGACGTTGCTGCAGGTGTTTGAGGAAATGGTACTAAAAAGGTTGCTAGCTTAAACCGTGTTGGTCCCTAAAGTTTGACTAAAAACTTCAACCCTGGGCATCTAGGGTTGTGTGGTTACGGCATGATGCAGCTACATTCACCCTTGTGCGCTGAGCGCGCGGATATTCAAACAGGCGTTGGCCTACTATAGGTGAGTAAAATTAAACTGATGAATTTATAATATAGTTGCGTGGGAAGAGCTTAGTAATAGGCGATTTTTCGGTAAGGTAATTAACACACCATTCCCGATAAAACAACGCTGGTTACATACTAAGCATTGCACAGTAATAGCGCTTGTGCATGGTATACAAGCGGCTGGTCTGCAACTCTATTGTAGAGGTAGGAAAGGAAGAATTGGAGTGTGTTAACTAAGTACTGCGAACAAACCCATAAACTATGCAGGTGTTTGTAACTAATGCTAGATATGAAGTTTGCTCAAAAGTCGCTATCAGCAATCAAAGCGTGTGCTTATGGACACTGGAATAATTTCTAAATTGGTAAAGGAAAGGCTAACCAATGTCCCAATGTTCATCCTTATTTCAATTTACCTCATGGATTGAAAGGACGGCATGAAAGATCTCAGAGTCGCACTGACATCAATGAGTGGTGATACAAATGTATGATGCATAAAATCATCCAGGTTGAGTAGGGTTTGGGCTTAAGCTGAATCTTCGTTAGGGGCGGGTTCTTGAGCAAGAGAATCCCTGTTATCTAGAGGTGACTGCATAAACAGTGAGGATTTCTCACGCCAGATCAGCTCAGAAATTTGCGATAGCACAGTAGTACTACGGGTCAGTATGAGTGTATATCTTCGATACTTAGCAAATTAAATAGTGTATTCCGCTAGCTACAGTTTTGTCATCCTCACGCTAATTCTAGAGATCTTAACTCGCTTCGATGTTCGAAGGAAGTTTGGTGAGGTTTGCCTAATTCTGAGAAAAAACTGGAACTGTTTGAATCGGATAACAGGCTGTTGCTATTGTTATCGATTGCGCGGATCGAACTATCGCACTGATGATTGTGATCCGGGCATTTGGATATATTGACTGGCATCTTTTAATTCATCACGACCAACAAATGGTACCGGGCGCGCATCAGCCTAGGAGAACAGACTGCCTGTCGCACTATTCCTGGTGAGCATCTGAAGTGCAGAAGAATGTTAGCTGGGTTTATCGCTATCGGTTTGATCGCGGGAATAGTTGCTTGGTTACGGTTCAGATCACAGAAGCTAATATCGATAAGCAGATATGCACCATCTAGTAATAACTTTGTGAGTTTAAACGGGCTATAAGGAGTTTGGGATGGTTTTTCTCCAAAATAAATTTAAAACTCTAGCTTCTAGTGAGCAAATTTATCGCGTTCAATCACCTGAGCAGGTTACGCTACGCGCTTTTGTGAACCTTGGCGATGACAGCGTCCTCATCGCATCTATCAAATTTAATGCTGTATTTTTAAATGCTCTGTTGACAGAGGCAGAGGAGGATAAGATAGAAATGCTGGCTATGTCTATTTACAAAACTTTAGGTATTTTTATTGAAGAAGTACATATAAGGTGGCGCTCATGAAGAACATAATCGCTAAAATTGATGGGCAATTAATGCAGCCCTGCTGGCTATAAGGTAAATCTAATGTGCAGATTGGGTGACTCAGATTGATGTACGAATTAATTAGCATCACTTGATGGAAATCTGAAAATTTCACCGGGTAGTACAGATAAAAACTGGCGTATCATTTTCTACCGGATCCACATTGCCATCTTCACTATACAACCGGAAAGTAAATCCGTAATTATTATAGTCGAAATAGGTTCCTCTTTGCAAGTCAGAAAGTAGAGTAGGGGATAAATTTGTTGTTTTTCTGATCTCGGTTGATATATTAGCCTAATATATTAGGTATATGTTTTTGGTGAAAGCAAATGTCCCGTAGCGACATAACACTTCGCGTACAGGGCGTTAAAAGTTTGACCTGGCTGTTAAACTGGGTCAGACGTTTATTAAACTTGGTCGGTGTTTATAAGTAGTAACCGTCTTAAAGCAGCATCTTGTCGTCTTGCTTCGGTGGTTGTCTTGTTATAGTGAATCAGCACTTCGCAGCTTGTGGTGCTCACTGCTTTATTTCTTATAAGATGATTTTGATTGTCTCTGGCTTAATGAGCAGCTGATTAGAATATTCAATTTATTATGGGCCCATCGAGATAGTATCTTTATCTTCTGATTACATGAAGAATCACAGATCTATTTAACGCATAAGGTAAATAAGTATTTGTTATTTTTATTTTTACCTTGACAAGATGATTTTTGCTTTAAAAGCATTAGATTTAATTAATGAATAATTTTGAGTGTTATTCCCAAGGAAGGATGAAGTTTGGGTATAGCTTAATGAGGCTATTCAGTGAATGATTCACAGCTTTATTTTATAGAAAGATAAAAATAATAGTAACATTGACGTTAATGGGATAAAGACTAAGAGTCGGTAATGCACTATCTGCAGGAGTAATTATTAATAGTAATACCAATTAGGTAAGCAGCGATAATCTCAATGCCTTGATCGCCGCTTAGGCATGCGCAATTGGTTAGTGGAACATGCTTTTCGGCTGACGCGAATTGAAGGATGTTTAATAGTCTCGCTCAGTCGAGAGTGGCCAACTGGAAAATACGGAGATAGCACTTCAGCGCGATGTTCTGGATCAGCAACTTTGTTATGCGACAGACAGCAACTGGTAGTTGAATAACTTTCTGATATTCTTCGCACAGGCATTCCTTCAGAATGCAAAGTGATAGTCAAACACTCGACCGTACCTACGATGTATCTTTCCGGAATCGCTCTTTCGCTGTGTTAAACCATTTTATATATATTCGAACCCATCTCACGGAGATGCTCATTTAGATTATTCCATCTCTCAACGTATAAGTCGTTGATCGGGCCTCCATTCTAATTATCGAGTTGCACCCTATTATTTTGTTAATAGTTTACTTTTAAATGATTTTAACTTAGGAACCAATGTAGCAATGTTGAGATGATGGTATCTTTAACGGCACGCTCGAATCACCATGACTGCTGATACAGCGGTTACATCATTAGGAGTTGAGGTGGGTTTGTACTGAGGAATGCAGTGCCCAGTCGCTTAACCTAGTAGGGTTATTGTGTTCAGGTTCTCGGCTAGAGTTAGCAATTAGCTTTATTAGAGGCGATTAGGTTAGTGTTGTACTCTACACCCTTCGATGTAGCATGGGGCAATCCGTGCATTATTTACCATTTCACCAGAACTCGGGACAACGGACAATATTCATAGCAAGATTAACGGTTAATATACAACTCGGTATGGCTAGATTCTGGCGATGCGCGTGGTAAAACAGTGGATTTGAGATGATTTAGGCCCTCAAGTAAACGAGGGTAAATGGAACTGGTATATTCTTTATTAATCATAATTTAAGCGTGAAAACTACATGCTTTAGGAAAGCTATTACTATTCTTTAATGCGGCTTTTGAAAAATATTCGTCTTAGGTGTTGTCTGTAGGGGTAGGCTGGATAGATATGGTTGTGCAGCTCTTCTAAGTTCCACATCTGTTGCTCAGCTTGCTTGTTGTCTATATTTCGGTATCTATTAATATCTATTCGGGTCTTAAACTGCAGGTAGCAATGGTGACTTGCACGGAAAGGTGAGTTATGCAGGTCATAGTAATAAGCTACTGATTACAAATTAGATTTCCAGTTCAATGGACGTTATCGGCATGCAGCAGCATGGCAGGATCTCCCCGGCATTGATTAATGCCAGCGGAAGCTGGCAATAAGTCACGTTCCCTTGCACTAACTTTAGGCGACAAGCGCCACAGTAGCCGGAGCGGCACTGGTACTCCACCTCAATTGCGTGCAGTTCTAGCACCTCGAGAAGATATTCTCCACTTTCCGGATAATAAAACTGCGTGCCTGTATTACGTAGTTTCACTATAGATTTCTTTATCGTAATAGGTTTTTTCATTGTTTATAGTTCGAAACCGCTTAGATCATCGGCATGTACTTCTGCATCAATCTGGCCAACTAGATAAGAACTAACTTCAACCTCCTGCGGAGCTACCTGAACGTTGTCAGACATGAGCCAAGCATTGATCCATGGGATTGGGTTAGAGCGGGTTTTGAATGGCAAATCAAGGCCGACAGCCTGCATGCGGATATTGCTCATGTACTCGACATATTGACACAAAATATCCTTGTTGAGGCCGATCATAGAGCCGTCACGGAACAGGTATGCGGCCCATTCTTTTTCTTGTTGGGCGGCCAGCAGGAATAGATCGTAGGACTGCTGCCGGCATTCTATAGCGATTTCCCCCATATCTGGATCATCCGCACCGGTACGCATCAGGTTGAGCATATGCTGAGTACCGGTAAGGTGTAGGGCTTCATCACGGGCAATTAATTTGATGATCTTTGCGTTTCCTTCCATCAGCTCACGTTCTGCGAAGGCGAAGGAGCATGCGAAGCTAGCGTAAAAGCGGATCGCCTCTAGAGCGTTGACACTCATCAGGCACAGATAGAGTTGTTTTTTTAGTGCGCGTAAACTGACAGTAACAGTTTCCCCGTTAACCTGATGGCGGTCTTCTCCAAGAAGATGGTAGTAGCTAGTCATTTTGATTAGATCATCATAGTAGCCGGCAATGTCTTTCGCACGCTTCAGGATTTCTTGATTGGTGACGATATCGTCGAACACCAGCGCCGGATCGTTAACGACATTGCGGATGATATGGGTATAAGAACGTGAGTGGATGCTCTCATAGAAAGACCATGTTTCCACCCAGGTTTCTAGCTCTGGGATCGAGATTAGCGGCAGTAGGGCGACATTCGGGCCGCGCCCCTGGATAGAGTCCAATAGCGTTTGGTACTTTAAATTGCTAATAAAGATATGCCGCTCATGCGCCGGTAGCTTCTGATAGTCAATGCGGTCACGGGAGATATCAACTTCTTCTGGGCGCCAGAAGAAGGATAACTGTTTTTCGATTAATTTTTCAAATATTGCATGCTTTTGTTGGTCGTAACGCGCAACATTAACCGGCTTGCCGAAAAACATTGGCTCTAGCAATGGGTTGTTTTTATTCTGAGAAAAAGTGGTATATGCCATAAGCCGTATTCCATTGTAACATAGCTAAACAAGGCGTGGAAACGTTCCGTTTCAATTTATGCTTTTCGTGCCATTGTTTGCCATTAAGAGTGCGCGAAATCAGTACGTACTTGATCTAGTCTCTGGTTTCTCTGTTTGCCCTGTCTATCGACATAACCTTTAGCAGGCGTTGATTTTGGCTCACTGGTGTTCAACATTAGATCTTGCAGGCGCCTCTTTCGCAATTATCATCATCTCCCTTAGTAGGATGAAAGGTTTCCTGTATATCCTCTGCGCCATCGCGTGTATTCTGGTAGTAAAGAGTTTTGACTCCAAACTTATAGGCGGTTAGTAGGTCTTTCAATAGCTGTGTCATTGGCACCTTTCCGCCTGGAAAGTGGGCAGGGTCGTAGTTTGTGTTGGCGGAGATCGATTGGTCGATAAATTTTTGCATGAGCCCGACTAGTTGCAAGTAGCCCTCGTTGTTTGGCATCTCCCACAGAAGTTCATAGTTATTTTTCAGGCATTCATACTCTGGCACCACCTGACGCAAGATACCATCTTTTGATGCTTTGATACTGATATGGCCTCGCGGTGGCTCAATACCATTTGTGGCGTTGGAAATTTGCGAAGAGGTTTCCGACGGCATGATGGCTGATAGGGTGGAGTTTCGCAGGCCGCTTTGCTTAATTTCTTGACGCAGGCTTTCCCAGTCATAGTGCAATGGCTCCTTGCAGATGATATCCAAATCTTTTTTGTAGGTGTCGATTGGGAGAATGCCTTGCGAATAGGTGGTTTCATTGAACCAAGGGCAAGCGCCTTGTTCCTGGGCCAAGCGATTAGAGGCTTTCAGGAGATAATATTGAATAGCTTCAAACGTCTTATGGGTTAGGCAGTTAGCACTGCCATCAGAGTAGCGGACGCCGTTCTTTGCGAGATAGTAGGCAAAATTAATCACACCCACGCCTAAAGTACGGCGACCCATTGCCCCACGATGTGCAGATTTAATCGGATAATCTTGGTAGCCGAGTAAGGCATCAAGTGAACGTACCACTAAAGTTGCTAGTTCTTCTAGATCATCCAGATCGTCGAGGGTGCCGAGATTGAAGGCGGACAGCGTACATAGGGCTATTTCGCCATTTTCGTCGTTAATGTCATTCAGAGGCTTGGTTGGTAGGGTGATTTCTAGGCATAGGTTTGACTGACGTACTGGTGCGATCTGCGGATCGAACGGGCTATGGGTGTTGCAGTGATCGACGTTCTGAATATAAATTCGGCCAGTGGACGCACGTTCTTGCATCATCAAAGAAAAAAGCTCAACCGCTTTTACTCGTTTCTGGCGGATACTATCCCCTTGCTCATATTGGGTGTATAGCCGTTCGAATTCGGCTTGATCGGCAAAAAATGCTGCGTAGAGCCCTGGTACATCAGAGGGGCTAAATAAAGTGATCTCTTGTCCCTTAATAAGGCGTTGATACATCAGACGATTCAGTTGTACTCCGTAGTCCATGTGGCGCACGCGGTTACCTTCAACGCCACGATTGTTTTTGAGCACTAGCAGACTTTCCACATCTAGATGCCAAATAGGGTAGAAGAGGGTTGCAGCTCCACCGCGAACGCCACCTTGGGAACAGGATTTCACGGCGGTCTGGAAGTGTTGGTAGAAAGGTATACAGCCAGTATGGAATGCTTCACCACCACGGATTGGGCTTCCTAATGCACGGATTCGACCAGCGTTGATACCGATGCCAGCGCGTTGCGAAACGTATTTTACAATGGCGCTGGAGGTGGCGTTAATGGCATCCAGGCTGTCACCGCATTCTATCAGTACGCATGAGCTGAACTGACGGCTTGGTGTTCTCACGCCTGACATGATTGGTGTAGGCAGTGAAATCTTAAAAGTGGAAATCGCATTGTAGAAACGTTTGACATAGTCCAGACGGGTTTCTCGCGGGTAGTTAGAGAATAGGCAGGCTGCTACCAGCATATATAGGAACTGAGCGCTCTCGTAGATCTTACCGCTAATGCGATTCTGAACTAAATACTTGCCTTCTAGCTGCTTGACGGCAGCATAAGAGAAGTTCATGTCTCGCCAATGATCGATAAAGGCGTCCATTTTTTCAAAATCTTCGCTGTTATAATCGTCCAGCAACAGCTTATCGTACTTACCCATCTCTACCATGCGTATGACATGAACATAAAGATGCGGGGGTTCAAACTGCCCATATGCTTTTTTACGAAGGTGAAAAATTGCCAATCGTGCCGCCAGATACTGATAGTCTGGTGCATCACAGGAGATCAGATCGGCAGCTGATTTAATGATAGTTTCGTGAATATCGGCAGTTTTTATGCCGTCATAAAACTGAAGATGTGACCGTAGCTCTACTTGAGAGACTGAAATATTGTTTAACCCCTCGGCTGCCCAGTCGATGACCCGGTGGATTTTATCGAGGTTGATGGGCTCTTTACGGCCATCGCGTTTGGTTACAAGTAGAGTTTGATTCATGTAGTGTATTACCTGTTTGTAGGGTACTCCGAACTAGAAGTGTAGTCGCTCTGCATTGTATGTAAATACTATATATAGATAGTGGTCTATTTGATGAAATAACAAGATAGTGGGAAAATAGGCCATTTGCAAGTGAACAAAAATGCGGATAATGTTAAGTTCAGTTCTAACTGTTGGTTAGACGCGTGTTGTGCCTGAGGCAGAAAATTTATCAACATCAGGATATCGATTTACTTTAAAACTCAAATATGGTGGTTTAGAGGCTATTAAATTTTAGAGAACTCTTTTTGAGCCAATGCGAACAAAATTCAATCAAAATAACGGGTGCTTGGATTATTAAACTGCATTCTGCAGATGCACTATATAATTTAAAGAAACATTATGGCTAAGTTTGAAATGTTCGTTGAACGGGTTGTAATGTAGGCCGATCATGTGCTTTTCGTGTAGTGGCGTTCCGTCAACCCAGCTGATTAGTTCGGAGGGGCGGATAAACTTCTGATGGTCGTGAGTGCCCTTCGGGATTATTTTTAGGATATATTCCGCACCGATCACAGCCAGCAGCCAGGATTTAGCATTGCGATTGATGGTAGAAAAGAAGACATGTCCTCCAGGCTTCACTAGACGTGAGCAGGCATACACCACGGAGGCTGGATCAGGTACATGTTCCAGCACTTCCATACAACTAACCACATCGTACTGCTGTATATTGGCTTGGGCATGGGTTTCGACCGTCTCCTGTACATAAGTCACACTCACACCGCTTTCCAATGCGTGAAGGCGCGCAACTTTTAGTAGTTCTCTGCCCATATCTAAGCCTGTCACTTGTCCCCCTTCGTTCGCTATGCTTTCAGCTAAAATTCCACCACCGCAGCCAATATCCAGCACCTTTTTACTAAAAACACCATCGGCGCGTTGCATGATGTAATGTAGCCGTAAGGGGTTGATACGGTGTAGAGGCTTGAATTCGCCTTCCGGATCCCACCAATGGGCGGCCACTGCCTCAAACTTGGCGATTTCCTGGCGATCTATATTTTGCTTTGTGCGCTTGGATGGTTCTGAATTCATTAGTGTAAAAGCTTCCTATTGTATTGGTCGGATTAGACGGTTTTAGTCGCAAGACCTATGTGCCTTACTGTAGTACATATTCGCCCTCGCAGGACCTGGGCTTATTAATACCGTAAAGCGTGCTTTATGATATCATGTTTAAACCCTTGTCAACTATGGTAAGGGCAGATGAATCATTAGTAGAGGGATAGCAGGTCCATGAGCAATCTTGGCAGAGAAATTACACCGGTGAATATTAAAGATGAGTTAAAAAGCGCATACTTGGACTACGCGATGTCCGTTATTGTCGGACGTGCCTTACCAGACGTGCGTGATGGACTCAAGCCGGTTCACCGCCGCGTGCTTTACGCAATGAATGTATTGAGTAACGATTGGAATAAACCATACAAAAAATCGGCACGTGTCGTGGGGGACGTAATTGGTAAATATCACCCGCATGGTGATACAGCTGTTTATGACACGATTGTGCGTATGGCTCAGCCATTTTCACTGCGCTATATGCTGGTAGATGGCCAGGGTAATTTTGGTTCCGTTGACGGCGACTCTGCTGCTGCGATGCGCTATACTGAAGTGCGTATGTCCAAGATTGCACACGAACTCCTAGCGGATCTAGAAAAAGAAACGGTGGATTTCGTACCTAACTACGATGGTACCGAGCAGATCCCAGCCGTTATGCCGGCAAAGATCCCGAATTTGTTAATTAATGGTGCCTCGGGCATTGCCGTAGGTATGGCAACCAATATCCCCCCGCATAACCTGTCAGAAGTTATTAATGCCTGTTTGGCCTATATCGATCATGAAAATATCAGTATCGAAGGGTTGATGGCGCACATACCAGGACCTGACTTCCCGACTGCGGCGATTATTAATGGTCACCGTGGCATTGAAGAAGCTTACCGTACTGGTCGTGGCAAAATCTACTTGCGAGCGCGTGCATCGGTGGAAACTAATGCCAAAGTTGGGCGCGAAATGATCATTGTTCACGAGATCCCTTATCAGGTAAACAAGTCGAGGTTGATTGAAAAGATCGCTGAGTTGGTAAAAGAAAAGCGTATAGAAGGTATTAGCGCGCTGAGAGACGAATCAGATAAAGAAGGTATGCGCATAGTGATTGAAGTTAAACGCCATGCAGTGGGTACGGTGGTGTTGAATAATCTGTATGAGCTAACTCAGCTGCAGGTGACTTTTGGTATCAACATGGTGGCTCTACAGCAGGGCCAGCCGAAATTGCTGAACCTGAAAGATATTCTCCTTTCCTTTGTTCGCCATCGACGTGCGGTGGTGACGCGGCGTACGATTTTTGAACTGCGTAAAGCCCGCCAACGCGCGCATATACTGGAAGCGCTGGCTATCGCACTGGCTAATATCGATCCAATTATTGAGTTGATGCGCCGTGTACTGACCCCAGCGGAAGGAAAAGTTGCTTTAGTGGCTCAGGGTTGGGAATTAGGTAATGTGCGGGCACTCCTAGAAAGTGTTGGTGATCATGCTGCCAGACCAGACTGGTTGGAACCGGAATTTGGTATCCTTGACGGCAAGTATTACCTCACAGAGCAGCAGGCTCAGGCAATTTTAGACCTGCGGCTGCAAAAATTAACTGGCTTAGAGCATCAGAAGCTTCTGGACGAGTATAAAGAGTTGCTTAACATTATCGCTAGGCTGACTTTTATTCTGGAAACCCCGGTTCGTCTGATGGAAGTAATCCGTGAGGAATTACTGGCGGTAAAAGACCAGTACAGCGATAGCCGTCGAACTGAAATCACCGCCGATACCTCAGATATCAACATTGAAGATCTTATCAATCAGGAGCATGTGGTGGTGACATTATCATATCAGGGCTATGTTAAGTATCAGCCGGTATCTGACTATGAAGCTCAACGCCGCGGTGGCAAAGGTCGGTCTGCCGCTCGTATTAAGGAAGAAGATTTTATTGAACGTCTGTTGGTAGCTAATACCCATGATACCATCCTGTGCTTCTCGAGTCTCGGCCGTCTGTACTGGATGAAGGTATATCAACTACCTGAAGCTAGTCGTGCTGCTCGAGGTCGTCCAATCGTTAATCTGCTACCGCTCGCAGCAAATGAGCGTATTACTGCTATTTTGCCTGTGGGTGAGTATGAAGAAGGACGCCATGTGTTTATGGCGACGGCTAGTGGAACGGTGAAAAAAACTGCATTGACGGAGTTCAGACGTCCGCGTGGTGTCGGTATTATTGCCGTGAATCTCCATAAAGGAGACGAACTGATTGGGGTCGATTTGACTGATGGCAGCAACGAAGTGATGCTTTTTTCATCGAGTGGTAAGGTGGTGCGCTTCCCTGAAACGCAGGTGCGGTCTATGGGCCGCACTGCGACTGGTGTACGTGGTATTAACTTGGGGGTAGGTGATAGCGTTATCTCGCTGATCGTGCCGCGTGGTGCAGGTGATATTTTAACTGTGACTCAAAATGGATTTGGTAAACGCACTGCAATTACTGAATATCCAACTAAGTCGCGCGCTACTCAGGGCGTTATATCTATCAAAGTAAGCGAGCGAAACGGTCAGGTGGTTAGTGCTGAACAAGTAGATAAGACTGATCAGATCATGATAATCACTGATGCTGGCACTTTGGTTCGGACCAGGGTTTCAGAGGTAAGTGTGGTGGGGCGTAATACTCAAGGTGTTAGGTTGATCCGAACAGCGGATCACGAGAATGTTGTTGCCCTACAGCGAGTAGCTGAACTCGCAAAAGACACAGAGCTGGATAGCTTGGAAGTTGGGCGCACAAGTGAAGGAAGAAGAAATAAAATGGCTCGATAATGCTGCTGAGATCGATCAACAGGAGTAAGTGCTCACACACTACTGATAAAGCGACTGGCGTTAGCGCTAGGCGCTTTATCAGATGGATTATTTGCTTGAGGTAACTAGCCGCAGAGTTTAGTTATGTTGATCGCGATCGATGCGATTATACGTATGTCGTATAATATTGGAATGTTTGTGTGTTGTATTAAATTCACTACGCTGAGTATAACCTACCAGTATATTTAGTATGCTAGCGCATGATGGTACGGTCTTTAGGTGCTTCAGCACCTTAGGTATTCTACATGTCCTGCATTAAGAGAAACCAGACATCTACATAAAATACAATCCTGAGTTTGAGCAGGCCATGGCTCTATGCTTCGCCCTACTGAGAGTGCTTTCGATATCACGTAAATAGCAGAAAACCACCTCAATCATTTTGATATCAGTCAGGACATGCCCGTACACGCTTTCACACACAAGGGCCGCTTTCACAAACTTACTGCTATTTCATGGCTTAATCATACTCTAAATCCCCTTTATATTAGAACGATTGAGTTATTGAGTCGCTTCACGCTCTCTTGAAAGGAGAGCAGTGCTGCAGCCTATGGGCGTAAGCGGTGATTTTTATTTTTAGCAATGCCATGCTATCCTAGGATTTAATGGCGTTTACTGCCGTTAGGAAGTCTGATAACGGTCTTGAATATTTGCACGAACGCATCATGAGCCATTACAACAGCATGAGTTAGGGAAATAGAATAATCGCTAATTTAATAAGCCCTACCCAACACTGGATAGATCTTGGCTCTCTGTATGTGCTAACTCCAATTTATCTTGGTCATAACCTGGAGACATAGATTGCTATGGGCAGAGTAAGGTGAAAAAGATTTAGCAGGGGCTAACTAGCGTTTATCCGTACCTTGTTGAACAAAAATAAACCGCCACTGAGTTAGATAGCTGGTGAAAATTTTTATATATCGTTCAACAGTGCCCAATGCCGCGATCTGATTAAATGATGTAGATAACTGCGCTAAGGCGCATGAATAGTATTCTGCCGCCATGCCTACATAGTATTGCTAATGAAGCTGTAGCATTGAAAAAAGATACACAGATTTGAATTGTTTGCATTGTAATGAATCAGTTTACTAGGTCAATAAATAGCTTATTTTAGATTAAAATACAATTAATGTATTGGCATTCATTCGCCTCATGGAAACGGATGTAACACAGGTTTATTTAAACTGTGTTGAGTTGCAAGGTCTATTGTTAGGTGTGTAATTAGCCTTATGGGAACAACCAAAGTTCACCCTGTCAATTAGACGATTAATCAATAGCCTTTCAGTAGGGGATTAAAACTAACTCAAGCTTTGTTACTGCTTTTCCATGAATCGCATATATCTGTGATATGTGCGAATAAGCAACCCGTCCTTGACGGCTTCTTAAAAGTTTGATAGTCACTCCGATGCATTGTGTCTGCAGTTGTCATCAAGGAAATTTGTTGTGCTGGATTCTTTTATCTTCAGTTTGAATAAAGTCTAGCATCTCTGGATAGTAATCAGCGAATGAATCGCTTTTACTATTATACTATTCCAGCGTTGTTATCACACAGTAATACTTACGCTAGAATGCAATAAACACCATATCTACTTTACCTGCTAGTATGGTGGAGCGAGATACAAGATCGTGCTAAGCTTAGTGTATGCCCGTATAATACTTGTCAGCCTATATGTTATATCTTCTTTACTCACTGTATGCGAAGACCTAGTCTCTGAGAGAGTTTTTCCATGCGGACTATATTTGACTTTCTAAACTAGTACGCTGATGCCGTCATCCATTCTTCCCTTCAAATCTGGTAAATACCTTATTTTAGGTAATAAAAGTGATCTTTAAGCTAGAGGACGATTAATGTTTGCATCATCGTATTTTTATTGTCTGAAATTCACCACTAGGTTACACCTATTTAAACTGATTTATAAACGCTTTATAGTGGTGCTGAAGAATGAGGAACAACACATATGAATGCTATTACAGTTAATAGTATCAACCACCTCAATCTTGAAGTGTTAATAAAAAGTAAGGCTGCACAGTCGAAAATGATTTAACATAATCGGTATATTCCGGAAGCAGGGCAAGAAGCTGTTTAGCTATTTTCCGTTTCAGGAATCTAGGGAATGACAATATGAATTGTCACATACCCTTATATTATTTATATTTTATAATAACTAATATTTTTATTCATGACTAAAATAGATAGAAGCAGCCTTGCTGTTCAGTTCCTCAGATCAGTAGGAGGAGAAAGCAAGTGTTGAGCAGAAAAGAGCGTCAGCTATAATATAATAACGCTTTTGTTATTTGTTTTAATACAAATAAACCCTGCTGATGCGTGTAATATGTAACTTACTGGCTATTATGAAATAATCATTAGGTTTTCTCTCTCTTGGAGATCGGCCTAGCATTATTACTTTATTCTCGATAAATGGCGCTGCCACTTCGTGCCAGCGATAGCGGAATTCATTCAGAATGGATTGAGTGCTATTTCAAGAAATGTGACCTCAGAGTGAGCTGGTGATAATTGCCACAGCTCATAGTGCACAATTCTACATCTTTCGTGTTTTTAATCTGGCTGTCAAATAGCATTTGTCAGTTTCTACAACTGTCTGGCGTGAACAGCGCATCAACTTCCAGTTCACCTCTGAGGGGATTATTATGTGGGATGACAAAGCATTTTACGACAAGCACTCATACTAGATCATTGAGTTGACTAACATATTATGTGAGATCGCTTTAGTATCTAAGTAAGTACTAGATTAGGTTGTCTAGCCTAACCTAAGCAAAGAAGGGGGTGAGATTCAGTATGTTGTGGCTATATGATTGGATGAGGCCACATTTAGAGAGTCTAGATGCATTTCGCATTTATTCTTCAGGACGTATTATAAACTTCTTCCCAGCCTGCTGGGAGGAACCTGATTAAGAAAGATGTGGTATCGCGTAAAAGCGCTTTTGCAGTGATATTCATAACGGAATTAGATCGTTATTCTTATGACAAACATTATGCTCCCCTGTGCGGCGGCACATTATTGCCTATTTTTAAATTTAGCAATCAATAAGTATTTATGCACGGGTAGAAAAATGTTTACATAGCTGCAATGGCTATCTACGTCCCGATAACCTCCCGATCTGCGCCGGCTTTAAAGCTATTGAAGTAGTCGCTGTTATAGAGAAAAAGTGTTTATATCTTGAATATCGCATACCGATTATCAAAATATTTGGCGTGCGCCTGACTGGTGACTAAGGATGGAATAAGATGGAAAGAGAAGACCTCTTTTGAGGCACGTCAGATTGTTTCTTGTGATCTAATGTTAAATGGAGAAGTTTTTATGAAACGCCAGTTTATAGTTTGACGTCGATACCTTCAGCGGCACAACTAAACGGTTGCCTCTGCTGATAGAGGCAGTTTGAGCAGTATGATATACAGGCAAATCTTTCTTCAGTGTTCGATCGAATAAAATGGACTATTATCTTTAGCGTCTTTTTAATCTAATGTCCTCTCTAGAATAGAGAGTTCGAATGCAGCTGTATTCTATGCATGAGATTGTTTGGTTAGTTCCGGTTGGCTAAGATCAAATCTTTTACCTGCATTAGGGTATGAATCAAGAACATCGCAATGCTGAAGTAGGTTATGCAGGGAGGTTACATGCCTGGGATTATAAGGTGATCAAGTTAAAGTTAGTCTTTTATCTTCGGCCAAGTTCATGCCACAGAGCTTACTTGGCGTTTATGCTGAGTGCGCCAGACAGCCCAGGAGGTAAAATGTTCCGGGTGGTGGCGGGCTGATACATGAGTACTGTAGGTAAAAACAGTGCTTCGGTTTCAAAGATAACAATAATTAGTTTTGGTACGGACCCATTGAGGTTACTACTGTGCAAGACCCGAGTGCTATCCTGTAAATGCCTATCACGCTACTTATTTTGACAAAGAGATTAGTACCACAGTTAATTTCCTGCTTAGCTTTAAGGAGCTAGCCCTCAAGCTTATTACAATAATCAAGCATTTCACTCTAGGCTAGTTATACTGAAAATAAAAGCGATAGCGATGGTAGTGATGGCTTAATAATGCTTGAAGGGGGTGAAGAGCAGGTTATGTAATACTGTTCGCTGTCCGAGATGATGCCATGAGATTAAGTATTATTATTAGGTGAGCTATATTACGCGTAATGAGTTCTCTAGGCACGCAGTTTGTTTGGAATGTTAACCTAAAGTGAAGGAAGTTTTATAATAGGTCTACACAGAACACGAACCATATTGCTGACCTTTGCTCTGTTTGTTGGATTTGAAAAATGGCTAGTGGTTGTGGCAACTCGATCAGATCCGATACGTCGAATCAGTCGTAAAATGCTGTAATATGTGATAGGAGGGTGTCGAACCTGTTAAGGTTGCACTGTTTTAAAAGGTAGTATCTAGATACAAATGTAGTCACCCCCCTAAATGGAGATGCGGAGAATATAATTTGTAGTGCATTTCGTTTTAGTATGTATTACTAGAATAATAACCCTATTAAGATTTTCATCTGCTAATGCTTATGTGGCGCAATAAGCATCCAGTCTAACTCCAGTATGAATTTCCTTATCAAGTGTTTGTATTTTGCAGCGTCACCTATATCGTGCTCGATCTGACGATGTGCTTGTGGCTTCACGGCTGTGAAGTCGATCATTGCTTGATCCTGAAAGCGATCTGAGCAAAGGTGAGTGAGGCGGCTATGCTTGATTATCTCTGCCCATAGCAGATCCATTATGATCAAACACGTCCTAGTGCTGACATTGCTAGAAATTGCGGTGATCTCTTTTATCAGGCAGTAGCTGCCCATTAAAACCTATTTTCTCTTGGTCGGCGGCGTCTTGGTGACGCTCTGAGTTAACCTACATATTACTGATATGTATTGCTTAGTGATAGAAAAGTACAAGAAGGATTTCTTTCTGGCAGAACATATTTAGTGATTGCCAGGGGATGATGCTCATCAGAAATCACCATGCTGGTATCATTACCGATCTTAATGTGTGGTATTAATGCAGGTAGTATTTCTGGGCTTGCTCAAGTATTATCAAGCACGTGCGAAGCACTACGAATTGTTCTCCCTATTCAGTTTGGCAACCATGTCTGTATGCTTGCTAGCCCTTTCGACAGAAAGCCACAAACTGCGATTGTGCGCCCATGAAGTCATTGGCGCTGTTGATGGCCGTATATAGAGACGATGCTGTATAGGTAGCGAATCGAAAGTATTCAAGAAAAATGAACTACTAAACAAGCTGTTGTCTCTGTTCTCAATGCTAGATCGCTTCTTATCGTTGGTTGTTTCCAAGCAGAGGGTTTCAATGATGACATATAAAAGAAAATGTGATTAGGATCATCGCGTTGGCTTCTGGAGAACGTTAGCTATGCTTTCCGAAACTGATACACTTGAGTGGTGGCACTACTCATCGCCTCACCAGTTCTCGCTCTATCCGTTGATCAGTTATGCAATCTCAAAATTGATGACCGCTTCCAAGTTACCGCAGAGTTCTATTCGCTTCAGAGGGTTGAATTGGATTACAACTTAATACGTGCTGATCGATAGGGCGTATCTGGCCGTTAGCTTGCTTAGTAACTCAAGCGTTCGACCTAGTCATTTTAAGTCAGGCTGGGAAGGTCGCTTATGGCTTGGAAGCATCAGATGCTCAAATTAATTTGATCAGCGATTTCAGTCTCATCTAATTGTTATGACAGGCGCATACGCAGCTAAAAGTATCGTTGGTTTTGCAGTCGTCGAGCGGAAAGTCTTACAAATAACGTCTGCCTATGAGCGATAAGATTAAGGGAATTGTGTTTCGTTAATTTTATAAAAATAGCACCCATTATGAGCTTCTTTTAGTGGCCTAGTCAGATTCATCATTGATGGAATCTAGCTATGTTAGCAAGAAGCCACATTGCTTTCAATTAACTGCCGAGGTACGGCTAAAGAAACTGCTGCCTTAGCAGGCATTGTCAGGATTTCTGTTTGTATTCGGTGTAGTTTATGCGGGGTTTCTTCCTAAAGCGAACTTGCGGGTTTATTTTCTATCAGATTAATTAATGACAAATAGTCCCGCCCAAGCCAAGTTTGCGATGCAAGCGTTTTGGCAAGGCTAAGGATGTCATTATCTGCTAACCCGTTTATGATAAAATATTATGCGCTTAGTTTTTATTAAAGAATGTGATTTTTGTTAGCTACCACAGGTAAATGGCACGTACTAGACAGTTAGCGGACTGCATTTTAGTGATTGCGACATTGAACAATTAGTGCGGAAAGGTATGGGCAAACCTTTCCGTTACTGAGGTGCAGATCGCGTCGGGTAGAATGGTTAGGGTTCATTCAACTATCTTTAGTGACCGTTCCGATATGTCGTTATTAGGCTCAGTCGAAGCAAAGACTTTATTTGCTACTCATGTTGCGCTTGAGTAGTGGAGGGTAGTGTGTGGTTTTCCTAAACTGGTAGTGATAAAGATAAGATATGCGTTGGTGTTTATGAAAAACCATCAATGTATCCACGCTCAACTCACCATAGTGTTATTCGCTCCTCCCTACATAAAATCTATTAGAAACGCGTCTATTATCAGGCCAGGCGCATCTAGCCTTAATGTAAATTTACTAATCCATTAGTATTCATGTTCTTATCAATTTAGTAAATCATGAGGTGAATTTCACTGTTATTTTATTGCATTTCCATTCACTAATGTTTGGTTTGACTATTTAAAAGACTTTGTGCGAGGTGTTTGTATGATACATAGGTTTATAAAAGACGTAGTTCAAATTTAAGAGTATGATCTTAATTATTTTTTAAATTTAACTTGGCTAAAATAATTGGTTTCTTTGCATATTCCATACCACTTTTAATTAAATGCGAACGTATTTATATTTAATTAATTTGTTAATTAAAATAATTAATTTCAATATTGGCAAATCGCGATGTAGTTTATTAAATTTAAATATTGGATAAAAATCTACTTACATCTGATTCCTATGGTTGCTGATATAGGTTCAAATTATATTTTTAATGAGGGACCTGTTTCTGTATAAATATACAATTTAACGGGATATGTTAATATTTAGATTTTTTAATATTAATTAAGATTGATTTATTAGATCACGTAAAGTGTTGATCTGATTAATGATAAATAGATTACTAACGCATCGTTATAGAGACTGATTTAACAGCTATTTTTTCTGCTAATTATGAATCCTGAAGAGACTGTTTTTTAATTAATTCTTTTCGATTAACAGAAGATCGAACTCATAACAGACTGCCATTGACTGCATTTAAAATCAATGATGGATTAAGAATGCTCAGTGAGTAAAAATGAAGTAGTTAGCTAATTTGTTGAAATATTACGTTGTTTCTATACAAATCGATATGCTAGATCGATAGCATTAATGGTGATTCCAGATAACATATTTAACTATATAATCATCAAAAAATATTTAACTGGAAGTTATTTATCAATCAGTGCGTAATATTTACTTATTGACATACTGATGGGGAATATTAATATTTCCAAAGAATATCAATCTTTTGTGAAAGAGATGCCTGTTAGGCAAAAAGAGACAAGACTACTGCAATAAGCTTAACGGTGCTGGTTTGCTCCCTATAAGAATTTTGAATTTCGCGTGTTTGTGTAGGGCAGCCTATTAGGGTTTGAAGTTAATATATGCTAAGTCTAATAACCTTGGAGCATTAATATATGCCAATGCTACTGTAAGTTACCTATGTATCATCGTCGTTATTTAATCAATCACTAAGACTAGTTCCTGGGATTGCTGAGCTAAATCTAAGTAGTCCAGTCTAGACTGTCTCCATTTTCTTGGAGAGGCAAGTCAGGAAGCTGAACTGTCCGGATTTTTACTGTTCCTCTTACCACAATCGTGTTTCCAGTGTGTCTACTAAGGTATGTGCTTAATAGCTTAGAGACCTGCGCTTATGAGGCAGTTTATCTTGGTCACTCTCGTCACTTCACTACTGCGTGCTTTACTAGCTTTACGGTCTATATTTTGAACTTTGTTAAGGCTATTTATATTCTCGGTTAGTGCCTTATGGTAACTTAATCCACTAGGGTTGTCCGTTGATACTTTGATCTCTGTCTTTTACAGAGGTAGCGCGGATCTCCACGCTACCTATTGCGTGTCTTTAATGCTATTTAATAGATCAATGTTATTGGAGTTGCTCCTGTTTATTCATATTGTTGATAACGTATCCATGTATAAACTTCATCTTAGTATGTACTTTCTGAGAAATACAATATTTCTATCCTGCTATGTAATAACTAGGTTATTGTTAGCTACCATTACCTAAAGCGGAGTTAATTTTTACATTCCATATGGGACCTTGCGAATGTACGCTCACACCTATCGCTTCGCTTTTCACGTTAGAATGAATATTGACTAGTTATCAATAGAGATAACGCTGCATGTAAAAAACTACTAGGTATGATAGTTAGTAAAAGTAGAAACCACATATTCCAGGTTAAGTCTTGATATTAGACAAAAATCTTGGGTGCCCGCTGTGCCATAGATAAAATATAAATGCAAGACCTGTAATATGAATAATAATTTAAGTCCTACCAGTGATTCTATTACCTAGTCCACAGAGAAGGCTACGAATAAAAGATAGAATATCATTAGACAGTAATTGTTTTAAGAGGAACCATTAGTTTCCAGTCTTAACTCTGCAGGGCACAGGTGTCGCGTACCACGCTTCATTGAGTAGGGGTTTTAAATAGGAAGGTTTGTTGTGAGAAGCAATGAAAGATTGATGCTTATCTGGATTGATAGCAGGAAAGACGTAAAGAACCTAAGTCATGAGAACTTTCACGTTACAATTCCCTCTAGTCATGGCGTTCCCTAAGAGCGCTTCTTCAGAGAGCTGACGCAGTTGCCGAAGAGTGTGACGCGAGAAAAGGGTAAACAGTTAGAGCTAATGAACACACCTATCAGTGTTCTTAAATCCATAGATAGTACGCCTCATAATCTAGTTTACTAACAGGCAACATTTTTTCGCCTATGCGGGCGAAGGGAGGAAGGCGGTGGTGAGTAGCAGCGAGAGCTATGCGTAGCAGATACGTCAGTACGACCTCGACACAACCACTTCACCGGAAAGTTGAACAGCAGTGCGCTTACTAATAACAACTGCAGCGTACTAATGAAGAGATTCATTCCTTTATAGTTGGTTATTAACTGCCTAACTGAATAGCTCCAATTGCTAGGTTTTCCGTATGCTAGGAGCACGTCGGCCGGATAAACGAATGGTGCTTATCAAAATCACGAACTGTGATTTGTGAATGTTATCTATTATTGATGGTAAGAGATGACGCAACTTTTAATCGTTACTGACATCATAATTACGCGGATGGCTCTCATAGAGAAGTGATTAATGATATTGTATCCAAGTAATAATAGTGACCGACAACCTCAATTACTTCCGCTGATGGGATAAATTAACAGCAAGGGCAGGAGCCTGTTAGTGTAAGCTCAGCGCATCGAACTAATAAGCCAATAAGTCTCAGCAGCATCATTGGTATTGCGAATAATTAGAACACAAATAGTGCGTAGTCGCTGATAATGCAGAGTCGTTTTGGATCTCTGCCAGAAGATTCCGGGAGCATCCTCCATGTGTTTTAATCTGGCAGGTAATAGTTTCAAAATTGCATAGTTTACAACCAATAAGTGCCTTAATGGTTAATCTTTTATTTTGGCAGCGTTAATGGATGCAGATGGTAGCAGATGCTCAGTTGCTTGTCCTGTTCGTTGCGCTTACTTAGCGCGCAAGTTGATTATTGCGTCGTTGGCGGGTAGTATAGCTAGGAAGATTAACCATTTTAATGTCGTTTCCGGATAATTGAAACGAGTCCTACCTCAGTTAGTGCCAGTGCTAGTGCTAGAGGAAAAATTTTCTCACCATGAGTTAGCAAGTTAGCCGATTGTAACAGGTTTGTAAACGTCTTAGGTGAAAGTTAATACTATTCCGGGCAGCTACTTGATTAGAGAAGTCAATTGTGAAGGGAATATCAGTAACCTACTTCTATTAAGGCAGTACCTTGCAATACTGAACTAGATGCGAGTAGTGTCGATGTAATAACTAGCATAATGCAACGGATACATGCAGGTTGCATGCCGCAACAGCCTTGGCTGATAGCACAATGATCTTCTGATTTCAGCGAGTTATTAGCTGGTCATTCTGTACGCTGTCCACAGCGCTGAAGGATTTTCCTACAATTAGAGGAAAATGTTAGTTTGGTGTAATGCCGCCTTTAGTTAGTGTATGAGAAACACAAGTTTCAGCGATCGTATTTTCGGGTAGGTGCTAGTTAAAGCGGAGATTAACTATACTCATTTCACTTGCAGCGAAATTAAGTATTGGATCTTTCCGGTGAAGATTTGCACGTAGACACGCTTGATAACGGAAGGAATATGGTGTTCCACCAGCTAGGTGCCCTGAAATTCCGTTTGCGCACTGTTATCCGCCTGAAAGAGTAATTCGTCGTAAACAGCGAGAAGGCTTGTTACACTGTCAGTTTCTCGCAGATGAAGAGCGAGAATAACGAGTGGATGTTAGTTATTTTACGTTATTCGAAGTCGTTTTGTGCGTACGGTACTCTGCTAAGAGTAAAGGGTTAGTTAGATTGAACCTCACAAAAGCGGGGTTCTTCTCCTTTTCTGGCGTTTATCAACGTAATCGACGCTAGCAGATCAGCTGTCGGTTCTGTACGAGTGATCTGAGGTATCTCCCTGATCTTCAAAAAGCTGCATGTTATGGCGTTCCAGCGTCTTCCCTCATTGCGCTAATAGCAGAGGTAGTAGCCATTGGGTGAAGAAAAGAAGAAAGTCTACTTCGAGAATCAAGGGTTAAACCCGTATCTCTTTTAGATGAGGGCATAGTAGTGCTACTAGTGCATGCAAAGAATGATAGTTGTAAGTAATAGATGGTGGGTAATGTTAATGTGTTCAAGCTAGGCAAGTACCTTGCGGGTATTACTATGAAACGGTGGGCATGATGGCCAGTGTGAGTATCGATAAGCCCCCTCCGATAACGCCAAGGAATATAACTATATTACGCGCGTATTCTCTAGAGAATCGATTGTGATCTGTTGGTAGCTTTCATTCCTCGTTATTCATTTATTCATGTTTATACAAAGAGGGAGAGCGGTATCTTATAGCACATCTTTAAGTTACCAGCTGATAGCTGACTAGCTATTTAGTATTGCACAACTCCTGCCTGTCACTTTATAGTAATAGTATTTAAATCTACACGGTTGATCCGTGTGATCATATAAGTGGAAAGTATTTGCCTGGCTCCGCCATTCATAAGCAATATAAAATTATTGATAACATCAATAACTTGCTCCGTTGTTGTGGTTATGACAGAGGTTGTTTATTGGAACAAGGTACTGATTTAGCTATCAATAAACGGTTGAATCCAATGAAGCATCTAAGCTACCGGTTCTGGCGTTGAGCTTGGTTGTAAGAAAAAACACTGTTTTTCTTCTCTATAAATCTATTACCCCAGCACCAGTTTAGCCTAAATCCACATCAAAGTACGGTGTGTGATAGGCTTGATACTGGAACCAAACCAAAATTTTCATGCCTGATATTAATAGAAGAAGTAGTGCAACTGATGTCATAATAGCCATGTAGGCACACCTTGCCTGCATAGTAATATGGTCGGGATTGTGCCCTTTATCTTGCTGTTGCAAGAGCTAGCTTTGAATTGCAAGCTAGCGATAGCTAACAGTAATTCGTAAAAGTAAGGTATAAAAGCATATGCTCTTGATCTCGTTTATTTCGTTATTCTGGGTTGCAAGCGCGGTTTTTACTAAGTAGTTAGTTAAGGGTGCCTGGCCATGACACTCAGGAAGTCTTTGGAATTGTGATATATTTAACATATAGTATAGTGTGTGGAAAGATGATAAATAAGAAGTGATCAGTACTAAGGAGTTAAAGGGTAATACTGATTACGGTGATCTATGAGTATTTATCAGTATTAAATTAAGGTAATTCTATCTGGCGTATTCTCATTATCATAATGCCTTCTTGCCAAACATCTGATAGCCGGATCGTATAGCGTGACCTAATTTGCAGCTAGCCAGAGTCGGAATAGAGTTAGTCATAGAACGTCTTCAGTGTTGCTCTGGCACTGAAATATGAATAGATCTTGTTAAAGATATTTATCTTTTTTCTTCACTGAAAATGTGAAGTTACGGGCAATGAAAATGTTTGTTTAATTAATTAGAAAAGCAGAACTGCCCATGGAAGTAAGAAAGAGCAGGTAAAGCTTGGCTTGTCTCCGTGTAAATTAACATCGATACAGAACTGATTGGTTCTAGCGCTATCTCCATTCCCTTTGTGGTAACATAACTATCATGTTCTGATACCTGCTGCGTATTCCATATCAGGTTTGCGCTTAGATCTCATTCACGTCTGAAAGTGGCTGAAGGCGCAAGAAAAGAATGCACTGATTTTTAACTCGATTTAGTATCTAGTATACTTGCCAAAAATAAAAAAGATTTTGAGTTATTGGATTTCTTTAAAAATACCGGATCTTCTATGGCTATCCCTAACTTGGAGAATAACGGTTCTGATACCAATGGACTAACGTAAAATTGAGAAAAGATGAAAATTCAATAATAGAAGAATATGTAAAAGAATATGTAAAAAATATTTATTACTTGATAAAGTAAGTAGGACATGTGAGAGGGATGAATGAAGGGAGCTGCTCTTCTTCTGAGACTAATACCGAAGAGAGCCCGTTATGAATTATGTATATGGATACGGTTGATACCCTTCTACTAATAGGCAGGGATTTCTGATGAGATACATATCTCTACCGATATTCTAGGTAGTGGCTTAAGCTATTCATGGGCTTTCTTAACGGGAAATTTACTAAAATAGTGGGTTAATATCATTAAAGATAAAATACGTAATAAATAGATTATTTCTATCAAGTTAGGGATCCTGGAATCTACGATTCCCCGTATTGAAATTCAGTATTCACACGGGCTTAATTGTAGTGATAAGATCATATATTTAAGATTATAATAATGGCGTATTCGGTTACTGCTTAGGTGAGTTCAGAAATGATTATGAAAGCCTAAGGTACAATACCACTTTTTGAGTGTTCTGACGTGCCTCTCTGATACTGAATGGCCCAGGAAGGATGCTTGATGCGAGATGATCTGCATAACCTATGTGGACTCAGTCTTTGCTAGTAGATGCAAATCTGATCATTGCCAACCTAATCCGAGTATTAAATTTATCCATCTTCTCACTCCAGCTCCTGGAGTGTCCTCTCTAGGATGGCTGTGACTTGATTACGGGCTTTACTGAATAGCGTAGCAGATCAGTTTATTATTGAAGAGGTTAATTAGTCTTGATAAGTTGTGTGTTTCTAGACCTACCATAATTGCGTACAATCTGTGGCGCATGCTCATTATCTTGTTTTGCGTTTAAGTTGCGTTTAAGGATAAATGGAGCCATTTTACCGAATTCGCTTTTCATGATGGTAGTTATTATAACAAATTCATCTGGTCACAGACAGTTCTGTAATCACCAGCTTAACAGTTGTATTGATGATGCAAACAATGGGTTAATGTTATTACGATGCATAGGATTCGATAAGGACTTTGTAGTGAGCATATATCACTAAATTTGTTATTTATATAGCAAATTGGTCCAATCTCGTTAAAATTATAGAGGATACTGCTAATGACAGTATCTAGTGCAAGAAGATTTATGATCATAGTGTATGCCTTTGCGAATCAATTACCTTTCCCTTTATTTTGTTTAAAAAGATTTTACAAATATCAGTTCATAAAGAACCTAATTCAGATATCGATTATTAATATAACCGTTATTAAGAATATTTTAAGATAAGCCGGATAGAAGTATGGGCAAGCTTCGCGCCCAGATAAGCACTATCTCGCTATTTTACTAACATCTATATACATATCTCCGATATTTATAAATTTTCAGTCACTGCCTAATAATATTATGAGTTGAAAATTCAATATTACATTTAGTTTTAAAAGCGAGAAAGGTTCTTTTTGTACTAAATAGATAGGTGCTGGTCAATTTTCAAGTCTTGTCAATAGTTACTTATCTTCTGCTATTCAATATTGTATTATTATATGATACAATTCATAATCTCAATTCGTGCTATATGCACGATATAGGAATCGGTAATTTTATTTAATATGTCCTGATTGGGAGTGTAGTGATTTACAAACTCATTTATAAAAGAGTATACCTAAGTTGGTGCGTCTAATGTTTGAAATATTTATAAATAATCGATTAAATACTACAGATAGAAATTCATGCAATGCTATTATAATAGCAAAATGCGATAAGTACGGTTAATAACCTTAATAAAAGAAAATTTTATTTTGAAGTGAAATTTAGTTCTTTATAAGATAGGAGTAAAGGAAGTGTCTGCCTGACAAGCTGGGTGGAATTCATACCTAGCTTTCTTCCAGATTTCTTGTCACATCTTGCAGCGCGCTGGTTGGATTAGCCGCCTCATTCACCCAGGCGGTGAGTAGGCGGTAGGAGAGGGCAAGAACAACAGGACCGATAAATAGGCCAATTAAACCAAAGGCCAGCAGACCGCCAATCACGCCTAATAGGATCAATAGCGTGGGCAAATCAGCCCCCATCCGGATCAGGATGGGGCGGAGGACGTTATCCAACGTGGCGACCACGCCACTCCATATCACAAGGCCTGTAGCTAAAGTGGTGTCACCATTCCAGTATAGCCAGGTGATGGCTGGTACAAGGATAAGAAGCGCTCCCAATTGTGCCACACAGCAGATAAAGATTAACAGCGCCAACCAAGTAGCGGCTGGGATACCACTCAATGCCAATCCGATCCCTCCTAACACTGACTGTACAAGTGCTGTAACTACAACGCCTAGCGCCACTGCACGAATTGTTTGCCCGCTCAGCAGAACCGCTGCATCGCCGCGCTCAGCACCCAAACGGACGGCGAAATGGCGGATGCCCATCGCCACGTGTTCACCTCGCGCATAAAGTATCACGCTAAAGCACAACATCAGCGTGCAGTGGAAAAGTAGGTGCCCAATATATGCCGCCTGGGAGACAAGCCAGGTGGCAGTTTGACCAAAATACGGCTGTATTTTTGCTAGCACTGCAGCACCTCCAGTATTGACTAAGGTATGATAGCTGCTATAAATTTTATCACCGAACATCGGTAGGGATTGGAGCCAAAAAAGATTAGGCATATGCATTTTGCTGAGTGTACCAGCCCTAGCGATAAAAAGAGCGCTGTTATCCACCAAGCTCCCGATTATAAGAGCAATTGGCAGGATGAAAAACAAGATTAGTAGTAGCGTCATCGCCATCACTGCCAGTGAGCGTCTTCCCCACATGAGGTTTTGCAATTTAATTAGCAATGGCCAGGTTGCGATCACCACCATTGCCGCCCAGGCTAACCCGAGAATAAACGGCTGGATAACCCAAAAACTAGCTATAATCATGATAACAATAAACAGTACATTAAAAATAATTCGTGGTACATCGTATCGGTATTGCCGTTCTGTCATCAGTTGTCTCTTTTAGAAATTTATTTCGTGGCACTGCATCATCATGGTTTATTTTTACCAATTTCCATAGCAAAGTACATATTTGTGATGGAGTTGGCATAATAAGTATACCTACTCTAACTGAGTAGGTTGGCAATATAAAGATAAAGTAGTTTGAATAAACACCCGTTTCCTGTCCTAGTCATATCCTACAATAGGAAGCCCATATTATTGCAGCCATCTTGCATATTAGCAGTGCGAAACCATCCCAGGGCACAGGGAAAATCTAGTTGTTCTGAGTACAGCTCAAGGCTTAAATGGGAAATAAATCAGCTTAATCAAATAGGCTCTTAACTTTATTTAGTAGGCAAGAGCAAGGGCAAAGTTAAAAATCCAATGATATCAGTGATTGGTCGTGATATTCATCTTTGTTAAATGAATGTATTATTTTTTGGCAGATTTAATTAATATGGATTTAATAGTGATAGTGGACGCCAGGTATGCAGTATTGGCGGGAGGTAGTTGCTTATTATAAATTTCTTCACTTGACCCACGATGTCGGTTTGAGACCCCATCTTACTGCATAAGGACAGTTTATCTGTTTTGCCTTCATTACAACGAGCTGGGGACTGATATCACGGCTAGTGGCTTAGTGTGGAATAATAATAGGCATGTTGCACTACACCAAGAGAAAGCGCGTTATTGGAATATAACAAAAAAGTTCGGCTGGTTGAATCTGTTCGATCAACTATTACATTAATAAGTTTCTGTACCTATTATGCTACTCTTTTGAACCGGGTTTTTCTATATACCCAACATCGTGACGCTAGCTAGCATGATCTATGCCGGTGCCTATAAACAAGGTTTGTTGTTCTATTTTAAAACCCGTGATACTTGATGGACGAGTGGAGATAGAAGAAGCGTTAATTGACACCCTTTCGCTCTGCCAACACCACTGTCAGCGATGGTGCTCTGATATTGATAAAGAGTGCGTATAATCTCAGGATCCGAAGAGTTGTTATGACTAACATTCTGGTTACCTGGAAAACTTTCCCAGAGCCAGCCGATTGGCTAATACAGTACGATTTTCGGCATTTATTCATTCACGATCTGTAAACTTTAGCTCTGAGGCGTTTGTGACTAGCTACGGAGTTACATGGTTTTTATCAGTACAGCGTGACTAAAACATGGCCGTGATTACAACTCCCAAGTGGTTAAAGCTAAATATAATGCCATTGATGTCGTATTACGGAAAGAGCCATTTGTGTGCCGACAAAGCGCTCTGCCTAGACGCGATCAGTCATCAGTTGATGTATATCGTAAGTAAGAATATAGTCTAGTTTTCGGCTAAAGTACTAAATACTACGCTTCCTCATAAATATGATAAATTTGAATATTGTCTACTGCGCTAGACTCTAGAAGGCATAGATTGAACGGTAGCCAAACAACCTGCATTGATGATGTGATGATCTGCTCTCTCCTGGGTATAGTGCGTGATCAACTATCAGCTCTACGGTGCTCTGGTAAGTATTGAATATATCTCAGATATTTTTAAAGCTTATTAGCTAATGTTAAATAGCAAGGCAATTCGATTCATTGATTAATGATCAATGTACGCGATCGAATCGTCTAACGAATTAGAGTGCTAATTTCCACCTATTGGTTTATACTCATAAACGTGAGTTACGACTATTGCAAGTCACGCCGACCCTAGTATTTTTGCAGGTCCGCCTAGCATGAATCTGGTGCGATGCATAGCAGGAAAAATGATATATCAGGTTTGCGATCAGAAAATATTGCTAATCACTCAATCTGGATTACTCGCTTTGGGCATCCAAGAGAGCACCTCGCCCATGCAGCACAGGGGTCCCGGGCGATATGGAATAAAACTATCTTCAAAAAAGAATCAATCCAGATAATAGTTCCAATTATGCAAGATTGATGTGAACATGATTTAAGTCGCGCGATTAATGAGACCAGAGGCCATTAAGTGTAATAAGCCAGATAGGCAGATCTCCACAGATGATCTGTGTATTAATGTGCGATTAAATAGTGTGGAAGGTACTTCCTTAGGCTTCAGCTTTGATCTAAACCAAACTAGTACATGAATGTGTCGCGCTGTTCCCTCAGGAACAGCAGAGACCCATTACGCTGGAGGAAGTGTTGGCGCAGCAACGTTTCAACTCTCGGAAGCTGAATCAAGACACCCTCAAAAATCAGCACGCAGCTTAGATTACGTAGAATTTCTTGTACTAAGTGCAGAAATTCTACCCGTTTTGTAAAGGCTGCTCTACCTAACCCAGATGGAACTTCACGATCTTGATTTACGTTCAGCTGTTTACGTTGCAGAACCTATTATTCAGTCATGTATGAAAACATATTGTCTAAAAAAATGGAAACTTGTGCGCGCTGTCGCTTCGCGCAGAGACAGCGTTCGATTTCCCGTGCCCATCCAGCTCACGTAGTGAGCTGGATGGCTGTTAGGATGACAGATCCACAGATTCTTCCCACCCTAGCCGGGTTAGGGTGGCTCGAGCTAGAATGCGTCATTATAACATTTAATTCATTAATAGGAATAAACAGCTGACACCGTGCAAGATATACACTGATCGTAGAATGTTCGGTTATTAGGGCCTAATGATAACAAGATGTGTGTAGACTTTGTCTAATTAGTTGAGACATCATTTTCTACATGACTGCTACTGTTTTTACAGAACGGTAGGCGTAACATATTAAAATTTTCTAAATGTTATCAACCTGCACGCCACGCCAAATATTCTTCACTGCGTGGAGAATATTTGGCGTGCTGCTTTAGGGGTGATTCAGTATTGGTAGTATACTTCTGCTATAGTACAGCACGATAGCAGGGTGATATAGTGAGCAAAGTGTAGGTAGTGTCGGCACATGAATCGCTAAAGCCATTTTTGTGAACGCTACAGCAGATAAAGGCGGTGATGTTAATGTTAATTTGGAACACTACTGAGCTAGCGCTAAACAATGGTCGGCGACTTTCACCTCTTTCTCTAAATTAAAAACCTCAGCATTGGCTATTGTAATATGACTGCTATTTACTTAGTCATGCAGTAGTGGGAATGGTTTAAACTCACGCGATATGTATTAGCTATTTCACAGTATACGTTGTTACAGCACCTAGCTAGAAATTCTTTTGGTCAGTGAGTTGATGTCTGCTACAGGAAATAAGCTGCCTTAAAGGCAGAATCATGCGCTATCTATCATATCTATTTATGGAGCTCTATTATATAAACTGATGGAGTCGTGAATATCAGAAGAGCTGCGCACATCTATCAATGATGCCTAAATGATTAGCTGCTGAAGTTGCATGAACCAATTTGAAACTGATGTTCGCGAATCCAAGATACCATCTTGCTATCTAAACTTGACATCTGTTCTGCCTAGAACTTGGCAAAGCCTTAGGACTGTAGACGTCCTGCAATTTAATAACAGGTTACCTGTATTGATGAGGAGCGAAAAACAGTAGGGTGTAAATAAACATAGCTACCAGTCCGTGGTAGCTGATGTCATGGAATAGCGCATATTATGCGCTGCATGGCTGTACCTCATTATATGTAATGAGATGGAGGGTTGGATGCGCGCCGCACATCACACTGATTATCCCAATCATTAACTGATTCTCGGGCTATTAAAGTTCGTTTAAGGTTGATTAATGTTGATAATTTCGTTGACTAAATTTTATAAGAACGAGCAGTTAAAATAAGTATTTCATGGTTTGTGTTGGATTTTTTGAAATGGTAGGGTTTAAACCCAAAATGAGGTGACAGTATGTAAAAAATTATAAGGATTAGAGAGATTCCTTTATGCGAAACTGCGTAAAGGCAGCATGCCTGTTAGGGGCAGTTTGCCTGCGAAATCAGAAAGCCGCGCTTAAGGCTGTCATCTCGCCTAACGAGTTCTTGAAGTGATACGCTTTACCATTAAACATATAAGCTCATCCTATTTAGGTGAGCAAATACAACCGGAAGGTAAACTCTATGCAAACGGAAGATGTTGGAACTGTTTCTTTGTCTGAAAATATTTGGCAAGGCATTACGCTTAGCGATAGCGCCGTAGAACAAATTATCAAACTCATGCAGCAGCAGCCAGAGGCCAAAGGGATTCAGTTGGCGGTGAAGCAATCTGGCTGTGCCGGATTTGCTTACGTTTTGGATTTGAGTTGTGATCTGGCCGATGAAGATCTACTGTTTGAACGCAGTGGAGCCAAACTTTACGTGCCATTAAAAGCTATGCCTTTTATAGACGGCACTATAGTAGATTTTGTGCGAGAAGGGTTAAATAAAGTTTTTAAATTTCACAATCCTAAAGCTCAGCATGCTTGCGGGTGTGGCGAGAGTTTTAGTATTTAAGCGATGCAATTAACATGACAAGAAGCAATATAGAAAGACCTAATGAAATGCAGGCTTGGGTTAGAGAAGGCCGTTATAAAGAGGGTTTCTTTACTCACGTGCCTACTGATGAGTTAGCAACAGGTATTAATGAAGAGGTGGTGCGCGCTATTTCGGCCAAGCGGAACGAGCCTTTTTGGATGCTGGAATTCCGTCTTAAAGCCTATAGAGAGTGGGTCCAGATGCAGGAGCCGCACTGGCTCAAACCTAACTACCCAGACTTGAACTATCAGGATTACAGTTATTATTCTGCACCCTTCTGCGGGAGGGATGAGGATGTTTGTGCTGCGCACCCCCGTGAAAAAGCGGCCTACGCCACGGTGGCTAGAAAAGATTACTTAACCCACGAAGTAGAGTTGGCATTCAATCAGCTTGGCGTGCCGGTGCGTGAAAGCGGCAAGGTTGCAATGGATGCTATTTTTGACTCAGTGTCCGTTGCCACAACCTTCCGAGATCAACTGGAAGAGAGCGGGGTTATTTTCTGCTCGTTTGGTGAAGCCATTCAAGACTACCCTAATTTAGTGCGCCAATATTTAGGCCGTGTAGTACCTGGCAACGATAACTTCTTTGCGGCGTTGAATGCGGCAGTGGCCTCGGACGGAACGTTTGTTTATGTGCCGAAAGGCGTACATTGTCCGATGGAGCTGTCAACCTATTTCCGCATTAACGCTGCTAAAACCGGTCAGTTTGAACGTACAATTCTGATCGCTGATGAGGGAAGTTATGTTAGTTACATTGAGGGCTGTTCTGCCCCAGTACGCGACAATTATCAATTGCACGCTGCGGTAGTGGAGGTGATTTTGCATAAGGATGCAGAGGTTAAATACTCAACGGTGCAGAATTGGTTCTCTGGAGACAAAAATCAGAGTGGTATTCTAAACTTTGTCACTAAGCGTGCACTGTGTGAAGGAGCTGGCTCAAAAATGTCTTGGACTCAGTCAGAAACCGGTTCGGCGATTACTTGGAAGTACCCTAGCGTCATTCTACAAGGTGATAATTCAATAGGTGAGTTTTTTTCGGTCGCCCTGACTAGTGGCTATCAGCAGGCGGATACTGGCACTAAGATGATTCATATTGGTAATAATACCAAATCAACAATTATTGCCAAGGGGATCTCCACCGGTTATAGTCAGAATACCTATCGTGGTTTGGTAAAAGTTCTGCCAGGCGCTGGCAATGCACGTAATTTTACCCAGTGTGATTCGATGCTTATCGGGCCGCATAGTGGTGCACATACTTTTCCCTATATTGAGGCACGAAATAACACCGCTCAGTTAGAGCATGAAGCCACAACATCGAAGATTGGCGAAAATCAGTTGTTCTACTGTCGGCAAAGAGGCATTAGCGAGGAAAATGCGATCTCAATGATCGTTAATGGCTTCTGTAAGGACGTGTTCTCTGGGTTGCCGTTAGAGTTCGCCGTGGAAGCACAGAAGCTCTTGGCTATTAGCTTAGAACATAGTGTGGGCTAATAGCCAAATTTTCAGCGCAGCCGCGCGACCTGGGGGCAGTGCATGTTAAGTATTAAAAACTTGAAAGTCAGTGTAGAAGGAAATGAAATCTTAAAAGGGTTTAATTTAGCGCTTAAGGCTGGCGAAGTCCATGCTATTATGGGGCCCAATGGTGCAGGTAAGAGCACTCTTTCCGCCATATTAGTTGGCCGTGAAGAGTACGAAGTAACAGCAGGTCTCGTTACTTTTAAAGGTAAAAATTTACTGGAGTTATCACCAGAAGAACGCGCAGGGGAAGGGATATTTCTCGCATTTCAATACCCCGTAGAGATTCCTGGCGTGAGCAATCACTGCTTTCTACAAACTTCAGTTAATGCAGTGCGTAAATATCGCCAACAGCCTGTTCTCGATCGTGCTGATTTTGCGGAATTTATTGAAGAAAAAATTGTACTTCTGAATATGTCTACTAATCTTCTAACCCGCTCAGTCAATGCCAATTTCTCCGGCGGCGAGAAAAAACGTAACGAAATTCTACAGATGGCGGCACTAGAGCCGACTTTGTGCATCCTCGATGAAACTGATTCTGGTCTAGACATCGATGCGCTCAAGATCGTGGCTAACGGAGTGAACTCGCTTCGAGATGGGAAGCGAGCATTTATTATAGTCACTCATTATCAGCGTATTTTAGATTACATTAAACCGGATTACGTCCATGTTTTAGCTCAGGGGCGTATTGTTAAGTCTGGAAATGTTACGCTGGTCAAACAGTTGGAGGAACAGGGTTATGGCTGGTTGGCCGAGCCAGAATAATA
This sequence comes from Serratia symbiotica, assembly GCA_900380265.1. Lineage (GTDB taxonomy): Bacteria > Pseudomonadota > Gammaproteobacteria > Enterobacterales > Enterobacteriaceae > Serratia_H > Serratia_H symbiotica_A. The sequence goes on along the minus strand of LR025083.1, from coordinate 1,310,674 downwards.
CAGCCGCATTGCAACAGTGGTCTAATTTGTTTGAACGCCGTAGAGGCAAGCATTCCCCCCATGCTTTGTGGCACTGGCAACAGATGCAGAAGCTCGGATGGCCAACGCAGAAACATGAAAACTGGAAATACATCCCGTTAGAAGGGCTGTTAGAGCAAGAATTTATTCAACCGTTGTCCGAACCAGTCACTGTGGAACAATTCGATAGACTAGCGATGAATATCGAGGCATATCGCCTAGTATTTATCGACGGGTACTTCAGTGCAGCACTTAGCGATCGCTATTTGGGTGAGTATCGCTTTGAGCTGGCTAGCAATGGTACCCCACAAGCGCTACCGACCTCGATTAAGCCGGATATTTTTCTACACTTAACGGAAAGTTTGGCACAAGAAACTAATATCATTCACCTACCTGCAGGTAAAGTCGCTTTACTGCCACTATACCTGATGCATATCAGTAGTGGTAACAGTACTCAAGGGAAAGTCAATACTGTACATCATCGCCATCACTTAGCGATTGCCGAGGGCGCGCGGGCTGAAGTGATTGAACATTACGTAAGTCTAAATGAGTCTGCACATTTCACTGGAGCTCGCCTGACAGCTACTATGGCTGATAAGGCTGAGTTATTACACTGTAAGCTAGCATTTGAAAGCTATCCAAGCTATCACTTTGCCCATAATGATCTGGTTATGGGCCGAGATTCACGTGTGACAAGTGATAGCTTTTTGTTTGGGGCCGGGTTAACCCGACATAACACAAGTGCGCAATTAAACGGGCCAGGTGGGAATGTGGCCATTAACAGTCTGGTTTTACCGATTGGTAAAGAAGTATGTGATACCCGGACCTATTTAGAACATAATCAGGGATATTGCGAGAGCCGACAGCTGCATAAAAGTGTAGTTAGTGACCGGGCTAAGGCAGTATTTAGTGGTATGATCAACGTGGCTAAAAATGCGGTTAAAACTGATGGACAGATGAAAAATAATAATCTATTGCTTGGCAAAGAGGCGGAAATAGATACTAAACCACAGTTGGAGATTTACGCTGATGACGTAAAATGTAGTCACGGGGCTACCATTGGCCGGCTCGATCTATCGGAATTATTCTATATGCAAACACGCGGTATTGCAAAACATACTGCAAAGCACATAATTATCTCTGCTTTTGCTGCCGAACTAACAGAAAAGATCGTTAATCAAACTCTCCGAGAACGAGTATTGGCGCACATCGGCCAGCGCTTATCGAGGGCGAACACATGAGTTATGCTATTGAGCATGTTCGCCTCGACTTTCCCTTGCTGGCGCGGGAGGTAAATGGTAGGCCTGTGGCCTACTTCGATAGTGCTGCTAGCGCACAGAAACCGCTAGCGGTTATCGATCGTGAACTGGACTTCTACCGCCATAGCTATGCAGCAGTCCATCGTGGTATACACACTTTGAGTGCCGATGCAACGCAAAAGATAGAGAAAGTTCGGGAAAAAGTAGCTGAGTTTATCAACGCCGCCTCAGCGGAAGAGATTGTGTTTGTCAAGGGCGCCACAGAGGGTATTAATTTAGTCGCCAATAGCTTTGGGCGACACTTAGTGAAGCCTGGCGATAGCATCATGATCACTGAGATGGAACATCATGCTAACATTGTCCCCTGGCAGATCCTGGCGAAGGAGCATAGGTTAGATTTGCGAGTCTGCCCGTTGCAGACGGATGGTACTTTGGATTTGGCTTTTTTAGCGGAGAGTATCGACTCTTCCTGTAAGCTATTAGCGATAACTCATGTATCTAATGTGCTGGGCACCGTCAATCCGCTCATTGATATTATCGCCCGGGCTAAAGCCCAATCCCCCTATTTGCGTGTACTGGTAGATGGTGCACAAGCAGTGATGCATAACCAAGTGGACGTGCAGGCGCTGAACTGTGATTTTTATGTCTTCTCTGGCCATAAACTATACGGGCCTTCTGGCATTGGAATTCTATACGGCCGCTTGCCATTACTGGAGCAGATGCCACCATGGGAAGCTGGGGGGGGCATGATTAAACAGGTTAGCTTAAGTACAGGCCCTACCTTCGCCGATCCACCGTGGCGCTTTGAAGCTGGCTCGCCAAATACTGCTGCTATTATTGGGCTGGGGGCGGCGATAGAGTACGTGAGTGCGCTGAGTCTCGAGGCGATTAAGCACTACGAGCAATCACTTATGCACTATGCAGTGGAGGCTTTGCTGCAGGTTCCGACAATAAAAATCTACGGTCCTGTAGCGCGTGTTGGAGTAATTGCGTTTAATTTGGGTGACCACCATGCTTATGATGTTGGCAGCTTCCTCGATCAGTATGGAATTGCGATTCGTACCGGCCATCAGTGCGCAATGCCGGTTATGGCGGTTTACCAGGTAGCTAGTATGTGCCGAGCCTCACTTGCGCTATATAACACACAGGAAGAAGTGGCGCGGTTAGTGGCAGGTTTACAACGAATTCATCAGCTATTGGGCTAGGTTAGTGCTAGCTAAATATAACGGAAAGAAACATCATGGCGAATCTGCCGGAAAAAAATAAATTTGCGCGCAATTTTTCTCGCTGCCTTAACTGGGAAGAGAAGTACCTTTATGTGATCGAGTTAGGGGAAAAGCTACCTCCGTTGAATGACGCCGACCGGAAACCAAAAAACCTGATTTCTGGTTGTCAGAGTCAAGTGTGGATTGTAATGTTCAGCAATGAGCAAGGGCGGGTTGAATTCCATGGCGACAGTGATACGGCCATTGTCAAAGGGCTGCTTGCGGTAGTCTTTATTCTTTACCATGCCTTAACACCGCAGCAGATTATCGATCTCGATGTCCGGCCATTCTTTGAGGAGCTGGCGCTCAGTAAACATTTGACGATATCTCGGGCGCAGGGGGTGGCAGCAATGATCCGTGCTATCTGCCGTCATGCTACGCAGTTACTCTAAACCAGAAGTTAAACTTTCACTATGCATAACAGCAAAATAAGCAAACAGAATGCGCTGAATCCAATAGCACGTCAAAAACAATAAGATGTCTCCATGAATCCAATAGATGGAGACATCTTATTGTTTTTAACGTGAACTTGATTTGCTAAACGTGGATTTTATTGTGCTTGTCATATGAAGCAGCTTGAATGTCACAACTAATTAATCACATCGTTGATGTGATTAATTAAATTTAGTGCTCGGGTCTGGACTATTAGTAAACAGTTATTTCATCTAGTTGTAGTTGATTATCCCTAAATCAACGTCGATTGTAGGGTGATTTTGATTAGTAAAAATTTAGCATTTTTATCATCTGTATTATAAATACTATGTGTCAGTCTAAGTACTACAAGCTGTTTTTGGAAAGTTTACCTTTGCCAGGTTAAACTAATTTGAGCTCGAGCTAAAATTCCAAGAAATAATAAAAATGAGTATGAATAATCACCATATAAAACTACTTGGATTTTATCCGGACGATTATCTCTAGTTCATAGGCATTGTTTAAAAAAGAGTTAACTGTTGTGATAACAACAACTCATAAACCGGAGCCGTCATCATAACAGCATTGTTATATATTGCATTATAGCAGGTGCACCGAGGCGGTATTAGTAGTGCCGCTTGGCACTAGAGCGCCGGAAACCATTACCACCATCTCGCCTTTTTTTGCTAGTTTGCTGGATAGGGCCGCTTCTTTACCAATACGGTAGAAGTCGTCGGTAGATGCAATTTCACTAACCATCATTGGTATAACACCTTTGCTCAGGATCAACTGGTTAGCAGTAACTTTATTGGTGGTCAGTGCTAAAATTAACGCATTAGGGAAGTATTTGCGCACTGATTTAGCTGATTTACCGCCACCGGTGGCCACTACGATTAGGGGCGCGTCTAATTTCTCTGCAGTTTCGACCGCGCCACGGCAGACGGCCTCAGTGATACGCAATTTGCGTTTATCGTGAAGTTTGTCAATGCGGCTTGGCATTACACGATCAGTACGGTCACATATGGTTGCCATGATGGTGACTGCTTCTAAGGGGTATTGGCCTTTGGCACTCTCACCAGATAGCATAACGGCATCGGTACCATCCAGAATTGCATTGGCTACATCGCCAGCCTCTGCGCGGGTAGGTCTCGGGTTCTTGATCATCGAATCTAGCATCTGGGTAGCGGTGATGACCACTTTCCGTGCTTGGTTACATTTTTCTATCATCATCTTCTGTGCAAAGATTACTTCTTCTACTGGAATCTCAACCCCAAGATCACCACGGGCGACCATGATTCCATCCGACGCTTCAAGGATTTCGTCGAAGTTATTAAGACCTTCTTGGTTTTCAATCTTAGAAATTATTTGGATTTGCTTACCGCCGTGGATTTTTAGGTGCTCACGGATTTCGAGTACATCAGAACGTTTACGGATAAAAGAGGCAGCAACGAAGTCCAAGCCTTGTTTACAGCCAAAAATCAGGTCATGTTTGTCTTTTTCAGCAAGTGCAGGTAGTTGAATGGAAACACCCGGTAGGTTAACGCCTTTGTTTTCACCCAGGTCGCCGTTATTTACTACCTTACAGATCACTTCTTTCTCAGTTACCTGTATAACTTCCATGCCAATTAAACCATCATCAAGCAGTACGGTATCGCCAATTTTCAAGTCGGATGAGAAACCAGCGTAGGTCACTGCAACGCGTTTCCTATTGCCGATAACGGTTTGATCGGTGGTGAAGGTAAACATCTGACCGGCAGTGAGAGAAGCGTCTTTTCCGTTTTCCAGTTTCATAGTTCGGATTTCCGGACCTTTTGTATCCAGGAGGATACCTGCATTAAGTCCAGTTTTTGTCATTACTTTACGAATTGCACGAATACGTTTACCGTGCTCTTCATAATTGCCATGTGAAAAGTTGAGCCGCATGACGTTCATTCCGGCGCACAGTAGTTTTGTGAGCATTTCTTCTGATTCAGTTTTGGGGCCTATGGTACAAACAATTTTCGTTTTTTTCATGGAAGTTTTCTAGAAATTGCAATGTAAAAAGAATAAAACTAGCATTAGAGTTTGGTATGGAATTTAGCTATCCTGATTTGTCTATACGGTTTAAGGATGGGTTAGTACAGTCGATATGGCACAGAAAGTTACTCTTTTTACAAACTGGAGAGTATAGAGAAAGACTGCTAAACAAGATGTGATTGAAATTTATTGTTATCATTTTGTGGCAGCTCAAAGGAATGAAGCTATTCAAATAATGTACTGTTGCATATTATAACGGTAAGTGGTCGGAAAAAAATAAAAATCTAGTGAAAGTAGATACTTAGTATGCGCATAAAATAAGGAATAATAAAATAAATAAATATAAATCAATAAGTTGGTACGTCCGAGTGGAGTTGAACCACCGACCCCCACCATGTCAAGGTGGTGCTCTCACCAACTGAGCTACGGACGTATTTTTTACTATCTGTTGTCGCTGACAACGCGGACGCATATTAACGAGCTACCTGTTAGTTTGCAAGGGCGCAAGGAAATTTTCTGTATGGCATGCGATTGCTTTTGAGCGAGTAGCAAGGTGCTTTTAAAAAGACTATGAGCACGTCTATTTTGTAAGATCAACAAGGCTGGTTGTGTTTATATCAAACAAATACTTCACACCACCATGGTGGTGGCGAAAGGCATATGAATACAACCGACACATAAGCCACTTAGCCATTTTCGGCGTCAGGAAATTAGGTATATTAATCAATCAGTAGACGGATAGAAAGCCAGAATCCGGTACGTACAAATATAAATTTTCGCGAACTATCTGGATTGACGTGTTGTACAAAAGAGCAGTTGCTCACACTATAGTACAGTGCAGGTGCCTATTGATTATGCCATCCTATCTCTGTATGGGCGCCTACAACGCACCTAAATTTAGTCTTCAAAAATTTGGTAACCAATGCCAATTGACAGCGGTATTAAGAGAATCGGATGTGTGACATTAACTGTGATCTAGTAGTCGGTCATTACCACTATCTAAGAGCTGAAGTAGCATCCCGCTCTGGCAACCAGGTTAGTAAGAAGAACAGTGGCAGCGATGATCAGCTATTTTAATATGACATAGCTGCTCTAGGTTATTCGTTTGCATGGTTTTGATATCGTGCTTCCTGTAGGAAGTGGTGGATGTAGAAGCGAATAATCAGTAAACTAAGCCAGTTCATGCTGGCAGTAGCCATGTCGGAGGCAACTCTCCTAATGAACGCATTCTAAATTGCCCGCAGCTAAATATCAGTGATCTTAATATTCAGGATCATCTCGATATAGCTGCTTGCTGTACTCCGCTTAGTTCTAGAAACTAAGCACATTGGTTATAGCTTCCTTCGAAGCACAGATTGCACGGAACGATCTGGATGATTCTATCCAGGTAAACGAGGGCTTTTTTTATTAATTGTGGGTCGATGTTATGCATGATCCCTCTGATTTTATGTGGTTCTAAAGTAACGCAACCAGAAAGAGTCATGCTGGTTAAAGATAACTAAAAATTTCAGGATCTGATCCTTAATGCATTTGCAGAAGTTAGCACTTCTTCAGATGGGCAATCATTGATGTGATTCCCAGAAAAGTTTGCGAGCTAAAAATCGTAGATAGTTAAATGGGAGTAGCTCTACCGCCACTAAGTCCATACTCCTTCTCGCTATAAGTTTTAGGAAAAATACTGTCTACTCAGCCATGCTGGATAGCATCATTGTAATGGCGGTCATCAAGAAATTATTCGCTCATAGTAAGTACTTTTTTAGGCATATACACTTTTATTAAAAAGGATGGTTTCTTTACCAGACAATAATAATTAAATTTAATATAATAGAATTTAGCCAAAAGAGTCTCCTTGTTCGATATTTTTAATCAAATATCGCCATAAAAGATGGTTGAGTGGCTTTATGTAACATGTAAAAAGACATAAACGCGTTGACACACTGAGAAAAGAGGCATATATGTTCACTGGTATTATACAGGGCATCGCAACCTTGGTCTATGTTGATGAGAAAATCAATTTCCGCACCCATGTCATCAAAATGCCAGCAGAACTATTGCCTGGCCTAAAGTTAGGCGCATCGGTTGCTCATAATGGCTGCTGCTTGACAGTAACTGACCTGGATGGTCCGCGCATAACTTTTGATTTGATTAAAGAGACGCTCTGTAAGACTAACCTCGGCGAATTAGTGTTAGGCGATAAAGTCAATATCGAGCGTGCTGCCAAATTCAACGCTGAAATTGGTGGACATATAATGTCTGGCCATGTTATTTGCACGGCAGAAGTAGATGATATTTGTATTTCTGAAAATAATCGCCAAATCTGGATACGTATGCCAAATGCATCTGTAATGAGATACATCTTATGCAAGGGGTTTATTAGTATTGACGGCATTAGCTTGACCATTGGTGAGGTGGTGAATAACCGATTCTGCGTGCATTTAATTCCAGAAACATTATACCGAACCACGTTGAGTAGAAAACGATTTGGCGATAAAGTGAATATTGAGATCGACTCGCAAACACAAGCCTTAGTGGATACCGTTGAACGGGTTCTCGCTAGTCGCGCACTCGGTGGATCGACGCCGTATAAGAAATGAATATCTGGTGACTAATAGTGCATTGCTATTAGTTGACCTAATTCCTACAGATTCTGTAGATACGGTTTAATCACCGTACTGATATAATTCATCACCTAATTGTTAGCCAACGATTAATCATCGGTTAGCAAATATATTTTAGGCCGCCAATCACTTTTCTTGCTATCAAATATCCCTCGATAAGGCAAACTCTGTATACAATATAACTGTTATTGATGCTTACAACACCTGTGAGCTACGGGTAATATCAGTATGCTAAAGATAAAGCACAGACCGAGCTGGACAGCGGTTTGCAACCCTTCGCTTTTGGTAGTGCTTTACGACAGGCCATTCATGCACTTGCTATTGTTATTGGATAACATGAACAATTAATGAAGGCCATAATGCATAATGGTTTAAGAAAAGTGGTCGGAGTATTGACGTCCAGGATCTCTAGTAGATACAGAGCTGCAATCCTTAGCTCCTTCGTTACTAACAGCCATATAATAAGGTGTGCTCTTAATTTAATTAATGTTTATGCTCTGGTTATAATAGAGCAGGGAAGGTAAGATTATAAAGAAGAGAGCTTAGGTTGATATTATTTAAATTGCAGACAATTTCCCTAAAGATAAACTATGAGCCAGAGAGAAATCTCGCAATATGGCTCTTAAAAACTGGCGATTTGAACAGCTATGAGTAGCTAGTGCTACTGCCTATTTGGCTCGTTTAGTTTCTTGACATGGGTTTCTTTTAGCACTGAAATGGAGAGAAGCAGTAGGCTTAATAAGCTAAACAGCTGGTAAATTATTAATAGACTTGTCTATTTAAATAAATCAGCATAGATTGCTGACACATTATGGGTGTGTATATTGCGAGGAATACCATTATGGCGACGAATATTTGCATGTTTCCCTTATGCCAGCGCTAAGCCATTTGAAACTGCCAAATAAAATCTGCGTAGTTAGCTCAAGTCGCCTGAATTAAGAGTAATGGGCATGCTGCTGAGCATTTCTACCTATAACATGCCGATGTTGCATAAAAAGAGAAGTCCATGTCACGTATCAGTACGTGTGGTAGGTTAGATGAGCGGAAGCATTACCTAATAACACCTGTGCATAGGGCACAGCACTATTGGGACTAGTGCTTATAGTGCTACTGATTGTTCTGCTATAGATCAGCAATCTTTTTGATAAACTCAAAGTAGCAGATATACTTATTTCTGGGTAGATAATAAGTTTACTCAGGCAGAGGTTGGCCATCACACCGAAAAGTCTTCGCCTTATATTTGTAATTAATTAATATTGTTTGATTTTTAATCTTTAAGATCGCAAAAAAAGCGTCCAGTGACTGCACGCAGTAAATGCGTCATTGTTAGATTTTGCTCATAAAGCAGGTAGTATTGACGGGTGCTCGTCAATGAATTAGCTATTCAGCTATCCTGGATAGCGTATAAGAAATTTCTGGTGAACTGCTAGTACTTTAACTCTGTGCGCTTACTAATCATGCGATCTGATAACATACTAAAGGCCATATTACCTAGGTTTGATTGTTTGTTGGATAGTTGTCAGCTCTGGAGTAGAGTAGTTAGCATTATGCACGTTATCATAGTCCGTTACCGTAATGCCTATTCGCCACATGCATGGCTAGTTTATCAGTCTTGCTTATGATTTCTATCAGCATGATTTCACCACTGAACGATATAGAAGTCGTTTGTTGTTTTATAACAGAATTTAATGTATTTCTTGATAATCAAATTTTTCTTCAAAGTCGTCCTGAAAGATCTGATAATTGCGAATCTTAACTTAAGAGTAGCATCTTTTTTACTTTTGTCAATCCTAGTACTTACTAGCAGTAAGGGTGCGCATCAGTTGGCAGACATAATATTGAAATCACAGTGGCTGCGTTCGGTAGGCTTCCAGATAGCGAAGTGCCCACTCTGGAAGGCACGGTTAGCGATGCTTTTAGTGCCGTTACAAAATATTGCACACCAATTTATCACCATCATAGAAATAGGCGATACTTCTCCAGATTGTTCAATAGTGCTGCTGGATACTCCGCGCAGCATTATGAGCACTCAATCGACGAAGTTGTGTCTCAGAATATCTCGATCGGCGTGTGTGTTTGTGCAGATGATTGAACAAGATGTACTAGATCATGGTATAGTCATTGCTATGGTAATTATTTTCCACTGTTTCGATTACTTTAGAAAAATAGAGAGCAGCACTTGATGTAAGCTGAAGGCAATCGACGGATGTAATTGTTCTGTAGGGTAAGCACTACAGAAATTTGTGTATAATACAGATTTTTAATTGCAGCAACGTACACTTGAGTTTTTCAGGTGCCTCCATCTGAGTCTTATATTGATTACGTACGAAATAGTAGTGGTGAAAATGCAAGCGTATTTGCATAATGTTGAATATAGAGAAATACTGAACATTTCCTGAGCTCACATATATAATGTGCAAGTTTAACTCTAATCGTTTTATTAGTTAAGAGCTTGCTTCCTGCCAAGCGGAGCCGCAGTTTAGAATGATTGTCTTCTATACGCTTTGGGCACTCATTCTAATTCACAGTTGTGAATTCCGCATTTATCAAATATAATGAATATGGGAGACGGAGTCGACGTTATAAATACAAACAATAAAAGAATTATTGGTAAGTATGAGTAGATAATATAACATAGAATGTTATATTATGGTTTATAAATATAATTCGTGTAATAGTGCTTATGTGAATATGAAGATTCTGTTGTAATTTTAGATTATATAGCATGGCAATTATTATTTTGGTTCCCCGACACACTGAAGTAAGGGAAGGTTAAACTTGAATACAGGATCAGTTATTTGCGTTTTATAGGGTTTTTCAATACATGCTGTGCATTAGCGAATGGTTTGTGGGGTGACTACGCGACGTGCACCGATGTAGTGATGCTGCCAATAGTTATTGTTGAGTTGGCTGATGCGAATCTCTTTACCGGATCGCGGAGACTGTATAAACTTCCCATTTCCGATGTAGGCCCCAACATGATCGGCTAGATTATGAGTGTGAATGCGAAAGAACACCAGATCACCACTTTCCAATTCGCTTTTCTTAATGGACGCAGCATGTCGGAATTGGTACATTTCTTTGGCAGTACGTGGAATTTTAATTTTTACCGCATCTTTATAAGCATAGTATATTAGCCCACTGCAATCAAATCCGGTATAAGGTGAACTGCCTCCCCAGCGATAAGGTTTTCCCATTTGGCCCATTAACTTAGAAAGTACTGTCTGTTTTACATGCTGAAACCGTTTTTTATGTGCCCGACTATTCTTTAATAGCTTTACATTATTTAGGTGATTGCTTGTCGCAATACCGGCTGTAGGTAGGTGGTTATAACACTTTTTATGACTTTTTTCCTGTGTGGTTTGGGCTGCACTTATCGGTTTGGTTTTTTTCTGCATTTTCTTCTTTGACGGTAACGTGAAACAGTCTTTTCCTTTTTTTCTAGCTTTCACCGCCTGCTTTGGTTTCTCGCCATCTAGTTGCGTTTCATTAGCAGTCTGGATTTTGAACTGGTCAGTAGCGGTGCGCGCCTTAGGCGCAGGATACGCCTGATTGAAGAGAAGTTGTGTAAATAGAAAAATAGGAAACATAAGAATTAAACGCATGATATCATCACCAACTTTAACTTTAAATAGAATACAGGAGTTGATAGTATTCTTGATTTCACATATAAAATAGCGAAGAAATGATAAATAGTAATTCATTTATTGCAGAAATGCTCACAGTTTATGTGCATAAAATCCAATGAATTAGATAATGTCCACAAGGTTATGTGCCTTTATTAAGTAAATAAAGATTGAGGGAAATTAATTCGGTTGGAGATTAAATAGCCCGTAAGGTGTTATTTATGAATTCATCATAACCAGTCTGGTGTTTTCTTGTAGGCACGATAAGTAGCAGTAATGAGTGTGTGAAAACTCATCTCTTATTGCCACTAGAACCATTATCATTCATATTATTTATGGATGTCCCATGGGAAGTAAATAGAGAAAATAAATAATGACCACAATGACTACAATTGAAAAAATTCAAAAGCAGATCGCTAACAACCCCATTTTGCTGTACATGAAAGGCTCACCAAAATTTCCAAGATGTGGTTTTTCTGCACAGGCTGTGCAAGCGATTTCTGCTTGTGCAGAACGCTTTGCTTACGTTGATATTTTGCAGCATCCAGATATTCGCGCACACTTGCCTCAGTACGCTCATTGGCCGACTTTCCCACAGTTGTGGGTAGACACTGAATTAATTGGTGGCTGTGATATCATTACTGAAATGTATCAGCACGGGGAGTTACAACAGATTATTAAAGAAACAACAAAGAAATACAGCGCTGTGCCTGACGATAGCCCTCAGAACCAAGCAGCTTGTTGCCGCTGCTAGGCAATGTGATGTATACATGTAGGCTAAGCCTCTTAAATAATTTGTTCCCCGCTAGAAATACTAAGCGCGAGTGGCCAACCGCCGAGACGCTTCCATCGGTTAACTACTTCGCAGAACAGCAGGGCTGTCTGTTCAGTGTCGTACAACGCTGAATGTGCTTGGGCACTGTCAAACGGCATACCGGCAGCGGTACAGGCTTTCGCCAGTACCGTCTGCCCTAACACTAGCCCGCTCAACGTCGCTGTATCGAATGTTGCGAATGGGTGAAATGGATTATTCTTTAGCTGGACGCGTTCAGCTGCTGCCATTAAGAAACTGTGATCAAAATTAGCGTTGTGCGCCACAATAATTGCTCGTCTACAGCCCTGATGCTTAGTTCCGGCACGCACTGTTTTAAAAATTTTGTTTAGCGCATCATATTCACTGACCGCACCACGGAGTGGGTTGTGCGGATCAATTCCATTGAATGCTAGTGCTTCAGGCTGCAAGTTAGCACCTTTAAAAGGCTCGATATGGAAGTGCAGGATTTCATCCTGCTTCAACCACCCTCTCTCATCCATTTGCAAGGTAATAGCGGCAATCTCTAGTAATGCATCAGTTTTTACGTTAAACCCGGCAGTCTCTACATCTATAACTACGGGATAAAATCCACGAAAACGTCCACTTAGAGCATTAAGGTCATTTTTTTTTGTCATCATTTCTTATCTTCATCGGATATAGTGCGTATTATGGCAAATTTTTCAGTCACGTGCAGGGCTTAACATCTAGGTCAAAAGGAACCTGCTATTATGTTCGGGATACATATTATTTACCGAGGCCATTACAAGCATTTTATGCTTAATTAGTGCGATTTTGATAGCTAGCTGGATCTTCGATAAAGGCAATGTTATTGGCGCCAAATTTTGACTCTGCGACTCCATAAATAACGTTGTCGTCGTCGTTAGAACAGCAGTCAGATCGGGCTACTAAATCTTCGGCGCCAGCGTTATATTCCAAAACGAAGTACTCATTTCACAACTATATACATACCAGCTATAAACTAGTCCAATAACTGTATCTGGCCTTGCACCAGAATAACTAATGACCGCTAGCGCATATTTATATACTAGATTCCACTAGTAGGCGGCAGTGTGACATGCCTAGAACCTTAGTATAGAAGTCAATCGTGCGGTGCAGATCACCGGAAGTAGTATGGGTATAGAGTAAGGGTCTATATCCTATAGGTAGCTGTAGTAGATGCGGTGAGCTGAAACCAGTATACCTGTCTCGTGCAAAAGGTTTCAATCTAGATCGCAGGATCCTATAGCCTGCGGATGTCACTTTTTTAAGCTGGAATGCACAATCCTTTTCAGTATTAAAGGATGCGGTCTAATGGTGTTAAATGGCATTAGAGGTAGGATTTTTATCGATTTTAGTAATAAAGAACCTATTGATAGGTAATTAATTCAATTGGGAAATCTAGTAAAGAAGTGAGCTTAATACTCAAGTATTACTGATTGAGTTATGTTATACTTATTAGTATAAGGACTGACTGAAAGTCAGTCTAAACGAAAGGGCACAGTTAATTACTGTTGATAGATACTTTTATATATAGAATGAAATTTTTTCTAAGATACTTAGTTAGTATGTTGATGGCCAGGCTGGACACCTAAGTAACCTGGTGTTCTATTGTCTGGTGATCATTCCTTTCTTAAGAAGAAAGGAATGATCATTTTCATTAACAGCATTAAGTATAAGTAAAAAAGACAATACACCTAATAAAGTAGGTAGGGAGTAAGAAACGTTGTTACTGATTCCCAAGTAATAAATAGCTAGAACAATCACATGTCGAATATCCGCATAACGAACTGCTAATATATCATAAAAGACTGGTTAGCTCTACAATGTATTTATATAAAGTTGCTTTTTAACAAAAAATAAAGCATAGGATTAAACATTATATAATAAGCTAATTTAGCTTATTGATGTGAATGGAACAAATAACAGCTTTAGATTTAGCACGATTAGCCATCTTTGATGGCGATTATCGATTTTATCTTTAAGTCACTAGAACTAGTTTAAAATCCTTAATTGACTTTACACTAATATTCTTAGTTAGCGCTGGAGCAGTCACAGGTCCACATGGCTCAAGTAAATAGGCATTGAAGCATCTCGTAACGCTTCAGAATCTAGACTCATTTTCGGAACGGTTGAGTACACATCATACTTGTGCTTATGAGCATAGAGATAGTCGCTTAACCTAATCAAGGAGACCGATGCACTCATCAGGGATGAGTAAGCCGTCATGTTTTTAACACCTAGAGAAATAATTAATGATGTTAGGATCGATGCATTTAGCTATGCAAGCTTATTTAGCAAATAAAATACTGGAATACAATAAAACTAGAAGCCCAAGAATATTTTAATACCTGGCATCTTCTGACCAGGAATAAAAGCATAGCTAACCCTATCTTCGGATTAATGACAAAGAATCACATACTGCTTCCCTAATGTTTTTTGAGTGAACTCTTTTTTAACTCTGAGTTAATATGACTCGACTAAGAGATCCAATAGCAGAAGGCGGATCTGAAAGTACGATATCAGACGTTTAAACTCTTTTGCTGGCTAGAGGTGTTTCGGGTGGTAAGCCAGTGATGGTGTCGACCTTTTAGCCACACTCACTTGCTGCCTTGTCTAAAGTTTTGTATGGAGAGTTTCTGGACTACTAGCACGTTCTCTTTTTTATTAGTTTTAATTTTTAGCCAAGGGCATCGGTGCAATCTGCCGCTAACCAAGCTAAATCATAAGCCACCAGCGAGTGTGTTGACTAAGCCTCGATAGGTTGGAGCCAATATTCCACTTATGAGTGCTTAATAAGTAAACCACTAAGTACGGGGCCATCGAGGATACCAACCATGTGGGAGCCGTTTTAGTTTTATAACTGAATAAGACGAACAACAATCAGAGTAGCGTATTGTATGGTCCCATTCGTTTTATCTCTGATGTGCTCTAATTGTTGCTCGGTATAGAATGGTTACTAGAACTAGCCAGGATTAAAGTCTTAACAGTAATGACGATTCTACGTTTCATCATATAAGATGGTTTATTTCATCATCCATGATCTAGCTAAGATCTCAAAGCTAGATCAGTGCAAATGATAAATATATAGGTTAAAGCAATGTATATTACTACCCATTTAATATTATTGTACAAAGTTGAACGTTGTCATGTGGTATTTAATCAGCAAACCGTTGTTTAACATGAAGATAGCCATGAAGAATATTGCATGGCAGGGAGTTGATATTTTCGAGATAATCAAAGTCAACCTATCTTAGCAACGTCATAGTCGGGTTATAGTAATGAAAGGTATAATAATGCGTGGTGTTGATTTTTAAATTGCAGAGGATTTCTGGTATACTTATTCTTCCTTAAGTCGGCCTACAAGGATAGTACAATGCAGCTATTCATCGTAGAATTGTAATTTATAAGAGCAGCTGAATAACATTCATTTGGTATTGTATGTGATCAAGTCACACTTGGGTAGCACAGAAAATCAGATATAATTGTATAATGTTGATGCCATCTAAGCAAGATATTTAAACATATGCAAAGAGAGTAAATAACAGTAGATGCTCAGTTTGGAACGCTATTTTATGAAGAGTCACTCCTATTGATAAAGGACATAGGATCCCGCAGCAATACGTTAGGTTGTCGTCTGCGCCGACAAGAGCATATGGTGTGAACCTAAAGAGAGTATGCAATGTCGATCTGAAATAGTGATTAACACCGTATCAGTGCTGTTCCTGATGTCACCACTTTGCGATTATCAGATCAAAGTAGCGGAAACGCAGTTGTTATTATCCGGTTCTTAGTTAATGTCATAGCGTCCAATAGAGCGCTATGTGGTGTTATGCATCGGTGGTATTTCTAATCTCTCCTGACTTTGATCTGGAGTCTGCTCAACAGTTCGAGATCGGTCTGAGCAATATCCTGATGACCGCATGTGTTATTGATATTGTCCAAACCTTTACGCCAACAACGTTGGCGTTGGTATCGTATTGAAATATAGAGGCCGTTAATGTGCCATTTAGTACAGAAGATTACAGCTAAGCCTATTTGAACCGGCTTCACAAACAGCACGGTTGCAAATATTTCAATATCGTCCGCTTAGAAACCGAGGAGGAATTAGAAGCGATCAACTCGCTTGATACAATGCCCCATTGTGCCAGGATTAACAGTCATACCCATGGAATATTCTCTAATTGAACGAGAATATGAGTCTCTATCGTGATAGAGTAGCTGAGTGCGAAATCTGTTTCGAATGGTGAAACTATTAGCGATACTGTCGTGTCCGTGCCAGTTTTGCCGATAGTTCAGGTTTGATCGATAATGATTTGGGCGCCGTTGCTTACCAGCCCAACTATCTGCCCGCTATCGGCCAATGTGTCTTTGCAAGAGCAACCACACATGAAGCCATTGGGTGTTATTTATCTACTGTTATCTTTGCGTGGCTGTTTGCTTCGCTAGGGTTAA
Source organism: Serratia symbiotica (assembly GCA_900380265.1). Taxonomy (GTDB): domain Bacteria; phylum Pseudomonadota; class Gammaproteobacteria; order Enterobacterales; family Enterobacteriaceae; genus Serratia_H; species Serratia_H symbiotica_A. The sequence goes on along the minus strand of LR025083.1, from coordinate 1,294,195 downwards.
AGAATTATGGATTATTTGTACTAAGCAAAATAATATGGAATCAATTATCTGCCTTACTGGCGCCTTAGTAAGGATAGTAGGTAGTCTTTGTAATAACCTGTCAGGTTGTATATTATTCACGCGACAGTGCAGTGCTATCTGTAGTATTAAACGTTCAAGCGTGGTGATGAGATGTTACAGGCGGAAAGGTATTTTTCTGAAAGAAAGTGACCTGAAAGAGAACTATAAAACTGCTCATCTGAGGTAAACCGATTGGTTTGAGTGGGACCATAGGGTAATGGTCAGTGACCGTATAGAGACTAGTTGAGTAACTTGTATCGATTAGAACTCTTCAGATATAACTGGATTTTTTGACTAGTTAGTCAAATTATGGATGTCGAGAATAAGTGTAATGTTATGAACATGCGTTATGAATACAACAGGACTGCCTTGCATAGCAAGGATTTTATTGTTAATGCGCTTAGCCTGTTCGGAAGTTGGTTCATGCCAGCGTGTTAGACATGCCTATCCGATTTTGGCGCCATTTATCAGTTCAGTCGTAGACAAACTGAATAAGAGAAGAATTGGCTCATCTTTTAAAGATGTTATAATAAAAAGCTGGCTTTTATTTTACAGGAAATAATTGAAACGCTAACATTGGCGAAAATCAGTATATCAAACTGCTTCCCTCTGCTGCGTGCGGTCAGAGTTCAGGTACTTCTTTCTCAGAAGACTTGAGTACCTGGAAACACTGTTGCTGCTGAAGTATTTGAACGGTTAGCCAAAAGACCACCTGATTAGTGCTTGAGTTTCCCAACAGGCATAGCCATTTTTACATACGCTTACTGGAAAGTAAATTCCTAAGATTTGAAAATAAATATCGAGCAGGTGGGCTGCCGTTTCTTAATTTTTAGCCGATTAATCTAAAAGTAGATTTAGTTAAATGCTATTAAGGCGGTGACACCTCCGCAAGACTGTTTTCTAAAGCAGCAGACCGGCAATGACTGACAACTGACTGCTTAGCGTAATGAAGAAAGCAAATAGCTGTTTAGCGCTGATACTGCCATTGCCAGACCTTATCCTATTCACCACCTAATTTGGTTTCTCGTAAGGCGAAAGGCTTTAGCAGTAAAGGTATGTTCGTTTATACACGGAGTCATTGATGGCCAGCAGAAACTTTATTAAACAACTGCAAGCGCGAGGCCTGGTTGTACAGATAACAGATGAAGAAGCATTAATCGAGCGATTAGCGCAAGGGCCAATTGTACTGTATTGTGGTTTCGATCCGACTGCAGATAGTTTGCATGTGGGCCATCTGGTGCCTTTACTATGCTTGAAGCGCTTCCAATTGGCGGGTCACACGCCAGTTATCTTAGTCGGGGAAGGTACAGGACTGATCGGTGATCCAAGTTTTCAGGCAACTGAACGTAAGCTCAATACTAGCGGGGAGCTAAAGAAGTGGGGTGAGAAAATCCGCCAGCAGGTTTCTGCTTTTCTGAATTTTGACTGCGTTAGAAACAGGGCCATTGTCGCCAATAATTATGATTGGTTTGGCGAAATGAACGTGCTGACTTTCCTACGCGATATCGGGAAATATTTCTCTGTGAATCAGATGGTTAAAAAGGAAGCGGTCAAACAGCGTTTGAATCGTGATTCCTCTGGCATCTCATTTACTGAATTCTCTTATAACTTGTTACAAGGGTTTGATTTCAGCGAATTGTATCAGCGACATCAAGTAGAGCTACAGATCGGTGGCTCTGACCAATGGGGTAACATGACATCTGGAATTGATTTGACCCGCCGAATTCATAAGAAAACTGTATTTGGCCTGACTGTTCCCCTTATTACTAAAGCAAATGGTACCAAGTTTGGCAAGACCGGAGAAGGTACTGTCTGGCTATCAGCAGAGAAAACAAGCCCATATGCATTCTACCAATTTTGGATTAATACTTCAGATGCTGATGTTTACCGTTTCCTGAAGTTTTTTACCTTTCTAAATCTAACAGACATTAATTCGTTAGAAGCAAACAAGTATTCCGATCGCGTAGCCCGTGCTCAGTACGTTCTGGCGGAGGAAGTGACTTTCATGGTGCACGGTGCAGAAGGTTTAGCTGCTGCTCAACGCATCACTCAGAGCCTGTTTTCCGGTTCGTTACACGACATGACCGAAGGGGACTTTACTCAGTTATGGCAGGATGGAATGCCCGCTATTAAGCTTTCAGAAGATGCGGATCTGCAACAGGCGCTGGTGAGCGCTAAACTTGTGCCGTCACGCGGTCAGGCACGTACCTTGATCATTGCTAATGGGGTGAGTATCAACGGAGAGAAACAAGCCAACGCACAATACACCTTCAGGGATATAGATCGCTTTTTTGGACGTTACACGTTGCTGCGCCGCGGGAAAAAGAATTATTGTCTGCTGGATTGGAAATAATCAGAACAAGAGATTTGATTGCCCTTTATTTTAAACAAGACATGGTAAGATGAAAAATATTCTTTCTATCCAATCACATGTAGTTTTTGGATATGCCGGTAATAGTGCGACAGTGTTTCCGATGCGCCGTATGGGCGTTAACGTTTGGCCGTTAAATACTGTGCAATTTTCTAATCATACTCAGTATAGAAAATGGGCTGGGTGTGTGATGCCGGCCCCCCATCTTAGTGAAGTCGTTCAGGGGATTGCCGAAATTGACCAATTGAAGCACTGTGATGCGGTGCTAAGTGGCTACATTGGTTCTGTGGAGCAAGGTAGCCATATTTTATCAATTGTGCGTCAGGTTAAATTGGCTAATCCAAACGCTTTGTATTTCTGCGATCCAGTGATGGGTCACCCTGAAAAAGGGTGTATGGTGCCACCAGGTGTGGCTGAATTTCACTGTGGGCAGTCGCTTTTATCCAGCGATATTATCGCGCCAAATCTACTAGAGCTAGAATTGTTAAGCCAGCGGGAGATATGCAATGTGGGCCAGGCGGTGAGTGCTGCTCAATCTTTGATAGGCCCAATGCTTAAGAGAGTATTAGTGAAGCATCTAAGCCGAGCTGGTTATCGCCAGGATTTATTCGAAATGCTGCTGGTGACGGATAATGAAGCCTGGCACGTCAGCAGACCGCTTGTAGACTTCGGTAGTCGGCAACCAGTTGGTGTGGGTGACCTTACCAGTGGTCTGTTGTTAGTGAATTTGTTGATAGGCAAGCCTTTAGATAAAGCTTTGGAGCACACTGCTGCCGCAGTGTATGAAGTGATGATGAAAACTCAGCAAATGGGGGAATATGAACTGCAGACTGTTGCCGCACAAAATATGATTGTGCACCCGCGCTGTGTATTTAAAGCAGTGCAATTGTAAACAGATCCTAATTAAGACGTTATTTTACCAGGTAACCCTTACGTAACAGATTGGCGTTGAACCATCTAATAACTTTAGGGCTCAGTCATGCGATCAAACTCACCCATCAGCTGGCATAGTGTTGGCTATTAAGCTGCAACGTTATTACCTGAGATATAGGGTAAAAACAGGTATCTGGCGCGCTGACAATGCTTTCTAGCATTTAGTCTTGTTTAGTCAGTGCAGGTGCTGAAATAGCGCAAGGGGCGCTAAACTGATATTGAGTAATATCCCTGTGCTCATTTTGTATTTTAGACTTAAAAGTAGACTAACCCTTATGCAGTTTTGGAAATGTGCTGGAGTTATTTAATCTGATGCTGGTATACCAAGTTAGCTAATACTGGCATTATAACGCGATCTTTCACGCGGAAGTCAAAGACTGTACGATAGTAACATACTCAGCCAGTATGTTCTGCTTATTAAGCAGTAAGCCCAGGTGTGCCTGTAGGGTGAGTCCTCACATAAGCGGCGCCCTTTCGCTTTCTTACTCGCCAACCTAAATGTTCTGCCATAACATTTAGGCTAATTTCACTAAATATGATATGCGCAAATAAAATACCCGTGCTTCTTATAGAAAGTTATCCTAAATTCTTTGGTATTTTTGTGAAAGATTGGCGCGCACTCTTATTGCGCTAGTTGTGTTGTGATGTCAAATGCCAGTCAGCAGTACGCAGAACTTTCATTTTTACATCTCCTTCGAAGTCCAAAGTTATGCACTACGGCTTCAGGAATGTCTAGCTTCAAGATAACTATATTGCGATGCCAATACCAATATGGATGAACATAGCGCTAGATGGTTAATAACGTGTAAATATTGTTAGTTTACGTTGACACTCTAATTAAAGTGGAAATTGTTCCCGACTTGCCGTGAAGCGTCCATTTTAGTTAGAACTAGGATTCCACGGCGATAGGCTCTGCATGAGATTTGACACCAAATAAATTTATCATCAGATATAAAGCGGAGATAATTAGTTAATCGATGCTCTATAGCGCATATCTTGAGATTAGTCAGTGTAAGGAAAGGATACTGTGATCGTTTGAAAAAAGTAACCATGATAGTTTTAAAAAAGCGCAGGAGTATATTTTTATAGTGAAATAAAGTGATTGGGCATAACCGAGCGGGCGATAATCTGTTTTGTGCAGACGCTGGTTAAAGTCGCGTCAAAAGAAATCTTAGTTGCTAGGTTTGCCAGCAACTAGTAGCGGTGCAGCTGTTTGAAGTCCGGATTGGAATTGTATTCCCCTACTGCAAGTAAAAATAAAGTTGACCAATGTGGTTGGAAAATTTTCTAGGATAAAAGACAACCGGTAACGCCTAGTACGCCGCTGACCAGCGTGCTATGTATCAAAAGAAGGTAGTGATTTTACTGTTCTATAGTAGTACATGTTAAATTTATAATTGATGTTCAGATGAACGCCGCTCATAGCAAGTAAAAGTCTAAGATGACAGGCTCAGCTTTTAAAAAAGGTGCGAGGTAGTAAGTACTATTATCCAGGTAACCTAGAAATCTTATGCCCGGAGTAAGCGATTCAATCGCAACTCAGCGTTAGAACTAATACCCTAACTTTCTTAGTCGCCAATGGAGGCAAGGCCAAGCTCTAGTGCTCTGCAGGAGGATTATCGTTGACAGTCTAAGCTTTCTAAAGCTTAGACTGTTGATAGGAAAAATCCGTAATGTCTGACGGGTCGTTAATCTGAAGCGAACCACAGAATTCGATAAAAATAAATATAGCTTATGTTTTAAGATGCGTAAGTTGCTAGTTCCAGTTTATTCTTTTTGTTTATATAATATTCACACCGCTTATTGACATGGTGTCACTAGAAAATAAGCGAAGGATGAAATATGCAGAAAACTGCATGTTACCTGATTCTGATAAAATCAGAGATTAGGATTTAATTCTCACTGTCGCTATCCACAAAAGGATTAGCGGATTTATTTTCATATGAGACCTCTGTTAATTTACGGACTGTCAACATTTCCTATTATTATATTTTGAGTTTTTAATAAAAGAAGGTAAATTGCTTGTTCTGAACTTTTAAAAACAAATCTGGAAAGTAAATTCCTAGTTTGAATCAACTTACTATAAACATGGAGTGAAAACAACACACAAATTGCATTGCTAATAATCAAAACTGAAGCCTAATACAGAATTTAACGCAAGCGCCTTAGAGTACCGTACAGCATTTATCCTGAAACTGGTATCAGGCTGGAGTATGTAATGCCCGATATCATTTTTGTAAAACATACACTTACTCGGAAGCAACTGAGTGAGGAGTCGGGTGCACAGAGTATTAAGCGTTGTGGTAAATCTTTGCTTTAAACTCGCACAAGTCTTCGATAATGCAAGCACTGCAGCGAGGCTTTCTTGCAACGCAAGTATAGCGCCCATGTAGGATCAGCCAGTGGTGACAATTAACTTTAAACTCTGCAGGCACCACCTTCAGCAATTTTTTCTCGACTAGGTCGACGGTTTTCCCTGGTGCAAAATGCGTACGGTTGCAGACCCGGAAGATATGAGTATCTACACCAATAGTTGGCAGGCCAAAGGCGGTGTTCAGAATTACACTGGCAGTTTTACGGCCCACGCCTGGTAGTCCCTCTAACATGGCGCGGTCTTTAGGAAGTTTACCGCCGTGCAGTTCTAGCAATTTCTGGCAGGTTTTAATCACATTTTCAGCCTTGGTGTTAAATAGACCAATGGTCTTTATATAGCATTTGAGGCCATCAACACCCAAGGCCAGTAGGGTGTCCGGTGTATTAGCGACTTGATAGAGCTTAGACGTCGCCTTATTGACACTAATATCAGTGGCTTGTGCAGAAAGTAGAACAGCAATCAGTAACTCAAATGGCGTAGTATACACCAGCTCAGTGGTCGGGTTTGGGTTGTTGCTACGCAGACGGGTAAGGATTTCTAGTCGCTTGAGCTTATTTATAGGATTGCCTCTGCGTATTTGCTACTGAAAGTGCGGTTGGAATACATTTTTGAGCCTTACACATCTTCATCCTCTCATCTATTATGCATTTCAGTTCCAAGCAGAACTTAGGACAGGTAAAGACCCTTGTGTGAGAATTGTGCGTAGAAACGGGCTATCGAAACAAACCACCGCGATGTGCATCGATTGAGCTCAACTGTGTAATGGTATATCGCGGCACTATCAAACATGATGTTTCCTTATTAGGGGCTTGCTCATGTCGATTGGCGTCATTATTATGATAATCGTGCCGAAAACAGTCTCGATATCGGCTAGCGGCGATAGGTTAATAGGTGGCTTAGCCGTTGCTGATTCAGGGCGGTTAACAATGATACAGTTGGCACTAATAACCGGAATAAATATTCAAAAAATTAGAACATTCCCAAAGATTAGCAAAAGAAAGGTGTCAATATTAATCAGTATTTGAACGATACTGACCGCCAATTCTCTGGTAATCAGAGAAATTGAAAATCTGTACTTTACGTAAGACACATCAGTGGAGTGCAGAAATCGAGGCGTTACTAACCGCTAACTCTAAAGTGGTAGTCAAGGCCACCTCAAAGGTTTAAATGCACGCGGGTTTTATTGTTCAGTATGGGTTTAATCTTAGTGTTTTTAACTGCTCTGAGTTATTCGCACACTTTCTGGGCGACCAGATCGGTTTATCACTAGGTTTCTCTATATGCTTATAAATCACTTGGTTTATTGTGGGAGATGCCATATAGAACTGATGTTTTCAACACGATATCCACTGTGATACGTGGTGATAGCTACCGGTGGTTTGATCGACAGATACCGCTACCTTTCTTTACACCTAATCATTTATCGCCTTAGTGTTTGATCTTCTTGTTTCGCAAGAATGCGATCCCATTTTATACGTACAGTTTAATTTTGTCGTCTAAGCCTAGTTTTTAATGGATGCTTAATCATCCGGCCGCCCAGCACCCTGCCGATGAGTTTAGAAGTAACTAACGGGATTAAATGGCATTATGAGTGCGCCTGTTCAGAGTAATTCCCATTGCCACATCGTTAGACTGACTATTTTGCGCGCCAGGTGCAGATTATGTAGTTGTTGTTACTCAGAGGTTTGATTCCTGACTACGAAATAAGCGATTTAAACATTATTTTTTATAATTCTTGGTCAGCGCAAGGGATCGAGTAATGTGTTTGACTTTTGACAGCCTGATATTCGATTTTCCCCCGTTAGACTATTAGTTAGCCATAAAATGTGTGCTGATAATAGCGGACACTGCTAGCATAATGCTATTTATCTACTTATTCTAGTAGGTTCAACCTTGGCGATGCTTGCCAGTGCGTGTCTTTTGGCACCGCTTCATGAGGGGTACGGTAATATTGGCCAACAAGCACGGAAAGTATGGAGGTTTCGGGTAGTCGCTATAAGCTAGGATGCGCTATAGTAGCAAATTAATTAGGCTGTCGTACATAAGGCAATCTCGTAGTATAATAGTTGAGGTGCGGAGCAGATCTGTGATAATAGCATGTGCTAATCGTTCTGGCGACGAAAATAGATAAAGCAACCTCGATGCCGGGGTTGGGTCACATTATATGTTCAATCTGCCAAAATAAGATAACAAACGTAGCTAATGTTCTGACGGAGATCTGCTGTCAGATCAGCTGATCGGCGAGCAACCATAGCTCACTTATTAGCAACCAAAGTCAGACTCATTGTTTCTACACGCCTTGTCAACAAAAGTAAGCAAGGCGGTCATAAAGGCTCCAACGCTTTATGCGCTGGAGCAATTAAGTTTGAGCGCCTGCAGTAGATCGTGCGCCTGCAGCCAATACACTCTCTCTTTACAGCAGAGAGAGGTTAGTCAACTGAGACCATAGTACTGAAATGATTTGCCAGTATCTTGAAAGATTTGGCTGAGTATCGCGTAGGTCATACGTGCTATCTAACTGCACTGTTATTCCTCACATAAGAGCAGTGGTAGAACATAGCGGAACATTGTTAAGTGTAATGGGTTCTCCCTATGCTCCGTATAATTTTAGGTAAGAGCTATCGTTTTGGTAATCGGCACTGTGGACCGTGCCCGATTACGTTTATGCAGTAAGGGACTAACAGGGGAAAAGCGGACGCCGAGTAGTCGGCGTAGTCACGTAAATTTAGGTGCTAATCGACTGATTAGCAGTAGGTTTTAGATCGCTAGAATTCCCTGCTTCCGGCAGGGCATGATGATCATCATCACCAAAGCTTGAATGAATGTGAGCTAACCAAAGAAGCGGACCTTCATGCGATACCAAGACATAAGCCAATACCAGTTATAGTATGATGTTGGCTGGTGTTTCCAAGTGATAAATACAGCATAACTAGGAATGTATATTCCTGTGGTAGTTCTAGATGATGCCGCCTTAATTGTATATAGGCACGACGAGTTTTATAAAGTTGTGCTAGTACCATCGCACTGATAGGCAGCTGTAATAAATTGATCGCTAGAATTTTACCTGAAGCATTGCCAGAGCAATGTCTTTAAATGGCTGATTCGTTATTGACTTCAGAAAGAATAGTTGCCTCTACTGGGTTATTGCTTTAGATTAGGTAATGGATACTGCTTCCTCTACCTTGCATGGCTCTTCGATTGCCTACAGGCCACTTGATTGTTGCAGAAAGTGATCTGTGTTTTTTGAATGCTTCATTTGTAATAGTGAACTGGTTGGGACCTGAGTGATGCCAGTTAACCATCTTGCCTGTTGTCTTAGCATTGTATTGCGCACAGTGTAAGTGCTTCTTGCACTGTATTATAATTTTCATTAATTAGCTTGATAGTCGATTCCTAGTGTGAATGTATAGATACGCGCTTCGCATATTTTAAATGCGGTTTGTTGGATTCGTAACGTGCTTTAGCTTCGGAGATATGCGCAGTCGCCTTATTAAGGCCTTAATCTCGGCTTTGTCTTGTTTTGTCGGTAGTTTTAGTTCACAGGCAGAATATTACTAAGATGTATGAATAAATGATAGTATACCTACTATGTAGTCGAAATTCCAGTTGCGCATGTTGCCAATTTCCTATCTACAATGAGCGAAGTTAAGTGGGTGCGGTAATAGACGCACCGCCGATATGCATATACTGCTAACAACGTATGCAAACCTGTTCAGGAACTTGCAGTAACAGTTCATGTAACGATGAACTAATAATGTAATTGCTAATTTTAATAAAAGGTGCTTGAAAGCCTGGAAGAATAAGAGCCAGCAATTGCCTATCGCTACTATTAGAAGGAGCTTGCGTGGGCACCCGGAAGAGTTTGATAGATCTTGTGGCACCAGATCTGTATATACCTACAGGTGTTATGCTTTAGTCAGTGAGTTGCTAGGCAAAGTGAAAGGTTTTAATTAACAGTTCAGAATTAACTTTCGCATATATCCTAGCAAAGGTAGTACTAGCATTATTCATTAATATACCCATTCCAGGTGAATGTTGGTTGCTGTGTACTACTTCTTTAGTGGTGAGGTTTTAATGATTTGCGTTGCTGTTTGGGATACTAGTGCGCCGGAATCTCTAACACTGCAATGCACGTTGGTTATTTAGTGATGTTTTATTACCTCAATTACCTCTGGGTTTTATTGGTTGCCAATTAAGGCACTTTCTATTTTAGAGCATTGCGTAGGATTTACGCACCTCCAATGGTTAATGTAATATACTCTTGTATTATACAATGGTTGAAAGTTATATATAGTTGCCTGCTTGCTGGTCTTAAAGATGAATAGCTCAGTACTATAGTCGCCGCTCCCAATTTTCCTGTCGTAGGGAAGCGAGCAAATTCATACCAAGAAACACCAGACGAATAAATATGCCACATGCTCTCTATCACCGATAGAGAGTGGTCAACAAAAACGGGTTTGCGTTGACTCCAGTTCTCCTTGCCCTCAGCACTAATGAGGGCAGACAGCTTTGTTAGCCACAATATTATATCTAAAATATACCATTTAATAGAGTTGAATCTGATGGGATAGCGCATTGGCGGCTTCACACAGCCCGTATTGGCAGCTAAGTGTTGTCTTTCTCTAGTTCCCGATCGCTGAGTGTTATGCACAGATCGTTCTCAGGCTATAAATTCCGGTATGAATGAATTAAAAAATCGTTGATGCGGGTGAGTCGTGTTAAGACGCAGAAAGTTTGCGCCTTTATTCCCTGAATTCTACTCCATCGTAGCACCTCAGGTCCGCTTTTGGAAAGTCTCGAAAAGATTAAATCGATCTGTGCTCCCATATGGAGGAGCAGGGACGGGATACTTTGTATATCTCACTTCTAGTGAACGGATTGGAAGTGGCCGGTTTCATTGTGATACAGTGACCAAGGCCAGGGAGATGCGCAGATCGTAATCTGTACAAGAGGTTTGCAATAGCCGTGTGTAAGGCGCGGTTAGCTTGTATTTCATGAAAGAATCGACTGGTAAACTTCAATGCATTTTATTAGATCAGATAGAATGAATTTGATCGATATAGTCGACTTATCACACCTATTAAATGGAAGTTTCGCTGCTTCATACTTGTGGATCTACGTCAAGCCATTCAACCAGTTTTAGCATCATTGGCTCGCTGCCAGGTACTCACTTCGTGATTATTGACAGGCTTATAGTCCCTATATATAAAAGGTGGAACTAGAGAAGCAGTACTGGCCGCATTAATTTGCGTTCGAATACCATCGACCAGTTCTGCAATGGGAGAACTTCAAGGTGCCATGCGGCGCCTCTAGAGCTATCCCGAGCATCAACCAGATTCAACAAAAATAACAGTAATAGAATAAACAATTCGCCTATTAGGCTTTTAGTAGTCTGTTAAAGCTAATTTAGGCAGCTCTATTCACTGGAAGGAAGGTGAGTATTGCGATTGTGGAACCATAAAATAGTACTGGATATGCGCAAGAGTTAGGTGCTCTTCGATAGTAGGCAACAGCACCATCATCAGCGCAATCCAGCGATAGAAACTGAAGATATACAGTGAAGGTCATAGGAAGTTGTGACGCAAGGTGCAGCTGAGTATTGCTGCGCTTCTATCAAATATTTTGGTGTCTGGCGGCAGAAAATTTCCAGAAAGTGATACAGTGCTAGACTGGGTTATGCACTCACAGTCTTTCTGATGAGAGCAATATGGCAATCATTAGGCTGAACACCAGTCTATTCAAGCAGACTACATAAGCGTAGAATAAGATGAAATCTGAATTCAGGTAAGCGATGACAAATGGCAGTATTTTCATACTGAATGTTCATGCTACCCCGTTTCTGATAAGCTAACCAGAGACTTTGATACGTCAAGAAAGGGTAGTGACATAAAGTGCCAGCAAGAAAAGTTTCTCACCAGTACGGTGCCAACAAGTACTAGGAGCCTGTATTCTGTTTTAATGAAACCCAAAACAAAAGGACATGTTCCTGAATCCTCTTGTAATTAGAACTTCTTATAGAAGACAGGTGTTTTAAGTTTATTATATCTATAATATACGTTATAAACGTTAGATCGCTTTCCTCAAGTAAATTAACAGATTCTATAAAGTAACTTTACTTAATGCTATTGACGAGAAAATACCCCTATGATTTTAACTGCTTCGTTAACTCTGAATTACAAATGTCCCCTCCGCTAAGTGCCTAAGGGATAGGTTCGAATACCTATGATATTACCTTACAGTGATAGTAGCTAAGGGCAAGGCTCTTCAACCAGAATAGCCGATTACGGCGACCTGTAATACAAAGGAATTACAAGGAAATCCGCTTTATGCCTTGGCTGAAACGTCTGCATATTAATCAATTTGTGCTAGTATTAATTCTAGTGGTAAGCACTGCATCGATTTTCCCTTGTACAGGTGGCTGGAAAATATTTTTGTCATATCTAACTTCCGCCGCAATTGCACTGCTGTTTTTTATGCGCGGGGCCAAGCTATCGCACCCAACGGTTAGTGCTAGCATGAAGCACTGGAGGCTTCATCTTGTGGTTTTTATCAGCACCTTTGCTTTATTCCCTCTGATAGGATTAGGGATGAACCTGTTAGTGCCAGGTTTGATAACTCCGACAGTCTACCTAGGTTTTCTATACCTGTGCGCATTGCCAGCTACAATGCAGTCGTCCATCGCTTTTATCTCGGCGGCGGGAGGCAATGTAACAGCAGCGATTTGCAGTGCCGCGGCGTCCAGCATTCTCGGCGTATTTTTATCGCCGCTATTAGTTAGGACGCTAATGCCTGGCCAGGGCGGTGATGGCGATGTATTACAAGTTATCAATGCGGTTATGTTAGAATTAATAGTACCTTTTTTAGCTGGTTATTGTGTACGATTACTAATCGTAAAATGGGTCGATCGCAACCACAAACTAATTAATATTACCGACACATCATCAATTATTCTTCTGGTATATACCGCCTTCAGTGCAGCAATAGAGGACAATCTTTGGCATAACATTGGTGTTGGGTCATTGTTGAGCATTTTCATAACGTCGCTGCTTCTACTTGCGGTGCTGGTGATAATTAACACTTACGCAGCGCGATGGTTAGGGTTTAATACTGCTGACGAGATCACTATTGTGCTTTGCGGTTCCCAAAAGAGCTTGGCGAATGGCATCCCGATGGCAAGTATGCTATTCCCAGCCGCTACAGCGGGAATAATCGTGTTGCCGCTGATGATTTTCCACCAAGTGCAGTTAATCGTGTGTGCACTGCTAGTGCAACATTATGTAGATAAAATAAAGAAACAGCGTGTCACACTCGATGTAAAAAAATAAAATCTGCGGCTGAATTGTGCCAATAAGGTTAAACTGTAATCTGTACTGCCTACTTGTCTACTTTCTGATGATTATTTTTTTTAGGCTATTCGCGCTTCGCCTCTAGCTCTGTGTGCATCAATCCGATCTATACCATTATAAAATGTATTTGTATTTTATTTGAAGCTATAGAACCATCAGATAGTTAGTTTAATGGAAGCCAATACCTTCGCCTAGGCGCTTACGCAGCTCCTTGTAAACTACTAATGGCAATGTGCTTGTTTGGATATTTAACGTTAGTCAAGATAGAATAGGAATGGTTAGCTTTAACAACAAATCCATTCATGCCAGATCTGCAATTCTTTTGACCTCATGATGGATAGCTAGGGTCCAGCTTGCGAATTACCAGCTAGTTACTTTGGCGCTTGTTTGCGCTAATCTTCGGCTTTATGATGTCGGGAAGTTGGTTATCGATAGCGTGGTTCAAGGACTCCGGAGCGGACTGCATCTATAGCGCTTCCGTCATACCTGGAAGCGACAACTAATTTTATAGTCATATTGTAAGGAAAGAAACGTCGTAGATCACTAGCCACGTCCTCAGTGTTTTATTTTAGGTGCCGGCAGGGATTAAATGTGCCTCTCACTGCCACTCACAGTGACACTCTTATAAAAGTGATTCAATATGATTCAGTTCATCTGACTTGGACATGTGTGCGCAGTAATTTAATCTTCTTAGTTGGTAGCAGGAGTTAAAATAGCGACCAAGGTCAGAGGGTGATGGGTCTCGGTTAGCAGCGGGCGAGCCGATTAAAGATAATTGTTATTATCATTATACTAATATAAATAATCTAAATGTTACTATAACAAAATAGGGATTATCAATGACTGGCATAAACAAATAATACTGGCTGTGTCCGATTTTTAATCGCAATTTTGCGTAGAAAAACTTGTAGTTAGCCGGTATATGTACGTCAGGCTATTGGAGTGGCCGCGACGGACTAACTCGATGGAAGAGTAGATTATTTTATTTGCCTGCCCTAATTCCTTACATTTTTACGAATTCAAATAGCTGGTAATAGTGTCTCCTAACGCTAGGTTGATAGATGAATAGAATATAAGTACTAGAATTTTTGAAAGTCTTGTGAGACAAAACTTTAGGTTTCCTTTTTTAAGTGGCGGTAAATAACGATGATTTTCATTCGCTATGACGTGCCTACCAGGTATACATTGATGCTAGGTATGGCGGGTTAGAGGCGTTAGGGCTTATTTAGCTCTTTGTTAATTTTATAAATCCGGTTGCGTTATACGATATTAATTATTTTTGAGCACGAACTGCATAGATAACCATAGTTATTATCTAAATAAAATTAACTTTATTTATCAAATGAATAAAAAATCAAAAAATATTTGTGTTTTAATATTTATATTTTAACAACCAAATATCGCTATCCATCGCAGATTAGAGATGGTGTGCACAAATAACTAATCTGCATTTAAGATGCTATCTTGGAAATGAAGGGCTGTAAATCCTCTTTGTATACTAACATAGGTTTAGTTCCCCTGCCTGTAGTTAATTTATAAGAAACGCTAACTGGTATTGTGAATAGGATTTATAAGAAATCTATACTGGCTAGATTTACGGAAGTAATATGCATATTATCGAAGTTGAGTTGATAAAAGTAAGATTATCACCATAATCTGAGTTGTTATTCTTTCTAGAATAACTGGAAATTACTGGTGTAAAAAGCTGTTTTTTAAACAGCCTTATTCAGTTTAATAGATACTGTATTAAACTACTTGTAGTTAAGTTACTTACAATAATCCTCTCGAAGAGATCTTAATTTTTACACTTCTTTTATTTTTGGAATATAATCGATTCGATGGGTAAATAACTTTCCTTGTTTGTTCGCCTTTCGTGAATACTGATTCTATTTAATGAAAGCATCGGATTTCTATTCGCCGATGCACTGGAATGAGTAAAAATGATTATTTTATAGATATTAGATAGAGGCTGAATACCGTATGAAGGTTTTCCTGCTATGTTCTCACTGTTTCTGATTTTTAGATATTGATAGTCAAATTTAAAAATGCATATATTGGGCGCCTCTACGCGGCTTTTGGGTAAAATCTCTATAATGTTTCTCCTTACTTATTTAGTCTTTTTATTTCTTTGACACTACAGGCAGGTTAACAGCCTGTAGTGTGATGTAGGGCTGGATATTTTTCGACGAGCAAAGATAAATTCCTGTTATCGTGAGAAGTCGAGCAGCACTTTTAGACTGGCAATCAAGATATCCTGAAATTCTAACTTACACCTCTATCAGCGCATTAAGAAAGAGATGTATCTTTTTATTTTCTGTCCGACAAATGTATAAGGTTATTTTTGATTTAGTGGTTATCCATCAAGCAAGTAACATGTCTTATTAATCATGCTGCCGTTATGACGAATGTTAGTATCATATACTAAATATAAAGAATGGGATGTGTGTCTGAAGAGATCGACTCTGTTATTATATTAATACTTTATCAATCGTACCTGTGGTGTGCGATATCAGGAGCTGGCATGTCTGCATTGTACAGTGCCTTGCATATAGTTTTGACGTAAAGGGTCTTAATACCTCCAGCATAAAGGAAGAGCATCTGGCGATTCATCGTTGCTGTGCACGCCTGATTTTATGAATCAAAGTTCGAAGGTTTCCCACTGGGACTTGGTAGGCTGCATTAACCCTTTCTATTGTACTATAACCGAGTGTTAGATAAATAAACGTTACGGGTATTCTACCTGATTATTAATGGTTTCCAGATTCGAAATTCTTCATCAGAATATGGGATGACGCATTAATATTAGCGTAGTTTTAAGTGATTTATCTAGTTCATCAGTAATAGTAGTTAGAGTCTCTATTTGTAGATAAACAGCCTCTTGATTGTTACTGTAGTGAATATATTAAAAATATATGAATTATTTAATTCACATTAAGGTTTCTTAATTTTAATCAATTCTTATTGGTGGCTAATTTTAATGTATTACTAGTACATGCCAATTCATTTATAGGCATATACAGCTGCTTTGTTAACGCGCCCGATAAGCTGTTCTAGTGCCGTAATTTACGGCAGTTAGTCAGGGGAACACCAACCTCAATCAGAACCGCCTCAGAATTGAGGTTATAAATAAACCAAGGGAAAATAATTGGCCAGCAGTTAATAGCTATTTCCAATAAAGTTGATTAATTATAATTTGTTACTGTTGAGGAGAGCTAAGCTGTTATGGTTTATAATATTTATTTCGGGTTAAGTTTATTCGCATATTTAGTGATAGTTTGAATGTCTTCCGAAGATTACTTTTCTGATCGAAAGCAATCCTTTTACGGCACGTAATGATCAAACCAAAGAGGAAATTGCGCTTCGATTGGTTATTAGAGAAGTGAAGCACTAAGTAAGGAATACTGTATTTCTTTACTCCATCATAGTGGTTTATAATGCAAATTATAATTAATAACAATTAGGTTTATGGAACAAAATACTGATGTATTTACTCCTGATAGCCTTTCTCTGCATGCGATTTTACGTTATCTACTTACTACTTTGCCATGTCTTTCTTGGGGTTACAACTTTATTTTATGCAAGTAACTCTGTTTAAACCGAGAGGTTACTTGCAATTGTTCTAAAGCCATAGAATTGATAAAGCAAATAAGGAGTGCTATTTACAGGGGCTCGCATTATTTCTTCCATGTTTGATTTGTAATGCAGTTATCGCACTTCTAACAGAAGTCGTATCGCTTACATATTCGTATGGTTTGGCTATTGTAATATGTGGTTTTATAAAAATTATTCATTTATCACATCAGGAATGCTGCTTATATACAAATTCATTTTTAATGATATATTAAGCGCCACATCTATGATTATACCATATGAGGTCAATTGCGCAATAAATGTTATAAAGTTTCCTATTGTATTTAAATTACACTTCTCATTCATATCCTAAATGTAGCATTAAAATAAATATCTAAACCCTTAAAATGACAAGGGTAAAGCCCTATAAATTAATGAGAAACGGCACTTAAATAATAATGAAACTAACTAAGTTATATTAAGCTATCAATAGTCAATTAGGGGATTTAAAAGATTTCTATTTCAATATTCAAATATATTTGTTTTGAACATAGGAAAGAGCGGATGCATTATCAATATAGAAATTTAAAAAATCACCTTTGTTTATTTGCGTTAAACCTAACAGCTTAATTAACTGATCTAGGAAACTATAGGCTAATTAATAAATTAATAAGTTATATGCAATATAACATAGTTACTCCACTTAAATGAGTGGTGTAATTTTATTTGCTCTGATATGTAAGAATAATCATTGTGTAAAACACACGCATTCAGTTAAGTGTTTAGTACAGGACTGCATAGTTTTTGAGGTCTTTTGAGCTATAATAATACGTGATTTAAGTAATGCTTTTAAATTTAAATTAAAATAAATGTAATTTATTCTAAGTAATGCGCATTAAATATCGTCTTGCGTATAACCTTACTTGGAGTAATAATTATGAATTAATACAGCTTATTAAAACTGGTTAACTCCATATGTTTATGCTGTCATGTATTTTTATAACTGGTACTCGTAAATTGTTAAGATAGTATGTATAGTACACTACATAATAAAGTGTTTACTAGAGCTGCTGGTTTACCAAAACATTCATAGTTTGCGCCGTAAAATTTCTTCTTTTAATAGATACTTAGCATAAGGAATAAGAGCGCTAGTTATTACTTAAATAAGCAAGCATGATTATTTATCTCATGTTTGTTTTTTATCGCTACATGTTAAATCCAGTAAATCTATATATTTTGTGACAATAAATATTGTTATTTGATTTTGGCTATAGTGCTTCAGATTAAAATGTTATATCATATAGGTAATGCAGTTATTTACTCATAGCTTTTTATTCTCTAAAAGAATAAAAAGCTATGTCAATATATAAAAATTAAAATCATTATAGGTCGCTATAATGAGGCAATAATCAGATCCTGATTTTAGCTCTGTAAAGGAGATGATAATACTATGAATGTCGCGCCAGTTAACCTCATATTATGGAGGTTGTCCGACGCCCGCAACGCATTATTACGCTCACCTTTGGTGAGTAGCTGGAATTTGTACGGAGAACTAAATAAGCAGCAATACGAGGCGGAAAAACCTACGTTCGATATGGCTATTACAACTCGCCTAAGCACAGTATAATGTCACCTAAAGTATCAATACACACACCAGCTCCTATGTGGCTAACCTCTTATGCAAGCTGGCATGAAAGAAGTTTCATAGGATCCCTTACAACTTAGGGCTCTACATAAATGATCGCTAATAAATCCGAGGAAAATTTCGGTAGGCTTTTGCGAAATAATTAAGACTGGCGATCAGTATCCTTGCTTTAAAATTAGTAGAGTCTAGCACAAGATGTTTTTTTCCAACGAAAGTATGAGAAATTCGCATGTATTCCATCCTTGTGGGTTCATGCCTAAATATTTTATTTTAAGTGTATTATCCAATAATAATAGGAACATTGTGCTTAGCGTTGTCAGTAGGCTGAGGACCAGTGTTTATTCTACCGAATATCTATAGCTGGTAAGAAGAATAAACCCGCAGTGCTCGCTTCTTCACTGAGGGTTCTTGGTTAAATGAAAGTCTGTTTCTATATAAGTTCATAATTTAAATGAGTTTAAGGTATCAGCGCTCCTGCATATTAATAACAGCACTATTTGGTTCTATCACGTATGCGATAGAACTACCCCTCTTTTTTGTAGACTGCATTTTGCTTTATATTAATGAGAAAAGAAAGTCTTACCTAGACTTTCTGACAACCCACATTAGTACCAATGATGGGTTTCTGCGGTTTGAAAGTTCCATAAAGAACATTAAGGAATGTTTTCCATCTATGAGATCTCTTCTTTGCTTAGGGAATTATCTAACTAACAAGGGCTGAGGGTCCTCATTAGACAAGAAAGGCATGAATAACGTGATCTTCCTAAGTTGGGCCAACGGCCAGTCAACACCGATAACACAAATAGAAACCCAATTGGTCTTTATTAAAATAATTTTTTACAATAAGTGCAATGCAAGATCTAGCACTTTATTAATCCAAAGGGGATCTGCCTGGTTTATTATGTTGTAATCTTAGCCCTCACAAAGCGGCCAATACTGATCTGTATCAGTAATGTAGCATTAATTGATACAACGGCGGCCTCCCTTAAGGTATTTGACTATATTTATTAAAGGTTGCTAATGCATAGCTGGAAAAAGTTTTCCCTTCTAATCTAGGTAGATGGTTTTAAATAATTAAAATTTTATGAATAAAAACTAGAGAGTAATACTCTATACTTGTAGTGTTATCTAACTATTACTTGGCTTCTAACATCTAACTGGTGATTTCTTTACGCTGTTCAGGCGATTTGAGGATTCAAGGTATTGTCTAGCTCAAGGTGAAATACTAAGCGGAAAACACTCAACTGCTATCAGTATCAGATTATGTCCGACCTAGCTTTTAAACTGTCGTTACTCAACTGACTTCCTTTAGCGAAGGCGCGCTAAAGGTATGCGGTAATTCTCTGCTCTTTCTGAAGTAGGCGGCTGCTTTCAAAAGCTTTGTACTACTGTTCCAGTCTGCTGCTGTTATTGCTATGCAGAATATTAATATCGGCACTATGCTTGTTAGCACCCACAGCAAGCTGCTACCTAGTAAAGATCTGGCCACCTGTGATATGTAGGTCATTTTTATCACTAAGTTACACGTTACCTGGACCAATACGTTCATAGCTACATTATTGACTACTGGCATAATGGTACGACTTATCACTCCAGCTAACTTTATTCTTATTGCCGTAAAAAATATTTAGATTAAATCGCTGTTCAGCTTAAAACTAATATTTTAATTAGTATCGCCGTACCACTGCCTGTGAGTACGGAGTTGAAAGCGTCATACAGCTTGGGGTCCGTGTCTGGTTAGCGTTCTTTCCCGGCACGGTTCCTTTTTAACCTAACAACAGCCGATATCACTACCGAGAATCGCTATCTGTTTTTAATAGTTACCACAGATCAGAGGAGTGTGTTTTTTTGGCGCATTCGACCCCGCTATTCATAAGCGGTTTTGTACTGTTCTGAGTTAGTCTGGATTCTAGCCAGACGGGAACTGCCGTCAGGCTGATCACTTTCATGGATCAGTTATTGGTTATAATACTTTTTATGTAGCTCAGAACGTTGTTTGAACCGATAATTAACGTATGTATCATGTAATCCGAACCTAGTAACGGTTTTTGGTTAGTGAACTGCTGATTATTTTTCAGCAGGTAACCACCTGTTACGGTTATAGCCTAGAATAGACTATGGTCACGACAGGCGGACGTTTTCTTAAGTAGGCGTCCTAGCTTACCCGAATACCCGAGCTTACCTCGAAGGTTTCCTAGATGCAGGGAAATGGCTACCGGCACTACCAGTAGTAGATTGTTAAAGATAGGTCCAGCAATTAGTCTATTTGTCAAAGGGACCAAGCTTTGGATATCACGATCACCTCGCCTTCTCCTTGGGTGTGTTGCGGCAATGAACCGAAATTCAGATCAATCCTCTGGATCTCGGTTGGTAGCTGGTCATCGATTCTTTCCTATTTGCATTTATCCCAAGTCTTATGGTGTCTGCTCTTATATTGAATGACATTCCCGACGATACTGATTTAGTTATTTGTTCAACCTGTATGTTATTCAGCCATATGTTCGTGTCGTCAGTTTGCCTCCGGCGATAATTGCGATTAGGTCAGTTAACAGACTGCCCTTCTTTATGCTTAGATGAGCATGCCATTATTTTAAATGAGTCAGACTCTTCATATTACCTTCTCTCATAGGCGCGTGTCGTCGTTAGTGTAGTACTAATTAATAAAATGAGACAATGTATGTCTGCACGACTTATCCTCTAACATACAGAATTGTTTATTCTATATTCATCGTGATAGAGGTGTGATATTGATCATTCTAACATGCCTTTGTAAGGATTACACTTTATATTCAGGGAACCGTTCCTAGGCATTCAGCACGTTATCTAGGTACAGGTCTTATGGATAGTTTGGATCTGCCTGATTTTAAGCGCTATTTAGCGGTAGCGTTAAAATGGCAGTATATTATTGATCAGGTTGCCCTACCAGATAGCCTAAAATCGTTATTTAGGCTAGTTCTGATCAATAACGGCTTTTCTAAAAGCCAGGACCGGGGATAATTATTTAAGGTGCCGATACCGAGATCCAGCTATTTCCAGTTCGGAAGACCGACTGCCTAATTATTTGCTAACAGCTTGTGCAGCGAGGCGGTTAGTATCGCTGCTTCTTATCATATATTCAACCGCTGACGGTGTTTCTAACTCTGCCCGTGAATTTTGGCATAAAACATCAATCAGGGTGTGCTTGGTGATGGGATGAGGTGAGCTGAGCTACGCCGTATCCATACTGCTTGCAGCGGTGGCGCTCTTGAAAAGATCAGCGACCATCCGTGTGCATTGAGCCCCTGACTAAATTAGTAACTGGTGGATAAGATCCCTTGAATAGCCAAGATCAGGTGGCTGTGCGCCCGGATTGGCCTTAGGTGAAAGAAGCTTTGCATCAAGGTCAGTGAGACGCCCCCCTACCGAGCAATACAAGCGAATTATTTTTCCTTATAGGACCGCTTCTGTGAGGAAGAAACTAACTTATTTTTATGATATCTCTAATATTGATTAGCAATTGGGTTTCGGTTTTCAGGATGTGCTGCGTACTCAACAGTCTTGAGGCTTTGTTCCGAAAATCTCTAAGATTAAGCTTTAGAGAATTATCGTTAGGTAGCGGACCATAGTCACTATCGACATCTAAAGAATTTAGAATTAAGCCCGACTTGAATATCATCTTGCTCGTTGAGGTTGTTCTAGGTGAACCTGCTGACAGCTCCCATGAAGATATTCAGATTCCCCTGGATTAATCCAGCTTTCTTATCGATCACTCTCTGACGGTATTAATTGATATAGGCACTTTACCTGGAATTACCCATTCTACTTATCCCATGCCCATTTCAGCGGCAGATTTCCTTAGCTGGTAATCTAAATGAATCATCGCTATAGGTGTTTTTGAATTTCTATCTTGGGTATTATATATTACAACAAAGCAATGCTTTAGAGCGGACCCCTGTCATTGTTGAATAGGTGGTGTTAAATAGTGATGTTTGAATTAGAGATTAGGTGAGTGGCACATCAAAATTATCGAGTAAAAGGTTATTAATAGATGTTACCAATACCGAGTAGATGGGTAAGCTGGGTATTCAGATAGTTATTAGATGGCAAAGCGCATTTTTTAATTAATCTACTTCCTGAGTTTTCTATGATCTAATCAGCGCTATTTAGCGTGCGCGCTGAACCAGATTGCAACATATACGCCTGGATTTGAGCTTCTTGTAGTCAGGATCGGATCTTTCCCCAGGATCTTTTCTGTTTTATTATTGATTGTTTTGGCTGTATCCAAAACTTGCGCATACTTGTTATGGAGCTTTTGATTAAAAGCTGCATAACGCTTTGTGCTCTGTATTTGAAAGCTTTAGATTTGCCTTGTGACTATTAAGATTTAACAGGAAACGGCCGCCTCAGGCGATATAAAATATCCATCGCCCAGGTTAGCATTCTATAATTGCTATTGCTAGTTATTAGTTAGTTCTTCTGGTTATTGACGATTCGTGGATGCGGAGATATTTTCTCTAGTAAAGAAGATATGCCATGCATATATTAAATAGGGGAGAGTGACGTTTAGAGTCAACATACTACTGTCAGTTTACGGAACTGACATCCAGGTTGCATATCCGACAGGTGTGGGGAATTCATGCCTGGTCGGGTTTGTTATCTACTGAATACCGGGTGTTACTAACTAATAACGGCCGGCTGGGCGTTACCGCGGCCAGCGTTCCATTTTGTTTACTATCTCTCGATAACTAGCGAGTATCACACCAGTATGTACAATGCTGTTTTCTGGTTTGAGAAGTTTTGGTGGTCAGTGACAGATCCTCAAAATTGGCTTGGCTGTCATTGCTATTTCGCATCCTGCGAATATGCAAAGCAGGTGCTTGGGTAGCTACAGCTTGACTCAGGTGGTGCATATTACGCCTGCCTGGCCTGGGAATCGATATTTCTGTTATAACCTTGTGCTGAGTCTCACACGCAAGCCCTGATGCTACCCGATAGATGGTCTAGTCTCATCTTCTGCTCATTGGTAGAGAACGGCCTAAACTTGTCCGCATCAGAGGTACGTGCGCTTTGCAATGCTGTTGAGAGATAAGCAGTTAGATTGGTTGTTTTTGTAGACGTGATCATCCAATCTTTCTTAGTGATCTAAAGCTTTGAATCTGTGTATCTTTCCAGCGTATCAGTATGCCTCTGTTATTGATGCTCCCAGTGGTCGTCACCGCGCCCTTGAGAGACCATAGTCACTTAGCGATTGCTAACAGTACGCTTAAGGATTGACTATGACATCACCGGCGCTAGATTGATCCCAGTCGTTATCTGCACTCCTAGCTTTGGTAATGAGTGCTAGGATTTTATTACTAGATGTTATAACAAGACAGGATCAACCAATAGGAATTAGAGCTTAAGTTTTAGTCGGTTCTTTAGGTCTTGCCTAGTAATAGGAGACACCATACTATTATGGTTGGTGGTGGCTCTCACGTGAATGCCAATACCTCAATATTTATTCTGCCCGAGAGTCTGAATAGACCGATATTATGTTGTGGTTTTTAACGATCCCGTTGTCGCTATTTACCTCTCTTTTGCGTCGTTATCAT
Organism: Serratia symbiotica; assembly: GCA_900380265.1. GTDB lineage: Bacteria > Pseudomonadota > Gammaproteobacteria > Enterobacterales > Enterobacteriaceae > Serratia_H > Serratia_H symbiotica_A. The sequence goes on along the minus strand of LR025083.1, from coordinate 1,270,326 downwards.
TCGTGAGTTAGTTTTTAAGCATCTTTACCTCATCAATGGTTAGTTTAGTCTGTTGAGGTTGATGAGAACGCACCTCCCGCAGGTGATAGCTGCCGTGGATACGATCGCCACTTCTATTGTCTATCTGACGACTGCGATAAAGTCATTTAGCTGACTTGGCTGCGGCGGTTGATCTTATTGAGTATCACTTGAGCGTCACCTATAGCAATTAGGTATTGTGGTGATTATCTCGACGATCTAGATGTCGAGATTGAAATCACTTTTGCTAAGTATGCTGCCTTTGGCATAAAAGGTGCACTGGCTTTAGATGTTGCTATCACACCGCTTCGCTCAGAATGTGATATTGAGATATGGTGTGCTTGTTGGCGCTTCTGATAATAGTGGTGCTTACTTTCTTGACGCACTACCATTGTCATGCTTCGGGCGCTATTAAAAACGATACGGTATAGGTTGTTTTTTGATTTCATATTCTTAACCCGCGTTGTGGGTGTGCAAAAAAAGATAACGTTGTTGGAGCATCTGCTAGACTTGTGTTGTTGCTAGCTACCTGATCAGTTTTGAAATTTATAACTTATTTCCCCGGTGATGATTCAGGCTAATAAAGAGTATGAATAGTGTTATGGAAAGGGTATTTCTTAACCAGGCTAGCCATGGCACGGTTTTTACTAAACGGAGTGATATAGTCTCGGCTCCATAAAGAGTTAGCAATAGCTGGTTCGACGTTCTGTGTTTTCCGTATGCGGTGCTGAGGTAGGGATGTTCAGGCTGTTCCTTCAAGCTCCTCCCTATTTTAAAAATAGGGAGGAGCATTACGCATCAGTAATAGAGATAGAGTGCTAGTCCTTGATAGTTGTTAGCAATACTGCTATGTATACACCCGGGAATTGCAATACTAGGATGAATGTATCCCCAAACTAAGGGCGTCCTCAAGAGCTGAGGTTCACTTTATTCACCGACTACTCTCTGCGGAATATTCACATCACAAATATCTATCTGGATCGTTGTTGGCTTAGAAATGCTAGTTCAGGTTAAACCCCAGTGTGACCAGCCTGGTCTTGAAACCACTAGGCTTTGTGCGAAATACTGTCCTTACTAACACTAACATCGCCTTCTGAAGGCTTGCTACATATATCGATTATGTCCGACCAGGTGGACCTGAGCAATTGGTCATTACCATCAAAGCTGATATGCTATAGTCAGTCAAGCTACAATTCCTGATTGATAAATGGCATCATCTAGTTAAGCTCATTAGAAAACGCCTAAATGTTATTGGTGCTTAAGGTGTATGTTTATCAACACTCCGCATCCTTACGCGGAGCTACGGCAAAGTAATACCGTGAGGGCGGCGAGTGATTTAGATCCTTTAGTGGAATTCCAGGTTCAGCGTACTGTTGGTTAAATCCTTCTGAAAGGCGATCATGCAGGTAGTATATCAGCTTTGTCATCAGGCATGCTAGATGACTTCGTGTCATCAGGTTCATCTTATGAACGCCTAGAACTACTCCTATCCCTACTACTGGACATGCATTGCAGTAGTAGCTAGCGGCCCAGAGCATTTTGGCTACTCAAACGGACTTGGTTCATATTGAAGCAGGTTTTATTGAGGGCATACTAATTTGGTAACCTGGAATATGGGGTGACGGGCATGCATTGGGATAGAGGATAGAGGTGTTGCTCCAAGTAACGCTAGAGTGGGTTCTCTGGGTAAGTTATTATACTGCCACTAGTTACTTGTGGCAGGTAACCCTCATGTGGGAAGCAATGAGGTATGTCTATAAGACAATAACACATGAAGGATCTAGGAACAGATAAAAGATAAAAAGGAAAAGGCAATCGAGTGATTCTGCATAGAAGCTACTTAAGATTTATTTATATAAATAAATGCAGATATATTCCACAAATCAAGGGTTGACAATGATGTCCTTAGACTTATATACCTAAGGTATAGGTGGATTTCTCATTCCTCTAGCTGACTGGATCCGGCTATCTAACTTACACATTGCTGTAAGTTACTCGCACTAGTAATGCACTATTTGATCATAAAATACAGTAATTTACTGACGTCTCTTATAGAAGAGAGAGACAGTTGGCGAGGAGCTGTTAAATGAGAAGATGTGAAATTTACAGCATAGAATATTTTTACTGATGTTTTAGCTGAAGGTAAAACCAGGCTAAAAAATGTAGTTTATTTTTAACTGAAGGTGATTAGTTTGATGGAAGGACAGAGATTCGAACTCTGGGAGCTGTTAAACTCGACGGTTTTCAAGACCGTTGCCTTAAACCACTCGGCCATCCTTCCAATTCGTGGAAATATTAACGATACATTGATAAAATGTCTAGAGGTTTCATAAAAACATAGCTAACAGCTCATTTCTTAAACTTTATACCGCCAGACATATAAAAGCCGACAACGGAAGTAAAAGGTTTTTTAATAAATTTTATTGATCGCCTGATGTGTTGTTTATTAGCTGTTCCTGGATCAGGTCAGATAGTAAAAATCAGCCATTTTACGCCACCATCGCTAGAAAAATTTAGCAGGAATCTTATACTATTAGCAGTACTAATAGTAGGTTATATGTTTTGTGTTAATTTCATTACGTACTAGGTCAAGATTAATGCTATTTTATAGAATTAATGCCAACGGAACAAGTTCGTTGACAAGAACTAAGTAAATTTCCGGATGCACATCTATGTGAGATGATCGTAACTTGAGTGCTAACGTATGTTACTTGTGCAGAGCTGATTTATTCACGCATGCTTGCCGAGATGATCTAGTACGAAATTATCGACCTACGGTGGCCAACTGCAAGCGATTGTATTATCCAGACAAAGTCTTCAAGAAGTTCGCTATTTATTTTAAAATTTCTGATTAAAAACTAATTAAGCTATTAGCGGTTAATGCGCGATCATAATATAAACTGCTAATCGGTTTCAATGATATTCGTTGATGCCTTTTATTCTTATAAAGTGCAGGATGTCAATTAACAAATCCTTTCCCTTATAAGATTGGTAGCAATATATAGTCCACCCGGATTATTGACTTAGGATGCTAACCCTGCATTTTTACATTGCAACGATGTCAGTCTTATTACTTAAACAAGTAATAGACTTACCAGTAACATCATACTAACTTGTTTATGCAGTCTACGCAGACTTTTTGATGATTTCGTAAGATGCTGTTACCGCGTTCCAAATAGGAACGGGTGCGCACTAGAGTTGACTATACCTAGGAGTATCCGACTTCTGTAATTAAGCCTCCATTTTTCCAGCAATAACTTGCGATGAGATTGATACCATAAAGTGCGAAATGGAAATACACCGCAGGTCATGTAGAAGATAGTATGTATCATGACTCTGCAGTATCACCAGATTAATAAAGCTTGCCAGGTTTTCGATTCCTAGCAAACTAGGAATATAAAATAATATCCGGGTATTCTCGCAATAAGAGGTAGATGAACTAACGGCGGGTAGTGCAATCTTTCCCGCAGAAATTAATAGATTCACTGATGTGGCTTGACAATAGAAACTTCTCCTCTACTGTTAGAGATTATGTATTCAGATATGGATACAATTTTATTTTTTGGCATCAGTAAATATTCAATTCATTTTAGTAACGCAAAGCGGAATAACGTAATAAATAAGATAATATAAAGGAAATACGAAATTCATCGAAAAAGCACTTGAGTCATTGTTTCTTATTTACTTTTCTTATTAAGAAAATAAAAGAACAATACTATAATAATCCATTCTAAAATTTAATGGTATTGTACTGGCATTGTACAAATCAGGTTCAATGAGCCAGTAGATATACTATGTTTCTATTATTTATCAGTAATGCAAAATCATAATTGTGTTAAAAACCAGATCTATGATCTGTTAAAGTGCCTAGGAAAGCAGACCTACAGAAGCAGTTCTCAACGAGACATAGGTTTGAGCGTGCACAGGGGCCTGCGCTAACTGTTTTTATTTCTACTTTGCAGACAAATTAAATTAATGAAATTAAAGAAATGTGTTTAAATAAAACTGAACAAGCTAAACGCTATTACTAGATCTAGTCTAGTATAACTAAAAGCACGCTAGTTCTTTTTTAGAATTTGTTTATGGTGAGGAATTAATCACCTTTCATAATCTGTTTATATTTGGACTTGCTTGTACAGAGTGTTACTGTTTAAAACAAACAGCATACCTTACATAGAAATTATATTTTTAAGTATGTTTGATTTTTTATTTTCGTAATTAGCGCTTGCTTATATAAATGAACTAGGCCAACCTGATAATAACGCGAATTTCTTCTACCCCTATCTCAGGTTATGATAAATATAGTTTATATTTTGCCAGCGGTTCCGTTCTATAACCTGGCATGTACTTAAGATGAGTTTACTCCGATGAACAGTGAATACTGAGACTATTTATCAGGAATGATTACATCTCTTTCATTTATGCAGCTATTCGACACTACTGATGAGAGTGGAGAAGATTTGCATCGATATGAGGTCATTTCTTGTCTTTTCTGATCTACAAAGGCTGGCGTTTACGCTATGAATGGAACCGAAGGACAAGTGTACTAGCCAGCTAGCTTATCTAGCTGGCCCCCATCAACTCGTTACATTCTTCAGATAGAATGGTCTGCATCGTGAGCCTATTTCTGTTAGTTACCGATAGCAGCAGAATGCTGATTCTCTGCATGTAGAGTTACTCAGTTACCTATGCAAAATCAAAATTAACTATTAGCAAGTCATGCTATTAAGCTTCTAGCTGTTGATTGCGTTGGTGATAGTGAGAATTGGTGTGTACAGTATTACTTATAGTCATGCCTAAACAGTATGGAAATAAGCAACGCGCAACATTACTGACCTGCTACAACACGAATCAATAGTTATTAAGATATTAGCTGTTTGGCCTATGTCAAATTCATAAATGTAGTCTTACTGAAGATTAATCCCAGTGTGCAGGAAATCCTGTGACGACTAGATATTAACTATATTAAAAATAAAATGAAAGAATACGCGATCTCGGGCAAAGAGAGCGACAGCACATGTGTGCTGCTCGTGAATATCTCGAATTATTTTGATACCGGCTGGATGACAAGCCCGATGATTAGAGCGCCTTTAGGAATTGATATGTCTGAGATTTTAAAATTACATTTTTATTGCTGTAACCTAATGACACTGAATTTTATATGAGGCCTACTTCCTAGTATTAACGATACTCAACCCACCGAACCACTCAATGCCAATCAGTAGCTCACTGTTCTGCCTATAACCTATTGGCATCTACATTTGGGTGGTTTTGAGTGACGGTACATCACTGCTTGATAGGCTTAATTAGTGCATACTAGTTATTAATAAGTATGCAACTGTAACATGAGCTGCATCTTCTTGTCAATAGCAAAAGCTAGCACGGCTAGTATAGCGCCTGCAATCGTTAGCTCTAGGAGTATTAGGGGAAGGGTGATATCCATACGGTCGCCTCCAGAGTTGTTCAATGCGGTGCATCACATTCTCTCTCTCGGTAGGCAATTTGATCTTCTTTCTAGTAGTCAACCCGAGTGCCTCTATGCAATGATCGCCAAGATGTTTTTAGTAGTCTTCTAACTCATGGTTGTCGTTGAACTAGAAGAAAATCCTAACTATTTTTTACAGCTAGTGAATTGTTGATATTTGTCAGCTTCCTCCAGGTTGTCGTAAAATCACCTTATTTATTAGCTGTCTGCTGCTGTGGTCTATCTGCAATAAGTGCTAGCAGAATCTTAGTAATTAGGTCCCGGGCGGTAGTGTCTAACCGCAATCTTCTCTTTATGTCAGGATTTCGATCCGCCTTTGTGTGTGGTGTATTCTAGTTCTCTTCCCAGTTAGTTTATAGAAAAGAGAAATCAACTGTGGGATAGCAAGTAGTAGTGCTATCTGTCATGTCATTAAAACATTCAAACATTTCTCTTGAAGGTGTAGGGCATTTACTTGACTTTCAGGAGATGGTTTGTGTGTTTGCTAGAAGATTTGCTTCACTCTATATAAGTTTGATTTGAAATAGGGAAAACCTGTTTTTGTTTTTCACGTCTAGCAGTGTACGGTTAGAAAGTAGACAGTATAAAAAAGTAAACATCGTGATTTGGATGAGTGTAATATAACTGCTGTTGAGTATTATTGGAATTATTGCTGTTGGATAGTTGTATCCGGAAAACATTAAGTTATTCCAGTGGTCTGTAATATTGTATTGCTTGCGGGATGCATTACATCCTGCAAGGCGATAGATAATTGGCGTTATATACGAACAGGTGCGTATCTTTGATAAAGAGGTCACCCGTCAGACTGCCATGGGATTCTTCACTCATTTGTCCTTACCGTGACATTGCAAAAGATAAGTTTGAGATGTCTAGGTTGTACAAATAGAAGGATGCCTTATAATCTATTTATTAGATCTCACTAACCATAGCTAAACAAGATTTTATTAGAGAGTAGCGTAATATTCGTTATGAGCGTAGTTCCTTGTATTCATAAATAGATAATCCGGAAAAGATAAGTTCAACAGCTGCTGGCTGCTGGCGTTGCCAGAATTAAATACTGATTTTGTTTTACGATCTGACTTATCAATTATTTAATTCTAGCTTATTCGATAGAATCTATTCATACGGAGCATAAATGTTAGCCCAGAATATATTAGGCCATTCTTTATCATGGACTCTCTAAAGAGAGTATATTTAAACAGTAAATCCTGAATAGAATTATTAATTGATAGCTAAGTAGTTGGTTTTTGGTATCAAACTTTAAATTAAATAAATATTAATATATTTTATAAATTATATATGCACAGAGATTTTCTGATTACTTATGAGCTTGCATATTGCAATAGAATGTTTTTAATAAATCTAATTGATTTAAACCCTAATCGCTTTTAACTAAAGCAATAAGCAATATTGCAATTATAAATCAATTCCTCTTTTATTTCTATAAAAGAAAAGCATCTAAGGATACTGACGGTTTTTATTTTGATTAGGTGATGAACTATAATATATGCCTTTTGTTGATATGGCTGTTCTCACTTTATCAAATTCATAAACTGCTGGCTAGGCCAGCCAACCTAAGTATTAATAGATATTTCGTAATAAATGGCGATAGCCTTATTAGGTTTATGCGCTATCAATATATATTTTATCATATTCTAGCTATGCAGGGAATCTTTTAAATAAAGATAGTGTCGGGAGGGTTCGAATATAAAAAAAATAAGCAATGTTTGCTTTAAAATAAAATAATTATAATTATAATTTTAATTTATTAGATGTTAAGTGGTCCTATGTGCTTTACGCTACTTGGCGAGTTCCACAAGGGAAGCTTTCCCTTTGAAGCTAAACTATAGGTGATTCACTGATGAGATGGGGGTTCCCTACAGACGGATGTATCTACCATACAATAGGCTCTCTGTGAATTAGATTGCATCAATCCCTAAGCATCAATAGAGATAGGAAAATAGCTACATCAATTAGGCAGCGCTATTTTAATAGCGCTTATTCTAAGACTTGACTATTTAATGGATTAAATATAACCGGAGATTAGGTAATAACCAGCATAGAGTTATATTACAGATAGAATTGTTTAAATTGTTATCTCCTATAAGATATTTAAAAATTGGAAAAATTCGTACTTGTATTGTTGGACAATGATTATTGTTATGGGTAGGAAATATAGGTAAGATCAATAAAAGTTAAAAGAAAGAAACTAGTAATACTAGAGAGCTTTTTAACTTGTGTCGGTAGTTTTTAATTTTATTTATAAAATTTATAGATTTTTAGTCTTGAAGCTTGAATTTTGCTGTGAACAATCAATATTACATATAAATAAGCGCCATTTCCATTATGCTAGAATAGCTGCAGGAGAGCTATTGATAGCTGCCATCGCCTCTAATGTTTGTAATAGTGAAATGAATCTTTGCTCGCCTTTCTCCTTATTTTGCCTTACCTTTTTAAGTAAATGCAGCATACTGCATTAGTAACGATTTTTACAGTCTAAGATAAAAATTGGAATTAACTTGTGAAAATATGGTAATATGAAAAAGCAGGAGTTGAGGCTGATTAGCCTAATCATAACAAAGTTATGTTAGTATGTTGTTAAGTAATTAACAATATTTTAAACCGATTAATAACTGATTATATCAAAATTAATAAACTACCGTAAATTTAATTAGCAATTTGACATTATTTTAGACTTCACTCCAAATTTCGATCAATATCAAATATTGCAAAATATCCAGTTAAATAATATGAATATTCATAAAATATAAAATAAAAATTAGTTGAGACCGCTGTCATTTTACAATGCGATCTCTTGAGTTATTTGTAATAAATTTATTTCGATAAATCATTATCTATATATGATCAATTGATAGAATTTTTCCGTATTTTTATCTAGATCTTGTTTTCAGAAACTACACTCAAAAGCAGCACTGTTTCTTAACTTAAGATCTGAAGTAGAGATTAATCTATCACTATTTTAGTGAAACCAGTAACGATTCTAATAAAACAGAGAGTAATCCTGTAAGTATCTTTACAGATATGATTCTGTCTTTAGTCTTTTCTTTTTTATGATTATTAGCTAGCACGTTAATCAGGGATATGGCGCATTCTTTAAGATATCAAAGGTCTAAAGGTTACCGGGTCAGTCAAATGCGGTGAATGCTCCATGCAATCGAACCGTGGTCACTGAGTCTATCCCGTATAGTAATACAATGAGTATTGTTGGCTAGAAGCTATGTGACTTGTGCGTTACACGCAGAGTGACAAAGTTATTCTGTGAAGTCTGTTATAAGTAAACTCTTTATCTATCAAATTAATGCAGGTATATCAGGCTTAGTATTTAAGTAGGGAAAAGCCACTAATGGCCTAATCAACAGCCTGCGTTCACCATATGTCTAGAATGCTTATATCGACTATATGATCATTGAGAAAATGGCCTTGAGATAGATTAACACTCTTCCTGGAATGGTTTCGGTTGTTTCTATGAATGCAGTTACAATTTATAGTGATAATTACTATGAGAAAGATGAATGAGATTTCATCACAAGTAGCCCTCAGCCCTAACATGCTGAAAAAATATCGCGAACGCATGTTGAACAGAGTGAACATGCGCTATGACGTTAAACTAACTCACTTGAGTATCCAGCACGATATATTAAATACCCAAAGATTGCTATGGAGTGAGCAAGGTTTATAGTGTCAAAAAACGCCTCAGCGCCCTCACAAGCCAGCCTGCAGATTGCTATATTTATGAAAGCACACTCATAACTATCTATAGTGGTAAAGGATAAATTGGGAAACATCTCTCAGGTGCTGCCGTGAAAACAACTAGCCGGACTAGTGAGACACTAGTTAAAAGATTACAAAATTAAATATAACTGTAACACACACTGCAACAGAAGCACTGCTGCTAGACCATCGCTACATTAAACAGTGCTAACTATCGAACAACGTGCTTTGACGAGATTATAAATCTTACCTGCTAATTTCTCAGTGGGGACAGTTATCCTCAGTTTACGCTACATCGTAGGCCAAGCATATCAATTAAAGCTATTTCGGCCCGTTTCCCAATACCTCCCCTGTGCGTGCAACGTTGACACTGTTGCAACGCGGTGCCGATCTCTCAATGTAAAATAGTGCATAACGTCATCGGTCACATCTTTGTCTACAATATCAGATCAGTCATTTTATGAGATCTTTTAGCTCAGATGTGATGACTGGACAGAGTAGTGACAACAGGTAGGGTACCTTCGCTTCTACTATCTAGAAAGATAAATAAGTGTTGCATTAATTGATTGATGCAGATGAGCAATGCCAGCAAAGGGCTAAAGCTCGAATTAACGGCACGCATTAATGACAGATCCAGTGGATGCGCAGCGTGACTGAGCGTAAGTTTGTGTCTGGTGGCATTAATAACCTGGGGTAATCCTCGGGGTGTTCAATGCATAGCCCGCCTGTCTGCATGTACTCTGCATTCACCAATGCAAGTTGCTGGGAAGCCATAGCTATTGCCAGACAGTACCGGGTGATACGGAAATCAGTGAAGTTGTCTAACCTTTTGGGGTAAATTTGATGAAATCAGGCAGACATACACCTTGCCTCTTGAAAGTTTAACAGACTGAATTACTTGCAGACTAAATGGGTAGTCGAGTTAATTTGAGAACTGACAAATTGGAACAGTTACATCAATGACAAACCAAGGGGGGCAGAGCCACTATCTGATATTAGCACATACTAACGCCGTGGTTGTTCTAGTTAGTAGTCTTGATTAGTAGTTAAGTTTTTCGATAAAGATTGATAGAGTTAGCAAAGGTGCTAGGCTTCTACGGCATTAATCAAATGGAGTGTTCCGATATCAGGCATATGATAGGCGAGAGAGACTGGGCTACTGTGCGGTATTTGGTAGTAATTGGCCGCAGTGGTTAGAGTATCAAACCTGTAATATGCCCAGTATGATTTCGGAGATAAATATGCCGCTATGCCGCAGGTGATAAACGTCGCTATCACAAGGCGTTGTATGAGAAAAATATCAGACGGCATTTTTTCCGATGCCGGCTAAAGGGGATTGGCTATAGTGCTTAATGTATTTGGCCGCTTCACGTCAGGTAGACGCAAAAGCCGCTTCTCATCAGCATTAATAAAGTACCGATGGCACAGCCGGAATGGAAACATGATGTTGTGTACCGAAATATGAGGCGGTTTGGGACAAGCTGATGCAGACGCACTACATATTAGCTAATACATGCGGAATGATGCACACAATCAGGCGATGAGCGAGAATCGCTAGTGAATGACAAACGTAAGAAATACCAGATCATTAGATCTTATCGATGGTGTTGAGGTAAATGGCGACGAGAATTGTTGCAGTATATAGGTTGACTTAAGCAATTAAGTCAATGCGACTATTGAGGAATTGCAGAGTTCCGAGCACCTCACAAGAACTGGCAGAAAAAAACCACAATGGATTGAAACACTAATTGCAATATAGCAACATACGCTTAATTCTTACTCCAGCCAGATACGCCTAGCATGATTCAAATAAATATACCGACGTGGTTTACTTTATTTCGCGTAATTTTAATCCCATTCTTTATGCTGGTATTTTATCTTCCATTCACTTGGGCACCAATAGTTTGCGTAATTATATTTTTATTTGCTGCTATCACCGACTGGATTGATGGTGTTTTAGCCCGTCACTTAAAACAAACCAGTCGATTTGGTGCGTTTCTCGACCCTGCAGCAGACAAAGTAATGGTTGGGGTGGCGTTGATACTAGTAGTAGATTTTTACCACAGCTGGTGGGTTACCCTGCCAGCTGTCACTATGATTGCACGAGAAATTATTATTTCTTCTTTGCGGGAATGGATGGCTGAAATTGGTAAGCGCAGTAGTGTAGCCGTGTCGTGGATAGGTAAAGTGAAGACTTTAGCACAGATGGTAGCATTAAGCGGATTGCTTTGGCGTCCTGAGTGTGATCTGAAATATCTGGCGTTTGCTCTGTTGTACATCGCGGCTGTGCTGACTTTCTGGTCGATGCTGAAATATATGAGTACGGCACGTAACGATTTGCTTTGACTTTGTTAACCCGATGTAAATGATGCATGGATATTATAAGCTGAGAATATGATTGACTCATCATGCCAGGGCAGTATAATAGATACTATCAAATTACTTGGATGTGATTGCCAAAAGTAAAATAAGCAAGTTCTGATTAATGCGGGAATAGCTCAGTTGGTAGAGCACGACCTTGCCAAGGTCGTGGCCGCGAGTTCGAATCTCGTTTCCCGCTCCAGTTTTAATACAATTGGTCTTTCTAGGTTCAGACTGGAAAGTAAGCAGAGTTAAAGGCGCGTTAACAAAGCGGTTATGTGGCGGATTGCAAATCCGCTTAGTCCGGTTCGACTCCGGAACGCGCCTCCATTACTCCTAGCCCGGGTGGTGAAATCGGTAGACACAAGGGATTTAAAATCCCTCGGCTTATGGCTGTGCGGGTTCAAATCCCGCCTCGGGTACCATCCTTATTTGCCATAAACCTAGACCAAAATACCTAATACCTCATTTAAACCGTATTTAATATTTTTTATAGAAGACAAGAGCTGAAATTAACATAGGAGATCACGCTGACTATGTGCTATGAATAGCCACTGAAACTATATGGTTATAGACTACTGCCTTTCTATGCGTGAATCTCTATGTACGGTCTACTCTGTAGGGAACGAAGATTCAAAACTAGGACATTCCCGCTTCAAAATTAGAAAATGCAAAATTAGCAGTAATAATACGGTATGTGGGCATGCAATTCCAGCTTTGCGTTGTGCTATCTTATTTAAAGTAATAGCAAGTATATTTGGTGCCAATCTACTGAGACGTCAAGCAGGCACTGGATATACTATCCTAATGGGTATCACGTCGGCAAGTACCGTTGTAGGTGTAATCTTTTCAATCAGACTAACCTGGTTAAGTTAATATTGCCTGGTTAGAATAAGTACCGTTCAAAAATGTAGTTAAAAGTTCATTCAAGCACATGATTGTCTTCCGAAAAACCTATACTATCTCCATTTTTTCTTAGGAGAAAGCAGGTGGAACAGAGTCAAGAACGGTATACCTGTGATCACTAAGACAGCATTATCGCCTTTTATCTATAGCTAAAAATCCCTTTAATGGATTGCTTTTAAAATATTACGTTTGTAACAAAATAACATTGCACGAAAAATTATTATTCGATAGCGCTCCTATACTCAATATTCTTGGCTGAGTGTAATGAAGAGGACATAATCTCTTCATATTACTAGTATGTATGCATATACTAGGAGAGCGAGAGGATACGATGAGCTTGCACTCGTGTAAAGTGACATCTGAGTTTATTTTTAGGTTATTACATCGTCTTGAATTTGGCTATATTTATTGTATTGACTATAGTAAATCTACTAAATAAATTTTAAAAAATAGCTGCTTTTTTAGCTATTTAGGTAAAAGAAGAAATATTTAGTGTCATATAATTGCCACATCTTATTGGTTGTTTGCACTAATAACAGTAATTTTATTCTTTTTTATTATGTGTTATTCCTACTGATTTTTTCGGATCTTCCATCTGTGTAATCATCTTCGTAAGCGTGAACATTTGGATCGTAATTGTTGATTAAATATTAAGTGTTATTATTTTTAAGCAGCACCTGCTACTGACGGTTCCTTACAGTGATTTAAGAATCCAGGCTTCCGTAAAAATAAGTGAAATAGTGTTTCACTGTCGTTATGAAACTTGTTATTCATACTTAAGTCATTTTAAAGGTCATAAAATAAATTTTATTAATCTATTTTGTGTATCTATTTTACAGCCGCCAGAGTTTGTTCTTTCTGACTTCTGCAATTCATAGCGGATCGACACTTTGTATAATATAGAGTAACCTGACCACAATATTTGTCGATACCTATCAAATTTTCATCATTAATGGCGCGCTAATACCAAGGTATCCTATGCTGCCATTCTTACTAAGACATAATCATTCCTCATTTTATTTAATAATAAGCGGTTAAATAAAGTTTAAAATTTCTAATAAAGAAGATGAACTATAAAAGTTTTTTTCAAACATTTTCACAAATGTTGTGGTAGTAATAGTTAATACACCCTCTATTAATAATAGACTTATTAAACCTTCCGCCATAGGCTGATATACAGATATTATTGTAGAATACGTAATAATTAGAATAACTTTGTAAATCGGGCTCAATATTTCCGTGAAAAATAACTTGAGAATAGTGATATTAATCAATCCTTTTATAAATTCACTCATTCTATATTGAAAAGAATTTATTTAAAAATATATCCGAAAGGGTAGCTCTATCCTGGGATTTATTTTGTAATCTATTAAAATCTAAACACATTAAGTAACATTGCTAGTTCTATGATTGATTATGAGGATTGGAATATTTATTTTCTTCTTAGCCCTATTAGTTATCCATATTTTAAAATTTCTAATTTGCTTGTAGGTCAGCTTTAAGAAGAATGAGCGACAAGTAAAAAGAAGATAGACGTATCAATTGGAACCTTAAATCATTAATTTAGAAATCATTCAAAAGGCAGATCCGGAACGATTAATAAAAAGTAATCGCCGATGCGCCGGAGCTATTGGGAAAAAAAGTGATCTGATTATAAAACTCAGCGCCATGCATATCATATTAACACTTTATCTGAGACGAGTCAAGGCTGGCAAATTGCAGGTATATTCCGTTAACCAATTCGGTTGACACATGCAAATGGAAGCTGGAAATAGGCGGGAAAGCACCTTTAGTAGTGAGTAGCTTATCGTAGCATAGAGCAGAAAAGAAACGACGGCGATACGGACCTCTAGTTAGTCTAAGTCAGCGCTATATTACTGCGGATATGATATAGTGATTTATGCAGCCTAGCCGGGTTATTCCTAACCCTTTTCTCCTATCATTGCTGGAAGCCTGCCGCGCTCCGACGACTTACACAGTAAATAATATGACTAGTGTCAGTATGCATGCGGCCCTACCAACTTAGGATAAGGCTATCAGGGTTACCAATAGAAAGATTATGCGTCGATACCAGGGAAGAGCTTCTTGTGTACTCGCCAAAGTCCTATAAGGATAATAATAGTGCATCCTATAGATTTGCGCCTCTTTATCTAGAGATCAATCTTGCAATTGAGGCGAACCTGCTATCTGCTGGGAGCTTCTTGTCAGTAGAGGGGAGTTACATGTCGGTAGCGGATCTAGTGAATCATGCCATTCAGAACTAGGGTAATCCGTTGTTACCCCTACCCGATAAATGCGACGAGAAGAAAGGGATTCTAGATGCAAATATCACCGGAATTGTACCCCAGATAGGGGGTGAGGATATTACCGGTATCCCCCGAAACCTAGGAAGTGGGATCCTTGAGCAACTGAAGGATATATTGCCACATCATATGGAACGTCACTTTTACAGCTATAACGGACTGAGAACTGATACGAATAGAATGTGGTAAAGTCCAATAGCTGCTAAGCATGTTTAATCCCTCCTCTATTAGTATACTGCAAAACTAAGCAGAAAACGTTAGAGCAAGATGTTTATCCTTAAAGATGGATGGTCGAGAGTAGCTTTGTTTAATGGCTGCATACGTAGTATAGTTACAAACAGTGACTTAAATAACTGCTAGACGTATGGTTGGTCTACTGTATTAAGAATCTTAACAACGTGACAATTCGCCAGATCACCTTTAGCTATATTTTCACCAAATCTGGGATTTCAATACCCCCTCACTCTTGCTGGTTTCGGAGTAAAAATAGGTGGCGGAGTGCGCTATACGTCACATTGAACGAGTTGCAATAAGATTTCTAGATGAGAAAGACAAATTACATTCCATTCTTGATGCGTGAAGAAAGCGAGTACAGCTAGCGTTCTGATAACGCACAACAAGGAATGATTTATGCAGACGCGGGCTTGTAATACATGAAAGGCCTTACTTTTCTATAAAAGCGTTGAGGGAAAGTGATGCACAGGGCTATGCATATGATGGGTTCGCATTGTACTGTCTGGTAAAAGCCGGAATTTTGATGTCATGGGTCGTCTTCCTGATGTTTGAATCGGGAAGAAGCGGTTTAGCTAGGCCTAATGATCGTAGCGATTATCAGGCCGTACTCAAATATGGTTTAGTAGAGGAAGCAATCCTGCTTTAACGGGGACAGCGATGATACCTGTTATGAGCTGTTCGGTGATTCAAGCACGTCTTGAATATGGCAAGACGCTAGGGGGTGCTCATTAGCACCGACTACCCTAAACATTGCGCTCTAGGGCGCCTAATTATTCAATATTAATGTGATAGAAGCTGCTTCGGTTTCTGTCATTCAAAAGACGCCCGATCAATAACTGCACCCCTTAACTCTGGGGTACCCGCAACCTGCGCTCGTTGGTACAACGATCAGGTTTCTTGATATGTGCGCTATCGCGGTTAACGGTACTCGCATCATAGATTGGCGGATACTATGCACCCTTTAATATAGTGTATTTTACCTCACTACAATGACTCCTAATGAGAGTAAGTCTTATTTATTAGTAATAGAATACTACTTGCCCAATCTAATTGGTCTTTATCAATTCTAGTCTATTACCTGAGTGCTTTGATTTATTTCAATAAAAGTTAGATCAATCTGCCTAGAAATATGTCCATACCGTTCACTATCGGATAAATGCTTATGCATGCAGAATGGAAGTTCTGAGTATAAATAAAAATAAACTTGCCTGGGATATAGAGATATATAGGGCCATTCGTGCTACGCAAACAGGCTCACATAGCATTGATGCCACTACTGGACGCCGATTGGTTATAAGGGGTGCGTTATATGGGTGATTAGAGGTTTATGAACCTGCTTAAATGTTAATTATAAGCCAACCGCCCGGCAGGATATCCGGGCATTCTAGCAATGCTTAGGCCTTTCAAGTTAGCCGTGGCTATCTATGTGCTACTCGATGGTGTTCGATTTCGTCTATTTTGAATGAACAAGAGTTCATATTTCTTAATGATACGCCTTCCATACTTAATGAATGTATCCTGTAGTAAAATAACAATCTGTTCGGATGATGAGGATTGAAGGGGGATTCTTGAACGGACCTAACGTAGATGAGTGGGTGTTTATCTATGGGGAGAGCACCTCAACTTTTGGGCCTCTGCCTGGAGGTATAAACAAGCTGAAACCAATACCATGGGCCATGCTGTCTGCTCAATTGTAAACACTTCACTTGCGTTGACTTAAGCCAACTATTTAAGGACACAATCTATGTCCAAAAAGTTATGCCCGGATTTCAGTACTTGCTAGGGCGGTCAGTGAGTGCACACCGCTAAGAGGCCATCTGTGTAAACTCATCCTATTGATAGGATACCTGTCTACACTATCAATTAACCCTATAAAAGCCAGCTATCGATTCCGGATGTGATTACCGCCACAAGGTTTCTGACTACCCTACTAGTAATGCTTAGGCGGGTCTCCCTGCCTAGAGTCACAAAGGCTGATTTTAAACTCTCTGGTTAGGGCAGTACGATTGAGTGTGATAGTCCTCTACGGACCCTATACTAAAGTAATTCAGGCAATACCGGGTTACATTGAGGAGATGCGTCCGATATTCGAGAAACGGTTTATGCACTTAGAAATGGGATTCTAAAAATGATATCACACCTAAAGCAGCTGGAAGAATCTGTCAATGAACGGGCTCGTAAAGAGATTATAACGTCAGGCAGCAAGTATTTTACTCTTCTTCTCAGTTAAGGGGCTAGGAGAATCCAGCTTGTGGTTCTTCTATCCGATTTTCGTGCTGTAGTGTATAGCCACTGCTTAACCCCGAGAAGGTCCATACCGAAATGTGAGTGGCTCGGTATTAAACTGCAGGTCGAAGATAAGGGCTATTGAGGAGTGAAATCTCCATCGCTGAGGCGATAGGAGATATCACGCTTTCTCATTATGTAGGCCCTGGTGAATCAGGAGAGACTCTGCCATCTCTCACTTGGCAGGCTATCATAATACATCAGCGGTTGGTAGGTTCTGATCCCGCTGATCAGCCTGTACGCCTAATAGGCTAATAGCGGATAAGCTGAGCAAGCTTGCTGTCTTATGCATACCCGTGAGGCGGTAGCGTCACGACAAGCAGTGCGATCTTTGGTAGAATCGTCTTTCTACCCAGCCGCAGTCATCTTGCGAATGTTCTTACATGTATGGTGGCAAATCGGTAACCAGGCACATGTATATAAATACATTATCCTGCTTGCTCAGGAAATCCAACCAATAAGTAATTTGATGGGTTTGGTATGTAGTATTCTCTATGAGATTCGTCTAATTATTATGATGATTGAGGCAATATAAAATGGTATTTTTTTACAGATGACAGTAGCACTCTTCGTGTTTTAAGGTAGCTGGCCAGCTAACTTCAACTGCGAATACAAGTGACTTTGAGAAAATAGAAATAGGGAATTAAATTAAAAATATCGAAGCCCTTAGGAATTCATATATTAAGAAGCTGGATACATCAGGCTTTGTTATGCCCGATAAGGCTAGAGAGACTTTGATTAGAAATCAGTGATTTCGATGAATTATCATGACGGTAGTATCGGCATTCTTTTTAAGAACTGAGCTCTATAAACTTAGCGGCAGTTATCTATTGAACAAATAAAAGATATTGCCTATAATGTGAAAGTTGGCAAGTAAAGATTTATGTATTAAACTTTCATAGTTTATTGCCGAAAGCGTCGGGATTGTTTGCGCATGAAAAATATGATTTTGACGAGACAAATTCTAAATGCAAGAGCTTATTGCGTTAATCTCTCTTTCTTATGGTTGGTCTCATGATACTAATTAAGCGATTAGTACTGACGAATAGCGAGCCTCAGCAAATGAATGAGCGCTCTGTATCCGCTATGATTAAGACCAATATGCGCCATAAGCCTTATTCTGTCTGAGCCAGAATGCAACCCAAATAGCTACTATCGGATGCAGTTAGTAACTGCAATACAAGAAATGGCGCCAAATAATGCTTAAGAAAGCATTTATAGTATCCTGCTTCTTTATGCTTCTGTAGTCTGGCCGTAAGATAACATCAAATGAGATATGCCTTGACTCCTCTCATTTCTTAACACAATGCGATGCCTACGCTTGCAATAGCTTACCCATAAGGGAGCATCTTTTAGATGCTTGGTCGGATGATTAAAGATAGGCGTTAAAGCAGATGCGCGCTCTTGAAGAATGGGCAAGAGCGGCACAATAGCTTCTATGCAGAAATAATATCTGAGGCTTATGCGGTTTCCGTTAATTAGGCATTTTGCCTATGGCGAATAACTGCTGATGAACAAAGGTTGTGTTTTCATGCAGAAGATTGTACGAAGCATTCATTCCTAGAGAGTTGATCTAGGCACTTGAAATTATTTGAACTTCAGTGCATTACCAGTTATGAATGATGTAGAATGTATGTCAATCATATTCATATTAACTGAATAATTATAAAGGTGCTATTAGAGTTCGGTCCATGCTGTGGATATGGAATTAAATAAACAATCATCCTTCGTGCTCTAGGTTAAAATAAAATATTGTAAATATTGTTGAATTATATTAAAAGATTTGAATAATATCATGCAATGTGTTTTATTTAACATTTAATAAAGTAAAAACCTAGCATTCTGCTACTAAGCAATACATTCATTAAAGTTAGTATTTTTTATAAAGCTATGTATCTTACTTTCTAATATTTATAAGAAACAGAAATTAAGAGTGACCGTTTAATTTTAATATGAAACAAAGAGAGTCTCTTAGGGCTGTTCGATACGATCAGGATTATATGTCCCGGCTATCAAGTATATACACTAGCTTTATTATTGATCATAGTCTGATACTTTCAGAGCGTCGTAAATAGACAGGCAGGCCAATGTTACTATGTTGGCGATTATATATCAGAAAGTTGCGTTAGTATTAATATCAATGGAAATAGCGGATTTATGCCGTAGACAAATGCCATTTAATTACTACGAGGTTCCATGGGAGCACAGATCTAAACACATCAATAATTAATAGGTTTACATTAATTTAAAGTATTTGGCACTACTAAATTAGAGTGGAATCAATTGGTTTCTTTAATTTATATAACTGAATCCTTATTTACTTTTTATAATACATTTCCTTGCTTATATTTTATAAGTCGGTGGTTTTAAATGGAATATTGCTATTTCCTCATAAATATTTAAGTAGATCTACTTTCAACGCGCTTTATTTGAAATGAATAGTAGTTGAAGATTTGCAGGATGTTTGAATATTTCAACGAATCTTTACCGTAGGGCAAACATGTTTACATATGCATATGAAAACACAGATTAAAATTAATCACTAGAAAGTTATCTACGTATCAATAAAAGACGCTAGAAAGAATTATTAATAATATGTAACGTACTGCACAATTTACTGTAAATAATCTGCACTTGAGTTAATGTATTTATATAGGCATCTGGTACTTCTGCGCTCATTTTGAAATCTATGCATATTTTAAGGGTTAAAGATTAGTTTCTATTATTTATATGCTTTTGTTAAGTGTAACGATTAGTTTATTAGTTAGAGAACTTTTATTGACAAATAATGTTCCTAACACGCCTATTCATCTTGAACCGACTATTGAAGCTGGACTATAATATCACTATTTTTATATAAATATATAGTATGGAATATAAATAATTTACGAGAAAGACGTGGTTGTCTTTCTTTATTAATGAGTTAAAATATAAAGTTATTTTATTTCTTACTAATAAATAATAAACGCAGTGGCTGATAACTATGGACTATAATCATAGTTATGATGTTGTCAATATTCGAAAAGAAAGATAAATAATCCCTACTAGTGTCTATGTTTAGAAGCGATAAATTAATATAGAAACCTCTATCTCTATATAATCTACACATTACAATTTGATTTGTATTAAAATGATCACAATTTAACGGTGAGCTTTTATTAGAGAGTTAGTCTAATATATAATATAATATAACAAAACAATGATTTCTCACTATTTTATCATCTTGAATGATGATCTTCAACATTTATCAGAGGCATATACCGATCACACCATACAATACCGCGTATATAAATAATGGAATGTCATACGTACTTTGTGATTGCGATTTTAATTTATTGAAATAAGTAATAAAAGTGATTAATTCTGTATTACTAAACCCAAACAAATATTTTATTTTTTACCTATATCTAAATATAAAACTCTTTACTTATGCTTATTTTTTAAGCTAACCGCACTTTCCGAAATCAAACTAGTTAGATCCAAGTCTTACTGCTTAGTAAGAAGACAGTATTCGTTCTCTGCCTGACTTAGACGATAAATACACTTAAGTTAAATAGGAATTTATTTTAGTATCGATGAATCTGAATTACCTAATGGCAGGTTAGTGGATATTTACAATAAAAATCTATTGATTTCTATCACGTTCAATATAGAAAGCATGACAATCACAGTAGTCACCAAATAGGTTTGGTAATATTATTAATACTTAATAAACACTTAGTATTAAATAATTTTTAGAATTAAAAATAGAGTATTTTAATAGACGTTAACATGTTTTGGTATATAGCAAGTATCATTATGTTTATCTTTTATTTAATTGTCCGATCCTAATCGGAAAGTTTTATGTTACTGTTAAGAATATTTTTTAAAATATGAATTGTAAATAGGCTATTTGTAAAAGCTATAGCAGCACTGAGTTGATAGAAGATAATATCTATGAATCACTAGATAAAAATTTGTTCCATAATACAATAACAAAGTGGGAGTCATTACCAATAACGTGCCTTTTTTTGTGTGGGTTCAATATCTAAGCCAGAGGAAATGGGAATATGTGTCTAAATTAGAGAAATTAGAGCTGGCTAGAGAAGGGTTCTTCTATGATAAATAAAGAAAACAGTCACAGAATCTCACTATATAACTTCGCAATCAGGCCTATCTTCGGAGGAGATGTAGACTCCATAAAAGGAGGACCATAGGCCTTTGTGACCGTTAATATTTATACGCTAACTAAGCTAAGTTAATTAAGGACTTAGCAGTCACTTCAAAGTGTGGGAGAGTAAATTCAGCACAGAAATTTGCATCTACGTAACTCGACAGATGCGTTAACTCCGATTCACACCACCTTATTGATAGGTTAATAACTAATCATAAACTGTCTAAATAGTTATTGGTAGGATTTAAAGGACAATACCATTGTCTTTACATTAGAATAGAATATTTGTATTCCTCTCTACATCAAAGCAGGGAGGTACTCCGCGTTTCGCCTAGTCTTCTATTCACCACCCTTAGATGCTCATTCGGGATCAAAAGCTACTGGAGAAAAGAGCTGCTCCAGTGGAGTTGGTAGTAAGTTGTCGCATCGTAGCGGATGCGTCTTGCCGATAGCGATAGAGAGGAAAAGGTAGGAATGATCATGCCTTTATCAGATCTACTAGCAATAGACTGACTAGTGGCACAGGTGATATAAATCTAGCAGGACTTCGTGAATTTTGACCTTGTTGCAAAGTTTACGTTCCTGAAGTCTATCATAGATAGAGAGATTTGCATTTTGCATCACCGCAGCGCAAGCGGCTACACAGGCTCATTAGTAGGATATAACGATGGGAAGATCGTCGATAATTATTCAAGGGATGCGGGAAATTAGATCGACTAACTCGGCCTTGCTTACCTTTGCTGCCTAACCTTGAAAGAGCAGATGCATAACCCAGAATGGATGATATAGTCGGTATAAAGGAAGAGATACTTGAGAGCGTGGAGTGCAGCTGTTATGACTTGAGCTGTTTCTGATTTAGCTTGCGTAATAGATACAATAGATCAAGCTATTTGAAGGCGCATTGAGCAATAGGAGTGGAGTGTGCGATGTCAATACGGTTCCAGTCCTTGACTGTTTGGTAGTTATAATAAGTCAATTACTCTCAGAGGGTTTGAATAATGATGCCGACTGACGGGTAACACTAGTTGCTAGTACGGCTGTTCCACTGAGTGGTTAACTTTAGGTATATAGTGCACGTATCATCGCTAAGTAGTGATGATTGCTGATGCTTATGCCATCCAAGAATGCCATATATGTGTTATGTCAATAGGCTATATTGCTCAAGTAGCAGCGTAGGTTGGATGCAGGATTTGGAAAGACAATCAGCGTGAAGCAATAAGCAATGATTTTTACGATAAAATCAGCGGTATTTTTTATATCGTTGCTGACTCCTAGATTTGAGGAGCGTAGCCGGCACCAGCCTGGTGATAGGAGTTTGGCTCAAATCTTCCAGTATGCTGTATTGTACATGTAACATGCGGATGATCTTGCTATTGGGATTGGTAATGGTTGCTCAAGCGGCTGAACCAAACATTATCAACTGGAATAGCTTTAAAGCTTATCATTCAGGTGGCCCATAGCTCCAAGTAATTGCAGCATAAGTGAGGGGTTAAGAAAGAAAAAGATTTTAGGCTATTGGGTGTCTGTAACACGGCGAGTGATGTAGTTTCCATCACATTGGAAACTCTTTTAATTTTTAGTATTATGTATTTGATTTGCGTATTCTAAAAGAGGGTAGAGGTTAGTTTAAATCACTAAGTATCTATCTATAGGATAGATACTTAGTGATTTAAATGTCCGATGGATTTATAGTTCACAATATTAACAATCATCATGTAATCTATAGGTGATCTGGCAATGAGGTCTGAAGTAGCAAGCACCCGATCCTCCACCTGCAAGCAGGGTTTAAATGATTCTTTTAAGCAGTATAGCTCATCGTGTAGGCTACAGTACTTAATCTGTAGGTGTTGTTGCTAATTGCGTTAGCATGGTACAGTGTTATTGATTCAAAATTTTTCAAGACACAGTTAGCTAAATTGATCATAATTTACTATTCTCCATGAGAATAATATAAGGTCTTTTACCTTCCGGGTTTAGCTAACGTTCGCTATGCATAGCTGAGTTAATCGCTTACTTTCTTGCGTCTATAATAGACCTTTACTCATATTAAGTTAGTTCGCTAGTAGCTCTGGTGACAATGAATGGACGGAGTTCCGATAAGTCTCCAGTAAGAGAAACTTTGATCGATCTGATGTCCGTAGGTGTTCCTAATGTAAATTAGCTTATCATCTTATTACTAGAACTTATAGACGTTGGTTTTAGTACTGGAATGGCCATGATGCTCATCTAGCATGTTGTTTAGCTAATCACTGCCTGTGGCAGATTCATTGGGAGACAGGTAAATTAAATGATTTTAGAGTTCATAAAGGTAGAAAGATAGCACGCTTCTTTCCTAAAATCAAAGCCTCTAATGTAAAATACAAGAGATCATAAGATATTATGTCGTTAGTAATAATGAGAATATAGCGCGTATTTTGTAGTTTCACCGATAAAGTGTATTCTACACAAGAGTGTAGGTAATAAGTGGTTGCCTATAGGCAAAAATTCATTTGTTAGATCACTGATCTTGTATTTTAGTTATAGTAGTTAACTGAGAAAATAATAGGCGATGACGGGCTTGAACCGCCGACCCTCTCCGTGTAAAGGAGATGCTCTACCAACTGAGCTAATCGCCTAACTTCTGTAAGAAGTTTACAGCTATAGCTCAAATGGAGTCAATAGTTTTTTAAATTATTTCAATCGTTCGGTGTAAATAATACAGTTCGTAATCATTAGCAGTGGCGATCCTAAATCCTGCTTGATCGATACGCTAACTAGCCCAACCCGCATAGAATGATTAAAGAAATATTATGCTAAGATTGAAAAATCAGCCCATAATGATATTATATGGCCCAATCAGATATTCTGAGCAACCGTTGGTAGTGTGCCGGAACGAGTTGCGTAATTAGGCAGTAAGCTAATGAAAATCAAAACCCGCTTTGCTCCGAGCCCTACCGGCTATCTACACATTGGTGGTGTCCGCACTGCGCTTTATTCTTGGTTATTTAGTCGTCAAGCTGGCGGGAAGTTCGTGTTGCGTATCGAGGATAGTGATTTAAAACGCTCGAGTAAGGATGCGATCGACGCGATTATAGCCGGCATGAACTGGTTGAACCTAGATTGGGATGAGGGCCCCTACTTCCAGACAAAGCGGTTTGCCCGTTATAACGAAGTCATTGATCGCATGCTGGTGCAGGGAACGGCCTATAAATGTTATTGCTCGGCAGCACGTCTAGACTTGCTGCGTGAAGTTCAGATGTTAAATGGTAAAAAGCCCCGTTATGATGGCCATTGCCGTGATAAACAGTCTTCTAGGCATACTGATAGTGACCCACATGTAGTACGCTTTCGTAATCCGAAAGATGGTTCGGTTGTCTTTAAGGACAACATCCGTGGCCCAATTAAATTCAGTAATCAAGAACTCGACGATTTGATTATCCGTCGTAGCGATGGATCACCAACATATAATTTCTGTGTGGTAGTAGACGACTGGGACATGAGAATCACCCACGTTGTCCGTGGCGAAGACCACATTAATAATACTCCCCGACAAATTAATATAATAAAAGCGCTGGGTGCGCCAGTACCGGAATATGCGCATGTCTCGATGATCCTGGGTGATGACGGCAAGAAGCTATCTAAGCGCCACGGTGCAGTGGCGCTAATGCAGTATCGTGATGATGGCTATCTACCGCAGGCATTGCTGAACTACCTAGTACGTTTGGGTTGGTCATATGGCGATCAAGAATTGTTTTCCCTCGATGAGATGAAAACGTCTATAACCCTAGCTTCGATTAACAAGACCGCCAGTACCTTTAATCCTAACAAATTGGAATGGCTAAATCATCAGTACATTAAGCATATGCCCGCGGAAAAAGTGGCCGCGCATCTAGCATGGCATCTACACAAGTTGGGCATCGACACCCGCCATGGGCCTGCATTGGAGTATATTGTGGAGCTACTGAGAGAGCGTTGTAAAACTTTAAAAAAAATGGCCGAGTCCTGCCGCTACTTTTATGAAGATTTTCAGCACTTCGACGTCGAAGTTGCTAATAAATACTTGTGCCCGCTCTCCCGGCAGCCGCTGGAAGCGGTACGGTGCAAGTTGCTCACTATTAGTGCATGGACCCCGGCAAATGTACACCGTGCGATTCAGGGTGTCGTAGATGAACTGGGTGTGGGGATAGGAAACGTCGGTATGCCGCTGCGGGTAGCAGTGACCGGGGTTGGGAAATCACCTGGGGTGGACGTTACTGTGTATGCGATCGGCCAAACGCGTTCTTTAGAGCGTATTGATAGGGCGCTGGCATATATCGCCAAGCGCGAAGTGCAGGCTTGATTGCCTAACGAATGGTATTCATCACGTCTTAAAAGGGAAAGATATCGATTAATTATCAAGTGCTTATATGACTATTCCAGCATTTAGAATAGATTTGTTTAGTGACGTTGAAGTTCTTTATTTGGACTCTCATTTATCCGTTGACCGTATTTTTGGGTTCTATATAATTCACTCGTACCCAATAAAAGAAATCTTGAAAGGGGCTATAGCTCAGAGGGAGAGCACTTGCATGGCATGCAAGAGGCCGACGGTTCGACACCGTCTAGCTCCACCACAATCCACATTTTCCACAGGAAAATATAGCTCTCATATTATGTAGTGAAGCACAAGGCCTGCTATAGCAGCAGATAATATACTAACTAGCGTTGAAGTATATACCAGCTTCAGACCAAATTGAGACACCACAATACCCTGATGTTTATTTAGGCTTTTTATCGCCCCGGACAGAATGCCGATGGAAGAAAAATTAGCAAAGGAAACCAGAAACACGGACAGAATACCTGTACTGCGTGGCGACAGACCCGCAGAGACTTTTTGTAGTTCCATCATCGCCAAAAATTCATTAGAGACTAATTTAGTGGCCATAATGCTGCCAACTTGTAGTGCTTCGTGCTTACTAACACCTATAACCCAAGCTAACGGATAGAAGCAATAACCGAGGATGCCCTGGAAACTCAGGTTAAAAATAGCGATGAACACCCAATTAAGAGCAGCTAGTAGCGCAATAAAACCGATCAGCATCGCTGAAACGATAATTACCACTTTAAAACCAGTCAGTATGTATTCGCTAAGCATTTCAAAGAAATTTTGTCCTTGATGGGGGACACCCAATCGTAAATCTTCTTCCTTACTAATTTCATACGGGTTGACTAATGAAACCACGATAAAGGTGCTAAAAATATTCAAAACCAATGCTGTTAGAACAAATCTAGCATCCAACATGGTCATATAAGCGCCAACAATAGACATAGAAACCGTAGACATCGAGGTTGCTGCCATGGTGTACATACGTTTTTCTGATATTTTGCTTAAAATATCTTTATAAGCAATAAAGTTTTCAGACTGCCCAAGGATTAGCGAACTAATGGCATTGAACGATTCCAGCTTACCCATGCCATTCACTTTTGATAGCACTGTACCAACAATCTGGATAATGAACGGCAATACTTTGACATACTGGAGAATGCCAATTAGTGTAGAAATAAAAACAATAGGGCAAAGTACCTTTAGAAAAAAGAAGGCTAGATTTTTTTCTGACATACCGCCGAATACAAAATCAGTCCCTTTTCCAGCAAAGCCGAGTAATTTCTCGAATGATGCCGCACATCCTTTTACAAAACTTAAACCCGTTTCCGAATTTAGGAGAAAATAGGCAAGTATTACTTCAATGATAAATAATTGAAGTATGTAGCCAATTTTTATTTTTTTATGATCTTGACATACTAATAGCGACAAAACCACTACTATTGTCAAAGCTAATGCAAAGTGCAAAAAGGCAGGCATGCTGGCTCCCAATATGAGATTGATTAGATTTCAGACGTCATTCTATAGTAATTTTAAAATAAAAGTGAGACTTCTATTATAATATTAAAATTTAAGAAAAATTTTATTTTAAATAAATTAAATCAATATCATTATGCTGATGAAAATTATATTTTGCATCTAAATTTGTTTATTTAAAAACTTTGAATCTTAGGAATCTTTTATTTTAATATTACATAAACCTGTGCGGGAAATATTAATTTCTGGCTTACTAGCCTAAGAACTTCCGCTTAGTAAAATGCTATTTTATACTGGTTATATTATTCATGCAAATACTTATGCTACCCTAAAATTAGATAGGGTAGGAAGCGATTCTTGAATAGCAAAACAGAAAAAGTTATTGCACAAGGAAATAGAATAGTTATTCTTTTCTAAGCGGAACGAAAATGGCGGCGCCAAATTACAAGAGGCTCTCTCGATTCACGTTGGAAAAGCACCCTAAAACTAGAATATTAAATGTATCAACGATTTCATTGCCTTATCTATAGGTTTTGATGTTATAAAAAGATAATACATCCTGATTTAGAAATAGCCTCTGCTTTTGATTGTTATGACAACGCGGATATTTCAAGAAACAGCATAGCACACTTGATGCCGTTCTTTATAAGTCCGGTTTCTTGCTTCTTGTGAAGAAAAAGCATATTTTTTGGACTATGTTCATTGCCTTCTAGCGTTTGTAATCTCCTACTTGTAACTAAGGTTAGTTTAGTAAGGTGATCAAATTTGTTAAACCTAGACATACATTCGTAATAACCTCACTCATTAAGCATATTCCTTGCAGCATACTCTGAATGCTGTTTGTACGCGGCTGCTATGCCGTAATATATATCTATGTATTCTCCACAGATATTGCTCTATGAATATTAGATGTATGATCTGTTATACTCTGTCCTCTGCGCGCGTGCCTTGCTGTCTGCTGGCGGAAAACATCGCTTTTTTAAGCACAAACACAGAGCAGGTATCTTTTACTAACGCCATCCCATAGTGGCCAATAAGCAATTGAAATTCACGCGCACCTTAAATACGTCGCACTGTATTAATAAAATGGAACGGGGCAAGGCCTTGGCCGAAAACTGCAGACCTTGCTGGCGAAGCCAAAATAGCGGCATTAATACTGTGTCAGACCAAAGGATAATCACTAATTATGATAGATACAGGTCTGGGAAGACCTAAAGAGTTTGTTGCGCTACGGTAATAAAATTGATCACAGTGGATCCAGTACAAGGTGTGCCACAGCGTGTTATCGCTTGTATATGATTGGTTTCAAAACTTGTGTAGCAAGTTATAAGGATAAACCCGCATTATTAACGATATAACAAGATTAGGCTCCTGCTATGATCACACTCTACCTATTTTGACAAGTTAGAGATAACCCTAGTAATGTCGAACAGGGCCGGCATTTGCCGCCAGTAGTTTGTGCGGCTTATGTCCGAGGCTATAGTTACGGCCAGTTTATATCTTACATGACCGCTACGCGGGTCACTTCTATGTTAATGAGTTGATACCTTTCGGAAACTGACGCAAGCAGCCGGAAGCATTCCTGAAAACTTCACAGGATAGGGCTATCCTCAAGGGCACAATAGTGGAAAGGGGTATACTCAGCCCCGAAGTCAAATATGAGTTCAATAACCTATCATCCTATCGACGCCCGACCGGGAGGGGCTTAGGGCAAAGGAATTCTCAGGGGAGAATAATTAGGCCAACCTACTGCGTCTCCGTGTCGGGACTAGTTACCAGTCTTTCTATATTCTACTTAACTTGTACAGTATTACTCGCTATAACGATAGAATGTATTATGCAATGATGACATGCTAGTAATATGAATTTGCGCGCTTTTGGTGCTCGGTTACTTATAAAATTCCTATTAACGCATGTTGGAAAATATTTCTATGATCTTATACGCCATCATATGAGAGACACTAGTCTAGTGCTTTTACCCATTTAGAATAAATAGGTCTCTTCTTACTGCTAGACGAACTACCTAGTTCAAAACACTTGTGGGGGTTTATTGTGTTTTAATTTTTGCCATTTTTATGATGGATTTAAAGTCTTGAGATAGGCGAAAGAAAGGTAGAAAACAAAGCAATGTCCATGACACTCTGATGCTAAGATGTAACTTAGTCGCTAAACACTATCTATACTGAAGCCAGTGAATGGTGTTATCTAACAGCGATGGCTTGGATCGTTATCGGTTTTTACGTATATCCTTAACGTGCATTACAAGACATGTTAATTTTCACTGCAAATTAGAATACAATTTTTTATGAAGGCAATAAATTTGCACGGCTTTGTTGAATATATCACACGTAATCCTTGATCAAGATTAGATCACGAATTTTATCTACGATACGTTCAATCTCGTATCAATACAATCATGTGCGTCTACTGGAATAAACTCTTAACTTGCTCTAATTATTATGTTAATTTATCTAGTGCTACTTTTCAAATAATATATCTCCTCCCTGGAGGGAGCATGGATCATCGCTTACTCGAAATCGTTGCTTGTCCTGTCTGCAACGGCAACCTTTCTTTCAACAAAGCAGATCAAGAACTAATTTGCATGGTAGATGGTTTAGCTTATCCATTTCGCGATGGCATTCCAGTTCTCTTAGAAGATGCCCCGCGTGGATTTTATTTGGATGAAAAAGACAAATGAGTTTCATCGTTATTATCCCAGCGCGCTATGCATCAACTCGATTTACCGCTAAACCATTGGTCGGTATTAAGGGTAAGCCAATGGTGGTGCATGTAATGGAGCGAGCACATAAATCTGGTGCAAGCCGTGTAATAGTGGCGGTGGATCATCAAAAGGTAGCCCAAGCGGTGGAAGCCGCTGGTGGTGAATTCTGTATGACTTATTTGGAACACCAATCCGGCACAGAACGTTTGGCAGAAGTGATTGATTATTATAACATTGAGGATAATCAGATCATCGTTAATGTTCAGGTTGATGAACCGATGATCCCGTCGCTAATTATGAGTCAAGTGGCCGAAAACCTAACTCTCAGTTGTGCTGTCATGTCCACCTTAGCGGTACCGATCAACAGTGCAGAAGAAGCCTTTAACCCAAACGTAGTTAAAGTGGTGATAGATACGCATGGCTACGCCCTTTATTTTTCGCGCGCCATTATTCCATGGGATCGCCAGCGTTTCGCTATATCGCAAGATATTGTTGGTAACAGCCTAGTTCGTCATGTCGGAATTTACGCCTACCGAGCTGGATTTATTCGCCGTTACGTAAATTGGCAACCGAGTCCATTGGAGCAGATTGAATTGTTAGAACAGCTGCGGGTCCTATGGTACGGAGAAAAAATCCATGTGGCCTTAAATAAATGCATACCGAGCGTGGGTGTTGATACACCCGATGACCTATATCGTATAACTTAAATGCTGATAACTTACAATTTATGCCGCTTGTTTTGACTTGATCAGTCCCGGTCTTAGCCGTTTTCTGTTAACTGTCATCACAGACTGCCATAATCCACAAACATTACATAGTCTAGTATGACTCAGGAAAAAGAAAAAAACATAATGTACCCAAGCCACTAGTAAAAACTCAAGAACAATCTTTGTCTTTGAAAACAACTTATGACTCGCGACATAAGGTTAGCTGACACCACCACAGTAAATAACTGTAGAGCAATCAGTTCCGTCACTTCTGCGGCCTTTCTCGTTCGCCAATGGGCGCTTTAATCTAAAAGATCGCGCGGTAGGACTGCGAGATTTCCACATAGCGACGTCTTCGTATGATAAGCGGCGTACCCACGAGCTTTGAACCCTAAATAGACTCGTGATGCCCCTCAGTGTTGGAGTTCGACCTAGAAAGCAAACTAAATTTGATTATTAGTTGAGGTCAGAAAACCATCCCCTATGTTATAAGTTATGACTGGTATGTACATAAATTATCCGAATCGCGATCGATAGGGTGCTCATAGCCAATAAACCCGGCACCACGATCTCTCAATTAACTAAGAGAGCAATCAGGAGAGTTAACTAGGGTAGTATCTGCCATGATATTACACAGGTATCAAGCTATGCAGTAACCACTCAGCACCTGGCAGCGTGTGCTGAGGATGAGGCTATTTATAACCTAGATATCCCTCAGGAGTTAAATGCTTTTAGAAATGGCAGGAGTGCAATATTAATAGCGTGATTGATATCCCGCGTGAATGGATGAATATCTTGCCGCATATCGGCATTGAATTGCTGCTATTGAGTATTGAACCTTTGCGTATTCTATCTAGCGAGATCAGCTCCGGAATGATGCTGATAATCCTAAACAACTCGCTGACTTACTAGTAAAACACCCGTGATGCTGGTGTTACGTATCATTGTCAAATAGGTAAATTGTAATACGAGTAGGGAGCATTTAGTGCCTGGGCGTAACGATATATCATCGCCACAAGAGATCTATGATTGTGGCGGCTTCCATCAATACAGCTAAATTTTGCTTTCTTATTTGAAAAAAGATGCTAATTTGATCGAGTCAGAGATCATTTGGGGAATAGCATATCTCAACTTAACGTGCCGCATCGCGGGCATGAGGAACCGGGTGGCTACAAACAGGTGTGCCGTTTCAAAGTCAACATTCTGAGTGCGGACACTATATATCTGCATCTTATGTGAACAATCATGTGTTCCACATAGATATGCTGACATTTAGGTTCGGCTTTGTGAGGATGGAAAGCATATAATTCAGTAAAGCTTGCTACATATTGCAGAAGAAAGCGATGATACCACTGCGTCAAAGCTCAACGGTATGTATAATTATGATGATACAATAAAGTTAAGAGTATAAATTTCGCCTCAGTAGAAAATATTGTAATCAATTCTCTTATTTCACTTTACATCATGATAGCTTTAGGAATAAGATAATGTAGTAATTAACTAGTAATTCGCATTACTAGGTCAGTACTACTAAAAGAAAGTTGCTAAACAAACAACGTTTGCGTATTTCAGATAGATAAATAGATGTATTAGTGATTATTCATTCCCTGAGGAACTCTTACCCATAAGATTAAAATTCTAGTCTCATGTAGACTAAAATAACGTAAGTAGGTGAGCCTACTTCAGAGAAGACAGTATGCGTATACGCCATTTTTATTTTAGAACTTTCAATAAACCATGCAAGTTGACAGCTCTTGATGTCCGTGGACATCCAAGGTACTGCTTCGATGGATATCACACTTGCTCCTGATCTTTGTATTTCCTAGTGACGCTTACAGCGCTAGCATATTGTAGTAGTAAATTTGCTGTGTCACAGTAAATCTATAAAAGCGATTTTTTAACGGAAACCAATTCCAACACACAATAACCGACATGTCTTCATTATCTGTTCAGTTATTATGGCGCTACTAAGATTTAATTGATTAATCCTTCTATGTTGCCATTATTTAATCATTTGCAACAGAGGCTTGTTGCTAGCAAGCAGATAAAGTGAATCTCAGGGTATCGTATCACTGGATGCAAATAACGAATTTTGAATCCCAACCCATTGAGTTTGTACATAATCTCACATAAAATGACAGATGCTACTTTTCCTGATTAAAGGTATCTAAATGAAGAACATGAATAAATCCGTGCTAAAAAATACGCTAAGTTGCTTAGATAACATCCACAAAAAAACAACGATGTATGAATCCACATATGTACAAAAGAAAGTGCTGTCACTCCATCGTCTCTGACGCGCGTTAGCTAGACTGTTTATGGCATTGGTATTGTTAGAAACTTATGAAATATAATATTATTCCGGTGACTTCTTTCCGTCAAAACTGCAGCTTAATTTGGTGTGAACATACTCGGCAGGCAGCTCTGGTCGATCCAGGCGGTGACGAGGGAATAATTAAAGAGGCAGTGATTCAGAAAGGAGTGACTCTCTCTCACATCCTGTTGACGCACGGCCACCTCGACCATGTCGGTGGTGCAGCAAAACTGGCCGCGTATTATCAGGTGCCTATTTGGGGGCCAGAACAAGAAGATGCTTTTTGGTTGGATATCCTGCCAAAACAAAGCCAAATGTTTGGTTTAGAAAAATGTACACCGTTAATGCCGACTCGTTGGTTGGAGGACGGAGATGAGGTGAAAATAGGTGAGATGTCTCTTAAAGTGTTGCATTGTCCTGGGCATACTCCAGGGCATATTGTTTTTATCAATACGAAAGCTCGCTTAGCACTAGTAGGAGACGTGCTGTTTAACGGCGGCGTTGGGCGAAGCGATTTTCCGCGTAGCGACCATCAGGCCCTGATCAAAACAATCCGCACCAAGTTGTTTCCACAGGGTGACGACATAGAGTTTATCCCCGGACATGGGAGGATATCCTCCTTTGGGTATGAGCGTCAAACTAACCCATTCCTGCACGGACCTTTATCGCCCAGATAAGGGCGTCTGCTTATCCTCTATTATTTCCAGCATGTTAATACTTTTACAGTTAACCAAATACGCACAAATTTATCGCGCAAGCGCAGAGGTTTACTCTAGTCATTCTAGAGAATGAGAACATGGTTTTTTGGATATTAATAGCCTCAAAGGCTTGTTCATAACTTTCCCCTGTAAGGGTTTTTGATAAAAATTGCCGCATATTTTGAATACGCTTTCATACATCCACGTTCCTACTCCTAAAGTTTTATGTAGTGCATCGTTGATGGCATGCTAGCTGCTAAGTGCTGACTATGATAATGGTTGAGAAAACTTAGCGTGCATAGATGCTGTTAGTTGGCTGAATTCACGATCAGGAGGTTTCGCTTCTTTGCCAATTAGACTGCATTCTCCACGTTCATGCTATAATCTGAAATTTTTATAGTACAAAACAGAAAAGATAACGCCTGCTATTGGACAGTAAACTACGTCGGTCCTCAGGATAGTCTTCCAGACCGCGGCAAACTTTTATATCCAAATTTGGAGGCGGCAGTATGAGTCACGGACCGAGGCACATGAGGCTAATTGAGGATATTGTTTATCGCTAGGTTTAATGGTGCCGAGGTTATGTAGTTCAAACCTTAGAAGACAGCACCACATTGCCCGACTTAGTTTACTTATTAGGCACCCATAAAACCATCGGAGTCCAACGCATTAGTACCAGCCCTATAATTCTCGATTTTCTACATCCGCGACAGAGAAGGCATTTATAACCTAAGCTGCTCGGCGTTGATTTCTGATCTAGATCCGCTTAGCATTGTTTTAATTGGTGATACAATCAGCCAACACAAAAATAGCAGCGGGCCCACCTGCCATTTACTCGGAACGTATACTTTGTCGGCGATGACAGACCTTTTTGTACCATCTTTCATCTCTTGGTGCAGCCGGACAAAGCTAAATAGCTTCAATACTGAGATAGTTTTGATGATATTAGTTCCTAATAAATATTTTAGCTTTTTTGGCAATTGTTGGCACTGGAGTTTTATCTGTCTAAGGTTGAGAAGGCTAATGCCTCGGTTGCTTTTGTTGGGCGGATGTCTGTTCGGAAGATCTCGGCAAGGCCACCAGGATTGGCTAGGGTGATATAGTAGTAATTGTTACGTAGGTCGGGTGTGACATAATCTCGGATTCAAGCAGACGACAGGTGTCAGACTAAGCTTAGTGATGTCTGTGCCAAACGGGTGAGATACAGATAGTGTAATATTATGCAGGACCTGATGCTTCCGCCAGGAAAA
The DNA here is from genome assembly GCA_900380265.1 of Serratia symbiotica. GTDB lineage: Bacteria > Pseudomonadota > Gammaproteobacteria > Enterobacterales > Enterobacteriaceae > Serratia_H > Serratia_H symbiotica_A. The sequence continues at coordinate 1,235,339 of LR025083.1, read as the reverse complement.
TGGTTGCGAAAGGAAAGTCGCAGGATAAACATTAGAGGAATGCATCAAAAAAAATAGAGCCAAAGCCTGATGCTAATCTTTCAAGAATCTATGGAAAGAGGCATTGAATGGCCGTACCTAGACTTATTTATGGTGCTTTTATAAAACTCAATGTAACATTTAGCATCATAAATCGTAGCGTGATGGAGCAGCTGAAAATATTTCTATCTTGCTAGATACCAGTCTTATCTGGTAAATATCACAGCCCACTAAGAGTGTCTATTTTAGCAAGTCCTAGTTCTTAGTAGTAGCCGGGGCTGGTCAGCTATCGCTATGCCGATATCAGCTAATTATATTGTTCCAAGCCAGTCAACTTCACCGACATTGATAATTTCGTTATGGAGGTCATAAGTGTGAAAGAACTTTATTACACTGTTTGGAACTAGAATGATTATGCTTTGAGTAGAAAAGGCTGTTGGTTGCACATCTAATACAGGGTAGTGTTTTTTATTATTAGCGTTTCAGCGACATAACCGTATCATAAAAAATCTTTTATGACGAGAGATGGTAATCAGGTATTATCTTTGTAATATAATACTGAACCTGCGATTAGAGGATAAGATAAGGCAATACCTAAAAATAATGCCGACTACCTTAGGTGCCGGCATTAAGCAGAGGGTTTAATTACTAACTAAACCTTCCATAGTTCACAGTTCGTATGTAGTAGTGCTACTTGTTTGCTCAAAATTATTGACTGTTATGCCTCTTGGATCTTTATAAAACCCAGTTCTGGGATTACAACTGCAACGTAAAAAAGTTCATATAAATCTCTTGACTACAGATTTGTCCTTAATAAATTGCTGTTTTCTACAATGCGGATTGTTTATGATTTTAGATGTTAAACACTTAATTAGTATAACTCCCTATCACTTAGAACTTGTAAACCAGACCCATGCCAATAACATTTTCGGTATTTGTGCGTGTGATTTCACTGAACTTATTATTTTGCAATAAGTTTATTTTGTAATCAATATAAGTGTATGTATTTTTGTTGAATTCATAAGTGCTACCAACAGAAATATATTTAACTAGATCTTGGTCATGTCTAGTATCTGCGTAACGTATGTTTTTACCTTTAGATTGCAAGTAGGATACTTCTGTACGTAGTCCAAAGTCGAGTTGGTACTGTGCAGTTAATTCAAAGTTATGAGTTTTATGAGCGATACTATCCTCATAGGAGTCTTTACGGAAAGACGTCATATTACGCGTTTCTGCGTACATTGCTGCTAGATAAATGTTATGGAGATCATATTTTGTACCTATAGTCCAGGCTTCAGCTTTTTTGCCAAGCTCTTTATTATTCAACTTCTGCATTTCAGTACGGTTAGAAGATGCATAGGCAGCACCAATACTTATTCCTTCACCGCAATTATAAGTAGAGGAGATACCCCATCCTTCTCCGTTTTGTTCCTCGATATTATACTCTTTCTCAGTATTTCTACCTTGATACTGTAAAGCGAAGTTTAACCCGTTCAGCAAGCCGAAGAAGTTGTTATTCCGGTAAGTTGCAACGTTTCTTGTACGACCAGTCATAAAATTATCGGTAGCAGAGTAAGTGTCCCCACCAAACTCCGGCAGTGCATCTGTCCAGCGTTCCACATTGTAAAGTATGCCGTAGTTACGTCCATAGTCAAATGAACCGTACTCTGCAAATTTTAAACCAGCAAACCCAATAAGAGTTTTGCTATCCCTGGAACCTAGAGATTTAGAGTGATTCGTTGCAAGTCCGTATTTCCACTGACCATAACCAATCAGGCGCTCATTAATCTGGGTTTCACCTTTAAAGCCTATATGAGCAAAGGATTTATCTTTATCCTCTTTTTTATCTTTGGAAAAGTAATGAAGGCCGACCACTTTACCAGAAAGATCTAACTTGTGACCGTCTTTGCTGTATATTTCTGCAGCATTTAATTCACCACCAGCTACTAGAGCTGGGATTACTACTGCAAGGATGTTGCGCTTCATCATTAATTACCCTCATTGATTACTCTTATTGGTATTATTCGGATCCTCTAGGGATGCCGGAATAATCTTTTTGGACTATTGTTAATGGATTGCTGCCAACCTATGTCTGAACGCAATGTTCCATTTACTGGCAAGTTACTCTAGAACGAAAATGCTACTAACCTCTCTATATGGTCTCAAAGAGAGACCATATGTGACAAATTATAAATTTTCCTGGAACTTTATGATATAGTTCAGTATCTATAAACACGCAAAGCAAGCGTAAATCCAGTCTTAGGTTATAAATTTCGTTACAACGATGTTTGCATGGGTTACTTCAAAAGCTGAAATTACGTGAGGTGCGTGGGAAAGGGATCACATCACGTACATTTTTTACACCGGTTACGTAGGCGATTAAACGTTCAAAGCCTAAACCAAATCCGGAGTGAGGGACAGTACCATAGCGGCGTAGGTCACGATACCACCCGTACTCTGCTTTATTTAGCCCCCTTTCTGCTATCCGCTGATCCAGGACATCTAAGCGCTCCTCACGTTGAGAGCCGCCAATGATCTCACCGATTCCTGGCGCTAATATATCCATTGCCGCCACAGTTTTGCCATCGCTATTGAGGCGCATATAGAAAGCTTTAATATCTTTTGGATAATTTCTTACCATCACAGGAGCCTTGAAATATTTATCTGCCAGATAGCGTTCATGTTCTGAAGATAAGTCCATACCCCAAGATACTTGATTGTCAAAGGATTGATCGGCAGACAAGAGGATCTTTACGGCTTCTGTGTACTCCACCTGCGCAAATTCGGAAGCAATAAAGTGTTGTAGGCGAAAAATAGCGTCTTTATCAATGCGCTCAGCAAAGAATTTCATATCGTCTATACGCTCGTTTAATACGGCCTGAAATACATATTTCAGCATTGTCTCCGCTAGTGTAGCAACATCATCTAGTGTAGCAAAAGCCACTTCAGGCTCGACCATCCAGAACTCCGCCAGGTGGCGGCTTGTGTTGGATTTTTCAGCACGAAATGTTGGACCAAAGGTATATATTTTTGATAGCGCGCAAGCGTAGGTTTCGGCGTTTAACTGGCCGGATACGCTCAGAAAAGTTTCTTTTCCGAAGAAATCTTGCCTATAGTCAATAGACCCTTGGTCAGTGCGGGGTAGATTTTCCAGATCTAGCGTAGAGACGCGGAACATTTCGCCAGCACCTTCAGTATCGGAGGCTGTAATGACTGGGGTAGATACCCAGAAAAATCCATTCTTATCATAGTAGCGGTGAATAGCCTGAGCCACAGTATGACGCACACGTGCAATAGCACCGATCAAGTTAGTACGTGGGCGCAAATGAGCTACTTCACGAAGATACGCAATGTTGTGGCGTTTTGCTGATATTGGATAGTTATACGCATCAGCTACCCAGCCGACTACGTGGATAGCTGTAACCCGCAACTCGAAACTTTGACCTTTACCTGGCGATGCGACAAGCTTACCGGTAATTTCAAGAGAACAACCTGTGGTCAGGTGGAGTACCTCACCTTGATAATTTGGCAGTGAATGATCAACAACAGCTTGTAACGTGTTAAAGCAGGAACCATCATAGATGGTTAGAAACGAGATACCCGCTTTAGAATCTCTTCGCGTACGCACCCATCCTCGCACGGTAACTTCACTCGAAACCGCTGTACGACCATCGAGCACGTCGACTATAGGTACTACCCTCATATTTTTTCTCTTCAATATTAGTTTAATATTCCCTAACATCCCAAGCAGGGTGGGATATTTGCTATGTTACTAGCCTTTGGCTATAGAACAAGCAGAAATCCCTAAATAGTTATCACATTGCTTGGTTCTATATGCAAAAGGGGAGTGCCAACAGATTTTTCCATGGTAGAGATCGAAGGGATTACAAATGGATTTTACAAAGGTTGATTTTCAACGATGGATTACCCTTGGCTGTCGGAGACATATCTTACCTATTTACCTTTAAATTCGACCACTTTATCATGATATTTACCAAATGGACGCTAGGAATCTGCAAGGTATCAGCGGGTACTGATGCCGAACAGCAGATTAATTTACTAGTGGAAGTAGCGGTGTAGCACGAGCCCTGTTCAAGGAATCAGTTATCGGGGAAATTAGTATTTTATTTATAAAATCGATACCAAGTGCTCAGTAATGAACGATCGCTTTCGTGCCCAATCTAAATGTATTGCACGAATCGTGACGCAGCTCCTATCTCTTTCCTGTGATTTTTGCATAAAAATTATTTTATTAATAACTTTTAAAAAATAGCACCAGACGATAATTCTGGAATAGGTTCAAAAGCCAAGTATAACAGGAGTTAATACGGTGTCGGCGTATTAAGTCTATCCTCATACGGATAGGAGAAGCTTTGTTAAAAATAAACATACAAAGGAAAGGCATGACAGATCTTTGGCGCGTAACTTTGATTACTCAAATATGAGTCATAAGAACCCTGCTTGGTTTTAGCAGGTATTCAATAACGTGGCTGTTATAGGGAACCTATATAACTCAGACTGACCATATGAGCTCGCAATATTATACAAAAGATTCAATGAAGGTCTAGTCATCGTGAGTCAACACTCGCAGAGGCACTACCTATCTTTTCTTCCAAAGTTTTTACTGATCCGGGTTTCATGCTATTTATCTGGCCGGACCTTAGCGTAATAAACTAAACATAGTTCTTACTGGTGTTCTATCCTATCAAATTAGCGCTACCCATCATTATACCTGAATAAATTTCATCCTCAGACTGTTCCTATCTACTGTTGTGAAGCGCCTGCATTTTAAGTTCCTCAAACTCAGCATAAGCCTTCAATAGGGATACGGAGAACAGCGGGATTGCCGTTTGGGTAATGTGGACTGATTCTTGGTGGGCTATAGCTAGAAAAGCTTTGCACTATATTTCTGTCTAATTGGTGGTCAAGCTATAAAATTGCATTTCTCCCTTTACCTTTGAATCGTGTATCTGATAACCATACAAGGTATTGAATTAAAATAGATGTGATAATGACAAGCTGTCGTCTGCTCTTGCAGGCCCTCCGCAACCATGTCATGCATTTATTTTCAAAAGCAACATAAACTTGATCGCTGCTAGTATTAAGAATGTCTTGCTTACACTCCGGTAAATAGTCTGCAGTATTTTACGCCCCAGCACTTCACCTTAGCTGTCAGATTCATGATGTTAATAATTGAACTTACTGCATCGCCGAGTAAAATCACCCTCACCCTGCTTCTTCCAGATATTCCAGGATCGATGATGTGGCTAACAGAAGGGTATAGATATTAAAGACAGTTTGAATAAGAATAATTATCTGAAATGCTACCAGATTTAGCTTACTTTTACCACCTTCAGATTACTTGTCATGACATCCACAGCGTAGTTGACGCGCTCCACTACTAAGTATTACCTCGGTTTCAGAAAAAAGAGACGACAATATTCACTACGCGTTTAACCGGACGCCATACTACTAACATCTTGTTATATCATAATTCAATTAAATGCAGCGACTGATTCATGGTGTTTTACTCATCGAATTATAGGGGTTATGGTTCTCTTAGAAAACTAAATCCAGATGGCCGGATATTTCTGTATCTATTTTAGAATAGCAATTAGAATATGGAAAAGCAACACGATGTATGACATTACTATTGTAGTAATGCCGTAGAAGACTCGTTATTGTTAGCTTAACGAGTGGTGGGGAGATCCCGATTGTATCTAAAAGCAATCTCATTCCAGCGAAACGTAGTCCTCTGGAATGCCTAACAGGTGCAGAGTTAGGATTACCGAGCTTATCACTGGTGGTGAACTAGAAGGTAGAACTGCAGTAGGTATATAGTGCGATAGCAGATCTGTGCGATTGACCCAATAATTGAGATTCAGGCGTATTAAACATACTAGGTTAATAGAGTAAAGATCCTGAGATCTGTTTAGTGTTAATGAATAATAAAGCGGCATATTATGAATTTTACGTCGTTAAGCGACATATGGAATATGTTTTTTTAAAAACCTGTAATCCTGAATTAGACTACTAATCTTTTTATAAATAAAAATAAATACTATGATTGAAATATTCTATGATAGAAGATCTAAATTTTATTTAGATATAGGTTTGATACAATTTCTGGAAATAATGTTGCTCCTCTGACTGGACTCGAACCAGTGACATACGGATTAACAGTCCGCCGTTCTACCGACTGAACTACAGAGGAATTGTATTAAATATTAATCATATTTAAACGCCGAGGAATGTCAACTCTGAATTGAAAATTTCGACTTAATTGCTCATTTTGCGAGCAATTTTTAGCATATCTCAAAAAGTTTATTAACCCTCGGATTAGGGCGTGCAGAGTGATTGAGCTCATCACATTCTACATATCTCTTTAAGTTATTATCTTGCTATTTTCGCATTATTTTATCACTGAGGTGATAAAATAATGAATTTATCTAATAACAGTACCATTCTTCTTGAAGAAAACGAGAGTTTGTAGTAAGTATTTGGAATAGAAATACATCAGTGACAATGGTCACTGATGCTGTCGTCTAGAATCAGATCTCTATCCTTCTTGCCTCACTCCCGTTTACGCTGCATGACATATCTTATTGCATAAGAAATTCTTTGCACTTCAGCATCATTAACGTCATAAGCCATGGTTAGCGTTTATAATAAGACAAGCCACTATCCCTACTCTTTCGCTCAAGCTCATGTTTGTTCTGTTCCTACATCATCACCAGAGTATATTAAACATCCGGTTCTCACAAATTCTAAACGATTACCTGGACGGGCACCAGCTGACTATAATTAGTAAGCTGGTGCTTAGAACAATTATATGCAAATCGCAGTTTCACGTTTTCTTCAAAATAAGTGCGATACCTACCCGTTTTACTGATACGATTCTAATAAAACGACTAGGACTTAGGCTGTACTTCAAGGATCGCTTGGTTTCTGAATTACCATACGTAAAGCTATTAGCTTGAGCGTTGACGCTATGTGTCCTTCACCTAAGGTCGAAAAGCCAACATAAAGATGAGGCGGCTTTTCTATCACCATTATCTCTGGCTGTCAGTGAACAGATTCAAGTACTATAACCCTCTGGGTAATCAGAGCATATCTCTTTTAGCACTACCTTTCGCACGCACCTGATGTTGTCAGTAAGTGCTAACGATTTATAACTTGCCTGTTCTGATGGGTACCTTAGAGTTTCTGGTGTCGTATAGATACTTCTATGATTGCCTGAGGTAAACTATATTTTGGATATTGTCTGCATCAGGTAGCCTTCTGTCTACCTTAATGACAACCGGGAGCAGGATGAGAGAGTGTGAGCATTAAGATTAACTATTAATGCCTATAACGGTAGGCCCGATGCCATAGCTACTTATTGATACTGATATAGCGCACCCGGAAATTAAGTTTCTAGGGTACTAATCAGCCTGAAAGAGGGGGTATCGGCACTTTTGTACAACCCACACTGTTAAGGCTCTTATGCTTTCCGCACCCCCAGCGACGATTAAGCCAAGTAGTACTGTTGATTTCATCACTTCTAAGAAGGCTATTGCTCGACACCTTGGAAGGACACAGTAGCTCAGCAACGTTTTCTGAATAAGGTGGTTTGCGCAGTACTAGGATGAGATGGAATAGTCAATACCACCTAGTCCTCTAGGCAGCACGGGCTAGATATTGTATCATCCGTCATAAGCAAGGTATAGAAAACTGCTGTGTTTAAGCAAGTTAGGGCAATAAGCTGTCTGCCAATAGGCACGTAGATGAATGCTAACTTAAAGTAAGCTAATAAATTCTCGAGTGAATATCCATCCGCAGAGCAACTGAAATTTTATTAAGTTAGCGTAGAGCCTGATCAATAAGTGAAACCAGGTTAGATCTTTGTTGACTAGAAAGTCACATCAATCTCTATCCCCCCCAACCCGCTGAATAGCTATCTCATCACCGATAACTTACATAACATTCTCGCTCAGAGAGGACTAGAGTGTGTAATGATAGATGGCATTGAAAATATGAGGTTGTTGAATATAAATAGTTGCGCGTCACTTACGACAGAAAGTGAGTAAGGTATCATGGAGGTAAGCAATGTGCATTTCGAGATAGATGTCGAGGAGTCGCTTGAGATTATCGGAGAATGCAGTTCTGGTAAATCCCAGAGTACCTATTTGCTGATAGGCTTGCTGGGCAACCATGGATATATTTTGGCTCAGCAAATTTGAATTGCCACACGACTATCCAGCTTCCAGAACAGCAACTGACGAAATTGACTAAGAAAGGATGGCCATCAATTTCTAATACTTGATCACCTTGGTTCAACCTTATATGAGTGATACTAAACAATCAGTCAAAGTGCAAACGCTGAATAAAAAAACAAACGTACTGCCTTGCTCACAACATTATAAATATTGGACGCGCTAAAAAGCACAGCATTTAGTAAATAAATGGGCAGGGATCTATATTTGATCCCTGGGAAAGATAGCGACCAGGACAATCCCGCTATGGATTGTTTTTCCGAATCAAGATGTTTATTGCGGCTTCTTGCTCCAAGCATTGGAGATGTAAGCGTACAGGCACGCATCGTAACGGTTGTTCATGAGTTAAAGCATCAGTTTAACACTAAAATTATCACACCTATCCCCGATCGATAGGTGGATCTTAGCATTTGTAAAACAGTTTAACAATATATTCTTGATTTACCATTACGTATAGCGGCACCCGCTGGGTTCTTTATTATTTGAGAATTGGCATTTGATTGACTACTGAAGCCGTTACCACATTTAAACAGCCAAGATTAGGCACTACTGGCTAACTATCCTCGTTCACCCTCTGCACTTACTATCCCTGACGCAAGGTGTCCGGCTTCTACCACTACCCAGCTGACGGCAGCACAGTGCGACAATCTGCGATTGTTAGAGTCCCGCTGATAAGCATGCTGCGCGCCTCCTTGAACTTCTCTGGAGTCGTGTATATGAGAGCGTTCACTAATAAGTGACTACTAAATACAGTAGTCTAACTGTAGTGCGATGAAATATTCATTGAAATCATATAACGTATATAGCATACGGTGACAACCTTGAGCCCAGTTGATACGATAAAAAATCTCTATTTCAGGCTAAAGTACTGAGCGTTGTGCTTAGCAACGCTGGTGGTGATAAGTCAACTTTCTTCTGTTCCATAATCAGTCTAGTAAAGGCCACCAGTGTGGAGTGACCTGGGGAGGTAAGGAGTTAGTTAGCATGGAGGATACATGCTGGGTAAAATTTGCAGAGATCTTCAATTAATGTTCCAAGATCCGTGTAATTTACTTAAGCAAGGGTTGATTATCTATGAGCATTGCCGACCTGCTACGTACCTACCACAAAATCCAGCGTTAGGATCTGACGTATAAGGTCTTAAGGTGCCGATATTTTATATGTTACCCTGACATCCCATTTGCTTAACCACTATCCGCATGATTTCTCAGATGGCTTTGTGAGCGGATCGCTATTCGTATGGAATCTGTGCCTGAAATCGCAACTACTGTACTTCAATAAAGTAGTCTCTGCGCTTGAGGTATTACTCCAAGCTAAAATACTTAACCTTCCGCCATAATCAAAGCATAAAATAGGGTTGTCAGTGATTTTTATCCCCATAATTTAGAAATACTTAAGCATATTTCAGACCGTGTTTTCTGAGATATTTAGTCCATGTGGTGAAGTTGCGAGTTATGCAGAACGGTATTAAAACCCGCAGCGTCATTATCCCGGGGAAATAGCTTTTGACGGTGCTACTCACCGATCAAGATTAGGATTAATGTAATACAGCTTTCATTGCTTGTAGGAGAAATCCCTTTACTCATCAACCACCGAGTAATAGCGTAATTTCTAGCACCCTAACACTAGAACTAGTGTATTAATAGAGGGCGAGCGTTAGAAAGTGATTCTCACAATTCAGTCTTGTTCCTGAATAGTAAGCAGATTATAATTTATCCGCCATTGTGCAAGCAGTAGCGTTGTTATCTGCGCTCAGTGATGCAGTCTCTCCGTGTTCTTCATGCTTATGGGTAAGTAAACTGGTTGTATAGGGAAAGTTGTAAAATCCATTGACAAGCATCATTGATTAATAAAATCAGTACTTCTTCTTTAGAATCTCAATTTTGGGATGCAGATCCATTATTAGCGGGACTTTTTACACAACGGGAAAAAAAGTTGCACTGTCTGGCGGAAAGTCACAAAGATTTTGAGTTTTTTCGACACCCTCAAACGTGGATATATCGTTGAAGGATGGTCCATTTCTGACCATCGTGTCGATCACGACCTTATCAAAGGTGTACGGATCCAACTCGACGCCTACATATCTCTATGCATCTTTTGACGGGTCTTACACATCAATGGAACCACGTTTCTCAAGCTTTCAATCGGAACAAATAACCGGCAAATCTAGATTATCACTAACTATCTCTAACAGATGTCTTTGACTTATTTTAATCTTTCATATTCGATATGGTGGTTATTAAACCCTATAAATCCTATAATTATGAGGCTTTATGTCAATATGCACAGTACGCTTTTATAAAAACGGGCTGAAAAAGTAAAATAATCGTTCAAGTAATCGGTGCCAGAATGGCCGAGTCTGCCACTCTTTCCCATTTAGCAGTATTGAACAGCTGATATAATCTTCTTGCACGCAGGCCAGATCTCTACTGAATCCATCGTCGTCGATTACTAGCGTGATTTCAAAGTTTAACCATAGGCTGCGCATGTCGAGATTGACGGTGCCAATTAAGCTCAGTTGGCCGTCTACTAATACACTTTTAGTGTGTAGCAGGCCTCCTGTAAATTGGTAAATACTCACACCAGCCTCCAATAACTCAGAGAAAAAAGACCGACTAGCCCAGCGCACTATCGTAGAATCGCTACTAAGCGGCACGATGATGCTAACTAAAACCCCGCGTAGAGCTGCAGTGCAGATAGCGTGCAAAAGATCGTCGCTTGGCACAAAGTACGGAGTAGTCATAATTAATTGTTCACGCGCCGAATAGACCGCTGTTAATAAAGCTTGATGGATCAACTCTTCCGGGAACCCAGGTCCGGAAGCGATTACTTGGATAGTGTGGCCACTTTCCTGCTCGTAAGGCATGACATTTACATCAGGTTGTGGTGGGAAAATACGTTTTCCGGTTTCAATCTCCCAGTCGCAAGCAAACACAATACCCATTGTGGTGGCTACCGGGCCCTCCATACGTGCCATTAAGTCAATCCACTGCCCCACCCCGGCGTCCTGCTTAAAGTAGCGCGGATCGACCATATTCATACTGCCAGTATAGGCAATGTAATTATCGACAAGCACTACTTTCCTGTGCTGCCGCAGGTCCATTCGACGAAAGAATACGCGCAGAAGATGAACTTTCAATGCTTCAACAACTTTTATGCCAGCATGGAGCATAATGTCCGGATAGGGACTACGGAAAAAGTGAAAGCTACCGGCAGAGTCTAGCATCAAACGACAATGCACACCCCGCCTAGCCGCAGCTATCAGCGCTTCGGCCACCTGATCGACCAGCCCGCCTGGGTGCCATATATAGAAAACCATATCGATGTTATGGCGAGCTAATCCGATATCACGGATTAGCGCCTGTAGCGTTTTATTGGTGGTAGTGAATAATTGGAGCTGATTACCTTTAACGCCGTCGATGCCCTGCCGGCGATCGCAGAGTTGAAATAGCGGCCTGGCGACTGGGCTGTACTCAGTGGCGAATATTCTGCGGATTTTTTTTAATTCATGCAACCTTCTGGCAGTGGAAGGCCACATTGCTTTAGCACGTTCGGCGCGGCGCCTGCCAAGGTGCAACTCACCAAAGGAGAGATAAGCTACGATACCAACAAGCGGCAAAATATAAATAACGAGCAGCCACGCCATTGAGGAAGGTACTGCGCGGCGTTTCATCAAAATACGGAGAGTCACCCCAGCGATCAATAGCCAGTAGGCGAATACTATGAGCCAATTGATTACAGTATAGAATGTTGCCATAAGGCTAGAATCCCGTTTACAGAGCGCGTATGAAGAGTGTACGCATAGATACGTAACGGGGAAACTGTCCCTCGGCGCTGATAATGCATAATTATGATGAAGTTAAGAATGGAAGCCACGGTTGTTGTGTGCAATCCTCGTTAAACCTGCTGGCAACAATCTATACCTATTTAGATCGATGATAAAAAATACAATGTGTCTTTGGAAGAGATAGAGGATGTCAAGTAAGTCTAATGGGCCATTTTAAAATGAGATCAGATCGAAGTGATTAACTAATTTGCATATACTCAACAACGGAATTACGGTGTTCTACACTTTACTAAAGTAAAGATTCTCTAAATATTTGGTCCGTTAGTATAAGTAAGGTGACTGTTATCTGATATCAAGCACCGTCAGCTGCTGCATGATATACGTACTTTAAATATACACTCAGCAAAAGACTTTAGAGTGGGCTGCCCGTATAATAAAGTCATATCCTCACTCAATGTATCTAACTGGACCCACTTTATGGGTTTATTTAAAACCAAAATCATTTATTGTCTATGATTGTCTCCTATCTTAAATATCTAGTTAAACAACTAAACCATCATTTATGAATAAACTGTTTCTTCAAGATTAGGTTTTGTACTCGATAGCTGAGTATCTCAGAGCGTACTTCATGCCGTAATTACTACCAAATCGGCACATACCTAGGTGACAGGTATCGCAGCTTGTGATAGGAGGGTCAGCCCCGGTTTCTAACTCACGGAAAGAGAGAGGTAATACCTATGGCATACTAAATTCGCCGAGTATACTGATATGTGTGCGTTCTAGGAACGGAAAAGATCTTGAGTATATATGAGATACATTATATTCCACTTTATAATGGTTATTATTAGATATAGTATCACTTTACATCAACAGCAAGGAAGAGAATTTCTAAAAGAAATCAGGGTATATTCTATTATAGCTAATTCCTAAGCCTTAAATCTATAAGCTTGTATACGGATAGGCCGCCTCCTAGCCTAGGTTTAATTAAGTGAGGAATGAGAAGTAAAAATGATGAGAGTGCTGAGCGCAACTCCAATACCCCGAAAAACAAGCTGCTGTTTCATTCTTGTTTTGGTTCTTTCTCTAGAAAGAGACATGGGGGTAATTCAGACTTCTAGTATTAAATATACCATTGTCTTCTACAACCAGAACGATCATCCGGAAAAGGAGTATGTTCTGCGTAAAAATTAATACACCAGCTTTACCGGAAAGAACTGTGTAAAGATTATTGATGCAGATTACTATACTGACAACTGATTTTTTGTGCTAAAGATATGAAGGATGAACCAGAACTTGATATTCGTTCTAGTATCTGTTCCGAAATGTGATTTGAAGGCAGTGCCTTGTACGGTCATTAAACGGCTATAATATGATCTCTGCTCCCTTGGAATTTCTTGCTATAAAACACGGAGAAGATCACTGATTGTGGTATTCGGTCTGCAGACCAGGATCCTCATTTTCTGTATTGGGATTACAACTAGCGAAAAGGGGGATAATTGTATAATGGAAATTATGCAACGGTGAACATTTTGACCAGAAGGAGAATTCTGGCTGTGTTTATTCTCGCTGCAAGAGATGAACTCGGACCGTAAGGCAGAAGGACGGATGCTCATCAAGCTTGACATGTTGTATTGTGGTAACAGTGAGTAAATAAACTATAACGATGAAGAATCTGCCGACATATTACTGAAATCTGCGCATTTTTTGCTTTTTTTAACCATCCATAACAGGAGTTAGTAAAAGCTATCTAGCTAAATTACTTAAAATAATCACTTTCTTTCATTTTGAAAGATAATTACTACACCTATGTAACTTGGGTGAGCCAGGACTTAAAGCAAATACATCGCTAAAAACAGATGTTCTCTAATACCCGTTTATCACTAACGGCTTTCATACCCGTTAGCTTTCATTGTACCTTGGATCCGAGAGATTCCTATATTGTCACTAAGGACATCATGCACCCCCCTCAAAGCTGAGGGCTGGATCAGACTAATCAGATTCAATATCTTTCTAGAGAAGAGCCGCCACGGGTAGAGCCTAAATATAAACAGATGTCGAAAACATTCCTGAAAGCTATGTTGGCATCAGAGCCAATAAAATCCAGAAAATACTGACAAGAGAAACGTAGATTAAGGACAAATAAGAAGATCGGAGCCACCTGAGGAGTTACTGACTCAAAATCAGTCGATTGCTCAGTTAGTTAGCCGCATCTCGGACAGGGAATGAACGCGATGGAAAGCCAAATCCGGCCAATCTCGTTGACGCCCCTTATCTCTCACACCTTGGCGCTTTAGATTCAATTGGCCCTGCTGCGGGTGTAGTGTCTGATTTATAGCGACAGCTACGGGGTAGTATGCACATGCTTGCTTATGATTTACGCAATATATTCAAGCACACCATAAAGTTAGTTGTATCAAAAGTGATGTTATTGACTATAAGAAGAGGAAAAGTGTATTGGTAATATCCGCTTACTCATTCAAAGATTGAGGGGAGTAGAATAATCAAAATATTGAATATTTTACAAGTTGATTCAGAGTAATAGATAGAGTTACGCTTCTCTAGCTAGCTTCGCTGCCTACCCCCTTCCTGGTATTGCTTTGTTCAATAGAAATGAATAAATTTATATACTAATCATAGATAGATTAAATCTTTTGTTAACTTTTTGATTTTCTTTCTTGATTGTATCTGTCAGCTACCTGAGGGTAGCTGACAGATCACCTCTTAGGCTCAGCTAGCAGTTACAGCTTTCATGTAACTTAATTATTAAACTATAATTATTTTTTTAGTTTTTCTGGCATGTAGCTATAAATATAGATGGCGCTGATTAACATAAAAACCAGCGTTATAATAGTCAGACCAAATACTTTAAAGTTGACCCATACACTCTGTGATAGCCAAAAGGAAACGTAGATATTCGTCAACCCACATATAAGGAAGAACAAACCCCAAGCAAGGTTCAAATTATTCCATACTTTCTCAGGTACTGTAGAATCTTGACCTAGTAGGGATCGCACTAACGGCTTTTTAAGAACGTACTGACTGTTTAGCAAAACCAGTGCGAACACGGTATAAATTACCGTCACTTTCCATTTGAGAAACGCATCGTTATGGAAAAACTGCGTTAGGGCACCAAATGTCAGCGTAATAAGAAAAGTAATAAGAGTCATTATATCTACCTTTCGATATTTGAGCCAGTTTAACACTAGTAGCAGTGTTGTCGCGGCTGTCAGTGCACCGGAAGCTAGGTAGATATCGTAAATCTTATAAAAAATAAAAAAAACAGTTAACGGAATAAAATGAGTAAAGTGTTTCATAAGCCTATCCGTCGTCTATTTATTATGCGACAATGCTTAATCTATTAACTAATTTTATCATAGGGGAAAGTGGTTATCAACTTTTGGTTACCTTCACCTCCTCTCGAAGTAATAAAAAAGGGTGCCGCTTTATCGGCACCTCTGCACATTAGCGGCGTAATAGAATATACAGCCGAAATAAGTAAATCAGTAATAGGGCGGACACCAGGTTACCTAGTGCAGCAACCCCCCATCTGGCAGCATTGGGCATTAGTGGCGCTAAGTGACCAAACATAAAGAACAAGAGCAGTTTGGCCACCACCCATAGAAGCATTGCCGGCACGATCACCCGCACATTAAAGAATGCTAGCCTGCAGCTCAATTTAATCGAATCAAAAACGCCTTGTTTATCGGTGGTGGTGATGATCGATGACAGCGAGAAAGCAATCGCCATAATTACACCCGGAACTACTAACAGCCTTAAGCCTAGTTGAATCAATAGACTACAAATAAATAGAAGCAGCATCAGGCGTGGCAATACTGGGATAGATATAACGAGAGCACGTATCGCGCTGGTGTCTTGTCCTTGGGATATTAGTCGCAGTAGCGTCAGCACTCCCCCGATCAGAAGCGCCTTGCCAACTAATGCGGAGAATGCTGCTGCAACCGTTGCCTTTAACAACATAATCTGTTGTTCTGGCCTCATTTTGCGAATAAATTCTTGGATACCCATGCTGGGTGATGTAGCAAAGTCACCGTTTGTGGCATTGAGGATCTTCAAAATTTCGGAATCAGTACCTAGAATTTGGTTGAGCAGCAAAGAGATAGACGCAGTCAACATTACCAACATCAAGATGCTGGTTAGTTGGTTACGAAAAAAATTCAAACTGTCACGGTACAAAACGTTAGCCGTGATAGGCATGCAGGCTCCTTAGCATAGAAAAAGAGAAAAAAATCAGCGATGATTACACTCTGTTCTGTGCGGCCTGGCACGCCTTGAGTCGCACTATTGCTGATTGCTATTTTTGTCTACTACTATAGAGTTATACTGATCGTCTAGAGTCAGGCTGATCGTCGGTGCCACGTGTGAAACACGGTAAACCAAGAAGTAACGGCTTTTAAATTTCCTTCCTAACCTTTATCTTATTTTCAGATCAACACTTTCTCTAAAAGAGACTACAAGGCATTTCCGTTTGCTAGGGAATTTGCGTTTTACCATTAAAATATGATTTCAGTAAGATCATTATACCCCCTCGTCGTTATATTAACCAATAGTTCACACCACATAAATTATGTGGATCATCAAAGCGCACATTGGCAATGGCATTATGAGCGAGACTTGCTCACACATAGGTGAGGACTTACCAGTAAGATGATTTTCTATTCCGTGCCAGAACTAAAAGTTTGTTAAATTCAGGTTATAATGCGTACTGGTATTTGTTCTCTAGATACTAAAATAATCCTCAGCTTGTTCTGCTCTTGCGTGAGACAATAAACAATGATATTTGCGTTTATTACTCGAAGAGTCATAACCTGCAACACAGCGACACTTGGCAACCCTAAACTGGCTACTGTCTATCAGTTAGACTCGCATTGACGTTCAACACACCTTCGGTGTAAAAAGAACAAACTTAGCTTTGTCTTATCTATAACTTTGACTATAATTCTGGGCCCACTAAAATACAGGCTGATTCTTGCGTATTCAGATACCACAAGAAGGAAATGCAACGCCGCCTTTGAAGGCGTGATCTAAGTTATATTACGTTCCCCCCGGATGTCACGCCCATTAGATAGCGGGCTCTCCGAAGCACCACCATAAGATCTTGGGTTTCCGTAATCAACCGGGTTACTTGCACTTCTACCTTAAAGGTTTCAACACTAATCTCTCTCGATTTAATAGTTTATAAGACCTTAGCACTGTTTCTACTGTTCTGGTGCTCAACATATAATCAATATAAGAAGCCGTACCTTTAGACTTCGGTCTCAGGAACAAGCACTAGTACACCAAGCAAAATGGTTGCTATGCAAAATACTAACAGGGTTTTAAATAAGTCCATCATGGATATCTTTACCAATATCATAGTCCACTATAATTTGGTTTATGCCTGTCAATATTACATGTTCCCGAATAAGGCAATGAATAGCGTACAAAGCTACGTCTAAGATGAAAGCGGTAGCATTTAAATACTAGGTGTATAAAAAATAGCATAACCGTGATTGTGTGAATTTACCAGCATACTCGCAGTAGTATATTATAACTGATTAGCGACGTTCATGGCGTTAATTAAATTTACCACCGTGCCCAAGATCTAGATTGGATTAATCTAATAACCCGATCATCTTTATGGTTACCTAACCGGGAATCGCATCGACAACCCCTTGCTGAAACGCATTCTTTACTTTGGAAAGTGCAGATAGAACAGTCCTAGAACGGTGAGAACTGCAACATGGCATTCCCATAGTTTGTTGATGAGATGATGCCTTAGTAGCTGGTGCAGCTTTGCTGCCAGTTAGACTAGAACTCGATAGTAGGTAAGTATACCCGCGCACATGGGAAGCCATTTTACCTAAAACAGTATCATTGGCATTTAACAGGTAGACAAAGATCGGCAACATGCTTCGACATGCAGCGGCAGCACGGAATGCTGCCGACTCTTAAAACAGCGCGCGAGCAATCAACACCAAGTGTTGTATACAGCAACAAAGTGTTAATAAATACATAACTTCTGTCATGCCCAATAAATTGGTATATATATTATAGGTTAATCGGAAGGATTGGCTGTTTCTGTAAAATCGCCGTCAACCATTCGCAAGACTAAGTTAGAATAAGGCATGATAATCGTACGCAGCGATACATTATTAATCACTGTAGAATCGCCTGGTAATATTAGAGAAACAAAGAATGCCTAACTTCAGTCACTGCCGAAGAATTTGATCAGAGCTCCGATGATCATCAATGATAGAAGTTAGTAGATTGCTCAGTTTGATTAACTAAGATAGCTTCTTATCAATTGCCAAACCGTGCAATAAGGTCTCATAACCTCCATAATACTTCTCCTTGTACGTCTAGCATTTCCTAACCGTTACATATATCCTGAATGCCACAGAGTACAGATGGAGCACCAGGATATTTTCTGCGGCCTCCCATGGATCATTTCCTATGCTAAGCAAGCCTGTGAGAGATTTATGAGATGGATAATGATTTTACTCCGCTACATCGCCTTCAATGTCTTCAACACTTGATTATCGGTGATCGAGACGTTCTGTGCACAGTAAATATTGTTGAGGTCAGCATGCTGCACCAAGCTAGAAGCAAAATATAGCCTAGCCACACTTAACTACGACTCTTGTATCTAACCAGCTGACATTTGAATTGTCAGTACTTTTATATAAGCATGCTTGCTTATCCGTCACTTAGTAGTGCGTCCTCCTGGCGGGTAATCTATAACCGGTGTCCATATTGATCAGAGTCATGCTCGTATCGTCGATAACAGGCAGAAAAGATCAAGCTGGCGTGGGAGGTGCGAGTAATGCAAGCAAGAACCATCTTGGACGACAGCTGTTGTGCTCTACTATTTCGATTCTGTTTTTTTGCTGATTATCCACTAGCTTTCACTCAGCAGAACTTGCCAAGAAAGGGCTCGGCACTGCAGCAAGTTAAAGCATGTACTGCACTTTCCTAGAGCTGCCAGACTAATCGCACAGCGCTTCATTTCAGGCATATGTTAGGGTGGAAAGTTCGGTGAGAATTATGAGTACCTCTACCGATATAACATGCATGTAAACACAGTCAGTGCCTGTTTTTCAACCTCTTTGGTCCTCATCAAGATACGGCACTTTAGGTCGCTAGCTCGCAGGCCAGAACCAAAGCCGTACTGGGAGTACGCTAGTACTGGTTTCTATCATTTCGCTTTTCCCCACCGTTTAGCATATCTTCATCCTTTAGGTACAGTTTGGTTTACTGCTAGCAGTGCGGCTTTATACAACGTTAGCCCTGCTAGGTTCTAGAGTGCTTTTAATAAATTGATGCGTTTAGGCCGCAACCAGGATTTCTCTGGGCACCAGTAGGTTGCTTTCAGACGTTCAAGGCTGGTGATCAAGATTTGCAGTACGTCTTGACCCCGGCATGGACGGAAGCAAGGATTAAGCAGCGTTCTGATTATACTTTCATTATTTGTTAATGACATTCGCATTTAGGGTATGCAAAGAGTATTTAAACCTGTAGTCAGCGTGATGCATCTTTAATTCTAGGTTAGGCCTCGAGGCCAGAATTACATGATAGACCGGCTACACCGAGTTTAGCATCCTCGAGGGTAGTGTCCCCGATTAACCTACCAGCCACTATGAGATTACTAAAATCTTCTACTCTAGAAGAGCGACCAATCTAAAATATGGGATGTGCCGACAGCGCTGTTATTCAGACAGAATGAATCGCTTTGCTAACATTCGCTTGCGCGTATCTGATCTTTTACGCTTAGCTGCATATGGAATGAGAAGAAATCAAGTAGAAGATTGCGCTGTTTATTGATAGACGCGTAGTTTTCTAAGTATGTGACTGGGCGAAAGAAATGCCTCTAATCTGAGGTGATTTACAAAATTGAAGTTTTAAGATTAACCTTTAGAAAGTGAAGCATTCTCAAATTCCAGCCTGAATGCTAGCCTAATGCTTTTAACGGCTGCTACAAGTTGCGTTCTCTCGTTATAATTAATGTTGTAAGGTAGCCAGAGCCTATTTGATGACGTGCCAAGAACGTTGGCGGCTTATTAAAAACAATGTTGCTGAACATAGTTACCTGCATGCTTTATCTTTCTGTTTCCCGTGCGAGACAAACATATAAGTCAGTTCGCTGTGAATTACATGTAATGCTCGTAATTTTCCCTGTAGGTTTTTATGCCTCAATAACTGGAATAGAGCTGTTATGTTAGCAGCTAGCGCTGCGCTATTTACAAACTTACTGTTATGTTATAATAACCACTCTAGCATATCACGGTTCCCCAGTTTGTCGCCTAAACGACTTTCTAGTAAGTATCATTTAAGTCTGAAAGATTCTCGGGTTAGTAAGTGGCGTAAAATGCCGGCTCCTTTAAGTTTAGTGACTTGGCGGTGGTCTGGATCGCCACTTGATCCAAGCTAACGCTATTTACCACGGCGCATGTTGATACCAAGTATATGCAGGGTTGCATCAATAAGCAGCAACAGATCTTAACTGTATAGACGGAATTAAGACCACTTGTGGTCGTGCCAAATTGATCAATAAACCAACACATTAAAACATATGCGATTTTCCATTTCTAGCGCACCATTATCACCATTGCACTACAATTGTGGATTCGGTATTCGGCCGAAACATTCCTGCCGTCCAGCCCCTTATAACACCCACCAATATTATGGAAGCAACAATACTTTTATTATTGAGGCTCATCGACGATGCCTACTCTTGTAAGAGTTCGCTTGTCTAATCACAATAGCTTCCGTAGGATTCTTACAACACGAACTGCCAATTTAGATTACAATAAGCTACAGTTAACTCGGCCACTCATTTTAGTCATGCTTCGTTCAGCAAGAGCCAGTAAGCGCGCCTGGCTGGCGAGAGTATTAAAAAGGAGTGTTCCATCTTTTACATACGCTGGATAGTTAACTCCCTAGTAATATAATTGGAGTAAATAACTAGCTGGTAGGTTTAGCACGTGATTTGTGGGTCGGGTTGCAAATAACGGAATCAACGCTCGCAGAATCACAGATCGCAATTAGAACACCCTACATGGATAAGATGTAAGGTGATACCATGTAGTTTGCATGGTCTTATTAGGAAGTTGAACGACTTTTACTTAAAGAAGAAAAAGCAATAATAGGCCATCTATTTCCCACCATAGCGATACCATATTCAGCATAAAGAAGAACAAATAACAATAAAAAGATCCAGGCACAGGCGGGATACACAGCTTGCCATGACGACCTCGCTGTCATGGCTTTAACATGCTCATGAGTAGATTAGTAGAATCGTACGCATTTGCTTGGAGCTACTCAAGCTACTGCAATAATCATGCCAGTTTGAGACGCTTGTAGCGTCTTAGTCAAGTGCGCAGCCGGTCGATAAGGTGTGATATCAGCTGCATAATGGGAAAATGGCGATGAACTTGTTCAGATCTAACAAAAGAAGGACTAAACACTTGTCAGACGCGACTCAGAGGCTATTAGCGCTAGATCGATAAACGTTAAACGTTAGCCTGATTCCTGATCATCGGTGCGTATTATCACCTAAATGCGACTATTTAGAGATTCGAACCTAATGCTTCGGTAACCCCCAGTGTCTACATTGACATATTCCAACGATTGCGTAAATGTAAAACTAGCGGGTATTAACACTCTTTCAGGGTGCTAAGCGATGTAAGGCTATGTGGAGTGCATGCATGATCTTATAGATAGGTGGCTAGGATTGTTAATCATCAGCACTTTATAAGTTATCGGCATTGTCGGGTAAGTAAGAAAACGCGGTGAGATTGTGCTACCTGAAAATTTTGCGAATTAATAAAATGGTTCCTGGAACCCCTGACTAAAGGGGTTTGTTGTTCATCTCTTTTTGTGGCTGATCCGCGTATTAGTGAGCCGCCGACTCAGAATTAGCGACAGTTCACGTTTTCATTATGGTTAAAATATGTCAGGGTGATTTCAAAAAATTCGCTTCTCATACACTATACGCCTTCCAAAGAAGATGATAACTTTTTGGGAAGATGTGTAGTGTTAATTCAAACTAGCAACTTTAGTGGGTACCATCAAAACCCGGACAACTGTTGTCCTAACGACGCTCTAGCACATCTTCAAAAGCGGTAAGTAGATGTATGGATATCATAACCAAGATGACGGTCCACGTTCTCCCTTATGGGAGAGGCAGAAATCAGGGAGGCGTGAACCACCAAATATTGAGAAATGCAGATATGTTCATGTCTAGACTATATTGATCTACGGGGAGCTCAATCCGTGTCTGTTGGGCAACATTCAATTTAACTTCACTCACAAGATGTCTTCAGAAACGGAAAGAAAGTACGGTTGCCACCAAGAGTTTGTATGGCCAGGTACTCCCTAAGCAGTTATATGCAGGTGGTATTGATGACTAGGAAACTTTCTAGCTTCTTCCTACTAGTTGCTTGAGCAGCTTTCACAAATAGAGATAAATTACTTCGTATCTGGCTCGCACATTAAATAATGTTGCCGTGTCGTTTCTGTTAATCATTAGTTCTTCCAATTCAATTCCTTCCTATACGATACGCTAATCAGCGTTGGCCTTCAAAATCTGAATTAAAAGATGATCGCGGTGGGCGATAAACTACCCATAAAGAGAAGCATGGGACCGAGAAAAAAGAAAAATGCATTGACTTCATCATTTACGTACTCTCTAAGGTTAGAGTTAACTTTCTTCTGCATAACTTTTATTCGGTTAATTAACATAATTACACAGATTAGTGTGCGGCACAGATGCCCATATATCTGATGATAGCTGGTATCATACCCAAACAAACCATTACGGATATTATCTTTTATAAACAGCAAGCCCAGCCTTTCACCTGTACCCTATATGTATGATCTTAGCAGGTATACTACCGACTCTAATTTCTAGCTAATACGGGCATTGGTTAAGAGGGCAATAAATGACACTCAG
This sequence comes from Serratia symbiotica, assembly GCA_900380265.1. Lineage (GTDB taxonomy): Bacteria > Pseudomonadota > Gammaproteobacteria > Enterobacterales > Enterobacteriaceae > Serratia_H > Serratia_H symbiotica_A. The sequence continues at coordinate 1,212,328 of LR025083.1, read as the reverse complement.
CCTATTTATAATCACCGACTATAACACCAGTGCTGGTGTTAGCTCATGCTTTATTTGTCGCCGAGATAAGGTTATGGCAACGATTGTTAATTGAGTAAAATATCAACACTATAGAAAAATTGCGAGATCCATACTGGCGGATGGTGTATCAAGACCCCGTCTACGCTCATTATTAGATTTTTGGTTAAACAAACCGGTCGACGGGCCTACAGGTAAAGGATCGTCTTACGGATATCGCAAGAGTGGCAGCACGATGGTTATGGTTTGTCAAATAATTGAGTAATATCAAAGTGATGACTAATGTCATTTTCTCTTTATTTTCTGCTAATCGGGCTAGCTGGACAATAGGCGAAGTTATATAAGAAGTTACTTGATAAAGAAAAGTGACTATGTTGCGCAATAACGCTCTAACATAAAATAAATAATTGATATGATTCATCACTCCCACTAGTAGCTAGTGATGACGCGCCAAAGCCACTATAGGCTGAAAGCTAAGTGGCTAAAACACTTTTTGGTGCATTACTGTGCACAGTGGGTGATACGACGGAAAAGGCACAATTTTAGAAAGCACCACATTAACATCGTAGGTTTTAAATAAAAACCAACTATTATCAGTTAGTCGAATATTAATGTTTTAATATTAGTGATCCTGTGTTATTGGTTGAGGTAAGTCGTAAGCTATGAGAGCTGGGTGGTGTCAAACTGGCATAAACAGATTATTTAACTAGTATGTGTTAAAGCTGTCAACTCCTAAATCTATTACCTAAGAGTAAGTCATGAGGTAAATGGTGAGATTCACCTAGATCACCTCGAACCTGTCAATCAATCAGTCGGTGGTGTTTGATGTAAAAAAAAGGTACTCACCATACGGCCTACTCTAGGTATATCCAAACTGCATAATCGAAGATATAGAGCGATAGAACTCATGTGCTATCTATATTAGGTTAGTAGCAACTACAAGATTATTATAATGTATCAGAACTTTTCTCTATCTTGTCCTATGTCTGTCTCAACGACATCGAATTGTCGCCTAATCAAAATAACATGCCTGTCGAAACCGCCCTTGATGCTTATAGGAATAGCAATTGAAGAACGACGGCTAATAAATGAACAGCAAAATATTGGGTCCGTTTTATCCTCGGCTCGATTGCGTTGTCACTCTTGTCTCTGAGAAATAAGACTATGATGTCTCAAACGCTGATATTGACAAATCACTATTTGCTGAGTGACATCCGTAAGAAATTGGTAAGCATCTGAGTAAGGTGGTATCTAATAGTTTAAGACAGCTTCCTAGTTCAATTAGGCAACCACAGTGATTACCCTAACTCACATAATTCCTGAAGTGGTACGGGAAGAGATTGTGATCTATTGCTTTTAGCTAAAAGAAGCTTTATTGCATTACTCATATATAGTGCTGATTAAAGTAATGACGCATGCAAATTTTATTTAGCTAACAGCCAAATCGGTAGTGTGTTATAAGCCCTACAATATGCGCGGCGTTGCGGTCCAGTGGAACACAGTAATTGAGATGTTCAATACGCAGCCTCCGTTACCGCTAAATGGCAGAGGCTGCGATAAGAGTTACCACATAAGTAACTTGCAGAATGAGTGGTATAAAGATAAATACTCGTTGTTTCAATGGATTTATTATCTTGAGCTAGTTTTCGCGTACTAGTTTTACTGGAACACGTCCAAATTTATATGGTTCTTGGCTCTGAGATCAGTGATTACTATATGGGCAATTTAAACCGTGTAGGCAATTCTAATAAATTTATAAATCATCCGATTATAGAAATGGGAGTGCGTCGCCAGTGGCGCACTCATATATAGGCGATGCCTATAGGCGAAACTAGAGATTCTTCAATGAGCGAGAAATTACAGAAAGTTTTAGCGCGTGCAGGTCATGGTTCACGTCGTAAAATTGAAGCCATGATTGATGCTAGGTGCGTAAGTGTCAATGGCAAGATAGCTAAATTGGGTGATCGCGTTGAGGTAAGCTCCGAGATTACCATTCGTGTAAAAGGTCATAATCTCTTGGTCAAACACTCTGCAGAGGCGATTTGCCGTGTATTGCTCTATTACAAACCAGCAGGTGAACTTTGCACAACCACCGATCCCAAAGGGCGTCCAACAGTGTTCACCCGCCTACCTAAACTACGTGGTGCCAGATGGGTGGGGGTAGGCCGCCTAGATATCAATACCTCCGGTCTGTTATTGTTCACCACAGATGGTGAGTTGGCTCACCATCTTATGCACCCGAGGCGAGAAGTTGAACGCACATACGCAGTGCGCGTATTTGGTCAGCCCGATGCTAATACCGTGAAGAAGTTGAAGAGTGGCGTACAGCTAGAGGATGGTCTAGCTGCCTTCCGGACTATCACATTTAAAGGGGCTAAGGGCTTGAATCACTGGTATAAAGTCACCCTTTCTGAAGGGCGCAACCGTGAAGTACGACGCTTATGGGCTGCAGTTGGCATACAGGTTAGCCGACTGATCCGCATAGCCTACGGCAATATTATATTACCAAAAGGCCTACCTCATGGGGGTTGGACTGAGCTAAATTTGAACGCGATCAACTATCTCCGTAGCCTGGTTGGCCTAAAGCAGGAACAGGTTAGTAAGATGTCGGTGTCGCGTACATGCCGACCTATTCAGACGCATTTCATTCGTCCAGCTGTTAAAAACAATAAGTAGGCTAGGTGATCGATAGCAGTAGTTATCATACTGCGCGCAGTAGTAAATCTGTCGGACAAAGAAAATCTCGTCAAGTTTAAGTAATTATATTACCATGTTGACATCGCCAGTCAACGATAACCTTTTTATGATATTCTCCACCTAAACTATAGCCCAAGTATCGCAGAATTACTTCTAGTTTGCATGCTGTTTGGAATCAAAAGTAATGCTGGTTTTCAAACGACTGTCATCCCCTATCAGATAAAGGTACACTGGCATGATATCGAGGGGTTTCAGGGTTTCGCTGTCTTCGAGCGGGCAGCGGTAACATGCATTTTACTACGACTTGCTCCTGGATTAATGCAGTTTGCCTGCAGGTTAGAATTCTTCTACTCGTCAGCTAGGACTTGCATGACACCTTGAGTCGCGAATTTTGACGCCAGATCAGCCCCCAGTTGGTACGGCCAGTACGCCATGTTAAAGGTAGTGAATAGCAGCGACCCGGGTTCCGATCGCAAAACCAGTAGAAGTAAAGCCTATGTTAGTATTAGGGTAGCGTTAACGTTGATGCGCATGATTTCCTGCTACATGGCCATCAAGAGATCAATCTTCGGCGCAAGATCTCTCAATACCCTAGCATTGTGTAAAATACTATCCGACCGTGGGATCTTCCCTGCTAGATCGTCTGCTATCTCTTGGCATTGTGTTAGTATAGGATTTAACAAATCGAGTGTTACGATATGAGCCTAGTAGCCTGCCTATTGCAGCAATCTGAGCCCGAATAACTTGTAATTTTTTTCTCAGTACGTCCCAATAGCACTACCTGAGCCCAAATCGGGTATAGTCAGTTCCGCTTCACTGTCTATACCAGCGCTAGCCCAGGTGACCAAAATAATACGGTTTGTAGTAGATCCTATCTTGGGCTTTAATACATAGTCGGCCTAGTCCTTCTGGCTATCGCATTTTCTTAAAAATGGGTACATTTTGAATTGATATTCGGTTAATAACTAATGCATCTTATTTCTAGCCTTTTAATAAGTAAGACATTTTTTTATCATAGACTGGAATAAATTTATTTTAGGTAATTTGCATGAAGTTAGGAAACATGCGTACTATGAATAATAAAATTGCTGTAGACGTGACAGCAAACACCGCAAATAGCTAAAACCACCTCGATCATACTAAATACCTCTAAATAAAAGGGATCTGTGGACTGTATATCTTTCTATGCACCGTTCTTGGCTGGATATCGCCGATAGCCGTTACCATTAGCATCCCAGCATTGCTAGTATCCCGCTTAAATCACTGTCATAAAAAAGGAGAGCTGCAACTAGCTGCTCTAGGAGATCAATATTGTAAAATGCAGGACGCCATGGGTTGGCGAATATGAGTGAGTCAGAAAATACGGAAAAAAAAGAATTGAAGAAACAGGTTAAAGCCGAGAACAAGTTGAAATAGAAACGCCAGATCTGGGTTTTACTGAGATGAGAAAACCTTGCCTGTATGTGCTAAATTTTTAAGGTGGAATAGATGCTCGTGAGGTAGCTGTGCTGTGTGAAAGATCTCGCTTTCACTGGCGGTAGCCTCTACTCAAGATGAAGTTGTACTAAGGCTGGAAAACGCTGGTTGGTTCACAGTTATGCCCTAGCAGATTCGCAGTTGGAACTCTTAGGTAAGAGAGGTGCACCTTACGATGTCGATTGATAAGATGGCGGTTAGTGTCGGCTATATGATGGTTTGTGCTACTGATCGTATCGTAGCTGCTCCCTTTCCATTATCGGTTCAATCAAAGTGGTAGCCCAAATCCCAAACTGCCACCGCCTTTTGAAAAAATATCGGCGTTGAGCTTTATACAACTGGGCAATTGAAACGAACGCTCACGCTATTTAATGAAAACACAGAACAGGGCCGCAAAAAGTTCCGATCAGAAGTGAAGAAAAAACATGAAATTTTTAAAGAGTGCGTCTACAAGCAGCGTCCTTCATGGGATATCTGCAGCGTTGCCACTGGTAAACACTAGTCGAGCATCAGAAAAAAGAAAAGGATTGATCGATGCAATCGGCATCAGCGATGATCTCCTGGTGCACAGATTGATAGCGACAAAATGATCTCAGTATTCTATACGTGCCGTAACCGCCTAGTAGACTGCTTCGCTACTAGCATCACCGACCGCGTAGATCGTTTATTACTGCGCTGGCGTCAAGGTAGGGATAAATAACGCTTTTAACGTTAATTATTAAATTCCATCAAGCGATGTAACCTATTTATTGCAGAGACAAGGCGCGGGACTAATGTTTAAATAAATTATGAGTCTATTTGGTAACCGTATATTGTGTTGGATACAGAGCACGAGCACACCCTTTACGTATATTAAGATTTAATGATGGTGAAAATTACCAGAATACAAGATAGAAAATAGCACGTTATGAGATTTGGTATAAATACTTTAGTGGCTTTTCTTAAGCAATGAGGCTAAGTCTAAAATTCTTTCTAAATCAATTAATGTGCTGTTTGTGCTAAACTCTTGGTTTGTTCTGGAATACAAGTAATCATTATGGTGAAATGACTTTGGTTTCAAAAACATATGGAATTAGTTCGCATTTATTTATTACAATTGCGATCTAAAGCTGAATTTTATCGATTCATTTTATGCTCGAACCATCTTGTATTTATTTCTACATCTACCACGTCTATATCGCTTAGATATCCAAAGTTAGTAAGTAATTGGCGAATTACTTAATGACATGCTGATTAAGTTGCATGATGTTTTTTATCAGGTACAGTGTGTGATTTGAGGGATTAGGTGGAATGGTTTATTTATATAATGATGGAATTGAATACAAAAAACACAAAATACACTACATCTCTTCCCTTATTGCGGAATATAAAAGAGATACGATTGCTATCGTATAGCGAGATAAAAACCTAACTTCTAGTTAGCTATTATAAGCTCAGGTAAAGGTAAATATGGATAAAGCTCTTGTAATAGTTGAGTCTCCGGCAAAAGCTAAAACTATTAATAAACATTTAGGCAGTGGCTATATAGTTAAATCTAGCGTTGGTCATATCCGTGATTTGCCAACCAGTGGGTCAGTAACTAAACCAAGTTGTAATCCTGCCCTAGATCAAGCTAACAAGAAAGTGAAGAAAGATGAGAAGACAGCGCTGATTCATCGGATGGGAGTCGATCCTTACCACAGTTGGGAAGCGCATTATGAAATCCTCCCTGGCAAAGAAAAAATGGTGGCTGAGTTAAAATCGTTAGCCGAAAAAGCCGAGCATATTTATCTCGCCACCGACCTTGATCGTGAAGGGGAAGCCATTGCTTGGCACTTGCGGGAAGTTATCGGTGGAGACGAAAAACGGTTTAGCCGTGTCGTGTTTAACGAAATAACAAAAAATGCGATCCAACTAGCATTCAAGCAGCCAGTCACATTGAACATTGACCGCGTCAATGCCCAGCAGGCGCGTCGGTTTATGGATCGCGTGGTAGGCTACATGGTCTCTCCGCTTTTGTGGAGGAAAATCGCTCGCGGCCTGTCTGCCGGGCGGGTCCAGTCGGTGGCTGTGCGGTTAGTGGTTGAACGTGAGCGCACCATTAAGGCTTTCGTACCCCAAGAATACTGGAAACTTAATGCTAATCTGGTGTCGGCGGATAACACTGAGGTACAGATGGCAGTAAGATATGCTGATGATAAAGGCTTCAAGCCTGTTAATACCCAGGAAATTCAAGTCGCCATAAAGCTGCTGGAGAAAGCTCGATATACCGTATTGACACGTGAAGACAAACCCATCACAAGCAAGCCGGGGGCACCTTTTATTACTTCCACCTTACAGCAAGCTGCTAGCCCTCGTTTGGGGTTTAGTGTTAAGAAAACTATGATGTTAGCTCAGCGGTTGTATGAAAGTGGCTATATCACCTATATGCGAACTGATTCCACTAACCTGAGTCAGGATGCACTAACGATGGTACGACGCTACATCAGCGATAACTTTGGCAGCAAATACATACCAAACGAGCCAAATCAGTACAGTATCAATGAATATTCACAGGAAGCACACGAAGCCATTCGACCGTCGGACGTTTATGCCATTACAGAGCAGTTGAAAGGTATAGAACCAGACGCGCAGAAGCTCTATGATTTAATCTGGTGTCAATTTGTCGCCTGTCAGATGACAGCGGCGGAATATAGATCCACTACCTTGTCGGTTAAGGCCGGGAATTACCAACTACTCGCTAAATGTCGCACATTATACTTCGATGGTTGGACTAAGGTAATCCCTGTCATCCGAACTAGCGATGAAGAAGATACACTTCCTTTTCTAAAAGTTGGGTGCGAATTAAATCTGCAAAAATTAACCTCAAGCCAACACTTTACCAAACCGCCAGCACGTTACAGCGAAGCCTCGTTGGTTAAAGAACTGGAAAAACGAGGCATTGGTCGTCCGTCGACCTACGCATCGATCATCTCAACCATTCAGGATCGTGGCTACGTACGGATGGAAAGCCGACGGTTTTATGCGGAGAAAATGGGCGAAATTGTGACTAATCGTTTAGGAGAGAGTTTCTGTGGCTTAATGAATTACGATTTCACCGCCCGCATGGAATGCGGGTTAGATCAAGTTGCAAATAACCACGCTGACTGGAAAGTGATGCTCGATGATTTTTTTACCGATTTCAGGAAACAGTTAGAAAAAGCAGAGAAAGTACCAGAAGAAGGTGGAATGCGCCCGAACCAAATGGTTATGAGCAATATTAACTGCCCAACGTGTGGTGGTATGATGGGTATCCGAATCGCCACTACCGGGGTCTTCCTCGGTTGTTCTGGTTATACGTTACCACTGAAAGAACGTTGTACAACCACCATAAATTTAGTACCAGAAAGAGAAGTATTCAATATTCTTGCAGGGGATGAAGCAGAAACCAACGCTCTACGTGCCCGTAGTCGTTGCCTGAAATGCGGTACAGCGATGGATAGCTACCTAATTGACAATCAACGCAAGCTATATATCTGTGGTAATAACCCATCGTGTGATGGTTATGAGGTCGAAGAGGGAGAATTCCACATAAAAGGTTTTGATGACCTGGTGGTTGAATGTGAGAGGTGTGGCTCTAAAATGCACCTAAAAATAGGGCGTTTTGGTAAGTACATGGATTGCACTAATGATAACTGCAAAAACACCCGTAAGATCCTTCGTAACGGCGAAGTTGCTCCACCTAAGGAGCCTCCCGTTCCGTTCCCGCAACTACTGTGCGAGAAATCTGACGCGTACTTTGTCCTGCGAGAAGGGGAAGCTGGCATATTTCTGGCAGCTAATACCTTCCCTAAATCACGGGAAACCCGAGCACCGCTAGTAGAAGAGCTGGTTCGCTTTAAGGATTCCCTAACAGAGAAACTCCGTTATCTGACGGATGCACCAATGACAGATAGTGCAGGTAATAAAACACTAGTACGTTTTAGCCGTAAGACTAAACAGCAATATGTTACTTCAGAGAAAGATGGTAAAGCGACGGGATGGGCTGCCTTCTATCTGGACGGGAAATGGGTAGAAGTAAAAAAGTAATGTGTTAACTTGGACCCCCTTACAAACTAGCTCCTATGTCTAATAAGGAACGTTTAATATTCAACTGTACGATCAGCTGCCCGGTATAAAAAAGATGCAGTTCACTCAAGTTGATTTATTAAGGCTTTGTCTTACTCTCTTTGCCTTATGATTATTACGGCAAGTTAGTTGGTTCTAACAATACTCTGCATACCTGCTAAGATGGTTAACGTTAAAACACGATAACATAAACATAAAGTTCAGTGGGTAAGGTAGATATAACCATCAGAGCCAGTTACTTTTACATAAGCTTAGTTATCTGAATTGAGCCACAACGTCTGGCTTGATCGTAATATATAACAGGCAGTGTAGAAGACACAAAGCTAACTACAAAGTGAATAGTTTAAGATAGTATGCTTGAGCCCTGTAAACGTTCTTTACCCTAGTATCATAATAACTAAATGATACAGGTAACCTATAAAATACATAGATAAGACAGCTCAACCCTGATCAGGCGCTATGTTGTTAACAGAAGTGATGAGGTGCTTTCGCAGTGGGTACATAGACACTCTAATCTCAAAAATGGGCAGGTTATTTACTTGGGTAAAAGCGCTAATGAATGCTTTCTTGAAATAGAAAGACAGTCTGTTTTTTTGAATATCTTCTAGTATGCACTGTCTTTAGGTGTTTTATTGCAACAGTTAACGACTATTCGCTTCCAGAGAACTGATGCTGATAACTCTCAAACTAAGAGTCTTAAAAGCTAGCGATCTTTCTTCTTGTATGACTGCTGGTGGGTATTCCACCTAACCTAGGTATATCAGGTCAGGAAGCCTATCCTTAGAAATTATCGTTGATATGGTTTTTGATATCGCTCTGGTTCGCGATACGACTATGCTTTCAGAGTCTTTTCACCTGACATTCAGGTGAATAAAGTTACCGGTTTTGCATTCAAAACCAGATGTGTTACTCATTGGGTAGACCGCTCATACATCTACCTTTCTCTATTTTGTTACTATTGCTTAGTTCTCTTTTGAATAAGGAAATACGTAATTATCATTAATAATGAGATAAATTTTTATACTTGAAGTTTCAATGCGATATAGTGATTATATCATAGCAATATCTTAAATATTTAGTAGCAGGAATAAGCCGCCTACAAGGCTTCTAACGCTATCATCCTAACCGAGATAGCTTTATATCTAGGTGCAGGAAGCCGTAGTATTTAATCTAAAGTGGTATAGAATATGAAATTACAACAGCTACGTTACATTGTGGAGGTAGTTAACCACAACTTAAATGTTTCTTCTACTGCAGAAGGGCTTTACACCTCGCAACCTGGAATTAGCAAGCAGGTAAGGATGCTGGAAGATGAGTTAGGTATACAGATTTTCGCTCGCAGTGGCAAACACTTAACAGAAGTTACCCCGGCTGGCCAAGAAATTATCCGTATTGCGCGTGAAGTCTTGTCTAAAGTGGGTGCTATTAAGGCTGTTGCTGGTGAGCATACATACCCGGATAGAGGTCACCTTTACATTGCCACTACCCACACCCAAGCAAGATACGCCTTACCAAGTGTTATCAAGGGATTCATCGAACGGTATCCTCAGGTGGCATTGCATATGCACCAAGGTTCGCCATCTCAGATAGCCGAAGCAGTGTCCAAAGGCGCTGCTGACTTCGCCATCGCGACGGAAGCATTGCACCTGTATGATGATTTAATCATGTTGCCATGCTACCATTGGAATCGCACGGTAGTGGTGAATGTTGATCATCCTCTAGCTAACAAAAAACTCTTTACCATTGAAGAGTTAGCTGCTTACCCGCTCGTCACCTATACTTTTGGCTTTACTGGGCGTTCAGAATTGGATAGTGCTTTTGATCGCGCTGGCTTGACGCCGCGCATTGTATTTACTGCAACAGACGCAGACGTCATCAAAACTTACGTACGCCTGGGTTTGGGGGTGGGTGTAATTGCTAGTATGGCAGTTGATGCACTGAAAGACTCGGATCTAATAACTGTGGATGCGCGTGGTGTGTTTACCCATAGCACTACTAAAATCGGGTTTAGTCGTAGCACTTTCCTGCGTAGTTACATGTATGATTTCATTCAGCGCTTTGCCCCACACCTGACACGTGACCTGGTCGATAATGCCATAGCGTTGCGCTCTAACGAGGATATTGAATCCATGTTCAAAAATGTTACTTTGCCTGAGAAATAGGCGATAAGTGGCTATGCCCATAATGACACTCTAAATTGCAACTACGAATTTAGTGTCTGATTTTATATCAAAGCGGATTTATTTTTGAATTCAGTAGGTGCCCCATTTTAGTGGCCTTTGTGGCAAGGTAACGTGCATTTTTGGGATTGTTGCCTACAATCAGAGGCACGCGGGCAGTAATGTTTATACCAGACTGGCTTAGAATTCTAAGCTTATGAGGGTTATTGGTTAGCAATCGCACCGCGTTCACTCCTAGCAGTTTCAACATATCAGCACAAAGGGTGAAGTCACGTTCATCCGCATTAAAACCGAGCTGATAATTGGCCTCCACAGTATCAGCTCCTTTATCCTGTAAAGCGTAGGCACGGATCTTATTTAAGAGGCCAATATTACGGCCTTCTTGACGATGATAAAGAAGAATACCACGTCCTTCTTTGGCGATATACGCCAGGGCAGCTTCCAGTTGGAAACCACAATCACAACGCTGGCTGAACAAGGCATCACCGGTTAAACACTCAGAATGTACGCGTGCCAGCACCGGCATCTCGCCAGAGATATCCCCCAAAACTAACGCTAGATGATCATTAGAGCTGCCTAACTCTTCGAATCCTACCATCAGGAAATCGCCCCAATGTGTCGGCAATTTAGCTTCTGCTACCCGTTTAAGCTGCATGTTATTTTCCATAAATACATCCTATTTTATTTTTTTTACGCATCCTACCTCCGGTTCAGTGAACTGACCAGCACTAAAACGTGATATACGAGGCTCTCTTTCATTAAACTTCAGTTATTTCCCACAATCTCTAATTGGCCATGGTTATAAGCCCAGCATATAATATTATTGAAAGCCTATTTTTTTTACTTTAATCTAATTTTTTTCGCGTACTATTCATCGATCTCTCTGCGAGATCAGGCTTAAGTGTGAAAGGATTCCAAAAAATAACACAACGTATATCAGGAAGTTGATCCTGATTATCATTCCAGTTCTGATCTATGTATCCGGGTATCATTACTGACCATAGCAGCTGTGAATCGCTGCTGAAAGGATTTTATTAGGTTATTGAGACTATCATGACACTATCTGGATCCCTTAGTAGGATTTGATCACGGCCTGGTCCTGCGCTACTTACGCTTACATTCCGAGACAGCCACCAGGCTGCTAATATTTATCTCCTCTGTGAAATTAATGGGTTCAGGATTAGAATCGATACGCAAAGAATAGGTGCGAGAACTTTAGCTATTTATTATTTTGCTCAACAACATCACAACTTTGATGGGAATACTTTGTTGTTTATGTACTGCATGACTAAGAACGTTTCTGAAACCGGGAACCCCGCTACTACGTTAATTCACTAGGCATTAGTAGTTTACTACTAGTTTGTTTACCTATAAAGGTATATACCTTAGCGCTGTTACCTGGCGGTCCGGAATCTTCAGTTATGAAGGTCACAACGCCGCTACAAGCCATAGCTCTACTGATGCTATTGCCAGAAGGTCTTATCAGATGTATTGCTAGGTAATTTACTCATTATTAGGTTGAACACTTCGCTAGAGCGCATAAACCGTCTGGTTGGCATAGTGGCCTACGAGTTATTTATACCGCTTAAAGGGTATAGGTCTTGGAATTAGGGAGGAAAAATTATTAAGTAATGATGTCGTTGCTACCTACAGCATCAACTTCTGAATAAGACGTATTACTCGCTGATGACTCTATTCTATGCTTATGTGTTTTTTGACTTAAAAATTAGAACATTTACTGTTTTAAACAGTGTTTTGGGTATTTATACGCGGAAATATGAGTAAATATGTAGTCTTATCGTTTCCCGGGGTTTCCCAGAAACGATGGTAAATGCTAACTTAATAGTTAGGAATGCATTTGTTGTAATCCTTCATCTAAACCACTCAGCTGTATGGGAAGAATATGAAATACTTACTGATTTTTTTATTTGGTTTAGTGATTTTCGTTATTTCGCTCACCTTCAGTATGCATAACGATCAGGTGATAACGATTAATTATTTAATTGCCAAAGGCGACTATCAAGTCTCAGCCTTGTTGGCTATGATTTTTTGTATCGGTTTTATTTTTGGATGTGTCATTTTCGCCATTTTCTATCTGCGCACTCGCTTGATCCTGAGTCGTGCCAAACGCAAAATTAAAAAGCTAATGCTGCAACTTGAACAGACTGAAAAGCTATTTGTGCAGCCTATCACAAAAAAGGAATGAGCCTTCAATGCTAGAGCTGCTGTTTCTATTGCTTCCTTTGGCTGCCGGGTATGGTTGGTACATGGGCCGCAGGAGTGCTCAGCAGGATAAGCAGAAGGAGGCTAATCGTCTATCACGCGAGTATGTTGCCGGGGTGAATTTTCTTCTTTCCGATCAGCGAGATAAGGCGGTTGATTTGTTTCTTGATATGTTGAAAGAGGACAGTAATACCCTAGAAGCTCATCTGACGTTGGGTAACCTGTTTCGTTCACGCGGTGAGGTTGACCGCGCTATTCGCATCCATCAGGGATTGATAGAAAGCGCATCACTCACATTTGAGCAGCGCCTGTTAGCAGTGCAACAATTGGGTCGAGATTACATGTCAGCCGGTATGTATGACCGTGCGGAGGACTTATTTAGTCAACTAATTGACGAAGAAGAGTTCCGAATATCGGCTCTACAACTACTACTGGTTATATATCAGGCTACTAGTGATTGGATAAAAGCGATTGACGTAGCGGAAAAGTTGGTCAAGCTAGGTATGGACAAGCAGCATATTAAGATCGCTCATTTTTACTGTGAACTGGCATTGCAGGCGTTGAGTAATGATGATCTCGACCAAGCACTAGCTCTACTAAAGCGTGCCGCCTCTGCAGATCAGCAATGCGCCCGTGTATCCATCATGTATGGTCGTATTTATATGGCACAACATCAGTACCAAAAAGCGGTCGAATCGCTACAACGAGTTCTGAGTCAAGATAAAGAATTAGTGAGTGAGACTTTACAGATGCTCCACCAATGCTATCAGCATTGCCCGGATCAGCAACAGGGTTGGACCGGTTTCCTTAAACGTTGTGTAGAGGAGAATTGCGGTGCAACTGCTGAATTAATGCTAGCAGAGATTATCGAACAATTTGAAGGGTGCGATGTGGTGCATGCGTATATCAACCGACAATTGCAACGCCATCCTACTATGCATGTGTTTTATAGGCTGATGGAGTACCATTTGGCAGACTCCAAAGATAGTCGGGCAAAGGAGAGTTTGCTGTTATTACGTCACATGGTTGAAGAACAGATACGCACAAAGCCGCGTTATCGGTGCCATAAATGTGGGTTTACCGCCCACTCTCTTTATTGGCACTGCCCATCGTGCCGGAGTTGGGCGTCTGTCAAACCGATACGTGGCTTTGATGGTCAGTAAATGTAAAAAATTTCACTTAATTAAAATAGTTGCTGCTTTGCCATTGCGCAAGAAATGCGATAACAAGTAGAGATAGGTTGAATGGTGATCATAGGTTTTATTGCCCTCATTCATGAGATGTCATAGGCTCAGACCGCATCAGCCTCTTGAGCAACATACACTATTGTTTTTGAACAACTAACTCACTTAACTTTGCATGGAATTGATAATGATGTTACACCAGGATTTCTATTAAAATTTAACTCTTTATTTGCAATATACTTACATAATGATTGTAATCTTTGATTAATATATTTAGCTATAGCTAAATTATGAATATACACTTTAATAGTCATGATAGATGAACTTCATGATTGCAGTTAATATAATTATTATTATATGATTCTATCTGTTGTTGTGTCATTTCATAAAAATAGCTATTCACCTCATTAATTATATATATAAAGTACTGAAATGGCCAAGGAACACTACGGAAATTTAATTACTGCAACACTACCTTAAATAGTATCATGAAGTTATGCGTAATTCTATTTTCTCTTACAATACAGAACCTCAAATACTAATAGATTGCTTTAACATTATTTTAAATATTTAATCAGTAAAGAAACTTAAGGCGTTAACTGCCGGTTATTAACAAGCAAACCATAAAATAAAGTCAGATATTAAAACTGTTCGTTCACATAATCAGATTATTATGTCATAATAATCTGATTATGAACTAATTTAATACAACGGCACTCATTACTTTATTGTTGAAATTTATTTTGTAGACACAAGATCTTATTTCTTCAGAACCTGTACTGAGAAAATATGTGAAAGATTATCACTAATATTTCTATTATAATATAAAAACAGCAGTATAAATAAAATGGTTATTTTATTGAGTTCATGTCTAACATGATTAGGAGTGGTGTGATTTATGCTATTTGCTATTACTAAATTTAGGTATGTATAAGGCTTTATCACGCGCTCATTCTCCAATAAAATTATGCGATGCTAGAAACAATAAATTTTCAATATATATCAATTCGAAGGGAAAATATTATTTCAGTTCTTTATTCTATTATGTGGTATTAATTCGAATAACTCTTAGCAATCAGATAACATAATCTACTTTAGGCTATCTAAAAATCAATTTGATCTTAAACAATTGTGGTTAACTGCATGCATTAAGTATGAGTATAATAATTATACTATCTATAGTGCAAATTATTAGCGGGTCAAACGTGGGCATTAGTTTATTCACTGATAAATTTAATGTGTAATTTTTAAAATTATTGTTTAGGCAGGCTACAAAATAGGTAATAAATACAATTCTTATTACCCGCTAAAACGTAATAAACCTTACGAAGGTTTATATTAATCTTAATAATATAAAAATTATCATGAGCGGGAGAAAGAGTGTATTATTTATAATTATTTTTATATTGTAAAATCCGTAATAGGTTGCTTCGCAAGGAACCGCGGTAAAAAGAGTTTTTCTAGTATATTTAATTCTCATTCTTATTATTAGCAGCGATAATCGGCTATTCACATTATCGGATGAGTTAACTTTAAAAGTGGAGAAAACCTATTTGGATCATTAGCTTAAGCGGCTCCGGTAAGTCATTACTATTTATATAGATATTAGCGTTTCTCGCCATACTGCTTACGAACTAAACCAGAATACTCCTTTTACCTCCATAAAATATCAGTATTTAGATACTTCTCAAAATTAGCCTATATCTGAAACTATAACTCATTGGTTATTCAAATAATTTGATATAGGTGTGTATGATAAAGTCTATTTAAATAATACCACGTAAAAAGAAACGGCGATGTTTACCTGTATCAATCACCGATACTGTTTTATTTTATATTCTCAAGTAAATATAAATGATTATATAAAAGTATTTTGATACTTCACCGAAACCCACAAGCGCCAAACCTTGTGTTTACAATAATAAATAAATTTATTTATATAATATTTATTACTGGTAATAAATATGAGTTTTTAATAGCCTATATCCGCTGTCGAGCCAATTTCTAGATCGCTATTTCCTATTCCAAATACCACCTCATGTCAAGACCACATCCCGCATCAACTAATTAATAATAATTAAATCTTATATTTTATTAAAATAAAATTTAAATAATATTCCAGTACTGAAGTCATGTAATAACATTATAATAATGAGGCTTGAAATTTCATATACTTAACATGAAATGTGTTTAATTTTATTTATAGATCAACTCAGTTACTATATTAAGTAGGTATTAATGATGCCATATAAAATATGGCAGCCCTGCTAGGGCACAAGATCTTATTAAAGAAAAATTCTTGTATGGCTGCAGATGATGTTGAATCAAGTTTAACTTGTATTCAATCAAAAGTTAATTAAAAAATTCCTGTATTTATATTATTTTATCTGTTATTATACATTTGTTAATGAGATAATGGCTTCTGATAAATAATCTTATAAACTATCTGTGATTTATGATCCAGTTTATAAAAATTATTTAATATAGATATATTGCATAATTTATTAATTAAATTATAGATTTACAATTCTATTATAGCATTTAGTTATGCCTGACATAAAATAAGAAATAACATGATATCGATCGATTTTTAAATCGAGTATCACGCCATTTTATCAAATAACTTTCATTATCTTATATTTCCTAAATATGTACCTATGAGGCATAAAGAAAGAGGTATTGAAAACAATAATGAGGGAAATATGATAAAAGCGCGAGCTAATCACACTGAAGACATAGGCTTTTATTCTAATTACTATATTGAACTGTATCTGTATAATAGCTCCGCAGAGCTTTATATAATTAACTTTTACTGTTTAACTACCGACTGATAGATTACGATTCGAAATAATATCTGTTAGTATTTTAATTACACCTAAAACTATAAGAAATTAGGAATCTAGATGAACCGCTCAGATTTCTTTCTCAGTCATAATGGAGTGAATAACTCACATAGAATACCCGCCACCCTGTATAACCTGTGCCATATAACGGCTAACGTAGGTGCTACTAGGACGAGAGGAGAACCTATCATTCGGCGGGAAGCTTGGTAGTCGATCGGTTAATAAAAGCCTTCTTTACAGAAGGAAACAGAAATTCAGTGTAAGCAAAAGTCACATATTACCGTCAGACAATCGGCAAGCATCACTACAGTAGCCTATACAAATACAAGGACACTGCAACTCACTGCCTAACTAAATCTGTCTCAAGATTTAGACACTACAAGGAGGAACAAATATACTTCTTATTTAGACTACACTTGATACGTAACCTGCATGCACTTACGTTTAACGTTCCCTCGAGTGGAAATGCTATGATATTCCAATACTACCGTCAAATCGATAGCCAGAGTAGATAAGCTGTTGTGCTGATATTTAACACCGATGCTATCGACGGCTCGGTATGGTAGGACCTCTCAAGAGGCGCTGTTTGATGTGCCGGCATTACTGCTGTAAACTTACTAACCGAATAGGAGTAGGAGAATTTACAGGCTATTGCACTTAAATGTATAGCCGCGTAGCGGCCATGCTGCGCAGAAACTCAATGCGGATAACAGGCGGCATCCACTATTACGATCTGAAATCCAGTTGGCTCGTAGCGCTGATGGCGATCAACCGCGCATCATAATACCAGCTCTAGTATCGGCCGTTAACTAACGTGGGAATCGGCCATCCAATGATACAAATTATCAATCTGCATATGATTGTAGCCGATATTCCAGTTGGTGGGCTCCAGGATAACCTGATGTAACAGGATATCAACCACCTAGTTTACTCCACAGAGAGCGGGCGATTTAGACACTAAGAAGTAAGACTAGATCGCACCCATATGCAATCATAGAGTATGAAGTCATCGTACAACCAAATAAAACGGAGGACTGGGCGTATACCTGATTACCACTATTCCCCGGATCACGCCACTTTGGACACTGGTGGATTAGCTAAAATACGGCTACTAAGATAGTGTAAATTAAACACAAGGGTACAAAAGCAATATTTTGAGCAGCTGCTAGTAGTTAAAGACATAGTGGTAAGTCTAGTTAAGTGATTGGAAGTTTCTCTCGTGCTCTCGTGTCATCTATAGTAGAAAAAATAATGATCCTTTATTTTAAAGGATTAATAAGTGATGTCTCTATTTAATCGAATTTAGGTCCAGCCAAGTTTAAAGGCTTCTCATAGCCAGCATGGGTTGAATTCTGCCCTTGTAACGTTGCTCTAGTTTACACTCATAAACATAATCTAAATACCACGATCACTTCCTCTCTCTCCTAGATATTAGTTTGTATTTTCAGCGAACGGATACAGTAGCTGAGTTAGGTACCCTAGTGCGTAGCTGGTGGACAAAATCTGCATTCTTAGCGGCATACGCTTAAAACGACAGGGTATAAATATTTTTGAAGACATGACAAGTAATAACCAAGTGAAAGATTCAGAGATTCAAACTGTACTCCCGTTTCTGGTCTCAGAGAGACAAAAATGAACTATTGGCTCGATGGCCAAGTTATGCGCTAAACTTGATTAACATAGAGAAGCTAGAGTCGAATTATTTGTAGATTAAAAATATTTAAGGAACCCGTTTACATTATCGCCAGCACTAGGTTTAGTGATATTTAATGATTCAATGAAAGTGCTAAATTTTAACGAAATTTGGTGTATGCACGAACATAGTTAAGCACTTATTCTGCCTTCTGGCACAGGTAGAAGATCTAGGGGCCAAAAGCGATAAAAAGACAGCCAGGATCTTGATATAAAAATTTGTATTAAACATATAAATCATATTTTACGGAATTATTTTCTAGTTTAACTTTCCAAGTAATTCAATTTATTATGTTTATTTTAAAGGTCTCCTTTAAGGGAAGGTCCCGTATGATTGTAGAGGCATGGAATTAACCTATTCACTGGAAAGTGTTTACTAAAATCATTAATATAACTCAACTAAAACAGGTAAGAACATAATATTTTAATGTGTAAATGAATTTTATTTTTATATATCTCGCAGAATACGTGCTTGTATTTATAAAAACACATTCTATTAAAGTATCTGCTTCGCAGCTCCATAAACATTCCTCCCAAAAGAAAGCTGTTCAAAATAGAGTGTCAAAATTATATAACTAGGCCAAGAAGCCTTTATTTACTTACTGAACACATCAGTGCATTTCAGACAACAATTTATAACATGTTGAATATACAATAAAATAATATTTAGGAACAAACCTGATTTAGAAAAGTGATTCACCTAATATTATATTTAGGTAGTAAAGTACCTAAAATATAGATATCTATAACATATCTATAAAATTATACCTCCGAATAATCTATAGTCAGGTACGGTGATTATTGAATAAAGACATACTGATAGAATATCATATTCAAGTAATCATAATTTTATTATTTATTTTGAGTGTTATAAAATAGGTGTTATATAGAATAAGCCATGTTGATATATACCCTCTTGTGAATAACAGATTACAAATCCATATATTGCTATATGACATATACTAAATTTATTAATAAACGAAACCTAAATATGCACGCAAAATTTCACTTTCAACATTAAGGTTGTGAAATAAATCTCTCTGCAAAGAGAGTAGAGAGAATGAAATCAATATATGATAATGTATAATGCAGCTATATTTTATAAATTATGATGCTCACATCAATCTCTTTAAAAGAAGAAAGAGATTAGAGGCACAATACGTCATAAATCAATTCATGTGTTGTCTATATAGACAAGGATTAAAATAAATTCAATCTACCATGTGATTCAGATAAAATTCCCAGAATCTTTATTTTAAAAACTAGAGGAATAATATTGATAGCTCTAATTCAGGTATTTAATATTAAATCTACATCATCATAAATAAAACAATAGTTAGGTGGATAATATAATTCAATAACATAAGCTTGTGTTTATAAGTCAAATTTCTAATAACCAAAAAGGATATTTTATAAATACATCACCTTTACCGAACAGCAAATTTCGGCATCTTTAAATAAGATAAGGGTAAAATAGCCAATAAATGGCGACTCGCTAATAGCATGAGCAATTG
Organism: Serratia symbiotica; assembly: GCA_900380265.1. GTDB lineage: Bacteria > Pseudomonadota > Gammaproteobacteria > Enterobacterales > Enterobacteriaceae > Serratia_H > Serratia_H symbiotica_A. The sequence goes on along the minus strand of LR025083.1, from coordinate 1,192,415 downwards.
TCATTTTCAGAAATGCCGCGAACGCTTTGCCGAGCCAGATACCAATCCCGGATTGCCTACCTAAAAGGGTTTAAATAGGGCATGTTTCTTTTCAAGAAAAAACCTAAGAGTAACTCAAAGCGAACATGATTCAGGAAGCCATAGGACAGCGGTAAAGCGATCGTGATGTGAGCAAATGGGAAGGCCAAAAAGGATCAACATCCGCATTCGCCTTTTCTTGCTCGTTAGGTTTTTGACGGAAGTTACCACCACTCGCAACTGAGTGCTGTGAAGAAAATAAATGCATTTTGACTAGTTACTGTGCATAAATGATAACCATGAAATTAGATTTAGTTTTTATTATAACATATCCGTACGCAATAAGTCTTTGGTTTAACCACAAACTTGGTATATAGAATGTAGTAGGGGCTTGCACTAATACACGCATACATCTCAAAAACCGTCTGGAAGCCGGCATGCCTAAATCACTAGGTAATATTCGAATAGGTAATTAACCCTGGTTAATGCAGGTTATGGTCGAGCACTCCTCAGAAGGAATGAGGCGAATTTTCTGGATCTTATCTATGCCTTTCATCGTGATGTATTAGTGATTCAGATAGGGGGTGTCTCTAGCCGACAGTCGATCTCAAGATGAAATAAATCGCATCGAATAGATGTACAACTGCCATTAATAAGAATATTAATAGATTATAATATTATATTGATATATTTATATCATAGCTTGTAAAGGTGTTTTGAGTAAGTTCATTGACCTCAGCATCCGAAAAAATATTATATAAGGTTATAGACCTCACTGGAGGTATGAATAGCTGGGAGAAAACTCTTATTATCCTGTAAATAATTCTATGTAACTTTAACCACATTAAATGTGACCGATCGGGCGTTCACCACACTCACTAATAAAATTAGTTATGGCTCGCCACGAATACTAATAACAGTATATTCTGTTTTTAAACAAATGATTGACATCGAGATCAATAAATTTTATCAACGAGTCGTTAATCCGGTATGTCTCCGCTTTCAACATTTCCTCGGATAAGGGTATCGAGCGACTTAATGATATGCGCGCTGTTGATTGCCTAGCAGGTGTGAGGCGACAGCCGAAGAGGCAGTGAGGATTTAAGCTCGCCCGCTAGTTTCTGATCTGCAGGCCTTCATCGCCTGGCACCCGAAGAGGTATCTTGACAGCATCACGGTTTCTAATTGCGTTGGTACTGATATGCATACCGGCTATAAGTCAGTAGTGACGGTTTTAGTGTGTTCCTAACAGAGCAATGTCAGGTTGTTACACAGCCTATGACTGATCTAGAGATTAGTGTCTGTTGTTAATAAAAAATCTTATTTATTAAATTAGGCAGGCCCTATTTTTAGGGCTGTTAGCAGACTGAGCCAGAATTTTAGCATCTCTTTTCTACTAGTTTTATACCAGACAATTCTTTCTGACTCTCACTATTAATTGCCATAATTAATGACCATCGCGAGGGATATGACTTTATTAACCACGCTGCCACCGTCGCAACTTTTTAGAACAATACAGTTAAAACTAACAATGGGTCTAGTAGATTAAGAGGTTTGTTTTACCGAAAAATTAGTATTGATGCAGCACACCTATAGTTTTAGATATCAGCGTCTGCGGGGATATCTACATATCGTACTTTCCTTCAGTAGCGATGATTTGCTAGGGTGTCATCCCTTTAACGTACAAGAACACAAGCTGGTTATCCACGTTCTCGATGCACTCTATTTCAATCGACTGATTCTTGAATTTTACGGACATATGATATCCTTAGCATAAACTCATAATCATTAGACACAAGAGTTGGGATGCATAACTGTTGTAAATACTCTACGCTGCGGTTAAGAGGGTTATCATATTTAAGACACTTGGTCATCTCTGCATTGCGCCCTATTGCACGTTCAACTTCGTCAATATGCAGAACGATCCATTGAGATCAGCGTCAGTATTAAGGCTTTAGCTAGTTAGCCTAAAATAGCTTCGGTTTCTTTTTGTCCATGATTAGGTATTGTCACTTTACTGTAGTGAATACATAAAAATAGATGAGTACACAATTTTAAGTATGGCCTATGATTTTGGTTAAAAACTACTGTGAAATTGCAGATGATTGTTTTATTATTAATCTTATATGGAATAACTGGTTAAAATAGTTAGCCTATTTAGGCGCCGAGTCCGGATTTTCAATTTAATTAACGATCCAACTGCCCTATCCGCAAGCGAGTTAGGCAACGCCGATAATGACGCCGTCTCGCAGGTTGAAAGTGCAGACGCAGAAACTAGTTATGTGACGCGCGACAAAAACTGGCCCGAAGACTGTCAGTCTTACTGACTCTTATATAAAATTCATAGAGTCAGCAGTATTGTTAAAAGCTCTACTTCTCTCTGCATTGCATCCGTTAGGCGCCGTATTTAGTCCGTCCATATAATGTGGCGGGACTGATGGACTTACCTAAAGAGTTTGGAAGTTTCTGGTCTTTTGAACATATTTATGCACTACTGGGTGGCTCGAGATGATTGACTAATGACATTAATAACCAATTCCCCTCTAAGTGACTCACTAAAGTGATAGCTATACATCAATAAAAATTGGATTATTGTTGTATTTTCGAAGAATGTAGAAATATCTCCCGTACTTAGATTGTATGTAGATGCGCGAACCCGACACTTCCTACCCTAACTTAAATAACGGGAAAAATGGCAGCGGTCAGCAAATAACTTGTGCTTTGTTGATAGGCAAATCTCGTATTTCCCGAAGGCACGGCAAATATCCCACTCCAACTCAAAATTGGAGAAGACTAGTCACTCAGTAATTACAAAACGTAGGTAACCGGGCAATGATGGAATATCACTTGGTGCGACTCCCACATACTGCTATCAAGAAGGTCAGTGGCGCTAGTAAAAGCAGTAAAACGAGAGCTTAGTATCAACCCTGGGTGGCTGTCGCTCAATAATATTGAGCATTTATCTGGAACACCTGATAACACTAACCTAAGATGGGAAATAATCAATATGTTAAATTTGAATTTTCATTCATTTGAGGAAATTCACTCTGAAACCTGCTTGTTATGGTATGTATATTGCTAATACAATTAGTATTATTACTTTTCTATAAATTTGTGCTAATTGTTAGTATTTTATTAGTTAGTACAGATCGGCAGACAAATATTCCCCGCATCCTTGACTATACTCATAGTCATAATGAGTACGGATAATAAATATATCTCATTTAAATTCTACTCCTACTGCAATGACCTGAATCGTGTCCGTCTCTGACGGACGACTGATATTAATAGGTCCAGGTGCCAGATAGTAAACCCGGCTAGCCAACCTTTCTAACTATGCACTCCGTTTCTGGGCCATAAAACTCTACTTACACACCCGGCTTAGTAAAAGTCGTACGTTATCCGTTCATTTTTGTTAATTCTTTATGTAAACTACAGTTTCCTCACGCACACTGATTCATCCACTAATTTTTCCTCAACCAGGCGCGTTCTATGGTAATAAAGTAGCTCCTTTATTTTCTTAGTGTTAAATTGGTGGCCTCCGTTAGGGAGCTAACCAGCAGTCATAAAAATTCGCAGCATGCGTTATTGCCTGTGCGGAACAGAGGTACAATTCGTATTGTATAGACGAATAAATTATATTTACTTTTTTCATGCTAACGATGGCGCCCTACACCGGCACCACTAAGCGGTCTGCGGTTTGCCTAGTGATACTTACTTTAATAGAGGCTGTGTCATGAGCTTTGGATTCTGCTAATTATCAGATGTATCTTTTCCCATTGCCTTACTAGCGTAAAGCTACTCATGTACACATAGTAAAGGTATAGTACACAAGCAATATGCCGGAGCACGCTAACACATTTAGATAAACTTTAGTTAAATAGAAACTAGGAAAGTTAATAACTGACCATGCAAATTACTAACGTTCTTTGGTTTAAGTTAACAACCAGAAATCTATCTATGAGATAATGCGCAATTTTCACTACGGCGAAATGTACTAGTAGTTTATAGGTCCTTCATTCTATTTTAGAAAATTAGAATAAAAACACCGGCTATGAGACCGTCGGCGTTTTTGTTTTCAAAAGAGCGCCTGATAATTAGTTTACTGGACGAGCAATCACACTACAGGTTGCCATGCGTACTTCGCTAATTGTGACTTCTAGGGTATCTCTTTGGCGATAAGCCACCTCTCCCTTAATTTGCACAGTACCTGTTTCTTGGCTGCACTGTATCTCATCACGCACTGCATGAATTAACGGGGCAGGGATAAAGGCAACGGCACCGTTATCTAGTATGCGCACACGCATCCCGCCGCGCGTAATGTCAATGATTTCCGCTCTGAAGCGTTGATCGCTACCCGCCTTGTCATGCAAATAGCGGGCATATAGCCAATTCGCGAGATCGCGTTCAGCAATGCGATTTAATCGTCGTCGTTGAGTCATCTGGGCGCCAACTTCATCTTGTGGCTTTTCTGCCGGCTGTTTGGTGATAATCGCTTTTAATAATCTATGGTTAATCATATCACCGTATTTACGGATCGGTGAAGTCCAAGTAGCATAAGCTTCTAAGCCTAAACCAAAGTGCGGCCTTGGAGTAGTACTGATTTCCGCAAAAGTTTGAAACCGCCTAATACGGCTATTTAAGAACTGTGTAGGCTGCGAGTCTAAGTGTCGACGCAACTCGCAGAAACCTTCAAGGCCTAGCAATTTTTTAGCGTTGGTCTGCACACCATTGGCTTTTAGAACATTAACTGCCTGTTCGACCAGTAGCGGATCGAACCCGCTATGGACGTTATATACTCCAAAACCAAGATGTTCACGCAGCACCTTGGCAGCGCACATATTGGCGGTGATCATGCATTCTTCAACGATACGATTTGCGGTTCGCCGTTGTTCAGTAACGATATCCAGGATCTCGCCTTTCTCACCTACCACAAAGCGGTAGTCAGGGCAATCCTGAAAAACTAAAGCATGCTGATGCCGCCAATTATTTCGTGCATTGCAGACGCGTTTAAGCAGGGTGAGCTGTTGTGCAATAGTCTCGTTTAGCGGCTGCCAACCCTCTACACCTTCTAACCAGTCCGAGACTTCATCGTAAACTAGTTTAGCCTTCGATTCGATCTTAGCGGCGAAGAATTGAATATCGTTCCACAAGACACCATCTTCACCGATCGTTACTCGGCATGCTAACACCTTACGACATTGGTTTGGGCGTAGCGAGCATAGATTCTCGGATAGCTCACGCGGTAACATTGGGATACTGAAACCTGGTAAATAATTAGTAAAGGCGCGCCCGCGGGCGATATCATCTAGCTCGCTCCCTTTCTCAACGTAAGCCGTCGGGTCAGAAATAGCGATAGTCAGTTGTAGTGAACCATCAGTATTCTCTACAACGAATAGGGCATCGTCCATATCTTTTGTGCTGGCGCTATCTATGGTGATAAAATCTAGCGCAGTTAGATCTTCACGTCCTAAAGAAGTGTCTTCTTGGCAGCAGCTAGTCATCTCCGGTGCTTCTTTTTCGAGGTTGTGGCGTGCCAGTGTTACCCACCAAGGCGCGAAATGATCTTCGGCATTAGTGATAAAATGCGTTAAATCGGCATTAAATTCACGATCGCCTTTTAGTGGATGATGCCGCATTTCCGCAACTGCCCAATCGCCTGGTTTGAAGTTATGACTTAATGTACGCACTGGGTGACACTGAATCGCCTCTTTGAGTAATGGATGGCTTGGCACAATAGATAGGCGATTATCACATTTCTTCATCCATCCAACAAAGCGTGACAAGAATGGCTCTACCAGGGTTGCTGGCTCCGCGAATTCGCGTTCTTTCTCGATATGCAGTATCGCTATCACGCGATCCCCATGCATAACTTTCTTCATGTAGGCCGGGGGAATGAAATAGCTTTTTTGACTATCGATCTCAAGAAAGCCAAAGCTTTTTTCAGTGGCTTTCACTACGCCTTCAACACGTAAGGGTTGAGACTGCAGTTTCTTTTTAAGCTGCGCCAATAGCGGATTATTTTGAAACATATCGTCCAGTGAATTGGTTTGAGTGGCAATATTTACGGCATACAGTCTTACGCTAATTACCCCGGCAAGCAAGCACAAAATAAGGGTTTTTGAGTGTTCTGGCGAGAAACTATTAGCTTTACAGCTGAGTGAGTCCGCGGTTTACTTACTCACATGACGGAGGGTGTCCACTCTCCATAAGCACTTTGATTTATCCACGCGATTCTATTTCCAGTTTAGGTTTTCTTCTTATTTTCCTAATAGCGTTCTTTCCCTAGCCTCTGTCAGAGGCGATGCGCCAGGCTTAGCAGATGTTACTAGGATTATGTGCGTGGATTTGCTTGTGATTCATCCCACTGCTAACCAGCAGCTATAAGCTTTTCGAAGTGCATTTCTTTGCTGTATGTTTAAGTCTTAGAGTGCGTGAATCGAGGACTATCTGGCCGGTTATTCGGTTAATGAAGACTGGCGTAAAGGGGATGAATAGACGCATTCCTAGACGCCGCTTCTTGAATGCTGTAGAATACAAAAGTGCAGTAATTTCTGCACGTTAATACGTATTCTCACCAACGTAGCCGCACTAAGCCCCTCCAATTGAGCAGAATCCTGCTATACTTAACGTTGATGTTAATATATACAACACTATCGAACTGTATTCAGCATGAAAGCATCTCATGAAAGCAATTAGTACTGATGTTTTGCGTGTATTTAAGCAATGGTATAGTGAATATCTGGTATTGCAGGTGAATGGCCTAATCTACGACTAACTAGCGTTAGTCGTGATTTATAAATTAGTTTTTGGTCTATAAGTGCGATGCCCAACGTCTATTCTATAAAGGAAATTTAAATCTGCTACCTCGGCTAACCTATGATTCTCTTCTCAAAGAGAATAAGGCCAATAAACTTGAAGAAACAATATCTACCAGGATCAATCTGATATTGTCAAATTTTTAACACTTTAAGTAGATGAGAATGGATTAGTTTGTTTGCTAGTAATGCGCCTTAGGCGATATTTAACACCTGTCAGGTATACAGTAGTTTGTACGATATGGGACATATATAGCATGAAATCTCATGATATGCGCATGAATTGCCTTATCTAGGAATAAGAAACAATAACCAAGCTCTAAGGAGAGCTTGGTGAGTAATCTAAGCGCAGTATGTAACGTTTCAGTGCAATGGAACCTATGCAAAAGACTCAATCACCGATGGTGGGTTTCTGCAGCTCTAGCAAGATTCTACCATCTATGCTGCTTTAGGTTTACTAATACAATAAAAGACAATTGTTGTTGACAGCGTCCTGCCTATATCCGTCTTTAGTCATCGGCATAACTTAGCGTTACCATCCTTGATGGATGGATAAGTAGAAAACAAAACACAGTGAATAAGCTAGATGAGCAATAGATCTCACAATAATAAACAAAGAGGTAAGAAACCACACCGGGTGACTCTAGTTACAATTAATTATTGAGGTTTCTGTAATTAAAAAGAAAGCCTAGCAGATAGCCTACCAATCACATTTATTATATACGAGTATGTTATTCTTTTTCCTATGACATGTCATATCTCATATAATGAGATACAAGAAATAAGTTGTAGTTAAGGGTTTTATCTAATTTTTTAAAGCCTACTCTTAATTCTCTTATGCGTATAGAGAATGCATTCTTCAGTCATTATCAATCTCGTTGTTAGATTTCACCAGTCAACACTCGCTAAAATAGTTAAAATCATCCTTGTTATAACTCTTGCGGTGATGCTGCCAACACTTTGGCTCTACTATCACGTTCCCGGATTCCCTAATCGGGTGATTACAGCTTACCCCTTAATATCGTGTAGTATAAAATATGTTTTGGATATATAATAATAAAATTATTCCAGCTCTAGCATGAATTTGCTAAGATACGAGTGTATCAAACACTCTAGACATGGTTTAACTTCTTAAGTAATAGTCACCTTAAGTTACGGAATCAGCGTGCATGCAAGGAGGAGCGCGCTCCCCTAACTTCAAGTCAGAATATGCGGACAGTAATATAAAATATTTAAAAGCAAACCGACTAATAGAATTTGTGGTTGATGCATTGCTCAATATTCGTTTCTCTAACTGAACACTTAGACTGGCCCCGATGCTTAGTCACTAGGCCTAACCGCTGACATCGGTTGAGCAAGGTTTTTAAATATTAAAAATTATTTAGATGCACTTAACCTCGCTCAGATGGGTTGCTGGTTAGCAATCCACCAGGAGAGCAGGTATGTATACGATATCTATTTTAGCAAACGACGGCTTGCTAAAATGCTGTCCTATGAAGCGACAGTTTAAAGCCTACTCAATAAAAACTAACCGATTTCAGTCATTCACCGTATTAGGACTATACGGTCGACCAACAGTATTTTGGCCGGGTTTGCTTTATCTAACCACTTCAACACCCTTACACTTTAACCAGCCTTTTATATTAACTACAAAATAACAGAAAGAGGAGTAGTTTTAAGCAAACCGCTGCTAAAGACGTTAAATACATTTCTCCTATGGAGAAGGCAAGCCTGATCTAGATGGCAGCCAATCGCGTAGATTCTCCAACAGGTAGCGAAGCATACCTTTCCCAATGGAGGTATGTTGTTCACCGAACCTAAGGCAGATCAATACAGCCTTCTCTAAGATCATTATCGACACTAGTCGTGTAAATGCTATTACCAAGAGATAGCGTCAATATTCGGCATGATTGCGGGCTAAAAGATGTACCACGTGGATTCGGCCCTCCAATCGGAGGGCAATACCATATTACTTCTAAACTTTTCAGCGAACTACACTATAGCACGTTTGCCATAACGTGGTAAACATCGCGAATGATGCCTGTCCCATAGCAAACTCGAGCTTGGGATAATAAAATTGGTTTTCTTTTATGAGTAAAAACGCAGGTGTCGAAAAAAAGTATCAGAGATATGTTCCGCATCACAGAACACACTCTGTGCCTGATAGCGGCGAAAACAACAATAATCATCCCGGCAAAGGAGCCTTGATTATTGTTATCAGATCCGAACGGAGACTGATAGCGTTGCTGTTTAGTAGGCAGCTAGGCATGTCACATCCAAGCTCATCAGTCCAATATAATTGGATTGTACCATAATTCATTCAGGAAGTGACTGTAATCGCCTCCGAGGAATTACTGATTTAGTGTGTAGGGTGGAAAAGACTACCGAACAGCGATTATCCTAACAAGTTTTACTCCTTAAAATAAATTATCGCAGTGCATCATTGTAAAAATCTGCCGGGTATAACAGAGCAGGCTAAAGATTTCTTTAGGTAAAAACTATTTCTCGAATAAAGCACCATGCCTAATTTCCTAATGATTGGATGGCGTGGCTTATAATTTTACCAATAGAGTTATGGTAATCAACATAGTCCCAGCCAGATACTGACCGAGTTGTCTTGCTAAAACAGCGATAATCATTGCCGCCCTATACCTAGCCACTAAATAGTATGTCGATGATTATAGCTAGCGTCCAAATGGTGGGCGTCTGTAACTGTACTTAGGTACAAATAAGGATAGCACATTGTGCACTAAATAACAGTGAATGATGCTGAAGAATGATAACCTACACGAGTAGTGACAGTGTATGTAGTTTTGTTCATAACGTCATCAGCGCTGATACTAATAACCTGTACCTCCTGGGTGGTAGGAGCTACTAGGAATATGACGATTAGTAATATTCTGTAGCAAACCGTTTTGCAATCATCTCAGACCAGCAAGGCAAATCCAACAATTAGACGGCAAGTAGTGAAACCAGAAATCGACTACATTAGATACAGAAGATGCAGGCGGCTAGAAATTCATAGCTAGTTGAAATGTGATTAGACAAGAATCCCAAGATGGGTGCTACCCAGCATAGCGCGATTGAAAGCCTACCAATACAAAGATACTAATGACCCTGTGTTGCTATTCCAATATATCGGATTCGGAATACCACCCACTAGCATGGCGATGAAAGCGATACAGAAGTGCCAGCAGGCACAGGGCATGGTTACAGTCAAGCCTTTAGCTAGTTGTTTACTTAATTCTTAAGCATTTATATTGGAGCCGACAACAGTCCACATCAGAAGACTGATTAACTAAAGGGATATCCGTATCCAAACTATCTGTGGCTTTGGCTAGGCCTACAGCGTGAAATACGCAAGCTGAACTGACTAACATCAGGAATAGAGTGATCCGAAAAGCAAATATAACGGAAAAATAATCATAGTTTGGATTTAGCATCCTGCGTAGAAGCGAAGGATAGCACAGGAAATAATGAGTCGCCGAGTGGGCCCACTCGCAGCTATTTTATATCGTAATGCTAGGATTTATGAGTGTGGTTTAGTGACCATGGCAAGGCATGACGGGCTTTTATTTGAGGATTTTTGCTTACATCAGCTTCCGATGCGATGTGAAAACCGCCACTCAGATAACGTGTTTTGAAAAAATTGCCACATCTAAGAGATGGTAGTGGAGATAGACGACTTTGCAATAAAACACCGAGCCGCTTAATAGTTCCCTTAAAAACGAGCTAGATCGTTACTACTTGTTGATCTCGCTAATCGAAGATCGGACATTGTGTGCAATTACCATTCATCGTAATTTTCATAACCATCTTTCATTTATCTCACTAGTGATAGTAAGTGCAATATTGCTCAGACCACTCTGAATAAGATCAGCTCTATCGCTTCAGTAGGCTGGGTTTATAAGTGGCCTATAGTATTAATGACAAAAAGTTTAACTTAGGTAAGTTAATACTACATCATGTCGACATTACACATGTTTTGGTGGATTATCTTCGTTGCTGTGTTTATCATTGTTCTTGTCAGGAACACCAGAACAAGGTGAAGGTGGCAACCCCCCTCGCCACTCCGGAGGGCCTCGCCTGCATCACATAATGATTCTTAATTGTCATTGAAATTGCTACCGTACTTTCAGATTTTACAGCCCAAAATTAAGAATCTCTTATCATAGATAAGATATGTGAACACAAATAAAAATTCAAGACGATTGCTGAGTCATCGAGCACAACAGAAACCGGCTTTCTGTTGTGTAAGTAAGTACCTGGCATTTGCACGTTAATAGTTTGGGCAGTCCGGCATTTTTCTATCCCTACCGTCGACTCGATGAGGGCTATCTGTATGCAAGATTACTCTTTCTATAAGCATCACCATGTGCCAGACTAATATATTGCCTAAATGATCTTTACTAACTAGGGAGGCACACTGCGAACTCCTGTGTGATCACTAACCTGTGATTATACTTCATTCAAAAATTATCAATATATTCCTAGCGATTACAATATGCAAATGGGCAAAAGGTACTATGGGAGCGAGGCATTGGCCGCTTCTAAGTTGGATTGCGACGGTTGAGTCATCCAGACTTTATACTTAATACGGGACTATAAAATAGTAGGCTATTAAAATAAAGGTATTGACCATCTTTAACGTTATGGGTGGAGATTTCTAATTAAATTCGCGTACGAGATAGAACATCAAATCATTGGTATTCAGATTTCAAGGCCTTTGAATAACCCTGTAGCTTGGAAAGGCATCTGTTGTCCAAAATGAAACAGTAGGTTGCATGTAGCAATCAGCATAGCCTGCGCTATGCTAGCGTAGAGCGCAGGCGATAGATATAGCAATTTATATCCTATATGCACTCATACAGTTTAACGGTTAGTCTATAGCTTATTATGCATTCCTAGTTTTCTACCGATTAACCCCTTGCCGTATAGCGTGCTACTATAAATAAAGCCGCCTTGGTGGATATCCATCTAGCAGGATATGGCAACGATACAATTCTAAATCTAAGCGGTTAAAGGAACATATCTAACAGTGTGCAGCTAGGAAGAATAGCTGCATGTATTAATCAGAAATAGCATTATGCTTGCTTACTTAGGCACCATAAAATCTGTTGGGCAAAATGACTGAGTTTTCTTGTTAAGAAATGACAGAATATTCTTGTTCGTTAAAACCGCAAGCATTTTAGGGCACAGCGATGATTATCGAAACGGGTTAAGCATGTGATGCTTCTGGAAGGCGTTGCATATGATTCAGCGATAAAAAACGTAGCAATAGCATGGCACTGCTAAATACTACAACGTAATACAAGCCAAAAAAGTCCAGAGCTTAGCACACAGCCTGCTAAGAGGTTGATGCACCATAATAAATAGATAGGGCAAAGAAACTTGGACGATTGGTCAGATCCTAGGTGTCAATAGCTGACTATTGGCTAATAAATAATCGAAAATGTACTGAGCAGCATTAAGTCAATAAATACCAACATCGCGCTGAGTAAAGGTTATCAGCGGCCCAATCAATATAATGATTATGAAGATATATCGTACTAGGACAGGGATAATTACGAGGTGCGCTTCCCGTCTTACGTGCGCTTTAGGCGTCTATAATGTACACCATGGAATTCATATTAAATAGAATTAATTTGTTTAAGTGATAAGGCATAGTCAATGCCGATAAGCAATATCGTTAAGCTATAGTAAACAAACTACTCCTTAGCATAAAACCTTCAGAAAGAAGAGTATGATCTGCTTATCACGCCAATCCAGCTTAAACCTAATAATTAGGGTACATGGGCGCAGAAAACCGCGGATACAATGTTTTTAAGGAGGTATTACACATCATAACAGGTCCGCTACGGTTAAGTAAAGTAGGAAGATGAACGCTCGCTCGATCTGTGAATAGCAGAAATCGGTAAGCAGTTGGGTACTTAGGCAGCTGTTTATACCGGTAATAAAGTGATCTCTAATATAAACCCATTTAGCAGGGAACAATTATTAGGCTGAATATATTGATCCAAATAGGTCATTCTGAGTTATTTAGCTGCTCAGTGTAAAACTTAGCAATACACGCATTAGAAAAATCGCATCGCGAGTATCAATAAAGTACAGATTAAGATATATGTCCAGACAAAATAATCTCAATATCATTAAATACTACGATAACTTAGATTGAGAAATAGACCATTGTAAATTAGGCTTATTGCCATAATCCTAGTCTATACTAAAGTCGGAAAACGGCTTTCGGGGTCAATATGGACGATCATGCAATGATATTAATAAGATACTGCAGTATGCAGTATCATTATGTTAGGAGCACTAACCCAGAGGATAAAAGAACTAAAGACGAATATAAAGAGGTGGTATTATACCCGAAGTACAAAGATGGTTGCTATAGAGTGATCTCTATCTATTCGAGAAAGATCTAAATAGACACTAGTCTATAGATTGAATAATAAAGATAAGGATGTTGTCCTATAAGACAGAGAAAGAAGTCTTATCTATGCAGCTAATCGAGAAGACCGTTTATGTATGCAGTAAATAGCATACACGTTCACAATGGTGAAAATGGATTATAAAACTATCATAGTCTTTAGTATCTGTTCACCAGCACGACATGAATAAATAATATAAGAGATGATTTGTGAATCCTAAGGCAAGCCTTGGCTTATTTACTAACACAAGCATATTAATCCTGAAATTTATCGTCTACTTGATCAGTTGTGTCCAATCCCAAGCTTCGAATTACTAAACGTGCGAGTCTAGACCAAAAGGGTTCACCAAGATCGTTCGAAACTACTAGAAGTGCGCCTGGTTAAGGACCCTTAACTGAGCACATCCTACCTAGCAGCTCCCATCGCTAAATTGTGCGATATAAGGATAGCATGGAGGATTACCTTGCTGACCGCATCAGGTATGCGACTCTTACTTTATCGCTGTTTAATTTCAGAAGTAAACTGGTGTTACAGACACTTCCCCCCCGCACTATTCCAACGTATTGTCTACGCAAAAATCAAATCTCTGCATCTAGAGCAGAGGTAAGTGTAATCTCTCACAACGATCGCCGATCGTCTTGCAGGCCGGTATCGATATAGCATTGTATGTACTAGAAGCGATGCTGTCTGCTCCGGTACTGAATATGCTGCTTATCGGGTGTTAGAGGCTCATATCGATCTACTAACCAGTTTCTTTTCAGAACGATATGTTACTGGTTGAACGATAGCAGAAGTTTTATGCGGACGTCAGGAGGTAGTCAAACCCTATTCAGATTATTATCTATAGACGATCCTGTATATTCCAGTTCCTCTCACTTTGAAATATAGATTTCTTCTTCGCCATCACAACCTAGATAGAGATTGATATATTCAGATCGAGCCTTATGATAATCGCTCTTACTTTAACAGGTAAGGCTGTTTGGAAAGCTATTATTAGACTTAAAAATCTGGTGTAGCGCATTGTCAGGCACCCACTTTAGCTTACCCCTATTTCCGTTTAGCATTGAGACGACGTGCCATGCTGCTATTCTGGAGGATGACCCGGTCAAGGAAATCATTCTGGGATTAGGGTATAGTCTGGCAGACTATTTTGGAGGAAATAGTTGATCTGTTTAATGTAGAAAGATTTCGTTGGAATTATCTCTGAATCGCGTATTGAAGATGTCACATCTAGGCATTACTGCCTTGTATTCTCGAGACACTAATGGCTAGGCAACACCCAGTTGGACTGGCATAACTACACAGTTCGTAACGCAAGGCTCCATATACTATAATATGGTATAGTGAAAGGAATATTGTAAAATAATTGGTTCTTGTGAAGCTATTGTGGCTAAAAATCAAGATGCTTATCTTGATAGAAATTGTATTTCCTTACAACCCCTCTACCTTAGGAGATTTCTTCTCTTGATACACCACGTGTATTGGTACAAGATTTAATAATGGATTGTCGCGGATATTTTATTTAACTAAAAATTTTTGAAAGCAAGAGTATCGCGACCACTGAACCCCTCCTTTCCACTGTGTGTCAAGTCTTGGTGTTATATGTCATTCAGTAGCTGGTGATAAGCGATTCGCAACAAATTCTCAGACCTCTATGGAGACGCTAGTAATTAGAGATTCATTGATTTTAGAGGTATCCCCTAAGCTTGTCACTCCTTGAGCAGAAATCCATCAAATCACCTGCTTTGATGCACGATTTGATGCTCATACCGCCACTGGTTTAAATCATGCCTGATGAGCCAATGTCTAAGAAGACTTTTAGTTCAGTAACGGTGAGATAGTGGTGGAAAGTGTAAAAAATAGCTGGTGCATACTAATCAACAATCGTTTATGAGCGATGCGTGCCTAACTACGCCAACTGGCGCCCATCTTCAGAATTAAGATGGAGCTCTCAACTAGTACGGAAAATAATGATATACAGTACCTTACTGAGGATGTGCGAGTTTGATAAAGTGCAACAAACAATTACGATCTTGCAGATTAACTATTATGTATACTTAGTATTTTATCTTTTACTCGCCTTGGCGGCTTTACAAGCCTCATTGAGATTATACGGTATGTATAAATAGTTTTTATGTTATTTCTGCAACCCCAATCACTTTCTCCCTGCTTACCTGACTTGGTTTTTAGGCAAATTCTTGTTATCTTGACTGCAGGTAGGTCGGTACTGACGATTTTATGAAATTTCCATCTTTAAACCGGTCGAAAAGAATAGCATACTTGCTGTATGCTAGCTAGCAGCTACACTACCGAATATACGACTTCCACAATTAGTCCTTTGGTAGTCACTAACTGGGCTAACTAGTATTAGAATATATACAATCTAACCGTTTAACCTGCCTAGGCATTTGCGTTTAAGAATTAATTGAATGCATAGGTGGCGACCTAAACATTTTGTATTTCCGGTTTCTTGTATGTGATAACGATCGCATTATCGTTGCAATAACCTTCTTTATATAGTGCACGTTCGGTCTTGCCAAACGCTTTCTAAAAGCGGGTATGCCCTTTTAGGAAAGGTTTTAGTTGTATACAGCGTAATCCCACTGGCGTGCTTTCTCGTCGATCTAACCGACGATATTTTTAGAAGCATCCATAATGATGCTAGTGTTGCTCTACGCGTAACTAGCATCTAGTGCAGGGGTTTTCTAAATACTCATTAGGGACAGTATTTAGTAAAAGTGCCGTCTAGTGCTGAGTATTGTGTTTTTGTTATTATGTCTTACTGTGGTATAGGGCATAAAAAAATGGTAGCACCACAGGGCTTAATGGCATTAGTAGGTAGAAGTTTAGGCCACCTATGCAATCGCTGTTTTTAATTTAGAAAATTAGACACCACTAATCAGATTAAGATCAGTAATTCCAAGAAGTCACTTTCGTAACTAATAGTTAAACACTATTTAATATTATTTTTATACTCTACTAATCTTTTAAAGATATCAATGAGTTACTATCAAGAGTGATTCGACTTGTATTAACTCATATGTAAAAATTGAAATAGTGGATTATCAGATTATTTGATATAGGTATTTATAATAGCTTTCCTATAACTTTGATTTATAAGTTATCTACAGAAGATTACTGAAATGTTTGGAACATGCCTGGCCACTAATACTATTTAACTAATGATATATGATATGTAATGGTATTTACTAGCCAGGTCAAATACCTTCTTGCTAGAAGTTTTTTAGTCAAGTATCACATCGAGTTGCTGTGATTGAATTTATAGAAATTGATATCAATGATGCACAAATAACAACGATCGATAGAGATTCTAAACAAGCCTATAGAGTGGTTATATGCTTATATTTCCGCACTGTAAGTCAATTTAGCTTCTAATCGCGTATTAGAATCACTCCTAGTGTAATTATTATAAAAAGAAATTATTGCAGTGCTTGTGGTTAGTACCCTACACACAACGCGTAGATACTGCACACGTGGCTAATCGTTTAAAACTAATAATTAAGATCTGCGTTTACTGAGCTGCTGGCGAAATATCACTTCTTTATTTATCATCTAAATATGAATTTTAGATTCAAAATTATTTAATCGTTGACCTAACAATAATAGCCACGCCTTTTATTATGTAGCAAAGCTGTGTCATTTCCGTTATTTATTTAATTCTTATTTATTTTGAAACGCTGTCTTGATCAGCATCAGATAACATCTATATTATCTTTCAATACAAAGTTAAAATTAAAAATTTTAAAATAGAATAAACATAGTTATATAGTTGTGATGTTGACAAACCCAACATTTCCTACTACTATCTCGAAATTAATTTTCTCTGTAAATACAAGACAGATAGATAACTCTCAGTTTATGAGACTAGACCCAGTTATTCAGACAAATATTGTCTGCATTCTTTAGTACAAAGTCAATACTCCTAATAATAACACGATAACAGTTACCAGTATCGGCTCAGTCTCTCAGAATGAGAGATATGCCCTATAAGGCATACGGGGATTAAAATTCGCTTGCAGTGCTACATAGTAATTGATACAATAAAATATGCTAATATTACTCTTAGAGTCGTTATCTATATAAAAGGCTACACTCATCCAGTTCAACACGGATGAGTTTCAGGAAGTTGAAGAGACAATTTAAAAAAACTTAAACAATTCAAAATACGCCAAGTGCATCTTGGCGATCAATTCTATTTATTGCACGAAACTCTCCCTCTCGTCAAATGCTAACACATAAAGAAATGTGTCTTCTACGCAGGCACGCACTTAATTTGTGCATAATAAATGCAGTGTAAACATAAATCAAGATGAAGGGTTGCAAGGAATTCACTTTCTAAGATCAGAAAGTGATATGATCGATTCCATCTATTTTATGTCATCTTATGGCAAAAAACTATTTCATGCTACCGTTCATTTTTTCATGCACAAGAATAAAATCAACTTATCTATTTGTCTAACGACAAATCCATACAGAAGAAGGTGTTGCTAATACCGCTAATACAACCATTATTAGCATATAATCAGTATATCACTCCATGGAAGCTCATACTCCTAACCCTATGTACTGCTTACCGTTATTTACGCTATTATAACATCTAAAATAACAGACATGACTTATACTGTTATAACCAGAACAGCCATATCTATAAATCATTAATTTTGATTTATAATAATATGGTTTATATATCTAAAGAAGCAGTTCCCTCTACGTAATTAGAGCAGAGAAAGACGTTACTCCAACAAATTTAATAAAATATAATAAAATATTTTATTAAATAAAAGTAAGAGACCTCAATCTCTAGAAATTGAGGCATAAGCTATTTGATCACATGAAACAAACCCATACCATTTAGTATGAATGAATTATTTGAATTTATTCAAGTCAACATAAATTTTTAAATCGATATATCGCTCTAGAGCTCAGTCTCTTTAGCCTTTATAAAAAACACTTTCTAGTGTGCGAATAGAACACTCAGAGAGTCGCCTTATAAGCGACTGGATCATTTATTGAGCTATGCCAACATGTATATCATACATGGGAACAACACTATTGTCTCGTATTAAATATAACATTATTAATTAATAATATTATGTCATATCACTTAAGTTTATTATATGTAAATAATTCCGGGTTCCCTTGCTAAGGTATTGAATCAATATATTAGTATAATCACTGCAATAGCACACCACCTATCTAAACAAGAATCCGATGCCATGCTATCCATAATCAATAGAAAATCGAAATTTGCCAAGAATATTTAAAGATTTAATAATAAAATTATTCAATATCAATTAAACTGTTTTTTAAAAAGCCTGTTATGGAGTTGTGATTATAAAATAAGTAATAAATAATTAGACTATAATTGAGATTATCCAAGCAATGCTATGTCATTATCTTTACTGATTAGATTCGGCTACTGTGACAGCTTCTCTTCTTATGCAAATCACGACTAACACTTTTTATTGACAATAAAATTAATATAAAAACAGTGTCAATATCGGTACATGTCAATCCTGGCTGTGATCACCAAGCTTTCACGCTATAAAGTCACGCTGACCATTAACTTTATACACTAAAACTGTACCGTAGTCGCGCAATTTCTAATTAATATCTGCTTTATCAAACCTTAGAAATAATAGTTCTAGCTCAACTCTAATTTTCCAGAAGAAGATACATCGCCAATTAAATTCATCAGCGTATCCTGTCACGAATGTGACAGGATACGCTGATGGCAACCTTTGATTAAAATACCTCGCTTAAACGGAATAAGCAGGCTGTTGATCAAGAACTGCAATACCAGAATAGAGGTGGAGTGCGGAAGCTGCGGTTAAGGAGTGATCGTCGATGCAGCTACTATAGAGTATTAGTACTGGAACACTGAGTATAGGTTGCTAGTATTGCCCAGTGAATGGAAGTATTTATTAGTTTTCTTGGTAAACTGTGATGCGGCACTTAATTGGATCTATCCTAGCCTGACTTAGCGCTCACGTATGTGCATGGTAGGAATATATATGGAGAACAGAAACCGCATTAACTGCAAATTTCATTGGCCTAGCTGAGGTGAGCACAAAGTTTACTGTGCTAGCAGAGATATAAGTAAGATCGCAACACTATAGTTAATCAGTTTCTATTAGCCAAGGCGCTCTCAAGAAGATTCAAACGGGCGAATCCTCGCTTGGAATATCGGTATTTATATTAGCCAAACTGTGAGTTGCTCAGTTTTAAGGTTTGTTGGCGGGCGGAATGATAGCGCCTATGGGGAAGTTATTTCTGGTCAACCTATTAGCTGGCGTCCTTGCATCTGCTGAGTCGTAACTTTTAGTCTAGAGTCATGCATCTCACTTTATAGTTTTATCTGTGATCTGTTCATACTATCGCAGCACCTTTTGCTACTGTCAGTGACTGCCATGACATTAATCCGTAAAGACAGCGAAGATTATCAATAGTATCACTGTCTTAAAGACTAGTAACTACCCCGAAGCGTTTAGCTGGTTAAAAACTAAGAGTACTGTAGCTTTCATAATATCGTATCCGGTTCACCAGGCGGCATATTGTTTTAAACATGTATGAATACGCTCCTTCTATGAAGGCTGTGAGTGTCGCTAATGCTGCAATATCTTCATGTTTTATGCGAGTGCCCAGGGCGATAGGTTAGCAAAGCCAACAGTCATCGAATGACTAGCGTAATAATAAAGTAACCTTATTAAAAATGTCCTGAGAGTACTCACTCTAGCTACATTCTTGGAAATTTCTCTTTTACTTTCTTCATCATAAAGCAACTACTTTATTTTTGACTAAAGAATATCATCTTGATTTAGGTAATCACCTTAACTATATCACTACAAATAGTCTTTCTTGGAAAGAAGTAAAAATAGCTTATTTATTTGAATTTATGGTAGGTAAATCTGCTTTCCAGGAGAACGAGAAAATTTTTGCTTTATCTTACCTATTATACAACTCCTGATATATCTTGAATCAAAATTACTTGTACAAGGTCAATCAAACTAAAACTCAGTGTTTCACCTGTAAGTACATATGAAAAACGGGCTTCTGAATAGACAGGGGTAACAGGCATTTTTGACGTGTCGGGTAACTGGTTTTAACTTATATTAGATCAATAGTAGCCTCTTTATCTCGAATTTAGCTCGTCCACAAAAGTAGCAGCACGTCCGATATAATTTGCGGGTGTTATCGCCTTCAGGCGGGTTTTTGCTTCTTCTGGTAATGTCAGGTTATCAATAAATGCTTGCATACAAGTCGCGTCCACACACTTACCACGAGTCAGTTCTTTTAGCTTCTCATAGGGCTGTTCGATGGCGTAACGCCGCATCACAGTTTGGATTGGCTCGCCCAACACTTCCCAGTTATGATCCAATTCGTTTAGCAAGTGCGAATGATTTACCTCTAGCTTACTGAGACCTTGCATGACCGCATGATAGGCAATAACTGCATAGCCCAGGCCAACACCGAGATTGCGAAGCACGGTAGAATCAGTCAAGTCGCGCTGCCAGCGGGAAACAGGCAATTTGCTGCTCAAGTGGCCCAGCACTGCATTTGCTAAGCCTAGGTTACCTTCGGAGTTTTCAAAATCGATCGGATTAACTTTATGCGGCATGGTAGATGAACCAATTTCACCGGCAATAGGTTTTTGCTTGAAGTGGTTCAAAGCGATATAGCCCCAAATATCGCGGTTAAAATCTATTAAAATAGTATTAAAGCGTGCCATGCAGTCAAACAGTTCGGCGATATAATCGTGCGGCTCTATCTGGGTTGTGTATGGGTTCCAGATTATGCCTAGAGAAGTGACAAAGGTTTCGCTAACCGCGTGCCAGTCTACTTCCGGATAGGCAACCATATGGGCGTTGTAGTTACCTACGGCGCCGTTAATTTTCCCCAGAATCTCCAGATGTGCTAACTGACGACACTGGCGTTCCATACGGAAGACCACATTAGCGAACTCTTTACCTACAGTAGATGGGGTGGCCGGCTGACCATGCGTACGAGCTAGTAAAGGAATGTCTCGATATTCTAGCGATAGGGCTCTGATCGCATCGGAAATTTTCCGCCAAAAAGGCAGGATAACATCCTGACGTGCAGTCTGCAGCATCAGGGCGTGCGACAGGTTATTAATATCTTCTGAAGTACAGGCAAAGTGAATGAAGCCTGATATTGTATGTAGAGCAGGTATCGCCTCTATTTTTTCCTTCAAAAAATACTCTACTGCTTTCATATCGTGGTTGGTAGTACGCTCAAGGACCTTGATACGCTGTGCGTCCTCTTCGCTAAATTCCTCGATAATTTTATTTAGGAAAGCATTAGTTTTAGCCTCAAAAGCAGGCACTTCCTTGATTGTTTTACAGGCGGCTAATTTTTGTAGCCAACGTACTTCTACTTGCACACGGAATTTCAGCAGACCATATTCGCTAAAGATGGTGCGCAATACACCCGTTTTATCACCATAGCGCCCATCAATGGGTGAAATAGCGGTTAGTGGGGAGAATTTCATAGGGCAGCTCCTGGGGATCTATTAACAATCAGCGATGATACTTTGCGCCTGTTTGAGAAGACGATGGCGAGAAAAAATGAGCTGAAGGCGGCTGCCGCCAACCTGTTGCCATAAGACGGCTGCGCGGATGCCAGCAAGAAGCACGGCACGAACTTTGCACTGCACCTGTGTGTTTTGCAAGAACACCGGAGAACCAATAATTTGAATGCGAGGTCCAAGTGGGCGGATGACATCGACATACATACCAGCCAAAACGCTGATGATCGTGTCTGACTCAAGGTCAAAATGTGCTAACTGGCGTTTAAGCTGGCTGAGGCGATCGGCGAGGGTTTGCATTGCCTTCTTATTGGCGTAAAGCTTACGTTCCAACACAATCAGGTTGAGGGTGTAGCGAATGAGTTCAGCACCCACTCCCTCAGTAGTGGCGTTGAGTACTGCCAGCAATATTTCTAGACCAACTTTCAGTTTTCGCTCTTCTCCGCCAAATACCGCTAAGGTAGAAGGAGAGTCTATTTTAAGCAGGCTGCTGACGGAAGTATGGAAAGCTAGGTGATCAGATTGTCCTTGGTGAGCCAATTGCTGAATAAGTCGTGCTGACTGGCTAACTCCAGCTATTGCCAAAGTAATATCATAATAATTTTTCGCCACAGCTACTCCTGAGGAAACGGTTAATATTACATAACTAACTTTGATAATTTGATCTATATCAAAGGATAACGGCCGGACTGTAATAAAAATGATCACAAATATTACAAATCATGCCACAACATCAGAGGTAAACCAACTACCCAGTTCGCTTCTCTTATTACACAGTCGGCTGTGTAATAAGAGAAGCGAAAAAGAATGGCATATGTTGCTGGGAAGCACATGCGTATTGCTGTTATCATTCCCCTCGCAAACATGGTGTAGGAACTGTTAGCGTTGGCCTAATTGGCTAATTAAACCTTTTAAAAAAGCGTTTAGTGGCTATGGTTAATACAGCGTCTAACCCTATCTACTTTAGACGCTCTTCGATAATGCCCCCTCCAAGGCAAATCTCTCCCTCGTACAAAACGGCCGATTGCCCTGGAGTTACGGCGGATACTGGCTCGTCAAATCGAACTTCAATACATTGATCATCAAGTGGGATAACGAGGCAATGTATGTCTTGCTGCTGATAGCGCGTTTTCACCACGCAACGAAACGGATTGCTCCGTGGTGTGCGATCAACCCAATGTAGTTGTTTGGCAATAAGGCCAGCGGACATCAAGTGCGGATGTCTATGCCCTTGCGCGATGACCAGAATATTGTTGGCCACATCTTTGTCTACGACATACCATGGTTCCTCCTTACTGTCTTTTATTCCACCGATGCCTAGCCCTTTCCGCTGACCTAAAGTATGGAAGATAAGACCCTGGTGATGGCCTAAAGTTTGTCCATCAATGCTGACGATTAAGCCTGGCTGAGCAGGGAGGTACCGGCCTAGAAAGTGACGGAATTTGCGTGCACCGATAAAGCAAATACCGGTAGACCCCTTCTTCTTGGCAGTACCAAGCCCTACCTGTTCAGCCAAGCTCCGGACCTGTGATTTGTCCATCGCGCCGATCGGGAAGAGAGTTTGGGCCACCTGTTGATAACTCAGCGTGTAAAGGAAGTAACTTTGGTCTTTGTTTCTGTATATACCCCGCAATAGGCGACTTTTATCGCCTACATCCTGTCGCCGCACATAGTGGCCGGTAGCAATAAAGTGCGCCCCGAGATCTTTTTTAGCGAATTCCAGGAAGGATTTAAATTTAATCTCTTTATTGCACAGAATGTCTGGGTTAGGCGTTCGCCCTGCTTTGTACTCTGTCAGGAACACTTCAAATACATTATCCCAGTATTCCGCTGCAAAGTTCACTGTGTGTAGCGTAATGCCAAGCTTCTTACATACCGCTTGCGCATCGGCTAAATCAGCTGCGGCTGCACAGTATTTATTATTATCGTCCTCTTCCCAATTTTTCATAAACAGCCCAGCGACCTGATATCCCTGCTGCTGTAACAAGTAAGCAGTAACTGAAGAATCGACGCCACCTGAGATGCCGACGATAACTTTTTTCTGGCTGTTTTTTGGCATAGGAGTATGGCTAACGGCTGGTGTAAACATATGTAATTTTACCATACTGGAACTTTGGGTGCATGATCCTTATAGAAAATAAAGATGTGCATTAACCCGGTTACAGCTTACGTAATGAACGCTTATCGATACTATAGCGCATTAGGTTTAGGGTAGCTAAACTGATATGTCACATCATGAGCAACATTTGAGAGTGCTTATTTCAATCAGGCTGATTGTAAGCGAGTAATGGATGAATCACATTAGGAGAATGCTAGATTAGTCTACTTCAGCTATGCAAATTCGCTTACCTTTCTCACTATAGTAACAAGATAGGCCATATTTTAAGGTGCGGGTGAGAGGCGCAGAGTTTTAGCTTATAAGCTAGCAAGCAAGCTTCTTTCTTCACGCAGTGGATCTTTTCAATTGCTTTGCCTAATGGAATGAGCATAGGCTACCACTTAACCTTATTGGCGAGGCTAGTGTCGATTGACTTCCGTTCTTCAAACTCCAGCAGCGTAAATATTAGTGAAGACAATCAATGCTTGCAATATAGTTGATCGGGATGTATCAGTGAAATCTAGAAGAACATCCAATATGCTTTTTTAAAGGCAAGGACTCGACACAGATCTTGTGCTGCTATATACCGCATCATTCTTTTAACTGTAATTTTATTGATACTAATAGTGATTAATCTTACTTGTATAGATTTAAAGATATATTTACTAGGCATTATCACTGTTAGCAAGAAAAGTTCCTGAGCTCGGAGCACTTTTATAGCCAAATTGTTAACATTTTTAAAAAATTGCGTTTCTTATTTTATTTTTTATACAAAATATGACGTGTTAAATAAACATAAGCCGACCTGAAGAGGTATCTGCTTGAAGTCCATAAGCGCGTTCTAACCTTCCTGTTTTCCTGTAAATACAATCTTAATTCAACTCCATCACTAAGGTAGTCAAAGAGTGGAAGTTTCTATCCGATGCACGATCTGATCAGGTGTAAGTATGCTAGCTCATTCCAAGCTATTTAGTTCTCGAGTAAATGAGTGAACGATGTTAAACGGTCGTAATGGTGGCATAGCTTACTAGGCTGGTATGCTCAGTGCGCTATTATTAGATATCAAAGAAGTTAGCCTGAAGTAGCCTATTTGCGAACAAGCAGTAAAATCCGTTTTAACAAAGAGCCAAAAAGTCAGTGTATGCTGAAAGCAGTGACAGCGAATGAGGTGAAAACATTTTTGTTTTCGGAACGCGACCTGAATACTAATAAGCACTTATAGGCAAAAACTTCCTCGGATTCTCTGGAAGTTTAGTCTCCAGGTAGAGACGGGGGTATATGCAAAGTATTTCTGAAAAGATTACAATCAGTACGGACTTGAACACTACTACAACCAGAATAGCATTCTGTGTTTGTCCTGAAACTTTTACTATGCTAGGTGGTTGAGTTCATCTGTTCTGTAAAATTAAGTTTGTTACACACATATTAATAAATACCGCAGCGAATATGCTATTGATGAAGTCAAATATAGCAGCTTCTATCAGGACAGATTGATGGCAGAAATCGATGACAAAATCACCTCACTTGATGAATTGGCTACCTGAATTAATTTCTAGAATCGACGTTATGATAGCAGAATCCATTTCATCGGTAGAACCCCTCATACTCACAAACGTCCAATTTTCTTCTTACATGCACCTCAAGGTTCTCAGTAAAACTATTGATACTAAATTATGTTATCAAAAAAGGTGCGGCGAGATGTTGCGTTTGACTCTCAACAATTTCTGAAAATTCTGAAGATAAGTTGTGCGCCGTATGCATGAATGATCTGGGTATCTAACACACTATAACCAGGAAATGCCTAGTTAGTTCCTTTTTTTTGGAGGAGTTGAAGCAGGCCGACGGCTATCACTTGCCTGAGTGATCTCAGATATTATATGAGCAAACACTTGGTTCTGTTGTATAGCATCGACTGAAGCCAGGTTATCTGAATGTAAACTACAGATCATCGTACAGTATTTCAATTAGCCAATCGCTAGATTGTAGTAGTTGTTATGGCATAGTCCACGTTTTACCTGCAGCGTTTACCTTTAAGTCTGGAAGCGTCCCTATAAGGCGCTAAGAGGTCTAGGCGGCCACTGTCTAAATCTCTTAAGTTATAAGGATCAAAACAAATAGTTCCGATGGCCGCTGTGTCTGCGAGATCGACTTAAAATATAGGTTCGCCAACATACTCAGCGTCAGGTTTACCTACTCGTCTATCAACCATGCGCCTGCTACGCCACCGTGATAACTCGGTTGTCTAACCGGGGGCCACTACACCTATGCAATAGCGAGTTTATTTAATACCATCCTGCTAGCGCAACACCGTGCATTCAACCGAGTTGATGGCGGTTAGTTATATCCCCGAGGTCGAAGCAAACCGCAGGCACTAGTCATTGCGGACTAATAAAAGTCAGCTCAGTGATTTATGGGTTTATGTTAATAGTATGTTCTCCAGTGGAGAAATATCATGGATAGGCGGATACGATAGCGAGTGGCTAGAGGAAAGGGGTGGCACATTATTACTGGGGATCGGAAACTGATACTGAACAAGAAAGTAGACCAAAAATTGGCGGTCAACTTATCGCTAAGCAATCGTCAGAAAAGCGAAAGCTAGCGCCGTACAGGTTAATAGGTGACTTCATGGTAACCTTCACTAAAATCTATGTGCGCTGCCCGTACGAAGTAAGTCTAGCCTCTCGCCTCTACCAATCTGTCTGTGCAAGACAGCCGGGCGGTGGAGATCTCTGAGAATAGCGTGAATAATTTACTAGTAATGCTACTAATCATGATCCAAGTAAATCCAATCGGATGGATATTGGCCCTCATAGTGACGAGCACTGATATTCATGATGCCTCTGGGTATGCAATTATCGACGAAACACACTGAAATGGCGCCACCTACCCTGAAGCCAAGTGTATCGCGATTATCAGGATGTGCGAAACTTGGTAGTTAAATTCCATCACGCATAAGACTAAGTGCCATAAAACCAGCTGCACTTAGTGGTGCTAGCTCGCATTTCCATTTTCAGGTTGAAAGATGCTTTGGATATATTCTAGCCGCTATTCGGCCTGAGTCCGAATGATCAATGCCTGCATTGTATCCTTAGTATAGATTTATCGACAGAAAGTGCCTATGGAAAGGATACCCACCCCCAGGAGCTGTCCGTCTCTATGCACCTTTCTGCTCTGGGAATATAACCGTGCTTTTATTTTTTAGAAAGCAGAGAATACGCTGAAAACAAAAATACATTACGCTAGTAATAACCCTGGGCAGACAGCCTATTGTTAGCGGATGCTCTATGTTTGTGGAATACCTAAGCCATACCCAGTTTAAGATAAATCAAGAATTCTAGTATCGCGCCAGAAGTGAGGATTGCATAATTATCAGGGCTAGAATGATTCCATGCTAAGTGATTAAGTTATTTTCTTGGTATCTTAACGTGCTAGCTATAAGATGCTTAAGCTGAAGGGTGTGAGCGGGAAACTGCTTATATACATACAAGGTAGATGCATAGTTTCAAAATACGGTTACTAATATTCGGCGCCATCTTCAGTCAAGCAGTACCTAAAGTTTTTGACGATAATATGGCGATAAAAGTAGGATGGCGGGACTCGATCAATTCAACTCCGAATTATCTACGGAGGTGCAGTTCTATATTAACGAAGTAACGGGTCTGGCAGACGCTATTACAGCAACAGCCCATGCAGACTGCGTACCGGATTCTATATCTTGCAGCGGTGTGCGAATAAGTGCAGTGTTCTATAATTGAAGCGTCTCTGGCGGTGTACTGGTGGAATGCACTTGACCTGTCACTATGCCATAGAATTTAACATGCATCAGATAGTATTTAACATTAAGCACTTCTTGCTCATGCGAGGCAGCATTGATAAGCAGCACTCACCATTTACAATGGTAAATGGTTATTTTGATATAGTCTGCATTTATAGGGCATGCACTATTGTTAATACAAAGATTGAAACAGCAATTCAATGAGATAATTTAATTCAGGGTAGCCACCTGATGCATTAGTAAAACATCTGCATTTTAAATGTAAGGTTAGAGCAAGAGATACAGAGTTTATTAAACCGATAAGTGAAACTCTTATTTGGTTGCAATGAAATTATTAGGCATAATCTTTGATTGTGTTTCTTTGGTGCTGATTTTTAATCTATGCCAAATAGCATAATTCTGTACGGATTTAATATAGTTAAATCAGTAAAATTAATTTCTCTCATTTTTCAAAAAATTATTTTTGATACCTCATAAGATTGTACCTGCATAGGTTTTGCTAAATTGCTTAATTGATTTCAACTGCATTACTATGCAAAATTCACACATTCCGGTTATTATTGCATTATCTCTTCTTCCACATATAATATAAAATATAAAACTTAATAATTGTAGCAGCATGCTGCATGGCTGATTAGGTATCACAACAAATATATACTTTAATAGCACTCCACAAGGAATGCATTGAGAGGTGAGGAACTATTACAAAATCGTATTTATGTGCTGTTCCCTAGAAAGGCATAAGTCAATTTAGGCTATTAGGAGTTACGCGCCGTTAAGAGAAGGTTAAAATTTACATAACTCAGCAATACGCGAATATTATGCTCTTTCCACTTCAAATTGAGAAATTTTAAAATTAGGTAGTTTAGTCCAATGTTGTATACGCTTGGATTGTTTATTTAATAACTATTCATGTGGTACATGGTCCACCCCAAGAAGGTTGGAAACACGCTAATTACGCCAATTGTTATTCAGGCACTAACCAGCTGTGACTGATATGAGATATAACGCATACACCAAGTTATTATATTATAGCGAATTTGTGAAATAATATTTATTCTGTGAAATTGATCTGCAAAAATAAGGCGGCCAAATATCGCCTGATATTAACGAATAAAGCGGGTATTAAGCTTGATACTAAGTAGTAAGATAGTGCAGCTCAAGACTAGTTCCTGTCTACACGGAAATAATAAACCAGTTGTTCTATTGAAGATGTTCGCAGGAAAATACATATATCATCTGGCAGGGTCCTTACTCCAATTATGTGATTCGTTCTACATAGGAACTCCCCTTAACCGGGTGAAAGGTAACGAATATAAAACCTTGGATACCCTGCATCTCCTGGACTATTTATTATTTTACCCTTCTCGCGTGCTATATTGATGCGTAAATCTATTTACCTTTATAGAAAATCACAGATAGTAGAAATGCTTATTCTTCTTTAAGAAGGTAACATCCAAGCGGTTTCCTTGTAACTCAAAAGAGTACCTGGTAACAGAGAAAACACGTAAGTGCAATTTCCCTGACACTTATCTCCGCAGTCTTGGTAGGTGAAGGGAGCGTTTTCATTAGTTCCTACAAGATTGTAATATTGTAGTAACTATTCTGGTGAAGTCACTGACTTACTACCAATATCGGCTGTTGATACTAATACCCAGTAATACGGCGGCCCACCGCAACCAGGTCCTTTATATTTTATCAGTATCCGGCTAACAGTGAATCCCATCACTATACCAACTAGTTACTAAGATGCCAAAACCCGGCCAGAAAGCGGATTACGACAAGTGAAATTAGAAAATTTTGCCTTTAATTGTATTAATGACACATTGTCAGACAATAGCTAATCAAGAGCTTCTCGGGCAGAGATAATAATAAATAAAGTAAAAAGCGTATAAACTGAGCTAAAAAAAGCAATAGTAGCGATTTTAATAAAAAGCAGATCAATAAGATCTTCATAAGCAACCGGACAAATGTGTTATAGCTACTACCAATATCGTGCTTGCAGCTGTATGCAAGCAATATTATGAATATATTATCTATAAAAGCTACTATTAAAAAGGCGCTGAATATTACTATAAATATCAATCAACTAAAGGGAGATCTTAAAACAGTATGTGTATTGCTGCTAATTTCACCTCTCATATGTCCCATGCCTACTGGCTCATTTCTACTAAAGATTACAGATGCACCGGGTTATTCAGGGTATATCTGCGCTTTAGTACACGTAAGCTTATACGATGGCCTGGCATAATAAATTGAATAGACGCCTCAAACATGCCAGAGATGCTAATCACGAATGTACCTAATCAAGCCCCTTCAGTTTCTGACTAACCATGAATAAAGATATCAGAGGTTCGGAAGGCTTGTGTGCAGAAGCTACGAAGAGGGTTTGCTTGGAGTGGTCAGCATAGTGGGGGTAAGTATTAGTCCAAAATCGAGATCATGCCTTTAAATAAAGGTTCGATCCTAAAGAATACAAAAGAATCTCACATAGTTAAGCATGCTTCCTGCTAATGTAAATGACAAAATCAACATGAAATAGTAACATCCAAGGAAAATAAATCGTTTAAGTCAGAAAATAGATCTAGGCAAGCCTTGTGATAAGAATAAAAGCTATATCCGGTGATTAATATTAAAATTCATGATTCTAAATTAACCTGTTATATAAAACATAAAAATTATAGGTCTAGCCGACACTAGCTCTTGATGATGTAAACAGATACTAGCTGAGATTAGGCAGAAAGGAATAGCCATCCTGATTTTACTTTTCAAAAAAAGACGCACAAAATGTATAAGTAAGCCATGGTTTGACCGGCGATTACTATCAATTTATTCCCTTAAATATCCTTATGTCTATCTGTTGTTATTATAATCTACACTAGAATGTGTATATTTAGATCGTACATTGAAATATAAAGTTTGCTATAAATAATATTGTTTATTGTAAATATAGTGCGATTTCAACCGCAGAAAGATACTGTTAGTAGCCAAAGATGCATGAAGACCGCAATACGTGATGCTTATGCCCATCGCTCTATAACCGGGTATTAATAGCGAGCGCTGCATGGTAAAGAACCAATCCATTAGTCTGCTCTTACTCAACGTAAAAACTACTAGAGTCAGGTGTAAGAGGGGTAGGCCATAGCGAGACCTCCTGATAACATAACCAATGCAACTAAGCTAACAACCTACGCATTGCGGCGTGTTGGAGTTGTGTCTTACTAAAAATCCGATTATTCAACAAATTTAATTAACCCTAATCAACACTCTCCTGGGTTTTTATATATAAAAGACTCCTCCCTTGTTCTACAAGAACCTTGCTTCTTCGCACAGATAGAAGCTAACTCAATAATTCAAAGGGTCTAGCGTGATAGCCAGATTTCACAGACGAATAAAAGCTAGCTTAAGAACTAATTAGAAAGTTTGACGCACGAGAGTTAGTTGATGGTTAATATCCTCATTCAGCAACCACTTCGACAGCCCAGCACAATATTAGAAGCGATTACTGGCAAAACGACAGTGACGACTTTATCCTACACTTTCCTTGTCGCACTAGGTGACATTTATAATTTCAGATACTGCTTAATAGATAGTAATTCAAAGCATTATGCTTGATAACATCGGGAATACCCGGCGAGCACGGCAAAATCTGCGGAACGGCCTACAATACCAGCACTATTAGTACTATATTAGTATATTCTCCACTTGTTTCCTATAAGACATTTAACCTCTTAATGATGCCAAGAAATACGAAATGTCAAGGCAGATCGTTGACACACAAGCGGTGCATCCTACAACGCTAGGCTAACCTTAGCGTCCTAAGGCATAATGGTTAAAATGTCCGCCACACCGAGTGTATTATCGCTTAATATCGACAATCGGTGTGCATAAACTCAGCGACAAAATAGAGACATTAGTACGCCAATCGTATTCCTGTTATTTTTGAAATAGAAAGCCCAAACAGGTGAGATCAGGAAGTCGGCCATCGCACCCGCCTAGGGCAATGGTGATATCACCAATCATGGCCAGCGATTCAATTGTCGAGACAGTCGCATAATGACTTGACAGTTAAGGCCAAGTAATGGTTTTATGAAAATAAAGCCAGTAAGATAATACATATCGGCACCGCAATGCGTGCGTCAATACCTTAGAGCCTACCTTTGATACCAGAGAAAGCCAGAAAGTGCAGCAGGGTGCTGCATAAAAAGATAACAAAACCAAGCTCTTTTTGTGTGCCAAGGCGAATTAAAAGGCTTAGCTAGGATGATGTTTTGGGTGGCCCGGTACAACACCTAGCTAAGTACTCCTCTCAATAGCGGTTAGTACCATTTAGATACGAACGAAACCGCACCAATCCGAGCCGCAAGTCACAGGAAAAATTCGGGTAACAATACAAGGTGGCATGAGTTTATTCACATCATCAACTTGCAAACCTCTCTAGGAGAGACTAATTTATGGATAGAGGTATCATTGCCATATTTCAGTGTAGCCACGCTTTAAAAAATGCTCTTATCCTTCGGACCGCATCTACGTGGATAAAATCCAAGCCTTTATGGTGAGATGTGCCTTCTGTAAAAATAAATGGAGTACCCTTTGCTATCCGCTAATTGAAAATATAGTCCTCCTACCCCGGTCAGCGGTAAACCTTAAATTCCGTATGTGTATGAACATTGTGTTTTACAAGTTTGATATATGCGATTTCTATCATCTTACCATGCATACTGTATATTCTTTAACCTTTCTACAGCGCGCTGATACAGCCCTATGATATTATCTCTACTTTGGCATGTTGAACAAGGCATGATTAATTTCAGTGCCAAGGGGCTATTTTTTCTACTTAAAGTGATTTAACGGCGATAAGTTGTATTTCAGCACTAAGCTGGATTGCTTACCGTGAAGCAATCGAGCAAAGTTACTTTTATTTTTTAAAACTCGATTAGATATCCTATAGCTATAGCTCTTTGATACTAGAAGGCCACTCAGGCTTCGATTATTCTAATCAAGATCTTAAAATTAGTAATGATATTAAAATATTTATTGTTTTATAGTTTACAACTAACTAGTAACGCGTAAGGAATAGCTATACCGGGCAATCCTGAAACTTGATAGTAAAGCTTTCATAACCGACTTTAGTGTAAAATCAAAGCTATATGTATAGCTTTTTGGTAGCTGTGTTTGCGATTTTCTTCTCCGGAATCCACCATTGACTACGGGCATAGTCACGTTAGAAGTATGAGTAGCCAACGCAGATATATTTTCGTCTTAAGCCGAAAGCAAGAAAGGATGATAAGACCGGCGGATATCTGGTGGCCGTTATCAGTTAGATTTATAGGTTATAAACAAATTTCAACAATTGGTTTGATCGTTATAGATGGGAAGGCACTAGATAACGCATGCCTTATTATTTGTGTTTAGTTAACCTATTATATTTATATTGATTTTAATACCTATATTTAATATTGAATCTGAATGGATTTACAAGAATAGAATGAATAGCATTCTATTAATATCTTAAAAAGATAGTTCTAGTTTTGCGTCTCTTGTGTTTGACGATTATAGTTAGTTCAAAAATCGGAAAGCGTATTGCTCGCTGATAGGAGTTAAGTTATGCTTTACATGTTCCTGCTCGCGTCTCGCGAGAAGCGTTATTAGCTTAAGAGTCGTTCATTAGAGTGCTCTTATGTCAAAAGAAGCTATACCGTGATCGAGCTGTATTTCATGCTTTGCGTGTACCGTATCTTCTCCCCTAGTTAAGAGTTTAAGCTTGACTCATAACTTTATTAGGCGTGATCCCTGACAATAAGCTAATTAACTATTATGATTTATGTGCCAAACTTATCAACCCGAATGCACAGTGTTATCTCATTGTGTTACCATTTAATAACGCATAGTATAATTACTCTTAGCGAGAGTACGCCGATTTCAACTTTACTGAAATCATCTCTATCCGTATATTAGTTAGGTAACGAACAACACCATTCTATTAGGCGACCTGCTTGAATTGAGATTTCAGTTAAAAATAAAAGAGCACTGTAGTTAAAAATAAATAATAATATAAGCGAAGAGCTGTGACTCATATCCCTAAAATGGATTATCACTTATTATTGATTGGTGCAAGGCATGACAAACTCAGAATATGGGATATCTATACTATAGATACATACTGTAAATAAAGATTTTATGCAGGTAGCCCAGTCCTGACCCTCATGTTTCCCTGATTTGGTAAGTAGGAAATCGCCTTTACAATATGAATGAATAAAATTACACAATCAACCTACTAAGAGAATTGCCTGCTTTCTATTCTTTATATGTGTCATGAATACTTGATAGCCGGGAACCCAACACGGTTTTGGAGAAAAATGATAATGGCATATACTTATAATGCTCGGATTCCGCTCAATATTTTTAAATTCATATTTTACGCATTTATTATAAAGTTCTTGAGAGTGAAAATAACCCGTATCAAAGCATCTTAGATAAGCCCTAAATAGTTGTGGAAATAGAGCCACGATTCTCGATCAAGAAACTAACCGCCGCTACTCTCAGTTACGAAATTTAAAATGGTAGTTTATATAATCTCAATACATGAAATATTATCGATCATAATTTTAATAAACGTCAAAATACTTGGTGTATTATTTTGTAGCAAAGTCCATATTGGACCGCCAATTATAATTTCTTAAATATTTATGTAAATTCCACTAACAACGCTATTATTTATAGTAATTATATTGATGATAAAAGCGTTTACGCTACGATAATAGCCTGAACTATATTCTCCTCACAAACTGCCATTTGTTCCTAATTTTAGAAAAAACAATCCTGGCATCAGGACAGGTTAATAGCGACTCAATAGAGTCTAGTCATGTTATAGCTCTAAACCACGATTACCAGGATTACTCATGTAATGAATATTACTACTATAATAGTAGAACGTAACAGGACCGTCCGGATATGATCAAACTGCAATGCGTAATAAAATTCACTATTAGGGTTTTTATTTTTTTGGATGACAATTAGCGATTGCAGATTCC
The DNA here is from genome assembly GCA_900380265.1 of Serratia symbiotica. Lineage (GTDB taxonomy): Bacteria > Pseudomonadota > Gammaproteobacteria > Enterobacterales > Enterobacteriaceae > Serratia_H > Serratia_H symbiotica_A. Next base: position 1,157,672 of record LR025083.1, on the reverse strand, counting down.
ATCGAAAAGAGAGAAAAGACACGGGATAAGATCCTAGAAATAGGATGGCGTAGTGAGATAGACCATCTTTATGGCGCTACTCCTCCAACACTCTATGCTGTCAGGAGTAGGTCTTGCAGTTAATCTAGGGCAGGAGAAGCGTGTAGCAACCGACCTGTACAGGGAATCCGATAAGGGTCGGATGCACTTCCTAGCTCAAAATTCACAAGCAAATAGCCTATTGGCAAGTTATATAAGTAAGATCTTCTTGATTCGTTTCTAAATATTTACAACGGACTGTACTTGGACACACCAATATCAACAAGTTCTTCATGAGTGATATTTTGAATTCATAGAGTATTGAAGATCTCCATAAAAATATTGCTAATGGTTCTACGCCATAGATAATTCTTAATTACAGTAGAATACTCGTATTTTATACTGTTACTTAACAGTATAAAAAGGCCTCTTATGTTTAATGGATTACTTGATAGTTATCTTTTGTTCACCTTCCCGGTGCTAGCAGCCAGCGCTGGCGCTATTACCTTGCTAGTACACCAATCACTATCTGTGATGAAAATGAATGCTTATAAAGAACACAAATATTTACTTATTAAGGATGTTACACGTACGCCAAAAATCTTAGCTGCTAGCAAGATGAGCACAGAACGGCGGGGTTCATTTCAACTTCAGTACAACTGTACATTGTTATGAAATGAATTTACCTCAAGCAATTCAATATTGCTATCGTGCAGATTAACTATTGCCACACGCCAGATCAAGAGCGTGTGCATGTTCATTTCTAAATTAAGTGGTTCCACTCTATAATAATTAGTTAGCAATCTGCAGATCAAAGCTTTGACTCATTCGGATTTAAAATATTTTACGCAGGATCAATCCAGTTTATCGTAGCTATGCTGATAAACAGCGCCTGATTGCATTCTAGGTGCTGTCTAACCAGACAGCCATATTATTGCTGATATTCCAGTCAATGTAGCCGTGCTAACACTCAGTTGCCTATTATTAAAGTGGGTAACTAGCATGTACGACTGTATAGCTAGTACCAATATCCTATTGATATTAAATCACAAGTACAAGTTTGTCCTAATAAATATATACTATCATTACAGAGGAACGGCATCAACCACTAGCTTGTAAGTAATACCTTGCGGCACCTCGATAATCATGTTAGTGCGCTGATGACTACGGTCTAAGATAGTTTGTGTTTTATAAATCAATTTGATTTTAGATAAAGTTTCTAATAGCACTCCTCATTTACCTCCAGTTGCCGGTAGGGTTAGCGCGGTTAACAATCTACGTATTGTACCATCGCTTTTAGTATAAGCTACGGTAATACGCTGATTAGTTTTTAAAATCGCCTAGCCATGCTATCATACTGGAGTTGGCATTTAGAACAGCGCCGATTAAATAATCCTTAGTAATCGCTATAGCAACGCAACTGTGCTTATCCCACTGCCCTTCCCTTAATGCACAACCTAAGTAGGCATACGTACAGATATAATAATTGAAAAGCGGATGGCGATAATGCGATAAGTACTGACGAGATAATTATCACAAGCTAATATATTGATATTATGGGGGTGGTCACACCTTGACATAAGTCAAAACAACACAATTAAACTCAATGAGTTATATTGAATTATTTAGTTAAAGCGATAGAAATACTAATAATTAAATTAAGTAAGTGAGATTAGGAATGCCCGCCTAGATCCATTGATATTAGCTAACACCATTTCGAACTGACGTTGGAAAGCTTTCCCTTAAGCTATTCGACAGCACTCTATAGGCTCAGGTTAGTCCTGTCATCCTCTTTATGCTTTTAGCACTGTTCTGTCAGTGACAACCTACAAAACAACTTCTTTAAAATATAGAGAGTAGTGCTATCCGTAGTGATACATGTTTCTAGCGGCCACTAATAGTAACTTGTAACACACTTAACAGTCACATTTTCAATCCTAAATACATAGTATTTACCAGTCTGGGCTAGCAGCAAGTGACTGGCCCGTATGTGGGACGACTTGGTTTTTGTTAAGTGTTATTTTGTCTGTTAAAGTGAACTGCCATAGCTCGGAGCACATTCAGTCGAATCTATCACTAGATAGACCATCTTTAGTTATACGATCACATCCGGCATAGTTTTTCTCCTTTCTTCCAATCACCGAAACTCGACTACTGTCGGAAACGGTGCTCTTACGTATCCACAAGTTCGCCATTGTCGGCGAATGAATAATGAGTGGAGGGGGGGATCCATCAAAAACCCGCCATGGTCCAGAATGACCGCACTTGCTACCCTCAGTAGACAATATCGCAGGTAGGGTTGGCGAGTCGACTGACTTCTTAAATAATAATAAGGGGTCACTGTTAGCCAAGAAGATAGCCTTTCGTCTTGGTTACTCCGATAAGCTGATTGCCGTGTCAGACTGTGATGCTGGGATGTTCTTGGCAACCGCTAAAGAAAAATCTTTGTTCATCACATTGCTCATATGGAGGCCGCTATTAAGCGTAACTAAAAATCCGTGTATATCTGCCCGACAAGTGTAATCCTTGCGGGTTCTGTATAGCCTGCTATGTGCTTGAATCAGGTGGTTCCGTCAGGTTCCATCCACCTGTCCTAGGAATGCTTGGTCAGGTGAGTGACATAGGGAAATACAACCTAAAGTCCGATATTTGTTCAGCTTTCTATTGGAAGGTGCTGACTCCACCGATTCTGGCTGAGGTTTGCAAACTTATATAATGGATCAATATCTGCAATTAGACGGCTCTCCCACCACTCCCTATATCGTGCTGGAGAACGGGCATAAGTAATCTTTCTAAGATGACACGCTGACAGCCTGTATAAGAAGCTTACTAAGGCGGTATAGGTGGGAGCACCCGCACGTCGATATAGCTTACGCTAATGCTGCTAAGCCGCTAAAGAGTGACATGGCCAGACAAGTTATATGTAGCGTTACTTCTTGTCGCTTTTATAGACCACAGTATAACAAACTTGCCATTCGACTTTGAGCCGCACGTCTTTCGATAGAAAAGGGCGAGGAAACTTTTAATCCTATTCGGGTCCTGTACTAGTCGCAGTATATATTTATTCGGGTGACTCTGATCAAAATTTTATACTTCTTGTTCCTAGCTACAAGGGTATTCCGTCCATTTAAGTGACCTATGAAATAGTCGCGCCAAATCCACCACTAGTTAGTGGCGATGCACCTTCTGCAAATCTTCCGTCATTATTCAATCAGTCATTGACATAACGGCAATTCACACCAAGCCCTAGCGAAGTAATCTGTCAATTCTACTCCATATTGACCAGACGCATCCGATAAATATTGACGTCGCTCATGCCGCACTGTAGTAGATTAGTCTTGGTTTACAGCGGCACCAGTCTGACTGACCTAGCTACTCCATTATTTCTATGCCGGATAGTCATCCGCTGAGCTTGGCCCCCACCCTTTATACAAGAGCTTCTATCGTAGGTGAACAATCTTGAGTGAATGGTGGTGTTGTCTTTATAACGGTTGATATAGAGATTGAACTACTTAGTATTCCACCTCAACAAAACGAGGCAGGGGTTGGTGATCAAATCTAAGCTTCCAAAATTGTGTGGTTATTAAACACTCTCTAGTGGATGACGCACTTAAAGAAAGAAGACTATCATGTACGGTTACCTAAAAATAATTTAAACAATGATGCCAGGCGAGTAACGACACTGGACAGCATAGCTGGAGAAGCGGCAACTAACGCTATCGCTGACTAGTCTTTTAAAGCTTCTTAGGGAGATCCTGATATCTCGATCATCCAGACACTGTTTAATAACCTCTATTAACTCTACATAGCTCAATAGACACATAGATGAATCGCCTCTATCCCTGCTTGATTTAGTTGCCGTAAATGTCATAATCGAACCTCATGCTGAGGTTGTTCCAAACAAGGTTGCCTATTCCACAGGTATTGTGTCGCCTTCCGTTGTGACGAAAGGCAAGCAATAGGGATATTGATTAGCGACCGCTAGCTTCCGACATTTAAAGTAACATAGACCTTGTTCAGGTGATCCAGCTTAATTACATTTGTGTGTTGATTATTCAACGATCATCCTGACTAATTTAATTTGTTCAGAACTATGTTCATTATTGCCAACACGATCAGTTACTAACACCACCTTGCCAGGTGGCACCCACTCAGTGCGAACCCACATAAAGTGCCGTGTTTGTCATAGAGACATAACTACGTGGCGTGGGGGATCATCTGTGTACATAAATAGTAACCAGATTTTGTGTAGAATCATCCGTTCAGTCTGCTTGAATCGATGAAACGCGAATTACTTTTCTATAGCAGGCGCATAAAGCTAACTAAGATGAAATTCCTGCGAGTTACTCAGTAAAATTAACTACCTCTAGCAGTTGTGTATTCCTGAAATAACTTAGCACAGATAAAACCTGAATCAGAATACTGGGCAGTACGTCCCGCCATAGACAAGGTGTAGGTTGTTGTCTTTTTTAATTTTGAAAGGCGGAAGTCAACTATGCGGTGCTAGTGTATTTCCGGGTATCGTTATCTGACTTGTTTGGGGACCCGGTAGGGTGGCGACTGGCGATGGTAGATCAGATGGTTTTAAGTGACTGGTCGAGCCCAGTCCTGGCTACTAACACGAAGCACCACCAAATAAGGTTACAATAGTAGCTGTCTGCGATGCGCCGCTCGTATATTTCTGACAGAAAGAAATAAACGTCAATATTGATTGCTTGCTTATTGCAGACGGACTGATAGTCCACGCGCTATACCTCCTTTCCCAGTATCAGCCATAAACATAAAATAGAATAGTAGTAATCTCGATGAGAGTTATATGGCAATGTATCTCAGCTACTTCTCTTTTGTGATTTAATGCCAATGGTGACGTAGCCACTAATGTAGTCACCGATCTTCAGTTCTAATATTACTTTCATGTCAGGATTAAAACGCGACTTGACCCAACTAAGACCGCTACGAGCCACGATTCGATTTCGCCTCTCTAGAGGGGAAATCAACTTAAATTTAGGGCCGGCAGTCTCAGTATTAGTGCGGTCAAGCTAAACGCACAGGTGTTAATCAGTGATAGATTGATAGTATCGGCGGCAGACTTTGGTTCTCGCATTAACACCGATATTGCCTAGGCGAACCCAGAGGGAAATCAAAATAATCCGAAAGTTTAACCCCATGTTGTGATTACTAATTCATCGCAACCGTAACTATGGCAGTGTCATTTTCGGGAATGCGTTAGTGTAAAGGTAAAAAGGCATATTCTGGCAGCGAGTGATCTATCTTTTTTGTGAGTTTTAAATACGCTTTTATATTACATTAAAGAATGCTGGGAGCTGCGCTCATATATAAGATTGTAAGCCACTAATTAACCTGGAGCGCCTCTAGGGCAGGCTGAGTTGCACCATTACCACTTTCCAGACACTTAGTGTGCGGTGATAGCTGGTTCTGTTATTTTATTTTGCCTATTATATAAGTAGCATTTTCTTTCTAACCGAGCTGCCCGCGCTTCTGATAAGCGTTTAGTTTTATAAATATTAGCGAACCAGTGCTATGGTTATAATTGACCTACTTTCTGCTTCATAAGCGATCCTCAAATTAGTGATGATAACAATAATGACCACTTTGCTGTCTGGGATCGCCACTGGCAAAGTGCCTAGTATAGTGTAGCAAAACACCCTATAACTTTACTAAGTGATCGTGATCATAACGGTATTTTAATAAATACCTTCCTCTCGATTATAAGGTATGAGTAATATGAAAGTCGAGAGGAATAAATGGCTTAGATGGATTTTCTGGCGTTGGTTATAGCTCGGGAATGCTTGCCAAGTTAGCTAAGCAATTAGTGTCTTTAAACAGGTTATAACTGGTGCAAGAGGGCTGTTGCTGCTTATAAGATTTTTTTAGAACTAGCGGTTTGCTAATTATCTAGCACAACTTTGTAGTGGGTGACATTGGAAACTGCAAGACAAATGGTGTTATCTTGCATCGGTTAGTTCAGTGAGGAATGAGTGACAACGCGAAGTCTGAAAATTATTGATGATGTTACTAACTTAGCTACCGATTACTACAAGTCATCAGCCATGCTCACAAGTCTAACTCATCCTAACTGCAACATTGGTTATTCTGGTTGCTACAAGCCGGGCACGTACCCAGCGAATACTTCTAGGGTCTTTCATATTATTCTCAGTTAATACAAATCTCTTAATAACGGCACCTAGAGTTGACTTAAAATAATTAATTTATTTAAAGTTTGAATTAAAAAACAAGCATACTCAATACTCTTTATAGCAGACTGAAAATTTCACTTTGCCTATACTCTCTATTTGCTCACCTGGTAAAATGCGATAAACAACCATCCAACTCATTCATTTTTACATAATTAACATTAATACTTCTTGATATTCGACATAAACCTATCGGAATGGCAATGAAACATCTAGGCCAGCAGGCGTAATCATTACAGCTAGTACTGATCAACTAGACGCACAACAGCCAGAATAGCCAGGGCTATTATCCTCTTAGTAAGAGGATATATCAGAACTAAAATAAACAACTTGATTTCAGACGATCTCGCGCATACTCTTATTGATAAGTCATAATGCAACCGCCCGGGTTGCTGCTAGGGTTAAAGATCGCTCGTATGATAACATCCCTCTACTAATTTGGCATGCAACTTAAACCGGATTAAGCCATTCGATCCGTTCAGCATGATCGGCGTTATCTTATGATGGCAGAAGAAGCCTTGTGGAAAATATTCCAAGTGCTTTTAGCTCATGTTTGAAGCCGATACTTCACTGACCTATTGCTCTATCTCTGTTTTGAACAGACATATTTCATCCTATTCTCGCACTTAAAACTAGCTGCTTTTGTCAAAACCTAAGCTCAAAACCACTGCTATTTAGCAGATCTCAGATAATTATTCACTGAAGCAAGGTGTACGGAGCTTTACCCAATTTATAGCGGTGCAGCTTTGCTAATCAAATGATGATATGGTTGCATGGTCAATTTTGAAATAGAGAAACCTTCGCTGCCATACATTTTCAGAAACACATGTAGAACGCCCTAATAATTCAGTCCTTAGTGTGCGGCGGGGAACAGCACCTGCCATTGTGACGCTAAATGCGCCACCGACTTCTATTAGAAGGAATCATATATTTTACTAAAGCTCCTGGGCGTTGAGAGTGTAAGTGGAATAGCCTATCTCGCCGACTGCCCTAATTCTTAAAAAACGCTATCGATTAATTCACATTAGATTTATCGGCTATCTCGGCAATGATTTTTTTGGATCAGTTACGCATGATCAATGTTGTGATTTAACAGACCTTTGCAACAAAGGGACTCCACCTAAGTGAAAACTGTTAAAGCATTTCGTTAATGCACTCTAACATTACCAGACATAAAATAGGTGCGGTGTCGACTTTTACCCGACAGCAGCTTAGGTTGATACATAGCACTTTAACCTAATGAGAGGTATTTGGTTGGCGAAGACGCCGCCTTGATTGTGACTTAGTACCACAATTTAGGTGGTTTTGGAGTCTGGTTACGCAGGAAGATCCAGCACACAGTGTGATTTACCTCCATAAAACCAGCCACAGCATGACCGGAAGGAAGAGTGGGTTTCTTGAATCCTGAATATAGGGAAAATCACTACAATGCTCAACAATGCTAGCAGATAGAGGTGATTAATCTTTGCAATTAACCCAAAAATCTTCTAAATAACACATGATTGCTTATAACCCGCAGCCTATCTTGTAGCAACGATAAAATCGGCAATACTAGACTAGTATTGGGGTAATTTGTCGCAGATTGTACGTAGAGGGATTGTAGTCGTCGATCAAATAATCCATTGAGACTTCAGCAGATATGCCGACTCGGATTACGTCAAGAAAGGACGAATTTGGCTAATGGCGAATTATCACATAATAATAAAAGCCTAGGTTCGAGCGCAATGTAGAACTGGTATATGTACTACCGAGTAGTAGTGGACATATAGTGCTGTTAAATACCATTAGGTTCTAGAAGTAGCAGCAGGAAATATTAGTTCGCTAAAGTCGTTCCGCCGAGTAGAGTTCGGCATAACTAAAAATTCACTTTGTGCCCTAATGTATTTGTGTTTATTGATAGGCACTCAGTATTAGGCTTCTATTTATATTTTATAGCTTAAGGATTTAATGATTAATATATGACAAAATCACAATGCTATACAATATAAACGTGAGTTCAGTACAGTAGTAGAGGAGAAAAATCACTATATGCAATATTCTTGTATTCCAGCCACTCCTCCAACAACAGTTGGATCTCCTAAAGTGGCTTGGGTTTTATCTGGTGGATGATAATGAGCTATTGCTCAGCATGCTTTAAAGAAAAATTGTTTGCGTACGCTTTACGCTTGGTAAAGGTAATGTAAGTACTAGATCTATATTGGCAAGCACATGCAACTCATTTATGATCCTGATATATTCTCCTCCATATCACCTGCGATATAGCAGTAATGCGGCAATGATAATACCGCTGTACGTGAATAGCCGACTTATTAGCTTTCTCGATATTGATAGCACAGGTTATCAACCTTTTGATAAAAAGATACGTTGGCACAAAAACAGTGCTGGCGAGACTTTATGAACAATCGGAAATGTGTGATAGTGCGAAATACATTACTATTTCTGAAAGTTGATCTAGGGTTAAAGCGGCTGTGTCGATCGCGTCATTATAACAACGCCTATGCATCCCAAGACTGTTGGCAAACCATTTCAATTAGGAATTTAATGGAAATCACAGGAATTGGCACGCTGCTAACGCAGCCATTACTATTCTTGCTAAATAAGTCCACACTATTTAGTGACAAAGATAAAGTTCATACGCTTAAGATTTTTATTTTTCAAGATTTAGTTAGTTTGTGGATGAAGAATCCTTCAGGAAATGCACCTGAGGAGGGCGTTCTACCTGTATACGTGCAGTTACCAGTACTTGTATGGTATCAAGGTGGTCGGGCAAAAATCCTTCTGTACTGAAATACCTACAGGCAGTTAGAGCAGAAGCATGTTTATCATGCTAGCCAAACACCTGCACAACACCTAGTATGCATTCAGGTAATACGCACATAATACAACGCTAAAAGCATAATGCAAGACCTAAGCGCAAAGATCTGATGATAATAGAGAACTGAAAGCTGCTTCCCGGAAAGTCCGTCAACCTCAACGAGCAATCTCAAAATAAGCGAGCCGGCAGTGCTATTCGCTTGTGGCCGATAGTTCCAAACTCACAATGAGCCAAGAGATGAAATTCAGGACAGGTAAGAGCGTGATGTTGAAATCCTATTGGGTAGTGCGAATACAAGTTCCTACGCAACTTGCTTTCTGGTTGGGAGTGATTCCAAACACAGCAGGCTTACAGTTCTGACACGAAGGCACATAGCACATGAATTTATTGATCAGATTAAGAGTAGTAGTGCATTTGTTGTGCGAGAGTGGTAGTTTTAGAGAGGAAACAAGCAATACCCTTATCACTAAACCACCTCAAATGTATCAGGAAACACAGCATGCTACAGTTACTCACCTGTAGACTCGCGACTTATTTGTTCTCATTATCTAAAGCTAACCCTTAATGTAGAATTTTCTTGTTAGACCTTTGATCGGTAACCAAATATGTTTGACTACAATTCAAATGTATTAAATACTGACGATATACAAGAGTTGCAAGTAAAAACACAGAGGATGAAGATCTAAAAATGCTAAGTAGCATACTTTTTCTATCTGTAGAATTCAGTATGAAATCAACAATTTGAACGTTACATCTATGCATTGTAAACACTAGACAAACTAATGCACTTAACCGGCATCAATGCTATCAATCTTAACCTAAGACAGCACCCTAGCCAACAGCACAGTCGAGGGGTTAGATTGACTTTGGGATGCAAAGTCACTGATGCCTACTCAAATCTAAAACTAGCTAGCTAACCTAACCAATAAAGCCGTGGCAAGCCAACCAAGCATTATGAGCTTATAATGCAACAGCTGAATAAAAATCAAAGTGAGGATGCATTCCTCTCGGCATGCACGCTTTTCACAGCAATCGACTCATACACATCACATGTCCCAGGTAATACCGAGATTTCAACACCCAATGAACCTGTGATGAGAAGGTCTTGCTTGAATATTGAAGATAAAGGACGATTGTAGCTTAATTCATTCTATGGCACTGAGTGAGTACATAGCCAAGAGCACGCCAATCACAGTGGGTGAACTTATTGTAGGGTTATCAAGGAAGCTAACGATATGGTAAACGCGAATATCGATCGTCTGACTGCTACCAGGCTCTAATTAAATAGTCGAATAACAGTTAAATGACCCTGGCGATACTCCCTTTCAGAACAAGGTTAAAACTCTCATGCTTATTCTGACCGAGATCGCTTCTGTTAGAAGACTACGCGGAAGAAATAACTATCACTGTTTCCAAGAGAAACTGTGGCACTCTATATCCTTAGCTGTTACCTGGGATAACCAATAATGCGCAAGTCCAATGACAGAGGCGCTAACTAGAACGTAAAAGTATAAGTCTCGATCTACGTCCCAATCACGGCGTACGTTCACCCAACCAGTACTGTTGTCATGATTATTCATACCAATCGCTCCAGTGGACTAGGTGCGTAGCAGTAAGCACTAAACCAGGTAAAGATACTGATACTACTGTCGTCGCTGACTATACAGTCCCACTGGTGGTGTGATTAGCCTTTTATAGCGGCTTTTCTTCTAAGATCTTTGCGGGAGCGACGCAGGACTATGGCCGCGAGTTGATCGTTGAGTGACCAACATGCGATAAAGGTACGGTGAGGAGTATTAGTTTCTGAACTGCATTTATGATCAAATACTGCGACTTGAGTGTTCATAACAAAGAATGGTGTACTATACTCATTCAGAAATTATACCGTCAAAACAGTGGCAATGTTCAACGAATAGGAGTAACACCAAACATTATGAACCCAATCTGCCTTGATCCAACAAAAATTGGTGAAGCATTCAAAGATAATGAAATAGCGTGGGATAGCATTAAAGCTACCGGCTCATGTCATAGCAGGGGATATGACAGCATTTATGTCTAAACCATCAGAGGGCATTAGCAGCGTATGGCAAGAGCACTTAGCTTTAGTATATGATGCATGATATTACAAATTGTAGGACATTGCAGGATAATGGTAACAGTATCTTACTTAAGAGGGCGTGGCGTCAGAACGGTAACGACGCCTATGATGCAATCCGCCTGCTCCGATTCAATAGTCGTTTTATGCGTATTCCTAAGAAAACGCTTAAATCTATAGATTATTTCCAGACGATTATTAGTACCTGATCTGTATATGATCATAACCGTTTCTATAGCACTGCTTCTGGCAAACTTTGGAAAGATAAGTTAATTCAAAATCATAAGTACCATTTAAGACCACTTATGTATCGTTAAAGCGTACTTTTGGTTTAACGAAAGTCAGTGAAATTACTGACTTTCGGTTTTGTGTTTTCAGGTATCTGACCAAAGTTGTGCCTATTCACTCTCTTTATAAGTAGTAATATATTTATCTGAGTTGTTACTTTAAGGAGAAACGCTGCTGATTTCCTATAAATGCTACTTAAATATATTATTTGTTTGTATTTTTAAATTCAGATCACATACTATTGTTCCTAGTTCATATTTATACAATTAGGCAATACTGCATGATTATTAAAACTGTAATAAATAGCCACACGTGTCTAAGCTACTGTACGTAAGTCCCTATTCCCATTGATGAGGAAAAATATTTTATGATGCGTATAGCTCTGTTCCTACTCACCAACCTGGCGGTGATGTTAGTGTTTGGGCTAGTACTTAGCCTGACAGGGATTCAGTCCAGTAGTGTTCAGGGTCTGATGACTATGGCTGGTCTATTCGGATTTTGCGGTGCTTTTATATCGTTACTTATGTCAAAATGGATGGCTCTGCGCACGGTCGGGGGAGAAATAATTGAAGTGCCCCGCACCGAAAGTGAGAACTGGCTGTTAGAAACGGTGCGGCGTCAATCTCACCAGGCAGGTATCGCCACTCCACAGGTTGCTACCTATCAGGCCACTGACATTAACGCCTTCGCTACTGGTGCGCGACGCAATGCCTCGTTGATTGCCGTTAGCACTGGGTTGTTGCAACACATGACCCGAGAGGAAGCGGAAGCAGTGGTCGCGCATGAAATTAGCCATATCTCCAATGGAGATATGGTGACCATGACACTGATACAAGGAATTGTGAATACCTTCGTTATCTTCCTCTCGCGTATGATTGCACAGGCGGCGGCTAGTTTCCTGAATCAGCGGGATGGCGAAGAGGAAAATAACGGTAATCCCGTTATCTATTTTGTGTTATCGATGGCGCTAGAGTTGGTTTTTGGTATTCTTGCCACTATCATCACCATGTGGTTCTCACGGCATCGTGAGTTCTATGCTGATGCAGGTTCTGCCAAATTAGTGGGGCGCAACAAGATGATCGCGGCGTTACAGCGTTTAAAAACAAGCTATGAACCACAAGAAGTAAGCAGCCTGCTGGCATTTTGTATCAACGGCAAATCTAAGTCGTTCAGCGCACTCCTCATGTCACACCCACCGCTTGATAAGCGTATTGAAGCGCTACGTCGTAACCAGTACCTGAAGTGATTACTCGGAAAGAAACCAGAATAGAACCTAGTGCTGGTTGTCTTACGTAACTAGCACTAATTATTAGCATATTGTATGATTTTACCTTTCCCGCCTCGCGGGAACTTGCCCATGTTACCCATTAATATCATCCATGCAGATCTTCATATAGACTCTTCAGTCTGGCAGGAAAGACTACCCAAATAAGCACACTCTTACGTTCTCAGGAATCGAATCCTATGGGTTAGCGCACCGTTTAAACTCAGCTGATAGGAGAGGTGATCTGGCTGTGCCTCAAGCCAGCTATTCGGAGTGTGTGAGCCACCCGCAGCAGGTTTGTACACCGAGATCACATCTTAGCGTTCTTTCTATTTCCAGTTCTGTCCATTATCAGCATATAGCTCACCTATTCTTTAGCAATTCGCTATTTAGCGGCTCTCTCACTTCATTCTATTTCCGAGTAAAATTAGCATAACTCGATCCTTTGTATGCGAATCAGGTCTATGATGGCCAGTCTGTGCACTTGGCATTTTCCTCTTTTCCCGTCTACTTTCCGATCCACTTAGATGGGCGTCATCTCTCTTCGTAGTTAGTCCCAGTATTTTTAACAATGTGAGCTAGTATTAGCTTAATAATTTAATACTCATCCTAATACAGACTTATAACTAAATAATATTTTCCCTTCTCAGGCCTAAAAGCTAGTGAGACGTCTGGTCCGAATTCTGCCAGAAGTAGAGTGGCCACTTGTATTAAATCCTTTGTCAATTAACAGCAATACTGCTGTCCTATTTTTATTGCTGCGGTCCGCTCTCATCTGCATGTTCTAATTATTTATCAAAAATGCTTGTCTAATAGACTCCACAACAAAAACCATATGCACCTATGGGTGTTAATGAAAAATATAAATTTTTTAGTTGGCTGAAAAGCCTAGTTCTCTGGTGAGAGCTGAGTTCATCAGCGCAACCTATTCACACCGAACAAAGCAAAACGTGCGATTGTAGATGGCCGGTACGTTTATTTTAGTTTTTGAATGGTATAAAACAGCTCCCGCATCATATCCTCTCTTAATCTTTATGGTGTTGCAGCACCGAACTACGGTAAAAAGTCGCACGGGTTTGCTCAGTAATACAAATAAAATCAATGGTCAAGTATCGGGTGACAGAAGGCAGGCATAATAACAACCAGCTCGAATATCGTTTTCATGGAGGGAAGATTATGCGTAGGTATTGCCTAAGAGATCGATAAGAGCCTAATTTTATAAATAAGCCCTGCCACAATTTCTTTGGACAAAGAAGATAAATGCTTCCATGGGGTAATCTTGAGAGGATGTCAAATCCTAATAAAGTTTAATAAACAATGGCATAAAAAATAAATCCTTTTTAGCATTTAGAGAATTGTTCAAGCTTTCGTTACAATCTGGAGTGTTAAGGTAATACCTACTTTCCTGCTTAAAGATAGGATAGTAGTAAATAACTCTTCTTTTATACTTGTGATTCATCCCTGTTTTGCCTATTGCTTATCAATTAGCTGTTAATCCTGTCAGCCACTATAGAGATATTGACATTGAGAACAGTACGGACCATCTCGGCTGGGCTATAGCGCGATAAAAATGGCATTTCACTGGAATGCCATTGAAAGCAGTATTATCCGCATAGAGAGAGTTACTGATCGTCAACACTTGCTATGCTAGCATAACTCCGGGGTTGATAGTAAGTACAGTGCTATCTGATTAGGATCCAATGGATTAATACCATTGGTTGAGCAACCATTATTTAGCCTGGATGGATTAAGGGGTAAGAGCTATTTCATAGATGAAAGCATCACCGCAACAAAGCAGGTGGCCATGTATTCACGAACATTCCAAGCATTAGATCTTTGAATTATAAGGCCACTGGCATTTGCCCCTATAGACACATGAGAGAAGCGAAAGTGATGACCGTCCAGACTTTCCGGTAGAAAGTACCGGGTTAAACAAAGTCAGCATAAATAGGGTACATACGGCACCACCTTACTCACAAGACTAAGCTTGTAAAATCAGTACAAGACTACTGGGTTTGCTCACCGGTATTAACACCAAGCTAACTTTAACAATGAACGCCAAGACCCTATAAGGCATTAGCTTTCAAATCAAGGTCAGTAAGGTACTACTGTCCGGCAGAACCCTCTCAGGTTTCAGTTTTTAGGCTTTCATCCAATTATAGGTAACTAAGTAGAATTAGTTGCGAATATTGTTATTCTGATAATTGATGTTCAGGCGTTACCGCTTAGATCTGTAAACAAATCCACAAAATAAACGAAGTAGGATTTGCAGTGCGATAAAATCAGCCACTGTACCTACATAGTGAGTGTAGGTATTAAATAATCATACGATTTCTGTACTCCTTGAACTACTCCTGCAAGTGATGAAACCGAGAAGATTCATTATTAGGGCTGAGCGTTCCCGAGTTCGCTATGGTAAAGAGCAGGCTGTCAATGCAGGGCCCGCTGATTTCCAAAAGTAAAATACATTATGCAGTTTACCTACCGTGTTTATTATAGACGGCAGCGCTCATTGAATAACAATATGTTAAATTAACAGGATGCACCCATTTCTTCCAACAATGTTCCAACTAATGGATGCGTTAAGTGCTGTGTTGTGCTAAAAAAATGGCCATCATCGGTGTATATTGCGATATAAATATCCAAAAAACTTGCCGCATGCCTAATTTATATAAGAGTAAATGAGGTATTACGTTAAAAATCATGAACATATGCGCATGTGCATGATTGGTCATGGTCTAATGAATATCTAATAGTGCTAACTAAACATATCTGTTTTGCATGATTCACCTAGCTTACCATATAGAGAATAAATGCCGCTAGGTAGCGGATAGTATGAGAACGGCAGTGTAGTTAGCTATTTCAGCCTGGCGATGACTGAAAATCCAACGATCATGTAATGCAAAACCCGGTTAGTATTTCAAATTACGTAAAACCTTCAACCGGAATAGTACTATGGCGTCGCTCATCGCGAGCACTCTTTGGATGAAGCCTAGCTCGCTCAAGACGAGCGATCAGAATGCCAATTAAATGCAGGCGCTAATCCAACGATTTAAAATACACATAGCGTATAATTAGCGTCTGAGACGCTCGTAATGTTTTTGAAACAAAATATTACAAGTGTTTATCGGTCACTGCTAATATCAGCCACTCTTCGTTCCTAGTTTGTATCCACAAAAGAGAACGAAAGATATCCTTCCTCAATAATGCTGTATTGATACTAGACAAAGATTGATTTCTCGCTAATGAATACGATTCATGCATCATAAGAAGCTTTCTTCAAAAATATAAATTGATAACTTATAATATAAGTTTGTGACTGAATAATACCGCTGTATATTTTACGAGCATCAAAGGGTATCTCTAGGGCGAAAGTAAGGAAAGACGATACACACGGTTAAAACTTAGAAATCTGCCATTAGAAGCCTCGGCAGCGTATGAAAGGCGTGCTGCTAGCGTCATTGATCTTTGATTCATGCCTCTTGATGCAGCTGAATCAATTTGATCTGCTTGGAAAGCAAGCAATGACGCACAACATTACTTGAACGATCAAGTAATTAGGCATGTAGCACCGTTGATATAGAGACTGTTGTGGCTTGCCATTTCCAAGCAATACTGAAGTACCGTTTGACGCTAACTACACAGGCAAATATCTCCAATCATAAAGCAATAATACATTGTACAATTAGCATTGTGATTACCAAATCCACTTAACTCTTCAGCCGAAGGATAAGTATCAGCGTAACTCGATAAAGTTAACCCTAATGCAGCATTTCCACAAAGCGGGTGGTTAGATGTGCTTGGTATGGAGAAAAGCAAGATATGAAGTCCTTCTTTTAAACGATAGTCCCCTTAAATTGGGACTAAGGATTAATACTCGTTACTTAGATTAACTATCACTAATACCTGGCATATCACCGATAATATAGCTCAGGTACTGATTGGTATGAATACGAAAAATAGCAGTTTCCTGCAGTCTGGAGCGGACATGTTAGAGAGAATAATTAGCTTACCTTCCTGTACTCAATTATGCCTGTCAGGCACCCAGTAGTTACGACACAGATAATACTAGAAAAACAGCACTGATTGCACACGGAATCAGTGAGTACAAACTCAATCAGGATTCCTGCTAGCACGTGCGGAAAATAGCATCAGTCAGTAATAAGCAAACCTTGAGTACTCAATGATAAGACAGTACTCGGCAGAGTACTCTACTGTCGATGTTAGTGATCATCGTCTACTTAGTGGTAAGGGTAAGTGAAGGATCAATTAAAAGTTGATAGAAATTTTAAGGTAGTATCTACAGCGTATTCACGCGCTATACGGCATTTTCATGCCAGTACGCGCTATTTAGCATAAATAAAAACGGCCTGAGCATCTATGGTTTGCAAGATAGTGCCCAGGTTGGCGAGATCGCGTGAAAAAAGCCAGGATAAGCGCCGATAGTTTGGGTTACCTTTCCCATAGGGAGGACTGAAGAGGAACCGGATGAAGCAGTTAGTTAGTAGATAAACACGATTTTCTTATTATTTAACATGCCAATAAATAAGATCGCAGCCGCGGCTTGCAGTGCGGGTACGTAATAGGGGATAATAAACTTATAAATAATATTTTTATATACAAATCCGATAGGCCGATCAAAAAGTGCGTAATTTAATCAACCCTAGACCCAGGCTTATCTAGACTGGGTCTAGGGTAAACAGCTATATGCCAATTATTATTGCAACCTGTTGTGAATTTTTATTAGCGACACTTAAAATTCTGCCGCAGATCATTGACTGCACCTTGACTAACTGCACGTTCTTGAGTGCCACAACAAGCATACCAGATACAAAGAAGATAGAAATATGCAGCCGATACTCTCACTTGTGCGTATGAGAGGATGTGACGAATTAGTAGTATCTATCAGTCTGATAAAATGCTCATAAGCAATGACCAGTACAAAGATACATTACTTCCGGTACTGCAAACCGGAATAAGCATCCTGGACTAAGGGTTAGGATTTGAAAATAAAGCGGCGCGAGAATACAGCAGCCTGAGCCGATGGGTCCCACTGAGATGATTTCGCATCTTATTATGCCTAATAATCTTACATTAGGATTGCTATTATCCTGGATCTTTTTTGTTTTTGCTTTATGATAGCAGGCCCTTTGAGTATTATTACAGCACTCATGTGCCCTTCTGAACCACCGAAACCAGGAGCCACGTTCCTTCTGGTAACTGGCCCACGTACCACAATATACCGGCTCCAATTCGCTGAACCCAAGATTATTGAGTGATTTATCAAACTGTTCCGTATCTGCTGCCTGGGTTGGATATATAGAATATTTATTCTCATAATGCCTATTATCCCCATATTTTACCAAAAAAAGAGAATTCAAATCTACCACCTCAGCTTGAGGTGCATAGGCAATAAGATTTTTTTCAAGGCGTCTGACACTAGCTTGTGACTTAACACCGATTGTTAGTTAGCGCTAACTAAATTATCCTGCTTTTACTAAAGTGTATTTCCCAACACTATGGGAATTCTCAGTCCGCATAGCGCCTACATGCAGAGTGCAGTTTGCACTCTGCATGGCGTATGCCCATTCTTGTACGTTGCTTTTATATTATACGTGCTCAGGCAGGGTGAGGTTCTCACTTGCAATTCCTTAATTCTTTGGCATCAGTGTTGGAGTGACCTCAGCAGGAAGATATAAATAGGTACTAGGCACTTGATATAGACAACATATTGAAATACAGCATACCAACCTATTTAATCCAACTCTCTGTTGCTATTTTCCAACTAACTTGCCTAACATAGCGGTTGCGATCAACACTCCTAAAATATATTGGACGTGAATTTCACTGAGAATTCACCGAACCTAATGCGCTGACCCCCTCTGCTCTTTGAGCAGAGCAGGGTAAACTTTTTTAGTTACTACTCCTTGAGGTTATACCTGAAACCAACCCCATTGCTTACCACTTACTTATAGAATTAATGAATGCGGGACAAACGTTCACTAAGTGAACCATTAGGGGGGATTCTTGTAGTGGTAAGGGTTCGTTTGGCGACTATAGTTTCGGCGAGGCTCAGATGCTATTCGTACCATATTCCGTACGCATATTTTGAATGTAGATTTTAGCGTCGCCTAGCAACTCCCAGCATTCGATTCAGAATAAAATAATTAAGAGTGTGCATATTGGCAATAGGTATTCACTGCTCACGAAGAGCACAAAAATTTATTTTATATGTTACAAAATATGTAGGTTACTACCTTATATTTAAGCTAAGTAAAAAATACATAATTAGTATGCTACCTTTAATGTGTATGGGCGTCGCTTAGTTAGCGTGGGTTTCATGTGCGGCTTGCAGAAGCATTTAACTATTACAACCTCACCTGGCAATTCATTATAATATGCTGCGTATATTGACAAATTCCGATAAAACAGTACTATTGACGATCATAACCTCATCGTCTAATAATTTAGATTAAATGCGTATGAAATTACGCACACAAACAATATTTTAATAGCAATATTTTTATGATCTGGATCATCTTCTAATTAACTCGAATTAATGATATATTATTATAATAATATATCACACACTGATCCTTTATTGTGATTAAATTATTACGCCAATTAGAAATTTTAACAATTAGTTATTTACAACATAATAAACTTAAAAATATAACCTGCTCATCTAGTTTATCTAACCAAATTCTATTTTCTGGAATTGGATACATTCTATTTTAGCACTTTCACTTTGTATATGTTTTGTTATTTAAATAACATCTATCGTACAATACGACAAAATGTATCACAAAGCATGGGAGAAGCAGATTAATTGATCATCTTGTGCCATATATATGGAGAGGCTAAACTAAAAAGTTAGTGTAAGTATCCGTACAATTTGTGTATGGTAAGTGGTTGATTGCAAGGAGTGATATTTCTGTGAAAATAAACACATTTTGTATGGCAACCATTCTTCTTTTTTCAGGATGCGCTAAAAAACCGCAATCGCTGAGCGCTATGTTAAGCAACAGTATGCTATGGGAAGATGAGATAAAAACGCCTATGCAATCTTCTGTCAATCAGAGATTTTCGCCGAAAACATATAACAATGACATCCATAAATCAGCTAACTATTATTGTGTCGATGAAACGCTCATCAAGGCAATTATCCAAGTAGAATCAGGGTTTAACCCAGATGTAGTCAGCACTTCGAACGCTGTGGGATTAATGCAGGTGAAACCGGCAACCGCTGGACGTGATGTGTATCGACTTAAAGGCCTAAGGGGTCAGCCAAGCTTGCGTGAGTTGAAAAACCCAATAGTCAATATTGATCTTGGAACGGCTTATATCAATATAATTCAAAACCAGCAGCTCGCTGGGATCCATAACCCACAGACATTACTTTACGCTACTATTGTAGCCTATGTTAATGGCGCTGGGGCCATGCTGCGTATCTTTGCCTTGGACAAGTGTGACGCAGTACGCCGCATTAATCAAATGACTCCAGGTGAGTTTTTTCAGCACATTCAGAAAAATCATCCAGCCCCGCAAGCAACGCGCTATTTAGCTAAGGTGAGCGCCACTTATCAGGCGTTATTGCAATAGTCTCACGCCTTATAAGAATATATTTTCTCTTTAAAATAGCACTATATCGCTATTCCCGCTTTATATTTCATGGATGAAATACGGAACACACTCTTTTGTTGAAAAAGTATTGAGCTGATTTAAATGAGCATCTCATATAGTAAATAGCTCTAAAGCTAAATCCTGCTTATAAAATACTTGTAGAACTTTGACGTTGGAATAATTTAAAAATCCCCCAGTATCCAATGTATCCTTGAATACTGGAGTGTTGACTCTATATAATCGTGGTGGATTAATAAGTGTTAGTTGTTACATGGGTCGTAAATAATAGATAGGCCAGTAAAACCTACTAGCGTATTTAAAATTTTTTTGTAATAATAAAATTATTTATTTTTATGCATTTTATATGTAATTCTTACTATCGCTCGTACTCAGTTTATTCATTTTTAATTGAAAATTCAGTGTTCTCTGTCGCTTACTTATAGGCATGTTATCCGTAAAATTTTCTTGGCAGCGGAATAAATGGTCTGATAACCGTACTCATGGTTCCATAATTATTCTCCACCCTCGGTATTGCTGGGGTTATCTATCATGGAGCAAACATAGGTCGATCTAATCAACTGAACTGCGCACAATCGTAAAATGAACGTTCTCTATCATCATACTAGCCGAAGAGCTAGTATTTCTAGGCTTTAAGTTCCCAATGATACTCTTACTAATGACTTCTTGGATTGGTTGCTTCGTTGATCGTCGCTGTATTATTTAGTGAGGTGTGAATAGGCTATCTAACGATAGCCCACTCATTAGTTATTGACTAGCATTATTTTAAACTTCATGTACCCTCATTCTAGAAATAGATCGATAATTAGCAAAAAATTCTCAGAACTGACTAATACCGAAGGCAATAACTTTGATGAGTTAGGCATTGATCCTCAACTTAATACGAAGAGGGCGCAAGTAGATGCTTTCACCACGTTTAAAGCAAAATTATTACAATGTCATCTAATAATGATTATTCTATATTAGAGCGCATGGATTAAGACAGACTGAAAATCCCTCTTAGCACATCACGATGTGATATGCAATAATTGAATTAGGTTATCTAACATATACTTAAGCCTCAAAGGGAACGTATGAACTGCCCTATCGGGTTTGAGATCACAAAGATTAAAGTAAGTAGGCACACAAAGACATGACAACTTGAAATATAATACACGTGAACAAGTTTCGATATCTGCAGAGCTGCTATTAAATTCGCAGCTGTACTTGTTCTTTATATTATTTATAGGCATGGTGCTCACAGCACCAGCATTAGGTTAAACGAGGGAATCTGCTTATACCATAAATGAACAAAATCAACCAAAAATTGAAATTCTTCCGGTCCTTTTATCATTTTTATCTAGTTATCTAAGCACAGATGACATCCATGATGGAGTAATTCCAGAATGAAATAATCCCTAATTATCATCAATTTTCTATATCTTTTACATAATTTGGTGATACCATTCAGAATCCGAGCTAGGCTGTGGACGGAGCTGAGTGATTAGCGAGGTAACCCATTCATTTTTGAGACCAAGTCAGGTTTCAAACTAGTAATTTTAGTTAAGTTCTGCCACTTAACTCTCAATAAGTAAGATCAAACTCATTTTTTATTCTATGTGACCTATATGTGGATCACCACTAGACATAAGGATTTTTAATGCCTGTTATTTCCCTTCCTGACGGGAGCCAGCGTCATTTTGACCACTCCATTTCCACATTAGATGTTGCCCGTAATATTGGCCCTAGTTTGGCTACAGCCTGCATTGCTGGCCGTGTCAATGAGGAACTGATAGATGCCTGTGATTTAATTCAATCCGACGCGCAGTTAAAGATCATTACAATTAAGGATATAGAGGGGCTCGAAATCATACGCCACTCTTGTGCACAACTGTTAGGACACGCGATAAAACAGTTGTGGCCGAACACTAAAATGGCCATCGGCCCAGTGATTGATAACGGTTTCTACTATGACATTGACATCGAACCTAATTTGACTCAGGAAGATCTGGATCTACTAGAAAATCGGATGCATGTATTAGCTGATAAAAACTACGATATCATCAAGAAAAATGTTAGTTGGCAAGAGGCTCGTGATACCTTTTCTGCTCGTGCGGAAAGCTATAAAGTGGCGATTCTTGATGAAAACATCAGTCCAAATGATCGCCCCAACCTGTATTATCACCAAGAATACATCGATATGTGCCGCGGTCCACATGTGCCGAACATACGATTTTGCCATCATTTCAAGCTTCAGCAAACTTCTGGCGCATACTGGCGCAGCGACAGAAACAATAAAATGTTACAGCGTATCTACGGGATTGCATGGACGGATAAACAGCAGTTGGATGCCTACCTGACACGCTTGGAAGAAGAAACTAAACGTGATCATCGTAAGATCAGTCAACAGCTCGACCTTTATCATATGCAAGAAGAAGCACCTGGCATGGTATTTTGGCACAACGATGGATGGATAATTTTCCGTGAATTAGAAGATTTTGTACGCATAAAGCTCAAAGAATATCACTATCAAGAAGTAAAAGGCCCATTCATGATGGATCGTATGCTCTGGGAAAAAACTGGTCATTGGGAAAACTATAAAGACGCCATGTTCACCACCTCAGCGGAAAACCGCGATTACTGTGTAAAACCTATGAACTGCCCAGGCCATATACAGATCTTCAACCAAGGCGTGAAGTCGTACCGCGATTTACCATTGCGTATGGGAGAGTTCGGCAGTTGCCACCGTAACGAACCTTCAGGTTCTCTTCACGGTTTAATGCGTGTACGTGGCTTTACGCAAGATGACGCCCACATCTTTTGTACCGAGGAGCAAGTGCGGGCGGAAGTGAACACATGTATTCATATGGTCTATGATCTATACGCAACCTTTGGTTTCGATAAGATCGCAGTTAAGTTGTCTACCCGCCCTGAAAAGCGTATTGGTACAGATGATATGTGGAGTCGTGCAGAAGAAGACTTAGCTTCTGCGCTGACCGAAAACGGTATTCCATTTAAATATCAGCTAGGTGAGGCGGCCTTCTACGGACCAAAAATTGAATTTACACTACATGATTGTTTGGATCGTGCATGGCAATGTGGTACCGTGCAGCTTGATTTCTTCTTACCCGGTCGGTTAGGAGCATCTTATATTAGTAAAAACAACGACCGTGCCGTTCCTGTAATGATTCACCGGGCTATATTGGGCTCTATAGAACGGTTTATCGGTATCCTTACTGAACACTATGCTGGGTTCTACCCAACATGGATAGCTCCACTACAGGTCGTGGTGATAAATATCAGCAGGAGCCAGTTCGATTACGTACAATTTGTAACAAAAACACTACAAGATGTCGGTATTCGCGCTAAAGTGGACTTGAGAAATAAAAAAATAGGCTTTAAAATTCGTGAGCATACATTACGGCGGGTTCCTTATATATTGGTATGCGGTGACAAAGAAGTCGCAGCTAAACAGGTTTCCATTCGTACTCGCGGTGGGAAAAACTTGGGAAGCCAAGACGTACATCAAGTCGTAAGCAAGCTGCTGCAAGAAATCCGTAGCCGTTGTCTTCATCAACTGGAGGGATAAAGTATTAAAGGTGGAAAACGAGTGCAACCGGCGCGTCCTAATCGCATTAACAGAGAAATTCGAGCTCACCAAGTTCGCCTAACAGACATTGATGGCGATCAAATAGGCATTCTAAGTCTGCATGAAGCTCTTGAAAAAGCTGCGGAAGTAGGCGTTGATTTAGTAGAAATCAGCCCAAATGCCGAACCGCCAGTTTGCCGGATTATGAATTACGGCAAATTTCTCTATGAAAAGAGCAAATCAATAAAAGAACAGAAGAAAAAACAAAAAGTTATTCAGGTTAAGGAAATTAAATTCCGTCCTGGTATTGATGATGGTGACTATCAAATCAAACTGCGCAAACTTGTGCGCTTTCTAGAAGATGGCGATAAAGCAAAACTCACTCTTCGCTTCAGGGGACGTGAAATGGCGCACCAACAGATTGGTATGGAAGTGCTTAACCGCGTCCGTAGAGAACTGTGTGAACTAGCTGATCTTGCCGTTGTTGAATGCTTGCCTACAAAGATCGAAGGACGTCAGATAATTATGGTGCTTGCACCAAAGAAGAAAAAGTAAGGCTTCCAAGTACTCGAACCCGCGCACGACTGGATGACGAGGTTCTTTATTCCCCTAACTGATTCGTTGTTTATTAACAGAAACGGATTTAATTAAAATGCCAAAGATTAAAACTGTACGTAGTGCAGCAAAGCGCTTTAAAAAAACGGGGGGGGGAGGTTTTAAGCGTAAACATGCTAATATACGTCATATTCTGACTAAAAAAGCAACAAAGCGCAAACGTCACCTGCGGCTAAAAGGCTTAGTTTCTAAAAGCGATCTAGCTCTCGTTATTGCCTGCTTGCCGTACGCATAAATCATCTTTTTGAATCTAGAATAAGACTTTAGGAGAATGTGTATGGCTCGAGTAAAACGGAGTGTAATCTCACGCGCACGTCGGAAGAAAATTATAAAGCAGGCGAAAGGCTACTACGGTGCTCGTTCTCGCCTATATCGTATTGCCTTCCAAGCAGTAATCAGGGCAGGCCAGTATGCTTACCGTGACCGGCGTCAACGGAAGCGACACTTTCGTCAACTGTGGATTACACGTATCAATGCGGCTGCTCGGCAGAGCGGTCTCTCTTACAGCAATTTCATGAACGGCCTCAAAAAAGCCTCTATTGAAATTGACCGTAAAGTCCTGGCTGATATCGCAGTTTTAGATAAAATAGCCTTCAGCGCACTAGTTGATAAAGCGAAATTAGCTTTGTTATAGAAAAGTCAAAAGAGGGGCATACGCACCCTCTTACTTTATTTTTATAAGTAAAATATTGACTGCCATAACTAGTCAATATGACACAGCTGATTAATCATCAATTAAGTACATACGGTCATTTACGTCTCTATTTTCTCTTCTTTTTTATTTAGCGTTGAATTATAAGAGGATTGCGCGTAAACAAGAAACGATCAATAGCGCCTAAGGCCTCCTAGTGGAGGCTTTCTTTTTTCTGATTCATCTTTATACAGCTGTTGAGCCGTAGATTTGTTAATACCGGATACTTACTGATTTTGCGCGAGTTTCCAACCAGATACGGCCTGCAAGTATTTAAAGATCAACCAAAGTCTATCCGAAGAATCGACAACAATTAATGAGGCCATAGTGGATAAAATAAGAGGAAAGCAATGCCACATCTCATAGAGATAATTACCACTGCCTTAGCCGCTATAAAAGATGCCAAGGATACTGCCGCGTTGAATTTATTACACACCGAATTTTTCGGTAAACAAGGCCATTTTCCTCTACAAATGCAGACTCTACGTACAGTCCCCAAAGAAAATCGCCCAGTGGCAGGATCGGTAATCAATAAGGCGAAAAAGACGGTACTAGATGCGCTGAATGCACGTAAACAAACACTGGAAACCGCAGTATTAAATAAACGTTTAGCGGCTGAGAAAATTGATGTCTCTCTACCGGGTTACCGTATGAATAACGGTGGTTTGCATCCCGTAACTCGTACTATCGAACGTATCGAAACCTTCTTTTCTGAGCTTGGCTTCTCTGTGGCTAACGGTCCTGAGGTTGAGGACTGTTATCATAACTTCGACGCCTTGAATATGCCTGGTAACCACCCTGCACGCGCGGATCACGACACCTTCTGGTTCGATTCCACGCGGCTACTCCGCACACAAACTTCTGGCGTGCAAATTCGAACCATGAAGCATCAAAATCCCCCAGTTCGTATTATTTCACAGGGCCGTGTTTATCGTAAAGACTACGATTACACTCACACACCAATGTTTCATCAGATGGAAGGGTTGTACGTCGATACAAATATCAGCTTTTCCAACCTAAAGGGAACGCTACACGATTTCTTGAACAATTTCTTTGAAGCAGATTTACAGGTCCGTTTCCGACCCTCTTATTTCCCGTTCACTGAACCCTCTGCAGAAGTTGACGTAATCGATAAGAATGGACAATGGTTAGAAGTGCTCGGTTGCGGCATGGTACATCCGAACGTTCTGCGTAATGTTGGGATCAATCCAGAAATTTACGCCGGTTTTGCCTTTGGCATGGGAATGGAGCGCCTGGCGATGCTGCGCTACGGTATCAAGGATTTACGGGACTTTTTCGAAAACGACCTGCGTTTCCTCAAACAGTTTAATTAAGGGGGGTATCACATGAAATTCAGTGAACTCTGGTTGCGAGAGTGGATCGATCCGCCTATCAACAGCGAAGCATTATCCGACCAAATCACTACGGCCGGCTTAGAAGTAAATAGGGTAGAACCGGTCGCAGGGACGTTTCAAGGCGTAATGGTCGGGGAAGTTGTCGAATGTGGTCTGCATCCAAACGCTGACAAACTGTGCGTCACCAAAGTTAATATTGGTGACAATCACTTGCTGAATATTGTCTGCGGTGCACCAAACTGCCGCCCTAGCTTAAAAGTAGCAGTAGCTACCATAGGTGCAATCCTACCGGGTAACTTCAAAATCAAAGCAACTACACTGCGAGGCAAACTTTCGGAAGGCATGCTCTGTTCGTTTTCCGAACTAGGAATTCCAGAGGCCCATGATGGGATCATCGAGCTGCCACAAGACGCGTCGATCGGTACTGATATACGTGACTATCTTAAACTAAATGACAACACCATCGAAATCAGCGTCACACCAAACCGAGCAGACTGTCTGAGTATTCTTGGGATCGCGCGTGATATCAGCGTGCTTAACCACATGGCTTTGACTAAACCGGAAATAACGCCAGTTGCTACTACCATTGATACTACGCTACCAATTCGGATTGACGAGTCTCAAAGATGCCCGCGTTATCTAGCTCGGGTGGTGAAGGGAATAAATAGCAAGGCTAGCGCCCCCCTCTGGATGCGTGAAAAACTGCGTCGCTCTGGTATTCGTTCAATAAATCCAGTAGTAGATATAACTAACTACGTGTTGCTAGAACTTGGCCAACCAGTAAATGCCTTTGATCTTGATTACATCGAAGGTGGCATCGTGGTGCGCATGGCTAAACAAGGAGAGTGCTTGATGCTGCAAGGCGGCAACGAAATCAAATTAAATTCTGACACTTTAGTCATCGCTGATCATCATAAAGCGCTAGCGATGGGGGGGGTCTTCTGCTGCGAATATTCCCGGGTAT
The DNA here is from genome assembly GCA_900380265.1 of Serratia symbiotica. Taxonomy (GTDB): domain Bacteria; phylum Pseudomonadota; class Gammaproteobacteria; order Enterobacterales; family Enterobacteriaceae; genus Serratia_H; species Serratia_H symbiotica_A. The sequence goes on along the minus strand of LR025083.1, from coordinate 1,130,143 downwards.
CTGATAAGACGCAAGATGTGATGCTGGAGTGTGCTTTCTTCAACCCGCAGGCGCTCGCTAGCCGTGCACGCCGCCCGGATCTTCACACCGATGCTTCTCTCCGGTATGAGCGTGGGGTAGACCCTACGCTGCAAGACCAAGCAATGGAGCGTGCCACCCGCCTGCTGATGGACATCTGTGGTGGCCGGGCTGCCCCAATCATTGATGTCACTGATAAAAATGAACTAGCTAATCCTGCGACTATTAAATTACACCGTAAGAAGTTAGATCGCCTACTCGGCCATGTAGTTCCAAGCGATCAGGTCAGTGATATTCTTCACAGACTTGGTTGCCATGTAACCCATCAAGATGAAACCTGGTTAGCTGTTTCACCAAGTTGGCGTTTTGACATCAAAATTGAAGAAGATCTGATTGAAGAAATAGTGCGTATTTACGGTTATAAGAATGTTCCTAACGTACCAGTACGGGCCAATCTAGTGATGAATACACACCCTGAATCCAATCTGACGCTGGGGCGTATCAAGACCCTACTGGTTGATCACGGATTCCAAGAAGCGATCACCTATAGCTTTGTAAACCCTAAAGTGCAGGCGTTACTTCACCCTGGGGAGGAAGCACTTACTCTTCCTAACCCAATCTCAGCTGACATGTCAGCAATGCGCCTATCTTTGTGGCCTGGGCTGCTATCGGCAGCAGTGTACAATCATAACCGCCAGCAAACACACCTGCGCTTGTTCGAAAGCGGTCGGCGCTTTGTGCCTGATGCTTCGGCACATTTGGGTGTCCGTCAGGATGTTATGCTGGCAGCAGTGATCAGTGGCCAAGCGCACGACGAGCACTGGAATTTGACGTGTAGGCCAGTTAATTTCTATGATTTAAAAGGGGAGCTGGAATCTGTCCTTGAGTTAACTGGCCAATTGTCTGACATTCAGTTCTTGGAAGAAGAAAATCCTGCATTGCATCCAGGGCAAAGCGCGGCAGTTTATTTACACGGCAAACGTATAGGTTTTATTGGTTTGATTCATCCAGCACTGGAAGGAAAGCTAGACCTAAAGGGACAAACCTTGGTTTTCGAATTGGAGTGGAACAAGCTTGCAAGGCGCAGAGTGCCTTTGGCAAAGGAGATTTCTCGCTTCCCGGCCAACCGCCGTGATATCGCTGTAGTAGTAGCGGAAAAAGTCGCCGCAGCAGACATATTAGCAGAGTGTAAAAAAGTTGACTCAAATCAGGTGGTTGGCATAAACTTATTTGACGTATACCGAGGGAAAGGCGTGCCAGAGGGCTATAAGAGCCTGGGTATCAGCCTGATATTACAAGACACAGCCTCTACACTTAGAGAAGAGGAGATAGCCTCTACCGTTGCAAAATGTGTAGAGGCTTTAAGACAGCGATTCCAGGCATCCTTGAGAGATTGAATCTATGACGCTTACTAAAGCTGAAATGTCAGAATATCTGTTTGAAAAACTTGGGCTGAGCAAACGGGATGCTAAAGATCTGGTAGAACTATTTTTTGAAGAGGTTCGCCGAACTCTTGCGAGCGGTGAACAGGTGAAATTGTCAGGTTTTGGCAACTTTGACTTGCGTGACAAGAACCAACGTCCTGGGCGTAACCCAAAAACCGGCGAAGAAATTCCGATCACAGCGCGTCGAGTGGTTACTTTCCGTCCGGGGCAGAAACTAAAAAACAGAGTTGAGAACGCCAACAAAAGAGTAGCTATGTAAAATCCAGAAGAATACTTTTGCTGAGAAATCTTCATAAATCAGCGCTAATCAATTTATACTGTATTTGCTAGCCTCTAACGAGAAACTCCAGAACGGTGATCAGAATCATTTGCTTTAAAATAAGCGGGGAATAAGATACGGGTTCCCCGCTAACATTAGCTATGAGACAACTCATTTTGATTAAATATGTTTGACTTAATGACTCAAATTTAATTCTCTTCAGTTTATTGCCAATAGACACAGTATGCTTGCTCTTGTGTTTTTAATAGGCTCAGTAGCGGCAGCCGTTACGCTTAACAGCTTGTATATTGCATTAAGATTAAAACAGAATGATTCGCTTGTATTATCTCTGGAATGCTCATCAAGCGACATTCGTCAAATATATAGTTCATCATTCATCTAATTTAAAATCATCGCTAGTAATAAGCGATCAACCAATTCTCTTTTTCAGTCATTAACGCATTTCGCACCTGTTTTTATTACAGACACACCATCGTTAATGTTTATTTTTACCTTAAAATGCCGGTTTCTTGTAAAGAAACACACTATTTAATAAGCGGGGTTCACTCTATTTTAGAGTTACTGTTTCAAGATATATAGGGTATCTAACTAGGTTTAATTGCCAGATGCCTTTCTAGGTTAATATCACCTATGGGATATTAACCCCACCTATTTCCACAGTATATATTTTATCGTTCTTCTTATTGGCTCAATCAAATCCTATCCAGTAAATTGATACACCTAAAGCAGAGATTATAAGTGACTTGACCAGTTAAAATGGTTAACTCAACTGTGCGGACGAAGAGTAGAAGAAAGAATAGCAAGAAAGGAATTTTTATCTGTGAATGATTTTATTGGATAATGGAACTATCTAGTTGAATCAGCTAGGGAGGGACCGTTTTATATTCTGTGGCAGGAATAACATAATGTTTTCTACTATACGTAACCGATCCAATAAATAACAATAACTAAAAATAGCTAAGTCGTTAGTATTGAGAGAGTATTTTAAAATTAGTGAAATATTACTATGTTGTAATTATTACGAACCAGAATAGCTGCCTACTTTATTTTATTTTTAAGCTTAGCTAGATCCGGCAAATAAAAACTAATGCTTCCCATCGTTAATGAACGATTTTTTTAGAGGAAAGGTAGCATCCATAAAGATATTGATAGCGGGTTTGTGAAAAGTTGCTAACGCAATGCCGATATAATTCCGCTTTATTTTATTATCAATAAAATATCACCTAATTCATGTGTGATAATCAATATGAAACCCCACACTAGTGGGACTGGTAAGATCTTACAAAGAAGCAATAAAAATAATTATAGTATTAGCGATAGGGATTCGTAGTACTGTCAGATCTATTCTGATTCTACCGTTCTAAAAAAGAATGATTTAGAGTCAAAATAGGATGGGCGGATCCATGCCGTCTGTACGCCCTAATGGCACAGAGTAGTCTAAATTTTGCCACATACGTTCTGGTTAGTATCATCTATTAATTTGATATTAAATTACTCAATTCTTTAAATCAGCCAGTATACGAGCAATTCCAGGCACAATCATCCCCCTCCGCTTAAATTCAAACGGAATTCTACCTACCAAGTCATTTACTTGGTAGGGTGTAAAACAAATAGGATACCACCATCAAAGTATATTCACCCAGTGTTGTCACTCACCAAAACTACAACTTCTAATAAATATAGCAAACTCAATTAAGAGGAGGAAAATGCTAATAGCAAGATTACTTAGGATCTTGACTAAGTAGTTGCTTAGTGATTAATTCAGTTGCAGTGTTTTGTATGCCACCTTAATTACAATATCATGTATTCTGAACACGATTTTAAATGCTGGTTAACTCATAATGAATCGCGACTTGAATAAATGTATTATATGTCTCTTCTATATCATAGATATGCATTATGTTAGCACGCTGCCAACGCATCAATCTTTGTAACATTTCAGTATGAAGTAAAACTTTGACATAAGTATCTATTTGCACAGCACCGGCAAACAGCACTAGCATATGCAATGCTGCCATCGGCATATTATCATCGGAACATCTGTTAGATCTATAAATATCTTCGTTATGATCCACTCAATCAGAAATTTTTCATCCAGCTCTAGGCACGGAATTTGTATCGATACAGATCGGAACCATATGCTGATAAAACGCGTACATAAGTATCTCAGGCTTTTGTTATTTCCCTAATCTATATTATTCAGAACTTCTGTTCAGCAATAACGTTAATTCGACAATGATGTAAATAACAACCATGTTAATTACTCCAAAGAATGGTCAGGACCATATGGATAGAACGCTTTCTGGTTAGTCAATAATAACTACCACAGCACGATATCTAATTCTTATTATCATCATCTGCAATAGTGTTAATACTCAATAAAAGCACTTCCAACTATTTATTAGAATAGACTATGAATTTATATATTCACTTTAACAACTTAGGTACAACAGACTATTTCTAAAATTATTTTTACAAAATATCTGTAAATATTTCTCATATTAAGTCCAAGAGTTGTCAAGTAAATAACAAATAATCATTTCAAAATATTCACGCTATTAATAATAATCATAGTTGATAAGCATCTTTCAATGCCATTTATTAAAAATGCAGGGTTCACTAATGGAAATTAGTTTTTAATAAACTTTACATGAATAGAAATAAAAAACAAATGTTTGGAAAATTTTGTATTTAATTTCACTTCATGTCAATACACCAGAATTATATGGCCTAGTCACCGACTGAGAGTAGAAATAATAAAACACTGCTATTTTGTTCCAAGCAATAAAACCTGCTTCCAAAATATTGGTAGTGCCCTCTCACCCAGAGAACCTTAATTACAAAGCGTTTTTTTTGCCTCAATGAGTAACTTTACTCACTGTGTGTGAAAAGTAGCTCTGATCACTCCCTCTATGCAGATCAGAAAATCCGCTGAACTACAGGAAAGTCCGGCGGAACCAGTAGGTTAGTGTTAACGGCGGAATCGCGCGATAGCCCGTGAGTCTTTAAGAGAAAATAGTAGGAAAAATGTGACAGCATCTCAGCGGCGTCACACCTATTATACAATAGGTTAAAGTAAAGAATGACACAGAGGGTGTTGATCCCCATGGATATGGTTTGCACATAATAATCCAAATTCAAGATAGCTTAAGCTAGATCTATGAGTATATAGAGAGTAACTTGCATACTGCATTCTCAACGAATTAGTAAGGATCGCTAAATTAATGCTTTAATTATACATCACTATCAAGGGAGCAGACCGCTATCAGCGCCTGCTTTGATATCTCATAAGTACAAGATCTGGTCCCTGCAGGGCTAGTTTTATACCGCCGCTGGTTATATTGTTCATGCTTATAGTCACGATATGGCGCGATAAGTGGAATGTTAGTTAAGAGCTACCTTAGAGAAACAGAATAAGGCGAACATTAGTCTCTCCCTGCAGTAATCCGCGCAGGAAGTAGGTAGATAGTCGTATGTACTGAAACATAGAGCTACGCTGCCAGCGCAATGCGCCTCCCTCACTTATTGTAAGTCATAATAACACTTGCTCAGGCGCCCAACATTGGCTGGGTTCAGCGAATGGTAATCATCTTGTTGTAAGGCACCTACAATGATCACCCTATCTAAGCAAGGTCGCTAATGCGCTAATATGCCTTATCCCCCTATGTCAACTAATAGATTGTCTACAGTAAATGGTGGGAGAGTTACCTGGCACAGGCTGCAGCAAGCAGAAGTACCAATTGTACGACATCAATTAGTATCAATAAATGAGTTAATACGGCGTTTCAAAATATTTTAGTATGTGAGGCAACCACATTGCCTAAGTACAGAGGGTCTACTTTACCCATCTTCTTCGGCTTCTTAATCGAATAAGACATACAGCGTGAGGTCAAAATACAGATTAGAGAACGCCATAATATGTTACTCATCCTAGCAGGGACAGCGTTTTATATCAGCGCCTGTACTAAAATAAGTCTGATCAATGATCACTACAGCTTGGATTTTCCTGTACAACACCCAAGGTGTAGATGATATAAGCCGTATGATATATTTGTATGCTTTGGGTTGTAATTACCCGATACTATTCGACCCTAGCTAAGTGCACGCCTTCATTGTGCACTATTCGTAACTAGAAAAGTAACCAAGACCGAGTCTTATCAAATGTGTTTTTCGGCTTAGTGTTAACTCTTTCGATTTGATCAAGATATGATCCCACCATTAAGCAAAATAGCTAATAGCGCTACGACATGTGCACATATTATATCGACAAACACATCAACATGTCGCTATACGTGATCGGCCTCTTGTAGTTTAACTACACGCGCTGGCATTTAGTGAGGCATATACTCTTAAGCCGTCGGTCTGTGTTCTCCCATATTTCGTGGCATTGGAATGCAGTTCTGCTTATTGCAATATGCTCCCATGGAGAATATACACCTTAAATAGAATAGACATCACTATTGATCGTGTCAGGAACTGAACGTCTAACCAGCGCCTGGATGACCCACTAGAGCTATCGAAAGCAATACACGCCCTTTTTTGAAAGAGTTTTTGTATTACTTCTGTGTAGGCGCTAAATACCTATGATATAAAATGAGAAGGGAACTGCACTTTACAAAACCCACAAAATTATACTATTGTGCGCTCACTCCACAATTCAATCGGTACCTACGACGCCTATAGTAGTCCTTATGCGATCTTGGCTCGCATTTTCCCTTATGTGCTTGTCCTACTCAAGGTGCTAGAAGAGGCAATTAATATCGGAGACACCCTGGATACAAGAAAGAAAGGTCCACTGAATAGTGCTAGCCAGGAGAGGAGAGGAGAGGAGAGGAGAGGATGATCAAGATCGGGACCAACACTCTGATTAATTAGCGTTTACTAGTAACCGAGATTATCCGATAGATCGACCTTTAACAGCCTGATTAAGGGGACCTCTCCACACTTAAAGCTAGATCGCTCATTTTCTATCGGAATAATAAATCAGCAACGTTAGCGAGAACGCCGCTTTTCGCGAGAAAAGCTTTTCTTTGTGCAAGGCTCAGCATCAAGCTGTTTACCTTGATTGGTTCATGGATTATGAACAGCACCAGTTGCAGATGCTGTGTATAACTACGGCGGAGCTTAAAGGGCTAAGGCAAGTGACTCCTGCCTGAGTCAAATATAGTGACAAGAAGTCTTTGGCAAATATAGAAACCGCTCACGCTAATATTTTTCCTGCAAGTAAAGCATACACCTTGCCCTGCCAAGGTGTATGGAATGAGATAATCGAAAGCCAAGAAAGGGGGTAGCTAGTAACGGAAAGGCTTAAAATCTCACTCTTTCAATTCAACAGGGTCGGGTTTATGATGCACTTTAAAATATTCGTACCTCACAGCCTCTAGTGAGGATGATCCACGTACGCTAGCACATAGGACTCTAACGCTTATTGATTTGACTCTGGTGTTCCAGGAGGCTTTCAGCCTAAGCCGCAGCATTTACTGGAAGAATGTCACAATCGACGTTGTGGCGAATAATACGCCTATTGTCAATTACTATATTCAGTTTTTCTCGAGAAGCGATGAATCACTTCAAGCCTTGAGAAATGTGGTGTTGTATAGTAAATTGAGTAAATATAAACCAATAAACAATTGCACCGCCCGTGACACCTCTAACAGTACATGCCCTGTAACCATTAGCAATCAGCTGAGGACGATGGCTTTAACGGGAAAGGCACAAAGATGTATTAGAATTGTCGGTAAGAAGCGCTGACTATCTTAGATAGTCAAAACCATCGGCTTATGTTTCCGAAGTCCGTGCTTAATGCTAATGTCATGCTCTAAAGTGGGGATTATTATCTTCATTTCACAAATGATAATTCCATAAATTATTAAACTATGCAATAAAGTAAAACTTTTAAATAAACTATATTTGATGGTTGATCAACTTAACTCATATCAAGAGCCGCAGGAAGACCCGAGAGGATCAGGAGAAACTATTAAACGCCAGGACAGCCTTAAATATTTGCAGACTGAGTCTGGAAAACAGATAATCTGTGATGGGTTACCGTCCGAGGCTGAACAAGCTCTTTTTAAAACTAGTCGTCCGTCCCAATGACTAAAATATAAAAAGCAGGCAGTACGTTCTCTGGATAGGCCTCACTTTGCTCAGCACAGGCATCTGAGTCTTCATAGAAGAGAAGAAACCGTGCACTCTTAGCGCTGAATATGAATGTAAGCTTATATATGCTATTTAATCACAATCAACTTTATTCAGTGATAATATCAATAAATTTGGGCTTAATATCGCCTCAGACACTCTAACATACTATTCTAAGCGATAGCTGTCTTTATCACTGCTGCGATGCGAGGTATTAGGATATTCTCCACTAGAGTTAGTAGCACGCCAGGTCATTCAGGGCTTTTGTCTACCGTGAGCCACGCACTAGCTAAACACGCGCAGTCAGTTTATCCACCAAGCCGAATCACTAATTGTACGGAGACCACCCATAAGAGGACGCATAGCCATTTGCGTTCGCAGCACAAATGGTGCTATAATACAGTCACACACCGTCGCGGTCACTTTTATATGAAGATTTATCCGTACTCAGCTCTGTAAGAGGGCCCTAATCAAGCATCAATCTCCAACGTCACTTACTGATTTTAATATCAAGACACAATTGCGGCGTCTGTATAATGGAATAGGCTCAGGATAGAACCACGGAAGACAGGTTGAGCAATGCATCTATTGAGATAAATCAAGCATAGTAAATACTACCAGCATTATTAGTGTGCCATCACTCCTTCTGCGCCAGCTAAGGGAAAGCCAAATACCAGAGACCTCATACTGCACCAGTGCTGCAGTACGCTTCTTGCTGAAGCAGCGTTGGCGTGAAGAGAGGGCTATCCCACCTTTCTGCTTGTCTGACCAAAGGAAAGCAGAAAGGCAGAAGATGCGGTTGATACTTAGATGACAAAGTTAGTCACCTAATATTGTAGGCAGATCGCTGAACGCTTTCATTATTCCAGCTGACCCACACTCCACCTACCGTAAGCAACCATAAGCACGCGGCTATCAGGCCATAGAGCCGTAAGGCAGCTGTCAGCTTTTTGTGCTTGTGTCTAGAGAATGCGTTGCACTAACGTTGAACCCTCTGTTGCAAGATTTCTTATTTAAGGGCTCATTTCCACACAGAACATTTAGTCCAATCTGTAATATGTTTCTTCTGCTAGAATTATGTATATTGCACAAACTGAGCAGCGGGTTGATTTTGCAGTACCTTATCGCAGGAGTTGATATTAATGTTTGCCGAATAGTGTTAGGCCTCTGATAAGGATAATTATACTTAGTATACAGCACCATTATCCTTAACCCATTAACATCATACTGCTAGTATGATAAACAAGCGGTTGTCGCGCTCGCTTTACGCGGGTGATGCGCTATATGGTTCCTACATTATATCCATCGGATGGGATCGTAAACTTCACGAAAGAACTGATCTCGGAGATAGGCAACGGAAACATGGCTATTTCCAGCTGATTGGAAATAGACCTTGCTAAATACTCTGGTTCGGAAACTGCATGGGCAGACATACCTAGTATGCTCTCGTAATAGGCGCGCGAGCGCAACATGTCATGTGACATAATCAGCTTCTGCTACCCATTTCCAGACCTAACGACCAGATACTCTTTAATAAAATGGACATAAAAATGTGAATCAACCGCCCTTGATAATCTTAGGAGAATGGTTAATCTATAATTCATGGTGCATACCGCTGTTCAGGAACGAAGTAGTAAGCATCTGATGCGTTTCTCAACAGCGGCTTTGTAAGATAAATCCCTTGATAAGGGTAGCATCCCTACTACAGAGAAATTATCCTCGCGATTAACTGTTTACGCCTGAAAAGCAATTGCTACAGATTAGCGAACTGCTGCTACACAGCAGCCTGCGGGGTATTGAGCCTGAACAGGCCGGAGAGCGACTATTGTTTAGCGGAATCCTGTAACGTACAGTGATCTAGTTTGCTGTTTGACGTCAGTGATCTTTGTATAGTTCTGATACTTATCAGAAAACGTACATCTCGGTCATATATCGGCTAGAAACGGTGCGGTTGCTTAGTCCTGAGACCGTATGACACAACAAAAATTGCACAAATCTAACGTGTTGCCCTGGCAATCACGGCAACATTAGCATATATGCATCCGGATAATTAAGAAAGTAGCCTCGACATTGCCTAGTGTATGCGCTATCAGCTCACTGTAAGGTAATAATCACAATGATTGATGTCCTGAATGATTACTATCAAGTCAGTAACGCATCTTTCCTTAGCTGCGGCTGCAGCGCCTTTAGCCTGTCCAGATCAATTGATTGGCCGTATTCAGCATATTTTTGAGGAAATCCAAAGCCACTCTAATTACCTAGGATGGTAATCGACCCATTATCTGCGGAGTGCGCAGTGAAATATCTTTCTCCGTAGTGGTTAGAATAGGTCAGTTGACCAACGTCTATTAGCGGAGCTCATTTATATACTATAGAGTGTATAGCAGCTTCTACCATAACACCACCTCGATACAATCGGCATTTCCCCTCAATTACTAGTAATAATACACCGTATCCGCCGTAATGAGAACCCGGCTGCTTATCGGAACTCGAAGCTGGGTAAGATACAGGTTAGCAGAAGTACTAACCATCACCTCTAGAAACCCAGGCAGGAAATTTCTAATGCCGCCTACCACCACGGAATCAGTTTCAACAACGCTTTAGCATCGCTCCGCTGCTATTTTATCAATTATTACTCATCGAACCACTAGATTCGGGCTTACGAAGATATAGTAGGCACTGAGTCGACACACCGGTCTAAGACCTAATAAATATCGTCTTAACACATGGCAGTACAAAAGTGGTGCGTACGCTACCCGTTAGCTAAGTAGAATGCTTGTGCTCCAGTTTATGCGCATACATCCGGTCTTGCAGACCTTGATAAAGACTATCCCAGACAGCCAATTTCACATATTTGAAAGTCATACACTTCACCCAGGCCTGACGTGCTAGTAAATAACACTTGCTGCCAATACCTGCTGGCCGTTTGTCTAACATAAAAAGTAGTACAGTACTTCAAATCTGCTTCAGGGTAAGTGCGCAATTCCGGATTGACTTTCGCCTGAAGAGGTTTGGCCTGACCAATCAAATCTACTTAACTAATGGCGCTGATACTGGTATTACTACTCAACTGGATAAATTCCCCCACTAACATCCTCGGCTTGAGGATGATTGGTGCGAGTCTAGAAGCGGACAAGTTCAGCAAGCTGGCTGCGTCAGCGCATCACAAGCTAATAGCCACTAAACGCGCAGTGTTAGCAGTACTGCTAGCACGGACTGAACAACCTGTTGGCTAATTAGTGCCAATCTGTAGCAGTGTTTCTGGCCTAATTAGCAGTGGTAGCCATCTGTGCGTAGTTTATTAGTTGTACTAATTAAGGGCAGCCCTGGGTGTCAGACTACTCTGTGTAGTTCTAGTGCCACTCATAATAGTTAACTTACTATTTTGGCTGTAATGCAGCGCGCTGTTTTGTCAGTAGCTTGTTTGAATAGGTCCAGGTGAGTTCGGCAATGCTTTATCGTGGTGATTATAGACTGAGGCTAACTCTCACAGTGAATAGGCAACTGTGCAGCATGTTGCTTACATCATGTCTGAATCTCTAACATGCAGTCAAGTTTCGCTATTCTAGACTCAGCTACCCTCCTCTCGAAAGCAGACAACAATGCCATCTTGGTTTCTGATTTTTAAGGTCGAGTAGTAGCGGGATGTAAGGCTGACGTAATTTCTCGAGATTATCTTCTTCCTCTTTTTTATTCAGCTTGGCGAGGAAATGTATGATTAATTTACAAGCTGTGATTAAGCCTATATCTTGCAGACCATCGCCATTAGTGCGAAAGAGGCACATTGAATATGAAGTAATTAACTACTGAGTTACTCACTGCAAGTCTCATGAATGCCAAGTAATATACGAAGTAAATAAATATAGAGAATGCTATTTTCTACTAAATTATGAATATAACTAAATTAGATCAAAATATACATTCCTTCTACAGTAGGTTGGTATTACTTTTATTTTGATTTAGAAACCTTTTTATAAATCTATAAATATCCTAAATAACCCAAACACTATGTTAATAAACAGTGCCTCCCTGAAACCGATAGGGTGGAATCCATTTTTATCGGATTCGGAAAGTTAAAAAATATCAAACCGATTACTCAACAAGCAATAAATCAATGCATAGCGATATTTTACTAAGTTTAATATTATTCGAATCTTTATGCTTTATGTGTCTCTGAGCATGATTCCAGTTAGTTTGAATAGTTGCTATTTTAGAGTATAAAATCACTCGGTGCTATTTTTTAACCCATAATGTTACGGCCAAACTCAACATTTTACAAAGAAACGTATCCTACTATCACGTGAATAATATCAATTGAAAAACACATCCTAAAATGCAAGGCCATTCGACATAGGTCTTGTGTAGCACAAGCATCATTAGGTATATTTAATATAATAGTTGCGATTTTGTCATATCTTCACAAAAACCGCCTATTGACTGGCATAAATATTCACGACACGATCTTGATCGTAAAAACATGTGCTTACCAACGCTAAAATATTCTTGAATGATTTTTAGCATAAAATAATTTCAATGAATCTCAAATCAATAAGATGCTGTGCTTATCAAGGGTAGTCTGTTCCTTGCCTTTACCTGACTTATACGGATAATATAGCCTGAAATATCCTTTACATAACTTCTTAATAGGACAAGATAGGTTGGTCTTAGCAGTAGCGAGGCTGCCCGCGCTTCACTAATCAAAATCAAGATATCGCTCTCTTATGCTAGTTCATTTATTGCATTGGGAATAGCCTTCAACTACTAACACTTAAGAGCGCTTGAATCGATAAGCACTCATCAGGAACGGACAACTTCTAGATAGGTGCATCCAGAAATTGCAATAACTGACGCATGACTGGAATGGCGATAACCCGTTAGATTACGTGGGAAAACGAGGTGGTGATCAGGTTTAAATTTAGGTGTTCACAAAGAACTCACGTAGTGAGTAAAGCGTACATGCAATATTTCAAGTATGTCGTATGCGCTTCATACGATCATTATCGTCTTTTATATCAGTATCCGATCTTCGTAGATCTCTGATAACAATATGGCGACGGTCGTTACATTAGTAACGATTTGTTCAGTAACTTTACCCTTACAACATAATTTACACGCTTCCTATATGCCATTGCTAATTCGTTTCTAATGTGTTGAGACACAGCACTGACCACACCCGGAGACGAGTGTAGTTATAAAAAGAAACCCTTCACTTTATGACCACAGAAAACAGATTATTGGCAAGCAGCTGGTCTTCAATCTCCTTTCACCGGAGAACATCATCCACTTTCCATTCGCTAATGAAATATGGAATCTTCTATTTTTTGAAGTTAGCCAACAGAAACTATAATCAAGTGAAGCTGGCAAGTTTCAGCACACTCCTATACTTACCATACCGCCGAAATTTGACTGCTCTTTCAGCTGTTACCGCCAACAAGGCACTGTAATTTTTTATTTCTATTTCTACTCAAAATACTAAAGTAGGAATTATTAAGCAAAGATTAATAATCTCACCTCGTTGAGCGAATAATGCAACATTCAGAGATATTTATGTGTACTATCCCTTGTTTAATAGCTATTGAACTTGCTTGAATAATTCTTTTTATAAAAATTCAATTTTATATTTCACGTATTATACGCTAGCGCCGATATTTATTGAATCAATATCGATATCATATTATTTTTCATCTTTAACAATCCTTGATTCACAGACCTATGGAAGTAAAAGCGACATACAAACTCCTCCTTGATGAAATTAACACAAGCGGCTACTCTTCTCACATATCATAACTTTCATCCATTTCCCCGACGAAGCCTTGCAAATTCTCTAGAGCTGGCAGGATGTGTTCCTGCAGTTATTAATCACAATGCAAAAGGAGTTTAGTAAAGTAGCTTACGCGTTCGTACCTATCTTAGTGCGAGGTGCAAGGAATACAAATGAATCTGTATTAAATAAACATCGATCCAATTTAGCTAAAAACCTTTATTTCTGAGCGGATTCCCATAACAGTGTCAGCAGAAAATTCCCGAATGATACTAAAATCTTATCTCATCTGCTTTCCATACTACAGGTTGTGCCATATCAAATTACCGCAGAATTTATAATACCTAAAATCCGTACGCACACTTACACCGCACCCGCTGCACGCACAGCCTCAAGCGTATGGAGAATAAATATATACGGCGGGCTATGCCCCATTTCCTGCTACCTAACAGGAAGCATCTAAATGCGTGAATGTTATCTCTAACTCAGAGTATAACGAGTAAACCAAGTACGCAAGTAACTTTCTTGTCTTGAAAAGACTTAAGAGAATAAGCAGGTGTAGCAATCTATCTTAAACATTAACCAGGCCCGTTCGCCAACGGTTAGAACCTGATCTTCAATAAACCACTACATTGACGGTTTTAACGTAATCACAAACAACGCCGGACGTCCTCAGGTTTTAAAACATCCATGTAGATCTACTACTATTTTCTCCGCTGGGGCTATTATCTTCATACCCTCTGCGAATAAGCTACTTAAAAGAGCGCAGATTATCTGGACTCCACAATAAAATCACGCAATGCATACTGACTAACAGTGCGTGTTTCATACTAAAGACACCGAATGGTGCCACGCTGTTCCAAGTATTGCAGGCGCAGTGAAAGTCTCAGTAATAGACATCAGAAACACGCTGATCATAATAAATAATCTAGGCTATTACGCCTCAGTCAGAATGCATGTAGCACTTGCTCGCAGTTTCGCCAGACAAAGCAACTCAGGTTGAACTAGGCTAAGTGACCGGGTTATTGCAGGCAAATAACTCCTGCTCGGTGAATTTATCAAACACTGCCTAGCATAGTGAAGGATCTGGGAGATATCCCTCCCGTGGCTGCGCTAACTACACAGATTTTCTCAGTACATGACACTGATATAACGCTATAGATGTTAACCAACGTGTTGCTGACTCAGATTAACCATCAAATTTATGCGCTGACAGTTGCCCTGAGGGATGAGTTACCAGATCGTTGAAATAAAATGTCCCAGCTTTTTTCTCATCTCAGCAATCCTCTTTAACACTTCTATTGTTGGTGACAAGTGCAGGAATCCATGTCACGATACGCAGAATAGCCAACCGCACACTTTGCAATACACAGTGACTAACGGCATACATTCGCATAATTTTATGTGACAGAACTCTCCTGCGCTAGACCCATCAGTTCCTGCTGTATAGAAACTGAAACAGCGGCAGGTAGGAATATGTATGCAATCTTGGTTGCGTAACTGGGTATTGGCTTAATCAGTGTCTACTGAGTTCTGGTATTGATTTGGCTAGCGATTCACTACTAGCCGAAGTAACCTTCAATCCGGTGATCAAAGATGTTTATAGCTTACCGAAGGGTTCCCGTTTTTTGAACCTTTAAGTTTACATATATAGCCTTAACCTAATGGGCTCTAATGGTAGCTATCCTAAAAACTCCAAAAAGGGATAACCCTGGCGCTCGAAAAGATTTATAATGCCTCGATGCCAAAAATAATTATTTTTATCAATACTCACAGTATTGCAACAACCCGCCCTTTAAATCTCACTCTCGTCAGCCCACAGGTAATCAGTAGAAAATGCGGATGAAGTCTCAATCATCAGAGTATGTCCTTTGGCACGAGGTAATGCGACAGCCACCTTGAAGGAAGGTGATTAACGAGAATCTATCTCAACCTTTTAATCTGTTATTATATCTTACCATAGGCAGTCTTCAAGAAGACTGGATAGGCTCCACGCCTTAGCAAGTGGTCCCATAATAGGCAGCGCTCTATCGAAACTTTTATGAAATCACCGGATCTGGTGATTTGCCATCATTCAGAGCGCTTTCGGCTGTATCTGGCCTGATACGAGGTATCCGCGAACAGGCGGCATACTCGCCATGATGCACAAGCACTCTACTTCACTTACGATTTTCGATCTGCATCAACCACCATTACTGAGTTTAAGGTCACGATCACAGCTAAATAATGTCTCCCAGACATTATAAGGATATTTCTGTGTACCAATACCATCAGCGGGCTCTAACAGAAAGATAAGTTTTTTAATTACAAAGCTGTAATTATATGAGTTATCTTGAAATACTAAATGACGATAACGTCGTAGGCTAAATTGAGCACCGATGTTACATCGGTAACCAAACTGAGACAGCGATCAATCTTTACGCGATGTGCTAATATCAACTAAATGCACCAGATTGGAACTGCCTTGTCCGACTTTATGGATGCTAGTTTGCGTCACATGATTTTCAATAAAAACAACGCTGTCTCCGAGTTAGAGCATTATTTAGATAACAAACTAGTCAGAAGCGCTCGATGCACTAACGCCACTGGCAGCGCACGGCCTATTTCTCGCTATTTACGGTAATAGCTCAATCGTATTAGCCGAAACAGTGCGAATATTAATGTAAACGTGCTATTTCGTTTTAAACTGTGATAACGAGCGTATGCTAGACAACGATGAGTAGAAAGAGAGTTCATCAATGTTCGGGTAAATCAAAAAAACAAGGCCAATATCCACAGCTTGGATCAAAAAAACCACCCGAAACAGAAATGGATTACATCCGTAATTAGCAGTATGCTGTTTATTAAGCGCTGGTAGCAGCCAGTACTCACCAAAGAGTTACAATCGCCTGCAAGATGATCGTTAGCAGCCGTTACATCAGCTTACCTACGCTTCTTATTTCACTAAACTAAGCACTGCGCGATAACTAATAACTTCCATGACAGGCTGCGGCACAACATTCATACAGCGCGGCGATGTGGCTTTTGCTCAAGATGAAACCGGGTATCGGAGCTGTGCAGAAATCTATAAACAAACAGGTTAAAGGCAGCCCTGCGGTCACTGTCTACCATTAACCATTACTAGCAATTACGAGAGATGCAGAAAACAAGCAATTCTTTTACGTGCATTAAATTCCTCCATGAGCTATTGCGCATTATTGAGATCACAACCCCATGAACAACATCGGTTACAATGACCTATTCCTCCAAAAGGGGAGAATATAAAGTCAACGATGTTGAGATCAAAGGTTCAAAGCAGTGGACAGAACACTGCACGCTTGAGGCCAGATACCCACGCGATTAGCATTGTTGATGCTCAGCAGAACGCAACTAAAAATTACCAATCCCCTTTGATAACAGCAGATGGCTCTAAAATTGCACGCCCATCTTATCATCAAATAACTCCACCTTAATTCTAAGAGGGTAACCAAGGTCGGGGGTATCGCGGAGGCATCCAATTCTACTTGAACAAAGCTTTAAATTGGGTTTATCTCTACTGAAAACACTGCTAGACTTTTATTGATTTTAATTCTATTGTAGTGAGCGGGGCTAGATAGCTTTTATACATCATCGACCATGCCTGGCTAGACTATCGCTATTTATCGCAGGTAGTTCTAGCAATGCTGGTATCAATAGGATGCGGGCCTGCCAAATAAGGCCGATTTTACACCAACTCAGAAACAGAAAGCTAAAACCAACTTCCATATTGGAATGCTGAGTATCCCTGCTCATACCGAGCAGATCTCAATTTATGGTTATCATGAAACTTTCAGTGATGCACTTAACATCTTTAGGTAGTTTATCAATAGCTATCGGCAAATAGTCGTAGGCACTAAGTAGCAGAGATGCTATGTGCTTAATAAAAGTTTAATAGAACCACTTGTTCGGGTAACCTATTCTAGGTTTCATAATACATTCCTATTTATTAATATAATACCCTATTATCAAGGTAATCATTTTAAAATTTACGCATAACTGTTTACACCTCTATCCACTATCGTGATTAACAGAGCTAGCAAGTATTAGAAATATTGTATTGATGACTTTATCCGGGTGTCCTCTATAAAAAGGGGACATGTGGCTCGCCCGGCAAGACAGCATATTTCAACAAACCCTTATTACCCTATTTCAACGTTATGAAATTTTATATATCCAGGGATAACAATGTATGAAATGAATAAGGGAAACATGTGTATTTCGAATGTTTAACTACATCATTTCTCCAATAACTTCAGGCTGAAGACACCCATAGCTTAACGTTATATTCGGTAAGCTAGATTATTTCGTTAGTTTGAAACAAATCCCACTGAATAACTTAAAGTTATATATATTAATATATAAAGAAGTTATTTATGGTAATAGCACCATCCTAAAATAAGTGAAATTTGTTCGGAGTGTAGAATATACTATTTTCGCTATCATAGTAAGCCATCAAACCTCTATTTTTAGACAGATTTACTCTGAAGTGAAATATTTAATTGGATGGGTTATAATTAGCATTCGATCTAGCCTGAACACATAAATAAAGATTCAAATTATTTTAATTTACTCTACTCAGATAGAGTGTTTATAAGTAGTTCGATAAATAGAAATAGAATTAGAAATATAATTAAATTAAATTAACATTACTAAAGATGACCTGAAATACGTATGATTTATAATCATGTAATTGCATGCTAGGTTAGCGTTTTGTATGATTCTTAGCAAGCAACAATCAACAATACAAACCTTTCAAAACTGTGTTCATTTATCGATAAATCCTGCAGGCGTGAGCTATTTTAGACTGACAGTATATATACGTGACGCCAAATTTCCCATTAACGCTAGTAGTGATAGGCTGAATATTAAAAATATCAAAACCAGGTTTGGCACTAAAAATTGAACTGGCGGTCATGCAGGCCCCTAAAAAGGGGGTCGCTATGACCTTGCTATCCTAAGCCCCTTTTTAAACTAACAGGGGTGGGAACTGCCTGCTATATATGGGTTTGAAAAACCTGTATACCTAGTCTAGGCTACACACCTTGCACTGCTAGATAATAGATAAAACAAGCACTTTCGGTGGCAACTGTTCATCGCAATGATGAACATCGTAATTATGATCACTATTCTACCCGAGTTACTGATCGACTCGATTTCCATCATCAGCTTCGCTCCAACAGAATGCAATTCATGCAGGTGGGTGGGAGTCTATTAGCATAAACGTGACTTATACTTCAATGATAAAGATCATCTCTTTATTTAAAGAAATAAATTCCAGCGCCTCGCAGACTCCTATAATACGCTTTTATCGGCGCAAGGAGTTCTTGATCGTAGCAGTATTTACCTAAATCTAAAGCGCAAACCACATTAACACGTCACTCAGTAGAGTGATAACAAACACTAATTAACTAGTTAAAAATCTAACTTCCTGTCTTACGCAAGGGCCCAAGCCAGTCAACCCGAGCTTACTTGTACCTAAGTAAGCATCCAAATTAACATCTCTTACGTTCAGAATTTTGCTAAACATTGTACTTTAAGTTAAAGTGTTGCTTCTTGATAAGGTCTTGGCGTATTTATTGACGTGAGTGATACACTCTCACGGTTTCTTCTCACTCATCACTTAGAACGAATATCTCTCATGGGGGTGAGAAAACTATCACAGAATACGGGTTGGCAAAGTGTTTTTACTGTACTAGACTATATGTTACACATCGTGTTTATAGCTGAAGATTACGTTCTACATTATTGGAATAGCGCGATATTATCTACATCTGATATTTCACATTGATTACAGTGATAACTCCGACGATTACTTGATTACCAGTACCCGGAAATCATTAATTCCCTACCTGCCATCTCTGGCTAATTGACTTCTCTGACAAACAAATACCGTGACGATCAAAATAAGCACAATTCCATATTTTAATACATTGCATAAAAGACTTAATGAAAGACTCTTTCCCGCCATCCACAAGCAAAAACTGTAACCGGTTGCAACTAGCAGCGATATCCAGAAACGGCTAAAATCTGTCGAGGATTGTACATAGTTATAGTGATCACTGCTGTGGCTATTGCGATTATAAATTAATCAATTTATAATCGGTTTGCTTTAGCAAAGCCATGTGGTTTAAAAATTCTGGAAATTAAGTGTCGCTAAATAATACTGGTCATTTCCTATTTTTAGTACTACTTTGTAGAAAGCCCTCAGCTACACACTCCACTGCCCACCAGTGCTTCTGGACAGGCGTACCGGCATTGCCTATGCAAAAGCGATCGCTTATCCTATATAAAAGTACGGCCATTAATAATGATAAAATCAGTCTTTCAAATGTTGAACTTACTATTTAAAGTCCTAACCTCACCCAATTAAAGCATGAGTCAGACTTAAAAATACCCGAAAAAAACTGTCAATCTAAAAGCAGTCTACAATATCAATAAACTGCAAAAACGCCTACGCCGCAACGTAGGAGAAGCAATTTCTGACTTCAACATGATTGAGGAAGGAGATCGCATTATGGTTTGTTTGTCTGGTGGAAAAGACAGCTATACCCTACTGCAGATCCTACTTAACTTACAACAGAACGGAACGATGAACTTCTACTTGATAGTGGTAAATCTCGACCAGAAGCAGCGGGGCTTCCTAGCGCATATTTTGCCCGCTTACCTTAAAAACCTAGGCGTCGAGTACCAGATCGTTGAGGAAAACACCTATAGTATCGTCAAAGAAAAGATCCAGGCCGGTAAAACCACTTGTCCCCTATGCTCACGTTTGCGACGTGGGATCCTCTACCGTACCGCCACTAAAGTAGGTAAAAATAAAATTGCTTTAGGCCACCACCGAGACGATATTCTGCAAACTTTATTGCTTAATATGTTCTACGGCGGAAAACTGAAAGGGATGCCGCCTAAATTAATGAGCGACGATGGCAAGCATGTTGTGATCCGCCCGCTGGCTTACTGCAAAGAGAAAGATATTAAGCGTTTTTCGACTGCCAAAGCCTTTCCTATCATTCCATGTCACCTCTGTGACTCACAGCCTAACTTACAACGCCAGGTAATTGGCGACATGCTGCGCGCGTGGGATAAGCATTATCCTGGACGACTTAAAAGTATGTTCCGTGCGATAAAAAATGTCCTCCCTTCGCATCTTAGCGACATACATTTATTGATTTTAAAGGGACCTATCATAATAATAACTTTCTAGATCATGATGATTTCTCAGTGGAGCACTCAGAAATCTTGATGCAGCCAGCCACTTGGAAAGCAAAATACAGACGATAGATTAGAATCTAGATGAGAGCGGTTAAACGTGATTGAACTCAAGTAAGAGAGTTTCTCGACTGCAATCCAGAATCTGGATGCAGAAATGGCACTAACAGAGATAGCGATAATCAAATATCTATAGTGTTTCTTATAGAGACATTTTCTGGTCGAAAATGAAGTTTCTATTAATACATATCAGAATTCACTCATAAGAATCTTATAAACAAGTCTGTATAACTTCCACAAAATTACATTAATTAGTCGTGCGAGCGGCTAATATGCAGACTTACATATGTCATAGGTTTACATAGCCTATATCGCCAGATAAATAATTCTTCTTATAAATTCTTCTTTCTGGAACATCTGTCTCGTTCTAAGGGAACGCATGATTAACATTTTTAAGCTAATGAATAGACTTCTAAGCTTTTATCGTTTTACACAATCCTGCCGACTAATCGCGGGGATTGTTGGGGTTGTTCTAACACTTATGCTATCTGTGATTAGTTTACAGATATGTATCTGACTCAACAATACGAAATATCTTAGATCATCAACCGGCACTGATTTTTGGTCTAAAATACGGGTTTTAACGAACGATTGAGAGTGTTTTAGCTTTCCATAAGGAAAAGATCAGGATATTAGGCACTGTATAAGCTATGAAAGACTAAGTAGCTTCTGGTGATAAATTTATGTATCGCATATTTTACATCCTTCAGTCTATCTACACAGATAATTCATATACCCTCAAACCCTGCATTTTATGCTACTATCAGTAGACTTACCTAACAATTTTCCTTTATTTTTGACACCGACATACCTAGCAGCTCTTTCTAATCTTAGGTGTTAATACTGGGACATAAGGATTCAGAGTGTTGAATCAAAGTTGCACACATCATGGGCTTTTAGGATAACATCGTCAATATACAAAACAATGTACAGCATATCCAAAGATATCCTCAGGATAGTATTTACATTCAAACACTTGTTCATGCACTGCAATGATGCCTTTAGATATCGGCACGGTTATCACATCAGTATCGTCAATTTCCTTGAACGTAGAGTTCATTGTACGAGTCGTTATACTCTCGATTAAAGTGGCATCTCGCACTATCTATATATGAGATGCGAAACTTATTTTTCTTAGAATAAAAGATGTTTTCAAGATTCTATGTGTGCTCAGTATTATCTAGCAGAGCTCGTATAATAGAAATGTGAATAAAGACCTATTGCGAATAGGCACCGATAATTCTAGAGAATTTTATATTCAAGATGGCATGTCGGCCCTGCATTTTGAAATATGCAGCGCTAAACTTCCTTAGAATACAAGACCGTATTAAGATTGCTCTCGCTTTAAGGGCCTTAGCCAGTAGATCTACTCAAGCTTTAAGTTTCGTTTTATTCATAACTTTCCTGTCTATAGTCACTTGCTCCCTATATCAAAAAGAGCTAATAACACCATTTCATTATCGTCTCCATTAATAGGTTACGAGATGAATTTTATATTTATATCCTTATGATCAAATACACACCTGTAGGCACGATATATCTGACTAACTAAGAGTAAATGCTATATAAAGTGAATCGCACAATTTACGCATCTATGAAACCTAATGAACCGAAAATAAAACCAAGGTAAACCGAAATCATCTTCGGTTAATCACGAATTTAGGTTCATAGCCTTGCTATTTTCGGTGACAACGAGGCTAGCCATGACTTAACCCGTAAATTTTCAAATCAACTACGTTCGGGGTCAAGAGAAGTAGCCTCAGCGGTGATAACAAGATAAGATCTTGTACTTAATAGCTAAAACATATTAAACATAGTTATGGGCGACTTGTTAGGTAAAAGAGAACCATTAAACTTTCCCTAGCCCTGAGAACAGACTTTTAAAAAGTACAGTACCTAAACCTAATGAATGGACCTGCGGAATGAAGCATACCATAGCGAATTATATTTCTTCCCATCTACTGTTCACCGAATCACATACTGAGGTAAGAGGTTGTAAGGGCGTCATTACACTGTTTTCCTGCAAGTAAAGCAGCATTTAAACAGTACTATAGTATTCGTATCAGTGACGGTTTGTTATCCGTCCTGCGCACTGGTTCTGTAGCGGTAACTAGATAGCTAAAATAACACCTTGTATAGTTAGCATATCTGTGCAATCACAAACGAACTCAATTACTAGGCAGCGTTAGCACCATTACAATTAAAACGCTAGCTCCTTACCTATCCCCATTACACCAAAAAGCATGACCAGGCTCTTTTTAACCTTTGCATAACTTGCGCCTTCTTAATCCATACTTACGCCATTTATTAGCGATGGCGGTATTTAGGATACGCCAAACCGATTCGCAACGTTCGGGTAATTGGGTAAAATGGTAGAGTGTTTTCAACATCTAGTATTCAAACTCTTTAGTGACATTGTCTAACAGCCTCTAAACCCTTATAACCTAGACGCACAGCCCTGTAAACTCTAAAAGAGACTATCACACGCACACAGTTCGTCACCTCTACCTGTGCCAGAGCACAATAGATAAAGGTTTTAAATTACCTCACATTACTTAACCAAGTGGTTTAACTGAGGGATCTTCTACTAGAAGCGTAGGCCAACCTATGCCGCGCCAGGCCTTGCATATCAGCGCAATGTGCTACAAATGATTTGATCAACGCCATTATTGGTTACAGAGGCACGCGCAACAGCAGTATGCTGCTACTAAGCATGTTAAACTGAGAGTAGAGTCCTTTAGGAAAACTCATTATGCAATAATAGTTACTTATTGCTGTTGAGTTAAACAGATTTACCCGTACCTTAATATGTGCTTCATACTGCATAGATACCCGGGTAGGCACCCGGGTAGGAAGTGCCATAATTGAGATAGCGCACTACCTTGGTTTGAATAAGTGCTGATATTTCACCAATTTTCCCAATAGCACCGCTCGCTATTCCCTTACTCAAAGC
Organism: Serratia symbiotica; assembly: GCA_900380265.1. GTDB lineage: Bacteria > Pseudomonadota > Gammaproteobacteria > Enterobacterales > Enterobacteriaceae > Serratia_H > Serratia_H symbiotica_A. The sequence continues at coordinate 1,106,261 of LR025083.1, read as the reverse complement.
CCTTCGTACTTTCCTATATATTAGAATAAGAGCACGCTGGAAACCAGAACAGTTCACTTTCTATCACATCATCTGGAAATGCAGCGCAGTACAACACTAGAAATGGCTTTACTCACTAGAACACCTAGGTGGTAGGCGTGCACAAGAATATCTTTTCTAGTACCAGTTTCAACAACTACGAGAAAAGGTAGATCGAACATTGTCAACATACGTACCTGTTCCAGCACATAACACATTGGAGGAGTGGCAGCTATGATATAATCAAATCAAGTATCATTTTTAACTAAAGAATCCTATAACTAACGCAACATTAGCGTTGTTTATTTTACTATCACCACCTCCCTACCCCGTTGTGATGCTAATTTTCTATCCGAGATAAATCGGCCTGATAGGCCTACCAGGCTGTTCTGACCTCAGATCACCATCCGAGCAAGATCTCTCACAGAATAGGTTCAATTACTAGCTAACAGTTGAATTTGTAGTCGCTAATGAGCGTGCTGCGATTGATTTCTAGCTATTGCCTATCTTCAGGTAAACAAGACCTGAGCAGATGGATTGGATAGTGCGAGCTTACCTTTCTGCCGAAAGATAACACTTGTTACGCTCTTGATGCCAGCAACGCCCACGGGATACGATGTTCTAATTCGGAGGGCATAAAATGTACAGCGAGCAAATCAAACACGCTGTTAATTTAGCTATTCCTCACTATCAAGACGACAGTATTAAATGCAAGATAGGAAAAATTTAGGCCAATGCGGTCTACAGTCGCGATTTCACGACCAACCAAATTAATGCAGAACGATACTCAAATAGAAAGTAATTCTAAAATGAGCCGGAGAGGTTCTGTAAAAAACACTTCAACCCGTATCAGTATTAGCTTGATACGGAGAAAACTAGAATTATTTTCGATAAACATTTCTCCAACAAAGCAATAGAAGCAATCTCTCAGAGAAACATGAGATACCTAACAAACTCCAACGCACCTATGCATTAGCCCTGAAGTTTTTATTACTCCTTGACTTATTAATAACCTATTTCATGCCGTTTTCAAGATATAAAGAGCTAATTAACGGGTCTCGTAGCCGATCTTAAACGCACGCCAATGCGCTTCTAGCGCCACAGGAACGCTGTATCATAAATAGCCTATATTTATTATAGATAGTTAGAAGCGAGATTCTCGTCAAATGTTAGTCACTATCGCACCATTATTGATCTCAGCATCACGCTTTATCTTATTTTAAATTTATTAATCAGTGAGTTGCTGCAGCTTCAAAGACTTGTCTTTCTATTTTTTATAGGAGAGAGACCAGAAAGATCCATCGCTTTGATAGCTGGTCGTGTGATTAATACAACAAAACCAATGTCCTGCGCTGTATGTACTGATATGCTTGAAAGCAGTTATTCTGATATCCAGTCTATTCCACTTTTCATAACAATTCTGATACCTGAGAAGATAATTTTTAGCATCGTCAATCGAATAGACAAATTCGGAAAATAAGCAGCTCCATACTATATGCCGCGCCGATGCTATGAATTAGATAAATATTCCGTAAGGCGATAAGCGTCATGTAAACCCGCTGCTAACAGCCCAGTCTAAGAGTAATCATCCCCATTCGCACAGCACCCTAATGGCTGATTTTAAACTTTCCTGGCCATGCCGTACTAACTGAACTAATTTGGTGCAGAGTTCTACCACCTCTTGATCTTTCTGGATTTCATCTAATGAAATCTTACATGCTGGGCGATCGCAGCATACATAACTTTGTATAGTCTGTTCTTATTGTTGTTTAGCGTCAACGGGCGAACGTTGACGCAAACGGCGCTGAACAGTATGCGCTGCCCAGCGAGCTGATACTGGGAAGAGTATCAAATGAGAGATAAAACCACCTCCTATATTAAGCCGACTCTGTTTCCCACACGTGCTATGCAACTATTTCATTCTCTTCGCTATTAGCGAACTAGCGAAGGGTAAAAACACAAACGGTGAGTATTGATCCAAACTCAACGGTTTGGATTAAGTACTGTAATACTGATATCTTTGACATACTTTTCTTCTTTTTATAGTTCATATTACGCTAAATACAGGGCTCGATCTGTTTAGGATGAAATGCAGCGCTAGCGTATAGCCCCAGGATCTTGGATGGCAAGATTAGTTGTGCAAAAATAATATAGGTCTGCATCTTCTTACTTATCTGCATATCTCTCAGTAAACACTTCCTCTGCGAATTAAGGCGAAGGTGAGTAACGAGCTGTCCGACCGCATACTACGCGAGCAGAATGGGTTCAATCGGAATCTTTAATCTTGCAAACAGACCGGAATAAGGTGGACATGTAGGCACTTTCTATAATGCACCCACACTCTTTATTGTGGGTACAGGCGACATTCTAATTTCAAGAATGCCGTTTTATCAGCCTGGATCACCGCCAGATCAACACAACCCATACTGATCCTCTCAGATGGGCGTTATGCAACGTTTTGGTATCACCTCTTGTAAAGCAAAATTAAATTGGCATGCCGATCGGTAGTGATCTAAATCGCCTGAATTACGATAATCATTAGTTTTACAATTTTGGAAGAAAATAGCCAAGCACGCCACCGATCAAGGTGGATAAAATATTTCTGATAGAAAGTTTTGATAATTAATTGGCAATAAAAAGTAAAAAAACATGCCTACATGAGCGCGAGTTGCCTAGTTCACTGACACACTTGTCTAGTAAGGATGTAAAAGGAGTAAATAAGACTTATTGTGAGTCGCAGCTTTTTCTACCAAAAAGCAGACTAAGCTAGTCTATACTATTATCGTGTTTACCGCAGCTATAGCACTGAATGTAAGCGATGAAGTGGCTTTTGCAACTATGGAGCACTGTTTATTTTTATGTTATTAGTTAAAAAAGGCCAGCTATCTTCTAAATATCGCTGCAGTGCATACTGAATTGTAAAACACAACAAGACTAAGGCACCTATGTGATATCCTTAAAAAATCACTATTCAACAGTAATTATCACATTCCCCCTACAATAGCGACATATCTTCCAGCAAAAAAACAACCCGTTGGCGTTACAAATAGGGAATACCTTTACTGGCATTGAGGGATATTTTCAAATACTTATATCCCCTAGGCTTATCGCCACTGTGCTTGATGCTAACAAGGCTCATACTTGTATTTAGTGTCGTGAATTTGTATAGTAAGATTGAGAAACACTTTATGGTGTTAACTTTAAAGTGCTAGCCATGCTAGCCAGCTCATTATAGACCTCAACGATCAGCCTATAATCATGAAACACTTGTTACTAGCAGTGAATAACAAGGATACTAACATCGTTATATGACTCTGCCCTTAGAAGAAATTTAGCTAGCTAGCTGCTAAAACTGATTAATCGATCGATGACAACTAAAGGTTTTAAAGATCTGATGTAAGCATTTTAAAATCGGAACTGTCCTAAAATCGAAAAGCGGGAAGCAACTAAAAAATACTTTTTTGATAAGCACAATTAGTAGATGTTAGTCTTGCTGATGTATAACAATGCCTAATCTTGCTGTTGTTTAGCAGCAACCGTTGATATTCAACAACACAACTGCTCTCGGCTACTAAATAAGAATAAGACCAGCAGATTAGTGTTACTAATCTAGACAGCAGTCACGTGATCAGATCACTGCTTTACGTTGGATCTGAAATTGACTGTTCCGTATAAAACTTGACCGTTAAATGAAGGAATTTTTCACTACAATTAACCACCTCAGCATTATTCCTGTCATGCTAGCGATCGAAACATCGATACAGACGCGGTTATAAGACTATAAACGTGGAAGCTGTACATAAGTCCGCACACCCAGTAGATACGGGGGAAAGAATAAGGCAGTTCTTTAAAGTCACAAGGAGGATAGTTAATCTGATCAGTATAAACTAACACTCTATCGGCAATTATCTTGCTTTGAACGGTAGCAAGTCTTTGGTAAAAGACTGCATAAGCATATGTGATCTACTCGCTCCTATACTAAAGGCACCGAACAACTCAGAGAGGCCTCCGGCCTCTATCCTCAGTTCTCCTTAGGAGCGAGCACTAGTGCCTATTTTATTCTACCTATACTTATTAGTGGGGTTCCCATTATGCTAACAGCAAGAAAAGCTCTTTCTATATAAACCGTATGCCTCGTTAGCACTGAATTTATTACCAAAGAAATAACCCAACTGAGGTTCTTGTTCCTCACAATAACGGTTTTTGATCTTCAGTAAGCTGTCCGTACCATATGACTCTTACTAGAGAATAGTGAATGCACCAACTTCATTTGCGAAAGTTAGAAACGGCGACACCTGCATTCATACCTGAAAAAATCCTGACGATTGAGTAGTTGTCAAGAGCGATCGCTCGATCCTATAATGAATAGCATTTAGAGTACTCGTATTCCAAAATAGGTTTGAGCTAGATGAGGAGAATATTACATTGAGTTCTTGGAATGTAATCAGTAAATTGCAAATGTGCTAAATATGATAAAATCACGCAAAAGAGAACATTACTAAGTAATGTTTGCTCATACGAATCAATCAATAACCCCAGCATATCGGCGGCGATCCTTCTTATCCCTCTTAAGCTGTAGGATAATCATTAATACGACCACAAAATAGAGGTAACATTTTTACCTTAGCGTAAAAGATGACTTCATCATTAAAAAAACAATCCATATCTCTTAAGTTTAAGCTAAAACCACCTCAGTCTATTGTTTATAACAGTTACTCTCATCTTAAGGGAAATAAAACAATAGCCTTTATATCTCGACTCATTAATCCCGTCTCAGCCAGATATTGTTATACCTGGCGCCTAATAAACTGTTCAAACTAAGCATTTACACTGCCAGCGCAGGCAGCGTAAATACAGATATAACCTCAAGAGGTTAGCCCTGCAATAAACATCAGAACGCCAGCTCGCGATCGCAGAGCTTTGTTAGAGATAACAGACAATTTCACCTATATCTGGAAGACACTGCTCGCACTATCTAACGTGAATCGCGGATCTTTTAGTTGTAAAAGCAGGCAAAATGTTTATAAGACTGCTGTTAGACTCCCATATGAAAATCTAGGCATACATCTAATACGATGTAGAAAATCAAGCAAGAAATCCAACTGATCTGATTGACATATTAATAATTTATTTTCATTTACAAAATAAGGCAAAATGCCAGACTCCATTTAAGCTAATTACTAATGGTGAGTGGATTTACGGTTTATCTGGATATAACTCCTGGAGCAGGAGTTTCGAAAGTACCGAATCTTAATCTTGAGAGTTCACTCTACCTATACGGGTTAATAGCCAAGAACAATAAAATCAATTCTTCATCGAACTCATTGTATTAGCTTATTCAGGATAAGCTACAGGTTTCTCATATTATTGGGACGCCTATCTTCTTTATTTAAAGAATCTGTAGTTTATTTGCCTATCTTTATAGGGGTTTATCTTTTCTTTTATTTGACACTTTTCCACATTAAATATCTAATCTCTTTTAGGATAAGAGAGGTATGTTTCCTGCTACCTAGTTTTGCCATTCGTATCTCTGCCTATTGTTTAAGCAGAGGTGGTAGGCCTGTGTCTTGCCCTAGCATTAAAAGGGATAAACACAATGCGATCATATCGAATACCAGAACTACCCAATGTCAGTGGCACACTTTCATATTTATAAGGATATTACTATTATCATTATTTTCATCAGTCACAGAAATTGGAGACTTAATTTTTATAGAGCACTTGTATAGAAACTATAATACGATTCCTATCAAAATAATTGAGAATGTCTATCTCATAAACAGAGCTTTTACAGTCACTCAGTGACTATTTTTAGCGCCTACACTGTCATACCACGGCTTAAATTCACTTTGAATTCGTAAGAGACAGACAGACACATCGCTTATATATTGTACTCATAATATTGGTGACCGCAATCGTTATCAGTTTATTCCCAGTCAGGAAATTTCCAGTAATCTGCTATCGTCGTTCTATTTTTAGATTTGTATGGTTCTGCCAGAAGTGCGAAACAATACGTTGCAGATATCAGAGCCGGACTAAACCGCTAATCTGTTCAGAAAACTGGTGACCTGGTTTTCTTTTATTACACAACAAATACCAGAAGTGTTATTCATGCCCAGTTAACTGCATTGTTCTTTCATCGTATTATGCTCAATAAGTTGTTTAAGATTGCTAAGCAGATTGGATCTGTTATAAGCAAATTATTTATCTATACATTAAAATTAGGTTAACGATGATTGACTGCATTTAGTGAGTGTGATCAGATTTCTCTTTATTTACACCCTATTTATCTTCGGCACTTCAGTCTACGATTATGAGCCGTTTATTCGTTACTATAACTGACTCTGACTTACGGACATTAGTCTCAAAGCCTTGTAGTTGGCACTTATACCACAGTTCCCTGTTCGTATGTAACAATATCGTCTTAGGCTATTTTCTAGTAATTATCTCTCTGCACTTTATTACGCTTATGCCTTAGCATTTGATTTCCTTTACAAGACCCCCAATGTGGTCTCCCGAAAGCTGTTTCCAGGAAAATAACGCATCTATCAGCTTACACAATCTCTGCTATTTTACAGATATCACGTTTAGCATCTGTGTTAGACTCGAATACTTCACCTGCTACGCTTTACATTCTAGGTCGACTTGAGAGACATAAGACTCACTATCTGATTACGCAGATACGACGTCTAGTTCAGGACTTTTATTTGCAAAATAAGTGCAACTTTCACAACGCACAGCCAAAATTAAACGCTTTTTTGTATACTACACATAAAGTACGCGAAAATACATTCCACTGGGATGTATAGGAAACTCAGGAGTAAATTAGCCGTATCTCCTAACTGAAGAGGCAATATAAAACTCATCATGGCAACAGTGGACTAATTCGAGGAAATTTAGAGCAAAATATTATTTCTTAAAATAAACCCATTTTAATATTATTTAACTACTAGATAATCAGTGATAGCCAGCTCAGTAGCGTAGCTATAGAAATGACCTTTATCCGACAGTATAATCCTAACCATCAAGATCGACATTTTCCTTAGCAAAATCATCGAGATTATATACATATCCTAACTCACTATAGTGTTTTTATGCGGCATTTTTCGGACTTACCTGGATCGTGTCTTTTGAGAGGAAAGCAAGGCATCAACGACCTCTCAATTTTACCCACTATCTTTCGGTGGTGCTTGGTCTTCAAGCGCCTTTACGGGCAAATTCTCTCGGACAAGCACCACCTATCCAACGGCCTACATTTCCTTTATAATTGCATTTTATTCTCATTCTACTGTGTCAGTATAAATCCAAATTATTAATTAAACCGTAAGTAAAATAATCTTTTTGAACTTTAATTTGCAATCGCATCTGGTAGTTATGATGAATGGTTTTGAGATTATTGGATTACTCGCAGATGAATGTAAGATTAGTCATGACTAATAATGTAAATAGTCGCCTGACGAAAGCGTATGCTAGTCATTATCAGGTGATATAACTCCTTTCAAAGGGTTGAGTATTTTTCAAAAATAACTAGACACTGCTAGCATAAGTGGAATATATCCCAGCGATCACCTTTTCTCGAGTAGCACGCTTAATCGCCTATTGCTCGACATAAGATCGATAGTGTCACTGGCATATTAATAAATATTAAATTTTATTCAAATCGCTATTCGTCATTATGTTATTTGATAAACAGGAAGACACTTAATCAAGAGTTCCTTTATCTGCTATCTGTTAGCCAAAATTAGGAACAGCTACTACGCAACTTTTGGATTAAGCATCCTAGATGTGGTGAAGTAGACATAAAACTGTTACTAATAGAATTATGTGTTACTCAGAGGTACCCCAAAAGTTAGCTATCTCAGAGGGAGAATAGCCTTATCAAAGCCGAGACATTTGATAATTGCTGAAATAAGGTCTCTTATATCAGAAAATACGAGTACTGCGTCTACTGAAAATTTAAAGTAGATATTGTATTCATAACCTTAGTATTGATGTAATCTTGTTTGATGAGATAGTTACTGAACCATGATTTATAGTTGCCAGCCATTTGAATAACTAGCGGTTATTAGCAGATTACTTGCTAATCTTGATACTGAAATAGAGCTACACCACTCATAATGTTATGGTAGTAGAGTGCTTTACGATAAAATCGCATACAATTGTATTGATGTGTAGTCATTATTAAAGGCAACGCGTTTAATACCCACAAGAGAGGCCAATCTCAGCTTTCACTATCAGAAAGCCAATCCACTATAACATACAAGAATAAAAAGCAGGCCAACGGTAGATCGACTTTGCAAGCTTATTCGATTAAGCTTGCATTGCTGGAATAATCTTTTGTATCATGATAAATAAGCGGTGTCGAATAAGTTTGGCTTCCGATGTCATCTTGCAGACCTCTATCATGCACACTCCAAAGTTTTATATTTTTAATTAGTTTTAACGCCCTATGTAATTATGGGAAAACCCAAGAACTTTTCGCACCCCTCATGCTCTAGACTATTAAGATTAGAGCATGAGTATAGACTAACCGGCTCAATGGCTAAATCATCTTCTATGAAGCCTATTGTCTATAGGCATACCACCACATTCAGACGGGGAAACGACCATGAGTAAGCTCAGCCTAACATTGAGCTATTATAAATTTCTCGCCGTTCTCGTCCCTCCGCGATTCGCTAAAACCGCACTGTAGCACTGAAGCTCTGAATGGAATTCTATTAGCAAATAACATATGTCCTGCTAGATGCACAATACATTACTCCATTCTGATGGACAGAGGTACATCAAGAGCCTATTCCACAGACTATACAGTAGCCTGCCATGATCTAAATTTGTTTTTAAATTGTATCCTTTGACGTCCGGATACAGATAATACCAGAATCCAAACTAACACCCGCGTCAATAATGAATTATGAATGGCACCATTAACTCAGTGCGCTCAGCGCGCTCCAGGCGACTTGATAATAGTCCGTAGGAGAGAGTAACCACACATAAATACCATAATCAATAATCCAAAAATTCTAGTGTTAAACAAGCCGCTATCAGCATAGACCCACTCGCCGCGCAAGCAAATAAACAGGAAGTGAGCGCACTGCACCGCACACTCAGCATCACCTTTATGTTCATCGACGGAAATCAAGGAAAGGTGATAGCCCGGTTAGACTACAGCCTGCTCTCCCGTTAAGGTCGAATTAACCAAGACGGTAACCCATGTAACAGTCACTAGTAGCTGAAGAACTTCTTTCCTTAGCCTTGATAGGCAAGCTCAACACTGTTAAAGCCTAGCATGAGTGCTCCGAGGCTTCTTTCGGGTCGAAGCCGAATGAGTGATATAGCACAACCAGATTACTTAATCGGATATATGGTATGCAAATCTACCAAAACATAAACCCAGTATCCGTGATCAACCTCAAAGCAGCCAGAGGTTAATAGTCGGCGACTTCTTTAATGGAGACGGTCCAGGCGTCAATCGGTCCTTAAAAATAATCGTGAAATGGGTCGCAAGCTGAGAGCTAGTACTGGTTGATGAATAACTTGCGTGCACTATTTCACAGGGCAGTGATCGGCAAGCGTGATGGCTTGACTATTACTATGTGTCGTCTTCCTGGATCTGATGATGCTTAGCAAAACTCACCTCATCCGAAATGACGGTATTACTCTAGCCACTGAAGTAGTCGATGCGATTAGCTCTTCGACTAGGTTCTGTTTTATTCATTACATGTAGAGCTAATTGCCATCCTGAACTGTCTTTTCTTACTAATACGTTGATTTTAATCCTCGTGCACCTACCTAGAAACCAGGACCGTAGTGCTTGTTTTTATTGTTACCTCGCCAGGCTTGAACAACTCGCTAATCAACGTTGTTAATTTGTAAATTAATTCCTTAGTAGGATGTCTTTCTAAAGTCTTCCTAAGCTTCTAATGTATCTACGCCAGCCTACCAGCAATACTTGATTCAATACGTGCATCACTATCTAACTGATTTCAATTTTTAATTCAATGATTTAATCCCTGTTAACTGTTTCACCTCCATAAGGTTTGCCACCTGCAATCTATATGCAGAGTGGAAATAGCGCTCAATAAATGAGCGTTACCTACCGTCAGATACCTTGGTCTATACTTAGACCTATTCCCCAAATCCGCACAACACCAGGTGCAAGGTGTCTAGAGCTGGGAGTGCTGGCAATGCTAAAACTGCGCCTTTAATAACTTGTCATACATATGAATAACGCACTTATCACCCGTAAATGTGATTGATATGCTTAGTCACAACAGGAGATAGATTTCCCCCATCCATAATTCCAGAGCAGGTAGCGCGTCTTGTATACGAAAGCTTTTTAGCTCATAGCTTCTAAGCGCATCGCGCGTTATAAAACTTCTTGGCAATACTGGATCGTTATGATAGGCTACTCTCATAATCGCATTCTCAGCCTAGCGATATACCTGCAGGCCATCTGCAGTGCGAAAGATGTTAATACCTAATTCGACAAAGATTCTAGACCAGGCAATCCGTTAAGACTATCGGCAGTTTTGCTGCCTCTAATTTGGTTATTGAAAACTTAATACTCGTGCTGGATGAATACGGCTAGCACTCTTGGCAGGATAAAAACTGGCCAGTAGACTGAGCAAGATAGCTATTCCTAACACAATGACTACATCCAGCCAGTGCAGCTCAGAAGGTAGAAAGTCGATAAAGTATATATCACCGGATAGCAAGGAATGACCAATCAGTTTTTCCACGCTTTTTGTAATAGCTGTCAGTTTTAGTGAAACAAGCACACCTATCATTACGCCGATCAAACTACCTATCAAACCAACCAGTATGCCGTACCAAATAAAAATAGCACGAATGAAGCCATCTTTGGCACCTAGAGTGCGCAACACCGCAATATCTCTATTCTTTCCCTTCACAGCCATCACCAACGTAGAAACAATATTAAAGCAAGCCACGCCGATGACTAGAAACACTGCTAGATACATAATAGCGCGGATCATCTGAATATCTCTGTACATATAACCATATGTACTGATCCAGCTCTTGATGTAGACATAACCAGCAGTTACCTCCCCAGCATCGCGCACCAACTTGTTGGCGGAAAACACCTGTCTCACTTTAATGGCGATACCAGTAACCCCGTCACCAATATCTAAATATTGTTGAGCATCGCCAAGTGGCACCAGAACCAATCCATTATCTAATTGCCCACTCATGTGTAAAATGCCAGTTACATACAGACGGATTCTCTTAGGTTGAAGTAGCGTCATATCAGAGCTACTACTGGGGATTATCATTGTAATGTAAGAACCTTGTTTAACACCCAGAGCAGCTGCCACGCCCCCACCCAGGATCACCTTATGTTCGCCAGCCCTAAACTTAGCCCAATCATCGCCCTCTAAAAAATCTGGCAAAGCGCTGATCTGATGTTCTTGGTGCGGATTTACGCCTTTAACCTGTACCGCACGTAGTTGTACGCCGTTTTCTATCAAACCAGCAAACCTTATATAAGGCGCAGCGGCTAGAATCCCCGGCACTTTCTCCACCTGTTGTAGAATAGGTAGCCAACCTTTAAAGGGCTGATTCACCGCTTCGATCTCACCATGAGGGACTACCGCCAAAATACGGTTTTTAAGCTCACGATCAAAACCGTTCATCGCACTTAGGCCAACGATTAATACTGCGACCCCTAACGCAATACCGATGGTGGAAATCACCGAAATGAGCGATACCATTCTACCTCGATCACAGCCACTACTAAAGCGCAATGCCATCAGGAAGGGAAGGGGGCAGCACAATATTATTCGACTCCTAAGAAAGTTAATGGGTCTGAAGATGACCATCAACCATCTCCAATTGGCGGTTCAGTCGCTTAGCTAACTGCAAATCATGGGTCACGAGTAAAAAAGCTGTGCCCTGACGCACGTTCAGCTCACTCAATAAATCAAAGATGCTGTCTGCATTGCGTTTGTCTAAATTTCCGGTCGGTTCATCCGCCAACACCAGCGCTGGATTATTGATTAGAGCACGGGCAATCGCCACACGCTGGCGCTCCCCGCCTGAGAGCTCAGAGGGGCGATGCTTAGTGCGTTTCCCCATCCCAACCAGCGCAAGCATCTTCATAGCCTCCTGCTTAGCTAGCAAGGCGTGAGTCTTTCCGATCAGCAACGGCATTGCGACATTCTCTAAGGCAGAAAAATCCGGCAAAAGATGATGAAACTGATAGATAAAACCGATCTGGCGATTCCGCAGCTCTGCCTTGGCCGCCGCAGAGATACAATTTAAGGATAGCCCTTTGAAAATCACCTCACCAGAATTTGGTGAATCTAACCCCCCTAGAAGGTGTAGAAGGGTACTTTTACCGGAACCGGAACTGCCAACAATCGCCATAATTTCTCCAGGCTCCATGTCAAAATTGACATCGTGCAACACATCGGTGCGATGGTTACCTTCTTGATAGCTTTTACATAAGTTATAACACTGCAGAAAATGGGGATTACTCATAACGTAAAGCCTCAGCAGGTTGTAAGGAAACAGCACACCATGAAGGGTATAGGGTAGATATCAAAGACAGCGCCATCGCGAACACGGCGATCCATGCCACTTGCACTGGATTAATGGCTACTGGTAATAAAACGGTATCAATCCATACACCAATCAGTAGTATCAAGTTATTCAAATTTTTAGCCAACAGTACACCAAACAGCGTTCCGATCAGTGATCCTATCATGGCAGCACTTGCGCCCTGCACCATAAACACCGCCATGATCTGGCCACGAGTTAATCCTTGGATTTGCAAGATTGCCACTTCACTCTGTTTTTCTATCACCAGTAAACCCAGCGAAGTGATTATATTGAACACGGCAACCACGAGGATTAAACTAATTAATAGTCCCATCATGCTTTTCTCCAGGCGCAGCGCTTGGAATAGTGCTCCTTTATGCTCACGCCAGTCTTTCCATTCAGTTCCTTCAGGTAGAGTCTGCTGACTGAAGGAATAAACCATCGACGGCTGATATAGGAAAAGACGCCAGCCTGTAATACAGCCAGATGGATACTGCATTAAGCGAGATGCATCTTGCTGGTTGATCAGAAACTCATAGTTATCTACCTCGCTGTTGGCATGGAAAGTGCCAATAATAGTAAACAGCCGTTGGCTGGGAAGGCGGCCGATTGGAGTAAATTGAGTGACACTTGGCACCATCAATCGGACTCGATCGCCACGCTTGAGACTGAGCTGGCCAGCCAATTTCTCACCCATAATGACGTTGTAGTGGCTCGGTTGCAATTGCTGCTGCTTGATGTTTACTAAATAGGGGGTCAGAGGATCGGCTTCGTCCGGGTTGATACCGAGCATTACGCCAACCGCTACACCATGGGCACTTTGCAGAACCACATCACCAGATGTTAATGACGAAACGCTCCGAATACCCTTTAGCCGCTGCACTATTGAGGCGGGTAGCAAGCGAGGATTTATCGGCCCCTGCTTACTGGTGATCAAGGCCTGTGGGATGAATCCAAGAATATTTTTTTCCAGAGCCTGTTCAAAGCCATTCATCACTGAGAGCACGGTAACCATTGCCATCACTGCCAAGGCGATGGCAATGGTAGATAACCAGGAAGCAACCCGCCCGAAGCGGTCTGGGGCACGCCGACGCATGTAACGCAAGCCAATGAATAACGCGACAGGTTGATACATGGAATTCGTTTTATTTTAATGGTTAAAGAAATAGAATTTAAAATTTGAATGTTTCGCACCCAGTCGAAACGTGTTTATCCACCTAACTGCGCTAGCCGAATTGATGCAACGGTCCTAGTAAATAACTTCCGGCTATTATCTACTTAAGATTTCATTTAAAATCTAATTATAGACTTTTAAAATCTATCAGATTAGTAATCTTAAGCTAGTATAGCGCATAGAGCGCACTTTAAATTCGATTTATTGATTAAAGCTGCCTAACATAATCTATTCCGATAATCAAATATACTATATGAGCATTTCCAATGACCACCTCCTTGTTTCATTCCACGGTTATGCTTTCTGCGAAAGCCACGTAATCTGCACGGGTCAAGAAAGTTATACAAAGCAATTTTCGTCGTGGAATGCGCTGAAATTGTTGAACGTTATAACTACCAGTATTCATTACACCCAACATATACATAATCCGCTACGGGCATGACGAGAAGCAGCATTTTACTAATGGAAAGACCACCCCACTGACCGATCGTACAATCATACCCTATGATAACTTTTAACCATATCAAGACGATATTATATCTAGCCACCTCTTAAGGTGGTATTATCTCACTACCATGGGGTACAATCTAATCATTTTAACGATTCATCCCAATGCAGGTTTTTTCTTGCATTTCTGTATAATTATACGTTACCGATTAAAAAACAACCAGCGCAGATTACGCAATAAGCTGTGCACTCAAGTGGAACCAACTAGTTACTGTACCGTAATGAGAGTGATGGTAAAAACCGAATGCGCCACCTCGAGTGCCTTATTCGATCTCTACCCAATAAGAACCGCAGAAGAATACCATATTGCCGTCTTCGACGAAGACATCAATAGCCTGCGCACTTTCGAGGGAAACCTAATTAACCCGGTATCGGCTAATAAATTTCTACCCGACAAGCACTCCATCATGAGATTACGCCATCAGTGGCGTCAGCAAATTGATGTGCACTGTAGTCTTGAGCATATTTATCGGCCAGTCCTGCTAAGTACCTACCCTGCAGATGCCGAATATTGGGAACCTATCCTATTCCTGCTGCATTATTTTCCAGCTCAAACTTTAACTATGAACACAGACAATTTTAAAAACGCCACCATGCGTTTCTTCAAGAATATCAGGCAGCGTTATCAACCCCAGCATCTCAAACTGATGCGTCCACTACTGATGACGGATACGCTGTGGGTACGCATCGATGAACTCCTATTCGCAAAACTAAAACCCGGGACCCGCACAGCATTAGAAACTGACGAACTAGCACCACGGACTGCCAAAACTAACTGGAGCTATCTCGCCTTAGCCAATTTACTGATGCAGGCTCAACACACATTACCGGTGGCTAATTTTTACTCCTTTTCCGCAAACTTTGCCGGCAGTCTCATTTGTTGGGTTGCGAGTGAAAGCTTCTGCAAGCCACTACAGGAGCTACTCAGTCGTATTACGCTTTGTAACTCACTCATCCAAAAGCCGAGTAGGCACAACCGATAGGCGATTATATGATATTTAGTGCTTGCGCAGGCGGGTCCTTTGGCAACATGGGCAACCGTGCGCTTTGTTACAAAAGAGATGTGTGCGGGGAATGGGTTAACAGTTACCAGCAAGGAAATAGGCGTACAATCAACCCCGACACACTAATTCACAACCTACCGGAATTGAGTTTTGGTCAACCAGTGGTGCACCTAGATCACGGTGTTGGACGCTATGCTGGTCTAACCACCCTCAACGTCGGGGGAGTTAAGGGAGAATATCTGATTCTATTATACGCTGACGAAGATAAGCTTTATGTGCCAATTTCCGCTTTGCACCTAATCAGTTATTATGCTGGCGGCGCAGAGGGCCAGGCCCCGTTGCATAAGTTGGGCGGAGAAACCTGGAGACGTACAAAGCAAAAGGCAACTGAGCAGGTTCGAGATGTTGCCGCCGAACTTCTAGACATCTACGCCCAGCGTACCATTAAAACAGGGTTCTCTTTTAAGCAAAACTTTGCACAATATCAACGTTTCTGCAAAACGTTCCCCTTTGAGACCACACGTGATCAGCAGCAAGCTATCAATGCCGTGCTGAGCGATATGTGCCAACCATTAGTTATGGATCGTCTGGTGTGCGGGGATGTCGGCTTCGGTAAAACTGAGGTCGCAATGCGCGCTGCCTTTTTGGCCGTCGAAAACGGCAAACAAGTGGCGGTGTTGGTACCTACCACACTTCTTGCCCAGCAGCACTTTAATAACTTCCGTGATCGCTTCGCTACCTGGCCCATCCGCATTGAAATGATAACACGCTTTCGAAGCCACAAAAAACAAAAAAAGGCACTTGCCGATATGGGCACCGGAAAGGTGGATATCATAATCGGCACCCACAAGCTGTTACAAGGCCATCTGTGCTTAAAGGACCTAGGATTACTGATCATCGATGAAGAGCACCGATTTGGCGTGCGTCATAAAGAGCGCATCAAAGCGATCCGCGCCGAAGTAGATATTCTAACCCTCACTGCCACCCCCATCCCACGCACTTTGAATATGGCGATGAGCGGTATGCGCGACTTGTCTATTATCGCCACCCCCCCTGCCAGACGGTTGGCCGTAAAAATATTTGTACGCGAATATGATAGCCTGATTGTGCGTACAGCGATCCTAGATGAAGTACTGCGTGGCGGGCAGACTTATTATTTGTATAATGATGTTAAGAACATTAAAAAGGCAGCAAAAAAGCTGGAGGAACTGCTGCCAGAAGCACGCATCGCAATCGCCCACGGCCAGATGTGCGAACGCAATTTGGAACAGGTGATGAACGATTTTCACCATCAACGATTCAACGTGCTAGTTTGCACCACTATTATTGAAACCGGTATTGATAATGCCAACGTTAATACCATTATTATCGAGCGAGCAGACAAATTTGGGCTGGCACAACTACACCAATTGCGAGGCCGTGTCGGACGTTCACACCATCAAGCTTACGCCTACCTGCTAACCCCTAATTCCCAAGCCATGAGCGATGATGCGCAAAAACGGTTGGCAGCTATCGCCTCATTAGAGGACCTTGGTGCTGGGCTTGTGCTAGCCGCCCATGATCTAGAAATGCGTGGTGTAGGCGAGCTCTTGGGAGAGGATCAGAGTGGCCAGATCACCAACATCGGCTTCTCGTTGTATATGGAATTGCTAGAAACCGCAGTTGAGGCACTAAAAAATGGGTGCGAACCGTCGCTAGCAGATCTTAGTCCTAATACTGCGGAAGTGAACTTACACATGCCAACGCTATTGCCGGAAGACTTCATCCCAGACGTTAATACCCGGCTCTCTTTCTATAAATACATCACCAGAGCAAAAAATGCCAATGATTTAGAAGAGATAAAGATCAAGCTGATTGATCGTTTTGGCTTATTGCCAGAACCAGCGCAAAACTTATTCAAACACGCAGAACTTCGCCAGTACGCAAAAGAGATAGGGATAAAACGCATTGAGTGTAATGAGCACGGCGGATTTATCGAGTTCAGAGACAACAACTGTATCAATCCTACGCATATGATCGACTTGCTGCAAAGCAGCCCGACAGTATATCGCCTAGAGGGGCCAAGCAAGTTAACGTTTATCCTAGATTTAAGCGATCGGAAAACGCGACTGATGTTTACTCAAGATCTGATAAGTACCTTCTTCGCTAACAGGCGAGTGGCATAGATTTAGCCCTCTCTCTCCTCCCTGATACAGGATAATTTACCCGATGAATAACGGGTCTCCGACTAAGTCGCTTTTAGAGGAACAGGGATCAAGAGTGCAAGAACTATCAAACTGATTTCTCAGAAAAGCGATATGCAGAAATTCACTCCAATATTACACTTGCATAAAAAGAGATTAGTGTATTAAATAAAGGCATATCCTAGTAGCCTGCTTGTTTTAGAATTAATGTTTCTCTAGAAGAATATTAAAAGAAATATTGCGATCGATATTTTATTCTACATGGATGGTTTTGCCATCCAAGTTTATTTTTTCAGGAAGGCTATTGGCACTCGTACGTCAAAAACACCTACAACTCCTGTCGAACTCACTAGTTCTGCAGTGAGTTCTGTTATAGATACACACCAGCACGATCAATAATAGTTCTTAGTTAGCGGTGTCTAACATAGGAAATTGCTTTACTAGATCGTCAATCGCTTTCATCTGCATAAGGAATGGCTCCAGCTTATCTAACGGTAGCGCAGAGGACCCATCACACTTTGCACTATTTGGCTTCGGATGGGCCTCAATGAAGAGGCCCGCTAGACCAACCGCCATGCCAGCGCGCGCTAATTCAGTTATTTGTGCACGCAGCCCGCCAGAAGTAACATCACACGGATTTCGGGTTTGCAGAGAATGGGTCACATCTAAGATCACTGGATGAAAACCGGTCACGTCTTTCATTATGCTGATGCCTAACATATCGACTACCAGCTTATTGTAGCCAAAATTGCTGCCACGATCGCACAATATTACCTGATCGTTACCGCTTTCCTTAAATTTATTAACGATATTCCCTATCTGATCAGGGCTGAGAAATTGCGGTTTCTTTACGTTAATTACCGCTCCGGTTTCCGCCATTGCTGTGACCAAATCAGTCTGGCGTGCCAGAAATGCCGGTAGCTGGATCACATCTACCACTTCAGAGACCGGCTGTGCCTGTGCTGATTCATGCACATCAGTGATAATTTTTACGCCAAAAGTTTTTTTAATTTCTTCGAAAATCCGCATGCCCTCTTCCAATCCCGGCCCCCGGTATGAATGGATAGAAGAACGGTTAGCCTTATCAAAAGAAGCTTTAAAAATATAAGGGATACCTAATTTTTTTGTCACAGTGACGTAGTGCTCGCAGAGATGCATCGCTATATCACGCGATTCCAAGACATTCATACCACCAAACAGGACAAACGGTAGATCGTTCGCTACATTGATATCATCAATACTAACTACTTTCTGTTTCATACTTTACCTTTAAGTGAATTTAATGAATGAGTGAATATAGCGTGGCTAACTTCCGATTTATTATGTGAATATGTAATAAATCACTTCTCTCACCGAATTTTCAGGAGACTCCTCCATATAATAGTTAAGGTCGAACATGGCTATAGGAATTCCATTTCAGCTAGATATACATCACTTATAATTAGCTGCCTCGTCAGGATTATTTAGATTCAAGCACACTGGTTTCACTGGCGCTCCTTGCCATTTTCATCTCTTTGCTACAGTCTAGATGGGTTCGGAAGATTAGGTGCCTCAAGGGCTAGAGAACTTGTATCTAATTCATCGAAGTTCACATCATACGACTAAGCACACAGCTCAGCTATCCTTAATACACACTTCTAATTTATGCTCATTTAGTCTCTCATCGTTTAACGAGTTGATCGGCGGCATTGTGCCGTCTAACTAGGCGGCACGTACAATAAGCTAGAAGGGGCTTGCCGAGCATCATCAGAAGATCAAATGATCTTGATATATAATAAAATTATGCCTAAGCATTACTGATGTGCCGGTAAGTTATTACAATATTTGATCTAGTCAGATATTCTATAATATTGGCAACAAACACCACCAGTGTTACTGAACAGTAGATAGTAAAGAGAAGCTCAATAAGTAGGACCTGTTTCTACAGGTGATTGAGATAATCCAGCCTTGCTGAGAATTCGTCATTAAGTAGTTGCTATAATTTCTCTCACGCTAGTCCATCACGACTAGCGTCACAGCGAATGTAACGCGAGGATCATATTTGTACTCGCTGGCACGCTTTAGATTCATAATCCGGAAACATCTCATAGGCGTTTTAAGCAAAAAACAATAACTAAGTCGTGGGAAATTAATTGTTAGGTAAAAATAAACTAACCCAGCATAAATACTAAACGCGAAGTTTCTAACTTTTATCGTTCTTATTCGAGCTTGGGTAGCAAAGCAGAGGTAGATAATAAACCAAATAATTTCTCAGTCAGCGATAACTGCATCACTAAAAATAGATAAACCGAACGCCATCACCAACGTGGTGCTACTGGCAAAAGCTGTACTGCATTCAGATGTGCTGAACCTGCGCTTTATGGCAGTGCATGCCAGACATTTAGCTACTCACAAAAAAGTAAGCATAAATAAGGTTTTACTAATACCAGGCGTCACTAAATTAAAATCTTTTAAGACAGTGTGTTGTTCAGGTGCTGCCTTACATTATCTAACGCTTCGGTATGATCGATTTTAGCTCAGTGTGGATGGCCACTGGCCCAGGGTCACTCGCTCATTGTTCCCATAATCACGGTAAGTGGAAACTTCTATAAATCCAGCAGCTCGCATGAGCGCACGAACGCATCGACCCTGCTTCCAGCCATGTTCCACCAATAACCAGCCTTGATATTCCAGATACTGTGGTGACTGACGAACTATAGCCTCTAAATCCGCGAGCCCCCCTTGCGAGGCTACTAGGGAGCTAACAGGTTCAAACCGTACATCACCCTGCATTAAATATGCGTCATTAGCGTCAATATACGGCGGGTTGCTAGCGATTAAAGTAAAATGATTAGAAGGAAGTGCCCTAAACCAGTCACTTTGCAAAAATTGAACATTTCTTATCGTGAGCTTTTGCGCATTATACATTGCCACTGCTAAAGCGGCAGGTTCCAGGTCAGTGCCAATGACAGTACAATCCGAGCGTTCGCTGGCAATCGCTAGTGCGATAGCACCAGTACCAGTACCTAGATCAAGAATCCGACAAGATTCTTGTGGTAGATGTTCCAAAGCCAGCTCCACTAAACATTCAGTATCTGGTCTCGGGATAAGGGTGGCAGGAGAAACCAATAGCGGTAGCGACCAGAATTCACGCTCACCGACTAGATACGCTACTGGCTCACCTTGCTCACGCCTTACCAGTAGGGCTTCTAGCTGCTGCTGCTGGTGTGCTGTAAGTTGTGTTTCATTGAACGCTAACAAAAAAGTTCTAGCCCGGCCGGTAACAAAACCTAGCAAGATTTCCGAATCGCGTCTTGGGCTATCGCTGTGTGTTAACCGAGTAGAGGCGGCTTGCAGCCAGTCGTTATAATCTGTCACTCTTGCTCAGAGGACAACGCGATAAGTTGATTAGCCTGGTATTCTTGCAAGATCGGTTGGATCAGTATTTCAAGCTTACCTGCCATCACTTCTTCTAGACGATACAGTGTTAGATTGATGCGGTGATCGGTTACGCGGCTCTGTGGGAAGTTATAAGTGCGATTTCGGTCAGAACGATCTCCGGAACCCAGCAGTATACGCCGGGTTGAGGATTCTTCCTGTTGGCGTTGCGCTCTTTCGGCAGCACGGATACGTGCAGTAAGTACCGACATCGCCTTAGCCTTATTTTTGTGCTGCGAACGCTCGTCTTGGCATTCTACGACAATACCCGTCGGTAGGTGTGTGATGCGGATTGCCGAGTCGGTGGTATTAACGTGCTGCCCCCCCGCGCCAGAAGATCGGAAAGTGTCGATTTTAAGAACACTTTGACTCATATCCGGCATTTCAGCTTCCGGAACTTCTGGGAGAACAACTACAGTACAGGTGGAGCTATGGATGCGCCCTTGAGACTCTGTTTCCGGCACACGCTGCACACGGTGGCCACCAGATTCAAACTTCAATTGCCCATAGGCTCCTTCGCCAGAGACTTTGGCGATCACTTCTTTGTAGCCACCGTGTTCTCCCTCATTAGCGCTAATCATTTCTACCCTCCATCGGCGTGTTTCGGAGTAACGGCTATACATACGGAATAAATCACCGGCAAAGATCGCGGCCTCATCCCCACCGGTGCCAGCGCGTACTTCCAGGAAACAGGCGCGTTCATCGTCGGGATCCTTGGGCAATAGCAACAGCTGAAGCTGTTTTTCTAATTCTTTGCTCATAGCTTTGGCTAACTGGAATTCTTCTTGCGCCATTTCACGCATTTCAGGATCGTTTTCCATCATTGCAGCAGTTTCTAAATCCCCTTGTACCTTCCTCCATAAAAGGAAATAGCGACTGAGATCAGTCAATTGTGCATATTCTCGTGATAGTGCACGAAACCAATCCTGCTCAGCAACCACATCAACCTTACTTAGCAAGGTCTGCACTTCTTCATATCGCTCTTGTAACGCTTTGAGTTTGGAAAAAATAGAAGGCTGCATACTGGATATTAGACCCCGTTAATTAACAATTCTAATTGTAATCGATCCAGAGGCTATTTCGTAATAATTTTAACCAGTCCATATCGCTATCGCTGGCAGCTTCCTGGAGAAATTTGGCGGCATGGATAAGCCGGTTAACCACCCCGCGCGCCCGATCATGATAACCTATTCAACATTTGCACCCCTTCGCAATGACTGCTAATGGTTTAGCTTCGACTCTTTCCCGAACTGGTTCTAACCCGAGCGGTAATCACGAATGGTGCTTACCGCCTATATAAACCTAACCAACCCATAAAACTCCTGCTTTCCTGCCGTGCCATCACTTCCGCCTGTGCTGATGTCGGCTTAAGATGCGCTAGATTCTTATAAAGAAGACCATGTGAATCATCCACGCTGTATACATAAGCATTAGCCACTTCCCTATCTCCCAGTTGATATCTCGTGGTGCTTCGATATCCACTAGTAGTATAGGTTGGTTCCTCCGTACTGTTAGCGAGGTTCCACCATCCATTTATCGATGTTCATTAAGACACTGACCGTAGCGCTAATGATAATATCTTCAGCCGCTAAACGTTGCTCAACTTCTAAGAAGGTGATTACTTCTTCTTCGACTTTATCCGGAAAGCGTTTGAGAATATTCGCGGATAGGGTTAGCAATGATTAGATAGCGCACTTTATTTGCGCAGCGATCTCACACGGCCAGCTCCATGCTGTTACCAGCACCTACACGCAAAGTGTTCAGATCAGCGACTAATTTGAAGATTTAACCTTGCAGTGTCCAGACAGCCAAAACAACAGATGCGGCGTTAGCATCCTTTCTTGTTTCAGTACACACGCATTTAGCAACATAGGAGGAAGTTTCAAACAGACGATCCAGCTAACGACTGGAAAGGAACTTCCCTGTTAGAATTCAAAAAGGCTTTTATTTCCCCTAAGACTCTGAGGCCTATCCAATAGTAACGAATCCGGTCCGCTTGCTACGCGTATTAGCTGGGTTACCGCGTCGTTAGCGTAATACCAATAGAGGTTTTTTCACATCTTCGAGCGAAGGTGATGATATTCATAGGACAAGGCAATCGGCCTTCATTAATAAACCCTGTTTCTGTGTACTACTCTACAGCTCGATTTGTCTTTAGGTGGATAACACAACACAACCCTGCACGCACAGTTGTTGGAGCAAACAGGTTCGCAGCTTATCAAGAGAATCTGGTGAAGTCACTTTCACGCAGAAACAGCAGAGCGGTTTTGTGATTAACACCTAACGGTAAAAGGGTCATTAACTATGATACATGCGTATCTTGATAAGATTTCTCGTTCCAGGGCATTCTACTGGATGCATGGAGTAATAAAAGCTACAACCGACTCTTACGGTCACTTATTTTGAATAAAAGTAAATCAATCACATATAGGTATAAATCAGCTAATCAATCAACAATTACCTCCTTAACGTGCATAAACCCTACACTAATCATTTATATAAATTGTTAATAATATTAACTAAAGTACTCTCCGGAGAAAATTTTTACTAACAATCTCTTAACGCCCTTAAAAAGGCATCCTGCCGTTCTTGCGGAATATGAAAGTAATTAATTTTCTTTCTTACTTACCCAAACTCGTGTGCTATTCTAACCGGCTTTTTCACAACTCATGCAACCATCATTAACCAGAAAAATATAGCGTATATAAGCGATACTAAAGAATATAGACTTGGCCGATACCGCTAATATAATAACCACGATACCTATAATAATCGTTCATGTTGCATTTATAACTAATATAAATATATTGACTAATATAAAATGCTATAATTTTAAAATAAATATTCAATAAGTAAATAATTCCAAATGTAAAAATCATGATACTAGTAAAGTTGGGATACCTAATAATATGAAGATGGTAAGGGTTAATCCGGATTTAAAAATTTTATTTACTCATAAGTACTCAATCCATAACTTATTCGTTTATTGTTTAGACAATAAACGTAGAATGGACAATTGAGTACTTGTTAATTTATTTTTTATTTAAATAAAATGATTAATAGATATATTTGTAATAAAATTACACAATTCTTAAGACCATCAAGCCTTTACATGGTAACAAGAAAGATCTATTATAAAACACCCTTCACATGATATTTTATTTATTTGCATAAAGCAATTCATATTATCATGCATCGAATAGATCCATTCGCTTTTAGGATTGACCAGATCAGTGCATTAAATTATCCACATAATACCCTGCAGGCAAGATCGATGCTAGTAAATAATAGCATTATGCACCGATCATACTCATATTCGAGCTATTCAGACATCCAGCTGTACCATTGCAAATATATTTCTCTCTAAAAGAGAGTGTCTCACCAGCTTAAAAATAAGCTGCCTGAGGTCGTTTTAATGACATGGCGCATAAAGTAATTTTTTTGTATTTTACCTTCTATTACTATAAATAAAAAAATAACACTCATTAGAGAAAGATGGAGAGACGGTAAACATTAAATTTAATAACATTAAATAAATTTATTTATAAACTAAAACATTAACCGAAACTTAATTCCCATAATACTACCGCTATTTTAAAATAGATTAAATCTAAAACATACAGAAGAGACCGCTAGCGGTAACCTTGTGCACCGTGAAAAAGAATTTAGATGTTTTAGTTTTCTTACCGTACGATACGTTTCTTACATTTAATTAAACTGTCTAGTTTATAGTGATAGCCTGTGCCACGGCTAAGCCAGCCACCAGTTCCAGCTAACAAGCTCTGCATGAACACCACCAAGATGATACGGCAGCTTAGATCATATCAGAGCAGTCTCACTGCTTATTTATCTCTCCGAAACAAAAAAGTTTACGTACGGTTCTTCTTTCAATAATATGCTCAGACGCATTATATTTTACGGCCAACCTGACCACTAAAAATACACAACAGATCTCAATATTCACAAAAGGTGGTGCACTTAATCGACCATCCTAGCACGGGCTCCATGAGCGACAACACCGAGAAACTGATCAACAGGGTGCGCAGAATGTAGATCCTACTGAAGAATTTTAGTTCATAGAGAGTCGCCCGGCTAAGTAAATAAAAATTCATGCTGAATAACCGGCATGAGCTGCTCTGATTAAATTACAAGTAAATGAACCTCAGGCAGCCATGTATCAACAATAGTAGAAGGCGCGACCATAGCAGCATTGCCGAGCCAGCTAAAAGTAACCAAGATGGCAGTGCATTAAACTAAAAATAGATAACTGGACACTTAAATGATTCCCCAGTGGGCTTCTCCCGCCAAACTCAACCTCTTTTTATATATCACCGGCCAACGTGGGGACGGCTATCATCTGTTGCAGACACTATTCCAGTTCCTTGATTACAGCGATACCCTAACCTTAGAACCACGCCAAGATAACGGAATTCATCTCGTGACACCGCTAGAAGGCGTCCCACATGACTACAACCTAGTCGTGCGCGCCGCTCACCTGCTACAGACTTATTGTGAGCGCCACAGGCTACTGACCGCGCCTTGCGGTGCCAATATCAGACTCAATAAACGCCTACCTATGGGGGGTGGTTTAGGTGCCGGTTCGTCCAACGCCGCCACTGTACTGGTTGCACTGAACAAATTATGGCACTGCGGGCTGAGTAAAAAGCAGTTGGCTAAGTTAGGGCTCAATCTTGGTGCCGACGTACCCATCTTCGTGCACGGCTACGCGGCATTCGCCGAAGGTATCGGCGAACAGTTGCAGCCCGCTCATCCCCCGGAAAAATGGTATCTTGTGGCTCATCCTGGTATTAATATCCCTACTCAAGTGATTTTCGGCGATGTGGAATTAAAACGTGATACCCCAGCCCGCTCTTTAAATCAGCTGCTAGTATCTGCTTACCGAAATGATTGCGAACCGATTGCAAGAAAACGGTTCCCTGAGGTTGAACAGCTGATTTCATGGCTGCTACAATATGCTCCATCACGCCTAACAGGAACTGGTGCTTGTGTGTTTGCAGAATTCGACACAGAAAATACTGCTCGTGAGGTATTAAAGAAAGCTCCAGTCTGGTTGCGCGGTTTTGTCGCACGAGGAGTTAACATTTCTCCACTGCATCGCGCCTGTACTGATTAGTTTAAATCGTAGTGTAACATTTCACTATCAAGAATTTTGCATGCCTATAATCTACCCCTATTTCCTATTCGCCACAGTGGATTTCAATGTGGAGTTATATACCCAGATATATATCGTGCTACTCCTGCCAGCTTGCCCGCTGGCAAAGCCCTATAGAAATATTCTTTTAGACACCAGCGTGGGGGCCGTCTCGTGCCTGATATGAAGCTTTTTTCTGGTAACGCCACCCCAGAACTAGCACAACGCATTGCCAATCGCTTATATACTAGCCTTGGGGACGCCGCTGTTGGTCGGTTTAGCGATGGTGAAGTGAGCGTGCAAATCAACGAAAATGTACGCGGTGGTGATATTTTTATTATTCAGTCCACCTGCGCCCCGACTAATGACAATCTAATGGAACTGGTGGTAATGGTTGATGCCCTACGCCGTGCCTCTGCAGGGCGTATTACTGCCGTTATTCCTTACTTTGGCTATGCCCGTCAGGATCGGAGGGTTCGTTCGGCGCGCGTACCAATAACGGCCAAAGTCGTCGCCGATTTTCTCTCTAGCGTTGGGGTTGATCGTGTATTGACAGTAGATCTGCATGCGGAGCAGATTCAAGGCTTTTTTGATGTCCCTGTAGATAATGTGTTCGGTAGCCCGATCTTGTTAGAAGATATGCTGCAACAGAATCTAGAAAATCCTATCGTAGTTTCTCCGGACATTGGCGGCGTAGTGCGAGCTCGAGCCATCGCAAAATTACTAAATGATACCGATATGGCCATCATCGATAAACGCCGCCCACGCGCGAACGTCGCTAAGGTCATGCATATCATCGGTGATGTAGGCGGACGTGACTGTGTGCTAGTAGATGACATGATTGACACCGGCGATACTTTGTGTAAAGCAGCAGAAGCGTTAAAAGAGCGCGGGGCTCAACGTGTATTCGCTTACGCCACCCATCCAATTTTTTCCGGGAATGCGGCAGATAACATCATGAACTCTGTGATTGATAAAGTGATCGTCTGCGATACCATTCCACTGTCGATAGAAATCAAAGCTTTGGGGAAAGTACGTACTTTAACGCTATCCAGCATGATGGCTGAAGCTATCCGGCGTATTAGTAATGAAGAGTCTATCTCTGCAATGTTCGAGCATTAAGCCGTTTACACTAGATCCTTATCACCTTGGATAGGGAAACCTATTAATACTGGTGTCAAAATCTATTTTCTAGGTATTTCATCCCCAACTCGCTATAATTTATTATAGCACATTCTCTGGTAGAGTGCGGATTGATTAATTAATGTATCGTGCAGCGCGGGTAGTGTGTTGGTTTTTATCAACGCTATTAATCCATTCATCGTTCCCTGCACCCTCGTCGGGCCTTTAATAGCTAATCAAACCAAACCCATATTGAGTACTAATAAAATGCACAGGATGACATCCTGTTCGTATAAACGGCTAAAATACACTATTTAGTAAGGAGGCAATCCTATTCCTTGCTAAGCATTATCACTAACATAGCTCTATAAAGATCCCTTCTTTTCCGAGAATCTACGCTTAATATACGACGCAATTCCTAACTTATCTGCGCCAGCGACAATCATAATGAGCACTATTAAGCAATATCGTTTATGGTTAATTTAATTAAATTAGGCAGTGCCAAAAGCACTAAGAAATGGAAATAAATAATAAATGGCATATTACCTAGATAGCAATTAGCAAACAACACTCATACATCTACTAAAGATGTATTCAGTCATTTAATACTTCCACCAACGCAGCCTTTAAACCCGTTTCTACAGGGACGAGAACAGTCTCAAAGGGTCTCTTTACTCCCTAAAACACGGAAATAGGATCTGGTGCGGAATCTACTGACACTCTAACTAGCAAGTTACCCTTAAACAATAACCAGTCTAATTATAAGCAGAAACTCTCATGATTTAAGGGAGCAGATTCCTATGCAAAATCACGTTTTAGTGATACTAAAATCATGGTTAGACTTAAACAAACAGAATCAGTAAGACTGACTAGTGTATTGTGCCGCGGGCATAAATAATGAATGCGAGTTTTTTTACAAATGGCACTTACGGTCTCAAGAATGAATACCAACCCTTATTGGGCGTATGGAAAGCCTTAGCAGACGAAACCACATACCTAGAAAGGGTATGTTTAAGAGCAACTAAAACGAATGCTTCAGGAAGCCTGTTATAGAAGCAGATCAACAAAAAGTAGTTAGGAGATCAAACATCAGGATTATCTTTACCAGCACCCTAGTTTTAGCATCAGTTTTGATAGCTATCTTCATAAAGGTAGTAAAGAAAATAAAGTTATTACCAATTAACTACTTCGTATTACTGTTAGCCAAGCAATCGGGGTACTGTCTATGTTATATCTGCATAGATTGGAATACTGCCAGTACCATAAATTTGGCATATGAATTTATTTTTCGCTATCACTCACAATACGAATAAAACTACAAACATATAAATCAGAATAACCTATAACCACTTACCGTACAATAAGGAACTCATCAATGCTGCTAGATTGACCGTATTCAAGAACAGGCGTTAAAGAATCATTCCATTTTACTAAATATTATCGCTGCCATGAATCATAGTTGATTAGCGATTGCGCTAGGTTCCTAACTGTGAGCGGGGCCCTTAGAGCCCTTTCAGGTTATCAAGCAGGAAAGAGAGCACCGTATGATGGTGTACTCATGGGCAGTAATACACCAATATTACATTAATATAATTAATATATCAGCCAGGATTGCGATAACTACACCCTGAACGGCAATTTTCCGCATCATGACCATGATCGGACTTATAACCGTACGGTTCATTATAATTAGCTTTCATCTCATCTACCTTTGTCACCGATGAATGGCAGCACTATACCCAACACTGCTAATAGTTATATAATTACGCTACCCTAATATAGGGTTGGGAAACCACAACAATAGAGCATATAAAACATACAACCTAATTCAACTGATCACCTTAATTAAAAACAGAGATCACTACACAAACTAGGTCTTCGACTTAATTGACGCGGAACTAAAGTTTTGTTATTCGTTACAATAGCGCTGACCATTCTGTCCCCTATATTCATCATGGCGAATGTCACAATGTCCAGTATTAAATTAATAGTAGGCCTGGCGAATCCAGGCATAGAATATACCCACACACGGCACAACGCGGGGGCCTGGTACGTTAATTTACTAGCCCAGAGACACAACAAGAAATTAGAAGAAGAAAAAAAATTCTTAGGTTATACCGCCCGATTGAACCTTACAGGTAACGATGTCTACTTGCTGGTACCAACTACCTTTATGAATCTGAGCGGCCAAGCAGTACTCAAGCTGGCTAACTTCAACCGTATTGAGCCTAATGAAATCCTAGTAGCACACGACGAGCTCGATCTACCACCAGGAATGGCCAAAATCAAGCTCGGGGGAGGGAACAGCGGTCATAATGGCCTCAAGGATATTCAGAACAAATTAGGCAACAATCCGAACTTTTATCGCCTACGTATCGGTATCGGTCATCCAGGCAATAAAAACAAAGTGCTTGGCTTCGTGCTTGGTAGGCCGTCAATCAACGAAAAAACAATGATTAATCAAGTGATAACCGAATCACTGAAATGCAGTGAAATACTAATAAAAGACGGGCTTGAACCTGCCGTTCAGCGACTTCACAAGTTCAAGGCCAAGGCCTAACCGAACATCCTAACAGATGAGGGTGTTATAGTTAATGCAAACACAAGGGAGTACGCAATAAAAAGCAGGACTAAGCTGCAAAAGCATGATATTTACTGCTCAGTGCTCCCCTCAAAATTCATCGCCTACGGAATAGAAGCGACCCATGTACTAAGGTACATGTATTCGAGAATTCTGAGCCATCAAACAGAACACAATCCTTGCCTGTATGAGGATAAGTTTAGTGCTTAATTAACCACAGTGAACCTCGTTCACTCTTAATCTCTGCTAAAAAATAAAATCTCTTTACGGAGATAAAGTACAAAAGACCAAGAAGAATAAGGAATAGCCGGATGCAGTTACCAGATACTAACCAGTAGCATTACTTGTTAAATGTACTGCGATAAACATCGCAATCAAAATAGCCATACCGCTCTATTAACTCGCCACACAAGTTGTGTTATAGATAACACAGTTATTAAAGTTATAATATTAATGCTATTTCCCCTTCACACAGTGGAGGGCTGTATATCAGACTGATAATTCATATACTTGAGGTAATCATAAGATGGGATTCAAATGCGGTATCGTCGGGCTGCCTAACGTAGGGAAATCCACTCTGTTCAACGCGTTAACCAAAGCGGGTATCGGAGCAGCTAACTTCCCTTTCTGCACGATTGAACCCAACATAGGGATGGTGCCTATCCTTGATCCCCGCCTTAACAAATTATCAGAAATTGTTAAACCACAGCGTGTTGTTCCAACTACCATGGAATTTGTCGATATTGCTGGATTAGTTAAAGGCGCATCAAAAGGAGAAGGTCTGGGGAACCAGTTCTTAAGCAACATCCGTGAAACTGAAGCCATTGTCCATGTAGTTCGCTGCTTCGAAAACGACAATATTATCCATATCAATAACAAAGTCGATCCGGTTGATGATATCGAAGTCATCAATACAGAGCTAGCGCTGTCTGACCTTGAAACCTGCGAACGTGCCATCTATCGAGCACATAAAAAAGCCAAAATAGGTACTAAAGCCGCTCGATCTGAACTGAAAGCGCTGGAAAAATGTCTACCCCACTTAGAAAATGCCGGTATGTTACGGGGACTACCTCTAAGCATGGAAGATAAAGCCGCGGTCCAGTACTTAAACTTCCTCACACTTAAGCCAACGATGTATATCGCGAACATCAACGAAGACGGTTTCCAGAACAATCCGTATTTGAACTCCGTTCGTGAACTTGCTAAAGCCGATTGCTCGCCGGTAGTGGCCGTCTGTGCGGACATAGAAGCTGATATCGCCACTTTAGAAAATAAAGAGCGTGAGGAGTTTATTGCTGCACTAAGCCTGGAAGAGCCTTCACTAAAAAGAATGATCCGTACCGGTTACGATCTACTTAACCTACAGACCTATTTCACTGCTGGTCTTAAAGAAGTACGCGCCTGGACTATCCCAGTTGGGGTGACCGCTCCAGAAGCAGCAGGGAAGATCCACACCGACCTTGAGAAAGGTTTTATTCGAGCCCACACCATCGCCTACGCGGATTTCATCACATATAAGGGGAAACAAGGTGCCAAAGAAGCTGGGAAAATGCGCTCAGAAGGTAAGGATTACATTGTTAATGACGGTGACATAATCAACTTTTTGTTTAACGTCTAACTCCAGAAAATCTCTCATGAAGTTGCATTAACTATCAAGAAACTATAAAACATATAAAGTCTAAATATGTTGTGTGTTTTTCATAAACTTGAACTTTTCTCTAAAAAGTGGAATAACAATTGAGTATTGGAGAAACTTTTAACGCTCTTTGTATAATATCCGTTATTATGACAGGCACTTTAAATGACGGTTGCTAAACTGGCAGCGCCCATTAGCCAGTAATAGCATGTAAATAATACAGTGCACTCTTATATTAAGGCTGATTGCTATAGTGGTCATAGCAAGATTAGTAATAACATTACTAATGGACTACTTCAGTGAGGAACTAGTGTACTCTATTTTTGTACCTCATTAATCGCAAGGAACACTTTCTTTCTGAGCTGTTTATCTGGAAACCATTCCGTCTTCTTATGGCCGCACTGCTATCGCTATTCAGCAGTTTAATAGCATCCATACTAGCGATTATCGTGCAAATAAAGACTGGCCATCAAAAACACATTGATGTTTCTTACTATCCGCATCGCTATTCTGATTTGTATCAATTGACTGCCTAAACATTTACGAAGAGCGCTAGCACCACCATTGCAGCTTCTTCAATTTGAAGCTGATATACATATGCTGATATGCTTATTTTCTAGTAACTGGGAAACTGTAATTGTCGTTCCGACACAATCATGACAATACGGGTTTGTTGATCATATTGTCTCAATGATAAACTTGTAGTATCTTGCAGCCAAGATACGCAATAATATGTAGGCTATAGAAAGTTCATATTCACTCTACAACCTACCTATTAACCTTACAAAGGATTTGAGACATACTTAGGATAAATACCATTCACATTCTAGATGACCTAGAATGTGGCACTGATTTTACTAACACCTCTCTGGTGCGTACACAAATACAATTTAGCTATTCATCTCTTCAAGTACGTATCTGCCTTATAATCTAAACCTCGAAACCTTTTAACGGTCATCTACTGTACTCAGCGTCCGTTTGCCATCGCTGCACAATTGAGGTTTGATAAATATGATTTGTATGAACTTCCTTATTTTTAATAATATTTCTTATCTCTTAGCTGTTCGGTAAAGTCTGAGTTTAGTGATGTTTTAACAGCAGCTCCGCCAGCTTAATCTAGCAACACATTAAGCAATGTCTTCGCTTTAAGACATTGATGCGCGTTAACCGAAAGGGTGAACGCTTATTTTCTATCGTCAACCTACCTTCCGTTACTCGAGTTAAGATATCACACAAAAGCAACTACACACAATTTAGTGATAGGTATCCAGAAGATACCCTTCTAACTCTAGTCATCTCACCGAGGCTAATTTAATCACCTCGAAGCTCACTTCACTACTCAAGTCAGCACTGTAATCAACACCCGCCATGCCAAAGCCAAAACAGCGCATAAAATCTGTCTTATAGCCTTGATAATCCGTTAATTCATTTAAATTACGATTATTTATCCTAGACCAGATTTTACGGCAACTGTTTTGCACATTCTCACCTAATTCCCAATCATCTAAACGCAGTCGATGCTTCTCGTCAGTTACTGGCACTCTACCAGAATAGAGTTTACTAGTGAATAAGCGCTGCGCCTGCTCAATGCAACCTTCGTGAATACCCTGCTCCTTCATGATTTTGAACACGATAGAAATGTATAAAGGCATCCCTGGGATCGCAGAAGAAGCCTGGGTAACGACCGATTTCAGCATGGCAACATAGGCAGCCCCACCTTTAGCTTGCAGCTTTTTATTGATAGCTGCTGCTGCCCGTTCTAGGTCTTCTTTTGCTTTACCTAAGGTGCCATGCCAATAAATTGGCCAGGTCAGATCAGTGCCAATGTAAGAATAAGCAACCGTTTGAATATTTTCCGCCAGCACGCCCGCTTCATCTAACGCCTCCATCCATAGCTCCCAATCCTGGCCACCCATAACCTTGACTGTGTCGGAAATCTCCTTTCCGTTAGCTGGTTGCACGACTGTTTCCAACAGCACATCTTTGTCGGTGTCTAGAGTCAGGGATTTATAGGGTTGACCAATCGGCTTCAGTATGGCACGCACAACTTCACCAGTATCTGGCATTTTCCGAACAGGGGAAGCCAATGAATAAACAATTAGATCAATTTGACCAAGATCCTCTTTAATTAAAGAGGTGATTCTTTTACGACATTCATTAGAAAACGCATCACCATTAATGCTTTTTGCGTATATACCTGCTTTTTTGGCAGCTTTGTCAAAAGCGGCAGCGTTATACCAACCAGCCGAGCCTGTTTTGTCTTTGCTAGATGGTTTTTCAAAAAATACCCCGATAGTGGCCGCACCGCTGCCGAATGCAGCGTGGATACGAGAGGCGAGTCCATAGCCAGTAGAGGAACCAATAACTAGCACTTTCTTAGATTGATTCCTCAGTTCGCGACGAGATTCTACATAGGCTATTTGCTCAAGCACGTTGGCTGCGCACCCTACTGGATGAGCGGTAGTGCAAATAAAACCACGAATTTTAGGTTTGATAAGCATCATATTTTTCTTGGCAGCTAACACTAAAAGTGAGTATACCTGATTTTTTCTATATACTTAAGGCAAATAGGAAACATAATAAAACCAAGCAGCTTGAATAGGTAGGTTTACAAGTATTAGCAGCTGATGCTTTCGATAGAATCAGATTCTATCATCTAATGTGATTAAAAATTCACTAAAATCCCAAAATTTGCAATGAAACTAATAGTATTACATATGTTGATTTATATAAATGAATATACTATCTCTGAATCTGTATAGAAATACAGGTAAAAGACTCGCATGAAACAAATAAGTAATTAAGTTATACCATAAATCACTGAATACGATTCTGATTTTATTACTATATTATTTTTGATTTTATTCTATAAAAAATAGATTAAATCACGCTAAAAATATTTTAAAAGTAAAAATTACAAAGCACGTATCACTTTCTAGCTCGATCGTAACATTTTGGAAACCTGCTCAGGATAAAATGCTTATTAATAAGCAGTTATTATAAACTCTTTTATCTTCTCAAAAGTTAAGGGGATTTCATAAAAATTCCTTGCAAAACACGTAACATCTGTATGATGATTTCTCATCATATACATAGTTAATTTATTATTAACTTGTTTGCGCATCACAGTCCTGTCAACCTACCTAACCTATTGGGTAGGTAACATCATACCACACTATACTAACAATGCAAAAGCACAACCAGAAGTTTAAACCCACTAAACAAAATTAGCAATATCACTTTATTTTTGTATTGATTATTCCTTATTCAAGGAAGAACGTGATTGCGTGTAGTCCATAACTAATCATGAAAGATAATAAATAATTTTCTAATTTTACGATGGCGACGCATATATTGTTCGTTAGAAGGCTGACCATTGATAGGAATGTTCAATCCGCCTATTCTCGGTAGTTATATCTAACGCTATCTGAGAGCTATCATTGGGTGTTCGATAGATAAAGAAAGCATCTTATATCACCCTATAGACCTTTAACGCCTTGTCACAAAATAAACGTCTTTCTCACTTGATAAAACTGGTTCAGTTACACTGAATCAGTCTTCTTGCCTGACATGTGTACGCGGCCTAGGAGCACTAGCAACCGCCATCGTGATCAAAAAATAAATATTTTACGACTTACTCAGCGATACTATACCTTATTGCAGTAAGCTCACTATGCTATCAATATAATTTAACTCCTTCCTATTCTACAGAGGAGTTGATACAGTACTAACGGCTGACAGTCTTTGGGAAATACACTTCCTTTCTGCGTATTACCCATAACTACAACCCTCTGGCGAATTTATCGTTTAGATGAGAATCTACCCATAAAAATGCCTTTTCTAACTGACAGGAACCAGCTTTTAAGGGTTTATTGGTAATATGTTGGAGATTCTCAAAATAAAAGTCAGCGACTTTAACGACGAAAAGCGTAGAGATATCACAATAATCGCAAATATGGATAGATGGAGAAACAGGGCTGGCTCGCGCTCGTAGTTATAACGGCCAGGCCCAGAGTACTTTGAAAGGTTACACGATTTGCGCCCAGGGACGATCCTGAACAGTTTAGTCATTAATGCCTCCAATTTCGGTGATGTTAATGAAGAAACGTTAATGCGTTACCGGATAACTAAAATATTTTAAATCTCTCCAATGACTTAGAATAGAATCCAAGATTTATTCATAAGTAAAATCCTTTACTTTCTCAGAAAGTTGCATAATCAAGTCAGAAGGACTTTCCTTCTTACGTATTATACCAAACTGGTAATATGATCATGTTTGTATGCATACTTAAAAATTTTTAGATCCGGATATAAATATATGAATGATACAATAATGAAAATAATTTCATTTTAAAAATTTAGACCAGCCTTTATTTAAGCTCACCTAAATGGAGTTAACTTTACTTAGGTTAGTACTAAACTTTATCTATCAAGTGATAATTTTACCTGTCACAGGCCTGTAATTTTTACAGGTAAAGAATATAGTGATATCCAATTAATATAAAATTAACATAATAAATAAAAGGTAGCTTTAGGATTGGTGTGAGTGATTTTATTTAACCCATATGCCACTATCATTATATTTAACTACATCGATACAATATGTCAATAATTGATAGACATATATTTCACAATATAAATATTGCTTCAAATCCCAAAAAATCTATGATTATTTAGCCAAAACAGATCATATGTCATATGAAGAGATCTATTTTGTATTGAATATATATTATAAAATGCAAATGCTTATTCAAGCCGTAATAACCTATCACCTTTAAATCCTTAGATATCCGATTTGTTAATTAATTGGTTATTGATAGCCATCAAATCGCAGTAATCGATGATTAAAAATTACTTTCTGAATCAGATTAAACGCATGCTAACATATTCTATATATCAAGACTCTTACATACAAGCTAAAATACTTGTATAAATTTCAGTATTATTAATGACACCTTATCACTACCTATCGTATTCACGCGAAATATAAATTAACCAGAGTAGACCTAGACTCATCAAAAATCAATATTGGAGTTAAGATTGAGAATCGGAATAAATATTTATAAACATCGATTATGACAAGATATGTCTGTTATTAACCGTTATAGATGTCAAGACATATATGTTATAAATTACTTTTGATCTACAGTGAGTAGATCAATAATTATCAGCACACTCCATTAAGTTTATTTTTATTATTTCATTAAAATAATACACTACAATACTATTACAAAAAATAAATGTAATGGTTACTGACTTATAATTATTTTCTGCAACTACTAATCGCTGTCGAAACTGAAGCCGATTGACTATATATCACTACACCTAGGGTATAGTGATAGGCACCAATTACTATCTAATGTATATTCTTACCAATGCAACCAGTTTAATCTATACACGCTGTGGCGCTAAACCTGTGCCGACATTTGTCTTCAAAAACGGAATTGAGTGATGACATACCACGCCCACATGCGATCCCTATTTCCATAGTTAATGTGATGATAACTTTCATGCTTTAATTTAATAAGGCTCTTCATATATAAACCTTTTCCATTAAAAAAAACAGTTTATCCACTGATATCTTAAGCACATCGCAAGAATTGCGAGAATTATCATATCAATGTAATCAGCGGCTGAGATACGTCTTATCTTGATATTGCCGATATATTGCCGCCTTATTCAAGATATATAGGATGCAGGGCTTGGCCTACGTGCACAACATAATTAAACGATCGGAATAGAATATAATGAAGTTCATGGAATACGCCAGATAGTCATCTGCTTTTATTTCTTGTGACGGCGCTATCATTTGTCATTCGCACTTTTACTAGGCTTGTTAAGTTAGTTCTGCCTACTCCTGTTTGTGATTCAGGACAACCGCCTTAGCGATCCCTCACTAATTATTTTCTTATCGACGTGCTAAGCTGTGAGCTATTGATTTTATTCATTTGCAATGCTTGTAATTACCAATATACACTAATTCGATCTATATCGTCTTTGACCCGGCCGTGAGAAATAGTGAGCACCCTCCCGAAGCAAAATCACCTACTATTAACTTACGTATTGTATACAGTGTACTTATAGTGGTGGTATCACAAATCCTGTGTCAATTGTTCTCACATTTAAACGATTACCTGTAATAAGATAATAAAGAACAATTAGAGAGATCACTCTCTTAGTAAGGAGAGATCGACTGAATTTCACTATAGTTGTGTAATCAATTCAGCTTCTTTCGCTAGAGAGAAGCTGGTTATTTCACAGTGAACGAGGAGCCCACTAAAACAGCTACCCTTACAGGACTATTTACTGCCTGTATCCGGGCAGTAAATAGTCCTGTAAGGGTAGCTGTGCATGCTGAACGAAGAACAGCACGCTGGACATACCAGCACGCCTAACAACATTGAGTAATAGTGATATCTATCCTAAGATTATAAACTATTTGTATAATATAGTTTGTTTACTGACTAGCACTGCTGATCACCTTTTTTATAAAAGACCCTAGTTTTATAATGCTAGCAGCATCGCCCATTGACCAGTCATAAGATAGCTCTCTTTTAACACTTGAATCGATCGTTGTTAGATTCCAGTGCATGCCTTTAGTAAGTGTAATAAATAGATTCATTGGCATAAAAACTGGTTGGTTTTATTTTAGGCAAAATCACTGATTTTTCATATGTTTTAGTAAAAATTAGAGAACTCCAATTATCTTAGGATCAATAGGTTAGAACAACATCAGGTCCAACTAGCAAGCCACAGCAAAACAAACTTTGCCATTCACAGGGGTGCTCCGCGCTATTCCAAATAGCGGCTTGTATTACAGTTGTTAGAAACGCCAGCATCGCTCTAACTAGTAATTTCACCAATAGTGATTATTATATCAATCAACGACTCAGCTTCCTAAATATATTTCTTTAATAGGTAATCTGTTTATCTAGCTATAAATTTTATTAAAATCATGCCGGAATATATCCTTTCTTGCATCAAAAAAATCTACTTATCTATCTCCTTCTTTTATTTTACAAATGACAGTTACGTAAGAAAAGAACGCTTCTAGTCAGCAAATCTAAAAAAGAAGTGTTATTTAATTAAAGTATTAGGTTCTCTCAGCTCACCTTTCTAATCTCACTAGTTAGCACAGCCACCTGCAAGTGCTGCTTTACCACCAGGCCGCCGATTATTTTCCAAACAAATGCAGCTTTAACTCTAACTATTGGAATTCATTTTTTAGAGGGATGATGTAGTTTTAATGCCAAGCCTGGAATTTCATGACCACCTTAAACCAGCGTGACCGCTTAATACCTAGTAGACGTTGAATGATAAACGGTCAGTTACGTTAGAATTAACCTTGTCTCCGTATTGCTTCACCAGAAGAAGAGCGATTACCAACGCGTTTACCTAACTGATGAATCACTAAGCTAATCTGCATTATTTTCAATCAGGTCCTGAGATTTGATACTAATTTATTTCCGCAGTTCATAGTCTCAAATTGGTAAAGTCGGGCCATAGATTAGTCTATTATGTCATGGCCAGATAGCGATCCGCGGGTAACCGTTCAATGCCGCGCGTCACATTTAACGTCGTACTAGCCTTCAATCATCTTGCTACTTACTTCAATATTAGTTCATCTTCTATTTTGAAGTGCCCTAATTATCACAGAAATAAGTCTGAGTTATGCGTCTCTACTGATTGCGTCAGTTCATTCTCTCGTATGCCGATCTTGTATAGCTGATTACCCAGCATACTGACTAACGCAGTAATAACGCAGTTGTTAAGTACTGATATTAGTGTGTTCATGACGTCTTATCCAAGACTTTAGGCTATAACAATACTTTAATGGCGGCTATCAAAGGACTGCTACTAACCTTATCTTTAACTACAGCTCATTTTACTCTTCAGCAAGTTTTAATCACTGAGTATGTTTTTACAACCAAAACAGATGCCGGTTAGCGTACTGAAAGAGTTCATAAAACTTTAGATACTCGGTACTAAAAATCAACCGGATTTCATTTTCCAAGATAGTCCTTCTATATGATTTCTGGCTCGCCACTTCATCATCACCTTCTTTATCCTGACTGTAAAAGTTGGGTATGGGTCCCCAATCTCTTGCGTACAGATCAGGCTGTATTAATCCCAAATATCACTTTATGGCGATGTATACAACCGCTGCAAGATCTGTTAATAATAATTATTATTAAACCCGTCCTGTGATAAGGATCCGGATACAGATTTTTAAGATCTGTTTTTATGATCTTTAGAAATAAAGTATTTCATACCTTCACGATGTTTATTACGCAATTCTATAAGCAGACTTCAAATGTCGCGTTTCCTATTCCATTGTTATACGGAATCTATTTCTTAGGGAACACTATTTCAATTAGCTTATTTACTTGCCGACAATATGATAACAGTTCTTAGGTGTATAGTTAAGCTTGCGAGTTGAGACATCTATAATACCGGAGAATTACGGCTTAGGCTATTACCAATAATTCGCCGCAGATTATTTTTACTGATACTACGTAACCACCTATCAGATCTTCTGAATCCTATAAAGGATCAAATATTACTAACATGGCTGACGTGACTGTCTGGCTCAAAACCCTTCTGATGAAATTCAAATCCAAGAAAGTAAGACTGCTGCTGATTTCTGAAAGAAATCTAGATAAGATAAAAGGAATGAAAAAACAGTTCTTTCCGGCATGGATTGACTAATTTTGAATATCTAACTGACTAAGCAACCTCCCTACCTAGCTCTAAGAGAGTGGATAAAATTGAGTATCTTCTAAACATCCACTGCAAGCGCTCACCCCAATCCTATCAAACGAGAACCTATAACCACGAACATCAAACTGTTGGTTATTAAGCTTTACTTTGGGTAAACCGCTTTATTTCGACACGTATTTTATTAAATGATAAAATGTTTGGATAACACTAATACTAAAATACCGATAGGGCGTTAGAGACTTCACCAACAGAGTTGTTAAGCTAGATAATGAATCTTTAGCACGATATACTAGTTTAGTTATCGGAATTCAGATAACTAATGTATCTTTTATGTATTTAAGAACAAATATTTCATTACTTATTATCACAAATGAGACTTCGCAATACCACCCACATTTATCGGAGGTTTAAATTCTATCTTAATGGCATACTCTGCATTAGGATCGTCATATAGAGATCAGAGCCCAACAGTGCATAATAAGTAACCAGTAACCTTAACTTAAAGTCCAGCATGACATATCTCGCTATGTGATCTTTCTTAATACGATGCCTCAAACTAATAACCGCAACAAAGGCGACTATTAGCACTACAGTGAGCTAATAGGTTCACATCAATTATATGATTATAAAATAGCCACTTGACGATGCCATCAGCAATAAAATATTTTATTGGCAATAGACTAAATCATATAAACTGTAACTGTCCGCGTGAAAGGAACGAATAATTTCAAAGAATGATTCTATCTGCCTTGACTGTGCAAAAATCTGAACGCGGATGTAAGCTACATTCCTGACCGACCAGTCAGGTACAACACCCCGTCTACTAACCCCATGGTAGCCTTGATAGCAATGACAGGCGGTAGCGAGCTCACCATTACTTCACCTCACCTAGCTCGTTCAGTATGCGAGTTCACGATATCTATGGCTCTCTTGATAGATTTATTCATAAAATGATCTCTTGTTTACTTGAAGTGAATTTTTTATTAATAGAATTCAAATAATCAAACCCATTCAGGAGTTGAGATGAATTATTAGGGATTCTCTCTTCGTACGAAAAAAAGAAGACACGACATAAGTGATGCCATATATGTCAGTTGAAAAAAATTAGATTAAGTAAATCAAGACCTCTTCTGTATCAATATCATCTAGCGTGACAATTCTTCGGAAGAATATCGAAATTTTCTTTATACCAAGACCGTCTCCCCGCCATTAGGTATTAATGGCGACTAACTTATAATCGGGAGCGATTCTTTGTATGGTAACTCCGGATTTCTATTACATACTGTTTATTTTTAATATATGAAATTTATGGCGTCGAATACTTCAGCGGAGAGGTCTATAGCTTAATTTAGCTCATTAGCAAAACAATGTAGTACCTACGTGATGAAAGCATAGATATCTTGCACACTCAATTTGATCTGTTCTTTCAATTAATACAGCATAAAAATGACCATTTAAGGTTTGAGTTCTAGTTATGCTAAAAGATACAATTCCTATTTTTATTATCACGTTAGTGATGACAGTAATGGAGATTCATTAGTAAATAATTCAAGAGTTCACCTCGCACCAGTATATATCTCTCCTTGTAAATTTTCGAATTGATTAGATCTTAATCACAAAATCAAAAAATAAAAACAACTCGCTCTCAAGCATAAGTACTAATATCACTCCCAGATTAAAACCGTACATAAAAGCTATACGAAAATTCAATTTCATGGTCTGTCTGACTCAGACAAACCTATAAATAGAAAATATATTTCTCCAAATCCACTTGCCAGTCTGAATGAATTCTATTAATAATCGATGCCACTATCAATCATCGAATTATTAGATAAATTATATGTTATCATCATTCACACTATCGCACGTTATAAGAATGAAAAAATACATCACGATCAGACAAGCACAGCCTGAGCACTGGCTACTGATAACAGCGTATAAAATACAAGATTGATAGCCATAAACACGGAACATAAGATTGCTATGAGTAAATTTATAACAATCTAAAAACAGTGTAGTTATGTGTAATATTCATAAATGGCAGCGATGACGGCACCGAATTTTATAGAGTGGCTCTCTAATTTCTATTTCATAGCTTTCCAGCATTTTTGAGATAAGAACTACCTGATTTGATTCTTAGTTGGAAATAATGAAACCCAGCAATACAATCGAAGCGCAAGAAATAATAGATTCATTTATTTATTTTGTTTTACTCTTGTAAATTTGTTAATGAATGGTGGGAATAATTAATTAGCAGAATACATGCGCTAGCTAAATTCACGTAATCAAAATATTTTAACTAGCTAGTTAAGCAATCATAAATATCTTCCTGATCTCAATTTGTTAAAGTATTGTCTTGCCTGAAATACAATTCTTATTTTTAGCGTAGATACTAAGGGGCTCCCTGGTGCCGGGATCAGTTAAACATTTATATATTAGTGATATATTTAGCTGAAGTGGTTGCTCGTGTAGCTATACATATAAATATAATTATTATCACTAACAATAAACTAAATTTAATCAAAGAAAGAGCTGTGGTAGATTACGTCCCCTCCTATAAACGCACTAATTTTGCATCGACACGATCATAGTCTATGCTATAATTGTGATTTTTAAAAATATTACTTAACACTAGAGCAGAAATATCAATACACCTAGCAAAAAACAACTAATAACACTCTCCCGTAGAAGTAAGTGATGCGATAAATAAAGTTATCAGATTTTAAATATTTGTATAAATACATAAACCTCATTCCTTTCCACATAAGACGGAAAGCTTTTACTATACTTAAACAAGTAAAAATAAAATTTATACGCTTTCATAGTAAATAATTTAGTTTTAAGAAAGTATGAAAAATTTTCACACCTTTAATATAAACAATAAATCGACCTTAAATTCTAATTATATGAGAAGACTATTAATGCTATTGAATAGGCTTAATAACCGATTCCTATCACCTGTTTCAAATATATTAGTGTCAATTATAATACACTAACTTAGATGTAAATACGATCGGCTTGAATAGATTACTTCTTCTAGGAATCTAGAATTCCTAATAATCCCATAAAGAAAGGATTGAGTTGTTAACTATAACACTCAATATCTCCCTGTCGTAGCAGCTAAATAAAATAAGTATTTTACGAGTAACGCGTTCATTACTTCATGCCTAAAACATTACCTATTCTCCATGAGGAGAATATTTATTTTCTCGTAGATTTCCAATAGGAGACACTGGCATATATCTTAATTAAGACCCCGATTTCCGCGTTATTTACTACAACACTGGAAATTTATAAACTGTTATTTGCAGATATAATTCCAGTCTCAAAGAGACTTAGTCTCCTTGGTTTTATATCTCTAAATTTTATTAATCAGATAATAGACACACAGAAAATAAAACAGATCATTTATCACTGTGTTTTTACTAAATCAGAAAGATTTTAAAAAATTGTACTCTTTTTTTTAAGTAGAAGCAAGACTAATCGTAAAATTGCTATTCATCTAATTAAATAAAACTACGACAGCTAGTCTGAGCACAGACTAGCTAATTTTATCGAAGATGCAAAGTTAGATTAAAGCTACTATTTCAAAGCTATCCGCAGGAATTAACCTATTTACGATCCCGGAGAACCTGCAGTCTCAGACACCTGGTGCGATCAATAGGAATGGGGAAATGACGTAGAACATAATAGATCATTACTAATGGTAACCAGGCATGATAAGGAGGAGAAAACCTGCATGTAATGCGGACCCAGAACTAGAATAATAACAACATACACGCAAGCAGCGAGTATTATTTACCATCCCATAAGCAATCTAATGATTGCATATTCTAGCAGAGGGGAGAAAACCACTCCTCATCCGCTTTATTGCCCAATGGTTTTACCTGGGTTGAGATGGTACTAAAAGAAAATATAAAAAGAAGGTAATGGTATGACTAGATTAAGACCACATACAGATTGCTACTATGTTAGATACACTGCGTATATTTTTGTGAGTGTTCTAGCCTCTGAGTCTTGTGCCGTTTCCTAACGATTGAATGAAAATTCGAGAAATATGATCTTTAGATAACCCTTCCTTATAAACATCCGCAACTATCTAACGGATTACTTATGCCAGCAGCCCTACATCGCAGATCCTGGGATGCTGCCTAACGCAGAAAATATTAG
Organism: Serratia symbiotica; assembly: GCA_900380265.1. Classification (GTDB taxonomy): domain Bacteria; phylum Pseudomonadota; class Gammaproteobacteria; order Enterobacterales; family Enterobacteriaceae; genus Serratia_H; species Serratia_H symbiotica_A. The sequence continues at coordinate 1,062,018 of LR025083.1, read as the reverse complement.
CAGTCTCGCAAACCTATGCTATCGCATAAGGATATAAGCTAGAAAGGATTGTTTCTAGCTTATATCTGTTCAATAGCAAGATCGCAACCCCTATTGCCATCATCAATATATGTAAAATATAAAGCTGCGAAAAGATAAATTTCCGAGTGCTTAGTTTAGTTCGACTAAGTAAAATTCTGGTATGTTGAATTTTACTACTAAACGATCGGCGTACTAAGCTGAGGTAGAGCAGACAACATTTATAAAAGGTCGGGAGGGCTGCACGCTTACATTAACCGCCATCTGATAGAAATGTATGCCAAAACGATGCACCAAGCATAGATTGGTGAATAAAAACTGGAACTTGTACCAAGAGAAAAATACACCTACGGAAATCTTTGAGTGCAGGAATAAAAAGCACCAACCCTTGGTGCCAACAACACAAAGCATAATAAAAAACTACGCGCACAGGTTCCCCAGCTCAGTGATAGGCGCTGGGTAGGAAATTCGCATTATATATTTTTATCATATTAGTCATCTTAAACTGATCATAGGAGTCCTAAACACCCACATTGATCTAATTATAACCAGAGAGTTTAAGCCGTATGACACGTTACAATAGGTGACGCCTAACAAGACTGATTGATTAAAGTACGGGCTCTGTGGAAATGGATAATTCCAAGACCAGTGAATTCCGTTAATTAATTGGCGTATTGCTTTCTGTTGTTGGAAACCCGCATCGCGCTGCAATAGGTATAGGAAGCAGCCACTAAGCAGCAACCAGCTAGAAACAGCATAAATAGATGCCTGAAATGAGAGTAAAAACAGAGGTTACACGATATAATATTAGCAGACTATGCAGAATAAGTGGTAGTCGGTTTGATATTTCAGACCTATTTAAACCGCCTATTCTAGCTAAGATAGAAAGCATGGCAACTATAACAGAAAGAGATATTAGGAGTTGCTGGATTTGTCAACTACATGAATCGATTTTTAGATCAACCGGTATCAACTAGGCTAAAAATAACCGGCTACGACGACGCCGCCTACTTTTAACCTGGAAAACAATATAATTTTCTAACCAGTCATTCCAGACTGGGATAAGGAACAAAAGCACTTAAGCTTACAGAAGCGCACATCAAGCGTAATGTACTACGGTGGCCACCACGTTGTCAACCAAACGGTCAGCGCAGTGGCCGGGCTAAACTAAAATTCAACTTGCTGGTGCATGCACTGTGTTAGAAAAAGAGAATCTGGGATAATATGACAACGTAAAGCTGATGATCCCAGAAGAGGCTGTCATGAATATCTCTGTAATTCGGGTTTTATCGAGGGGGTGATCAAACTATGCTGAATAACGGGCTTAGACACAATATGCGCTTTCATCCATAAGTATGATGTCACATCATATCAACCTGGCAAGCTAGACGGTAACGCTGATGAATAGACCGCATTTACACCCTGGTGCTTACAGACTTCCATAGTGTTAGGAGGACAGCAACTCACAGACACAATACTAAAATCCTATATAAAAGGATAGGCGCACTGCTCGAAAGTATTCTCAAAACCAGATTTGTCCCTAACATTTTTCTCGAATAGTTAGCTGCCATTCATCTAGCGTTGCACAAGTTAAGAACAGTGATCCATACCAACGCTATCAGTGCACGTGACAAGGGGGATATCAATACGCATTAGAATATTTTTGAGGAGAATATTTCGACGGGAACATCCTCGACGCCTTGAACTCGTCAGACTACTATCGCTTACCACTTAGCCAGCAAGAGATGCGGGCCGCCAAAGTCATACGGCCTACTATTTTAACGCACCAGTCTAGTCATCTCCTGCTGCAATACAAGGACTGTACTGTTTAAGTGAGCTACTTTTAGATCGTCTCACGTACTTGGCTCGAGGTTCGCATTCTCCAAGAACTTGAAATTAACCTTAATTATGTTCGCCTGTACTGGAGCTAAACTGAAAGAACATCGTCCGGTCAAAGCATGGCTTTGATGCACTTAATCTCAACGAACATCATCGATCGAGTTTACTAAATGAGTAAGTTATATGTATTGCGAGATTGGCGCCCAACCAGTTTCTTGAGTTACGTGAAGCAAGAGCTGGCTATCAGCGTATTACCATCATGGATTTCCGCGCGATCTGCTACATCTGATTTAGTCAGAATACAAAAGAGATGGTCAATATTAAAACTTTTTTGCATAAAAAACATCGCTGGAATTAATCACAGGACAAGTGATCGATGGAATACACGAATTTAACCACCTCCGTCCTAAAGCAGCGCTTATGACATGAGGAGAATAAAATGAGTTATCTCAGTTTAAGAGAAGACCAACCAACTCAGTTTATGACTCAATATTACCCTGTTCGATCCACAGTAGCTGACTGATAACCGAATATTTCAAAAAGAATAGTAGCCAGGTGGTGGCATATGTTCTAAACCACTACATAAGCCCACTCGTCTGTATGGCTATTGTGCAAAATAGAGCAGGGTAGATGAACCCATTTTAGTAGCATAGAAAACACTGGACAGTAAGCCCTATTTACAGCTAGGAGACACGCAAAATAAATTAGGTCATTCCAGATCAGACTATGTATCTATCGCATATACTATAGCTAATTTCCCCTCTGGAGGACTAATCGATAAATTTTAACGGAGGAAGTAGGATAAACCGAATATCCATTCCTTGCTATAAAATAGCAAGGGAGGTCAGTGTTAGAATGGTAGTATTAATAACGTTTAAATGTGAAGTAGACCTTGCAAGGTACAATACCGATCGCTGTGGTTTTAACTGTAGCTAAATTTGACCGTGGACCTCTCCTGGAACGTACATTGGCTCTCCCCGGTAAAAGACAGACAGAAAACGGATTTAGTCGCCCACGCTGGCCTTAACGTAAGAAAGCGGGAGTCGCTAATATAAAGGCTGAATGATGGCTACACTATGGTAAGTTGTGTCCTGAATTTAAAACATCAAAACAGAAAATTATGAGGATCCGCTACTCAGCAAACAATGGATAAAAAGGAATATAAATACGGAACACTCATTTTAATGGAATGATTAACTATTTAATGCCAGCTATAGTGGGCTGAAGTTAACGCACTTGAATGCACCTTATCGGTTGCAACAACGCGCCTGAGGCCAGTTTAGGTGGTGCTGGTTTGCAACCTTGGATTTGAGTTTATGAATTTGGTAAACCCGATATTCCTTATACTTTAGTATGTACAAGGCACAACTACTTTATAATAGGCATTATTAGATTTAAAATAAATATCCGAATAGTATAATTAATACTTTCTTGTTTTAATACCGCTCCGCTTCCTATCAACGGTATAAAAGCGAGCTTTTGATTGATAAAGATCGGTTTCAGAAATTTATTGACGGGGTTCCTATTTAGTCCGGCTCTGCTTTTTTCCATGGTTAACTGGGTCCCTGATAAGGAACAAACGCTATTCGTAGAATCGTTAATTACCTGATTCTGGCAATACTAAACTTGATCAGGGTAGCTGATCAAGACATTTAAAGAAACCTTACTCAGTAACCGAGAGCTTATATATCTGGTCTTCTGCAGACATCAATAGAAGATTAAAATCAGATAACATCACGTGTCATATAACAAATTCCTATACCCTGCGAAATCAGTTATTGCCTACCTTATCGCTGCCATAAGGATAGATATCCTGTGAATAAGCTTCGGATTATCACCCGAATAAATCTCTCTTGTGGTCGCTAACACCAGGTCTTGAGACAATATTGTCTATACGTAACTTCACCGTCCTCATGACGCTACCTACCATAGCCGCAATCTCATGATAGGCTGTACCCATTCTTAAGAAATAATTGGATTCGTTTTCCTAGAAGCTAGAATAAGTTTCCTATATACACAGATATCTCTGCCTACAGCGGCAGGGCGAGACAACCAAAGAATACGTCTATTCATTAATATCGATTAGTGATATCTGCAGAACCAAACACTCAGCGTAAGTTGTACTTCCCAATCAACTCGCTCGTTTTGTTGACAAAAATGCACAACACCAGGTTGTGCATATTTCCGTGAAACACACAAGAAAAAGCGTTGACTATATTGTATATACTGAAAGGAAATACCCTGCTGAAGCTAAGCTCAGACGTCAAAAGAATATTTTTCTATGCCAAGCACGCGTATATCAGAATGCGATCAGTATCACAGATTCAGTAAGTTAGAATTATTGGTACGATAGAGCTTAACCTGAGCATCATAGATCAACAGAAATGATTAGTACATTGAACGCCTTATTTTATAAAAATGTGTAATATACACAACCTAGAAATGGAACTAACCTCGAGCTTATATGCTTATAAATTGCTCTATTACGCTATAATTATTCCGTATAAAAACATAACGACCCAGTTCCAATCTTATCCATCTAAAATCCCATTTAGACCTAAGTATAAGTGACGATAAAATTAAAACAGGGATAATGCATGAGTAACTTTAAATTACGAGATTCCACATTAGGCATATAGTAAACAAACCTAACCATTCGGTCAATCGGTTTATCTAGCCAATACTAGGCGGGAATCGGTCAAATCAGATTTGATATGAAATAGTCACTTCTGACTAGACCCTCGGCGTTAATACTATTTCTTTTTTAAATTCATGTTTAGGAGCACGGTCCAGGGCTTCACTGCATCACCACTTAAATTTTCCGCACTTACATATAGAATACTTATTCACTGACGTTCAATTTATAGCGGTAGAATGACAGGAAACTCAGCCAGCACAATGAATCACTAAAATAAATATAATTATTCACGTCATGCCAAGTAGGCAGTGCTAGGCTAAAAGCCTGAAGTCAATGCAGTGATAAAATTAAATATCGTCATATTTTATCTTCGCTCTCATTACCATCATTTGTGAAAATAGCTAGATTGTCAGGATGGACCGGATTCATTGACGGAAGATTGGCACAAACATGAAAAACACTAGGTAGTGTTCAATTATAAACCCTTAATATGACATGAAATAAAAACCCTTATAGAGAGAGTTATGGCAAGCATATAGCAACGAGTTTAAAAAACCAATGCGCGCATACCCCAACTAGTCTAAATCATTCCTAATTAACAAGGAAGTACGACAACTCGTTCATTGGTTATATAGGGCCTTGCATACACAAAAAGAATTTGATGCTGATGTCGTCTGTATCTCCGGATTGCATAGCATATAAAGTGGGATAATCAATTAAAATATTGTAAAACCCTAAATAATTCAGCTAATTAAGGATACAAAGACCCATTTCAACCCATAAACTAAATAGCCATGCTAGCCGAATACCTCACTATTTAGATTTCGGGCTTGAAGCGCGTTTGGGTAACGTAGTCACCCATGCTATATCTAGTAGATGTTCCTACTAAATTCCTCTCAGGGCTTAGTAAGCCTACGCAGAAATATAACGCTATATTTTTATTTAACCAAAATATTGTTTGTAGTTATTTTATAAAAAAAATTAATATCACGTAAGTCACCTAGCCGAGGCGACTCACTCATTAATGAGAACGTAATCAACGCACAGTCAATCCGTGTAGTTACGCAATGACACTAGACTTATTTTATGGCTTGGATTAGCAGAATTATTAAGAAGAATCACGTAGACAGATTGAGCATATTAGCGCCAGAAGATGAGCTACGGTTGCCAGCAACGTAATAGTTAGTAATATCGATCACATCTGATTCCATTATGATTGCTATTCAAAAGAAATAATATACAGACTAAATAATATGGATAAGTGAAACCGGAGAAGATAAGAAACAGGACCTCGCATAATATAATTACCGATGCAATCTTTAAAACCACATCCAACTTGACAGGTCCCGTTTACGTTAGTGGTACTTATTTCTTTAAAGTTTGTCGATAAAATACATTATTACCACTTATTGCTAGCTATGTTATCTTGTCTAATACAACTTAAAAATTTTCTCTCATGTTCCTAAGCTATATACGATTACAGAAAGTTAAAGGTAACTAAGTTTCGGTTGTACGATAGAGAAATACGCCAGTTCATTTACTTTATTGGTAATCAAGTGTTCGTATTTATACGAATTTAGAATACAGCATCAAGGATTGAAATTAACCTCTATTGCAGAAATAATATATAATATCGTAAATAACCCGACACCAATTAAATAGCTGAACAAACACTGCATATACTCCAGATCTCTATGGTTATGTTCTTCCATAAAAAAGACACCTTAAAACTATTGAGGCATACACACTGCACTAATTTTAGTACACATATCAACACAATAGATATCGAGACTAAACTATTTTTAATCTTTTAGTCTTTTCTTAATTTAACATCAAGATTCTTTTGTTCAGTGTATAACATAGCCTAAGTAATTAGGTATAGAGAATATAAAAAACAACATACTTACAACACTTCTGCTTTAGGACAGAATAAATATAGTATTTAAAATACAACATAATTATGAAAACAAGTTGCTCTCTGAGATTAATAAATACAAATAATCATTTTATTATAATGTACAAATCAATCACACTACTCCCTCATAGTAATGACAACTTATAATAAAAGATGTTTATCTTTTCGGCAGACCGGCTTATCAGGAACTGCTTAGTGCACTATCACATAGTGAGATTTAATCCAGTGATTAATAAAGGAATATTATATATTCCAATTTGGTTAAACGCTTTATAAACGTATATTGTTAAATAACTAGATATCTTTCTGCTGGTCCATATCATTCAAAGAGAATCATAAAAGTTCTATCATGCTGAACATGATAGAACGCGAATACATATTACCTATATGGCTACTCAGTAAGCGCGTGTCGCGCTCACATCAAATCGCATTACTTTCACTCTTACTTATCAGCTAAAATAAATAAAAGTCTGAAGCTCAGGGAAGTAGCTAGTCAATTCGGCGACCAACATATTAATATCTCTACTAATATGTGTTTAATTGCAGGGGTCATGCACACGCCTGCTAACTGTAACGTATATAAAATACGTTACAATAGTTAATACGTATTAAACCGGTATCATAGATTAACACCCAACTCAGCGAGTTTTATTGTGTTATTTTTCATAAAGGCATATTTATTCAATATTCTTATTACCGGTGTAACCCCTAATTTATCTAGAATAGCGGAAATCTATATCGCTATATGCCGAAGTTGGTGAGAATCTGGTTTTTGCTCCTAGAGATTTCGCTGCTCTTACTCCATTACCAATACTGTACTTACGAATCGTGAAAACCGATGATAGCCATCATACGCAAATAGCCTTACTTGCGCTTTCATCTGATCGTCAGCACTATTATACTGATTTTAAGGATTATATGCCATATTTGCTCCTTTAGTTTCTAATCCGCCATACTATTTTAAAGTTAACTCAATCGATTTATCTAGTGTTATCATGACTAAATAGTTCAAACCCCTTTATCAGTATGATGTAACTGATATACCTAATTAATTACCGCGCCTATTAAAAGGCGCCAGTGCTACCGCCATACCGAACACCTGTTTGACATTTCCTTCAGCCTGTTCGGCGAAAATTTCCATAACCATAATAATTATGGAGGGTTTCCTGTTTATGGAATCACTGACAGGGTAGATACCATCACCACCTAGTTAATTACGAACGCGCCATATCTGTCGGCCCAAAACCAAGATGCAAGCAAAAAGGATGAGCTAGCAGTTCTAAACGCCAACTTGATATAGGTACTGTAGGCAGGTATGCCCATACATCATCAGAAGGTCGATTACCATAGCTAACTGATTTGTAGAAAACCATGAGCTATCACCTTGTTACCTGATACACTATCACTTAGACGACTTGCAGCGATAGTTTAGGATGATCTTTCACTTTCTTCTGATTGAGAATCACCTATTCACTACTGCCCAAATTCAACTTGTACTATACGACCAGGGTACTTATTAACGAGTAACCATCAATCAGCAACAGCGCACTCTCAGAATCTGAATTCTACCCCAATCAGGTGCTGTAAGTTAGATCGTTGAAATCGATATTTCTGGTTTTTTTAGAAATATCACACTATATAGTTATGCTAACACATTCCTCGATCAACGCCCCCAGGATTACAAAAGACTGCAGTCCCCGCAGCAATTCCTTATGATGCGTTAGGTGATCATCGGTTTCTTCCCCAGAGCTATATAAGCAATATTGTCCCGATCTATATAGATCAGTTCATCTTTCTTCGGATCGGTACTGACTATATTGATCGAGCTATGCCTGATAAGGGAGCACCCTTTTTAAGATAGTAACTTACGCAAGACACGCTGCAGGCAGCATTTGCCCACTATAACTCCCATTGCCCTGTTGCATTCTGTGATCGGCCCACTGCTATCGATTAGATATGCGAAACGGATCTGATTTCCTGACATGATAGGAAATCTTCTGGTACTCCCTACATAGATTGATAACAGATAAAAATACCTCTCTAAGGGATAAACCTTACTTTTCTTAGCGTGCGAGGTACCATCTATATGTCTACAAACACTCACATTCTGCCGCCGGAGAGCATACATAAATGGCGTATTGATTATCCGTTTCCTATCGGTATTTGTAGCAGCCTGTTTTTGACATATTGAAAAGCATACTCCTGTTGAGAACCACATAGCCAGCCATCTCTTCATCCAGAATTTCGCATATCACCTGCTGCGATTCTAATATTTTCTTTGTATAGACTTTTCGCCTGTACTTACTACACTAGCTACTGATCTGTGATTTCTTCGCATGAAGAAAATAATTATCAGCCCACATGTAGTTGCATGAATAATAATAAAATAAAATGTTAATGGACCATAGAGAATCATCTTCCCCATGTCATCCTCGCACTTTAATTTTAGAAAGTGACACACAGTGATAAACTGCCTAATCAACGCTAAGCGGTCGCGCACGTTCTCGCTTTAAACCTGCCCTCATCCCGGAATCCTGCGTGTATTATTTATTTTATCACGAATCGTTTAGCTGCTTTCATGTCTAGCGCGCCGCTAAGGAACGATAAAAATCACTCGTAGTGTATGTAGAGTAAGCTTACCTAGAAAGCGCTGACATTCAGCTTTGACTATCCATCAAACAAAGTTGTTTTCGCCTCAACTTCCTGTTTTTATAACTCATCTGCCTACAAGAAAGTCTAGAAGTATCAGAAAACATGACCGTAAGCGACTTGCCTACTAGCATAAATCGCTGCACACGCAAGTACACAGTAGTATTTTATTCGTGTCGTCAATATGGGCAGAGTAAAACGGCGGCACAGCGCAGTTGCTACTAATACACATCGTGTTAAATTAGTGGGCAATACCCTAATATCTCGATCCGCTCTAAAGGTGCTGAGATTTTATCTTGCTCATGCGGGCAGTTAAGATACAAGTTACCTAACTGGATCAACCTCAATAATGTGACTAGAGGCGGATCCTGTGGCAGCAACAAATTATGTACCTAGCACATCTCAGAGATCCGGTCATCATAATTCATGATGACCTCTTATCGTACATAACCATGTAAAAATTGCGGAGACAATGTTATTCACTAGAGGGTTCCAAAATCGCTGGCCGGGCTTTGCCAGCCTTATAGCCAGCAGATATCACAATATTTCTTAATCACTATAAAGTTATGTGTTTCATTAATCGATGTAACTTTAGCTGCAAGTAGGTAGGTCACGCAACGGGAAATGACGTGATAGTTAATTTGAACGGTTCTGCCGCTGCACAACAAGGTAAACCGCACCATTTCCGTGGAAATGGTAAATAGGCTTTAATTTCACGTCTAATCGCTGAAACAGAGAGATAGCTATGGCCCATCTGGAAATCAGGCAGTTTCTCTAAATTAGCTGATTCATTCGCTGTATTTCATAATGAGTTGAGTCTGCTAGCAGACTCTGCTAATCTAAGCATCTTAATAAATCAAATCAGAATCGCTGATAACTTGGTGAGGTGTCTGAGTGGCTGAAAGAACACGCCTGGAAAGTGTGTATGTGGAAGCGCATCGAGGGTTCGAATCCCTCTCTCACCGCCATTAGGCGTATAGCCGTAAGAGTTGTAATGATAGTAAAATACGGCAAACACGACTAGAAATAAACAAGGATATTCATCAAGGTGATTCCTTTTTATCTCCTATATATTTATTCATTCCCTCATTTTCCGCGCTAAACCAGATTGTAGGTAGTTGTTAAGGTCATTTTAGTGCATTTTTAATCGCGGGCGGAGCAACCTATTAATACCCCCAACTAACATAATTAGGCTGGTTTTGAGGTACCCATGCAGTGCTACCTGATGCAGTCGGTACAGCAAAATATAGAAAACACGCGCGATACGCCCTTCCACCATCATAGAACCACGCATCAGGTTACCCATCAAACTCCCGAAAGTGGTGAACCGTGAAAGTGACACCAAAGCACCGTGATCTTTATACACATAAGGCTTCAGCACCTTCCCACTAATCAGCGATAAAATATTGCTAAAGCAGTGAGCAGCCATCTGATGAGCCGACTGCGCGCGGGGTGGAACAAAGCCGCCTCCCTCTTTCTGGCAAGAGGCGCAATCACCAACGGCAAAAATATGAGGATCCCGAGTGCTTTGCAAGGTTGGCTTAACTAGCAATTGATTCAGCCTATTTGTTTCCAAACCGCCGATACCCTTCATGAAATCAGGTACCTTGATCCCGGCCACCCATACTATAAGATCAGCGTCTATGAACTCACCACGCTGCGTTTTCAACCCACTAGAGGTTACGCCAGTAACCATGGTATTAGTCAATACGCGCACACCAAGTTTACTTAGTTCTAAATGAGCAGCAGCAGAAATACGCAATGGCAGTAATGGCAAAATACGCTCACCAGCCTCTACTAATGTGACATTCAGTACGCCGTGATCCGCGTTGTCAAAGCCATAGTTGTGTAGCTGCTTCACAGCATTAAATAGTTCTGCAGACAACTCAACGCCTGTAGCACCGCCCCCAGTGATAGCAATATTCACTCCCTTTTTCTTCCTTGGACACACTGAATGTTTCAGGAACAAATTTAGCATTTCACTATGGAAATACCTTGCTTGATGTAGATCATCCAAGAAGACACAATGCTCTTTCACCCCCGGGGTACCGAAATCATTAGAGGTACTACCTAATGCTATCACCAAAATATCGTAAGTTAATTCTCGCGATGGTACCAGTTCAACCCCATGCTCATCGCAAATCTGGGCCAGTTGCAAAGTTTGCCTCTCGCGATTTATATTAGTCAATCTACCCCATTGGAAGCTAAAATGATGGTCATGTGCATGCGCTAGATAACTCAGGGCATCAACATCGTCATCGAGTGAACCTGCCGCTACTTCATGTAGTAACGGCTTCCAGAGATGAGTGTGTGTGCAATCTACTAATGTGATGGTAGCTTTCCTCTTCCGACCAAGCTTATTTCCCAAGCGGGTCGCGAGCTCAAGACCGCCAGCACCACCACCAACAATAACGATTTTCTTCTTTAATACTATCAAAATACCCCCTAAACATGGACGAACTATTCTCACTAAGATAACGGCGATAGCTTATACAGCTATGGTTAGCTACCATGCACCCTTCTTTAATAGCAGAATAACATGTGCGGTGATTCGGTCATACCAAAATTAACCTATACCGATTTTTGATTAAAGACTCCACGTAAGTTTTTATAATTTATGATTCAATAAGTAGAGCTATATTCTTATATATCTCTACCTAATCGTTGCTAATAATTTGATTGATTAAAAATCATAGCGGCAGACTTTTCCTGATAAAAATAATGAGGATTATAAATCCGTAATGAAGCGGTTCACTTAGTAGTTAATAACCAAGGCTTCCTTTCTCATCATAATTTCACTACCCACGTCATCGTGCCCAAGTGTCCGCCATTTTATCTTCAGCCTAGCGTACGCTGAGCATATCAAATATCTTATATGGCTTCTGCCAACGTGGCGACTCATATAGTTGCTGGGGGGTGGACAAACCACAAGTTAGCAACCACACTAAGGACGGTACTATCAGCGTTTTACTTGCTCCGCTTTGACCGCTCAAGGTTATAACCCGTTATTTGCAACTAAACTCATCTCACAACAAGTGTCTAGAGCAGACTACTCACGATCGGCATAGGCACCTATGATGACCAATCAAGTTGGCAATTAATTAGAGATTTTACCCATAGCCACCCGGCGCCTCTCTGCTGGATCTGCTCCAGCAGAGATAACGTCTACTGATATGACGAGTCCAGAAGTTGGGGATTAATGGATGTGCGGTAAATTACATTTTATTTTTATGGAGTATCCTCATAAATAGGAAAGGCACAGGGTTTCTATATATGAATTATTCCTAAGATGACATGGCCTGAGCAGTTTCTAGTAATTTTACTCTACCACTAGGCACGACCCAACTAATCTCTTATCTATTGCCAGAGATTCTTGCGAATTGTTATAAAAATGTGTCCGGATGCCGGCACTTCAGAGGACAAGAACCAGCATTTGAGAAAACTAATATCAATATCCTACGCTATCATTTTTCAGCCATCATCTGCCGATTATGCGATTCACCCACAAATCGGGCGCATCAACTCACATAACTAGGACGCGTTGTGACAATTCCTAGCAAATAAGATTACAGACTAAATACCATGTATGTTAGGAAGGAGCTTCTTCTGCATCCAGATCATAGCTAACTATAGCTAGCGTCATTAGATGCCAGCTAACCTCACATCATTATTTGATGTATTGCACTCAGAAACTGAGTCTGATCAACAAAAGCGCTGGCGTAGAAATTTCCCCAAATGCAAAAATTCAGCCTGTTTGCTCTGGTGCCAACGCGCTTCAAACCACATCAGCATTAGGTAGTCCACCCACGGCAACCAATGCTGTACTTGGGCGTGCAACTGCGACGCAGCCGGGTAACCATGCTGCGTATAGTGCTGTAGAAAACAATCCTGCTGATCACTGGTCCAATCATTATTGCGAAACAGCACGGCGATATCCAACGCAACATCGCCATCGGTGGCGTATTCCCAATCTATTAGCCGAAGTCCTGTCGTGCTAATTACTAAGTTTCCTGGGTGAATATCCATATGCAAAGGAGCTATTTTTAGTGGCGTTGGCGGTGTTGTCCGCAAGAAATGCTGTTGATAACCTAGCCATGCTGGGGTGAGACGCCGTTTATCCAACTGATACCAATAACTGGCGAGTTGTTTTTGCAAGTTTAGACGGTAGCCGCTGAGCGGGCTCCGATGCAATCCCGCTACCATCTCGGCCAGAGCACCACATTGATTTAGGGCGTTTAAACCTTTATTTGTGGCACACTGGCCGATAAGCCATTCGACGATAATCCAATGGTTGCTCTGGGCTAAAACCTGTGGACCTAAACCTTTACCAGACCGGCGTAGTAGGCGGGCCTCCCGTTTTCGGCTAATACCCAATACGCTTTTCTCAACCGTTTGTGTACGGACTAACACTATTTGGTCATCCAAATCGATACGCCAACTAGCAGCTGTCAGACCCTGAACCAGGGTGACATGACAACCGGGTGTATTGACCGCCGGCCACCAAGTATTTAACAAATGTCGCAGCTTAGTTTCAAGGTTGAATGATATCATTTCCAGACCAAATGATTTCACGAGTCTTCACCAAGATCAGTTGCATATCCAGCGTAGGAGTCCGTACATCGCCGCTGAAGACGCTATACAACACGTACTGGGCATTCACAATACGCGCTAGTGCGATAGCCTTACTGCGCGAGCCAAAGCTATCCTCAGAGGATAAGCCCAGCGCCTGCCTAGCGCTCTTTAGCTGCGGCTCTGGTACCACACTAAAATCGGAGTAAGAATCCAGTACTGTATGCAGTGCGGATGTCGCTTTTGCTGTTTGTAATGTTCCATTGGTGTTGTTCTGTATGGTCTCTACCAACAACATGTTCCCAGCGGTAACTCCTTTAGCCTCGACCATCTGACTCACCAATGGCTGTAGGCTGCGGAACCAGCAGAACTGCTGTATTTTAGGCTGAGACGGAACCAATTCACGGTCTGGCGGATGAGATTGTTCCTTCATTTCCGGTAGCATCACTGATGCGATGGTATCTGACTGTGGAAAGGGCGATGAACAACCAGTCAAGGTTAATATAGCTAGCCCTACAGATGAATACTTTTGCATTATGATTCCTTTCAGGAAGCTGAATAGCTATTCAATAAACCGATTTAGCATTTTGTTACTTTTTAAAAGAGTATGACAACATCGGCCCCAGCAAGACGCCGCCAACTAGATGCATATGAATATGATAGATTTCCTGACCAGCATGGTGCTTACAGTTGAGGATAAGGCGGTACCCATCTTCAGCCAGCCCTTCTTTTTCAGCAATTTTCGCCGCTACAGTAATCATTCTGCCTAGCATTGCTTCATGTTCAATGGTTACGTCATTGACAGTAGGAATCAATAGATTCGGGACAATCAAAATATGAGTTGGAGCCTGGGGTGAAATATCACGGAAAGCAGTCACCAGTGCATCTTGGTAAACAAGATCAGCGGGAATTTCACGGCGGATAATTTTACTAAAAATCGTTTCTTCAACCATCGCAGCATGCCTTTTTAACAAAAGCTTTATCAGCGATAAATTCTACTTAATTTCAGTTAAATACGCACTCCCTATTGAATCATAATACTCAGAGTATGCAATCTTACTAAGATCATAAAAACTTGCCTCAGATATCTTTTATGACACTCTCTCGACAAGGTCTCAACCTAATATTTATTTCTATATAAATGCATTTGATAACCTGTTTGATTTTAATGTAGAGACATGCCTCCATTTTCTATTAGCAGCTAGATGTGTTTATAAGGCGCCTACTACAATAGGTAACCCATATGTCAGATAGATCTGCTTGCTCCTCTGAGAGCGATACTAGATAAAACTAAACGTGAACTCTCCTTCATATACGCCAGAACAGCATAATCCTGTGCCTTCTTTGAGATATTATATCCGACTAATCACCGATGAGTTAATGACGATACGAGAAGCAAACGCACTAATATTCCTGCCCTTATATGTCTCTCACTTTATGGCAATCATGAATATCACATGATTGAAAACCTCATGCACAGTAGGATCACATCCTTATCATGAGATTTTCACTGGGAAACCGTAAGGCAACGGCACATCAGGTACGCTGTTGTTATCCGCTTTTGATTTCTTGCTTAGCCTCTCTGAAAGTCCCGATAAAATCCTCCTAATGGGCGTGGAGGTTAGCAAGCACATTGCTGATGCTGATTTCGCATCTTTGCCTTCAGGTGACAATGCAGCAAAGTGATCTCTTAATAAGTAGTACCTGGGTGGCTTTAGCAGACAAATACCTTTGTATTTCCTATAAAACTTTTTTATACCTGACTCTATTTAATTGAATATGCATTATTCTTACCTCTTAAAGAATAATGCTAATCTATTAAACCTCAGAATCGCCTTTCGCTTCTTTTAAATTCCCTTTTCTAAGTCAGTTATTACGGATGTATTCCTCCATATCAGTTTTCAAGTTATCAGACTTGGTACCGAAAATAGCCTGCACACCAGAGCCAGAAACAACAACGCCAGCAGCGCCCAATGTCTTCAGGATAATGTTGTCAACCTTACTGATGTCGGATACGCTAACGCGCAAACGGGTGATACAGGCATCTAGGTTGGTTATATTTTCTTTTCCACCAAACGCCTGAACTAAGGCGGCAGAGATTTCAGAACTACCCTGAATATTCTGGTTAGAAATACTATCTTCGCGGCCTGGGGTTTTCAAGCTGAGCTTCGTGATTAGTAAACTGAATAGCGCGTAATACAACAGCCCATAGAGACTACCAACTAAGGAGAACAACCAGATTTTACTGCTATTTCCGCTCAGGACAACAAAATCGATCAATCCGTGTGAGAAGCTAATTCCGTCACGCATCCCTAACAAAATGCAAATTGGGAATGCCAAACCTGCTAAGATAGCATGGATCACATACAAGATCGGCGCAACGAACATAAAAGAAAATTCGATCGGTTCTGTTATTCCGGTAAGGAATGAGGTCAACGCAGCAGAGACCATGATGCCACCTAATTTAGCGCGGTTTTCTGGCTTGGCTGAATGCCAGATAGCAATGGCCGCGGCAGGCAAACCATACATTTTGAACAGGAAGCCACCTGACAGTTTCCCTGCAGTCGGGTCACCAGCCATGTAACGTGGAATATCACCGTGGAATACCTGTCCTGCTGCATTAGTGAACTCGCCAATTTGCATTTGAAAAGGCACGTTCCAGATATGGTGAAGCCCGAACGGAACTAGTGCACGTTCAACCAATCCGTAAAGGCCAAAGGCAACTGCTGGGTTTTGATAAGCTGCCCACTGAGAAAATTGCTGGATGGCACTGCCAATCGGTGGCCAGATAAAAGACAGTGCGACACCGATCACAATAGACACTATGCCAGAGATGATCGGTACAAATCGCTTACCTGAAAAGAAGCCTAAATATTCCGGTAGTTGGATGCGGAAGAAGCAGTTAAACATGTAGGCAGCAATCAGGCCCGAGATAACCCCGCCAAGTACGCCAGTATCGGCAAAATGTTTAATTGCAATCTCTTCAGCTGTTAGCTGTAGTACGAATGGTGAAACTACTGCCATACTTTTCACCATGATTCCATAAGCTACCACTGCTGCCAGTGCAGAGGCACCATCGTTATTAGTAAAGCCTAAGGCAACGGCAATCGCAAAAATTAACGGCATGTTTGCGAAAACAGAACCACCAGTTTCCGCCATCACCTTGGAAACTACCATAGGCAACCAACTAAAATTAGCGGAACCTATACCCAAAAGCGTACCTGCGATAGGCAGTACCGAAACTGGCAGCATTAGGGATTTCCCTATTTTTTGCAGGATTGAAAATGAGTTCTTAAACATAAATAACTGTACTCCTGAGCAATAATGCTGTGCTGCTTTTTTAATCACACGCAATTCAAGGTATAGAACCCGTAGCTTGATATGTTACCGCATCCTTGAACTTATGATTGATTTGAAAATATCCTCTATTCTATTGCTAAAATAACACATATCAAAATATCCAAGACAATAATTCAAGATCGTATCTTTGAGCATAAAAGGGATAAATGTTCACTCGATTCTTGTAGTTTAATAAAGGCACCTGTTCCGTCGATTCATTACGCGCTTAAAATCATGCCAAGGGGACTACTTAGTGTAGATCAAAGAGCAATTTGAAATAATCGTGAAAAATTATCAGTGGTGGCTTCAGCCAGGTTTTCTAAGCTAATGCCTTTTAGTCCTGCCATGTATTCAGCCACATCACGCAGATTAGCGGGTTGGTTTTCTTTACCCCTATGTGGTGCTGGCGCCAGATAGGGCGAGTCAGTTTCTAATAGAAGACGATCTAACGGCACGTAACGGGCCACTTTACGCAAATTGTCAGCCTTCCGGAAGGTCACAATACCAGAAAAAGAAATATAGAAGCCGAGTTCTAAAAGTAGTTCTGCGGTAGCACAATCCTCAGTAAAGCAGTGTAGTGCCCCGCCACAGTCCTCGGCATGCTCTTCACGTAAAATCGCCAATGTGTCGGCGCGCGCATCACGTGTATGAACAATCAGCGGTTTATCTAGATCTCGGCTAATGCGAATATGCTCACGAAACGATTTCTGTTGTAGCTCAAGGTTGTCTTTCTTGTAGAAGTAATCCAGGCCGGTCTCGCCAACCGCTACAACTTTCGTTTCCAGTGCCAATCGGCGGAGTTCGCCGTAATCATAATACTCTTTCAGGCTCAGGGGATGTACGCCACACGTGAATGCTACATTATCGCGTGCACCAATTAACCGGATCATTGCTTGATATCCGGGTAACGTAGTTGCAACCGCTAGCACGTATCCGACATCTCTCCCTTTGGCTTTGGCCAGAGCATCATCCACATTTTTGTGTAAGGTTTGATAATCCAAGCAGTCAAGGTGACAATGGGAATCAACTAACAACATAATTTTAGTCTCTTTGTTTACAGCGAATGCAACGGCATTACTAGCAGTCCTTAATGTTTTTCCCAGCTTAGTAATTGTTCGGTCAATAGAAGTTCCCGGTTCAGGCCAACCACACTAAGCAACTGATAGCGACAAATCAACCATTTTTGCACGATTTGCGTTAACGACATACTGCTGTATCGACTGGCTAGTTGATACACTAACGCCTGCTGATCCTGATTAACCACATAGCGCAGCGCACCTTGCTGCCATTTCATTGCATCCACCAACAGAGCGCTCAGCCAATGTAGGCTCTCCCCCACATCCAGCTGACTCAGTACTGGTAAGAGCGACAACATATCACCCTGCTTCAAGGCAGCGAATAATACGCTACACAGAGCACTGCGGTGTTGCCAGCACTCTGCTTTCAGTAATTGTTCAGCAGCGATGGGGGCTCCTCCGCTCAAGCGGAGCGCAGTAAGGTATTCTACCGGGTCACCCTCCGTATGACGGTTTAGCCACTGCATACTCATTTGTTCATTCGGTCTGACCAAATGCCAATACAGGCAGCGGCTGCGTAAAGTCGCCAACAAAACTGATGGCTCGCGGCACCCTAGTAGGAAATAGGTTTTTTCCGGCGGCTCTTCTAATATCTTCAGGAGCGCATTGACCCCTGCTTCGGTCAAGAGCTCAACCTGTGAGAGCCAGATTACTTTCGCCCCTCCTTGTTGTGCATAGGAATAAAGCCTCTCGATTACCTGACGAATTAGTTCGATACCTATACTGTGTTTGTTTTTTTCTGCTACAAGCAAATGGTAATCTGGGTGATTGCCCGCCAGCATTAGTCGACAATTGTGACATTCACCGCAGCTCTTGTCACACTTAGTCTGTTTGCAAAGCAACCAGCGACTCAACTCGTCAACTAGCCGATCGACGCCATTTCCTGCGGCAGTATGTAACAGCAAGGCATGATGAGCACGACCAATAGTGTAGTACTCAACCAACTGCTGATAAGGGATTTTTAGCCACGGATACTCCATTACCGGCCTTCTTGTTGTAACAGCCAGCGAATAACGGAGGCTCGGATAGAAGCCGTAACCTGCTCCAGCGGTTTTGTAGCGTCAAGCGTAACAATCGATTTATCTTGTTCAGCTAACTCCAAATAGCGGGCGCGCGTACGTGTGAAGAACGGCAATAGTTCTTGTTCAATGCGATCTCGTTCGCCGCGAGCCTGAACCCGCTTCAGGCCAATGAGCGGGGGGAGATCCAAATAAAGGGTGAGGTTCGGTCGGAATCTACCCAGTACGACATCACGCAATGAGAGCATGAGTTTCGGATCTGCACCGCGCCCAACACCTTGATAAGCCTGTGATGATAGATCATGACGATCACCCACTACCCATGCGCCGCGTTCTAACGCCGGCTTGATCACAGTTTCCACTAACTGAACACGAGCTGCGTAAAGTATCAGGACTTCCGCCCGGATAGTCGGCAGATCGTTACCCACCCCATGTTTGAACAAATCACGCAATTTCTCCGCTATCGGCGTGCCACCGGGTTCGCGGGTCAAAACGATGTCGTTAACACCATGTTCTCGCAACACACTAGCAACAGTTTCACGCGCGGTGGTTTTACCTGCCCCTTCTAATCCTTCGATAACAACGAATTGACTTTTCATTTTCCCTTTTAATCTCTACCGGAGATAGGCACGCGGGGCCTCGTCATAGCTCGCCCGCATGCTGATAATAGCATGCCTAGTATTGCCATCGGCAATAAAGTATAATTAAGGCATCGTAGTGGTTTGGCAGCGGGTTTTATCCCGGAGGATCGGGCATCGCATTGGATTAATCTCAGGCCAGCAATCAATCAGTATTATAAACCGGGCTAACTTCCGGATGATTACCGATAAGACGGCCATTATTGAGCTATCGTCATACGTGTAGATTCCTCTGAGATCGGTCTGCAAGCACAGACCTTTATGCCTCTGGTTAACAACCGACGAAGTTATTTTTAAGCTCTAATAGTAGAGCGGTGTTGCCTAGGCAACGTACGCTAAGATCAAGCGATGACCTTGTCGCTGTATACGCTCACCTAATATCGTGTTCAACTACGCGTATGCTTCACGTTTGGCATACGTATGTGACCAGGGTTCAATCAAGTAATCTCACTTGTGGGCCCGCTTCTAAAATATATAAGATATATACGAATAAGCCTCTTTTCTAGGTACTTATCTATGGTACTCCTCACCACTGAAATCTGTGTTTTTGTAACCACTAGAGTAGGTGAAAAGATTTCTACTGTTAAAGTAGTTGGAGGTACTCACGCATGCGTAAGTGTTCTATAAGTAACACGGCGTGCTGAGTTTTCTTAGCGCAGTTTTAAAACAGCAAGTGTTGGCTCACACTTTTTACTAAGGTAACACAATTATTAATGCCTTAAATCTCAGAAGCTTGACGCCATACTGAATCGATATTGCGGTTATATCTTAATTAATAGTCATGGGCACGAAGCAAAATCTCTGTCATACCACGCTTAAACCCGGTAACTTGAATATTATGTCCTATGTAATAATAAGCAGACATATAAGCAAAGAATGGTATTCCCGATAATGCTAAAAACTATAATTAAGGTCCGGGTAATATATACAGGCAAGATCTTTAACATTTTGCATTATTAATGAGCCGTGGTGGATAAAGTGTAAAAACAAATTATACGGTTAACCTCAGTAGGAACGCTATGATTACACTGTATACACTAGTGCAAGAAAATGACCGTGGTACTCAGCAGTATTTTGTAGAATTACTAAGCACGGAGTGCATGCACCACTCAAATAACGCAGTCTATATTCGGCTTCTATAGGTAGTTCTATGTTTCGGCATCGCATTAGCACGTCCACGCCTAGCATAGTTAGACCTGGAGTAAAGATAAATCTAACTAAGCTAAAAAATAACCACCCTGTAAATTTCCAAGCATAACCGTAGTATCGGGCACCTTGACTTATCGCATATCTCTAATCAATAAGTATGCATATCAATACTTACTCTCAAACTGGTAGACTTCCTTAAGATAAAAAACAGGAGATGACGCACTAATCGCGTTTGGAATCAGTACCAGAGCCTTTCTTTGTACCTGGTGCTATTTATAATCAGCGGAGTCTTCCCATGTGTTCCAAAGACTCGTAGTTTTTAAACCCGCTCTCCCTACCTATAACCAATACTAACCATTTCAGTAGTTAGTGTCTATTTAATCTCCCCGAACTAAATAGAATTTTACCGCATCTACTATTTATGTTTAAAAAGATGTTTGATGGGCGTGGTGGCATTAGGAGATACTTACTTGTAGTAGCAGCTGATATGCTAAGTCTGCATGTCAACGACAGACCTTATTATCCAAATAATACTAATACTATCACAAATTGTCAAACCGCAATCATGTTATAACAAGATATAGTAGAGTGCTGATACTAGTAAAGAAATTTCCTCTGTCACGGATATGCCAAAAATCTCAGAGACGCGTCTTATTAGCAGCTATATACGACTTATAGGTGCGGCTTGGCGACCAATAAGGCATCAGCTAGATCTGGCTTTCCCTTGGATCTCTTGTCCAAGCGTAACAGTCTGGATCTCAAGTGAGATCTCTCGGCTGTAGCTGACTAACGAACACTCAAGCGCGTTCACACAATTCCTATAGAGCCAAAACTAGCCTTGTAGTAACTTCAGGATCGCTTTATCATATTCTTCGTCAGATTAGCGAACCTTGGGGTCTGCGAAAACCAAGGAGTTACACTGTCTGTACTGTACATTACTTACTTTCCGCGTATCCATTTTGGCATACAGTCAAAATTATACTTTTATCCGGGGTATGCAAGTGTCTGTTTGGAAATACGCCATTATCACGCAGTGCCAAAATCCTCACAATCGATTTGACCGCACTAACCACTAATAAATGCCCGGTCATTAACTTGCTCGAACTAACCATCACTTTTGTGCATTAAAACCAAAACGGGCTTAACAAGCTGTACTTCAGCCTTGTCACTGGCCGGTGTGGAATATCATGCGAATTGATATCACTAATTTACGAAGTGGTTACACCCGCATTGATCAAGACATGTTACATCGACAAGACAGTGCCTCGCGATTTTCTGAGAAGAGGCTATCTGCTAGGAATCTCTCCTCATCCAAAACCCGAGCACTTTAGCCTAGATCTGTGCGGACAGCCTAGTTTCATACACGTATTCTTTGAGTACTATCATGCCAGCGCCATCTCCAACCACGAAGCCATCACGATCGTTATCCTAGGAGAAAGTTTAGGTGCTTGTGGGTTATCGTTACGAACAGACAACGTACGGGCTGCGCAAAATCCGTCAACCCAAAATGGGTGCTAGCTTGCTCTGCACATGCTAGCATCATGTCTCTGTTATTATACAAAATGATACACGCAGCATGTCCAATGTTGTGGCCAGCCAAGGTACAAGCGATGCAATGGAATACTGGGCCACTCATTCCGTACATGTTTTTAGGTAATCTAAAAACTACACTCATGATGGGAGATCATACGAAAATGAACTTATTTTTCGCATAATGGCCCTCAGTCAAGCCATTATGATTTTTCTATCAACCCAACGGTCTATACCGGAAGCAATAACAGCACGAATTCAGCTTGCAGGGGCATCGGAAATCTCCAAACCCGCATCTTAGACAAGACAACCTGCATTCCGGAAAAATATTATAACTAGATAAAGCATCCATCTTACGTGCACATTTACGGAAGATGAAATGCTTTTAATTCAATTTAATTACCATCCTAGCAAACTTAGTCAGTCGCATAAGCGCTGGTATCGCAATATTTGATCATATGGATGCGCCTTTGACGAGCAAGAAGAGTATTTTCATGTCAACTCTACTCTGCATGCCCACAGGCAGATATCGTCCCAGCACGCCAAAGACGCTCAACTCTTAGACAAGCCACTCCACGTAAGGGATATTATACTGCAGGACAGGGAAAATTGGGCGGCCATTTGACCGCCTAGAGATGCCTCTTACTGGCGGCAAGAGTTGTTGATAAAATCAATAGCTGCTTGAACAGTAGTAATCCTCTCAGCTTCTTCATCTGGAATCTCAGTGTCAAATTCTTCTTCCAGTGCCATGACCAACTCAACGGTATCAAGAGAATCAGCGCCTAGATCTTCAACGAAAGAAGCGTTGTTTAACACTTCTTCCTGTTTAACACCCAATTGCTCAACAATGATTTTCTTAACGCGTTCTTCGATAGTACTCATGCTCTTCAATATCCTATCAAAACTCGCTTTCGCGATGGTTGTCGTAGTGTATAAAATATTGTAAAAGATGCAACCTAATTCCCGCTGAATAGCCAGCTAATTTACGCTATTTTGAGGTGATAATTCCAAATAATGCAAATGAGTTCCGTATTTTTAATTATCTACATGCCGCCATTGACATGTAGCGTTTCCCCAGTGATGTAGCTAGCCTGATTAGAAGCTAGAAATACAACAGCGCTGGCAATCTCTTGTGCATCACCGAGCCGATTAGCTGGCACTGATGACAAAATTCCTTCCCGTTGATAATCTGTCAACGAACGGGTCATGTCCGTCTCAACAAAGCCAGGGGCCACGACGTTAACGGTAATACCGCGTGATGCAACTTCACGCGCTAAAGACTTGCTAAATCCAATCACACCAGCTTTTGCCGCTGCGTAATTAGCTTGCCCCGCATTTCCCATAGTGCCAACAATGGAGCCGATGGTAATAATACGGCCAAACCGCTTTCTCATCATAGCTTTCATTACCGCTTTTGATAGGAGAAACACTGAGGTGAGATTAGTATTTATAATATCCTGCCATTCATCGATCCTCATTCGAATCAATAAACTATCCCGGGTAATACCAGCATTATTTACTAAAATATCGATTGCGCTGAACTCACAATAAATAGCAGCCAAGGCAGTATCAATAGATAGCCTATCAGCAACGTTTAACATTAAGCCCTTGCCGTTTGCTCCTAAATAACTGCTAATAGCCTCGGCACCGCTTGTAGTGGTCGCTGTACCGATCACTGTGGCTCCCCCTGCCACAAACGATTCTGCAATAGCCCGGCCAATACCACGGCTTGCACCAGTAACCAAAACAACTTTACCTTTAAAATCCATCATTTCCCTTTTTATGATTGCTCAAGCGCCGCTAACAGACTGGCTGGGTCATTTACTGCCGTTGCTTTCAGCGTATTAAGAATACGTTTAGTTAAATCGCTCAAAACCTTACCGGGGCCAGCTTCTAGTAGTAGCGTCACCCCTTGTGATGCGATAAACTCTACGATCTCACTCCAGCGTACTGGTCTGTATAGGTGCTGTAGAAGTGCGCTACGTATCGCTTCAGGATCAGTTTCTATACGAACATCAACATTATTTACTACAGGCACCTGCGGGATGTTAAAGGCAACATCATGCAGCGCCATCTTTAAATCATTAACCGCTGGCATCATTAGCGCACAGTGAGATGGTACGCTCACTAGTAGCGGAAGCACACGTTTGGCCCCAGCAGCTTTACAAGCGATCCCTGTACGCTCAACCGCCTCTTTATGGCCAGCGATCACAACCTGACCTGGCGAGTTAAAATTAACCGGAGAAACTATCTGCCCATGAGCAGATGCGACACAGGCTTGGGCGACCGTTTCATTCTTCAGTCCAATAATAGCATACATAGCACCAGTCCCTTCTGGCACTGCGTCCTGCATCAGCTGAGCACGACGCTTTACTAAACTGATCGCTGCTTTAAAATCCAACACGCCAGCGCAAACTAAAGCCGAGTATTCACCCAAACTGTGGCCGGCCATCAGCAATGGCCTTTTCCCACCCTGCTGCCGCCAGATAAGGAAGATCGCCACCGAGGCGGCCAATAATGCTGGTTGTGTATTCCAGGTTTTGTTTAGTACTTCTACTGGCCCTTCCTGCGTCAATTGCCACAAATCGTATCCCAGAACCGCCGAGGCTACGCCAAAGGTTTCTCTAACAATCGGGAATCTCTCAGCCAACTTGGCCAACATACCAAGACTCTGCGACCCCTGGCCTGGGAAAACAAAAGCAAATTGAATCATTTTTTATTTCCTGTGAAATTAGAACCTAACTAACGCGGATCCCCAAGTAAAACCGCTGCCAAAAGCTTCTAACAGTAACAAATGTCCACGCTGAATGCGTCCGGCGCGCACTGCCTCATCCAATGCTATCGGAACTGAAGCAGCGCTGGTGTTACCATGCCGTTCTAGTGTTACCACCACCTTCTCCATACTTATGTCTAGCTTTTTTGCCGTTGCATTGATAATTCGTAAGTTAGCTTGATGTGGTACTAGCCAATCTAGTGCACTACGCTCAAGGTTATTGGCCTGTAATGTCTCATCAACTATCTTAGATAGTTCATTAACTGCAACCTTAAATACTTCGTTACCCGTCATCGTAACATAGGCCGGTTTATTCTGATCCTGACGATCTTTAAATGGCAAAGTTAAAAAGCTGCTATACCTGCCGTCAGCATGCAGATGGGTTGAAATGATACCAGGATTTTCAGATGCACCTAGTAGCACTGCACCAGCACCATCGCCGAACAGGATAAGAGTGCCACGATCTTCAGGGTTTAACGTCTGTGACAGAACATCTGCGCCAATCACCAGCGCGTTCTTTACCTCGCCATTTTTCACGTAATGATCGGCCACGCTGAGCGCATAGGTAAAGCCCGCACAAGCTGCTGCCAGATCGAACGCGGCACACGCCTTAATGCCTAGCATTTTCTGTATCAGGCAAGCGGCACTAGGAAATGCGTAGGTTGAGGTGGTCGTCGCCACCACGATCAGTCCGATATCATCTTTCGCTACATCCGACATTTTCAACACTTCTTCAGCCGCTTGGCAACCCATTGTCACGACGGTTTCACCAGAGTCGGCGATACGTCGCTCACGAATACCGGTACGTTTGACGATCCACTCGTCAGAGGTATCCACCATTTTTTCTAGATCAGCATTGGTGCGCACTTTTACGGGCAAATAACTCCCCGTACTTAGAATCTTTGTATACATGTACGATCACTTACTCTTAGGTAATTCAGCTTGAAGGCTCGGAGCAATCTTTTCAGGGAATTTCCGTTGTAACGCCTGCAAATGCTGTTTGATTGCGGATGCAAACGCGTGAAGGTTCGCAGAGTCGTGACTTTTTTACGGTGATGCACAATTCTAATAGATACTCGCTATTATACTGGTTAGAGTGCAGATGGGCGAACCGCTTGACCACCCATACTTGCAACAAACGGTTTGACAATGTTCACCATCACGCTTACTCGCTACCGTGTTTGGATAATTTCAAGAATGATGATACGAACACTCTTACTACTCACTCCCATGAGTTTCAGAGTGCCGTGACACCAAGCCGATCACCGAGCATTAGATCGGTTTTATTGATATATAGATCCTTCCGGTTAAGATAAGCAATATAGTTAATGGTCGGAGCATTCGTAAATCAGACATCGGTAACACCGATATGATCCAGGCATTGAGTTTCTTCTTCATTGATATTGCGCAAATTAACATGAGTTCGTACCATCAACGACTTTCCCGGCATCGGTCTCTAGTCGTGACGTGCACTAGCAGTGTTCTATCTCATGCGATATTGGCCACTTAATCCAGCACCACAGTTTCTGCAAAGCCGGTAGGCACCATTACCATTAAAATTTAACTCTTAAGCCTACCAACTTTTGGTTAAGAATTCCGCAAGCATCATTGGCTCTCTTGTATAGTCTGTTCTACCACAGCCATTCACTTTTCCGTCATTAATCAACCCTACTAGCATATGTATTAATCTATACTTGCTATCCAATATCGCTTGTAGCGGTTTGGCATTAGCAGAAATAACTGATTTAGCGGGTATGACTTGCAATCGCCAAGAAAAGCAAGATCAGCCGTGGACAATAAGGGGAGAGTTCTCTCGTGATGACCGAAAAATAGAAAATGACACTGTAAATTACAGACTAAAACTGGTAGTGGTCAGGTGCTGTAACACGAGGATCGAAATCCTCATCAATTTTATCTAACACCCTCTTAGCTAAGTCAAGGTACTGCTACCTTGGCTTAGCTGATAACCTTTCGCCCACGATAAAACCCATCGACAGTGACGTGGTGACGGAGATGAGTCTCACCAGAATTTGCATCAACAGACAGCGTGCCGATAGTTAGTGCATCATGTGAACGGCGCATACCCCGTTTAGAGCGTGTTGGTTTATTCTGTTGCACAGCCATAGAACTTACTCCTTGATTAGTTACGGTTTAAGCTAGCTAGTACGGGAACCGGATTTGAATTTTCCGTTTAGTAAGCAGCTTACAGTATTCATCTCATCTTCGCATACTGCACAGTTTTTAGATTCATGTGCCGGTACCACATGTGGTTAAAATAATTGCATCTTCACTCATTAAGAACAGAGTCACTTCAATTCACTAAATTCGTCTTTATGGACGAATCACTTTTCAGACATAGATTGACCTGGTCATAGTTAATGACCTAACTAAAATAATATGTTCTGTAAACATTTTTCATACATTCAATACCGACGAGCTAGCGCATTAGGATTACTTGTATGCTTGCGTAGACTTTGATTATCTGAGCAGGGCTGGTGAATGAGATCACACCACAGCAGTCCCTCGACTTTACCCTATACACTTGCCACAGACTCAGTACCACACATAAATTCTCGGAAGGGTAGAATCTATCCATAGCAGCCTCACTGATTTTAAAAGTGAATTTTGCCTTTATCGTTACGGATTAATATATTCTCTGTATAGGCGCGCATACTAACGTCGTAGCCAGGTAGAGTCAAAGAAAAAGGTTGAAAACATCATCTTTATAGAAATATTCACTATTGCCATGCCTAACATTTCAAAATGTCGTGATTAAGGCGACTTACCCAGCAAGCTTGCCATTGTTTAAGATAATTTAAATAAAGAAATCGCAAAAGCTAGCTGCTATATGCACACCCTAGATGAGTGTGTACTGCTAGATTGGAATAGCAAATAAAATTCCCATACATTATGGAATAGAGCTTAGTTCAAAATGTGGTTAGTAACAAATCATGGTTACAGCACTTCTCGCTTCTAGGTGAACTTATCGGGATATTGTTAGAAAACTGCACCTAGCCGAGAAATTGCAGTAATAAAAGTGAATAAGCGCCAGCGTTGATGATACCGACAAGCGCTAATGGTAGTTCTTATCGTAGGTAGAGCAAAAGTCCGGTACTGGCCAGCGCCTATCCATCAACCTGAGTTTAATGGTACGGTTCAAGCATTCGTCATTGACAGAAAATTAGTGACAAGCTATCCAGCGCTAAAACGCATGCTCCCATTTAATTAGACCTGAGCCAAAAGCACTACCAGTCTAGCCCTCTACGAGCTGAAGGACAGACATTTCAGGTACTCTGCGAACCCTATTAGGTTTATTCCCTAATACTTACTATAGCTAGGGCTTGGGGTCTCACTAATCTGGGAACCGCAAATCAGTGTCAGCGATAGATTTACAAGAAAAGAGTTAGGTATTATCCTGCTTGATAGACTAGAAACCCGCGATCATAATGCGCCGCTCACTTTACCTTTGCTCGGTATGCGTCACAGGTGAGGGACTCACACGGGCTAATCTGACCGGCTTATTTGAGTATCTAGTGGCGCAACCTCTGCAAGCATTCGCACAGCTCCCCATCCATAGGTGCTTTAATTCGAACCGGTTTACCAGTGGTGGGGTGATCAAAGTGCAACTCTAACGCATGCAGGAACAAGCGAGTAAGGCCGCTGCTCAGCAGGCGCCGATCAAACTCTCGATCGCCATAGCGATCATCAAAAGCAATGGGATGCCCCACATGCAACGCATGCACGCGGATTTGATGGGTGCGTCCAGTAATCGGACTAGCTTTAATTAATGTGGCAAACTCGTAACCTGCTTCCACAGTAAAGCGAGTTTCTGATAACTTGCCTTCACTGCTAACACGTACAATACGTTCACCTCTGTGCAAAATATTTGTTAGCAATGGTGCTTTCACCGCCTTACAGTCGGATTTCCATTTACCTCGCACCAGCGCCAGGTAGTATTTTTGCATTCTTTTCATACGTAGTTGCTCATGCAGGGACCTCAGCACTGAGCGTTTTTTGGCCACCAGCAAAGCTCCGGAGGTATCACGATCTAAACGGTGTACTAGTTCCAGGAAACGGGCATCTGGCCGCAGCAAGCGCAACCCTTCAATCACACCAAAATTTAAACCGCTACCACCATGTGCCGCCGTACCAGAAGGCTTGTTCAGGATTAGAAGGTGCTCGTCTTCATGCAAAATACAGTTGGCTAGTGCAGCCACTTTATTTAATTGGGTGGATGCCGATATTATTTTCCGCTCGGCTATGCGTACCGGCGGTACACGTACTAAATCGCCAGCAGTTAACTTGTACTCGGGCTTGATACGCTTTTTATTGACACGTACCGCACCTTTGCGCACGATGCGGTAAATCATGCTTTTCGGAACGCCTTTTAGGCGGGCAAGCAAAAAATTGTCGATCCTCTGCCCAGAGTGATCGCCAAAAATCGTGATTGTTTGTACTATACCATGATTTATCTTCATGGTAAGGAATTCTAAACAAAAATCATTAATAGCGCTACATCTTTTTCTATTCTTAACTCCATCTCAGAAAGCAAATCAACCCTACGTAACAAATCAAAATAAATAAGTAAAGCAGTAGGAGGATTTGAATCCTTTCGATTTCCCCCGACATTGGAAAAGTCATCTTGCTATAACAGCATCAGAAATGAAATAATGTGTTTTCTTTCCGCGTTGATTCTGGCTACAGGAAAGTAGAATTATAGATTCTCCTGATCACGCAAAATGCAGCAATGGCGTAAGACGTAATGCGAAAATCACACAATTAACTGGCTGCGGGTGTACCTTCGCGACAAATTAAATCAGCCTATCGGCATTACAAATAAGAAATATAGGCTTACCGGAATTATGCTCCCTTATGCAAGCGGCAAGTGTAAGGGGGAGGGCCTTTCAAGAAATCTAGGCTTTCGGTTCTAATTCGGCCATGTGGTTATTTTCCCCGCAGCTTTGTCGATAATGCAAAATAACGAGTAAGTTAAAATGAAAAGAATGTTGATTAACGCAACTCAGCAGGAAGAGTTGCGTGTTGCTCTCGTAGATGGGCAACGTCTTTATGACTTAGATATCGAGAGCCCAGGATATGAACAGAAAAAAGCAAATATTTACAAAGGGAAAATTACCCGAATTGAACCAAGCCTTGAAGCAGCGTTCGTGAATTACGCTGCTGAACGTCATGGTTTTCTCCCGCTTAAAGAAATTGCCCGGGAATACTTCCCTAGTGACTATTCTTCCCATGGGCGTCCAAACATCAAAGATGCATTGAGCGAAGGCCAAGAAGTTATCGTGCAAATAGACAAAGAAGAACGTGGTAACAAAGGGGCAGCCTTAACCACCTTCATTAGCTTGGCAGGAAGTTACCTCGTGCTAATGCCTAACAACCCCCGCGCAGGTGGTATTTCCCGTCGTATTGAGGGTGACGACCGTGCCGAGCTAAAAGAGGCGCTTGCCTCATTACAACTGCCTGATGGAATGGGATTGATTGTTCGCACTGCCGGTGTTGGTAAATCTGTGGATGCACTGCAATGGGATCTCTCCTTCCGCTTGAAGCATTGGGAAGCTATAAAAAAAGCTGCGGAAGGCCGCTCGGCGCCGTTTTTAATCCATCAGGAAAGCAACGTAATCGTCCGAGCATTCCGCGATTACCTACGGCCAGACATCGGCGAAATATTAATAGACAATCCGCAAATCCTCAACCTGGCAAAAGCACACATGTCAGCACTGGGTCGCCCAGATTTTAGCAGCAAAATAAAATTGTATATAGGTGACACCCCTCTATTTAGTCACTACCAGATTGAATCTCAAATTGAATCAGCTTTCCAACGTGAGGTGCGCTTACCCTCTGGAGGCTCGATTGTTATCGACAGCAGTGAAGCACTGACTGCTATCGACATAAACTCTGCACGTGCTACCCGTGGAGGCGACATCGAAGAAACCGCGTTTAACATAAACTTAGAAGCGGCAGACGAAATTGCTCGCCAGTTGAGGTTGCGGGACCTCGGTGGACTGATCGTTATTGACTTTATTGACATGACCCCCCCACGCAACCAGCGTGAAGTTGAAACTCGCTTGCGGGACGCAGTACGACAAGACCGCGCTCGCATACAGATTGGGCGCATTTCCCGGTTTGGACTGCTTGAAATGTCGCGTCAGCGGCTCAGCCCCTCGTTGGGCGAATCCAGCCATCACGTCTGCCCGCGCTGTAACGGGACCGGCGCTGTCCGTGATAATGAATCCCTAGCGCTTTCCATCCTGCGTTTAATTGAAGAAGAGGCACTGAAAGCAAACACCAAAGAAGTTCACGCCATCGTCCCAATTCAAGTTGCCTCTTACCTGCTTAATGAAAAGCGGGATTCAGTCATCGCAATCGAAAAATGTCAAGCCGGCGTAAAAGCAATTATCGTGCCCAATGATCAAATGCAGACACCAGATTACTTAGTATTACGCGTGCGAAAAGGTGAAGAAACCCCGACTCTCAGCTACCTACTGCCGAAACTGCATGCAGAAGAAAGGATGCAATTACTGGAAGATCCATCGGCTGATCGCAAACGCCCAGAACAGCCAGCGCTTGCAACCTTCCCCTTGCTCACTCACAGCCCATTGCCTGCCGAAGAAACCAACATCACCCAATCAGCAGGTGCAATCGTTCTAACCAAGCCACGTTTCTTGCACCGCCTCTTCGCTGGACTGAAGGCGTTAGTGCTCTCTGAAGAGCGTTCTGTTCCTGTCGAAACAACACTAGCTGCAGCACCACAGACAGAAAGCTACGTTGAAACTTGTTGCCCACCACGGCGGATACACCAAAGTTCTAGTGAAAAAGAGCACCTTGAAGACCGAGATGAACGTGGAAATCGCGAGATATGCGAGTCTGGCACAGTGTCGCGAAGAAATCAGACTAAAACCGGATCCTGTATAGGAGATATTGCATTTGATGAAGTGACCAAGGCTGAGCGAAATGGGCAACAGCGTGAACAACGAGCAGAGCGCCAGCGGCGACGCCAAGAAGAGAATCGTCAGATGCAACAGAACGTCAAAGCACAGGAACGCACTACTATCAATAACGCTGAAACACCGGAAAATAAATGGCAAACACACAACATACAGCACCGCCAACCCCACGTCCTGACGCAGGACAGCCGCCTACCGTTCGCACAAGAAGAATTGGAACGGGCGGCGGAAGAGCGGCTATCTCAAAAAGCATTTGTTGATAAAATTGAAGAGGCTCAGCAGCCTAATATACAAGATATTATTCAACTGCTACCGAAAACAATGGCTAATCCAATGACGTATGATTCCCAAAGCGATAAGCTTACCAATAACGACAATAGTATGCCGCGCCGTTCACGGCGCTCACCACGCCACTTACGCGTAAGCGGTCAACGGCGGCGACGTTACCGTGATGAACGTTACCCATTACAATCGCCTATGTCATTGGCTGGAGCTTTCGCTTCACCAGAGTTAGCGTCAGGGAAAGTTTGGGTTGACTACACGGTTGCTCAGAGGGTAAGGTCGAAAAAACCTGAAGTGCAATCCAATGCCAACCAAACTATACAAGGTAATACACTAATAACGTCAGAAGACGTTACGTCATCAGTGTTTGATGACGTCCTTGAACCGAAACTCATCAGGTGTAACACTATAATCTCGGAGCGTGTAGCCGCATCTATAACCCAATCAACTCCTATTGCCGTAGCGTCGCCTAAGTTAGTACACCCTATATCAGAAGCTGCAGAAGCTCAAAAGTCTGAGTTAATGATAACTAGCGGAACCGCTCTCACAGTAGTAGAAGGACCAATGCAAAAAAGAACGGTGTCGGTTACTACCAAACTAATTTCGGGACTACAACAACAGTCTCCGGTAATAATCATGCAAAATACACCGTGCAAAGATATTGCTAATGTAATGATAGCTCAAGCGCCTGCGCTGGATTATGTATCACCAGAACACAAGCACTACACCTGGCAGAACCCTTCCTTAATGTTGAATGGAAATGACGTCGCAGGCGGACATGCGGCAGTGAATCAGGCCATGTCGCCGGCCGCAAAACCGAAGCCGATTATGGACCAAAGTGAGCTAATGTAACAAAACCAGTTGTTTTAAGGTGATCAATGGTATTAAGCACTTTTCTTATCAAAAGTGCTATGCTTAGGCACGCAATAGCACCAAGCTTAAGCGTCTGTTGACTCACCAGACACCTAACACCCTAATTCCATCACTGTAGATAGAATACTTGGAAACGACAAGAACACCAGAATAGTCGAAAATTTCACTTTGATTACAGGGCTCGAAACTACAAGAGCATCCAGCTTTTCTAGCTCATTAAGTAGATCAGTTAATGAGTCACCTCGCTTTGCACCTTGTATCAATAAGCGGGTATCTCTCATCGTTGATACCAGACGCTAACTTACGTTTCCCTTTTCCTAATTAATAACCATTACGTCTCTCTTTTATCCACTTTAAATCATCAAGCTAGGTGGCATGGACTTCAATAAGCAGGATTATTAAAGTCCCTACTACTATATTGCGCATAGCGAACTGATTTAAAGTGAGTTGCAACCAACAGTTAGTTAAACAGCATTTTTCCACTTATCTGACACCTCAGTCTTCATACCTGTTATTCGATTACACATAACCGATTGCTGCCCGACAGACCGGCATTACTGTACACTGTACATAAACACATGCCTAACTCTTTTCTGCCCTAATTACTAGGTTGTCAATCTGAGTAATAAAAAGAAGTTCAGCTATAGCCGTATATACTAGTTAATGATTTAGCTAGCGGCAGTTACACTAATTTTAGATGCACTCATAGCCAAGCTGGGCTCTGCTAATCGAGGGGAATAACCGATGTCACTATTGCTACCTTTTATAGCATGCACGGTTATTGGAAATGTGATTAAGTTAATATTCTGATATCCCAGAACTCAATTGCCTTCGAGCACATCAGTCCAGAAATAAGTGGTTTAATATACTCTAGAGGTAATAGATGCCTTGACGCCAGCGTTACCCAGACATGCCTTATTTAAATCGCACTCATTAGTTGCTTTGGATGAGAGACTGTACCTATTGTGTCTTATCCTAAGCAACAATACGGAACAAGTAATGCTTAATCTGGTTACTAACGATCTAGATAGTGTTTCTTAGCGATTACTCATTACCGCTAACCAAATACCAAATACCCACCTACAGATGAATAGAAATCTCAAATATTCCAGACGAAATATTAGCTTAGCCCACTCAATAGAGAAACTAAACACTTTATCACACCGTGCACAGTTCTGCTGACTGCACAAGGCGTGTTTAAAGCGCCTACTACTAAGTAACGAAGATTTATTTAGTTAACGTCAGTGACTAGTATTCTAGAATAGAGATAGCTCTTAGCAACAAACTTATCATGTTATCCTTACTCTCAATACCCGATCTGGGTACTAAATCGCTAATTTCTTTGAATGCTATGCTTGCCATACAAGAGAAAACTGTATAAATAAGCAGTGAAGTACTTCAGGGTGAACATATAACTTTAAAAGTTTTTTGGAAGTTACTCACGTAACCTATTTAACTCTGACCACTAGCTAACAAAAGAGATAAACTGCCATTATCATTATACTATAAACCATGTAATTTATCCCTGGACTAATGGCTTTCAATGCACTCGATAAAAATTGGCTGAGCTCTAATAAAATAGAATTTAATACACCAAAACAGAAGGGAACAGAACTATTCTGTTACAAAATACATAATACATAAATTCTATTTCTAGACAGCCATCTACCTCCCAGCTTATTTTTTAGAACCAATTCTACTCCGATCCTACATGAATTACTAATCATGTAATTCACTGATCAAATTTGCAAAATAGTTTAAAACCACTAATAATGCCCACATTGCAAGCAAATGCGTATCCCGAAGTTGCTCTCATGATGATGAGCCGCACTGATCCTCGCTAGTTACTCAAAGTATTACGACTTAATAAGGGTGTCTATAAACAGACACGATGAAGTAATTCAAACCCACCCACTGGTTGGGTGGGATATTAGTACTATCGATATTTACGGTGCCATGATAATACAGGTTCATTACCGGTCTTCAATAGACCAAACAGTCAATAAGGCTCAAGGCGACAGAACGCTTTTAGCGTAGCACAGATGTTACTCGTCAATTAATCAGCATACTAGCAGTCGCTGCTGTATTGCGAAGATTCAGGCTTCTCAATATCAAGGCCATAATATAAAGCAACATTAATTCACTAACCCCAAACACAATGGAACATGGCTATCACTGAGGCGCTTTTACCTGAGTGAACAAAATAAATGAACACTATCTTAGGCAGCGTTCTCACAAACCTTACAGAAGGTGCTATGAAGAGACCATAGATCTGTGGAATATGTCTTCATGGTGGTTTAAAATAGTCACTTAGAGCTTTATCGACCAGCTGCTTTCTCTTACTTATGGACCGAGACGTACTAATTCAATAGAGCTACGCGCCACACCTTAAAACCAAGTATCCGGAGATATCCGTATTGCCGACACAGATCTAGATAAATCTGGTAACGTGCTGTGGCGGCTGATTACTCAATTTTGTAATTTTCTCTACCAAATTGAGAAAAGCCATACCAAATATTTTTGTTATTTAAGCCAAATACCTATGTATTTGCATTCAGAACGGCATGATCTCATCTAATTAATCGTCCTTAAAAAGCCTGTCTACACGTATGTTAGTGCCCTAATCGTACACGACCGCTTATTTTTAGTAGTTTCTCTCAGATCTTGCAGTTATGATGTGTGCTAAAAACATCATGATTGATACCTTCCAAGTGCGCAAGGATCTGATCCTAATCACTCATAGCAGCAAAAACGCCTGAACAATACCTGCTATATTGGACAATATAGTTGTTTGTTTTCCTAGAACCCGATGACTGGCACTCTTTCACTATTCCAATTTAGCTACCCTACTTATCGGGTCTCGTGTCGTCCTTCCAGAATTTCGCGGGGAAATTCTATCAGATTCGCTCTTTAACCTTGTGAAAGGTTAAAAGTAAGTGTAGTGTACGAGTACATGTACTGCAATTGTATTTGCATTTCCGTATTATTGCTCTCTTATCTTAAGCCTTATCAGCAGGCTGCATAATCTAACATTATGTGAATCTAATTACAACAGACACGAAACACAAATCACTCACTAATATGAGTGCACCATAATGATACTCAAAATGGGATTATAAGCTATTTTGCTGACAGTGGGTCCTTACGTCCAAGCACTGAGATAATAGCGAGCAGACCATAGCTAAGTGTCCTGATTAATTCCCAATTCTATAACAGAGATCATTCGTATAGGAATCCAGGAACCAATCAGAACTATCATTATTGACCTGCCTAGAAATACTGTGCAAACACAGTTAAATACAACATAAAACACTGACAAGTTATTCCTTGTAAAAGATATTTTACGTATCACTCTACGCGTCTTATCAAAAGCCTTTCCCTCTATCACTTGATGATAGGCA
Organism: Serratia symbiotica; assembly: GCA_900380265.1. GTDB lineage: Bacteria > Pseudomonadota > Gammaproteobacteria > Enterobacterales > Enterobacteriaceae > Serratia_H > Serratia_H symbiotica_A. The sequence continues at coordinate 1,025,351 of LR025083.1, read as the reverse complement.
TTACTCCTCTTTAGTCTACAGACAGTAATGTCGATAATGTTTTAGATGGAAGACAGGCCTAATTTAGCTTATTAGGAATAATAAAAATTATCTCAAACAACATGCTATCGACATCACAACTATTTTTATTTTTTACTACTTTGAAAATAGCTAACAGCCTTTTCTAGCAAATTTTATTTAGCCTCAGCGTTGTATTTTTTAGAAAGTTCTCCACTATACTATTACTGATCCAGATATACGCTAGTTGTTACAAACAGGCATATATTATGGCTGCAATAATATATACCTGCTGGAATAGCCTGTGATTGCACTCACTCCGGTTCTATTAAGAAAAAGGACTAACTCATACTATAAAGTACTTAGCATAGTTAAAGGTATTCTTAATCCCTGCTCACGCATCTTCGGTAAGGATACAGAAATAACAATGCAAACACGCAGTTTTTGAGAAAACATCACAAAACACTTCACTTAATTGTAGTCTTTATACACAGTCTAAATTCCACGCTAGATCCGCTTTTGGCCTATAGCAAGGCACACGGGCTGTAACTATACTTGGCATTATGGGGTATAGAAGATGTATAAAGTACTGTCAGTCTACTCACTCATCACAGACGTTTGACGAATGTTAATAACAGCTTATATCAACAATGGTATCACACCACTTACTATTATCTTCAATATCATCTACCTATCCTTACTAAAGGATAGCCTATTCATGCGTAATGCTAATTTACTTTCATATCAGTGCTACTACTATGACCAAGCTAACAAGCATTATCTAGACGCCTTACTGAGCCTGGGCTGCTAGCGTGTTTTTTTACTACACATACTAAAAAGTACAAACCTAATTGCTAAACTACATCATTCTTGAGAGTCGTTATCCCGCTCTATTTCAATCAAACGGGCAGATCACACTAAAAGGCTGCGGCTTTATCACTGATCTAGTATCGGCTGCATTGCATATAGAATTGACTTTTCTCTCAAAAGTATGCCTGAAAAATCATAAAACGCCGAACTAACGCGACTTCTACTTGTTTTCTCTGCCCGTCTTTTCTTCTACTCGGAGACATATCGTACTACGCAGTAGACGGTTTGCCTTATTAAAAAGAATATTGCCAATCCCACGCTTAATCCGACGTTCGCGTTGCTCTTTATGCGGCATACCTAAGTCTGCGCAGCAGTTCTCACTACAACAACCTTCAAACTTGGCGAGGCACATCGGACACTGAATAAATAATACATGGCAACCCTCGTTTTTACAGTTTGTATGAGTGTCGCATGGTATGCCACATTGGTGGCAATAGGCGATCACATCATCAGTGACCCGTTCGCCCATTCTTTCATCAAACACAAAGTTTTTCCCAATAAACTTTAAGGGCAGCCCTTGCTCTTTCGCCTTGCGCGCGTATTCAATAATCCCACCGTCCACATGAAAAACATTTTTAAACCCATTATACTGCATATAAGCGCTGGCTTTTTCACATCGAATACCGCCAGTACAATACATGACAATGTTTTTTTCTTTTCTATCCTGCAATATATTGACTACCATAGGTAGTTGTTCGCGAAAGGTATCTGAAGGTACTTCAATAGCATTTTTAAAATGGCCCACTTCATACTCATAGTGATTACGCATATCGACAAACAGCGTATCTGGATCATCGACCATTTGGTTCACGCGTTCAGCTTGGAGATATTCGCCAACATTTTCTGGATTAAAACTATCATCATCAATGCCATCAGCCACAATGCGCTTACGTACTTTTATACGCAACACCCAAAAAGATTTTCCATCATCTTCTAACGCAATATTTAAACGCACCTTATCCAGATCCGGATCTAAGGTAAAAAGCAAATCCTTGAAAATAGAAAAATGTTTTTTTGGAACACTAATTTGTGCGTTGACACCCTCTTTTGCAACATAAACTCGGCCAAATATATTTAGCTGATCAAACTGAATATAAAGCTTGTTACGAAACATTTGAGGATCGTCAATAGTAAAGTATCGATAAAAAGAAACTGTGGTACGCGGCTCGGTTTCAGCCAGCATGCGTGCCTTTAGTTCCAAATTAGAAATTCGATTATGTAAGACTGGCATGATGTACTTTCCTGTATTTCAGAGGTTTCTGCTGTACTTCACGTTCACGGTACGTGATGATACTCGAAAATAACACGTTGTGCAGCACCGCCTAGGTGACTGTATGCTGGCTAAAAAGGTTTCTCTCTACATTAGAGCAGTCAGATCTTATGACTGACTCTATCGTTGTTTCCTAAATAGTGGTTATTATCGCCATCTTCTTTTCTATAAAGGAATAATGGTGCTCAAAAAGTGGGAAATAATCGTGATTTAGGAATGAGAAGAACTTATGCGTAATACTACAAATCTATATTAGCTAAAAACAAAAGGGCGAGTTCAGTTGCAGTTTGACACAAGTCATCAGTAACCCCATTGAATAGGAATCACAATGTTGTTCTTCTGGACAGATCCTGAAATAGAACTCAGGCATTTTAAAATATTCAGCTCCATAAATAGCACTTTAATAAAAGTTAATTACTGAGAACGTAGTAAGTTAACAAACAGTACTTAAACACCTACTGAAATTTATTTAACTGACTAAAGTGCAGCACTGATACCAGATCTGTATTGGACATTGCATACAATCATTAGTATCAATTTCCACGATAAATAGCATGATAAGGTTATAAATGGCCAAAGATAACAAAATGTAGCATACACCCAAGTTGTTTAACAAACCCAATATCAGCAACCGCTCTCCCCCCATACTGGAAACCGATCTAACTTCTTAAAAGATAAATTACGGCGCGCTATGCTCAATCAGCCACAGCCACATCAATTCGTGTGGGGAATATTGCAAGCTCATTATTCAGGTTGAGGTAGCCCTTTATCTTTGCATTAAGAATTCGAGGCCACTATCTTCTAGACATAAGATGCTAGAAAAAGAGATGTTAATGACATCTATTCAATGCATGTCGCACGCGGTCACTTTAAAACTTGCCGTAAGATATATCTCCGCTGGACTATTTCTAGTCTATAAGTGCCTTACTCAATAAGCGCGCGGGCCATTTACACTATAAGCCTTTCCCTGCGTTTAAGATAATCAACGCAGGCAATGAATAATCAGCTACCTCAGTGATCCCTCCGCCTGTACATTACGTATTTCTAAAAAAGCCTTAGTTGTTATTTCAAAAGTGATTAGACAAGTCTTTGAAATATTTTTCAAACCGTGCAAATTGTAAGATAAACAACGCAACATTCCTCGCGCATTTTTATCAATTATCAACTGTTCTGACTTTTCAAATAATGTGTGCCTGAACAAACCATCTTGCTGACATACACACCAGAACCATTGCGTCCACATATCTCAACGTGAGATACTTTATTGAGAGTAACATGATGGAATTCTTTATGAATCAAAAGACAGACAAACCGTCTTTGAACATCCCAATCTTATTGTTGCGCTATTTGTACTGGAATATGTCTGTAGTTTTCATTGGACAGTCTTCTCCGATTTTTAATAAAATTGACAGATGCCACCGTGTATGACAATTCATATGTCTGAAGCGTGCCAATCCCTCAGTGATCGGTGGCGTATTCGCAAAATAGCTATCTCTCTAATGCTTCCCGAAGCATCTAGCTGGTTTTCTGATCAAACCGCGGGTGGTACAGCTCGACTCTGATCGCCTTCTCTGCTATCGTAAATAACAGCTTACTTTTGATAAACTTAATGCTCACCTTGCTCGGAACCGGACTGTACAAGACCTCCATCTTACTGCTGCGTAGCACATTCTATAGAGAAAACAATACGCAACGTGACGGCTGCTATCTCACTATTGTAGATAGCATTAAAAATAGTTATTTTGTCTTGATATGAATTTCCGACCAGCTAAGCAAATCACACAGCTAGCATTAATCTGTGGGATTGAGGTAATCGCACTATTGATATCATTACTAATTTTGCGGGTATTCGCGATCCCAGTGATCCACTGTTATAATAATCGGCTAATCCTCGCTATCACCTAAAAAGCTCCAAAAACCAAGATGCGCCGGTGAACTAGCTGACGGTTGGTCTCCCCAGTTAGCGTGGCCGTTCTCATCGCCTGAACTTTACAAGTCGTTATAATGTGATTGATACTGTCGCACTCGCCAGCATCCTGCTGTACCTAATTGCTGCATCAGTCGCCTTTCCTGTATCTACTTATTCATATTTACTAATCTGAACAGCAAGAAAGCACAAATTTTGTTCTGTTCTTTAAACTGCCAGTTTCGACGCTGTCTGATTGATCCTATTTGAGCAAACCAGACATCGTGTCATGTGTTTTCTGAAACCATACTCTCGGATGATCAGCAACATAGAGATCCCGGAAATCTAGCTCTAATCAATCAACGCTGGTCATTATTCTGGTAGAATCGTTCTTTAATTTGACATAAGTGATACTAGCGTGTAACGCACTACATCTAAGCAAGTATAATTAGCTTTGTTATCCACATTTATCTCCACTACACCTATCATAATAGCATTAATTTTCAGCAGGTGCTGGCAATTAGTAGCATAGAAGCCATCCGTGGTTGAGCCAAAAGCAGAAACATCAGCATTTTAAGCAACATTGAAAACAGACCCAAGGAAGCCTGGGAAGTACTAGTTTACGTCTTTTACCGACACAAACCCTTCACTGCGTAACTTCGGAAAAACAACAAACCCAGTGTAATAAGATAGGAACAGTGACATGGCCAGTTCTAGATTCTATTACGCCCAAATCTGGAACTGCCAGGACTAAATAAAATATATAAACTCTAGCAGTTTATGTACACATGCAAGATGATAGATCATCGTAAGGAAATAAATTAAAACAGACAAACAATAAGATATAAAACTAGTCAAGAATACTATTCTCGGATTACAGGGTGTATACCTTGCAAATAAAACAATCAGAAACTCATTAAATAACCATGATAAAAAAGATTGCACGCTTTAACGTCTCTGATAGTTTCGCTGGTAATTTTCGTTAGTTCCATCCTGATGGAAAGTGATCTAAAAGCTAGGACTATAAGAGGGATAAACTTAGCTGCCATGAAATCATGCTCAACAATTCAGATAGTGGAGCCCTCACCAGGCAAGGGTGCCAAAAACACTATTCGGAATACGTATACGCGCAAATGATAGAGTGCTGGCTAAGTAGTGCCACCACCCAATTTCTAAATTGCGGGAAACAGTAAACACTGCTCAGTACACCGATGCGGTAAAATGCTGAATAGGTATATATAAGATATGTCTATCAGTAGTCTATCGGTGCCGATAGGATCATACGGACGTTTAGGATAGCGTCTATCAGTTGTAAAAATCAGTATGGCACGCCCTGCCTATCACGCTATAGGCAGGCAAGATAAATATAGGTGTATTCACCACAAAACTGTCAGAAAAATTGTCAAGTCCCGCTTTACTGTTTACATAGATATTGCAGTACATGCGGTCTCCAACATTGTGGCAGTGCTCAATCCAGGCTTTTCTACTCCATGCAAATATCTACACCGTCGCTAGCACTGAGTGTATAAATATCTAAAGGATATATTTTCCTAGATAGAATTGTCTAGTAGATCGCTAAAATATCTATGAATACACCTTTAACGTCTTCATCGCAAGTAGTGATGAGTAGCGAGGTTCGCTATGCTAACTACAGCCGTCATGCTCTTTGAGTATGGGAGAATAATCTAATTATCTTAACCGGCTAACAACTGCAGGAAAATCATCAGCGCAGCCAAAACAAGGCTGTAATTGAGCATAAAAATGCTACAGAGGATCTTGCTACTATTCTTGAAACCGCATGACAGCAGTTCCAGTACGAATGGGATAAGCTCTTTTTTTAGATAGCAAGAGAATTAACCAGTTTCTACCCTGACAAGGCAGAACGATTTACATGTGCTAAGTCAAGAGTCCTGTGTGCAGCAGTATTATAAACAAAAGCAGATCGCTGCGTATCTCTAACCCACCCATTTAACAACCGTCTCTGTCGTAACTTCCTTTGAACAAGATACCACCAAAACGTTGTGCACACGGGCAGGCTACCTGCGGGAGGTAGCGAATCATCATCGCTAAACCCATCTAATAAGGCGGGTTTAATCTGTATCTTGGGACAGCCATGTCTACATGGCCACGACAAACTATTGACGTGAGTATTAAAAATCCCCCTCTTTCGATTCGGTGGCGCCAACCCGAGCGGTATCCACCTCCAGTAGGCGCTAGAACCCTGTTTCCGTTCTTCGCTTAATAGCGGCTTAGGCGGATGATCTTTAACAGATTGAGCCGACTTATCCCTTAGCCGGCAACTAATCACTCCATATCCCTGATAGAAACTTATAAACGTTGAGTAGGCAGCACGCATTTTGATTTACTGCGGAGTCTCTTGGGCTTGTAAACACTAGGCTTTAGTTGCAGAATTATAGCGGATGTTATTTTCTAACCTCTCACCGTTATCGTTAATCTTGACCTAGTAATCAGCTGACACACTAGGTTTAAGACCGTTGAGAGCTGACCGACTAATTTAACTAAAAACGTTCTGCTAAAATCAAGGTCCCGGATCAGGTTATAATATTTTACTGCACCCGTAATAGAATTTGTAATCTACCTGATATAGAAGACACCTAGGCGCTAACCCTTTTCTTCAGCATAGGTGAAGATAGGGTGTTTTAGTCACAATTGAGTTTAATATCTGGCAACACCTCTTTGGATACAGACACTAAGCATTGTATTATTTAGTTTACTCTGCTGTCTATGCCTCCGCAATTTCAGCTTATCCTTACCAAATCAGCAAGCTGATTAATCCGTACTCTCGAGCGTAGATCGTAAAGAGAGACCATTGAGTCTTGCAGCCTGACAGGAATTTAACCGAAGAGTAGATTACTAGACTGAAAACAACATTGATCAACCTGCAATACTTAATTTCTGAGTGTATTAAGCAATAATGCTTTGAACGCGAAATCTACTAGCCTATCGCGGACAAAATAGATAACGGAATGAGCACCAGTGGCACATTGTAAATCTAGTAGCGTATAGGTCACTATTTGCACGTCATACAGCTTTGACGCTTAAGCTATCATTTACGGAAACAGAGGGATGCTTAATCAAATAGATAAGCTATATCAATCACCATAATTCGCTCAAAAACCCAGATGCCTGTCTTTTCCACAAGACGGAAGTAGTCTGCATCCAGCAGACCAATAATTTCATCACATTTACCCCAAGGATTAACAGAATAGAGGATTTGAAACCCGGAAAACCTAAACCCTTAGATATTTCAGAATTGCTTTAACATAAAACTCTAAGTAGCTAGAGCTGTACGTGATTTTACACCGGAGCTATTGATTTATTGATCTTTAGAAAAAGCTAACTAAGCATATTTCTTGATGATTGAATTCAAGCTTAAAAAGTTCTAAGTTCCTTTAATAGGCTTTATTGTCATTCAACCACATCTACTAACACTTCGCAAGTTTTATTTTAAAAACCAAGAAGGGAAGTTACTTTCTGAATGGTGAAAGCCTCTTGTAGAAAGAATTTTCGCCTATTGAATTACGTCATCTCTTGAAAAATGTATCTCCCTGAATAGTGCCGCATGGCTAACATAGTAGCTTTAGTAACAAAGGTTCACAGAGAGTCCTTGTCTAGGAAAAATATTTCCGTACACATCTACTCCTATCAGTGTGATAACAGCAACCATCCATATTTGAGATTATTAATCTATGCGATAACAACTCAAGTTACTTGTTAATCTTATAAATTATTTTTTGTTATGTAGATAACAAAAAATTCAACTAATAACATTACATACAATACTCAATCAGAGTTAGTCTCGTATACTTATATATAACCACTTAGCTATTCATAATTCATGGTCTTTCACAAAAATCCAATGAAATCACCTAAGGTACTCTATAAGTAACCGCACCTAGCTGCGTAAGTTATTATTACTTGAATCATAGGTTATTTTTAAGATTCTTTATATCTAGTCACCTCTCTTTGTTCTATTTTAATCACCTATGCTCAGTAAATCCGCTATTCCATGATTTTCTTATAGGTTGAACAATTTATTTAGTACTTCCTAATACGGGCATTCACAGTAATACCTGGTGATATTCCTGTATGCTACTTTAGCATCGCTATGAGCGTTATCTATAGCTTAGTATAAATACTTAAAAGCTGACGACTAAATTACTAGGCTTGCTTTATTAATAACTGTCCGTATTTTATATGCTGTAAATGCATAAATCGTTAAAGCGGTATCAATTATTTTTCTATAAGAACAATGTTTTAACCTGACTCTCAACAATTGTTTATTAAACATAATATCGCTGGCCGGTTCATTTTATTTTAGATGATATGCAGAGACAAAAATTCTTAATCAGTAGTGATACTGAATAAAAAGACTTGGCTAGTAAAGATTTACCAACATTGCTTTTATGCAACTCCCTATTCACCCTAGCACTACCTTATTTTAGTTTGTCAAGAAAAATTATTCGCTAATGCTTTGTTCAAATTCGTAATAATACAACTACAGCCCTCTTCTACCATTCATTCTCATCAGAAATGCAATTAAGTGAAAGTAATTCCATAAATTTTTCACCGTTATTGATAAGTATTTCTGCATTCATGATGGCTTTATATTATATCCGTCACTAGCTGACTAGTGGTCATCTGTGGCTAATTCAATTCTCACTTTCCTAGCATCACTGATATTCTTAATTCCGTGATGTGTATATATCTAATGCACCATTCGCACACTATAAAATATGTAATGTTTGTAACGCCTATTATCGATAATAACTTAGTGATATCTTGCTGGGCGTGCTATTTGTTCTTAGTTACCTTTCCGTTTTATACGGCATGCATAATCCTATCTTTATACTCGGTTACTTATTATTAGGTAAGCGAAACTAACCCTGAACGTTGACAGTCATAATAAGTACTTCACAGCATGTATAAGCCAGATAGGAGAAGGGTGCTGCCTACGTTCTTTATCTGACTCGCGGAGCGTATAAAGCATTCACAAATTGCAACCACACCAAACTGATAACTATATATAAAATAAAGAATTCTGTTACTTTTGTGCGACTTCCGACTTATTCCATCAAAACGGGATTAGATCCTATTGGTTTACTAATCAGTCTTGGCGTTTTACCCAGTAACCACGTTATCATTATAAAGAATCCGTGCTCATCAGCACTGCTCTTCCACACTGCCTCAGGAGAATATCATTTTGGATGCTAGCACCATTAACAGCCTATTTATCATCGGTGCCGTGCTGGTAGGCTCAAGTATTCTACTGAGTGCATTTTCTTCTCGTCTCGGCATTCCCATCCTAGTCATATTCCTAACAATAGGAATGTTAGCCGGGGCTGATGGCCCTGGAGGAATCATTTTCAACAACTATCCGCTGGCCTATCTCGTCAGTAACCTAGCACTTGCAGTGATTCTACTGGACGGCGGCATGCGTACCCGCGTCAGCTCTTTTCGCGTTGCTCTCTGGCCAGCACTTTCTCTCGCCACCGTTGGTGTGGTCATCACGGCGGGGCTAACTGGCATCGCAGCCTCTTGGTTATTCGGTCTCGATCTGTTCCAAGGACTCCTTATCGGAGCGATCATCGCTTCCACAGATGCCGCTGCAGTGTTCTCACTCCTGGGTGGGAAAGGCCTCAATGAACGCGTCAGTGCCACGTTAGAAATTGAATCTGGTAGTAATGATCCCATGGCAGTCTTTCTCACTATCACCCTTATTGCGATGATAGCCGCCGGTGAAACCAGCATTAGGTGGATGTTCCCGCTACACCTAATTCAGCAATTTAGTATGGGCATTATTTTTGGGTTTGGCGGCGGCTGGCTTCTGTTGACACTAATCAATCATATAAAACTTCCAGAAGGTCTGTATCCGCTACTTGCCGGGAGTGGAGGCATACTCATATTTGCTCTGACCACAGCGCTGGATGGCAGTGGCATTCTGGCAGTTTATTTGTGCGGCTTGCTATTAGGTAACCGCCCAATCCGGAACCGCCATGGAATTGTACAAACCTTTGATGGGCTGGCCTGGCTCAGCCAAATTGGTATGTTTTTGGTGCTTGGACTGTTACTCAATCCTCATGAACTGCTGCCAATCGCTATCCCCGCCCTACTTTTATCACTATGGATGATCCTGTTTGCTCGACCACTATCAGTATTCATTGGCTTACTCCCATTCCGCAGCTTTACTTTACGAGAACGTGGATTTATCGCCTGGGTTGGGCTGCGTGGTGCAGTGCCGGTGATCCTAGCGGTGTTCCCAATGATGGCTGAGTTGCCAAATGCACAATTGTTCTTTAATTTAGCCTTCTTTGTAGTGTTAGTTTCATTGCTACTGCAAGGAACTACTCTTACATTTGCTGCCAGGAAAGCCAAAGTAATTGTACCGCCTGCGCTGACACCAATCTCACGAGTTGGACTAGACGTACACCCAGAAAATCAATGGGAACAGTTTATCTATCAAATCTCAATGGATAACTGGTGCATTGGCGCTGCACTACGCGAGTTGAAAATGCCACCCAACACACGTATCGCAGCACTATTTCGGGGAAAAGAACTATTACACCCCAGCGGAAGCACCCGGCTGCTTGAAAGTGATATCTTGTGCGTTATTGGGCATCAGCATGATTTACCGGTACTTGGTAAACTTTTCAGTCAAGCACCAACCATAACTTTGAACGAGCGCTTCTTCGGAGATTTCATCTTACAATCGGATGTCTACCTAGTGGATATCGCGCAAGTTTATGGGCTAATATTGCAGGATCAGGTGAATGAACAGCAAACACTTGGTCAGTTCATTATTCACTTGATTGGTGGAGAACCGGTGCTCGGTGATCAAGTTGAATGGGAGGGACTAATCTGGACTATTGCCGAAATGGAAGGGAATCAAGTCAGAAAAATAGGCGTAAAAATCATCAAAAAATAAACCGCTGTCTGCATTACAAGAAGACAGTCGAACTGACTTTTTTAGCGGACTGCACTTGTCACAACTTAAGTTAAAATACACCTTATTTAATTCTACTCAGAGGAAGCTGTCCAGGCAGCTATTCATGGTGTATTTAAAACCAACTAATTTATAGCTAATAAATTCACCTCGCTGACAGATGTTCCACTAGACGGGTCGGGCACTTTTTAACCTGAAATACGAACGCTGGTACCATGTTTATAAACGATGTTCCAGATTTTGGCATAAAGACGAAATAGTCACTTTGATAGCTTTTACGAAATGTTTAGGAATAGCATTACTCTCTAAACTCTTCAGTACTACTGAAAACAGCTTTAGCTTTGGTTAGCTACTAGGCAGCGCATTTGATTTGCTACATAACCCTAGACTTTATCCGTAAGTCTAGGGTTAATGAGTTCACGAACTAATTAGCGAACAGCTCGTTAATATATCTAGCATTATACACCGTAACGTGCTGTTTGATAAACAAAAATTCATCTGGTGCCAATACCTATTGATTAACTGCGACAGTGTCCAGAACAATATCACCCGCAGGTTTTAATTATTACTACAGCAGCAGTGTCCATACCTAAACAGGATGGGCGTGTACTTTACGATACCATAGTATTAGCATTATTCTGCTACCGAAGGCGTTATAGATGAATGTACAGAAGCAATCGGTTCTTCTCATTTATGATACGATCACCCGGCTAGCCTTCACTAGAGGAATCCCTTTATCACGAGTATTTCCTAGGTATCTCAACATCCGCTGCTATCGATAACCAGGAATATCCTAGATGATCATGAAAAGATGCGGCATAGCCTATACATCTTCTTCATCATTCCGTTTGTTACAATTCTAGTACTGCTCATCGATAGCATGCTGGATAGAAGGAATCACTTCCCACCCTATACGACTAAACCTGGGCACCCTGTTCTATTCCTTCTCCTTCGTAACAAGGTTAGAGTCGCTGTCTATTCCCGGCTCTAACTTGTGAACCCCTTTTTTTAGGAGCTAATCTCCATTATTTCTTAGCAACGGCGCTTGGGCTAATAGATTAATTTCATCGTTATTAATAGCTATTAAAGAGTAGCTCTTAACCGACTACTTCGGCCACAAGACTTCCTACTTAGTACTGTGCTTGTTCCCGTTAAATACAAGATTTAGCTAAATACCATACAGGCAGGTTACATACGATACCGACATTCCCTCATCTATTATCTTCTGAATTATCTTCGCTTTCCTGAGGTAGTTGATACCGATAAGCTTCTTAGCTTAAGAGTATTCCGATCATTCCAAAATAAGAATGAGTATTAGACATATATCCAAGACTATCTCTTAAGTAAGAGACTCTTATTGTCTAGTTTTAAGTGATACTTAGTATCCTCACCTGCTTGCTACCAATTAAGTTGATCACAAACGCATCGAAAGAAACACAGAATGATGGGATGGAATTATAAGAGGCTCCCTAAAGCAAACCGTGAATCTATACCCTTAAGTATGCTAGAAATAATATAGGCGTTCGATCTCTGGTGAGATAATGCTGGAACTTAATATGGCGGCTGCATACGTTGACTTCATTAAGCAAGGACGATAAATAACTACATAGAATGACCTCCCAGGTTCTCAGATGACAGAACAGGTTTTAATATGCACGAGGCGTAAAAACCCACGTTAATGATACTATTTCACCGCTTAGCCTATCTAGGATCATATACTCAGTACGAAGTCTCTAAGAGAGCACTTAGATGAAGATTAAATAAGCGCACGTCACATGATTTCATAATTATATGAAATAGCAGAATCACTCACTCTAACCACTCTTACCCATCACACAGTACTGATCAAGGCGCAGCACCCACCTACGTACACAACCGGAAGCCATAAAAAGCAACCTATAATAAAAGAAACTAAAGAAACTGCAGGCACAACTGAAAAGAAGGAAAGGGTTCCTTGCTTAAGTCAAGATGATAACAGCTATGCTACGAGTCTTACTTAGACTAGGCAAGAAACCAAGATGTTGACATGATGTCATACTGAATCCTTCAGAGAAGATCTGAAAAGATACTTCAGGGCGGGATATTTCTCTTAACAATTTTACGCTTGCAGCATTGCACAAGCGGATGAGAAAGAGGTAACACCTGACAACAGCGATATAAGTCACGCCTTCGCTATTAACTACACAAATCACTAACGTATAAAGCAAGGGCTGATTGTAATTCAGCTTATCCTCGTGCCTCTTGCCGCAGCACTGCCGGCAAATCATAATCCCGAGAATTATAGCATTTATTTCCTACGCACACAGGTAACCACATAGGTTGAATACGTTTGTGCTTAAGCGATAGCTGCAATTAACTATTATCAATCATCTTGTCGGTTTGACAAAAGATCCGTTCTTAACGTTAGTGATATGAATCCATAAAGCCTTTAAGGTATTGTTTTTAAGCCATTTTAATCCCGGCCATACTTAATGGCAGCTCCTATCAGGAGCTTGATGTATCGATTGCAACACAGCGCACCTAAGTCCATTATGGTGGACTTTAATGTATCTGGACTTATCATTTGTAGCAACAAGCACTCTTATATTTTAGCCTACCGTTCAAAATCCCTATTTACTCAAGAACCCATGCCAACTACCTGGCAGAGTAAGGATCTATTTCCGTCATTTACGTGCCAATGTATGCATGTTGTGCCTTTGTAGTTGTCCAAAACCTACGGGCTTAAAACGGATCAGGATAAGTTGACTAACTTGTATCCTACTAAAGCAGACATGGTTAATGAGGATCTAACTCAGGATGAGTGTATCAGCACAGGATTTAATATTTAGCTCTTATTTGGATAAAAATTATTTATATCCTTTATCTATCATCCTATCAGTGCTATCAGTGAATCATCAACCCGTGTCTCTACACCTTCTATCAGAAGGCCTTGTATCATCTACTGATATTAACCAGATTAACTCTAATAGGTTTCCTTACTATAGAAATCTAGATTAGGCGGCACGCGTGTTCTCATAATTTCTAGGAGAAATTTAATCCATCTAGATGGCTCACAGTATCTGATTTCATCGTAATTAAATTAGCATGTGACTTTATTCTTGCCGTAGTGGCTTATTCTATAAAAGGCTGATTATTGCATTGCATAATCCAATATGGCTGTTTTTAATGTCCCCGAGGCTACTGCACTTAAGTGTCAATTTAGATTCTCGGTTGCGATGTAATAGATATTACTCAAGCCTGAGCCAGATGTCTATTTCATGCTATTATAGAAATTTCTCATTAGTTTTTCTGTTACTCGCAATTTTGGAGAACTTGCTGCCTAATGAGACGACCCTAACCATTAAAACATCATACCTTCAGTGCCTGTCTTATTTAAATGAATAGATATTTTTCGATAGTGACAATAGCATTCGAGATATCCAGTTTCTTTTCTCCGCAATTGCCCGCCCTCACAGGAGATTGTCTGTTTCATGGGTTTACGTACCAGAATATGCTTAAGTTATTTCTTCTTCTGGTTTTTAATTTCAATAATACTAATGATTTTATTATTAGCAACGATCGTGGATGGTTTAGTGGTTCGTGAGTTGTCTTCATAAACAAGTAGCTTAGTGATTAATATCACTGCGTCTCCAGAGGAGACGGAATAGCCGTGTTTTATGGATAGAACATAAACTGGACGGTTATGCGTTGGTATAACGTCTTTTTTTTCTCACCTATGGTGTCTATTTTTAAAACTCTTTTAAATATACTATATCCTATATTATTATTGATTATATGTTCGATTCCAATGCTCACTGCTAGTTAGTGATCAAAGATCACTAAATATGCATTTACATATATTTTAAGTATCTTTTTTATAAATTAAAGAAATATCCGCACATCCTGTTCGCTAATCTGTTATGTTGTTACTCTTATACAGTAAGAGACTAAGCGTAAAATCCATTCTTAATTAATGCCCCGTACCTTTCGTTACTGTTGGTGTTGATTTGATAAAATGTAGTTTCATTACATTCTGTTCGCACCGCCTGCGCCACTATTTTATTAATACTCTTTTTCGCAGTGCGAAACTAATTGAGTTCATTTAAACACTAACTGCTTTTTGATAGCTATGGGAATATGCGATAGTGCGCATTACTAGTTAGGGGATTTTATAAATTATGCACACGCTACGAATCATGCTCCAACAACCGGTGTTGCCATGCCGTGTTGGAGCCGGCATGGCAAAATAATTCTTAGAATATCAGTGTCATTTATCTGGTTTCTGCTTTCCCTAGTATGCATTTTGCACTACTAAAACAATTAATCAACAAATGTTGTTTGTAACACAAAATTCATTAATATTCTATCAGTGAGAGATCAGATATAATTATCCATATAAGAGATTTGCTTGGCATGTATCTATTCTTCTGTCTCTGACATTTACAGTATTTTACCTGGTAACGCGCAATCTCTGAATCATTTACACACGTAATATACTCATACTTTAATCAGATTATCGATAATCTCATCAATGATGATTTTATATAGAAAAATTAAAATCACGATAAATTAATACAAAAGATTGATAGAAATAGCAGACTTTCGAAGTGATTATGGAATTCAATGGCATATTGAATAACAACTCTAGGAAGAAATTGATATACTAAAAGCTAAGCATATACTGCTGGAATCAGCTTAAAATGACGGTGCGTTCAGTAAGTGGGGTATGTAATTAAAATAAAGAGGCCACGGAACTAGTCGTGATTCCATAGCAGGAAATTCATAGATTGGTTGAGGTATGTTAAATTTAAAGGATAATTCCGCTTACCAAATATATTAACCTCTTAACACATTGATATAAGAAAATTCCTTTCTACTACACTATTCACGTAGTGATAAATTAAAAAAGCCCTAAACCTACTCTATAAATCACTATAGCTAATTAAGCGGTACACATCGTACTGTGGATGCTTTTTATGGATGTAGTTAGTAGTGTGTTTCTTTTATTAAGTTTTTCGCTGACAATAGCGCAGTGATAACCGATTACCGGTGCGCAAATCTAAGCTGATGACCAAGGATTGGCTTCTATAGAAAACACAGAAAGAAAGAGTATTCCGTTAACGTTATTAGCTATACATTATCTCAACGGTCAACCAAATCCTTATAAATAGGATTTTGCTGTGCTCGCTGTCTATCCTCCTTCTCACTTCTGTTTCAGAAGTGTTAGAAATAAAAGTTCCATCTACGCTATTCCAGAACTAAACCTTATACAAAATAAGAATTGATTTCTGAATGCCTGCTCTAAAAATTAACTTCGTAGTATTCATATTTCTATTATTTATTTAACTACTGGTAGTATCCTAAACTAAATAGCCATTTATATTTATACCTTCACTATATCGAGACTTACTTATAAAAGATGCAATACTAATGTAGAACTCATTTTCAATAACCACTTAGATTCCCCTATCTTAGGGAAAAGCTAAAAATTGGATGCTATTTCTATATACTAAGTTTATATAAAAAATTATTTTGTAAACTCGATGAATGAAATAAGTTAGTAAACACCAATTTTTTTCATGGCAGATCAAATTTAACTTAATTGGTAACTATTACTTTAAAATACAATAAAATTAGTATCGTGAGTACTCAATGATAAGTAAAATTTAATTTTTCTAATTATAGAGCGTATTTAAAGACCACCCAAGCACTTCAAATCGCCACGTAGTGGTATTGGCTTCGCTTCATCTCGTAATTTTAAATGGTGCGGCCTCCTAGTCCAGTGCCATCTCTTTTAAATAAATTTAACTTTGTATCACAAAACAACCATCTATTAAATCCACTGCACTGATTTTATATTTTATGTTATAAATAAGTTATAAGTTTAGGTTTCGATAAAAATATTTTACTAAAACTCTAATTTATAAAAACACAGTGCTAGGTTTGTACTTTGACATCTTACCTATCAGCAGAAATATTTTATTTTATCTCTATAACATACCAAGCACATAAAATATAGATTAAATCTAGATCAAAATAGCGATAATACGTCATTATATATAATATATCCGAGCTATCTGACAATATAATCAGCTCATAAATCCATGTCTCGCTAGATAAAATATCCGCTACTTGTTATATTTAATACTCAAGCCTATAGCTAGCACTTAACACTAGTTTCTATTCAATAGGAATACAAATTACTGATTTTCTGATGATAATATAACCAATCGCATACGTAATAGTATTGCTACGTGCTACAACGATCCTACTACTTAATTATTTTATAATCAAAAAATCTGTTTTATACAACTTCAAGACGTAAAAGAATTTTAAATAAATAAATCAAAACTACCTTGTATCTAAAAACATCTACTTAGTATGCATAAGACAACCAAAAGCGATACGATAGATCTATATCTCATAATCATTTATAATGATTACCAATCAAGCTAAAAAGATAAAAATATTGAATTCCAATTAACCTACATCCTGCCTATACGGAAATAAGTTTTAAGCAACTCAATCACAGCACTAGAAATAAATGTAGTTATAAATATATTTATATAAGTGACACTGATAGCCTGAGGTAAATTCTGTAGTAATCTTTCAATCATTTAGATATAAAAATAGGATTTTCTCATGTATAAAAATTAAATCTAAATTCAGAATGCGTTTCAAATATAAAGCATTGCTTACACCCGCAATGCTTTATATTTTCATAAAAATACCGCTCTATATTTATATAGCTATACACGAAGTATAACCACACTTTATAGTGTGTATAAATACTCTTTTATTTAAAAACAAAAACACAAGTAATATGGTGTTTTTAAAAACAATCAGTAAAGAGAATATACAATATGAAATATTTTGCAAAAAGCAGTTCTACCGCCATACCTACTAACTGCCATAGAATGATTACAATTTCTGTAATCCTATTTGGCATTTAATTTATATTAAATAAACTCCAAAAAATAATTTATTTCTGTGAAAATGAAATGTTCGCATAGTATATATTTCCATTATTTTCATGTATTCTTATCATTTAGTAATATGTAGTAATGTCATGACAATAATCACACCAATAACTAAAATCTATCAGTTAAAACCAGAAAACGAATACAAACCCACCAAACTTACCATATTTGATCCTGTTTGCTTGTTGGCAAACAACTTTTCAAAATACTCATATTAAACTAAAACTCAATAAATATAGACCGTTCGCCTATAAGTACCTTCCCACGCATCAACCTCATAAAATTAAATTGATTAACAACAATGATTAATCTACTAAAATCATACCTATTCATGATTAGAATGATATTCTAATCCAAATGGATTCAGTTGATTTTTTAAGTTTATCATATTTTATTACATTCTTATTTGAAATCTTTTACATACTACCACGATAATTTAAGCTTATTAAGCTCAACTGTAATATAGCGAATAGATTTATTATTTTATAGGGAAAGAAATTTAAACTATACAGCCTTCTTAAAAATAATACCTTATTCCTGCATCAGCATGTGACTCAGTCAAAAACAAACCAAGCCTTGCGTGAATCTGAGAATTTTTACCAGTTCCTTTACACAGGCTTTATGAGATATTGAATATTTTTAGCAAAACAGCGAAGCCTATGATCGCCAATTCCATTATCGTTACTTAAAAGTAAGTGAAAAAATTCTAATGATAAAGCAATAGCTATTATGCCGCCTATTGATTATCTGAATACTTCATGTCTAATGCAGGTTTTTATGCCTTTCACAGAAGAGAGGATGTACTTGATCGATAGCGATATACTTTATATACTTTAATCTATGAGCTCAGTATGGCGAGCGCTAGCATAGGCATGCTAGCTAACAAGCTTTATCCAGATTAGCCACGTAACAGATCCCTCACCGATTTAGAGCTACAACAACAAATTTAGCATCGCTATTAGCAGGTTCACTGATTTTTTTGATCCCTGGAACGGTTTTTGAGATACCCTAGCTCCCTATCGCTAATCTCCTTGTGCAACACTTCTTGCAGCGTGGCAAGCAACACTATACCTCACCATTACTTTATATATCTTTACCTGTTCCCCGGTGACAATGCCTTAGCGTAGAAGGCATGGCTGAAGAGTGTTAGCAGACAGTGCTAACCTCCTGGTATTTAGCTATACCACATCAAGTATTATTATGCGGTGTTAGATTTATAGTATGCCTAAAAAAGCACATTAACACTAGCTGTTATACAAAGTGACATTTTTTTCCATATCATTATGCCGTTCAATAATAAGACATTAACGTGAACAAGTCCCGCAATCGAATACAAGGAAACATCTTTTTATTCTTTTCATAAGTAAGCACCGATCAAAACTACCAGACCAGATATCCAACACTGTATTGAAACATATTGAATATTTTTATTTATTTTAACTGAATATTAATCACTACATCCATCAAGGAAAATAATCAACCATTATCGAGAGCTATATAAAAATTATGATCACCTGACGGTTCAATTTCTCTATTTTCGCTGAACTTTTGTGTTGTGCTGAAAACAACCTAATAAATATTTATTGTTATCATCTTATAAAAATCCAGCCATTAAATCATAATCAACAGATATGTCCTAATTATAAAATAACAAGATCTTAAAAAATAATCCATAATAACGACATAATATATATTAGTGATATATTTTATACTTTCCCAGATTAAGTGGCGACGGTTTGTTTAAAATTAGATACTAGTATCGTCACTAATTTATATAAACCCGATGCCAGTATAAATAACTCTGCCAAGCCTCTTCGTACGAACCTCAGCTATTTCATATTTAACGGAAAGTAGCAGCCTGTTTCCGCTGTTTAACTTAACTAAATAGCCTAATCCATTTTCCACCTCCTCGTTCTATACCCTAGAGTATAGGCAATGCCACTCAGAACGTTCAAGCACCTCACTTAAATGGCTATACCTCTTACTCTCTTACTGATAAGTTAATCAGTCGAATATCTTCAATAATTTTTAATCAGCATACTGAAGTATGATATAACTAGTCTTGACTCTCATCAATTCAGTAGTGCTATCATATTATTAGTACTGCAGTTGGCTGATAAAGTGAATGCGATCAACCATTGTCCTTCTTTCTATATTCAGCTGAACGCCTATTTTTTTACTGGTGCCATCAGTCTACCAGACTCTGGTCATTGCTTAGAGATAGCCTGATTCAATATAAATCTCTCACCAATAAGTATGTTCATTAACATACCCGCTGTTACACATCGGATCGAGTCACCGGAAAGCGAGCCCTATATCTAGTAAATACTATCCATTAGTCTCACCCGAGGGAAGCACCTTAACTTATCTGGCAAGTTAAGCAGCGGACGTATTCTTTGTTTATTCCCCATACAATTATTATTTAATACTTTTGATCTCTTTGTAGCTGTATGAAAGAGATGCTACCTAGCATTTGCTTTTCTGCTGACAGGATTGACAAATAGTACTCAACCAATAGCTCAATTAATAGATAAATTTCAACAAGCGCGAGGTGTCAAAATCTCTTAATGCCTTACGAAGATGGCTTTGTACATCACATGATCTTTAATCATCCCCATCTGGTTATAGGGTTGTCCATTAACAGTGCATAAATATGCTACTGATTTTTTAGCTTTACTCTCTAGGCTACTAGCCTGCATAAATAAACTAATATCGATGTTGGTTTCTGAATAATGCTTTTACTTTCAGTAAGCATAGTAAACTTAATATAGTTATGGTAACAAAATTATCTTGTATTGCCTGTTAGTAGCACCTATTTCTTAAAGAAAGCAGTATCTTTTATAAACGGCGAAATAAACCCGTTCCCTTTTAAAAAACTAATCAAACAGGTCATAGTAATCAATACTAATAACCGGCTCACATCCACATTCTTTTACGCCTTTTACCGTTAATAGCCTATTTTGTATTCTTTCTTTTTTGTCTCAGTAATAAGGAACTTATTAGTTGATAGAATCTTACTGCTACAACGATATACTTTCTTTCCAATGACTTAAAGTGGCTATTTTAATAGAGATTAACATCAAAGAATCCACTGATTAACGATAAAACTGCTCATGATCAGCTGCACCTTTAGTTGAAACTGACAATAATCATTACCACCGTACTCAGTTTTAGTGGGTGAGAACATTCTCTTCCGTAAGCACCTCGCCGAGCATTTATCATTTAATGCTATGCGCACGTATAGCACTAGCATCCTTTTATTTACTTTCTTCTTGAAGTGACTCTAAATCTAACGCCATATAGCTCGCTATAGACTTGGACGAGCTCCAAGCGTAAACTTTTAAGATTGAGTAGCTGTCAAGGAATCCATACAAGCGCAATTCGAACAAAAAATAATCGTTAATACGCAGTCAAACTTTAAAACACTTTATTGACTAAAGCATTAGTAAGTTCTTATCACGGAGCCCTGCTTAGACTCCCCAACAAACTCGGGTCTATTATTCAGTTTCTTTCCTTAACGGAGCGTACTGCATATAGAGACAACAATTGGAGGTACATTTAGGGATGAATTAAATGAGAATTTACCCATTATTCATATTACAGGCGTCCACATACTCCTTCAACACTATGCTTTCCCATACTTACTGTAGCGTACATCATTCCGATATAGCCGCATTCCCCTATGAAGCTAACCAGCTATAGCGCAGAATAGGCCCGGGTAGTCGGTAAAAACATACTTTATTGTGCCATCCCTAGGCAAGCCTTTCTCACGGTCAATGATATTCTGAAACATGCCTTCGCTGGTTATTATTCTTTACCTTGTAAAGAAGATGTAGTTCATTCGATTTAATCAGCTATGTACGTAGCTATAGATAGCCTTCCTCCATTTTTAGCTAAAAATAAATTTTACAGTCATTTAGCATATATTCTTATATGTAGATGCTAACCTACTTAATATCATGCTCTCTTAGATTCAAATCAATATATTGATCTTTTGCTAAAACTTTCAAATATTAGAATGCCGTAATCGGTTTCCATGGAAAACATCAAAACACCTACAGTTATTCATCTTCAGCATCTTTAAATTGACATTGCGCAATTGAATTCGGTGCGTGGTGCACGCCTTTATCGCTTTTCTAGTTCAGAAGTCGAACCGCCTGCCTGGATTTACAAGCTAAAGTAGCTTGTCAACTGTGAATATCGTATACCAGCTCTACTGTCTAGTAAATTACTCTAATCAACTCCTTGGCAAAATACTGCTGATTCAGTACCTCAACCCAGCAATGCCGGGCTAGCCATTTCTCTTCCAGTATAAATATCTCGCGTGCCTCGGCGGATATCAGCTATACAATATTGCCCCTCTCTTTCCAAAGATAAGAGGACGTCAGGCGTCCGTGCTATGAATCTACCGCTAATCTTGGGACAGGCTATGTCACCATTACTCGCCTATAGATCAGTGCTAAACCCGTCATATCCCTAAAGGCGTAGTAATCAAGAATATCCGAGCGCACTGTTAAGCCGATCAATAACGTACCGAGCCTAAAGATCTCCCCGGATACCAATGGTATGTACAATACCCAACCTAAAGAAATCCCATTAATATCTGCCACTAGTATTTATCTCTCCGGTATCGTCAGCAAAGTACGAAAAAGCGGTGAGCGTTGTCCAAGACGGCATCATGGCCGCGGGCGCAATTGCTATTACATTTCCTAACAGTGATGCGATAAACCAACAGGATCGCGGATTAAGACGCCAACAAAGACGATCAACTTAGGATCCAACGTCTCTGATATATCGGAGACGCCACACCTGCCAGCTCAGCTCCTTAATCTTGGCTAACTAGGAGTAGTCCGTCAGCATCCGCGCCAAATCTAGCTCTTTATAAACCCGCTGGCTAGAGCAATGAATCGCTGACTCGCCCTAGCACGAGATTGATTTTATCGTAGGATGGTAGAGCCGGTAGCATACCAATACCTGTTTATGGTATTGCTCTCCTACTCTACCTAGAACATGCGGTAAGTTTCAAGTACGTTAATCGGCGGTCATAAACTGCAGAACGCAACGTTGAGCAAAATCATGCCTATAACGCCGCTTTCCAGACTAACCAGCAGCTTGTATCGACAAGCGCTTCCTCCACTCTCTTACTGAGATAACTACTCATCCATCCTGCGGATTACTTTTACACCCTATTCGGAGAATAGACGATCACAAGCAAGGATTAATAGTACTATTATTTATTGTTATGCTCTCACCTTTTTCTGTAAGAAATTGATCTGGTGCTGCAAAGCTCGGGTGTTAATACGTTTGCATAGCAGTTTTAGACAACACCCGAATATTAACAGATAGCTCACAATACCCTTGTTTTCCAACGTTAATCCAGGCAAATTGATTAATCCCTTAGCAGAGAGAAACATGATCAAGACACGTACGAATAAAGGTTGTGATTCTGTAACGGCCGGCCAGATCATTGTTCGCTCTACCGATAATGCATCAGGACCACTTTTCTGAAGTTATCTGCATCTCCTCAGGAACCAGGTTCCAGCTACTCTTTCTGCCACTCACCTATATTGAAAAAACAGAGCATAGCCCTCTTTTTGGATTTCGCTCTGATAATTTCAGAGCACTGCTCGATAAATAGATTGTATTTTCACTAATTGCCATCTATCACAAAAATAATGAGTAGTCAGGATAGTCAGAACTTAAACCCTAAGCATAAATAATCGTACTCAAAATAAACGAATAGATTTTTAACTATAATTATCAAAACCAAGTAGTGACATCAAGAAAAATTTAAATTTCAGGACACACGCCAAGAATGTTGATGGTGTCAAATAAGATTACGGTGTACATTTAAAGTAATTAATTACTAGTAAGAAATATAAATAAGGCAGAAATATTTGGCTCAATGTAAGCACTCTAAACAGCACTTCTCACGCCAAGGTCTGGTTTGAGCTACGAACTCATTCTGTCGATTTTAGGCTCTACATGAGTATCTGTAGATTAGCAATCTTTATGAGACTTAAAAACTACCGTCATTAAACTTCAAGATCTTACCTTAGATAAAGCATAGAGGGACTTCACGAGAAGTCTTTAAAAGGTAAATCGATTTTATCTTTAATTTTTCCATAAAATAAATTCAAGCATTATGTACAGTTCTCATTATGAATGATATTAAGACACCCTTGCTATCTTTTCAAGGGTGACAACATAAAACTCTTCAAGATTAAGCTTCTAATTCAAGAAAAGGTATTAGAGTAGAAATGACTAAAAATATAACACGCAGTCTTCTCTGAAGTATATAAGGAATACAGGCTTAGTTTTGATAGGAAAATCAGATAAAAGAAGAAACTCTCACAAACTATTCCAAATAGCCATGTTAGCATATCCTTGATTAAAGTTATTTAAAAAAAATAACTTATTCTACGATCAATCAACTTAAGCATATAGTAAAATTATTTTCTAATTATGTTTTTATGGGACTCGAGAGCCCTTAAAATCGTTGTAGAAATCGCCAAATAGCTCCTATCTATTCCAATGGCCTCCTGGGGAATCAAGCAATAATAATCAGATACAGCAGTGATAAAGAAAAACAAAACCCATATCAGTGGGATTGATAGCCAAATCCTACTTCTGAATAAAAAAGCAAACCACATGTAATATTTTCGCTACATTTCAAGAGCGGTATGAAATTGATCTGCCTTCATTCTGGTTCCATACAATTGGTTATGCGCTAACAAGTAGATCGTCAACTCACAGCAGAGCCTACTAAATACTCACAACCTAATTGTTACCTTGGAGTCTTTTACTACGAGACTGACAAAAACACCGAGTTATAAACCAATCTATATTCCTGACTTGAGGATGCATATCGGAGGTCTGAAAAAGTTTTTCTAGACGGGCGGCGACAATGAGGTAGAATTTCTATTTGGGCATAAAAAAATAGATAAAAAGGAGGCTAAACGATATTCTCCGCGCTTGTATAGAAGTCTTAAAAGGCTCCTGTGATCTTAATCAACACCATCTAATCGAACTAGAGAGCCAGCTGTGTATCTGCATAGCTCCCTAGCAGCTTTCTAGCTATATTCTAGAAGAATTCTTATAACAGCTTCGACGTAAGCTGAAACTTATCTCTACTATATGCAAGGACAGGTACAGGGTTATCAGTACTGGGAATGTGACCCAACAAATGGAAGTACTGTTCTTCAGATACGACACCGTTCGATTCTCCCACTGGGAGAATCTGCCTACAGTTTGATTATATAATGACTATCTACAAGAGCAACTCCACTACCAACGGTTCGCGCCGCTAAATAGCGTTATTTTGAAGGTAATGAAGACCGCATGCATTCCCCACTTTGACTGAGTGAAAAATGCTATGGCTAAAAATGCAGGCTGTATGACAGAACTCTATAAATGTTTCCTTTTTTTTAGGAACAACTCTATATTGTTATTACTCAACAAAGTCACGATATAAATGCAAATCTACTTCTAAATTTAACATCTAAGTCGAATCAGATTCTGGTCAAATATCAATATATTTCAAAATAAGTCAATTGGTTAAATATTTGTAACTCATTAAACATTTAACCAATTTTGTTTATCTAAAAATCAAAATTTGTTTGTTATGCTGGAACATGATAAAATGTCTTTGCAAGTTATTAGCGTATTAAGAAGGGCCATCAACGAACCTACGTCATTACAGCCTCTAGGCTTGACCTGTTTTCTAAATTCAGAAACATATGACACGCTGATTATTAATCAATCCCCTATTCTTGCGTTGGATTGGGATAAATCCCTTGTCTGTTAAAATCGTTAGACTCATAGTCTCTAACAAAAAGAGCAAGCTCCTTCATCTCCCTTCCACATATATATGACCTGTCATATATTAAAAATTAGCACAGCGCTAAGCATGTTGTACATATCGCGAATAACCGTAAGGCCCTTATTTTAAGAAACACTATTTCATCTTGTGAGCCATAAATCCAGTAAGATCCTGATCGAGTATCTTACCCTAGTCTATAACAAGATGTATCTATTACTAGGCCAAACCCGATTTCACTGACAGAAATCCTCAGGAGCGATAGTGTAGAGTTAAATGCGTCTATCATAACACCTGATCACAAAAACACCTTAAAAAAAGAACTATACTTATTCCGTCAGTCAACAATAAGCACAGCAACATTTTTTAGAAAAGACAATAACACCCTATAAAACCAGATCGCCTTTAGTCACTGCATAAGTACATATTTAACAGTTTCAGTTGCAAATAGTAGGTAATGAAAAATTATTCAGTAGCTTATCGCACAACTCATCATGAGGAAAATGAAATTACAATGACACCAAGCATCCACACTATCGCCATAAGCAAGCAAATTATGCTAATCTAACGGGATCCCAAAAACCAGGATTTATACAATGAGTTAAAACTCTAAAGTAATATTAGTACACAGTTAATGCGCTGCTTAATAGGGGAAGTGGAATTTCATCAGTTCAACCTCATACCGGCCTAGCATCAACCAATACAAACCATGAGAACAGATGTTGTACCGCTTCCAGAACCAAAAAGTAACGAATACCGAGTTTCCTCTATTCATAAATGCGCATCTCTATGAGACATAGAGCACCCAACGATTACCGACATCAAAACAGCTGTGATGTATTTACAAAACGTTCAGTTCACTGGAAATAGCGCTATTCAAAACTGGGTGGCTATACATTTGTTACAACCACTGTAGGCATGATTGATAATCTTTGTTACATTTTTGAACTCATTTAAGAAATAACCAAAATCGGTATGAATAGAAGTTACGTGGATTTTCTATATCACCTTATAGAGGTTAAATTATAAAATCATTTATCCTATTTCTCAATGCGCTAGATGTACCCGCTAGCTACTATCAGCGCTAGCGTTGACTGCGATCATCTGCATCATTTGATCATCCCGAATTTACTACAAATAGGCATAAAGTTTAGGTCGCCTACGCCTCTACGCCATGTAGCATACTGCTATTGTATTAGCCCGTTCAGACGAGAGATCACCCAAACAAGCCTCTAGACTTACATCTAATCTATATTCATTGATGGAATCCAATAAGGTATTCATATTGCCGACGCTCTCCCTAACACCCGGAGACTAAAGCATACACTTTATAAATATGTTAGGGTAAGCATTACCTCAGCGATGCACCTTTATTTTTATACCCAGCTCGATTACCTACACTAAAATTAAATAAGGCTTATCTGCAAATTAATATCCGATAAACAATACCTCTCTCATTTTAAAAGAAAGTACAGTATATTTAACGGTTTGACTGTCAACACAACTACATCACAGTATGAGCATCATTAAAATAGAAACCAGGGTCAGTCCATACATAGCTTACTTAGTATTCTGAATGGTCGGTTAGTTGCCTAATCACTACCCGAAGTGGTAGTGATAAATTTGCGATATGCGGAAAGCCTATCACCCTTGACTCCGGCCACTTAGACTGGGCAACCACCACACCCTATTTTCCTTTCGGGAAATAAATAACTCTGCGTTAATGCATTCCTGTCCGAAGGAAGGAACCCATAGATTTCCATTAGCGGCTGTCTACTACATGTGATGTGACACCAGTGATTCGACTGGTGATAGAGCTAATTACGCATTACGGATAGTATTATTTAATACATATCCATTACTTGCCTTCCGATCGGAATCACAACTCTCAACATCACTTCCGGCACATGTGACGGCGGCGCTGTAGTTTGTTACCCGCACTAGATAAATGGGCTACTATTAGAATGCTCGTCAAAGTATCAGCAATACTTATTTTCTCTTGCTGTCGCTTTTATTATGCTTGTCTCGAATATACAGTTCTACCTACAACAGAAACTCCTTTTAGTTTTTTCATACCTTTATTACATTGGGCACGTAGCAATTTCCTATCTATGGATAGCCAACCCTTACAGAGGCGGACATAGTCGCCAGACTACTAACTCATCTTGAGGCTAAGTGGATCATTTGCTTGCAGACCTTTCAGTACACACTCCAGTATATTTCTTGGTGCTTTTATTCTTTAAACTGACTAAGCAAAGTACTTAAGGTAACAGTATTCGCTTTGACTGTATGCTACTGGCATACACTATATCTGATAGTGCAGGAACCCTCATGATTAACCTTAGCTGTTAATGTCACATTGCGAGTGAAATACTGCTATTTATCTGGATAGCCTTGCTAGTGCAAGCCCAAAAGGGAGGGATGCCTATTTTACGTACAGAGCCAACGTCTTGATGCTTACCTTGTCCTAGACCAACAAAATCTACAAGAGGTTTTTCTTTACTCTACCTAACTAATTCTCTGCTAAAATATCACTACTCACCGAGTAGTGTAAAGCTGTGTGAGATGCTAACGTTATATTTACTAAACAGTACTCTTTGCTACGTTGCTAGCTGCCGCTGTACAAGCCAAAAAAAATAGCGAGTGTCTTGCACACGCATGCATAACCTCAGAGAAAGAATCCAGCATCGCGCCAGATCGAACAAACAGACAGCAACTCATTTTAAAACAAATTGAATTGATCGTTGAATGACTACTTGAGCTTACTGCCCTATGCGCTGCATAACTAATCCATCAGAATTAAGCCATGCTACAAACATTGACTAATAGAGTCGAGTCTAATGCATGCGGATTTCTATTCACTGGCAAATGCAAATTCACACCGGGTTCCGTCCCTACTACCACAATAACTGTCCAGTTTAATATCAAGATTAAGTAGTGAATTCAGTCACCCTCTTACTAAGAGGTTTAATCTTTTGCTATTTACGTCCTTCATGACGGCCAGCAACCTAATTAGATCATTGCATATGCGCCAGAGCGATTCATCGACCTCATTATCGTGCATACTGCTTGACACCACGCGTTAAAAGCAATGATATTCATCATAATACAGACACGAGAAATAAATTACGCCTATTTAGTACTAGAAGATGTCATTCACGTCTAATTTCAATAAGGATCATATCCTTACCCGGCTAATTTCATAGCCAGACCGTATGAAGATGTAGTAATACATCAATTCTAAGATTCAGCCATTAGCAGGCATATCCTATCTATAGTACTCCTTTACATAACGGTTATTTTATAAATTAGTAATATCTATCATTTACATGATTAAAATGAAATAACATTTACCACTCATTAGAAATAAATAATATCTCCTTTTATGCAAAAATACAATACGGAATAAATAATCGTGATTGTGAGAACATTAGAAATTTAATATTTGTCTGATCTTTTATTAACCATCTTTATATGTAGTTGAATTGAATTTGGGACAATTATACGTATTCAATGATACTCGTAACCTTCTTTAGTCGGTATGCCATTACGGCTAATAGTCTTACGCAGCCTAGCGATATCATACATGATATTTTACTTGTCTAGAAGTTATCTAAAATACAGAGCACTTTTATCGCACCGCTGTTCTATTTCTGCCTTTTTTAGCAATAGCTGTGCAGGAATTACACTAGCCGCTATAGCTGTCAGAAAATATACATTTCAGAAACTATACTTTCCTCCATTCAACCTGCCGATAAAAAATAATATAACTCAACAACATCACCCTTAGCGATTTTCATGAAATAGCAGAAAAAATTAATCACGTCTCATGAGAGTGCTGTTCGCCTTTCCTCCCCGCAAAAAAGAGGATCCCTAAAAATTAAAGAAGTCTGCAGAAAAGCAGTCAAAACAATGATTTGATTATACAGCTGTAACCCAGCCCACTCAGGCGAGAGCTACTGCTTAAGCATCAAAACTCAATCTTTTCACAATTCAGTAAATTGATCACTGACTCACCAACTGCTATTCCTGTGAATAGCATCGTTTAAGATCATTAATCAACCTCAGCAGACTGACATGGTGCATAAAGTTACGCACTCCAGCGTAGAGTACTTAATGATTAGTATTAAGCAATATTGATTATCATGGCATCTTTTTAAGAGTGTTATCAGATCACACTTCTAACTTTCATGCTAAACTGTAGACTTTATATCGTTAAGGCGTAACTCCAGACAAACTTCCGAATAACAATGAAATGCCAACCTTGACGGGGAATGCAACAAAAGGTTAAAACAACCAGAAGGCTCTTTGCCTATCTCGATAATAACGAGGAACAAATGAAAAAAACCGCTATCGCATTAGCAGTAGGATTAGGTGGCTTTGCCACTTTAACACAAGCCGCCCCAAAAGACAACACTTGGTACATTGGCGATAAAGTGGGCTGGTCCCAGTACCATGATGTGGGCTTCTACGGCAATGGTTACCCAGACATTATCAGTAATGGTCTAGCCAGCAAAAATAAATCTGGCGCTGGAGTGTTTCTGGGCTACCAGACAAAGCAATATTTTGGCTTGGAAGTGGGCTATGACTGGCTTGGACGGATGCCTTACAAGGAAAATATGAATCATGCCGTTTTCAAAGCGAAAGGAATTGAACTGGCAGCCAAATTCAACCACCTGATTGTCGATAATTTAGAGGTTTATACGCGGCTAGGTGGTATGTTTTGGCGTGCAGATTCCAAAGGTAGCCACGCTCGTATTCCTCGCCTAAAAAACAATGATACTGGATTTGCTCCATTGGCTGGTGTTGGTCTTGAATACACAATTACAAAAAACATAAGAACCCGTCTAGACTACCAATTTATAAGTAATATTGGTGATGCTAGCACTGTAGGTGCACGCCCAGATAACACCATGCTGAGCCTTGGTATTGCTTATTATTTCGGCCAGAATAATGTTTCCAGTCCAGCCATGTTCGTCCAGGCGCCTATTTTTGGACCTAAGCGGGTTACTCTAAAATCTAAGGTGCTGTTTGATTTCAACACATCCGCTCTTAAAGCAGAAGGTAAACAGTCTCTGGAAGAACTGTACACCCAGTTAACCTCCATGCATCATAAAGATGATTCTATCATCGCTCTAGGCTATACAGATGCTGTAGGTTCTGATAACTACAACAACAAGCTATCTGGAAAACGCGCGGAAAGCGTTGCGGATTTCCTGATTTTTAAAGGCGTGCCTGCAAAAAAAATTTCAGCACACGGCATGGGAAAAGCTAATCCATCCTCTCGTAGCAATTGTAGCTATAAATCCGGCCACGCTACCAAGGCTCAAATTAAGTGCTTAGCGCCAGATCGTCGCGTAGAGATCAAAATTAAAGGTATAAATGATGTGACAACTCAGGCACAGGACTAAGCGTCACTGCATACTCAAGACTTTACTATATACTGAGATCCCCCAAAAAATTAGCTCTAATCAAGTACTACCATATATCGGTAAGTTATAATGAGGCTCTAAAAGAGCACCACGGTTCTTTACTTTCAAATTACTGGGTCATGCGGTAAGGCATTACCTACTAGCATCCGACAGGATAACAATCATCTCTAAGAGATGACTGTTATCCTGTTACCCCACATTTAATACTTGATTTCCAATATGGGATATTATTAAGGCCATACAGCTTTGCTTGGTAACTAGTTCGAGTATAAAATAAAATGCTCGTTTTATGATAGAAGGTTTGCTCTATATCATTGTTAAGCCACATAGCTGTATTACTAATAGTGATGAACCTTGTTTGTACTACTGGAGAAAATCTATATCTCGTTTCTACTATTCAAGGCAAATCACAAATCAGACCAGCACGTCAGATATGGACCTGTTACGCACCATCATAGATCCAGCCAACAGCTATTATTTGCCAGGACTGGCCATGTCACCAGGAATGCGACATAAGCAATATATAGGGGGTTGTTTGCCAGGTTAATCTTATGTTCACGCGGATATACTTGAGATATAACAATAGATAGTCGCCAGTATAAGTGAGGCTCACTACTATCAGTTGAGCGATAGTATTAATAGGCTATGTGGCGGTACTTGTCAAAAGAAAATTAGAAGAGCTAGCAAAACTGCACCCTATAATACTTTATATCACTGGCCCGATAATAAAATAATTCTCGCGAACTGCAATTCTAGATTCCCATATTCAATTTTAGCCATCCTTGACTACTAGATAAATAAATTTCCGGATTATCCCTCCTGCCGAGAACACCTATTTGGTTTAGAGCTTTACAGATCAAGCTTTCAGGCACGAATGGTCTTCGTGATTTTGTTTCCTTTCAGCTTATCGGGCAGGTCACTGGCCCAGCTGTTGAACTTTGCCAAAACAAGCATCCTAACTTGATGCTGTGCAGATATTTATCCTCTTAACTTCCCGCGAACTCATCCACAGCCATGAGTCTAAATTCTCGATTGGACTATGATATAACTACTTTACAGAAATGATGTCGCCTTATATCTTTGCCACTTGATATTCACGCATCCTAAATCCCCGGCTTAAAGCTCTATCAGCAGATAGAGAGCATTAATTTTGAGACCGAGAATACGGCTTTCTTGATCACGCTACCACTATGAAAATTTACCACGATACCGTCCATTTTAATAATGCAATATAACTGGTCCAGGTGTCGATTGTGCCATCCTATCACCTATTAATTAACCACATTAGTGAATGCAGATGTCAGTGTAATTAACATGTCTATACCGCTAATGTCAAGACATCAGCGGTCACTTCACGGGTTGTTATACCTTTAGCGTAAAGGTGTGAAGCGTAACTATCTATCTGTATATTATACCTTTAATGTAATCACCTGAAATGCGCATGCATTTCAGACCCACATATCGTACTCCGGTTAATCCCACTATTTGTCACAAACAAATTTAGTATGGATAGCAATTGCGGGTATTTGAGACTGATTGGTAGAATTCCCTCATATCCACGACATTCGCTAAGCTATTAATTGAGAAGCATATCAATGGAAACCTTCATCAACATGCTGGAAATACATTGAGATTACCTTTTGTGTAAGGCGTTTAGCCAGTGTAACTAAAAAGGATTAGAGTTTCTTTCCTTCTATAAGTAACGTCCCTCCTAATACTGAATTGAAATATAAACCTATCCAACCACACAACTAAATTGCACTCTTTAAACTGCTAGCAGATGATGCTAATCATTATAGATTAAGTTCTCTAAATTTCTTTTGTAATCAATAGATAGTTGTGACTATGTCTTTATCTTTTCCCTACATTACCACACAAGACTCAAC
The DNA here is from genome assembly GCA_900380265.1 of Serratia symbiotica. Taxonomy (GTDB): domain Bacteria; phylum Pseudomonadota; class Gammaproteobacteria; order Enterobacterales; family Enterobacteriaceae; genus Serratia_H; species Serratia_H symbiotica_A. Next base: position 992,248 of record LR025083.1, on the reverse strand, counting down.
GTTATACGGTTTTGTCTCCTCGCTTCACGGCCATTAAATCTGTAACAATATTGTGGTGGCAAGAAGCCTTACGCTCTTCCTTACTGAAGAGCGCTTTGAGCACTTCTTTTAACAACGACATCTGATTGACAGAATTTATTTAAATGCCGAATCTTTCATTAGCTGTACTGTAGCTTCTAACAACGTGTACCTCACACTAATATAGTAGACCTGCAAGGCTTTACGAACAAAAAACTTTAGAACGATAATCTTAGTATGATTTATATTCTAATTTTGGATAATATTCAAGGCAATATAGATTTTTTTATTTGTCTAAGTATCTCAGGCTCACTTTATATGCCAAACAATCCATCGCAGAATTTTTACTAGTTCATTGTACAGCATTGGAAGCTGATTCACTTCCTCCTGAGCGATTTGTTTGACTTTGTTTTAAATATATAAAATAATAATTGCTATTTCCTTTTGCTTTTTAAGTCAATATTTCCAATCCCACCTACTATCCATATTTATAGTTGCTAATGTTTTATATTGAACTCTAACTTAGGCAAGTTACTTTAATAAATAGAAGCGCTTTCACTCGTTCCAAGACAATACAGCTCTCTTTTAGATAGGTTTGTACATAGTAACAACTAGATATACAACTCCTTTTTAACAACAACTACTCTGTATATATCAAGCTTCAGTTATTCTTGTATAATCGCCCTTTCATTTTAACAATTCCATCTAAGACATTGACCAATAACCGACTTGAATGGCAATCTCTGTTGCCAGATCTATCACCTTATAAGGCGATATTCGATAGCTCCTCTCAGTTGGAACCCGAGCCCTTTTCAACTCTTCAGCCCCGGCTAGAAAATGCACTAGCTCTATTTTGCCGTCCACAGTCACCACTCCGCTTCATGCTGCTGAAAGCGCATGAAATAAGAGAATATCTAGCGCTGATCGCTCGTGTTGTACAACAAATCCAGCCACAGAAAACATACAGAACAGGCATCCATTATGTAATCAACGGTCGTAAAGTTAGCGTGGAAGCAAATATTCATGGAGATGAACTTTTTTCCGGCACCGCAAACTGCGTATTCCAAGAGTGGGTAGAGCCGGAACAACTTTTTGGCTGTGTGCGATTCTATCGCGATGAAATTAGTCTAGAGCCTGGGCTTGTACATCAAGCCAATGGCGGTGTACTAATCCTTACTGTCCGTTCGCTATTAGCTCAGCCACTTCTCTGGTTAAGACTGAAGCAAATGATCACCCAATGTCAGTTCCACTGGATTTCCCCAGATGAAACGCGCCCCTTACCGGTCTCTATTCCGCCCATTCCTTTGGCACTACGATTGATCGTGATAAGTGATCGTCAAGGGCTGGCTGATTTTCAGGAACTCGAACCTGAGCTTAGTAAGCAAGCAATATACGGAGAATACGAGGATTATCTGCAACTCAACAAAAACGAAGATATGTTAAAGTGGTGTCGCTACGTTAATAACCTCATCACAGAGCATCGGTTGCCAGCATTAGCTGCTGACGCCTGGTCTCCACTGATTACTCACGCAGTTCGATTTACTGGTGATCAAGGTATTCTTCCACTGTCTTTGATTTGGATTCGTCAACAGCTTATAGAGGCTGCACTATATAGCAAAGAGAACGTCATTACCGCAAAAGCCTTTAAATCTGCGTGCAATGCACACGAATGGCGTGAAAGTTACCTCGCGGAACGCATGCAGCGTGAGATTCAATTGGGGCAAATCCTGATTGAAACAGAAGGAGAAACTATTGGCCAGATTAACGGACTGTCCATACTAGATTACCCAGGGCACCCACGCACCTTTGGTGAGCCGTCACGTATAAGCTGCGTAGTACACCTCGGTGATGGCGAATTCACTGATGTTGAACGGAAAGCCGAACTGGGCGGTAATCTTCATGCCAAAGGCATGATGATTATGCAGGCCTTCCTGATTTCTGAACTAGAACTAGACTACCCACTTCCTTTCTCAGCCTCTATCGTATTTGAGCAATCTTATGGCGAAGTTGATGGAGACAGCGCCTCACTAGCAGAACTGTGCGCCCTGATTAGCGCTCTGTCACAGAAACCTATTAATCAAAAGATTGCAGTTACTGGCTCGGTCGATCAATTTGGCAACGTGCAACCAATTGCTGGCGTTAATGAAAAAGTTGAAGGATTCTTTGAAGTTTGTCTAAAACGACGCCTGACCGGTAAGCAGGGTGTGATTATACCGGTCGCCAATATCCGAAATTTGTGTCTACGTCAAGACGTGGTTAATGCAGTACGAGAGGGGCAATTCCATTTATGGGCCGTCAATAGCGTTGTAGAAGCGTTGCCATTACTCACCGGTTACGCCTACTCTGATGAAAAACATCCAAATCTATTAGCGGCTATTCAGGACCGAATTTCGAAAGTGAATCCGCAAAAACGTTTCTGTTTGACGTGGCCCCTCCGGTGGCCGTGTTGGTCCCAACACGGCTGATTATACTTGTTCAGCCTACATAGGCTCGCTAAACTAGCCCTTTATTACAAATAGGCTTATTTTAAAATATGTTAGATAAACGCAACTCATATACGAAAAAAGACCTCGAAGCATCTGGACGTGGCGAACTGTTTGGAATAGGTGGCCCACCATTACCAGCAGGCAATATGTTGATGATTGACCGTGTGGTTAAAATGACTGGAGACGGTAGCAGCCACAACAAAGGATATATAGAGGCGGAGCTAGATATCAATCCAAAATTATGGTTTTTTGATTGCCATTTCATTGATGATCCTGTCATGCCGGGCTGTTTGGGTCTTGACGCAATGTGGCAGCTGGTTGGCTTTTATCTTGGATGGCTTGGTGCTGAAGGGAAAGGGCGTGCGCTCGGTGTAGGTGAAGTGAAGTTCGCAGGTCAGATCTTACCAACAGCAAAAAAGGTAACTTATCGTATTAAGATTAAACGCGTGATTACCCATAAGCTTATTATGGGCGTCGCTGATGGTGAAGTCCTGGTGGATGGGCAGATTATTTATACTGCTAGCGACCTAAAAGTAGGGCTTTTCAAGGACACTACTGTGTTCTGACCGCAGTGATGGCGGCTCTATCTGCCGCCGTTTCCCTATAGTGTTATTACCAATCTGTTCTTACTGGCTGCGCTTTGGCTGCATGAGAGTGAGTAAAAGTAGGCATAGTGATACTAAAGAACTCTTTCCAGAGAAAAGGAAATATGGCTCTTACCTAAATCACCTGCTGGTGACCCACATTTTCATAAATATCATTATATAACAGCAGTGCTTTTAAAGCTATATTCTCCCGATTTTAAGACGAAAGAGTTGCCTCTGGTACTTCAGCAAAGAAAATCGATGATGCTTCACCTATTCTTAACAAAAAATTTCTAGGAAATATAGTATTGTCGGACATAATTTCTTGCCACTGTGTCTAGCTATTAAGAGACAGAATACACTAATGCTTGGTAGTGATTTCTTCTCTAGATATCCTAAAAAGATATCTAATAAGTTCTGTAATATACCTTTAAAGGATATAGCATTTCTGCCTCTTCATGTCCGTTTCCATTAGCTTTCTTTTGTGGAAAGACGTCGCTGCCTTTTTAGACCTCCACCTTTGTCGAACCTAGTACATAACACGAAGATTGACAGGCAAAATTTACATCAATATCCTATATATAAATATTTTAGATACACCCACACTAGGTCATATATTAGAAAAGAAATAGTTTATTAACAATAAATAAATATATTTAGCCACAGGTAGAAATCTGTATCCGTAATATCAGATAATCGCTAATGCGGTTACGTACCACACATAAAGTAGGTGGGGGAGTAAAAATACTCGGTAAGCGTATTCACATGGGCTAGCCCTGGAAAAGAAGTAATACTACTACGTAAATAGGCCCCGTCTTAGTTCTGTGGCACTGCTACCATATTAAGAGTGATTTTCAGATAATCGTCAAACTAGATAATAAAATAACTCATATCTATCCGGTAGTTCTAGATTAAAATCTTTTATTTAAAATGCGTTATTTTGCAACTAATATCAATAGCTTACCTATCTCATTTTAACTCGAACACGCCTGTTACTTTGATTAGGGCACCGACAAAGCATGTTAAGCGACTCAATAACTTGCGTGTCTCTGATGGATCGCAAGATATTCCTCGGATAGCCGAAGAGCGTATTAACTTCCCAAGCTAACCGGTTAACAAATTACTAATTTGCAGATATTGGGTGCCACAAATATCCAAATGTATCTACTGCTATCATCAGTTTATATTCTTCTGTTTTAACCCTAAGATACTTTCAGCCTAATGGTGATGCAGCTGTGTCATTCGTCAACGACAGGAATTTTCTTGTTTTGCGCACCCTATACATAATAAATCTCTTAATATAGATATGATGATAAAAAGCGTATGGAATTTTAGAAATTCTTACATGCTGCCACGCAGGCAATGTATTGTTATGAAAATGCGGTTTTTAAACCGCCGCTAACGCAATAAGGGAAAGCTTTAACCGTTTATTTCCAGGTGGCCACATACCCATAAGTTCTTTCTAGCCTCCAGTATTAATGCCTAAAACTAGACATACATTGCTTATCCATCAAGCGATCACCGTAATGAATTGTTACAATGACACAACCTAGATAAACCATGGGTACAATATATCTAAAACTTGAATCTCTAACTTTGTTACGTGTTGCTTAACCGCATCTGTGACGTGAATATAGGATTCATTCTTTCGATAAAGAGGTCTAAAGCGAATTTTTCTAACGGAATGCCTTATCTAGTAGTCGGCAGGCGGCTTTTCTAGAAGAAATTCCTGATGTCGGCTTATAGTTAGGGATACAGTGTCAACACTCTGACCTTCACCTTACCTAACCAATATCCGTTTAACTCTCTTTTTTCTTAATTACGTCACGTAATATGGACCTCCCTCTATCTTAAAACCTCGAAACTCTGATGACAAATTAAGTGCATCACTATACGCTGAGTGATGATAGCCTGATACCTAAATTACCGACTATCTTGTTATTAATAAAGCTCCACTCTCCAATGCCACATCACTTCACAAAATGACTGTTAGTGGAACACTCTTAAATGGTATTGCAAGCATGAACAACAGTAACATGTTGCTGTTTAGCAAAACAGCATTTTTGATGAGATCGCCTTGGCTCCTATCTTAATAATGCAAAGCACCTTATTTTCCATCAGTTATATTTACTTATACAACCCAGATATTCTTTTCATTAATTATTAGTTGTGCTAATTTAATTATAAAACTGTTCTTCATAGCCACAGTGGGGTTTAACTATTATGTCTGCCTTGCATCAATGGTGCATATCCATACTAAAATTGACATATTAACTGAGATTATCAAGAAGAACATACTGTTATTTATCAGGCATTTCGTCTGCCTTGTCGTTGATTCTGGTGAAAATTTATTTTTATATCGGAATATATTCACAAATTCCAGATTGTTAACAACTCTCTTTATTTTAATCACCAATTAAATCCTTTCTTTAGTAGCATAGACATTTATTTTGCACAGCCTATTTAGCAGCCAGGATACAAATCCCTGGCACATTCAGACACAATCTTGAATCTTTATCCTGCCAGTAGTGTGTATAGCCGGCGAAGCAGAAGGGAAATGAAGGCCCTCATTCAAACGCAAAAAGAAGAGCAGTTATTTATCATGGAACTGAATAGCGAAAATATTTAATTTTATCAGAAAATCCTATGCTTAGTGAAAAATATAACTAGAAAGCACGAGCTAATTAGTGATAACTTTCATCAACGATCTCATCCGAGATCTAAAAACTCTCTTTTGAAAAAAGTATTCGTAGTTATTACTATTTTGGCAGGCTATGGCTAGCAAAACTTGACTGGTGATGTTGCTTCCTAAAACCGTCATGCCATGCCTTAACCTATAATAACAATTACCCAAAGAAAGTGCGAGCTGGATTGTCTCTGACGAACTTATTGGAGTATCGAAATTTACAGCCATGCTGATCTGGGTAATAACGATATAATTTTGTAGGATATGCGCAGGATGGTAACCATTTTCATTTACCGTAGATTGAATCAATTTGAAGCTAATTTCTTCCCATTAGCGAGTGACAGGTGTCAGGGCTTTTATATTAATTGATACGCATTGAGATTATTACGATTAACCAATTTCCTAGGCAACCGGCTAATATCATTGATTATCACTCCATAAGTTCAAGATGCGTACACCATTAAAATATATATACTAGTAACTATAATCCGTAGAATCTATCTACTAGATAATTGACACTAACTACTTTATCAGTCAAACATTTCAAAAAATTAGCAAAATCGTTTCGGTTTCTTTAGGAAAAGAAAGTATATACTTCGATTACGGTTAACTGCTTCCATGCAGACTTTTAGTTAACTTTGAAAATTATAAATCACGCTCTTGTCTAATTAACCTCAGCATGGACAACTATAATATGGCGCTCTCTTAATATGATTTGATATATCACCCTTTGCCTTATCAAATATTTTATTTATGGGTGGATAACATGAAAAATCATGTAAAGATAGAACTAAAACAAGAAGGTGAATTTACCTATCTGGAATGATGATTACCGATACCCAGAAATGTATTAAGTAGAATTACTTCGCGGATCTGTCCATATTCTCCCCTCGAGAATAAGTCAAATCATTGGTAAAATCCTCCCTGGCCTTGGCCTTGGCTGGCTTCTTACTAATAGAATTGAAGCAAGGTTAAACCTTACTTAAGGATTGAACGGTGTTTCCGATATAAACGATTACCACCTATACAACAGTGCTGCCGTATCATCTAGCCTGTATGCAATCGACCTCTCCGCTCTCGCTGTCGTAGGACAGCAAGTCGAATAGCGAAGAGTTTATTGAGATCACAATATTGGTTATTGATTTTACAAGGCGTAATGGCTATTATAAACGCATTGAATATGAAGAATTTGCGCTTATTCACACCCATATTATCTACTTAAAATGAAGTGACGATCACAATTCAGAATATCACATTCTTATGCTATTCTAAAACAATATTTGCAAGATGCTGATTTTGTGAACATCAGCACTGATATAGCAGTGGCGATCAAGGTCGCGGGGCTTACATGCTACCACGCGAAAATCTCCTGCAGGTTAACTGTTCTGATAGAGCAACATGCTCATTGAATCCCATTCTTCCGCTGAACCATATCAAGATAAAACGTTTACCCCTCAGTGAGGTAGGGAGTGATTTTTGTTTCCAGCCTCGTGTTCTGTTTGTATCATGTTGATACAATTAAAATAAGCGGAATGCTATTCCAGCAAGATTATAAACTAAAAGTTAAGTGAAACCCTGTTGATGTATCATCTATCTAATACAATGAGTACTACGACATTAATGAAACTGGAGAGGTGGCCAGCTAATTCTTGACAGCTGCCTAATTCACTATCGCCACATTGAATACTTCAACCAGCGCTTGTCATCAGTCCTCACACTATTACAATAGTAATTCTTCTCCATTAATGAAGCGATGCGATTTTGATCAGACAAGCACCACCTACATTTTACTTTCATGATTACGAAACATTCGGCACAAGCCCATCTATGGATCGTCCTGCACAATTTGCTGGCGTGCGTACCGATATGAATTTTCGTATTATCGAAGAACCACTAGTGATTTACTGCGCTCCAGCTGATGACTACCTGCCAGATCCTGAAGCAGTAATGATAACTGGCATAACGCCACAGCTAGCACGCGCTAAAGGCATTAATGAGGCGGATTTCGCCAGGAAAATTCACCAAGCTTTTAGCATGCCTGGCACTTGCATTCTAGGATACAACAATATTCGTTTCGATGACGAAGTTAGTCGTAATATTTTCTACCGCAACTTCTACGATCCTTATACCTACAGTTGGAAAAACGGCAACTCCCGGTGGGATTTGCTGAACGTGATGCGCGCTTTTTATGCACTAGCCCCAGACGGCATCGTGTGGCCGAAAAATGAAGCTGGGTCACCCAGCTTCCGTCTAGAGCATCTCACCCGGGCTAATGAGATTGAACATGCTCATGCTCATGATGCCATGTCGGATGTTTACGCCACCCTCGCTCTCGCCACGCAGGTAAAGGAAGCACAGCCGCGCTTGTTTGATCTTTTGCTGCAATTCCGTAAGAAAAAAAAACTAAATAACCTTATAAATATCCCTCAAGGGACGCCATTGGTGCACGTTTCCAGCCTCTTTGGCGCTGCGCGTAGCAATACCAGTTGGGTTGTACCGCTGGCCTGGCACCCGCTCAATAAAAACTTAGTGATTATGTGCGATCTGGCTGGTGATCTGACACCACTACTAACACTAAACGCCTACCAGTTGCGAAAACGGCTATATACTCGCCGTGACGCTCTAACGCTTGACCAGCTTCCGATACCGCTCCAGATAGTACACATTAACAAATGCCCTGTGCTAGTACCAGCAAACACGCTTTTACCCGAGAACGCGGAACGATTAGGTATTAACCGTCTAGTTTGCCTGAAAAACCTGCACCTCCTTCGCAAAAATCCACAGCTTCGGGAAAAAATAGTAGCTCTATTTGCTGAAATCGAACCTTTCAAATATTCCAACGATGTTGATGCTCGGCTTTACGATGGCTTTTTCAGTCAATCTGATAAAGCCGCGATAAAGATAATCCAACAAACTAAACCGCAGAATCTGGCGACGCTGGATCTAGTGTTCACTGACAAACGGATAAAAGAGCTGCTTTTCCGCTTCCGCGCACGGAACTACCCCAATACTCTAGATAATACTGAACGGAAATGCTGGCTAGCGTACCGTCAATCAGTACTGAGCGAGGAACGAGTGAAAAAATATCTACTAAAACTTGGAAAACTTTATAACCACTACGAGGGTGATAACAAGAAAACTGCGCTGCTAAATCCACTGTTTGACTACGCTCACGAATTGGCGAGTAAAGCAGCGGAAACACACCTTTTATTTTTATGACGCGTTTAGCCTTGTAGCAAATCCTCTTGCATTCATTATGCAATTTCTTCGTTTTCTGCTGGTAATGACAGACAGAAACCGCGAGTTACAATAGCCAAGTAGATAAGTCCTACCGCAGCCCAATATAACCCAAGCCTCATTGAGGTGGCCTCTAGATTAAGCCAAAGCGTTCCCACAGTCAGCGTTCCCATCAGTGGTAAGATAAGGTAATGGAAGGTATCCTTTAGCGTGCGATTTAGCTTGTTACGGATATAAAATTGCACAATTACCGAGAGGTTGACGAAAGTAAAAGCCACTAGTGCACCGAAGTTAATCAGTGCAGTAGCAGTAGCTAAATCAAATGTTCCCGCCGATAGTGAAATAGCAGCAACGAACAAGATATTAAACGCTGGAGTCCGCCATTTTGGATGCACATAGCCAAAAAAGCGGGTTGGAAAAACGGCGTCACGTCCCATCACGTACATTAGACGCGATACGCCAGCATGTGCTGCCATGCCAGACGCTAATACAGTCACACTGGAGATCACAAGAATAACCGATTGAAAGAATGTACCCGCTACATAAAGCATGATTTCAGGCTGCGAGGAATAAGGATCTTTAAAGCGCGAAATATCAGGGAAGTACAACTGAATAAAATAAGAAACCACGATAAAAATTAAGCCGCCGATCAGCGCTGTCAAAAAGATAGCTTGCGGGATTACTCTCTCGGCCTCTTTAGTTTCTTCTGACAAGGAGCTAATACCGTCAAACCCAAGGAACGAAAAGCACAGAATAGTTGCGCCCGTAATCATTGGCAACACATGAGCATTTTCCGACCAAAACGGCCGACTACTGAGTAATTTAGCGCCGCCTTCACCGTGACAAACACCATTAATAACCAGGGAAATGAATGCGATTATGATCGCAACCTGTACGATCACAATAATAGCATTTAGGGTCGCCACTAGCTTAATGTCTCGCAGATTAACAAAGGTCATCAGAGCGACTAAAAGTGGCACGAAAATCCACGATGGCGTGCCTGGGAAAATTGTTTCTAAATAAATTTTAGCCAGCAAAATGCTTATCATCGGCATGAACAAATAGTCTAGCAACGATGACCAGCCCACCATAAACCCGACATGTGGGCCAATCGTTTTCTGTACGTAAGTGTAGGCTGAACCGGCTGAAGGAAATTTTCTTACCAGTTTCCCGTAGCTAAAAGCGGTGCATAAAATCGCTAGCAACGCGAAAACATATGCGGTCGTAACATGCCCGTCTGTCAGACACGATACGATACCAAAGGTATCGAAGATGGTCATTGGTTGCACATAAGCCAACCCCATCATAAGAACCGGTATTAAAGTTAGAGTTTTACGCAGTTGAGTACGTTCCGGGGTAACAGCCTGAATCAGGTTATTAGACATTAAAAAGCGCACGTTCACCTTCTGATTACGGGATTGGACACATCAAGACCTAATGTTATAGGGAACTTGCTATAAGCGCCCTTTTTCACAAACTAAAAGGAGACGTTTAGATAGCACATCTAAAGCGCCTGGACTGCGTCATAACCGATGCTTGACCAGCGACACTGGTTAGCACTATTGCTAAAGTGAAGAATTGCGTATTGTTCGTATCTCCATGAGAGATCAGTACAAAATGTATTTGTAGGGAACAAATAACTATTTGTCTATCTAGAATAGAGGTCTAGTGTTATTGTTGTATAGTAATAACTATTTGTAAAATAAAAGGACAAATAACTGACTAGCCATAAGCGATGCCTACTTATGGCAGAATAAATTCTGCCCCAAAATGCCCAGATTTACAAGCGGAAAATATTTCTTTCTATACGAATTATATTGGCGAGAACAGGACATCCGCTGGTGGATGGAAATGGCCGCCACAACCGTCAGTTCATGATAAATAACAGGACAACCATTTATGATCTATAGTGGACAAGTAACTTGCTTACGTACTCACGCTTAGCCAGTGTCAAGTCCTCTGGTACGAGGCCTTATTGATAAACTAAAATAGGCAGCTCACTTACTAGCTTGAGGTCTCATACAACAGCATCACTATTTCTTTCCGAACTACATTGCGAAGGGCTTGCACGATCTTTCTATTTAACATCCATTTTCGGGAAGATCATTTCACGGTATTTGACGAAACGAGTGCCATGCATCAGCTTATAGCCAAACCAGATAATAAGGAATAGGGGGATGCCAATATACGTTGCAGTCACTTCACTCCAGTCTATGTTATCTTTTAGAAAGGCCTGATAATTTTGTCCCAATGTGATAATTAGGCACAGCATAAAGGCAAAAATTGGGCCTAGCGGGAAAAAAGCGGAAGAATAAGGTAGCTCGTCGAGATCACGCCCTTGCAGCATATAACCCCTACGAAACCGATAATGGCTAATAGCAATGCCAAGCCAAGCAATAAAGCCAGTCATACCCGAAGTATTGAGTAACCATAAATACACTAACTGATTAGTGAACATGGAGCTGAGAAAACACAATCCGGCTACCACTGTGGTAGCGTAGAGAGCATTACGTGGCACGCCACCCTGAGACAATTTAGAGAAAATCCGTGGTGCCTTACCTTCCACGGCCAAGATGAATAGCATGCGGGTTGAGGCGTACATACCAGAATTCCCGGCAGAGAGAACCGCAGTCAAGATCACTGCATTCATCACTGCTGCCGCTGAAAGTAGGCCTGCATGCTGGAATACTAGGGTAAAAGGGCTGATGCTGATATTTTTTACATCGTTGCGAAGAAGACTTGGATCGGCATAAGGAATAATTAAGCTAATGATTAAAACAGCAAAAATATAGAACAACAGAATACGCCAGAACACCTGGCGAACCGCACGGGGGATGTTTTTACTTGGATTCTCCGATTCGCCAGCGGCGATACCGATCAATTCAGTACCCTGAAAAGAGAAGCCGACAATCATTGCCACACCTATCATCGCTGGAAAGCCACCAGAAAAGGGGGCCTCACCTAGCGTCCAGTTTTGTAATCCGCTATGTTCTCCGCCTTTTAGAACACCAAAGATCATTAGTATTCCTATAGCGATAAAGATGATAACTGTAGTCACTTTGATCAGTGAGAACCAGTATTCGGCCTCGCCAAAACCTTTAACCGATATGTAGTTAAGCAGGAACATCAGTGCTAGGAAAAGAGCACTCCAGATCCAACCTGGAGTAGCGGGAAACCAATAGGTCATTACTAACTGCGATGCCACCAAATCAACAGCAATGGTCACAGCCCAATTATACCAATAGTTCCAACCTAACGCAAACCCAAAGCCTTCTTCAACATATTTAGCTCCATATGTGGCGAATGAACCGGGAAGCGGCATAAATGCAGCCAGTTCGCCAAGACTGGTCATTAGAAAGTACACCATCAAGCCAATCAAGGCATAAGATAACATGGCCCCACCAGGTCCAGCCTGAGAAACAGTAACTCCTGAGGCAACAAACAAGCCAGTGCCGATAGAGCCACCAATAGCAATCATCGTTAAATGCCGGGCTTTTAGAGCGCGGCGTAATCTAGGACCTGGCTGTCCCATTTTTTTTATATCTTGCTGGCCCATACTTACCTTTCTGCTCATTTACAATGAGGCAGATTTTAACAAATACCCACTCATGAACTAGTGTCATGGATCTAATATAAATAGGTTCATCACTCAGTAGAAATTATTACCATCCGCCTACCAGCTCTGTTAGATGATTAAATCGTTTAGAGTTGAAGGTGCAAAAATCTAAAAGGCGCGGGAGAGAGTATTTAATCTGGCTCTATGTCTACCTCCCGACAATGAGGTACAGGTTTTGGATACGGTTCGAAAGAACAAGGCGTCCGTATCTAGACGAATCACTAATTGAGATGACAAAACCGCACGCCCGTGGTTTGGTTTACATTCCAATAACCACTAGCAGCGATCACAGACATGAGCCTGAGATAAAGTAAATACGGTGAAATAGCACACTAAGGTACAGCCTGTAATAGCTAAGAAATGCTACAAAACATTATAAATATGCTTCTCTTGGTGAAGAATAAGAAACAAAGTACTGATCAGAAGATATAATGGCACCTTTCAGCCCAGCAATACACCACTAATCAACGGTCCATAGACAATTTAGCAAGAAATTGATTCTTCCCCCCTCCAATGACGCACTGCAATTATTAATTGCCTCCGACTTACCAAGCTTTATGATCAGATAGAATTGTGGCATCTGCATCAGCATCAGCATCAGTTACTCTATCAATTACAAGTGCCTGAACCACTGGTAAGCACGAATGCAAGTCATATTAGTTGAAGCCTTTAGTCTTAGCGACAGGCGCTTTAATAGTATTCGGCGTACAGACACACTAGTTTCCACAGAAAAATCTTAGTCACCACTTTGCGTATGCTAAGACCCCTATAACACCCTGACATTAAAACGAAAATTTGTTAGTCAAGCAATAACATGCCGGGTATTACTAACATTCATGACCAACTTCGCATTTAGGAACCCTTAACTAAAAAGCTGATCATTATCGCTGGTAAGATATAATTACCAATGTACAGGTTGCAGAGACAGCCAATGGCCCAGCTCCATACCAGAGAATAGATGCTTAATTTCCTCACCTCAGATGCAGGAGAGAAATCACTCAGGCAGTGCTCCTTAGCAAGGTTTTTCTAAAAAGTGACGCTAATAAAGTGACCATAGCATTTTCTGCCGTACTGGTATTTGGCATCTGGCCGGCTGTTTTGCGATACACTCACTTTTAAAGTGTCTACATTAATCCATATTTATAAACATGCAATCAGACTGTTATCAATACAATAATGGCACTGATAGCACAGGAGAAGAAAATGAAGTTTGTCGGTGCACATGTCAGTGCGGCAGGCGGAGTAGATCAAGCAGTTATACGTGCGCACCAATTAGAAGCGACAGCATTCGCTCTGTTTACTAAAAACCAACGTCAATGGTGCGCTGCACCACTCTCTAGCAGAGTGATTGATCAGTTCAAAACCGCCTGCGTCAAGTACAGATACGGTCCTGGGCAGATCCTGGCACACAATAGCTATCTAATCAATTTAGGCCACCCGTTGACTAAAGCCCTTGAGAAATCGCGCTGCTCATTTCTTGATGAAATGCAACGATGCCAGCAGTTAGGATTGACACTGCTTAACTTCCATCCGGGAAGCCACTTGCTACAGATTAATGTTGATAAATGCCTAGCCCGCATTACCGAATCAATTAATATCGTACTAGACAAAACCCAGGGTGTAACAGCGGTGATTGAAAACACTGCAGGGCAAGGCAGTAATTTAGGGTTCAAATTCGAACATCTAGCGGTGATCATCCATGGTGTTGAAGATAAGACACGAGTTGGTGTTTGTATTGACACATGCCACGCTTTTGCTGCCGGTTACGATCTGCGCACCGAAGAAAAGTGCACAGAGACCTTTCGTCAGTTTGACGACATCCTTGGATTTAACTATCTGTGCGGTATGCATTTGAACGACGCGAAAAGCGGTTTAAGGAGTTACGTTGACCGCCACCATAACCTAGGTGCAGGTAATATAGGGAAAACAGCGTTCAGCTACATCATGCGTGATCCACGCTTCAACAACATTCCCTTGATCCTAGAAACAGTGGATCCAGAAATTTGGCCGCAAGAAATTGCTTGGCTAAAAGCACAGGAATGATTCAAAATGAAGTGTATCTATTGCTTAACGGCGAGTACTGGGTCCTTAGGGCGCTAATCTGGTGAGATAGCGAGATCAAAATAAAGGCGCAGACCATAACTGCGCCTTTCCCATCTTAATACCTAAGCGGCAGTGGAAACTGCCTCGTCAGGGTTTTTCAACCAAGCATAAGTCACCCCAGCCAAGAGTGTACCTGCGGCGATGGCTAGCAGATACAAGAAAACGGGGATGATGGCGCCGGGGATAAAGAGTACAAAGAGACCACCGTGCGGAGCCATCAATTTAGCACCGAACACCATTGATAATCCGCCAGTCAGCGCCCCGCCCATGATGCAGCAGGGAAATACCCGGATCGGATCGCGCGCAGCAAAAGGAATAGCGCCTTCAGAAATAAAGCACAGACCCAGAACCAGCGCTGCTTTGCCACCTTCCTGCGCGGACTTATCAAATTTTCCGCGTGCCAGTATGGTTGCCAGCCCCATCGCCAACGGCGGTACCATACCAGCAGCCATAACTGCCGCCATAGGCGCATACACTGACGAACTGAGCAGCGCCACACCGAAGGCGTACGCGGCCTTATTGATCGGACCACCCATATCCGCACACATCATTGCGCCTAGGATCGCTCCAAGCAGTATGGCATTTGCCGTGCCTAACGATTGTAACCAGTAAGTTAGAAACTCCATCATTTTAGCTACTGGTCTACCGGCCACATAAATCATAATCAAGCCACAGATTACACTGGCCAAAAGAGGAATGATTAATATTGGCTTCAGCGCTTCCATGTTCTGCGGTAGATGCAGCTTCCTGCTGATCGCCTTGGCGATATAGCCCGCTAGAAAACCAGCAATGATACCACCCAAGAAACCTGCACCCGCACTCACTGCCAACATTCCGCCGATTAAACCAGGCGTTAGTCCAGGGCGGTCAGCGATAGAAAAGGCGATAAAGCCGGCCAACACTGGTACGGTTAACGTAAAAGCAGCTTCGCTACCAATTTGCATCAGCGCCGCCGCTAGCGTACCTTTGACTTCAAATGCCTTAATTCCGAACATGAACGACAGTGCGATGCACAATCCCCCTGCTACTACCATAGGTAACATATAAGAAACACCAGTCAGCAGATGGCGGTAGAAGCCCTCATTCTCTTTCTTTTTAGTAATACCCCCGTTTTTTGCTGGTTGCGGCTGGAAAATTTTAGCTTCTACTAGCGCCTTATCTAGCTCCTGGGCGGTTTTTTTTAACGCCAAACTAGTAGAGGTACGGTACATCGGCTTACCAGAAAACTTACTAACATCCACTTCAATATCAGCCGCCACAATCACAAGATCAGCCGCAGCAACCTCTTCCGGTTTGATAACACTGCCAGCACCTACTGCACCGCGAGTTTCTACTTTCACCCACCAGCCACGCCTCTTCACCTCATTTTCAATAGCTTCCGCCGCCATGAAGGTGTGTGCCACCCCAGTCGGGCAAGCCGTGACCGCTACAATGCGTTTTTGAGTGGCAACCTTTACACCCCCAAGAGGCACAGCGTGTGCTTGATAAACTTTGGCTAGAGTTTTAGCGTTTTCTAGAAGGGTTTGGGGGTCACTTACGGCCTGTTCTAGTTCCCCTACATAAACCAATTTACCGTTCAACATGGCATTAGCCAGCGCAGATTTCCCCACCACTACCACTAGTTCGGCATCAGATAATGATGCCACTAACATTAGGTCAGTTTTGGCCAAGGCGGCTTCGAGCATACGTGTCGCCAAGTAGCTCCGCGCCTGCCCTAACGAGCTGTCTATCATCAGCAGCGTTTTCATGCTTCCTCCTGCTTTTGATTAAAAGGTTTAAGATCGATAAGCGCCATTACCGAAGCCAACTGTTGACGATCAGTCACACCAACATTTATCTGACTCACCGATAATGCACTCACAGCAGTGGCTAGGCGTAAAATATGTTCCCTAGATTGTCGCATCAGCAATCCGTAAATCAGGGCACCAACCATTGAATCGCCAGCACCAACGGTGCTGACCACTTCACAAGGCGGTGGTTTAGCGATCCAGGACCCGGATTCACTGACCCACACCCCTCCATCAGCGCCAAGAGAAATAACCACATGAGCAATGCCTTGTTGGCGCAGAGCTTGCGCTGCGGCCACTAAATCTCTTAATATTGGCAGTGGACGCCCCGCCCAGATCTCTAGCTCACGGCGATTTGGTTTAACTAGCCAAGGCGCAGCCTTCAGTCCCGCGACAAACGCCTCGCAGCTACTATCAAAAATGATGCATGGGCACTGGGCCCGCAGGCAGATCATCCAATCAGAAAAAGCATCATCTTTGACACCGGCGGGCAGGCTTCCACATACCGCCACCATATCAAACTGGCCTAACCAACTCAGGGAGTTACTTGCAAAATGCTCCCAGCACGCTGGCGTTACCTCAAAACCGGAGAAATTGAAATCAGTGACTATACCATTTCCCTCTGTCAACTTGACGTTGATACGAGTACGACCCGGTACTACCTGGAACCGATTAGCAATGCCAAAATCGCGAAATAGCAACTGAAAGCCATCTTGGTTGTCTTTGCCCAAGAAACCGCCGACGGTAACATCAACACCTAAATCCCTCAGTACTTTAGCAACGTTAATGCCTTTTCCGGCAGCATGCAAACCCACGCTTTGTACCTGATTAACTTCCCCGCACTTCACTTGTGGACATACACCCACCAGATCGTAAGCTGGGTTTAAGGTGATCGTTGCTACTTTCCTATTCATGCTATACCCTCACCCAGTCCTTCAGTAATTGCTGTGTCGATCGCCTGTAGGGCAACTTGAGCATCTACGCCCTTGGCGGTAAACCGCAGATGATGCCCTTTCTTCACTCCCAACGCCACCAGCTTAATCAAGCTACGGCCGTTAACCGCCTTGCCGCTACCGTCTAAGTTTGTGACAGTGATGTCGCTATTAAACTGCTTGATCACGTTCACTAGTACACTACCTGGCCGGGCATGCAAACCATGCTCATTTCGGATCACGTATTCGGCATTCAGCACGGTGCTCTTTCCCGAGACTCTACTAGTCAGCAAGGACAGCACGGTCACGGCATCTGCGTTAAGAAGTTGTTCGGCTTGATTAGTTAGCAATAAATCACTGAGGTAATTCAATACTACAAACGCTTG
The DNA here is from genome assembly GCA_900380265.1 of Serratia symbiotica. Classification (GTDB taxonomy): domain Bacteria; phylum Pseudomonadota; class Gammaproteobacteria; order Enterobacterales; family Enterobacteriaceae; genus Serratia_H; species Serratia_H symbiotica_A. The sequence continues at coordinate 974,413 of LR025083.1, read as the reverse complement.
TCTGTCAGCCACAGACAAGGTTAAGAGAAAGGCCACTTTCTCACCTAGTTCATCGAATATCTTCGCCGGCCGGCTGACAGTGGCAGCGCTGAAAACAGCACCCTCACTGCTGTCGCTCATCCAAATACCCTGCCCTACATTCAGTGGTTTTCGGGTAATCACCTCGCTGACAAACTGAGCAGTAACTGCACCAATCTTCTGTAACCTCCCTGCATTTAGTGCCTGCAACATCAGCAAGCTGTCGGCGGTGACATCAAGGCTAATTAGCGAAATATCGAATCGAAAGTCAGCCGTCTGGTTCTCTCCTATCAGCAGGCTGCGCAGTTCGTCTGCGGAAGCGGTTTGTGCCAACTCTTTACCGATGCGTTCATCACTCAGGATATGAGTTAGATGACGCAATAGCGTCAAGTGCTCCTCGGACCGAGCGGCGATCCCGATTACAACATAAGCAACCTGACCTAACCCCCAGTCTATACCCTTTGGAAACTGGAACACTTGAACGCCAGTGTTAAAGACTAAATCTCGGGTGTCAGTAGTACCGTGTGGTATAGCGATTCCGTTACCCAAATAGGTGGAGGCTTGCAACTCGCGTTGCAACATGCCATCCACGTATGCGGCGCTGACACAACCGGCCTTGGTAAGCGCGGCAGCCACCTGGCGGATAGCACTCTGTTTGTCGGTAGGTGCAATACCCAAATGAATATCTTTTTGTAACAATTGGAACATAACTTTCTTCTCCTCCTGAATTGAATCGTTTTAGTTTTATTGAAACAAAATTGTTCTCTTCGAGCATGTGATGGGCGATAACACCAAAACGTTTCAAGCAGTCTGTAAGCACTACAAATTAGAAGCAACTGTTCTCTATTTTTCCGCCCTAGATTTTTCAATTACGCACTCTTTTCTGACAGAGCCACTATGCCGAGAGCAAATGATAGACGATACTAAACCAATACTGACAAAATATCCGTCGGAGTCAGCTCGATATCAGCCTGTAATTAAATTTTTAGATCCTATTTTCCATGCTCATCTCACGCATGGAGGTAATGGTAATAACAGACGTCAAGAAACTCAAAGCTCTTTCGGATACACTATCTACAGGTTTTAACCCCAAACTCAATTGCAATGCGTTGTCCGGATGTTGAGGGCTGAAACAGCACTCACTGTGGAGTTTGCTAAGCATCTTAAACATGAGCAATATTCCAAAATCAAGCTCAAATACCCGCAACCGACATTCACCTCCACCACTAACCTAGGACGATAGTGAGATCAACCTAAGTGCAGCAGCTCACTGTGAATACACCTTATAGTCTCAGACTATACATCAGGTGCGCTACCCGTAGATGCGTAATTAAAGTACCTCCCGACTGTCTAATAAGACATTGCCGCCTGTTAAGTCGTAGCGACGCGCAAGGCATTGTACGATGCGAACTTGCTACCTACGGCAAACTATAAAATAATGGATGCGATTCATTAACAAGTAACAGGCTAATAAAATCGATCTCTAGATACCCTGTATCTCATTGTGCATCTTAACTCTATTGTGGTAACAGTCCGCCATGACAGCGTAATCAAAAACTCGTCTCCTTAATTCTGGTTATTAATACTAAAGATCAGAAAACATTTGCTAGCATAGCCAGTCTAAAATAAAAGGCCAAGTTCAGCGGCAGTCTACGGACAGAAATTAACACCGGACTAATGCATATATTGATTCTTACGTGAACAAACTGACAGCATCGTGGATGCGATCAATAGGGTTTATCCTCAGATACATATCCACTTCTACATAGGCTATAGTGTGCGAGATAGTCTAAAAAGACTAGAGAAGAGGGACTGCAAAGCCATCCCAGTGGGTTTAAACCAGGTATGTCAGCCTCTACCGTAAGGAGCTGCGATGATAGGCTAAATACGTTCGTAGATAATGGAAATAAACCCATCTATAAATTAGAAATAAAGGAACACTAGGAAAGTTCCATACGTTTTCTAGTTACCCTAATATCTCCAAAGCAATAGACACTCTTATGCCATTCAGTCGATAAATAGTCTTTGTAATGAATTAAAAAACGAGAGGTATTCCCAGCAGAGAGCACAATGAGAAAAGCTATTAATTTGGCCTTCAATATTCACAAGATATGACTTCTTATCAATAACTAGCTATCGGCTATTAGTTATTTGATTACAAGTTGCTGTGGGCGCATGAACAATCATACCTTCTACTGTAACACTCACATAGACTAATTCAGAGGGAAAGAGTTAAGTTTCTCTTTCTTTAAAAATTTTATAAAAACTGATCACGCCAACCTGGCCTTAGCAGGTGTATTATATTTTTAAAAATAAATCCTTGATATTGAGACGTTATCTAAAACACCTTGTTTATTTTACTTTCCAGCCTGGATGTAATATTTTTTGTTTTTGAGATATTTCATTACAAATAGATCTCAGCAACATATCACACTGCACATTTGATTTTATTCATCTCGCATATAGACTAAACTATAAATATTGAATTATTTAATTAAATTAACTAATTTTTTACAAAACTTTGGCTTTTATAAAAAATATTTTAGTAAATAAGCTTGTAACAAAGAAATACACCCTTTATCCGGATAAATATAACAGATTATTTTGTTTATTTAAATAAACGTAAAATACCGCATCGGAGATAAATGATCTCATTTTTAATATTTCAATTTTAATACGACACATCTTTCAAAACTAATATGTTGAATGATAAATATTTATTTTAACTGGATCTGGCTATCCAAGACATGTGATATACTTCAGTATCGAATATATAATTTATTTTATCTGTATTGTCTTCTTTCCCCTCAAGTGTTTATAGTAAAAATTACTATTTTTAATTATTTAACTGATAAACATATTTAGATCTAGACTCAATCAATGAGAGATCTACTTTTCAAAAGTTGGAAGCGCTCTATCTGAAACAGAGTAATTACTTATATAATTATTTATTCTTTAATTTTATAAGTATGTGGTAAAAAATAGACATATAATCTTATTTCCAACACATACTGCAATTACGGACAATGACGAATGTTATATAAACATTGAGTTTTTAGCAACAAACCTTTAATGAAAAATTAACTCAGACCTTAACACTTTTAGTGTGCTGTTTCTTCCAGTTCCAGACAAACTTCAAATGCAAACTAACTGCTATAGTTGGTTTTAATTTGAAGTTTGTCGGCATGAGAGGATTCGAACCTCCGACTCCCGACACCCCATGCCGGTACGCTACCAAGCTGCGCTACATGCCGAATCAAAATAAGGAATACTACCTCTTCTTAATAGAAGAATAAATACTTAATTGCCTGATTGACTATTGAATCAGCAATGAATGATTGCAAGCGATTTATATCGCTACACAACTACGCTATCAGCGGAACCTACTTTCTAGCCTTTATCGGAATCACGATGAATGTCATTATGGATTAGCAGAAACGTTTTTAGCTGACATGATGATCACAAGCCTATTCCTGTCTCCGATAGAAATTGCACTGTTACGCTACTAATCAGCAAATGAATCATCACCTTACGAGTCATGTTTGGGATAGTTTCACATACCACAGACCTTAGATTAACCTGTACATTACATCACAATGACCGATTCACTTACTGATGAAGTGAGACAGCTTACCCGGCACATCAATCGCTAAGAGAACATGGAACTGAGTTAGCTAAAGTCGCTGCCACTACCTCTTTGCGAGATCGTCAAATGCAATGCCGTGCTTGCTTGTGATCAGATTTACAATTGTATTCAACAAGCAATATTTCTTCAAAAGACTCGGCACCTGCGAGATCTATGTTCGACCCTCCCCCAAAACTCCAATTCAGTCATCCTAAATAATACTGGGCGATCCTTGCATCCTCGTACTTTCTACTACCCCAGTGGCGGTGAAATTGAGATAAGAAACTACAGTTCTACTTTGCTTCCTGGATGTACACACTAAGCGTTACTATTTCTGCGTGATGATTCCATAGTTTTCTTAATTGTTTGAGTAGGGAGAGCAGCCTAGCAATCCCTAGCGATAGAGCTGATGACATTCGGAGTGAGCATTCACCGGAACTATAGACTAGTTCAGTGACGGTATTCACTAAAGATAAGGATTTTCGCTAAGCAAGAATGCTCTTTAAACAGGTTGACAAGATAGCGTCTTATATGCTAAATAAAAACGGCTAGTGGCATAATTCTCTAAGTTGTAACAATTTTATACAACCATTCCCATGTGAAAATCCCAGGGATGGCTATAACCTAGCATTCCTAGATTCCAGCTGTCCTAAAGAATTATTAATCAGTTATAACCACCACCTTCCCGGATATAACTAAAACAACTCAACAGATATTCTCCTGCTAGAATTTTAGGACTATCTTTTGAAATCAGACGTAGCTTATATTACTGTTGATCGAGAAAACCATGCTTTTCAAGGAATTTACGCGCTGTCATAGGGTAAGACAGAGGTAGGTTAGCACGCTGCATAGTAATTGGGCGATAGGAGTTAGCATCAGCGTAGATGTAAAGGAGATGTGAAGTAAAAAAAGAGCAAACAAACAATACCGCGAGCGACTTACCGAAATGCTTTCTGTTTAGACTGCGCAGCTTCTGCCAACTCCAAATGGAAAATAGCATCTCCACAAAAAAGATGATTGTCACGCAGGCAAAGATTAGTTGCCAATCCCGCAAGCTTGCACTTTTTTCTGGATTAACCACCAACGGCCACACATCTGCATTGAGATGAAGGTGAATATAGGAGAATACTTCACTATCAACAAGCAATAGTGTCAGTCCCGAGGTGGCCAACGAGGCGGAAATAAATCGCAATAGTCGTTGTGATATCACCACGAAGGTGAGCGGGAAAATTACCAGAAGGTAACCGGTGAACACGAGAAAGCTAAAGTGCCCCAATAAACTTATCAGGGCATATATCCAGCCGAGCAACGAAGATGGAGAGTCACTTAGAAATGGATAGCGGCTTCCCACCAAAAGGGAGAGCAGGATATTAAATAAGGCGAACCAGTGCCCCCAAGTAACCATACGGGAGACTTTTTCACGATAATTCTGGCAATCTATCACCATAGATCAGTCTTAATACTGTTTATTTCCATCTTCACAAATAGAAGCTCACAGGGCTGCAGCAAATGATCGTATCCAAGTTTACCACTCGACAGACGCGAAAATGCTGTTAATCAAATTAATCGTCATTTTTGGCACTTCCTTCACTCAAGTGGTACTACATAGTGTACTTCAAGAATGTTGATCGACTCAACGAGCCATTAATCAACGAGTTCGTATCTATAACGAGATCATGGTTATTAAATTTGATTAGCGATTTGCTCATTCTACTCATCTTACCGTATGAACCCGTTATTTTCTTCTTTTTTATTGATCTACCGTTTCTTTCAAAGCGTCTCGATCACTCTGTAAGTCCCTTATAGTCTATCCAAAGATAGCAACTAAAACATCCTAGTTTGATTGATTCATAGATAGTGTTTTAGCATTTTAGGCGCCGACCTGGCGGTTGGTTAAGTACACCGCAAGCTGCGGCTGTTATGACTATTAGTTGAGTGCAGTAGGCGCTTCGTCGTCTAGATATCATCTAATAGCCCTTGACCTGCGAGACGTCAAAAATTTGATTCCATTTTATTGGCGCAGTCTTCTTTCGCATTTATTACTCGCCTTTGATTAGCGCCGCAAACACCTGCCATAAGTTGGCACAGGTTAGCATTGCAGATCAGATCTGTCATTTTTTGCATCCGCGGTTAAAGAAAATGAGAATGCAACACAGGCCTAGATGCCGACCAAGTCACCTTACATTAATTTCTTAAGCACAGCTAGAAAAGAGTGGATCTAGTAATCCGCGATTCTCTGGTTGCCGCCAATAAGACGCGAAAGAGATTATAGAGTCGTTTATTGTCTTGAAAAGAACAAGAATAAAAGCTATGTCATGTTCAAAAAAAGACAGCGAACTAGCGAAAGCTCTGCATATATCTAGTAAAAATTAGCAAGGCTTTCTGGCTAGCAGACTTACAGCCACTAGTGTTTCTTGACCTATTAAGTAACCACTTACTGAAGACGCTATAGCTCTTTTTAGTCCATAACCCTCTATTGCTGAGGAATATTTGTTTATGACGGTGTTGAGCAACCATCATTTCAGGCGCATTAATAAAACATTAAATATTAATATTACAAGATTACCTGGCAATCTAGCATTGCTGCTATTGTCACCCGTCTCGATCTAACCGAGTGGAGAACTAATACACTATTCACCTCTTATTTAAACTGACTACAAACGCGAGTAGGCGTACAGTTTCTGTTTTCTTTATGGTTTACTTGGGTCACAGCGAATTGGACACTAAAGCACAATAATCTTTATCAGCTTTTAGTAATCAACAATTAATTCGCATATACAGAATTAGATAACCATAAACGACAAGCAGTGTGCCCACAAGAGCACAGGTACTGCACTCAAAACTAAACGTTGGCAAAGAAATCAAGTTACAAGCGTGCTTTCCATCCAATTACAGAGGCTAATCAAAAAAGCTCATGCAGTTTTCTAATGAACCAACTGCTTCTCTTGAAGACAGTATACCTAGGTACCCGGCATCCTTGGCCACTGAACGAAGTTTCCTGATAGTGGCGGTATTAGCCTATTTTTGATCTGACGCTGTCAGATGAGCACACTATCTGGGATATAGCTACTAATGCCCCTAACAATTCAACGCACCAGTCAAACTAACGCACTCAGTTGCAATGCCGTCTGAGTACTAATCATAAATAACTTTTTATGATGAATTAAAGTAAACAACCGCTATTTTGGAGCTTTGCCTGCAGCATCCAGAAATTCGAATCCATTAGACCATTATACACGCACAAAGTCGATGTGAGTCAGTGTTGGTTTGAACGGGTGGCGCTGTACAGCCTTAATCTTAACTTTGGTTTCTTTGCCATCTATCACTAAAGTTACGATTGCGCTATAGAATTCTGCCTTAGTTGCTATATTATTGAGATGATCTTGCCTAAGTTCAATAGGAACTGGCACTTCCTCACCTCCATAAACAATAGCTGGGAACTTATTTCTTACACGTAGGCGACGGCTCCCGCCTTTGCCAATCTCTTTACGTGCTTTTGCATTTATCGTGAACATGGTTTCTCTTTAAATAAAGGTTTATCTGCTATAAACGCATACTAGCAAGTTATATACAGTCTCTCTACAGTGGGGAGACTGGGCAAAGTCTGTGACTTGTACAAAATGCCTCCAAAGGGCAGCTAAAATCTGACAGAAATAGATATCCAGCTACTCTTCTTAATATAGAACGGCAAAAGTAAGCCTCCTTTATGATTAAAGACTACTCTAAAAATAAATTAGGAATCATAGCAACGACTGAATACCTACGCTAGTGGCCTGTCTTATGCGACTTACTAACACCACCTTATCGATGAACAGATCATGGTGATGACCCGCGTTATCGCCTTGACTTGATTAGCCATATTCCGAGATCTGGCTAATCATATGCGGCGTTATAGGTTGCTGTTGCAGTCCTCGATTTAGATTTACCTTATCGGAGAGGCCATTGTTTTACCCATCAGACAGCTGCGACATACTTGCATTGTAAGTATGTCGCAGCGTTTCTTGTGAAATCGGAAAACCCTACTTAATAATTTACTCTAGTGACAATTCATCGAGGTAATGATGCAACTAGCTGCTGCCATAAGTCCGGGCAAGCAGTAATCATGATAGTGCTTGTTTCACACCTTATCAAGCCGATAAGTGCAACAATCATACCCAACAGACAAAAGTGTAGTCTAAATTTTGCAAATTCCAAATCATTCTAACTACTCTCTTTATTCGTCGCCCTGATGCGGTGGCTTTGTCAATAATAAGAAGGGAAAGTGCCGTTAAGAACCATGAGGCACAGAAATACTGATTGCATGGTGCTGAACACGACTTGGCTGGAGCTGTATTTTGCCTTAGCTAGCCAGAAAGGTGTCCGCTTTTGAACCAGTATAAATATTTGACATGATTTGTGCCACCTACTTTCTTGAAGTGAACTAGCATAAGTACCAAGTGATATGCTCGTCATTTCCAGTGCAGCGATCCCCCAATTTTGTATCTGCACTAGTCAGCAATGCAATAAGCGCTATCCTAGTAAGTTTTGGCGATTTGGCTCTCGTAGGGCGCTTCCAATTAGTCTAAGCTTAGGGTAAATTGTATAATTAGAACGCATGGGTCAGGGGGATAAAAATACTTTTCACTACTTAACCACTTTTTATATAAGAAATTCTTTCCCTTTATAGCTAAACAACTCTATTATTATGCTTGCTCAATTCGATCGAGGCAATACAATCAATACTCTTTATCAAACTGCGTTGTCCGCCCTGTTACTCTGGTTTCCGTCAAGGGTGAGTGTTACCTAATTTCCTCCTAAATTACTATTTTAAAAATGTGGTAGTAAGTTTTTTAAAACCCGCGATATACGAACAAATCCCACTCGACTGGAGAAGCTTTATCCAAGAAACTAGCGTTAGCCATACGTCTGTAGCGTTCGAGCTTCAGGCTACGCCGTCTACCGTGGTAGGAGGATCAGTAAAGTGAGGAAAAATACAATACAGTTGATAAGGAGGACTACTCCTAGAGTATTCTGCTGGTATGACAGCAGAATAGAAGTAGAGTGCTATCCTAAATAACCCGAAAGCTTGCAGATTTCTATCAATCATCCTAATTGCTCGACGGTGAATTTATCGATTGACCGGTCGATAAAATTATGCGTCGCATGCCGACTAGATATCGATACCACCCTCGCCTAATTCCGATAGTAGCCAATAGTATTCAGTGGGGAGATTGCCTCTCCCGCCCAAAAATTACTGCAGCAAAGTACTAATGAATCTCAAAAATCCGCAGGCAGATGATACTTTACATCGTCTCGAAAGTCGTGTACAACTGTACACCAAAAAGAACCTGCCCAGGCTGGAAATCACTAGCGACTAACGATTGCTAGATCATCATGTGCTTCGTAGAAGAAAGCTATCATCGACTAATGCGTAGGTTAGCAGCAATAAAATGCTCCAGTGAAGTGCACTACACTTCAAACACCTTCAAACCATTTGTATAGACCAGGATCTGGTATTACAAAATCACGAATGATAATTGTTAGCGTGACTTCGCCTCGCAAAAGGACTTGATGATTCGAGCTATTGATATGTATCTGTTGTCTGATTTCCGATAGAGCAATGTCTAGTTTACCATATGAATTAAACCATAGTCATATGAATCTAACTCCTATATCCTCGTCTTTGCCATTGTTCAATTACTTTATAGGCTCACGTCTGGCATACATTGCCCTTAATGCCGCCGTGCCTATACAGAACGCTAATCTTCAAGGTTTCAGCCTACGCTTCTATAAGAAGCGTAGTTGATCAGGTGCTTTATTGTATGAAATACCTAGCATTTCTGCTAGATTACTGATCATTGCCTTGATTCATGCTATTTTTACTACAATTCATTCTCATGCGTAATGTTATTCGTAACTCAGTTGATAAGTATTCGCTAACAATAGCTCTAATGACCGTAGGATATTAGTTCCAAAAAAGGTGGTAAATTTCTCCTCCCAACCACACTGGCCAATGCACGTCACTCTCCATAAGAAGCAGACGCCTAGCTATATTTTGGGTATGACTTTCTGCTTTTCTAGTATATTCCTCTTACCCAGCGACAGGCATTTTATGCCAAACTGAATTACGGTTTGCTGCAAAATTTTTCTAGACCTATCAACTGAGAATCATATTACTAACCCTTACTACAGTCTTCTCACTAGGTACAATGTTCGTCGGTAGCGCTGTCAGCTATTTGTTTAGCTTCTTGATACAGTTGACGATTTGCTGATGGATGTAGGCTATCAGCCATGTAACTGCCGACTTTATCCTCATTTTAAGACAAGGTCTTATTTCTTGGATTAAAATGGTCCTGTTGCTTGTTTAGTTCTCTGCAGAAAATATCTTGTGAACTATTTTTATAACTGATGAGGCTAGGGCATGGTTATCATTACTTTTTATTTTAACTCATGATCTATATATAATAAAGTATACATAACAGATACATATCTATATACATGTATAGGAATTCAAAATATAAAAATATGAAAGCAAATTTAAATTCCATAATAAAAGTTGACATTGTTCCAGGAATGATAAAATCCTGTACAGGGATACAGCTTAGTGGGACGATGATGTTATCAAATACCATTCGCAGCACACCCACAGCAGTTAGTTATGTAATAAGAACCTAGTCCATTACGCTATCGCGTTTACTATTGCGCTCTAGACAATACTTACCATCCTCACAATCTTTCTAGATACGCAGTAGGTTTATTATGCTAGTTTTTCAAACTCATTGAGTTAAGGTATGCTTACTGTGTCAACCATGTTGTGTATGGAATATTCATATCAAAGCAATACTTAGTTCCGCAATTTTGGCTGGCTACCAAAATTTATCTGTCTTAGGATCGCGCTGTTTACCCTTATAGAAACAAACAGAAATGACTGGCTTGTCAATTTTAAACTTCACAGTCATAATCAAACGGATGACTTACACTATATTCAGAAGGTGATAAATGCTTCTATACGACAAATTCAAACCGACTGTCTATCGTTGACTGTCGTTGATAGCGTAGTCTTGTTCGAATTACATGTAGCAGAGTAGATGTTGGGATTTTCCCCTTAAAGTCAAGTTTAAAAATCGCTAACGCCTCAGAGCCTGCTATCTTTGATCTAGTACTAACCTGCAAATTATAAGTACAATCAGTGATCTATTTTTCATAGTGAATGATACCTAGGGTCTCAGCTCAACGTTCTCAGCCACATCCTTACCTATTCATCAACCCTAAGCCAATGCGTTTCTGTGGAGAAACGGCGAACCGAGAATTGTAAAGTACTGGCTTACTTTGCTTGATACGCAAGTTCATGATTGACATGCGAGCAGACAATAAAATCATCAAGATCAATCTTGATACTCTAGTCGTGTAGATAATTGGATTCCGCAAGCTTATGTTCTCCTCCGCCATGTCTTTTCCGATGCAATCAAAGATCAATCAAAAGTAATTACATGAATCTATGTCAACAACTCATACACCTTTGGTAAAATCAAAGTGCTCTTAGATAGACAGGCGAAATATTAAAAGCGATTTATCTCCCTGTGATAATAAAGGAGGCTCAATTCAGCACATCTTTGGCCTGCAGCCAGAAGCGACAGATTAACACTACAGTAATAAACCCCTTATTATCTCTGCATATCTTAAAGAGAGACATTTACTCCTCAGTATGATACCGAGAAATATTTCCGTATTAAGCAAAATCAGTGCGCAGTGCTGCGAATCTTTACAGAAATTAACAGCCTTATTAAAAAGCTTGATGGCGCCGTATAAAGTAGCTGGCGATTTATCTTCTCCCCTAGCAGCGAATTTATATTCAGATCAGACCACGTCAATCTCTGTTGTGAACACTGGCGAGAGTTCCTCTATAATAGTTATTTCACGCAATGCTAACCTCTAACGATCTACCAAAATGTAATTACTTAAATCAGTAAGCACCAGTCATTGTGACCCACCAGTTTTATGGTGTGAATATGTTCACTTTTCTCAACCATTTAATTATGGTGTAGATAAAGCGAAGATAATCAACCTTGTGAAATAAATTAAATCGTATGACTGAAATTTAATCAATTATATCCGCTATTATCTGAGTAACTTTATTTGCGCATGTCATGCATCATATAAACCCAGTATTTCTTGACCTAAACTTTTAGATAGAAAGCCAGTCAAATTAAGGATATCGTGTACTAGTATGTAAACAACTGCTGTATAGCATTATTTTATCCACAAATGCAGGGGAGATATGCAAGTTTTTATTATGCGCCACGGAGAGGCGGTACTAAATGCAGCCAGTGATGCGGTAAGGCCACTTACCCTGGGCGGGCGACATGAATCCCGCCTGATGGCAACTTGGTTGAATACCAAGTCTTTACGTATTGAACGAGTGCTGATCAGCCCCTATTTACGAGTCACACAAACGCTGGCAATGCTGCAAGAGTCAATGGCAGTTCCGGAGGCAGAAGTGCTTCCTGATCTCACGCCAAACGGCAATACTAAACACATCAGCAACCATTTGCAGGCCCTAGCAATGCAGGGGGTAGCATGTTTGCTTATTATCTCCCATTTACCACTGATTGGTGGTCTGGTGGCCGAATTGTGTCCCGGGGAAAGGCCACCCATATTCGTTACTTCCTCTATAGCCAATATCAAGCTAACAAGTACTGGACACGGCAAAGTCAAATGGCAGGCAAGTCCATCGCAGTTCATATGCAAATATGAATGATCAACGGTCGATATCAAATATTAAACTTGATCATTTTTTATACACCTTTATTCTGCTAGTTTGACTAGCAGTAAAATGGCCGCATTACCTCCCCATGTCTTCGGCGCCTGGTGGAACGCAAGCACATCGGGGTGCAGCCCTAACCACAGCGGCGTGTACTGTTTGAGTATGTGCTTCCCATGCCCATGCATCACAGAGGCACAGCGTACATTCTCACGTTTGCAGGCGGCGATCAGCGCCCCTAATTCCTGCTTGGCCTGTACTTGAGTTAAGCCGTGAAGATCAAGAAATAGATCCGGTGAATACTCGCCCCGGCGTAGTTTTCTCAGTTCGCATGGGTTACTAAAGTGGCGAATATAGCTCGACTGATCTCCCCCTTTTAGGCACGACTGATATTGCTCTGAGAAATAATAGCTAGCATTCACCTGCTCATGCAGTACCCTCACCTGCATGAGCAGGTGAAGCTTAAGTTTGCTCCGATGAGGCACGACAGCGTCCTGTGGCAGTTTTTTCGCGCCCGCAACCGCCTCTCTAAAAAGTTGCTGTTCATCTTTAGTACAAGGTAGCTGAGTCTTCATTCACATTATTCGCCTGGAATATTTGCCTTTTATTTTATCTCCTGAATGAGTACTGTCGAAGTAAAAGCAGGCTAGATTGACAATCATAAGGGTTATCATGATTTGTAATGGACGTAATGGCAAACTATGTAACTACATCATTTATTGAAATGCATGCTGGAGGGAAATTGAATAAAATCGTCATCGAGGAAGCCGTGAATGATCTGCACACTATTCAGGATATTTTACGCTGGGCAGTGAGCAGTTTCAATGCCGCTAATATTTACTATGGTCACGGAACCGATAATCCATGGGATGAAGCATTGCAATTGGTGTTACCAAGCCTTTACCTTCCCCTAGATATGCCAGAGGGCTTGCATACTTCTCATTTAACTTCTAGCGAACGCCGTCGAATCGTGGACCGCGTGATCCGCCGCGTCAATGAACGCATTCCAGTCGCTTATCTCACTAATAAAGCCTGGTTCTGTGGAATAGAGTTCTATGTGGATGAGCGTGTGCTTCTGCCGCGTTCGCCGATAGGCGAACTAATCAACAATTGTTTCAAGCCCCTTCTCCCACATCTACCAAAGCGCATTCTTGATATGTGTACTGGCTGTGGCTGCCTTGCTATTGCCTGTAGCAATGCTTTTCAGGAAGCACAAGTGGACGCCGTGGATATCTCCAAGGAGGCTCTGGAAGTTACGGAGTACAATATTCAGTCTCATGGCGTCGAACATAAGGTGATCCCAATTCGCTCTGATCTATTTCGGGATCTTCCCTCGATCAAGTACGATCTAATCGTTACCAATCCACCATATGTCGATGCGCAAGATATGTCCGATCTACCGCAAGAGTTCTACTTTGAGCCAAAACTGGGGCTAGAGGCAGGCGAGGATGGTCTGAAATTAGTGCGTCGTATTTTGGCCTGTGCTCCTTATTATCTGATGGACGAAGGTGTTCTAATTTGTGAAGTAGGCAACACCCTGGCACATCTGATAGAACAGTACCCAGATATTCCGTTTACTTGGTTGGCATTCAAAAACGGCGGGGATGGCGTATTCATGCTAACTAAACAACAACTAATTGATTACAAGGCACACTTTAGCATGTACCGTTTCTAATCAGAATACTTCTAACATCAATGACTAACACTCAGCAGCCATTATAGCAAAGCATAACATTGGACACCTATTCCCCATCACTTCCTTTTGTTGATTTCACGGGGAAGAATTACCTGCTTCCGTCGATAACTGCCACCGAGCTCTCCTCACTGTGAAGGATCTACAATACGGTATAGAACGTTAGCGTCCTGGAACTTCTCGGTATGCTATGCAGCACTGTGCACGGGATGGAGGTGCGCATTCTCTCCGATCTCTTTGAAGGAGTGATAACCAACTCTAACATACGCCTACTGATTTAGAATACGGACCCACTCTGCCAAGAGCACAGTACCATCCAGGATTTATTACGTCCTGATCATACCGATTACGCCTACGCACAGAATATAGCCTACGCGACTATCGCGGTGCTTCTGTTCTTCGGCGCGTGCAACTATAATGCACGTGGGCTAAAGTACGATCGCCAAGAAATACTTGTGAAGCCCTTCCGTAGGCGAGTGCACAGCTATCTGGACTAGATCAGCGATCTAAGCTCTGAATTTAAAGCCGTGGACGAAGTTAAACTGAATCCGTTTTTCTGCCAGTCTGAGACAGCTAGAAAATCTTAAAGAACTAATGAGCATCAATGCGACAAAAAGCGCGGACTCGACGATAATTTCCCATGGTGAGTAAACTAAACAGCGGAATCGCAATGCAATTATCAAGATGAATTCCAGAGCAATCGCTCAGGCGCATCCTCCATGATAACCCCATGATAACTAATCATGGATTAAAACTAACTGCTAATATTATGGCACTTAGATCCAGCATTAATCGCCAAGGTGAAGCAGTTATAATCGTCACCAGCAGTCATCATGAGCGCTGTGTAAATATGCGTGTAATGCCGATCGGTAAACTACTGATTGCAATTTTGTATTCATAGATCACCTAATAGACTCACGAGCGGAGACCAATGATCTAGGATCCGATATCCCATACTGATAATAGAAAATGCACACTAGATTTTGAGTCTTGCAACCTCATGGAATTTGGTTATGCCATAAGTTTGACCTGCTAGAATAAAAGAGACAGGCAGGTAGGTAGTATGGGACCACAGGCGGTGCGGATCCCACTCGCAAAAGTGGCATGATCGGTGCAAAAACAGTGTCGCCAAATTCAACAAATTATTAAATGATACGCATCAACCAACACCGCTATTCAGTCCATAAACCTGCTAAAATTCATTCAGTGACTAACCACCCAACTATCAGAAATCATTTCCTATGGCTTATCATATATGGACTAGAAGCAAGTTGGCAATCGGTGCGCGAGCACCCTAGCTAGTTAATTTGATAAGCATGTA
Source organism: Serratia symbiotica (assembly GCA_900380265.1). Taxonomy (GTDB): domain Bacteria; phylum Pseudomonadota; class Gammaproteobacteria; order Enterobacterales; family Enterobacteriaceae; genus Serratia_H; species Serratia_H symbiotica_A. The sequence goes on along the minus strand of LR025083.1, from coordinate 959,016 downwards.
GTGATGAATGACAAGGGCTTGGCAACCCCGTCACCACTTACTTGTTCAATATTACCTAGTAACCATTTCACAGCTATGCAATAAAACATAGACTGCGTAATGATTAGCTTTAGTATGCTCTGGATTTATGTACAGTGACATTTCTGATAGATGGCATTACTACCGACGCTATCGGTAGTATTTTACTTTAGGTACTGCGCTAATAGCAGCTCTAGGTGGTCTAAGCTAAGTTGCGAACATACAAAAGCATCTGAGTGCTAGCGGCTTTCCCTGCCAGCCTGGATTTATCCGAGTCATGTGATCAACCAAAACGACTAGACACTAACCGGTTCCTGATCTTAATCGGGTCGACCATGGTTTGTCGCAACTAAATAGTTGCAGGATATGCTTTCCTAGTTGTGGTGCCAAACGCTACTTCTGCTGTGTGGTTAGCGTCGTGCTACATGTTTGTTAATACTACGATTAAGTTAAGAAGACCATTAGTAGCATTGGCTGTTATTGCTTTATCTAGTGCAAAGTCGGGTTTTATACCACTCAGTTTAGCTATTTACCTGCTTAGTTGATGCGCGATCCTGCACGGTACTATGCGTTTTTAAACGCCTGCCAAATAAAACGATTATTCCAAAATAATCAACTTCATATCCAAGATGAAGTGCTGCCAATTACCCTCAGCGAGCTGGGTATAGATAATTGCCTAGTTATGCTAACTAGGCAAAGTTTTGAGCACCGGTTAGTGACTCACATCCTATCATCAGTGTGTGAATACTCATCAAAGTAGATAATAATCATTATCGTGCTGATGATAAAGGCAAACGGCTATGCGACAACAACAGTTCATAAATCCAGCATTATCTAAAATCACCTATACTAGCTAACAAGAGTGAGTTATCTTTTTATATTTTAGGATTATCAGATTTATCCTGAGTATATCAGTTCCTTAAAATACAAATAGTTAACGCAATCTACAACTAATACTTCTAGCGAAGTACGCAACACTCAGCTAGTCAAGTGACTGAATAAACCTATTAACTGCTTTTCCAATAGCAAACGTTGTATTGGTACATTTTATTCACCAGCAGTCTATACGGCTTACCTTACAGATAGATCACAAACTGATATATCGACGACACAAACGCCGTAAATGAGTTGATCTTGCTATTAGTGCTACCAAGATTGCATTTCCGTACAAATGCAAAGAGCGCTTCATCGGGTAGAGATTACGAAATCAGCACTGTTCCAGATCTTATGCCTGGAATCGGACTTTTTGTTTAGTGCCAGTTTTACAACCTAAACTATGACTTATACCTGATCGTATAGAGGTCCAGCATAAGCTGCGTAATGTAATGTGATCATTTATTAAATATAGTATACTAATAATGGTGACACGGAATGTATTTAGTCATTACAATATCGTACTCTAAAATAACATTAGACGTGTAGTATTTTTCATATCTCAACATATCCACTGATCCCATGTTAAACTGCAGTATATCTGCAGTACCTTGTTATCTATTACCAGACGGTAGAGGAACGAATCTCTAACGTCCATTTAGGTCAGTGACTGGATGATAAATTTACGAGTATTTCATTACAGCGCTTCTCGCACAGCAATAAAATAGATAAGGGGCACTAAACACACCCAACTATCCTTCAGGCCGAAGATCCAGGGCATTACAGAATGTAATGATCTAAGCATGCGGATTTCATATTTGTGTGCTGATTGATTAAAGTAGCGCATTTTAACGATAATAAATTGGCTCCCTGCAGCTCTCGCTGCAGAGCCATATGGCATAAAAAAGACAAAGCAGACGATTAAAGTAAGCAAGCACATACAGAAGCAGCATTGAAAAATCTGAGAAAGTCTAAAGACAGAGATTATTGACGGTGAGCTATCACCGTCGAAGAACCTACTCCTCCTCCACATATAATTTTGACTAGGCTAAACTTGCTCTCACTGAAGAAGCTGACTTCGCTGTTGTGGGCGCCCTCAGCCCTTGTTACATCACATGTGCTTTTAGCAGGTTCTTGCTAAAATCCGGCAAAGATTTAACGCCACCAATACCTGCGCGTCACTCGCCAATAGCTTGCCACATAGTTCTCTGCCGAATTTTCGACGTTAGCGGCGCTCACCACAGCCAAAAAATCCTAACCAAACAAACACAAATAGATTCGGATGGACTAGCACAGTAGGTTGAATAGCAACGTACTAATATTACTAATACAAAATGCAAATACGACAGAGAGGACTAATCATTCAGCCTAGTGGCGATCATCGGCATATTATCGTGCCTGCCACAGTGTATGCTAGAGCAAGCTTACTGACGCAGACCTCTTCCTGTTGTCAGCTGATGAGCTCTAGCCGGGGTAGCGCAGATACCTGGCAAGGCCGCTATGCATCTTCACTGCATGCGCACTGTCACTACCGCGCAGTAAGGAAGAAGAGATGCAATCTTCCTGATGCGTAACGTTGTCTAGATTAGAGGCCCCGTATAGCGCAATACCTATTTTAACTAACTCAACGACGTTAAGGTGTGGATTTCGAGATCTGGCAACGCAAAGCATTGATAGTAAGAACTCACCGAATTGGCACGAGGCCTTGATGGGCATTCGTTAGGATAAGCTTAGCATGCTGCTAAATTCCGCTGGTGGCGAAACCGATTCACTGCCCTATACCATGGAACAGGGGTTTAGCTCGATGCTAATCCTGGTACATACAGGTTGTTCATTACCAAACTTTCGCGAATTGCAGGTCAAGTTAGCCAGAACACAGTTAGCCGTTTAGCGAATAAGAAGCCGGCATCAGCGTAGTTCTTAATTCTAGCTGCAACATGCCCAAGCGACATCGCGATACCGCCTAACCATACCTCGAGCTTAATAACCTATATAGCGACCAAGCACACCCCGCCGGAATCTTGCAGCGGTAGAGCACCATGGGGTATTTAGCTCTTCAGAATTAGCGGTAATTTTCGGCCAGTGCCTATCCGCTACAACTAGAACGGCTGCCGCAATAAGAATTTCAAATAGCTGATCAAGTATGCGCTAACACCCGGAATCCGAAAACGCCTGATGGTATCGCGAAAGTCTAATATAGCGGCACAAACTTCAGCTATCTGCCAAACTAGGTGCACCGCGCTAAACCCAGTACAAGTGATGGCAACGTTACAGGGCAATTGCGGTTCAAAAAAAACATAGCGGGTGTCTTCAAGACTATTTAATTGTTACTACGATGTCATTGCGCTGATTTAAAACGAGTGTACCTTATTTGATCCAAGCTAGCATGGGGTTTGAATGGCAGAAGAAGTCACGACAAATTGCTCCCAACTCAACGGATGACGAGACTGATAACTGAAATAATATGTCATAAAATCGAGAAAATAAAAGTGAAAGCGATATTCGGACTTGTTAGGCGTACAAGTGTACGCTAAAGTGAAATGCAAAATCCATTAGGTGAATATAATAAGTGTAAAAGAGGTATCAAATGAAACATGCAGTGATTACTGGCTTGGGAATCGTCTCCAGCATTGGTAATAACCAGCAGGAAGTCCGAAAGAGTCTACAGGAAGGTCGATCTGGGATTACTTTCTCCCGAGAGCTGAAAGATGCCGGCATGCGTAGTCACGTATGGGGAAATGTTAAGCTAGATATCACCGGCTTAATCGATCGGAAAGTAATGCGCTTTATGAGCGACGCTTCTGTTTATGCTTACCTTTCCATGGAGGAAGCTATCCGGGATGCTGGTTTGGCTGGAGATCAAGTATCGCACGATCGTACTGGTCTAGTGGTTGGTTCTGGCGGTGGTTCGCCGCGTAATCAAGTTGCCGGCTCCGACGGCATGCGTGCTAAAGGTTTACGCGGCGTTGGCCCATATATGGTGACTAAGGCCATGGCCTCTGGCGTTTCTGCTTGCCTAGCAACCCCGTTTAAAATACGTGGCGTTAACTATTCTATCAGTTCTGCCTGCGCCACCTCTGCACATTGCATCGGGCACGCGGTCGAATTAATCCAACTCAGTAAGCAGGATATTATTTTTGCAGGCGGTGGTGAAGAATTATGCTGGGAAATGGCATGCGAGTTTGATGCAATGGGCGCATTATCTACCAACTATAACAATGCTCCAAGAAAAGCCTCCCGCACCTACGACGCGGCGCGCGATGGATTTGTCATCTCTGGTGGGGGTGGTATAGTTGTAGTTGAAGAATTGGAACACGCCCTGGCACGCGGTGCAAAGATCTATGCGGAAATCATCGGTTACGGTGCGAACTCAGACGGAGCAAACATGGTAGCACCTTCAGGAGAAGGTGCGATACGCTGTATGGAGATGGCTTTGAAGGGCATTGATGGCCCCATCGACTATATTAACGTGCATGGAACGTCCACTCCAGTTGGAGACGTGAAAGAACTAGGAGCAATCAGTTCAGTATTTGGTGATAACATTCCGGCAATCTCTTCAACCAAATCGATGACAGGCCATTCTCTTGGCGCTGCTGGTGTGCAGGAAGCGATTTACTGCCTGCTGATGATTGAGCATAATTTTATCGCGCCCAGTATTAACATTGAGAACCTTGACGCCCAGGCGGGGGGTATAAACATCATAACCAAGCCGACACAGCGTCAGTTAACTACTGTGATGTCTAATAGCTTTGGCTTCGGTGGTACCAACGCCACACTAGTGATGAGCAAGTTACACCAATAACCCTACTGGCATACCGCATAGATTGGTAAGAGCAAATAGAGCCTTCTTCAACTTAGACGGAGATATATGTATGATACTGTCTCATTAATGGCATTCTAAGTTGTGTTAAGTTGTATACAAGAGTATACTTTAAATTAAGAAGCTGTTAAGTTGCTCAAGAATGCATATCTGACCAACAATCTATTGATTCTATGAGAGCACCCAATTAATCTATGGTAGTTTGGAAAAACTCACTATCCTGCATACCTTAACCGCAATAGGCTGCAAAGAGTCCTAGACGCCTTCAGATACAGCATCTACTTTGTTCTAGCCAGGCGCTTTGACTGTATTCCGTCTGTCATGAGTAATTTCGTAACCCATCTTGTTTACGTAAATTGTTACGGATCACTTTCCCCCTTCCAAGATACACTGAAGTAGTCGGCGCAGATATTCAGAAGTTACAGTCTGAGTTGTATTAATGAGCAGTGGCGAGGCTGGAGAAGGACGCATCGAGCGGAGCTCCAGATTAGCACAGAGGCTCTTTGTAGCAAAAACACAAGTCCCCCGGAGAGGCAATCTCCGGGTACGTTCATACAAGTACAAACTGCTCAATATAGCACTAGTGCCGATATTACGACATATTAATGTTGATAGTGAATAGTTATAGTTACAGCCCATTTCCTACTTCTTTCTTTCTAATAGAAAGTTTGCCTGCATGGCTCAGTAAATATCCAAAAAACAGGCTTTATCATGCAAATGCAGAGATATCTATGCTACAGCAGCACCTGACAATACCCTCAGATCAGACCTGAGTAGAATGCTAGCATTTGATGGAAACATTGGAGTTCATGCACATGAATAATCTATAAAACAAATTCTTTTTATAAACCTTCTCATTGCTGAATAATGAACAATACATCCTTAGCAACCCCTTGCAGTAGCAACAGAAGTATATCTTCATCGCCCGGAGTCGGCTTAAGCAGCAGACTTGACATAAACGATATGCATACTGAATCGAGGTTATCACATGGGGGGGGAATAAATCAAAAATTTGCACAACACTCAGCGCTACTGAGTTATCACGCATAGCGATCACACGGGCGCTCTAATTTACTACATTTCCTTAAATCTTACGCCAGCCCTCGGCTTCTTGGTGGTAAAAGAAAATGCGGAAGTGCCTATCATAATGCCAGGAAGATATGAAAAATGAAGACATAGAAGTACCCAGACAGCCGATACTGTCTGGATGAAAGTGCCAATATCATCAGTGAACCGCATACCCTAACTTATAAACTTGACCTTCCCAGTCAAGTTATCGAATTCGCCGTTAATTCATAGCCTAGAGGATCAATACCTCGCAAAGACAATTTTGGCGCTTTTATCGCCTATTTAGGAAAGAACAAAGGCAGAAAATACCACAGCCTACTAACGCTAAACTGGTAGTAGGTCATGAAAAAATAAGCAATAACAAAGTAGACTGCTGTGCGCTCATATCCGCGAACCGCCTCTATTAAACTTCAGGTTGATGTAGGCGGACAAGACCTACTTCAGCATTAATATCTGAAACAATTATAAAAATTGAATAACAGTAAAATTGAAAGCAGCTAAATTTATTCAGATATTACAGTGCTATATCTAGAAGCCTACTGGATTTAATTTACTCGGATTCTAGTTACTAAGGTAATGTACGGTCGGTGCTATTACGTGTAGAAACGACACCCGACTTGCTGAATACCTTTTGACAAGTTACGATTTATAATATAATTAGAAATATGTTCTTCTTACTTAAAATACTAATAGTATAGCTTATTAAACTTGAAGAACGAACAGCAGGTTACACACCTTAGCTTTTGTGACTTTGTTGTATAAATCCAGCTTATACTCTCACCTAATATCTCATCATGCATCCCACCGATAATGCACAAGTCCCTAGCCACAGCAACTTGCTTGCACCACTCAAGACCTTCAACCAACACTTATTAACCGCTATTCCATCACCTTCGGTGATAATTTCAGTAAAATTACCCACTCTTAAACAGGCATCTAAAATTATTTCACGCTTAATTTATGGTAGATGACTATGTCATTTCTATGTATGTCACCTCATACCACACATCTACAATAATCACCCTACTTTTCGTCACTATCCAATGCCGCCATATAGCGTAATACGAACTGACATTGGTAGGACTCTCCGAAACTCAGCATGACATTTGACGGAATACCACTTATATCTATTGTGATATAGATTTCCTGCCATAGCTACTGCGTCCGCCTAGCGCGGATATGCTACCCTCGAACAATATCATCTTGTACAACTTTAAGAACACCTCTAAGAGCACAGATATTACTGCTATCTCGGGGGGGAGAGGGCAAACCACCCCAATGAACTATGCCATCCAAGTATGGCAGTTACCGCTTAAAAACGCCAACAACTCCAGAAACGGAGCATGATATAAAGTCTTTATAAACAGTTTATATGAACTATACAGTTTAAGTAATTGCACTATGCACACCTGAATACGGTCTCTATAATCTGCCGTTGATACTTTAAAGACATTCTGTGTACAGTAAGCCATAATTTATCACTATAAATTGAGTAAGCAGTAGGGTTAGATAACCTATCTACTCATCTGGATAGATGGTAGATCACTATCGTGATATATTCATGGTAAAAATAAAATCACTATAATTTAAGGAATCAAGGGGAACAGCCTAGTCGTATAATACCTCCAGACTCTTTTCTAGATTAGAGAGTGTGTATCCATGCAGAAGTGAATGCCGAAAAACACTTACCGTGTATATCAGCACGTACAAATGAGACCAGTCCTTGCGGTTAGAATAGAAAATTCATCACTTGTTAGCTAGGTTCCTAACCTGCTATTTTACGGAGCTTACTGTATAGAATCTATTTCGTCTAAATCGCTATGGATCGCTTTGGCAGGCGGGTTTTTACCCGTGCCCAGCGAACGGGGGTTGGCGATAAATTTATGACGTTGGAAGTAGGATTCACGAATTATTATGTAAAGGTCAGGCGAATTGCGGAGCAAAAATCTGAATCTAGAAACTGAGAACGGGTTTCAATACTTTCAACCAGCCATTTCCAAGCAGACATCCAAACAGTCAAGTAACTTAGCATCGGGTAAAAAGTATCTATCCAGTGACACGCATCGTCACGAAAGTTGAAACTACCGTAGTCAGGCTAGATAATATATTAGGCTATATCCTATCTCATAATATCTCAATGTGGTACCAAAACGGCTGAACCTGCTTTTACTAGCATTGGGTTCACCATCCCAGCCACGTCGATCAAGCCTAACATTCCAAACACAGTATGTAGGAAGAATCGGTTAAAATGGATCATTCCACGGTACGGATCCCCTTTTAGGAAGGCATTCACCATACTAGCTGGCTCTTCCAGATTAGAGGTAAAATTACTTACTCCATCACGCACAGGCATTGGAAAGTAGTGACGCCAAACTACCGCCGACGGACGCAGTCCATAGGGGTCTAAAAGGTTTGTTAAAATCAAACATCATCCGGTTAAACCCTTCAAGAGGATCGGCGCACGCTAATAATTCATCTTCTTGCGCGTTAGCGCAGCTCACTAATACGACTGTTGCACAAACCAGCCCCATCAGGCAAAACTTCATACTCCTCTATAAATTACCTTCGTTGCTACAAGGTGTCTGCTTGATTCTTTAAACGCTAATCTGCTATTCTCTGCTGAGATATTGCAGCAGTTTAAGTGCATCCTAGAGCAGCGCCTATTAACATTAAGTTAAACAGTTTATTCGCAAATCTTTTTGATTACTCTAGGCTGTTCCTGATTCTAATGTTCTCCTTGAGGCCTATTATGGCGCGTATTATATTGCTCAGTAACGTCTCCATGCCGAACTAGCCACAACCGAAGTCGGGCCTTAAGCACGTCGTTTGACTTTGCAAACTGCATAGTTGCTCTAGGATGCGCCGACAAGTTTAGTTAACTAAAGAGTTAGCGCTAATCGCACACTCTACTCAACCAGTGTCGGTTTTTACATCTACAATTACCATATCTCTTGAGTTATAGACAATTTCTAGCATAAGCCGAACGGAGCACGCTGCGAACGATTTTAAAAACATGTCAACAGGGAGCCATCCCTGTTATCTGGAGGCATAATCGCACTCACTCCCAACATGGAGAATCAATCAAAACTATCTGGTGTTTAAATAAACAATCTCATTACTAAGTACTTATTCTAATGCTAAGAAAGGGTATAATGGTTGATAGCTTATCCTTCTGCTCAATATAGTCCCCGTAGTTAAACGGATATAACAAGCCCCTCCTAAGGGCTAGTTACTGGTTCGATTCCAGTCGGGGGCAATATTCCCTATTGACCCATCTATAAAATAGTTTTTTTACACAAAATAAATAAGTTAAGCAACTTAGTCCGCTGAGTAAATTCCACTCATAGCTAGGCTTATTTTTTGACATACAAGTCATATACTACTTTGGATTTGCTTCGTACCCACAAATTAAAGCTAGCGAATGGCATTAGTAAAAAAATAAAAAATAAAATATCGATAAGGCTATGATCCTCATAGTCTTATCACAGGACTAGATAGTGCATTTAGTGAAAAATATCAGATTCCTTACTCTCAATTTCTCGCCAACGCAAGCCATAGAGTATGTAAATTCATACGGCGTATGATAAAGCAGTGCTGGGTGCAGTCAAAATCGATTTCTTAAATGGACCTATTTATTAATTCTGTCTCACATAGCAGACAGATCAATGCACATATTTTAATTTTAATATTTATCATTAAAACGCTTGTTACAGTTATAGAAAATCCGTGCGTCGTCGGCTTAGTAATTCATGCAAGCACAATTACACACATCCTCTTACTCAGCCTACTTAGCGACTAGCCTACCATTCAAATCATGCCCTTATCTATTATGATTTTCAGCGACAAGTGACGGAAAGTGCACTCTTTCCCAACACGTTGTTTACCTAAAGCCACACAAGACTAATAGCTACAGTAAATATCACGTACTCAAACCGTATGATTCCATGCCATAAGAATAGCAATTGATATGACGAACCATTGTTACTTGCAGATCAATAAAAAGCATTAGCCAGTCAGGGGTAGTAACAGGTAAAGCGAGTCTTGGCCAACGTTCTGTTCTCAACCTCTAGAAACAGCTAATCTTTTGATTAGACAGTTTATTCTATAAAAATTAAATACCTAACAGTCATTTAAGTAATATAATTTATCTAGCAAAGCTTATCGCTCTGGTTAATGTTAGTTATCGTGATAGATTGAACTTTAATAAAAAGTGAATTTCCTTTTTCATATTACTTGAAAATCAACTCAATATCTGCTCGACCTTGCTAAGGTAAGCGATAAATAGAAGATAGGGGAACACTCAGCACTCTTCCATCTCCGGAAACCAGAGTATGCCAATCCTCTATGCTAGCACCGGCATCAAGAAATTGATGAAACAATTAGCATAATCCTGACACAGTACATAATACTATTACGGAGATATTGGCATCGCCTAAAAGATAGAGAGTTAACTCTCACAGCTATGAGCCCATAATCAGGACATTGCAGGCGTACTTGACTATATCAATAGTTTATAATCCGAAGCGACGGCTCTTATCACGATAAGAGAATATAAAGCGGTTATATATTCATATAGATTACAACACATCGCCACCTGCCTTTAGTGGACGGCTATAAATGCTTTCAACCGGGTATTTATCGAGTGAATGAGGTAACTCTAATTACTTGAACCTGTTTTGATAAAAACAGCACCACTGACTTTCATACAACCAAATATAAAATAATAAGCAGACACTGTTCATAAACTCTCTTTTAAGAGGCTAAGATTGGCGTTGCACTAGGATTTAAAAGTAAAAATTAGCTTGATACCGATCTTAAAGAATCATGATCGTAATGTACAATCTTCCTCGTAAAATGAAATATTAACCTCATGTTTTTATGACAACCTGCCTTACCTAATAAGGATAAGTAAAATTTGGAAATGCTCCTACTATTAAGCAGTTCTAACTATCAGCTTAAAGCAAAACAGAAGCACAAAGAGAATAATGAAATATTAAAAAAAAGCCATAAGAGACATAAAATTTGTATTTTACATTTAAGGTGGTCAATTGAAGATTTTAACAAAAATGCTGATCAATTAAAAGGTTTTCAATTTTCTGCAGCAGTTGTTCTGCATCAATGGATGGCAAAACTGCATCAACTGGCAAATACCACCAATTAGGCTGAGCAAAAGCTTTGCATTTTACCGCATCTTTTTCCGTCATCAACAACGTTTGCCCTACTAGCGTAAGTACCGAAAGTGTCGCCAACTGGTACTGCTGATGATCAGAAAATGCGACTTTTTTTTCAACATATACTCCTAGCGCTTCTAACATTTCGAAAAACCGCGGGGGGTAACCGATACCCGCTACCGCGACCACATGTGTTAATTTAACCACCGGACAACGCTCGCCACTCATCATATTAATCGCTTCACGGACACGCAGAGACATAGCAATTTCCCCTATTTCCGCCACACCGCCGTTGGTAACGCACGCAGCCACGCTTTTGAGACGGCTAGCGCGTTCGCGCATCGGGCCTGCAGGTAGCCACCAACCATTACCAAATCGGCGGACGCCGTCGATCACGACCAATTCGAAGTCACGCTGCAACGCATAATGCTGTAAACCATCATCAGTAATCACTACATCAAGATGATGATGCTCTAGTAATGCTTGAATCGCATCAGATCGTTTAGGTGCAATAGCTACCGGAGCGGCAGTACGCTGATAAATTAGCACAGGTTCATCACCCGCCTCACGAGCTGAAGTGTTCTGACGAAGAACCAACGGATAAACCGTAGATTTGGAACCTGACCCACGTGAAACTACACCAACTCGGTAACCTCGTTGCTGCAATTTCTCTACTAGCCAGATCACTATCGGCGTTTTCCCATTACCACCAACTGTAAGGTTACCCACTATTACCACCGGTATCGGCGCGCGCCAGCTTTTACGCAGACCGCAACGATAACTAAGGCGGATCAGCGTACCCACTAGACCATACAAACACGACAAAGGAACTAATATCAGGTACAGTAGAGATTTACCTGACCAAATTCGCTGAATCATTCTTGACCAAATTGCAAACGATACAATTGCGCATAGACACCTTGCTCGTCAAGCAATGCAACATGTTCGCCACATTCAACAATACGACCGTCTTCGATTACTAAAATTTCATCTGCCTTTTCAATCGTTGACAAGCGGTGGGCGATTACCAAAGAAGTACGATCTTTCTGCAATTCATCCAACGCCGACTGAATAGCGCGCTCAGACTCAGTGTCTAGTGATGAAGTTGCCTCATCTAGGATTAGTATTGGGCAATCACGCAACAGTGCACGCGCTATGGCGATACGTTGGCGTTGACCGCCAGACAGCGTTACTCCATAATCTCCGATTACCGTATCTAAACCATGCTCCATACTATCGATAAAGTCCATAGCATAGGCCATACTTGCTGCTCTCTCTATTTCTTCTCGGCTATAGTGTGCTTCATGTGCATAAGCAATATTATTAAAGATTGTATCATTAAAAAGATGAACATTCTGTGAAACAAGCGCAACCTGATCACGCAGAGAAGCTAATGTATATTCACGTAAATCATGTCCATCCATAAGGATCTCACCTTCCTGAATATCGTAGAACCGGGTTAATAAGTTAGTGATTGTTGACTTACCGGACCCAGATCGACCAACTAATGCCACAGTTTTACCTTCTGAAATACTCAGATTGATATTACGCAGCGCAGGCATTTCTCTGCCTGGGTAATAAAAAGTCACATTACGGAATTCGATATCTCCTTTTGCACGCGCCAGTTTACAAGTGCCGGTATCTTTCTCCGGCTCCATATCTAAAATCGAGAACAAGGTCTGACTGGCGGCCATACCACGTTGGAACTGGGTGTTGACATTAGTTAATGATTTCAGTGGACGCATCAAGGCTATCATAGAAGAGAACACTACGGTAATAGTACCAGCGGTAAGCGTTTCCATCACACTCTGGAAGCTAGCCGCATACAGTACAAAAGCTAAGGCTAAAGACGCAATTAGTTGGATGATAGGGTCAGAGATAGAAGAAGCGGATACCAATTTCATACCCTGTTGTCGCATGTGATTGCTAACCGAGTTGAAACGATCGGTTTCAACCTGTTGCCCACCAAAAATTAACACCTCTTTATGTCCCTTTAGCATTTTTTCGGCACTAGTAGTCACTTGCCCCATAGTATTTTGCATGTTTTTGCTGATATTACGGAAGCGCTTAGAAACGACTCGGATCGAAATTGAAACGATAGGCGATAGCATGATCAGTATTACTGAAAGCTGCCAACTGTAATAAAACATCATACAGAACAGTGCGATAATCGATGTGCTTTCACGTACCAAAGTTACTAGTGCGCTAGAAGAGGATGAAGCTACCTGCTCTGAATCATAGGTAATACGCGATAACAATTTACCAGTGGACTGTTGATCAAAGAAAGAAACCGGCATTCTCATCATATGACCAAATAGACGCCGGCGCATTTGCATCACTACCATACCTGAAACCCAGGAAATGCAATAGCTAGAAATAAAGCTGGTTGTACCGCGCAGAACCATTAAACCAATAATAGCCATAGGCATCCACTGTAGGATACTATCCTTGGTTTTCCCAAAACCGTCGTCCAATAAAGGTTTTAGCAAAGACAGCATAAAAGCATCGATACCCGCGTTGATAATTAACGCTACACTAGCCACAGCCAAGCCGGCTCTAAAAGGCGTGATTATTGGCCAGAGGCGACGGAAAGTCTGCCAGGTGGAGATGTTCTCATCATTCATCGCGCAAATACCAGCATCGGAAGAAACAGCGGCTTATTTTACTCATTATGACTCTCTACGCCAAACCGATGGTAATACCAATGAGTATTAATTGTTTACGACCGACTTGAATTGACCAACCTTTCTTAAAAAATACAAGTGATGAGGCTAAGCAAGTATGCTCGCGCAACATCATTCTATGTGTTAAATAGCTTGCGATAACCTTTAGAGCAGGCTATCACTATGGCTGGTATTAATATGCTGACATTAAGAGTGTTTCATGTGAAACTGCACGTAAAAGAGGGCATTGAAGAGATATTAGTGCTGTGGCGGTACAGCACTTTCAGCTTGGTAGCCAACACATTATCGCGCTGTAATCTAAATCACTGTACCTCCGCTACCCGCTGCGACAGAAATAATTTGTAGTAAGTGGAATTGATAATCAGAAACACTAATCAAAGGAATCATGATTAACAGGTCTTTTCAACGTTTTCTCTAGCGAAAGCTTTTAAATATTAGCTCTGCCCACTGACAGATTGATCGGCTTCATACGGTAAATAGCATGAAGGAGATATCAGGATGCGCACCCTAACTTATAGACATTCCTGCTTCACATTATCCACACATCAATATGGTCAAGACTATTATTCCTGATGAGAATCTGCTTTAGATTTATGCCCACCAACTTAGCACAGATCAAATATAACATTCGCTAGCATCATTGATTGCACAGCAATCAAAACCTCAAACAAGCACCTTGTTCATTTTATTAAATCACTTCTGTTCGCCATCCTGGCAGATACAGTCACTAGTAGTGTGTACACTAGAAAATCACTAGGATCCAGCCTACTAGGCTACTCAATATTTCGGCAGCGCCAGCTTGATCTACCCGTGCGACATAATATCCTGTGGGATACAAACCTATACTAATATCAGATTAGCCAGCCCTAACAGCTACTACTAGCATTGTTAAAATATGGCAGATCACTAAAAATACAATAAAGAAACCCAAAATAGGCGCAAGGCCTATCATCTCAAGTTAGCGATCTTGAGGTTAATGTCAGAAAAACAACGTCACTTTGCATCGGCACCAGAAATAACTTAATTACAAATTAGCTACGCAGCTAAGACGCGAGCACACAGCACTAAGCAGTGTGAGCACATAATCTAACCGCACCCATTTAACCAGACATTAGCTAAGTAACTACCATTTTCCGACACAAAGAAACTGTCGGAAATAGTAGCGGTCATTAGGACAACAGAATTAACCCTGCATACAATAAAGCCATATTTACTAGGAAATACAGTACATAGAATTTAAAAGTACTAACAGCCACAACATTAATACCCGTGGGGTACTACAAAAATTATCCATCTACACGTCAAGTCATATAGGCATGTATCAGACCCACTAACTATACGAGAGAAACAATCGCTATTGAGCTAACTATTCAATAACGATTGAGCTGACAAAACAATACCGCTTAAATTACAATACGCTAGATAGCTGAATGCAAGCCTAAAAAGGCTGTTAGGTGCTGAATACCTAAATTTTAACATCAAAGTATGCTACCTGCTTTTAAATTTACTGACCTTATAAAAGGTCAAATCTATAGCAAAACACGTTTGTACTGCAAGCATCTATGTTGTTACGAATAATACTTTACAAGGCATTAGATCCTACGTACAGTTTCTGTCGTCTAGTAGGGCGTATGTTTGCCTTTACCACTCAACACTGCCTAAGAGTATTATATTCACTAAAGTTGGTGTCAAATCTACACTTTCAAGTTGTTATGAAGCCACTTTAATTACAGACGGGTCTTTAAATGCTGACCATCACACAAACCTTGTTCCTCTGACCTCTATTTCATAATGAAGACCATGGTATGCATGAGGCAATAGACATTAACTTTTCTATTCTCACACTTATTTATTTGCCGGTTGATGGCAGATGAGTAACCTGAATAACGTGTACCACGGTCGTCACGTTTAAGCCAAAACTTAAGCATTAATCTTAACCAAGAAAATTTCAAGAATGTAAACCCGCCTACAGAAATTTCAACTGCTCAAGAGATAAATTGATAAGTAATTTAGTTGACTGCCAGTGAGAGTCTAAAAAATAAAAGCACTCATTTTAAAAATGCTAATTAATATAATGCTGACAATATTAGATACCATATAAAATAGCAAGAATTTCTAGATTCAACGAAATTTTTATTACTTTTTATCCGGAGCAAATCAACAACGCACAAGTGCGTATGACACCTATTTTTAGATTACTTAACTTTAATTCGCCAAGCACCTGCAGCCGTGTGCTCAAGTCAGAATTCGATGAATATTAAAGGGTAGCAGTTTATTCATTAATCTTAACATAAGATGAAAAGAACAAGCAGGCATCAGATAACAAGAGCAGAATATCACTAAGCAGCAATCAAATAAAACGGTGCCAATGGCACCGTTTTATTTGATTGCTCGGAGCACGCATAAAGTCAAAAATTACCTGTAGATATTAGCGCGATCACGCAACTCTTTACCAGGCTTAAAGTAAGGGACATGTTTACTGACCAGCTCTACTTTATCACCTGTTTTTGGGTTGCGCCCCGTGCGAGGGGCACGGTGATGCAGAGAAAAACTTCCAAATCCACGGATTTCAACGCGTTCACCATCAGCTAATTTTCCAGCTATATGTTCAAGCATCTCTTTTACTACATTCTCAATGATTTTCCGAGGGATATGAGCTTGCTGGCTGGCAAGCTGTCCTATTAATTCAGACTTGGTCATCATTCCTCCCAGTTTTAGCTAAGCTATCTTTAGGGCGGCCAGAACCCGCCCGTCATCACTCGCCTTTCGCCGCTTTAAAAGCTTCAGCCATCGCATTAGAGAAGTTTTTACTTTCTTCCCGCTTATGGTTAACAGTTACAATGGCAGCTTTCTCACCAGTTTCCTCTTTAGTGCGTAAAGATAAGCTTACTACACGGTTCTTACGGTCAACACCGATGAACTTAGCTTCAATTTCATCACCAACCTGCAACATTAAAGTTGCATCTTCAATTCGATCACGAGTCGCTTCAGGTACACGCAAGTACCCTTCTACACCTCCCCTTAATTCAACTGTAGCGCCTTTAGCGTCAACTGCGTTCACTTTACCAGTCACAATAGCCCCTTTCTTATGAAGAGAAAGGTAGTTATTAAAGGGATCTTCAGCTAGATGTTTGACGCCCAAAGAGATACGCTCGCGCTCCGCATCCACTTGCAAAACAACGGCAGCAATTTCGGCACCTTTCTTGTAATCACGAACTGCTTCTTCGCCAGCCACATTCCAGGAAATGTCAGAAAGGTGAACCAGGCCATCGATGCCGCCTTCCAATCCGATAAAAATACCAAAGTCAGTAATAGACTTGATTTTACCTTCAACAAAATCACCCTTATTGTGAGTTTCTGCAAACTGCAGCCATGGGTTAGATTTACACTGCTTCAAGCCAAGAGAAATACGACGGCGCTCTTCATCAATATCTAGCACCATTACTTCTACTATATCTCCCACATTAACTACTTTGGATGGGTGGATATTTTTATTGGTCCAATCCATTTCAGAGACGTGTACTAAGCCTTCAACGCCTTCTTCGATTTCTACGAAGCAACCATAATCAGTCAGGTTTGTAACACGACCTGTGAGTGTAGTACTTTCAGGATAACGCTTTGAAATAGCCACCCATGGATCTTCGCCAAGTTGTTTGAGACCCAGGGAAACGCGAGTTCGCTCGCGGTCAAACTTCAGTACTTTAACGGTGACTTCATCACCCACATTGACAATTTCACTTGGGTGCTTAACACGTTTCCAAGCCATATCAGTGATATGTAACAGTCCATCTACGCCACCCAGATCAACAAATGCACCATAATCTGTAAGATTCTTAACGACACCCTTCACTGCCATACCTTCTTGAAGGTTTTCCAGCAGTTGATCACGCTCTGCACTATTCTCAGATTCAATAACCGCACGGCGAGAAACAACAACGTTGTTCCGTTTCTGGTCCAGCTTGATGACTTTAAACTCAAGCTCTTTACCTTCCAGGTGTAATGTATCGCGTACTGGACGCACATCAACCAAGGACCCTGGCAGGAACGCCCGAATACTATTCAGCTCAACGGTGAAACCACCCTTAACCTTGCCGTTAATAACACCGATCACGGTTTCAGCGTCTTCATAAGCTTTTTCCAGTGTGATCCAAGCTTCGTGACGTTTAGCTTTCTCACGCGACAACAAAGTTTCACCAAAGCCGTCCTCGACAGCGTCCAGCGCAACGTCAACTTTGTCACCAACCTGTATTTCTAGCTCGCCCTGTGCATTTTTGAACTGCTCAGCCGGGATAGCTGACTCAGACTTCAGACCAGCGTCAACCAGTACCACGTCTTTATCGATGGCAACAATAGTGCCTCTCACGATGGAACCTGGCCTGGTTTCGATTGTTTTTAGCGATTCTTCAAAGAGTTGAGAGAAAGATTCAGTCATGTTGTTAATCTTCAGAATTCTTTAGTTTAAGGTCCATTTAGCATCCCGCCAAATGGGTTGTTTCATATACCACTACTAGTGGCTCCATGCCAACAGAGTTTAGGTTAAAGGGTTCATCTAGCCTAGACATTACAGTGTTTTCTATGAAAACAGGGCAATACTAACAGTGAATAAGACTTATCGTGGCAGTAATGGCATAACTTTAAGTACATAGCCTAACGCTTTCTGGATGACTTCCCCGACTGACAATCTGCTTGAATCGAGCAAAAAGGCATCGGAAGCAGGTGCCAAAGGGGAGATGGACCGCTCACGATCACGGTCATCTCGTTTCCGTATCTCGGACAAAAGCCATCCAAAATTAACATTAAAGCCCTTTTCTTGCAACTGTAGACTACGGCGATACGCGCGTTCTTCTTGAGGAGCATTAAGAAAAATTTTAACTGGGGCATCAGAGAACACCACCGTGCCCATGTCGCGGCCATCGGCAACTAACCCAGGTTCCTTCCGGAAAGCGCGCTGGCGACGTAACAACGACTCGCGCACGCGAGGTAACTTAGCTACCCGCGATGCAGCTTCACCAACGGATTCAGTACGAATATCATTACTAACGTCTTTACCTTCTAACACGACCCTACCATTCTGCGTACAAAAACAAAGATCAAGATGCTCGGCTAAAGGAACTAACAGTTCCTCAGACGTTATATCGACCTGGTGATATAACGCTGTCATTGCTAAAACACGATATATCGCCCCAGAATCAAGAAAATGCCAACCAAGGGTTTTAGCAATAGCCTGACAAAGCGTGCCTTTCCCAGCACCACTTGGCCCATCAACTGCTATTACCGGGGCTGTAGCCATCATGTTATCTCCTTCAGGTAGATAAACTCACCGCAATTATCTAGTAATTACATGAATATAAAAGTCTGGTTCCCAGCGCCCTTTCTGATTAGCTAATAGATAGCTGCCTAGCGTATTATACACCCTCATTCAGCGAACTGTTACCTCTAAAGGTTTTTGCTTGTATACCAAAACATGTATAATCATAAAAGCATATAAAAATAACGACTATGCAGCAATAAATACGATAAATGCATTCAAGAAATCTCGCAATAAATCTGCTACGCCTTACAAATCAAGGATGGACAACTGAGTATTCGACAATGCCAGAAACGAACATCACAACAATCATTCGGTAGCCGTTAGGCGTGTCGATATAAGACACATCACCTTATTAGGTGGCGACCGATAGCTAAATTATCACCGTCGTAAGCCACTGGAGAAAATTTTCGCAACTCTGCCGCAATGACGGCTAGACGGTCTCTTTACTTTTTACTCATATGTAGATATGAGTAGGGGTTTCACTGATCAAACGGTGGAGTGATGGCGATTATCTTCAGGCATCTGAAGTAGAATTCATATCCATATAAAACTTCTAGTTTGCTGCAACTACACTTAGTCAAATTATCTACCCAAGTGACACGTGCAACCCATTCTTACTAACAAGAGCGCGAACAGGCTATTTAAATGCACGCTTTCGACCAATTCTAGTCGCACGCACTATAACAACTTTAATCGCAGCGGGCGAGGACAAAAGAGTCTAAAGAGACATACTCTCCGCAACGCAATCACCCTATTAACAGTAAGCTTAGCAACTTGCTATAAACATCGATAATACATGTAACTAAACTCAATTTTAAAGATTCGCATCAGGAAAGGGCAATGCCGATGTAGCTTTTAGGCACTAACTCATCTTTATTATAGACTTGAGTATCCTGGGACTAGCGGTGCAGTCAAAGGAATGTTTTGATGTTTACCTGGCAATCTCAGGCACCATCGAAACTGATATTGCACTCCAAGTGTACTGCCACA
Source organism: Serratia symbiotica (assembly GCA_900380265.1). Taxonomy (GTDB): domain Bacteria; phylum Pseudomonadota; class Gammaproteobacteria; order Enterobacterales; family Enterobacteriaceae; genus Serratia_H; species Serratia_H symbiotica_A. The sequence goes on along the minus strand of LR025083.1, from coordinate 939,081 downwards.
AAGAGTAACGCGGCGATCTGGTTGTTTTAAGTAACTATCTGCACGTATTACCCTAGCGCAATGCGCCCTACATAACGACCGATCGGTCACTTTTTATACACAGCCCCAGCACTACTACATCACGATGTCTTATGCTAAGACTGCCTCCCCTGCATTACAAAAAGCAATTATACCAGAGGTATAGCCCATAACGGCCGTGCAGTAACAATAACTGAAAAGACTATGCGATCAGCAGAAGCCCAATATTTACACTTAACTTGCGTTATGCATTACGCATGGAATACAGATCTTTTCTTTCAAATCACCTGCAAACCGGACCGTATGTCTTCTACTAGCCACCCCAGCAGAAGACAAGGTTGAATACCCTTGGCCGACTATTTTGACACTGCTATTGTTCAAGCGACCAGTTACAACATTACTTAATGCCCCGTGGTAAACCTTTTTTTAAAAGTACGCTTCAGGGAAGTCTAAGACTAATACTGTCACCCGCTTACTGTATAAGCATAATAGCGCTAACTAGCCATTACGCTTATTAACCACCAATAAACATGCAGTAACAAAGCCTAAATTTAACATACACGAGTCCTTAGGCAAGGTAAACCTTTACCTGTCAAAGGGTAAATCAAATCCGCGAACCAAGATCGACTTTTAGCCATGGCGTCGTTCAAAATCATTCATAAAATCAGTTAACGCCTGCACACCAGCCAGCGGCATGGCATTATAAATAGAAGCGCGTATTCCACCCACTACACGGTGACCTTTCAGCGCCTTCAGACCAACACCCTCAGCCTCGCTGAGGAAGACCTTATCCATCCCTACTTTCGCCAATTGAAAGGGGACATTCATCACAGACCGGTTAGCGGGCGCTACCTGGCTATAATATAAATCAGATTCATCGATGGTAGTGTATAGCAGTCTAGCCTTGGCCTGATTGCGCTTTTGCATCTCCACCACCCCGCCCTGCTCTTTCAACCACTTAAAAACCAGACTGGCAAGATACCAAGCAAAAGTCGGTGGGGTATTGAACATCGAATCTTTCTCGGCCAGGACAGTATAGTTGAGAATCGACGGTACTGTACGGTGAGCCTTACCTAACAGCTCTTCACGAACAATCACCAAAGTTAGTCCTGCAGGACCGATATTTTTCTGTGCAGCAGCATAAATCACACCAAAACGGCTTACCTCTAGCGGACGAGACAAAATGGTTGAGGAATAATCGCCGATCACCACTTTCTCCTCGAAGTCCGGTGCTTCATTGATAGCTACGCCGTCAATAGTCTCATTTGGGCAGTAATGGACATAAGCCGCACGCTCGCTAAGCGCCCATTCTTTCATTGGCGTGATAGCGGTAAGATTACCAACGTAAGTTTTTACGTTTATGACGTTTGGCTTACAATATTTCTGTGCTTCTTCAATCGCGCTACGCGCCCAATAACCGCCATCGATATAATCGGCGGTGGTTTTATCTCCAAGCAGGTTCTGCGGCAGTGCGGCGAACTGCGCACGCGCGCCGCCATGGCAAAATAGCACTTTATAATTAGAGGGAATCTTCAGCAAAGCTCGCAGATCCTGTTCAGCCCTCTGGGCAAGGGCGATAAATTCTTTACTTCGGTGGCTGAGCTCCATAACTGAAGAACCGAGTCCGTTCCAGTTGCACAGCTCCTGCGCCGCTTGGCGCAATACTTCAACCGGCAGCATTGAAGGGCCAGAGCTAAAATTATAAATCTGTGTCATTTCTCATCACCACCGTCGCCCTATTCGCCGCAAGAGCGGCTTGTCAAAATACACAGACAGTTAACACTATTCGTACACAGCCTAGAAATAATATAAATCAGATGACGCGACTCAAACTCTTATTCTGCGCTCACAAACTGGCTAGGCACTCAATAACGGGTGTATGTATACTCCTGATCACTTCTAGTGCCATTGGAAGACATAGCAATACGCCGGGTAGCAATAATACTTAAAAGTGCCAAACTCAACTTTTAATAAAATCTAAAGCTAATCTTCGCATTTTTTGGACGCGGCACCCGGCACCTTAAGGACCAGCTTTTAGATTTCGAGGCCGCCGAGATCAATAATCGTATACAGCCAAGAGGAATAACATTGGATTGGACGTGCACTATGTATCACCGCTTTTTAGCACACTTAATAGTGGAGCTTTGGTGAAATCCTTTACCCCTAAAAAACACCACACTGGAATACTCTATAACTTCTTCTAAATCCAAGGTGAGCGATTAAAGCCTAAATATCGAAAGCCTAGTAGGCTTAACCCTATGCTACACATCTGGTTAATTCACATCTGTGATCACGTGTGTCCATGCAGCTTGACGAAATGGTACTTTACTAAAAGTAAACAACAAGATGCTAAAAAAGCTCTACCATTTCCACTTTATGGAAATGGTTTGACTCACTATCTACCAACTCTTTCTTTGCCGATGCTTATCTGAGATAGCAGATATCCGAGCATAATATCATGCATTACCTAATAGAAAGAGGTACTAACTCCTAATGGATCAGTAACGGCTGTCATGCTTCACGAACGTTAGAACGCCTTTTATAACCCTTAGAAGGAACCAATAGCGAGGGATATAATTAATTTACAATCCAGATTGTAATTGTAGTATCTGCGCTTTCCGTTTATCAGCCCCGCTGGGTAATAAACTATTTATACCCCGGGATGCGCGTCATTGGTAATGTGTACGTTATCAACGGCAGAGCTCCTAACAAAGCACTAACTAAGGTAGAAACAGGTCGTGCTAGAGCCGTGTGAACCCATGTACAAAACGTATTATAGCGGCCGTCATAACCGACCGGCAGCACTAGAAAGTGCCACCGCGTTTCCAGTCTGTTCTGGCAACTATTACTGAAGATTTCATAACCTTATTTGACAAACCTTCAGTTTTTGGAAGTCTCAGGTGAGATGTAGCTATTGTTCAACCCGAATAGAAGCACTGCCTTTTCCTCATTCGGTCATTATTTCAACTGAACATAGCACTGGAACGCAAGGTTACCGAACTTTGATTAGGAATCAGATAAAAGAACCTGCCACGTTTATCGAGCCAATAGTTGCTGCTAACTCATCCGCTTCGGAGAGCAATTTAGAAGCTCTCTATATCACTTTCAGCGACCTAAGCTATTGGAAGACCTATAAATTGGATAAATATTGCCTATTTATTAAACTAAGCTTCGCCGCTAATACTGAGGCAAACTCGTCGCGCTAAAACTCATACTCGATTAGGGAGTAGCAAAACTTGATATTCCAGCCCCACAACGCCTTAGCGCCTAATCTGATTAGATTATTATGCAGAGAGATGACTAGAATAATAGCTACTGTTAGTCAACAGTAGCGTGGATTTAACCTGCGCATGACCTATCATAACATTATAGAGCTGGAATAGCGCCTGAGTCACAGTTGGGCTAGTGTGGCAATTTCACGTCTAAGATATAGACGACTTTGCCTCCTCGCGAGAATTAGCAGCCACGGTGACAGGGGCAGCGACAATAACTAGTTCGAGCTGTCTAGCAGCACGTCAAAGTTAAGGTAGCCTTGATTACCTTAATTGGGATTAAGCACAAATGTGGACACAATGGGCGCACGCCGAAACGCTTAGATCTATAGCCAGTCTCTGAAAGCATTATTGCTGCCTCTAATCTTTAAGATTAGACCTGATTTCCCTTCTACCACTCGCATTATTTATACACGCTTTCAGCCACAAAATTCTACCCCTCCCATGTGAGGACGCAAAACTACTGGCACCTGAATACGAGCATCGGCCTGTTGATAATTTTCCAAGACCGCCGCCAGTGTCCGACCCACGGCTAGACCAGAACCATTTAGAGTGTGCACCAGACGCGCTTTTCTGTCTTTTTTTCTTCGGTAGCGCGCCTGCATACGGCGAGCCTGAAAATCCCACATGTTAGAGCAAGACGAGATCTCGCGATATGTCTTTTGCGCTGGCAACCATACTTCTAGATCGTAGGTTTTGCATGCCCCAAATCCCATATCACCAGTGCACAGTAGCACTTTACGATATGGCAGGTTAAGCAATTGTAACACTTTCTCAGCATGGCCCGTCATTTCTTCTAGCGCAACCATCGAATCCTCAGGGCGCACAATCTGCACCATCTCAATTTTATCAAACTGGTGCATACGAATAAGCCCATGAGTATCACGACCATAAGACCCGGCTTCAGCTCTGAAGCATGGTGTATGTGCCGTCATTTTTAGCGGCAGAGATTCTTCTTCTAGAATCTCATTGCGTACTAGGTTAGTCAACGACACTTCGGCAGTTGGAATTAGCGCATAATTTCTGTTATCGGACTCTTTTCCCAATAACTTGGTATGAAAAAGATCCTCACGGAACTTTGGCAACTGACCCGTACCATACAGCGTGGTCTGGTTAACTAGATAGGGGACATAAGCTTCCAGATACCCGTGCTGTTCAGTATGCAGATTCAACATAAACTGCGAGAGAGCACGGTGCATGCGGGCTATCTGCCCTTTCATAACCACAAAGCGTGTGCCAGTTAACTTAACTGCTGCAGCGAAATCCAGTCCGCCAGTTATTTCCCCTAGATCGACGTGGTCACGAACAACAAAATCATATTGTCGCGGGTCGCCCCAGCGACTGATTTCTTGGTTTTGGGTATCATCTTTACCACACGGCACAGCACCGTCAGGTAAATTCGGTAACGTTAAAGCGTAATCACGAATTTTACACTGTAGCACATCTAATTCAGCTTTAGCAGCGTCTAATTTTTCACCTATTTCGTTCACTTCGTTAAGTAACGGCTCTATGTCTTTCCCTTGCGCTTTGGCAGTACCGATGAATTTCGAACAGGAGTTACGCGCTGCTTGCAGCGCTTCAGTTTTAATTTGTAGTACTTTTCGGTGATCTTCCTGCGAGCGAAGGAGATCTAGATCGAGGTTAAAACCTCTACGAATGAGTTTGGCAGCGACTACATCTCGTTCATGACGCAGCAAATTGGGATCGAGCATGCTAATCCTGTTATTTTCTATTGAAAAAGTTTTTTCTATACCTATAATGTTTTAACTCAGCTATATATGAGAGTTCTCTCTCACTCTATTCCCTTAATAGCTTAAACTGCTGGGAATCAATCAACCTTATCACCAGGATTAAGCCTGGGGTAACACAAACGCTGTTTAAATAGATTTCTAACTGAGTTATGTGTACGTTACCACTTTCTGTGATGATAAATCAGATATGTATATAGGGCTGACTATCCTCATATTAAGGTGGCATACACTCTGCTAATCTTAGTACTATAGTCATGATAGTGGAAAGTCGGCTTTTTGACTTTCTTGCCTCTATTCAGAAAGCTATCCAACCTCTTGCTTATCTAATTTTTACCAAAAGGGGGTTAATAGTAACAATCATTATTGATTCCAGGTAAAATTATACTTACCTACCTTGTCAGTAGATTGCTGGTGTTGTAACGGCACTCAGCAGTTAACTCATTGCTTTTATTAGCTGGATGTGTGTGCAGATTTCACACGACATCATATAATCAAGCTATTCTCTAATCTCGTACAACGCTGCTTTGAAGACAGTATACATTTCATTGCTTATCGGGAAAATCTATCTAGAAACTTACTTGTACGATCGGCGAATTGGCTGTCCACAAGATTTATGCGTGTAACACAACTCAGCCTGCAGCACTCCACGTACAGCAGTTCACCGCCAACAGTATGTTTATTCGTGCATAACTACTAAAGTAGGGTCTAGCATCAAACTGAGCAGCTCTCAATATCATTGAGAGATGAAATAATGATTGCGATCCCCTTGCTTTTTTTGAAGCGTCATTATCCATCGAAAACTTCTTTCAGAAGTTTAGTCATTAATACTTTTACCACTTTATATTGATTTCAATTATATCACGCAGTGTTTCTAAGCTATTTAACGGCGTGTTATGCCGACAACATACGGCGTGTCTCTTCAGGTAATCAGATATGCAAGCCACCTAACCAAACTCACTATCATTCATCGCCGAACCAAGCTACTGAGTGATCTCTCTAGTCGCTAATCAATGTAACAAATCAACAGAGGCACTCGAAAAAATTCGAGTTGAGTTTAAATAAGAGGTTTCTGTTGGTACATCGATAAATGTGATTGTGCCGTCTTCGCCGTATGGCTAGAAACTCCTGCTAGTTTTTATTGCGTCGTATGCTTCATGAGATAAAGGATTAGACAGAAGCTAGCCGTAGGGTTTTGTGTGCATCCCAGGCGCATGCGCTCTTTCTTTCATGCCAGAACTAACACCGGGAATACACTCGACATCCGCCTAGCATAACGACTAATTTACTCTCAACCTATTGTGGGCCTACGCCGGATAGCCACAAAGTCGTGAGGTGAAACTAGCTGACTTAAATTAAGCTTGAAACCAATTATACTCCAGAATCCGCCGGTTATTAATATAATTATATCAACGTGATGTGCCATATACGAACGCCCAATTGCTGGAAGTTGTTTTTGGAAAATCAAGAAAAATTAGGCATTCCCACCTCATTGACGCTGGTCGTCCAGGACGACTCCCCGTGGTGGGGTAAATGTAAAATTGGTTGCATTGCCAGAAACGTTCTTCTGGTTCTTCAGCACATAGGTAGTGCGTTGCCCATCCTGTTCCACCACAGCAAAACTACAGATTGTACCGCTATCAGTCACACTAACGGCGAACTTCTTCAGGTTTCCTGTTGTAGATTTTGGCGTCAGCTCAAAATTATCGTTTTTCTGATGGACCTGGTATTGTTCCCAGTCCTTGACATTATTACGCATGATCAGCATTAATGGCGTCTTCTCGTTAGCACTCTTTAGCCAGGTCGCTGTCGCCTGTTCTATGAATGGATTATAGAACCATAGAGTCTGACCATCAGAAATAAGCACACTCTCGTCAGGCGACGTTATGTGCCAATTAAATAAGTTCGGGCGCTTTATAAAAAGTTCTCCTTCCCCGTTTTGAACCGCAGAACCATCACTAGTAGTGACTGTATATGAGAAATACGCTTGCAAGCTGTTTACTTGCGATAGACGATTTTTCAAATTCTGCGTGGCAGCCGCCAGAACAGTCGAGGGCACAAATAGAGTGAGTATACAATAGACCGCTAATAGTTTTTCCATGCTCCAGATACCTATAAACCACATTAATCACAAGACTGATATTAGTCTAATCATCGTATCTCTATCAAAAAACGCTTCATATTTTACCAGAAACGCATAGGTGAGACGTTATTGGAAAAGCGTTTAGCACCCTTACATCAGGTCAAGTCAATTATTGTCGCACTGTGACTTATTAACCTTATCATCGACATAAGCCATGCGATCCACTATAGACCCTTACGTTTCCTCTTAGATCTCAAATGACACAGCGGTGATAATCTATTCCTGTTTATCTCTTTATCGGATACTAGCTTATCAATCTGTTATCACGCTCATAGTTGATGCCTTCAAAAACATCAAGGATGGTTAAGATTATCACCTTTCATGACTAGCGTAGCTGCCCCTGAACAACCTTCCCTGAGTCTTCTGCCGTCAGTAGTTCGGCGCTTGTCAAAAGACAAAGTGCCGATAACAAGAGTATATGTCACGATATGGCGTATCCACAATTTCCATTGTTTATTCGGCCTTATCAACAATATAGCAACCTTTATCATAGTCATTAAGGTCTTTGCAATACAAACACTTAGTCATAAAGCAACAAATGGGGGGGAAAGTGCGCCATTCTCCTTGGCGATCATCAGAATCCACGCCTGGCAAACATCCTTCAAACCACGACCAAACAGATAGTGATGAGGTGGCTGTACTACTGATAAATTGAGGTAGTAGTGCCATTACTTAGAATCATATCCTGAATAATAAAACTAAATATAAAAGATGACAGAGCAGCAACATGCAGTACTTCCAACCCTAGACAGTGAACGCTGTTGGCAACATGTCGTTTAGACACAAACACAACGTAAACAATCAATATTGTACCTACTACATAGCTTCTAGCTATAGCCTTGTACCCAACACACCGGCATAAGTAGCGGGATCGCATAGGCGATCACCCCAAATATCAATAATAGAATTTTGGTTATCTACACAGCAATTCTGCCGGACAAATTCCGAATAGATTATGCCAAGCTTTCTTAAGCCAGCTTAGGTCAGGTGAATTAAAACTACTCAGCAAGTACATGAAAGGAAAGAACAAATAGCTATTACAATCAACATAGCCTCTAGAAAGCGCTGGCTCCTACCGATTTCTGCATGGTAACTGCTTTATCTTCTGTATATTCCTATCTGAAAATTAACTTCTCAGCTTCTTGTGCTTGCCATAGCAACAGCGACAATCGGTTTATCCGATACCAAGACCCCTTCAGGGAATAGAAGGGTTAGCAATTTAGTCATATTTTTCCTTAACCAATTTTAATCAGTAAGCAGTGGCTTTATTTGAAATTTTCATAGGTGCTCAAGTGTAAGTATTGTTTTAACACTCAGTAAGCGTAGCAGTATTTCACCTAATAGGTGGTGGCACGCAAGAATCACTGGCACAGAGATTATGAACAACTTATCTACTTTGCAGGAAAGGATACAGCACTTCTCACTTTCTTCTATCTGCTCCATAACTGAGTGGAACTGCTTACAAAAATCTAGCGCTCAAGATGTGAGGTAATTCCTATGAAGCACAACAATAAAATATCCACTTAATGGAGATTAAGCAATCTTAATGTACCCATAATAAACTTTATCACTAAAAGCAGTGTACGCGCTTTAAAACTTATCAGGTAGAATCTGTATGCACTTAGAAAGCTTACGTTTACAATACGACCATTCTTCTTTTTCTTATTCAAAACATTCAGGTCGATAAGATAAAAATCTTTGTTAGGGTTTTATTTTATCCTATTATTTTCTTTATTATTCTTTCTCTTTTTCTTCCTTGTTTTCGTAAGCGTTCAGCTAATATTTATTTATCTAAAGATGGTTTCCAGCACATACCCGCTACCTGCATATGTGTTCCTTCTTTTATTATTGGATTGCACACAACATAATCCTCACCAGCATTGAGGAAACCTAACCTTACTAACACATCGCTTCGAACCCTAATTTCAGCGTTAGGTAAGAAAGAAATCGGTACGCTTATCTGGGATAATCAAGATAATATATCCTTCGCGTAGTTTTTATAAAATGTATAGCAGACCATACAAGCAAAGCTGTATCTTTATAGGAAGATACAGCCACGAAAGTTCACGATCAAGTTTTAGTGATAAATGAATAGATTGTAAAACCTTGGAATAAATTAAATTCCCTTGTCATACTCTCTATGATCTGAAAAAATAGTGAACAAGCAGTAACTATTTATAATATTTATCATTTAGAAGTTAACCTCATGCTTTTTTTAGTGCAATATTTTAACTGAATTTTGTACCACTTTTCCACTTTGTTAGAAACGAGGTAATTCATGGCTACTTCTAAATATAGCAAATTGATAATCCTGGGTTCTGGCCCAGCTGGGCACACTGCTGCTATTTATGCAGCACGTGCTAACCTAAATCCAGTAATCATTACCGGTATGGAACCAGGTGGTCAGTTGACAAGGACCAACGAAGTAGAAAACTGGCCGGGTGATGTTGCACATTTGACTGGCTCTGCCTTGATGGAGCGTATGCGTCAGCACGCAGAAAATTTCCATACCGAGATCTTATTTGATCATGTTACCCATGTCAATTTACAGAACCGCCCCTTTTATTTGTGTGGTGACAGGGCGGAATACACCTGCGATGCATTAATCATCGCTACCGGTGCCTCTGCCCGTTACCTCGGTCTTCCTTCTGAAGAAACCTTCAAAGGTAAGGGTGTTTCTGCCTGTGCCACTTGCGACGGGTTTTTTTACCGTCATAAGAAAGTGGCCGTAGTCGGTGGCGGCAACACAGCAGTTGAGGAGGCACTGTACCTGTCTAATATCGCCTCCGAGGTGCATGTAATCCACCGCCGACCCACCTTTAGATCTGAAAAGATTCTCATCAACCGCCTAATGGAAAAAGTGCAGAATGGCAACATAGTGCTGCACAGTAACCGTAAGCTGGATGAAATATTAGGCAATGAGATGGGTGTCACCGGTGTGCGCATCCGACACACAACAATAGACAACAGGACCTATGAGCTTGCGTTGTCTGGTGTGTTTATCGCTATTGGGCACAGCCCAAACACAAGCATATTTAGTGGTCAGCTAGCGTTAGAAAACGGCTATATCAAGGTACAATCCGGAATCCACGGCAACGTAACACAAACCTCCATTCCAGGCGTGTTTGCTGCAGGTGATGTGATGGATCACATCTATCGCCAAGCGATCACGTCAGCCGGTAGTGGGTGTATGGCAGCTTTGGACGCAGAACATTATTTAGATGGCTTAGCTGCCTCAGCTATAGGTTAGTTCCGGATTTTATCTTAATAACTGAGTGTGTAAGGCAAAGAAAGATTTGCCTTACATGAGATCAGCAGATTTCACCAACTAGCTTTATACGGGCTACAGCCGGAAATACAATAAGAAGAAGATGGATTTGATCGCGCTAGGCGCTGAATAAGGGAATTTTCCTCAAGGCCGTTTAACTGTCACTAAAACTATTTATCTAGCGCATTTTGACAATTGTATTCTTGTCTGTCTCTTGGCTGGCGAGCCCTTAAAGGCTGTTTTGATTCACTTGAATATGATACAAGACAATAGGAGATAACGTACTAACTGAAAACCTAAGGTTTATTAGTCTAGCTTTGGCGTATGCTAACCATGTTATTGCACTAAGAAATAACATTCGCATTCTGCCACAAACAGAACTATTCGGCGCTTTACTCGATGTCCTAATCATGGCGCACATCCTATGTGAATAACTTCAGCTTTCCTTTCTGGCGAGGAATCACCTTCGAACTACGCTCGCTTCTAGTCTAACATCCGGTGAACTTTGTTTCACATACAGCACCTATATCCTTCCACAAGTAAGGATATAGGTGCTAAAGCAGTTGCAACAGATCAGGGCAGCTTAGATATTCAATACATCAGCAGACAGATAGAAGTATAAGTGTTCAGTAGATGTAAGATATCTAAGGCTATTATTCAGCTTATTTAGCATAAATAACTTGAGCCGTATTTATTTTATTTGAATACTTCTGACTTACTATTTTCCAACTAGCTAACTGGTGCTATCTATTCCCGTGATCACTTCACCGGTAATCTCGCTGTGTACGATGTTAGTCTTTATGGACACTCTTATAACAAGTGCTACTTGTTATAGAATTTGTATGGATTCGCAATAGTTATGTCATCGCCCAAGTCAGACTGGACCACCTATCTTTTTTGAATAATATAGAGGTGCGGGTAGCGTAAATTGCCAAGTGTTTACACGACTCCCTTTTACCAGCATTATGGAAGTGCTATACATGGCCACTGTAGCCCTCTAACTAAAACTCTTCGTAGCACTCTCTTTATTAGGCTTCTTGGAGTTAATTTTGTTTCCCACTACCTCGCGACCATAACTTTAATAGCTGCCGTATTAGCGTTATCCTGTTTACTGCTTTTATCCATTTAATGCTAGCACTAAAATTTCCAACCACTACGCGATCTTGGTACCTTCTACACTCCAAAAGGGTAGGCTCACGCAACCTTTGAGCATTGCGTTCCTGAGCAGACAGAGAGGGAGTATTTAGCTGGCATGCAAGATATTTAATCAGGAGATCTGTTCACCCGAAATCATGCTGCTAGCTAGCCTGCGGGGATTTATCCTATCTAAAAAGCTCTAATCCGTGGCACTGATCGGCTTAAGTGCCTAACCTGAAAGTTCACTGCTTAACTTGCTACTCGGCTTTATTTCCTACCTGTTCCTTTTACAGTAACGAGCATCGAACGCCCGAAGCTATCTAGTGATAGCCTTGCATAGTTAACATCGTGCGATCGGGAGCAAATACACTTTAAAACCAAGACACCACACGCCAATATCCTTCTGTAGCCAGCGTAACCCAGCCAACACTGCAGAGCTACTGTGCAAGCAATAGCACTATTCTACCTCAGAGAATTGTCACTCTCTTCCAACTTGAACTAAAGGCTAAGATCGGCGATAACGCGATCCATTTCCCAGTTTGGTGGTAGAGGGGTCGCACGACCTACTATTGTTCAATGAGATAGGCAGAAATCTTGATGTCCGCATAATGATGCGCCCCGCGATATTTAAAGCAAAAACGTGTGAGAAATGGCGAGCTACTTTTCTTTGCATCAGTGCAGCGGAATTACACTTTTATTTCCCATGAGAGCCACTGTAACTTGTTCGAGCGTTTTGCTTAACTGGACATATTTGTAGATGCTGGCAATGACACCCGATGCAGTAATGCAAGCTGTTTTCTATAATAACCATTAAACAATAATTTTTGAGTTTCCTGTTCTTGTTCAAAAGATAGCGCCTGAGGTCTTCCGCGAATACGCCCTACTCCTTGCTACAGCTAAACCTAACTTGGTATGCTCCACAATCAGTTGTCGCTCAATCTGCGCCAACATGCTCATCACATGGAAGAAAAACAGCCTACGGACGTAAAAGTATCAATGGCATCCGTCAAACTATGAAAATAAATACCTTTATCTTCAAATTTGGATGTTAAAATAATCAAACGTTTAATGCTGAATCCCAGCCTGTATATCTGCCAGATCACCAATGTATCGCCCGACTTTAGACAGTTCAATGCACGGTTTAATCCGGGTCTCTAGTCTGGTTTCCCACTAAATTATCCTCAAAATTATATTTAAATGTACGAAAATTAAGGGTTTCTGTAAATCGGTTTTTTATTTTTTGACACCGCATATAGCCTGTCTTTGGCATATTCGCCCATTCTCTCCCTTTATAAGCCTTCTTATCTCTGATTTGGTCAAATTTTAGCCAAATTCAGAATTTAAGAAACCTTGGTTTGTTGGAAACGGTGAATTGTGCAAAATACACTGTATAAACGGACTGGCGGAACGGTCAATTCCAATCTGCATATAAGACAATCCGTGCATATCGGCGATAACGATTCAGGATTACAGGCTAATGGCGATGGCAACGTGGCATTTGATACTGATCATGCAACAGTAGCTTCCTGGAATAATGAGCGATTGCATGGGTGAAAGAATATAAAATTGATAAAACCATCCAATACCCATAGTAATTTGCATATCTCATGGGCGGCAGAACTGCCACCTATCATGCAAGTGGCGATATTGCTAGCCTCGCTTGGGCGGGCCGTTAAGCAGATGCCTTAATAATACTTTTGTGCGCGATATTCAATTAGATCGTTTAGAAAGCGTTCTGTATACAATGGACAGGGTATTCCAATAAGGTCGGTTATGTTTTAACAGGTGCCAATAATCATAAGCAAGATGAGTATCTTGATGTACTTTACCGCCGACCTTTACAAAAATATTAATAGTCAATGCATGAATGTGAGTAGCGTCTAATGCAAAACATTAAAAATCTCAAACGCTATCACCCGGATTATGTTGATAAAAATCGCTATAAACTCTGTTTGTGCATCTTCCTTATCTCGGAAGATGGTCAAGACTGGCATGAGTGCTAACATCTTTAAGCCCGACAACATAAAAGTCTAGCATAAGCCCGAAGGAGTCATACGCTCGATGGCTACAATATCATCGGTTTCTCTACCGATCGATGCAGTAGAGTAGAGGTTTCAGAACGCCCTCAAGAGGTAGTCCTAAGTGTAATGGTTTTTATAGAGGGTCAGGTTATACCACGCATCTGAACGGTAGATGCACTCAGGAAGCAGGCCACCTATAAACGAGACTATCTGCTTGGGCAGGCAACACAATTATAGCACCGTTTCAGGATGCGATAGAGCTGGAATGACAACGGACGCCAAAAAATCGTTGCTTCTGGCGTGGAAGAAGCACGTGTGCTTCTGAATCGGCTCTATATCAGCAACGCACCGTATATCGCTTGGCCAGATCCTCTTTCAGATACCAATGGCTAAAACAACAGTTTCAAGATCGTGATTTAATGTCACCCTGACTATCGCGTTATAGTTCAGATGGGCTGACTGAGACAGGGTCTCCTCCCAATAGGGCACCGAAACCCCAACATGGCCAATATAGAACAATCCGGCATTGGGAATTTCATAGCAGCGGGAAATCGAATATCCCGTTCCCTTTGCCGTTCCCGTATCTCCCCCACTGGACAATCAATCCGTGTCCCCCACATTTCCGCCATCCGTTGAGCTCTTTCTTGGTTGTATTTAGTTTGCTTTGGTCCTTTTTGGCTGGAAGGGATGCCTCAGGAAAGCGTCCAGTCATTGATTTACTCATTGACTGCCGTAGATCTTGCCGTCATGGGCTATCTTTTCAGCTCCGTATACCCCGAAGAAGGGCATGAAAACCGCCATCTTTATGAAATATAATCGCTAGGCTGTCATTGCCGTTTTTTTAACCAAACGCCGACACTTCCTTTGTCTTTGTAGAGCCACATGCGGAGCTATCGTCCTAATTATAAAACCAAGACGCTTGCGGCATCACCCTCAGCCCGATTTAAGTACCCTCTGACATAATATCGTCATTGACCATTCCTCTAGTCTGTTTATAGAGTGTATTTTTGCATAATTTGCTGTTTCTAAAAAACCGAGGTTTTCAGAAACCTTCTTGTCGGGGATATCCACCATTTTGATTTTTTTACAGCTTTTGGCATAACAGTTGAGTCACGCTTCCTGCAAATTTTGGGTACTTGCTGATGGCTGCACGAGCTTGTTCAGCGTATCTAAATCTAAGGGCTCATTGTCGATCACCGTATGCATTCTGTTATTGACAATTTTCACCGCTTTTAGGTCGCCGCTTCCGTTTCACTGCTGCTCTAATTGGCACTGCTGAACTTAATGAAACCCTTTTACTTAAGCTCGCGTCTAGATGGTTTCGGGAGCGTGTATATGCGGTCAACGCGATTTTTTCCTCTTCTGATTACTGCTTTAACCAGGCGGTTCGATGCGCCAGTTCACGCGCAGGTTAATTGGTTATACGCTCTGTTCCAACTCAGTACGGATCGGAAGTCTCTGTCTAGGAGATACCGTCCGTCTATTTGGCCTGTGCTTTTAAATAGCGCATTTTATCATTCTCCATCATGCCTGATTTATCATCGGCGGATTGTTGGTTACAGTTTAATCTTTTTCGTATATTTATTAAATGCTTTTGCATAGCGTGAACTGCTACCATAATTATAGTGCCGTTGTAGGTCGTCTGATTGTTATAGCGCAGCGGCACTGCGGTATAATCTAGCACCACCCCCGGTCGCACCCGCCGGTGTAAACGCGACCAGCGTCTAGCGCAATCTGGCCGTCGGATGATTAGTGACCAAAGTATTCATCACCACCCGGTACAACACCAGTGCGTTTCGCTATCGGGATGATCTTTGCGCTTGTTCAGGTTTAAGCAACGCAGGCCTTCGGTTGTCGAAACTTCCACAGAACCCAGCGCCTATATCATGGACCGCATCGACCAGGGTGCCCTTATAGCAATACGGCGTGATAGCAGATTTCAGCATCGCACAGCGAGCGTCATCCGATTCTGCTAAATACCAGCCATTGAGCCGGTCAACGCAGTTATTCTGACAGCCGGGCTGGGCTGACGCCTCGGTCATATCCAGCAGATAAACCAACAGCGGTGTCAGCGCAATTTTCTGTAACCGGACTGCCTGTGACGGCAGTTCCTGAAAATGTTTCTCAACCTCCAGCGGGCAGTAACAGGCTTTTATCAGCCATCGCTGCTCTCTGTGCCAGGGTCAGCTGTATGTCGGTACAATTCGGCCATTGCTGATCCTGTAGTACTGTCGACTTAGGTTCGTGAAACGAATTAGGTGTAGGCAGTGACCGCCTGACACTAACAAGGCAGCGATAATCTAGCTCGACACAATAGCCAGGCCATCTGTTTAACCTAACGGGCCACATACTACTTAGCGGCCTGCCGCGTCTGTTTTAATAACGGCTCACCCGGCTGGCTCGCATAACAGGTGACCTCAGCCCTAATCGCATAGTCGACTTTCTCAGGGCAGAACCGGAACCGTATCGTTTAGCGGGCTCACCCGCTCTTCTGAGAGCAGGGCCGTTACCAGACTAAGCACTCTGTCTTGTCCGGCAGTCCGGTAGTTAGGAGCAGCTACAGATTGACTGTTATGGGTTTCGGGCAGGTCACCGCCACATCCCAAATGCCCGGATGTGTACTCATGGTATGAAAGGGGTACGCTTCACGTGAGCCGAAGGTATTGAAGGCAGACAAGCCAGCCGAATACGACGACGACAATCTTCATCATCTTCCGCCACTGAACCTCCCGAACTCGGCATGATCTTAGTGCCTGAATATCCCCCCTCACCGATAGCCCATCAGGGTTCTGATTTTGGCCGGTTACAGCCATTACCCTATATCCCCGCCTCACTGCAAGTCGCACTTGCCTTCACGGAGGCGGATAGCCCGCGTAGCAAAACCCTATCTAGCGAGCCACTGATCTCTATTTCATAAATCGCCAGATACCCAAGGACGTAATGGCACGCCAACCATCCCGAGCGCCAATGAGAGCGTGTCGCCTTTGCCCGGAAACTAGGCCCAAACCAGCGCCCGACGCTATCTTCCAGTTCCACCGCCACCTCCTCAGACTGGCGACTTAGCTGATCGGTTAATCGGATCCCGAGCACGCCCGGGTAATATCGTGCGTAATGTCCTTTTGGCCATGATACAGGGGTCCAGGTCAAGCGGGTACCGCCTGTTTTCTATGTGTCGTTAACGAACGAATGGCGCGTTTCCTCAACGCTGTCCTGCACGTGAATCAGCGGGATGCCGGGTGATACCGCCAGGCAACACCGGTGTAATGGGATATCAGGATTGACAGAAATGAGCCGCACATAACCAATGGGCACCCTAATAATCGGCGGCTAACGTACCCCAGTGCTCACACTCAGCGGTAATATGCTGCTAGGCGCCCTGACTGTGTTCTTTTTATGCTGGCTTGCAGACATGATTGTCCCTCCTAAAGAGGCGTTACCAGATGCCCGGTCACCCGGCTTAGCACCGAGGCGAGGTCGTTCCAGATGCTGACCGCACCACCTACCTGCCCATCCATAGTACCAAGCAACCCGGGCAGTGCCTGGCTGGTGCCAGCCGTCAAGGCAGCCAGCGTGGTTTCCCCTGGCTGGCCGTGGTCGCCACCTTGCCCGCAGCAGGGATCAGGCTACTTGCCGCCAAAATGCACCTACAAGCCCGCGAACATCAATACCCCTGTATCAAGAGCTGGCCGCCTTACCACACTGTTAATACTCCCAGGGATGCGTG
Organism: Serratia symbiotica; assembly: GCA_900380265.1. Classification (GTDB taxonomy): domain Bacteria; phylum Pseudomonadota; class Gammaproteobacteria; order Enterobacterales; family Enterobacteriaceae; genus Serratia_H; species Serratia_H symbiotica_A. The sequence goes on along the minus strand of LR025083.1, from coordinate 921,750 downwards.
TTATCGCCGTGAGCGGATTCGCTGTCATCTGACGTTCCACCCGGATCACGTGCGAAGCCCTGGGCAGTGTCGACTGCGCCTCACAAGCCAGACCCACCACCGTAATAACGGTGTGCCGATGGCGATCGCCTAGGTTATCCCGGCGGCTTGTCTATGTAGTCTGGTGGCGATTGCTGGCGGTTTCAGCGGCTGACTCAGATCGCCGATGAATTCGCGCAGACTGGCATCGCGACCTGCAGGTTTTAGGCGATACCATCGGCCTGCGCCAACACCGTGCGGCACGTAAGCCGCTAATCACAAAATGCCCAAGCGCTTCCTATTTCCGCGAATACACGCCAGCGCATGATGGCACGACAGCCCGTCTGCAGCCTTTCCCATTGCGAGGTCGGTTCACAGGACTGCTAATGAAACCGCACGCTTAAGCTATATTCATCCGCTGTATCGGCGACACACTTCAGGCCGGGCTTGCGGCCAATGCGCGCCCGTTCGGCAAACTGACTGCCCAGAGTAGTTCCCAGCTCAGCACATAATCATTATCCCTCCGAAAAGTGGCTTCCTAACCCGGCCAGCACATTACATCTAGAATACTGCCATCCGGTAAGCGCAAAGCGGACCATTCATTTGTTGGCCGTCATAAGAATAACGGCCGTGTGACGGTCGGGTGTTTCGCGGCGAGTAATCGCTGTTCAAAATCGGTCAGCGGTTTGGGGTCAGGCGACCTATCGTGATAATCAAAAACTCAGAAAGTTAGATAGCCTGGGGTTACAGAGAAACAATAAACCAATGATTAACCAGCACATATCGACTACCTCACCGGGACAAAACATCACATCCTGGTTACGGCTATCAGCCAGACGAAGGGGTGCGCATTCGGGTACTCACTGTTGTAGCGAAACTTCAACATCGATCACCTCGTTATTTTCACTCATCATTGTCATTCCTAAGTACGTAGAAAGGAAGCCTGCGGCCAGTCCTGCACAAACCAGGTTTCTGTCGCGACCATCAGTGCCTATTGCTATTGCCCATAGATTGACCTAAAACCTTATCAGTTAGCCACAATGGGCGGCGACAGTTCGGCGGCCTAAAGCCGCCAACGTCCGATGCAGGGTGTCAAGAAAGGCAATCGCCCTCGTTACTGTTAAGCTGGTCCATCACCAGAGTCAGCATAAAATGCAACACCCGTGACTGAAATGCCATGCCACATCCTAAATGTCGCCAACCCGTGAGCCAGCAATCCTGAGCAGGGCGCACCGAGCGGATGATGGAGATGCAAGCACTCCGGCTGCTCAGGAAATAACCTCCAGCTTTAGTCAGCGTTTTGTCAGCAGGCCTAAAAGGACACGCATGATATCGAGCGCCATTCACAGTCCTCCAGTAAACCGCCCGCTGCTAAACCACACCTAACGGGCACGGACATAAACCCCCGGCTAGGAGAAAACCGGACCACTAGCGGCAATACCTAACATCACTTTACCTTCATGCAAAACTTCCAGCATTTTCAGTCGACCGCAATGCCCCTCTTTTATCGCCTCGGCATTTGGCCGTCGGGACGACGAAGGTACAATCTATACGTCACCAGATTGAGCGCCATATCGCCCAGTACAGTGGGAATAGTCTTCATCGGCAAGACGTAACGCACGCGCAGATCGGAATCGATCAACTCATCAGCATAGCGAATAGCGTCGTTCAGCACCTTATCGTTAATTACATTAGGCAGGACACCCATTAGAGCTTCGCCTGAGACATCCTACGTCAGCTGAACCAGCGTATGGTGTGAGAGCAATCACCTAATATCCTCTAATGTTCACTACGCCATCAGATACCTCTGACCATGCGTGTAATCTTTCCTGCGTTTGTGGCCACATCTAGGCATGCCCACCATTGCACCGGCAGCCCGCGGCCGGTTAACGCGCTTTCTGATACTACCCTGGTTTCACTGTCGACCTTGAGCAGCTCACCCGCGCTAATCGCGGCCATGTCTCTACTGCCATGATGCCAAGCACATTAATCAGTACGCTATCCCTTTTACCGGAGACCTCGACGGTACCGAGCTCCATCCCGGCGCCCTTAAAGGGTTTGCCGTCATACCAACCAGCCGATGGACGGCTAAATCCTCCACTGCCACTACAATCGTGATTAATACCACCTGTAGCGTGATCATCTGTTACGCTCCTTTAATGCCACTAATCAGATAACAGCCTCACTCCCTACCACTGCGACTTTTTAAATATCGGTGTAGCGGATATTGCCCACTTTACCACCAACACTGTCAAAGGGATCGGCTAGCAGCATCCCCTGAGGGAGAACGGTATAGCCAAAGGAGGGATATACTCATCCGTGCTATCACTGCTGGCTAACTAAAATTGACAACATGCAGCATCAGGTTATCTTTCCACAGGTCAGTCATAGTTTTAACGTCTTTCGCCAGCTGCACCAACGCGCCAATCAGCATCTCATCCACCTGGAATAAACTTTTGAAAGCTCGGCGGTGATACATTTGCGTTCGTTCCCGCTCAGCGACCTTGCAACACCTTATGGAAGGGAAACGACACCATCACACTGGATCCCATTGTAATGACATTGGAGCGCAGGCCGATATTGGCCCTACCACTTCCATCCTGGCTTCAATATATTCCACTAGATCGCCATTGTTCTTGTTCCAGTCGGCCTCTCTTATCAAGGCTTTGGTAGCGTGACTGGCATAAACCGAACCCGGCTGCGCCAGTTAGGCGACGTACTGATCAGGACTTAAAAATACCGCCGGTAGCCCGTTTAATTATCTTGATTTCTTTATTAAACATCGATGCCGCCTATTCGCGATGATCGAGCGGTACCGTCAGATCATGCTCATCGAGCACGAGGTCGATAAAGCCTGTTTCTCTCTTAAGAGGATATTGCTGTCCACCCAACTGCCCGTTTAGTTTCATACAGCGCCAGGCAGCTGGGGCATCCAGGAAACAACGTCTTGCAAATAGTAAACACCGGGTACCGGATTATGGGTGAATCTGACATAGAAGACGGCTAAGATTTTTTGTAACGCCCAATAGACACGGATTCGATCAATGTCGACTCCAGTTGTTGGGGTTCGGCTATTAAATCACGTCCTTGCGCCGATAACCCCTTGATCACACATAAGCCGATACATTGGTCGTCGGATGACCGATCACGACTAAATCTTTATGCAACGCCGGATCATAAGCATTCGCACAGACATGCAAATTATTTTCAGTAAATGTCACTCTATCACCCTAGCCGGTAATACAGTAGCCTGACTTGAGAATATGCAGGGGTTTCATGGCGCCTCGATTGACTATTAGGATGACAGGTTATGTCGGGTTGGATGATTTTACTTTTAAAGAACTTTAAATATTTGATTTGCGTATTGTATGCAGCATTCGCATACTGCCTCTGCGAGCGGGCATAACGCGTTCAGAACGGGTATAAAGCTTTATAAAGGTAGAAACGCGTCCGGTATCGAATTGCATCATTTCAGCCCCTGAGCGCATCAGGTAGCACTTGCCGGTGGGTGGCCTTTTGCAGGTGATAAAGCACTTCACCGAGCAGCTGGAGTTTAACCTCAGCGCCTAAGTCTCCCGCTGCGGAGATCGGTAGATACGGACGCGCAAGGAGTGTTACCGAGTTACCCCTTCCAGCCTGCCCGCCATTGATGAATGCGGGCATAAAGGAGAATCGTGCCGACATCACCTGATGTGCATCATATTCCGATGTCACGCTGCAGCGTAAATCCCCATCCCAGGAGAACGTCATACCCTGGCTAGCGAGTGCAGCGACCGACGGTTTCCAGCGTGGCTGCCCTGTTCTTCAAATTAAGGCCAGTTGCCGGGTCAGCATTTCAGACTAGCGTCGCATCATCGGTTAGGTAGTAAGCGGCTTTCTCCAGTTGCTTTAGCACCTGTTTCAGGTCGTTATCGGTTATCTCAACAAATAGAATAGTAGCGATCATTCTAGTATCCACAGGGTGTTAACGGCCAAGGGTGGGTGTAACGGCCCTGACAGCGGTTGAAGTCAGATCGATAGCCTTCACCGTGGTTATAGGACCAGCCAATATCCAGGAAAAACACCGTATGATTGTCGAGTGCAAGCTGGCAACTGGCTGCATTTCGCCGGTTTTGCGTGACACCATGTGTAACGACCAGCGCAGGCGGGCGCCGAACGTTTTCACTTTTAGCCCATTCGCTTTAATGTCTTACGCTAACAAAGCAATCACGACACAGCGGCAGCACCAGCCATTGGCGGATAGAACTCGCCATGGCGAGTCATCGGCATGAAATACTCGGCCATACAAGCACCAGGTTGATTTTCCGGGTGCGATTATCACGTATCGCCACATACATCCTGTAAGGACACACCGAGACATTCTCTCGCATTGCTGCCCAGCCCCGGCGTTGTAAAGGTACTCAAATGAGTTCGGTAAATGGTCTCCAGCCGCAGCGAGCTGCCCAGTTGTACGATGACCGACTCACCACTGAACGAGTCGGGCCTCCTGTTGCCCACCATCCCTTGTCTGCAGTGAAGGATCAATTCTTTGGCAAACCATTGCCGGTTTCCCCCTCAGCCAGCGAGATGTCCAGCGCCTGATAAATATCCTGCAAAATATCCAGTCGCGTCATCTTGGCTAGCGCCTCACTTTGAGCATTGCTTGCTACCAGACATCCTGCAATCCCAGGAAGGTAAATCTTTGGCTTTCAGGTAAGCGATGACCCGTTTTGGTAGCAGGTTCAAAAGCAGCGTCAGTTCGTTATCGTAGAGTCTAGGCATGTACCCGCCCAGTCGTTGGGACAGACATCACGCGGACTCAGGTGCCTGTAGCGCGTCCGCGAGTATCTCAGAGTAAGTGCAGCCAGTTTCCAGCTCAGCTCGCTGGGCAATACCCGATTTTACCGCATCAAATAACGGGGTGGGCAGCGGTTGTAGCGTCTTGCTCAGCGCCTGTGCGGCTGAAGGGTAGCGTGTGGCGCACTTTCCATGAAAAAATCGCCGGGTTGCAGGCCATATTCACGCTGATAGTACCGGGCACTGAAACCCAGCCGTTTGCGCCAGACTCTGGTCACGTTTGGCCTGCACCTCATCGATGGTCTCCTGCTCTCATAGTCGCCACGTCGGCACCGGCACATCACTAAAGTTCAGCTCAAGCAACCAGCGGAGTATCTAATTCACTGCACTCATTACCATCACCGCATCCTGTACCATCTGCTCGAAGAGGTATAGCAGTGGGCGATCTTTACCTGGTCCTAACTATCTGGATGACGCCCAACCACCCAGGGGTGCCGTATTTCTCACTAAAGTGCATCCAGAATGACCAGCCTGCTTTCTTGAACATCACCCGGCCAGAAACATAGCAACAAGTCAGCACAGTTGTAAGAGTTGTAAAAGATAGGGGTAGTGGGCACCGCAAATTTGCGCGGAGGTAATCACTCACCTATGAGTCCCGACTACTGGCGTGAAAGCGAAGGCGATTCTCGATATCAAAGGTAACCTACTCCGGCTTCTTGCCCACCACATCGGTCACCACCAGATGCTGTCCGTCTTTTAGACGAGCAGGGCGGCGGGGTGATAACCAAAAAGGGGCATTCAGCAGCTCGCCGATGATGCGATTCATATCCCACTGTGTCAGAGTCTGTTCAATAAACCGCACCGCCTTAGCAGACGCTTGCCCGGACCCAGTCTGCGCTCCAGGCATTTGACCGCCTATTTACATCGCTGGATACTGCTGCCGACCAAGGATTCAGCTCGCAAGCAGCGGTACACGCCAATCGCCTAACCCCACGCGCACAATATCGGATCATGATTCAGTCAATAACCAAACGGCTGACGCAGGCCTGCGAGACTGCGCGCCCGGGCAGGATGTCACTGAATAACGCTTTTTATCGATAATCATCAATATTTCTTCATCAATGGGAAGGCCTGACGTGGACAACAGAAATGAGCGCGACCCGCCTCCGGCTGGTCAGCGACGTTAGGCGCTAAAAACAGCGCCTAGGCACGGTCAGCTTACCCGGCAGAATCACTGGCGGCGGAAAACGCGGTGCCCGGTCGGCCGCATCACTTTCTTAGTTTATGTAAATCGGCCCGTAGTGCGTGATCATCCTGTAATACTCGCAAGCACTGGTCTTCAAACACCTCTTATTACGCGTGGGCAGCGTCAGTTTGTGAGCGATGTGAATAATACCTCTTTAACCAGCGGGCTGCATGACGGCGCTTCGCATCTTCCATCGGCTTCTACCCACGCCAATCTAATCCATGCAGAAGCGCAGAACCCAGTAGTGACAAAAGCCGCATCGAGCAGTGCATCCTACTCGGCAAACGGCACGCTTGCGGGTAATAATATCGCGTGTCTAATACAGATCGCCGACCTCTGAATCAACCATTCACAAACAGGTCATGGCAAAGGCCGATATCGACCCAACAAACAGGACACCTTGATAGTGCCCAGGCTTGCCCGCCTGCGGGTGTTCAGCTCCATCAATTAGGTTATGGGCAAGCCAGACGAAAGCTTGATCCAGACAGTGCAGTTCAAACTATTGCGCCCAGGCATCGTCATCATTGAGTGCCTGCTTGAGAGCAGTGAGGTCACGGGCAGGCCGTCTTTGATTACCTGGTGAACATCGACCCGATGGCGCGACCAGGCGCCACCCGGCGACGGGTAGGTAATCGGTTCATAAAACTTGTTGCCCTTGACATTGGGTAGAGGTGACGCACAGCTTGTGGCCGTTCGATATTACCGGAAACAGGGCCGACTAGATTTGCGGCTATCGGAATAAAAGGCAAATAGATCCAGAAGCACGTTAGCCACAAAACTGCACGCCGTATTAGAGTTAGCTGGCAGTACGGTAATGCGTGGTCCGCCCGGCAGCACTGCCTCCAGCATCCTGTAACGCTCACCAACCGAGCCGTTTACGCTGCCTTCGATTTTACGGATACCCAGGCCGTACACCTAACAATGCTTCTTAACCCCTTCCCTATCGCTTCTTTGGCCTGGCGCTTACCGCGCGAAAGAATAACTCAGCGGGTGCGACTGCCACGGGCTTCGGTCTCAAACAGTCGTCAGCCAGCTCCAGCGTAGTGGTAAAGGTTTTGCCGGTCTGACCCGCAACCTGGCTGATTTTAAAGCGCGACCGATCAAGAAACCAGTGCTGTTGGTAAGGGTAAAGCTCTAGTACCGCGCTCATTTGATCATCTCGTAAATTTTTTGACAGATACACTGCACGGTTTCCAGACTCACATGCCGTCGTTGTTTTTACTTTCTGATCCAGCTCATCGAGGCAAGCGGAGATTGCTCGCGCACCTCCACCTGATAGCGTTTGAGACTCACTAACGAGCGGGTCAGGTGGAAATACTTTGCCCACCTTGGCTAACAGCGAGGGCTCTCTGCCGGCTCCATCTCCTCATTACTAGCCTCACGCACGCCAATTAGTACGCTCAGAATATCGGCCTGGACAGTAGCGATAATCACCTCCAAGCGTTTATCCTACTCATCTTCCGCCTTTCGGTAATAACTCGTGTTACCTCTGTGGCTTCACGGACAGCAGAAAAACGGCGTTATACCTGCTGCCCGTAGCGGGAAATCTGCGCCTGACCGATACTGTCCTTTATCCCGCAGCAACGTCTCCAGCTCGCAGTAGCCACTGAAATTACGCTTGGTTAGCGGCAGGTCGAGCCATTCACGCACCAATGGAGACAATACTCGATATAACTGCACGGATATTATGGCTACTCCCCCCAGTACTTCGCTGGCAGGCAAGGCGGAGATATCGTCGGTGCCGTATTTCAGCAGATTGACTCCTTTCAGTATTCGCGTGGCTGTCGATGAGGCGCCGGTGGCCAAGGTGGCGTAGCAGACTGTTCCCTCAAGGAACAGAAACTCTTTTTTTAGCTCCAACATGGTTATATCCGGGTAGAACGAATGGCCTACAACCACAACAACCGGTCAGTAACCGGACAGGCCCGCGCCTGGTTGAGCAACTTCAGTAACACCTAGGACAACCCTTCGCTGCGCGCCTATTCGGTCGCTATCATCTTTATCCTCCTGCCACCTTACGCAATTGTATTATGTCCGGCTTCTGGTAAATCACGTCAAACCGTGACTCCACCACCTGCTAATAATGAATAAATTCGTCGCGCCTGACGTAACGTTCCCGCACTCAACCTTGAACTCCAGAACCTCTCACTCAAGGCTTGTCATTGATCGGACGCCTCGCACATCAACCGATCGAGTGACCCAAACCGCTCGGCCTAACGCTTCCCACCCCCTGAACAAACCAGCGGGCCAACTCACGAGAGAAGGCCCGCCAGCCAAATAACAGATAGCTCACCAGTGCTCGGAAATCAACCTGTACTGTCATAGTGTGAATCCTCAATATAGTCCAGTAGCCATTGGCTGTGCACGCTAGACCTGACAGTTCTAGCGTTGGCGGGGTATTGGCAAGGATATCGCGCTGCCTAACGGGACTTGGTCGGAGTGGCTCACCAGCTAACGCAATGATCCTGCGCGAATTGCCAAGCCTACCAGAAGCAACGGAAAGGGCGGGGCCGTCAACGCCTGACACCCCGAGATCGGCCGTATAATACTGCACAAAGCCACGAGTAAATACGCAGGACCTAGCATAAGGCTGGCCTTTTCATCCTGCCAATGCTGGGTAACATCCTTTATCCGCCTAATTAATGGTTGGGTTTGTCACGAAGTGGCACGATGCGATTCAGGTAGTACTGATCGGCCTGATGCGCTGCCTTCACGCGATAGGTAAATCCTTATTGCAGGACTTTTAGGGTTGCGTGGCTGTTCGGCGCTCTGTTTCCATGAATGGCAAACACCTCACGCAGCTAACTGATTGTTGCCACACAACAGGTCGGTTTCCGACCTGCACCTTGTGTGTAGCCTTGCCAACAAATGCCCGACAGCAAGGCCATCAGCAACACCCAGCCAAGGCTTTCAGACTGACTGAACTAAACACAGTTTATCCCACCTCAGGTAACGTGGTAGCAGGGTGTTTAAAATACGGCGGGACACTGGAGATTCTCAAGCCAGGAACTCACGCAACGCCCGGCATTGACATGCCTAATACTGTCCACCTAGCGACTGCCGTCTAACCCCTCTAAAATTCCGCTAGGCGTCGGTCACGCTGCACCCAGCCAAGGTAACCGTTGTAGGCCGAGAGATCATCGCCATACGTGCATAGCGATTAACTGCCGATAATGGTTGCTATAGCCAGCAATCGGAACTGGCCACTGCCCGTAAGCTCCAACTAGGATTGAGCGGCGCTTTAGCCGCGAGTGCCGGCACTAATGCACCAATCTAAGCGATAGTCGCGGGCATAAACTGCCCAACCCTGCGTGCCAATTCGATTGGTGATATCTGGCTGCCAACCGCTTGCGTGCTCAATCTGCACGGCAAAATCCGCTATTGCGCATTAAGCCCATGCATCCTGGCGTTGCATATCAGGTCTGCCCGGTATGCTAACGCCACTTATGGGCGCTGCATCGATATCAAGCGCACCGCCAAGGAGCACTATAAGCAAAAGGAATCACAGCTATCTTAGGTCGTCCTGTGGGTGTTGATAGGTGTCCATGGTCATAAACACACCCATTGCGACATTCAGACACACTGCCATCACAATCAGCGCCGGCGCAGCTACGCCACAGCAAAGACCTGGTAACAACCGCCACGCACCGGGTGCCGGCCTTGTGGCACCTTAGTGTGGTTATAGTGCGGGTATTGACCGGACTGGCTTTGAGAAACAGAGAACGATTAAGTCAATACCCAACCACCTCACCTACATAATCAAGGTCAGGTTGTTTACCGTCGCCGGAAATTGTTGCGGAAAGCCCATGCCAATCACCAGCAATAGGCCGGCGGCGGTGAACAACCAACCCTCAGGCATGGCGTTTGATCGGGCAAGTTCAATTTTTCTCGTTTCTGTTATCATCTCCCTGAAAATCAGGCAGAGAGTGTGCCAAGTCAGGTTGCTAAACGCTTTTTAAATCACTTTACTAGTGGGGATATGGCGATTAGGTTAGTCGCAGTGATTAACCCCGACAGGACAAGGAAAGCGCGACCCTCCCGGTGCTAGAACCCCGGGAGGGTCGCCAACACACAGATATAGCCTGTGACCCCCGTGCCGCTTTCCGCTCTTTAGAACAGAAAGGAGTCTGCACGAATTCCAGTAGTGAAACAGAGTTACAGGCAATACCTCAATCTTTTATCAATACTGCCTGGATAGGCGGGAACGGCGGCTAACCAAACAAATTTTACCGCACTTCCAGTCGCATACTTTTTATGTAGAGCCTGTGTGGCATGGCCGCGCTTTACTTGGGCAGGCGCCAACCCAAGCACAGGTGATTAACGGCGTCAACGGCAAGCTAGCCAACCTCTATTGACTATTAATACACCATCTGGAAGAATTTGTGCCCCAGTGTAAAATGGCTCTGATCAGCAGAACGTTGTGTCAATGGTTGAAAATGACACCGGGCGAGACTTTGACTGATATCCAGCGCGGCCCGTTTCTATGACCTGCAAAACAGTTGTTCAGTGGCAAGGTGGCGGGGAACACGTTGGCGGAGCTACAGCCACGGGCCACGTCTATTCCTATTGCGGATGGAAGGAACTATCGTTGGCTCATCTGCGACTATTACGCACCATTTTGAACAGCTTGACTGGGTAAGCTGCATTGCGCGTTATAACCACCAGCCTCACACCCTATTTTACTACAATCCGGCGTATTGGGCCTGAGGGGCATGGACGGATTGTGATCTGGAAGAATATGAAATCTGGCGGAGCTAGAGCGGCTTTAGCTAGAATGATAATGATTCCGGTTAATGACATTCCTGAAGTCCCGGCAGTTTCCAGGGGATGGAGTTTGGACGACATCCCAACTTGATATTATCTCAATAATACTCAGCCTAATCAATCGACGTGAGGTGCTTATTTTTGTCAAATAAGCTATTCGCAGAAACGAATGGGAAGAGTTAGGGCGGTAACGAACGGCTTTCTCTGCCATTTCAGTTAATGTACGATACGCAATATCTTTGGTTTCCTCGGGGATATGGCGGAAAGCGGTCAGTAAATTCGTCTCTTCCTTATCACGCAGCACATCGAGCGCACTGGCTTCATTGGTTCGCTCCCCGGTCATAAGAAAGAGCAAATCAACCCAATAGCTTTTGCAGCAATCAAGTAAGCGGTATCGAGATGGCGCTCACTTTTTTTGTAGTTGTACTGGGTAAGTTTTTGACTCCGGAGCGTTCGGCGAAGGTTACCTGTCTAACCCGATCGCAGACGCTCCGATTTACGGCGATCACCACCCTTCTCGGATTGATGTAAGCAACTGGTGGGTGTCGAGCGGCACCTGTTCATCGTTCGTAGTCGTTGTAGACGTACTTCTAACCAGTTGTTCGTTTAACTATCGCAGTTGTTTCTCTTTTTCGGCTACAAGTTGCTGGTTGCGCTTAATGGCTGCTTCATCTTTACGCAATGCTGCCCGCCATTCCCTGACTGACATACGGTCAACCTCATCTAGCTTCAAGCCCGAAATAGTACCCCTTAGACCAACTGTATAAGGTCTTAATCATCTTCAAACATAAGCTCATAGGGCATTGCACGCCCAACCCAAAAAACGGCTATCTGAGTTGCAGATAGCGTTGGTGACAGATACTTTAAAGCTGATTGCGCTATCTTTTGTGTGATCCGAGGTTCAAGCCCTATAATTGCCCTTTAACAATACGCATAAATTCTTTGTACGGCTCATTTTCTTGATAATGATGAGTCCTTTACCTGCTTCCAGCATGGCTTCTACACTCTGTGCCATATAGAAGTGGGCTTCATGCACTATGCATTCTCTTTCATAGGGTAAGCTATCTCAGAACGTGCTATCACCTCTTTATTCACGCTGATTGCTGCATTTTTAGGACATACAATTGCCACCGCCAAACGTGCAATCGTGATGTTGCCCACTTGTATTCACAGACAAGTAGTTGCGGTTTTCTTTGCCATATAGCTCTCTTTCAGATCGATAACGGCGCGTGGTTTCCATTGCGATAAAGAATGTACAAAAACAAACAAAAAGAATTTTCATTATTTTGCATGTTATTGCATATTTATTTTAAATTTTATGATAGAGATAACATCATGCTCTGAAAGCCCGCCGCCTTTAAGCGTTGTTTTTATAACCATAGCTAGCAGCACTACCCATGCTTGGCATGGGCCAAGACAAACGGTTTTAACTACACTCACGTATCCATGTTACTGACTGGTCTCTGCTAAGACTAGTGCAAAGCACGCCGTACAACAAACAGGCGATTGAACAGACCATAGGTTCGCCTATCAAGCTGTTACACTGAAAGTAACATAATTCCATTAATGAAAGAGGCATCCGATAAAAACACCTTACTCCTCTACTGCACACATCTTAACAAAATGACACGCGCTGTGGATTTTTAAAAGCCATAAACAGTATTAGCAAGACAGCCTTTAATAAGCCTGCCAGGGCTGCTTAAAGGCTCGCCGCCCAATATCAGTCATACCCTACCGTTTTAGAGGAAGAAACATGATTGAGAAGCGCATCAATGGATATTACGCCCTAAGTGAAAAATTAATACAGATTACTCTTGCCTTTTTTGATGAAACCGAACGCGCACCAATCACGATGCAGAAAGACGTGGCGCTGCGCGCCTCACCGTTAAACCTTTAAGAGGAAAAACAATGGTAAAAGCGTCACCCATGACGTCTAAAATCACCCAAACAGGCATTGGCGCCGGATTACTGAACAACCTTAACACCTAGCTGAATATCAGCAGGCATTATAGGAAAGTACGATGCAGTTTGCTTTATCAGTGTAAACGCATTGGCATAAAGCCCACTTCTATATGGCTCAGAGTACAGAAGCCATATTGGGAAAACAGGGCAACATGCTGAAACTAAAAAACCCTGTTACAACAACACCATCTGACCCAGGCGATACTGACTCATGCACTTGACCTTCCGAGGCAACGCTGGCGCAGATAATCAATCACCATTAATGATCAAACAGAACACCGACACGCTAAAACAGCATATTCGTGCTTGGCTGCATAACCAGCTCATCTCGACAGACGAATGCTTTAACGGTGCCACCTCCGGTAGCAAGGAACAACAACTCCACCTAAAAACGAAGAGGACACCATGTTGCTGGAATAGGTATTATTGCCTGCTACCAAAAGCATATTGGCTGTTGCGTGCCCGTTTGATAACAACGCGGTACACGGTCGTGAAGATGTGTTTTGACCTCTGGAACCGTTATGTGCGCGAGGCGCTGTACCAAGACCGCCCGCTATAGTAGGTTGATCGCCATTATAGGGGAATCCGGTTCGTATGAAAGCACCCTGTCTCGCGACCTAACTGCCCGCATCTATCGGGAAACGTCCAGCGGTGGTGATTGAACCCTATGTGCTAGCGATAAAAGGCAATGAGCATCAGGGCAAAATCCTAAAAGCTGCCAGTCTCGCCGAAGCTATTCTCCATCCGTTGGCCACTAGAAACTCAAATTCTCACCCGTAGCCCGCTTTCGTCAGCTACACCGACTATTAAAAGAGAAAAGCCATGTCAAGTACAGCTATGTGTTGATGATTGAAGAAGCCCATTACCTGCCATCCCGACCTGAAAGCACCTCCAATGCCTTCTTTGGGATGGAAAACGACTTTAAAAACTGCTGTCCATCGTTCTGCTTGGACACCCGAGCTGAGCAACCAGTTATCTGAGCGCCTGTTAGCTGTCAGGGACGTGGTGCAGCGCTGCGAAGTAATTAACCTGTCGAATCTGGATGAAGACCTGACCAACTTTTTATTTCAAATTTAAACGTGGCGGTGGCGACCTTGGCAAAGTCCTCGGCCCAGAAGCAATACCGGTACTACGTTAACGTCGAAGCTGGCTGCGCCCAAAAAGAAACAACGGTCAGCCTACTTTATCTCCGGCTGTCGGCATCTTGTGACTGCCACCATGAACCTGTCGGCGCCAATACTATCTCTTTTATAAATACCAATATTATTCGCAGTGTGCATTAAAGAAGGCTTTTATGCTAAATCCCACCGTGACCATTAAAACCCATAAACGATGACCTACCCGGCCATCCAGAACCAGTTCGGCAACGCTTGTTTTGATGGACAACCTCAGCCAAGCAAGTTTACCGTCAGTCAGTTTACAGTTAATGGCTATAGCCGTCCGACCATTACCCTGCTGCATGACTGACGATGTGATGCCTGAGATAAAAAGGCATGCCGTTCACTATAACTTGGGTACTGATCGTTAGGCCATTTGGAAATGCCAGTTCCTGAAAGATAACTACCGAATAGCCTGGGAGGTCAGTTAAGCATGAAAATAGGACCCAGCCGTATTACTGCGTGCCAATCAGTTTTCTGGGAAAACATAGATATTAGCGAACAGACTATGAAACTATTTATAGCTTTGCGAGCACTGCCTTGATTTTCATTAACAGAGCCAGCGTCTTGGTGAATTAGCGGCTCGATACAGCATAAATTTATTTGAGCATATTAAACACAGTGACGCTCTTGAAGCTATTATTTCGAGCGTGTTTAATTTCCAAAATTATGAATTAACAGGTAAAAGATAGCAAAGAAATAACGCGACTTAAAGCCGAGGCGGCTTCCTGTATCCCGTACAGCCGTGAGGAGATGATAAGCGATATTAAATCTGGCGATATCTAGCGGCAATGACCTGGCTAGAGACACAGATTAATGATCAAATTGCGCGCTTAACCCATCAATACACTGCTAATAGTGAAACTATGAAAGCTAGTTTCAACCCGCCGAAAAAGGATACCCAGGCCTGCTGCGAAACTAACAGGAAGGACTTGCTCACAACGGCAAACCAAAACTGGTCACCATGACAACTGGCGCAGTGTGATGGCGTAACCGCTCATCCCTTGCGCTAAAAAGCGTGGGTGATATACTGCAGGCGATGGAAGAAACAGGAGAGAACGACTGCATGATTCGACAAGCACAGCTTGATAAATATCCTATGAAAATCAGTACGATATCCAGTGATAGAATATTCCCGACATCACGTTTCACAACCAACTAAGGATTTTATGATTACCCCTTTGAACAGGAGATGGCCTCATGTTCGATTGGGAATAGAAAAAATCTGTGCCGTCAGATTGAAAACGCCTTAACCGTGCCCTGCATCATCCGCAGGTAGACCATTCTGCCGGCGCGTATTCTGAATTTCAAAATGCCTTCGGGATATGGCAGAACTCATCGTCACCTTATATACAGAAAACACGTTATGGGTATTACCTGAATCAGCTTCCATCAAAAAACGCAACGCCTGAGGCCTGCCCAGGCCGAGATCACCCAACAAACGGAAAGCGGCGAGTGGGGGATGGACCTGCTACTAACCGTCACACTGAAAACAGCAGTATAGCGCCTGGGTACTTAACTGGTGTGTCGTGCCACTCAAAGGTATCACGGAACATGCGCTATCAATCCCATCTATCATCAAACGCACGAAGAAAATAAACCCTAAACTTTGGCCTTTGTTTAGTTTTTATATGGAGCCTTGCTCAATGCGCTATTATCGGACGCTGGGGCTATCCTTACCCTTAACCATACTTTCTAGCGAGATAGCGCAACCCGCTGCCACTTATTTCCACTTAGTCGCCCACGTTAGCCTTGATGGTGCTGATTGTAGCACTAGTGCTGAGGCATTGCGCGTCTCAGTAATGACCTGGCTTATTCTAAAGTGAATTAGCGGACTCTTGGTTGCTATTTCTGCTGACTGAATAGGGCGAACCTGTCATAATCGATGCCTACGCTGTTGTAGCATTGACCGGAAGCCACAACGCCTTTTCTGGGTTTTCTGACTGATATCACAAGCGCTAAGACGCTCGCTTTTCTGCTTGCAGATCACCCTTTTGCTCAATCCAACCCAACCATTAGGCCAAAAAAAACCTCATATCTTTGACGATGGGATGGTCGATATGCTAATAATGATGCTCTACGCGCTTATTACCCACTTGCGCCCTTTCCTATCATCAGAAACCCGTAAACAAACCCGCCTGTTCCGGGTTTCCTGCTCTTCATTGCAGTCAACCTTCGCTTTGTTGCACACCCGAGCTTAATTCAGTGAATAGATACATTATTATGTAGATAATAATTTTAGCTCTATACGCCAGTCACTATGCCGATAGTGCTTTTCAACGCTGCATAAACAGGAATGTGATACAGCAGCGCCTTTCAACAGGCTGTGAAAAAGTTCGCAGAAAAAATTGAAATGATCAAAGATATGAATCCTTGGCGATTTACATGGAGAAACAATAACAGAAATAATCCTAATTTCATTTAATTGAATAATAACGATATTTATCTTAGAATCTTGCAAAACCTGAAGGATTATTTTTATTCCTGGAATAAGGGAACTGGACCCAGACCACAACGATAAAGGACAACTCCGATGCCCCGACAAAATACCTGCAGTTAATCCATATTGCCGCCTAGTATCTTAAACTGGATAACGCGACTTATCGCAAAATTCTACACAGGCTAACGGACAACATCGACAACCACTCTGAATATCGGTCAACTAACGAAAATATTAGAAACCCTAAAAGCCAAAGGCTTTGATATCCAGTCTACTCCGCCACGCCAGGAAAACAGAGCGACCGTCCGCAAATTCAAAATACAGGCCCTGTTGAAGGCCATGGCCGGTGATAGCATCGTCCGTAATGCCTCGTCAACAGCCCTAGCTCAATTTGTTAAACGGGAACCGGCTGTGATGCCCTTATTAGCTAAATAACCCACAAGCCAGCCTAGTATCGAGATACTCAAGCAGTGGCAAAAAGACGTGGCAAGAACAACCTCATGCTAGAAAATACCTTTTGGAGTAAAGGGCCGAAGTAACTAGTTGAGCTGACCGAGGACACTGCACAAACCGTCAGCCAGACAATCGATAGTGACCCTGCCGTTGCCAGCCAGATAGGAGGTGCTGTCGCCACTCAGATAATGGCGGGCTGGGGCGGGAAGAATGTTTATTCCTGATGGGTTAATATGGAAAGTCGGCCAGAGTGGCGAGGAGATATATTGCCGATTACAATGGCAGGATAACCATCATGCGCTAGCACGCAAATACAAAATCTCACTGCAGTCGATTTACTCGGTGGTTAAACGGGTTAAGCAAGAAAAACGGGCACGTATTTAGGGAAGTCTGTTTGAAGATCATCCAGCTAGATGATGATTTAAACACACTGTCAATACGTCAGCGTTTTGTTACTATTATCATAATGATAGTCTCTACAGAAAGAGATCAATACGCTTGATCCAACCCTGCTCGATTTACCCTGGCAACACCGATAACATTGACCTCTGACTACATTAGCTACTTTATTGCTAATGTCTGTTTAAAAGAGCACCATCAGCCCATTAATATCGTTTTTCCACGCTGATTTTAGCCTGTCACCAACAGTGACATACCACTTGCCACTCTGGTGTGGAGTCAATGCTTATACGGAAGCGCTGCCGACTGTATTGTTGGCATTCACTCTGGGTGCATTGTGGCGTAAATATGGGCGTAAACGATTGTACCCATTCTTAATGCAGTATTATATCTCGTGGTCTGAGAGCACGCACCCTGCCTGGAAGCAAATGTTTGGCCAAACGAATTATAGAGCAACTGAATTATTTTTAATCCTCAATAATAACTCGAGACTTGCTATTAGGATTGCCGGCGTAACGATATCTTCTAAATAGGCCTTTTAGACTCGGTAACAACAGTGATGTCATTCTCTATGTCACGCATAGCAGTCCGACAAATAGGAATACGTGAATAAAATATGGAGGCATGATTCATCAGGACGACGGGGCTCTCGTAACTTATATCCCTACGGATCAAATCGTTAGAATAGATATAAGAGGAAGAGCGGGGAAGCCATCAATCTCTTATACCGATTGAAATACAGCTACTTTTTATCAAATTGGGTTGGTAATTTGGCTTCAGCCGATGACTTTTCGTTGCTGAATGGTATTTCGACAGTAATGATCCTTTCGCTATTTGTGTTTTCTAAATACTCTACACGATCCTATTTATCATTCTTATTGCTCATAAAACCCTCCTATTCATAGTAATAAGCAGCAGTATTTGGTCTTGGACCCTAAGTAAGGCAAGATATTATTTAAATCATCGGTTAATTTGAGAGATGATCCCTGTTTCACTATGTAAAACCTAATCACCCTGACCTGTTCCAGGTAGATCGACATTTATCGCACGGTTTCCGTTTAAATATCTCACGTCCTATCAATATAAAACAGGTAGTCCAGGCAGTAAATGACGCGAAGTAATAGACAGCACCTATTGAGCACCCATTAGTTACTAGATACACAAATCTATAACTAGATTAGAGTAATGCACAACGCGCCTATCATTCAGAACAATGGCACAATAGTCTCGGAGGTTGATAATCATGCGCATTTGCTGGCGTGTCTTAGTACGGCTTCGGCACTACAGCATGCTACGCAGCTAACCACCCTCTAATAATGATAATTTTCACCCTGCCGAGTCATAAGAGTAAAGTAAGTGAGGGGAAGTGTCCATCTATTGCGTCCGCTTCCGTACGCTTTCGCATCTTATTGCTCTTTCGCTTTAATAAGACATAACATTATCGATGGCAGAATCAGCTGCTAACTTCAGCCTGACCTGATTAACTGCCTACTGGCAGACGCTAATCCACGATAACCTTTAACTACGCATAATATCGTAGTTTATAAAGGAAAGTAGTGTTCTTGAGGTTGTCATGCAGTCTGAGTAAGCTGAACCGTTCCCTAGTACTGTGTTTGTCAACATCTTGTCATTCTTGGTGTTGCTAGTATTGCCAGTATTTTACCAGTTTAGTAACCCGATCCGGGATAACTGGATCTACTGCATGTATAGTATCACTATTGAACTAAAAGTGCAGGTACAAAACAAGGGTGAACAACGAGACTTTCGCAAAGTCAATGACTTGTACAAAAAAATAAAACCAATAAAACAGCATTGGTGTATTACCCATACAAGAATCGAGTTGCGTTATAAACCCTACGCGAGTTGATAATCCTTACCCAAAGCCTAACAGTAAAGCTTTTAGTATAGCTGCATACCGATATTAAGGGCACTACCCAATCGACACACTAATCCATAATATCGCCTGGCTGTATTAGCAATGTTTGCACTAATGATATTTTTGGAAAGTTTCTTTTAGCACCTCGCTCAGTTCAGAAATTCAGCGATACTAGTTAAACAAATCTAAGGCTGGCCGTACACATAATCCTTCCTAGTCTAGTGTCAGTCCAGGTGTTATGACTAAGTAACGCTAAGTTTACAACATCAGCACTTTATCTATAACAGCTAGCTTCTGCCAATACTGCGCTTCCTGGCGACTGAGAAAATATCCTACTCCTCAGCAGAACAGTTCTGGACCCCAGGTTTGCAACTATTCAACCGCCTATGGAGACTGATGCTAAAACACTGTTCATAGGCCAGCCGTTTCATGAAATGACGCGTCTATTCTACAAAGATGCCTAGCATGCTAATCTAAACATATGTCTCTTTAGTAATATGCTGAGAAAATATGCTCCTCACTTTCCCCACCTCCAGTAATAAAGGACTTGGTACGTTTCTCTTCCTAGTCTGAGAAACTAATATTCTAGCAAGTTAAGGACTGGACACCTATCTGGCATGGGGAACTAGATGTACCACAATATTGATGCGGTATCACCACGCAGTTGCTGTACTCAGCAACTCTGCTGCCTTACGGGAATCTATCTAAGGCTAGATACCGCAATTGAAAAAGAAATTAGGCTGCTGGCAAACTACAGCTTTCATACCAAACACTACATCTACTGATTTACTATCTTTATGGCCTGGAGCAGTTGTGCTGTATCTACATAATCGATAACCGGCAGGTTCTTGAGAAAACAATTCACTGCCTACCTCATGCATTAAGGTATTAAAGGCGTCCTCGGGGACGCATCAACGTAGTGCGTAAAATAAATTCTTGAGTTATTGAGACCATAGTGCGCATTATTAAGCTGCCCGCGCAGTCACTAGTGCTTTCATCGCTTGTGAATGAACGCCGCATTCTTAACGCTCTGCGAGCAATTTACGATACCCCATGGCTTCCACGCTTTATGGAAGCCAATGAAACAAAATCTATCCTTTGTATCAGCCTGGTAAATGGAATTCTATAATGCTTACCCGATCCAGGGCTGTATTGTTTCTAGAAGAATGTCATCTCAGTCTCAGCCTTAAAGGCTTTTACGGGAAAATGTTTGTATCTCAGTCAATAATAACTGTACTACAGTGATCCTTACCCTCGCCATCAATAAAATTAAGATTACTAAATGATTCCTGAAATAGTACACATTGATCTGACATTCTATCTTCTTACTAAGCCCATTCGATCACAGTCTAGCAGCATCCCCGATTAGAGTCGGTATGTATGGCCGCTATACCGATCCTAAACGCGACGAGTCGATCTCTAAACGTATTATTCAGAATCCTAAGGAATCTATGATGATTTTTTCTAACCTTTTTAGTGATTATGGCAGAGAATAAATTAACTGTCAGATGCTGAAGATTCACATTCATAAGCATGGCATGGAGCAAGAGCAATCCGCAATACGATTCTTGCAATAGCTCAACGAGTTCAGTGAGAGGCGTTAGGGTAAAGATATTAGCCACTGTGACTAGTACAACACAGCAAGTGACATCTCCCTTTCCAACCAACTAATTGTAGAAACAATATAATGTCCGCCAATGCTACTTTACATAAAGTAGGTTTTTCGGCATTATCGTGCAGATTAAAAAGCAAGGTTGTTAGACCTAGAGGACCAGATGGCTAAAGAAGACAATATTGAAATGCAAGGCACCGTACTTCATACGTTGCCAAACACCATGTTCCGTGTTGAATTAGAAAACGGGCACGTAGTAACTACGCATATCTCCGGTAAAATGCGTAAGAACTACATCCGTATCCTAACAGGAGACAAAGTTACTGTAGAACTCACCCCGTACGACTTAAGCAAAGGGCGTATTGTCTTCCGAAGCCGTTGACCGACGAATCAGGCTCTAGGCGCTGGTAGTATTTAGGATATCTCTCTGCCCATGAAAATGTGCCCTGCGCTTTTAAGGGCAGGCAAAACATTTCACTAACTTAGTTCGCTAGCGAACTGTCCCCCAACAACAAACAGTTTCGCAACGTCAAGTCTTATTTACAGACTTCATAATCTACGGGAAGATCCCATTAAACTCCCTACTATATCCTACCCCTCCAAACGTATCGATGTATGGAGAATAGACAACTCGGTTTTGTCTTTATTAAGTGTACCTATCACTGAACCCAACGTCACCAGCAACCCGCACTGCAGTTCATAGGCTACTAGTTTCTTCAGATTTTTTGCATTACAGATACAATGCCTGAAACGGCGTCTTGGACGTGTAGCCTTTCGCAAGACAGCGAATCCCGCGTCTACTCACCAAGTTCCAGACAGCAGCCCTTCACATCTAACTGTGCTGACAGTTCAACCATGCACATATCAACTCATGACTAGTTCACCTAATTATACAAAATTTAAAGAAGATAAAAGTGCCCATATGATTGCTGAATGGTGGTGTAAACGTTTACTGAATCTCCTGTATCACATCGATTCTATTATCCTGCTGACCCCGACAACTCGCTTGTCGTTCGCTTTCAGCTACTCCCTTGATTAGTCTTAATCACACACATTATCCTAGGGAAGACTTCCTTTCAAGGGTATCGTAAGTCACGATTACCTCGTATCTCACTTTCGGCAGCAAGCTGTAGACGCGTGTGTCTATTTCTTGATTTTATCTTGCAGAACTACCGCGTGCAAGTGCTTGAGCACTGCACCAACTAGAAACCCGCCTGAATTATAACCGATATAAACCAGGCCGCAGGTGCGAAGTAGGGAGGCGGTATGAGGCGCTCCATATATTTAGATATACCCAACTTAGTAGCTGGATGGTCACTGCTTGGACTAGTTGCATCCTGACTCACTTTCTAAAATCCAGTCAGACAACCAAGAGGAACGAACAGGAAATCTTAAAATGGCTGCCTAGGCAAAGCCACTTTATTGAAATCCACTCCATCAAAGCTGCTCTCGCCTAATCTGTATAAAACGTCAAGATCTGCAGACGGCTACTCAGGTTGCTCAGTACATCGTAATCACTCTTAGAAAGAATCTCTCTAGGAACCGTGAATACGTCCAATACAGATTCGATATGCGCCACCTTTATTTATTGCACAGATAGTTCTAAGAAGCGCGGATCGACTGAAGGTGTAACGCAGATCTTAGTGCGACCAATATTTTGTTTTATCCCATTGATGATCTAATAGCCCCTTCCAACGTTAACTCAAGCATCTCATTCTAGAGAGGCACAAACGGTGTTTTTCAAACATTACTGCGCTCCTGATAGGTACTCGAACTGACTGGCGGAGTATTACTACTTACTAGTAATACTTAATCAGGTTGTCTGCACCGACTTTACCAGCAGACTTTGTACCAATACTGATACTGGTATGGATCTCGTGTAAGATATAAGATATTCTTTTAACCTGATCCAGGGTTAATCAGAAAACTTACAGGGTTTCCGAAATCAGCACAGTTGGTACATAGTATCAGAGAACCGATGCTAAATAAGTGATGTATACAAAACGACTTGCTCCCAGCACATCACCTACACGACACCCAAAAATCATCCTCCTAGGATAGCGGTCATCCCTACACAGGTTGCATCCAGCAACATTGGATTGGTTTTACAATAACAACACAGCACCTGGATCACGAGTTCCAGTTCTAGATCATGACCAATTGACAGATTAATAGCACCCATACGAGCCAAATGATTGATATTAGTAGTGAAGTTTTAGATACACTTTCCCATTTAGGCTACTTTCATTTACCGAGTGCTCCCATGGAGGACGTAGTATACCTGCCTATTTATGTCATGCTAAATCAAATAAACAATAACAGGAGGGCTTACATCGTGTTTGAACAACCAAAAGCCTGCTGCTTGTGTTTGCTTAAAATTGCAGCAAACACATATGCACTGGACTGCTAACGCATAGGAGAGTTTCGCACATGAAACTACATATTTCAATACACACGGCAGCCTAAAACTTGGCTGAGGAAGAGACGCTCCTGAGCTCGCAAGCAGCTCTAACGTGATTTTTATAATGAAGGCTCACGTTTCCCTTCATGGATCAGCTAAAAATCCAGCCTACACCTATCAAACGCTTCTCATGTCACATGGTGGCAAAGTAGCTCCAACAATAGGCACCTGACAGTCATAAACTCGTATCTATATTTACGCAGCCGAGCACAAGCTTTTTAGCTTAACATCTAGTTCTTGATTAAACATCATAAGTTCCCAAATCATTCTTCTGACTTATGCTTCCTTGCGTGATCAATAATAGATATGGGTTTTCTGACGAAGTCATTCACAGCATCACGTGAGTGTTGCCAGCTAGATAGTGAAAATACGGACAGCACCTTTCCTCGATAGCGACTGCTATCTATATCAGTTACGGCCCGTATTCAACACAAAAAATAACTTTTATAAATCCACAATGCAAAATTTCATTAACATATGATTAGCTTTAGCTAAAAACAATATTGAGATGTGTTTGTGTACCTAATTATCATTAGGTTAAATATAAAAAATCAACTAATTATTATTACCAATTAATGATCCGCCTTATTTATAGGCTAGTTTAGTGATTTTCTATTAACAAATTATCTCTATTTTATGATGATTATGTTTTTATAATCTATTCTAGATAAACCGCTGACATATTTATTAAATATGTTCATAACATTATCTACTTTAACATTTAGTAAAACTTGTACTCAAGTCCAACATTGACAATTCGATGCAGCTATTATGTACTCTAGGTGCATCTGGTAATAGATACAATCTGTAAAAACACAACTGGAAGGTATTGCCATGATTTATATTATTAGTAATATCATTCAATGAATTTCAGTCATCGAGACTAATCGCAATCAATGCTTTAAAACCTCAAAAAGTAGGTTTATTTGTTATAAAATTAGTGATTAAGATGCTTTCGCTTATTACTCAAGTACTCAAATCGATGGTAAGATACGCGTAGAGGAAGAAAAACTATGTGATTCGTACTTTACTGCTAGACATCCAATAACTAACGTAAACGCCTGCTACGGCGTTGTTATGCAACGAAACAAGCTAACAATGCGCTTCACTATCTGGGGTATTTGATTAATCGACTTGCAAAAAAAGATTGATCAGATGCAGCCGTTCTGGATTGCGCACTAGCAAATGACCGAACGCCACTCAAAACTGGTTAAAAGAGCAACTCACTTATTATTGCTGTCGGTAAGACCGCTACTCCCTCATCTTAGCAAGGCTAGTGCTAACAGGCGTTAGACTATCAAATAACAGCCTTACCTTAGCGGAGCACTAAGTAAGAAAGCTGATTCTAATTCGATAAAAACTGCTGAATACGTCTTAATGACGCGCCGATATGCACATACTGATCTCTCACCTACACTAGTCAGTGTGATATCAGCATGGTATTTATCACTCCAATACCGGCTACCCCCAAAGAACTTTCCTGCAGCAGCGCCAAACATTGTAAAATTCGGGTAGTTCGAGTGAGTGACACCCACACCTATTACCTTATAGGCGAAGCAGCGTGTCTTACAATGGTGCAACATCAGAAAACGCGTTAACTACTATTCTAACGCTCCTACTGCAACAGGAGCGTATGCAAAGAAATCCAATTAAAAAATTATTAGCCATCCGCACTATGTACCATAGTGCTACAATGCAGCCAGCATGTAGCATCTTACTGCGACCAAACATTGACTATGCTATTTAGCCATACCCAGTACAGTGACTCAGATATCACTCACGTGAATCACGTCCTTAGCACTGGTTTGATATAGCAAAAGCTAATTGTTGATAGTAACGTTCATTACCACTGCCTATCGCTGCAGCTGCACAACATCACCGAACTTGACTGAATTGCATGCTATAAACGCAGAATACTATTCGCTAACACTTCTGTTATTGACTACTAGATCAACAGCTTCATCACGGCAACTGTGTATTTTTTGTGATATTCGGCGAATAGATACTAAAGATCGGGTTTGTCAAACAAACGCCAAGTTTCCCATATTTCAGAGCCAAGCGAAGATAGGGATGCTCACAAAAACCTTACCAGGATAAAAAGCGACTGTTTTAGTAAAAATGGATTTGATATATACTAGTTTTCCTATTTAGACACATCCGCAGCCACGAAGATTAATACTGACAATCCCATACCGATAAGAACACTAACCATAGTTAGTGTTGTACATTTTTATTAATCGTCATCGCGACCATATTCTGGAGAAGCGTCTTGGACAAATACCTAGTCACTTTCTGTCAAGACAAAAGAATAGCGACAGACCAAAATATTTAACTTTATGATTTTACTTATAGTTATTTTGTGAATCGCTGTACTTTCCAGAATAAATTTTAATATTTTTTAGCCTGCTACGCCCGATCTAAATCATAAGTGGAGAAAACCAATGTGTACCCTACGAGCACCACTGTTTAAAATGAGCATCACCTCATCGATAGAATGGCTATTAAATGAACTAATTGGTGTACCCCTCTAAGGGCCAAACTTCACCCATTTGTATCAATGCGCGGTTAATGGTATCATTTTATGCTTGGTCATAATAAAGGTAATTTGGCTGATAATCCACGAGTTCACCAAATCCTAATCGCTGTAGTCACGCAGCTTTTGGACTTACAACACGCGCTTTTCTCAACCCTTCGTAGACCGTCTGCACCTCAATATTTCCCGCCGCATTTATGTACGGATACAGATAATAATATTAGAAAATCTACCTAATATAGCCACGTTACTACTGACTAATTTATAACCTTGTTAACACTGACACACCTTTCCTACCTAGCCGGCAAACACTAACGCTTTGTTTATCCAAGAAGCCACGAATCTTTATCACCGTCAGTTTTCCGGAGTTAAACATCGCAATGTTTGCTATTATTTCCCCTAATTCAATACTTAAATTCACATCCTCGATACATCCACCGTCTAATCGCCAACTAATAGCTACATCAAATACCGTTTAGCTCTAATGGTACCGTAATCCGATCTCGAATACACCAATACAGCTGACGATCACTTCCTATCCAAAAGCTAAAATACTCAGAATATTTATATTAATATCATTGCGATAGATGATAATGATTTTGCGATTCCCCTCGTTACGCTAGTTCAGCGCCAAACAGGATAATGGTTATAGCGCTCTTATTACCTAGCGCTGTGAAGAGGTTCACCTGTGCCTATCTCGGACTCGCCAATTGAATATACACTTGTGCTTTACGTTATAAACGAAGCATTTCACTGGTTTGAGCATCTCAAAACGACAGTAGTACTGAATAAGATCTTGGACTTTCTAGTATTGACCGGATCTTTTTCAAAAAATTGTGATCAGGCGAGTATAATTTTAGTACCGTAAACAAGTGCTCTTTACCAAACTTTACAGTGCAGAAATAAGATTTTGACACGTGAGCCTTAACAAGGAATAGTTCTGAGATCCGCTAGAAATTAGAATATGCAAGGCTTTCTGCGGTGCAATCAGCGTCTGGACCTTGCAAAGTGCTACTCTTCGGAAAGGAACTTGGCTACGTTTCTTCAATTGTGGCGTATAGACTAGATTTATATTAGGGCATTTAGGCTTGCCTGACTTCTGAGGATCTCACCGCGCTAATGGTACCTACCGACATTTCCTCGCCGAGGATATTCCACGTGCTCCAGTTCCTGGGGAACACCACCTGATTTTTGCCAATACTTAATTAGCAACAAGGTGACTGCTGCTAGTTACTGCTCCCCCCGCTTGTATCAGTCAAACGCAACACTCAGGCAGGCGTGCCTCAGCTTATCTGGCTCTTTCTTGCGCTTTCCCCTAATGAATCACTCCTAGCCACTACATTTGCTTAAATGTATCACCGATCTCGATATACAATTTTTACAGTTTCTAACTTACCTGCGGACTAACGTAAACCGTGCACACCACATCAAGTTCACCGATCGTAAACACACTTGTTGCAAATTATGCTTAACCAGTTTCAGAATATTAAAATCAATCATGAGAAATTTCTAAAAATACTGGCATGCCACGTCAGTTATGACTTTGATAGTTAATTAAATATTTTCCATGCACCTATATCTTTGTGCCGCTCCATATGAGGTCCTATCTTTTATTCTGAATATTGAGCGATTCGTCGACGACGGGAGTAAATCGACTGTTTACCGTAACAATCACTAATCTGTAGGCGCTGTGTTCTTATGTATCCATAAGCGACACTGCTAGTTATGTGAATATGCAGCGAGGTACAGTCTGTGCGGGCTGGTCGGCCAAACCTCTGTTTATCACCGAGGTGCTCTCATTCACATAGCTGATTAATATCCGTACGCCGCGTTGCCTAACCTTTTAAATTAGCTATCACCATAGGAACGTGTTAGCCCGGTTATACCCAGGGTCAACCATTATGCACAGCCAAGTGCAAACCCACGGATTTATAGCAATACCGTAGGTTACGGCTTCAGTGTTAAATGCTAGTTAATACAAACTAATAATATGACAATATTGAACCTAGTCTAACGTTTCATGATACCGTAGCCATAACCTGGCTTCCCGTATCTAACGCAATGCTTACTGCCTATCAGGCACTCACAGGACTCATTAAGGAAAAAGATGGGGAGCCATGGCTTGGGAAACCTGCTGTTGCATGGAGAGCCTTATCAGGTCCATAGTGAACTAGCACAGCCACTGCGTGGCTACTCAGGATCCTTGCTTCTAACCCTTCAGGTAGGCGATCCGGAGCGCACAGGCGAACTACTGCAAGCCTGAATTAGGCCGAGGTGGAAAAGAAGGTAAACACGAATAGGATGACTATTTCGACTCCGAAATCATTATCATATAATCATCAAATATATACTGTTTGGGCACCTGACCCCGCTTAATCAGAAGTAGAATCGGGCCCGTTACTGAATAACGCGCTAATAATAGTACACTAGCGTAAATCGCTTACATGATGCTTCATAACCAGAAGCAGATATGACTGCCTATTAGTGCCTTGAAGGTTACACGGTCAGAGTATATTTCATATTGCGATCTGGCAGATCGATAAAGAATACTCTAAGTTATTCCAGAAATTTTTAGTACTCAAAGAGATTTAAATCCCAACCGGCATCCGACGTCTAAGCCCATGTTACCAGTGAGTAACGCTACTCATAGCTGGCATCTCGTGCTTTGCCAGCATAAAAACCAGATCGGCTACACATGGTTATCACTGCTTTTGCATTTAAAGCAGCAGGAAAGTGCTGAATGCTGTTATTCTCTTTTGAGAGATGTCTCCCAGACACTGGGTTAATACAGTCGGAATCACACAGCTCGTTTAATAACGCCGCTGTTTCCAATTAGTAAAGAAGTTTAATTATTCAATGGTTATAGTAAAAAGGAGATAACCACTGCAGCAGCAACTGAGCATCTTTTGGGTATAATATACGCTTCTGCCAGCAAGGTCATTCTACCGCGAGCATCATTGTTTTTACTGAACGCTACTAACATCTTCATTCTATTAGCCAAACTACGTTTCTACCTTGTCCACACTCTTCAGGACTCAAGGTTCAGTATATCGTTTGTAATATTAATTAATATATCAGCATACTAGCATTGAGTGGCAAACATACTACCTTAAGTATAGTCACAACCTTTTCCGGCCAACCCCCTAAAATTAAATTTCTACTTTGCTCTAGCCCTACTTTTGCCAGCTGATGTTCCGCCTCATGCATTTAAAGCACATAGGACACACGTCTCACGATTTATTTAGAGCAGCTGGTACTCACTATTTTAGATTTGTACACCTAACCTAGGGACCAGTGTTAAGTATTGTAGGTTCATTCAATTATCTTGACTGCGTAATGATGTGATGATGCCGATTCCAATGCTGATTCACCACAAAATCTGTTTATATCTTAGCCTTATCTCTGCTCTATTTATATAGAGATAACTCTGGTAATTCTCCAAGAAATCAACGGTATAGAAGTAGCTTACCCCACTATTGTGCATAGCTTTATTCTAGATTGCTAGCAATCACCCAATAATACTTTCTCCTGAGAAGCTCGAGAAGGATCAAGCATCTTTTTAATAAACCCTAAATAATCTAATGGATAGGAAGGCGACGATGCAATCATAAGAGGTTAGGGCCGATTTAAACAGTACATAGCTGAGCCAGCTATTACCATTAAATAAGTTTTTGCAGGAAGAATGCAACTGAATAGGTAACTAACCATGTAACGGCACTTTTATAGAACCTCATTTACTTTATTCTGAGCAACCTCAATGAATATACATACGTTTAAAGATTTAAATTAACATTCCGCTAATTATCAAATATAATATATAAATTTCTCACAAAAGAAGGAGGGCGCAAATAACGCATTCACCTCTGGTGAATTATCAGATTATTTCTATGAAAGGATCGAGAGAATCTTCTATCTATGATCACGATCTTCTATACATTATATTTAGTAATGCAAAGCCTTAGTACAGATTAAAAGTAAAACACAGTTATCTATATACTGTAAACATTTTCTGTTAGGCCCTTTGTTTTTAATGTTAGGCTTGACAGTAATCACGCTGCTCACTTATTTCCATTTTTAAGCCTGGAATAACGCGGCAACCCTATAAAATAGAAGGCGATAATATTCCAATATAAGATTATGTTCTATAATATCAGCCTAATGATATTAGATTTTTGAACAAAATGATACAATCAATAAAATTCTTACATCTATATTAAGCGTCCGATGATATAGGCGGACAAAGTTTTACAGCCTGGACATCTAACAAGGTACAATAACCATTCCACAGAATACTAGCTATCTGGTACAGATATAGCCTCCCGTGAGAAATAATATATAAGGATTTACTTCTCGTGAGTTACAGCTCTACTCTTATGCTATTATCGATCATTTCTCTTCCGTTAACCTTCAAGGACCGAGCAATACGTCTGGTTACAGCACACCTACATTCTTAATACCGATACGGGACTTTTATTATGTGCGTTAGATTAAACTACTAGCACAATTATTAGCAACACAACATGTGATCAAGTGATCCACTGATAGACCCAGTAGTTACTTACTGGGGCGTGGAAGATATTTGTTAATTTCACATACCAGCGTATTTCGCTAGCAGCGGTGTAAAACAGATGTTTAAACCCCAGTACCATTGCTCTACATATCCCCTAGTGCAGTGCTGGTAATATGCCATACTCTAATTTTGATGAGAATAAAAGTTTAGTCAACTTAATCAATTACCTACTCAATATACAACCTATCGACGCTAACTTTACTCCAGCCAAAGGCTCGCAACACTTAACTTGAAAACTTATCCATAATGATTTAATTCTATAAATTAGTCAATAAACAAGCAAAATATTTCTGCATTTTATTTGGAGATAATTTAGAACACTACTCAGCACTATTCACTTTCAAATGCGGAAAGTAGTGTACGATACTTTTACAACAACGTGAGGTATGAGATCAATCGCATTGATTAATCCTGTTAGCCTAATAGTTTATATTTAATACTTTCAGTATTATAACAAATAACCCGCAACGTGAATTGCTGAACGCTTCCAGCAAACTCAAGACAAAGCTCGTTTTATCGGACAGACAAAGCGGTAAGAAAGACCAAAAATGCAGTCTCTACTTTCTCATCGCAGCTGTACTAACCGATATGCATTCAGTAGCTGTATCTTGTTATAGCCTCACGTAACCTACAGGCATCTGTGCTAGTGAAGATTAGCAGCGCCTCTTTTACAATTCTCTGTGTAAATATCACCTGCGATTTACGATCAATACGGCGACGGGAATGTTTATTGTTAGGTGTGCAGGACCCATTTTATTTTTGTGAAGATAAACGATTATCAAAATGATTTATATGCAGTCCCTCAAAGATTGACTTTCTAGGATATAGAAGAATTGCACTAGCTTTGATGGCCGAATGGCTTTCTCGCCTTCTATCACTTACCTAATACCACCACATCTTTTACTTTGATAGTCGCTGGATTTTATAGTGACTGTATTCGAGAAATCAAGCCCACCCAAATAATTTGGTATGCATGAAGAAGATTCCTTAAAACCTGAGAAATAGGAATAATAACTTTGTTCTACGGTTTTACCATTACACAAAGAGCTCCAAGGAAGGCTTTCCTATCCGTAAGTGATGTTGATTTCTGACGTAACTATCTAGTATAATAA
Organism: Serratia symbiotica; assembly: GCA_900380265.1. Lineage (GTDB taxonomy): Bacteria > Pseudomonadota > Gammaproteobacteria > Enterobacterales > Enterobacteriaceae > Serratia_H > Serratia_H symbiotica_A. The sequence continues at coordinate 890,371 of LR025083.1, read as the reverse complement.
CAAGAATAAACTACGCTGGAGGGACTCATAGGCGACTAGCAAGAATATCCTGAACTGCCTGATATGGATTACGAGCAATCCATATCATAACGGAAAGAGATAAGTGATTCGGCAGCATTGAGATAATTTTTAAAATCATTATAAAATCACGATCTAGCAATGTATTGCTACGTAAATAATCTAACCGCTTGATGTTATTTTTAACCTGAGCTAATTTCCTAAATAGCGACTAACATTTTCTTGAGGCAGTAATGTACTATTAACTAACGGCAAGTAACTTCAATCAAAGATTGAAATCTTAGATTTTGAAAATGGTGCGAACCTATCTCACAAGAATTATGCCCTATCTTAGTTAATAGAACGGAAACCACATAATAAATGCATTATTAATAAAATATTATACAGATTCTATCTTATCTGATTTTATCTAGCTCTTGCTAAGAATGAACGCGATCACCGCAGCTCTTATTCTCTTTGACAAGACAGATATCCTAACGCATATATATTGCATAACTATTCCTTTAGAGTTACGATTTAAATCAATGTAAAGTCGATTTTTATGTATGAGCATTCAACTAAACGCCATAAACTGTTATTACGGTACTCATCAGGTACTATTTAACATTACGCTGAATTATTCAACTGCGGAAACGTTAGTCCTACTTGGCCCAAGTGGTGCTGGCAAAAGCTCACTATTACGAGTATTTAACCTATTGGAAATACCGCGTTCTGGTCAGTTAAAGATCGCTGGTCATCACTTTGACTTTATGCAGATACCAAGTAAAAAATCCATCCGTGAGCTACGGCAGAACGTTGGCATGGTATTCCAACAATACAACCTATGGCCTCACCTTACAGTAATTCAAAATTTAATTGAAGCACCCTGCCTCGTGCTGCGACTAAAAAAAGACACGGCGATAGAACGAGCAAATAGGCTGTTGCAGCGTCTACGTCTAACTAATGTTTCCGATCGCTTTCCACTTCACTTATCCGGCGGCCAACAACAGCGCGTGGCAATCGCCAGGGCGTTAATGATGGAGCCACAAGTGCTGCTATTTGATGAGCCAACTGCAGCATTAGATCCAGAGATTAAAGCCCAGATAATATGTATTATTCAAGAGCTGGCTCAGACTGGCATAACTCAGGTTATCGTTACTCATGAGATGGAGGTAGCACGTAAGATTGCTAGCCATGTAGTATATATGGAAAATGGCCATGTTGTGGAACAGGGTGGGAAAACCCTCTTTACTCGGCCAAGCACTACAGAGTTTTCTAACTATTTATCACACTAATAATTTAATCTTCTCTCTGTTTGGAGTTTACGATGAAAAAGTACCTAATCGCCAGCGTTTTAGCAGGCATTAGCGTTTCCGCATCCGCAGTTGAAACTATTCGTTTCGCGACCGACGCTTCGTATCCTCCATTTGAATTTATTGACGATAACAACACGATACAGGGTGTTGATATTGATGTGGCCAACACACTATGTTATGAGATGCAGGCAAAATGCATTTTCACTAATCAAGCATTCGATATGCTAATCCCAGGACTAAAGTTTAAGCGCTTTGATGCAGTTATAGCCGGTCTGGACATTACACCAGATCGTAAAAAGCAAGTGCTGTTCAGCAACCCTTACTTTAGCAATTCAGCGCTCTTTATCGCCTTAAAAAATAGCGTAGCCGATGCTTCAGCTCTTAAAGGGAAAAAAGTGGGCGTACAAAATGGCACCACGCATCAGAAATATCTTGCCGACAAACACCCAGAAATCACCACTATACCCTACGACAACTACCAGAATGCTATGCTGGATCTGAAAAATGGCCGTGTGGACACCGTATTCGGTGATACAGCAGTGGTGAACGAATGGTTAATTCATAACAAAGAACTGGCAACGGTAGAAAATAAAGTTACTGATAAAGACTATTTTGGGAGCGGCTTAGGTATTGCGCTAAGTCAGACAAATACCGAGTTACAAAGCAAATTCAACGCCGCACTTGAAAAGTGCAAACAGGATGGCACCTATGAAATCCTTTACAAAAAATGGTTTGAGAAGTGATCTGCGGAGATGAATTATATTCACAGCCTAATAAATGCCACTACAATGACCATTAGCCTTGCTTTTTTTTCGCTTCTCCTCGGGCTTATTCTGGCAATACTATTTACCATTGGAGAATCCTCCAGCTGGAAGCTGGTTAGTTGGTTTAGTACCATTTGGATGACCTTGTTACGTGGTCTCCCAGAAATTCTGCTCCTATTTCTGATTTATTTTGGTTCGTCTCAGTTACTTCTGATACTATCGGATGGTTTTATCCTTAATTTAGGTCTGTGCCAATTACCGATCAAACTAACTATTGACACACTTGAAATTAGCCCATTCTTTTGTGGTGTGATTACCCTAGCTCTACTTTATTCCGCTTACGCGTCCCAGACACTACGCGGAGCCCTCAAAGTTGTGGCAGAGGGGCAGTGGGAGTCCGGGCACGCGTTAGGCATTAGTCATATAGCAATATTCTTCCACTTAATTATACCTCAAATGTGGCGCCATGCAATGCCTGGCCTTGGCAACCAATGGCTAGTACTGTTGAAAGATACCGCACTAGTTTCATTAATTAGCGTAAATGATCTGATGTTGCAGACAAAGACTATTGCGGTCCGTACCCAGGAGCCCTTTACTTGGTATATGATTGCAGCGGGAATTTATCTGTTCCTGACTCTGCTAAGCCAATACATGATTAAACGCATCGAGCTACATACCACGCGGTTTGAACGGTTCGTAATCTGATGCTTGATTACGTGCCTCATATCATAAAAGGTCTACACAGCAGCCTAACTCTGACGTTTTCTGCACTTACCGTGGCGCTGGTTCTATCGCTACTTCTAACGGTCATACTAACGCTAACCCCCCCACTTTTAACACCACTAGTAAAAATATACATCACGCTGTTTACAGGTACGCCGTTACTAGTACAGATATTCTTAATCTACTATGGCCCAGGGCAGTTTCCTACGATACGCACATATCCCTGGCTTTGGAACCTGCTATCTCAACCATGGCTATGCGCCATGATTGCACTGGCATTAAACAGCGCGGCCTATACCAGCCAACTTTTCTATGGTGCAATACGGGCAATTCCTAGTGGTCAATGGCAGTCTTGCGAAGCATTAGGGATGTCACATCAACAAACACTCTATATTATGCTTCCATTCGCTTTTAAGCGCGCACTATCTTCATATTCTAATGAAATTGTGATGGTGTTTAAAAGCACCTCTCTGGCTTACACCATTACGCTGATGGAAGTGATGGGTTACAGTCAATTGATTTACGGCCGCACGTACGATGTGAAGGTTTTTGCCACCGCAGGGCTAGTCTACCTATGCGTTAATGGTGTTTTTACACTCCTAATGCGCTTGATTGAGCACCGAGCTCTGATGTTTGAACGCCACTACTAAGCGCTTATCTCATAGCCCTACTGAATTAGGGGGGATGTTATTGATTGACGATACATGATACTCAACTACATCTTATCGCTATTAGAATTGCACTTGTGGCAATCAGTTGTTCAACATGCTCACCATAGTGCTAAACTCAAAAAAAAGACGACATGCTAATCTCCGGAATCAACTTCACTGTAGAGCGCAGCCAACACGGCTTACTTCGCATAGCCGTACTATACTAACTTACTAACGTATTTTGAAAGTAAAAAGTCCAACACAGAGAACGCACTATCAAAAATCAACGAGGCACAGAGATTAAGATTATTGCCTACATAGGTGTGATAACGTCACAGCATTGAGCTGAGCCAACAAGCAGAGGCGATGCCGTATTAACTATTCACGAGAAAGGGATTAGTTAGAAGCTTTATCTGACTGGAGTAGAGAAATACAAACAATTCCCGATCTTTCCAAGATCGAGTTAACTATAAACCCTCAAACAGACAATTAGGCATTCTAAGCTAAATTTAAGCAAGCGCTAGACGCTACCTAGTCCAATCGCACCTCTAAATCCATCAACGACAAGCGCTTCCTATAATAATACATTCATAAGATCTGTTATCTACTAATCAAATTTAGTGAAAGAGTCAGCCGTATTGTGCTTCTCTTTCAAAACTAGCATATTGGATAGATGTATGATGGAGTCAATGAAGTACTAACTGAGATCCTACCCCCAATGAGCTTTCTTCTTCGTCCCGGGAATACAGCAGATCGTTCTCCCGTGCCTCTAAAATCACCATTGAAATTTGTTCTTCGCTCTGTCCTATAAAGTGGGTGAACTGCTCCATCGTCACTCCCGCAGCGATGCTCAGTGATTGGCAAACAATCAACTTCGGCAAATTATCATCCTGAATATCGACAAACGCCTTAACAGTCAGTGAACTGGCATTAATTAAGCTTAGGTTCGCTACCAGCGGAATCAGCGTAGTCGGTTTGACCTCAGCTAATGCTGAAAAGAGAATAACGTTATCTACGAGATCAACTTTAGCATCGAATACACCGTCAAAGTTTTGCATGTGCGGCAAGTGCAGAGCCTGACAGGAATTGCACTCAAAAAAAGAAATGCCTGTTTGATCCAGCCAGCGCCGCAACAGCGCTAAATCAGGAACAACGAGTGAATCCATATAACCTGCCTCACAACATTCAAAACGCGAAAAGGCGCATAGCTTACGGAATATTCACTCAATTCGCCACGATCAATACTGCCTAATTTGTTAATAAAGAACATTTTTGGCAAAAAAGATCACAATGCTAATATATCGTCGCTATCATCTCCCCTAGATCGCTCCCTATCCGCGCAAACTCAATACTAATGCATCCTATAGCCTTACCCCATCGGTAACCTCATCAGCATGATCTAGAAAATCATGCGACCTACTGGGATACAAAAGCAAACTGCTATCGTCAATACACATCTAATTAACAAATCATGTCTGTTTTTTACTGATGCAAAATGCATACTGAAGACCATTCACACAGAATGTTGGCTGCTAGGGCAATTCCCTAGTCAGGATTACCTTAAGATAACAAACAATCAATTGAATACTCGACTCAAAGCTACCAACTAGATATCCATCGTTATAACCTATTTGGATACAGGAAACACGCTAAAATCGGAATACAGATAAATTTCATAAGAATCCTGAAACACTACCGAACTAAAAAATGGAAATATAAGATAGCATCGGGAAATCGGTTAATAAGAAGCGTTGTATTTTCAATAGTCTTCGAGACTCTCGGCTAACCTGTATTGTGTCCATACTAAATATTCAACATCAAGTTGACAAAAAACGTCATGATGGCAACTTCAGTCATTTTGAGTGCATCCTAAAAGAATGAATAAAACCGATCTGAATCAACTAACGGACAGGCGATGGTCACTATTTCCACAGATCTTTTTTATTAAAAATAAATTGGCGATTTTACAAGATGTGAATCTAAACAAAAAACCTAGCTCTGTATCAGTAACAGAGCAAGGGGTACTTATAGGCTGAAAGATTACTAGACAAGACAAGCATAAGATTTATGCTTTACTGATTGCGAAATACATTGGATTAGATCACCTCTACGAATGTTGATTTAAAATGCAATAAGCTTTATTGAGCGCTTTATTACCTTTGTCAGTAATATCAAAGAATGTTCTACTCGATAGTACGCTTTCTACCCCCCACTGGAACCTCTCTTACACTGAATAATATTGAGTGTTATTTAGCGAGGACTTCGAGTCTAAAATAAGATACCCAGCGGCTGCCGCCTGTAAGTAACGCTAAACTTTAACACTCAATACGATTTATTTTTATTAACAATACCTTTCTACTCACCTATGAATTACCTTATTAATTATTGCTGTCAATTAGATTTGCTCACCTCTCATTGGCATTACTTTCTAATTAAAAATTCACTTTTTAGCAGGCATGCTATATGCCTATAAGATGTCTATCTGCCTGCCAAAAATAAAATTACTTACTGCCTTAAAAGAGCTTTTTTAATCATGTGAATCCCGTCATTCCTATCAGCAACCTAGGAATATAGCGACAGATTCTATTTTCGTTATTCTTTAGTTCCATCAGGTTCGTGCGCTCTAATTGGACTGTTTTGGCAAAAGTTTCGGGTATATTGAAAATTCAAAATAATAAACAATTCTGGAAAAAGAGCTGGTGTTAAGGCTTTAACAACCATATATTGATAATATGGTATACAAAATTTAATTCTTAGCTACAGCAAACCAAAGTCAAATAATCTAGGTCTAACGTTGTGTATCCTGTCAGCAATACCAAGTTGCTAGTGATTTGATGAATTGGCTATTAACGTGATAAAAAAGGAGTACATCTACGATCTCAGGAAAGCAGGAGAATAAATTAGCATATTAATCCTCTCTTCTGTTAGCTAAAATGGCTTAAAAAACTCAAGCTCATTGCAAGATGGGTGAAATTATGATTTATCCTAACTGTATCTCTCTAAGCATAGAAAATAGGCTCTATCTGTTGATAGATAGATCTCTTAACTCTATCGAACTTTACGATACTTTTGACTGATCTCTTAGTATAAAGCTAGCATCTAATGCTATTAGTCAGATCCTAATCATGTTTCAATAATAAAAATAGTGAAACACCGTGATTATTGATACTCTTCCATGCTGCGGCATAGTCTTGGCAGACTGCTAATATTACTAAAATCACTGATATTACCACATACCTCGCACCATTTTCTACACTTATGCAAAATAAAATATAGGAGGCCTATGTTAGTGCCTAACCCAGAACAGCTAACATCAATTCTGCTAATCGATAATTCGGATAAACCACGCAAGTGATTTATTTATAACGTATTTATGGGAAATTTGATTTTTTAAAGTCACTTATACCCTACATAATACCAGTTACAAACCAGCGCACAATCGGTCTGGAGCCTCTTTCAACGGTATTGTTCAGACCTTCAGGCTAAACCTTAGAAGGGTTATTAACCTTTAAGAACACTCCAGCACTTGCAACAATAAGTAAGCGAACTGAACAAATAAGGCTAAAAATAAAAAGTTTAAGGTATAATTATATGTCATGAAATTACTGGAAAGCAATCAGCTATCCTCCACGAATATACACGTCGTGCGTTAAAAAAACAGGTGGTTTTTCTATTACTATTCGTTGTTTACTTAGGAATGGAAGATCTCTGAAAAGTTTCTTAGGTTCTGTTCAACTCAGACAAACCATTTGGTTTTAATAATTCCTTTCTACTAGGCCAGCAAGAGTTCCCCATTCATACTGAAACACTGAATATCGGATTGAGGTTATTTTCTGCATGGATATGGAACCCGAGCATAATGTTTCTTAATGTCTTTGGCGATGATAAGATTAACTAATATAGATGCTCCTTATGATCGTCTAAATTGTGGTAATGGATATCGAACTTTTATAATCATAAAATGGAATATCGAATTACCTGATCAAATACTTGCTGGTTCGCTAACTTTAAAAAAAGTATTAACAGCCTCTCTTAATAATCTATGTAGCAACATGCTTAATAGTTTGACACTTTGTGGCTGCAATATGATTTAATATTTATCTATGCCTAGCTTAGATCATCGACATAGTTAGGCTGATTTTTCAGCATATCTCCTTACTAAAGCTACAGCATCAGCAGCTACCGACCTCATCCTAACCGATGGACTGCCAGCGCAAGGTGCCTACGAGTAGCTCAGAAACCCTACCGTTAGGTGCTCTGCACCTAACGAGCCGGTCTAGAGTCAGTAGCCTAGACTTAGGAAATACGAATTAGGGTTTCTGACAAATTATCTGTTATATTAAGCATATCAACCACAATGTCTGCTAGTGAATGTATATAGTGCTGCAGTGCTAAAAGTGAGAATAAGATTCTACAAATAAGCTATTCAGCCGAATAGCTACACTAAGATCCCTCTTTCTTAAATGGGTAGGAAGTATGTGACTGCGCTTTTCTTGAGATGCGTTTCACCACCTTGTTACTCTATACTGAAAGAGTAACAAGGTGCGCAAGCATGTGCGTCGACTAAAAATAATGAACCACGGCCACTCCCTCAACCAGTAATCTGCAACCAGATTAATTCACCTAACACTATCATGCTCTACAAGAGAGCTATATTACAGAGAGGCAGCAAACAAGCCGAGGTTGGAGCCCGGCAGAGGATATAGGTATTATGCTAATCTAAAACCAGGAAACCTAACTGCCAGCATCTTTTCCTTCTTCATCGACTTACCAATCAGCTAGATTACTATTCAGTTTAGACATCTCGTTTTTAGTATTGGTAATACACATTCCATACTAATATCAGATCTCAAGCTTAGCTACTTACGCTACAACTATCTCATATATACATAAATCTCATAAAGTGCATCAATATAGTGACAGAATTCACCCTCATAGCATTTATAGCTAGCGATAAACCGACCTCGAATACCGAGGTCGGAAAGCGCCTAGTTGTTATCGGCTCTAGATGCTAATCGCCGAGATGCAGGTCATGCTTATACCAATTATGCTCTGTTCTGTATTACTTTCTTACGTGCTCGCTATGCAGGCTTATTCATTCTTTTTAGAAGAATGATGGGCATAATCGTCTGGATGCTAAAAATAAAAATCATCCGCAGCACTACTGGTAGTAATATCCTGTATGATTCAAAAATTGCATTTAGACTATCTCTAAGCTGCTATAAATGTTTTAAGGTGTGTTTATCGCCATATTATTTCTTAGATAGCAGGCTACGCTTTTCAAGAAAGACAAGGAAGGCAATGCAATATTTCATCATTATTGAGCACTTATTTTGGAAACGGCAGGCTGATTCTACGCCTTTACCTTTCTTCGATATTCCAAATTGGTTAGGCCTAATAAGCTAATCTTTTAGATTTAAAATCATCAGCCCTTTATTTCCCGAATAGCATCGCTTCCTCTATTCCACCAATAAACCTCACCCAAAGTAAGCTGTCTATACACCAAAGTTAAGGTATAGAACCCTAGGATAAGGTTCTTGTCGGATAAATTTTATTTAGTATCAAATATCGTATTATACACGTCACGCCACTTTAACAAAACACAGGCTTGCTTATCCCAGTATTAATTGATAGAGATAGTGTACAGGTCACTATCAGTGATGTCCCGCATCCAATGACAGCTACACCAGCAGTCACCGTTACCAAAAGCAGTGCTTTCACACTATACTAGTTTGATTTTTTTGTAAATTACTTGTAACGAATATGGAACCGCCAGTGGCTGTTAGCGGGTGAACGATCAGTTTGATACTATATTTGATATCAGCAACCAGCTGTTTGAAGAAAACAATAGCTGGTATTTTTCTTCATAGTGATATAAACTCACTGCACTGATATGTGCAGTTAGGAGATCTATCGTTCTGCTTCTAGCATGCTAAATTCTGCACACAGAATAGATACGATGGTAATTATTCCCATTTTACCTAATATACGTCCACTGACGCAAGCGAGTTTCTAAAAATAGCTGTAGCCGTTCCATTTTAGCAGGCGCTATAACTGAGCTAGTTACTCACTGAAGTGGTCAATTCACATAAGTATTGGGTACGTATGCCATACTCACGCATTAGGCTACGTTTCTTTATAAGCGAATGCTTCACTTAACAGTCCGCATATTTTCCCTATATCAGCAGTCGGCTAATAGCTAAGAATCTCCGATTTATAAATCTTGCTACACCTACTTACCGTGCCCTAATAGTGAACAAAAGCAGTTTAATAGAAATTAAGAATGCAAAGAGGGCGCTACAAGCTATTATGTACCGTTTGGCTAATTGTCAAAATTTATGATCCTTATTCCGCAATCAATGCTGGAATTATTACCCGACCACTACTGCCAATAGAATACAGTAGTGACTGATCAAATCTCTTTTATATATAAAGATGTTAGTGGGATATTGATGCAACAATACATTTCTGGAGCGTATTAATAGTATTACTACATTCACCCATCATCCAGAAGGCATGTGTAACCTGTGTTATGTGGTGTTTTGTTTAAACAACCAATAAATAGCACGAAACACTGCTAGTTTCCGGTACTTCTGGTCTATATGTACTCAGCTAAACCTTCCATAACTTTAACAATTCCACGGCAACAACCATTAGCATCAATCTCATCGCCATATTCATGGAAGATCTGGTCTTGAAGATCGCCGCACCACTTTTCTCCTACTTTGTCACAGGCAAACTCAACATGAAAACGCCTTCAGTATACTTACGGGCACGCTAGATGCTCGCACAATCTATCGTTGCGCTAGTAGGCGATGACAGTACTAAAAGGCTGGGCATATACTAGAGAGTAGTACGATAATATGGTTGCGTCTTGTACATAATCACAATCGGAACTACCAAAATTATTGACGCTAGCGTAGTATAACCAGGCGATATTTAGATCGCCTTTAGCATTTACAAATCACATGCCAACGGTTCTCCGTTAACACGCTACATCTTGGAATAAAAACAATACGGACATGCTAACAATTAGCGGCCGAAAATACCCACCTTCTATTTCCTAACCCAGCCACAATTTCCGTGAAATTACTAGTGACACTAATCAAGTGTTTTTCTCTACACGCATCTATACACGGACACTCCGTGCTGTTTAAGAAAATATACGGCGTTGGCATTCCATAAAACGTGCAACGAATGAGCAGCGAAGCTAGCTAGCTAGCAATAAGTGGCGGTCGGTCTTCTATTTATTAGCTCAGCCCAATGAGCTTTAATATTTATAATCTATATTATACTTTAACCTTCAGCAGGAAGATCATAGAGTGATCACTTTTCGATACCTGAGATGGAGGCCACACTTTGATTGCTACATGACATAGGCTAAAATCGATGAAAGATAGGCAAACTACCCTAATTACCTAATCAGTAATATCTGTTCATACCCGGATTAAAGATTGTAACCATGGATTACTGATAAATGAGTGATCTCCATGCACAGCCCAGTCTTTCCTGATAAGGAAGAAGGGTAAAACAATTATGATAATCTTCAGAAATACTCATAAGGTTACCGCGCTCCTCAGCGCGCTTTCTCTTACCTAGATCATTTAATTTGCACCCAAATCTTTTAAATGAGCTAAAATATCAGACTAAGATTTAGTAGTACTGACTAAAGACATACATATCCTTACGCTATCTTTGCTGAAATGGCATTGCTGACAACATATGAAATGTTCACCCTCCCACTTACTAAAAGACCCAAGATCAAATACCACAATACGACCATGATGATAGCGACATCGAATATGAAACCTTGCCACATCTCATAATCAAACAGTTTAACTGGCAGTTAATCATACAGGGCAAGTTAGATATCTTTTACGGTAACAAAGAATATAATGTGGACGCGCAGCTATAGGTTAAATCACTTTCTTTATCAATTAGTGTGGATTATTAGTATATAGCTACTAACCTGCGATAAGGGAAACCGCTGCTCAGGTGGGCAGCAACCATTTACTTGCACTAGGCGTTCCGCTAACTCAACGTGACAACCTACCTATATTATATGCAATTGCATCATTCTTTAATAAACTTTAGAATTAAAGATAAACACAAATATACAACTCGACTAAACTCAGACTACACCTATCTGTCTGGCATTTTGATTGTTTCTAGAAGACGAATCAGAACGCTAGTATGATAGGTTATGAATTTAAAGAATCTTATAAATCCTCTATTCACTTTCTGATGTCTAAAACAAACCCTCTCCACGATAAGAGTTAATTGCATTTAATTATTGATAACTATAGTAGAAACTCGGGCTAGAAAATAATGAGCACCATTCTATGCAGTACCGTATAAAACTTCATTTAATCATAGATTCCGTGCATTAATGAAAAGGCTACGCTAATAATACTCGGAGCCTGAGGATAGGTGACGACTTCCTAGTGCTCAGATTATATAAAGGCACCCCTAGTTATTGACAAAGAACAGAATAAAGAAAGCTATATCTATAGATCAATTACTGTTTGACCTAACAGACGCACTAATCGATAAGTTCTTCCTCAGGGCAAATATCGAACGTATTGCGCATCTATATATACCAACCGAACCGGCTAGATAAGTACATAATCCTTAAAGATAACCTATTGGCTAAATAAAACACTGCTACAGCAGTATTTCTTATTTGAATTCAAATCATCGGCGATGCCGTCTGCTACTATGATTCCTTTCTTAATATGGATTTAGGTATCATCACGCAAAGGAAAATTAGACTTTCCTGCTAATCTATCGCGATAATGAGCATAGAGTAGTATCTGGGTCTTACACCCCGGATCTTTTCTAAATTTAATGAGAGCACTAATGGGACAGAACAAGCTCTACATAGACAAAGAACTAAGCTGGTTATCCTTTAATGAACGCGTTTTACAGGAATCAGCAGATAAAAGCAATCCCCTTATTGAGCGCATGCGGTTTCTCGGCATTTACTCGAACAACTTAGATGAATTTTATAAAGTCCGCTTTTCCGATCTCAAGAGACGCATCTTGATTCATGAAGAACAAGGAACTGCAGAGGACTCCCGCAACCTACTTCAAAAAATTCAAACCAAAGTATTAGCCACCGATCAGAAATTCGATAACCTCTATAACGCTTTATTACTTGAGATGGCATCCAACCAAATCTTCTTGATTAACGAATGTCAAATCTCGGAAAGCCAGAAAATCTGGATAAAGCAGTATTTCAAACAGCAGTTGCGCCACCACATAACGTCAATCTTAATCAATGACGACACCAATCTCGCACAGTTGCTAAAAGACGATTACACGTATCTGGCGGTAGAGATTATCCAGGTAACACGCATCGACTACGCACTCCTAGAAATCCCATCCGATAAAGTAACACGCTTTATCAGTCTACCGCCTGAACCACTAAGCCAACGACAGCCTATGATCCTACTGGACAATATTTTGCGCTACTGCCTGGATGATATTTTCAAAGGTTTCTTCGACTACGATACACTTCATGCCTACTCGATGAAAATGACCCGCGATGCGGAATACGACCTAGTCAGCGAAGTGGAAACCAGCTTATTAGAACTGATGTCTTCTAGTTTGCAGCAACGCCTTACCGCTGAACCAGTACGCTTTGTATACCAAAGTGATATGCCGAAACCGATGCTACAGTATCTATGCAACAAACTTGGTATAACGAACCATGATTCAGTGATTTCCGGTGGTCGATACCATAATTTTAAAGACTTCATCGCCTTTCCAAATCTCGGCAAAGCCAGCCTAGTCAACAAGCCACTACCTCGGCTACGCCATGGCTGGTTTGAAAGATTCCGCAACCTCTTTGATGCTATCCGCGGACACGACGTGTTGCTATATTACCCCTACCACACCTTCGAACATGTTATAGAACTACTACTTCAGGCATCATTCGATCCCCGCGTACTAACAATTAAGATTAATATTTACCGTGTCGCGAAAGACTCACGTATCATCCAATCAATAATACAGGCTGCACATAACGGCAAAAAAGTTACCGTAGTGGTCGAGCTTCAGGCACGCTTTGATGAAGCGGCTAACATCCACTGGGCCAAGCACCTGACAGAAGCTGGCGTACACGTTATTTTCTCAGCACCGGGGCTAAAAATCCATGCTAAACTATTCTTGATTTCACGTAATGAAAACAAAGTAATCGTGCGCTATGCCCATATAGGTACCGGTAATTTTAATGAAAAGACAGCATGCAGCTATACCGATTATTCATTGCTGACTGCGGACTGCCGCATCACACAAGAAGTAAACCAGGTATTCAACTTTATCGAACACCCATACAAACCAGTCACCTTTACCCACCTAATGGTGTCACCACGGAATTCACGGCTAAAACTATATCAACTGATCGACAACGAAATCACCAATGCCCAGGCTGGAGAACAAGCTGGTATAATGTTAAAAATTAATAACTTGGCAGATAAAGGATTAGTAGATAGATTATATATGGCGTCTATTGCTGGAGTCAAAATCCATATTTTGGTGCGCGGAATGTGTTCTTTGATTCCTAACATGCCGGGGATTAGTGAAAACATCCAGGTAATAAGCATTGTTGATCGCTATTTAGAACACGATCGGGTCTATGTTTTCACCAATAAAGGTGATAAACAGGTTTATCTATCCTCAGCCGACTGGATGACCCGTAACATCGATTACCGAATTGAAGTCGCGGTGTCGATACTGGATCCAACCTTAAAACAGCGAGTTCTAGATATTTTAGAGATCCTGTTCAGCGATACAGTCAAAGCTCGCTATATAGATGAAAACCTGAGCAACGAGTACGTACCTCGCGGTAACCGCCCGAAGATACGTGCTCAGGTCGCTATTTATAAATATTTAACAATTCTAGAAAGCCAGGCCAATAAGCCAGGCCTACACAACAAAACCCACTACAACCAAAAACCATAATAATTCGCTGTCCTAGTCCGGTAGGGGAAAGTGATGTACAAACCTCCAGCCATTTTAAACAGTGGGTATTCTCTACCCAAGGATTAGGCAACGTAATATACTCAAAGAAGCGGCAAAAATACGCAGCCAGCCTTGGCACTCCCTTTTTTACTGAATAGTTATGTGTTCCTGCGGGAATGCCGATCGTCTTTATAGATACCTTACGCCAACTAGGACATCTGGAATCTACCTTAAGGTACTGCTACATCCATTTCCTAGCTGATCGAAATCTTCGCTACTCAAAAATAAGCAAATATGATCTTAATGGGGTTAGCGCATACCCAACCAGAGACAGGCCGTAAACTGCTGATCGCCATCCATACCTGCTCTAGTAAGCTACTGATCAATAATGACTTTGAACCGCTCTGATCTACGCTTTAGCTTTACCCAATTTTCATCAGAAAGGAAGAAAAGGTACAGGTACAATGCGGAGATAGCGCAGAAACGCAAGTTACTACCCCTAGGTAGTACAGCATTTAAATCTGCCGCATGCCCTGCCACTTAGGCATAATTAAAACTACTCACAAAGTGCTATTTAGATTGGACACAAAGATGGTTTGTCCACCTTAGAACGCTTGCTGATGATCACCAAGCAGATCCTGCGATATTACATTGAGCCCGCTAAACCTGCCGAGCTTATTAGAATAATAGCAGCCATTATGCATGGCGTATCTGCTTATCTTGTATAGGGTATTTGACGCGCTGCAGATCGGAGAGTTTCGGCTTGCCAAGCCTATATCGCATGAATGCAAGTTGTATAAAACTGAAGGGCATTTCCGACTATCATACAACCCGAAGTCAGGCTAAAAAGTCTTGAACACACATACCACATTGCCTGTAATCAGACCAAACTAATCTTGGGAACGAATGAACTTTTATATGCAGAGCAATCACAAAAATACAAAACTGGTAGACTGCCATTATAAGCGTTAGTAAATAGGCGGCTTAGCTACCCAACGCACAGCCCAGTATTAAGCACAATAAGATGCAACCCTATTTAGCCTAAATACTAAAACCTCCAACGCATCGATCTTTAACTACGCCTGCAAGGCTGCTAAAACTACTAGTTTTCTTAAACCTCAAAGCTATAACACTAGAGGAGTTAGCGCAACTGACACTGTTAAATAAAAAATTATCTTATTCTGATTCAAATAATTCGCCTTAATATATTGGTTACCAACCAAGCCATAAATCAACTTCTATATCGGACACCTTGCACCTTAGCACCATGAAAGCCATTGGATAGCCTTTCCAAATACGCGTATGTTTATAACACCTAATCCAGTTAGACCTAGCGCGCAAGTAGAATGAGTAGAGGAGTGTCATGGCTAAAAACTAATTATTGAGGAAGCATGCAGGTAGGATGCAAAGTATTCACCCTGTACAAGATAGAGTTAATTACTAAAAAGCTACCGTAGCCACGTTGCCATCAAAGCACATAAAAGCGGAGAGATCTATCAAACCCAAAAAAACGCCGATTATCGTCTTTAGTAGGGCGATCCGAAGATCTAGGATAATTCCGGATAGTGCCTAACTTAAAGACAAGAAATAAATAAATGATGTGATTATCACCACCTAAAGTTCTAGTGGAAATACTTAGTGGCAAACTAGATAGTAAAGCTCTCTACGATATATTTTTAAAATGATCCATTGGAAATAAAAAAATATTATTTTTCATCTTCAGAATACTGCTTTCTCGTCTACGATAGCTATCTTTATCATCGCTCCTCATAATCTAGAAGCCTCGTCCTATCAAGAAAAACAGCACATCCAGCTTAGACATTAGGAAATCTTACCCTTAAACTCACCGATTTTATCTACTGAAATCTGTAAAATGCTTTGATGATCAAAAACGCTACAACCAATAGCCGTTAAGGAATACCATGTCTGCCGCTCAACATAATGTAAAAAGTCACTGAGTACTTCCAGCTCATTATTCCGCTGCTACTCAATAATAAGGGTCTTCTCGACGGCATTCTCGACCATCTAATGGCAGAAACCGCCCTCAGTTAGCACAAACTTCTGGACAAAGCAAGCGAGATCTCTGGACTGTTAAACGATATGCGTGCCGCCGACCTAGCAAATCTGTTAGAAGCATTGCCGCAAGATGAACAACTAACGATATGACACCTAGTTAGGAATAGTAAAAGTGACCAAACATTACTGAAAGCAGCCAAGCTGCTCTGAGAGAGCTTAATCAAAGAGATTAGCAATAGAGACCTGCTTAAGGTGATTAAGTCGTTAAATTTCCACAAACAATCCTATTTAGCGAACACCTGCCACTTACCACTTGTGAAGCGGTTACTGACCTCTGGGTGAAGTCAGAACAGCACGCTCCGGTAAAGAAGAGGTAAGCGATACGCAATCACCTCACAAAGCCACCGTTATCCGGATGATAAATTTAAGCTTGTGACAGTACCCAAGATGTCACAGTAAGTACTCTAAACCTCTTGCTGCATATGTGAAACTCATTCCAGCAGACACCGACAAACTGTTCATTCCCGATTATCAAAACACCTTTCTAGTCACATTACCGCTCACTATGGTGCTACTCAATAATCTCGAAACGCCAGTGTTCGAAGTCATAGCAAATGACCCACGTTCATTTCAACTAGAATATATAAATGATAAAACGACCGGCAATTGCGTATGTTATAATCTGATCAGTGGCAAGTCCTAAAGAACAAAGGTAAATGAACAGACCGGCTAACCATTTAAGAAATCGTCAATGTAACTGACAAAGAAAGTGATAGCGATCTTCGACGTTGAGATGGATAAAGCCGGGAAGAAGATCTTTTCTCTCCCATCAGCAAAGGTTAAAATTCGCTAGACCTTGTTGGCGATTAACCTATACACGGCGTTTATTACCTAAAGAGTCAACGGCTTATTCAAACATACTATATCTCAACGAGCGCGATTAGCGACATTAATGCTAATCGTTGCTAGGATCCGGTGGCAATACAGATAATCAAACCATCAATATGGTTATCGAGTCCCTGGAGTTGCACCAAATTTCAGCCAGAAGCATTTTACACCTGCTACTCAGGTGGATGGTGATATCAAGAGCACTATATGGGTGCAATCATGGACGTACTCACAAACCTGCTATATGGTAATCCAGTGGGGGGGGGTGATAACACAGACGATGATACTCAGCTTGCTGCTAGCGACGCTAATTGGGCTTATTATGCCGATTCCTGATCAAGCAGGAGCGGATCCTAAAATCGGATCCGGCATAATTATGACCGCACTAACTTATACCGGCGGTTTTTTTATTTCCCTTGGCCTCGAAAGCTTGTTTTTACTCAGATATTAGATCCATCGCCTGCTGAATGCAGTCTTTAGCAGGTGGCAGCTCCAAAAATGATTGCCCTCCATTATTTTACTGATATATAGTCACTTACTAATCATTATAGAGCTTGTAATCTACACAAGTTTATGTAACCTCATGCAAGCTACTTGTTTTTATGTTAATTTTTAGTGTAAAAAGTTTCTTATTCCCTAATGATTCATAATCAGGCTAAGTGGTACCCAAATCGCAACCGATAAATGCAACTTTCAATGCTTAATGTAAGATTAACTTATTATCTGTGAAAGCCTCAATGCACAGAATCATTACCATCTGATAAGTATTATTTTCCATTTGCATTTAACCCCATCACTGCGGATAGATATCCGCACCGCAACCAATGTGGCACTTGACCGTGATTCCCTGATACGTCATTATATTAGTTTCTGCTCATATAGATACACCACTTCCTCAAATTAAGAGCATCACAAGGCTGCTAGCCCGTTTATTAAAATTAGAAGTGATGCTCGCTAGACGCTTGTCCTGGTTTAATTAGCACTACCGACTCTGTAACTATGTTTTTCGGTCTGCCCGCACTGAGAAGACTCATAGAACCTCTCAACTACTTACCATGAGCAGTTGGATCATAGCTAAAGTAATGGGATTACCCTTTGCTAAGGGTAATTAATGCAAGCTTCCGTTCTTTATCGGACAGCGAGTCTTGACATTTCAGTTGAGTCGACGGGAGTATAATGTTGATTGAAAAAGATCAGGCCGTATTTAAAAAGGGCAGCATTTCCATAGAAAATAGAAATTTGTTGGAACCAACTGAATCTCAGGGCAATAATTCAAGCAAATTTGCAACATCATGCATAGTGCCACATTACAACTAACCTACAAATAATCATTACTTCTATATATAGCGGTAACCTAACAAACTAATTTGTCTAGCTTTCCCGCAAGAAAGAACTGTTATCCATATATTAGCTATAATAACTGGCCCTTAGGTGCTTACCTCTGTAAGCCAAGTAATTAAATTTTACTTTTAGTAGAAGCGCCTTATCCTATAATAAGAAGGTGCATAGTGATGTTGCCAACCAACATGTATTTCTCTTAAATTGAGCCATTAGAACTCAAACTAAAACATATAGCTATAATAAAAATCTAATTTTTGCAAAATTCACCAACAGCCAATAAATAAATATTTCGTATCGTTATTATCTTTGATTAAATTAAGAATTAAAAAATCCGTAATTAAGATCGATATCTCAATAGATGAGTAAGTAAATGACATCAATATTGGCTGTCACTCATGTAATCAAGTTAATTTTATGGTTTATGCATTCTAGAATAAATAGATCATTATCACTAGACGTGATTATTTTCACGTTATCTCCGAGCATATTTTCTTTCCTATTTTAGCCCAGCATTAGGGCGTAGGCCGATCTACTCACTAAGAAACTGACGGTACTTACATAATTAAGAACTCATCCTCATAATTCTACTAACCTGCATACACATAGAAGAGGTGATAGATTGGGTATAGCTACAATATGCCACCCTTCAGCTTATTTAGAAAAATATGAGCAATGCCTTACCGAATTTAGCATCATTACCAACAGGTACGTACATCTAGGATGAGGGGATGAGGTAGTAGAAAGGTTTAGTACACCCTTTAATTTTCAACGAATTCGCACAGGTGTGCGCTAAGCGTTATACATATTGTATGCCATGCAAATTTTTGGAATTTATCATTTAAGTCGCGGGTTGCTCTTCAAATGTGCGTATCTATTCGCCTATCCCTTCAGCGGAAGGGATTGGTGAATTGCCTTTCTGAGATCGCGTTTATTGATATCAACAAACGACAGGTATCGATTGAAATAACCAACCAGGGCGGCTGTCCGCGCAGATCCCCCGTTCTATCTCTTCCGACTGAGCGTAGACTTCAACGATCTATTCTAATAACGGGTAACACCCAAGGACAACGCGCGTCAACCTATCTGTTGGCTAAATTTTACTGTTGCCTATTTGATTATCTTTACCTGCAAAGAGAAATGAATATCCATTTCCAGAAACGTCCCATTCAATCATGATTGAAACCGGAAAGGATCAAATCCTCACACCTTATCGCATGTTAATCACTACCTGAAAATTATTCAGTGAGATATTAGGCTTGACCCTATACGAGTAATATTCCCTACAACGGAAATTGATTATCCAAGGCGTTGCTTGCGTTAATACCAATACCCTAGGTCAGGTTTTCATAAGTGCACGTGTTGCGCTGTACCGTAGGCTAGTCCCTGACTAGCCTAAACTAAATTATCATAAAAGTGACAAGGCGTCTCGCATACTTTAACGTGTCCGCCCAGAAAAAATTACGCTGTAAACAGAGTGTGGATCTGTCTAATTTCAGATTAGTATACTGCTTACTGTAAGCTGTATACCTGATAAGATGCTGGGTAAAAGCAATGATCTAAGTGTATTTACCCTATAATGGTACTAAATAGTAGATGATGCCCGTATAGAATGAGTAAATAAGTAGTTGTTCGGACTTATCTATATCCTCAAGAATTTAAATTACAGGAAAGTCTAAACAGAGTGAAAAATCGCCTTAGAACTGATTCCAAGGATGTGACCACCGGTTTATACCGTGCGACTTAGAGATGAGGTTAATCAATTTTAAGGTAGTGCCTCTTTCAGTGGCTGAAGTAAAAAAAGAGCTAATACACAAGCACATAGTAGTGTTCTGTTTAGAGTGTCTGATCATAAAATAAAAAATACTGTAATTTATATTGTGTGATTTTATATTTGTAATATGTTCAAACCAGTAAGGGAAACGAACTCATGATACACAAAAAGAAAACTTAAAGCCCTTGCGGCTAAACTTCCTAAATGCCTCTAACCCGAAACCAATCTTAATGGGTTTGCCCGAATGCTCAGCAAGCTTACCGGGAAAATTATACTGAATGCAGACTGGAACAGGATCTTTGACATAAGCACCTGTAACAAATCAGGCTAACTACCCACAATAGCTATTTAGCCAAAATTCTGCTGTGCGATGATGTTAAAATTGAGCTAAGCACAACGCGTGACCACAAAAAGGCTTTCGCGCGTCAGCTAATAAAATTAGGTATGCATAATGCATATGAATGCCCATATTCCCTATACGATACAGGTATGACCTCTTTCAATCATGATGCCTTCAAGGCCGGATCCAATCCGGAGCTATAAGCTAGACTGATATCTAAACCATTAATGTGCTTAATAAGCAGTGAATAGAGTGGGTGAATAGGGTAGTGAACTCACTCTCTAGGTGAGTTGTGTCCCACAATTTATCTTTCCTGTATCGCGGTCAAAGTTCCTCGCCGAGGGAATATGAGTAACAAAGCCATTTTCATAGTCCTAAGCATTCATGCTCAAAACAAAACTGTTCCCATAGGGCTGAAAGAACATGAAAGGAGTAAAGCTTTGGTTCAGTGTTCTGACAATTCTTACAATCTTGGCAGGCTAAGATGTATTGATCATCTCTATGGATAGACTACAGAGATTGTTAATCGTGATCAATCGTATTCGTCCCTCAGACGGATATCTGGCTCCGCATTACCTATCCGGTACGCACCTAGCTTTAAGTAGGTATCGTGAAAAGACTCAAAACCATTAGCAGTAGTCGGAGACGGTGATAATCAAAGCTCCAACGAAAGAAACTTCGCTAAGGGGTTGGATGCTATTTATCCCTGTGATGATAAATATCTAAAAATTGCCACCATCTGGCATTCGCACTAGAAAAAATCAATACCTTCTTTGACCACCCATCTAACATGTGCAAGATAATTAACACCAGGAATTTCATTGAGCCGCTAAGCACGTTATACTCGTTGCTATCAAATACAGATAAACCTTATCGATAGATAACTTAGAGAGGATGATTATTTATCTGGCGATCGTGGATGCCTCAAAAACATAAAATACTCAGACCTGCAACTCGCTTCCTGACATGAGTCGTTTATTACCAAGTATCATGAACGACTACACAATCAGGTTTGATACGAGGGTAGTTAAAACAAAAAGATGAAGAGAGCCAATATTAAAGTGCATCATTAATAACACTTTATTTTATCACTCTAGCACTGCCACTAACCATGGCGTATTGATATTTGCTTCAAGCAAACTAATGAAGTTTTATCATTTTTAGTTTAATTTTATCATTATAAATCTCTACTAGGAAGTAGATCACTATATTAATCTACTTCCTCTCAATTGAATTCACCGAGACTTCACCAAGGAAGTGGCGATCGTACTGTCTAACTCAACAGTTGAAATTTCCAGGCCACCATTAACCTAGTTAATTATAGTAAAAATAAAAACTCTATGATCTACGATTAAATAAAGTCCATGTTTATATATTAACTTTATGAGCTTTATTCTCGTATTTTATTTTTATATATTCCAGTATCGGCAAACATTCCGGTTTATTCCTTTCAAAATTTACCAGAACAGCAAATTAAAGCTGACAATAAAATTAAATATTGCATCAGATTAAAGTTATTCTAAGCCTGATCACCCTTAAACCCCGTCATCATTCATGGAAAGAAACGGACAAACCCACAAATAAATAAAGATCGTAGATATTATCTAATAACTATTAGAGTAGTCAACAACTATAAAATGAACCATCTCAATCACTCGATGGCGGGAGGCGACTGATGACATATACCACACCTAGATGACATCTATATGATTCATAATGAAGTTAGAGAAGAAGAGAGAAATTCTAGGATATATACATACAATACGCGGTCGGTCATAAAGCCAAAATTTTTCTACCGGTAGTGAAACAACCTGGCAGTATTGACTACTATCACCCATTATGTCCACCAAAGCTAGCAGCATTAATATATTTAACGCCTAGGTAACTTTATCATTCAGATCACCCACCTGTGCGATCTTTTAATAAAAATGTCGCCTGCAGCATCAAGTAAGATCATGGTGATGGAAGAGGCACAACCCAAGACAGGCAGAGAATGTCATGTTCTTCCCCTCCTGTCTGGCAAATAGGGTTAACCCCGGCAGCCAATTAAGCTGGCGGGAGTCCACAGCACTACGCATTAAACAATACCTAGAACAAACCATCCTAAGATGTACGAGCCTAATGCCATGAGTCACTGATGGATAGAGACTCACACCATAGAAACGGTTTCTTTATTACCAATAATGGCGATGCACCGTATGCTATACTAGTTATAATCATAAAGGCAAATTAGATGTAAGTGAGTTTATCACCGTGGGTCATATACAGATCTAATCCCTATATTCCTCAAAGAAATAGATTGCTTCAATGTCCCGTAACAGGGTGCATTTATTAAGCACTGCCACCTTCCCCTAGCCAAACCGCTCTCTTTAAAACCCCATACCCAACCACCCAAAATTATTGGAATAGTCTTCATGCCATAATATGCCAAAACCCAGGAACAGGTGCACTAGAGATCTACTCGTAGCCGCGTACTGTAGGCTACGATGCTGTTTTGCGAGCAACTAATTAATATGAGGTTGCTGAGATTTAATGCGCGGATCTATTCTTTTATTATATTTTGCGCTGAAAGCCTGCGGCGATTTATATTAAGCTGTAGGAAAGGCAGTAGCTATGTTGCAAACCGAAATCCAGAATATGAGTACGATTCTCATATCTATTATTCAGCACAAGCAAATTTCAACAATAAAATAATTTAAAATAAATCGAATCGATATGCTATTTGCTTGGTTTCACTAGTTGTGCCTATACTTAATTCCCATTAAGCCAATCAACTATGCCTAGAAATAAACCCATGTGTGATTGAACAACTCTTTACTGCGCATATACATAATGTATATAGCTTGTCTAAACAACAGTGCCCTTATGAGAAACCTACCTTCGTGCGAAATTCATAGATATTAGCGCATCTAGTCCGCCAATGCATAAGCAAAGTGCTTCTAGCTATCTTATACTAGATAGCTGTCAAGACATCTATCTAGATGATATAGCCTGCGATACCTGCTTGTATGATTTTGTAGGAGACATTCTCAATTTATAAGTAACGATCAGAGGCATCTTTAGTTTTAACATGGATCCAGCCTCTATCATGCAACGATAGAGATTAAACAAGAACCCTATACAGTTTTAATTTCACCTTGTAGCAGTCATTGACTGACAGTATGGAACTGTTCTTTACGCAAACGCACTTGCTCCGATAGTCTTGGCAATCTCTCCAGAGAAACAGATACCATCATCAAGAATAACTGGGAGACAACTGGCTTACAGAGCGCAAAGAACATTAATAATTGCTTCTGCTTGTGCTATGTTCATATCAGTAATGATGTGGTTTGTGTAGATACAAAATGGCCAATAACAATTCGCACCGAGTTCATCACCTTACTAAAAGTGATTGTCACAGCGTTTATGCCTATATTACCTCCAACTATCAGGAGGTTTAAGTATGAGACACAAATTGCGCTCATATATTGCAAGCAATATACATGGCTCCTCGGATGAGGAGGCATTGAGCAGAACGCCAATACTTACAACAAGCAGCGCGTACCAACGGCCTGCTCGTCATCTACTACGGCTAACAGGCTGCTAATCTACACACAACTGGGCATGCTGGTCTTGATATGCGTTTGACATTCGTGCTTTCCGTTCACTTTAACCGGTGATGCAGCCCGCAGGCTGGAACCTTTGATCCAACGATATCACTTTTTATCTTTTCTTATTCATTTTATAGCACGATTGCATGCTTTCCATTATTTTAGCGTGACAAGATGTACTTTCGTCTCATCACTACCTTTATAGACTAATTCAGTTCAGTCATGAAATACAGGTCATAACCAGTAATGTGCCAACTCACTGCTTGCCTTTAGTCACAACCTATCACTATAATTTTTTGTAAGACACCAACAGCTTCACTTTTTGAAGTTGATTTCTGAGTAACGGACTGTAGGCCAGTCACTAAGCTTCTTCATATTTCTTCACTATAATAACTATATTTAGTCGAGGCTGCGATAACCATTTTTTGTGAAAAAGTAGGTTGCCTGTCCTCCGGAACACAATACAGAAACACTAAATACACTTACGGTGCCCAATAACATTGGGAAAAATAGAAATTGAAGCATATATAGATCTCTATTTTGAACTTCCAACTATTCCAAACTAGCAACAGGCTACTCGTCTTTCACATTAAATACGATTTTACGCTAGGTTTCCCCTTTATACTCTGTACACGCATCCGCCGTACCTTCTTTCAACCGCAGAATATTCAGTATGTTTCTAATTAACATCAGAATCACCCTATAAAACTGAATAGCAGTTATCAACCAATAACCTAGAGTATGTATGGACCTTATCAGAAACAGCCTGCCGCAACAACACTTTACTTAATTACAGCCCTACCTAGTGACAACGCCTTATCTGACATGGATTTCCAACAGTTGTCGACTCCCTACCTAAAGACGTTGGATTCTAACCACCGCCAAGAAGCGGAATTCCATTCTATTTTAGCTATTGCACAAAGTGCTCTTTCACTCTCAATCATTATTTATCTTAGAGCATCAGATGGTAAGGAAGTGCTATCACAACCACCAACCTACGTGCTGCATGTAAGGTGCTAACTACTGCGTATGGCAGTTGCTCAAGAAAACTTTTAAATTTCCATACATAACGACCAGCGTGGGATATTCGCAAACCAGATGCCAGCCGGCAGAGCTATCGACTATGAAATAGATGTGATTATCGCTTACTTTCCACCTACCTACAGACGATGAGGCTTTCCGACGCCGCTGAACGGTAAGTCACAATCAGCTTGTGCTAGTTCGTCAGCTAGAGTGAAGGCAATAGCGATTAGAAATCATAGTAAATTAGCATTTGATCCGATGGCAACAGCTATTCAAGTACATTCCCCACAATTTCCACAACAATATCGTCGCTTTGACGGGTGAAGATATTGATGTTGAAATGACAACGGCTCCTAGAAGACAGCACATAACATCAGTTTCACCCGATTCCTTAACATAATAGAAGTGGCTAAAAACGATTGGTAAAGATCCAGAATGGCACAAACCCATGCAGAATACTATTTACACACACCAACAGCATTAACTCATTGAACGAGTAGAATCCTGCCTCTCTATGCCCGCATACAGAAAACTGTAAAGAGCATCACCCCTACTAAACCTTACGGTACATTTACTCTGTAAAGCACAATCCTGATTGATTTAATCGATCCACCCTTGCACTGAGCAAGAAATCACTATTATTAACGATCCTCTCCAACTAATTATTTTATATAGCGAATAGCAAGACAGCGATCGCCCACTTACATTCAAAATGATTTCTTAATTTAAGTGTTTCTTTGAGAGTTCCCCTAAAAACGGAACTCTAATTATAACCAATCCAGTAGGTTTTTTAAATAATGAGCATTCTTACATCCTGACAATGCCATTAATAAACATCACTACCTTTATGAAACTGATAAGGAAGTAGCCTGCTACGCTATTAGCCTATTCTACTAACAAGGCTAGCGGCACTATAACAATGACTTAATTAAGGACTTCAGCATCCCAATTTATCGCCATAGCGGCCACTCTCTAAATTATTTCTTTTCCGGATAGGAAGGGATAATGTTTGAGACTGGCTGCATCTTAAACTTATGCATACAATGGTTAATGGTATTCACTTTTATTGATATTATGGGGAGAATGCATAGAGGGACTGTTTTTCCATGTCCGTGTTCGCTCATAGCGATTTTTGTAAGTATATAACTAGATTATGTCTTCTTATGAAGTTATATATGATCTGGTTTACTGCTATTTAGCAGCATTTATACTATATTCTTTTGTTAAGATTACCTCTTTATTACAACTCGGACATGCAATCCTTTCCTTCAATACAATTAATCACTTTACGGATACATAAGATTTTAAAAATTTATCCATATATTCCATCACCAAGACTCCATACTTACAATTCATTCTAAAACTAGAACCCCCGTTTAATAATTTAAAGTACAGTCCTTTAAATACAAGATAAGAAAATATAAATTCCCCGATGGAATATTATGAATAATTAATTAGTCTACTTTCTTTAGCCTAACATGCATGCTCACCAACAAATACAATATACATCCCCTAACCCTCGCCACTGCTCATCCCTACCTACGGATGAATTGCATAATTCTATTCCCGATCATTCCAAACTACAATCATAGTTGCAATACACGCACACAAACATGAAAATTGAAGCCATATTCAACGATAACGAATAGATCAAGAATCACACTATCTTACCGTTTGCCTTGAAAAATGACCAATCAAGCCACATTGATAATGTACAGGTACTACTTGCATCATATTATAAGTAAATAGGTCGTCGCGCTTAATGGAGCGCAATCAACTTCTACATGTATCTAGATAGATTAAACAAGGCAGGACCTCAATGCTCTGAACAAGAAATATTTATACCATGTTACCTTTGTAAAGAAAAATCATGCATCCTTGATGTTCTAAGCTAACGACAGCTATAGGATGTAATTTTCAAACAAAATTATCTATTCTATAATCTTGAGCGTTCGAATACTCATTCATAAATTTTATTTTTTAGAAATATTACTACTCTTTGAGTTAATCAATAAATGTTTCAGTACCTTAAACTTGACTTGTATATAATCAGCAAACACCCTGTGATTTTCCTTAACAAGAAGCGTCGCATAATCTCATCAAATGCCATTAGCTTTATTTATACAAATAACAACAGCTTGTGATTTACCCAATCTGTAAGCACCTTAGTAATTTATTCTTAGTCAAAAGATCAGCTACAGCTTCAATTAAAGCGTGGATTAAAGAATCCAAAATAACAGTGTATAAAGCGCGGCTTTAAATGTAATCATCAGCAGTTTATCACTATCTAAAAATCACATAACCATTATCTTACATAATAATTAATAAATTCATCTAAAAACCAGCCGGTTAAATAATATTTACCAGTGCATAACAACCCATTCATAAAGAATTAAAGAGAGTTTTACATCCAAATCTATGTGTGCCTCACATTACGCCTATCGACTATCGCCTACATGACATTTCTTATCAAAAAAGTTCGTAATACAGCAGTATCTGATCTATATCGTTATATTTTATAAATATACAATCAAGTAAAGCGAACGGGAGCTAATCCCTACCTCACTGTAACGTATAAACCAGCCTTACCAAGCAAGCCTTTGCGACCACTGGTATGACCGCTTAACATGCTATTGTTCTTCGACGTGCACTAACTAAACTTAATGCTGAAAACACTGATTAACTCACCTTCACTCGGAGTGCTAGTAGCTGAGCTCTTTTCAAAACCACTACACCCACAAAGTCGAGCATATCTTTATTCTCTATGCAATGACATTGCATAGAGACTGAAGGTAAAAGCCTCGACCATCCTGGCATTTCCAAATCGTTAATGCCCTTTGCGCGATTTTCGGAATAATTGGCCTGAGTTTACCCAGCCTGGGTGTGCTTACAAAACAATTACTCATCTTTGTGTCTATCAAGACAAGTCTACATGAGTACAGATATGGGCACACGCGAATCATAAGCCATATTACGTCGTTGCAATAATCCTTGATAACAAAAAACTAGATACAATTCTCTGATAAATTGCCCTAGTAATAAACGAATACAAGAAGATTGTTATAGAGTTTTTATCTGATCATTTATTCCATAAATCAACAATATCCAATCTATACCCCTTATATGAGCCAGTCAAAACATCTTCATTCATACGTTGGCAACCTGTTAAAATACCGGAAAATGCTCTAATGAATGTCAGCATTTTATTAATCAACAGAGCCTCACTAATACTCATAACATTGATCCCTATTTACTAAGGATAAGGGTAGGTAAAAATGAAACGGGTAAATCGCCTGCTAAGCCATAAATTGCTATATTTTGATGATATAGTCATGTTTAAAACATATTAATTCTAACTATCAGCGTCAGTTATCTCTTTACGTTATTATCGTTGCATAGATCGGTTACTAAATCAGGAATATTACGTTCTTCTTATCACTGTATCCTATACGATAAGCGCTCACTCACTTTGTTAAGCTAAATATCTTTGTTATAAAAATCACATAAATAACAGATACACAAGCTTTTCTTGATACTATTCCTTAGGGCTTGAGCTCACAAATCAGCGCCTTCAAGGTTAGCAACGCAAGGTTTAATAATGCCTAGTTCAAAAATATAAAACAACTCAGGTGAGACTTTATTGGCGCATCAGAGATGTAATAAATTCCAGACTGTTAAAAACAGATAAGAGTTCATATCCCGTAACTAAATCAAGACTGAAGACATATAGTAATCAAAACTAGTGCAGTACGGGTTACCGCGTCAATTCAGTTTGTTACACACCGAATACACTTTTACTATGGTTATTTTATCTTTAGAATATACCCTGGGGTATTATCAATGTAAATATTTATGATACCGCATCTATCATCAACCAGAGTTTTTCGAGGCAGATAGACTCGAAAAGATACGTAGCTAATGTGTAGTCATAGTGATAATTTCAAACACGTGATATTATGAATTTATGCATCTACCGGATGCAGATAAAGCAGAACTTTCATGATAAGAAAGCAAATACTATGGTTGGTCTTCGTGCCAATCATAGAAATGCGAAAGAATAAATACTACCCATCAGCCTGTTCACGATGCTGAGCACTATTCTTAATTACTTCGCCTTAATTCAGCAAAATCATGATTTGTGTATTAGCGCTGCTTTATGCAAGTCCCTCAAGTCGAATGCGGGGCTCTAGCTTTTAGAAAACTGACGTTCCTTAGCAAATCATCCTTTTTTCTTCTTTAGGTAGCTCATCATCCTCTTGCGCTTCCTTAATTGGTTCTGTGTTAGTAGATTATGTTTGCTGGCGAATGGGTTATCACCCTCTTTGAATTGAATGCGAATCTGAGTCCCCGTCACGTTAAGGCAACGACGAAAATATTTCATCAAATAGCGCTTATACGAATCAGATAAATTACTCACCTGACTTCCATGGATCACAACAAGCGGCGGGTTATACCCACCGGCATGAGCATATTTTAGCTTTACGCGGTGCCCACGCACCAGCGGTGGTTGATAATCATCAATAGCCATATGCATGATCTTTGTGAGCTTTGATGTGTTTACACGTCGGGTAGCACTTGCGTATGCCTCCAACACTGATTTGAACAAGCTGCTTACTCCGATGCCATACCGCGCGGATATAAAATGCACACGGGCGAAATCGACAAAGCCCAGACGCAGATCGAGCATTTCTTTTACATTTGTTCGCCCTTCCTTGCTTATTCCATCCCACTTATTGGCTACAATCACTACCGCGCGGCCAGTATGGAGTATAAAACAAAGCAACGACAGATCCTGATCCGTAATTCCTTCACGTGCATCAATTACCAGCAGTACCACATTAGCGTCTTCAATTGCCTGTAACGTTTTTATTATTGATAATTTCTCTATCAATTCAGTTACTTTCCCACGTTTTCGAACCCCAGCGGTGTCGATGAGTACATAATCCCTGTCATTACGTACTATAGGGATATAAATGCTATCACGAGTAGTACCCGGCATCTCGTACACTACCACACGGTTCTCTCCAAGGATACGGTTAGTTAGAGTAGATTTACCTACATTAGGACGCCCGATGATAGCCAGCTTAATAGGTAGATCCTGCGGGTTAAAATTATCTTTAGCTCTCTCCTCTTCCGCGTCGAGGTTTTCAGAATTCTGTTTAGCCAAATAAGCAACGTTCGCCTTTTCTTTATCTAATGCTCTTGTTTCTTCTTTATCAGGAAAGCAGTGCCTTCGTACATGCTCGATCAAGGCTCTGACACCGCGGCCCTGTGAGGCGGCGATAGCATACACCTCTTTAATACCTAGAGAGTAGAATTCAGCGGCGGCCACGTCTGGATCTAGTCCATCAATTTTGTTGACCAGCAAAACCGTAGGCTTCTGGCGGTTATGCAAACGCTGAGCGATAACCTTATCAGCTGGCATTAGGCCAGCGCGGGCATCAACAATAAACAGCACAATATTAGCTTCTTCAATCGTCAAAAGCGATTGCTCCGCCATTCGTGCTTCGACACCACCTTTGTAGGTATCAATACCGCCAGTATCAATAATGACAAATTTATTGCCTTCAAGCTCCGCATACCCATATTGACGGTCTCGTGTTAGCCCTGAGAAATCTGCTACTAGCGCATCGCGCGTCTTTGTCAAACGATTAAACAAGGTTGATTTTCCCACATTAGGTCGCCCAATCACCGCGACAACAGGTATCATTGTTGCTGCCTCGTCATTACTGTACAATAAACAAATTATTAAACTTCTGATAGAAGCCACTGTCTTCATAGAAGAAACAACTCATAAGCCCTGATAAATTATTTGCCATTCATTTCCATGCGGACGAAATATTGACTTCGTAATAACTCAATTGATGAGTTAAGTATTTGTAGAATCGTTATGTTGATCGAATAACGGGACATAAAATGGTTTAGCACTAACTAGGTGTTAGTCCACAACTCTAGCGTGTAAAGGTATAAATTTTCCCTGATCTTGACTGAATAACTAGCTTATCTTCTGCCACCAACGGTGCAGACAGGAAGCCAGAAGCATCGACCAAGTGTTGGGACACAAAGTGCCCATCACTGGCATGAAGCCAGTGCAAGTAACCTTTTGAGTCACCAGTAACCAGATACCCTTTAAACATCACTGCGGGTGTCAATTTACGGTGCAGAAGATCGCCCTGCACCCACATCGTTACGCCGCCTTCAGTGCTCAGCGCTAATAAGCGATCATTCTGATCGACTAGGTAAATACGGCCTTCATCAACGATGAAGTCGTTTACTGAACCCAACTCACGTTTCCAGATAACCTGGCCAGAGCGCAGGTCTAAAGCCACCAGCTTGCCATTGTAGCCCAATGCATAAACGTTGTCTTCAACGATCACCGGGGTAGCATCTACATCATTTAGGTGATCAATTGAGGTCACCCCATTCGACGGGGAAATGCGCTGTTGCCAAAGTAATTGGCCTTGCTGCAGCAATACGGCACTAACGCGACCATTATCGCTGCCGATAATAGCTGCGCCAAAAGCGATAGCTGGTGTGCACTCACTGCGAATTGAAAAGGATGGCATATTCAGATTAACCGTCCATTTTACCTCGCCATCAGATGCATTCAACGCCTGTAACTGGCCATTAGAAGTGTGAATTAGGACCATACCGTCACTAATCACGGGGCGGGACAACACTTCGCTGGCAACTCGAGCCTGCCAGACCACACTCCCATCATCAGTATTCAATCCAAAAACCACCCCTTTCTCACTACCAATATAGATTCTATTCCCTGACAGTACTAATCCACCTGACAGTAGCGCGGGCAACCGGCTGGAAAAAAAGCCCGTATATCCAGAGAGATCAACCGTCCATTTTTCGTTGCCGTTGCTTACGTCAACAGCTTTCACTATTCCGTGACGATCAGCTGCAAAAAGAACTCCGTTTTGGAATGCAGGACGCAAGTGGGAATAAAATTCCCCAACACCCTCACCAACTGAGGTGCTCCACATCAATTTCGGCATAAATTGATTTTTAACTTTCGCCAATGGCGACATCGTCACCACGTCTTCTTCACTTTTAAACATCGCACAAGCACTTAGCAGGAGTGCAAAAACTAGCCATACTAAGACTGTTTTACACAATTTCACGGGGTTATTCCCTTAGTTTGACAAGTTATTCACTTTGATACGCAACAACGTCTCAAGCGCTTGAGGAGGATTAGACTCAAGGCCCTTAGTATAAAATTCACGTGCGGCTTTAGTATCACCTTTAGCCAATAACGCATCACCGCGTGTGTCCTGAAGCATTGCGGCCCATCCTTCCGCCGTGACCTCATTTAGCGTTTTTAGCGCATGATCCCACTTTTTATCCTGTAGCTGAAGACGTGCCAAACTCAGGTTGATCTGAGAAAGCAGGTTATCGTCTGTTGTCTGGTTTTTCGCCTGAAGCAGTTGCTGTTCCGCTTTAGCCCACTCATTGTTTTTTAAAAAAAACTTAACTAACTGCAAGGCAGCTAATACGCCGTAGCTGTTGCTATTAGCTTGGATAAATTTCTCCGCCTCGGCCACATCTTCTCGATGTCCTGCAGATAAGCGATCAATAACTTCATTATAAGATTGGGAAGCAGCCATCATGTCGAGAGCTTTATGATTTTGCCAGTATCTCCATGTCATCATGGTAATAATACCAAGCCCCACTACTAGGGCCAGTACTGTTCGCTTTTCATAAAAAACCCGAGAAAGAGGCTTAATTACTTTATCTTGAGTGACATAAAATTCCACGGCACCTTTCTCCTCAACTGAATATTTGAGCCAGGCGGCCAGCAGTTTTGCTTTGCGCTAGCGTCTCTTGTGCACCGCTTCGCAGGTCTTTGACCACCACCTGCTCTGTTGCCACTTCGTTCTCGCCCAAGAGTAATGCAACGCGTGCACCCCATTTATCCGCACGGGTGATCTGTTTTTTAAAGCTGCCGCCACCAGCGTTTGTTACTAGCTTTAGTTGTGGGAAAATATCACGCAGTCGTTCTGCGAGTTGCAACGCTACACTCTGCGCACCTGCGCCCAAAGCAATCAAATACACATCAATAACGGGTAACGTATGCAACGCCGGATTAAGTGCTTGCACCACCAGAACAAGACGTTCTAAACCCATCGCAAATCCCACGGCTGGAACCGAACGCCCGCCCAACTGTTCAACCAGACTATCGTAACGCCCCCCTGCACAGATAGTACCCTGTGCACCCAGGCTGGTGGTCACCCATTCAAATACTGTATAGTTATAGTAGTCCAGCCCACGAGCCAGGCGTTCGTTGATTTTGTATGGTATACCTGCCTGTTCTAAAAATTCACATAGAGCAGTGAAATGGGCACGAGACGCTTCATCTAGATATCCGGAAAGACGCGGGGCATATTTCAGTAATGCCTGCACGTCAGGATTTTTAGAGTCCAGTACACGCAACGGATTGCGATACATACGGCGTCTGCATTTTTCATCTAGTACGTTGACGTGCTGCTCGAGAAACCTTACTAGTACGGTGAGATAGTTAGCACGTGCTTCCAATGAACCAATAGTATTTATCTCTAATTTAACGTGCTCATCAATACATAACGTTTTCCACCAGCGAGCAGTAAGTAGGATTAATTCAGCATCAATATCTGGTCCATGAAGACCGAATACTTCCACACCTAATTGATGAAACTGGCGATAGCGGCCTTTTTGCGGACGCTCATACCGGAACATCGGGCCGATGTACCAGAGTCGCTGCGTTTGTTTGTAGAATAAGCCGTGTTCGATACCGGCGCGAACGCAACCAGCTGTTCCTTCCGGTCGCAGGGTCAAGCTATCCCCATTACGATCATCAAAGGTATACATCTCTTTTTCTACAACATCAGTCACCTCACCGATCGCACGGTTGAATAAGTGGGTGTGCTCCACAATCGGCAACCGTATTTCGCTGTAACCATAGCCGCCAAGAACCTTCGTCAGAAGAGATTCAAGACGCTGCCATAATGCCGTATCTTTTGGCAAACCA
Source organism: Serratia symbiotica (assembly GCA_900380265.1). Classification (GTDB taxonomy): domain Bacteria; phylum Pseudomonadota; class Gammaproteobacteria; order Enterobacterales; family Enterobacteriaceae; genus Serratia_H; species Serratia_H symbiotica_A. The sequence continues at coordinate 855,971 of LR025083.1, read as the reverse complement.
TCATTCATGCCTCGAATAGCGTTAATATTCTTTACCACGTGAGTTTCTTCTGTTTGTCTGTCACAATGACCCTAATTCTATAAACTTTACTATCCCATTTCTAACGTGGAGACCATACTTTATCTGAGCCTCATACAAGTATAAACCTACGATATCTTCAATAAAACTTATTTTTAGAGCAGACTTACCGCGATACGGTTAGTTTCATCTATCATCGATGCCTTAGCACGGATCTTTGCCTCTAATTTCTCAATTATCTGCTCGTTATCGAAACGCTCTTTCTGGCGCGTTCCATCTTCATAGAAAGCACTCTTATTGTGGCTGCCAGTCACTCCTAGAGTTGATACGAGCGCTTCGCCTGGCCCATTGACAACACAGCCAATAATCGATACATCCATTGGTGTAATAATGTCTTTCAGGCGTTCTTCTAATGCATTCACCGTGCCAATCACATCAATTTCTTGTCGTGAACATGTCGGACATGCGATAAAATTGATTCCACGGGCACGGATACGCAACGATTTTAAGATATCAAAACCAACCTTTACTTCTTCCACCGGATCAGCCGCCAGAGAGATCCGAATCGTGTCACCAATACCTTCCGAAAGCAACAACCCCAGCCCTATCGCTGACTTGACTGAGCCACTGCGTGCGCCACCAGATTCGGTGATACCTAGGTGCAATGGTTGATCAACACGCGAAGCCATAAGGCGATAAGATTGCACTGCCAAAAATACATCAGATGCTTTAACGCTGATCTTGAACTGATCGAAATTCAGGCGATCGAGTATATTTACATGACGCATGGCGGATTCTAGCAGCGCCTCTGGCGTTGGTTCACCGTACTTTTCTTGTAGATCTTTCTCAAGCGAACCTCCATTAACGCCGATACGGATTGGAATATTCTTGTCACGCGCACAATGCACTACCGAACGAATACGCGATTCGTTACCAATATTACCAGGATTGATACGCAGGCAATCTACACCATATTCAGCCACCCGCAATGCAAGGCGATAATCGAAATGAATATCAGCAACCAGCGGCACGTTAACCCGCTTTTTTATTAACTTGAAGGCCTCGGCGGCATCCAGGGTTGGCACCGAAACACGGACGATATCAACACCGGCGTGCTCCAACGCCTTAATCTGTTGCACGGTAGCAACGACATCAGTGGTCCGGGTATTGGTCATTGACTGCACGGTGATCGGCGCACCATCACCGATAGGCACTTTACCAACGTAAATACGTGTTGATTTCCGGCGTTTGATAGGAGCTCGATTGTGCATGACTTACTCTCCATTGCTCTTCTAACATTAAGCACCTGATACGCAATCAGTACGCAGTAATTGTCAAGCGAGCAACACGGCTTGGCTTGACGAACCGCCTTAAATCAACCGGCTTCCCTTGATACTGGATCTTAACCGCGGAAGGCGCACCGATTGTTAGTTTGTATGTCGCTGTGCCTGGGATATTCAACTGTTCACCACTCTTTCGAACACCGGTGAACAAAATTTTTCCCTTAGCATCGCTTACCTGCAACCAACAATCACCTGAAAACACCATAACTAGTGCGTTCGTATATCTGGCGTCTGTGATGCGGGATTCATCACCGGTAGATAAAAATAATTTAGAAGAAGATGAGCTAAGTGTAGTGTCCGATAACTTTCTTTGAATAGGAAACAGTACCGTAGGAGGCCGTGGGTTAACAGCTACTGCTTGCAGACTAGTGCCAGTATCAATCGATCTAGTGAGATTATTACTTAAGGGTACACTAGTGCTCTTCTGAGTTTTCTGGTCGGAAAATAGTCTTTTCTTTCCTTCGTTTTGCGCTAACTTCGCATTTGCCTGATCGGCCATGGCCGCGATCTCTTCTTGCTGCGCCTGATGACTTTGCCACCAAAATGCAAAAGTTAGGCCAAGTGCCAGCAACACCATCAACCAAGTAAAACACATTAACCATCCATCGCATTTTTTGCGATACCGGGTTAATGAAAAACTCTGAATCGGTGAAACATTCACCATTTTCTGGGGGCTATAGTCAACCAAAATCTTCACCAGTTCATGCTGTGGAATATGGACTAACTTAGCGTAAGAACAGATATAACCACGCACGAAAGTCAAACCAAGATCAGCGGAAATACTGTCTTCTTCAATATCACGCACAGTAGACTTTTTGAGACAGAGACGCTCTGCTACCCCCTGTTGGCTCAGCCCGAGTTTTTCACGCGCTTGGCTCAGACGTTGACCAATCGTCATGGGTGCGCTTTTATCTTGGGAGACTTCAGTATTCATTGGCTAAGAATTGCTGGTAGTGGTTTAAATGTTAGAAAAATCGCGCCCGTCATGTACCATAACATTGAACGCAATAATGACACTATGCGAATGCGACGAAACGCCTCTGTAGCAATAAGCTGCTGTCAGTGGCTAGCAGCTTATTGATTATTATCTGAAAAAATTCTGATTGTGCTAGCCTCTCTTCCTCTAATCACTGTTTTAGTTCTACTAACAGTCGAGACCATCACCTATTCGACTTTTAGCGAATTAATTAATAAAGTACATGATTAATTATTTGTCTACCTTGAAGAAAGCCGTAACCGGCAGTTGATAAGCTATCGACGATCTATCTATCTTTGAGCTAAGTATCCTACACTAAGTTTCCAGTATAGCGCTACATACAGCCCATACCGGAAAGAAATGTACATTAATTATTTATGCTAGTAACATTGGCATGTACAAACGTTAGCACATCTCTGATAATTACTATTCATCTAGTCTTTCCTTAATTAGCTTTTGATAAAATGGCACTCTAACTCAGCACGATCGATTGTAGCGCTAATCTAGGCGCTGCAAGATCCTGTGACACGCCCTTCCTATTATTTTCTTTAATTTCTCCAGGCCCAGACGCGAGCCCGGCTGGCTCGCGTCTGAATATAATTCAGTATTCCTCGGTATAAACTAGAATACGCCCAGCGGACACTTATGACCGGCACCCTTTAGAATGCTTATCTCCATTCTACACTTTATTTCTTTATAAAGGCAGCGGTGCTCACAACAGGCGGTTCTAGAGAAAAACACTTTGCATTCAGAGCGGCCATCTATCTATAGCCCCAGGATCTTGTCTTTTGAAAGCGCGTTTGGTACGGTCGGTCACTTCCCCAGTCAGTTGCCCACAAGCAGCATTAATATCATCACCACGGGTTCTACGAACAATAGTCGTAAAGCCGTATTTTTTCAATACCTTGGCAAACCGATTCATCCGGCTATTAGAACTTCGTTCGTAAGGAGCCATCGGGAACGAGTTCCATGGGATTAAATTTATCTTGCAGGGTGTATTCTTTAGCACTTTTGCTAACTGATGCGCATCATCTGTGCTGTCATTGATATGATCCAGCATTACGTATTCAACAGTAACACGCCCATGGTTAGCTTTAGATTTTGACAAATATCGGCGCACAGAAGCCAAGAAAGTCTCAATATTATACTTGCGATTAATCGGCATGATCTCATTACGGATTTTGTCAGTAGTCGCGTGAAGTGAGATTGCTAGTGACACATCTAGCATATCGCCTAGCTTATCTAATGCCGGCACTACGCCTGAGGTTGATAAAGTGACACGACGTTTGGATAGACCAAACCCGAAATTGTCAAGCATGATTCCTATTGCTGGTACCACGTTGCTCAAGTTCAGCAGCGGTTCCCCCATCCCCATCATCACCACGTTGGTGATTGGGGGCTTACTCACAGCTTTCAACGTGCTGATAATTTTCGCCGCACGCCACACTTGACCAATGATTTCCGCCACGCGTAGATTACGGTTAAAGCCCTGTTGCGCTGTTGAACAAAACGTACATTCCAAAACACAACCCACCTGGGATGAGACACACAGGGTAGCTCGATCGCCATCAGGAATATAGACAGTTTCAACCTGCTGGGCGCCCACGTTGATCGCCCATTTTATTGTGCCATCAACTGAGTGTTGTTCTTTAGCCACAGCAGGTGCGCGGATTTCAGCGACATATTGTAATTTATTACGCAAGGCCTTATTGATGTCAGTTATTTTCTCAAAATCATCGCAGTAATAATGATAGATCCATTTCATTACTTGATCAGCACGAAATGGTTTCTCCCCGAGTTGGCTAAAGAACTCTCGCATTTTGGTTCGATTCAAATCTAGCAGGTTAATTTTCGCCACAGCCGATTTTCCCGGGTTAAGTGAGTTAGTTATAGTCAGCGAAAAATGTCAGTCAGATAACGCTTAATCCCAATGGGTCCTGAGATGAACTTATCTTACCTCACTTTTATTCTTTTGTGGAAAAAGGGTGAAAACTTAGTTGTACATCCAGCCCATAGTATCTAAGACGATCACAGTGCTCCCAATAGCTTTTAAACTGCATCTTAAAAAGCAAATAAAATAAATTGCCACTGATGAGATCAGTTTCCTATGACGCTTGATTTTATAAATTTAATAGGTGTGTCCATATATGCGGAAATTTAAAGTGAAGACACTTTTATGATGTAAGGCGCTAAAGACTTTCTTTGTGCCATTTAGTCATTAAGACAGGCTACCCTTGGCTTGCCAGATACAACTAGTCGAATCACGTCTACTACCTCATAATTTGAAAGCCAGGCCGATCACTGTGAGAAGATTTCGCTTTCGGTAACAATAAGCAATTTCGCGCTGTGCAGATTTTAGGTCATCAGAGCTGTGAACGGCTTTAGCAGTGACACTGTCCGAGTAGTCAGCTCGCAGGGTCCCCGCTAAACGTTATTGGGGTTAGTTGCCCGTTATCTCTCATAGTTACGCTGTACCGCGTTTTCCGATTCCAGCACCTGTGCCATTATTAAGCCGGAAGTTATGAACTCAAGCAAACTCTCAAAGAAGCTGCTATCTTTATGCTGCATATAGAAACCTTCCGCCTGTTTGCACGTTAGACAGAACATTTTTGATGCAATAACTTTAAAGCCGGCACGCTCGCGTCTGGCATAAATAGCACCGCTATCGTTATTGGCTATATTATTGGGTTTAATGATAGAAACGGCACGTTCTACTGGCATAATTACCTCTTTATTTTAAAACTAGCCGCCTGCAATGAATAAATTAGCCTTCTCAGCGAGAGGGCCATTATATGGCCCCTATTAATGCTTGACTACGGGCAAATAAATTTTGTAAATCAAAACCTCTCTTTCCACTCTTCGGAACAGCTGGTGTTATCTTCTTACTTAAGAAGAGTGAAATTATGCAGCCCACTCCCTAAACAGTGCTTATAAACGGCAAGACCTCAGTGATCAGGAAGTGACTAACGCCATGTTCCTCTCGTCTAAGGCATAGAAAAAGAAACAGGCCCTTGGTTAGCAACGATTTTTCTCACCGCATTGCCAACTTTCTTGATCGAGACGATCACCTCTACTAGATCACTATCTGCCTATTCCGGTAACATATTAAAGGGATTATACCCAGCTAATCATACATCAGCCTCAGGCAAGCAAAGAGGACCAGCTTAAGTTAACCAAACAATGTACTTACCACTTTTATTATCCCGTGTGATACCATTTCATCTAGAAACCAGAGTCTGGCAGCGCTTTATTAACATAGCGCTATATAAGCTTAATAACCTCATTAAACACTACTAGGGTTGCTATCTCCAGAGATAAAGCCCTTGCCTTCCTCCCCTTAGGAGAAAGGAAGAAACTCACACACTAGGTAATTTTAATTAATGCCGGCACTAACATCGGCCATATGATACTTGTTCAGCATCAACGGCATTTGAGCGAGAGGAAACGCACACAAAGGGAATATTATTGGTGCTCTTTTATGTTACTACTGTTTAAGATTAAGCGGGATCTCAACATGCAGTGCAGGACAATGTCTCCGTCTTGCAGAACACTTCTCATGGTTCCCGAGAATCGGGCCAATAAGCATCCAGCAATGCGCAGAAACAAGGCACGCGCTCAAGTGTCTCTATTACTAATAGCTTAACAGTCAATGTTCAAATTTATTTTTATTTAGCAGCCTCTTTATGATTAACCTCATGGCAACCTGCAGAGATAAAACAGCATCGCACAACCTCCTGGTGTGATGAACTAAGGGGATCAGGAGGTAGGCAAAGGATAAAAAAGCACTATAGCACCCGTATTTTATTCAGCTTCTGGTATTTGGAAACAGCATAACTAATGGCATCGGTACCAACATCATCCATGCAATTCAGAACATAAAAAATCGAGCTTTCTGGAATTAGTTTGCAAACCGACTTGTTACTAAGCTCGCATATTCACCCAATGCTCTTCAGGCATTTTTAGTTTTTAACCTTCCACCTCACAAGTTTTCTTATTAGAAACTTCGCGGTCTTTTCTGATGATGCACTTACCAAAACACTGAACTACTTTGCAGATCTCACTTGCACACCCATTCCTCTTTTCTGATTCCTTAGGCATTCATTTTCAGAAAATCAGGCTAGAAAGCACTCTACTTGTCATTTTTGCGAGATGGACGGCTATCTCTTTAAAGTTTGTATTCATCATTGGGTTTCGCATAATTCTCTTAACCTAGACTCTGGAGTCTAACTCAGACAAATTTTTATAACTTCTTTCCTCTCAGGTTAGACGGAATTTTTCACTCTTCAAAGAAGATCTCAGAAGAGATTTTTATAGCATAATCTATAAAGTGCAAGTGACAGCTAGGCTAAATCGGCATACATCCTTAACTACTGACTTTAGTAAGCCCCTAAATTAACAAATTCCTGAGGGGGTTGTATGTGCTGACAACGCCCTCACTCAGGTGAGTGACAAGGATTAGCCAAATCATTACAAAAACCTAACACCTTTGTAGGTTGAAATCCGATGAGTCTTAATACTCACACGCGTAGTTAACACTGTTACGAAATATCAACATAAAAATATCTTCGGCGACTACGCACAGCTAACAACTCAGGCAACTTTTAAACTATAAGCCATATCCTTGATCCAAGGATACCCTCTTCTCGCTAACCGCTTTTCTAAAAAATTAAATTGTTATGCGACGCAATGAGAAGTAGTAGAAATCCAAAATCCCTAGAAGGGTGATTGATTGTAATCATAACGCACACGGCAATCTTGAGAATAAAACCCTGGTGTTTAGGTTTATAACCACTATTTAAGGTATAAATATTTTTTTAAACAATAATTTTAGGCCTAGCTAACTTTATCCGGAGAAGTCCGAAGCGCCTTGTTGCGCTCGTCAAAATATTACATTTGTGTATCTAATCCTTTAATGGTAGTTCTGATACCAATGCCATGCCACCTGATACTACCGCTTTTTAACAAGCGATATATGGATATGATGACCTACCTTTCTATTTCACTCAACAGCATGGCGGCCTTGTCTAATGAAGTCTTAAACCTTCTAGCACCGGCGAAGCCTACCTTTAACGAGCAGACTTGCGGACCAAAGTCATGCTGAGATTTTAGAATACACTCCTTAATCTATCCTAATAACTTATCTAATAGATAAACCACATCAAGGTTTATATAAATGTCCGCTTCAAAATAGTAGTTGTATGCATCATAATGATGCTTATCAAAGCCTGAATGCCGCCTGAATAGCGAACAGGTGTGAAATATTTAGCTCACTAGAAAAGTAATGGAAAAAACTGGTGTAGGGAGACCTCGCTGAGGAACGGGAAGCTTGTATCAGTTAACCAGCACCTGTACAGTACTTGAATTATCATTAAGCACTAACTGTCTTGGACAGTACTGCAGTCGAAATCAGAAAGACACGAAATGTTGGTTTTACGCAGGAGGGTTTTATGAACACCTATCTTTGGTTGCTAACAAAAATAGATAACAAGATGTTATCACGAAACAGCATTCTTTCTACCGTTTTGTTATTACTGCAAGCTGCAATACATGATTGCACTAATTACAACAGCTATATCACTGTCGATTCCGATCAGAGGTTCGGAAAATAATATCTCACCTATTCCACGAATTTCGATGTATGCAGCCGAAGACCATAACTACTTCCTTAACTCTTGAGTGCCGTCTCTCGCATCTTCAGATCAAGGGAGGTAGGGCAGCAGAGCACGTTCTACTCACGACGAAATCAACTATTGAAATGAGGCACACATCACTACTCCATTAAGGAGTAACCTTAACTTGAAGACTCTCAGCATTACTAAGCGAAATTTTAGGTGGAATTCACGAATACCACTTGACGCTGAAGATCATCTTCACTAAGCTGAAGATGATCCCGTTTAGGATATTCACAACAGCAAGCAGCAGTTGGTGACAATTTCGTCATCCAACTGCTGCTTTCCGACCGGTGACTAAACTTGTCAAAACAGTTTAGCTTAGACTGATAGTCTGACATCCAAGATCTCAACTCTTCGTCATAAGCAAGCTATAACTGCTGCTAATCAACTTCAACCCACTCTACGTTAGCCATCACGTAGGGCTACTCTAACACACGTAATACACAAAAGTTACCAAATCACCGCGCAACGGTGATAGTATCTTGGCGTTGTGCATAATAAAATAGCAAGAATGTTACTCACAGCACTATATAGTTTCCCTCAAAACCCTTTTCGGAGAGACACAAGCTGAAATATAAACTAAACCTCGTGCTGGATTGACTAAACTAAAAGCAGTGACGATATCAGAATACCTGTATCGCTGATCTTAAATAGTACCATAGGTTAGAGTAAGAGTGGTGCCTATCCAAAATCAAACTGCACATTCAAGATTTAATATAGCTAATAGTATTAGCTCATTGCTCTACTCTCTGTTTACGGGTTTCTGATGTACAAGCGACAACCTACTCTTGGAGTATCACTGTGCAGACAGCTAATAGCAGCTCTGTTCATCTACCAGACGGTCCACCGGTACTAGTGCGGCATAAGTAAGTAGCAATTTTATGGCACCTAAATCGATAGTAGCACCCTATCCCGATTGGGATAGTTTAGACTTAATGCCAGAATCTCTAGTTGGTAATAAAACAATATTGACACTTTCTTTGATCAAAAGTGTTACTCAAAACTCAACCGCGTTCTGTAAGCTCTGACTTTCCCTCGTATTTTGCCAAATACACAGCTTGCACACGCTATATAGAACTTTTGACCATGGCTCGCTATTTAACTGTTACGGCATAAGCCAACTGCACCGTTTGATTTTATCGATCAGCTGCATCTTCAGCTTGGACAGTAAACTCTACGAATCTACTTTGTCCTCAATACTATGCAACTATTCACATAACTCCAGTTTTTAATCAGTAACCCATATCGTTAAAGTCTGCTTTCCGTTGGCCAGGTACAAACTTCCTAGCGGAAGTCCAATATATTTAGGCATTTAATGAGCGCCTGAGCACCTTTTAAGATTAATTAATGCTTGACGCTTACTCCAACGCTACCCAGCGAATGTCCCGCTGTCATACAAACTAATCGGGATGAGATTAGCGCTGTAGAAATACATCACAACAGGATGTTGGCAACCTAATAACCCTCCTGCATATCGAACTAGCAGGGCGAATAGAATCAAGTACTCTACAGGGTAATCCGGCTGTGAAGGATAAACCCCACACGCGGGTGAGGGCAGATAGCTATTTACCCTAAAGCCCTCGCTATAACCAGCTAGCTTGCTTTAGCCGTTTTCTTGTGAAGAATTTAGCGCTTTCATTCAGATTTTCTTAATAAAATCAATCTTATTCGATAAATATAGTAGGCATTTGCCGTCAATCAGGCTGTGATATCTTCGCCTTAAAAAAGGGCTATAGCTTTTTTAAGGCGAAGATATCACAGCCTAGAACTCACGTTCTCCCATACAACCTGAAGTTCTCACCCACAACCCAGGCTAATACATTTACCGCATAGATCTATAAAAGATCTGAACACCTAGTAGTACACAGTCAGTCATAGGAATTAACAGGATAACCTAAAAGGTATATCCAAGCCTTCACACTGTGCTAACTAAATAAAACTACTGTGTTCTATTTTCTTTTGCAGTTAGCGATCATTTCTCGAATAAAGTCTTCTATCAAAATTCAACACTATATTTTAAAATTTATCCATGTTAGTTCTACGACAAGCTAGGTGATTGATGACTTAAGTCTGATCAAGAAATTTACTTTTCATCTCTTCGATCATAATCGAACTAGGCCCGATAGCGGAAGTACAGATTTAAGTCTTGAAACAGGCGTCTTGTCTTGCCCGGTACGCTCCTCCTTCAGTCTGATGTGCAACTTAATGATGTCACTACAGATAAATGTATCTCCAATGGCTCTATAAACATTGAAGTCTTGGATCCCACAGCAAGGCTGTTGCAAGGATTTGTATAAACATTGCGTACTTTCCTCTGTAAGACAGGATTCTACTCATGAATCCTAAGTATTCATGATTGACTTACTTAATGCTGTTGATATTCACGCCCTACTTCAACATCTTTCATTGTGAAAAAGAGCGCGATAGCGATGAAGGGATGTACGTAGTAGTTGAATAGCATAATCGATCTCTTCTTCCGTAGTAAACCGCCCCAGGGAGAAACGGATCGAACTTTGCGCCAATTCATCATTAATGCCCAGTGCACGCAACACATAGGACGGCCCCATCTTTGCGGAAGTGCAAGCAGAACCAGAGGACACAGCTAGATCTTTTAGAGCCATGATCATCGAGTCGCCTGCAAGGTAATTGACACTTACATTAAGGATATTCGGTGCACCCTGTTCTAGATCGCCGTTTAAATACACTTCTTCCATCTTTTTTAAAGCGGTCCAGAGGGAATCTCGAAGAGAGCGTAAGCGTGGTGTTTCAGTCACCATCTCTTCTTTTGCAATGCGGCACGCCTCACCTAGGCCAACGATCTGGTGCACTGGCAGTGTGCCAGAACGAATGCCGTACTCATGGCCACCGCCATGCATTTGAGCTTCGATGCGGATTCGCGGGTTACGGCGTAAATACAAAGCACCAATGCCTTTCGGACCGTAAATTTTATGCCCGGAAAAAGACATCAAATCAGCTTTCAGGTTGCTTAGATTAATAGGCAATTTCCCCACACTCTGAGTAGCGTCAACGTGATATATAATGCCGCGATCACGACATAATTCACCAATTTTTTCAATATCTTGCACAACGCCGATTTCATTGTTCACATGCATGATAGAAACCAGAATTGTGTCGTTACGAATTGCTGATTCAAGAGCACCCAGGTCGATAATACCATTACTCTGAGGTGCCAGATAGGTCACTTCAAAACCTTCTCGCTCGAGCTGACGACAGCTATCCAATACGGCTTGATGTTCCGTTTTACTGGTAATGATGTGCTTGCCGTTTTTCTGGTAGATATGAGCTGCACCTTTAATCGCCAGGTTGTCGGATTCTGTAGCCCCTGAAGTGAATACGATTTCACGTGAGTCTGCACCAACCAATTCAGCAATTTGATTCCGAGCGATATCCACGGCTTCTTCCGCCTCCCAACCAAAACGGTGAAACCGGGAGGCTGGGTTACCAAAAGTGCCATCTGAAGTCAAAAATTGCATGATCTTCTCAGCAACGCGCGGATCTACCGGTGTTGTCGCTGAGTAATCTAGATAAATTGGTAATTTCATTACTCGTCTGCTCCCTACATCACTGCTAAAACCAAATAATATCTCTAGCTCCATATGTGCCATATTAACGCTAACAATTGCTTTTGGGTGACTAGTGATCTATGCAATGTGGATCATTCTTCTGACAATCTGCCATGACTAGTACTTTCTGCGTATTCACCACTTTAACAAAACTAACATGATTTAAAAATTCACTCATACTATTCTTCAGATTCTGCCAGAGGATATTAGTTAGGCAAGAGTCCCTCCTTAACACCACCTCCATTATGGCAGGAAGGTGACAAGGATCTGTCGATTTGTAAAAAAGGTGATAACACTAGCAACAAGGACTTCCCCAATGTCTTTCTAAAACAGATATCCTCCACCCATACCGCAGCTGCTAGCCAGCTGGTTATATTTAGGCACCCACGAGAATCATTATTCCAGACAAGAGAGAGCTACCCTATAATTCTACAATATCCGCCAAAAGTACGGGCTTTCTGGGACCAGAATGCGCTGTCAACGCATAACTGCTACTGCATAATAAATTTTAGATGAGCGTCTCATGCTTTAATGAGGCCTATCCCTTAAACACAGCTGACATTGCCCAATTCGCGACTAAGGTGCTTAACTATTTACTTTATTAATGTAATTAAGCATTAGTTAATGGTATAATCAACATCTATTATTGGCAGGGTGTCAACCGACATTATTATCAGTACCCGTTACACCACAGCTGCTTGCGTCACCTGAGTTTATCTTTCCCTCGACCAATTTTAATATGGCGTGTAGGATCTTTTAACTCTTTATCTTCGGCTTTAGTGGATAAACCCAGCACAATGCGCCATTTATTCTAAATTCTGATAGAACTCTTTACCTACTAGTAGATAAAGAGTTTTTGCCTGATATGCCCTTTTTTCTGGCTACTCAGATACAGTACACGCCACTGACATATCCATATGCCAAGATATGAAACGCCAGCGACGGATGAGGAAAATCTACCATCTAAGTTGGTGGAAATACCAACATGCTAGTAGAACTTCCGCCATACATGCTTGATCAATCCAACCCGTTCATACACAAATACGAGCGCTACATGCGCCTACTCACCTACCTGTATCACCACATGCTATATTCAGATGGATCTAGAATTGAATTGACTGGGTTGATATACCTCAACACGTTCTACTACTCGAAAGAGTGTATAAAATTTAATGGCCCATTCACCGTATTCGTGAATTAGCCAGTTCCGATCACATCCTTGCGACGAGCGAATAGAGACATCATTTGGAAATCAGATTTCCTTAGTGGCCTCACTAAAGAAATTACTCAACACCATAGCCATAGTGCTTGTGGTCCCTCCATATTGTCCATATAAAAGCTTTTATCAGAGATATTTAGCTTTTTAGAATACAAACTCTTTATATAGCTACAATCAGCACATCTTAATCCGAATGTAGGTATTTTGCCCCACAGCTGCTATGCTGTGCACTATTATTCTTCTTTAACATCGTAGTTGGAAGACACCCATGCACCCAATGCTGACTATCGCTGTACGAGCTGCTCGTAAGGCGGGTAATTTAATTACAAAAAACTATGAAATCCCAGATGCTTTAGAAGCAACCCAAAACCTCATGCACCACTTTGTCACTAATGTTGATCGCGATGCAGAACATCTAATCATCGGAGTAATCCGTAAATCTTATCCACAGCATACCATTCTCACTAAAGCGCGTGGTGAACTGGCCGGCAAAGATCAAGAGATACAATGGGTGATCGATCCACTAAATGGTAGCTCAAACTTTATAAAACGCTTCCCACATTTCTCTACCTCTATTGCAGTACGCATTAAAGGGCGTACTACAGTAGCAGTAATATATGATCCAATACGCAATGAGCTATTCACTGCTACGCGTGGTCAAGGCGCACAGCTTAACGGTTACCGCCTGCGTGGCACTCATGCGAAAGATCTAGATCGCGCAATTGTGGCAAGCGGTGTCCCGTTAAAATATAAACAACAATCAACCCCATATAGTAAGCTGATTAGCAAACTATTCACCCAATTCGCAGACTTCCGGCGTACTGGATCTAGCTCTCTTGATCTAGCTTATGTCGCCGCTGGACGACTGGATGGCTTTCTCAAGATTAGTTCAAACTCTTTATACTTTTTAGCAGGCGAACTCCTTGTGCGTGAATCTGGTGGGTTAGTTACTGACTTTGTTGGTGGCCATAACTACTTTAGCTCCGGTAACATCGTTGCAGGCAACCCACGTGTTGTGAAAGCTATACTTTCTACTCTTCGTGCAGCACTTAACGAAAAGAAAAACTGATAATTGCAGTTTCACCTGGACACTAAATAACATCGAAATATGTAGCGATGATGTTTGCAGTTTAGCGAGAAATGTTCTTAAGGCTGGCACCTGACTTTAAGTAACGCTTCAGTTTAACCTAATCGAGACATGTGCTCGTATCAAGTCATAAGCAAACGATTCCTTTCCTTACCTGCTAAACATTAAATACATATGTGGGCCTAATAGCCAGTGCTAAATTAACGCCTGCCATTCCCAACAGCGCTAATAGTTGAATACTTCATTAGACGCCACCTACCAAAACCAAGTCCGTAATCAAGTCAAAATAAACGCGATGAGCAAATTAAAAACAGCAGCACTGGCATTACTCGGCGCCTGAACATCATGCCTATGATGGCGACATAATAGGTGCGAGCACACCAGGCAGTATGCACGAACAAGTAACACTACTCTCATTAGTCAGTAGTTCGACTGCGAGGATTCACTTACGCGTAAATAGGTAATCGGGCGCAGACATCCAATACTTTCTTCTTTGTCCGTTCGATAGTCGCATGATCCTTAATATCATCCAAAATATCACAGATCCAAGCAGCAAGTTCACTCACTTCGGCTTCTTTGAAACCGCGGCGCGTCACTGGCGGTGTACCGATACGCAAGCCAGAAGTCACAAATGGGCTTTTGGGATCATTTGGCACGCTATTTTTGTTAACAACAATATTTGCAAGACCCAGAGCGAGGTCAGCTTCTTGACCAGTTAAATTTCTGTCAACCAAATCCAACAAAAACAAGTGGTTGTGAGTGCCTCCGGAAACTACTTTATAGCCGCGGCTCAGGAACTCACCCACCATGACCTTTGCGTTATTGACTACTTGCTGCTGATAAATTTTAAATTCTGGCTCCATTGCTTCTTTCAACGCTACCGCTTTGCCAGCGATTACATGCATTAGTGGGCCGCCCTGGCTTCCAGGGAACACGGAAGAGTTCAATTTCTTATATAATGCTGCACCCCCCCCCTTCGCCAGGATTAGACCACCACGCGGGCCTGCCAGTGTTTTGTGGGTAGTAGTGGTAACAATGTGTGCATACGGTAGGGGGTTTGGGTAAACGCCTGCGGCGATCAGACCAGCAACATGTGCCATATCAACAAAAAGATAAGCCCCGATGCTATCAGCAATCTCACGCATTTTCCCCCAATCAACGACACCGGAGAAAGCAGAGAAGCCACCTATGATCATTTTTGGCTTGTGCGCCTGTGCTTGCTTATTCAGATGCTCACAATCAATTTGCCCTTTTTCGTCGAGACCATAATGCGCCACGTTGTACAATTTCCCGGACAGGCTCACCGGAGAGCCATGGGTAAGATGGCCTCCATCCGCTAGATTCATGCCTAAAATACTATCACCTGGCTGCAACAACGCAGTATAAACAGCAAAATTAGCCTGGGAGCCGGAGTGTGGTTGTACGTTGGCGTAATCCGCGCCAAATAGTTCTTTTGCACGGTCAATAGCCAATTGTTCAACAATATCAACATATTCACAGCCGCCGTAATAACGCTTTCCTGGGTAGCCTTCAGCATATTTATTGGTCAGTTGTGACCCCTGAGCCTGCATGACTCGTGGACTAGTATAGTTCTCAGATGCGATTAGCTCGATGTGCTCTTCTTGACGCAATACTTCTTGCTCCATTGCACACCAAAGTGGTGCATCGTAATCGGCAATTTTCATTTCACGCTTTAACATCTCTGACATCTCCTTACTTCAACGGCTATTCAAACATAACTAATAACACCTACCTTATTACCGAACGACAGTGTATACTGCTTCTCTCTAGTAAGGAGAGAAGTGACAGGAGTGTGTAAGTCAATGCTTAATACAAGACGCCAGAAGACTTTCACCTAATCAATTACCTAATAAATAAGACAAGTAAGGCATTCGCTTTACCCTCAGGGTGCTAGGTTTCATATTTCTGCGCCTGATTAGTTTCTGGTCGCAAGCCATCACAAAAGAGCAATGCAGCTGCGCATAAGATTCTGACATACTGCATCTAGAGTAGATTATTAAACTTTTCTTAAGAAAAGCTCCGACACAAGAAACCAAACAACCTACACCGTTAAATATCTTATGCTTTCCTGTCTACTAGCTAGCTAAAATTGACCACCTTTGTATTGATTCCATACTTTTTATTACATTCATTCCCTAATCACACTAAATTTAAAGATATTCAAAACAGCAACAATAATCTAAGGCAGAACATCTGTTAATTGCTCTCTTCACCCTATTAGAAAAATATCGAAACTTGACAGTGCTACTCTTAATAGCAGAGATCAGCGCATAAAAACATCCTCATTTAGCCAGATCAGGCTGCGCTTAGCTGTACCCAGCGCCTGGCCACTGTAGTCAAAGTCTTCAACAAATAAGTAAGTTATCAACGATTTAGGAATAGGCTGAACTCTGCACACCAAGATATTTCAGCGTGAAGCATAATTTTTCAAAAAAGCGAACGCAGCAAAGACTTGGCTAAGCGTGGATGCCCTGCATAGTGTTACCTTGACAAGCACTTACTATTCTTGGCGATTTGCTAGCAACATAGTGGAGAACAACATTCTTAGCTTTTCGAGAGAAGTAAGAACTGTCTTGAAACGCATGCTCATCTCTAACCCGCGATAGCTCATCTTCTGAGCTAGACGTAGAGAATAAGCAACAATACGACAATTACAGACAGGTCTAAATGGATTTTAATTCCCTATTTGCTCTCTCGCCTGAGCAAATCGCAAATAAAAAATTATCCTGAAAATAAGCATAGTTTATATAAGACGCGGTTAAAAGTTTTGTTTTAGTCTGTAGGCTGAAAACATCTTTTTTGCATTTTTTAACTGTAAATATCACTATATTAACAGGGTTACGCTGCCAACGGCACCTATTATTATTTTTGTTACATCTGGTGCATTTTCTACGACAACGGCTCAGAGGCTAGCTTAAACCTGCCAGCCACCTTTCTTGCTCATGCTCATCAGATCAATGAGGCGTTAGTCTTTTAATGCATAACACGCCGCATCCTAAGCATTTAGTCATTTATCCACCCTGTTAAGCAGATTGCTAACGTCACTTGGACAGACCAAATAGATTTACGATCTTTTAGCCTTACAATACGCACAGCCTGATGCGCTAATCTTCAACTCTGAAATCATACACCACAAAACTACACGACGCCCGAATTTCTGACGGTCCGCTCTTAGTATACGATCGTATTAGATTAATTTTCGCCTTGTAAACCAATCCTAATACCAGCTATATGACCACTTAGAAACGGAAAAATTTTTCAATTACTAATCTTCACGATTTGGCATCCTACATAATATTTCTCAGTCAAAATCGACAATATCGTTAGCCACTACAATCCTAACTTTTAGGATAGAAAAATCTACCATGTATTAATCGCCGAAATAGAACTCGGTTTGGTCTTTTTTATGGCCAAACTCTTTCATTTAGGTCACTGTTATACTAACCATGCCGAATTCAGCTAAAAGTTCTCGGATATAACCAATTTAGTGGTTTGATAAACCGATTAATCTTTTCAGCTTTCTTATCTACTTCTTTTCTTACCAATGATTGCGGCCAAATCCTGATGTGATTGGATAACGGCGGTCTTTGCCGAAGTTACGGACACTGATACGCGGCCCAACAGCTCCCTGACGCCGCTTATATTCATTGATGTCCACCAGGCGGATCACTTGGCGCACAATAGCCTCGTCAAAGCCTTCGACCACAATATCTGTAACTGATTTATCCTCTTCGACATACCTCTCAAGGATCGCATCCAAAATATCATAAGGCGGTAGGCTATCCTGATCAACTTGCCCCGGCGACAGCTCGGCGGAAGGCTGTCGCTTAATTACCCGGTGTGGAATTACGTAAGAAATGCCATTCCGATATTCTGACAACTTTAACACTAGCGTTTTTGGGACGTCTTTCAGGACAGCAAAGCCACCAGCCATATCTCCATATAGTGTGGTATAGCCCACTGCTATCTCACTTTTATTACCGGTAGTCAGCACTATACCACCGCGATTATTGGATAGCATCATCAGTATCACCCCACGACATCGAGCCTGGAGGTTTTCTTCGGTGGTCTTACGTTCAGCATAAGAACAAATCGGCGATAACTCTCCCATAAAGGCATCGAATATCGGTTCGATAGAGATAATATCAAATGCCACACCAAGAATTTCGGTTTCTTCTTTGGCATCGGCGATACTGATGTCTGCGGTATAACGAAACGGCAGCATTAAGGCCTGTACGCTATCTTTTCCCAACGCATCAACGGCAATCGCCAGCGTCAATGCTGAGTCAATACCACCTGACAGGCCCAGAACCGCGACGTTAAACCCGTTTTTGGTCACATAATCACGTACTGCCAGTACCAGTGCTGCATATACTTGACCCAGTTTCGGTAACTGAGTAACTGGTTTACTCATCGGAACCACATCCATCTCTTTGAATTCAAGCAGAGCAACCTGCTCAGTAAAAGCGCCCAATACGTGAATTGTATTGCCTGCAGCGTCAAATACCTTTGAACAACCGTCAAAAACCAGTTCATCCTGCCCGCCAATCTGGTTCAAATAGACTAGTGGTAGATTAGTTCGCTGACAGTGAGCAACCATCAGTGTATTACGAATGTCAGGCTTCTCATAATGATACGGTGAGGCGTTAATCGATAGAATGATTTCAGCACCGGCAGCCTTAGCAGCGTCAATCGGCTCAGGTAACCACAGATCTTCGCAAATCAGCAAACCAAGACGATACCTCTTCAACTCCACTACACATGTTTTGCTACCAGGATGAAAGTAGCGTTTCTCGTCGAATACGCCATAATTTGGCAACTCTTGCTTGAAGTAACGGGTCAGCAAACGCCCCTTCTCAAACACAGATAACGCATTGTATAACTTATTCCCTTCACGCCAGGGGTGGCCGAGCAGGATCGCAACATCACTCGCAGCTTGCTGAAAACGCTGCAACTGGGCGATGCAGCGGTGATAGAAATCGTCACGATATAGCAGATCTTCCGGTGGATAACCACATAGCGATAACTCGGTGAACATAACCAGATCAGCACCTGCCTCATATTGCTCTTTCACGATTTTCAACATACGCTCAGTATTGCCCTCTATATCACCGACCAACAGATTCAGCTGGGCCAAGGCGATGGAAAGTGATCTAATCATTTTTATTCTTCCGCTTAATATGTGCCATAAGCCTTCTAAGCTGAGTCTTTTCAAGACTAACAAAGGCAGAGTAGAGATCATTCCGCCCAATTATTTAAGATGTCTGCATCTATAGACCGCAGCAAGAAAATCATTTTTTAACATCATTACCGAGCTTATCGTGAAACTATGTATGCCAATCTGGATGGTTATAGCCTGCTATGCGCGCAACTTCGGCCACATGCCCTATGGTTCTTTATAGAAGCTTATTGCAATTATGCTGATAGTATAATTGACGCTAATAGCGCGCATCAAGAAACGTTGTTAGCACAGTCTTTTGTCTTTCCAGTTCCTGGTCTACCATCCCTTCGTCTATAACCGTTACCGATTTCAACGCCATCTGGACTTAATGATATTCACCAATTTTCGCACAGCATCCGGCTAACTAACATTCAAAATCTGTTTCATGCCAAAAGACGAGAAGCTACTCAGCAAACATTTTTCTTCAGGACAAACATGGTGTAGCAAATGATTCTCAATAGTGGAATATCTTCGATGCATTCCCTTAGTGTTGGGAAGTTTAAACTGCACTATATTTAGAAAGTAGAAAAGCTCTGCAAGCATTTTATGTGTTTCTGTCGTATTTAGTAGACAAAAGTGGAGGGTGATATCCACGTCAATGTCAAGATTTCAGGTACTGACCAGTGGAAGCAGTTGGTTTTATTATGGTAGGCTCAGTCCCTTACCCTGTTACGATAAGGCATATCACCGGGTTTATCAAGAAACAGAAAGCCTTTTCTACCCCGTCGAATAACCTGTCTTGGTTACTAAACGCATCACGACCCCTTGATTTTGCTAAATAATTTCATTTTCAGTAGCTTGTGCTACAAGTGAGCGTGATTTATAGCAATAAAGACTTTCTGGGCAAGAGGAAAGTCCGTGGATAGCTTACGAGCACTTTTACCAGTGCACGCTAGCTGTTAGCTTATACGCTGGCATCGCATCGCGATACGTCGTTCGCCTAATCTAGCAGGGATAGAATCAGCAAGGTAAGAGTGACAATTTCTTCACACAAACTGTCCTCTTCAGCCGACCCCCACTACGCTTCATCTATGCCCTGCTACGGCGAATCACGATCTACTGATTTCTTCAGGAAACTGACACCCTGTTGGGTTTCAGCTACATCATCCTGGATCGGAGCATGGACAGTAATAAAGATCAGATTAATCCCCCGCCTTGTCTTTATGAATCTCAGGAAGCAGCACTATGCCCAGACCTTTCGATCCGTAGATAGTTCATCACCAAACCAATTTGTCACGTGATAGAACCCGCAATGCTTATTGGCCGGTTCGAGTTGTGCTGATATAAAGTCACCTATTTGGCGGATATATCTAACAATTGAAACAAACTGAGGCCATCATTAACGCATAGAAAATTAACCGATGGATATCCTGTGATATTACGCATGAGCTCCTTTGTTGGCGGAGCGCGATGCTATGCCTGTTTCGATTGGTAAGACGGAGCTGGTATGCAGCACACTTTGTGGATCAAACTCCTCACAGGAGTACAGTTTTTAACTGTAGCATCCACTTTTAGTTGTCCGATATTGCTCTCTATAATTTCGCCTAGATTTGTTTTGCCACAAATCGGGCGTTCTATGTCAGTCAAGTGCTCGAGCTTGCGTGGCTTATCTTACACATCAGCTTGAAGGTGAGTCCATGCCTTATTGTAAGTTTTGATGTGATTGTTAGCGCTTTCTTGAAAAGCCTGCTCACTTAATTTCATTAAGTGAGGGGGTTCACTACCTGCTGATGCGGCTACAGTGACAACAAAAATTGTTGAAATTCGGATTCCGAAACGTCAACCGCGTACTGTTAAAATAATTAATAATGTTATATTATTTACTCGTAAGTGGTTCGGCACATTCCGATCAGGATGCTTTATTTTAACATGCCTAGCATGTTGCTGACGCCCGCAGGTTTTCACCTGCACTGCGTCTGGCCTGGCTCAATACAATCGAGATCATTTATATCCAGTATAGCTATAGGTACGCTGCAGCAAAGTATACCGTGCTTCTGCTTTGTTGGAAGTCTACTTGAATATCGCAAACTACCAAGCGGTATACCGACACTTTAATACTCCAATCGCTTTTTATTATTACTGTTTTAGAACATGACTATTACTGTGTTTCACACAACTTGTCAGAAACAGGCGCATGATAAGATCGGCGACGGAAAGGTATTGGCTGTGACTAAGTAAAGCTCTTCGCTTAGCATCCTGTAAAGGTTCGGTATAGGCAGATGGAAGTGTTTTGACTCTGTGTACATCATTTATACTCGATAGTTGTTAATGTTAATTCGATGCGGGAAAGACCTCTTGCATCAGCAAACATAATTAGTTGCAACTCACTGTGTATACTACACGTATACAGTCTTTAGCGATTTTAAAGCCAAAACTCATTTTATTTAACTTTCTCTGTTAGTTACTGGTTACTCTGCACAAAGATTGAAAATCATAGTATCGCCTTTAAAGCACAATATGCCAGTAGCGACGATATTAATCTTCAACTATTATTTTAAATAACCCGAAAAATCAAAATCTTAGCGAATCGCGCCCACAAGAAGATTCCGTTGGAGTAGGAATCATGCAGTAAACGCATGAATAGCCTAGGATCCACTTAACAAGCATCCGCTACGAATGCGATCTCAGTACTGAAAGTTTTGACCGAGCTATAAATGTGTGGGGGGATACCAGTTCCATAATATCTCGTCACTATACATCCTCATATTACGATGGATTTCGGCCTGATTACAGCTGTAATCTTAGTGGTATTCAATTGGTTTCTGGTCTCAGCCACTACAATCAAGAATACCTCGATCTCTTTAATTGCCAGTAAGCAGCAGCGGCGCAACGCCAACCAACCATAGAAATAACTTAACGTATACCCGATACTGACACCTCCAGTTTGTATGACATAATTCTCTAAAGCTTATAGAGCAGAACTAAAGGCATCCCAGGAATCCGTTCCGCCACATAATGTTTAGCTCACAAACAGAACTAGCTCAGGCGACCTTTAAACAAGTACGCAGGCACACCGCACGGGCATGTCCAAAATGCAGATGTAATAATCTGTTTGACGTCTTTCACTAGGTAAATGATTACGCGAGCAAGTAACGGCAGGCTGCGAGCGAACAGGCACAATAGTATCGACTACAAAATACACCACATGTAGCAGTTAGCTGACTATAACTGCTATATATGCGCCACATAAGCATCGGGATTTCCTGACCCATCTCCGCGTTAGAATGTGAGAAGAATGCTATTAGTACCAGACAAGCCCGGCATCTGACCCACTGTGCTAACATCCGATCGGCGTTAGCTAACTCTGTAGATCGCGCAAGTTCTAAAAATAAAGTTCATTTGGAATAATAGAATGGATTCCGAAATGCCTTAGTTCATTTTAAGCGGATTCTCGTAGAGTCAAGAAGAACGATAAACAAGTAAAAATTCTAGGGCTGACTGCGCTATCCTCACCACTAGACTAGGTATCATCTCACTACGACCTAGCAGCGATTTATATGTTTGCTTCAGTCTATCCAACTACGCTTTGACCGGATCTAAAATCTGCCATGCCTGACACGGGGAAATATCAATCACGGCCGCAACAAAGCACCATCAACACTATTTGAAGTGCCTAGCGAAGAGGTATACGTAATTGCATCAACGGGATTTTTTAAACATGTGCCGATGCTAACTAGGTCGCCGATAAACCACCTCTAAAAGAGGGATAATTAACGACACTTCTAATCAGCCTGCACGTTGTTAGTATCGCTCAAAGCGGAGCTCAGTCGTTGCTTTAGCCGTCAGGCGGTATTCGATCCTTGAAAATAAAACGGGGGAACACTCATGACATGAGTACATATTAAATGATCGCAAAGCCTGCCATTGAAGCTAAGAGAAGCCTCAGGCGACTAAAGTCGTGGTTACTAAGTAACATCCTTATTGGGTGGGGCAGCTTGAGTTGGTCATACCTATTATAAATAGGTAGTGACTCAATCAACCAGTCGACTAATTTTTAATAAACTTACTTGCGTGGGCTGCCTATCTCTTTAATTGGGGGGAATAGGCACTCTATCTTTAGGATTATTTATGCTTTTTATAATGATTTCTTGTGTAAAGATTTCTAAAAAATAAATAGGAAAGATGAATACTAGCGTTTGCAGCGTGACACATGAAAACAACTCAATATATTAAGTTTAAAATATTCAATTATTTAATCAAATAATGAGGGTGAACCGGATGGCGTTTAAAGAACGAAAAATTCAATTTTATCATAACATAATAGACAAAAAATAGTTGAATCGTTGTAAAACTAAATAATTAAATGTCTTTTTAGAGAAAACCAGTATTTATCAGAGAAGTCAGGTAGTAAAAGGCGAAAATTTCTTAGGCTCTCTAATAGCCTACGATATCTAGCCGAATACCAGAAACTGATTACCACATCCTGGTATATCCGCATTCGCCGGCTATCTCAACAACCATCTTAAACCTACCCTTCCGGAAACTAGGAGTTAATGGCTATATTAAAGACGGCATCTGCTTGTCGCATCATCACCACGTCTGTCCATTCTTGCTAATTTCAGCGAGTATGCTTTTCAGCAGAATATTCGGCTGTATTAAATAATCTTTCGTGACCTGCCTAACTTTGTTGACAATCGTAGCACCGCTGCCAGACCATTTTTCCAAGTGCCCACAGATTAACCGTATCAAAGGTGTCTACACGACCTACACTATAGAGATAAGTGATCAGAATGCATGAAACCCGCATGCAGTGTATAAATAGAAATAACCTAACTACCAGTAACCCTAGGTGAAGCAGCCTTTACAACGATCTGATACATGACGAACACAGTGGGCCAGTTTGTAGAATTAAGACAAATTCACACAGGTTATAGGAAATATAGTAGCCGTTGTAGAGATAAAACACCAATATATGCGGACGATGGCAGCATAACTTGTGTGCATGGCGCATCTGACCTTTAAAGACCAGCGTCACGACATTGTCATCCACTACGGTCATAGTGACGTAACACTGATGTGGCTAGCAAACAGCATTTTCACTACTTCGGCCAACATAACAGCCGCTAAACAGCCTTGATAAGCCAGAGGACCGTGGGCATCTATCCAATAATGGGCGATGTTAAAATCCGCCGCTGAAGTCACGTCAGCCACTTGAACGAACTGCTTGCTGACTGATTGATGTAGTGGCACCAACGGTGTTTACCTGGTTTATGATGCTTTTTACCCAAATTATTCCACGGGCCGTTGTCTTGTCTTTCCGCTCGCAGATGCTGTATCGCAATATGATGCAACATCTGCTAACAGAACAAAGCGGTGATCATTAGAAGTACTGCTGAGGTCATTCCGAATTGTGTGTTATCTTCCTGCTATCTGGTTTTGATCAACATTACATCTTTACCAAAGCTTATACCAGCAACGAGCGGGTGCTTCACCTAACACTTGTTCCGCCGCATACAAACTGCCAAAGGTCATGACGTTAGCAGAAAGCGTCATACACTTTAGCCTACTGCTGTCAGTAGCGTCTGAGTTGTAAACAGTTATCTAACATTGCCTGCCTACAGTGACGAAACCCAGCAGAGATGCACTTTACTAACTGACCTTGTTTTTCCGTATAATACCTGTCCAGACTAGACATGGTCACCTCTCAGCCGTCTAGTGCTATTGTCTGATTGATTAATAGCCTTCTATCACACTAGTGACGGTATGTACAATTCAAACTAGCCAGGAAGATGATTCCAACGCCAGCAGATGCACCGTTCGTTTTAGCGCCTTATCAAGGCTTGATGTTCTCACCGTTAACTGGCTAACCATTGGCTTGGTGACTGCTGATTTCAAATCCCATGCCTGCATTTCACCTAGTTCGTATTAAACAGCATATCAATTACTTGGTTATCGAAGTGAGTACGGTTGACATTAGATCTAATTATTCATCGGCTAGCCTGATGCCTGTATTAGTGGCACAATTTAGGCGGAAATGGCCAAAAATGCTCTTAGGGGACTAGCGTAATCACCAGCACATAAATCCTACTATTTATCACACGATACCTAGATCGGATCTATCCCTACTTTATCATTTACTATACCACAAAATGTGAAAAACTCACCAGAAGGATCATTGCTTACTCTTTTGGCATAGCGTTGGACAGGCCTGCGACCTAAATATCATAAAGGCAGAGGATCAGGATTGCTGACCAATTTGTGGTTATCGGCTAGTAACCACCGATAGCAGCGATCTATTCCTACTGTATCACGCTGTACTGAGACTAAATCTAGATTAGCATGGGACTTACTGAAATAAACAAAAGAAGTGGCAACACCACCACAATCAACATTCATCTCCACACTGCTAAAAGCAATTTTGGTTATAATGTCGAATGCCATGACGATGCGTCATAGCATCGCACAATCCTAACAACGGAATTATTTAACACCAGGGTTCTCGAATTATAAATACCTAGAAATCTAGTAATGACTTTTTTTAGCTTGCCGATGTGGCCCTTAGTGCAACCTCATCCCAATTTTTTTGTCGGTAAGTATGGCTCCGTCTGGCTATAGATAGACCACCGTCAGGTGATTGTGAATCTCCACCTTCATCACGATATGTCGCTATTCCTGATGGAAATCATACTGGCTATTCCTGAGTTGGCCAAGAAGCGGCTAACATAAGAACTTGCCATCAATAGAGCCTTCTTTTGATAAGCCAACAGCACCTAATCTAGCGTCTTCTCAAAGCTGTTTTTAAAAACCGCAGGTTCAGCTTGTTATCTATAATCTAGTCATCTTTTAAAATATGGCGGATCGCACTTAGAGTTAGTCCCTGCGACCATGTACAGTGTGCTGTCAATTGGATCGCATCAAGATCGTTAAAGGCATATAGAAGATAGTCTCTATTATTTTATTCCAAAATCAGACTACACTACGATTGCTTTTTATTAAGTCCTAATTCCATTCAGAAAATGCTGAATGTCAATTTATAGCGTGCCGTTTGATAATTTTAAAATACCTATTGGAACTGTTAGAGTTTACTAAAATTTGCTTACATGAAGGCAACCATTCAGAAATTCGGTGTATAACTTCCACTTCCCGTCACTAAAGTGACTTGACGTAGAATGTCTTGCCGCGATCCAATTAGTCAACTGCTAACAACGGCAGTTGTATCGATATGGTTTGCTTTCGAATAGCAGGATAAACAGTGCCTGGATGCAGGTCCCAAATAGTAGAACCTTTGTATAATCTTCGGAGAAGAGTATACAAATATTTAAATAGACGTAGAAGATTCAGATATGATTTGGCACTTAGCGAAGCGCTATATTAGCATGTGGATATATTCAGATTAAACATTATTACCAATGGCTATCCTGGACACAAAGGATAGCCATTGGTAATGCGAACGATTAACAACCCGGCAATATTTTCAAAGTCAAACATCTTCTCTCTTTGCTGTCACTAGCTGATCAATTTATTAGTCGAAAAGGGAATAGCCTTATTTTTTAAAAAATCCGATCGGTTTAAAACCCGTTTGTATAGCAAATACATACGGAAGCTATTCTTACCATTAGTACTCATAATCTTTTAACAGTCTTAAAAGTTACCATATTATTCTGCAAAGTGCTGTGACACTGGTGATTTAACCCTAACAAAGGTAGAGTTCTACTCATTAATTTTATTCTCTACTGGAGAACTATTTGAAACGCATGGACGTCAACTATATTCTCGATGAAATGTTATCTTGCGGCCAGTGCTCTACATATAGTCTAAGGTCATGTGGCACAGTCGCCAAGAGCTGCTTGCCAAAATCAAATCCGGCGGAGAATTGCGAGTCAGCACGTTAAACTCACCGCTTACCTATTGCTTTAGTGAGCAGGTAACCCCTTTACTTATGAGCTTACGAAGCACTTCGCCAACTGCCTTAGCTTAATCTGTCTATAATATCACAAAAGTGTATAAACGATATTTTCAACGACCTCTATGAAGATCATGCCGAGTTAGTGGCAGCCAGCCTACACTATACTTCCAAGTGCTTTGCCACAACGCGTATTGGCCAACCTACTGTTCAGTTCCCCAGCAGTGTGTCTGGCGATTACGAATCCTCCACAAAAAGCTTTGCAAATATAAAAGGTAAACTGTCGGTGGCATCCAGTTCATCGCACGTGAGCACACTAAAACAGTTTAGTGGGATACATGCACAAATCTCAAATGGCAAACTACAAGCGACCTCACTTCAAAGGAGTTGCTAGGGCAGGGAGTGGATGACAAGCGGAACTATACACTCGGCGATTCACCAAGCATTGGTCTATTTCAGCTCGTCCATCCGTAACTGGTAGTTACGTTTCATGTAACCGAACAACAGCCGATTAACAGGTATCTGAAACGGAGGCATCCCGATAGCTTATATGCGACGATGTTAAACTTTTTTAATAAAAGTGTTGTCAACAGTACTCTGGCTAGAGTAGAAGCAAATATGTCGGTCACGTCGGTAATTTGGACTGCATTGAGACTAAACTTTTATCTGCCATTGATCTAATCCCCCCTAACTTGCATTCATTATTCGAAATATATGGAATGGAGATTGAGTCGGTACTACTGACGGGTATTACCCACCAAGAGTCACGCTGGGACCTGCAGACAAACCTCGACTACGGGTGTCGCGATCGTGATGATGCTGACCTCACCACGACCGATAATTTTGAGTCAATCATCGGCTCAATCCCCGGGAGAGCATTCAGAACGCTTCTCTGTACCTGCAAAAGCTGATGACTAAGAGTCAAACAGTGTTCCCTTAGAGAAACGCATGCAGGTCTCAATGCTGACCTACAATTATCTGGGACGTTGGCATCCAAAATAGGTGAAAACTGGAAGAAATGCAACGGCAATCAAGAAAATTGTCGCGACCTTAAGTAAGGCCTACTTATTCTAAGTAAGAAGCGTTCTCATTCAATACTAAGCTACGGTTACTCCAGTAACGCAAGGGGTCTAATTATGGAGAAAACATCCGACGCTATCAGAATAGCCTAATTAGCTATATGCAACAAAGAAAATAAAGCAGTACAAGAAGCTGATAGCTAAGTAGGAATGGAGAAACCCTATACGGTCTTTGCGCCGTAACTAAAGATTGGATAGTGATCGGGTTGTGGCTAACACATTGTACTGGCTTCAAAGGTTTTTATGCTGACGACGTAAGCGGAAAAAGTTTCTTAGGATTGCGGCGCAAGCGCAAGCCAAAACGCCTGAGACGATCTCCACCTTATGATTCATTCCCGGATTGCTAAAAACATCTATTAGCGAACCAGCTGCGCCAGATTTCTCATCGGCTGCACCATACACCAACCGGCGAATTCGACTCAGAATCATCGCGCCGGCACACATCACACAGGGCTCTAGTGTGACATACAAGGTGGCGTTTAGTATCCGGTAGTTCTGCAATACTGCCCCACCTTGACGCAAAGCTATGATTTCCGCATGGGCAGTGGGATCATGTCGGTTAATTGGCTGGTTCCAACCTTTGCTAATCACCCGATTATCAAACACTAGCAGTGCCCCTACCGGAACTTCACCTTCTTCCTGAGCGCGCAAAGCCAACCGCAATGTCTGATGCATCCAGTATTGATCACTGTATCTGCTCATTAATGAGCTCCTCGTGCAGTTTGTGACTTGCATTATGCAACTAAACTATTTCTTGCAATAAAGCGTGGAAGTTAAAGACCACAACCTAGCATGAAAGCGGAGTCTGGGTGTTTTAAACGCACATCGAAGAGGTAAGCACTAAACCCCATATCTCGGTAACGCCGAGTTTTATTCGAACCGTCTAACTTGCTACCTCGCCGCAAGACTTGGTGTAAGTTACAAAACCCTTAAGCAACACTAACGACGAATTGTAGAAAGCAGCACTCTAAACCTGTTTACAAAACACTTGCTTATGATGGTGTGACCATCAATATAACACAGTTACAAGAGATGAAACTCAGGAAAAAATACACGTGTCAGGCATAATGTACTGAGTAGTAGAATTTAAGAAGGCGCAAGCTGTCCCATGACAGCTGCATGGGACAGTATAGCCTGTCAAGTTACAGTCGTCTAGCACATCATCTATTTTTTAGGGGCCTCACCTCGCTCGTTATCACCTTCACCAGAATATTATTAGATGCCAGCGATTTTATAGCATGGTTTAGCTGTTGATTCCGCTTTTCTGTACTAATAGACATTCTCCTTGCAGTGTGTTTCTAGCCTTTGCCTATACCTATACGCACAACGTTATCGATTTCATACAACAATATACTATAGTAATGAACAGCCACTATTTATCACCATTCTGCTCACCGCATGAACCTTATACCAAATATGCTGTCTCTGGGAAAAAAGTGGGCGATTTTTAACGTTAGTGGTACTAGCTCCCTCCCTTATAGGGAGATCAGTTGTTTTTTTGTTGTGGACTCATGTATAGGATCAACCTACTGCTGCGTGACACTTTTCCGCGTAGAAACCAGCCATCTATCCAGCCAAGATACTTATTGTCCCGACATGAGATAGCAGATCCGTTTTATCGCTTACGGCGTCCTATTGATCGCCAACGTATTAGTGCAGCAGCCTTGCTATAGATTAGATATCGTTATACTGAGAATAGAACTGATTTATTCATTCATAACTCTTTGGCTACTGTTATTCTGTTGCAATTATGTCGGTATCTAGAGTTGACAGCACGTGCTTCACATTAGGTTCCCACTAACCTATTGTTCGGCAAGTGAGCAGATCAGCCATCTTCCTGAGACTTAAGAATGACGAAGCTATCTTGTGCGGGATTAGCTAACTTTTATCGGTTTTAACCATTATACCAAGCTTTCCGAATACTCTAGGCAGCACGACACAGACAATTTTCTTCGTGATGCTGATTCGAAGCCTGCGAATCTTTAAGATGATGCAAACATTGAATAGAGAGGGACGATTCTTAACGTATTGTGACCTAATAGGATTAAATAAATTAATAATGTATAATCCCCTTTAAACGAAGACTCCCGATATTTGCTATCGGGCAGATGCTACTTGCTCAATTTTTGGATTTATTATCTAAGTAAAATAAACCCGTGATATACCAATAATCACCATCCCTATCAGATATAGCATTAGCTTCCGTGAGATGAAAGTGAACGTTATCAGGTGGTAACCCTACCATACCGAAGTTATCATCCTCGCAACTTGCTGATAGATGAACAATGCACGCCCGACCCGATAAACTCTCTCTTTCCACTTTCACTGTCTTGATTATCCCGGATTTGATAGGTTAACGCTGCGAGCAAATAGCAGCCCTGCTGATGCAAGCGATATATCGGTTTAGATAGGGCTATGCTATCTAGCCTAATTAGTGTTTCATATTTGATTTTACAATCTCTCTGAGGCACCTCCGGTTCTATCTTGCCGGATCAGAAAGAAGCATTTTACCACTATACGGCAAGCGCGATCTAGATATTTAATTTGGTAATCGTAACATCTAATGGAATATGATCAGAACCCCTGACGCAGTGAAGTAATCGCACTTAACTGAGCATATGTTAAGTATCAGAGGTTGCGTGCTAAGCAATTTAATGGCGTAAACCTTATCAGAGAACCAGGCTCCTATAGGACAATTCCTAGGTAGGCTTCATAGCGAGCGGCGAATCGTGATTAAAGGACCGCTCCGTCGCTGGACGCCCTAACTCAAACACATAAATAATGCGCCACTTTTACTCGGATGTAACGCTAGATGCCGCCTACCCTACCACCTTCTTCTATACGGTACGCAAAGGGCGAAGGGCTCCTAATATATGCAGCACGACAAATATAATGCGATTAATAATTTACAAACAGATCAGGCACGCAGCCCTCTGACATTCTACCGGGCATAGAAACCGCTTTCGCAATTTCTGATAGCACCTTTTTTAGCTACCTCTGGCATCTTGCGTATCCTGATTTAACACAGCTGCATCTCTGATCTAGACATTCTATCCGCTTCCATAGTAACTCTGGATACCAGTGTATGACACTAATAAGCCTAAACTCATATATTTAGATCTAAATTAAATATTAAAGACATACAGTTATTTTTTAATATTTAATTAATAACATCAATATCGAAAATAGATTTTAATCCGATTCCGTGAATAGTTATATTCTTCCAATCGCGGCACTGCTTATATTAATTATTCTTACTTTTTATTTTAAATAAACCATTTTCATTCCAAATATGCTAGCATTCTCCATACTATTTATTGCATTTCTGCTAGAAAGCATAGTCTGGTTATTGAGCATATTAATGTTCTTACTTTATGTTTGTATCCCTACTCTTCAGTAAATAATCAAAAATAAAACAGCCAATCTTACAGGCACTATCCACTGTTATAAAGGAACATGAATCCGCAACTAAGTACTATGCCAGGCAGTGGTGCCACTATAAAAACTACAAAGAATAGCTATTCTATTTTTTATTATCACAGTAATCATGAAATTAGTAATACTTCAATAAGTTACATACAGAGCGCTTCGCAAACACAAACCATAAGTTGAGGCGATGTATCCTCATATAATAAGCCCGGTAGCGGTATACGTTTAGTGATAAGCTCGTATTTTTCTTAAAGTGAAGCACGTTAGAAACTCAGAACTAAGTTTACAGACGCAGCCTTTAGACATGATCCCAATATTTTACTAATTCTACTTAGCAGGTTAATAGCTAAATCCAGACATTAGCCCCATTTACGTCTTTTATGCATAGTTACTTAGGAAGCAGCATAGAATGCAATTCTATGCATACCTTTACTGAAATCAATGCGTAAAGGGCTTATTTTTTATGTTTATTTCAGAAACTGGCCTTAATAATGAAATTAAATTTAACTTTATAAGTTAGATTCACATATGTTAGTTTCTGTATTTTTACATCGTTCGCACCAAATCTCCAAAAGTACTAAAAATATTTATTTTTTGGCTTTTAGTATTTAGTTTAAAAGCCCAGTATTGATATGCTAATCGCATAGCATTTTAATAAAGGCTTGAAGATGAAGTGTCTCGGGTTAGATTTTCCCATCTGTCCTGAGTTGTATTACCATTCGAGTGTATCAGTACTTTTATGCTATTAATCTCCATAGCTGGTTAACTAACACAAAGTTTAAAAAATATAAGAAGTGAATTAGTTGAAATAATAAGTAATTAATCAAATACCTTGGTTTATTGTCATATATTTGATCGAGTTGGGTGTGTTCTAACTGAGATGCCAACATTAGGTGATCAGATGGATGCGGCATTGAATACATAGCACGATAAAGTAATGAAAGCGAAGATTTCATATAAATGTGCCTTTTATTACTTAATTTATATTATGTTTTAATATATATCATTTTACTTTGTTAGTGGAGTAAATTATTTCACTTATTTTTACTTATTAATTTTTAAACTAGCCGTTAGTTTGCTGTTAGCGGTTGTATTTCAATTAATAATTGTGATAATAGGTTAATGATTTAAGTTTTGGGAGCAATTAAATACTTGAGCTAATCGCGTTACTAAAGATGAGTTTAAATAAAGTGGACGGTTTAAAACCCGGCATCATCATTAGTAACTTTCGTATCGTATCTTAGCGAATCAGGTTTGCCCTTCTTCTGTATGTTTTAGCCGTGTAACCAAACATCTTGTTTTTAATATTTTACTAACCGCGATTACTATAACTTATTTCCTGATGTGTAAGTCACCATTTAGATAATAAAATCCTATGCTTAGGCCATGTTATGCCAGTAAATTAGAAATAACACTTCCGATTCACATATATATTGATATATTCAATAAAATAAGCAGCAATAAGAATACTCTATCCCTAGAGATAATTATCATATCAATAACGTCAAATTATGTCCTTTATTTTTATAACAAACACTAAGCCATACTAGAAATGCGACGCCTGTATAAAGGGAAAATTAAAATATTAATAATTAATATTAATAAACAGATTTTTCTGTTTCCATAAAGAAATCGATGCAGTACATAATAATATTATCTAGATGTAATAAATCACATTTTCTACCCCCAAGATAACGAATACTTTACTAATAAAGTAAAGAAAGCCTATGGTGAGAATACCCATTCCCGCAGGTATTACCCATCAGGGTTAAGTTTCTATGGTAACATTTCTTCAAACTGGCGCTCAGGCTATATCTATAGCTAGAGTTTGCACCGCGATAGAATCTAGGTAATCATTAACTCTGTCGGTGAATCCATTTACTTATGAGCCCGACTTTCCGCTCATACCCTTGTCTCTTTTAGTCATAAAAACTAACTATAGGCTATCGCGTAGTGAGGAAAGCCTCTCTAAAGCGTCTTGCTCTACCATTCTGCACGCTTCATAATTATCCACGGTTGGGATGGAAATAGTATGAATACCATTACGTTCGTGCTGGCACGCTCACTTAATTATAACAAGAAATAGAACTTCTCTAATGGAATACGGGTTCCATTCGGTTACAGAATCCGCTCTTTATAGACAAAGAAAACTGTTTCCTCTTCCATCGAGAGGAGCAGTTCTCTATCAAAACGAACACGACACGTATGAGTTATTAAAGTGGCAGTTCAAACCTAATCTAATAAATATACTGAAGAACGGTTATAAATTAAAAAAGATATATAGCTAGTTTCAGAATTATTTAATTTAAAATTGACTGTATATACGGACCACTAGGCTAGCGGCCTATGAAAGTTATTATTAACTAACAAAATTAACTTCAGCACACCTCTTCCGGCTATTGAATAGGTATCAAACTAACATAAAACAGTTTAATGATATTAATTAGAATGTTTTGCCGTATTCTTATGCCTTTGATTCTTTTTCATAAGCAAAGCATCACCGTCAATATCTATCTTGATATTTTAAATGCACGGATCACACTTGCTGTTTTATAACCAAAACTCCACTATTCTGATAATTACTTTCTACCCTGGCTTAACGTCAATTAATTTTAAAAGCGATTTCATATCATATCACTCGCAATACTTGATATATATTACCTCAAGGAATAAACTTCGTCTAATTGCGGTTACAACTTACACCACCTGTCTCGGCATTGATCTAGCATAGATTGTTAAATAAACACCTCTCGGCACTTACAGATCCAGCCACATACCTGACATTGTGAATCACTCTACGCTCTTTCTGATGTCCACTTTATCACGCTATCCAGCAGATCTAGGCTACTATCAGTTAGGAGATCGGCACTTTGATGCTATAAAAAGCAGTAAAAAATTACTTCGCAAGCACTTGGCCGACCGCTGATCAGCTCCTTAATAAACTGGGTGGTCTGAAAGTAGATCTGGTCGTGTAATTTCCCAGTTGCGGCCTTTAATTGATCTATTCTAGTATGGATAGACTATAGAATATAAAATTCATAATATAACGCATTCCTATATTAAATATAGTTAAATAATAATTTATATTATACCTTATTCATCAAGTCTTGGATATGCATGTAAAGTACTTTACAACACTATATACTTATGCTTACCCTTATAGGGTCATATAGACCTGGGTATCCATATTAGATACAATATGACTGCATTGAATGAACGTAATGAGATATCACTGGGTCGCTCAGCGCAAATCAGACTCTATCTTTCTCGTTCTCTACGCTGTTTATAGAACATTTCATAAGCCAGGCCAGCGTTCTCTTAAAGCTAGCTAATCTACAAGCATGTCAGTACAAGCACAGCAATCTCATTTATTGCTAAGCATTGCAAAGTAAATGAGCAGTACTCACTGTATAAAATACACCGATTGATACTTACTTAGCACTCAACCGCATTTAGTCCTGGGTTGCTTGTATAGCATAATGCCTCGCCACTTCATAACGGCAGGAAAAGATTTCTGCACTACTAGACTAGCGTTTCCTACGCCGTATACGAACGGCATTACATAATGTGGCATGTCCTATTAACAATCTGTTAATAGCCGAATCGAAGGATTTCTTACAAGACACATGCTCGCTTGATATAGCACAACTCCGCTTGGCTGATACTAAGCTACTCGGTAGCAAGACACTACAGAACGATATTAGTTCTAACTTAGAACAAGCACAGTAGCAGGTGGTTCCGTAATGCCACCAAGTTAATCACCTCACGCCTCTTAACTTTTTATAATGAAAAAAATTTTCACACAATTCAAATTCATTTTAATAATGCGAAACCGGTAAACAGATATCCGATTTCAAGATTTATACTTAAGAGTAGCGTATGCAGAGATTGTCTCTATTAGCTCAACGGGAGCGGATGTATCTAATTTTCCAGACACCAAATTGTAATATTTTGATTTTACATAAGCCTTGTAGTCAAGTCATTCAAAGTCTAGCGCGGAGACTTTAAATCTAATTCATAATTAGAGTGGTGCAGAAATAACTTCTCAAAAAGAGAATCATCTCTCTTCAAATTATCAAAGCAATCCGCAGGGAAATATTCCTCTAAATTAGGATAA
This sequence comes from Serratia symbiotica, assembly GCA_900380265.1. GTDB lineage: Bacteria > Pseudomonadota > Gammaproteobacteria > Enterobacterales > Enterobacteriaceae > Serratia_H > Serratia_H symbiotica_A. Next base: position 820,362 of record LR025083.1, on the reverse strand, counting down.
AGATCACCTCCATTTACCCATACTGCTTTATTTGTATTCCTGAGAGTGTTCTTTGCGCTGGCAGACCACAGATTTTATCAGTAATTTACTGAACATACTCGCCAACTTATTACTAACTGGTATAATACTATGGCTTAATTTTTATTTCTACATCATAAATAATTAGATTAATGACTATATGATAGTGTTATAATGTAGCCAGTTAACAATCCCTAGCGCTTTGATTGTATTAACTAAATAAGGTACAGACCTACAAAGTTAATTAACTGACTGGAATGCGAGTTCATCAAGTAAGAACGGCAACATCAAATAATAGTGTGCCCATAAGTGTACGGAGATTCATAGACTTTAACCTCAGACTGCTTTTACCAGGCAGTAACCTGATTCAAAAAGCACTACGGGCTTTTCTATTCACACCCGGACTATAGCATAGTTTGATGAAACAACTAGGATAGATCCACCCTCTTTGCCTGTCCGGAAGACAGTTCTGTTTTTCCTGACGTTTAAAGTAAAAACTGTTTTTCTGTTTCCTTTCCAGACTAGACTCCATAATGTTAGATGAATCTCATCAATATTTTAGTTATTGCATCCGTCCTCTACTTCCGCAACCATCAGTTATATATAGCAATTAGCAGGCCAAATACTGGGTGTATAACCCCTGAATGCCATTACGAATTCAGTAACGTCATGCCAAGCCTAGATTTAATTAACCTGACTGATCCCCCCGGATCAAATCAGAATTCACCCAGGCTCATCAATTTCTTAATCAGGCAAGCAAGGCTTTGAAGATTTTCGAGACTGAATTTTACCTTCTCATTTTGGCATGCTAAATATCATTTCTTATAATCAGAATCATCACCTTACCCTTTGCTTATCGGGTAATAATCTACTCACTAAACATTAGTGGTGATCCATCAAACTATTGTGAATAATAGCTTAAAAGGGTGCTTCATAAGCATATAGTCTTCTATAAAGAACCTGATCTAAATTCATCATTGCACATGATGTTTACTTTAATCGCGCAAGAAATAAAGGGAACATTCCCGTATTCAGCATTCTGCTCAGCCAAGAAAAAGCTCTGAGACACTAATCGCAAATATTTGAAGATTAGCATCAGGTGAGAGGGTGATAGTTAAGTCACCTTCGAAAATTTACTAATGTCGTATCTTTCACAAGATCGCGAGTTATCTAAATAGATAACCAGAAACATCGATCGCCTCAATCAGCTACTAACCAAAATCTACGTTAACCTCCTTACCTGATGCAAAAACTTCAGGATACCTCTCGTTGAATTCCAACTAAGTAAACATCTACAACTCCCTTTTGTGCAACCAAAACTCAGAGATAGTGTGTCAGGAGTGAACAAACTAAGATCTTTTAATTTTTATTTGATTAGTTATCCATATAGCCTACAATCATTACAACTAGAAGTTGTCTTGGTGACTATATTCTGATTTATATATATCATTAGATTCTAATTAGATTATCATAAAACAAATTTCGCCAACCCCCGGCAGTCAGTTTGTCCAAACTAATAAGATTATTCTCCTCGATCCTCATAGTCATAAAATTCACAAGCACTAGTGGAACAAATTTATGATTTTAAATCATACTAAGCAAACAGAAGTTATATGTTGTATTAGCTTTCGATAATTACAGTTGCATAGGCGTAACCACTCTCGTCCGCCAGTGAAACATGGATAGCGGTCACTCCCATTGCTTGTGCCATATCGGCGGCATAATGGTGTAAGCGAATATTCGGCTTACCTAATTTATCATTAAATACTTCGAATTGGTTAAAAGACACACCATTACGAATACCAGTTCCAAATGCTTTAGCGGCTGCTTCTTTTACTGCAAACCGCTTGGCAAGAAATCTAACTGGCTGCTGATGTTGCTGGTGTAATTCCCATTCCGCAGCACTCAGTACGCGCCGTGCGAGACGGTCACCTCTACGCTCTACCGCCGCTTCAATACGCCCTATATCAACGATGTCGGTACCTAATCCAAGTACCGCCATTAACGAGAAGCTTCCCACATCAGCAGTGTCACCTCATTCCTACGCTGTAGGAAAACTGGTTATCTCTGCCTAGTTGATAGTTAGGGACAATATTCAACACGTATATTCCTGATACTGCACCAATGAGTTCACTATTGGAACAGGTGAACTCATGACTAGCATGGAGCTTTACCTTTTTAGTCGCAGTGTAGGTGATGAATATCAACATGCAGTGTACCTCCATCCTTTACTGCTATCTCGTTTCCAGCGATGCCATAAGCATCGATATAAATTTTAATATAGACTGTAAAACCAACCAGTACTGTGTCAATCTGTCGCTGGATTCCGCCTATAAACAGCTACGCCATATACCAGATGAAGCCAAGTACTTTATCGTTTTCCTATTTTCTAGTTTTACGCTAAGGTCAAAGCGACCTGCAGTGATCATTTTGTAGTTTTGTCCAATGCAGGTAGTGAACTGTTATTTTCAGTTAAATACCGATACCTAGTATCTCATTAATCACTACTATTTTCTAACTTTATTCATATCTTGATAGTCTTCCGTGAGATACATGTATTCTGATCAAAGATATAGCGGGAATCCTCACTCAGTTGGACGATACAGTCATCGACTCCTGCCTGTTTAGCAATTAATGCCGTATAAACTAGAACTGGACATCGGGTTCCAGAGATGTTGCGCGATATACCAATATAATCGCTAATGCACCCTAGCACTGAATGAGCCACGATATCCTATAAAAACAATCCCAGCATCAGAAGGTTATATTTTGACTACACTGCTTACAGAAGAAAATTAGAGATCATCACCCGATGTATCTAATTATTTGCGCAGAGGCTAGAAACCCGCTACCTCGGCTTTCAATAACTCAAATCTGCGGTAGCACGGGTTTTAGAACTAGACAACTACAATGCTTGGCAGCTATAGTAACATAGCCATATAGAATATGTTCTTCCGTCCTGACAAATACTAAATCAACTCTGGAACTCAGCTGATTAAGACACAGCTAGTTCAAACTGACTGGCCACATACTCCTGCCAATACGCTTCCTTTCCAACACTCTTTTAAACTCTTCAAATACTCAAGACAATCGGAACATAACGCAGCGCAATGCGGGTCCAGTTGCAATAAGTGGGACAACAGTATATGTACATGTAATATACGACACACCCCATTATGACGCTGCGGAGAAATGGAAGGAAAACTATTTACTTTATATAGTTAACTGCGCAACCAGGAAATCATACACCTGCATTTTGAAACAGGTCTATCAATCAATCTGCGTTAAGCCACACACCTCATTCATGCTGGCCAAAACATGCTCCAAGGAAGATATTAGAGTACTTTACTAAAGATAGTCAACGTAGCCCAGACTACGTAGCGCATGCTTGCCGTCTACCCAGCTGGATTTCACTTTCACCCACAATTCAAGATTCACTATAGTGTCGAACATCTTTTCCATATCTTGTCTAGCTTCAATGCCGATACTTTTTATTTTCGATCCCTTTGTCCCAATTACAATTTTCTTCTGGCTATCGCGCTCAACTAGTATCAGGGCGTGTATGTTGTGACAGCCTTGTTTGTTCAGAACAAACTGTTCGATTTCAACCGTTACTAAATACGGCAATTCTTGACCTAAAAAACGCATCAGCTTCTCACGGATTATTTCCGATGCTAAGAAGCGATGGGAACAAGCGGTAATATAATCGTCTGGGAAAAGGTGTTCTGATTGAGGCAATAATCTGTGCACTATAGTAGCTATAGTGTCAATATTCATCCCTTGTTTAGCAGAAATCGGAACTAAATCAAAAAAGTGCATCTGCTGGCTGAGAAATCTGATATGCGGTAGCAGCTTTGATTTATCGGTTAAACAATCAACTTTATTTATCACCAGCAATACTGGAAATTTCAGTCGTCTCAGCTTATTGAGGATCATTCCATCGTCAGCAGTCCAGTTAGTACCTTCTACTACAAATATCACTACTTCAACATCAGTAATCAAACTGCAGGCTACACGATTCATCAAACGGCTGATAGTACTGTTCCCATTAATATGCAACCCAGGAGTGTCAACATATATAGCCTGATAAACGCCTTCAGTCTCAATACCAATTATACAATGACGTGTTGTCTGTGGTTTACAGGAGGTAATGGAAACTTTTTGACCCACTAGCTGGTTTAGCAATGTGGATTTCCCGACATTCGGGCGACCAACTATCGCAATGATACCGCAATGTTGTTTTTCTTGACTCATTCAAGCTCCAGCTTTTTTAGCGTTTGCTCCGCTGCCGCCTGCTCAGCTTTTCGGCGGCTTGAACCTATGCCTATTACAGCCTCGCTCAATGCACTCACCTGACAGTTGATAGTAAACTCCTGATCGTGTGCTTCACCGCGAACTTCTACTACTAGATAAGAAGGTAAAGGTAAATGGCGGCCCTGTAACAGCTCCTGTAAGCGAGTTTTTGGATCCTTCTGCTTATCCCCTGGCCTAATTTCGTCTAATCGTCTAAGATACCAGTCCAATATTAGACGCTCAACACACTGCATATCACTATCTAGGAACACACCACCAATCAATGCCTCCACCGTATCTGCTAGAATTGACTCGCGACGAGAGCCACCACTTTTTAATTCTCCCGGACCAAGTAGCAAACATTCACCTAAATCAAACTCACGTGCCATCTCAGCTAAAGTGTGACCACGTACCAATGTAGCTCGCATGCGGCTCATATCACCCTCATCTATATGAGGGAAACGCTGATAGAGCGTGTTAGCGATGACAAAGCTAAGAATGGAGTCACCCAAAAACTCAAGGCGTTCATTGTGTTTACTACTGGCGCTGCGATGAGTCAAAGCGAGCAGTAATAGCTCTTGCTGTTGAAACGTATAGCCTAGCTTCCGCTGAAGCTTGCTGATTACAAGTGGGTTCATGCGTTACCAATAGATCAAGAATACATAAGAAACTTACCAAATAAAGAACACGCTTAATTTACAAAAAGCCAATCCAAAGCCATTAAGCTGATAGTTACTACCTACAAGGACCCTATCTTTCTCTCCAAAAGATATACAACATGGCGTTAGAAAATAATGCTATGTTTACGTCCACTGTACGTATCTATTGTAAGTATAAATTAGAAATTAATGAATTCCACCCACCCGACTAAATCTTACTCCGGTGGGCCATTCGCCTTCCTGCTTTTCAAAACTCATCCAGATACCGATAGCTTTACCTACCAAATATTTCTCCTGTACAAACCCCCAATAGCGGCTGTCAGCGCTGTTGTCACGATTATCGCCCATCATGAAATAATGCCCAGCCGGCACAACCCATTCTGCTAACGGTTGACCTGGCTGTTTGTAGTAATAGATCACCTGCTCCCTTGTGCCTGGTACACTTAAAATAGAGTGAGTCACGTCACCTAGCGTTTCCTGTCGCGCTCGTAGGCGAATGCCGTTCTGAGGCACATTTTGACTCAACGGGATCTGATACAAACCGTTACTGCCCTCACTCACACCGCTATGACTAAACAATTGTACAAAATCACTTGGCTGAACATTATTGTAAGTGACTACAAACGGTTTATCGCAAGACTGACCACCCTCGCAAGAGGGCTGAACGGCTAAACGGTTATCCATCGGATCATATGTAATGCGATCACCCTGCAAGCCGATAACACGTTTGATATAATCTAGTTTCGGATTCAGCGGATATTTAAATACTGCAATATCACCACGTCGCGGATGTCCGGTATTAATTAGCGTGGTTTGAGTAATAGGATCCTTAATTCCATACGCATATTTCTCCACTAAAATAAAATCTCCAATTAGCAGCGTCGGCATCATTGAAGCAGATGGGATCTGAAAGGGTTCGTAGATAAACGAACGGACAACAAACACCAATAGCAATAACGGGAAAACAGATGCGGTGTTGTCCACCCAACCTGCTACATGCTTAGCCACGATCACTAACTTAGTATTATCTATATTGTCGGTAACAGTTTTATCCCGATAGGCATGCAGCCATTCAAGACGCTGATAACACCAGATGATTCCAGTTATTAGCGTTGCTGATGCCAGCATGATAGAAAACATATTCGCCATGGTAGTGCCTCATTACGTGTGCTTATTACTCTTACTTTCTCTCTTTACCTACATGGAAAATAGCCAGGAATGCCTCCTGTGGGAGTGCGACATTGCCTACCTGCTTCATACGTTTCTTGCCGTCTTTTTGTTTCTTTAGCAGTTTCTTCTTACGGCTTACGTCTCCGCCATAACATTTCGCCAGCACATTTTTACGCAGTTGCTTTATAGTGGCCCGTGCGATGATATGTGTACCGATCGCTGCCTGGATCGCAATGTCAAACTGCTGACGTGGAATGAGTGCTTTCATCTTCTCCACCAATTCTCGTCCACAGTACTGAGCGTTGTTACGGTGAGTGATGAGCGCTAATGCATCCACACGCTCATTATTGATAAACACATCGACACGCACCATTTCAGAGACCTGAAAGCGTTTAAACGTATAATCTAGTGATGCATAGCCACGTGAAGTAGACTGCAGACAGTCAAAAAAATCGAGCACTACTTCCGACATGGGGATCTCGTAGGTTAACGCCACCTGTTTGCCGTGATAAACCATGTTAGTCTGAACACCGCGCTTTGCGATACATAACGTGATGACATTGCCTAAAAACTCCTCCGGCATCAACATGTGACACTCGGCTATCGGCTCACGTACTTCCTGAATGTTATGCATCGGCGGAAACTTAGACGGACTGTCAATGTATAGAATCTCTTTACTCATTGTTTCCACTTGATACACTACCGTTGGTGCGGAAGTGATCAGTTCCAGATCGTATTCACGCTCTAGACGTTCATGAGTGATTTCCATGTGAAGCAGGCCAAGGAAGCCACAGCGAAATCCGAGACCTAGTGCGGTTGAACTCTCCGGTTCATAGAATAATGAGGCATCATTAAGACTTAGCTTTCCCAGAGCTACTCGAAAAGCTTCGTAGTCATCGGACCTAATCGGGAACAAACCAGCATAAACTTGCTGATTTACTTTTGTAAAGCCTGGTAAAGCCTGGGACGCAGGCTGACGCGCCGACGTCAAGGTATCACCCACTGGGGCACCCCGGATATCTTTAATCGCACAAGCTAGCCACCCTACTTCACCGCAGTACAGTACATCAGAATCGATGCGTTTCGGTGTCAATATACCTAGACGATCGACATTATAGATTTGAGAGGTACTCATCACCTTGATCTTGTCATTCTTATTCAAGGTACCATTCTTAATACGCACTAAAGAAACTACGCCAAGGTAATTATCAAACCAAGAGTCAATAATTAGTGCCTGCAACGATGCTTCTGGATCGCCTTGCGGTGGTGGAATCTCACGCACTAGACGCTCTAGCATTTCAGGAACACCTGCTCCAGTTTTTGCCGAGCAACGCGCCGCATCAGTCGCATCGATACCAATAATGTCTTCAATTTCTTCTGCAACAAGATCGGGATTGGCAGCCGGGAGATCAACTTTGTTTAATACCGGCACTACTTCCAGATCCATAGCTAATGCAGTGTAACAGTTGGCTAGAGTTTGGGCTTCTACGCCCTGTCCTGCATCTACAACCAGCAGTGCCCCCTCACAGGCCGAAAGAGAACGGGAAACTTCATATGAGAAGTCAACGTGGCCTGGGGTGTCGATAAAATTCAGCTGGTAAGTTTGGCCGTCTAGTGCAGAATAATGTAACGTCACGCTTTGCGCTTTGATGGTAATACCTCGCTCGCGTTCCAGATCCATTGAATCCAGCACCTGCTCAGCCATCTCACGCTCAGTTAAACCACCACAAATTTCGATAATACGGTCAGATAGTGTCGACTTGCCATGGTTGACATGAGCAATGATAGAAAAGTTTCTTATGTATTTCATTTTATGGAATATTTATTCATTTGCATTTTTGAATTACTCGCCTATATAATCCGTATTAATCTAAACTAGACTTAAGCACCTTCTGCTTGATTTAGCGTCTTCTGCTTGAATTTCTGCATTCTACATACCATAGCACTAAAAACCTAGCAATCGGTGCAGTGCAAGGATTCTATTATGCAGACTTTGCTATTACAGATAGTTCATTTAATGAAAGAGGATATTACCAAGCCAAAATTGCTGCTCGCAGCAATAAATGAATTTCAAAATTAATTGTAGGCTATCGTCTGTATGAATATGCTGTGCAAGTATTGGATGAATAAAGCTAACATGTTTTAGTCCTTTTGCAAGCCTGATAGGCAGGGGGATTAGATTTTACTGAATTACGCATTGCCAACAACAACATAAAGACACAACTAACCCACATTAACATGCAAAGCCAGCAACACAACCTACTAGTATTCAATACTCTAAATTAGAGAGCAAGAGACCTCTAACCAGCTCAACAGATAGTTGATTAAAATTTCTATAATACGGTAGCAACATTATAACGTTAAATTAGCAGAGAGTATCTCACCTGCTTATTTATATAACTTATTGATATACTTATCTTTAAAACGTTTACTTGGTAGTGAGCCTCTTTACGAAACGCAGCCAAGCTATATACCTGAACAAACTCCACCTTGTACTTAACTAATGCGTCTAGTTCTAAAAAGGCATCAGCATTTAGCCAATATTTTATCAGGGTTACTAACTGAGCATTGCTCCCAGTAACGCTATCAGACAAACTACCGCTGCAGAACGCAGCACAAACTATCCTCTGCAATACTCATCTCGATAGGTAGCTTTAAATCAAATTCCTGATAAATGCGTGACGGAAATTGGTAATGTGGGTAAGGTACCAGCTCATTTTACACAGCCATACTGCAACTAGAATGCGCATTGCAATTACCGCATCTGCTATTTGTAGTTATAACGAAATAGGACTACACACGTAGTCATAATAATAGTGTGGCACACGCTTTATCATTAAAGCGATATTTGAAAGGAAATATTGTTTACGATATACCTAGCTAGTAGGATCGCGGACAAAAAAATAATTTTCTATTATTGCACAGACCGAGTTTAATATAAATTACGACTTTCAATTACAAAGATCACGCGAGCCCTGCTTTGCGCAGGCCGGCTCTTAGGCAAGAGATGAGTAATTAATCCCTATAAATCTGATTTAAACCGACTCAGGACCCTTTCAAAATAAAGCGGTTAGCCACTATTTTAACCACCAGTGAGCTAACTAACCGTCACACAACTTAATTTCATACTGTCTCTCTGTCACGTGAATCGACAAAACTAGCGCAAATCCGCGTTGATCATCCCGCTGCACCGAGATTCAAAGATCCGCTCTGATCCCACAAAGATATCACTTAGTACTATTATAGTATTTACCATCCAGCTCGAGTCAATTGATGAGTCAAGGCGGCTTTATGCCTTCATCTGTTCAGATACAGATCATATATCCCTGGAATCACCCTGCGCCCAACAAGTGGGATCAGTCTGGAGTAACGATCCGCAATTGGGATGCTAGCTGAAACGACAAATCGTAATAATTTCTGAATTGTCAAGATTAACGTAAACGATCGGAAAGGCGCATCTGCTATATGATTTCCGTACAGCATACATGACTTACAACCGGATTTTAAAATAACTAATTCCTCAACAAGCACCCATACTCCATGTGGCAACTCATCCATGTGAACAATTATTTAAGCGATAGCTTGCCATCTCCTGCTAACAATAGCGGAGTGATTTATTATCCGATAATGCCAGAATAGAATATTCTGCCAGGTGTGAGAGAACGGCTAAGATTGTAGAATGAAAGAAAAACACCTCACTGTGGTTTGCCAAAGTGAGCAAACAATGGCATTGACAATATCAAGATGTATAAGTGCTTGTGCAGATACGCCTAGCGTATCAGTTATTTACTTATAACTCTGCTAAGCTTTTAGGTATTTAATCTCGCCTCTGTTAACTTAAGCGCCCCTTATTTCAACACTAGCCATTGATCAAAGCGCAAATATTTATTCATGCTATAAGCCTCTTCTTATAATCCGCGATTGCTAACGCTAGACTTTCTGTTGAATTTTAGTATCGATAAATTTCTGTGCGCGGAATATACTAACCTAAGGTGGCGCTCTTATATTCCATAATAGTGGCTATCTCTTGATACTTTTTAGTATCTTTAACTCCAGCACAAAAATCAACATAAAAAGCTAGTCAAGCCCGAACTGGAGGAAATAGCACACCGGATCCAAACAGATAAGTTTCCCTGACATTTTCAACAGGAAATGAAACAGTAAATGAGTATTTGCTTCCAATAGATTCTCTAGCGTTCAAAAGAAATCTAATGTGAGCCATGTCAGTAGATTCGAGCAAAACCTATTTGACCCGTCTCTAAATTAGTATAATAACCCAGGTTGATAAATTTCTATCTGGGATTTTTGTTATATGCATTCCGTAATAATTAAGTGATCTACTTATACCTTGATAACCGTGTTCAAGGTCTCTCTTCTGTTGGTGTTGAGCTGCTTTATAGGGAATCTCTACGGCTTTTAGTGCTGCTTGAAATCACCCTTTATTAATACTAACTCTTAGTGAGAGTATCTCTTTAAACAACTCTTACTGTAGCGGTTATACTAAAAAGTTGAATGTTTAGGTATTATTTACTATTGCCTGATCTTATAGCTACTATGCAACCTTCTTAAATGAATCATTATTTGTCGTTGCAAAATGGGAAACGGAAATGTTGTATTATTTCAGTAACAAACTTTAAAAGCGCTTTAGCTCATACCAGTATTTAAAGTACATATTATATTCTCCGTATACCTACTATCACCGGCCTTCCTTCGATATCTCTGAATGGCAAATTTTAGAAACTAATTGATGCATTACTTGCACAGACAGCTATTGGCGGGGACAAGTAATAATATAAAACCGTACACGCCCCTAAATAAAGTGGCATTATTTTCTTATTCGTAGCACTTTTGCAGTTATTATAATCACGTTTAAAATAGGCAATCTGCTATTTCCTTCCTGAGCACGTTAATCAATTGGACAATTCTATTTTCTTGTTAAAATACTTATAAATATCTATCTTTACAACTACTCTTTTACAGTTTCGGAAAGTTTGTTTCCCGGACCTTTCTCGTTATGTAAAGCTTCCACCTGCCATGAATCAGGAAGCAAGCCAGAAACTGCACCTATATATTTTACTCCAATAATTCTGATACTAAACTGCTTTAACTTATCCTTCGTGCAAACCAGACACTGGCATGCTACTTCCGATCTCTTTTAGATTTCTGTGATTCTAGCCTGACTTTTGGAAATAAAAACCAGGCTTCAGCACCACCTGAAGCCATTGATATACTCAGCTAATTATTCACTGAATTTGCCTTTATTAAAGGATCAATGCCAGCAGCTTTATTCACATCCAGTTTACTCAATGTTTGCTTAGAAAGTTATTTCCGCCTTGTGGTGATTATTACTCAAAACAATCAATAGATCACAGGATCATGTATCACTGATATACTCAAGTATAGTTAAGAACAATTAACTAATCTTTCTGAGCAAGATTACTTTTTTACTTTTGATATGCCTCTCAGCTCTTTTCTTCACGGTGATTACTGCTTTTCTGCTACTATAACTAACTCCTACTTTCTAGAGTTCAGCTTCACAACTTAATGCCGTATTCCTTATCCCTGCGGGTGATTGCCGGATATTGCACGTCTCGTCACGATTCTTTGTAAACGTCTTTGACATTTATTATCTTCCAATAGAATTGTTTTCGTGTACAGATCAATAATGTAACCTATATAAACCTGTTATATATGATCTACATCCACTGGCTGCTTATACAACTGATTTTATTTCGATTAATCACAATTTCTTTCTAATCTAATACTTAGGCATCTTAGCTTTATTCTTCTGGCTTTCCAGAGCAACCGGAACTTACTATCTAGTAACGATAGGTAAGTCTCACCGAGTAAATCTGTTATCTCTAAGGTAAGTACAAGTGGTTAAAGAGAACGACTCAATAATAAAAATACCCATCTACACCCTTCTTTCTCAGGCTGCGATTTTTTAATGGGACAACGCTTTCGTAATTTCCGTATTATTGACATCCACATCGTTTGATATCGAGCGCACCCTCTTTCCTATTAAATCACTTTTTTCTTTTTTGAGAGTGCCTCAAAAAAGGAAGTTACAACAAAACTATATCACTAGTTAAACCAAGTGGGAATAGGCATTCATAAAATGCCTTCACCTATCCAAGATGTGGCCTGCTACAAAACGCGATAAAGGATGCAAACCATCCTGGTCTAGTCAGACACTACTAGTTATCTAAAATTTTTCTTATCTTGCATCAGATCTGATACAGAATAACTTGATGTGTTAACTATTACCTGATGTAAGATAAATTCTCCCCAGATTTATCTCTCTGCTTGTAGCGCCTGCTGCAAGGTATAGAGCATTTCTTAATGATTCATTAGTTTAGAACTCATATAAAACTTAATTTAATAGCACTATAGGTTTTAATCTAGTTACAGCCCTGACATTGCCTTAAGCCTTGTTATAAAGGCTAACATAAACTTCAGCATCTTTCTGAACAGATCATATGTGATGCAACCATCATATGCACACAGTAACAATGTCCTGATTGTAAGCAGTGGTGCTAGTCAACTGTCCCTTACTCTGTGTTTAGAGAGCATTGCTAATTTACTGATAGGGAGAGAGTGGCCACACTTTATCTTTAAGCTGAGCTCGCTGCTATTTATTCAAAACAGATATAATCTGGTTACACGTTCATAACACTTCGATTGCAAAAGGCGACCGATGTAACAAAGAACTCGTCACGCTTATCACAGTCACTGCGCACAATTATCAGTAGTAGCGGGTAAATCAAGACTTATTGTTCGATACTAAAGTCATACTTTATAAGGTATAAAATCTTATCATGCTGACTCAACCAGATAAAACTACTAACACTGCCGTATTTGCGTTCTACCGATACTATTAATAAAGAGAATAAGAGTGAGAAAACAAGCACCAATCCTAATTTTTATGTAATAGATTGCCGCAATACGATCGATCTAACCAGCTCACAGTAATCGAGATGCAAAGTATCTGCACACTAATCAGCAGCTATCCTGCCCGCTATCGGGAATAGGTGGAAACCTACCTCACCAGCATAGTGGTTACTTGGCCGTAGCAGGCCAGCAAAGCCTATCCATACACCAAACCACTAACCAGGACCTCAGCTCAGGTAATAAAATGAACATGGTTTAGACCGCATACTAAGTTGAAACCCTTGCACGTTACTAATTCTATCTAACCTACCTGGTTTATATTCAGATACACACATTCTCACTGACTAACGCTCTCTCTGGTGAAAAGCATCTCACCTCAAGGAGCCGCCCTAACTTCTTCCGCTAGAGGTTACTTCTCCCTTCTGAAAATGCTTTACACCACGCCAGCGGCCCTGCTGTCAACAATGCAATTAATCAGCTAAGGCCAATTGTATGTAACTTAGGGTACAGAGACAAGGCAGCGGAATTTATTAAGTAATATTCTCAGTTAACCACAAAAAGTTTGCGGTGGGTTTACCTTTACACAACCGCCAATCTCAATCGTGTTATTTACACGTCAGCGTAAGCCGATATAATACCAGATTAAGGTAGAGGTCTCAGCCCAATCTGGGCGGAGAGGATATGATGCCATGACTAAGCTCAGCTCCTCCGGATAGAGGAGGCAGCCGCATGGCTGCGAATTTATTGTAGGCATGTCTATTATACGGCTAGTTAGGCTCGGAAGGCATCTTAAAGTGCCTGTCGTTTATTCCATCAACTAAACGCCTGTTATTCCAGGCAGCTTCCCTGGGGAAGCTGATTAATACTAATCCAGTGGACTAGACGCACACATCGGCTGTTGATGTCCGACTACGCTATATTTAGTACGCACCTCTAAATTGCTGGAACAATACTTGCTGCATCACAGCAATACCCTGAAAATGTTAATGCAGGAGCATTATACCTACTTCCGTACCTTCATCGATTTTATTGAACTATTAATTTTCTTCAAGTCACAAAACTGATCGTAGTGCGGCGTGCCACAGAAAGCGATCCGGGCAACTGCCTATCAAGTTGGATTATCCAGAATAGAAAATAAGGGGTATTTACTAACCATCCTATATCCCTAATTTTCTCCGGAGGGATGCAATCCGTCTTTCTTTTTAAACTGAATAAAATCGATAACACCCTTAGTATCCCTGGAATCTTAGGAATAGCGACTATCAATCAGTTTAATTGCCAGAAATTACTGCTTCGTCAGACTTAGTTAGGTTGAGTATTCGGGACCTTAGTTGAAGCCCTATGCAATAGAGCTCATAGCTGTTGCCTACTAGCTGAACCAAACGCGCCCGTAAGCCTTACGCGCAGCATCTTCAGGTAATTTACACCCATTATACTACGCCGTTATTTTATTTTCTAATAATAGCGTCATATATTTCTTTCACATCCCCCTCTCTCTATAACAGAAACACGCCGAGAGAATAGTGGGCCGCTTTCGCTGACTTCCCTAACCTATCAGGTTAGGTGTCCCTTGTTTTTGCTTTATGGCTCGCTTAATGTGTAGGCATAATTCCGGTGTTACTTTCATACCTGGCTCTCTCCACACATCTCTCGACACACCGGAAAGAATAGCTTTCTTCGCCCTTTATTTTATTCGCGAGGACATTGTAATAGCGCAGATACTAAGCTAATAAATAGAAGGTACCGTAGTAAGCAGAACCCAACCTTTAGGCTATTTAGCAACCTGATTTCGAATATTTTTTCTCTAATGCAGAACTTTGACATTGATCTCTATATCTAGGTAGAATTACGCTTACTACCTTTCATTCCTCCAAACCGACGACCACGTTAGTGAACCTATGCATAACATACTTGTTTTCAGATAAAAACTAAACATTTTAAAGAATATCCCGGGCTGGATCCAGAGGCTGACTGGTACGCCTGATAAACAATCACCACGTTACACTTCAAATAGTCAACATACTTTTATGCAATTTATTACATTCATCTTATTACATCCGTCAAGCTGTGATGTATTTATGATCAGTCTGCTCCTTAGCCCGCTCCGAACAACAGATACAAGGAGATGATACTCTAGTGTTTTCACAGGTGATCCTTTTGCGATCACTCACTTCTCAAAACCGTATTATAAGAATACACCTGTACATCATTCGTCAAGCGCAACCCCAATATTTCAGAAAGTACCGCTGTGCTACAACCTCGCTGACTTGAGAGCACTTTCATGTGCTGCGGTAGCATAAATCCCCTACGGATAAAACGAGACAAACTGTATGTCCATATATTCCTACACTATGCAGGCTGTCTGTCCTCATCAGGTCTAACAAGCAGGCAACACTGAGTAAGTATGAGCATTGATTATTAACGTGCCGTAACAGTGACCAAATGCTATTCCTACTCGTTAATACCGACATCATCGTGCCCGGACTAGATTCCGTGTCCGGGGCATTAATCCACACTTCTGCACAGCAGGTTATCGGAACCTCTATAGAGACCCACCACCATAGTGGCCCTCTTTCAGGAACAGCACCAACGATCAATCTAAACTGTGCTATGAATTACAACGACGGCGCAACCTACTACAATACAAAAGGCAACATACCAGCACCTTGGTCAGGTATTACAAGCATAATATGGGTGAGGGCAATGCTGAGATCGGACTACAAATACAACCCAGAACATCTAGTCAAATAGGGTAGATGCTTAATCCAACGCCGACTACATCTGTTCATAGACTGATATGCTGAAAATATTTAGTGGAATGACCTGTCTGCTAATAAAATAGAGATGGGAGTTGCCCTAAAAAACAATATATTTTAGCTTAATATCCATACACAGACAAATACAAGCTTCTTAAATAAGAAAATTCACGTTCCGTAGCTAAAAAAAGCCAAGCTTTTCTTGAAGAAAAGCCTCATGAATATGTCTCAACTAAATCCAAAAAAGACCTGGCAGCATTAGCCATTATACCAGTATCAAGTGCATTTTATGTAGCATCGTATCTCCGTGATTAGTGATGTGCAGCTTGTTGAATCATTCAAAAAATACAATAATGAACTGCCTTTCAAAGGCAGTTCATTATTGTATAACAAGACACGAACAGGCCTTTACATTAATCAATTTTCGTAAACATCACCAATGTAGTATTCGTAAATCTATTGGAATACCACGCGTTATGGGAGGCTTGATCACGCCAGAAAGCGTGCATACGATTTAAAATAATCCGAATTGCTGACGATTGACTCATACCGTGCACATTGATGTTCGGCAGAAACTTCACCCAGTTTCACTGCATTGATCATGACCTCAGTACCCCCGGACTATGCCTAGTATCTTCGCAATTAGCCCGCGGCACTTTTGATCTCCAACACCCGCTTCACCGCGGCTATAGTACCCAAATAACAAGAAAAACACCGTCAATACCCACTTTGCTCTTACAACGATCGTAAACAGGAAAAATTGCTTACAAGCAACCCCACCATCTCTGCGGAAACCTAATTTTGACTTCAAACCAATAACACTCGAATAGAGGAAAGCACTCTATACTTATAGATAACCTGTCTTATAGAGCCATTTTTCTTTCAGCTGATATAGGTGCAGAACACAAGAAAACCGCCTCTATTCAGAACCCAATTAGAAGAGGCAGATCAGAGCAATCACTCGTTCCCCAAACGATGAACCCTTCAGTCCTTACAATGTATAACAAAGGCTACAATTACCTGACGCCTATCCGGAGTGAAATGAGCCCGTCGCGATGTGCGGGCAAGACGTATTAGGCTTGGCTCGAGTAGCACTGGAGAACTACTGAATTTTGGCTACCAGTTTTTCAGAATCTATTAGCTTTCTCCCGTAAACCCTCCTGCACACCACTCTTTCTAATCCTTACGCCAATACGTAAGTTAACAATACAACTAACTAATTAAGCAGGTGCATGTGCACCATATACCAAATTAGATATTGCTTCTGTCACTGCCAATGCAGTCTATATAAATTGCGCAGAAGTGTTCAATAATAATCAAGAGAAGCTAGTCACTATGGCTGGTAGTTTTCTTCAAGACTCAAAGAAGCGGCGTTCGATTTCAGTACGGTAAAATTCTACTCCTTTACGGAACAAACCACTTGGAAGACATTGGTTTTGGCCAGGGTGTCAAAATCACCGTCACCGAAACCTGCAAGCGAAACTAGAGATGCTTTTGTCCGCCCGCTCTAAAATGCGGAGCAATCTGCAGATTGCTAACGTCTCATGCAATAACCGGTCAACGTGGACTAATCTGTTGTATGTCAGCCGGATATACGCATCCTAAAATGGTGCTACTCCTGAATCACGTGCAACAATAAAGAGGTCTTTTGCTACAATAGTGATATAATCGGACATTCAAAAATCAGCAATCTCCGATGAAAAATCCCAACAATGGCATGATCTGACTATCTCACTAAGTGAATCACGTATACAAAGGCTATCTCCTCGGAAAGTAATAGCGCAAGCCAATAAAAACAAGGCAATCCACAGCATGATGGGCGATAGTATTGATGTAGTTGTAGCCACAATTATCGCCGTTGTGAGTCTTCGATATGATTCATATTACTTAGGTATTGCATTTAATTCACCACAAATCACCGATACCTGCGTGCACCACATTTGTCGGCACTGGCTGTGCCGAACGAACAGGCGCAGCCATTTTATTAGCGAAAGCACGCGAGCACCTGCTATTTTTGAAAGTAGATCGTGACCTCAATGAACCATTTGGCCACCGGCAATCGGTGTACTTCTACCAACAACCAAAGTGCTAAATACTTAAAGAACCAGCAAATCTTCAAAGAAGATCCTGGCGAACAGATGCAATGAAAAGAGAAAGCAAAGGTCTAATTGTGACATCGCGATAAAAAGATATCAGAAAACACTGCCAGGCTAAGGCAGAACACGGAGAATACTACTTAAACGCCCTAACTTAGAACTGAAATTACCCCGTCCCAGTCATAAAATATCTCAGCCTATTCTTAGGTGATTCTTTATGCATTTACAAATAGGGTGGTTCGTAAGCCACTTTTCTTGAACAGCTGCATCACGTTTATAGCTATAAGAAAGTTCCGTAAGTCGCACAAATCATTTTTGCACAGCATGTCATATAGGCTCAGCTCTAATAACCACGAATAGAGGGCCATAACTTACTCACTGACTATACCAAGAGGTATAGGTTGTCTCTAAATAACATCAAGCTGCGATTCTGGTATAAGCCATGCGAACTGTACTGTACAATCAAAAAGAGAAAGCGAGTTATGGCTATTCCTCAGATACTGCACCGTCTTCCCATCTCTCTAGGACCCATCAATTTGAGGTTCAAGTGATGCTCTCCCTCAATGCATCCTCGAATACATTTCTAATGCAATATCCCTGGTAAGAAATCTTACCTAGATTTCTTACCGATAACTACTTTTTACAAGTAGTTAGCTTTTATTAAAACACGTCGCACTTCCGCTTTTAGCAATGCTACCAGCTTTAGTGGGTAGAAAGAATATACTAGCGTCTAGTATATATCTATAGTGATTTGAAGATAGCAATCACTTTTATTATAAAAGTGGAGTTAACCCCATGCGACAAACTCACTCTATTTATCAAATAGATGGAAAGACGAGTGCCCTCTTATAGGCCTCTATAAAGACTAGAGTCGATCAATTATTTAATTATACTAAATTGCTTCTTATTAGATGTAATCTACAAATGTTTATTTTGATATCTAGACTCACTAAGCAGTGTGCAACTGTTTATAAATTATTAAAACCTCCATGACGTAGACTAGAATAAACAGTGGTTTTGTCCGTATTCAAGGACAAGATCAAGGCAAGTCAATGACTGTTAACAAAAAAAGGAAAGTATTTATGCCTAGCTGCCTCACTTGGCGTGACGTTATCGCAAAAGAAAAAAAGAATTCTTATTTTATTGACACACTCTCCTTTATCGCCGCTGAACGGCGAGCTGGTAAAATCATTTATCCTCCTCAGAGAAATATATTTAACGCTTTCCGTTTCACCAAGCTGAAAGAGGTCAAGGTCGTAATCCTCGGCCAGGATCCCTACCATGGCCCCAATCAAGCACACGGCTTATCTTTCTCTGTACGGCCCGGCATACCTACACCACCTTCGCTTATGAATATATACAAAGAATTGGCAACGGATATTCCTGATTTTAAATATCCGAATCACGGCCACCTGCAGAACTGGGCTGAACAAGGGGTGTTATTACTCAACACCGTGCTGACCGTCGAAGTTGGGCGGGCCCATTCGCACGCGAATTTAGGATGGGAAACTTTCAGCGATAAAATCATTACTGTGCTCAACGAGCACTGCCATGGCATAGTCTTCTTGCTTTGGGGAGCGCATGCGCAGAATAAAGGCATGTTTATTGACCTACAACGCCATTATGTACTAAAAGCACCACATCCGTCGCCCTTCTCAGCTTACCGTGGCTTCTTCGGTTGCAGTCACTTCTCACAAACTAATCAACTTCTAAAGCAGCAAGGCTTTCAGGCGATCGATTGGTGATTTAATACATAAAAGTCCGGAAGCGAGGAACGTTTCCGGATCTATCTTTAATCCAATCGATTAATTGAATTGATTCTTAACCTTCAGGGGTAATGTACCTAAAGTCCATTTTCCACCATACAAATGTTCTTATTCCTTAGCTTTAGAAACAGAAACCATCGCGGGGCGCAGCAATCGGCCATTCAGCGTATACCCTTTTTGCATTACCATCATTACATAATTCGGCTCATAATCGGCAGATTCAATTAGTCTCATTGCCTGATGCACCTCAGGATTAAAGGGTACATTGACGTCGCTGACGATCTCAATGCCGTATTTGTACGCCACATCCCGTAAGGACTTTAGCGTTAGTTCAACGCCTTCGATCATGGCAGTTAATTCAGGATTATTCTTATCTGCCAGTGTTAAGGCTCGCTCTAGATTATCAAGCACTGGCAGCAAGTCAGAAGAGAATTTCTCCAATGCAAATTTGTGCGCTTTTTTAATATCTAGCTCGGTACGCCGACGCACATTTTCCATTTCAGCTTTGGCACGTAGCAAACTATCATGTCCATCACGTTCATTTCCCTGAGCTTCAAGTAACTGAGCTTCTAGCTCTGTAATACGTTCATCACGCCAATCAACGTTCTGCTGCGACTCGGGAAATACAGCCTGGTCTTGGACTTGCTGTTCTATTTCTTCTGAGACTTTCTCGTTTGGCGTATTGTGTTCTTTACTACTCATGAAATATCTCCGCATTTTAGCATTAATCCTGAAACTTAGCTTATTATTGGGATAAAAAATAGGGTTTCAAGTCAACAGATCATAATACGGGGCGTAAACTGGCTCCGGTGAGGAAAATAACAAGAATGAATAAAGAGTTCACCTATATCGGTATTGTTGGTCACCCGCGTCACACATCGGCACTCGCAACGCATGAGATACTTTACCACTGGCTGACCGCTCGTGGCTATTGCGTACTAATCGAACACCGTATCGCTCAGGATTTACGGCTAAAAGACGCTATTACCGGAAATCTAACAGACATCGGTCAACGAGCCGAATTGGCAGTCGTCGTAGGAGGTGATGGCAACATGCTAGGTGCCGCACGTGTACTCGCACGGCACGATATCAAAGTGATCGGAGTGAATCGCGGCAACCTAGGTTTTCTCACCGACCTAGTGCCCGATAACGCATTACAAGAGTTGGCAGATGTATTAAAAGGCAAATACATCGATGAACAGCGTTTCTTGCTAGAAACCAGTGTGCACAAGGAACAATACCAGGGGCGTATCAGTACTGCCATTAATGAAGTAATACTGCACCCCGGCAAAGTGGCTCACGTGATCGAGTTCGAAGTTTATATTGACGACCGCTTTGCTTTTTCCCAGCGGTCTGATGGTCTAATTGTCGCTACCCCCACCGGATCCACCGCCTATTCGCTCTCAGCAGGGGGACCAATCCTAACTCCAACTCTAGAGGCCATCGTGCTAGTGCCGATGTTCCCGCACTCCCTCTCCGTCCGCCCACTGGTAATCAACAGCGAAAGCACGATACGATTAAAGTTTCCGCAGCTGGAAAACGATCTTGAAATTAGCTGTGATACCCAAATTTCCTTCCCGATACAAGATGGCGATGAAGTCTTAATACGCCGAAGTCATTTCCACCTGAATCTTGTTCATCCAATAAAATACAGTTATTTTAATGTGTTAAACACAAAATTGGGCTGGTCTAAAAAATTGTTCTAAAATATTGCACACTACTTCACTTCATATAAAATGAGTTGATTTATTAAATTAGCATGGTGTATTTAAACCCATAAAGTAATTTTACTCGCGCAATTAGCATCAGGAATTTTGCGATCGGAGGTGAGTTGAAAATTCATCTTTTAACCAGAATCATAGTGATTTACGCTGAAATCAGCCCTAACCCATTATTCCTATTGGTGGGTAAAGCCTACATCGCGGTAACCGCACAATAGAACCGTAATACAACTGGGAGTTACCCAGGCTTGGCTCTTCCCACTTATCACTGCTAAATACCCTGTAGTGTGTGTATGGCGAGAGCATAGTCAGCACGACAAAATATCAATATCTGCACCCTAGTGACCAACCCCGATGCAAGAGTGCAAGCTTGTCAACAGCACCACCGTAGTATTGACTCAACCACTTGATCCGAATCAACGTCTAATTTACACCCATCGGCAACAGGCTGATTAATGTCTGCTCAAGATCGAGCATTAAAAAGACCTGCTCACTATTTATACTGATATGCCAACCTTGTGGGAGGCAATACCAAAACTCGGCTAAAATCTAGAAACATGCCACGTGTTGACACACTTGTAGCTGTCAACCGACACATGACAAAGTGGTATACAATTACTTCACTACTCGTTAATTCTAATTTAGAAACCTAAATCAATTTGTATTGCAGGCCGAGGTTAGAAAACTAAGAGGAAATAAATATCCTAGGCCACCTGGGAGTACGTGAGCTGTACCTAGAAAGCCTGTTCCTTCTTATTTAAAATAAAGATCTCACTGCAATTCAAATTAAAAGATAAACATAAAGCAGCTTAGGTACGCAGTCAAATTGACAATCTTATATTTTGATTAGCCATAATACTAGTAAAAAGAGCTTCCTAATAGCTCGCTTGAAAAAGCTTTGTTCAGTACGCAAAGCAAGCAATCATCTACCCCGTGAGGCCGATCACATAGATCTAGAACCCACCGTCTGCACGCGCTACTTCAACACATATGGTAGAAGATCAAGTTGGTACTGTACTACCATGTGATACTGAAAGGAATACTTCAACTGCATTGGCGCTTAGAGGATAAAAATACTTCTATTACAAACAAAAACGATCATGAACATCTACCAAGACATTCCCTGTAGACTATCAGCAGGCACAAAATCTACCAGCACGAGTGAACCTGCAACATCTATAATACGCGGCGGTGCTGAGTAGACTCATGACCAATAGTATAGATGGAGTGCCAGGCCGCATAGCAGATACAGTATCAACATGCACCTCGCATTAGTGAACCTGAACAAATAAGATCCCAGCCACACTGAGTTTATATTTTGACCAATCTAGGCCGATCACCTCGCCTGTTGACACAAAGAGCACGAGACCTTTGGTTATCACGCATTGCATTGCACATTCAGGTAATCAGCGCTTATAAGATTGAAATCCTAACGTTAATTTTCAAAGCAGTCAGCATGCATGAGTGGGGAAAGTGCAGGCATGGGCCGCCGATTACTACATCAACTCATTTAACAAACGCTAGTAACCTGCGTTACGCAACTTCCGCTTGTGCCCAGACCCGATCTCAAAAGCTATTGGTTAAAACACCTGGCACATTATTGTCGAATAAGAATGCCAACAATGCGTAAAGGCGCCTATTTAAAAGAATTTCTGTATTAGCTCAGCGACAGTCCATCAAACAGAATACCTTACTAAATACAACAATTACTTGTCTCATAAATCTCCCTTGCCTGTCATTGTCCTACACTTTCAAAGTAAAAACTTTACATAATCCTCTACGAGCACATTTCTCCCCTAGAAATGGATATATTTTCCAGCAAGTTTAGATATGCAAAAAGCGCAAGCAGCAGCGCGTATATGAACTATGTAAGAAGAATAAGCGTATCGGTCCTCTAAAATAGCAAATCACTAGCCACATGGGATTGACTTTTAGTCAATAAAACCTTTTTAATAAAAGGAATCCAAACACTCTAGCAACTTCAAAGATGAAGGTGTAAATATTTCTAATACCAGCAAGACTTGCGCTAATTTCATAAGAACACTATACACTCTTTAAGGAGGATGATTCTTATGCGCTGTAACACTCCGGCTACCGCCGCTGTAATACTTGTTATTCTTTGTAGTGGCTGTTCCACTTTTAACAAAGTTGTTTATCGCCCTGATATTACCCAAGGTAACTATCTAACACCGATAAGTATAGCAAAAATTAGAAAAGGCATGACTAAAGAGCAGGTCGCTTATACATTGGGTACTCCAATGCTACAAGACCCGTTCGGCAACCAAACGTGGTTCTATATATTCCGCCAACAACCCAGCAATAAAGATATTACTCAGCAAACTCTGACGTTGACCTTCAATAGCGAGGGCATATTAACAGATATTCAAAACAAACTAGAGCTAAATAAATAACAAAGTAGGAACGATTCCTTTTTTGGCCATGAGAGAACTCTCAACTCACTAATAAAATAATTCGTATTTAGTGCCATATTGTATTTCCTTTTCCCTCCTTACTAGGGAGCCTGTTTGGGATTAGCTATCAAAAGCTAATCAAACCGATATTATAAGGGCACTCAGTAAATCGATGAACTTGATACGCAGCTGTCTATACCCACATTATGGCTTTACAGATTAATTTCATCGCACAACTTCAATAATCAGGAATCCTGCATAGCCTTTTCAATCCCACCACCAACAGGCAGCTTCACCGTATAAAGAAACTGGCATTTCTGCAACCTTTAAACTACCGCCCCCTTGTTTTTAAACACTATAAATCTGATTTGCCCGGTTGGTAAAAGCGTGGACCATACTACCTGCCAGCTCTTTAAAAATATCACCAAATACCAACTCAATCAATGTGTTAGTAAATTCAAAATCCAGGCGCATCTGTATCTTACAGGCTGATTTACCCAACGGCGTAAATTGCCAGCTACCCATCAACTTGCGGAACGGGCCATTAACCAACTGCATATTGATGCTCTTGTTATTCAATAGCTTGTTCCGTGTGGTAAAACTGTTACTGAGACCCGCTTTAGCAAAGGCGACTGCGGCGGTCATTTCGTTATTGGAGGTTTTAATTACCCGGCTTCCAATACAGCCTAGAAGAAAATCGGGGTAAGAATCAACATCGTTAACTAACTCATACATCTGCTGGGCACTAAATAGCACTAACGCAGACCGATTTATATGGAGCATATCATTCCTGTAAGATACATTATGTGGAGAATACTGTTCTATCAATCTGAAAACAAAAATCTGCAATTTACTATAAATAGGTCACAATATGAAAATCACGGATCAACGGAACAGGATGTCTTTAACTAACACATCCAGTATAATAAAAAGAACATGATACAGAAAAAAACATACAAAACTTGTTCTTCTATCATTGCACAAAATAAACGAGCACATTTTGAATATTTCATAGAAGAAGAGATCGAAGCTGGCCTATCATTGAAAGGATGGGAGGTAAAATCGCTGCGCGCCGGTAAAGCCAACCTCTGCGGCAGTTACATAACATTTCTTAATCGTGAAGCTTATTTGTTTGGTGCCATCCTAACCCCCCTTAGCATCGTTTCAGCGCATAAAACATACGATCCACTACGTAGCCGCAAACTGCTACTGAAAAAAAAAGAGCTGGACTTTCTAATGGGCCGCGCAAATCGCGAAAGCTATACCGTTATCGCTCTTTCAATGTATTGGAAAAATGCTTGGTGCAAAATCAAAATTGGCATAGCTAAAGGCAAGAAACAACATGATAAGCGTAATGATATCAAAGATCGTGAATGGAAGAAGGCGAAAAACCGTATCATAAAATATGCAATCGTTAAAAATCTTGATTAATAGGATTAAATTCTGATACTTTATCTAAAGTTATTGGGGCTGATTCCGGATTCGACGGGATTTGCGAAGCCCTAGGAGCATGCCGAGGGGCGGTTGGCCTCGTAAAAGCCGCATACAACAGTCGCAAACGACGAAACCTACGCGCTAGCAGCTTAATAATCTGCTCAGAGCCCTTTCTCCCTAGCCTCTACTCTTAGGACGGGGATAAAAGAAAGGTCAAAGCTAAAAGAGTTCGCGTGAATGTCATGCCTGTGGCTGAAACGTTAAATCCAATCAGGCTAGTTTGTTAGTAGCGTGTCCATCCAAAACTAACAGACGAATTTAAATATTGGACTAAGCATGTAGTGCCGACGGTGTAGTAATTCCGGACGGGGGTTCAAATCCCCCCAGCTCCACCACTTTTAGTGGTATTAAGTCTACTTGTTTGTTAAAGCTACTTTTTATAGCTGCTCTTTAGGAGCCAACGCGGAGCTAGAGTCTTGGTTTATACAATCAAACAGTGCTGAGGAATGTACTAACACTAAAAAAATTTAAAAGCCAGAAGACAAAATCAATCCATTTAACGGTAATAGCTTCACAGTACGAATTAGGGCTACTAAATGAAAGCAATACCTAATACTTCCTTATACGATCCAAACAATCCAACACAAACTTCAATTAAATGAAGAAACTATATCAAGTCAAAATTCGACACAACACGATTTATAGGCAACAAACACTGATATTTACTTATATTTAGCATCGCTTAGAAACCTCACCACAACATTCAACCACATACTCCGAATCATGCTGACCCGCACACACTACAGTCCCTTTTAAGGAATTGGTTAGATGAGAAATTTAAGATCTCAGATATCTTCATAAGCCCATGCAGGAGATATCTACAAAAAATCGAAAGAAATTTCTTACCTAGCTGCAGGGAGATAACTCTACAAAGAGAGCTATACAAAGATTTAAAAAAACAATGTACCCATTTGGGGAACAATATTTTATAAACCCTATATCATATCCAAGCCCGCTTGCATGCTATCTCCGCCGGTCTGCGAAAGGGAAAATGATTGACGCTAAGCCTGCTGGCAAAACAAACCAGCGATTCAGTAAAAAAGAAGCAACTAGACGTGATTGCCACTAGTAATCCGGTCTTCCGCGGCTTAGGCGAAGATATTTGTTTAAATTCTAGTCAACGAAGAACTAAGCTATTAAAACAATGGGACATACTGCGCATTCACTTAAGACGTTCACTTCTCTCTATGACAAGTGTTAATCTGATAAGCTCTTAGCTCTTTTAAAGCGATCACCCATCTACTTTTCTCTGCCTAGGTATCCAACTACAGTACGTGACCCTATGTAGGCGGAGCCCTCTACCTGGTATTCCCATTTCACAACTAGTACTGCCGTTTATCCATCTTGATCATGCGATTGTTTCCGAGTCACCGACTCCTGCCACAAATTTCACGGCAGCAATGATTGCAGGTGTTTTAATATTGACAGCGGAAGTTGGAAGCAATCCCCGGAATGACCTAGAAGCCAAGCAGGATAGAGGTAGATTTTTAGGACCAGCGCGGATAACTCTCTTCCCAGACTCATTAATAATCACGCAAACACAATCTATGAACGCATGCTGTGTTAATAACAACAAGTTAAGATAGAGATATCAGGCCTAGCGTAACGGAATGTTATTAAGCATTAATCTTAATTATCACCATTCTTTCATTTTATGTCCCGACCGTAAGGTGTATGCACTAATTCCTAGTGCAGACAACGTCTAACAATAAATTCCTCTCGTGTCGCGGAGGCATCTATGCTAAAGCAACGCGTCAAGAAAACTATCAGAAACAATAAGTAGAAGGCCTCGATGCTTTCTAGAAAAACAGAAGGGGTATGGAATAAATTATGTACCGACATATAGCTCTAATATACCTTACTACCGTTACGGTTCCACTAAAGCAATGACGTAAGCCAGCACTGCTAGTCCAAGCTCTAGATATTCGTTTACTCATGTAACGAAGTTATTTACACCACAAAATCGCAATAAACGACATCAGTGCTCACTGGGTAATAATGATTATTTATAAGTAAAGGAATGGGTACCCCGAACATCCATCAGCACTAGTGCTATCTCACGTAACAATTGCCACTGATTCCAATCCAGAAATTTTCTGGAATCCATACCGCACTATCCAACGATTCTGGATAGACCTGGCACGGCTCCCTAACAACAAGGCATGCAACTGCGATTCCAATCGCAGCTAAATAAAAGAAATAACGGAATCGTGTTTCATAAGCACCGAAAACTATCAGAGATGCAACTGCCAAATAGCATCTTTTAGAACCGGCCTGGTGAGTACGTCAGCTCGCCTTACGACACTTTTGCGCATGAGTCGTTAGTGAATACCTTGAGAAAATTAAGGAGCGAAGACAATCATATATTTCTTTTCATCTAGATTATATGTGCAAAGAGCAGCTCCTAACAATAGGACAACAACTGATTCTACCCTTTTACCGAACCTACAAATAAGAACAAACAATAAAAATATAGAGTCTTGCCTATGCAAGAGAAAGAATCCCTGTTCCGCGTTAGTAAGCTGTTACAATAATGTGTGCTGATGCAGCACACCAATATTTAATTGCGTTAGCAGCAATAGGGTAGCGGTCTAGTGTAAGAATACATAAATATCCTAAAGTTACTAAAGCCGCAAATGGACAGGCGCCGTATTCAAGTTACTGACGCGACGGGTAACAACTTCTCCCACATGAACTTGTTATTCAAAGTTGGCAACCCTACTTTAAATACTTTTTAAAAACCCCATTCCGGTGAACGATGAATATAAAATACCATTGCTTTACTTTCCTAAGTAAAGAAGGCTATACGATTTTAAATTAAATAAGGAAATTACTGGTCATATACAGTATGATTGCCTCTAATATCCAACCTAAATATACCACATAAAATAGTTAATCCAGCCATTCATAAGTATTATCTTCAATGATAAAGTACTAGCACATACAATACAATTTGTATTAGCAATTACTGAGCAAAAAGTGATAAATTTATAATAAAGTTATTCAACTATCCCTTTGCTCACCAAAGAAAGACGGAAATAGCGGCTTATAGATGTAATTTGTATCTTGCAGTACAATAAGTATTACGGAAATTGCAGGCTAATTGCATTGAAGCACAAAAAACAAGGCTATTTCTTCATAATATTTCACATAAATATGAGCAATATTATATTCTACATATAATCGGAGGGTTTCGTTATTATCCATGTATCACACTCTATCTTTGATATGTTATTCCAATAACAGGAAATTTATTATTGGTAAAAAGAAAATTAAAGCGGGTTCAATTAACTTAAGGTAAGTTTATTTTTTTTACGTTTCATTATAGGAAATGTAATAACCCTAAATGCTTTATTTACTTTATCAGGCGGAACGCCAAATACTCTTATTTATCATCCTAAGTCCGTATCATGTTTAGCCGTGATTTAAATTTTTATTTATAGCAACCCTGAACATTATTTCATCTTTCAAATAAATCCTAACCACGACTCAAACCCTAAAATACAATATTCAATTTCGTCGTGTCGGCAACAATAATCGCTAAAATTAAGCTAAATAGATCTAGAGGAAAGAAATAATTTATTTAACAAATAGTTGAAAACACAAATGGAATAATATGATTATTTACGCTATAAACAGCGGGCGCAAACAGTATTCCCTAGCCAAGCGTATCTCCCATAAGCTAAGACGATTACATACAAACATCAGTGCCGAATCAGAATTAAATTACTTTTTGTATAAATCAATGACAGATAACGATCAAGGAATTAATGGCACATAATATTATTAAACTGATTGGTGTATTTTAATCTTTATGCTTTTTTGAAAAAATACCGATCTTACTCCACGGCAGCGATTGCCATTGATTAAAACCAGGATGCCATCCGAAATAACACTGTTATATCTTAATGTAATTAACTAAACTAGCCTGACAGAGATTCAAACATAGTTGCGAGACCAGTATAGAGTTATCAAATCCCATTGAATAATTTGCAAAATCCACCAGATCAAATGTTGTTATGGCTGCCTTATTGCGGCATATCTCAGGCTTCTGCGGCTAAGTAGTATTAAGGGTTGATACTTTCTCAGACGCTCCGTGCGAGCGTTTCCTGATTCATTGCTCCATCATCGAGTACTAAAATAAAACGTGCTCATAACGACAATTCGTCACAGCCTGATAGGTTGTGACGCTAACAGATCAAGATATGAGCCAGCGCAGGGCTGTAGTGAGGTTAGTAATTTAAACTGTTATCACACATACTGTGTATAACTTTATTCCTCAGCTAGCGGTTATAAGATCGAGTACATCAGTTACGCGCATAATTGAGTCCGCTGAACATTCTCCATTCTAACAGGCTAACGGAAAATTCTGCTTACCCGATGGAAGCGCAGGCAGTCATCGATCAAACGCCTATCTGACACGTTATGATGTCCGCCAAAAAATCTAGCTTTCATATCTCTCTTTCCCGTGTTTATCTGCAGTTCGGGCAGGTCGAGTACCGCCTGGTATGCTATCTCAAATTTACTTTTAGTTTTTAGGATAGTGTCAATCCCTATTTGGGTAAATAGGGCGGTGATTCACCCCATCTCGAATAGCCTTTCCTACATCCAAGATCGGCACCTTTTATACTAAGCTGGAAGGTGAAAGTCATTAGTACTGTGTTTATAGTTTTGCGAATTACGCAAATGCAGAACCAGAAACTTCTCCTTGCACTAAATTGAAATAACCGGCTACCCCGCTTTCATCGGCAGGTGGTGACTGAGCAGCTCTTACCTGAAAAAGTAGCACTAATCTGCATATTGAGCGTCCTTGTTACAGTTTCCTTTACCGCTTTATACTCAATGTATTTATACATCGCAGCAGGAACAGCTAAAGCGCCGACTTATTCAGCATGCGCAAGCACTCTATATCAATCTAGTGGACGTAGCCTTTCATAGACCGCTATCCATATAGGTCAGGGTCATAGAAATTAGGTATTCAGCGCCATGAACGTGTAACAGGTTCGATGTTGAATGCGCGAACAGCTACATTTAAACGATCAGCATTCTGCTTCTGCTTTCGTCTTATAGTAACGTTCGGGATGACAGGTGCACCGTAGCGCTCAGCCTACGCCTGCTACTCTCGTTGATTACTGCCATGAAGCACTGCCATTTCTACCTCGACTTTGGAGTAGGGAATCAGCTTCGTTCTCACTCCAACCAGGCCTTTTAGGTGGAGAGATCAGTAGAAACTTCCAGGGATAGGATATCCCTAGTTTTTACAAACGTCTATGCACACTTAAGTTAGGCCTTGTAACCACGACCACGGAGATAGTTGCCTGACGTATTTATCTATTGCCTTTTCCCTTTTGCATTATGACCGTCTGACCGAAGAAGTTGATATAAAGCTTTCCGCCGAACTGATTCACTCGAGCATAAAAGGTACTATGCTATTCTGAGTCTCGATAGAGAATAGCAGAAATAGCGGCTCCTATTACCAGGCTTCCGCTATAAATATTCTGCTCCATATAGAACCGTTGTCGCTCCAAAACAGGGTTCAGTATCTCAAGATCGACGTAAAGCAACCTGACGTTAGGAGAGCTGATGACATCATGAATGTTTCTTAGAATTGCGCTTTCTCGAGCATACCTAAACTGCACTATGGTAAGATATACAAGAAACACGACTTTAAAACAAGCGCGAACCTCAACACCATCGATTCCTGTTTCCCATCGCAAGTTAAAGATAACGGTTAGTCAGGGCCTGTTGAGCGTAAACTGCAGGTTCTTAAAATCAGTTGCCATGTAACTCCTGCTTTCTTTTTTTAGACATCGTTTTCTCCGTTAGCATCAAAATCAGAAGCAGAGACTCTGGAAGACAAACTGAATCACAGGAATCCTTGTAAAGATGCTACATCACGATCAGAGATCAACACTAAACCCTGATCGAGTTAGACTCTATTTTAATGTTTAGTCGATTAGACTACTAATTTCCACATATAGTATTTTACTTGGAATCGCTATACTAATGAATCATCGGGCGATGACAACCATTCTTTGAAAGCTATCGCTATGAAAATAAGCTTTGCTCAGAAACTACAATTTTATAACGTATAAAACTCTAATCTTTTTAGATGATTGTATTTTTGATGCTCAGATAGCAGCACTAATAGCAGCTCCGCCTTCACAAGTACCACATACGCCTGCATGATTGAATAGCCCACATCTTACAACGGGCGGGGCACGGGACTATTTCGTCTCATAAAGCCCTGGCGTATGCTCGGCACGCACAACCTTATTTGAAATGGATACACATACGCTGAGGGACAGACTCTTTGAAATCCTCGCAAACCTCAGTAATCAGGAGGTGTAGGCACTGCTAGAAACCTCGTCTTGGCAAGACATAGTATCACCACTTGGCATAATGCTATATTTAAGCAAGTATAATAGCATCTTAGTGATAACGTGGTGGTATGGAAGTTAAGTGGGCTAGCTACTGCTTAGGTAATGTAGAGTTACCTTCTTAGGTAAAAGTTCTCTCTAGAATATCACTGAAATCTGGACTCTGTATATTTATCAGCAATTTCTGTACTGACTTTATGACCTCCTTGACACATCCCTTATTAAGCAGTCAGTACACGTACGACATATGCTTTTGTCGCGCAAGATGGCCTTAATACTCGACTTCTACATATTCAGCGCTATGTGCTACGATCATGATCGCAATAGTAGAAAGACCATCTATCTCAGTCTGCCAATGATTTCTGTAAGGGCCTTGCTGTCAGTAATTAAGCGGGTTTTTGATTAGAGTAACATCTGTACGTAATTACCAACAATAGATAACTGTATAGAGAGCCAAAATAAGCCATCAGTTGATACATGTAGTCATGTTATAGTATTGTGTTGTGCTTGTGTAGACTATTAACTCCCTAGCAAATAACTATAGCAGCACTTTAAGGTAAGAATCTTATCTCTATTACTTAACTAAACTCACAAAGTAAATTATTTCGCTCAACCTGCCACTACAGATATAAAAAACTATCTCATCTCGGAATTAGCAAGATGTCTACTTGATGTCCAGGAAAGCCATCAACAACACCTGCCGGCTCTAACAACGTCTTTCCAGACGTCTCTCGCGGAGAGCGCTATGACAAATAGGATTAGAAAGACATTTAAAAAAACAGTTCCTCAGGCAGAGACTAGTATCTGGTTTTCACCGAAACTTTCTGTAACGAAAGTATCCCAACACGCCTTGGCAAAACCTTACGTAATGGTCAGAAACCATACTAGGATGACGAAAAACTAGTAATAAACAACAAATACTAAGATTCTCAAAACTGATCGGAAACCCAGCCCTGTTGATAAAGACGAGACTTTACTTATACAGGCAGCCGTTGACTGCAAATCATAAAAGAAGAGAGCGGTAAGAAAGTACGATTTTTTTAAAAACCCAACATCATCACCTCGCACAAAACACAGCTCAAGAGATACGAGAAAATTGGAGTCAACTTATTATGCACATATTTCATCCGGGCCTCAGTTATAACACCAATACTGCAGGCTGTTGATATCTTTCAACGCAAGCAACCTAACCAACCTGCTATAGAAATACTCACAGCAAAGCTGCTCTGTCACCCAAAATTCAGTAAGGCTCTCGTGAACGTGAAGCATGCAGTACAACTGACCGGTGTTGACATGCGTTCGAATACATCTGATCTAAATATCTATGTGACGGCGTTGACTTGGCGAAGGTTTGCATTGTCATCCCAAGCCACCTAGTGGCACGTAACTACCATATCAAAATATTGAGAAATATTGAACTACCTAAATAGCGCAGCAAGCTGCAGCTTGCGCATTGCAGGGAAATATCGAGAATACTTTGTTAATTTAATTTACAGGTAGAACATTATTAATTGACTATACTCATCACTTAGTAGTGAACACTCCACGTGTCTTTTAGACAAAAATTGTAAGCAATTCTAGTGTAGATAAATTCAAAATTAGTCATCTCATCATTACCAATCGCTCATTGACATTACCCTCATGAATACGGCATGCATCTTTATGCTAAAGAATATCTAATCCCTAGTGTAAGCCATTCTACATCATTCAAGGCATTCGGACCGATCCAGCAATAAACTCGTCAAAAACTTCATGCAAGGAAAATAAAATGCCGTATCCAGTGTATTTGATTTTTATATTTTATATACCATGCAACGTACAGAAGAATTTTCCTGATCTATATTCCCATTAAGTTCAGGGCAAATAAGCAGGATGTAAGAAGTAATCCTTGTTCTGTACGCTCATATTTATTGTTACACTCCTATTCCTGCTCGCGCCCATATCAGCTAAGAGTCAATTCAACTTCAACCCCTGACCAAACTACATTGTTACTAATGCACGTGGCTGATATTAATTGCTCTTCACCTATATAGGTCATTGCAATGAGAAGGGAATACCCTCTTATACCTCTTTTAAGCATGATATGCATCATCAGATGCATACTTGATGATCCAGATGAAGCATTGAGATAAAACTTTGTCCTTCTTCTATTTGATTTGCTTTGCCTTGCAGGTATTTTGATGCAAAGAAGATAATTTATTTCATACTCCAGTTAGAGTATGAAATCGTTCATATCCAGATTTAGAGGTAGCCTGAGCATCTAAAATAGATAGCGAGCAGAAAGTTATCAAAGTACTGCGGATATGATTAATCCGGACTTAATACACAAACTTAGAAGCTAGCAGAATTAATTCTCTCTATGCCGTGGAAAATCTTATGGGATAGAGGAATACCGTGCACTACACTACAATTTTAAGGCAGGTGATTCGCAAATCCCCGGCTACTTAACTCTTAGGTAATCCCTCCATCCGGCTTGACACAGCAGGATGACAAGAAACAATATCTAAATCAAATACTGAGGTTGGCTTATCTAAATAACGAACACAGAATCAGAATTTGGATGTTATCCAAATAACATCTCATTCTATAATAAAATTATTTATTTTTAGAAGATAAAGTAACTAAACGGTTTATATTTAATACAGTGCGATCAGGTTCTCACCATGATACTCGCTAGTCCAAGCTCACAACGGGGTCAATAAACATCAACATTGATCCACTAAAAATGAGGAATGTAAAACCCGTATTGCAAAATTGCTGAAGAAATTAGAGTCATTATTGAGGATTTTACGTTGCACTCCATCTGAATATAGTAAGGATTTACCGCCAACCAAACCTCAGAATAGAGATAGCACGGAAATACCATGCTGGCGTCATAAATTGACTGTTCGTTTGAATACAAGCATCTCTGATTACATCGTTATATGCATCCTTCACTACATTAGGACTGTTTATCGATACCATACGCTAGCAACTGCGCTAATCACGGAGTAACTGATGACTAAAAGTTAGCCATTCTATCTAACTGCGGTGGATTAATAGCACTAGTGACGACCCTAAAAGGGCCTAGCAGGCCTATCTTTTAATGTCTCGTTCGCACAATAGATTTGCTTGTGCCACCGTTAAATCACCTTATTGCATTAGTATTGCTTTACGTGGGATATCAGCTAAACCAAACCTGCATAGCACAATCGCGAATGCAAAGCGAGATCTGTTGTTTGTCCTTTCAGAGGTATAACCAATGCATGATAGGGTGATCAGAGCATCCCTGAGCGACAATGACCTGCACTGTAACTGATTAACAGAGCTATTTATTACAACTACATCAACTATTAGCAGGATAAGGCAAGTTTCAGCTCTGAGTAGTGTTGGGCTTGTAGTAAGGTGAACTCTCACTACTACTTGTGAGCTTTCTTCAGATTCGAGCTATGTACTTATATAGGCCATGATATTTTTGCGATGACAGCAATGCACTTACGCAGTTACCTAGTAGCATCGGATTAGTGGGTTCGACTGGTTAAACCAGCCTCATGAATTAACATTTCCTCAGTTAATATTTTTAGATTCTATTGCCAATCAGTCAGCAACGTGATGGATTTTATCCTATATCATGTTTATCTCTGAACCAATGCCCTCTAAGACGAGTCTTATTCTAGGCGTGCGTATCAGGAGGCAGCTTAGATACGGGCAGAACACAATAAGCAGCACAGACAACGCATAGAGAACCTATACGGAGCTGGCACTGCCTAGCTTAAATTCAAACTAGCCTACTAGAATTAGTTCTATACCCTTATCTAGGCACATAAACCTTTCCTTCCTCCTGACCTATAGCGCTGGGAAAGAATACCGTAATTATCTGATACGATAGTAATCGGAGTTATATGTAGTTGGATTTCAAAATACACTCGAATTGTTGATGAAAGCACACAAATAGTGGTGATCAACGTACCTTTTGTAATCGTTCTTGAGCTAAGTGCCAGAACAAATTTTAAATCAGCGATTTATTCCTGCGGAAAGCTAAGTTGAAAGCATAACAAATTACCTGAGTGGGTGAGTTGGAGATGAGCATACTGATAAATAGCAGAAAAATAGATACCCTGTGGATTCACAGAAGCTGAATGAAAGCAAAATCGCATAATATTCACTGTAATTGACCAGCTCAAAGCGGTTCCCGTGCAGCGGCCAACCAACAAAAATAACAATATTAAAAATCGCTTTAAATATATACACGTGGACCATCACGGCATAACCTAAGATGAAACATTCATAAAAGCTAGACTTTTGAAGTCTAACTAAATTAGATAGGGCTAATCAACTACTCATGTTGCACTCCATTCAGCGGCTGGTGCTATATCCCTTGAGATGTTT
The DNA here is from genome assembly GCA_900380265.1 of Serratia symbiotica. GTDB lineage: Bacteria > Pseudomonadota > Gammaproteobacteria > Enterobacterales > Enterobacteriaceae > Serratia_H > Serratia_H symbiotica_A. The sequence goes on along the minus strand of LR025083.1, from coordinate 784,339 downwards.
AAGTGGTTAAATTTATGGTATTCTTGCTTGACATAACTTTGTGCACCCACAGTCTCCGCAGTGGCTGGAGTAGAACTAGGACAGAACCAGTGGGAATTGTAGGCAAGCCAATATTCACAATAGCGATTGTATCTAATACTTTTATCTTTAATCCCTCATTATCTTATTCGGAATTCCTTTCTAGCACCATTGTACAACGCATACATGACTTAGCACTCCTGTTTCGTGACTAAGTACTTTTAGTAAGTAATAAATACACGGCATGTATTATAACGACCGTAAATTGGTATATACCAAGTATAATAATACTTAGAGATTGTAATCTTCGTGTAGGTCTTGCCGGAAAACACTATTGATAGTTATTTAACCTATCCATTAGCAATTAACCATTATCTTCGTCGGAAAAAATACATTCGCGCTACCCAGAGAGAAATGCAAATAGACAAATCCTGATGGCAAACTATAAATTTATAATTCCAGTTGTACGGCTTGGATCTAAAGGCCACCTAGATTCCTGTCTTTTAGAGTTAATGGGTGCATTAATGATAAAGTATTCCATAGCAGAGCTATCATCACCATATATAATAGATGTGCACTCCCCATTAAATAACATCTTCAATGCCGAATTTACAGCAAGGCGGCTTTCTTCAAGAAGAAACAGGTAATAACAGTATTAGCATAAACTATGACAAATGATGACTTTCAAAACACACTCTAATATTTTACTGCTGAAAGTTAAAATGTTAAAAAAACCACTTTGTCAGATACTTTTTTGACTAAAAGAAATTTCTTGTCAAAAATGACAGCACAGCTAAAGAAGCTCTAATAGCAAATTCATAACTTATTGCACGAAAGTTATATCTCTTTCACATAAATCTTAGGTTTTTTAAAAACTCTGCCATGGAGTATGAGTACTCTTACTTTATAAGTATTTAGTGTCGATTTATTTAAATTTTAAAAAGACATTTTTTAGAAACAAAATTGAAATCAAGAACCTATATTAAATATATAGTCATACCCTAACCGCAATTTAAAATCTTAGAAAGAAGATTAAAAGGATTATTTTTTGAAGAAAGCATAGTGATGATTCGATCTAAACATGTCATTCTGGAAGGTGCATAAGGAAAAATATTTTTATTATAGAATGTCCGGTTTGTTGATATCCACTCTATTACACTTTTGATTATCTAACAGAATGCACTCGTGGCGAAATCCTGATACACATTTAAAATGTTTTGCAATACCCATAACCAGGCTACGAACAAGGATACAAATGAAATTATTTTGGTATTTCCATTTTTTTTAACACAAGTATCACAGTTATTCGTACTACTATGCTGTAGTATAGTATTAGCTAATTTCTTATAAAATAAGCGCATAAAACGTTAGATCTGCTAGATCAAATAAGGTAATAACATCATATCCATGCGTATTCTAATAAATTTTACAGCTCTATTCACTGCCGAGTAAGATTTGCTACCCATATAACTAATACTCTAGTTATATTTATGATCCATCAGGAATAATTGATAATAAACTTATCAATCTACTCCGAAAATTTTAGTATGTGCTAATTACATTACACACTCAGCATCAAGGCACTATCGCGTTTATTTACCTCGGCTTATTCGAGATAATGAAATAGATCATCGTCCTTGAAACCTTCAGATGGTTGAAGGTTATCCATGATCGGAGGGCGAATAAAATATTAAAATAATCAGACAGAAAATTATGCCCGCACCATCTTCCAGACGAAGATATCCGCCAGGTATTTTGCGTCAACGACACCACTGAGCATTATCTACACACACTGATTTCCACATTCCTCGAATGTAGCCCACTCTATGCTGTTTTCATCTTGATAGATGAAAGCGATGATTCTATCATGTTGTTGAATGCAGTAGAAGATCTATCAATTCGGTGTTGATAGATTAACTACAAGGTGATCTCCATCAGTCTTAAGTTAAACGCATTCTACATTAGAGACCTATACCTCGGTGGTTAGCCAATATGCTGATAAGTCAACTAACCTCTCTGGTTTTCAGACTACCCTGAGGGTATCAGGCGATAGCCTGGCATGCACACAAATTATCTCTAGATAATTTCTAATGCTAACCTACTAGAGGTTTTGGATTAGGAGATCCAAATCAAATGAATGATATATTACAAACGCAAATCTATGGTTGACTTCTTTTACTACTAGCTATTACGCCTAGGTCTTACTTTTCTACACTCAACTATTGATAAGTTAACAGTTTCTTGAGTTAACTTTACCACTTTAATCTATTTATTTATCAGCTAACACTTATCTACAACTTGTTTTCTAAGTGCCCTATAACATCGGCTTACTAGTGCTTCAGTTTAGCCTTTACCAAAAGGGGTGTAGTACCCTATATCCTCACAGCCTAGCAATACTTTCTACTCAACATGACAACCTTGATCGCTATTGCTGTTCTCCCTGATGGCATGACAGGTAGCTAGTGTCGGCATAGCTACTCTTAACCTAGTTTTACTTATCGCCATCGGCATACACCAGTGGCATATGTGAGCTAGTCCCAGAATAGAACCAGCAATCCTGAACACATTGCTGTTCCACTATCTCGCGATCGGCATCGCACTTAGGTATTTAGCAGTCGGAAAGGACGCTCGGCATCAGGCAGAAAGGCCGCGACGGCATGCCAACAAACTTTTGCTTCGCTCTATTTACTGCCGATCAGCATGCTATGAAGCATCGGTGCCATACCGAATAATCTGCACTATTATCTTTGCACTGTCAATGACAGTGCTAGCATAAATGGTCGACTTCAGCCATCTTACCAAGACGGGATTACGTCAGCTATTGAATAGCTGTATATTGCTCTGGAAATCTAAAATAGTTCAGGATCGCGATCCCGACGATCATTTTTGACACCTCCCTTGTTTTGGAGTGGCAGGTGAATGGCACAGTAAAGTTTCGGTCATTAGTATTCCGAAAGCTTTATTCCCTAGTGTCTGTTAGTGTCAAACCCTATTGTTTTGACACTAACAGTATTGGCCACTTTAAATTACTTCACTAAAAATTTAAACCCAAAGCGGAACATGCAAGAAAAGAAATATTAATTACTGATCTAAATTATTTTGTTTATTAAGATTAAAGCTGCGTCTTCTAGTTGATTGTCCAATTCAAGTATACCGATTCTACCCATAATACAGTAGAATCTCTAAAAACCTTCTAGCATGTTTAGCTGGGTAGGCTCTATAAAACCAGCTACGGCGTATAATATGCACGTTAAGTTGGTTGTAACGTACACTAGATGTGTGTAACTGTTACTAACACTGCCTGTGTCACTTTTAATTCTTAAGTGCTGCTCGCTAATCTATATACCACAATCACTGGTAACGACAAAGTCTTCGGCGAAGGCGGCTACATCTCGATCAAAAGCTACCGACCCTGCTAAATTATTGATATCAAGTACCTCAATGAATCTCAAACTACTAAGTTATTCGGAAAAACGCGATTTACCCGCCTTCAATTACTGATGGGAGTTGTGCCAGTAATCCAGCAATATGTCGATATCTACGAGTAAATAAAGCCGTTTAAAGCAATCAAACCAGCTATACCGCTATGGTTACTAAGGCAGTTTCCCTTACACATACGTCAAGTGAGTAGCCTAGTAGCGTTAAGCGAATTGCTGGATAAGCAACAAGCCTCTTCCACAGGCATGCGCTATCTATCTAGCCATTCTTTTCTTTCTCCTCCGCCCAAGAAAATCGGCACCAACTGATTTCACAGTTCCAACTACGGGTTCGCAGTTAAGCCCATCTAAATGGTGCTTAAAAACCAATATGCAATCACTAAGCTAATTGGCCTTATTATGTTGACAGTGCCAAGGTGGGCGTGTATGTTCCAAATTTCTGTCTGTACAAAGGCGAGGTTCAGAATATGTTATCCTAAACTACGTAAATATCTACATCAAAGCGCATAAAAAATCTTTACAAATGAGTTACAAACCAGCTCTTATACTAGAGCAAGTCAAACAAATTAAGGCGAAGAGCCGAGTTTATTCTTCACTATACTCATAGCTATTTCCATACAACAGGAACAAGCATTACCCATATCAACAATATCAACCATTCTTAAATATGGAAATAATTTATGAATATATGTATTAAATTAAAAATTTATACTTTAATTTATACATTTATTTTCTCATATCACTTAAGTAATGAAAGGTTAGGAACCCTAACGGAGAGTGCCCAGCCTAGGAGAAAAACAATACCAGTTTACATTAAAATAGAACGGATACACAAATCAATAATAAACGCTTTGTCTACCAGACACATATTAAAAAATAAAACCTAATTTATACGTAGCCTCTCCCTCAGTGTTAGCAGTTTTATTTCCAACACCACCATAGGAAATTTCAATATTATTATGAGCTATCCTGACCTTTTTATTTTGCGTTTGCTTTATAACTCAAGACTGTCAAGCTAATATTCAATTAGATCACAATCCTTTTTATCCTTCATAACCTATAAAGTCATAGCTAGTTCGTTATCCTTACATATTAAACGCAAGAATACCACTCTACATATGCCCAGTCACCCTGATTAATGTGCACCTAGTTACTGTACGGACAAGGTATTTACGTTCATACCAAATCAATTGATAGTATTAGTCGCCGTTTTATGACCTTAAAAGAAAGTGTTCCGAATTTAAATATAGAAATTTATTTCCTATATTAAACATATTCTATATTTGTATACTACGAGTAAAATAAAAGACTTCTATATATTACAATATTCCTCACTCAGTTATTGACACTCACACGGGGAGTTTATCTAAAATTGCAATAATATATTTAGATAATAAAACTTATGAACGCTCTTTATAGCACTAGTCACGTCGGATATAAAAGAATACCACCTAACCTTCTGACATAAATTCTTTCTGAGAAGGCCACTCTTATGCCTGCAAGTGAGAGACATGTTAATTAAGCGTCAATAAGACAATCATAAGCAACGTTAACTGTATGGAAAATAAAAAAGCATCGAGACACATTCTCCAGTTACCTGCTTTTAGCAAAGTATCCATTCCTATATTTCTGTGTGCTCGACCTTGAATAAGGATAACGACAACCAATACAGATGTAATTTTACATTACACTATTAATTTTATATTACACTATTATAGACAGTCTCAAGAATAAAATAAGTGTTAGCGTTGGAAGTTAAAGAATTAAGAAGACGAAATCAATAGAAACAACGTGTTGTTTCCATCTATTTTAATAGATGCTCTCACTATTCTGGTATAAATTATTATCTGTACTATTTTATGATTCTCGCCATTATCAGCAGCGATCACACTTCCCTCTAACGCAGATCGCTAAAAAATCGGGTCCAAAATACCCAGCAGCCTGCACAGTATCAATATTGATCATAGCGATCAGGTAAGGCAAGTTTATATGGTATGGGCGCTCTTTCCGAGCAAGCACTGGAACATATCAAAACAGGTCTAGCCAAATCGGTTTAAAAACACTACGTAATCATCAATACCAAGTAATTTCAAGGTAATATCAAATTAAGGTCCAATCTCAGCAAGACAGAGAATAGAGAAAACCATGAATCTTCGTGCCCTATTCGGTCGCGCTAATCCCATCGACTGCGCAGAGTGCCAAACTCTCATTATAAATTGTAGAGTTCTAAATCAGCGCTAGCCATAGCTGGTGAGCTATAATTGTCATTAGAGCCATTTAATCAGACACTACCTATCCTGTATTCAGCAGAGCGAATGCGTGATACCTTTCTTTTAATATAACGCACTATCATGATTAGCCTAATCATGAATTAAGTCTCATTGTGTGGCATATAGATCGCTTCGTAAATCGCCATGCGTGATCCACTTATGCCAATGGCACCTCCGATCATCTTTTTGTGAATGCTAGTTTAAAGAAATGTAGATCGCTAATATGCGCATTAATTAGCCGGTTAAGATAATCGACGATTTGTAATATCGCGATGTGCTCTATAAATAGAAATTGACTGGTATCGATATGAGTACTAACGCCACCTCATAAATCTGGACAACATAGAGCGCGCCCTGCTCATTAGATACAATCTGCAGCGAGTGCCCGGTACATATCAAGCCAGAGATAACGAGAATCGCCGATTATCTGCTCCATATCGCACTTTTAGCGAAAGTGACAGTCGACACCGATAATCTAGATAGGCAAGTACTGCACTATCTGATGCGCAGCAAGATATACACCAATGCAACTCAAAGTCCTTAGCACTGCTTCGATTACTTAAATAATGATTTTTTCATCTATTCGAACCTGGAAATAGGGCGTAGAATTATTCTGCCACCAATACTGGTTAAAAGCATATAGACTGGCTTGAATGAGCGCAGAAATCACAATCTCGACCTTTATTCAGGTTCTAGTCTCTAGAATTGCGGCTCTACTGATTCCTAGCATCTCGGGCGATCTTATTTCTTCCATCGCTCACACTACCTAAGCAATAAACCCGCTTGCTTGACAGAATGCTATCATTATCCTAATCACTGATTGGATGGCGGAACACATCAGTGGAATGTAATTGCTTCTCCTCTTCAACAAGCAGTTTGTATTCTCTATCTGGCTATATTCTGCCACTCCTAATAGAATTAGGATGCTGATTTTCTTGTGCTTATTCTACGAGTGAATTCTATATAATTTAAGTAGTTATCGCAAAATCGGCCGCTAAACAACTACCCTGAGACACAGGAAATGGGCTAGACCTTATGGTCAATAAGGTATTCGTGCATCGATACGACCTATCCTCACAGCTTGTGTCTCGGCAATCGTGCATTAAGATAGATCTTCTTCATTAATATGGCTATATGCATCTTTTGTTGATGGTGATGATATTAATAGTATGCAGAAGGGAAATGCTGATATTAATAATTCAGACTATGGGCCGAGGTTTGTTAATTATCAGGATGGTGTCTATACTAATTATTCTTAATTACGCTAAGGACCTAGCGTACTTTAACTAAAACAAGATTATATCCGTAGCCTCGATTGCATTCATGGTAATGCTTTCCTACTAATCAAAAATCAACTCACTAATAATCTGATAGCGGCTATATTCCTATTCAATAGCGCAAATTTAGCATGAGCTATCTGTACAGAGAGCTCAACCATATATACGGGTCTTCGGACGAATCGACTAATTGACTATAGTCAACTATGAGAAATTTGTGGTGATATCATGCTAGATGGAGGAGGTTCTTTTTTAGTGGTATGACAAATCCCGATTTGCTAACACCAGTTGTTACTCAGGTCCAGAACAGCTATAAATAAGACGACTAGTAATCTCTTTGTGTTATATATATTATGCGCTTTTACTAAGCCCTTATGCGGTTTTATCGGGGATAAAATTCAGTACCTTAACATTGCCTACTGCTTGATCATCACTTTTTATCCCTTTAATCAACATAAAGCTATCTAGCTGATAGCAGATATATATGGCGTTAGGATCAAACCTATCTGTTTTATCTATACTCAACTAAGTCTCTATCACCACCTTATCACCTCTACATTACAGGCGCAGAGTTAATCTCCCTTTAATTCTCACCTGACGGACTGTATGGATATTTATAAGTTCAATCATATGCATAGACATAAAGTTGGAGTGAATCTACATAAAAGCAAAAATCATACCTTACGGCATCACCCAATAGGTTAGAGCCCTCATTGGATGTTGATCTTATTTAATTAACTTTCTGTCTGGCTGCTAAGACTTGAATGATCTTAGTGGTAGTTATGCGCTTTACAACACAACATGAAACTCCGGGGACAAAGAAAGCGCACCCCTTTGAAGCTACAAAAACACGCGCAATTAGAGGATCTACTTTCATCCAGCCTTAGGTGTACAGGCTGATTCTATCCCCGCTAGCCAGATAGAAAACTCATGGGCTGATACAGTTAGTCTCATTATTTTACTGGTACTGATAATGTAAATACTTTTTTCTTTGAGAACAAACGCCGTCGCTTAAGTCATTACACTTTTTCCAACACAGCACAAGCCTGGACGTAAAATTGTATTTTATAACGATCTAATTTGGTATATGGAAGTGGTAATTATGGTATACCCGACTACCGAAAGATATCAACTACGATAGAAAGGTATTAGCCTTGATCGCGTTTATATGCTTAGCATCGCGTTCTTCGCTACGACCTGCGGACCCATTTTCAAAGAATATAGGGTCTTCAGCAATAAGCTGACAGCTGAAATAGAATATAAACACATAATAGCACTAAAATGATACGGGTCAGCTAGCTCTTTCAGAACCGATACACAGATAGTAGGCAGCATGTTTTTTAGATAGGCCTATATATTTAACCATGCTGCTATTTCATAAAAAGCAGGGCTACCACTTCAGTTCACTACCACTAGCCTTGGCTAATAGGTATTCCTGATACATACATTGTGATTTACGTTTAGCTGCGCTCCAGCGAAATATTTTATAAAAATACAGAGTTCACGGTTAGATAAACCGAGCTCAGATGATGCATTTAAATGACTGGTACATAGCACCTTGCAATCGTTCTCCTCACGTACCCATAGGTTTGTACCGATCGTTATGCGGTACGACTGTTCCCAGACTAGAAAGGGCGTGTCTTTGACACTACGGCGATTAAATTTAATCTCGATAGCTAGATGCATGGAACAGTAGCCATGCCGACGATAACCATTTTGACCTGCATAGCAAGACAAGATCACAGAAGGAAATTAATCCTCTTAGCTGCGTAGGAATATGCTTCCCAGGTCATAGGCATTACGCACTTTAACTTATTCCACAAAGATTAATCGAGCGCTTTCCCCCTTCCCTGCTTTATCAGGAAGGGTTGTTTGTTAAACTATTATCGCTTCGTCTAGATATCACTTTAACTTTAGTCTTCTTACCAATACAGGCGTTACCTTTTCCATCTCTCTCCCTTAGCACTAAGATTCTCTAATATCACTACATGTAACTACTAACTCTTATATAAATTGAACAATTCTCATTATCGAGCTCGCTGCTTAGAACGGAAGTGCGCCATGTTGAAAAACCACTCCGCTATTCAATACGACCAGGCGGTAATAAACTTCCATATTTAAGGACAACATTAATACTATTAGCGCACTTTGCATATCACTAGCCCTATACTTAACAGTCACCTGACCGACCCCGGGAAATGAGCGATAGCAGTCTTGAGGTTCCGGAGGTGGCCGAATCAAAGCCACCGCTACTACCTTAGATAAAATAAAATATGAGCAGTATCCCGTGATACTCAGCTTTTAGCTGCCCTGATACAATTCACCTAGTAGCTTTTCAGAAAAACTATTGCTAATGAAGTAGGCTGCATGAGAGTCAAAACCAACACGAAGAGACGGAAGCATGTTTGCTTCCGTAAGAAGCACCACTATTATGCTATTCGCCTCTTCAAAATACAAAATAGGCTCAACAGCAGAATCACATGGGCAGTGTTTAACCATTCCCTTAATGACGTTAACTTCACTAAGATAATATCGGCATAGACTTATATAACGCATGACCTATGCTCAAGAATTTGGACCTGATCTAACACACTCTTACTAGACTACGAACATTTTCCATTTAACTATTTTATTCAGTATTCTAGCCCAGTGCTATACTCCCTATCTCACGTAACACCCGTATGCTCCAGCTGTTACTTGCTATCCATAAACTCTCAGCAAGACTGTGCATCCACTGGCATAGGCGGTGATCAGCTCAGGCCAAGAAATTACGTGTGATGCTTCTAGCAGCTCCATTAATAAGATCTACTAAGTAACCTACTCGTACAGCTTTAGCGGCCACAAAAAAGCCTCCAAAAAAGATTAAAATAAGTCATAACCATATGGAAAGGGATTATATATGAACTAGCGAGAATCCAAGGCGCTATTACATCCTAATGCTTGTCGCTTTTCTGAGCGTGCCAAGAAGTCAGGCCGGGCTGGCGGCAAGCAACAAGCAACCTAGTACAGAATCTTTTTACCGAGCTCGGCACTGGCTATCTACCGCTACCCTATATAAGATCCTTTTCACTTCCCAACGCGGGGCTCTCAGTAGGAACCTGCGCCAGGCTAAAAGGACTATTAATCCGACTTTATACTGCTGTTATTAGGCAATAGCTCTCTGAGAAAAATCTATACGTAGAGTGAACCTGTTCACATTCTAGGGATAGAAAATAAGCCATATTCTATTCTCTGATACCTATCTAAGATGGCATTAACATCAGCTTATGATAGCTAAGCACCCAACGGAGAAGCTACAGCTTTCCTTAATCGGACGCTAGGCAATACCGTTCTCGAACGAATACAAAATGTGAAATCTATTTCATTGCAATATTCGAGCCAACCAGCCTGGATGTCCGCATGGACAATCTGCGAAGTGTTTAGCGGGCGGCACTAAAGCTAGCCAATCTTCCGATACATAGAGGATTAATGCAAAGAATCTTACAAATCAACCTGATGTTGATGATAAAAACGAACTCTATCAGACAATAGTGCTACCTAATACTGCCTAATAGAAAAGTTGGTTAGCTGACGCCTATGATGCTCTGCTAACACAAGCCACGCACTCTGAATTACTGCTCAGGCCTGAACCAGCGTAGGATGCTTGGAGGCAGCTCTGCGCTAGCATGCATACTGTGAACACGTGAAGTTGGTCATAAACTGATCTTGTAAATACTCTTCAAAGCAAGAACACCAGCCATTTAGAACAACAGGCACCTTTGCTTTCGCAAAGAATAAAGGGCAGTCAGTGCTCATATGCAAGTAGTAACATACCGCCGCAATCAGAAGCAGTTAGGATAGGCGGCCCGATAGCTTTAAAACTACGCGCGCTAGATATCCCATACAAATCACTGGTTCAAGGTATTATACTCTGTCTCTTTAGTATTAATGCAGTAAAGAAAATAGGATAATTCCAATCACGCCCATCATAGTTACTTGCCAATGACCTGCACGATCTACTCCTAAAGATCATGCTCTATCATGCCAATCCAACAGAGTTACGCATGACAGTCGAACAAAACCTTGTTACTTCTTACTTATTCATGCTTAGCTAATTCGGAAGTGATGACTAAAATTAAAATAAGAGAGCGCCGTCACTAACACGATTGACTCTTGCACTAGAACGTTATCTCCTTCTACACAGGTGGGAAAAGGGGAGATCTACTGCCACACAGGCGTAGAGCCGGCCTTTAGATGACGTTAACTACGTCAATGTCTGGTACAGATCTCCTCCTTATTGTGGAATATTTAAAATTGCCGATTAAAGATTCACGCCGCATTAACTCAAAAAGTAATCTACTCTACTAGACGTTTCCTTGCAATTCTATCCATTCAGTAGAGCACTACAAGCATGATTAGCCATATCGCCTTACCCATACCAAACCAGAAGAAACTAGCATACTAAAAAAGACGAGTCAGCAAAGAAGCCCTCTACCAGTCTGCTTACCAAGGAGCATCTAAACCTAGCATTACTGCAGTGATATGAATGCATTCACCTATAACTATTGAACTCACATAATTCAGATCGATTATGACTAAGATATGTTATTTTTGAGCATTCACGAATAGGAAAATATCAGCCGGATAGTCATTAATTCTTTTCCAATCAACACTAACGGAGCAGTTGCTAGATTAGCGCGTTGCTATCTTAAAATACTGGCTGCTACGCGAACCGCTAGAAGCATAATGATCTATCCACGTAGTTACGGCTCGTAGCACCTCATAGCATCGCTATTCCCATGAGCTAGTATGCTTATACTAGCAGTAGTCTATAGTCTTTGACATCGAGGTCAAGATTAAGAATGGCATTATCAATATAATTATGCTGTTGCATACTACCATACAGCCACTGAACTGTATGCAATACTCTATGAGTTCAATATTTAAAGTTCAAAAGCATACGTACAATCTAGGAAACTAGTGCTATTATCGGCAACTATTCGATTTAGTATTTCATACTATGGCTTTCCAGCCATTCCATTATCATAGAAGAAGCGCACTGTGATGTTGTTAAAATTTAAACGTAACAAACACCAGCAGCACCTTGCACAATTACCTAAACTACCCCAGGCATTAACTGACATTCATACTTTACACACTCCATCAGACTTCCGTACCGAGCTATTGAAATCCATCGCTAATGCTACTCAACGAATATATCTAGTCGCCCTCTATCTAGATTATGATGAGGCCGGGCGTGAGATCCTTAATGCGCTTTATCAAGCTAAACAGCTACGCCCCAAGTTAGAGATTGGCATACTAGTCGATTGGCACCGTGCGCAACGTGGACGTATCGGTGACTCTGCTACTAATACTAATGCTGATTGGTATTGCTTAATGGAAAAACAGAACCAAAAACAGGTGTCGATTCCGATATACGGCGTACCAGTCAATACTCGAGAAGCATTAGGCGTACTTCACCTCAAAGGGTTTATTCTCGATGAGACCGTGATTTATAGCGGTGCGAATATCAACAATCTCTATTTACATCAGCATAAGAAATACCGTTATGACCGCTACCAGTTGATCACCAACCCTGTCCTGGCTGAAACCATGACTGCTTATATAAAAAAAAATTTACTCACTTCCGATGCCGTACAGCGTTTAGATCGTGATAATCTCCCGAAAAGACTAGATATAAAAAACGAAACCCGCCAGTTGCGCTTCAACCTTCGTCGATCGGGCTACCAATTCTGCGATAACGCGAGCAATCATGAACTGGCGGTTACCCCCCTGGTAGGGCTTGGTAAGCAAAGCGTGTTAAACGCCACCATTAATCACTTGATGTCCTGCGCAGATCAGCAGCTAACATTGTGCACACCGTATTTCAACCTAACAGCGCAGCTAATGCGTAATATTATCAGTTTGCTACGCCAAGGCAAGCAGGTGGAAATTATCGTCGGAGACAAAACTGCGAACGATTTTTTTATTCCAGAAGAACAGCCGTTTAAAATTATTGGCGCGCTGCCTTATCTTTATGAAATTAATCTGCGCCATTTTATTAGGCGGCTGCAGCGCTATAACGATAGCGGGCACTTGATTGTTCGCATCTGGAAAGACGGCAATAACAGCTTTCATCTTAAAGGCATCTGGATAGATAACAAGTGGCAACTAATAACTGGCAATAACTTTAATCCACGTGCTTGGCGACTAGATCTAGAAAACGCCATTCTCATTCACGATCCTAAACAAGAGCTTCGCGAACAATGGTGTAAAGAGCTAGAGTGCATCCGCACCAATACTACTGTGGTAGGAAACTATCTCGAACTACAAAGTATCCAACAGTACCCACGTAAGGCACGCAAATTTATCCGTCGCCTACGGCGAATCCGCCTCGACAAATTAATTAGCCGCATACTGTAATCCATTTATCATTCACCTATTGCCAACCCTGGTTTATTTAAAAAAATTCCATACATAATCGCTAATCGAGCACACCATATTGTGGCAGATTATGTGAGATGATTCAGAGCGCCTCCTGCGCGCTGTGTGCTTTAAATGCGTAGATACGGATGGCATTAGACTTCCCTCCCCAATATCAAATAAATGATTACTCGTCTTACGTTAATGTTCTTTCCATAAAATATTAGATCTGATTATTTACTTTCAGCGTCATAAGCAATATGCCACAATAGGATTATATTCAGGATTCCTAACAGGCGCAGAATAAGCGCTTTCTGCTAAATAGCTATAGCTGACACAAACAAATAAACCGAAGTGCTTACTTTCTTATCATGTCAATTGACCCGATCTACGGGCGAAATCTGTATAATGCATGATGCCCAGTGGGTTTAGGTTATCTACGCTGCTTCAGATTAGCTGCGTCTTTTTCTGCTATTTGACATCTTTAAACTAATTTACGATATAGATGGCATCATGAATTTTAATTTCTAAATCAGTCTCATACTATCTTGTACAAATCATCTAACAATTACAAATAACGTATTTAGTGGATCCTAGAGTTAATGTACAGCATATACTGGCATTATGCTAACTTTGATGGCTTTGAATGCCTTGCTGCCTTACTATCACTAACGTGATAGCAGCCTTGCCTGTTTTTATCCTGCATTTGCCATCTTTCTTAGTATGATATTATTCGACTCATACATTCCACCCGATTATTTTAAATACCTACGGCTTAAAAAATGACAAATTTGTTCTTCAGGTTCATTTACGGGCCTAGAAGATCATCAAAGAATAGATCTATTATCTATAACTTCCATTTTCTAATGGAACTATCTATCTTAGCAAGGAGAGTGAGCGCCAACGCAGAAAGGAGAATGAGCTGAAGAATTTAATATCTCTAAGAGAAATAACCGCTCCTGATAAAAACAATAATAGATAAAGAAAATGGACTTGTTAATTGTAAGATACTATATGGAAAATCAAATACATGCCCGATATAGCTATTAATTATGCAGCATACGGCCTACTCGTTTTGTTTTTGAGCTAGGCCGAACTCTGAAATAGCGACCATCCCAGATCGGCATCGCGGATCTGGGATCATGAGTTAACATATTGGTGTAACTAATAGCTCATTCTTTCACTTTTCATGAAAGAATGCTCAGGAATAAAAAAAGAAATATTGATATACTGTTTACCAGGCATACCCATAATATCAGTGAGTAATTCCAGGAATTAGTAAATTAAAAATCTTCTACTTATCTGATGGCATTAACTTATTACTTGAATTTATTAACGCTCTGTGCTACACTCTTGATAGGTTATGATTACAAGGTCTTTTACCTATCTCTCTGGTCCCTTATTAGCGATTTTCTCTTAATTATTGTTCACGATCGATTACACTCATCCGATTAACGACAACTAGACCTGAAAAAATAGTGTATTATTGATCGCCTCTGCTGCTATTTCAACATCTAGACCGTTTGTTTACTTCTCTACAATGGAGCAAAAATACTACCGCAAACATTAGACTAGTATTCCAGATGAATTAGATGCCGCTCATAAGTTATATAGCAGTCACGCAATGCACTACTTGATAAAGTTGAGCAGAGCATACCTCAGACATATTACGCTGCAGAACAAGCTATAACTTATACCACGCCACCTTCTGATTATTGCTTGTCGTAAGGGTAATTGCAATCACCGCCTAAAACGGTCTCTACTCCTTTATTTTAAGCTATGCCTTCTTGGTAAGACATACAGTGAAATTTATTTTTTCACATCAAGATCCCTACCTTATTTACTGACTGGCAGTCTTCTACTTTCCAATAAGAGACCAACGTTGCTATCAATGCAACATCGCTTTACTACGAAAGTTAACATGACGGTAAGTGGACACTGTGCGCTTTCACCCTAAGCAAAGCTTACTGCATTTTCTGGCGTTACTGAAATAAAAACTAGAAGCAATATTGAAACTTCCTGAAAAATATAACTAATTGTTATGTTGTAACAACTAAGTCTCACAGCTTGTTAGGGATATTTGAGGTTAAAGTAACGCCGCTCTTACACATTCAGCTGATCTACTTTTTTATCTTAAAAGCACCTTTCAGCAACCATAAAACAGAAAAGACTTTTCTCAATAGAAATTTCGAATTTAAATGTTTTAGCACTTATCTGTTCTCTATTTACCTAACTGCAATGCCATTCTTATAACAACAGAACTGCAGTTGGTGCTGACGCTTTTGCTCTCGTACTAGACTGAATTTATTAAATTTTAAATATCTAGCCCAAAAAAAACTAAAATATCTTATGTTATTTTAACCTCAGATGTGTCATCATCCAGATGGAATAGGCATACCCTCGAGATATATTTTAGCCTAGGGTTTCCTTCCTAATATAAAGACGGTAAATAACGCTGTTATTATATACTCTTAGGCGGTCTCGGCTTATTATCCCGGCAGTACCTTATCTATTAAAGGATGGCGTTCTTATTCAGGACAAGAGAATCACTAAAACCTATTCCATATCTACTGACACTGTCACCCTTACAGTCAAACTAGCTTAGTATTACACTAAAGTGCACGATATCTGAGCATGATTCAAGTACTTTTTACGTCATCGTTACTGTTTTAGAAGAGACTGCAACGTAAAATTGCCACTCAAACACTATCCTTACCTTCGATCACGATAAAAGTGAGAAGATCAAACATAAAAGCATAACCTGATGCTATGGGTGCCTCTTCGTACAAGGAGGCCCACTATTCACTATCTTCTGCTAAGCTTGCAGATTAAGTACCTATATGCAGTGTCCAGCTATCTCTAAAAGAAATAGCTGGCGAACGCTTTTGTACAGAGATACATCCTGATACCTCTTAGACGTCATAAGTTCCGGAGTTGCCAAGATGCTCTTTTCACAATCACTCCTTTTTGCGGGAGTATCAACTTATTGCCAATCCCCTATGCCTTTTAGCTTCATTTTACGATCGGCTGTTCTAGATTAATTAGCCTTAGATAAGAGCCTGATTTTTAATCACTTGGTAAGATGTCCCCCCCTATTTTATTGTCACTTATGTAGCATTTTCACTGTTGATGTATCTATCACTCTCGCACTACAACTTCAATGATTTACAGAAAACGTTACTGCCTAATCAAGCATGGCCTTACTATCTCAGGTTATTGAGATAGTTTAACTCTTTATCTTTTCCTTATTTACTGACTCAATTAGTAAATTATTACGGTTTCTTGCAACATAGCTACTTCTAAAGGAACATTCTATTTTTAGGTCTGCATAGATCATTTTCTACTTAACCATTACCTCGGCACTTAAGCTAATAATATGAGGTGTTGCAAGCGCAAGAATAGATATAACACCTATTTCCTGTATTAATATTCTTCAGTCTTTTTAGTTTGCATGGGGTTAGTAATCCGGAATACTTAGCAAACAAGTGTTTTACCTTAAAAGATAAGTTTGCAACAAGGTGCCTAACTAGACTTCGATGGCAATAGGTATGTCTAGTTTTGTGTAAGCGTACTGTTAGGTAAACACTTTTCGCCATACGCTATTCTCACATTTATCAACGCTAATCAGTTCGGTTTTTGAAATAGGGCAGCTATATTTCCAGATCTACTTATTGCTAGATGACCAGATTTTCTGTCTATGTCTTGCAACTCGTTGCCTATTCCAGATTCTGTTTCCTACAGATATCTTAATACACTTAAACTTGCAAGAAAATATAAGCTGCTGTTCTAGTATAAAATAGATACGGGATCACACCTTAAGACTGATTGTAATACTGCCAGGCATACGCTTTTAGTTGCCTTTAATTTCCATCACCAGGTTCTTGTCAGCTATTCTCAAAGTACTGGTTCAGTATCGAGAAATTGGGAATATTATAGCCTTGGCGGGGCACCATTAGATCAAGATACTTAATACTCATATCTAAATTAGATATGAGTATTAAGTATCTTGATCTAATCATCGAATTTAAAGCTAGTGTATTTTATTGTACGGGTTATTATCTTTTACTACGTAACTTTTTATACGATACTACTAATAGTGCACTGATTCAAGTTGTGAACTTTACTCTTTCAAACGCAACCTAGTGAGGTCTGGATGGATTTTTGTAGTATTTAGATCTTTGCATGCCGCTCATTAGCCTTGCTAAACTAAGTATTTCATTAACTGTAGTGTTATATACCACAGTTTGTTTCCCATTTCATAAACCATGAATAAAACACTTTATATCAACACTCCCTTCTTGTTTCTCAGATTAAATACCTTTTATAGCGTATAACTTCCTAGACGCCTATATCCTAGGCTTGCTTATTTTCTTTATACTTGAAATCTTTTACTTGGCGGTTCTAAAAGCTGATTATCACAATGAACCTTATCTTAATCTCTTTAGTGAAGAGATGGTGTGCAGGCATTATTTTGCAAATTGCGTTTATCTAGATTTTGGACCGAAACCCGCTTATTAGAATACCCCTCCAAGCACGCTTTAAAAGCGTAACATCGTACACTCAAACTTTATAATAACACTTAGCTAGATCGAAGCACTGACTTCTATGGTGTAAAGAACACTTGCATACAGTTGAATTAGGTTATAGCCCATACAGCCTTTCAGATGCCTAGTCTTTTTAAAAAGATTTAATGACCTTTACAATGCAAATTACGACATGTGTCACTACAGTTCCACGTCTATATAAATAGCTAGGCTGAATGGCTCTATGAAGGAGCCTTTATCAGAACAGTGTTCTAAACATTACAGCTACAAGCTATTATAGTATTTCTAGTCGCTACTTTTCGCCTGCGTATATCGGCCCTTAAAGCGCAGATTTACTGATATTATTTCTTTAGATCAAACTAATTGCGACTGCACACCACTCATACATAAGGTGTCGCACGCGCTGTCCAAAAAACGAAGCTAGTCACTTCTTTTGCATTATATTAGTAATGGTTCATGAATATTTTGCACAAAGAGCAGAAAGTTATTAGCGCAATTACGCTGATAACGATTCTAAATTTACGGAATTTAGCTCTGCTGGTTCACTCACGAGGACGAACCTTGTGTAAGATTTGCTTATTTTTTTGAAATTGCATTTTTATTGCATTCGTTACTTTAAAACGTATTTAGCCTACTTCTAGCGCCATTATTAGTGAACGAGTCCTCGCTTTCCTTCCGTTGAGACTCTCCACTTTATTTCTCGAAACAGAATAATCAGTCCTCTCCTTTAGCGCTTAACCCAAGAAATTACGAGATCACCTAAAAAGTTATAAACAATTCTTATGCATCAAAACTCTGTAAACCTTATAATCTATATAAGGAAAGTGATCTAGATATAGAGAGTAAAGAAGGTTGTCCTGTTTTATCAAATTAAACTTCATGCCCTGGCTCTAGTCTGGGCCTTCTGTGATTTATTTTAGCTTTAAGCTTAAGGCAACTCTCCCCAGAGAGTTGATTAAAGCTTAAACTATGGCACACGGCCTAATTAGAACACCTATAATAGACATCGGTTACTACGTGGGTTAACAGGTATCTGATTTTCTCCGTAAACTTTTACACCTGAGCTTTGATCTTAATTAGGAGCATACTTACCATAAGAGATGATCTAGATCTCTACTCATTTGCCTACTACACGTAACATACTTATTCTTTGAATAAGACTTGATGTTGCCAATTTAAAATACCATCTTCACGTTGAGCCCGGTTATTTTATATTTGACTTAAACTATTGGCAGACGTTTTAAACTGTCGTAGTGTTGATTAACAGTCACTACCACTCGTAGTGCTGCAAGTGGTAGCAGAGAATGTATTTGAATTTCTCTATGAAAACTCAAATGCATTCGTCTGTTAAGATAACCTACTCTTTTTTCTAAAACAATCTTATAATCTGCTGCTCTTCTTCACAGGGCATAGTGTCACATTTAGCTTCTTCTGATTGTACAATATTCTTCACTCCTGCGTCCATAGGCCTCTATACTATCTCTCTGTTTGGTGGGCTAGCCACCTTTTATTTATTTCGTGATGCGCGAGGAGGCAATTGCATCACTTGACCTGCCATCTAATCTAATCTGGCGCATATAATGTATATAAGTTATACAAACCTTGATTTTATTTTTCAATATGATGTGATATGCATTAGAGTTTCACTCTTAAGCCTTTTGAGTTAGGCGGCTTATCCATATGTAACCTACCTTTGCTCGTCTAAAAACAATGCCCTCTTATGCTATGGTTTGTCTTGTATATTAAGACCAGCGGCTAGCGTTTGATGTGGGTCATTATCAAACTATTTTATTCACAACTTGATATACTTCAATCTATGAGGCACCACTCAAATATTGATCAGATAAATGTTGATTTAGTTCATCACTCTTAACAAATGGATCTATTGTACGCTGTAAGGTAGGAGATTCTATTACAGAATATGCGCACAATTAATGTTGTTAAAAAGAAGTTTGCTAGAATAAGTTTCCTGAAACGCGGTAGGCAGGCGCCTTATAGAAGGATTATTGATAATCAGAATACTGCATTCATATGATATCTAAATTGTCACTATTTATTACAGCACCTATTCAATCCTTTCTTAATGCCTTCTGGAAGATCCGCCAAACTATTTAATACCAAATCTGCTAAATGCTCGCCTTGTGCTGTTACCGGCTTGCCGCTCTTTACCAAAATCTTGGTCCCAACACCAGCCGCCAGTGCCGCCTGCATATCTTCAGGCTTATCACCCACCATATAAGAAGCAGACATATCAATACTCATCTCGTGCAGTGCTTGCAGTAGCATACCTGGCTTCGGTTTACGGCAATCGCATGTTTGGCGGTACTGTGCTATTAGCGCCTCTGGATGGTGTGGGCAGACATAGATTCTGTCAATGTTGACAGATCGATTAGAAAACGAACAAAGCATCCAATTAGCCAGGTATATAAATTGTTCTTCGCTGAATTTTCCATGCGCGATACCTGATTGGTTAGTGATCACAACCAGCAAAAAGCCCATTGATTTAAGCTTTTGACAGGCATCAAGTACGCCGTTAATAAATTGGAAGTCTTTTATTTTATAAACGTACCCATAATCAACATTAATAGTACCATCACGGTCGAGGAAAACGGCTGGAAGGCTTTGTGCCATTAGTTAGTTACCCCTAAAAGCCTGAATACGCCGAAAGCATCACCATTATCTACCGGATATTAAAATTGGTGGGAAACCTTAACTTAGAGGTTTGACTAGGTCACAATCTAACTGCTTTCTTCTATTCAAAAATCACTTTTTTACGCCACACAGTGCGAGTATAGAATAAGAAACAAATGATTACATCGTCTAACATCATGACAATATTTTGATATAGTTCCCCATCTCACTAAGATTCTCTCGCATAACTCTTCTCTTACCTACGTATCAATATACGTAAATATACAGCGTTCTCGGTACTTCTAGTGATAATAAGAACATACATATTCACCGGAATAATATCATACAATGCCTTATAGTCGACAACGTCCGGTCAATGGACTAGCTCTAACTTTTCCTCCACAGACGATAGCGGATACGTTTAGACCACCATATTAGCATACTTTCCCACATTTTAACCTGCTTCCGCCGTACGGTGTCGATAACATTGCTTCCTAGTAAGGGGATTACGTTCACAACTAGCTATAAAGAAGCATGCTGCTGAAATTCTTCAATTACTATACTTGGCAGACAACACACGTTTCCACGCAAACCTGCCTAATAGTTACAAAAGGCGCGTGGCTATTGCACACGCAATAGCTACCCAACCTCCGCTACTGTGCTATTCGAGAACGCACTCTTGTATTCGACCTGGGCACCACCCTCGCCACCTGAAACTACTAGAAGCATCTACCGACATTTTGGCATCACTATTCTGTTAGTTACTCACGAGATGTATGTATCAAATGATATCGTAGACGAAGTGCTGGGCACAATACATAACTTGTAAATTGTACAGAAACCGTTATTTTAGTATTTCCTCATCCCATATAACTAATTAGGCAATAGCTTTTACTCTCATTTGGATATGGATAACATAGATGAGCAAGTAACGCCTCTAACAGCAGATTATCCGAATCAGCGCCACCCAATCTTAAAAGTAAAGTTGACTGAAGGGTAGCATGAACTGACTAAGCGCTTAGATGCCCTCACTTTTATAAGCCGCAGCCCGCTTGATGTTAAAAATCACATTATTAGCGCTTAGATTGATTACAAAGAAAGTGTGAAATTTTGGGTGATACTAACCTGAGTATCAGCTAGTAACGGAGACGCATTCGAAATAATTAAATTCTCACAGCAAATCAGGTGCAAGTAGAGCTACTAGGTTTTATTAGAAAGAGATGTGATTAATGAATGCGAAGTAGCGCACACCTAACAATGATCTTTATCTCTAGTTTTTAATGTAATCCTTGTTCTTTTGGTTAGCATACCACTATGCATAACCCCGACCTAAAGGGTTATGGTCAAGACTATCCTGAAATTCTGTCGGGCTTAGTGAATCTCTTTTATTCTATCCAATTTATTATTTTTTAGTATAGGCGGTCCTTTTAGCTGTATGTTGTCAGAACTGTCATCGCACAAAATCGGCTATTACGCCGCTGGGTGTTAACACACCGCCGTTTATCACCCGATATGATGGCAATACTCTCTTGGAGATCCCATCAGACTTGCTGAAAATAACACGCACTATAGACACAAAACCTACACATCTCGTTAATAACGTATAATTAGCTGAGGCCGTACTAAGCTTGGGTAATACCGCTAATCTTACCTAATCAGTTTTAGTTGGTGACTCAGTGATGGATTCTCAGACTGGTACTAGCAACTTAAAGCAGTTCGACTATCACCTCGGCTCTGTCAGTTATAACGCTGTACTAATTGATACATTATGTTTATTAATAGTATTGGTAATCTACCTAATCTAGCCGATAGAGATTTAAGCTTTAAAGCCTTTATTCACAAACAAAGCGTATAATCCCTGCTATTATACAAGGCGATTTGAAATAACAAAAGTTTCTAAGTAATGCATATGTCATTACAATTTCAACATATTTCGGGAATCGCCATAATGATTAGCAGTCTAGCTCTGCTAGCGCTAAAGCCAGAATGAACAATAGCCGAACCTCATAAAGGTCGACTTTATCATGCTACTAAATTTAATGCCCAGAAATAGCATCAACCTAGAAAAATAAAAAATAGACTAGACATCGAACTGATAACTCTTAACAGCTACGCGTTATCTAGAAAGCCCTGAGTAAAAGCGACATCACACTTAATATCTTTTAGCATAATCCTGCTCTTAATTAGCAGATAAAGGATATGCTTCTTAAAGCTAGTTCCGGTTTGTAACGTATTTTATATCCTATTTGACGGTTACTCTACCCAAATCAAATTGCTTGGTGAGCTGAAATTTATTCCTACCTAGTGTTGTGAAATAATCCGACCAAGCTTGGCTATTTCGCTACTGCTGCTAAAATAGGTGGAGATCATGACGCTAAAAAGCGTAACGGCCTGCTGCCAAATAAGAGTTAACTGACTAAGAGTCTGCAAAATGCAGCTAGTAAAGTTGAAAGCACCGGCTCTAGCTTTCTCTAGAGAGCCAAAATCGCACGGGCAGTGATCAAGACCACTTATGCAAATTAAATGAGCTTCACTTCACCTTAAGTGAGTTTTAGCTGCAACAAAGACTCACCTTATGTTGACCTAATTATTCCCGTCAAACTAATCATCAGTCCGAAAAGTAAAAGTTTGTTCGCTTTTCCTAGTCTAAGGGGTTCACTAACTAGCTAAAAATCTTTAGTGGTGGTACTCCTAAAGGCTGATAAGCGTTTCGGCATCTATTTATTCCTGATTATTCACAAGACAGATGGCGCCTCGTCTTGCTATTTTCAGCATAGATTGCTTCAATAACACCTCTTATATTAATATAGAAAATGTCAAAGCGTGGTTTATCTCCCTACTTGTTAGCGACCAATGCTTGTCGGGTGTTCATGGCAACTTATTGCATTCACCGCAACAAGAAGAAAAATAAACCATCTAGAAGCACATCGAGAACCGCCCTTAAGAAGCATTTGCGGTGCGAGTAAAACGATACCAACAAGAGATATGAACAAGCTCTCTCTATCGAGAGAGAGTACTCTTCAAAGTTCACAGATAAACTTAACTACTAGCCGACAACACGTCCAAATCTATCCTGGCTATATACAGGCTAATACCACGTTACTGCACAAGTGGAAGTTGACTAGCGATTCCGATGATTGTTAGCAATCAATAACATACACAGGTTCAGCCATAAACGCCTCATCTAAATGATCGAGCTCTATTTAATCAAATGCTTATCCTGTGCTTAACGTATAAAAGATAGTTCACAGTTTCCGAAAAGTGGGATTGATCGAAGGTGTAGGGGGAAAAGGTGTTGCACCCAGCTACCAATAAAACGGATATAGTACATAACTTCAGCGAATCGTGGCATCTTTGCATGGCATTTATTATTCAAAGATAGACGCTAGCCTCTTCTTAAAAGGCGGTTGAAAACCGCAGCACTCATGGGAGTATAACACTATGCGCACTAGCCAATACCTGCTTGCCACCCTGAAGGGAACCCCTGCTGACGCTGAAGTGATCAGCCACAAACTCATGCTCCGTGCTGGCATGATTCGCAAGCTAGCTTCCGGCCTTTACACTTGGTTGCCAACCGGCCTACGCGTTCTAAAAAAGATAGAGAATATTGTTCGAGAAGAAATGAACAATACTAACGCTATCGAAGTTTCTATGCCTATAGTTCAGCCTGCCGATCTATGGCAAGAAAGTGAGCGATTGGATCAGTATGGCCCAGAGCTGCTCCGCTTTTCCGATCGTGGTAAACGTCCATTTGTTCTTGCCCCCACTCATGAAGAAGTGATAACCGATCTGATCCGTAACGAAATCAGTTCATACAAACAGCTTCCGTTGAACTTCTTCCAGATTAAGACCAAATTTCGTGATGAAGTTCGCCCACGTTTCGGCATCATACGTTCACGAGAGTTCCTAATGAAAGATGCTTATTCATTCCATACTTCACAAGGCTCCTTAAAGCTCACCTACGATGCAATGTACCAGGCCTACAATAAGATCTTTACGCGAATAGGGCTGAATTTCTGTTCGGTACATGCTGATACTAGTTCAATCGGTGGCACTATCTCGCATGAGTTTCATGTACTAGCGGAGAGCGGTGAGGATCATATTGTATTTTCTACCAATTCTAACTATGCGGCTAATATTGAGCTGGCGCAAGCACTACCCCCCGTACATCCTCGTGCGGAACCTAACGAAGCCCTGCGTAGAGTCGAGACACCAGACGCCAAAACAATCGTTGAACTTGTTGAAAAGTTCCAAATACCGCTAAAAAAAACCATCAAGACACTACTTGTTCACGCTACTAAAGACAGGCAGCATAAGCTAGTTGCCCTGTTAGTACGCGGAGATCATACTTTGAATAAAATCAAAGCAGAAAAACTAGGGCAAGTTTCTACGCCCCTCACATTTGCCACCCAAGAAGAAATCCACGCCGTTAATGGTGCTTCCGCTGATTCACTAGGTCCCATCGGGCTACAGGTTCCGCTGATAGCCGACCATAGCGTCGCTATGCTGAGCGATTTTGCCGCAGGGGCCAACATTGATGGATATCACTATCTCGGTATTAACTGGCAGCGCGATCTTCCGATACCACAAGTTGCCGATATCCGTAATGTAGTGGAAGGTGACGCCAGCCCTGATGGCAAAGGCCGGCTGTTGATCAAACGTGGTATCGAAATAGGCCACATCTTTCAACTTGGCACTAAATACTCGGAGGCTATGAAAGCTAACGTACAAGGCAAAGATGGCCGCAATCAGGTATTGACCATGGGTTGCTACGGTATCGGAATAACCCGCGTGGTGGCCGCCGTGATTGAACAAAACCACGACGATCGCGGTATTATTTGGCCCGATGCAATCACGCCATTTCAACTTGCCATCCTGCCAATAAACATACATAAGTCCTTACGCGTGCAGAAAATAGCTAATCATCTATACAACACTCTGCGATCTAACGGCATCGACGTGCTGCTTGATGATAGAAAAGAGCGTACTGGCGTGATGTTTGCTGATATGGAACTAATCGGCGTACCGCACACCATTGTTATTGGTGCTCGTAATCTTGACAATACAGAAATCGAATATAAAAATCGCCGGATCGGCGAGCAACACATGATAAAAACAGAGGAGATCATCGATTTTCTCCTGAAAAAGATCAAGCAATGATCGCCATGGAAATAAATTAAGTAGTTGTTTATAATATATAATATCATTCTTTTAGCTGATTTACATTGTCTAATGGACAATTTTGCAAATCGGGATCAACTTTAAATAGTGCTCTGTTTACCATGAAGGCATAAATGTACTTTATCCTACTTAACACTGCGTTGTGACCGACGACAGCTTTATCTCATACTTCAGACGCTTACTCACCACACGGTGATAGAATTTACCGCTTGTGTAATTCAGCCACCACCCTTATAAGAGCGATACGCACCTATCTGACCTTGCTAATAAAGGTATGATCACCGTTTCCTACTATGCGAGTACTTGTAGTAAAAATCCTGGCTGAATCCAAATAGCAATTTATTTAGTTTTTTATATTGATTTGTCTAATATTTCACATGCGTATTTTGCCACATAAGTACTTGAATAAGCATTTGACACATATTCACTTACAAACGACGTCATTTTAATCTCTCTACTAGACGCAGTTTATTTTTGTATTCTATCCCTGAGCCACCTGGGTCAGAACCTTCAAACCGTTAGACCTAGTAACTCAGTTTAATTCTAAAATACCATATTCTTGAGAATTAATAATTACTAACCCCACATCGCTATTCAAATAATAATGAAAGAATAACAGATGCTACTTATAATGTTTAAGCATGTCGAATACAAGCGGGCCTTTACATAAGTAAAGTATAATTTAAGTTTGGCTTATATGATGCCCGCCACTTACCTTAGAACAGATTAAACCTATCATGTTTACAGCTCGGACAACTGAATTACCAGAGTATTCTAGGTGGTACACAGAGGAATAGTACACAACTAGCAGCGTGTCGTTCAGTTTGAGAATCTGGTGCACTAATGACGCTCAAGTGACAACTGCCGTGGTCAAAACCAAAGAATGACTAAGCTTTTATGGCTAGCCACTGTACCCTGCATACTTCAACAGAAGATGCGCAAGTTACACTCGGCATAGGCATAAATCTCGACTTATAGTGAATGGGTACAGGCTTTTTTATGTTTTTCCATCTGGTATACCCATTTAAAGCTATATCTATACCCAGTCTGGTCATTTCACTACTCCATATTCAATTCCTTTTCCACATCTGCCATCTTGGACAACACTAGACCTATGGTAACATGTGAAAATCTTAGGCTTGTAGTGCAATATCATGCACTATGATGTTGCAGAAAACACTGTGCAAAATCAATGGCATCGTAATAGCAATGTCGATCTATATTATAAACACTCTGACAGTATAGTTAATGCGGTACTGCAGAAAAGGTAATAACTCCAAAAACGGCTATACCCTAACCTAGCTAGGTAGGGAAATTCTGTCGCACTACACTTACTTATGATATTTTCTTTAGTGAGATACTCCTTCTTAAGAGGAAACTATGCAACACTACATCACTGTAGTCAGCACGCTGTTGACGCCAAGATTGGAAATCAAGTTCTTGACTACATTCCTGAAATACCCGGATATATGTTAAAGGTATTGTAGAATACTGACGAGAGCAAGAAGACTCAGGTAGCCGTCAACTGAGTCATGGGTAGGTATGTCGATAAAATAATGGGTCTGAATCTATTAATTTGATAAACATTTAAACACTGGAACTCGCCCGCCAACATAGCTGTATCTTATACCTACAATGACGGAACTAAGAAAATGAAACGGCAAAACCAACGAAGTAAAATCCACCAAAGATATCACTACCGATTATCAATCACTCTAGCTATACCTTATCTAATCTCTGAATTAAAATCTTAGATTTTCTCACCATAAAATCAGCACCGTTATCCTCAACCCTAGTATTGGCAACGACAAGACGTCGGTATCAATTATGTAAAGTGGATAGGCGGACATCTCCATGGATCCAAAGGGAGTAATCTTCACGGTCATTTACTCTTAAAGAGGTGATTCTTTTCCCAATGCACCCTCCACGGTTTTTCTTTCTCTAATACTTGCCCATCTTCACAGACAAATACTCCCACCGCAGCGATAAGCTGTGTATCATAATAGATAAGGGGGACCCGTGTGCGCAACCAAGGAGGGATGCCTAACTCCTGCCACAATTTTTTAATCGGCAGGGAATGGGCACGGCCGACGATGCGGACGCTACCCTGTGCCCGGAAACGGATGCTCACCTGCTGTGTGACATGGGGGGAACGAAGATGCACTTTCCCTTTACCACTGATTAATCGCCCTAACCCATCAGGCAAGATCAAGGGAGTGATTCGTGACCAATTAAGACAAATGTCGCGCAAACTTGCCATAAGGGGAAGTAAATATAACCTACCATGAAAACGACGAATTTGATAGCTTCCTAGTTGAACCCTTGGTGCAGCGTCAACACGGCTGAGAGCTACTTCATCCCACAGGTTCTGCAATTGCTTACGCGAAGGTAAGATGACATAATGACGTGAAATCCAACGTCGCAACAAAGCAAACCGATATCCCGCTGAACATCTCATTAAACCATCTATCACTAGTGAATTATCTTCCGCCAAACAAGTATGTAGCCGCTCTGCCAAGAGCTCATCCAATAATTTTTCTTGTTCAGCACACAAGCTAGCGCTTCTGGCGACAGCTGATATAAAGTGAGGCCAGCGCTTATTCAGTATCGGTAGCACCTGCAACCGTAAAAAATTTCGGTCAAAGCGTAGATTTTTATTACTGTTATCCTCTATGCAGGATAATCGATTCTGCTCTGCATAAGCTTCGAGACTCACACGAGAACAGCCAAGCTGTGGCCGTAATAATAAATGTTCCGTTAACCTACCGCGTACTGCCATCGATGACAGCCCGGCTGGGCCGCTACCGCGCTTGAGCGCTAAAAGAAAGGTTTCGCTTTGATCGTCAAGATGTTGGCCAGTAATCAGGATCTCGTCTGGTTTTAGGGTTGCGCCAAAAGCTGCATAACGTGCTTTACGAGCTGCAGCTTCGATGCCGCCAATGCGGGCATCCACTTGAACCCGTTGCACCGTCAGCGGTATCTGCCAGGCAGTACATTGCTGACAACAATGTTCTACCCAGGCATCAGCAAACTCACTCAAGCCATGATGAACATGGACTGCTCGAAGCTGTAATTCTGGATTCTGCTGGCGCAACTGCGCCAGCAAATGCAACAATACCGTAGAGTCCAGGCCGCCACTGAACGCCACGAGAAACTGGCGATACTCACCTAGTTGGTGTGCAACCTGAGCCACTAATTGATTAGTGTCCATTGATGATATTTATTAGTTCTACATGTCAACTAGATAGAAACTGCCCAGTACTGAAGAAGTTTAACCCCCTGGGTAAACTGATAAACCGATACCCTAGAGGCGTCACAAAAGTTTAATACTTCACTCCCTGATTGAGAACATCAGCCTACACATCTTGTCTGGCGCGGATGCCTAACCAATTACGAGAGAATGACTCCTATACCATACGCCTCCTTTCCTTTTATGGAAGTAGGCTTTGCTCACTCATTATTCGCTAATCGAGTAACCTAATAAACGTAGATTGTGACGGCTAGGTCCTACACGGACATCATGTAATAACCGGACTATGCATTGAGTATATAAGAATTATGAACACTATCCATGGAAATATGACAAACACATTCCTAATGGAATAGACACGAATCGGCTTTTAAAGTGGCTCACAGCCTCTAGAACAAGCTCAAGAGTAGCTTAGAAATTATATCTGATTTAAATCGCCGCTCTAAACTAAACTCAGCAGTAGCCGTAACTCATAATTCGCTTATAGCGACGGATCAACAGCTCTTCGTTGCTCAGAGCATAGAGATCTTTTAGATCAGCCAAAAGCTGCGCTTTCAGGGCAGCTGCCATACCCGGCAAATCGCGGTAAGCAGAACCTAGCGGTTCAGGGATCACAGAATCAATTAGCTTCAGCTTTTTTAGACGCGCAGCTGTTATCCCCATTGCTTCTGCAGCCAATGGCGCCTTATCAGCGCTTTTCCACAGAATCGATGCACACCCTTCCGGAGAAATTACCGAGTAAGTGCTATATTGCAGCATATTCACTTTATCGCCCACGCCGATCGCAAGCGCACCGCCGGAACCACCTTCTCCAATCACCGTAGAGATCAGCGGCACATTCAACCGTGACATCTCACGCAGGTTGCACGCGATAGCTCCAGACTGACCGCGTTCTTCCGCACCTACACCCGGATAAGCGCCTGGTGTGTCAATAAAAGTAATTATCGGCAGCTTAAACCGGGAAGCCATCTCCATCAAGCGGAGCGCCTTACGGTAACCTTCAGGTGCTGGCATGCCGAAATTACGGCGGATTTTCTCTTTGGTTTCACGACCTTTCTGATGACCGATAATCATTACCGGGAAGCCATCTAAGCGCCCAATACCGCCGACGATCGCTTTATCATCAGCATAAATTCTATCACCTGCCAACTCTTCAAAGTCGCTAAAGATATGTTTAATATAATCCAGAGTATAAGGGCGGCGAGGATGGCGTGCTAGCTTGGCGATCTGCCAAGCGCCAAGATTAGAAAAAATCTTACGCGTTAGTTCAACACTCTTGTCACGCAGCCGTTGAACCTCTTCGTCTAAATTAATATCTAATTTTTCGTCTTGGCAGCTCAGGGCTGTCAGCGAGTCAATTTTCGCTTCCAACTCTGCAATTGGCTGTTCAAAATCAAGGAAATTCAGACTCATAGCATTCCTATTTTAGTCAAACTCCAGCTCCACTTGCTCATTACCCACTAAAGTCCGCAAATCTATCAACAACTGGTCACTAGGCGTCACACGCCAACTTGCGCCAAAATACAAGCTAGCCTGGGCATCTTCCCGCTGATAGTAGAGGTGTACTGGGACTGTCCCCGCTCGATAAGGTTCCAATAATTCCCGGAGTGAGTATAAAAGCTGGTTATCCACTTGCCTTTCCGTCAGTGAAATGGCAAGTCCGTGCGCATATTTTTCACGAGCTTCACTGATATCCATGACTTCACGAGCTATCATTTTAAGCCCGCCTCTAAAGTCATCAAAGCTAACTTGCCCGCTAGCGATCAAGATACGGTCTTTTTTTATCAAATGCTGGTATTTTTCTAACGCCTCGTCAAATAGCATTAGCTCCAATCGACCTGAGCGATCATCCAGCGTACAAATACCGATTCGATTACCACGCTTAGTGACCATCACTCGCGCGGCTACTACCAAACCAACAGCAGTAGTCATCTTTCCCCGATACGTCGGATGCATATCTTTCAAACGCTGGCCAACAGCATAACGTTCTATTTCCTTTAGGTACTGGGTGATCGGGTGGGCAGTGAGATATAGCCCTAGCGTCTCCCGCTCACCCTCCAACATAATCTGCTCCTGCCAAGGGGGGACGTTAGCGTAGGACTTTTCTACTTGCTCCGCTGCTTCCGAAAGCACACCAAACATGTCTACCTGACCGATAGCTTCGGCCTTGGCATGCTGATCGGCTGCCTTCAACGCATCACCTAATGAGTTCATTAGTGCAGCACGGTGTGGCCCCAAGCGGTCGAATGCCCCAGACATAATTAACTTTTCTAGAATCCGACGGTTTACCTTCTTAATGTCTGAGCGTGCGCAAAGATCAAATAAATCTTTAAAGTAGTCCTGCTCACCGCTCTGACGAGCTTGAATGATCGCTTCGATCGGACCTTCACCTACACCTTTAATCGCACCAATTCCATAGATAATTTCACCCTCATCATTGACATGGAAACGGTATTGGCCGCTATTGATGTCCGGAGGCAATATTTTTAGCCCCATTCGGCAACATTCATCCACTAGCCCCACCACCTTATCAGTATTATCGATATCAGCGGTCATTACTGCCGCCATAAACTCAGCCGGATAGTGTGTTTTTAGCCATAGAGTTTGGTAAGAAACCAATGCGTAGGCGGCAGAGTGGGATTTATTGAAACCATAGCCAGCAAATTTTTCAACCAAATCAAAAATCTTGACCGACAGTTCACCATCGATGCCACGTAATTTTGAACCATGTTCAAAGCCACCACGTTGGTTGGCCATTTCAATAGGGTTCTTCTTGCCCATTGCACGGCGAAGCATGTCCGCACCACCTAGTGTATAACCAGCGAGCACCTGAGCTATCTGCATGACTTGTTCTTGATAAAGAATAATACCGTAGGTCGGCTCCAACACTTCCCTAAGCGATTCATGTTGCCAGTGGGTATCAGGGTAGGAGATCTCTTCACGCCCATGTTTCCGGTTAATGAAATTATCTACCATACCCGAGTGAAGCGGACCAGGGCGGAATAATGCCACCAATGCGATCATATCTTCGAAACAGTCTGGTTTTAGGCGTTTAATCAACTCTTTCATGCCGCGCGATTCCAGCTGGAACACCGCAGTAGTTTCCGATCGCTGTAACATGTCAAAGCTTTCCTTGTCATTTAGCGGGATGGCCGCGATGTTAATCGGAGGATCGCACCTCTTGGCACGCCGTACGTTGATCATATCTAGTGCCCAGTCGATGATGCTCAAAGTTCGCAGGCCAAGGAAGTCAAACTTTACCAGACCAGCATATTCTACGTCATTTTTATCAAACTGAGTGACCGGGTTTAGCCCTTCTCCATCACAATAAAGCGGTGCAAAGTCTGTAATTTTAGTCGGTGAAATAACCACACCGCCCGCATGTTTCCCGGCGTTGCGTGTTACTCCTTCCAGCTTGCGAGCCATGTCAATCAGCGCTTTCACTTCTTCATCGTATTCATAAATTTCAGATAGTTGTGGTTCGGCAACAAAGGCCTTTTCCAGCGTCATGCCCGAATCAGACGGAACTAATTTTGCAATGCGATCAACAAAGCTATATGGATAACCCAGGACGCGCCCTACATCACGGATCACCGCTTTCGCCGCCATAGTGCCAAAAGTGATAATCTGTGATACTGCTTCACGGCCATACATCTCAGACACATGCTCAATAACGAGATCACGCTTCTCCATGCAGAAATCGACATCAAAGTCTGGCATAGAAACACGTTCCGGATTTAAGAAACGTTCGAATAGCAGGTCAAATTCCAGCGGATCAAGGTCGGTGATTTTTAGTGAATATGCTACAAGTGAACCAGCACCAGAACCTCGGCCTGGCCCTACAGGGACGTGGTTGTCCTTAGACCACTGAATAAACTCCATAACGATTAAAAAGTAACCTGGGAATCCCATCTGATTAATCACTTTTAACTCAACACTCAGACGCTCTTCATATGCCTGGCGCCGCTTAGCACGCACTTTAGGATTTGGGAACAGAACCATAAGACGCTCTTCCAACCCTTTCTTCGCCTTAAGCACCAAAAAATCCTCAGTAGTCATATCACCAGTCGGAAACTGAGGTAGAAAATATTCCCCCAAGCGAATCGTTACATTACAACGTTTAGCGATCTCAACACTGTTAAGTAGCCCCTCAGGGATATCGGAAAATAGATCGCACATATCTGCTTCACTGCGCATATATTGCTCTGGGCTGTAATTTCTCGGGCGTGTTGGATCATCCATCGTAAACCCTTCGCGAATGGCAACGCGGATTTCATGGGCCTCGAAGTCGCTTTTCGCCAGAAAACGCACGTCATTGGTGGCCACCACCGGTAAATCATACTCAGTGGCTAACGCCACAGCAGCGTGAAGATAGGTT
Source organism: Serratia symbiotica (assembly GCA_900380265.1). Lineage (GTDB taxonomy): Bacteria > Pseudomonadota > Gammaproteobacteria > Enterobacterales > Enterobacteriaceae > Serratia_H > Serratia_H symbiotica_A. Next base: position 750,951 of record LR025083.1, on the reverse strand, counting down.
TCTTCATTTGGACGCCCAGTACGAATCAGTTCCAAGTAATAACAATTAGGGAAATACTGCTGGTAAAAATCTAGGCACTGCTCAACCTGCGGCTTATTTCCGCGTAACAAGAATTTACCGACGTCACCATGGCGGGCACCTGAAAGCAGAAGCAACCCTTCCCGGTTTTCGGTTAGCCAGTTTCGATCAACAATCGGCCCAGCAGAACCGTAGCCGCGCTGATAAGCGCGGGAAATTAAAAGTATAAGATTCTGGTAGCCTTCAGTATTAGTGGCTAACACCGTTAGCTGCGCTACCTCATCACCTAGCACATCACTTTGTACATGGAGATCTGCCCCGATGATCGGTTTGATCCCGGCCTCATGCGCACTACCGTAGAACTTAACTAGACCGCACAAGTTGGTAAAGTCGGTTATTGCTAAAGCAGGCATGGCTAACGCCTCGGCTCGCTTCACCAAGAGTTTAATCTTAGCTAATCCATCAATCATCGAGTAGTCACTGTGAACATGCAAGTGAATGAAACGCGGGTCGGCCATATCCAAATACCTGAATGCAGTGGCTCGATATGCGAGCCAAGGTTAAAACTTACGTATCAGCTTATAGCTCAAGTTCCCTTTAGTAAGCAAACTACGGTTGCGATTATCGGTCGCACCGCATAGGCTGTTTCTCCAGATAGAAGACGATAGGATTTGCCTTTATGCTTTATGGAGTCGTACATAGGGTACACTTTTAATCTAACTTAATTAGTTTCGTCCTTGTGTGCAATGAGCCAGAATATATGCAGCACTAATTTCTGCCACGCGCCTATTGCCCTGCACGGCCGGGTGCAGCAAATCGCCAGCGTTAGCTAGCGATTACCTCCGATCTCAGATCTGTATCCGCTAGAATAGGCAACCAGCAACCATTATTGTGTCATCAGTACAATAGTGCACTATGATAGTTAGCCTATGAATCTTTGCTAACTGAGCACGCCTCAGACTGTAGTCCAACAAATTGGCTATAATGTAACCATATAGCGAAGGCGTCGCTTTCACTACAATTAGTCAAGAGTTCTACTGAAAAACGGTGGTCTTTTAAACATGGAAAGTGAGTGCGTAATTAATACGGAACTAACCAGCGGGACACGGTTTCCTTATTGACACTAGGCATCAATATTTCAGAGGAATAGATCAAGGGCTCATCCCAACGCCTGCTCCAACACAGCTTGGGCGGCCTGTTGATCAGCACTACAGCGGATGATTTGATGCAAGGTCAAGAAGGCATTCTTCAGTCTTTGACTGTCTGCACTATCGTTCAGCAATGGTATCAACGCCAATACTAGCTTGTCGGGCACGCAATCATCCTGCAGTAGCTCGGTAACAATTTCCCTTCCCGCTAAGAGGTTGGGTAATGATACATAAGGAATCTTTACCAACCATTGTGCCAGATAAAAATTAAATAACCTCATACGGTAGCCCACTACCATGGGGCACTTCGCCAACATGCACTCTAGCGCAGCAGTACCAGATGCTAACAATGCAGCATTGCTAGCTATCATTGCTTCGCGTCCTTTCCCGTTCAGCAAATGCACATTCAGCTCCGGGGCTACCTCAGACTTGATCCGTTCAAACTGGTCACGGCACATGGCATTGACTAAAGGCACAACAACTGCTAAATCTGGATAATAGCTACGCAACCGTTGAGCGGTTTTCAGAAAGTCAGCGCTCAGCATCTTAAGTTCTGCAATACGGCTTCCTGGCAACAATGCCAGACAACGCACATGTGGGTCAATACCCAACGCAACACGCGCATCTAGTCGATCCGGATGTAGTGGTATAGCATCTGCCATGGTATGACCAATAAACCGACAAGGCACATTAAAACGGTCATACACCGCTTTTTCAAAAGGCAGCACAGACAAAACTAAATCAGTGGATTTGCCAATTTTGAAAATACGCTTCTGGCGCCAAGCCCAGACAGAGGGGCTGACATAGTGGATAGTGCGAATGCCACACTTCTTAAGACGTCCTTCCAACGTAATATTAAAGTCCGGTGCATCGATACCGACAAACACATCTGGCTTTAAGTCACTAAAGCGGTAGGTCAAATCCTTGCGAAGCTTTAGTAGGCGTGGTAAACATTTCAACACTTCCACCACTCCCATCACAGCTAGTTCTTCCATTTCGTACCAGGCTTCACAGCCTTCTGCCTGCATCCGTGGACCAGCAACGCCAATAAACCGCGCGTTAGGTACCTGTGCTTTGAGCGCGCGGATTAGTCCGGTTCCGAGAATATCACCGGAGGTTTCACCAACAACTAACCCAATAGTCAGGGGCCGCTTTGTCATAAGTCAGCGAATGATACCACGAGTTGAACGGGTGAAAAAATCCAGGAACTGCTGTACTACTGAGTGCTCTTGGACCAGAGCTTCGATTTCTATCTTAGCTTGATCCAACGTTTTATCACGGAGATAAAGAATCTTATAAGCATTACGAATTATCTTCATCTGAAGATTATCAAAACCTCTGCGTTTTAAACCAATAACGTTAACGCCGATCGGAATAGCATGATTACCCTGGGCAATGACAAAAGGAGGCACATCCTGAGCAACTCCGGAACACCCACCTACCATGACATGCGCGCCAATAATACAGAATTGATGAATGGCGGTCATACCACCAATAATGGCATAGTCATCAACCTCAACATGCCCTGCTAACGTGGTGTTATTAGCTAAAACACAGTCGTTACTGACCACGCAATCATGTGCAATATGCACATTAACCATCAGTAGGTTATCATTACCTACTTTAGTGAGTCCGCTTCCCTGAGTAGTCCCGCGATGGATGGTGACGTTTTCCCGGATGCAATTACGGTCACCCACCTCAACGAGTGTTGGCTCACCTGTGTATTTCAAATCTTGATTCACTTCACCAATGGTGGCGAACTGATAGATATGGTTATCGCGGCCAATTTTAGTTCTACCGTTCACCACAACATGCGATTTGAGTACCGTGCCAATGCCAATTTCAACCTGAGAGCCGATAGAGCAGAAGGCACCAATATATGCACCAGAACCAATAACAGCGCCTTCCTCGACTATTGCACTTGGGTGGATAAAAGCAGTTTCGTCAATCACGGATCAAGCCTCCCGGCTGCGGGCACACAACATGGTTGCTTCGCAGACAATTTTGTTACTAACCATCGCAACCCCTTTAAAACGCGTCAAACCACGCCGGGTTTTCTCAAAAGTGACTTCCATAATCATCTGATCGCCAGGCACTACCGGGCGCTTAAAGCGCGCTTCGTCAATGCCAGCGAAATAGTACAACTCACCTGGCTCCAGCTTACCGACGCTTTTAAAGGCTAAGATACCCGTGGCTTGTGCCATAGCTTCCAAAATCAATACGCCTGGGAAAATCGGTTTTCCAGGGAAATGTCCTTGGAAAAGCGGCTCATTCACAGATATGTTCTTAACCGCACGGAGGAACTTGTGCTCCTCAAAATCGAGAACGCGATCAACTAGTAAGAACGGGTAACGGTGAGGAAGCAGTTCCAAAATTTCTTCAATATCCAGAGTATGAGTGTCATTAATCAAAATACTCTTCCTGTCTTTAAACCTAATGGCATTAACAACACGGCCTGCGCTGACCCAAGAAGAGATCATGTGCAGGCCGCAAAATAGTAATGTATTTACACTTTCCGTCTCATGACCGACGTGTTTTGTTTACTACTCAACATAGTGGCGAGTAGATAATTAGACTCTTCATCTGACAAACTGAAATTTTAGCTGTCTTTCTCACCTTAGTGACATAACAATAACAGTTTATGTTCTGGCGGATTAGAAGCTTTTTTAAGGCTGATACTCTGCCATTAAAACTGTTTTATGACTCATCAATCTTTAATTGACCGCCATAATGCAGCATACCATTTATCGGCTATCGTCTTTCTCAACTTTACGTTCAACAGCTTTTAAGCGCTTGCTCAGCTCATCGATATTCATCACTAATGCAGTGGTTTTACGCCAAACCTTATTGGGTTGTAACGGAATACCCGATGAATAAACTCCAGGTTCAGTTATAGGCCGCATTACCATTCCCATGCCTGTGACGACTACCTTATCAGCAATCGTTATGTGACCATTCATCACGCTTGCACCACCGATCTGGCAATAACAGCCGATTTTTAAGCTTCCTGCCATAATTACACCCCCAGCAATAGCTGTATTGTCGCCAATTACTACATTGTGCGCAATCTGACATTGGTTATCGATGATAACACCGTTCCCAATCAGGGTGTTGTCCAGTGCTCCTCGGTCAATAGTAGTACAAGCACCAATCTCTACACGATCACCAATAATTACCGTACCCAGCTGCGGGATCTTGATCCACTTTCCCCGCTCGTTAGCATAACCAAAGCCATCAGATCCAATCACTGCCCCCGACTGAATCAAACAATTCTGACCGATCTCGACCTCATGATAAATTGTAACGTTAGCCCATAGACGTGTACCGGCGCCGATCCGTGCGCATTTGCCAATAAAGCATCCTGGACCAATGACCACGTTATCGCCAAGTACTGCGCCTGCCTCTATCACTGAATTTGCCCCAATGCAAAAATCCTTCCCCAATGTTGCGGTAGGCGAAATCACCGCGCTTGATGCGACTTCCTGTGCAGGAAGTGGGGTAGTATCCATCAACTGAGCCATGTACGCGTAAGTTAAATAAGGGTTTTTCACCACCAGAGCAGCAGAGCGACAACAAGGTAAATCTGCCTCGGTAAGTACCACAGCGCTTGCCTGGCAAGCGGATAGTTGCGCTTGATAAGCACTATTTGAAAAAAACGTGATTTGCCCAGGCAATGCCGAATGCATTGAAGCAATTCCAGTAATGACGAGGTCACCATCACCTTGCAGTTGTGCATTCAACTGCTTTGCTAAATCAGCCAGTCGCATTGAAAACATGTTATTATTTAACCTGCTTCAGCACATCAGCCGTGATATCTTTAGAAGAACTTAAGTAGGCTACAGCATTAGCATCGAGCACTAAGTCATATCCCTCTTTGGTAGCAAAAGATTTTACCGCATCCTGAATACGACTAAGAATTTTATTACGTTCTTCTATCTGCCGGCGTCGATTATCTTGCTCGAATATCTGTGCTTTCTGAGAGAACTGCTCACGCTGCGTCATCACTTCTTTTTCCAGTTTTCTACGCTCGCTGACCTTCAAGGTAACGCCATCACGTTGTAGGCGCTGCATTTTTGTCTGAAGGCTCTGTTCTATTTTTTGAAGTTCATGTGCACGAGTTTGAAACTCATTTTCTAGTTCTTTAGCTACTGCGACACGTGCGGGCAACTGTTGGAAAATACTGGATACGTTAACAGCAGCAATTTTATTTTCTGCCTGCACACCAACTGAGGCAGCTATTCCTACACCGAGGCCTACAGCACACAACCATTTTTTCAACATAGACTCTTTACCTCTACTAATTTCTTCCATTTGAAATAACAGCAAATAATCTGCCATATTTATCCTCATCTCAAACAATGAGAGTCAACTATTGCTTCACGGACACCTAGTATTTACGTGTTCTTGGAACACCTAGCATCCTTCCTGTACCTTGTATTTGCCTTATCAAGGTACCCGGGTAAACAAGTGGTAATAAACCTGTGGATATAATGAATTTTATTCATTATATTGAGTCTGAATCGCAGTAACTTATATTACTAGGGTATAACTTGTTTTGCTTACGGCGACAGCCGTCACCAGGTTTTACCAATGTTAAACTGGAATTGTTCAGACTTGTCACTATCGTGTTTTTTTAACAGTTTCGCATAGGAAAAAACCAACGGTCCCAGCGGCGACATCCATTGCAATGCGGCACCAAAAGAAGCACGAATATTGCTTACTTTCCCGTAATCAGGCACATTATATTCGTGAGTATCAGCACTATTCTGCCATTGGGTATCCCATACTGTCCCTATATCTAAAAATAGAGAGGTACGGACTGATTTTGTGTATTGCTCGCTAATTAATGGCGTTGGGGTAATTAATTCTAGGCTGGCAACTACCATAGAATTACCCCCTACGGCGTCATCTGAATTACAAATCTTGCCCTTCACTGCACAGCTATGCCAATGAGTATTATAGTATACGGCCTTCGGCCCAATGGTGTTTGACTGGAATCCGCGCACAGTACTCGAACCGCCTAGATGGAAATTTTCATAAAATGGTGTTTCCTTACCTCCTAGGCCATCTGCGTAACCCAGGCTTCCACGTCCTAACAACACCCAAGCGTGATCCTTGTCTATAGGCACGTACTGCACGCTATCCAAGGTTACCTTGTAATATTGGTTATCTGATCCAGGAATGGTGACTTTACCATTCAACATGGTGCGGTTTCCAGAAGTTGGGAAGTAGCCGCGATCGAGGTCATTGTGACTCCAGCCCAGACTGAAGGTGAAGTCATCGGCTAAATACCCGGCTAGATCCACAGTATTGAGGTCCATCCCTACTGACTTAAAATAACGCCACATGCTGATTTGAGGCTGCATGTTCGACACAGCATTATGAACATACCCTAAACTGCTAGATAACGAGTTGTTTTCGTTGCAAGGGAGACCTAAAGTGCCGTCAAGACCGTAACTCTTATTGAGATAATCAGATAGATCGGCTTGATCCGCTTTAAAGTCATTGTAAAACACTCGACCTCCCAAACTCACCCCATCCATAGTTATATAAGGGTTAGTAACCAACAGGTCCGTATAAGTTTGATAATTATTCTTAGATCCATTAATGCCGACTGAATAACCGGTGCCTAATGAATTATCCTGCTGTATACCCATTTTGAAGCTAACCCCGCTAGCCGTGCCATAGCCAATAGCAAAGTTTAAGGTACCAGTATTGCGTTCTTTCACTTTGAAGAGGACATCAACCTGATCATCGCTACTCGGCACACGCTGGGTTTCCACATCAATCGTCTCGAAATAACCCAGTCGATTCAGGCGTTCTTTCCCCTGTTCGATCTGAACATTGCTCAACCAAGTTCCTTCCATCTGACGCATTTCACGGCGCAATACGACATCTCTAGTGGTGTCATTGCCTTCAAACTTAATACGACGTACATAGAATCGGTTGCCCGGATCAACACTTACATGGAGTTTAATGGTTTTATCCTGCTCGTTCATTTCTAACCGAGTGGAAACGGCCGGGTAGGCGTAACCATAATGCCCCAACATCGCGACGAGATTCTCTTCCATCTTGTGCACTTTACTGCCATTATAGAATTCACTTGATTTGATTTCACTCAGCTGCTTAGCTTCCTGTAAATGGCCTGCCAAGTTACCATGGAGTGTTATCTCAGACAGTTTATACTGCTCACCTTCAGTTATATTGATGGTGATATAGATGCCTTTTTTATCTGGTGTCAAGCTAACTGTAGTAGAATCATTCTTAAACCGAGCATAGCCGCGATCAAAATAAAAACGCCGCAGATTTTCGAGATCGAGCGATAGTGTCTGTGTCTGATATTTTCGATCACCTAGCAAGTTCCACCACGGGACTTGGTCACGCAGTTGGAAACATGATCTTAGTTCATTAGTGGTGAAAGCTCGGTTACCAAGAATATTGATTTGTTGGATCTTAGCAGAGGTCCCTTCGGTAAACACTAATGTCAGATCGACACGATTGCGCGGGAGGGGTGTGATGACGGCTTTCACCAATGAACTGTATTTACCAACGCTGTAGTAGAAATCTTCCAACCCTTGTTCAACACTAGAAATCGTGGCGAGGTTAAGAGCCTCACCAACCTTCACCCCAAAGGCTGCTAAGTTCTGCTTAAGAATGTCGTCTTTAACCGATTTATTACCGGAAAAAGTAATGCTGGCAATAGTAGGCCTTTCCTTAACCTGAATAATGAGCGTATTACGATCGCGTAACACACGAATATCATCGAAATTGCCCGTAGCAAATAAATCACGGATAGTAACCCCGATATCATCATCAGTAATAATATCCCCTACGCAAACCGGCATAGTAAGCAACGCCGCACCAACACTGACCCGTTGTAACCCTTCGAAATAAATGTTATTTACTAGGAACCGGGACACGGCGTATACACTGGCACTATTAAAAAGCAGTGCCAGTGTTAGCAACTGTTTTATCGCCATTATTTTTATTCGTTCTTCCTAATTTATCCTCGCCCATAAGCCGAGGAAAATCATCAAAAAGTGCAAGATCAATCAGCAATACCAGCATGATCTCGCAACATGCGATAGCGGTAATCCTGTACTTCATGAGGAACTGTCTTCTAATTCATGTTCTATCGCCAGGATAAAGATCCTGTTCCATTTAACATTATTAAATGGAACAGACTAATAATTCTTAAGTTGACACTTATTCACCCAGGTAAATCACACCATATACGCATCAGCCTCGAATAATTCCCTGAATCCCGAACAATTGAGATTAAGCCACTGAGGTTCCTTGGTTTTATGTCAGCGGCAATCAATTTAGCCACCTTACTGAGTGTAAGGTACATCAGACAATCATGTTGCACTACGTTGATTCGTCGCAGGAATTCATACATGTTGGTGGATAGCCTTATATTATTTTGAGTGCAGAATAATGCCAGCAACCTTAGCACTTTTCCTTTTCTATTGTTTATTTATCTGTTATAAGTGTCAAATCAAGGGAAGTTTATTTTTACCTCTCAAACCACTGCCTTACCTAGCTATCATGAATGCGCTTAACGATTTCTCAAAAGTATCCAGCCGGTAATCATCTATTTTACTCATCTTATCTTCTAAGTGTAACATTGCCCTTCCAAGGCTAACTTGGAGAGTTACTTCTTAAAGTACTGATTGTATCTGTAGACTGCGTTGCATAGTATTCAATTTCTGCACCAGATCTTATTTATCTTGTGCAACATACCACTAGCAAACATCAAGCGTCTTCCTTACCTTCTTGTGAAGCAGCAAATGGCGCTATACCTACCTTTGTATGTCTGACGTGCGTGTGTTATGCATCTCTATTAGTGGTGCAAGACGAATATATGCCCGAGCAGCCCTTTCGATAATGACAGCCAAATTAATCTCCATTCCAGAAAACCGCCGTCTATTGCGGCAATGAAGCGTAGTAAGATTTTACCGGCGGGCTGACTGAAAGGAAGGAATATCTAGGCTAAACACCAACCCATAAGCCAGAAGAATAAATAAAAGTTAGCATCAGCACGGAGGTGGCGACATCAGAGCTCTACCAGGTAGGTTTATAATTAACGTCCTGACGAGAGCAATCAGGTGCAACTATATCTATCCACCATCAAACATTGTGTCATCACCCAGCGACACAAGAACGACAATATACTTTAATATTAACGATTAGTTCGTCTCAACAGAACACGGGAATTACAATATAAAAGCATTTAACCCACACGCACATCGGACAGGCAAGGCAATAATGCCAAACTTGTGGACGTTAACTAATTTACTGAGGCCTCTAAAATCACTAACAGGTTTTGAGATCATCATCAAATAATCTCGCCAATCCCTACTATTACAGGATTAAAGCACTACAAATATCATGTAGGAAAAGATAGGCACTGCTGCAGTCAGGCTATCGATACGATCTAATATCCCTCCATGCCCCGGCATTAGACAGCCACTGTCTTTAAGACCTACTTCACGTTTGAACATGCTCTCAACCAAATCACCTAGTACCGAAGCTAACGCGGCGATAACTGAACAACCCAACAGGGTTACTGGCACTATATTTAATGTTAAATACCTACCAAACAGCCATGAGATCAACACTGAAGTTATCAGCCCGCCGATTAGCCCTTCCCAAGTCTTACCCGGCGAAACCTTTGGTGCTAGTTTATGCTTTCCAAAGAGCTTACCGCACATGTAGGCACCAGAATCTACGCCCCATACCAACAACATCACATACAATAGGTACCAAGCACCCGTAAATTGGTTATCGAGATCACCATACTGGCGTAGTGCTATCGTACCCCCAAAAAATGGAACGATAGTCAGCAGGCCAAAAATTAGGCGTAGTGAATGTGAATGTGCATGACGCCAGACTGCTGCTGAGTGGGGATAAAAAAGCACTAGCAATAGTGCTACCGCCCACCAAACCAACGACAACCATAAGAAAAGGTGAACAACACGAGAATATTTTGGAAAGTAGAGCATTATCAGCAGCAGCAGAAATCCACAGATTATCGCTAAAAAAAATCGGTGAGAACGGGCAATAAAACCAGCTAATTGACTCCATTCCCAAGCGGCTAACATACAGATGAGTAGTGTTAGCGAAGCAAACATAAACGGCGGCATCAAAAATAGCATTCCGATCACCATCGGAATTAAAATTATAGCAGTTATAAAGCGACATTTCAGCACATATTCCCCCGAGGAGGTATAGGATCCGATACAATGGCTCTTGTGCCCCCGAAGCGCCGCTCACGTTGTGAAAATTCATTCAGTGCATTTTCAAAGGCATGCTCATCAAAATCAGGCCAAAGTATATCGGTAAAGTAAAGCTCGGCATATGCTATTTGCCACAATAGAAAGTTACTTATTCGATGTTCACCACCGGTTCGGATAACTAAATCTACCGGCGCTAAATCGCTCATAGAGACAAACTGACTCAATAGTTCTTCACTAATTTGATCCGAACGCAACATGCCGCCTTGTATCTCTTCAGCTAGTTTCTTTACTCCCTGAATGAGATCCCAGCGGCCACCATAATTAGCAGCAATATTAAGCGTCAAGCCATTGTTATTTTTCGTCAGCAACTGAGACCGGTCAATGCGCTCTTGGAGCCGCTTACTAAATCGGCTGATATCACCGATCACTCGCAGCCTGACATTATGCTTATGCAGAGTTTTTAATTCACTATCAAGCGCATGAACAAACAGCTCCATTAATGTGGAAACTTCCTGCATCGAGCGGTTCCAGTTTTCGCTACTAAAAGCATAAAGCGTTAGCACCTCTAAACAGTTGCTAGCAGCAAAGCTCACTGCACGGCGTACCGATTTCACGCCTGCTTTATGACCAAAAGCACGTAATTGACCCTGACGTTTAGCCCAACGTCCATTGCCATCCATAATGATTGCAACATGGCGGACTCCTATGTTGAACGGATTAACCTCTTGTAGTTCTGTAGATACCATAACTAAAACTAATTTCCTCAATAGAGATATATTGCTATTTTTTAACGCAATCCTTTATTGTAGATTAATCTATTCCCGGCACAGCTCCCTAACACCTTCTTACCATACCCGAACTTTTTGAATTGCTATCAAAATTGGGAAATACCAATTAAGACATATTAAATCATATAACTGGTAACTACTGCTATTGACTATCATATTTCAGCTAGGATGAATAAACAGAACTATTTCAGCGTACGCACATCATCAATAAAACTCAGTCACACTTGTTATTACACTTGTATTAACTGCACTACTTCAGTAGCAACCGCACGTGCTTGACGATCTATTGTCAAGACTTCATCAATGCAGGACGGCGACTGCAACGAGAGTCGTTCTAGCACGTTTCGGTTAACCGTTGCAATATCAGTAAAGCGGATCTGTTTCTGCAAGAACGCACTCACGGCGATTTCGTTGGTAGCATTCAACACAGTAGTTGCCGCTTGACTAGTCTCGAACGCTTCGATCGCAAGGTACAAGCAAGGATAGCGCTCGCAGTCCGGTTTAGAAAAAGTTAATGCACCAACACGGCAGAAATCTAGATCTTCCACGCCAGAGTGGACCCGCTTTGGATATGCGATCGCATGAGCGATTGGAGTCCGCATATCTGGCCTACCCAACTGGGCTAACACACTGCCATCGGTGTAGCGCACCATCGAATGGATCACCGACTGCGGATGCAATATCACTTCTATTTCTTTCCGGGATGCGTTGAACAACCAGCGTGCTTCAATATATTCAAGACCTTTATTCATCATAGTGGCGGCATCCACCGAAATTTTCCGCCCCATAGCCCAGTTCGGGTGGGCGCACGCCTGATCTGGTGTGATTGTTCTGAACTGATCTAGCGGCATCGTACGGAACGGGCCACCAGACCCAGTAAGTACAATACGCGAGACACCATACTCGGCTAGCGCAGCATACCCTAACTGGCGCTGAATGCTCTCAGGCAAACTCTGAAAAATTGCATTATGCTCACTATCCAGTGGTAGTAGCTGCGCCTGACTATTTTTCACCGCCTCCATAAACAGGTGACCACAGGCAACCAGTGCTTCTTTATTCGCCAGAAGCACCTGTTTCCCGGCGCGGATCGCTGCTAATGTCGGCAGTAGCCCGGCAGCACCCACGATCGCTGCTGTTACTTGGTCAACATCTTCTAACGCTGCCAATTCACAGGCAGCGTGTTCACCTGCCAGCACCTCTGTGCGTAAGCCTTGCTCTCCCAGAATAAGGTGTAGATTGCGCGCTGCGTTTTCATCTGCCATCGCTGCATAAGCTGGACGGAAGGCCATACACTGCTGCGCCATCACCGCGACATTACGACCAGCCACTAACGCTTTGATTGCAAAACACTCAGGATTTTCCTTAACAACGGCAAGAGTACTTATCCCCACTGAACCTGTCGAGCCAAGAATAGTTAGTTGCTTCATACATCCACTCTGCATAAGAGTATAAGGAAATAAAAGCGTTGCAGTGTAAAATATTACCCATCAATCATTAATCTCTTTTAGGGACTGAAATAGAGATTAATATCCAAGAAAAAGCGCCGCCCAGGCGACGCTATCCCTTGGATATGGCGACTAGAAATTCAATAGCTCATTTTCTTTATCTTCCGAGGCGGCATCAATGATCTTAATATAAGCATCGGTCATTTTTTGAATTTCATCTTGAGAACGACGATCAGAATCTTCACTAATTTTTTTATTTCTTAGCAAGACTTTTACTTTTTCATTAGCATCGCGGCGTACATTACGTATCGCCACGCGCCCCTGCTCGGCTTCAGCACGCACCATTTTAATAAGATCCTTACGGCGCTCTTCGGTCAAAGGAGGCAGAGGAACGCGGATCACGGCGCCCGTTGAATTTGGGTTCAAACCCAACTCGGAAGACGAAATAGCCTTTTCAACTAGTGGAACCAACGAACGATCAAACAGATTGACTGTTAAGGTGTGAAAATCTTCAACGGTCACACTAGCTAACTGGCGCAGTGGGGTGTCTGTACCATAGTACTCTACTATGATGCCATCCAAAATGCTTGGAGAAGCACGACCAGTACGAACTTTACTGATTTGATTTTTAAATGCTTCTACGCTTTTTGACATGCGTATACCTGCATCTTGTTTAATTTCATTCATCACGGTCAAACCCTAAGAAACTTGGTTGATAGGTAGGCGGTACATCAACATCCCCTATAAATTCCCTGAACCAATACGGATAATAACTCAGCATTGCTTGGAGCGAATGGCTATACACACCTCTAGCATGTGGGTGTATTTTTTTCATCTTTGCTTAGCATGCAGCTTCCAGACATAGAATATATACACAGCTTGTGACATGCTGATGGTCTCTAAACTATTGATAACGATGTTGAACTTACTAAGTCGCCGCTTAGCCGGCTTATTGGCAGATCAAGGTACCTTCATTTTTACCCATCACAACCCGGCGCAGTGCACCAGGCTTGTTCATGTTAAATACGTGGACTGGCATGCTGTGATCGCGAGCCAATGCAAAGGCCGCCAAATCCATTACTTTCAGCTCATGCTTTAGCACATCCTGATAGGTTAATTGCTCATACAGTATCGCATTCGAGTTTTTGACGGGATCAGCACTGTATACACCATTTACTTTGGTGGCTTTTAATACAACATCTGCTTCGATCTCGATACCACGTAAACAGGCGGCAGAATCTGTGGTGAAAAATGGGTTGCCGGTCCCGGCACAGAAAATTACCACGTTATCATTACATAGCAAGCTAATCGCCTCAGCCCAATTATAGTTACCGCATACGCCGTTCAGCGGAATTGCCGACATTAACTGGGCATTCACATAAGCACGACGTAATGCGTCACGCATAGCCAAACTGTTCATAACAGTCGCTAACATTCCCATCTGATCACCCACTACACGATTCATACCAGACTGTTCTAACCTTGCTCCCCGGAACAGGTTTCCGCCACCGATTACTAGACCGATCTGAATGCCAAGCTCGACTAACTCTTTAATTTCCTGAGCCATACGATCCAAAATGCTAGCGTCAATACCGAAATTTTCTAGACCTTGCAGTGCTTCACCACTTAATTTGAGCAAAATACGTTGATACATGTTTTTACATTAGTTTTCATGCCTGTACTTTCTCAAAAAGTAACAGGTTAGGTAATAAAAACGCCAAGGCTACGTACTAGCCTGTCAGGCTTTTCTAAAACAATGAATACTTACAAAGTAGGAGACGGGCGCTGACGACGTTTCTTGCCCACAGATTAAGAGTGGTTACTTATTCTTATTACTGCACCAACAAAGTCACTTTAAGCTTTTTTGATACCTTCCCCAACTTCAAAACGAATGAAATTCGTAACATCAGCATGATGTTCTTTCAATACCTGCCCGACTGTCTTGCTCGGATCGATAACGAAAGACTGACCAATTAAAGAAACTTCCCTACTGAATTTATTCATACGACCTTCAACTATTTTCTCTGCAATTTCTTTTGTCTTGCCAGACTGCATGGCAATCGCCAACTGAACCTGATACTCCTTTCCCAACACATCTGAAGAGAGATCTTCAGGCTTAACAAACTCTGGTTTACTTGCTGCAACATGCATAGCAATTTGCTTAACCAGTTCTTCATCAGCTCCTTTAGCAGCGATCATAACACCAATGCGCGAACCGTGCAGATAACTGCCCAATATGTCGCCTTCTAATGCAGCAACGCGACGAATTTTAATGTTCTCACCAATTTTTGCCACAAGCGCAACGCGTTCTTGTTCAACCTTTTCTTTTAACACATCCACATCTGTGATTTTGCCTAACATTGCCGCATCTAACACTTGTTCAGCGAACGCTTGGAAAAAACCATCTTTAGCGACAAAGTCAGTCTGGCAATTCACTTCTAAAATGAAGCCATAATTGCCCTCTATCTTGACTTTTATCACACCGTCACCAGCAAAGTTACCTGCTTTTTTCGCTGCTTTAATCGCACCAGATTTACGCATATTGTCAATCGCGAGCTCAATGTTACCTCTGGCATAGAGCAATGCTTTTTTACAATCCATAATCCCAGCACTAGTACGCATACGCAGTTCTTTCACTAAGGAAGTGGTGATATCAGCCATTTTTTTTTCCTCGGTTATCTCGCATAGGGAAAGTCTCCTTCAAGTAAGAAAAGGCGTCTAAAGCCCACTTAAGCAACATATGAAATTACTGATTAATTAAAGCTCAATAGTAACTTGTCGTATTATTCAGCTGCTACGAAGCTTTCTGTAACCTGCCCAGGCAGTTCTTGAGTATGCCCTTCCTGAACCGCAGTCGAAACGGCAGTTAGGTAGAGATTAACTGCACGGATTGCATCGTCATTACCTGGTATAATAAAGTCAACGCCATCTGGATCAGAGTTAGTATCCACAATTGAGAATACTGGGATACCTAAATTATTGGCTTCTTTAATCGCAATGTTTTCGTGATTGGCATCGATTACGAACAAAGCATCAGGGAGCCCACCCATCTCTTTAATACCACCAAGAGAATTTTCCAACTTATCTAGTTCCCGAGCACGCATCAGAGCCTCTTTTTTTGTTAACTTGGCAAAGGTGCCGTCTTGAGACTGGATTTCTAAATCTTTTAACCGTTTAATTGACTGGCGAACTGTCTTCCAGTTAGTTAGCATACCGCCTAACCAGCGATGGTTAACGAAGTACTGGTCGCAGTTATTTGCAGCTTCTTTTACCGCTTCGCTGGCGGCTCGCTTAGTACCAACAAATAGGATCTTGCCTTTATTAGCAGCGATCTTGGTAAGCTCAGTAAGAGCGGCCCTAAACATGGGCACAGTCTGCTCAAGGTTAATGATGTGAACCTTATTGCGCGCACCGAAGATAAACGGTTTCATTTTCGGGTTCCAATAACGAGTCTGGTGACCGAAATGAACACCCGCCATGAGCATATCGCGCATAGAAACAGTTGCCATAATTAAACCTCTATAGAATTAGTTGAAGTTATGCCTACGCGTACTCCATAACGCCGACTTTAAGGGTAAAGAGGCACCTCAAAGTACTATGGCGGGTGCTGATATATGCGTGTTATTTGCATAATTCAGTACAGTCAAAGTATTCCCGACTATATTTGCTTACGCGGTCGATCTGCCGCATAATTTATAACACAAACTCACTATAGACACCACATTTTATTTTGTTCCCAGATATCCGAGAAATAAATTTGGCGGCCACAAACCAGACTGATACCATTAGATATAGATTCTTGTTTTTATCTACGATAACAACACCTCCGGATAGGTTCCATGGCAATTTCAATCAAAACACCGAATGATATACAAAAAATGCGCGTGGCCGGCCATCTAGCCGCTGAAGTACTGGAAATCATCAAACCGCATGTCAAACCTGGCGTGACCACAGGTGAGCTAGATCGTATTTGCCACGTGCATATCACCAAAAAGCAACAAGCAATATCAGCCTGCCTCGGGTACCACGGTTTTCCGAAATCCGTCTGCATCTCGGTGAATGAAGTGGTATGTCACGGCATCCCAAGCGATGAAACAGTGTTGAAAGATGGAGATATCGTCAATATAGACGTGACGGTGATGAAAGGCGGATTCCACGGTGATACTTCAAAAATGTACATCGTTGGCAACCCGACCATCTTGGGGAAACGGCTCTGTCGTATCACTCAGGAAAGCCTGTACCTGGCGCTAAACATGGTCAAGCCGGGCATCCGCCTCCGTACATTGGGCAAAGCAATCCAAAAATTTGTCGAGGAGAAACAGTTCTCCGTAGTACGTGAATACTGCGGCCACGGCATCGGTGAGTCATTCCACGAAGAACCACTGGTGTTACACTATGATGCCGACGACGCTGGCGTAGTACTACAAGAAGGCATGGCGTTTACCATTGAGCCGATGGTAAACGCTGGTGATCACCAAATCCTTGTCATGCAAGACAGCTGGACGGTCAAAACCAAGGATAGTAGCTTATCTGCACAGTGTGAGCATACTATTGTGGTCACGGATACAGGTTGTGAGATAATGACATGGCGCAACGATGAAACCATCCCCCCGATCATTACGCACGAGGTATAATCGTGGCAGCTCGCCACAGACATACATATAGCTTAAGCCAGATTTAGTCGGTTTATATCCTGCTGAATATTTTGAGCAGTAAGATACCTGCTGACCGTTCTGAGCAGACTAAAGATCCTATCGATCATACAGGTGAAGAGATGAACCTCCTCACAACGGAGGATAATCTATAACCATTCCATCACTACTTAAACAGCGTTTAACTCTAGCTCCGGCATCAAAAAACTAATAGCACCCCATCGAATTTATTCGTCAACTATTGTTCGGCATGTGTTCTCTATCGCTTTTAAGAAATGGGCACTCTGAGTAGAGATGGTCGGTGGCAAGCGCAGTATTAAGAGCTTTCACCTATTCTTGGATATCAATATACTCAGGTGTGAGCCTGACTCAGCTAAGGTGTAAAATAGCGAGAATAAAGGCATATTTGTGAATCCTCCCCCTGCTATAGGGGTCTCGACCTGGAGATCGATCAGAGGGTGCGCACGTTGGAAACGCGTTTATTGGAACCAGTGCCTGATCTAACCATGGCGAAAAAACCTGATTAATTTAGGGGTGACCCCGTTCCATGGCACTCTGCACCTATAGATAGAAACAACATCTTCATCAACAGATTCTGGGGTTCACCCCGTGTACACGCTCGGTTAAATGAGTAAAGGAAACATCAGCTGGGCTATCATGGCACCAATTCTAACCGAGCAGCGGAGATAAATAAAAACCCTAGGATCTCTATAGAACATCCTCAACCGACTTGTAACGTATAGCCATGTAGACACTACTTGGTTGGATGAAATACTCAGCTGCCGTTTTCGAACTTCAGCGTAATGCGCTAAGCGGAAAGCGCAACGAAGATGCCTATAATTCATACAGTTTAGCGTAGCTCCTAGCGTTGCTACGCTAAACAACTAGTTTCTCTTCGATCCTCAACTAGAAGTTGCGATATTGCTGCGTTATAAAGATCAAGGAAAGGACAGGAAGCATGCATGATGAAAGAGTTCTAGGACATCACCCAGTTTGTTGCTATTTAATCACATGTTATATCAGATTATGAACGGAGCAATATTGGCAGTGAATCCCTCTGAGAGCACGCCAGCTGCATGATAATTGTAATTGCATAACAATCTGTGCGACCGCGTGACAAACGCTATTTATCAGTCAGTCAGAAAAGACCGATAGACTATTTTGGTTCATACTCTGAACCTATGGGTCATTAGGATTGGTGGCATGACTACCACAAGGATATCCTAACTGCGCCATGCTGTTCTTGACTACTAAAGCAGATGTGCACCATCCTGACCAACGAAATCTGTTTATGGTTATTCTTAGTGTCGCCCTGATGCAAGGGCACGTAATAGTACCGATTTAGCACTATAGGGCTACTGACAGATTTTATGCCGGCGTAAGGTGAATCCTCGGACAGATGTAGTTCGATATATTGAAAGCTTACAGTATTAGTTACTGATAAATTATTTGCGTACTGAAACCCTTGATTGCTTTTCCAATCCACAGGCGTTACTCACAAGTAACCGTAACGCATAGAAGTTTATCGATGTCTCTCTGACCTGAAGTTGCTGCTATACACAGCGCTATTCGTGATATCTCTAAAATCGATTGGAGTGATAACTCCATTCTTTGTTTGCACAAGACGCTAGACTTCGGCAACCTGGCGTCAATTCTCACCAGGTCCCACTAGTCACTAAAAGTGCAATCTGCTACCATCCTCTGCCACACAACTCAACCCATTTATTGGTTTGCTAAGCAACTAGCCTATATAAGGAAGCACAGAGATATTCACTCGACGCATAGATCGAGATGACTTCTGCACCAAAATGTCCAGCCTGATGGCTCGACGAAATCAGCACCCACACACTAGGCAGATCATCATTAACTGCGATGCATAATGATGGCTATCCCCTCCCTGCTGCGGAGGCACTTTATACGCTAGTGCAGATCAGCGCACGACGTTCTGATATGCGGTATTAGAGGCCCTCACGGGCTGTCACACTTAGCACTATAATGCGACAACACTCACAGATTCCTGGTATAGTCTGCCGGGCAAAGATTTATGTATTCTTTCCGTCAAAGATCGCAGCGTCTTCTATCAGGGAATAAAAGACAGTTAGAACAAGGGTTGACCACTGACCTTAATCCACAGGATACGAGATGATATCTCCTCAATAATTAAAATTATATCAAAATACCAAGGCATAACGCCCAAGAATTAACTTAAAGCCAACAACTTAGAGTAGCAGATACAGACACAGATTCTAGTATAAACAGTAAGTGTCTTTTATAAACAAAATTAGGAAATAAAAGCATGAAAAAATTACAAACCGTTATTGAAAACGCCTTTGAACGCCGCGTAGAGATTACTCCAGCCAACGTAGATGCCTTAACACGTGAAGCAGTAAACCAGGTGATCTGCCTTTTGGATAACGGTGTACTTCGGGTTGCTGAGAAGAGAGATGATCAGTGGGTTATACATCAATGGTTAAAAAAAGCTGTGCTACTTTCGTTCCGTATAAACGGAAATAAAGTAATAGAAGGCTCGGAAACTCGCTATTACGACAAGGTGCCGATGAAATTCGCTGGCTATGCAGAAGCATCATTCCAAAAGAGAGGGGTCCGCGTAGTGCCACCAGCTAGCGTGCGATTCGGGGCTTTTATTGCCTGTAATGTCGTACTAATGCCATCTTACGTTAACATTGGCGCCTATGTTGACGAAGGTACCATGGTCGACACCTGGGCCACTGTCGGTTCATGTGCGCAGATCGGCAAGCACGTTCATCTTGCCGGCGGCGTCGGCATCGGTGGTGTGCTAGAGCCACTACAGGCTAACCCAACTATCATTGAAGATAACTGCTTCATTGGTGCACGCTCCGAAGTAGTTGAAGGCGTAGTAGTAGAAGAAGGCTCGGTTATTTCTATGGGTGTTTACCTAGGCCAAAGTACTTGCATTTATGACCGCGAAACTACTAAACGCCACTACGGGCGTGTACCGGCTGGTTCAGTAGTAGTATCTGGCAACTTGCCGTCGAAAGACGGCTCGCACAGCTTATATTGTGCGGTGATCGTGAAGAAAGTTGACGCAAAGACACGCGCCAAAATCGCCATTAACGAACTGTTACGCAACGTTCACTGAGTTTATTCATAAGTAAGTGATAACCTGCCTATTTTATGTTGCGTATAGCGTACATAATATGCACAATTGAATAACAAAGTTCGTCTTATGTAGACCATTTAAAAAAGTTACAAATTAATCAATCTTAAGATGTTACAGGCTATAGTCGGTATTAGAAGGCATCTTACGGCATGCCCAATTTTTGGTTTCAAAATTATTCAAGACTAAGCACTGGTTAAAAGCGCGCAGCTCAAATATCCACGCCAAAATAGCGATGCTAGATAATATCAAGCTAAATTATAAGGAAGTGCACAAAATCAATCAAACTGAAGTTAGCTGTTGAACAAATCAGATTAACTATACCAAAGTAATTAATGCGACATAGGATATTAAAATAGAGCGTACAATCCTTAATGATATGTATAATCTGAAAGCCTATAATAATAAAAAGATCACCTACATTAAAACCACCTTGAGACACCAACTCGCGGCACATCTCATTAATCTAAAAGCAGTCACATTATTTGACCCACACACAGGAAACTACATCCGGTTCTGGATATTTTATTGCGGCGATTTCCAATATTTTCTTACGCGAATTGCCTCTTTCCTGTAACATTGCATCAAGGGGCCACCCAGCCGCGCTAAATATATCATAACTGATATGCCCTAGCATAAAATCAGTCCGCAACGACGCTGAAACGCGCGACTAGCCGCGGATAGTATTAAATAGCAGTGCAATGCTCTCCGGATGTTCACCTCTACCGGTTGTAGAGGTGAACATCAGTACGTCATAGACCCGATATAACTGACAAGCATTCTAAAAAGCCTATGCGAGCAGTTTAACTTCATGACCTTCATCACTGAGCATTTTTTCTCCCACTTACGCCACCATAACTGCATTACCATAGATAGTTCCCACACAGATACTAACTTGAACCATCAACTTTGCGACTTTCCTCCTATTGGAAAGTATCGAGTATACTAGCTATTAGCTGCCTAAACGCAAACAGAACAACTGTTATCTCTTTATTTACCCATAAAGAGATAACAGTTGTTAACTAACTACATTAGACGCCCGGCTAGGCGTTACTCTTTATTTTACATATTATCCTGGGTTTCCTCAGAAACGTAGCACGAAACAATTAGCTGCCTGTTCTTCAACGCCAACTCTACAAGGTTGTAGGAATTACATTTGTCAGGACGTTTTCCTGTTAACAACGCATACTTATACAACAGAAACCCACTGTATTCACTACTCTACCTGTATTCAGTGATTACAGAAAGATTCGGTAATGGCACACTCCTCAAACTCCCGAGAAACGGCCTACTATAGGCCAAAAGCATATACTCACTATTGAATCGCCTATAAATTATAGTACATCTGATTATATATACTGATCCCAATTCTCCTATTTGAATTTTAGAATTTAGCTGTATAGCTAATAACTTAGCACCTTCATTATACTTCGAAATAAAGCACGGGGCAACGACCATAGCAATCGACATGTAGCATTTAACTGCACAAATAGATGGTGTTTGAGGAAAGACGAAGTCGGGTTCTGCATTGCATGCATAACGCAGGTGCAGTGTATAACCCTTTCGCCACACAGCGCACTTTCTAGTGAATGCAAAACCTTTTGCCTGTGGCTTATCCTGACCAAATCATTATTATGATTTCCTATAGAATAGGAACAATGCCGTTTCTCGGTTCCTTAGACCACCGACACTCTTTGACAATTATCAGCTTCCATCCGGGATCAGCACTCAATTTCAATTTTAAAATACCTTACTATCTCCTAGTGCGATCCATGGCTTCTTCGCTAAAAAGCATCCTATTTTAATCCTGCGACTACCTTATTGCGATTTCCCATTTTTATCCCAGTCAAAATAAAATCACCTCATTTCTAGATAATTAAAAGGGCTTTCCCTCTAGGTAGATAAATCTCAGCGAGAGTGTTCTTGTAAAATTTAAATTAATATGAATTATAATAAATCTAAAACATAGCGCCGACATGGAAAATTAACAGCGATCTATTAAACGATAAACAATCATGCTGTTTTCCCCACTACTCGCAAAACATCAAGGAAATTTCCAAACAGTACCGCCATTAACAAACGTTTGTTACTACCGGCCAGCTAAAGCGCATGACTGCTACCCCTACAAACACAACAAGAATCATTTGTATAAAGTAATCTTTAAGAAGAACTCTAGTGGCAAGGGCAACCGTTTTTAGCTGCCAAATACGCTATTAACGCTTTCCATAGACAATAAATTCCTCCTCATCTACATCCTATAGCAAGCTCATGAGATTCACACGACATTAAGCATCCCTGACTACTGACATACTGCTGCGTATAACAGCATCGTCATCTATGTGTACCCGATAGCCCAGGGTAGCTTCTATTTTTATAACGTTGATGGCAGGTTAAAAATTTGAAGTAGGCAGAGTACTTCATCATCGCAGCACTCAAGAGACAAGATAAGATCACACAGCATAGCGGCGGACTCACAGATGATTACCTTCCGCTAACACACTCGATATAGTGTTAAGCAAAGACACACAGGGCATGGAATACATTTCATTTATGATCCATACTTTTCTCTCACAAATTAAAGTGAGGATAATTTCTAGCCACGCATTAGAAAAGAGTCTTAATTGCCTACCTCTTGAAACAGCAGCCTAGCAATTCATAACACGCAATATTACTGAACGACTGCGCTAACAAATAGGTTTTACTAAAATTTAGAGAAGGCGGTAAGGCTGAATACAGCAGAGTACCAGAGAAACCACCCTAATCAAATGCTATTCTTCTAGAGAAGTCAGTAGTTCTATTCACTACTATATAAAAAGTCGCCTTAATCAGAGAGATCACCAAGTGATCTCTCTGATTAATTACCGAAGTTGGTAGTAGACATTCTGTAGCATACGGTAAGCAAAGCTCGTACGCCTCTTTCAAAACAATTGGCTGCCTTATTAAATTCCGGTAGTCAGACTCACGAGAGAAAATAGTTCTGTGCCAGCTATAACATTTTTGATTTTAACTTACTAATATAAAAATATTAGAATAACACTAGAAGATAGTCAAGCCATCTAAAGCAGCCTTTCTCGATCGGTGCGCTATCCAGTCCTTACACGCTATCTCCTACTCCCCCTATTGAGTGAGTACCCTGAGACTATATGATGAATGTGCTATAATTTAGCATTATCACCGCCTAAATCCAAAAAACCGGACTCACCTCACCAAGTTGCTTTTCTCTATTATGCACAATGTAGCCACCACACACATGGAATCTAGATAAAGATCCAGGCATAGTTGGTGTATTTTGGCACCCATTTAATTAACTATGCATAAACACCTTTAGGCAGGTACAGTCGGTAGATCACTAATTTAAGACACGTGCAATATCTATAGTGCGATAGGACGAGCACGATTTCAGTGCCTATGACAGTCGTTGTTGGCATATGCACAACAACGATCTTGCAACAGGTGCCTTATTCTCACATCCGAACACTTCATTGTGGCATGCACTACCTTTAATCATTAATTAACGATTAGGTTGTTAGACCACACATTGGAAAGACCTGGAATCTTCCTGCGTATTACTCACACCACTATCTTCTAGTCGGTGGCGGCACGGCGAAAATCCATCACTATCTAATGAGATAATGATACACTCTGGTAATAACGCACCAGTATAACCACTGACTCTTATCGAGCGACAAGAGAGAAGAGAATACATCCCCCAGTTAAATGCCTCAAGCATGAACACCGTACCAGAAGAAGTACGCCAGAACTACAGCATCCTGCTATTGAACAATTCTAGCTGTATAAGCTGTGTAGCGCACCAAAATAATAACCTGACCCGCGATTTTTTCCTTGTCCTCAGTACCACACTATATATTCAGAGTTATAGTAAACTACCTGGCTAGGACTAAGAAACAAGACTTTAGTTCTTCGAATGGCGAATATTACAACGCGATAATCTGGAACACTATCAGACATACTTATACACCTATTGATTATTGGCGATCTTACGCTCATGCCTCATATCAAGGTCTGCCGATTCACTCTAGAACACCCCATATAGCACAGCTGGCCAACGCACGCAGTAGCTATTTTGAATGGAGATAGTCTTAGTAGAAGCTCGCGAACTAACTCCTCCCTGATTAGGGAGAAGGGTGCTTAGCGGGTTTTGAAAATATACGGCAGGAAATCCAGACACTGAACGATTTCTCTGACCTTGGCGTTACTAGTGTTGTATCTTCCAAGCAACGAAGAGGACGATTTCCGGCAAACCTAAGAACATTAATAGTGGCAAAAATAAGTCTCGATTCTTATCCACTAATAAAGTCTCAGACTATTACACTCCGCTACCTAATAGCCTGAAAATTCATTATTTTTTCATAAATTTTATCTGTAGATGCCGTTTCTGCAATAAATTATGGTGCAATTTAGGCTTTTCTCACTACAATATCAAAAAGTCCTAGAGTAAGCGGACTCAAGATAACACTGAACTAAGCGTCGCTAAAAAACGCCGTACCTTTCTTACAGCTGCAGCAAAAGTCTTTACTGCAGTGACACTACAAATAACTTGCATCTAGTGCACTGACAGATACACTAAGAAGACAGCCGTCTTCAAGTATGCGCAGCATACTTGTGTAAAATCCGAGCGTAAACGTGCCCATACAGAATCATCCATTAAAGTCGCAATAACTCTGCTCAGAAAACACTTATGCACTTTTACACTACCAAACAAATACTCACGCGTATTTTACATATTTATGAAACAGCTTCACACCAGTTTATCACCGAGGTGTTAGTCTAATAATCACCTCACGGCCTAACCCTTTGCCATTCTTTGAATCATCAGATTAATCATCTTAACTGATTGATACTCCCTATCAGTATAGCACCTAAGAGGTTTTCTTCTGATCGGCTTGCTTTCAAAAAACGTCAGCATGATAAGCAGGACTTGACCTATCGCTATCACCTTAGTGTCTTCGGACCATTACCGCCACAAGCACAAAGTGCTAGTTCCAGCCAGGTTAACAGTATACATACCGCTAACTAGACTTCCGGGCTGACAGGAAGGAATAAACCACGGAACGACTCTTCTAACTTCATCGTAATCGGAAAGCAGCATCAACTGATCAGTACACTCACCGAAATACCTATATAAAAGCTAAGTTATTGTAAACGGAATAACCGATAAAGCAGCAGACTAGGCGATCAGGCATGCATGGACAAAATTACGTTTGCGTTTCACACGCAATCAGGGCTTTGCTAAGACAGACGCTACGAAGCAGAACCATTACTTTCAGAAAAACTTAATCATTTCTTTGCTTTCGCGAGTATTAGGTTCTACTCCCTATAGATCATCAGCAGGGTAATCGATCTCCCCTATTAGCATACCAATTATCCACGAAACTAAGGCTTCAGAAGAACTCGCGTATCAACGCTCTATGAAGTGCTATTTAGTAAGTGCAAATCAGCTGTCATCATAGAATTTATAACGCGAAACAATCAGCATAATGTGCCTATTTATATTTACACAACACCTAGCAGACCTCCCCGTTAACAAACGAGACAGAACCTCTAATTTAACCACTTTATCAAGCATTCCATCAGTAGATTATTCTCGAATCCAGTCAGCAATACAACACGATCTTATTCATGACATGTAATTGCTATTCTCAATAGCAAACCACCAATGCACATTCATACGCATACAATTAACAAGCACAAGGCGGTTGGCAGTGTGCTATAAAACACATCTTTATGTCTCACACAAAACCAAATAGACTGCCGTTAAAAAGTGCCAAGCATTCATATCGCAACACTTGTAACACCGAACCTCACAAAAGATTGCATCACCACCACATCCAGAATGTTCGAGATGTGAAAACTCTAATAATTCCAGCTCCGTGCGAATTAAACCATGCAGTAATAGCGCCGAGAGCGCCAAGGATAAAAACAAAAAGACTCTTATAGCGCCAACACCAACATGGAACACCTCCTCATCGTTATTTAACCTATAAAAATCAAGCGGCGTATATAACACTAACCGTTCCTATTATTTATAGGACACTAGAATTTCTCTGCTTACTACTGAAAGGCACCAATATCTATCAACAAAAACGGCGATTGTACCCACATCATGCTTGCTCATAATGACAGAACAGACAAAAGCATTTACTGGCAATATAGAATTGCATAGAGACACAAAGCCCTAGCCTTAATAGCGCGTTGCACTATCATGCTTTCAGCAGCACAACCCTCACCATCGACCCAATCTGTATTACCATCTCACTATGATTAAATATCGGCCTGTTTCATATTTCAGTACCGCAACGCCGTAATTGACGACTATGGACTAATCAGTAAAAGCATGAAGTACCGTTGAACTAGGTATAGATAAAAATCGTCTACTTCTTTTAGCATATACTCGCAACTCAGAAGACTCGATAAAAATACCAACAAAAGATATTTTTATACAAACAGTCAGCACATACCAGCAGACAATGCGTACAGACAAACACAGACGCCACATCCACGGTGTCCGCCAGATTACCTGCTCTGCAATCTAGAGATTGCATGCACACATTAACACCAAAGTACTCAAAGTAAACCCATACAGAGCTTCTGGAAACTACTGAATAGTAATCACACTAGGACCAGACTGGCGCTCGATAATACACGCCTATCACTTGCGTGTAACTGCATTGATCAAAAGCAACTTGTACTCGATGTAAACGTAATAACTCCTTCTTTCCTATCTCCAGAAAAATAAACAGTTAGCCTGAAACACAACTTCATTCAAAGACAATCCTCGAGCGACTTAAGCTAGTAGGTCCTTTATCTTGACGCATAAACAACACATCTGACGAATTCGTCAAACTCAGATAAAGAGCAGCGCATTAAGGGAGAGGTAAACGCTTTAGCATTAATGACTGATTTCTATCTAACAATAAATTTGAATAATAGACCCTAAACAGGAGCGCCCATGTTAGACGCCATGGGATAACCATAATGAACACTACCATTATTTTCCTGTGCTATTTATATAGCACCCTGCTAAGGATACGCTAGCAAATATCTGAAATAATTGTAGTACCTCAACTAGGGCAACAGGGATTCGATCTTGAGGACATCGATGAGATTTTAGCTTATAGCTATAATTTGATATGCATCATCCCCGGTATTCTGCTCGAGACAGAATATTTGCTGTTTTTATTTCCTGTATATTTATTCTGTCTTTCATAATCTACGTGTATGCGAAAGCACTTAATTAACAGTACTTTTCATAAAATTAATGGGTCAATTTAATCCCTTTCCATTCCGTTCGAGTTGAGTGCCTGTTGCCTGACTTCATGAAAATGGCCACCAATCTCACCAAACATATCACCTTTGATATCGGTAACGTCTTGCTCATAGGAAATAAGAAAGGTTCAGGCACTAATTTCCCAAACCATAATAATCAGGATGTGATCCTTTCTGACCCTAGTACATTCTGTCAATCGTTTTCTGATCTTACTCGGGGGGAATTTATCTTAACACCGCCTCTACTGAGTTAAACCAGTAGGGGGTAATTAAAATCATACAGCAACATCACCCAAAAACACCGACACTCCTGTACCGTGCACAAGGTACAAAAACTAAAATCTAACTACCTGTTTTAAGCATTCTGTGAGTCTTGTGGCTGTTTTAATTAACGCACCTTACACCAACAACATTATCTTTGCGGGCAAGTGCTAACGAGGAATTTGACATACTGATAAATCTATGCATGGCTACACTTTCAGCCATGTACTGGAATTTTGTAACTGCATTTGAGTAGCAAACCAGCCAACACCACTGAACTAATGGTAACGAGAAAAACAGGCGAACATGTTATCATATAGGTGATCGGCTTGAATCGGCTTCCTTTTCGCTAGCAAACCTACCTGTTTTTTAATCATCAAACTCGCCTGTTGCACTGGAGAGTATATCTAATCTTACCTGAGTAGACCGGGGTCTGATGAAGGCCTCTAGCCTAGAGCATAAAGCACGAATACGCCTGGAGACCATGCCTTCCGTTAGCCATCGTGTATTACCTAACGGGTGTGTAGCAGTCTAATATTGATTTATACGGCTTTTAGCCTAAAACCTATTTTGCTAAATAGCATGACCAAACTACATTCTAAAAAGAAACTCCTCGCGCTATTTCCTCCGTGGTGAGTTTATGGCAGAAATCTCTGAATCAGGCACCCTTTAATTGTTTCACGACTCAAAGCATTTTTGTGACAAAGTATCAGATTAGTGGTTAACTAAATTGGCCAGCAAAGGTGTACTTTGGGCACTTTCTATCTATTTTTTATTAGATAGCTACTATAGCTTTGTCAAGATCCTTCAGCTCATAAAAATGGGAAAATTACTATCGACAATTACTCATACTGGAGATATAGCTTTTCGCTTCCACAAGCACTCCGGAAATAAATGAATAGGTTGGTTCTGAAAGTTCAGCCTAGCTTAGCTATTAGAGTTATTAGATAGGACTTTACATGTTTATTCCGCTACTGATAATTGCACTGTATGTAGCCTTCTGTTAGTGCTTCTAACCGCCGTGGGTAGAAACCACTTTAATGATTCGCCTGCTGAATCTGTTAAGCTTGTGTTATCATCCGAGTTTATGCTATAAGAAAGCTGTGCTTTACAATATTTTAAGAACACATGAAGCAGCTAAAACACAAAATAACCGGCAACTATCGCAGAAAAACTAAGACCGCAATGCAATTTATTTTTATACCTACATCTGTACTTCGCTATATGAATAGTAAATCCCTGCTTGTGGGCAGACCCAATATTTTACAAAGGAAATACAAAGTCAATAGACAACTTGCCATGTTCGAGTTTAACATGTTACTGTAACTTACTGTAGCTGCTCACGCTATTTGGCTTATAGCGAATCTTTGATCAGTTCATCCAGATAACTTCTTTCTATCTTAGGCTGGTTACTTCTTTACCAACACACCAGCATTACACTTTTTCTATCTAGTAGACTACTATAGTAAAGTAACACACAATTAACACGCTGTATTGATCGCAGCTATCAAATAGCTTCAATTATGATTTAATAATTTAGTGATAATTGGCTAAGATACTAAATCTTAAATGAATTTAACCTAACATGCCGGACCGATTGCCAGAATACGCTACGGCATCTTGTTCCTATCTTCCACCAAATCAGATGCTTGATAAACATATAGCTCTAAAGATGAGTGTTAGTGGTAAAAACATAATTCATGTTGATCAAAGCAATAAAACCGATGCTAATTTGCTTTCGTTCCTTAACCAGCCAAACAGAACTACTTAGTACTGCCAATCGACAGATAGATGATTAAGCAGACAAAAGCACCGCCTGATGCCATGTAACATTATCTGTCCGCCAAAGATTGCAAAAAATGAACACCTTGTACACATAAATATTTAGTCCTTTTATACTTCAAACAAACACTTAATCTTCCCTTCAATACACACGTAGCGGTTAAACATCACTCAACACTGTTCTACGAGTTAACACTGAATAGCTGCGCATTACTTAGTACCGCTCAATAACTAAACCCTTCCATAGTGGTTATGATAACCGGCCGGAGAACCGGCCGAAGACCTAATGTCCTAATACAGCTTAAGATTCTGCCTTGTGGCGTCAACGACATAGAGTGCAAGCATCAGACTTATCCATCTTCATACGCATTGACTTTTATTGTGCAGGAGTAGCACTTAAGCCAGCAATATAAAACCTGCCGGAATTGACAATCGGCAGGCAAGACCTAAAATTTGCATATTAATGGCACCCCGCTAAAATCTTTCAGCGATCCGACAACTACTGGGCAGGCAATACGCAATAGGCATTTTAGTGGAGCAGTGCGTGTAATTTCTTCATACTATGTCTAGCGCCCAGTATCCGATAGCCTGCATAAAATACCTGCCTAAAGAACTGCTCCTTTATCGATAAGAGCATTCCCGATACCTACGGCTAGTCGATGCCATCGTAGCTCTATACCAGAAGGCGACGAGTGGCTGACAATTCCCATAATCTACATAGTCACGCCTGACCTTTTATCATAAGGTTATAAATTAACAAGTTGCTGTAAGTCATGACGTAACAATCGACTAATGGACCGACATAGATGAGTCTACAGTGAGGTCAAGGCTTTCATTGCGACGGCTAACGCTAGAGCTGGTGAAAAATACACCCTTATTGTGTATAACACGCTTGCAAATGGCGTTTAGTTACTAGAAAGTGCGCATTGACATAGTGTTGAAAATTTTAATCTGGTTAGCGCTGAGTCCATAGTAGTTCAATTAACATGTATAGGCACCTACTCATAGCCAATTGCATAGTTTGGTAACTTGCATTATGCTGATCAAAGATCAGAGTGGAACATGCTTAATCTCCAGAAGCTGATTCAGGTAATCTCGGATATTGAACAGTACGGTCTGCCGTTTTACTGACGGAGTTATTCCAGATCCTGGACTAACCTAACTGACTATCTTTATATTCCTGCCTAAGATGATGTGGCTTAGACAAATACCTACCAATACCAGAATAGCCCAGAAGATATTGATCTTAAATCTCTTTTAGCGATCACTCTCAGCATGAGGTATCAGCTGATAGACAACAAACGCCTATGGAAAAGGAACCGCTGGAAATAAAAATAGATAGCTAGATAATAATCTAAAAGATTGTAATTCTATTAAATTAATCAAAAACTAATTTCTCTAAATAAATCACAAAAAGAGTTTGCAAAAAGCGCACGGCAAGTATATTCTGATATATATCAGTCGCGGGGTGGAGCAGCCTGGTAGCTCGTCGGGCTCATAACCCGAAGGTCGTCGGTTCAAATCCGGCCCCCGCAACCAAGAAAGAGATACCCATCTACCTGATGATATATATCTGATGCTGCAATCAAAATATTTTAATTCATTTCAAAAAAGAATAACAACCGTTACTTTGACATAAAAAGTACACCATCACAAATTATGAATTTTATTTTTTAAATTATAAACCTAACAAGGGCGAGTTATAAAGCTCAAACAAATATTCAGCACAACTCCCTCCCTCAAACCACCGAGCTTTAGCCATATCTGGCTAAAGCTATATTCTGTCACACCCGCTGCAGAATATCATTTATGAACTTAATACGATAATTGATAACATTTGTTTGGATCGAACAATCGGTCATAGTGACCAGGATTACCACTTTATTTGATCTACCCATTTCGTCTTAGACGGGTTAAGTTTTAACAATAAGCTGACCCTCAACCTGACGACATCTATTCCTAATAGATCAAGCGGAAAAGTCAATCATTCTGCTTACAAGCTTGTGTAACATATACTTTGAGCAGAATAAATCACATGACGTGATTGCAAACGCCATATCTTTCGCATATATAGCATTCAAACCTATTCTGCCACAACCTTCTGTGCTATAGCAAGATTCTGGAATGCATAATAATTAACAAATCTCTCTAAAATGCTTCATCTGCTACCACCATGCGAGCCACCTGCGCTCTAGAACACTCTGATCTTATATTCCAGCGCGTTAATCTTATATTCCAGTAAGACTACTAATAGTGCATTCTACGCTTCTCTACTGCCCTTGGTAAGATCGAACATTAGCGCCAACTGGCCACGATACGCTGCCGCTAGTTTTAGCGAGAGTATATAAAACTGGCGCTCTGTTTAAGTTCTAACACTAACAGTACAGGTTGTTTATTAAGCTGAAAAGCGCACATCTTCTAGATATCAGAAACACCAGTATGAACCTGGTCAGCGCTGCCTTTCATCAACCTATGGATATGTCATCCAACATTATTATCCAATAATGGTACTCGTTCAGAATTAGTTAGCGAAACTCTTGGTATTGCAGCGTACAGTTATAACCCAGAATAATGTTAATATAGGCAGGATAAGGAAGCGTAAGGACGGTCATAGAATCCACGTGATGCCTATTAGCCTACGTGGTGCACACTGAGCAAACAACTATCAGTAGCTCCTTGCAATCAACCCGGCGCCCTAGATGATAATTTAAATTTAGCGTATAACTTTAACAGAGTTGACTAATTAAAACAAATCAAAGCACTAGGTAAGCGAGGTGCCTAAAAATTTTTACCAATCATACCAGCCCTGTCACTAGACAATAGTCTATTTTATATTTATTACTGTTTAGTGTTAATACAAATAAATTGAGATAATTCTTATTGCTATCTAGAAAAGATAG
The DNA here is from genome assembly GCA_900380265.1 of Serratia symbiotica. GTDB lineage: Bacteria > Pseudomonadota > Gammaproteobacteria > Enterobacterales > Enterobacteriaceae > Serratia_H > Serratia_H symbiotica_A. Next base: position 718,292 of record LR025083.1, on the reverse strand, counting down.
ATAAAAATAATTTATAAAAATTAGAAAGTGTACGCTAAATTAAAGTAGTACCATAGGCAGTTTAATGATTTCTTCAGTAAATGCGCTATATTTAGCTTCACCGAGATAATAGATATGTTTGCATACTCAAAAAAAAATTATAAATCATGACATGCTCCTAACGTCCTAAATAACGTCGAACTGTTGTATAGATTATATTTTCTATTCTTGTAATAAATCAAGACAAGCTAAAAATGCACAAAATGTGGCTATATAATTATCAACCTACCAATCACATTAATATACTCAGATCAATGATAGCCTTTCACTTTTACTGCATTAAAAGACTGCCAGTCTTAATACAATTAAATATTAGAACCTAGCTATGAATAAGCCTTAATCACACATCACTATAGCGTATACAAATCAAAATAACTAGTGGTCATTTTATTATTACCACCTACAGAGATCTATGACTGCCCATATGATTACAATAGCGAGCTAATAATCCATATTAATCAATAAGCTATCCGCCATAAACTTGATATCAACACCTTTCTATTAATCAGGCATGGGACTCTCGGTAACTAAGACATGCCTAACCTTAGTTTGTAAGAAATTAGCAATTAGTTAACAAGTAAGCTGAGCTAGAGAAATAATCGGTTTCGATAGTTCTATCGATGTGGCCGATCCATAAGCAATTTCGTTTCCGACTTTCCACCAGCAACGAAAACACTGCATTCAGCACTACAATAAACACAGTGACTATTACTCCTATACTATTTCATTGCCTACACAGTACGGTACAGGCACATCATTGTTAATATTTCTAAAGAAATGCGTCACATAGGTATCAATACTATCTCAATGATATCGAATGCATTATTAAGCTAATCCATAGCTAGATTAGCAGACCATTCTAGCACACAGTGCACGTTAGTGGCTTGAGATGGGAATTCAAAAGTTTGCTATTGTTAAACCTGACAATCTAACTATTTGCTAGGCCCTAGTAAACCCATTTATAGAAGCAACAATCGGCAATATTGTTTTCCTTCCAAGGTTATTCAGGGACTCGAAGTGCTTCGAGCGAAAAAATCCTACTGCCTAGATGGCAACAAGGCAAAACAGATGGGCCGAAACCGTGTGCGCTAACCAAACAACACTCATGAGCGCTAAGAGCACGGTTTTACTCTTTAGCGTACGTCGAGGTACTTCCGATCAAAAGTCGCTATAACATCACCCTGCAGAACTCTCCGCCGGGCTGTGTTCTTCGCATCGCCTACCCCCAAGTAATCTTTCAACTAAACCGCTTCGCCGCTGGGTGGGATTGCAGATCGCCTTCATCATCACACCATCGGAAGCGTATAGAGAGAAGCGAATGCGCGCACGAGTAATGGCGGTATAGACTAATTCACGAGTCAGAAGCGATAGAAAATGGTTCGGCAGTACTAACACTACATGTTCAAACTCAGAACCCTGAGCTTTATGCACAGTCATCGCATATGCAGTTTCATGCGCTGGCAAACAACTTGGGTGCACCGATTTCACGGTACCACACGGTAGCATGAAATACACTCGTAGCTTACCGTTCCCATCCAGCAAAGCAATGCCGATATCGCCGTTATGCAATCCCAACGCACTGTCATTACGCTCAATCATCACCGGTCTCCCCACATACCAACGACCCAATGAGGGGTGAATTAAGCCGGCATACTGCAACCGGCACTCAATGTGCTGATTTAATCCGGAAACCCCGAATGCCCATACACGCAGTGCGCACAAAACTTGAAAACAACCGAATGCTGTCAGAATCGTCACAGGAGCGGCCCCAGCACTCACTTGCCCCAGGTAATTTCGGTATCCCTCCACACACACCGCTAACAATGAGTGATACTCTTCAGTGGTCGCAAGCGGATAACCCGCAACATCACTAAACCCACCGTCAATCACGGCCCTCGCTAGGCCGACATCACCAGCATTGACCGCCTGTGCCAATTGGCCGATGCCAGATTTAGCCTTAAAGCGATAGCTCTTTCGTAGTAAACATAGGCTGTCACGTACCGCTGCTTCTATCGGAGCTTGTTTTCCCTGCAATAGGAAGCCGGTCAAACGGCTTAGCTCTGCGGCACGCGCTTCGCTGTATTCATACTCAGAGAAGCGACAAATATCACCTAATACCGTCCCTGCTTCTACTGAGGCCAATTGATTACGATCACCAAGAAAAATAACCCGAGCTTGTTCCGGCAAGGCGGCGATCAACTGCGCCATTATCGGTAAATCGACCATTGATGCTTCATCCACCACCAGCACATCTAGAGGCAGCGGATTATCACGATGATGGCGCCTACATCTGCCGTTGGGTTGTACACCCAACAGTCGATGTAGAGTTGCTGCTTTACGAGGAAACAGCGCCTGCTGCGCTTGTGTTAACGCTAGCTTACGGCTGGCTATACTAAGTGATTCTGTTAGGCGGGCTGCCGCTTTACCCGTTGGCGCTGCCAATTGAATACGGAGCCGCGTGGAATCATTGAGCTGCACTAGCGCAGCTAGTAATTTAGCCACCGTGGTAGTTTTACCAGTGCCTGGGCCGCCTGAAATCACCGAAATCCGTCGAGTCAAGGCTACTGCAGCAGCAATTTTCTGCCAATCTGGTTCATCGGTAGCCGAACCAAAAAGCCGATCGAGAATTATACGCAACTGAGATTCATCTACTGCTTGATTGTCGTGAGCTCTGCTGATAAATACCACTACCTCACCTTCACTCTGCCACATACGCTGCAAATAGAGACGCTGACACTGTAATACAAGCGGTGTCGCGGCACTACCGTCACTAACTGCCGCGCAAGCCATCAGACGCTGCCGCCAACAATCAGTATCTGGTTGCCCAGCAGCCGTCCAAAGTGCCTTTGCCAATGCCGGATGCCGGCCTGCAAACAATTTCCCTGCCTGTAACTGATCTAACATCAAACAAACATGGCCAGCACGTGTCTCTGCACTTAAGCAGGCCGCAGCCAGCAAAATATCGGGTTCATCTTTGGCGGCTACCACAGCCGCAAAGCGCACATCCAGTGGCATCAATACACCAACCTCTATCGCTTGATCCAGAAAAAACATCATCATTTACCGTTCTCCACATCAGTGCCGCCACTGAACAAAAAATTCATACCTTCCACTAATGCTTGTGACGGACGACAGGAATAAACGCCATTGCCCGGGTAAAGCACATCAACACCGCGTACGAATAGATAAATAACCCCTCCGAAATACCGCTGGTAATCATAGTCCGGCAAGCGATGACGCAGGTAGCGATGCAACGCAAGAGTATAGAGCTGATATTGCAGGTCGTAGCGATGCTCTGCCATCGCACGTTCCAGGACTACCTGAGTATACGCACTGCTGTCCTCACCTAACCAGTTCGATTTGTAGTCCAGCAAATAGTATTTCCCTTGCCAACAGAACACCAAATCGATAAAGCCGTTGAGCATGCCTTTAACCTGCTTAAAATCCAGCGGGGGGCAGCGAGCTGATATCGGGTCGTAACGTTTTACTAGTTCATCAAGCTCGCGTGCTTGCAACATCCGATTAATTAACAGATAGAAGTGCAACTCAACCTTCTTATGATGGGATGGCAATGCTGCCAATATCAGCCCATTGTCATTCAGGGGAGTAGTAAACACCGTCTGAAGCCAGGCCAGCAAACCAGGCTGCCAGGAATCAGGAAAACCTTGCTGCTGTAATAATTTCAGGAGCCACTGTGCGTCCGCTAAGCGACTAAAATCCAGTGCTTCTAACAAACTATGCAGAAAGATGCCAGCTACCGCACCGCGCGGGAAGGTATGCGGTGTGAGGAGTATGGCTTCTTTTTCTGCTTTCTTCTCGGTAGCAGCGATATCTAAATTCGGAACAAGATCCTGCATCAGATTCAAATTATGCTGACGCAGGCTGGTATAGCTGGTAACCCGCCAAACATCTTCAATATGGCGACTCAAAACTTTTGCTGCAAGCTTTTTTGAGATTGCTGCTGCTGGTTGCCAAGGCTGCTCATTTAGCGCACCGACATCTGAAAACACAATACCGTCATTTCCCAACTGCTGCAAAGATGCATGCAAGTAAGCCGCATCACCCTCTTTCCCAGCCTGTACAAGATACCCCAATGCGCTGCGATGTAGATCTGTCCCGAGCTGTTTCTTCCGTGCGCCCTGGATCAACGGTGCAATACCGATGCTGGTATGGTAGATCGAGCGCGTCAACGCTACGTACAACAGGCGTAAATCTTCGGCCAAACGTTCTTCTTCAGACCAAGCCAGGCTATCTGCATTAACGTTGAGGTCCAATATGGCCTGAAAACTGTGACGATCGTGATACAGTGCTTTATTCTTGCGGAATTTGCTGAGAAATGGCAACCATACAAGATCGAACTCTAGCCCTTTGGATTTATGGATTGTGATCACCTGAACTAGATGAGAATCACTCTCCAGCCTCAATTGTTGATTATTGGAATAGCGATTGGGTTGTGAGATTTGCTGTGCTAACCACCGCACTAACGCATGCTCGTTATTAAGCTGTGTAGCGGCCTCCTGCAGTATCTCACCCAAGTGCAATAAATTAGCCAGACGCCGTTCCCCACCCGGAGTGGCTAGCAAATTTTCCGCCAAACAGCGTGTTTTCATCACTTGCCTCAGCATCGGCAAGACACCTCGACGTAACCAGAGCCTGCGGTAGTTGTAAAACTCATCTAACAATTCACCCCAGGCTAATTCATCGCTGCTAAAGCTAGCCAACGTCCAGGCATCCAGGCCCATGAGACTGGTTGCTATAGCAGTACGCAGCCTGACTGACTGCTCTGGCACTAGCACCCCCCGCAACAGCCACAGCAACTCTTTGGCTTCCAACGTATCGAATACGCTATCGCGGTTAGAAAGATAAACTGAGGGGATTAACAGCGCACTAAGCGCATCACGCACTAGCCCTGCTTCATTGTGGGTGCGTACCAATATTGTGATATTCGACGGCTGAACCGGCCTGCGGCATGTGCCGGTATCTAGCCAAGCCTGCCCTTTTTTTCCAGCAATCAGCCAGTCACGAATTTGCGTAGCGCATACTCGTGCCATTAGTTGTTGATAATCACTTACACAAACACTTTCACCTTGCTGCAACCAGAACTGCATCGCTGGCTGTGACTGGTTGTTCAGCTCAAATACTAGCCCTTTATTCTTTGGCGCAGCACTAACCCCAATAAAGGGGATTTGACTAAAAAGGAAAGGTTTTTCTAATTGGCAAAACAACGTGTTGACGCTTGCGACCATCTCATGAGACGAACGCCAGTTTTCTCCAAGGCAATAGTGTGCGCTTATCTCAGCACGGGCGCGCATGTAAGTAAAAATATCAGCGCCACGAAAAGAGTAAATAGCCTGTTTTGGATCGCCAATCAGGAGTAAGCCACAGTCCTGATGACCGATATAAAGTTTATGGAAGATGCGGTATTGCTGCGGGTCAGTATCCTGGAATTCATCGATTATCGCCACCGGATAGCGCTCGCGGATTGAACAAGCTAATTGTTCCCCCCATACGCTTTGCAATGCACTATCCATCTGGCTAAGCAGATCGTCAAAACCCAGCTCAGCGCGGCGACGTTTCTCCTGGTGAATTAACCGCCGTATTTCACTAAGCGCACGCGCTATAATCAGATCGCGAATCGACAATGGTGCGGCGAAAAGTTCATCAATTGCAGTAAACAATGGGTGGCGCGGCGCTTCACCCTGAATGGTTTTCTTTAACAATATAGACTGGCGGAATTTACCCAGTTCTTTTGGTAACTGGTAATCTGAAGTTTCCTTCATCGTCCATTCACCTACTTTACTTAACCAATTCTGCAGGCGTTTACTGTTGTAACTACGCTTATCGGCACCAGATTTCCGGATTAATGTCTCGAGATCCCCGGCAACCTTTTTCCAATACGCCTTAATATTATTTATCCGAGCCAGTATTGCCTCATGGCGCATTAATACTGTTTCTTCATTCTGAGGCGGGTTGCGTAATGCTGGTTCTTCACCATGAAGACAGTGATACAGATCGGCTAGCAACTCATCGGGGCCGGCCCACTCCTGGCTAACCAACCGGGCAATGTCTAACGGAAGCGGATAGCAGTGTCGACGCCAAAAATCGGCACATGCTTGCCGGCGTAACGGGAGTTCATCCTGAACTAGTATTTGTTCAAACAACATACCTGATTCGAGCGCATTGTGTGTCAGGGCGCGATGGCAAAACCCGTGAATAGTATAAATTGCCGCTTCGTCTATATGTCGCTCAGCCGTGAGCAGTTTCGCAGCAGCATAGGGCAAGTCATCAATCTCATCCAACAACGCCGAAAACAACGGTTCTTCGCTTTTCCCAAGCATGCAAACAAGACGCATTTTGCGAATGTTCTTGCGAATACGCGCACGCAATTCCTCGGTAGCGACCTCGGTAAAAGTCACGACCAAGATTTCTTCTATACTCAATGGCCGATGGAATGCCGAGTCTTTACCAAGGCCCAACAGCAACCGAAGATAAAGCGTCCCAATAGTGAATGTTTTGCCTGTACCTGCCGATGCTTCAATCAACCGCTCCCCAAATAGTGGCAACGTCAACGGATTAAGCCTTTGGGGAATCTTCTCGGTCATGGTACCGCCGCCTTGCGCAGTATAATCTTCTGTTATCTAGTGGCTTTCGGATAAGTAACCCTACTCAACTGCCTGAGAGTAGTTGGCTTTATTTTGGAGTCTGATACTAAACCATGATAACAGCGTTAGCCCCTGTATCCAGATCAGTGCCTGACATAAAGAGATAGGAAACGCAACTAACGCCCATTTCACCAAATGCACATTTATCTTCTGAACAATATCAAAAAATACTCCCGTCAAAAACTGCAGCAAATCTGTTGTCTTTTTCATCAAGGCCTTATGCACGTTCAAATATTTTATTGACAAACAATTACTGATACTTCTAGAAGTCCACCTTATTCATTTCACGCAGGTATTTATCTATTTAAGTAAGCATATTGGTACCAATAATAAACCCCACTAGCTGTTTTAACATCGTTTCTCCAATAAGGAGAAGACAATTTATTAAAAACTGACTAATCTTGGAAAGATGAAGATCTTGCGACTAATTATTTTGAGTGCGTATCTGGGTATAGTACTACACCTAGATAACTTGCCTTAAACCTGTGATATATGTATTGTTCTGGGTTTCTATTAGCTACCTTGGCTATGATACAATGCCTTAACACTGCTAATTCAGTCTCTCCTGGGAGATTATGATAAAAAGCTGCTGAGCTTTGTCTATTACCATCTCACCTGCTAACCTCACTACCTTAGTATACTAGTAAAATACAAAACCTTCTTCAATCCCTCAGACAAAGTAAAAATTGCCGCTTCTCATATTCCCTTATCCCTGATGCCCCTTAGCACCTGGCAGGCTGCTAAGCCGATAAGAGAAGACGATTGTGATTGTCAGGGTTTTTAGCACATCGTGCGATCACCACATTCTCAGCGTATAATACGCAATCAATAATATTACTAGCTTAAAAAGCTTAAAGTCTTTGCCTTATAGGCAGAATAAAACTATTAAGTAGATCAGACTTTAGCTTTCCCAAAGTGCTCATCTGTCAGAGCAAATCTAGGCACTCTTTAATCAGAAAGCTAATAATTTCGACAGTCACTGAGTAAAAGCATCACAGTGAATTATTACCCCTGAGTCATCTAGATAGGGAATCGTAACCTACAAACCAATACCTGACAGTTCACTTTACCCCGGGCGATATCTGCCAGATAATCTGCTTAAAATAGCACCTGATCCTGATAGCGTGCAAATACATTACCGTTGCATGCAGACGGTAATGCCAGTCTTAACATGATCAGTAAATAACACCCGGAATGTCCTTCCTATACGCAAACCTGATATTCCACCACTCACAGCTATTTTAAAATCTGCGAAACAGTTTAGTAAAAGTTAAGCTATCTGGACATAAGGTTAGATACTCGGGATGATAAGGAGATGCCGCTTCCTAAATTCTACCGCTCAGAAAACCTCTGTTGAGTTATTTATTACCTTCTTGTAAGTTAATTAAAAATAGAGCGTCTTGTTGTGTATCTCGCTCTGACTAACGCATCCCATAAGCCCGTGTTGCAGCGTCTTGGCAGTCAGATGCTCCACGATTCCATTGCTATCTATCTAATAGAAGTAACTCAATGTTTGTCCACACAGAGCCTAAACAAGATATCCTATAGCAACTTAATCTAACCTTAGAGTACGAGTATCGCAGGGGTCGGACAAACCAAATTAAAACCTTGCAATCTCTGTTAAGTAACTCTTCCGGATACATTTATGGTGTAAGATTTGTAAGTAGTGATAAATCACCATGACGACTTATTATACTTAGTCAGACTTTCTCGATCAGGGATTCGCTGATCTACTATTCCCATTATTGCTATCTAACATCAGATCAGAAACAGTGTTGGTAGTATCCGACACCCCTGTTTCTGCAAATAATTGCATTACATATTGCACCCTCGAGTGGGAATCAAATAGGTTATATAGATCTTAGTGTTAATCTCGAACACCTAGCTATTCTTATTTCTAGGACATTCACTCATTAGCTCTTTCCCGAATGGACTCGGAGATAGGGAATAATAGATTCTATACAATACCTATTTATGCGAGCGCTACTGTTAGTAGGTACCACACTACCATTATAATCTGATACCTTACCCAATTTTAACTGTGATGCCACAAGTTGATGCAATGACTAGCTACCTTCAAGAATCTTGCATATTAGATTTAAGGAATAATAGGTTTATAGAAGTTTGTCAATAAATGGTGGAGTTTGCTTCTTTGAGTATCCTTCTAGGTCCCAAGATCACCTATACAGACAGCCGTACTAAAATTCGCAGTATTCAACATTCTTTCTCTAAGTTGTTCGCGATATGCACGGTGGCGCATAAACGCACCATCCTGAGGTAGAGATTAACTGCATAGTACTTGCGCTTTGCATTTTCGGCTCCAGGAGTTTTGCATAACTGAATCTACCATACAACCAGCCCGGATGCTCCAACGACTCATTCCTCCCGATCAAGTAGATCGGGGTAGTAATAAACTATTCGTCTTTTAGCGAAAATCATCCAAACATATCTGTAGACTACCTAGTAGTAAGTCACTATTTAAAATCATTAGCACTATTATTTGAGGTACTGAGCAAATTCTATTTGCATGTTCGGTTATTCCATAGAACCAGCTGGAAGAATGAATTCCTGACACGGATTTAGAGCCTGTATAGCGGGCACTAACAGCACTATCATACTGTTCAGCATTTTAATTACCTCCTACGCCGTGTCTTTTTTCTTTTTTGTTATCCCTGTCAACGGATGTCACTTTATTTTGCCGAGATTAACAGCACCTAATATATTGCTCAAAATACTGCCGCATTGCTATGGAACACTGTCTGCTCATAGCAACACTTTTAGACTATCTCGACTTTTCCTGGCCATTGATGCTATTCTTAAAAAACACACAATTAAAATTTTCCAACTAGCTTCCAAGATAAATATTAAATTCGATATAAATATAGGTCAGTACGTTCTGTAAATATGGAGCGACCTGATGGTTAGACATCGCCCTTTATTGTTTTAGAACATCCCTAGCATAAAAGAGGTTTCGCGGAATCACCAATACGCGCTGCTAGCATATTTAAATACTCAACAAAGCGGTTTGTGAACAAATAATAGGCTTATGTTGTTTATGGGTAATTAAAGGCTCTCAACCTTTTTGTTTGTAGCTAAAGCCACTGTTCTGCGTTGTCAGACTTAAACATAACCCTCTATTCCCGGCTTCATAACGCGCTTTTAGATCTATTCCGCCTCCACGATGAATAGGAAGATACCCGCCACCTTCCTGGCGGAGGCTCAAGACAAACCACCAAATTAACCTTTTTTATGCCTTGCCAGCGGCAGCAAATAGCGTTCTGTTTCATTCAAAATCTGTGCTAAGTCCTTATTATCCAAACGGCACTGACAGAAAACTCTCTGCAAATAAGGATCTTCTCCTTCACCTGGAGTATGCTGATCACCCTGCCAGGCCTGTATCAATTTTTCCTGTGCTTTACGTTGTGTCTCTTCCTGCCAGTCAATACGCTGTGTTCTCGTCTGATAACATTGGGTTAGCCACGCCCACCCGCTTTTGTGCAGAAGCAACAAAGGGTGGCAAAGACCACGTTGGTACCCTCCAACCAGCTCCGCTAGATGTTTGCGTGCATTTTCCTCTGTGAGGGCCTCGAAGCACCAGACTGTATTTTTACATCCATAGAGGCGGCTTATTCCCCTACCACCCATACAACAATACACAAGGTGCTCTATCCACAAGCGAATACCATCCAATACCGACAGTGTCGCAGGCCGCCAGCGCAGTAACCCGTCATCTTGTACCCGATCAAGCCAGCCACTGATACGAACGCTAGCAATTTCTATATCCAGTTCTAGATTGTAATTTGTGGTCAGCTCGGCTTGCACTGTTTTAGCTAATTCAATCATCTCTTTTTTCTGATTATGCCAATACACTTCACCAAAAGCACCAAATGGTAACTGACCCGCAGAACATGCACGCTGGAACAAGCACCTAACGCTCTCACCTGTGATTAAAGTATTTAATAGTTGGCTATTTAACTCATATCGACTGAGGCGATCCAGCGTAAATGGTTCTTCTTTCGGAAGTTCGATCTCTTCTAGACTGAAGCTAACGCCGAGGCGCAACTGAAAAAAGGCACGGATCGGGTGGCGGTAAAACCGATGTAAAACATCCAATGGAATTTCCTGCTCTCCTAATGGAAGAAGAGACTGATTGAAGACTGGTCTTGCTATTCCACGCCCCTCGGCGGCGGGCAACCATTCAGAGGCGTAGCTTTGTTGCTCTGAGCTAGGTAGAAAATTTTCGACGGCGAACGGCATACTCGCATGCCGCGTCAGCAAGTACTCACCAACCCGATTAACTCTCCCACTAGCGTCTAAATGCTCGACGACATCAGGCAAGCAATATCTTTGTTCAAGATATTCCAGCAACTCAGTAACTAACACGGAAGGATAACGCTCTAGGTTATCTTGGATAGAGCAGCCAATAAAGCTGATATATAGCCGCTGCTGCGCTGACAGAATCGCCTCAAGAAACAAATAGCGGTCATCCTCGCGCAGGGTTCGATCACCACACTTAGGTTGTTTTGCCATCAGGTTAAACCCAAGCAGTGGCAGTTCACGTGGATACACCCCCTCATTCATACCTAGTAGGCACACCACCTTGAATGGAATGGATCGCATCTGCATTAGCGTGCAGAAATTAATTTTCCCGGAAAAAAAAGGCTGACGGGTACGCGCCTGATCGAAATGAGCCACCAGGTCATCTCGCAGAACACGCAAGGGTACTAGATCCGGGTAACTGGCCGACACACCAAAACTAATGACTTGCTGCCAGCACTTTCCAATAAATGGCAATACCTCTTCTGTTTTACTATCTTGCACAAAGAAGGTGTCTAGTAGTTGCTGGCACAACGGCAGCCATTCTTCTAGAGAACGCATTCTACTTAGCCGGTGTCGCCAGCGCCCGAGGCTATTTAACAGATCCGCCAATTTTCCAGCCAACTCAGCAGCTAACCCGCTCGATTTATCATACGGAAGAATGCCCTGCCAATCGCCAGAGTGACTATCCATTGCATAGCCGAGCAAAATACGCGTAATACCAAAATGCCAGGTATTCTGTCCAGTGGGTGGCAGATCCAGGTCACGCACGTTGTCATCATCCAATCCCCAGCGCACGCCAGATTCACCGACCCAATCCCGTAAAAGGCGTAATCCCTCTCCAGTGATGCCAAACCGTGCCGCCAGTGAAGGTACTTCTAGTAATGTCAGCACCTCTTCAGCTGTAAACCGACTTTGTGCCAAGTCAAGCAATGAAATAAAGGCTTGTGGCTCCGGACTCTCCGGACGCGCTTTATAATCAGAAATGGAAAATGCCAGGTAACAGTTAGCGGGAGCATTCCCAAACACAGCCTGAATATAAGGCGTATAGCTGTTAATATCCGGCGCCATCACAATAATATCGCGGGGCGTCAATTCTGGATCTTCAGCCAACATATTTAGTAATTGGTTATGCAACACTTCTACTTCACGCTGTTGACTGTGGCAAATGTGCAAACTGAGTGAACGATCTTCAAGCTCTAGTCGGCGTTTTGTAACACTACTCTCTAGCCTTCTTTGCGTGATTTCAGTCTCCGCGTAATTTTCTAGCTCCAGCATGTCATGCTGAATGGCCTTTAGGATATTATCAGGGGGAATCTCAACAAAAGCATCGACCTCATGCACTCCTTCTAAGTGAGACAATAAGTAAAGGTAGTCACGTCCCAATTTCCCCCAAGAAACTAACAGAGGATGGGTTCGCTCTTGTTTCTTTTGATTCTTACTTAGTTGTACGGTTTGACTTGGCTCACTAACCAAGTTGTGTTCCTGCACCTCATAGTAATGACGGCATTCCCGGCTTTGCAAACCAATCAAAAGGTCTGGGTCCTGAATATCACCCCCATAGTAACGGCAGGGATTGGTGAACATTAGGTGAATATCTATGTGACGGCCGAGTGCCCGCAAGACATTTAGGTATGCGGGTGGAAGTATCGAAATGCCAAAAACAAACACTCGCTGCGGCAAGCCAGGCGAGTAAAGTTTAGTATTCTCTAGAACACTGATCAAATACCTGTACAGATTGGCAAAATGCCATTCCGACTGCCCTAATTCGCGTGTACACTCAACTAATCGACCCCATAGCGGAGCTTGCCATTTCTGATCCTCTGCTAACCCATCTATAAGTTCACCCATCTGCCAGCTCTCTAACCACTGCGGGCGATATACCATGTATTGGTCAAACAAGTTAGCTACTTGAGTACTCAACTGATAAATTTTCCGTTTATCACAATCATCCGTCAGATAGTGCTTTAGTATAGAAAACGCAGGTAAAGTGAGCAGCTCTGGTAACAGCCACGCCAGTTTCCAAGTCATGGATTTCTTAGTGAATGCGCTTTCATTCGGAATCTCTGGCAGGACCTTGGTAACCATATCCCAGATGAAAGCTGAGGGCATCGGAAAGGAGATGTTCGCAGCGATGCCAAACTGTTCCGCTAATTGTATTTGCAACCATTCTGCCATCACGGGGCTTTTTACCAGTACAACTTCCTGTTGAAAGGGATTGCTCAAGGGATCTCTAGCTATCAGACTGCTGGTCAGATTTTTTAAAAATTTCAGTTTATTTGAATAATAAACCGTAAACATCATGGTTTCCTTTAAAAAATCTGTGCAATATCACCGCTAGGTGTAATGCAAACGGCTTAGCACTTCTAAGTGTGTTTGTGGCATCTATATGTTTATTAATAGTTAAGGGAAGAGGTATTACCCAGTTAGGGATTTAGCTCGGCGGACAACCTGCCATCGTGACAAGATAATATCCTGCACAATGGCAACAAAAATCGGATTATCTCTTCGCCAGAGACCATGCTTAACAACCTTTCTATTCATTTTTGAGCAAGTATACCAACACTTAGTGTTAATATAACTGTCCTAGCGGACACACTAAAAAAACAATTCCATAGCTAACAGTTCGAGCAAACCTATAAGCTACGTTGACTCAACTTGTGCCCATCCAGGCTTGTCCTAATAGACAGTTACTTTCTTACCTAGAAAAGGTTCAATTAGCCGCACGGCCCAGTAACCAATTCTACGTTATGAGCTAGGCTCGCAGCTAGCTTCCTGTTTAAACTACAGGGATCTCTAAGATTGGGCTTTCCCACCACAATGCGCCATCAGGCATTCTCGTTTGGCGGGACATCGAACGCATGCAGATAAATAGGAAACTTCTATCCACACCTTTTATGGATACTACAACTTATCAAATAGTACATCCTATCCTATTAAACATTTTATAGGAAGTCTGATGTTAAGTCAGTAAACAACGCTGTTGATTATCCCCTAGGGATAGGGAATAATTCAAGTGCCGCTTCTGAATGGTCAGAAGTATTAATTTTGTTACTAGAAAAACCTTAGCTATAGTCTCATACGTCTTCTTTGAAGACGTCTGCACCGTAATTGCCGTATTACGCAGCTTAAGCAACTTCAATGCTACTGTTAATTATCCTAACCAAAAACTATCATAAATTGGCGACAAATATTTCCTTTGCCCTTGTTCTTGCAAAAATTGGGCAACACATTCATGTGCACTGAATATTGATTCAATAGCAGCACCCAAGCGACTTCATTGCAATTCTTGGCGTCGAGCATCAGGTTGGCTGTCTTGGACACCACAAGCAGCCGGAATACGCAACAGCATCGCCTGCGATTGCTTACTAGCTACTATAGTGATGAATGGTGTAAGCAGCGATTAGTTAGCTGCCACCTGCCTCGCCTAAACCCCCTTTAATCAACACGAATTACCATTTGCATACCTAGCGCAATCCTGAGCGAAGATCAAACCTTTAGCAATAGAAGCTAGTTACCGAAAAATCGACTCACTGTATTTTCTGTCATACAAACACTATTTTCTAGCACAGAATGCTAGGTTTCCTCTGTTAGAGCAAGCGCGCGGGAGCAGGAAAAGCTAATACTACTTTCAGCATTTTTCTCAAGCTACACTTTAAAGTTCATATAGGCTGATTTTAGCCTGTATTTCCGATGGCATCACATACGCACTCATCATTTATCAGATGGCACTAAGCGAAGAGTTCTTAAGCCATTACTGAAGGAATATGCCCAGCCTGGATGCTGTAACACACCATAAAATTTTGATCTGTTTGTTGGAGTACGAACTCAGCAATACTATACGGTAATAAGAAAATACCGATGCTTTTATTCCAAAGTGCAGTTTTATCCACTGCACGGCCCTATCCATGCAGTGGAAGCTCCTATTTTGGAAAAAGGAATGCGGGCGTTTCTGGGGACCATCCAAAAATCTCACAGCCTGCTAATAAGGCCCCAGTTGCTAGCTCCAACTAGGTAAAATCCCCACATGCCAAATCACCATAACTAGCTTCATTAACATCATATCGCGTTGGTAAATATTGCTGTTTAGACCTAAATCTTATTTATGCTGACTCACATCATGACCTGAGAATAAGGTATAACGAAAAAGACCATTACATTAAAATCCTCATGTGTTCTATATCCGCTACTTTCAGGCATTAATAATAAAATGCTCTGCAGCATGCAAATTCAGATCAAATAATAGGGAAGTACACTACAATTCCTGTATTAGGCAGACCTCATATAGCTACCGGTGCCGTAATT
Source organism: Serratia symbiotica (assembly GCA_900380265.1). Classification (GTDB taxonomy): domain Bacteria; phylum Pseudomonadota; class Gammaproteobacteria; order Enterobacterales; family Enterobacteriaceae; genus Serratia_H; species Serratia_H symbiotica_A. Next base: position 702,969 of record LR025083.1, on the reverse strand, counting down.
ACTGGATACGGATCATAACCTTCAATAGTAAAGTCTTCGAAACAGTACTCAAACAAGGAAGGCGGTTTACGCTTAATCGATAGCTTTGATAGGGGGCGTGGTTCCCTGGACAACTGTAGCTTCGCTTGTTCTATATGATTGCTATACAGGTGGGTATCGCCACCTGTCCAGATAAAATCACCAACCCCCAGGTCGCACTGCTGTGCTATCATATGGACAAATAGCGCATAGCTGGCTATGTTGAAGGGTAGGCCTAGGAACACATCACATGAGCGCTGATATAGCTGGCAGGATAACTTACCTTTAGCTACGTAGAACTGGAAAAAAGCGTGACACGGCGCAAGCGCCATTTGACTCAGCTCGCCAACATTCCAAGCGGATACAATAATAGACCGTGAGTCCGGTTCTTGCTTTAACTGTTTGATCACATTGCTTAATTGGTCTATCTGGCGACCGTCTTTGGTTTCCCAAGCCCGCCACTGCTTACCATAAACCGGGCCAAGCTCACCGTTTTCATCGGCCCACTCATCCCAGATGCTAACGTTGTGTTGCCGTAGATAGGCGAGGTTGCTATCACCATTTAAGAACCACAATAACTCATAGATAATAGAGCGTAAGTGACATTTTTTAGTCGTGACCAGCGGGAAGCCTTTCTGTAAATTAAACCGCATCTGGTAGCCAAAAATCGATAGTGTGCCAGTGCCTGTACGGTTGGGTTTAGAAATACCCTTAGTGAGCACATTATGCATTAAATACAAATACTGTTTCACTGGTGCCTTATAGTAATTATCGCTGTGATTGATAACGGTATGCTAAAACCATCATAATAACACCGCCAACTAGCATAGGGGTAGAGAGGATTTGTCCCATGCTAAATATTCCATGAAACAAACCAAGCTGAGCATCTGGCTGACGAAAAGTTTCAAGGACAATTCGGAAAGTACCATAGCTAAGCAGAAAAAGAGCAGACACAGCACCTATAGGTCGTGGCTTGCGTATAAATAGGTTAAGAATAATAAACAATACCACCCCTTCTAATAGCAGTTCATATAATTGCGATGGGTGACGCGGCAGAACACCATACAGATTTAACAACGGAAATAATTTAGCATCGGCGGCGGCAATCACTAGATCTGCACTTCGCGAACCCGGGAACAACATCGCCCAAGGGGTGTCAATAGTGACACGGCCCCACAATTCGCCGTTAATAAAGTTGCCAAGACGCCCAAGCCCAAGCCCAAATGGACTGAGAGGAGCAATAAAATCAGAGACTTGAAAGAAGTTAAATCGACTGCAATGGGCGAAATAGGTAATCGCCAGGATAACCCCAAGTAAACCGCCATGAAAAGACATGCCACCATCCCATACTTTGAACAAATATACAGGGTTATCTAAGAAAGGCGGTAGATTGTAGAATAGCACGTACCCAACGCGGCCACCAACAAACACACCTAGAAAACAAGCGTACAGAAGATTTTCTGCTTCATCTTTAGTCAAGATGCTACCCACCTTACTGACGCGTCGCAGAGCTAACCACATGGAAAAAATAAAACCGAGCAAATACATCAGACCATACCAATGTAAGGAAATTGAGCCGATCGAAAAAATAATCGGGTCAAATTTAGGAAATTCCAGATAAGTATTACTCATTTATCACCATAATATTGTCTGTTATTCTTATCCGATAGGCTACGGCAGGTGCCAAAAGCGATAAAGGTTGCTAGATGGGTTTAAATAGTAGTCAGTGTAAACACAGGTATCGCGCACATAGCATACGAGACGTATAGTGAGCACTTCCCAGATACAAAATAGCACATCAAATTACCTATCCTAATAATGTGACCGCTAAACACCCATGTGGGAAGAAATACCACCAATAACGATACAGCTTGTACAGCGATACCTAAGCCCTGCCAGAACTCACTTATGTATAATAACATTGCTGTATGTTATTTAACATGGCGACTGAGTGCAAAAACCCAATCAGTGCTATTCTAATCTAACATTACCGGTCAAGCCTCAATAGAGGCTATACTTAATAAATTCGACTGCCAATAGAACTATCGCTCAAGATATCGGCGATCAATAAGCGATAGACACAGTTTAAACTTGATAACATAATTTGTAGTTGATCAGGTCTTTACCAAACTAGAATCATTGATTCTGAGATTACGGGCACCCCTTCATAGCATAAAAGGGAGCCCGTGGGTTCGCCTGTCAGCGAACCGGAATAATGATACTAATCATCACTATTTCCCTAAACAACACTGCCTTGATGTCGGAAGCTCACTATAATAAGCAACCTAATGTCCGCATTATCATTACCGGGTCAGTTGACTAACCTTGAGGTTAGTATGGTATAGATGTGGAGAATACAATGTTAGCGAAACACTCGTGGAATAATCACATACTCACATAGATATATGTCTTGTAGATTAGCTCACGATTCAGTAACTATCGCTATCACTACCAGTTAATAGTATACTCAGTGACCGAAGACTGTTAATGTAGAAACTACTGCAAGCTGCAAGGCCACATCAAGTTAACCTGGGTTGCATATCAATACCCAGATCGCTTAGCTTCTTTTTAGAAGCTAACACCAAATTATTTCTTAATCAGCGATACTCTTCTCTCTGTTTCGTATTGTAGTCTTTAATTTCAGCATTTTAGGCTCGCTAACGCTGTTAAATATCGAAACCTTCTGCAACAGCTATTTATTTGGAGTTAGCTGCTTCCTACCTTATTGGGCCGCTATCACAATAGCAGACGCTACTGCCAGAAAGGCACATGGATGCCTTCTGAATTTACCAAAGTAGTTTTGACTACGAGTCATGATAAAGCCCGTCATCTAATATAGAAATATCACCGTGAAAGATTTTTGCTTTGATCAAATTCCGCCGCGTTTGCTGCTGAATTAGCAAACGCCAATAGTGGGCGAGTATCAATTCTTCGGTAAGCCGAGGAAGATTGGAATTCTTTTCCGATTAAACGCATTCAAACATCAGGGTATGCTTTAGTATACCGAGTTAATTGGCTATCTAGCTCCTGATAGAATCTTGTTGTTCTTATCAAAACAAAGAACTAATGTACTAGCTCGAGTTATAGCCCGAATCACAACATCAACTAATAGCAGGGTGGTTATTGTCTTTTAGACACATTAAAAAACTTCTGTATTCATAGCTTGGACGCTGTAACTAACCAATTATATCGAACACTACCGTCAAAATTGTGCAACTTCAACCACTTGCTTACTCTCTTCGCGCAAGTGCCTGAAGATACACTACTGAACTTACTCTGTTTTCTGGCAGAAAAAAGGGGTCCGTCGTTGTGTTGCTGCTAGAGGCATAACAGTCGAAGCGAACTCTTTCATTACCCAACGGTAAACATTCCGTTTGAATGAGACTACTTGGCGAACCGGATACCAAAAGTTGACCCAGCGCCAACTATCAAACTCCGGCGTCTTGCTACGTTGCATATTGATATCAGCATCATTGCACATCAACTGCAACAAAAACCATTTTTGCTTTTGGCCGATACATAGGGGCGTTGTTCCCCAACGAACCAAACGAGTTGGCAGTTTATAACGCACCCAGTTTTGGGTTGATGCCAGAATATGTACATCTTTTTTGCTCAAGCCTACTTCTTCGAACAGTTCACGGTACATCGCCTGCTCCGCCTTTTCTCCACAGGCAATCCCTCCTTGTGGGAACTGCCAAGAATTCTGACCGTAACGGCGAGCCCATAGAACTTGACCTTGATGATTGCAGATTACGATACCAACATTTTGGCGGTAGCCATCATTATCGATCACCGGACTACCTCGACAAGCGTTAATTCAAATCCTCCATAAATATGCTACAATTGTTTCACACAAGCCAAATTTGGTAAACCACTAATTTTCAGCAACTATACCGAATAAAAGGAATATCTAATTCCCGGATAATCGTGAAGTTATACAACACTCCTGCGCGGTTTTCAGCCACGCTATTCACATTACTTATGCATTAGAGGTAATGTGAAACTGAATGAAACGTCAGAAACCCTCTTACAGACGTCAAAGCGCCATTAAATAAGCTTAAGTTTATTATTAGAAACACAAAAAGATAATGCAGTCATGCCGACTATTTATCAGTTAGTGATATAAGCCAAAATAGGCTATTTACCCTATTTTGGCGAAAATCCGCCAACATTATATTGATGCACAGAAAACCCTTAGGGGTGATCTGTAAATCGGTCACATTTACACAAGAATACCAGCGTCAAGAGTAGAAATCCAACCAGTAGTCGATCAACGTGCTAGGGTTCCCATAAAGCTGTAGACTGATAATAAGATCCAATCTATTAGCGCCTCATTCAGCTAGCCAAAAGTGGATAGGACACTTTATTTCTAATAACCAAGTAAAGTTACTTAATCGTATGCTACTATCACAATTCAGCTAAAAAGGCGCAAGCAGCAGAATCAAAAAGCTCAAAATATGGTTTCTAAAAAAGTCAAATCCTGATTGATGGAATTTATATCTCAACAACTCCCCCCACCTAACAATGAACAAGAATTGTTCAGTCGAGCCCAATCGTTGGCCGGTTGTAGTCTGTATGAACTAGGAAATCACGCGAAGCTACCTATCCCACAAGATCTAAAGCACGATAAAGGCTGGGTTGGTATATTGCTGGAGCAGCTCCTCGGTGCCATGTCAAGAAACAAGCCTAAACAAGACTTTCCTGCATTAGGCATCGAGTTGAAAAGCATTCCGATCAACGCTGCTGGCAAACCGTTAGAAACTACATTTGTTTGTGTGGCGCCGCTTACTTGCAATAGCGGTATCACCTGGACCAATAGCCATGTCCGCTCTAAGCTAGCTAGAGTTCTCTGGGTGCCTGTGGAAGGCGAACAGCGAATCCCACTGAAACAACGGCGCATCGGTTCGCCGATGCTATGGAGTCCAAACCATGCAGAAGAAGAGATGCTTCGCCGCGATTGGGAAGAACTAATGGATCTGATCGTTCTAGGTCATATCAAACAAATCACCGCCCGCCACGGCACAGTACTGCAGCTACGCCCCAAGGCAGCTAACAGGAAGGCGACAACTAAAGCCATCGATGAACGAGGAGTGCCCATTTTGACGTTGCCACAGGGCTTCTATCTCAAAAAGAATTTTACCGCTGCACTGCTAGCAAGATATTTTTTAGTTTAAATTTCTTTTATCAGTCATTTAGCAAAAATATACCGGCGGTAGAATAAACGCGTATAATTACCTTTTAAAATTGATTAAGGTAAGGGATTTAAGGCGATGTACGAATGGGTAATAAATCCTCATACTTGGTTAGCCTTAGGTACATTGACCATTCTTGAGATCATCTTGGGTATTGATAACATTATTTTCCTTTCCCTGGTGGTGGCTCAGCTGCCTAAAAATCAACAGCACAAAGCGCGCCGCTTTGGCATGGCTGCTGCCATGCTGATGCGGTTAGTGTTACTTAGCTCTATCACTTGGGTAATTCGTTTGACGCATCCGCTGTTCAGCGTCATAACTCATAACGTTTCCGGTCGCGATCTAATCTTCTTATTTGGTGGGCTGTTCCTGATTTTTAAAGTCAGCAAAGAAATATGCGCTACCCTCAAGGGTCCTCGAGAACTGAAGCATACTCAGGGATATAACTTTTGCAGCTCGATCATGCAAATAATGCTATTAGACATAATTTTCAGCCTAGACTCTGTAATCACTGCTGTGGGTCTATCCGATCACTTATTTATTATGATGGCAGGAGTGGTATCTGCCGTTGGCGTAATGATGTATGCCGCTCAACCAATCGGAGAATTTGTTAACCAGCATCCCTCGGTAAAAACGCTGGGTCTGGCATTTTTGATCCTGGTAGGGATTACTCTAATTCTAGAAAGCTTCCAAATACATGTACCAAAAGGTTATATTTATTTCGCCATGTTCTTTTCAATGGCGGTTGAGACACTCAACCTAATGCGAACTAAAAAGAACGGCGTTTCTAAATAGGCTCCCTGACAGAGCACCCCACACTAGATCCTCTTTTCTAACTAGCCCGCCCTTGATTATAAGTAGATATTTCATGATCAGCTGATAGCTCTCTGCTGTTAGCAGATTACTGGAAAAACAATGGATCCCCACCACATTACGCAGGACATACCCACCCATGCAACATCTCCACCAATTGCAAAATTTGGCGACAATGCTCCAACGTGTGTCCTCCGACATCTTTAAACTGGGGATTCCGATGCAACGCATGCCATAAACGCACAACCACTGCTCATATCTAGAGAAATGAGTGAGTGTGACATCGCGTGCAGTATCTCCATATTTGCCACGTCTACTAAGCTAGTCTAATAAAACTCATGAGAAACTTATAGCCGATAATACGGGGTTATCTCTTCCAGTCTAACATTCTGGAATAATTTATTATTAACTAATACTGATAAGTTACTTTATCTATAGTGAAGAAAATGTTTCTGACCTTGATATTCACCGATTTCACTGCCATCAAGCTTTCTTCGTAAGACTATACCCTATTTAAGATCATATTTCACCATGCGAATATTCTATTTGAATTACTTCCTAAATTATAATAAGCAAACAATGGCGATCATTAATTGATCGCGCACATCTAGTACGATTATGCAGAACACTGCTGGCAAATATAGGACCGACAAACCAACCACTGTTTAGATCAACTACTCAACCGGGGATTCCTGCTGTCGCTTATACATGATTAAAACTGATGAAAATGTCATTTAAACTGCTTACCCTGGCGCTAGAATAATCGATTTTCAAGATCACCATCTAGAGAGATTAATTCCACCAAAGGCAGGAAATTAACTAGTGGGTAAAATTATCAAAGATAAAACACAAAGAAACTGGAGAATTAGTTTAGCCTAATACCTGATCACACTTGCACGTGAGACATACCACTATCAACCCTTGGGTGATATTATAGAGATAACGTGTAACAAAATTCATCCTTAACTTACTGATAAGGAGGTAGTGATATCTAACACTTACAGGCGGCACCCAACAGAAAAATAAAGACATTGAACCCCATATTAATGTACCGGCTCATTCCCTTTTGGTTTTAATCCTAAAGTGACATTGGTTCACTGAATTCAAATACCTCACCTTACCTAACAGTCAAAATTGAGAAGATGGAAAATACCGCTGCATTGATCAAACCAATAAAAGCACTATCTAACATTAAACGCAAGCTGATACTGAGAATAAGACCAAACGTATTGAAACGTAAACCAGAGTAAGCGCAATACAGCACTGTCTATAGCAAAAAAGCAACCAGAAATGATGAAGTCATATCCTAAGTTCTATATCCACGGTGGTGAGCAATTTAACTTATCTGCTGACAATGTAATTCAAGAACTCCTGTATATTACTTATCACCAGATCATTAATTTTGCCCAAAATTTATCTACAAGCATGTAAGGAGATAGGAGGTAAGCAACGAGAGCGTATCACTTTCCGCATTGACTGCGCTATCAACGCAGCCGATTTAAAAATAAAAAACCCAGATAAATCCTGCTAATTCCAGGCGCTAATTTTATACTTAACTCAGATCCTACACATTGCATACCACTCTAGTGGTATAATTAAAATAGTTTTTGATAACACCCTTTCCATACTTACTCAAGTGATGCTTAGGCTTCTACACCGAGTCAATAGATGAACTAGACACATCATCTTAGAATGGGCTGCGGCGCTTAAGTGACCACGTATGCAGAAATATCCATTCTCTTCTTACCTCTATCTATACAAGACTATTTCTTGTCCAGCTTGGTCTTTTGCCTGCCCAATACCAGCAGTGAGAGGCAGCCAGTTTATACAGTTTAGCTAGAAGCGCACCCGAATTGCCTTCTAGTAATTTTTTATTCTCACAGGAGCCCTAAGTGGCCACCTTTAGCGCAGATAGAGATCGTAGGGCGCAGGTGTTTTATTAATTCTATTTTGATTACTGCCATAGCAGTCAGTGATCAAAACGACTAAAAACAGCATTTAGAACTGTTTAACAGTACAGGATCCACCGACAGATCCTTGTGCAATCTGTCATCATCGTAAGCGAACTGCTGTAACCGAACAGCCGGTCAATCAGCAGGGCTAACCTGACACACATTATAGCAACCGTACAACCATAGTCAGTTTACTGACTATACTAATGTTATGCTCTTTCTTATCTTGAAAGAGATTTAACTAGCGCTAGGGCTAGTACGGGTTTCGTAAAGATCACTCAAAAATTTAAATGACTCTTGACTATCTAAGCGGTGCTAGATGAATCACAAAATAGAAACAATAAAATTGAGTAATACTATCCTTGATCTAAACCGCACCAATGAGCCTTAATGAATGCAGGAATCCTAAAAAACATCTTACTCTACTATGCATTTACCGTTTTATTGCTCCGGTAGCGAGCATCCTGTGTTTGATGAACCTCCTCGCCTCTCAGCGGACCGCTGAGTATTGCTATCGGGTGCTTGTTTATATTGCATGAGACAACACTGACCATCTGCCTCTTTGTCATGCGAGCAGACTTGATCTATGATTGTCGACATGCTATTTATCCTCTCTAACCTAATCATCAGTCGCTTATTGATCATTAAGCTAATGGCTGGTATTACTTTATGTTTATCTACCTTGTGGAGTGATACGCATTGATGAAGTTATTGTTCTTGGGAGCGGGTTATTCTTGCAAAGGCGCTTAGCATCTCCCTTCTTGTTTAAATTGCGAGCTAAAATGCATCATAACCCGAATTCTGGCAGGTTATAGGCCAATCTTTTAGTTATAAAAATATGAGCCATTATCCGCATTAAAATATTAATTAGTTGCTTCTAACTATTCTAAACGAATTACCTATTCCAACTCAGATAACTCCCATCACTATGTGCGACCATACTCAGGAGGCGACCTTTAGTCAATATTAAAGCTAACTAATCTCCTACTCACACACATAAAGATAGCAGGAAAATCACATTTAAGCAATGAGTACTGACTTTCGACACAGCCAGCCTAACTAAAGCAACCCCCTAAAAGAATGCTGTCATTAATGGACACACCTATTATAGGACATCTTTTAAATCTGATGAGTTTCCCGGCAGCTTACTATTAGCAAGAAACGCTATTGCGCAATGGTGAAAGCTATACTAAATCCATACAATATTCATGTTCCTTCTTCTAGTTAAAGTCAAGAACGGTTTGTTTAGGGCAGTTAATTACTCTCTTCCAGGAAATTCGGCGATCCTGACGATAACCTATTTAAATAAAATCTCTAGCTTTCCCACCCTTCAAAGCGATAGTACGTCATATATCCTTTTGTATCGTATCGCCGCTGCTGTGTCAGTGCTAAAGCAACAAAGGACACGAAATAACTTTTGTCTCCTAGAGTGGCGCCCCTCAGATGCCTTATCCCTTACCAACTTCCCTTCTTTTTTCCAGCTAGTGCGCCACAACGGGTCCCACTAGTTACAGCTCTTTATAGAGAAACTTCAGTGTCTTATCTGTAACCATCCCTTGCTCATATGCCTACTATTCTACAGTGAGAGTAGGCGCTGGCCGCATGCGTAGGCTTTCATGGATAACTTCGCTTTCTGAAGACTGGCTACCGCCAAGATCCTTAGGCTTTATCTGATAAAAAACTATCCTGCATTTATTTTATTTGATGGAATATTAAACCACTGTCCATTGATAAGCACCAACTACACCGTCACTTACAAGTTAAACAATAATCACTTCTTTGCTTACTAAACATATAAACCTTATGATACGTACAAAATTATTCAAATAATTTAGACGCATTCTTGGCAATCGTTACCGGCTAGTGCCGGTTCAAATAGGAATACACATTATTCGCCAAGTGGAACGGGACTCTTCAACAGAGTTGACCTGTATTATAATTAATCTTATATTTCTGAAAAAATCAGGAAAAAATGAATTTTTGAACTTTCTTTGTCTTTTTAAATCGCAAATAGAGTTTATCTCTTATTTTATAAAAATCTTTCCAACAGTTAGTGACTTGATCGATGAGTGGCAAATAAAGCGTGCTTTTCACTAACATTAACCAACTAGGAAGGTGCTAATACATTAAATGTATTCATTTATTGCAATGTATTTAATATGCCTGTCCAACACAATAGCCGACGAGGTTTCATTTATATTTCCTTTTGAGTATCCTAGCATCTTACATGTCAGAGGTTACGAATGCTTAGAGTTTCGCGTTTAACCCCCTCTGTGTGAAGTTGGATTTAATGGCGTATATCTGCTAAGATAACATCTGAGATCAAGTGATATATAAATAAAAATACTAACACTGAAGCCTGACAAAGCGTATGGTAATTTTTATATTTGATCTATGTAAAATCACTAATAGTATATTTTAAGCATTTCTTTTAATTTAGAAAACAATAAAAATTGATTCCTTTATTTCCTATAATAACCATATTGCATCAACTCTAAGATAAATCAGTTAGAAAGCTAGCTACATACAGAACTATTACCCCTGCTACACCATATTAAATATTCGTAAAACGGTATTAATCTGATATAACGTCCCGCATGATATAAAGAAACTAGAATCATTCAGAGTAAGGTCGGAAACCTCACTATTATTCCATTGTTGTAAACGTAAACCACATAATTAATTTAAAGACTATATACCATAACTGACAGTTATGGTAGGACCTGCTAATGGTAGCAAACCCATGCTTTCAAATAATTTACTAATTCAAGAGCTGAGAGTTGTTATAAACTATAGAGATCCGGTGTTTACTATAAAGTAAATTACAAAGCTGAGCTAAATGTTAAATAAATAACTAAAAACACAAATACATATATCGTGATTGATGACAAATATTATATATCTAATCGGGATCAAATTCAAAAAAGCACTCTATTGTGAAAATACAGTAATATAATAAGAATATTATCAATTCTATTTATCCGGTTTAGTACTTACTAGCAGTACCGTTCTATATACAAAACATCAAAACTGAACGCATCATTGTGTCTTAATAACAACAACTAATTCGTTTGTCCAGATAAAATCTTTTTATATAGATATATAATTTTGTGAACTTGATGCGTGTGATGTTATATTGTTAAAATATTCAGTAATTAATATTTTTAATTGCTTTTAGCCACGGTTACAGTAATTTACTAATTGTTAATTATGTTTACACATCAATCAATTTATTAAAATAAATCATTTATTTGATTATGTTAAATGATGGTTTATTAGATTCTATCTTTTACATAATTAATTTTTTTAAAATTAATAGAAATGGAATTTTCATTCCATATAATGTTTGTGAAATCAGTTACTGTTGTCTGGTGCTTAATGCATTAGGTTTGTGATATGTTTATTAATTAAGCGCTATTTAATAGCAAATAATAAGTTTATGCTAAATCTGTTCGATATTTATGTTTATTGTACTATGGTTAGTTATTGTGCAGTTTTAAAAATTTAATATCATTTAAAATAATGTATTACCGAGAGAACTCGATCATCTCGATAATCCCATTATATCTTTTATTATATTATTTAAATAATTCACTTCTAATTTAACTAGTTGAATTTATATATAATCTTTTATACCTGTTAGAGATACGTTTCGGTAGTAACTGATGGCGGTATTTTAGGGGTATAAGATTTCTACTAGAAGTGTTTTAATCGGGTTTTGAGTTTAAGAGATAATTAATTAAACCTACTTGACTTAACTAAAATCAATAACAAAAGCATTGCTGTACCTGCGGTCAAAATTTATTTCTCTTTTTATTCACTACCATTTGATGGTCGATGGGCCATCAAAACTAATTATATCGGAATTAGTATTTAAATTAAATTATGTTAATTCTAACATTCCCGTTAATTACTTATCAAGATTAAACACGATAAATTTATGGATCATAAATAGATAACCATGATTCTAATAGAATTATTCAACGTTCTAATATTATTAATTCAATTAGATAAAACTAGTATTTTCCGAACATTTATAATTTTAGATTATACGTCACGCTGTCAAAACTCTGTTCAGTTAAGCAACTTAAATTAATATCGTAAATATGATCAATATAGCAACACACACCTCTTAAATAAATTAAGTAGTATTTTAAAACTAGTCTATAGACTATAGGAGAAACATGAATCTTTTATAAAAATTGTATTTTTAAGAAAGGATTAAAATAATCATTGATACTTCTAACCTTAGTTAAAGACTATTACTTAGTTTAGTAAAAAAATAAATCTTTTATACACTTCCATATCCTGTCTTAATTTTATCCAACTAATTATAAATTTATAATTTTAGCTATGGAAACCCTTTCCTTTATATCTTATAGCTAATTGCTAATTGAAAATTTAAAACATTTTCTATTCTACATACGCCTAATCAGGCTCTAAGTAATTCATTAATCATCTGCATTTACTTATAGAATTTATTTTCTGTTTAACAACCAAATTAGACTAGTTTTTATTTAGCACTTTTATTAGAGTATGAAACATATTAAATTATAATACACTCTATTTCTTATTAAGGTAAACCGTCCGTTATTTCTATATATTTGATACAAGATTGTTATACTAATCTCAGAATGAGACAGTTAGATTACGCTATTTTATAATTTAGAAAAACTACAAACTCCTTATATTTCTTATCTATATATAAGCTAAATCAGAATATAACTAGTCTCCACAAGGAGATAATAACTTATAGCTTTTACTCAGTTTATAAGTTCATTCTTGATAATACACAAAGATCAATCATTGCGATAACATTATTATATCCTTATTGTGATATAATAATTCAAAAAATACTTTATATTGGAATACCAAGGAGGGATTGCAATTAAATTTATTAAATATTAAATTTAACCTCTATTTAAAAACCATTTACTAATATTCAAGACACTATTTCTTCTCTTAAAGCTAGATAATAAATAAGCCTCACTAAACTTTAGTTATGTTATTGGCACCTTATATTTCTATGGCTGCCTATTACAAATTGATAAAATATAAATTTTATTTAAACATCACCTTTAAGCAGAATTATATTTGGATATTTAAAAATCAATACCGATATTTTCACCACTAATTTGAATAGTAAATGCATTGAACTGTTAACTGTTCTTTACAGATAATATATAAGACAGAAATTTATCTGTATATAACTGAAATACCTCTATTGGCCATCTTAGAAGATCACCTTCCATTCTTCTCACTTTTGACCAGCTTCTTATAATGGAAACTTGCTGCAAGATCACTATAGAAACTTATCACGTTTATTTTTTACTACGCCATACTTAATAATTGTTACCAATGCTAGAAAGCAGGTCTTCATTAACTTAGATAGAGAAATCGATGAAAAGTTATATACTGTAAAGGAACTAAATCTGTTTTGAGTTATTAATAATTCGACCCCATTTTAATTAAACCGCTTTTAAAACTACCCTGTTCATAGAAATCTATTCGTCTATTTATTCACTCAGGAAGGCCTCAAAACTTCAGCGATAATGTATACTTTAATCTTCATCGTGTTTTAATAGGGAATAATCTGCATTGATTCAGGATCAATGCGTGCATACATTAATTATAGGTGAATAATATACTTTTAAATTGCCATATAAATCAACTCAAGACACTAAAGTGATAGATCTATAGTCAGGCTGAATCCCCTAGCATAAACAGATACTCTAGTTTAGGGTACTTGTTTATCCATCGATGACACTTTATCTTATTTGTTAATAATTAAACACAATAATTAATTTGATTATAGAAAACATAGTAATAATAGGAGGATTTAATAAGCTTATAAGCGGATACACCTTGTATGCTGCTTAGAAGAGAAGTAATTAAAGTCCTTCCATATACTCACCGACTAGATATGCTCTTCAGTGTGGCCAATAATTTAATAAAGAAAGGCCATTCATTGATACTAGTCGCGTATTAAAAAGTGTAATAAGATCGAAATCTTATTTATCTGCTGAGGCAAATTTAGACGAGTTTATATTCCATTTGGTCAGGGCTCGCGCTATATCCATGGCTAAAATATATACTCTGAAGTAGAAAATAGACTTAAATAATAGATATGAACATCAAATGTGTATTTTGATCTTCCGCTTGACTTTATATAGATTAAAAATACACTGGCAGATTTTTAATCTGACACCTATTAACTGATTCTACGCATTGACAAGTATTACTGCAATTTATAGGGAAGTGAATTTTTGTTAAAAGGATCAACAAAAGCTGCAAACTAACGTGGATGATTTAGAATAAAATTTACCACAATCACTAAAGCATTTAGATATTCAGTTTGCCTGTGCTGGTATCATTACAGACACCACTTCCTACAATGAATCCTTTTATTAAAAATATTAAATTTAGGTGGTGCCATTTCAAACTAAGTGGATATATTGAGCGAAATACACTCATAACATCTAAACAAATTAAATACCCATTTAATCAGCTCACTCATAAATTGTAAGTTAATCTATAACCAAATGGTTCTAAAATAATCAAGATCTAATTTATCTAAATTATAGAGTCCCAGCTTACACTAAAGATACAATCGAGAACATGAATGCTAGTTGATTTAAGTTAATAACGTATTCATACTTTAGCTAAAGACTAGACCGCAGATAGAATCTTACGCATATGATAACTAATCAAGATATGAGGCGTTTTAATTAGGCATTTGTAATAATTGTCAAAGTAATAAAAATCACCTATCTAATCCAAGCTCGTATAACCGAGCACAGAACTTTTCTACTTATTATCTCATATTCGGAATTCTAGTCAGTATCCAAAACGCTCATACTGTTAAAAACGTTCTACTACACAGTGTCAACCTCACTAAACGCATCGGTTCTAAGGTAGAATACGGTAAAACGATATTTTCGCAGTGTACAGGAAATAGATTCTATAATCCTGAAAAAAGCGTGCATCAATTAAAAGACCGCTTTCTTTAGCATAATGTCAAATCTAGCTATCTTTTATTACTAGCTCAGGTATCAGCACTATTCCATTACCTTAGTGATTCAGCAACCAACGGTTCTGGCAGCATGTTGCTCTTTATCGCAACACTAAGTTAAAAGGACTAATGTTAAAATTTCGTTTGTTTTAGTCACTAAAATAAGCAATATCCGGATTATCCAGTCAAGCACTGCCATGCTCGTAGCTACTCTAAAAATCACCAATACTACAAATGCGGCACAAGTATGTAAGAAAAGACATGAATCCAAGAGCTCATCTTTCTTAGAATCTCATAGCTGCTTCATAGCCTAAATGCTATGCTCACTGAGCAGTTCTTTTAGAAGGGATTCCTTTCAAAAATTATCATAGAAACTGCGCTCTTGTTGGTATTGATCTCAGAAGAGATCGTTCCACACTATATACCAAGTATAGTTAGATCAAATTTTTCTGAGTAAGCAGCTAACGCATACTAAAACAAATTTAGGTTTCGGCGTCAAGATCGCCATCTGTGCTCACTATAATAACTTGTGCGAGCACCAACTGTATTGATGTGTATCTCTCATACACACGCATACAAAACACTTCTCTCTCAGCAATGTATACGTTCTTTTCTTAAAAAATACTTTTTGATTTAACCAAATAACCAGATAAAAGAGTCTCTTGTTAGAAAAAGATAAAAACACTACTTATATCAAAACTTTATGTTAAGAATTATGTAATCTCACCATTCAGCAATAGGTGATACAACAAGTACTTCTAGTCCTTTCTGAGCACGACACCCCCGGATAGCTAACTTCTTACAAAGTAGTATTCTTACTATCTTTAGCTTGTCTCGTAAATAATTTCTGGAGTCGGAGTTAAATTAATTAATTAAAATTAATATCACTATATAGTAGCATTATGCAATTCCAGACGTCTATCCGATTACGGATAGGTTACTTTTATCAGAACTAGGCGATGGAAAATGATTTATATAGTAAAGATTTTTCGGATGCTACAAAACCGAAACTCAGTAAGACTGAGCAGCATTCACATCAACACTTATATAAAACGTAAAAAGCAATAACACCACCGCAAATACTATTTAATTAAGCGACTATTTTATTATGTAACTTGAGCATCAGAACGGCTGATTGGCGAATAAGTTCGATCAACACTCGATAAAAATTTTTACGCTACTATTATGAAAATAAAAGAATAGCTAATTTAATTACAGCTCCTCCCCATGCATATCGGGCTAATGTTATCTATGGATAAAGAAGGGCATGTACCTGGCGTATTTATCAAAAGATTCATTGTGAGGAGCAGAGCTAAGCCAATGAGTTTTGTTATGTAATTTAGGAAACTTAGAACAATCCTAATATCGCAAAAGAGATCTAGCAAGCGGATGTAAGGCAAGTAATCACTAAGCCAAGTTCAGAGTCCGGTTCATGCATAAAATAAACTACCTTATGTAATTTCCTACAATGTTCTGGAGGAACGGAAAATCATCTCAGATACAAAACCCTATAGAGGATCTGGCACTATCAAACGTTTTCTATATCAATAAGACTGATAATCATCACTCATACACCTACTAAAACATCCGCATTATATATAAATGCCTGTACACAGATTGTGATGGGCCTATGAGCTAAATAATTCTTCTAGGTACCACTATCCACCCTTCTTCGGTTAGTGGCGGCCGCAATTTGCTTTAGTAGGCGAGTATATTAAGATCTCTATCAATAGACCCAAATATTTCCCTTTTTTATTCAGCTAGCCAAAGCACTAACAACGATTTCAGCATCGGTTGAAACACAAAGCGGGAAAGACAGATTAAGAGCATGCTCATAACGAAAGTGACGAAAATCAAGATGGCTAGTTAGTGATTTTCGTTTCTCTAGCGAGCCGGCGCAACTACTGGTATTTCCAGTAAATCCAAAATTTGCCACTACTGAATATACTCTCTACTGCAATGGCGGAAATAGTTAGCTTATTACACATCAACAGCAATCAGCTCATTCATTATATTAGCAACGTACTGAATACTATTCTCATACTATGCTAGGTGTGAGAATTAATTATTCTCTCAGTATTTTAGGTCATAGCGCTTATCTATACGCGATGACGCGATGACCGCCCGGCCTGATAGACTAAAAGCGCACACTAACCGATCGAGCTAGCCTGCCAGACAAACCCGCTAAGGAACACTAGATCTACCCATGAAACAAGTTCCTATGATGTCTTAAAGACTAAAGCTGTAAGAATCGCTGCCTAACCTGACTAGCGTGCGATATTTGACGTACACATTATTATCCGCTCCATTATTTAGGATAGATAACCTGTCAACGGCATTGCCAATCTTCGCCCTTGCTAATAGATTTGAAAGAAGAACAAGGGCTCCCAGTACATACAGGTAAACTCTTCATGTTTTTCCTTGTGCAACTAACAATTCTCAACGGCGTGCACGCGCGTAAATACCACCACACGCCCAAAATAAAATCGAAAAAATAAAAATTATACTGGCGCTCAGTACGATCACGGGACCAGCAGGAAGCGAAGCATAATACGACCATTCTAAGCCAATCAGGCTAGCCAACATACCAATGCCTATCGCCACCGCAACCATATATGTCAAATTACAAGCCCAGAAACGAGCACTAACGGCCGGTAGCATCATCAAACCCACTGACATCAAAGTGCCAAGAATTTGAAAACCTGCTACAAGATTGATCACAACAAGTCCTAGAAATAGTCCATGTATCAGTGATAGCGAGCTAGGTGCACTGACCCGAAGAAAAGTCATATCAAAAGACTCAATCACTAATGCGCGGTACAGCACCGCTAAAGCCAACAATGAAAAGCTGGCTATCACACCAACCATCAGCATAGCATTAGTTCCCACCGATAAAATCGAGCCAAACAAGACATGTTGCAGATCAACGCTTGAATCACGCACCGATACCAGCGTCACTCCTAACGCCAGAGAACCAAGGTAAAACCCGGAAAAGCTGGCATCTTCTTTTAACGGTGTACGGCGGCTGACAAACCCGGCCAACATTCCCACGGTTAACCCAGCCACAAAACCACCAACACTTATTGCTAGCAGCGACATTCCGGAAATCAGATAACCTATCGCTGCTCCTGGCAAAACCGCATGAGAGAGCGCATCCCCAATAAGACTCATACGTCGAAGCAATAGAAAAACACCCAACGGTGCCGCACTGAGCGACAGTGCCACACACGCCACCAGTGCACGGCGCATGAAACCAAAGGAGACAAAAGGATCAAGTAAAAAGTGCAGCAACGTCATGAGACCACCGTTACCTGTCACTGATTTTGTTAGTAGCATTCAATGCTGAGATAGGGTCCCGAATCTGATCAGCATCCCCCCAATGCCAACACTGCGGCGTCAACTGCAGTACCTGCGGGAAATTATTGACAACCAGTGACATATCGTGTAGCGCAGCGATCAGGGTCCTCCCTTGCTGGGGGAGTGTCTTAATAAGCTCTACCAGCAATTTTGTAGTAGCACTGTCGATAGCTGCAAAAGGTTCGTCCAGTAAAATAAGCGGTGCCTGCTGTACTAATAAGCGTGCAAACAATACTCGTTGCATCTGACCACCAGATAATTTCCTTACCGGGCTGCTCGCCATCGCGGTCATACCTACGCACTCTAGTGCATCGGCAATCTGCCGGGATGCACACTTACTTAGCCCACCAAAAAGCCCACTTTTTTCCCAGTTTCCGATCGCCACCAAATCACTAACTCGTATGGGAAACTGCTGATCCAGTTCTGTCTTTTGCGGCAGGTAAGCCATTCGTGGCGGTTGATTGCCACTGAAATGCAGGCTGCCACCTTGCAAAGGCAGTAGCCCAGCCAGCGTTTTTAGCAATGTAGATTTCCCGGAGCCATTAAACCCAATAACCGCCGTCAGAGAACCGCTAGCAAAATGCCCAGTCAATGGAGGGAATAGCGATACTGTGCCATAACCGATCTCGGCCTTTTGCAATCTAATCATGGTAAAGCCACCGCCCAATGAATAGCCAGCCACAACACAGCCAACAGAACAACTGCAATGCCGCAACGCACTAAGGCGGAGGCAGTAAACAAGGTGTTCAATGATGTTCTGCTATCATATCCAGATTTAAAGTTCATGAGCAATAGAATAAAGAAAATTGTAATGTAATATTATTACATCACAACACCTGTTTCGGCTCAAGTCTTCTCGGATCAATAATAACACAACAGAACATGAGCACTTCCCGATATGGCTATATCGATTCATATACCAATTTAAAAATTAAAAATAATCTTTTAGATTGACGAGATGAGCAACAATCATGCCTGTTAAGCAGATATAGATTGACTTAATGAGCTGTACTAGTTGTGAACTGATCTTTATCGCGAAAACCTATCAGGTAAAAATCTCATTTGACTGCGTAGTAGTTATTTAGAAAAGACTCCACAAACCGAAAAGATCAACTATGTCCTGTTTGATTTTACTTTCCCCACTCCACGCTCTCTTATTGAGAGCACTTAAGGACGTCTAGATATTAATGATTTCGTGAACTCTATATTCCTAGGTTTATACACAAGGATTTCTGCTCATTAGCGGAGGGGATCATAGAACTATTGCACTCACTGTCCCATGTTAATCCGACTTAGTATCAGCAACGCTAGATTCTCTTGGTGCAATTGACAGATAATCTCGGAAGAGATGCGCTTATGCCCGGATGCTACGTCTTTCCCAACAAAAATTGCATATCTTATTGATATAAGATAGATCGTTCTTTTAATACCAGCCATTATAGGTAATAAGCTTGTTAAAATAGATTACAGCGATTCTGGCACTGATGAACTGATTGAATGTAAGGCCCTAACAGCTATTAATGCAGTTAGAGATTCACAGGAATGCCTCGTGCGCAATTTCAGTCGCCGGTTACCTAATAGGGTAAAGTCTAACCAACTAGCCACATCCAGCGCTATACCACGGTATAAGGTATTTCCTCCACACCTCAATAGTTAAAATTAGAAGTTTTTTTTGAAAAATGTTCGAGAATATTGAGGTCTAGAAGTACCCTGCACTTCTAGTGGTAAGCTTCTAGCTTACCATGGTGAGCGGAATAATCTTAAACTCTAAAGAATCTATCAATGATTGATGAAAACAATAGGGAAACAAACCTCAAAAATCACACTAAATCTACATGAAAGATCTGAATAAGCATTACTTTCCCAGAGGAGTAGAGCTCTTCATGCTAAGAAGAGCCCGCAGCGCTACTGAATTCCACGACCTACTAGAATAGTAGTCTACTCTAACATTAAGATAAGTCAGACATTCTGTGTTGCGTTCACCAAATTGCAGTAAATATAATGCTTCAAACAAAAGAGAAAAGCTAATATCTCAAGATATTAAACATTATCGAAACAGATTCCACTCACCTGAGCAACATGCTTAGCGACGTTTTTATATCGCTGATTGTAACGTAAATGCGCCTATTCGTACCCGGCTAGAAAACCCTCATGTTTTCTTTATTCTAAATTAATAAATATAACCATCAAAGTTCTACTTGTTAAAAAACAGAATAACAAGATTGATATAAGATATCTAGATTAGTTGGTCTGTATTGACAAATAGACCGTATTCTACGCATCATGTTATGATAACATAATTATTAGGTATTTGATATATTAAATAATAGATTTACTTCATTATGCATTGCTATAAACCTTCTTGCGACTACACGCCACTATATGAAAATAAATAAGATTAACTAGAAATAAAAAATTCAAATAACTTTATATTTAGTTATGTTATTATTCACATCAAGTCTTGGTTGATTATCGGTAACGTGCCTGTAGCATATCCGGCTTATAGATTAATTACCTAATAAACGATTTACTTATTGCATTGACTTTACTGCCCGGAGTATAAATACAAAAAAAATAACATCGAATCCTCTCCTGATTGAGTTTATTTACTAAAACCCAGACTTGTATTTAATATTATTGATCACAGTTGACTACCTCAAGAAATTCACCATAACTACAGAGCAGTTTGGATTGTTATATCACTAACCTAACATACTTGATTAAATATATAGCTCAGTTTGTGGCTAGTTATAAAATTAAATACATGCATTAAAGCAATGCGCCGGCGTTGATCAAAGGTTCTCTATTAACTCCTGATACTATTCAGATAACTTTTGTATCTACTATAATAGACTCCGTTGCTAAACAACAAACAAATTTTTAATAAACTTATAAAATATAAAATTTAATTACAGACTTTATTTATGTTCATTTCCAAGCGCATTAAACGCTTTTAAATTAAAGAATACCATTGTAAAATATGCCATGCATAATCAGTGCCTCTAATTCATAAAAATTGAAAATACAACTTATACACTTTCTAACGGTGAACTAAATGTATTACACCCCGTACCCGGACAGCTTCTTACTAACTACAAATGGAGTACGGGTTTATAAAATTGCCTTTCTGAAAGAAAGCTAAACTAACCATGCTTGCGGCGTATGGAGCCTATATTTCTCCTGCCTTCAACATATTCCTTATTACATTATATTAGATTAATGTAATTTAATTTTATATAATAAGCAAAATATTAAATATGAATAGACTTAACGCTCTAATTAGAGACGGCTGTCATGGAATGGTCGCCATTATTATTAATAATGATTAATTTGCTGCTGACATGATTTATGCTAAATCAAATAAATATATCACACCCATATCAATGTACACGCTAAATAACAACGTAACCATTTATCGGATAAAAGTCAAATTCAGACGGCACTTGCCGTAAGTATAAAACGGTTGACTTCCCATAGCAATCAACCTCGACCACTAGCAAACAGACAGTGGGATTAACTATCCAAGCATCATCAAGCTGTATAAACACTATCAATGCCACCTCGCACCAGTCAATCATTTCACACAATGTTGAAATGTGATACGGGCGAAAGAACTTTCTAATAGAGCTAATTGACCGTCACCCACCGATGCCTGAGAGCTAATGATAACAACACCATTTTCTCACCATCAGGTAGAAGCCCCTATCTTAGTGCAATAGACTGAAATTAGGAATCTAAAATTCCTAATTAACAATTAGAGTATTATACCTAGACATATAATATACTGTATATCAATTCAGTGCTGAATTGAGTAGAGGCCTTACTAGCTACATCTATGCACCCACATCACCTGCTGCGGATGCTTCCTTCCGGATCTGACCGAATTCACAAGTTAGTGTTGCGCGAAAAGCAGCAAGACCTCAATTTTCAACTTCTATTCTTTACTATAATTGATATTATCACTGATACTTATAAAAATAACAAGCTAAGCAAAGCTCTCTTTCTTACTCTCCGAACTCTGTTAAAATAAATTAATTTCTAACCTTTCCTCAGCAAGCACGTACACCATATTCTGAGACCCATTCTTTGGGTAAGATCAACACCTGTGATAGAGTATCACACTTAATAAAATCGTCCAACTCAAACTACTAAGCTACGCAGGATCTTGTTACATGCATCTACAACCCTTACCTTCCCAAGGTCAATTAATAACCCACCATAGACAAATTTTGAAACATGTTGAAAATTTTTAATAACGGAGATAATTTGATTTTTCTCGACGCAAAGATTCTGTTATCCCGTACAGAGCTGTAAAATTCCAGGTATCCCTTATTCGACCAAATAGCGTTTAGGGGGAAAGCAACGATGTTAATAGCAGGATCTGTCAAAACCGCTGACAAGCACAATTTTAAAATTAATAGTTTATGGAAACCTATTTCTCCTTATTCAATAGGAGAAATAAATAAGTATTTTAGCATAGAATAAACTATGAGTATATGCTAGCTATGATTATATTTTACACTGGCAATACGTTTTAAAACTCGCTCAACGGTCTTGCGACGAGCAATAAAAATCGTCCTAAATTTCTATAGATAGGAATCTATAGATTTAAAAATTACAGGCTTCAAAATTTTAGCGCATGCCGCATCACCATCCAACATGGCAATGAATCTTTTTTATAAATGATCCTCACAAAGCTAGAATGTTAGCTTTCTCAATCAGAATACCATTCTGAATATTTCGCCATAAAAAAACTTTTTATGCGAGTACAAAGACCGCGAAGCTGGTTCACAGGCTAACGGGCAATCACATTAGAAATTTATCAGTAAAAACTATTTACGACCCATAAACAAAGGTCCACAACCACTCAAACAAACCGAACGGGAAACAAAAATTATGTATGTGTAATTACGGATTAATTACAGAAACGAGGAACGGACGAATACGGAACACAGAAAAGAAGCGAATAAGCTATTATATTATGTAGAACATACAAAATCCAGGATTTTCTGGTGTGTTCAAGCAGAAAAGTTATTTAGTTATATCAACGATACTTAAACTCCCAGTATCTTTTAATAACTTATGTGATCACAGTTAATTAAAAAAATAATTCGTGACCTTCGGAAACATTATAATTTACAAGCCACTCCAACGACTATTGGAATTTAAACTGTCTTGCTCTTGTTATTTCGTTAATACAAGCCTCCGATAAAATTAGATACTTTAAAGAAAATAACAGCTCTAATAGTAACCAACTCTAGGGTAATACTACCCTTATAAGCTACCTATAACCACTGGTTTTATACTTAAACACCTTCTTCGCAACCAATCTTGCTAACTAAGATACGGGCCCAGTTAGCAGACAGTCAATACCAGCGCAGATACTGAAGACTTCACACATGGTCAAACT
The DNA here is from genome assembly GCA_900380265.1 of Serratia symbiotica. GTDB lineage: Bacteria > Pseudomonadota > Gammaproteobacteria > Enterobacterales > Enterobacteriaceae > Serratia_H > Serratia_H symbiotica_A. The sequence continues at coordinate 679,215 of LR025083.1, read as the reverse complement.
CTTATCTACATTAAGAGAGACCGTCACCTATAGCCTACACCATATAGGCTATCAAAAAAGTCTCGGTACTACACTCAGCTTAGGTTACATCCGCTAAGCAAGTGATAGAGGGAAATAGAAGGACAAAATCGTGAAGTCTGATCCTATAGTGTGTGCTGATTTAATCTTTAAAAAAGATGAGCAGCGGTAAATAGTAGTATTGCTAGGGTATGCCATTTAAATGGAACCTACCAAATCCAGAGTGCTTACCAAACAGGTAAGCGCCGATCAATACTGACACGCCAATATCGATGTAAATCGCAGTACGGGAAATAGTCTAGGAAACTATTAGTTACCATGTTACCACCACCAATTATGAATAATTGGTTTCTGGAAGAAGGTGAAGAACAGCATAGTGACTAGATGACCAATGTACAGAACAAGATACTCTCAGGAATTCTCCTCCACTACCTGCACTTCACTAGTATAGGCAAAGGAAGCTTAGAAATCACCCTAAGCCATCTAACAATAAAGTGCCGATAATACTTCCTAGACGATCTTTTTCAAGATCACTATATCCATGAAGTAAAAAACAACCTAGCTTAGCTAGAATGAACAATAACCAGATAGGTGTACAACACGCACACCAGAGCAAAGAGAATCTAAACTTGATGCAATCTACAATCCAAATTGCAGAGTATAGAGAATACAATCAAACAACGCAATACCTAGCAACGTCATGAACAGCAAAAAAGACTGAACATCATCATAAATGCGTTATCAACTATCTCTGCCTAACGGATCAGACAGAGAGAGCAGGCACTAAAGCTACCTTATTTGTAGCCAGTATAGAAAGTTTCTAATCAATGCATACCACACATCACTTAAGAGCCTGTATTACACTGCTGCTTGATCTGCTTATATATTGTGAATGCAAATGACTTCTTGCTATTAGGAACCGAAACCTTACATTGCTTAGCTCGCAGAATAAGCAACTGTTATAATAAGCTTTATTATTTTATTCCATAGGGCATCGAGAATGGGATATCAATCTTTACTTTGACTAGGGAATTACCGCTTTTTATGGCGTCACAATACATCCAATCATGTTCTTTTCCCCGAGACTCACCCTCTCTGAACTATCATTGATAGTCAGCACCTAAATAGTTATAGGAAATAAGGCTTTACTCGAATCCTCATCCCAAGCTTAAATAGCTTGATCTCTACCGTCACCAACTGTAGGCTTGTCGTTCTAGTATCAGCTCCAGCCTGCCTAATACAAGGCATATCAATCAAAACATACAATAAATAATTTAGTATATAAATTAAGCAAATGACTTAGTAGACAGATCAGTCTACGACATGTAGCGATTTATCACTATGGACCATTTTAATATTACACATTATTTAGGCGTCATATTCCTAGAAAAGGAAAGAAAAGAGTGAAGAAGCTAAGACCATTGACCTATAATCAGCCGTATTACCGCCTAAGAAGCCGCTAGCACCTCATCCACTTGTTGCAATTGATACATCTGGTAGTAACGCCCCTGTTGACCCAACAGTTGCAGATGTGTGCCCCTCTCTACCACGCACCCACGGTGGAGAACAAAAATTGAGTCGGCATCGATAATAGTCGATAAACGATGTGCGATCACAATCAGCGTAGTCCGCTCACGGATCAAACGAAGCGCATGCTGGATCGCCTGCTCGGTTCCAGAATCAATATTGGCCGTCGCCTCATCGAGGATCAGGATCTGCGGTGTCTGAACTAGTACCCGAGCCATCGACAACAGTTGTTTTTGGCCTATCGACAAGTTATTGCCTTGTTCTCCTAACCTAGTCTGAATCCCCCGTGGGTAGCTGCGTACCAAATCGGCTAACCGCACAGTATCCAACGCCTGCCAAACCGTTTTTTCGTTTATATTACGCCCTAACGTAATATTTGCTAACACCGATTCACTGATTACCGATGGCTCTTGCTGAACCATGGCCATACCCTGGCGCAGGGTACGATGAGATAAACTGGAGAGCAAACGGCCGCCGAGTCGCACTTCCCCTTCATTAATGGGGTAATAACCCATTAACAAGTTAGCCAATGTGCTCTTTCCGCTACCAGTGTGGCCAACTAGCGCAACAAAGCCACATGAAGGCACCGAAAATGAAACATGCTGCAAGACTTTTTGATCCGACCGGTAGGCGAAACTCACGTTTTCAACATCAACTCTACCACTGGTGAGTGGATGAATATCCGTACCATAAGACTGTTGGCAGCGATCCATTAGTTCAAAGACGCGTTCGCCAGCCACCAGGGCCTGCTGCAAAATAGACTGCTGCGAGGTTAGCTCAATTAGCGGTTCATTCAAGCGCCCCAAATAATTGATAAATACATACAATACACCAGCACTTATCGCACCGTCACCGCTCAATCCGAATAATATTAGAAGGCCACATAGGACTAACATCGAAAACAAACTAAGTAGTGGCCGCAGTAGAAAACCATCCAGCCTCAGAGTTTGCATGCGCGCGATGTAATGCCTTTTACTAGCTGAGCGCAGGCGCTGACCGAATCGATGCTGCTGACGAAATTGCTGGATGACACTCATACCATTAATTACTTCATTAAAACCATCGTTGATATCCGCTAGATAGCTCCGCACCCGACGCGCGATCGGAGCACTATAATACTGATAGATGCTCATCACTAAAAGCACTGCAGGGAAGATGCAGATTGCCACCAGTGCCATTCGCCAGTGAAGAATAAACATTGAAACCAACATGCTGCTGACTAGGGCAGCACTTTTTAGCACCGTAGAGACTACAATCACATAAAGATCCTTGATAACCTCAGTATCGTTCGTTACACGTGAGATTAACTGCCCAACGGGCTGAGTATCGAAGGCACTAAGCGGCTGACGCAAGGCTGCATCCATTACATCAGTACGCACACGCTGTACCACCCCTACCGCTGCTTTATTAAACAATATCGACTGAAAATAATGCAGCGACGCTGCCATAAGCTCCAACAATACGTAGCTAACCGCCAGACTCCAGACTATTACAAGTGGTAGTTCTCCTTTAGCAATGTAGTTATCGATAAAATAGCTAAACAAGATTGGCCCAGCAACTTCCGCCGAAGCCGCCACCCACAGCATTAAGACCGCACCCACTAACGGTTTACGATATGTCAAGCTGTAAGCCAACAGTCGTTTTAGCGGTGGCCACAGATTTTCCACTTTATTCATTCACCAATGCTTCCTCACAATAATCCGGCAAATCATCCAGCGCTGACTCTAACTTCTGGTATCGATACATATCGCGATACCAGCCTCGCTGGCTTGCCAGCACAGAGTGCTCGCCGCGCTGTGCCACAGTACCATGCTGCATTACCAGAATCTCTGTAGCAGCGATCAATGCCGACAGGCGGTGCGCACTTATAATCACCGTGCGATCCTGACCCCAACAACGCAAATTATGCAAAATTTGCTGCTCAGTACGACTATCGACAGCTGAAAGCGCATCATCGAGGATTAGGATCTCTGTATCTAGTAACAGCGCACGGGCGATAGAAATACGCTGCTTCTGCCCACCAGAGAGCATCACACCGCGTTCACCCACCTCAGTTTCATAGCCTTGAGGAAGGCGTAGGATATCCTCATGAACACTAGCTAACCGTGCAGCTTTTTCAATCTTCTCTTGAGGCGCTCCCGGATTACCGAGCGCAATATTGCTCGCCACGCTGTCGGAGAATAAAAATGGCGCCTGACTAACCACCGATAACCGCGAACGCCAATCATCAAGCTTTAGCTGTCTTAGCGGAAAGCCGTGATAACTTATGTGCCCAATTTCAACGTCAAACTGGCGCTGAATCAGCGATAACAGAGTTGATTTACCAGCTCCAGTTGGGCCACACAAACCCAGCATCTGCCCAGGCTCTAGCCTCAACATGATCTGGTGCAACGCAAACAACTTACTCTCTGGATAACAAAATTCTCTGATATCTGCCACCAATATGCCGCGACTAGCAGGGAGGGGTACTGCTCCATCTGGTACCGTCGGTGCCTCTGCCAGTAGACTACGGATACGGCCATACGCAGCAGTGGCGCGTTCAACGATATTAAACATCCAAGCTAGCGCTAACATCGGCCAAATCATCAGACCAAGATACATCACCAGGCTAGTCAATTCCCCTAAGGTTAGAGAACCATTCACTACCATCCAACTTCCGCCGCCAATAGCTAACAGATTGGAAGTACCGATAGCGATATAGATCGTCGGATCAAAGCACGCATCAATACGCGCCACATGCATATTCTTCTTACCTGTTTGCACAGCCACTTCAGCGAACCGCTTAGATTGGTTATCTTCCAAACCAAAGGCTTTAATCATACGGATGCTAGTCATACTTTCCTGTGCCTGGTCGTTTAGACTGGAAAATGCCGCCTGGGCCGATTTAAATCGCTGATGTAATTGATCACCGTAATATTTAATGGCAATTGCCATCAACGGCATTGGGATCAAAGATAAAAGCGTTAGTTGCCAACTTATTTGGGTGCTCATTACCACAAGCACGACCACCCCCATAACCAGTGAGTCCACTAATGTCAGTACCCCTTCCCCAGCAGCAAATACTACTCGATCCACGTCGTTAGTGGCACGCGCAATCAGATCGCCGGTTCGGTGACGCAGGTAGAAAGCTGGGTTCTGTTGACTAAGCTGAAGGTAGAAATTCTCGCGTAGCTCGACGGCCAACTGGTAAGACGCACCAAAGAGCAATACCCGCCACAGATAGCGCAGCAGGTAAACAATAATCGCTGCACCGAGCATTAGTCCAATCCATGCCATCAGCACGCTAGTTGACATCTGTTTTTCAGTAATACCATCCACAATGATTCCTACCAGCTTGGGCGGTAATAATTGTAGAATCGCGATAACGATCAGCAAAACCACTGCCCCTAAGTAGCGGTGCCATTCTCGGCAAAAATACCAACCAATTTGGGAAAATAATCTCACGCAGCTTGACTCCAAGATTGAATAAGTTTTATCTTTTCGTTTTCTCCAGAACAGCAGGATAGCACCGATTCAGCGTCAGTTTACTTAACTTTTACTCTGGCACTGGCAAGGCAGTTGTATATTTTATTTTTGCCATGGCGAAAGTAGAAGTGACATCGAGTAACCCCGGTACGCCTTTGACGAGCTGCTTGTAAAAGCTGTTATAGCTATTCATATCCGCTACTTCTACTTGCATCAGGTAGTCATACTCGCCCGCCAAGCGGTAGAACGCCAACACCTCGGGGATGTGGGCAGTTAGTTGAACAAATGTCTGATACCAAGCAGCGCTGTGCTGCTGGGTTTTAATGAGTACAAAGACAGTCAGACCTAAACCTAACTTTTGATTGTCCAGCAGCGCCACTCGGCCACGGATATAGCCCTCATCTTCAAGCCTCCTTAGCCTTTTCCAACATGGAGTGGAGGTTAAATTAACCGCTTCAGCCAGCACCTGTAGCGATTTAGTACAGTCCTCCTGCAGCATACATAGCAGCTTACGGTCTGTTTTATCTAACATATATCGAATCCAAAGAAATTTTTTCTTCATTCAAGCAAAAAAAAAGATTGAAAAGCAATATTCTTTCCTGAGTATTACCGTACTCTATTAGCATTCTCCTGCATCATAGGTAGCCAATAACTAATATGGCGAGTCAAATTAAGAATACCGGAATCATTATCATATTATTCGCGCAGGTTGCCCTTACATGGGGTACAACATGGATGGCCATGAAAATTGCCGTCTCCACTGTACCCCCTATTTATGCTACTGGATTACGGTTTCTACTGGCTTCACCGCTTTTAATACTATTGAGTTTTTTTTCCAGGACACCTCTATTATTCCCTAAAGGAGACCGGATATTTCAATTTTGGATTTGTATCGCCTATTTTGCTATCCCTTTTACGTTAATGATTTATGGTGAGCGCTATGTCAACTCAGCATTAGCTGCAATTATATTCGCTAATATGCCCGTTGCTATATTAATGTCTTCCCTTTTACTATTAAAGGAAAGGGTAAGTATAAGACAACTAGCGGGGCTCATTCTTGGTGTTAGCAGTCTCTCTGCAATTCTATGGCTAGAGTCCACTAATAACAGAGAAATACAGTGGCCTGGCGTGCTGGCGCTGTTAACAGCAGTGCTCATACATGCCTTTATGTATGTGTTATGCAAAAAGAGAGGGCAACAAGTCTCCGTATTAACCTACAACGCCTTACCTTGTCTAGGCGCTGGTTTGTTACTACTGTTTTTAGGATCTTTTATTGAAATGCCCGACACCAGTCTCTTTTCTGTAAGTTCGCTCTCAGCACTTGCTTATTTAGGGGTCATCGCTAGTGTCTGCGGTATTATGGCCTATTTCGCCCTACAAAAATATTCCAGTGCATTTCAAGCATCTTTGGTATTTTTAGTGTTTCCATTAATAGCTATTGGAATTGAAAAAATATTTGAAAACACCACTATCAGCCAGACCTCACTCTGGCTACTCCTACCATTATTAATCGGACTTTTACTGACGCTGTATAGCCAAAAAGCAGATAGCCTTAAAAAGGCAATGCAGTGAGCTTAATTCTATTCGCATAAAACCAAAGTTCCGATCTTTAAAAATACTCTAATAACTCTCACAATTCAGAATTGACGATAAAACCAGTCCGATCCTAGAATTAGGCTATAACCCAGCATACGATAACAAATTAGTAACAATCTTATAAACCAAATTGCTTTAGGTGGGTCGCCTAACAGGCGACCCACCTAAAGCAAGAATAGGAGTCGATGGCAGCAAATACTCCTTAGTTCTTTATGTCTAAAAATAGAACGAAGGCAGCGGCAACGGGAAATAAACTTTAGAACATGCAGGCACTCTTGCCAACGCGATTGGAGACGTTGAAAGTTACTATAAGTTTAAATTGACTATTCCTAATCAACCCGCACCATAACAATCCCCATTAACGCCACTATTCATATTACATGATCGGTGATGCCACGTATTCCCAAAACATTGCTCACTGGCAATGGATAGTTCCTATTCTGGAGCTAGCGAGGACAGCAAATCACTAGCGCAACCCTGCGGGCTTCTACATATCTTTCTTCCCTGTGCTCACCCATTATTTCTACTATCACTACCAATCCAAGGTATTGTGATCCTATTACCCAATAGCATATCCTAAATCATTCAAGTAACAAGAAGGTGAAGTCACTTAGATCGCTAAGTTTCTGGATCGCCAAAAAGGCAGGCTAATGACCTGATCATTTAGAATATAACGGGTATATCTTAAAAGGCTTAACCTTAATAATAAGGTCATCGTATAAAGCGTGTAGCTGTGATTTTTAGAGGTGGACCAAGTTGCACGACATCCTGGCTCCAACCATGAAAACATATGACGCGGTTCAGTGCGTCATATTCGATTACAGAAAGCGGCATCATACCGAGATCCTGGTAGTGTCAGGGCTTTCGTCACTCCTTTCTTCAAAGGATCATAAAGTGGTGGATGTCGGTTGTCTTAAAGAACTAGCTATTAGCAGCCTTGACTCATGACAATATTCTCATTATCGCCTGCAAGCTAAATTAAAAGATGTTCTGGCAAGCACCCTTTCCCGGAACATACTATTTTAGTCCTAACTCTAGCGACAATTTACGCCTACCAAATACAAACAGAAACAATGATAACGGCTGTTTTAGAAACTAATTTCTTAGATTATCCCAACTTCAACAACAAATTTATCAAAGCGATGGAATAGGCGATCGTGCTAGTGATTCTAGCTATATTCGCTTCAAAACAGCGTTGATGTTGCTGAATAAGGCAAATCCTGGGCTGTTAGATGACTACCATCAGTTAGATCTAGTACGTCTCGAGAGACAAACTAAGCTTCAGGAATCGCATAAAAGGCGATGGCTGAACTGGGTGTTCAGCATGCAACGTGCGAGAAAACTGACTAGCTCAGTGCCAAGTCAACAAGGAAGGGGGGGATGGGCACTCTGAAGCAAAACCCGGTCTCACTTAGAAAGTAATACTGGTAAAGCATTTGCCTGATTGATTTTCTTTCTGGTACGTAAGTAGCTGCTGGTGTTCACTAGGTTACGCTTAGCTATCTACCGTCAGCAACCCTGATTTCTAAGAGTTGCAATATGGGCAGGTAGTTATCTCCCACTCCGCAGCTTCTAGCACTACTCTTAGGATTATTCTGTGTCGAAGCAGAACACGTTCCTGATATTTGATGGGCTAAATAAGGTGCAGATTACCTTGGGTAATTAAATAGATTGAATTTTTAAAAGCAACCCTCGAGTCTGCTTTCCCCGTTGTTGGCTTAAAATAAGATTGGAATGCGATTTCACCTTCTTACTTGATTACTGGCTTTCCTCTACGCCGCGACCATGATAAGAAGGCAGTCTAGCTTTGTCTGTTTACACCTCTCCAAAATAATTATAGAAATAAATAAAATAAAGGAACCATCGCCAGTTCATCAATAAATTAAACTTATAAGCAATTACAATAATATATAATAACAACTCCTGCAATATCGAATCTACCGTGCAAATTCTAATTGGATTACTATCTAATCAATCTTATTTTTTAAAACAACTGCATTCCGATTTCTAGCGCTTTATAAAACTGCCTAACTAAATTAAAAGTCTCTTTATGCTCCCTTCAATAACTATGTTTTTTATTCTTCTAAGAGTATGCTTTTCAGCATACGGACTAACTATTCAGAATCTATTTAATTAACATTCATTAACAAACCTATCCACTAGCGGAATTAGCACCGCTAGCACGGTTAGGGCTATTAAGAATTAGGGCAGTAGACACTTTTATTTACAGCCAGCGCTGTCACCATTTAAAAAGCAAAAATAGCAGAAAAACCAAGTTATTTGCTAATAAAGGGGAGTGATTTTCTATATTCTAGAGGTTTACTCTCCCTTTTTCAAAAAATAAGCTCACTTTATTAGCCTGTTAAACATTTAGTAAGCGGCATATTTAAGACTCGGAAAGGCCTAGTAAAACGAGTTGTGTTGTTACATTTTATTACATAAAATTCAGTAGCTGCTGCTGAGGTTAATTTTTTTCAGCAGAGCCTAACTTTATTTTAGCGTCTTTACGCAAGCTATCTAGGAGATAGAATAAAGTATTGCTAGCAGCATTCTGTTCCATCTTACTGATAAAACTTTCCATTTCTTCGACTGATACAGAACCTGGCTTAACTATATCAAGTGCGATCAATATCACATTGCCATGGCGATCTTGAGTCAAGCCATAAACCGGTTCACTGCCTTGTGGATGTGGCAGTGAAAACACTTTTTCCACTAGCGGGTTATCTACTGAAGAGCGAACCATCTTTTTTACGCTACCAAAGCTTAAACCCGCTACTTTCATCCTCTCCTCGCCATTTCCTTTCTTCAACTCTACTAGCAGTTGTTCACCTTGTAGCTTCGCTTTTTCCAGCGATTTATTGTGTTTTAGCACCTCTGCTACGCGATCTTTCGCTTGTTCAAACGGGTCCATGCCTTTTTGTTGGTAGGAAACTACTCGCACCACAAATGCTCGATTGCCATCTACGGAAATTAGGTCGGAGTTACTACCGGGAGCATCATTTTCACCAATTAGTGAACCGTCAAAAATGGACTGCGCTACCGGTTGGTAGTCCAGGGCGGGTGGGATACTATCGCGTGTAAACCAGTCAGTTTGCGTTGATTTTACACCGGCTACTTCTTCAACCAAGGTTAGAGATTCGTTGTCGCTTGTAGCTGCTTCGCGCACCTTCTGTTGAAGCTCGTAATAGGAATCTAGCGCTTTATCCTGCCGAACCTGTTTAGCGATGCTCCCATATACGTCGACTAGCGGCCTGATATTCTTAGGCTCAATATCATTCAGTCTCACGATCAAATAGCCCCCAGAAGACTTCACTACACTTGAAAGTTGGTTTTTTTTAGTCAGGTTAGCGTTTTTTATCTCGTTAGTAGTGGCCCCCTGTTCCAGCCAACCTAGTTTCCCACCATTAAAACGTGAGGTGATATCGGTAGATTTTTCCTTGGCTATGGTGGCAAAATCTTCACCTTTTTTCAACTCGCTGAGTACCGCGTTGGCTTCTGTCTCTGTTGTAAGTTGGATCACACTGTAGTTCTTCCGCTCTGGCTGGGTATAATTTATTTTATGTTGGTCGTAATAAGCACGAATGTCCGCATCACTAACTTCTACCTTTTCTTGCATGGAGAGGGCGTCTATCGAGATATAACGGACCTTAATCTTCTCAGGTGAAATAAAACTATTCTTGTTCTCTTGGTAGTAATCTTGTATCTCGTTGTCACGGATGTTCAGTTTAGCTTGTACTTCTCTTACATCGATGGTCGCTAAACGCACATATCGCTGTTGGAAAAGCAGCTCCGACATGGTTTGAGACTCATAAGGTAGCAAAAAAACCGCTTCTCTGAATGCTTGAGTCACTTGCTCATTAATTAATTTCTGGCGCATGGACTGCGCGAAATCATCTGCGGTGTAACCCATCCTAGCAAGAAAAGCAAGATATTTAGCATTATCGAATTGGCCCTCTTTCTTGAAGAAAGGGATCTTGCGGATGACATTTTTTACCTGCTGGTCGCTAGCGCTTAGCCCTAATTTCTTAGCATATTGCGCCAATAATACATTATCAATTAGTAGTGACAATACTTGCTGACGCATCTGCTTCATATGACTGTCATACCCAGGCGATAGAAAGAACTTCTCGCCCATTTCTTGCGCCATACGTTGCTGTTCGCTTTGTAAAACATGTTCTACTTGAACGCGTTCAATGACCTGCCCATTTACTTTCGCTGCATAATTGCGAACGCTACCAGTAAAATAATTACCCATTCCGGTCAAAATAAATACGATAATAACCAGACACACAATTATTTTTAGCAGAACGTGATTTACAGCCGCGCGTAAATTGTTCATTGTCGTCTATCATCCACCGCTGTGATGTTGGTTAACAATCTCCCCTTCAGGCTAACTAACTTCGATAAAAAAGACCATAATTACAATGAACTTTCCCTTACCTTACCATAGGGCTTGAGTTAGGTGACTGTTTATTAGTATTTTTCTATGCAGTTAGTGTATAGAAACGATCAATGAAATGCTTTTATGCACTTTAGTGCATAGGAAGCCGGGCTTGTAGCGGCTGCACTGGTAAGGCTTTTCCCAACTTATTATTCCCCGCTAATGCTCATCACACCTTATTAATTAGTAAGGGTTAGGACATTTACTAGAACTTCTGTTTCTCTTACTCTAAAGGAATAGTCAAAAATAAATAACCACATATAAAACAGGGCTGGCGGCTAATTTTGAATTTGAATAGGCGAGAAATTTTTCTCTGTCAGTTGTACCAGATTTACTGTATGACTTACTTTAGAATTTTATTTCCCATGGAGAAAGGCTTACATCTTGAACAGCGGTAATGTTATTACTAATCTGGTTCAATATTGCTAAAAAAATGATTTTCTAGTCAAAATCAGTAAATACATTCATAATTTTCATCAATAGCTTGTCTCTTCGTCACTTTGTTTACTGCGGCTGGTAATGTCTCGAAGGCTGGATTTTCCAGCGTAGTATTTAAAACCTCATCAATTCTCTGTACTGCATGAATATTAAGATCAGCGATAACGTTGTCTGGAATTTCTTCTAGATCTCGCTTGTTCTCGTGAGGGATCAGGACAGTTTTGATTCCGCCACGATGCGCAGCTAGCAGTTTTTCTTTTAGACCACCTATCGGCAACACTTGACCACGTAAGGTGATTTCACCAGTCATGGCAACATCGGAACGTACTGGGTTTCCAGTCAGGCAGGAAACCAGCGCAGTGCACATAGCGATACCAGCACTTGGACCATCTTTTGGCGTTGCCCCTTCTGGCACATGGACATGGATGTCACGATTTTTATAAAAATCGGCATTGATCCCTAGTTTTTCTGAACGCGCTCGTACTACGGTTAGCGCAGCTTGGATCGATTCTTGCATGATTTCACCTAAGGAACCAGTGTATGTCAGCTTACCCTTGCCTGGCACACAAGCAGTTTCGATAGTTAGTAAATCGCCACCCACTTCTGTCCATGCTAAACCAGTCACCTGCCCTACATGGTTTTCTGTATCTGCTCGACCGTAGGCAACACGCTGAACACCTAGATAATCTTTTAAGTTATCGCCATTGATTTTGATATGTTTGACTTTTTTGTCCATTAATAAGGCTTTTACTACTTTACGACATAGCTTGGAGATTTCGCGCTCGAGACTACGAACCCCAGCTTCACGGGTATAATGACGTATTATGCCAATAATTGCGCTATCATTCACTACAAGTTCGCTTTGATGCAGCGCGTTACGCTCTAATTGCTTTGGCAATAAATGCCCCTTAGCAATATTAAACTTTTCATCTTCGGTGTAACCCGACAGGCAAATCACTTCCATACGATCAAGCAATGGCCTAGGTATGTTCATCGAATTTGAGGTAGCGACAAACATGACATCGGAGAGATCGTAATCTACTTCCAAATAATGGTCATTAAACGCCACGTTTTGTTCCGGATCTAGCACTTCAAGTAGAGCAGATGCCGGATCACCACGCGTATCCGAAGACATTTTATCAATCTCATCTAAAAGGAACAATGGATTTTTGACCCCGACCTTAGCCATTTTCTGGATCAGCTTACCTGGCATAGATCCGATATAGGTTCGCCGATGTCCGCGGATTTCTGCTTCGTCCCGCAACCCCCCCAATGCCATACGCACATACTGACGCCCCGTTGCCTTGGCGATCGACTGACCAAGCGAGGTTTTCCCTACACCTGGAGGCCCAACCAGGCACAAGATCGGCCCTTTTATTTTGCTAACTCGGCTCTGCACAGCGAGATATTCAAGAATACGATCTTTAACGGACGCAAGTCCATAGTGATCTGTATCCAGCACTTCCTGTGCCTTGGGCAAGTCTTTTTTTACCTTGCTTCTGGCAGTCCAGGGGACTTGCAGGATCCAGTCGATATACCCACGTACCACAGTCGCCTCCGCAGATATGGGCGACATCATCTTCAGCTTTTGCAGTTCAGCTTCAGTTTTTTCACGCACTTCTTTAGGCATTTTTGCCGCTGCGATCTTACGTTTTAACAATTCATGTTCATCTGGCACATCATCCATCTCGCCGAGTTCTTTTTGAATCGCTTTCATTTGCTCATTCAGATAGTATTCACGCTGACTTTTTTCCATTTGTTTTTTGATACGATTACGGATCCGTTTTTCTACCTGTAACAGGTCAATTTCCGTTTCCATTATCCCCATCAGATACTCTAAACGCTTAGTAATATCGAACATCTCCAACATTGACTGCTTGTCATTAAGCTTTAACGGCATATGCGCGGCGATTGTATCTGCTAGACGTGCGGCATCATCAATACTATTAAGTGAAACCAGTACCTCTGGAGGAATCTTCTTGTTCAGTTTGATGTAGCCTTCAAACTGGTTGATCGCAGTACGCACCAGCACTTCCTCTTCACGCTCATCAATTGCCGGTGACTCAAGGTATTCTGCCTGAGCCGTAAAACACTCGCCGCTGTCAGAAAGCATAGTGATATGGACACGCTGGAGGCCTTCCACCAAGACTTTAACTGTGCCATCTGGAAGTTTCAGCATTTGCAGAATCGAGGCTAAAGTGCCGACAGAAAATAAATCATTAATCTTAGGCTCATCAGTGGCGGCCTCTTTCTGTGCCACCAACATAACCTTTTTATCATGATGCATTGCTGCTTCTAAGCACCGAATCGATTTTGCACGACCTACAAACAACGGGATCACCATGTGCGGATAAACCACCACGTCGCGCAACGGCAAAACGGGGATTTCAATGCGTTTGGAACGCTCAGGGTTCATAGAACTCTCTCTTAGTTTTTATTTCCGCCAGGTTTAAGGGGATCTCATAAGACGTCAGCATCACACGTTTCACAAAATTTAGTTATAACTATATGGGGACGAATGGCTGATATTCAACAACCAGAATACAGGAAGAGAAATGGGGATTTCACCCCCCATTCTTTATAATAGCGTGTTTTTAATGGTTAATTATTCACCCGAGGCCTGCGCTTCGGGTTTGCCATAAATCAGAAGCGGCTTAGACTGGCTTAATATTACTGGCTCATCAATCACCACTTTTTCTACGCTTTCCATAGATGGAAGATCATACATAGTGTCAAGCAGCGCGCTCTCTACGATAGAGCGCAAACCACGCGCGCCGGTTTTACAGGCCATGGCCTTTTTGGCAATGGCGTTCAACGCATCATCCCGGAATTCAAGCTCAGTGCCTTCGAGATTGAACAATGCCTGATATTGCTTGGTTAGGGCATTTTTCGGCTCTTTCAGGATCTGAATTAGCGCATCTTCACTTAGCTCGCTTAAGGATGCCACTACCGGCAAGCGACCTATAAATTCAGGGATTAAACCAAATTTAATTAAATCCTCTGGTTTGATTTGTCGCAGCAGTTCACCTTCGGTCGCTTTCTCAGATTCTCCTTTGACAATTGCGCCAAAACCAATCCCCGAACCCGTATTAACACGCTGACCTATCACTTTATCCAGTCCCGCAAAAGCACCGCCACAGACAAACAAGATATTAGTGGTGTCAACTTGCAAAAATTCCTGCTGTGGATGCTTACGTCCACCCTGCGGAGGGACAGCGGCAATAGTACCTTCAATCAGCTTCAGCAGCGCTTGCTGCACACCTTCACCTGATACATCTCGGGTTATAGAGGGGTTATCTGACTTGCGGGAAATCTTATCTATTTCATCGAGATACACGATTCCGCGCTGCGCTTTTTGCACGTCGTAGTCACATTTTTGCAGCAATTTTTGGATGATATTCTCCACATCTTCACCTACATAACCGGCTTCGGTTAATGTAGTAGCATCCGCCATAGTGAACGGCACATCCAAAAAACGCGCCAAGGTTTCCGCTAACAGCGTTTTACCGCTGCCAGTGGGCCCAATCAGCAAAATGTTGCTTTTACCTAACTCGATACCATTACTACCTTCGTAGTTGCGAAGGCGTTTGTAATGGTTGTAGACCGCAACCGCTAGCACTTTCTTTGCCTGTTCTTGACCGATGACATAGTCATCTAGATGCTGGCGGATTTCGTGCGGCGTCGGTAGCTCACTTCGGTCACGATGAGTTGTAACCTCTTTAATCTCTTCGCGAATAATGTCATTACAGAGGTCAATACATTCATCGCAGATATACACTGACGGACCGGCAATAAGCTTATGCACTTCATGCTGGCTTTTGCCGCAGAAAGAACAATAAAGCAGCTTTCCTAAACCGTCTTTGAGTCTATCTGTCATAAGTCAAACCTCTTTGTAGTCTTTGTTCCGCAACAAGATTAATGTGGAGTGGATGGCAAAACACTGATGAGCATACCTGAAATCTTCAAAAAATTAGCCGAGTGTCCGCTGATTACTATACTTGAGAAACAAAGTAACCAAGTCTAACCGCGATGTCTCAGAATACCGTCAACTAGCCCGTAATCTACAGCTTCGGTCGCAGTCATAAAACGATCTCGCTCAGTGTCGCATTTGATCTGCGCCAATGACTGGCCGGTATGCTCTGCCATCAGCTCATTCATGCGTGCTTTTACTTTCAAGATTTCACGCGCGTGAATTTCGATATCCGTTGCCTGCCCCTGATATCTACCCAGAGGCTGGTGAATCATTACGCGCGAATTAGGTAAGCAAAAACGCTTTCCCTTGGAACCGGCAGTGAGCAAAAATGACCCCATTGAACAGGCTTGCCCCATACACATAGTACTGACATCCGGCTTGATGAATTGCATGGTGTCGTAGATTGACATACCTGCAGTGATAACGCCACCTGGCGAATTGATATAGAGGAAAATGTCTTTACCCGGCTGTTCTGCTTCGAGGAACAGCATCTGTGCGACAACCAGGTTGGCCATATTGTCTTCCACTTGGCCAGTCAGGAAAATAATGCGTTCTTTTAGCAGACGAGAATAGATATCATAAGAACGTTCCCCACGTGAAGTTTGCTCTACCACCATCGGTACTAAAGCCATGGTAGGTGAAAACTGGTCTTTTTCGCCACTGTATGACATTACAGTCTCCTAATAAAAATTGCTTAGGCGGCTATTGTTAGCCATAACACACCAATTCTACTTGATCACTGTCATTATGGCTATAATCAAGCATCCGACCCACTCGACACTTAACCAACAGCTATTCTTCTATTTATTATTATATATAGCCGCTGGAATTGACACATTGGGAGCGATAACGATTTTACAAGTATCAGCGATGCCTTTATCGCTCAAGCCTTAGTATCTTTTTATAAAAAAATAGCCTAGCTCAATATATAGCGGTAGCTAAGATTGAAACGTTGATACATTATCACTATGATGAAATACATTTCATACCTTAAAATAATCGCTTTATTACAGAGCCTATAGTGTGATTGCTGCTAATCACAGCAAATTGTTCCTCATCATTCAAATACTACTATTTAATTCTATTAGAATCTGGTTCGAAATTCGCTGAAAGTAATACCTTTCTTGGTTACTTTTCTTTTAACAGCCACGCGGCGACGCTTGATCTTCCGGTGCCATTTCCCACATGTTGTTATCATAACTTTTTTCTTACTGTAGAATTCAACTACTTCACCCGGATATTAATAAGCGGCTTTTATTGCTTCAATAAAAGTTTTACTCGTTCTTATTCAACTTTCAAATTGTTAATAGTGATTACTTCGCCCAACAGAAGTCTAATAGCAATATAGCACTTAACCTGCTCTTCAAACATTTTCGTAGCATTTCTAGTATTTTCTGCTTGGTTAAATCGCAACACCGTGCTGCCTGATAGCATAGAATCTCAACCTCACCATCTACAAACACATCAGGTACGTTCATATCATTAGTACTCACCAAACCATTAATTACCTGAGTCTTGATATAGTTACGGGCAGCCTTTTAGCTCGCGTTTCATGTTTTGACCTACTGCGGCGCATAGGCTAGAAACGAAACTATCGGCCACACCAAAGCGTTTGATTAATTCTTGACTCAACTCTGGTAATTCACGCCCTTCAACTTGCTTCAGCAGCATATCAAATATAGCAACTTTACTCCGCAGATTTTCTGCGGGTTATTCCTGGCAGGATAAGATCGATACTACATTCTTCACCGACCTTATAACTAGCAAGACTTTCGTCCAACACTGGGGACATGGTCGGGTCCCATGACCCCTAGAACATCAGAATCTTTACTACCTTTAAACTCCTCGCCGTCAATAGAGTCGGTGTAAAGTCAATGGTCACGCGGGTTGCAACCTCTTTTACAGAATCAGTTGCTGTCTAATTTTCCTGGTACTGACGCAAATTTCCTAACATGCTATTAATATCAGAAGCGGCAACTTCCACTAATAGCTTCTCGCTCTCAATGGTGTCTAGAGCTTTCTATGTAACATCTGGATACGCTTCGAACTCAACAGTAAATCTAAAATCCTCACCTTCTTTATACTCGCCTCGCAGGTAAGTTAGCCTACCTACCGGATGGAACTTTTCTTTGACGATCACATCAATAAAGCTACAGAGTGCATCACTTCGTTCAACACGTTCTGTCGAATAGAGGATCCGTCACGCTGTTCACCGATATTGCGCGGCACATGCCATTTACGGAATCCAGTAATACGAACGCTTTTAGCCACATTGTGTAGTTATTTCTTAACTGCATGTTTGATATTTCGGCGGGTACAGTAATAAAAAACGGCGCCCTAAACCTTGAGTAGGTTCTACTGGAAAGTGCATCTTATCACCTCAAAAATTACAGTGTTCAGTGAACTGCCCCAAAGTGCCAGGACGGATAGATGGGGAGCCAAGTTGTATTGATGTCTGCGGTACCGACGCCATTAAAAAATAAAACTAACCATATAGCGATGCATATATGGGTAGTGGAGATAAGAGAAGCTATACCGATGTATTAAATGCACATTTATTTATTCAATTAAAAATAACGACTGATAGTGGCTACCACTAAGCCCTTTAATTGATTAGCGGCTTATCAGCTCTGTGATCATCAAAACCCAAAAAAATGGCCCTCAGGCCGCTACTAAACTTTTCAGTAGTAATACCTCAAGTCAAGCGGGAATTTTACGGATTACCGTTAGCATTACCCGAGGCCAAGTGACCAACCACCGTGGCACTGCGGTGAAGCTGATACTATGCCCTGTTGAACTTCCCACTCTTTCAAAGTAAAAGTATGCAATTCTAGTGCATACACGCTATCTACCAATTCTGACTGAAGCACACCGTAAATTAACCGGTGGCGAGTTAACAGCCGCTCACCAATAAAACGAGCGCTAACTAATATTACCTTAAAATGAAGTCCTGCACTAATCGGAACGTTGTGACGATAACTTTCATCAATTACATCTATATGCGTAGGCTTAAATTCCGCCATTAACTTTTTTTTTATCTTCTCTCGAACCATAAGACTTCCTTGAAATATACGGAGGAATATACTACTCATGTAGTACGATATGAGGGTGTATCCGACTATTCGGAATAAGCTTTATCACAGCGCATTGCTACGCTTATGCTAGCAGCAGCTGCTCTATTTTAATGCATCGAGCGAATCAATTCTCCTGTCTTTATCAACCACCGCCTAATCAACAAGCATCCTTATTGGAATATATCTAATTTACATCTGTTTAAACCTCTTTCATAAAATGAATTTTCGTTCACATTATGAGGTGAAATTGATAATTTAGCTATCATCTCTATTAATAGAATTATTTTAGCTAATTATCGCCAAAACAATTGAAGCCAAAGCAGTAACCATAACAAAGAAACATTGCCTTTCCTTTATGATGCGTTGCTCTGCACGGTTTCAGGCTCACAAACACGGAGCAAGTGTTCAACAAAAGATAGGATGGCGTGCAAAGGTTTCACTATGCCAGGCATCCTCAATCAGTATAATTTTGTTCATTTCACTGAACTATAATTCCCAATTATTCAACTTGAAGCCAATGCGCACTTTCATGTTCTTTTAAAGCTAGTAATCTAACAATAAATATAGCCCCTGGCTATATGATCGGCAGCACGGTCCGAAAGTGACCTGAGAAAATAGTTGTCAATACACTGTATGCTGATTTTTTAGAAAGAAATTATGCTAGAGCCTCCTCCTCAAAACTGATATTTAGTCTTCTACCAGATGAAAAAGATCAAGAGGAAGATAAGAAAGTACCACTCACGCATAACTTGCAAGGCGTTTTCACCGCTAGCAAGAAGAAAATCAGCAGCACGCCAAATTAAAGTGCTCAGCGTTTTATCATTAAGATAGCGGTGAGCATCATCCTAAAAGGCTTTAACCAGACAATATCTACTGTAAATATAGTAATATTCTATGCCGTTTGGATATACGCCCAAACATATAAACCAGCAACTCATGTTCAAACATAATGTAAACAGCTTAACTCAGCACCAATTATCCTATATTGGTGTAACGCAGCTAAATCGGGTGGCGGTTAGTGTTATTCTAACAGCTCATTCTAAGCTTGAATGAGCACAAAAATATCGATAGGAACCTTGTATAGAACAGCTACACCCCTCTTCTTGATACAACGACGAAATCAGTTACTGATTAACCAAATCTTGGTAGTTCTCGCAATAGCGGTGATCACTCCATGCAAGCAACACAGGATTTAAGACTTCTAGTTTACTGGCAAAGATACCGGTCTCCTGTTCCTAATAAAAGATATTTTATACGCCTATAACTTGACCTGCTGAAGAAAGGAACGCAGAACAGGCTCAGCAACATCGATCCTTACCTACCGATCAGCAATGCTAATTATATAGGCATTATGAGTGGCTGATCGCAACGTCAGCTGACTAATGCCTTTTATTTCATAAAAAGGTAATTCTGCGCTTCATCACTGCCCTTATGCCAGCAAGCCCAGACAAAAGTATGCTAATACCACAAACTATAAAGTAGACGGGGACGCACCGAGGCGCACTGCTTTGCATGTCACAATGCCTTCCTGGTCCTACTTCTAATCGTAACATCAAAATATACGGTTCCCTTGAAAGTACTCTAATTACCATTTTCCTAATCCAAGTCTTGATAGGGCAATGCGAGTGCAGTCAGTCTAGCGAACCAACTTGGCGAGCGAACCATCTCTCAGAGATGCTGTGTATGTTATGTTACTAATACAACAGATCAGAAAAGATAAGGCTATCCACGCTCTCATTCTGTCGCTATCCTACAGGGGATCCCTATCTCGACTACTGGGTATTGACACTGCCAAAGAGTCTCTAATATAGACAGAGCCCTGTTTTTTCTACTTCTATTCATGGCAAGTACGCCGTTCCCACATTTTGATACATTTATGAAATCAACTATGAGTCTCCATCCCATTTAAGGTGCTTTCTAGATGCTCATGGGTAGGTGCTACTTTGATCAGCTCCACTTACTTGGTCTAGTATTGCGACTAATCTTCCGCAATACTCTTGACTATATTCACTCAACAGCGTGCTTATTTTATAGCATGTGAGGTGCTCCATCGAAACCTATGGCTAAAAACTGCAGACTTTAATCCTAGTCTAGGCTATAAATATATTTGTACTTTTGTGTTTGATCGTCAAATAATTGCACTGAATTCAGTCACTTAGTCTCTCAGAGACTCTGGGGGTCCCGGTCCCAATTGCAGTCTGCTGGGGATCCCCTATGGCTAGGCTTTGTAAATCTCTTCTACAACTCTTCAAGCGCGTTTAACTTTACTATATAGCCGTTACACTGGTCAAAAAACACCTTTCAAAATCAGTCTATTAGTTCAAACCTATTTCCGGGAAATAATCTTTTAGCCACCCAGCGCCTATACACAATCACATTAAACTCACCTATTAACTCGAAATTAATTTAATTCAAGCCAAGCATTTCTTCTCCTTATAAGAAATGCTTCATCTATTTTACTCCGCACACCTTTATTTGCACGCAATAGATCAAGTGATACTATAGGGTGTTATTGCCATTTAATACATCACTAAAAAATAAGTTTTATCACCTCCTAAATAGCACTCACCCTATTCAGGAGGTGACATACTCTTATCTATGTTTACAGTAACGCACCCTTCCAGTAAAATACCTATATACATGAAACGACAATCAAGATGCATCCACTGGGGTCGTTAGATGAGACGTAAGAAATATAATAAAATTATTGAAGTGATTTTATTAATAACAGCAACGGTAGTAATTAGTGGCTGCCACAATATCGCATTACTCAATCCCAAAGGTACCATTGGGATTGAGCAACGCACACTTATTATCAGTGCGATACTGTTAATGCTAATCGTGGTAATACCAGTTATTTTGATGGCGTTCATTTTTTCCTGGAAGTACCGAGCATCCAATACAGGCGCCAAATACCGTCCTAACTGGGCACATTCAACTACCATTGAAGTAGTCGTGTGGACTATTCCTATCATTATTATCGCGATCCTCGGCAGTATTACTTGGAAAAGCACACATGAGCTTGATCCGTCAAAGCCGATTGTAACTAATAAAAAACCAATGATTATAGAGGTTGTTTCACTTGACTGGAAATGGCTCTTTATCTACCCAGAACAAGGCATTGCGACTGTTAATGAGCTGGCTTTTCCAAAAGAGATTCCTATTGAATTTAAGGTGACTTCTGACTCAGTAATGAACTCATTCTTTATTCCACAGTTAGGTGGGCAGATTTATGCAATGGCCGGGATGCAAACCAAATTGCATCTAATCGGCAATGAAGCTGGGAAATATGCCGGGTTTTCCAGCAGCTACAGTGGTCGCGGGTTCTCTGGCATGAAGTTCACCGCAATTGTCACTCAAAACACAGACGATTTTGATCAGTGGGTTGCCAAAGTGAAGGCTTCACCTAATAACCTTAACACTACCAATGCTTTCCAGGCACTAGCTGCACCGACTGAAAACAACCAAGTCGCATACTTTTCCAGTGTTAAACAAAATTTATTCAAAGACGCTATTTCCAAATTCACAGGCGATATTGCCATGCACACTGACACTACTACGCATCCAGATATAAACATGGGTGAAGATACTTATGCCGGATCTGAGGAATAGGCTGATGTTGGGAAAATTAACATTTGATGCGGTTCCATACCAAGAACCGATTATTATGGTCACCGTTGCTTCAATTATCATTGGAGTGTTCGCTATGCTCACACTGATAACATATTTAGGCAGATGGAAATGGCTGTGGGAAAATTGGCTAACTTCGGTCGACCACAAGAAAATTGGTATCATGTACATCATTGTAGCTATGATTATGCTACTACGAGGCTTTGCTGATGCCATCATGATGCGAAGCCAGCAGGCAATTGCATCCGCCGGTGAGGCTGGGTTCCTGACGCCACACCACTACGATCAAATCTTTACCGCCCACGGTGTGATCATGATCTTCTTCATGGCAATGCCGCTAGTAATAGGTCTAATGAACCTCGTTATACCATTGCAAATCGGTGCGCGGGACGTAGCTTTTCCTTTTCTTAACTCCCTGAGTTTCTGGCTGTTTGTAGTAGGAGTCGTTCTTATCAACCTCTCGTTAGGGGTTGGTGAGTTCGCAAAAACCGGGTGGCTTGCGTATCCGCCACTGTCAGGAAAAGAGTACAGCCCTGATGTCGGAGTTGATTACTGGATCTGGAGCCTACAAATTTCTGGGATTGGCACCCTACTGACCGGCGTAAACTTCTTCTCTACGATCATAAAAATGCGTGCTCCTAATATGACGCTCATGCAGATGCCAGTATTCACTTGGACGGCACTCTGTGCTAATATCCTGATTATCTTTGCTTTCCCAATTCTGACTGCAGCAATATCCTTGCTGACCCTAGATCGCTATCTAGACACCCATTTCTTCACTAATGATATGGGTGGAAACATGATGATGTACATCAACCTTATCTGGGCTTGGGGTCACCCGGAAGTATACATTCTGGTACTTCCTGTCTTCGGTGTCTTCTCAGAAGTGACTGCTACCTTCTCTCGGAAACGCCTGTTCGGTTATACCTCGCTGGTATGGGCCACAGTCGCCATTACCCTTCTGTCATTTATTGTATGGTTGCACCACTTCTTCACCATGGGATCTGGCGCGGACGTTAACACCTTCTTCGGGATCGCTACAATGATAATTTCTATCCCAACCGGTGTGAAGATCTTTAACTGGCTCTTTACTATGTATCAGGGTCGTATAGAATTCAATTCCATTATGCTGTGGACCCTTGGCTTCATCATTACCTTTTCTATAGGCGGCATGGCTGGCGTTTTGCTGGCAGTGCCAGGCGCAAACTTTGTATTACATAACAGTTTGTTCCTGATTGCCCACTTCCATAACGTCATCATCGGCGGTGTAGTATTTGGTTGCTTTGCAGGGCTTACCTACTGGTTCCCTAAATTTTTTGGATTTCGACTGAACGAAAAATGGGGCACCCGTGCTTTCTGGTCATGGACCATCGGCTTCTTCATTGCCTTTATTCCACTATACGCTCTTGGATTTATGGGTATGACTCGCCGTATTAGTCAGAATATCAACCCGGAGTTCCATCCTCTACTCCTTGTGGCGGGTTGTGGAGCAGCACTGATTGCGTGCGGTATTCTGTGTCAGTTCATTCAGATCTTCGTTAGCGTACGTGACCGACAGCAGAACCACGATCTGACTGGTGATCCATGGGATGCTCGGACGCTAGAATGGTCAACTTCATCTCCTCCGCCACTCTACAACTTTGCCATAGTGCCACAAATTCATGACCGCGATGAATTTTGGGAGATGAAAAAAAAAGGTGAAGCCTATAAAAAACCGGCGGAATACGCACCCATTCATATGCCAAAAAATACCAGTGCCGGTGTGATTATCGGTGGCTTTAGCCTGTTATTCGGGTTTGCGATGATTTGGCACATCTGGTGGATGGCAATTGGTGGGTTACTTGGCATAATATTTACTTGGATCGCCAAAAGTTTCGATGAAGATGTTGATTATTATCTGCAAGTCGATGAAATAAAGCGTATTGAAAACCAACACTATGAAAAAATCAGCAGTGCAGGAATAAACCATGTCAAGTAACACGCTCCCTACCTCTCACCTACCCCATGAAAAGCATAGATACCATAACCCAGGAGAGACCAAAATATTTGGATTTTGGATTTACCTGATGAGTGATTGTATTTTATTTGCATGTTTGTTCGCGACTTATGCTGTCCTGAAAACCGGAACTGCAGGGGGGCCTACAGGCAAAGACATATTCCAGATAAAGTTTGTTTTAATTGAAACTTTCCTACTTTTATTCAGCTCCATCACTTACGGCATGGCCATGATCGCCATGGAAAAAAGTAAGGTAGTTAAGTTAAATATCTGGCTTCTTCTAACCTTTGTCTTTGGTTTAGCATTTCTTGCGATGGAAGCCTATGAATTCCATCACTTAATCATCGAGGGATTTTCTCCAACTCACAGCGCATTCTTATCTAGCTTTTTTGCACTGGTAGCAACGCACGGTCTGCATGTATCTATCGGTTTAATTTGGATCACCATCATGATAATTCAATTAAGTCTCCGAGATCTAACATCAATCAATAAAACCCGTTTAATGTGTCTAAGTTTATTCTGGCATTTCTTAGATTTAATTTGGATTTGCGTCTTTACGGTTGTCTACCTGCTAGGTGCTATATCATGAGTTATACATCCCATCAAACTCCTTACGGCGCTGCAAACCATGGCAGCTTCCCTTCATATCTTATCGGATTTATCCTGTCGATCATTCTTACTGCAATTCCATTTTTTGTCGTGATGAATAACTGCACTTCTAATACTATCAACCGAACCGTTGTTATTGGCAGTGCACTTATTCAGATGGTGGTTCACATAATTTATTTCCTTCACATCAACACCTCATCAAAAAAACGGTGGAACTTAGTGGCATTAATGTTCACCGCTATAATGATCGGTATCCTTTTGACGGGTTCACTCTGGATTATGTATAACCTCAACATTAATATGTTGATCAGTTAACACTCGAGCTAAAAGTGATGATCAAGCAATATCTGCAAATCACTAAACCAGGCATTATTTCCGGGAATTTAATCTCTCTCATAGGTGGGTTTCTCCTTGCCTCACAAGGACACATCGATTACTCCTTGCTCCTCGCCACCATGTTTGGTGTCTCGTTCGTTGTCGCCTCCAGCTGTGTGTTTAATAACTACATTGATCGCGACATAGACAAAAAAATGGAAAGAACAAAGAACCGAGTACTCGTAAGAGATCTAATCGCACCGAGGTTCAGCCTGTTGTATGCTACAGCTCTAGGTATTGTGGGTATTACGTTTCTGTATATTGGTGCTAATCCGTTAGCCATGTGGATGGCAGTGATCGGGTTCCTAGTTTATGTTGGCGTTTATAGCCTGTACATGAAACGTCATTCAGTATATAGCACACTGATAGGTAGCTTATCCGGTGCCATACCACCCATGATCGGCTACTGTGCGGTAACCAAGGTACCTGACACCTGTGCATTAATCCTGGTAGCTATCTTTAGCTTATGGCAGATACCGCATTCCTATGCGATCGCTATTTTCCACTTGAAAGATTACCAATCCGCTAACATCCCAATACTACCTGTTGTCAAAGGTATCTCCATCACAAAAAATCATATTACTATTTATATTCTTGCATTTATGATCGCTACACTGATGTTAACCCTAGGCGGTTGCGCTGGCTACAAGTACCTACTCGTCGCAGTGGCTGTAAGCGCATGGTGGCTCGGCATAGCACTACAAGGTTACAAAACCAAAGACAACAGCACGTGGGCGCGTCAATTGTTTGTTTTCTCTATCTTCACCATCACTGCTCTGAGCATAATGATGTCGATTGACTTCACTATCACTAATATGCGCCTCAGCCAGTAAGCTAGATCGCATCAGCTAAATTGTCTAGAATATAGGCCGATACTCGGACTGATCTTACTTCTCTATACGGAATATCTAACTGGTAATATCTGCTCAAAAACATTTTGTTTACCCTCTTTAAACTTCGCACTAAAATAACGACCCATAGAGTTAGTTATCTTAGGTACTATCTCTCAATACCAGGCAAAAGAGTTTTAGCGAGGTTCGATGTGAATGATAATAGAATGAACCCATTGGAGCTACGTGCCACCTGGGGGTTAGGTATCGCATTCTCACTACGCATGCTCGGTATGTTTATGGTGCTGCCAGTGTTAACCACCTATGGGATGATCCTTAACGGTGCCAACGAGGCGCTAATTGGTATTGCAATCAGCATCTATGGGTTAACACAAGCAGCATTTCAAATTCCGTTCGGCCTAATTTCCGATCGTGTTGGACACAAACGGCTAATCATCTGTGGGTTATTAATCTTTGCAATGGGCAGTATAATCGCCGCAACCACTCACTCTATTTGGGGTATCATCCTTGGGCGAGCACTGCAAGGTGCCGGAGCTATTTCAGCGGCGCTGATGGCACTGTTATCTGACCTCACTCGT
This sequence comes from Serratia symbiotica, assembly GCA_900380265.1. GTDB lineage: Bacteria > Pseudomonadota > Gammaproteobacteria > Enterobacterales > Enterobacteriaceae > Serratia_H > Serratia_H symbiotica_A. The sequence goes on along the minus strand of LR025083.1, from coordinate 652,644 downwards.
GAACAAAACCGCACTAAAGCCATGGCGTTTATTGGTGCAAGCTTTGGCATCACCTTTAGCATCGCGATGGTACTAGGACCAATCATCACTCATGCCTTTGGCCTCCAAGCCCTTTTCTGGATAATTGCCGGTCTATCACTTACTAGTATCGTGATAATCCTAACTATTGTACCTTGTACTGAGCACCATATAGTGAACCGCGAGTTAAAAATGGTAGGTAAGAACTTTGGCAAGGTGTTAAGCAATGCTCGGTTACTGAAACTAAACATCGGCATCATGTGCCTGCATATTCTGTTAATATCAAACTTCGTCGCATTACCACTTGCAATAGAAAAAGCTGGAATGGCTGCCTGCGACCATTGGAAAGTCTATTTGATCACTATGTTAGTGTCGTTCCCTACCGTCGTGCCTTTCATCATCTATGCTGAAAAATTTCGCCACGTAAAAAAAGTGTTCACGTACTGCGTGGGGATACTATTCTCCGCTGAAATACTGCTATGGCTATCCGAGACTCATCTCTGGGGAATCATTAGTGGCCTGCAGTTTTTCTTTATTGCATTTAACGTGCTAGAGGCAATCCTTCCTTCGTTAATCAGTAAAGAATCACCAGCCGGTTATAAGGGCACCGCAATGGGGGCTTATTCAACTAGCCAATTTATAGGTGTAGCAATCGGTGGCAGCCTTGGCGGTTGGTTATATAGCCTAGAAGGAACAAAGCTGGTCTTTGTCGCCGGGGCGCTAATTGCTGCTCTATGGTTTCTGATCAGTATTACCATGAAAGAACCACCTTACGTTAGTACCCTACGCATCCCACTCTCAGCACTGGCCGTAAAAGATTTAACACTCGAAAGCCGTCTCAAAGCCCAGGTAGGCGTAGTGGAGGCCACCATAGTGCGAGAAGAGCATAGCGCCTATATCAAAGTCGATCTTAAACAGACAAGCCGAAGCCAACTTGAAAATTTAATACATTCATAATAAAAGCCAGCACTAATTTGCTAGCCTTAGTCATAGCATTCCTTTTATTCTTGCACTAAAACACGTATTTAGATGTGCACATCGTGACACCTGCTATCATAGTACAGGTTGTCTCACGATTAACTCCTCACGATTAACTTACCGCGTGCACCTTATTCCCCTGGATCTACGCCTGGTGCCAGCCTATTCCCTTTAATTAGAAGACTGATGTTCTTTGCATGAACAGTGTCGATAACCTGCTTTAGTCTTAAAAGAGACGCTAAGGAGTTTCCTAGTGTGAGTTGACTGATCATTGGGAGTATCCAGCACACCTTCCTTGAGGTTAAGCTTAGTTAACTTTCTCGCAAAATAGCGAGCAATTGCTATCCTGTAAATCTAATGCACTGCCAGCCTTAATACTTTTGCTTTTCTTGTCTCATTCAAGCCTTGCTAGCAGATTACAGAAATTCTATAAAATACTAAGTCCTAAGTCCACACAAGCATTTTCAACAGTGTTAGGCACGTTCTACATATCAATTTCATAAAATATCGTTAAATCACATTCCTTATTATGCCTAAATGAATATGTTAAATGAGTTTAATGACATACATAATGAACACATTGCTGTATTAATCTCCATTATAGGAATATAGATAGATAACAGACAGAAGATCAAATAAGTTTAAATTCAAAAGAAAGTATTGAGCGCTACCTCCAAGTAGCCTAAGTGGAATTGCTATACTTTGTTACTGGGTGCTCAGACGACTCTAACGCTCGCACTATATAAACAGGATCAAGATGCAGATGTACAGTGTCGGGTCTTGCTTGCCAAATACAGATAACTCAACCTAATTGCCTAGTGTAAGCACACTTTAAGCCCCCAACAGATTTAAAAACTGCCACACGGCACGCTACTCTAGATTGCCCGAAAACCAGGTAGTTGTCTTCCACTGCCACCAAACACTAACAATACTCAAGGCAAACATCTACATGCATCTTATTACATAACAGCGCGGCCAAGCCGTATAAATGATCACAAAGCAATTAGGTAATGCTTTTAAGCACCAACCACTTACACAACAGACCATGACAAAACCAACATTTGTTTATTTTCCCAGTTTCGCCAACACATCGGCCCGATATCGCTATCTATCAAAAAAAGTCTAGCGAAAAGTCTACATCGGTCTTTCTCTACATCGTTTAAAATAAAAATATCACCTTGAACACTAGGCTTCAACTGGTAGAAAACTATGTGATCAATCCATTAATAATGAAATCCGTTTCGCTCAACGGAGAACTAGAGCAAAATCCTCAATAGATTACACAGACATCTATCACGACGTCACAATCGTGGTAATTGACTACCAAGCACTCACCCACTAAGAAGAGAAGGCTGAGGGAGAAGAAAGTACGTCATAGCAATAGTGCAGATCACATTGCATAAAATATCCTAAATGCTGAAGAACATTTACATTCACTAACCTATTGAGATTAAATAAATTACCGTTCTCCTGCTACGGAGAACGCACTCAAATAATATTACATACCTAAAAACACAAGGCTGTTACATGTGTGAAGCACGGCAAATTTCAATATTGGCCTATGAGAACTGATTGGCTAAGTGCCGAAAAGCCAAAATACCGAACTATCACTACCACCGATTTATTTATGCGAGGCGAGCTAGCATTAAGTTATAATTATCTGCTCGTGCCAATAGAACTACTAACCTACACCCTCTGACAGCGATCTCCGATTACCGCTTTAAGTATATTCGCTAACTAGCAAGTGACAGGATAGAAAATCATTCAGTCAAAACCGCTACTACTAGTAGGACGCGGTTCGCCACACGTCTAAGAAAACATGTTACCAACAATACACGGCATAGCAGTGCTAATATGACCGAAAAAGAATCTATTCCAGATGGATAATATAAGCGGGTTGGCCGGCACAAAAGAGCAAATTACACCACATAACATCGCTAGCAAAGATGGATCTTTCTATCATAAGTGCTTAAACTTGATAAACAGAAAAAAAAGCAACCTGCAATGAAGGTTGATCTAAAGCTAATTGATTTGCTCCTCACAAAGCCAAATCATCAGTGATTACCGGGAAGAGCTGCCCATCTTAAATATGTGCAATTTATATGTTAGCTTGTTGCCAGAAAAAATAAAAACCCTCAAATAATTCAACTAGAATAGGGGCGATAAACTTTTACATTACTATAGCCTTTTTCAACCAAGTAAAGGGCTTGAAGTCGGCTCATTAGACCACGCTCGCAATATAGAAGGTAAGTCTTCCTCTGATCTAGAGAACTAAATTGGCTACCTAGCCTATAGAAGGGAAATGACTTCACTTTAACTTGCTCTAATTGTAGCGGCTTTTTTTTCTGCTCATCGTCAGAACGGATATCGAGAATCACCTCATCCGTACTAAAATCTAATACTGTTTCTACTTGGTCAACCTGCTCCTGCACTTGCTGGTCAATATTACGGATATCAATATTTCTTGCTTCAATCAGCACTCGTTCAAGAATAGAGAAGTCTAACTGACTTTCTTCTTCGTCTATTTTGGCTTTTATCGCCTTTACTGTAGGCCTGTTCGAAATCACGGCGCAATATTCAGGTATCGTTTTTTGGAAATCTTCAGTACCTATCTCACGCGCCAGTTTGATTATGTGCTCTTTATCATAAGAAATCAGCGGACGTAAAATCAACATGTCCGAGGCGTTATCAATCAAACGCAGGTTAGTCAATGTCTGGCTTGATACCTGACCAAGCACCTCACCAGTCACTAAAGCCTGAACCCGGTACCGTTTAGCAACCTGTGAAGCAGCTCGTACCATCATGCGCTTCAATACCACACCCATATCACTTCCGTTAACTTTCTCTAGTATGTCGTGCATTACTGGCCTAAAGTCAATGGAAATAAAACGCACTTTGTGCGAGGTAGCGAAACGAGTCCAAAGATAGTAAGCTAGCTGCTTTACACCAACCTCATGCCCCGCGCCACCCAGGTTAAAGAAACAGAAATGCACACGGCAGCCACGACGCATCAGCATATAGCTCGATACCGCTGAATCAAACCCTCCGGAGATCAACGACAACACATCTTCCTGTGTACCAATCGGATAACCACCAATGCCCTCGGTGCGGCTCTTAAGAAAAATCAACTTGTTGTCTTTAATTTCTAAATTCACCATCACCTGTGGAGATGAAAGATTCACACGTGCACTTTCAATATGTTGATTTAACCCCCCACCCACGTAACGCTCTAAATCCTGAGAATTAAAATCCTGAGCACCTCTACGTTTAACCCGAACACAGAAGGTTTTTCCTACCAACTGTTTACCGTAAGCATCCAGCGTCTTTTCAAAGATGTGATGAACATTAGTATATGTGTGATCTTCCGCTTCCAGAATATGATGGATACCAGGAATACGTGTCAGCGCGTCGGTAATGACTGATTTCTTTTCCCCATCTTTAGCGCGAACTTCAATATAATCCCAGTGACGCACCACGACCAGCGATGCATCATATTGCTTTAGGATATTTCGAATATTACTCGACAGGATCTTGATAAAATGCAAACGTACGGATCGGCTCTTAATGGTGATTTCTGGGAATAATTTAATGATCAATTTCATGGCGATCTTTGTTCTCAGATAAGCATTCCGGTACGGAGTATATCACTCCTATTACCAGAATAACGTCAAAATCTCATATATATGAGCTATGATGGTCTAATCAAGATCCGCTGCCTTATGGCTCTAAGACCCTTGTTCAAGGGTATAATGTCAAGAAAAGATTTTCAAAAAAAGAATTGAAATTAAGCAGTAAAATACTACCACCTGTTTTTAAAGTGCCCTTAACAAGGTGGGCAACGTTGTGATACGTCTGGCATCCGGTGAATTGCCTCTTGAAGATCTAATGCGTGAATATGCACTGAGCATACAGTTGGTAGTCATGGCCAGCAAAAGTACAATAGAAACGACAAGATGTACAAATGCTATTTAATGATAGCGCTGAAGATTAACCGCTTGTACTTTTCAGCCCAAATACTGAGTGACCTATGCCTGAGATCAGAAATCCCACCACTTTTCCCGATCAGTTGCTAGCTTTTCGGCAGCGAACTGATCGCACGCTTCTGCATTTCATCAGACCTTTACCATTCCATGATGGTGATTTGGTGGCATCAATGCGTTACGGGGCGCTTTTAGGTGGCAAGCGCCTGCGCCCATTCCTGGTTTATAGCACAGGACAAATGTTTGGCATTTCACAAAATAACCTGGATGCACCAGCTGCCGCAGTCGAGTGCATTCATGCCTATTCACTCATCCATGACGATCTACCGGCTATGGACAACGACGATCTACGCCGCGGGCAACCGACCTGCCATATCAAATTCGGTGAGGCCAACGCCATTCTGGCTGGGGATGCACTGCAGAGTTTAGCCTTTTCTATTTTAGCCAACGCCGAGATGCCAGACATAGCATTAAGCGACCGATTAGCGATGGTCTCTGAACTGGCGGCTGCCAGTGGCGTAGCTGGAATGTGTGGTGGCCAGTCAATGGATCTAGGGGCTGCAGACAAGAAAATAAATATAGCGGCACTTGAGCAGATTCACCGACACAAAACAGGTGCCCTGATCCGTGCCGCCATTCGTCTTGGCGCCCTAGCAGCTGGTAGTTCTGGGCGCGCGGCTCTTCCGTTACTTGACAGTTACGGCGCTGCCATCGGCCTAGCATTTCAAGTACAAGACGATATTTTAGATGTCATTGGCAAAACGGAAAACATAGGAAAACGGCAAGGAGCAGATCAGAAAAACCGCAAAAACACTTACCCCTCCTTGTTAGGGGTTGACAAGGCAAAGAGTAAAGCATGGGAATTATATCAGGAAGCATTAGCTGCATTAAATACTTTGGCGTCGCAATCTTATGACATAGCGCCATTACAAGCACTAGCTACTTTTATTATTAAACGCGACAATTAACGTGTGACACGATCCTGAATAACTTTTATCTTTGCCTCGGTGCTGACCGAGAGAGGATCTCGTCACTAATTCGACTAATTGCAACCCAAAGTAGATTTTGGTACTAGTAGCAACGCATTCGTAATAGGCGTGCCTTATAAAGGGGATAACTAATTGAAGGTAGTCAAAACGGCTTCAACTTACAAAATAAAAGGTAAATTCCTCTGATATGAGTATAGAATGAGTATTGATATAGTCAAATACCCCACTTTATCGCTGGCAAGGGATCCATATGAACTCCGGTTTCTAGCCAAAGAGAGATTGCCAAAGCTCTGTGATGAACTGCGGCAATACCTGCTAGATAGCGTAAGCCGCTCTAGTGGACACTTCGCCTCAGGGCTGGGTACTATCGAGCTCACGGTGGCATTACACTACGTCTACTATACTCCCTTTGACCGACTACTATGGGATGTTGGACACCAAGCCTACCCACATAAAATTTTAACTGGTCGCCGTGACCGTATCGCCACCATCCGTCAAAAAGGCGGGCTGCATTCTTTCCCTTGGCGTGGTGAAAGTGAATATGATGTACTTTCAGTCGGACATGCATCAACCTCTATCAGCGCTGGAATCGGCATCGCAGTAGCAGCGCAGCGCGAGGGGCTAGGCCGCAATACAGTATGCGTAATCGGTGATGGTGCTATTACGGGTGGCATGGCGTTTGAAGCGATGAACCACGCTGGAGATATCAACCCGGATATACTGGTGGTATTAAACGATAACGAGATGTCGATCTCGGAGAATGTCGGGGCTCTGAATAACCATCTTGCGCAATTGCTATCCGGAAAACTATACACTACATTACGGGAGGGGGGTAAAAAAGTGTTATCCGGCTTACCTCCCATAAAAAAACTGGTCAAGCGCACCGAAGAACACTTAAAAAGAATAGTGGTTCCAGGAACATTATTCGAAGAACTAGGCTTCAATTATATCGGACCCGTTGATGGACACGATGTCCATAACCTAGTGGCTACACTAAAAAACATGCGTCACCTAAAAGGCCCGCAGCTACTGCACATCATGACAAAGAAAGGCCGAGGCTATACCCCGGCAGAAAAAGACCCAATAAGCTTCCACTCAGTGCCAAAGTTCGATGCAGCCAGCGGAAAGTTGCCGAAAACTGTCAACAGGTTACCAACCTATTCAAAAATTTTTGGTGACTGGTTGTGTGAAATGGCCGAAAAAGATAGCGCGCTGATGGCCATCACTCCAGCCATGCGTGAAAGTTCCGGTATGCTACAATTCTCACGTGACTACCCACAACAATATTTTGACGTGGCAATTGCCGAACAGCATGCGGTAACCTTTGCAGCTGGCCTGGCAATAGGTGGCTACAAACCAGTAGTAGCGATCTACTCAACCTTCTTACAGCGCGCCTACGATCAAGTAATCCACGATGTGGCAATCCAACAACTACCGATTATGTTCGCCATTGATCGCGGTGGTATCGTTGGACCTGATGGACCCACTCATCAAGGTGCTTTTGATTTGTCGTTTTTGCGTTGTATCCCAACCATGGTAATCATGACACCGAGTGATGAGAACGAATGCCGCCAGATGTTATATACTGCCTATCACTACAAGAATGGTCCAAGCGCAGTACGCTACCCACGCGGCACCGGGATTGGCGCAACTCTTAAACCGCTCAATATGCTGGCTATCGGTAAAGGCAGAGTGTGCCGTACAGGCACGCGCATCGCAATCCTTAATTTTGGCACTTTACTTCAGGAGGCTGCAAAGGTCGCGGAAGTGCTCGACGCCACGCTAGTTGATATGCGGTTTGTTAAACCTTTAGATGAACAGTTGGTTCTGGACATGGCCACCAGACAAGAGGTTCTGGTGACATTAGAAGAAAACACCATTATCGGTGGCGCAGGAAGCGGCGTTAATGAGTTGCTCATGGCTCGCTTCCGTCCGGTTTCGGTACTCAATATCGGCCTACCAGACGTCTTTGTTCCACAAGGTAGCCAAGAAGAGGTACGCGCCGATCTGGCGTTGGATGCTGCCGGTATCCAAGAGCAGATCGAAACCTGGTTAGCACAATAACATTTTCTTACCCTATTCACTTTGTAAATTTTGGTGAAAATCTACATATAGAGAATTATTTGGCATGTTCCCTTGAACACTTAATGGAAACAGCGTAAGATCCTTGATCTATAATCAATTAACGGGACAGGGTCTCCTTTACATTGTCTGTTAGTAACCTAACAGGTAAATAATACCGGCTGACACAACCCCAGCAATAATATCATCTATCATAATACCTATACCACCCTGAAAATTGCTATCAAACCAGCAGATCGGCCAGGGTTTTCCTATATCTAGAATGCGAAAAATCACAAACCCGACGATTAGCCACTGCCAATTATTAACTGGCAGAGACATCAAGGTAATCCACATACCAACAAACTCATCCCACACGATGCTACCATGATCATGTAACCGCATATATTTGGCTGTCTGATGACAAATATGAACACCAATGCAAATAGCAAATATCACTAGTAGTAAATAAAGTTGCCACGGTAACTGTATTAAAAGTAGCCAAAACGGGATCGCCGCTAGAGAGCCAATAGTACCCGGCATTACTGATGAAAAACCGCTCCCAAAACCGACAGCCAATAAATGCCAAAGATTTCTCGGCTGAAGGCGACGCTTGAGTTTGTCCATAACCTTATTCAGCCCGTCTAAAATGGTCAAATCCTTTCCACACCAATTCTATCACCTGATCACGACGATAAAATTTGATGCCCTCCGAAAGCGGGACAATCTGACCAATACAAGTGTAATCCGCACCTAGGTGGCTTAACGCTGATTCTAGCGCTTCACAGTTAACCTCAGGCACAGTAAAACACAGTTCATAATCCTCGCCACCCGTTAGTCCCCAGTAGAATGCTCGTTCAGCATCTGCATAACGACTCAGCATATGTGATAGTGGTAATGCATCTAAATTGATACGCGCACCACATGCGCTGGCTTTTAGCACATGTCTCAGATCGGAAATCAAACCATCAGAGATGTCGATAGCTGAACTGGCCAGATTACGTAGTGCCTGGCCCTGCAATATCCTAGGCTGCGGCCAGAGGTGACGGCCAATGAAGTAATTTCGGGCTTGTGTATCCGAAAGCTGTAGGTTCCCCTGAATAATCGCTAAACCAGCAGCGCTATCACCCAGCGTGCCGGTGACGTAGATTAAATCGCCAATACATGCACCACGGCGGGTTAGCGCCCGCCCAACAGGAATAAGTCCCTGAATAGTCAGCGTCATGCTAAGCGGTCCCCGGGTTATATTACCGCCAATCAACTGCATATCGTAGTAATTAAGCTGTTCGAATAGACTATCGCTAAATGCTTTAAGCCACGCTTCATCAACTTTAGGCAGAGTGAGTGCTAGTGACAACCAAGCTGGATCAGCGCCCATAGCAGCTAGATCGCTGAGGTTAACCGCTAGTGCCTTTCGACCGAGATCTGCCGGATTAATTTCTGCTAGAAAGTGAATGCCGGCAACTAACGTGTCGGTGCTGACAGCTAAAATCTGTTTGTCTCCTACTATCAGTAATGCACAATCATCTCCAATGCCTAATTCTACATCCCGGCGCAAATGTTCAACCCGGTCAAAATAGCGAGCGATAAGGTCAAATTCAGTGTATTCCATCGTTGATATTTGAATAACATGCGTTAAGGCTGGGGATAACCGCACCTAACTTTTTACGGTTTTTTACGAAAAATGGCTGCCGCTTTATCCAAAACCCCATTGACAAACTTGTGACTATCTTCAGCACCGAAAGTTTTCGCCAATTCTATCGCTTCATTAATAGCCACTTTGTAAGGCACATCCTCTCGTATTTGTATCTCAAATAGCGCAATGCGCAAAACGGCATGTTCTACTTGACCTAACTCCTCAAGCTGACGCGATAAATAGGGGACCATTAGACTATCCAGTCTAGCTGCATTCACTGCTACTCCAGAAAACAACTCTCGAAAATAAGCAATATCAACACCACCTAAATCTTGTTCCGTGAGGAACTGGTATTCAATCTCATTGATTTTATTTTTAGATAATTGCCAAGAGTAAAGAGCTTGAACAGCGCACTCACGAGCGCGACGACGAGCAGCAGGTTTCACGGAATTCCCCTTGACTAAATTCAGCCTTTAATAGCGTTGATAACATTAATCATTTCAAGTGCACTAAGTGCTGCTTCAGCACCTTTATTTCCGGCTTTAGTGCCAGAACGTTCGATAGCCTGTTCAATACTTTCAGTTGTGAGCACGCCAAAAGCAACAGGAACTTCAGTGTTCAAAGCAACACTCGCAATGCCGGAGCTGACTTCGCCAGCTATATATTCGAAGTGAGTGGTTCCCCCACGGATGATACTACCCAATGCGATAACAGCGTCATATTTTCCCGTTTTGGCGAGCACGCACACCGCCAATGGCAACTCGTAAGCGCCAGGGACCCATACCACGGTGATGTTGTCATCAGACACTAGTCCAAGACGCTGTAATGCGTCAATGGCACCTTGCAGCAGGCTGCTGTTAATGAAGTTGTTAAAACGTGCAATAACGATACCTACGCGGGAATCTGGACTCGTAATAACACCTTCGATAATCTTCATTGTCTATCCTTAAAAAATTACACACTACTTAAAAATAGTGGATTCTATCATATACTTGATCCCCATTATATTTCAAACTACACATATACTGGCAATACTGCAAATTGCATTAGGTATTTTGCGCACCCCTATTTTAGAGAAACTAAAATAAGTGCTTCCCTATTAAGGAAGATTCCGCCTACTCATGAGGCAAACACAGATGCCAATGTGATACCTCGCGAATGATTTAGAATATATTCGCCTGCAGAGGAAAGATTGCCTCACCCCGCACAGTATATTCCATTGCTAGCCTTGATGCGAATGCGCAAATCAGGACCGACTTGCTGTACTTCGCTAAAAACAAACTCAGGTGCATCAGCCAGGCGCTCAAGCCCCGGCAAATGACATAAACCCCGTCCATCACTACCTAACAGTTTTGGAGCAAGGTATAGAATGAGCTCATCTACTAATCCAGTTCGGAGCAACGCGCCGGACAATTGAGCGCCCGCCTCGACCCATATTGTATTTACCTGGCGCTTTGCTAGATGCATCATCATAGCCACCAGATCAACGCCACTGCCATGGCTTGGAAAGATTAATTGTTCAACGTCCTTCGGCCAAATCTGTTTATCTGGATGTAGGCGCGCGAGAGCGGTAGCACCGGGCTGTTGTACTACCCGATGCTGCGGTGTCACGCGATTTTGACTATCAAGGATAATACGCCATGGCTGGCGCATGGTTTTCTGTGGAAATAGACTTTGCATTTCGGCATCTAGCTCATTCCAACGCACTGTCAGCGCAGGATTATCTGCCAGGACTGTAGCGCTGGTACTAAGAATTGCTGCGCTTTGCGCACGCAACCGTTGTACGTCTTGACGAGACTGGGAAGAGGTGATCCATTGGCTTTCACCGGAGGCCATCGCTGTGCGCCCATCCAACGATACCGCAAGTTTAAGTTGAACATAGGGGAATCCAGTACGCATACGTTTCAGGAAACCCGGATTCAATGCTTCAGCTTCCGCCAGCATTAAACCGTGACACACGTCGATGCCAGCTTGTTGTAATTGCTGCAACCCACGCCCCACCACCTGTGGATTTGGATCTTGCATCGCGGTGACCACTCGACTAACGCCTGCTGCAACCAACGCATCGGCACACGGTGGCGTATGGCCATAATGGCTGCACGGTTCAAGCGTAACATAGACAGTGGCACCATGCGCCTTCTCTCCCGCTATGCGCAACGCATGCACTTCTGCGTGAGGCTCACCAACTCGTAGGTGATACCCCTCGCCCACGATTTCACCATTACGTACAATAACACACCCAACGTTTGGATTAGGGGCAGTGGTAAAACGGCCTAATAGGGCCAGTTTTAAAGCACGTGCCATGTAAAATTCATCACTTTGCATCCTCCTGCTCCTGCAGTTATCTAGCCAAGTGATCTCCTCTTAGCCAAACTTTCTGATATCTTCAACACTGCGATATACCAACGCAAAACAGATATAGGCTACCTTCTCTGAGTTTTCAGAGGAAAGCATAATAAGATTGTTGATTGGCTTTGTCAGCACTTCTTGTTTTCCATAGTGCGTAGTAGTGCTTTAATATAAAGAATTATATTCTCCATTTTATCAGTACTTATCGGACGCTTTCTAATTTCTGTATCACGCGGTTAGATAATTCATTTCATCAATTAGCTCATGTTACTCACCACTGGTAATCACCCTACCATCACCAGCTTTACCACCTCCAAGGTAGTAAATCGATCGCTACATATTAAAGCACTAAAAGCATCGGTACGCCTGCGCAGGATCACCCACTAGGTGATGGTTCTATAACTTTGGTCTCAACGGGAATACGGGAAGCACAATGGAATCAGGCATCCTAATAGGAGATGCCATAGTCAGGTGCAGTAACCAGATAGTGTTAGCAAAAAATAGTCAAAATTTGTTATTATTAAGCAGCCTGCAAAATACAAGCCCAGAAGGACACATTGGCTTCACCAGTTCTCGTATTCTGTACTTCTTTAGACAAAGAAAGAACACCATCACCAAGCCTGCAACTACTTAGCCAAACCACACAATTTAGATGGTGATAAAACTGAAAGCTAATCAGCGCCCTCTTTTGTCACTTTTTCTGGCAGCATATGATCGCGATTTACAGCCAATTTCAATGCTAGCGCCGAGGCAACATAGATGGAAGAGATAGTCCCTATTGATACACCAATCAGCATCGATAGGGAGAAGCCATGCAGCATCGCACCACCAAAAATATATAAAATCATCACCACCACCAACGTGATGCCTGATGTTATCAGCGTTCGGGTTAAGGTTTGCGTTAAAGATATATTTATGATCTCATAAGGTGTGCCATAGGAGATTCGACGGAAGTTCTCTCGAATACGATCAGAAACCACAATACTGTCGTTCAACGAGTAACCAATAACTGACATTAGAGATGAAATGATAGTGAGATCAATCTCGATCTGGCACAGCGATAGGATCCCCAAGGTAATAATTACATCGTGCGCCAAGGCAATAACCGCACCTAACGCCAACCGCCATTCAAATCGGAAGCCTACGTAAACAAGAATACAAATCAATGCCACCAGTAATGCCGTGCCACCGGTTTGCGCTAACTCGCCACCTACACTTGGGCCAACGCACTCAATGCGATTTATGATAGCATGGTTATCCAGTGATTCATTAATCACGTTGATCAGTTTATTCGCTACTTCCTGACCCAGACTACCGGTCGTCGGGGGCATACTCACAATTACGTCACGGGTGCTACCAAAATTTTGGATAACCAAGTATTGGAACCCTACTTGTTCAAACCTATCGCGAATCACATTAAGATTAGCTGGTTTTTCCAAGTTAATTTCAATTACCGTACCACCAGTAAAATCTAAACCTTGATTAAACCCACGCACCGAAATAGTGACTATTGATGCAACAAGCAACACTAAGGAGATGCCAAAGACCACATCATCCCAGCGCATAAAGTCATAGACTTTACGGCCGTAGTTAAGTTGTTCAACAGTATAATCCTGTGCCACAACGAACTCCTCAGATAGACAGCTTCTTTATCCGCTTGCCGCCGTAAAGCAAGTTAACGATAGCACGAGTACCAACAATCGAAGTAAACATTGAGGTTATTACACCGATTGCGGTAGTAATTGCAAAGCCCTTTATCGAACCTTCTCCCAGCGCATACAAAATGACTGCGGTGATCAGGGTAGTAATGTTAGCGTCCACAATACTAGATAAGGCACCTTTATACCCAGCATCGATCGCTTTCTGAATAGAACGCCCATTTTTCAGCTCTTCCTTAATACGTTCGTTTATCAGGACATTGGCGTCTACTGCTACTGCCAACGTCAAGACGATACCGGCAATACCTGGCATGGTTAGCGTTGTTCCTGGAAGCAAGGACATCACGCAAACTATGAACACCAGATTAGCAAACAGTGCTCCCGTAGCGATTACGCCAAACTTACGGTACCAAACTACCATAAAGCCAATTGATACCAGTAGCCCCCATAAACAAGCTTCCAGACCTTGATCAATGTTTTTCTCCCCTAATTTTGGGCCGATGGTTCGTTCTTCAAGGATCTGGATCGGCGCGATCAGTGCACCGGCACGTAGCAACAGTGCAAGTTGCCGTGCTTCGTTTAAATTTCCGATTCCGGTAATGCGGAAACTGTTACCTAGTCGGGACTGAATATTTGCCACATTAATGACTTCTGCTTGCTTAACAAGGACTACACGCCCGGAGGAGTCTTGCTTGCCGCTATCTTTATACTCTACAAAAAGGGTCGACATTGGCTTGTTAATGTTATTCTTTGTGAAATTAGAGATTAAGGAACCGCCCTCACTATCTAACAATACATTAACCTGTGGCTGGTTGTACTCATCGCTACTAACGGTAGAATCAGTAATGTGATTACCAGTCAAGATCACGCGCTTGTAAAGTACGATGGGGTGACCATCACGAGTGTATTTCACTTCCGAATCGTCAGGAACGAGCCCGCTGGGCACTGCAGTGGTATTCACCAAACGGAACTCGAGTGTTGCAGTTGCACCGAGGATCGCTTTAGCCTGTGCAGTATCTTGAATACCCGGTAACTCTACAACGATACGGCGATCTCCCTGGCGCTGAACCAAAGGGTCGGCAACACCAAGCTGATTAAGGCGGTTACGAAGAATAGTAATATTCTGCGTAACCGCATATTCACGTAATTCGCTTAGGCGAGCATCCGATACGCTGACTTTCAGCGTATTTCTTCCATTTCTGGAAAATATAAGGTCACGTTGACGTGAACCGATATCAGTAATAGCCTTCTCTCGGGTCTTGCTGTCACGGAAACGCACTTCTAGCGCGGTTTTGCTTAATTTACGGACAGAGATATACGGAATACGCTTTTCACGCAACCCGCCACACAAAGTGTTTATAATCTGATTCTGGACGCTGTCGAGAACGGTGTTCACATCAACCTCCATTAAGAAGTGAACGCCACCGCGTAAATCCAAGCCGAGTTTCATAGGCTTGGCCCCGAGCATCGCTAACCAAGGCGGCGTTACCGGAGCCAGATTCAGCGCAACGACAAATTTGTCACCTAACTCCGCCATCAGCGTTTCACGGGCGCGTAGTTGAACGTCAGGATCATTAAACCGTGCCAATATGGCATTATTTTCCAGCACTATTGACTGACTCGCAATATGATCTGTGTCTAAAATGATACGGATCTGATCCATTGTAGCTGTAGTGACAACGACACCACGCGAACCTGTTATTTGTAAGGCTGGAACTTCCCCGTAGAGATTGGGAAGCGCATAAAGTAGCCCAATGAGGATTGCCACAATCAACATCAGATACTTCCATAGAGGATAGCGATTTAACACGGCAATTCCCTAAAGGAAATTATAAGGCTTTCATGGTTCCTTTCGGCAAAACGGCCGCCACAAAGTCTAGCTTGATTATCACTTCTGTTGTATCGTTTAAAGAAATAGTAACAATTCCTGTTTCGGCCACTTTCACCACGCGGCCAATCAAACCCCCTGTAGTCATAACTTCGTCACCCTTTCCTATAGCCTCTATCAGTGTTTTATGATCTTTAGCGCGTTTCTGCTGAGGGCGTAGTATCATGAAATAGAAAATAAGACCGAACATTAATAGCATGATTATTAGAGAATAAGGGCTTCCCACCCCCTTATCCCCCGTCGACGCTATAGCGTTAGATACAAAAAAACTCATTTAAACCCCTTATTCAGTTAAAAACTATTATACCGGCAGCACTTCAAATGTCCAGTGTGCAAACTTTCTTCACTCCAATTAATTACTCTCATTCTATCTCATTAGTCTATTTCCACTATTTTAGCTCTGCACAAACACTGGATTGTTGCTATCTTGCAACTCAGATTTTAGTATATATATCAATGGATTATACCTTTTACCTTTCAACTACAGCGGTGTTGGCTTTCTCTTACGATTATATAACAATGAAATCCAAAAGGGATTTTTGGTCGTCGACTTACGCATTTTAAGAATCATGAGATATTTAAAGGTGGTATTGGCTTTCCGATACGTGCATAAAAATCTGCAACAAATATCGCTAACTTACCCTCTTCAATAGCATGACGTAAATCCGCCATCAGACGCTGATAATAAAATAGGTTATGCATAGTGTTTAATCTAACCCCTAGTATCTCCTTGCAACGGTCAAGATGATTCAAATAGGCACGGCTGTAATGGCGACAAGTATAGCAATGACAGTCTGTATCTAAAGGCACAATATCATCCTTATACTTAACATTACGAATTTTAACAACACCGCCTGTAACAAACAAATGACCATTGCGTGCGTTGCGCGTTGGTATAACGCAATCAAACATGTCAATGCCGCGGCGCACACCCTCTACCAAATCTTCAGGCTTGCCAACACCCATGAGATAGCGTGGTTTATGTGTCGGCATTTGGGGACAAATATGTTCAAGAATACGGAGCATAACTTCTTTTGACTCACCCACTGCCAAACCGCCAACAGCATAACCATCAAAGCCGATATCCAGTAGACCTTTTACTGACAGATCACGTAAATCTTCATACACGCCGCCCTGAATAATTCCGAATAAAGCATGTTTGTTATTTAACTCGTCAAAACGTTGGCGGCTGCGCTTAGCCCAGCGCAGTGACAGCTCCATTGAGAGCTTAGCGTAATCCCAATCAACGAGGTACGGTGTGCACTCGTCAAAGACCATCAGGATATCAGAACCCAGAGTATATTGGAGTTCCATCGATTTTTCAGGACTAAGAAATACTTTATCACCATTGAACGGGTTACGAAAATGGACACCTTCTTCTTTAATCTTTCGGAACGCGCCCAAGCTAAACACTTGAAAGCCACCGGAGTCAGTGAGGATCGGGCCAGGCCACTGCATGAAATCATGCAAGTCACCATGCAACTTTATAATCCTCTGCCCTGGACGAAGCCATAGGTGGAAAGTATTACCCAAGAGAATCTGTGCGCCCGTCTCTTTAACTTCGTCTGGCATCATGGCTTTAACAGCACCATAGGTACCAACCGGCATAAACGCCGGAGTTTCTACTACGCCGCGTCCACAGAATAGACGGCCACGCCGAGCACAGCCATCGGTCATCTGTAATTGGTATTCCACAAAACCCCCAGGATTAGAAGAAACAGTCTGATACAATGTAAAAGCTCTACATTCTAAACTAAAGGTTCAATGCGTACCACAAACCAGTCAGTTAAATATAGCTTTGTTATTTGATTCCATAGAAAATCTGAATATGTAAAAGATTGATTGGGGTAGTAATTAAATATAAATTATTATAATTAATTTATTATTTTTATTCTATATTGCTGATTAAGCACATAAAGGATCTTCAGTGACATGACTGCCCGCTGAACATAACACACAGCAATGTGTGACTCCAAAATGTGCCGCTTAAACAATACCGGCCAGATCTTGGCGAGAGATTTACCTACCTTGCTATGTCTAATTATTAAGGTATAATTGGCACACATACGCGATACATCACTATCAGTGTATTCACTATCATATATTAAACAGTAACATACATTATATTATTCTTTATGTTGCTGTGTATTAAATGCTTCCGTTCACACCACTAAAAGAATATGAATATATAGCAAACTGTTTATTTTATTTTATTATTTTAGTAATCGTTTATGAAGTTTAAAAACAAATACGTACTATACGATATATCATCCAGACTCAAAACCTATAAAATCATAATTAATCACAATAAAGTAATCGATCACCTGTGCAAAATCTAATCACGAACTGATAAATATCTATGCATATACCTATTTAAAATAGGAATATGCGTTACATTCAAAATATATTGTTCTGGCTAGAACCATCTTATTTCAGCATATCTCATATGGTTGCAAATGAACCACCTATAAATTAACACACACTTTGACAAGGATGGGTACACCTTGTCTTTATGGTTATTTTCTAAACATACTAGCATTTGATAAGCACATGAAATTATTAATTAATAAATTATATGATAAGGCATTTACTCTTATCTGAGCTACTGAATTCCTTAACAATCAAAACGTCCCTTTCGAACTCTCAGCAAGTCAGACTTACTGCGTCAGTAGGGTGGGAAAGTGGGAGAAGTAATGACGAGATCTTCACATAGAAGTATCTTGCGTATTACGACAGGCCTCATAATATGAGTCTATAAGTACAACATAAAAATAAATAAAAGGTAAAGCGATAGCACTAAACAAATTGCGCCATTTTTATCAACAACATACAACCATTGTGTTATAATGGCAATAGATAATAATATAAAATAAGGAAATTATATAAAATCCACAGTATATCCGAATCTAAATTATGTCTCTCTTTAAATGGCCGACGTGAAGTCCGGATTTATATAAATATTTATCCTGATTTAGCAGCCGGATACACAGCTGATGCCATGCCTCATAGAAATTAGACACCGCCGTCTCTCAGCATGCATGCCAAAGAGCACCTGCACTAGACATATTCAAGCAGTTATGGAACGCATAGCTGTGACCCAATCTCAGAAAATAGATAGAACAGAAGGCTACTTAGCGAGTAAGTGTAAGTATTTTCTTCTTTTCTCAACACTTTTATTTTCATAAAAATGCCTATTAGTAACGAACGAAATAGAGTTAAGAAGAGCTGGCGTGGACGACTAACTGCTTAAATCAATGATAGGAAACGAGATGGTCTCTTTAGTCTTTGTTTTTATATATGCATAAGATAAAGGTGTTCTTCTGCTACCATAAACGTGGTGTATCAAGACAACTTCGAGCCGCCATGGGTGATGCGAATACAGCTTAAACTGTCTGAAACTCAACTGGAGTTAGTGAGCGTTCTGAAAAAGAATAATCCATGCTAGTCAATTGAGTGGATGCACGAATACCTATCAAAAAGTCGTTCAGTGCCATTACTGGATAATATCAGTAAATGCACCCTCATGAAACCCTATTACGGGGAATTCCCCTGATAAACAAGCATACCTGGAACCCTAGAGAAGTTTCTTGGTTAGAGAGAAAAGCCGACTACAAGTCGGTCCATAACGTATCATGATGTATTAATAACAAAATTAGATAATAGATCTATAAACAGTATGTCCTGCTTAACTTTATCTAGCCCGCCATCTAGACTATATTCTGATATTCAGGCTTATAACCTTATAGTAAATGATGTCTTACTGTGGAATATTTTTATAGCTGGATTCCTTACAAGCGCACGCTATAAGCAGCATTGATTTCATAAAGACGCACACCATAATATATCATTGGGCATCTACTAACCAATTCAGCATATACAAGGCACATCCTGATGCTCCTTATCACTTACGTTTAAAATTAGATTACCGACCGGCCACAGCACATTTGCCTCTGATAAGCTCAGTCATCATTATAGTGATTTACTTTCTTATCAATAACTGATTGTAATATTTCGAGTTTATCATATATCGGTTTCGAAACGTGATCTGCTAAAACACGTTCACTATCGTTGTAGTGTACTTATTGATTTCGTTCTTTCGGGGCCATGCTATTCCTTAGTAAAACTACCTAACCTATCACCAGGTAAAATAAGCAAACATAGTCGCTCATTGTGCCACAGAAGCAGCGCCTCTTGCAGTTACTACGGTTAGAACACATGCACCCTGGCCTCATAAATGACAGTAAATAATCATACAGCAAATCAACCACAATCATTAGCATGTTAGTAAGATAAAGCTTTTACTCCGCGACCTCCCAGCATTTATCAACATATACCTGCGCATAAATATGACAAACGCTTTCAGCTTACCAACTGAGGGCGTATCCTCTGAACCGAGATAGCCAGGATAAGTCAGTTGTAATTGCAGTGCAGAACTCACAATAAGTGAGTTGACACTCCATTGTATTATCTGTGCTGCAGTTAGTTCAATATCGTTCTTAGCTACTTCATCTTATGATATTGTAAGTGATGTATGCGTTATCAAGATCTAGATCGTCAAAAAAGAGCCGGCGCCTTGCTTATGTCAACCCTTGCTACTCCGCTGCTAACAATATATCTTGGCCATAACCGTGTAATCAAAACAGCTTGCCTAGTTACATCATCAGTACGCTTTTTAGATTAGAATTAATCGACTGAAGTTGTTCAGTGCATCCTGGCTAGCTTCATCAGCCAGTTCGGAATGAAGGTAAATGCATCACGTAAGAGACAAATTATTTTACAACCTTACGACACCTTCTGGAATGCTTTAGCAAAATTCATAAAGCTGATTTATCTTTAATAAGAGAGTTGTTCATCTAACGATTCTAGCAATCTCTTATTTTTATAAAATCAGCAATCTATATTAAGCTAACTCATTATTAATGTTTGATTTTATTTTTTAGATCAGGCTATAAATAATAGATATAGTTCTGCAGGCTATTCATACTGAATAATTTTATTGTCAATACTTCCCAAAGAAATAAATTTATCCATTAGTAACCCAGTTAGTTAACATATGTGGGTTCTTTCCATAACTAACTTTCCTAAATAAACTTTCCATATAGCACGACTAACATAACTAAATTCTCGAGTTTAAGCATGGGTATAGGCAGGAGATTTAATTCTTATTTACGTATGAATAACAACTCAGCACTAATAGCCTGTCCTGTCTTAACAAATTTTCATTTAATACTTTCCTTTATTTTAACCAAAAGTATTACCTTGCATTTTGCATATCATATGCAGTAGACTCAAATACTTATCATTAATAGGTGATAATCTATTGGATAGATTTATCTATATCCTATAAAACTAGCTTAGTTTATATATTTAAATAACATGATGAATTAAAATAATAAATTAAGTGATTATTAAACAAATCTAATGAGATGTAATTTTCTGTATCTCATTAGAGAGATAACGATTATCACGTCCCGTATCTATATAAGTTTCAGTTAGTTACTATCAACTATCGAGAACCACTAGTCATACTATATATCCATCAGAATGCCATTTAATTTAATTAGCACTGTAGCTTCTTGTTATGCTTACTTCATAGGGTTTGAGTTAGGAAATTAATATATCCCTCGTGAATGTCCAGATAATCTTATTCAGTTGTCATCACCTAATTCATGTATTTCCTTTTATTTTATTTTCTTATGATGCATTGCATTAAGTTTTCAATAAATTTATTCTCTTATTATTTCAGACTACGCTTCCACTAATAGGTATAATTTCCTCTTTTCTCCTATAGCTCTTGTTCTGTTTTTGCCATATTCTACAACAAGATACTCAACGTCACTCCTGTGTTTAGTGTAAGTTAATTAACATGATTGCTAATTCTGTCAGAATGGAGTCGTTTAGACGAAGTGGCATTTTGTTTTCTATTGGTTTGGTTTGTAACCGGATTTTGATGAAGATCATAAGTAGATTCAGGGAATATTCTAATATTATCTATATCACTAGATAATACCATTATTTTAACATTATTTATTATAAAATATTAACAAATCGCGAATGCAAGGCATCGTTGTCTCATCTTAAGATGACTTCATTACTTTAAAACCAGTATATCTATAATAATGTAGGGTTTACTACACCATTACGAAAAAATCCTACGACTGCCGTGACTTCTGATATTGATTTAACTAAAAGAAGGTTGTGCTATATACTATGAACGATAAAGGCAAGGCGATTTTTAGTTAAGCATCTTGATCACCATACTAAGCTACTTAAACTGATTTAACACTTCCTCGTGGCTTATAGAAGCTGGTCTATTCTCTGACTGATATTGCTAGTCCCGGGCATCCCAGACATAGGTCGCAGGACGAATCATCACCATGCAGCTAATTCTCCATAGCGTTTAGATTCCGGTCTAAAACACTCCTATATATATCAATCCAGCGTATGAGGCTTTAGCTAACCTAATATCCATTTATGACACTAAAATCGCTTAAAAAGCAACAAGAGGTCTTTGTACACACTAGTGATCATGTGTATTTCAGTAATAGCACCTCTCTAGTTTATAGACTTAAAAATATTCTCAACGAGCTAGCTATCGCTCTTCCTTAGGTGTTAAAATTATTTTTATAGCAGCGAATAAGTGATAGAGGATTTGCCTGTCTGCTCTAATCAGTTGACCCATCATCTACTTAACTGACTTTAATTTTTATAAAAAGAATTAAAGTAACGATCACTTAATAAATATTAAGGCCAGATATAATGCAGTGGCACAGTAATGAATGAACTTGATTGAGTTAGTTATATAGAAGCTACTGAAATTGGTCAAGAATAGGTGATTGGGAATATGATGATAGGAATAGCCCAAATTCGTACCTAGCTTGAGTTGACAATCAGGCCACAATAATTTGGATGCAAAATATTTTAAAAAACAGAAAGAAGAGGCATCAATTTCCATGCATTGCATGAAATGGGGAAATCTGTTCTACTGGAACTGCTTGAATAGAAATTAATCAGTCAGTAACTTGGCAATTAAAAGTAAGGCAGAGCTACCGACATTGTCGGGTTGCAATAACGGCAAAGAATGCACACGCCTGTTAGCTGCTTTAACAACTCAAAAATAAATTCAGGTTTTCTTAAAAAGTTATTGACTTATTTTAAAATTGATATAATCAGATTTTATTTATATAAATCAGGCAGTGACTCTTTAAAACATTTAGACCTCGCTATGGATTTACGAACTATCTAATGAATAGCCTCACTGATGTATATTCCTGTTCCTCAGATTGAGTTCCTAGCGCGGAGATTTCGTTTATCTATTTAGACATGGTTACCAACACCAACTAAATAGGATGAGATATTGCAGCTTGAGCATTATTAATGTCTCTCGCTATATAGCTATAGACATTTCATTAATCCGACGTCAAAGTAGTAGTCATTATCTCCGCGAGAGATAATTCGACATATACTTGCAAGGCGCAATTAAAGACTATAGCTTTAAATAGCGTGACTCAATAAACTTACTCTAAATAGCTGATTTATAAATCCAATCTATTAATTTGTTACTAATATATAATGCTTCATTAACATACCATATTGCATATGGCTTACCAGCCTGCTGGATAGCTGTGCCAGGGCCCTCTTGCTCGACTAGCTAGCAGGGAAAATTTACCTCAATCCCTAACTCATCGAGTTTAAAGTCATCGATAAGACTTACTAACAAAAGTGCACGATCATCTAATAGTTAATCATGGATAAACTAATCGGCCAAAAATTAGTTACTGCGTAACCTTGCAATTAGCAGTTCTGGCTTATCCCTTTTTAAAAACTGTAGCCTTTATGTATCTCTTTGAGTAATAGCGCGTGCTACATTAGATACACTACGTTTATGGTTGAACCAAAAGCTTTTTAACTATGTAGAACCAACAAAACAGTCAAACCCGCCAATAGTGTAATTTTATTCGCTTTATTTCACTCGATCGCAGTAGAAATGTTCGATAGACGAGTGGCTTGGTAGCCTAAGCGGATATTGATGTTTTACTCCGTATAACCGATTTGCATCTGCTTTCGACATGATGGCTGTATAACATTTTTCATAACTTTCTAAATCAGTTAGCTTTTAGTTAATTTTAGCATACTCATTTCAAGAAACGGGTTTGTCTGCTCATCTTTAGGCGGACAGCAAGTTATATGCATAGCACTAAAACACGTATAATATTTATAACAACTCTCATTTATCACTCATATTTACTGCACGTTTCAGTAACTGTATTCTCACATCGGCTTCTTGCCGCATAGCAAAATTGAGCTATCGGGAAACCGTAGTGTTATAGAAAACTTCTTAGTGCAAGGTTATGAGAGTTCCACTTATAAGCTCACCACTTTTTCTGGTGAGTACCGTTCATATAATTAAATGATAATATTTGCTGAATGGTAGATATTCTTACGCATATTACTTAATAGCTCAGTAGCCGTGGCTAGCTTTTAAGATTTAGTTAAGAAGCTTCTCATTATATTCTACGATAGACTTAATAAAACAACTATTATTTATTTTGCTAAAAAGCAGTTACATGCTATAGATAATTTATTTTTATATTTAATAAATTTATTGAGTGATTGAATATCGGCAATACTTCATTGGATAACACTAGAAACAATCACTAAATTTTCAAGGATTACAGATCTCCTTGTTTGGAAAGACCTATACCAATTAATTCATTCACTTCTTTGGCATTAAGATACTTCATATAATATGCTGTACGGCATATCAAGGCAATAATATCTAATATTTATTAGATACTCAATATTAACATAATATGAATAATAAAACAATTGAAGCACAATTAATATAACTAACTATCGCTATCTTAGCTATATGGTATATAATATAATAATTAAATTAATTAAAAATATATTTTTTAGCTATTTATAAAAAACTAACATCAAGATCGCCAATATCTAAGTGTTGTCGTAATACAAATATATCCTTATCCATGCCGTCGTTGTGTTTTCAACAGCATGATTTATTTATCTTAGAAACAGAATATGTAGCCATATTTAAATAGAATTTAAGCATTATAGAATTTATTTGACTCAGTGAATAGACTAGAAATAATGTTTCTAACATATTCGAGTAGTTCTTTTACATAAATTTCATAACCTTTAGAGGAATTTTTATTCATAAATCCTAGTGTTCTCGAAGAGCATGAGGAAAATCCGCTAATCATATAATGACATATAAAACATCTAAATTGGGTTATATCCAGCGTTCAGCAACCCAATCAGAGCACCTTATATCTACACGCAACTCTTTAGGTAGTTCAAACACTATTTTTTCTTCACGCCCCTTCATTTCATGCACCTCTTGACCGCCCAACAACTTCAGGCGACTAATCACTTCCTGAACCAGTACATCGGGGGCAGAAGCGCCAGCTGTAACGCCGATATTCTTGACCTGACTAAGCCAGTCTTCCTGAATATCGGACGCACAGTCTATCAGATAGGTGGGTTTCCTGAGGCGCTGTGCCAGTTCTGCTAGACGGTTAGAGTTAGATGAGTTCTTCGATCCGACCACCAAGACCACATCCACATAATCAGCTAGATTACGCACGGCTTCCTGTCGGTTAGTAGTAGCGTAACAGAGGTCATCCTTACGGGGCCCGACGATGCTAAGAAAACGCTGACGTAGCGCTTCAATTATTTCTGAGGTATCGTCAACCGATAACGTAGTCTGGGTCATAAAACACAAATTGTTTTCATTTTTCACCTGCAACTGCCACACATCTTTTAACGATTCTACTAAATACATACCGCCTTGTGGGTTACTGTATTGACCCATGGTGCCTTCAACTTCTGGATGCCCTGCATGCCCAATCAAGATAGCCTCAATACCACGACGGCTGGCACGTGCCACTTCCATATGCACCTTGGTCACCAGCGGGCAAGTGGCGTTAAAAACCATAGTTAAATCACGCTCCTTGGCTTCTTTGTGCACTGCCTGAGATACCCCATGGGCTGAAAAGATAAGAATCGCCCCGTCCGGCACTTCGGATATCTCTTCAATAAAGATCGCGCCTTGTTCACGGAGGCGGGCAACCACATAGAAGTTATGCACTACTTCATGCCGCACATAAATGGGTATGCCATATAACTCCAAAGCACGCTCAACAATGCTGATCGCACGATCGACACCTGCGCAGAAGCCGCGTGGATTAGCCAACAATATTTGCATACAACACCTCCTACTATGTATTGAGCGTCAGTGTTTTAATATTAAGAGTCGCCAGGATGGCCTGGAAGTAGGTATTGAAAATTAACACTAAACGAATCTTCCAACGCTGCGCGGCCTGCATACTAAGATGCACTGCTATGCATAGCGCTAAAAAGCGTGGCAGCACTATTAGCAGTATGAATATTCCCGCAAAGAGACGAGGTAAAAACTTGGTGAAATTCGGACTATCTTCTCAAGCAGATAGAAGGGTTGCTAAAGTGCCAGAGCATGTATCAACTACCTGAAAACAGAGCAATTTATCTTTTAATAGTACTTACCATCTTGCATTAAACCACGCTAAACAGTGCTTGTTAACGGTACTGAGTTTAGAATTAAGGAGAGCGGCATGCCACTATCAGTGTAAAATAAAGAAATATTGCACTCTATCAATAGCCAAAAAAGACATATTACTCACCTTTCTTCTTCTCTCCTTTGTTGAGTGGTGACATAAAATGTTCTAATACAATCATCACTGACCCCACGCAAATAAAGCTATCTGCCAGGTTAAAAGTTGGGTAATGCCAGTTACCAATGTAAAAGTCAATAAAATCAATCACAAAACCGTCACACAGACGATCGGATAGGTTGCCGAGTGCGCCGCCTATTATGAAAGAATAAGAGATATTGTTTATCTTTTTTTTTGCGCAAGTGCGATACATCATCAAAAGCAATACCACCACGACAGCGCAAGCGCTAACAGTACATAGCCAGCGCTGCCAGCCAGCACACTCGGCCAGGAAGCTAAATGCAGCACCGTAATTACGAACATAGAAAAAATTGAACCATGGCATAAACGGTTTGGACTGGCCTAGTGGCAAACAACTAAGCACCCACTGCTTACTCACTAAATCTAACACTAGTACTATGACTGCCACCCAGAACCAGCGTAAGCCAGTCGCGCTAATTAATCTACTCACCTGGTATCAAGCCTCACCTCACACATAGCTACGCTTTTCGCCTTCGCCGGCTATGTTAGTAACACACCGTAAACAGATGTCAGTATATTCCGCCACCAAACCAATATTGGTCGTATAGTGCCAGCACCGCGGGCATTTTTCACCTTCAGCGGTACTGACAGCAATTTTGAGGCCCTTAAATAATTCAGTAGTCTGAACATCTACTGGAGCATCAGCGAAATCTTCAACATGCGCAGAAGACGTTAATAGCAGAAAGTGCAGTTCATTTTGCAGGCTCTTCAGCTGCTCTGCCTGTTCGCTGTCTGCGTACAGTATCACAGCCGCCTCCAGGGTGCTTCCGAGGCGTTTGTCGGTACGGGCTTTCTCTAGTATCTTATTTACCTCGCTTCGCCTCTTTAGCAACTTATCCCAGAAAGAATCGTCCATTTTTTCGTCTTTCGAAAGGGGAAATAGGCCCGTGTACCATTCTTCAGTAAATACATACTGCGATCGCTTACCTGGCAGAAAGGTCCAGGCTTCATCAGCAGTGAATGGCATAATCGGTGCCATCCAGCGCACCAGCGCTTCTGAAATGTGGTATAGCGCGGTCTGGCAACTACGACGGGCGACACTTTCCCGTTTGGCGGTGTACTGACGATCTTTGATAATATCTAAATAAAAAGAGCCCATTTCAATCGAGCAGAATTGCATCATCCGTTTCACTACGTCATGAAGACTGTAAGTTGCATAAGCTTGTGTAATATCTACCTGTGCTGCCAGCGCACGACCAACCGCCCAGCGATCTAACACCACCATCTCTTTAGGCTCCACGCAATCAGTACTAGGCTTAAACCCGTTTAAATTAGCCAGTAGGAACCGAACGGTGTTGCGGATACGTCGATAAGAATCAGAGGTGCGATTGAGTATCTCATCAGATACCGCGATATCGCTAGTGTAATCAGTAGATGCGACCCACAAACGCAGAATGTCAGCACCAAGTGTTTTCATAACCTGTTGCGGACTAACGGTGTTGCCGATCGACTTGGACATCTTGCGTCCGTGACCATCAAGTATAAAACCGTGAGTTAATACTTCTCTGTAAGGTGCTTTCCCTTGTATTGCAATGGAAATCATTAGCGATGACATAAACCAACCGCGATGTTGGTCAGATCCTTCTAGATACATATCGGCGCTGTGTCCATAAAACTCAGGCCGCACGTCTACCACCGACGCATGCGTCGAGCCAGAGTCAAACCATATATCCAAGGTGTCCGATATTTTCTGGTAATCAGTGGCATCGGCACCGAGGATATCGGCTTCGTCACAATCCCACCACGCCTGAATACCTCCCTGCTCGACACGCGTAGCGACTTCTTCTATCAGTTCTACGCTACGTGGGTGCAACTGCTTGGTGTGTTTATGTACCCATAATGGCATCGGTACTCCCCATGTACGCTGGCGAGAAATACACCAGTCCGGGCGGTTAGCGACCATGTTTTGAATGCGCCTACCCCCCCATATTGGCATCAAGAGAACACTTTTGATCTCTGCTAGGGCCTTCTGGCGGAGTCCTTGTTTTTCCATACTGATAAACCATTGCGGTGTGGCACGGAAGATTACCGGCGTTTTATGACGCCAGCAGCAAGGGTAGCTATGCATTATTTTCTCCCCATGTAGCAACAACCCTTTTTCACAGATCAATTCAACAATCTTATCATTAGCTTTGAACACAAACTTACCATCCAGAAGGGGGTGAGTGCCTGTTAGGTAACAACCGTTTTGGTCCACTGGATTAGAAATCTCTAATCCATATTTCTGGCTAATAATAAAGTCGTCCGGCCCATGGCCACCAGCAGTATGTACAGCACCAGTACCAGCACTTAGCGTCACATGCTCACCTGGGATCGCTGGCACGTCAAAACTCATGAACGGATGCTGAAAACGCAACCATGCTAAATCGGCACCTTTACAGCTACCCAACACTGTCCATCCGGTGATGCTAGCGCGGTTCATTACACTTTGCAGTAGTTCGGCCACCAGGATCAAACACTTACCATTAGCTTGCACTAGTTGGTAGGTGAAATCCGGATGCAGGGAGATGGCTCGGCTAGCGGGAAGCGTCCATGGGCTTGTAGTCCAGATTACCAGAGATATGGAGCTTCTCAAGTTACTCACATTAAACTTGGCTGCGACCGCAGCAGTATCAATCACTGGAAACTCCACGTCGATCGACGGAGAAATTTTCTTATAGTATTCTACTTCCGCTTCCGACAGTGAAGAGCAACAATCAGTACACCAATGCACTGGCTTGGCGCCTTTAAATAAGTGGCCGTTGCTGATGACTTTCCCCAGGACACGGATATTGTTGGCTTCGGTTTTGAAGTCCATAGTCAGGTATGGGTGTTCCCACTCGCCCAAAACACCTAGCCGCATGAAATCCTTCTTCTGGCCTTTAACCTGTTCGGCGGCGTATTCACGGCATTTTTGTCGGAACGCAGATGCGCTAAGATTTTTACCAGGTTTCCCGTGCAGCTGCTCGACTTTTAACTCAATCGGCAAGCCATGGCAGTCCCAGCCTGGGATGTAGGGTGCATCGAACCCAGCTAAGCCTTTCGCCTTAATGATAATGTCTTTAAGAATTTTATTAACCGCGTGACCAATGTGGATACTGCCGTTCGCATACGGGGGGCCATCATGCAAAATAAAGGGTTTTTTGCCTTTTTTAGCAGCACGGATCATCCCATACAGGTCATGTTCATACCAACGTTGCAGCATATCTGGCTCGCGATTGGCTAGATCGGCGCGCATTGGAAACCCTGTGTCTGGCAAGTTTAGGGTATTCTTGTAGTCAGTCATGAGATTGTCGTTCCGTTTTTGGCTATTTACTGGTTATCTTGTAAGTAAAATCTTGCTTTACTTGCTCTATATTATTGGGCCCATAATCTGAACCGCATGTCGTACGGAGCGAATACAAGCAGAATTCAATCTGTTTAGGCAAATCTCTTAGTTAGATAACTGACTGAATGTTAGTTAATTAGAGCAAAAATTAAACTAGTGCTTTTACCCCGAAGAATGCCCGTGCTATCACTACATCATCGCCGATTTGCTGCTTCAGCTCATCTAGCGAGGAAAAACGCTGTTCATTACGTATTTTCATACAGAAAACCACATTGATATGACGTTTATAAAGATCCATTCTAACATCAAGAAGATGGACTTCTAGCTTTTGATACATACCATCAAAGGTCGGTCGTGTGCCAATATTAGCAAGGCCTGGAAGCGGTTTGACACCCAGACCGTAAACCTTGACCACATAGACGCCTTGCACAGGCGCAACTAGGCATTTCAGCGGTAGATTTGCGGTAGGAAACCCAATCGTTCGGCCCAGTGCATCACCGTGCACCACTCGGCCAGAAATACTATAGGGATGACCTAGCAAATTTTCTGCTAACGGGAAAGCCTCTTCATCCAAGGCATGGCGAATGGCAGTGCTGCTGATGCGCCGCTTACCTTCATAGAAAGTCGATGCTCTGACTAGTTGAAAGCCGTATTGTTTCCCAGTCTGCTTTAATAATTTAAAATCGCCCTGGCCACCTTCACCAAAACGAAAATCATCTCCGACTATCAATAACTTCATGCCTAGTTTTTCTACGAGCAATTCAGCGATAAAGTCCTGTGGGGTGTTGGCAGCTAAACGTGGATTAAACTTAACACAGAGTAGATAGTCTACGCAGGCAGGGGCAAGGTATTTTACCTTATCACGCAAACTCGTAATCCGAGCAGGTGCCTGATCTTTTGCGAACATTTCCAACGGCTGCGGCTCAAAGAACATCACCATGGCAGGTAAACCAAGGCGTTGCCCTTCTTGCTTGAGTTGCTCGAGCACTGCCTGATGCCCTCGATGTACTCCGTCAAAATTACCGATGGTGAGCACGCACCCATGGTGGCGCGGCTTGATATTGTGGATGCCACGAATTAGCTCCATAGCTGACTCAACCAAATAGAAATTCTCGTACTATACGTTGTTTAGTCAACAACGTTAACCTGCTATTGGTGCTAATTGTAACCGACATACAATACCGGAGATTATCTGTGGGTGAAACGGCTTACCCAAAAATGATTACGTTTTTTTAAAAAGAAACCATCTTTATCTAGAAACTAATACTCATTTTAGTAAATCCTCAGCGAATTTCCGCGAAATTCCTGTATTCTAATTCTTAAGGCTGTTAAAATGAGAACCTGTCAACCGTAGCACATAGCGCCCTTACAAGCAGCATTTATTTGTAACTTCCATTGACAACAAAAAGTTAAAACCAGGTATTTTCCAACCTTTTGATTGTCCTCAACAGAATATATTTAGGAGTTAGACCTTGGCTAATATTAAATCAGCTAAGAAACGCGCTATACAGTCTGAGAAGCGGCGCAAGCATAATGCCAGCCGTCGCTCGATGGTTCGCACCTTTATCAAGAAGGTTGATGCTGCTATCGCAGAAGGCGACAAAGAAACAGCACAAACTGCATTCTCTGTAATGCAACCTCTTATTGACCGCCAGGCGACTAAAGGCCTGTTCCATAAAAATAAAGCAGCGCGTCATAAGTCAAACCTAGCGATGCGTATCAATTCAATGCACTAAGCATCAGGTTTTTACTTTAAAAACCGGTTTATGCCGGTTTCCTCAATCTCTTTTCCAGGAAGAGCAATGTAATTGCTTTAATTACAATCCTGCCAATATTTAGTCGATACGCTCAGTACAGCGTACATATATAATATTCTCCATATATAGTAGTGTACTAACATACGGTTCTTTCTATCAAGAAAGCACTAATAAATATCAGTGAAAAGAGATTGAATCAGATATATGCTTAAGGCATTCAGGCCTGAGAAATAATCGAGCTTGACAATAAGTCTGACCTACGAATAAACCGTTGCGCGGGCGGCGTTATTACAGCACCATCTGCTAATGCTTAAGCAGAATTAGAACTTAAGAAACACCTACCCGATAGCCTGAATTGTAGATATTAATAGATGATCAGGGCTATTTAAAGTAATGCACTATACGCTCATGAGCGGCTCAGCCGCATAACACATCGCTTAGAGTAATATTTTCTGCTCGAGGAAATATCACCCTTGTTCTCCGAACGCGGGCTGTCGGGAGAGTTGTTATTACTCTGTTCTCTTATGTGGAGAGAACTTCACACAGACATACGTTACGTTAGAGGTGGATCTTCTTATACAAATAAGAAGAAATAAAACCTCTAGCTAAAATCTTTTTCATAACTCACCTGTACCAATGGTGATTACCGAGTTAGCTCATCAAAAAAATTTTTGACGCCGTCCAAAAAACGCTTTGAACGCGGGCTGTTATTATCACCCAAAGGACCACAGAAGCTGACTTCCAATTCTTTCAGTAAATGTTTCTGTTTATCATTTAGCTTAACCGGGGTTTCCACTACGACTCGGCAGAGTAGGTCGCCTTGGCTTCCACCGCGTACGGACTTTATGCCTTTTCCGCGCATACGGAATAATTTCGCGCTCTGAGTTTCTGCCGGTATTTTAAGCTTCACTCGGCCATTTAGCGTCGGCACTTCAATCTCCCCGCCCAGTGCCGCCATAGCAAAGGTGATTGGAACTTCGCAGTATAGATTATTGCCTTCACGCTCAAAGATCGAGTGAGGCTTAATCTGCACCTGAACGTACAGATCGCCCGATAAAGATCCATGCTCGCCAGCCTCCCCCTCGCCTGCCAAACGAATACGATCTCCAGTATCTACACCTGCGGGGATTTTTACCGACAATGTCTTGGCTTTTCCTATCCGACCCTGACCTTGGCATTTGTTGCAGGGGTCGTTGATAATCTGCCCACGCCCGTGGCAATACGGGCAGGCCTGCTGTACACTGAAGAAGCCTTGGCGCATCTGCACCTGCCCCTGGCCATGACAGGTAGGGCAGGTGGTGGGCGAGCTGCCTGGCTTAGCGCTAGTACCATGGCACACATCACACACTCCTAACACCTGAATACGAATCTCTTTCGTGATGCCACGCACACTTTCCTCAAGGGAGAGTTCCATGTTATACCGCAAATCGGAAGCACGGGCGGTACGTTGTCTTCGACCCCCGCCAAAAATGTCACCGAATACGTCGCCAAAGATATCGCTAAAGTCTGCACTGGTACCACCACTCATTTGGCCTTGTTCAAATGCTGCGTGCCCGTACTGGTCGT
This sequence comes from Serratia symbiotica, assembly GCA_900380265.1. Lineage (GTDB taxonomy): Bacteria > Pseudomonadota > Gammaproteobacteria > Enterobacterales > Enterobacteriaceae > Serratia_H > Serratia_H symbiotica_A. The sequence goes on along the minus strand of LR025083.1, from coordinate 619,703 downwards.
AAGCCGCGCGCTTACGACTATCAACCAAGACTTCATAAGCTTCCTTGCTCTCCTTAAATAAGGTCTCAGCGCCCTCATTTTGGTTACGGTCAGGATGATATTTCATAGCCAGGCGTTTATATGCTTTTTTTATCTCGCGCTCATCGGCCGTCTTGCTGACACCAAGAATTTTATAATAGTCTTTCTTAACCATTCTTTGCTTACCCTGAACATACATGCACAGGCGTAGAGTTTCCTCAACGTCTGTGCTGGTTCCCAGTGGCGGCTTCGCCGCCGGTCCCTGACCCGCTTAAGAGCGATTATTTTTGTCTTTAACTTCTTCGAATTCAGCATCTACAGCATCGTCGTCTTTTTTCCCCGTATTATCAGTAGCAGCGTGAGCTCCTTGTGGAGGACGGTCCATCTGTAATAATTTCCCAGAAATTTGCACTAATTCCTTTGTTTTAGCTTCAATCTCAGTTTTATTTTCACCTTTCAAAGCTAATTCCAGGTCTTTTAACGCCTCTTCAATAGGTGTTTTTTCTTCTGCTGATAGTTTAGCGCCTGCTTCTTCCAACTGCTTACGAGTGCTGTGGATCAAGTGATCTGCTTGGTTACGAGTCTGTACCAGTTCTTCAAACTTACGGTCAGACTCAGCATTAAGCTCAGCATCACGTACCATTTTCTGAATTTCACCTTCATTCAAACCCGAAGAAGCCTTGATAGTAATATTCTGCTCACGACCGGTATTCTTATCTTTGGCAGATACATGCAGAATACCATCAGCATCAATATCAAAAGTCACTTCGATTTGCGCCATACCACGCAGTGCCGGCTGAATTCCATCTAAGTTAAATTGCCCCAGAGATTTATTATCGCTAGCTCGTTTACGCTCGCCCTGTAAAACATGGATAGTTACCGCAGACTGATTATCTTCAGCCGTGGAGAAAACTTGACTGTGCTTAGCCGGGATAGTGGTGTTTTTTGTAATTAACGGGGTCATCACGCTGCCCATAGTCTCAATACCTAGCGACAGCGGAGTAACGTCAAGTAACAATACGTCTTTTAAATCACCTGATAATACGCCACCCTGCACTGCGGCGCCTATAGCGACTGCTTCGTCTGGATTAACATCTTTACGCGGTTCTTTACCAAAGAAGTCAGCAACTTTTTTCTGCACCATAGGCATACGCGTCTGACCACCTACCAGAATCACATCTTGAATATCCGAGACTGATAGACCCGCATCTTTTAGTGCCACTTTTAATGGTTCAATAGAACGCGCGACCAAATCTTCAACCAATGACTCAAGTTTTGCACGAGTCACTTTTATATTCATGTGTTTTGGCCCAGATGCATCTGCGGTAATATAAGGCAGGTTAACATCAGTCTGCTGAGCAGAGGACAACTCAATTTTTGCTTTTTCTGCCGATTCTTTCAGACGCTGCATGGCCAACGGATCATTTCGCAGATCAATACCTTGTTCTTTCTTGAACTCGTCTACCAAATACTTAATTAAACGGCTGTCAAAATCTTCACCACCCAAATGGGTGTCACCGTTGGTCGCTAACACTTCAAAAGTTTTTTCACCGTCAACATCGTCAATTTCGATGATGGAGATATCGAAAGTGCCGCCACCCAAGTCATAAACCGCGATGGTACGGTTGCTGACTACTTTATCCAGACCGTAAGCCAGCGCGGCGGCGGTTGGTTCATTGATAATACGTTTTACTTCTAAGCCAGCGATACGGCCAGCATCTTTGGTAGCCTGACGCTGCGCATCATTGAAGTAAGCAGGAACAGTAATAACTGCTTCATTTACCGGCTCGCCCAAATAATCTTCAGCCGTCTTTTTCATTTTCTTTAGCACTTCAGCAGAAATCTGTGGTGGGGCCATTTTTTTGTCTTTCACTTCTAACCAAGCATCGCCATTTTTAGCTTCAATGATTTTATATGGCATGATACCTTTATCGCGCTGCGCCTCTTCGTCTTGGAAACGACGGCCAATTAAGCGCTTAATTGCAAATAAGGTGTTCCGGGGGTTACTAACAGCCTGACGCTTAGCTGGTTGACCAACTAGAGTCTCACCATCTTGGGTATAAGCGATAATAGAAGGAGTAGTGCGATCACCCTCGGTGTTCTCCAGCACACGTGCCTTGGCGCCATCCATAATTGCTACACAAGAGTTGGTTGTACCTAAGTCGATACCAATAATTTTACCCATCTAAACGTCTCCACTAATAATTAATCATCGATCAGATTGCTAACCTAGCAAGTAGGAAGTCTTTTAATTTTTAACTGCCCAGTATTCTATTTTACTTGCTTTTTAACAACTGCGTTAAAAATAAGATGGGGCCATCAAACTCAGCATCAAGGGGCAAAGCGAAAAAATTATTTTTATCGTTATACAGATGATGATCTTTCTATGTCTGAAGGCAGTTAGCTAAGCGCTAGAGGCAAGATGGGTGCTCTGTGTAATTCTCTTTTGCGCATCCGATCGAAATCGGAAATAACTGGCGACGATGCCAGCAAGAAACTATGCATACGACCAAGAAACTATAAAGTATTACAGCATCCGGATTAGACAACAAACCATAAAACAACTCTCCTAAGCACACAACACAAACCCAAACCCGATGCCGGGTGACTGATGTAGAAAAGACCCGGAACCCTGTTCCGGCAAACATTAAATTCAATAGTCTATAAAGAGTTGTCTACTCCTTTAACACCATCTGCTTTTTCAAACGCATCTCCTTAAGCAAGGTGATCTAAGATCAAACATTAGTATTCACCTACGGTTTCGACCAAACACACAGCACCTAGCACAACATACAATAAAACCGAGGCAAGAACTGCCAGGCTAGCGGCAATTAGCATGATTAGGACCTAACCTAAAGGAATATAGGCTCTAATTATTACCGTCGCAGTCAGTATTCACTGATTTCTAAAGTTGATATAGTTATTCGTGATGCGAATTTCCAGAATTGAATACAGCTGAACACGCATACTGTATCAAAGTAAAGTCCTACGGGAGTTAAATGAAATAAGCCACTCTATCATAGATAGAGAATAGTGGGTATTGCCTACTCATCTTTATAATTCTATTAGCGTTATACTTCTTCCAGTGTTTGCTTTATCGATTTAATTTACCACACAAGCTAATAAAAAACGCGATTCTCAATCACCGTTACCTTAACATTACAACATTCCGTTGGCGCATAACGCAATCTAATTGGGGTGACTCCCTCGCCACATCTGGCATTAACCAACCAGCAAACATAGGAGTAACCTCACAGTTCAAATTTTAAGGATCCTCCTCTGCTTAGCACTAAATTAAAACTCAGTTCATCTACCACTTAGCAAAGCGTATATTTCATACACTTTACTTTATTAGAGATTAATCGCATTCCTGACGTGGGTCTAACATCGAGAGTAGACCATTTAATCGTGATTCAAATATAGAAATGGGTTGACCTAGTAATGCCGGCGCAACGGCAGCCAGAAACAGAAACAAAAGCTAACACGTAAAATATCAATGTACAATACCAACCTGACTAATTGGTAATGCCACTTTACACGCTAAATAATGCTGCGCGTCTATACCATCTTACTTCCTATCAGTACCGACATATGACTGTTCCCACTAACCATATTCGTTTAGTGGAATTAGCATTTGTTGATGTCCCTGAGGCTACAGCCGAGACGGAGTGAAAATTGTGGACATTAATGCCCGCACAATTTCCAGCTTCCTTACCACTTGCTATCCAGTCGCATCGTTTAGGCTAAAAGATCGCAAAAACCACTTTTATTTTGCATGCCTAATCATTATAGCAGATCGGCGATCATTTTCTCCAGTTTACACTGGTCTACGGCGAACTGTCGGATACCATCGGTCAGTTTCTCAACTGCCATCGGGTCCTGGTTGTGATGCCAGTAAAATTCAGATTCACTCAAGGCGATTGGACACACCTTCACTGTGCCAATATAGGATAGTTTACGCTCCAGAACTCCTTCACTTTCCGCCAGCGCTTTCAGAAGCGGAGGGGAGATGGTCAGGCTATCGCAACCTGCCAACTCGATGATCTCACCAAGGTTACGAAAGCTGGCGCCCATCACAACGGTGTTGTAACCGTGCTGTTTGTAATAATGGTAGATCTCGGTAACAGAAGCTATGCCCGGATCTTCATTCGGGGCAAATTCTTTCTTTTCGCCTCTTGCTTGGTGCCAGTCAAGGATACGACCAACGAACGGAGAGATAAGGTAAACGCCAGCTTCAGCACACGCACGGGCCTGTGCAAAGGAAAATAGCAGCGTCAGGTTACAGTTAATACCTTCTTTCTCCAATTGCTCCGCTGCGCGGATGCCATGCCAGGTAGCGGCCAATTTAATTAGGATACGGTTATTGCTGATGCCAGCTTCGTTATACAACCTCATCAGGCGTTTTGCTTTAGCGAAACTGGCTGATGTATCGTAAGACAAGCGCGCGTCCACTTCTGTCGAAATGCGCCCCGGGACCAACTTTAGGATTTCTAAACCAATTTTAACGGCTAGCTGGTCAACTGCATCGATAATCTGCTGCCCACACTCACTGCTCTGACAGCGAGCCCAACTGATGGCTTCATCAATCAGTTTATAGTATTCAGGAAGTTGGGCTGCCTTCAGGATTAGCGAAGGATTCGTAGTAGCATCTTCTGGATGATAAAGCTTTATTTCTGCAATATCAGCTGTATCAGCAACTACTGTACTGAACTGGCGCAAAGCAGTTAATTTGTCGCTCATGTTTATATTATCTCATCGTTTATAAATAAACTTTTGCTAATACTCAAAGATCACTTCTTTTGATAATAACATGCCTAAAGTCCGGATCAAGGCTGGGCAACCTCAACCTTCCGGTTCAGGTTTTATCTTGGACTAGATAACCGTTTATTCAAATTCCTTTTGGAGAGGCATAACCTGAGCTAAGGGTTGACTGTTCCAGACACCTGATTATCAGACCTTATATCTTATCTTATTGATTTGCTAAAACATCTAGACTCCGAGGACAAGACAAGCTAATGCTTGTTTTGATTGCACTTGCTAAACTGCTGGTTTATAGCAACCCTCTGGCAACAGAGCGCTATAAACAGCTTGAAGTGCTAGATGCGCCAGAAAAACTTATCAACAGTTGCAGGACACTGAGAAAAGAACCAATCGCGTGCCTGATGAACAGCAATAGCAAGCTAAGCGCGCTAACACTACACGTTTGAGTAAGTGTCAACTCAAGTGTTGAAAGAAAAATGTACCTGAGTACTGCTAGTGTTCATTGGCGATATCTACACCAGCCTACAAAGGAAAGAATTCAATAAAACTGATTTCGACTTTCCCACTACTCTGCGCATAAATCCCTAAATATACGGACGTCCACTCAATCTTATAATGATGCCTAGTATCGGTCTAGATGAACATTACATCCAGCAATACCAGCACCAAGGATAGAGCCGGCTTTAGGACAAGCATATCATTAGAAAAATGCATCAAGCGGTAGCGCAGAAAGAGTGATGTGGTGATCAATCTAAATTTTTACAAATACTTCAAGTCATTCAATCTAGCTAAGCCACACTGCTTAGTGAGCAAGCTGCTTTCCTTGGCTATAAGATCAATAATAAAAGGTAACCAAATTATATGCCAAGACACTACCCCACGAAGAGCTTGATCCACAGTCAAGCACCGACTAATTGTCAAAAACAAGTGTCAGACTTTAATCTGAACAATTGTGCTTTACCACGAGCACATCGACGACATGCAAATATATGTTCAAAGCCATGAGCAGGCAAATAACAGCAAGAAGTACGCCATTCGCTCAAGCAGGCTAGTAGCCAGTGTGCCAATAGCAGCTGGTGGCGTAGTATTAGCGAATTTGTTCACGGTAGCCTCTAGAATGTAGTTGCTTCGAAAGCGTATTTTGAACTTCTCTGTATGCTGAGTGCCAAAGAACAGACCCCATTTCTGACACTTATTGCACAACGCACGGTCTGCGAATTCTATATCGGCTAGAAGATATAGCCACACATTAAACTCACACAGAGTTTCTTTTTTATTTTCATTACTCAACAATCTGCTAGATCTTACAAGTTAGTAATGTAACCACCCATTCAAGTAGGTGCTATTACTATAACCAATTGCCTAAAAAACACATGGTAGTATTGTTAGTATTAGAGAAAAATACACACTTAACTCTAACAAACACACCGCTTTGACCAGTACGTCGCCGGCCACACTTGAGGAATCCTCACACGGCACGGAGGTCATTCAGTTATTACACCATACGGTAGCAATTACGCCACCGCTTCAAATATAGAATAGCAGGGTTTACTAACAGTCGGCTTATGTACATCTGGTGCGTGGCATTCAAGCAGAGCACTTTTTTAATTTCCATGCATCAACCCCTAACTTTAGTAATAACGCCTACCATGGCCACAATAGCTGTCTGTCCACATACTTTGAAGATTGCTGAGTACGCACTAAATAGCTTTTATTTCAGCTGGCTGATATCCCTACGGATAGCAGATCACGACGAGAACGGCCTAACAACCCATAGAAAAAATTAGCCTCTCAGGCACCGGGTCATCGGAGAATTCGATCAGCAGAAAGGCAGGCTGGTAAGTAACTGCTTGGACTAGCATATATGCTACAAAGCGACTATCTGAGTCTTTGAATGCTAGTGTAAAACCATAGAATGACCTACACTAACCAGATCCTCTGCCACCTTCACTTACCGGTCCAAGGAATGTAAACGCGTCTTTTAAAGACGAGCCTAGTATGTCGTTAGACGTTCTGTAAGCGATAAAGGCCGACAGAATAGGGGGTGCAGGTCACAAAGCCTTGCTCTAACAATTGCTCGGGGTCATCAGTCCACATATGCTGAATCCAGCATGGAAAACCGGGACAAAGCTACAACATTATAGCCATAATGCTCTCGAGCAGCCTGTAAGATAGGAATGTTTTGTCGAGCAAGGAATTTAGCATGTGGCGATCGACTAATCGTAAGGGAGTAAAATACTTTGGCTATGAAATATAGACGCTCGATAGACTTATAAGGAGATCTTTATTTCAGTACCTGATTAGCTTATATTTTATAAGAATTACCAAACAAGCAAGTGATAATCCCGGGGAGAGGGATAGTCCGATTTATTTCAGGAACCATCTTTTTAGTTATTACCAGCGATACAGCCGCCTTGATCGAATATAATGAATTGCGATCAGCCATATGCTAATATGGCGAGCAGACAGGTGATATCCGACGAGAATTCCACGTAGAGCCGCTTACCCTAGTACCTTTTCTACTAGGCTAATTACCGGCACTTAACCACTTCTAGCATGAAGCACACCTAGATTATGGTAATTTAACTTTCCTCTCTGCAACAAATCATTGAGACGTTTACGCTACCCAGCTGCTGGCGTAAACGTCAGCATATTTTTCATCATTATATCGAGATAACAAGTCAATTTCACGGGTAAAAGAATACGTATTACCTTATGCAAAGCGGCATCAGCTTATATAATGCCAGCTACATATAAAAACATTGTTTTTCGGCTGCCGAAGTTTCAAAAAATTTGAGCACGGACATATTTAATCTTGAAACATGCAAGTTTAAAACTCCAGGTTGATGACCCAAAGAGAATACTATCCTCTTTTGTTTGATTATTATCTGCTGCTAGCGGGCGATGCAACCATTAGTAAGTAGTTCTTCGCGCTGGTCCATCTACATTGCTTTATTAGGAATCCTGTGATTTTTTATTAACGCTACTGGTCTTCCTTCCTAGATTTTGCCCTTAACTCGCATCATTACCATATATTAATGCAAGCCTGGATTGTTGAAGTCTAAGCATGCTGACGATCACTATTTAACTTAGCACTCGGAGTTCTAAGTTATCTGTAAAACATAAACTGATAGTAATGCAACAAGGATCCAGATCACGGATGACTTTACCTGGTCAGGCGAAACGTAGAGTGAACTATTACATCTTATTTCCATCACTAGTTTAGATTAGACAATCAGTCTAGCATCCATGGCATACGCATGTATACCCTCGCCTACCTTAAGTGCAAATCTTCATGAATTTTACCGTCAAGGCACTCAATGCAGTTGTTATCACATTTCACTTGAATCAGTTAGTTATTTACAATAACTCTGTCTCATTAGGGCGAAAAGCTAGTTATTTCTTCCGGAAAAGACCTCTAACCTGATGCACTCAATACCTGCTAAGGGACTTGGAGCCTAGCCCGGTCTCATTATCTCGCAAGCTCCAATACCCTTTCCCTTTTATTTCTAGGAGTCCACTGTGGTCAAAAAACATCTTCTCTATTTGCTGCTGATCTGCACCACTTCAGCAAGTACCAAGCCAATACTAAGGGCTTATACCTATGATTCCTTCGCAGCCGACTGGGGCCCGGGCCCAATCATAAAAAAAGCCTTCGAGGCTGACTGCAAATGCGAATTACAATTCCTTACACTGGAAGACGGTATATCGCTCTTGAACCGTCTCCGTATGGAAGGAGAAAATAGCAGTGCTGACCTGGTACTTGGGCTGGACAATAACCTTCTGCAAGAGGCACTAAAAACCAACCTATTCACACCTAGTGATGTGGACACCAGCAAACTAACCGTACCTGGAGGCTGGCAGGATAAAACCTTCGTGCCGTACGACTACGGCTATTTTTCCTTCGTCTACAAAAAGGACAAACTAAAAACACCGCCTAAAAATTTCGAAGAACTTATGAATCATGAGCAACACTGGCGGATAATTTACGAAGATCCACGCACTAGCACACCTGGTCTTGGCTTGCTGCTATGGGTGCAAAAAGTATATGGAGAACAATCGCCAGCAGCCTGGAAAAAATTAGCGGAAAAAACTGTTACCGTTACAAAGGGTTGGAGCGAGGCTTATGGCCTACTCCTCAAAGACGAAGCTGATCTGGTGCTCAGCTATACTACTTCCCCAGCCTACCACCTAATCAAAGAAAAAAAAGACAATTACGCCGCAGCTCAATTCAGCGAAGGACACTATCTACAGGTGGAAATTGCCGGGACACTTAAATCTAGCAAACAGCCAGTTTTGGCAAAGCGCTTCATGCAATTTATGCTGACGCCAGCATTCCAGCGTAGCATTCCTCTTGGAAACTGGATGTATCCCGTTATTAATACCCCACTTCCAGTCGGCTTTGAACAGATAAGCACTGTGCAAACCACACTGCAATACCGAGCCGATGAAGTCGCTAAATATCGCAGTAATTGGATTCGAGCATGGCAAACCGCCGTCAGCCGCTAATCCCTGGCTGGTGCTGGACAGGGCTATTAGCATCCGGCCTTATCCTAACCATTGCCACGATGGCAATCGCCGCACTGTGGCACCATGCACCAGAAAGCAACTGGCAAACCTTGTGGAAGGACAGCTATTTATGGCACGTGGTGCGCTTCACCTTCTGGCAAGCACTGCTGTCGGCACTCATTTCTGTGCTGCCAGCCATCTTGCTAGCACGGGCACTGTACCGCCGGCATTTTCCCGGCCGAGAATGGCTGCTGAGACTATGCACGATGACCTTTGTAATGCCGGTACTCGTGGCAGTTTTCGGACTAATCAGCGTCTATGGGCAGCAAGGCTGGCTGGCCATATTGTGTAGATGGCTAGGTATCACCTACAGCTTCTCGCCCTACGGCTTACAAGGCATCTTACTGGGTCACCTCTTCTTTAATCTGCCGCTAGCAACTCGCATGCTATTGCATGCGCTGGAGAATATACCTGTGGAACAGCGCAAACTGGCAGCTCAGCTCGGCATGACCAATTGGTACCAGTGGTGCATTCTCGAATGGCCAGTGCTCCGCCAGCAGCTTCTGCCTATCTCTGCACTGATTTTTATGCTATGCTTCGCTAGCTTCGTCCCTGCGCTGGAATTGGGAGGTGGACCGCAGGCCAGCACCCTAGAGTTAGCGATCTATCAAGCACTGAGCTACGACTATGATCTCAGGCTCGCCGCAGTTCTAGCAATGATCCAGTTAGTCTGCTGCCTCGGGCTTCTTCTGCTCAGCCAGAAACTGAGCCACACATTGCCGATCGGGAACAGCCATGCACACCTCTGGCATAACTTAGCAGAGAGTAAGTGGTACCGACTCAGCGATGGTCTCCTAATCACCGCGGCCCTGCTTTTTTTACTACCTCCAATTCTGGCTGTGATAACCAACGGAATCAACCAACCTCTGTCCTGTTCGTTGCAGCAGCCGCAGCTCTGGCTGTCGCTCATAACCTCAGTGCGCATCGCACTCAGCGCCGGTTTACTATGCGTGGTGCTCACCATGATGTTGCTATGGAGCAGCCGCGAGCTAAAGCTACGTAAGCGGTGGCATTGGAGCCAGATACTCGAGCTCAGCGGGATGGTGATCCTAGCAATGCCGAGTATCGTGCTAGCTACCGGCTTCTTCTTACTGCTTAGCAATACACGTGGGGTGCCGCAGTCCCCCTACGCACTGGTTATCACCAGCAACGCACTAATGGCGATACCCTATGCACTAAAAATATTAGAAAAACCGATGTTCGATCTGGCCGATCGCTATAATAGACTCTGTCTCTCACTGAACATACACGGCTGGCAACGGTTGAGACTCATTGAACTAAAAGCACTACGCCAGCCGCTGGCACAAGCGCTAGCTTTTGCCAGCGTACTCTCTGTCGGCGATTTTGGCGTGCTCGCTTTGTTTGGTAACGCAAACTTCCGTACCATGCCTTTTTACCTGCACCAACAAATGGGTTCCTACCGGAATCATGATGGTGCAGTAACTGCGTTACTTTTGCTGTTGCTGTGTTTTCTGCTGTTTACGCTGATCGAGCGTTTACCAAGCCCATCATATCAATAAATTGCAAGGTACTACAAAACAGCAACTAAGCGGCAAATCAGGGGGAAATAGGTGGCATTCCAAACAACGGCCAATTTAAAAATGAAAGACATATGCTGACACTTAAAAAACTGACCTATCGCTATGAACATGTCGTCATGTACTTTGATTTATGCATCCAGGCGGGTGAGCGAGTTGCGGTACTAGGCCCAAGCGGTGCGGGGAAAAGCACCCTACTAAGCTTAATCGCCGGATTTTTGCCCACTAGCAGTGGTCAGCTGGTGCTTAATGGAGAAGATCACACTATCACGCCACCAGGAAAACGCCCAGTATCGATGCTGTTTCAAGAAAACAACCTATTTCCCCACCTAACGGTAGCGCAGAATATTGGCCTGGGTCTAGAACCCGGACTGAACCTAAGCCAAGATCAAGAACAAGAAGTAGCACAGATCACCCTTCAGGTGGGATTAAAAGAACAGTTTTCGCGTCTACCATCGCAGTTATCTGGGGGTCAGCGACAACGTGCTGCCCTGGCACGTTGTCTGATCCGGGAACGGCCTATCTTACTACTCGACGAACCTTTCTCCGCGCTTGATCCAGCACTACGCCATGAGATGCTTCAGCTGTTGCTGAAAGTATGCGAACAACGCACTCTCACGCTACTGCTGGTATCGCATAATCTGGAGGACGCCGGACGTATTGCGCCACGCACTCTGCTTATACTGGAAGGGCGAATTAATTACGACGGCTCAACCCAGGCTCTAGTTGACGGTGACGCAGCGGAAGCCTGGGTATTAGGGGTTTTGCGTAAAGTGTAATTGTAATATGCGTTGTAATGTGCGCAAAGTAAGCTACCAATCTGCCGTACTCCATGAGTAATCCGACTAGCGGAGCGATGATTAAAAAGATAAAATGGTAGGCAATTACTACAAGAGATGCCAATCAATTGGCATATCCCTCCCGGTCAGTAAGCACAGTCACTAAAGATAAGCGCCATCAGATGGTTCAGCAATGATAATGGCGTTGTAAGCGTTAAGACAACTCAGATGATTTTAAATTTTTCGAAAGATAATCTCTATAGCCTTGCCAAATAGAGTGAAGTAAGTTACTCGCATCCATATTAATTTTGTCTCTTAGCAAAATTCTACTTTTAACTTAACTCCAAAACAGAGATACTGTCTTTTAGTTATTTGTTTAATTAAAAGCTTCTAGCGCGATTTCTCGAGTTTCCCAGACAACACACTCAGTGTGTCATATACCACCTTCCATCAGTATCGTGTTAGATGGTCAATATTAAAGAAGAGGAATGCTGGCCGTACAAAGATACAGTTAGTATGTTTGTGACGGTCATTACAGCTGAATTCCTTTTTATTCTAAGATTTATAGTTAACTTACGTCTATAAATGACACATTTTATCTTATACAGGCAGCACTCCGTTGTACTTTAATTATTCTTAACCGTATTAGACGTTATCTTTAATCACTTTATAAGGGGTATAAAGTGACTGACACAGCTGCCAAGAAATTGCTGATGGCTTTAATCACCTGCCTAGTTTGGTGATTATTGATATACATACATGTACATTTAATACAAAATCCTTGCTGACAACACCTCAAATCGCTCAATGAATTAGAATTAGTTCCCTAAAGTTCATCGTGGTAATGCTATATTGGCAGGCATAATCAAGCAATTGACATACCAACGTATGTGCCTTCACCAACGTTCCTGGCTAGCTTATTAGGCTTAATTCATTATTATATTAAGTATCTGTAATCAACTACAGGACATAGTTTGTCCACAAAACCCAAAATATACGCTGCAATTCAATTATCCAAGACGCATTACATCACTAGCTATGTAATAAAGGCGTTAGCCTCAGGATTAGAAATCATGTACTATTACCTAAAGCTCCGGCACCACATGTAGATATCAGGCGAATTCGAGATCTCTGGATAGAGAGTGATTTTAGGCACTCCCAAATCAGCAAGATCTGCTTGAAAAGCAATAATAGCATTGCCAATTAATATTTCTTTTCCAACAGAAAGGTAGCAGGTAGCGAGCTCATGAAGAGCCGCTCTAGTAAGCCTCTCAGTACCTGAGCTGAACCAAATGCCCGGGAACATGACTAAATAGCACGAGACCAACATGCTGGAAAAGTTGAACAAGATTATAGATCTTGCCATTGTGAATCCACACTATCGCACCTACGTCTTGTCTACTAAATATATCCGGATCTTTATATTATCGCCTATACTTACAAACTATTGATATTCAAGATTATTCAAATTAATAATGTAAGACTAATGTGGCTAAAATATTAGTGTATCATGTAAGCCCATTGTCAGGTTACTTTGCAAATTTCACAAGCTAGGATGCCGCCCTCGCAGGAAATGAGACAGTCTTCGGGATCAGAGACTGGTTATCCGCTGTGGTAACGTTCAGCGCTCTTCTGTTTGACGATAAATTGTGAGGGTTGCTATCTCCGGTTACATTGTAGAAACAGCATACTCTAATAGCGTGTGTTGAGTCTCATTAACCTCTTCGGGATTCTCAGTTGCGTGATAATGAACCCACACAATGATATTATGCTCTATTCTTGTGACATCACTAACTAGAAGTTGACGCCTTATCAACTAATAAAGATAGTGGACAGGTTAAGCTAAAACCAATACCTCTTTACGCTGACTACCGGAAGAGCCTCAGGCTTACTGGATGGACGAACGTCTCGGGCATACGATCTACCCTATTCCATTATTAGACTACTTAACTTTATTACCTCTATTAGAAAAAGTTCTAATAGTGCGTGGCACGCTAAAATAAATTCAAAAAGATCAACATTCCATCGCTTACAACACCTGTCCTGATATTGATGCCAATAAAGTTATTTTCTACACTTTTATTTTCTGTTTTATACCCTTTTTATTTTAATTATTACTAATTTATAAATTAGTAATAATTAAAATTCATACTTTTTATCAATGTTAGCAAATCGAGCAGAAACATATTTTCTTACAAGTAACGATCAACTCACGTGTTGAGTGATTCGCATGGGCTACATCAGGCTGCCATTTCTAAGACTTATTCCATGTTCTGTTTAGAGTCTTCCTGAGTATGAAAAACACTGAATGAATAATACCAAGTCTACACCTAGACCATATTATTCAATTTGGAAGTGGATGAGGTGAAACAAGACCTGCACTTCTAGTTTTGATAATGTATAAATTTGATCTCATCTAACCGGCACTACGCCGGAAAATAAATTAGTGGAAACACTATAAATTAATCGCTCTGCGGGTAGATACGCTAGAACGGCACGCATAGTATAAAATTCAGAGTTAAACTTCAGATCCAGCACAAGCTCCAAAAATGAGGAGAACCTTCTGCTATATAACAATATATATATAGATTTCAGTATTAGAATTCTGGATATTTAAATATAACACCTATTACAGAATACCCTCAATAAATTTATCGCTTTTCTATAAATAAATTATATTGGTTACCAATGGTAACCTATTCCGCATTTTAGTCGTTAATTTTCATACTATTAACTATTTAAGTTGATGACTATCAATTTACACAGGAATCCTGTGAATACAGCTATATGGAATATCAACACCTAAATGGCGCCTGTGATATCATCAATAACACCTCTAATAGAATTAAATTATTATAGAGAGTATTCTGTTAGATCACCTACTCATCCAGAATAAACGGATAGATATGATCTTTTGTCAAATTATAAAATATTCATCGCTAGCTTTTATCTGCGAAAAACAATTTAAAAATATAAAATTTTGTGATCTTACATCATAAAAAATGCAAGTACGATTTAGTATCTAGCAGAGGTAATTAGTTTTAGAGAGCACTGTAAGCAGAAATTCTAAACCGCACTTTAGTGCGTAAATATATTTACGAAAACCAGAAAGAAAGTCACACAGCCGTGTAGGGATGTGAATCCGCTAAAAAACAAGCCAAGTCAGATCTAAAATAAAACTTATGCCTCTTACCATGATGGTTCTGAAATAAGTAATGAATAATTTATTGAAATAATTTGATTTTAAAGTAATACCATTCTGATACGGTTTCCCACATAATTATATCCATCATCTCAATCTAAACCTGAAAGATCATGTGGTCCATTGCCTACTTGCCCAGCAAGTTTCCTTGTCTTTCCCCATAAGAAAGGAACGTTGGCTAATTAATTTATAAACTCTACCCTCAATATGCCGTAATAATTAAACTCCCTTAAATAGGGAGCCATATTTATATTTGGTTATCGCAGATAACCATAACAATGAAAAGTTATTTACTGAATGTGCATTCATTAATACCAAAATCAGGTTTCAAATACGCTACTTTTGTAGCGCAACGTAATGACCGTAATGACTATGGAATGGGTTACTTCCGGGAATATAACTGAAATCTTTATTTCTTCTTAATGCTGAGTCCATCATTCTAGATTCATATTGCCTAGAATCATTCTATCACATACAAACCTTAGCAACAAATCATCTATAACTATAGATATATTATAGTAGGTTACCACACCCGTTTTTTGGAGTCTATGCTATTCATGCTGACTATCAGGAGATTCTGTTAAGTTTGTAATTCGTAGATTAAATCTACTTTAGCTGATTACGACAGGCCTACATCTCCACTGGAATAGGGACGTGTAGTGATATACTTTACTACATCAAAGAATTCCATAAAAGGAGACCGGCAAGAATCATGGACCTAGAGCTGATTTCTATATCGTATAGATCACTATCAAACAAAATAATATGAGAGCCCCTGTTGCTATTTGTGAAGCTATATCTAGCCTATTTGCGGTTTTACTGGCAAATAAGTTGAACACAAGAAGATCCTAACCCTTACAGATAAATCATCAGAATGATGATAGTGCGAGAACCGCACTAATTCATTAAATCAGAAATTTGGTTAGCTAGTTTGCTATTGTTCTATCCCGCAGGTTCAAAGCATAGTCATATAAAATGAAAATCTAGATCTCTCATTTAATTAAGTTATCGCGAATCTCCTTTGCAAATTTTATATCATTAAAATAATTAACGTAAGGAAGTTAACATTTCCTGCTCTCTAAGATTATTCAGATACTCATTGAGTATTTATTCGTTTTTATCAATAAGTCTAATAGTATTTACAGAATTTCTTTCCACGATATCTGATCGGCATCATTTTAGACATACTACTCATTTTAGTGAGCCGCTTTAGATTAACACAAAGACAATAAATCTACGGAGACAAAGCTGATTTAAAAAAACAGCCAAAGCCCGCAATAGGTGTCTCAGAAAACTTCTTGTACTTGGGACCAAACCTGTACTATTAGTAGCTACCACAAACAAAATGAAAGTTAGTAAGTAGCTCTGAAATAAAAAGAAAGAGGGGTATACCCTACCGTGGTTCACATAATAAATACACGCATGTTGCAAGTTAGGTGACAAGCGCCGTAATTAGATTTACACTTATTTATATATTAAAATAATAAATTTTTACTTATATACCTGTTACATCGTTATAATTAAAAGCCTTAAATCTGCGCTATCGTTTACTTAAATTGTTTAATAGGTCACCGGCTTAATCTGTATCTATTTCTTGGGTGCACTAAATAAATTGTGTCTTTCTTCAGGTTAAGCCTGACAGGCTCGCACTAATAAACATTGATACCTTTTCTCTAACGAGAAACAAAGAATGTTATGCCGTGACAATATACGGCAAAATAGTTGAATAAAATGAACAGGAATAAATGATATTAACGGTGAATTAGCATGTCCCGCTAATTTCGTAGTATTAATCGGCACTCACCTTTCTCACTTCCCTACATCAAACTGAAAAGTGTTATAGAATGAAACTTTCTTGTCTCTTTTAGCATAGATATTACTACACACTAAATAGCTATTAGATATTTATATTTTGACAATTATCGAGATCCACTTTAGACACAGATCAGAAAGAAGAGGTGATAGTTTAGGCGAGAATATTTTTCTCGGCGGAGATTCATAAAATCATGTTAAGGAAATACTGACGTTATTTACTTTACTAGAATTAATGTCTATAGCTTGTTTGTGAATTCCACTATATCATGGATAGTGTGCTTGGCTGTTAAGCTACTATTAGTAAATCAGGAACGACACGAGCTTATTTATTACTTTCAGTAGAATAACCGTCTATCTCATTAATGGGTACTATATCGATATATTCAAATAGGATCTCCACACTCTAACTAGAGGAGCATTTCAATCATTAATTATAGGAATAATAAAATTCAATACATCGGAATACTGTCAATTCTCCAGTTGCCGATGAGCAGCTCATGTCTAGTATATGGCTATAGTAGCCTAGCATTCATCTATTTTAATTCATGACTAAAAATAACATATTTCTTACATTAAAAGCAGCCTGGTCGAATATCGTAACTGATGAACAATTTATAAATATCGCTATTCGCGCGACTGCATTTGCTTTAATAAAAAAATGGAGAATCACAAAAACACCTTAAAGGGTCATGACTCTAAACTATTTATAAAACAAACACATCTTTAAATATTAGGCCTTTGTTAACCGTGTCAGAACCTAAAAATTACATCACATTCCTTTCTTCGGTTTTAACCTATATTTAACAAAATATTTGAATTCTATATTTAATATTTAAACAAGCTGGTAAAGCTCGAGATGTGAGGCTACAAATAGTGAGCTTAATATTATTTGCAAGTAACGGTAAAGCGTCGTTATTATAATTATTATTACTCAGTATTTATGCCTATTATTAAGGCGGGCGGGTATCTGCGTTATCAACACAGATACCTCTCATAAACTATCTCAATGTAAGCCTGAAAAATATTACAACAACATTATCGCTATCGGCTTAATGAACTAATAATAGACCAATACAGACTATCGAACATTACGGTTCTAATACAGGTAGTCATGACGTCATATGAAACTATCCCATGTTTTGATTCAAAAATATACCTGTAATCCAGTTAACTCAATACAGGCTGATTCATCCTGATGGAATAATAACTTTATCTATCACATCATGAATTATGCAGTGGTCCACTGCCAACTAAGTGGGCAGATAGAGATCAATTCCAATCTTGAACAACCGTGGCTATGCCTAGTCGGCACAAACTTTTTGACCAAGCAAATATCTTATTAAGATATAAATTAGTTTAACAACTTAAAAAAGGAACCAAGCTAATGAGCTACCGCATATATTAAAAATTTTATTGCATACATGCAATACAAAATAAATGGTTACTTTTCATTCTTTATTTTTTGAGTAATTAGTTTTCACTTAATAAGTGATCAAAATATTTCACTTTTTATCTATATCCTGACTCATACATTGCCATTCAGAGCAACGCTATTAATCTTCAAACGCCTGCTTATATATTAATTTATGGTTTTACCTCAGAGCAAAAGACTTCTGCCCGTTAATATATCACTAGTTAGATTTTTATAATGATCCTAAAGATTTGTTGGCCGATCTCACTATATATAAAGAAGAGAGATGTTAGGAACATTATTTCTTGAGGATCAAGATGTTTATCAACAGATAAATTTTATTCATAAACTATTACCGTATCAGGATAATGTAAAGCCATTTATCACTTAATATAAAAACCTAAAACTAACGTGATTTCGTGTACTATAAAGTACAGTGGCTAGTATTTTAATACCTCTCATAAACTTGATATGAATTAGGCTAATTTAGCCTATAACTTTCAGAAAAGTGATCAAATCGCTTATAACGCTGTTACCCGTTTTGTTCAACAATATTTTGTCACAAACACTGTATTCAATTAATATTGCTCAACTGTAATCACTGATCATCATTCTAAATGACTCTATAATGACTAGATAAAGATCTTAATGATATAAGACCAATATCTCGTTATTACGCCTTACTAACAGTGAATTGTGGTTAATTAAATGCTATATAGTTAAGTGCATTAGACCACACAAATTAGAAGTTCTATGAAGAAGTATGAAATAAAACACGGTTTTGATAACGCCGCGGCGGCAATGAGAAATAAATAATTTATGGGAAATTGAGAATAATTTTAGTCATCCTCGGCCAGATCTGTAAGCAGTCGGTGTAAATAGGTGAACTTGTTATTCCATACGAAATGACAAAAATTTGCAGTCTGCATGTAGCCCACAGTCGTATTACAGTCGTAAGATGCTAATAGGTAATTAATTTATTAATTCAAATAACTTAACTGATGACGCTTATACAATGACCGAGAGCTATGTGGCCGGCACTTTATAGCAAAGCTGAGTGATACCCAGCACCAATCATGCTGCATACCATGGAATGGGCCTTAAATACTGGACCAACCCTATTTAACAAAACATAATACGTAATTAAGGTGGTAATTTATAAAACCCAGAAATAGTAAACCTCGATGAGAAGGGAATATTATTCGGATGACGTAATCCAGCAAGCAACGGTAATACCACCTGCACTATTATTTATCTTCATGAAAACCAGACAAGTAAACTGACTAATTAATATTAGGAGATCATTCTTGACGCAAGCACCATCAACGCTATATTGAATACAAAAGAGACGATTGTGCTTTTAGTAAAAAAGTCCTGTTCAGAGCATGATAAGTGCGTGGCACTGCTTCGTACTATTTCTTAATAAACTCAAGTTATTTATAAGATAATCCACTAAGCGTGGAGGACTATTACTTTAGTAATCGTTTTTAGACTTCTTAAGTCTAAGTGTTTTTTTATAAAAAATGAGATTATCAGAATGCCTATAGCGGCATGTAACTATTTAGCGGCTTATTAGACTGACTAGCACACAGCCCGCCGGCCTGATGGGAACACTGATTACCAGATAGTTGGATTAAAAATAAACATAAGTCACCTTAAGCACAGACAAAGCCATTAAAATCTGCCGGCAGATACATAGCGCAGTATTGAGTGAAGCTACGGGGTAGATAATCGTCTTGCAATTTTATGGCATGACATCCTCAGAACTCTCAGGTGTAAATAGCTGGAGACAAAGACTCCTTCTCTGTATTCGATTGTTGCAAAGCTTTCAATACCAATTAAACTGCAATAAACTGTTTTTGGTCACAGAAACAAACTGAAAACTTCAAACGCATCGATAACTTTTACTTCACAATACCATCTGCCTCGGAAATCGCTGAAACCTCTCTGACATGCCGAATTGTGCCAGCTCACTCTAGCTTGATTTTGCTATGCTCGAGTCATGCGAGGTGCTTTTAGAGAGGTACGAATATTAAAAACCGAACATTCTCAACTCATTCAGAAGCTGAGATACATTGCTAGATGCGGGCCAGTAATAGAAAAAGTTCGGAGATTGCATTTCTTGGTTGGTTAGAAGCAAGACAGCTAAGCACAGTGGGTAGGTCTGGCAGGGCTGTACATTACGATAATGCTTTTATGTTATTTGCCACTCTCAGATTGATTGGTGGTGGGGGTAAAGAACGGACCAAAATTTTACTACTGTCTACTTGATTTGATATATGTTACCTAATACCTAACAGTAGCAGCTCGACCGTCTGGTAAATATTACTGAGGCCGTTATGTTCAAGAAGGTATGGCATAACTTTATAGAATCACTTAATTATAAAAATAGCATATGAATCAATAAATTACACTATCTGTCTGGCGAGAAACCTGCTCATCACAACCTGATATAAAAGGCATCTTTTTTATACTCTGATAAAAGGCATATAAAGCCAATGATTATTCCGTACTCGCAAGTCTCAATTTGAGCTTCGATAATAATCTCCGTATCTTGCAAAGTGCAAATACATACTTCAATCCTCAGTGTAGTAAGAATGGCTAGAGAACACTTTTAGGAAAACTGCTAGTGCTCTTGGTACAGCGAGGTTGTTATATCTGGGCACCTGCAAAGTTCTAGATACATTTTACAAGAAACCAGAAATCTACCTGGCATGACATTCACGCCTCTTCAGGATTAAAGTTGCTCAAAACAGGCGAGATTGAAATCTCCGAATACGAACAATGTGCCTCTTGATAGTTTATTGCATAGGCCTCGTCGTAACTGGCAACCTAATCCTAGGATTACCTTATTACTTACCTGCATAGGGTTGACGATCTGAACATGCATTCTCTTCTCACTCGAAAATTAATTAATCACCATTACTGAATTATGTGATTTAGAAAATCACGCGTATGCGAAACATCATGAAGTCTAAGAAACTACAATTATTCTGCTATACATTAATCACAGGATCCTGTATTTATATTTAGTATGTATTATCAGTAATTTACCTATTTTATCTTACAAAAAATTATGCCATAAATTTCAAATTAAGCTACCTTCAAGAACTTTCACATATCTAAAGGTGAAGTCAACGCTATTATTTTTGATAGTCATTGACAGTTATCCAATATTTCTAATGAATCACCCACCAAACAAACAGGACTGTCAGTTTTTGCGCTGTAGTCCCCTTAAAATTATTCTTTTAAGGCTTGCTTTTACGCCATAGCTAACACTTTCATAATTTTAATATATATTAATTCCTGATATCTAGTTTGGAAATTTTTAGTAAATATATAGTTACGCCTGTATTATTTATCCGGTGACGCCTCCTCACAGGAGGATACGTCTATTTCGACCTATCATCATTATACTAATCTCTATAAATTCCTTATTCTAGCTATTTCCATTTCTCTTATAGCTAACTTTATCATAATTAATCTCAATACTTCCTATACGAGGATGTATATCATTATTTCCTCCCTTCCATTTCACTCGTATAACAACTTGGATTTAAAAAACTATCTTTCTCATCAAAAAAAAGAATTGATAATACTTTTAATAAGTTAGATAGGTCGTCTTAAATGTACACTGACAAAATCTATTTACCACACCCTAGAGCATCTAACGTCTTGACATAAAATATATTCGAGTAGCTCTTAGCATACATTAATAATGTTTATTATAAAATATCTGATTATATCTTATTAATGATAATTAATCTTTAAAATATGAACCTGCTCAAGAAGCATCAGTAATACAAGACCTACAGACCCTTTGTTCAACCGTGAAATATTAAGTAGTAGTCAGTTTAGATAACTGACGTTGAATAAGATTATCAGTTAAAATACAGATGTCTAACATCTTGATGGCGAAGAATAGCTCCTGGACATAGAATTGATAAAAAATTAGTACAAGCATTGAATAATTTATAAAACATCTTTATCGTTAATTATAATTAGCTTTTAATAAACTTATTTTATAGACGAATCTCTCATGGAGACACATTGTATTTTCATTATTGATAATTTAATAAAATAGTTGCGGAATTGACACATAAAACAGCATTTATTCAAAAAACAAAAAAGAAATAATCTAATTCTACATAAAAATAAAAATAAGGAAAATTTTTACATCTATTATAGTGCAATTCACTATCTAATCATTGGCAGCGCTCTAAAATCTCGAAGCAATAACTATAAGCATTCTGTTCGTCTGCATCGTGGAATTCGCTAAACGAGATTGCCCATTCAGACGGATTATAAACTGGAAAATAAGTATCGCCCCCCACTTCAGCATAAATATACGTTAAATACATGCGATTGGCGCATGCGAGGAACTCGCTGTAAACACACCCACCGCCTACTATCATAACTTCTTCTACTTCCCCAGCAGCAGCCAATGCATCATCTAGTGTACTCACCCAAGTAACCCCAGACTTGCTACCCGTACGACTGCTCAATACGATATTGTGCCGGCCGGTTAACGGATAGCCAATAGCCTCAAAGGTTTTACGCCCCATAATAACAGGATGACTCAATGTCTTGAGTTTAAACCACTCTAAATCAGATGGCAAACGCCACGGTATGCCATTTTTTATTCCAATAACGCGCTTCGGCGTCAAGGCAGCAATTAGGCTGATCAGCATCGTTTAAGCCATGCCCATGGAGCACATAACTGATAGTATACGGTAACCGCCCCCAACTGTCGATAACCGAATCCCACAGAAAGACTTCTAAATAAAATCCCTGTGACAGGTCTATTCATTCACCAATAATAAGTAGCCAGTGGCTTATATACATAGAGTCGGCCAGGCTAGCCTAAACACCTCTGTAACCGTACACATTCATCACAACTAACCTCAATAAAACTAGTAACATGCTTCCTATACACACATCGTGATAGCAAGGCGTGAGATCTCCACGGCACTAATCATCCAAACATTAACGGAATATCGAGATATGAGGATTTATGAGGCGACGCTAAGCACCTACGGGTTGCCCTAGCGAGCAAGGCAACACCACTCATACTAATACAGGCACTATCAGCAACAATAACTACTTATATGTCTTACGAGCAGGCAAGGAGTATAAGTTTCAGACGATTTAACTAATGCAGTTTAAAACTCCAGATCACAGCAGACAGTACATGATAAAGGTGAGCACCGACCATATCAATATAGACAATAAATAACACATTCCTGAGCAGATGCTAAATATTAATACCTGAATACAAGATTAGCACTATGTACCATCCCCTACATCCTACGAAAAGTCAGGATGGAGTTATGATAATGCGCAGTGAGTTACTGATGCAGGCAAAACGTTTAGTACAATAAGATCACCTACTTCGTGGGATACGCCTTAACGACATCGCAGCGGAAAGACACCGTTTAGCGACATACCCCTTCATGGAGATTATATTAAATCTCAGCGCGATGCATTAAGTTAGTATTTCCAATCACCTAGCACGCAGAGCCTAATGTTAGCTATAGCAAATGTATTCACAATTTTGATACGGTCGTAAATTTTTGGGTGACCTTTATCTAGCTCATTAACCTAGCATTTAGCTAGTAATCACTTTCATAGCACCAGTATAGTGCTATAGGTTGTGCCCATCTTAAAACCCTGCTGTCAAAAGTCTACTGGAATAAGCAGATAACAGATCCACTACCTGCAGGTTTTCGTCTTTACGCGCCAAAGCAGAACACGGCTTGGTTTATCTATGCCTAACAAGCTACTCAACATCAGACTGGATCAAGGTTTAATAACACCACGCCCACACATCACCCCACCGATAGAGCATATACCTAGTCTAAAAATAAAATAAAACCAGGAAACGTGTACAATGACGCCAACACTTATTTAACCTAGTCGTACGACGGAATAGCCTTCGCGATAAACCCTGACTAGGGCTTAGGTTCTAATTAGTGCCCGCACAAAAATTGTCTCACTCTTTAACCCAAATACCATTACTTTCTTTTCTAGAGCAGCGTATAAATTTCTCTTTCTTTGAAACCCACAAACTTTAGTAAATGCGCATTGGCATAAATGGACACTAAAATAACAGAACAACCAGTATCGAATAATTGATACCGGTTTCCAGCATCTAATCTTTTAAACCTACCACCATTAAATCTTTGCAAGAAATAACAATGGATATTTATTAGGTTAAATACCTGACCGCCTGACGGGCAAACATCGAAGGTATTAGCTATATACGCAATATAATCTGCACCAGCATTTGCAATTCGCGGGAAATGATAGTTAATACTGCTCGCTCACCAACGCTTACTTTTTGGTTAAAAGCCAGTGGCCTTGCTCCCAATCTCCAAATACTTTCTGCCAAGATTTCTGTTGAGTACGGCTGATATCCATCATTGTATCGACTAACTCCCTCTGGATAGTTAGGCACACATTAACTATGGATAACTTCTAAAAATTGAAAGAAGGCATTTTAGTCACTACATAACCACGCAACTGGTGAATTACGCTGGCTTGTGACCAGCGCTAATATTGCATATTGGTTTATTAACAATCTTCACGCCAATAGTTTGTACTGACCTTAGCGTTCTGGAATAAGACTTGTGTAGCCAATGTTAAATCACATGAGATAGGAAGAGTCTGTTCGAGCACATCAGGATCGGGTTCCAGTTTGACTAATGATTATGTCTTGAATATACCAAGTGTAACAGCGATTTCACTTAGCACCCATCGAAGAGTTACGCATGGTGTGGTCTTCTTTGTCAGGCGGGGTCTGAGACCCTAAAAAGTGATCGAGCCGCTCGTGTGAAGGCCATGCGCATTTTTTTAAAAACCCGATTCCCTGAAAGTTGAAAACAACTGATTCCTTTTACGGGAAAGGGATGAGCTTACCGTGAAATAAGAAGATACCCTCAGTACTGAGATTCAGCAATTCATTGGCTGGACTTTCCGCCGCCACTAGGCTCAGCTGGTAGGAATGATCCAAAGGCAAGCCGAATATGTTACTTTGATACTATCATCATAAACGACTCAATAGAACGGTAGTTCTTAAAGAACTTGGATATTTGGGATGTTACCCTCAGCCACCCACTGCATTATTGCTAGCAATAAGATTCTTTAGTGGTAACTTTTTGTCCAAAAAACTATCTAAGTTAGACTAGAGCAGGTATTCGTATCTGCCAACACCAGCTAAAAATATAGCGAGTCAGTAGAAATGATGCGGCAATTCTAGGCCTATTATTAAGCGGACCAAGGATCAGCTTGGGTTCATTAATCAATGAGTACCATGATGTGATGGCGATTTAAATAGCTATCAAGACTTTATTTATTAAGTCATTACTGGTAATCACAGGGAGATCACGAATAACAGACCTTTTGACATGAACTGCAGCAAGTTCTTGTTTGAATCATTGATGCCGATATTCCTAATATGAAGATAAAGAAGAGTAAGAATATCACGGAAGTCAGAAATAATAAGTACGAATTTCTTGATAGCGGTCATCAACATATTGAATAGCATTTCATACATCTATACCCTATACTGAGCTACTCCAATTGACTAATCATATAATTTGGTTCTGTATCCGATGAAAGACAGAATTGCCTTAATTAAAACATCAAGATAATCATTAATTAAAATACTTATATATCAATACTCTTTGCAGGTTCTAAATTAATTAAACACACCGATAGATAAAAATCTTCTATGAATTGTACTGAATTTCAATTTTAAGTTTATGGACTATTGATCCGAAAAACCATTTCTCTTTTTTTAGCAATGCGCCATTAATTTATTTAGGAGCAAAGGTGACTTTGCTTAATTAGTAATTTGTTTTCAACCGCAATGATGGAAATCAACCTATTAAGGCCATAAAATCAGTCAGGAATTTTCTTCTCACGGGCATCCCATATAAAATGCGCATATTAATTTGCACATACCTTTTTACCGTGATAACTATTTATAGTCAAAAACCGAATCATTGCTTATTAGATGTAATCTAATATCACCTGATTCCTGGATAAACAATTAATCATAACTACTTAAGATTAAGCACATCCTGCATATCAAACATCCCCTTATCATGCTTATATAACCAGGATGCTGCACGTACCGCACCGCTAGCAAAAATCATGCGGCTTGACGCTTTATGGGTAATCTCAACCCGTTCTCCAATGTCAACAAACATGGCACTATGCTCGCCAACGATATCCCCTGCGCGAAGGGTTGCAAATCCAATACTAATCGGATCGCGTGCACCAGTACGCCCTCCACGGTCATAGACTGCACAATCTTTCAGATCGCGGCCTAGCGCACTGGCAATCGTGTTACCCATCGCTAATGCCGTCCCAGATGGCGCATCGACTTTTTGTCGGTGATGTGCCTCAATAATTTCAATATCGCTAGAGTCACCCATAACCCGAGCAGCTTTCTCGAGTAACTTTAGAACCAAATTGACGCCAACACTAAAGTTAGCGGAAAACACGATACCAATGTGCTGCGCCGCATTGTGAATTGCCCGCTGCCCAGCCACATCAAACCCCGTAGTGCCAATGACCATAGCTTTCCGTTGTGCCACACAAAAATCTAGGTGTCTTAAGGTAGCCTCGGGGCGAGTGAAATCAATCAGGATATCAAAGTCATCTACCACCTTTTCCAAGGTGTCACTCAGGGTAACACCCACTCTACCGATACCCGCCAGCTCCCCCGCATCAACACCAACCATGCTAGAACCCGAACGCAACAACGCTGCACCCAACACTACGCCTTCTGCCTTCTGCTGCGCGCGGATCAGTTTACGTCCCATCCGGCCGGTAGCACCCGCAACCGCCATACGTATATGTAAATTAGTCATCTTCCCTCTCTTATTAATTTTATTTCATCACCCAGATAATTGAGGCCGCATTAAGATGCCTTATCTTAATGAGATTGGTCAAATCAATGCCTGAGACAAACTCTGATGCAATTTTAAGTCTTACGATTTATCCATTCAGGATAATAATCACTTTAATTAAAACCAGAGAAATCTACAAATAATTAGATAGTGATTTTACCCACTAATTTCAGAAACAACACTACCAACAAGTTAAAATTCAGACAATTCAGATGTCTGATAAGATTGTATGTAATGATTCACTGGCTCTTCATAAATGCCGACTCTATGTCATCTTGTTCCTTTTTATAAAAAAAGAACTCTTATTATTTTAATACAGTGACTTTGAATATTAGTTACTATTTCAGATAAAAGTTGCAGCTTTTAAATTGAGTGAGTACAGGTACGCAACGCTATGATGTCTTCGTGATTCAGCCAAATGACATTTATTTAGCAAACACAAGGAGAACGACTTTCCAATTGAATATGCTAAAAACTCAGCTTACAGTTTCCTAATTTCTCATTAAGTCAATGGCTCTTATAACGTAGAGCCCTACTTTTGCTCTTACCTTGCTCCAGCACGAATAAGAGCGCTATCAATTTCCCTATCTGATAAAATAGTGCGTTTCTGGATGTCGCTAACGGTCTTTAAGCCGCTTAGAGTCACGCAATACTAAAACAATATCAGACCCGCCTTACCATAACACTTTGATACAGTGGCTTTAAATGAGCATTTAACCTCATGACAGGTTAAAATAGGTATTTTATTGCGCGCTAGTGACAGCACTATACTGCAACCACACTCTCAATGAGTCGATCTTTAAAAAAATAGCAGATCTCCAATGATGAATCGCAACCAAACAGAATCATCAGTTTCTGATGAATATTCTCTCTTTTGATATAGAATATGGTATTCATACCATACTTTACAAGTAGTAACACTTCCGGATCAATCTAGGAACTTGGCTCCGACCAAGTTAAATCTAAACATGCTGTATTGAATGCTATTCAAATTCTAGATCGTAAGTCATCAAAATTTACTGACAGTGTAGTAGTACAAATATTAATTATCTCTGTGTCTGCACTTAAGCCGACACTGTAAATAGTTCTGTATAAGTCCTACCATGTTAAAGCTAAGAGCTCAATAAACTCACCAATCTAAATGATAATGCGACTCATGACTCGCCGCACATTATGTATTACTATACTCCAGTTTTTTAACACCTCTTTTATTAGCCGATAACAACTGTTCTCACCAAATTATGTATCGAGATACTACCGCTTTAAGCGACAGCACGGATAACGATGCCCAGCGAATGCAATGGCATTCTCTCTGTAAATTATATTAAAGATATCAGCTGCTAACTGAAGATTCTACTGAATGTTCCCGGTAAAGCCCTACTTATCTTATTTGCAGATAATTGTTATCCTAGAAACAATTCGTATCCAGGCCATCAGCCTTACTCCGTTGGGATATAGTTTGCGATTCTTAATCAACTGGTAGCGGCTTGGAACTCCCTCTACGCTAAGTATTTTAGACTATTCCACACCTTATGGATGGTGAAACGCTGGATATCTATCTAATAATAAGCACTATCAATTTCATTGAGTATGCGTTGAACAAATTGTCTAGTCTATCGAGACACATAAATGTAGGTATCCTGCAAATCTGTTTTACATCCTTCAACGAACTACATCAGAGTTTCCATTATAGTTTAAGGGGTTAGAAACTAAGAAGTTTCTGGGCTTTCAAATGAAACGCAGAATAGGAATTGACTATTATTAATAATAGCGAATATGATGATAAAATCATACCATAACATATAAACAACGAAGAATAGGATATTCTGCGCTAAGAAGAAAGCTTTATCACAATATCGATTATTTAGCAAAGAAGTTTGCTGTTTTTAGATATGAGTATAGACAATGTTTCCTCATTGAATATTTATTAAAATATGATATATTTAAAAGTATTATCATACTGTGGCTTACTGGACAAAGCCCTGATAATCCATTTACGTGATACGTATCTAATGTTTTATTAACTGATCCTAGAGACGATCTGAATGATTACGTGATACGATCAACTCCATCTTACTATTCTCGCATAAAAGAATTTTAAATTCACACCCGTTATCAGTTATTAGCACGTAATTTTATAACATTTCTTATCTCAAAGAGATATTTCGTCAGATCTGCATTCATAGCCATTTTATCCTGAAAATTCGTTAATATATGGGAAAACCGAATTGATATTACCTTTAGTTTTAAAACTTTAACCAATTCACCCGGAAAGGCTTGGAGTTTCTTGCTAGTTCTTCTTACTCTTTTTCAGGACATAATTAGGTTGTCTCCTATTACTGGAATGCAGATATAAAAAATAGGAAATGACACAATTGAATTCTCGTCTATTCGACCAACCACCGGTTTGATCCTATTCGGCATTTATCTTCTTGAAATTTACATTAGCTAGCCCAAGGTCTCTCTTCTCAGATAACCAACAAAGATAAGACATAAAGGCTCTAATTGATTGTCTTAATTATTCAATCCATATTTTTGGTATTCCTGGTGATCCTGTTCTTCCCGTCATTACTGGAGTTTGCAGACGCCGACTCTAAGTCTGTTCCTAGCCAATGAGGTAAAAGTATCACCGCTATTAGCCAGGATGTTCTATCCTGACAATTTAATGGGTGACATATTGGTTAACTCCCTATTTGCTAAACATATGGATTACGCTATAATACGTACAGTTTAATTTTGCGATGTTGTCTGAGATCTGATAAAGCCTGTTTGCTGTTTGCTTTTTACACTGACTATCTATCATTAATAACGTTAGGTGTTTTGATGATCGCAGTCGCCAGTACAGTAATACGCAAATTTCCACCTGGCACAGGAATACACTTACAATATAGAGAACAGGTGGTGAGGATTAGTTTACTCCTTCACGTCTAACCGGCACCTGGATGGGTTATCTATTTTCCCTGTTATTTTGTTTGGTGATAAACCATAGTTCCATCATAACATTTCTAATCTAGACAACTACTTTGCCCTCTTCTCTTTCCTTGTCTTCTTCATCTTTCCCTCAGTAGTGCGTGCGCACACAATAGACAATTCCTTTTAGGAAGGCATTCTGTACTAACATCTCATACCCTCTCTTGCACAACCTCGATATCGGTATATTCTTTATTAGCACAATTCTAATGTAGCCTTTAAACACCAGGTACAGCATCGATATGCCAGTGTAAATCACCGCCAATCTAAGATCACCGGATAACCTGTCTGGAGTTTGATATGTATCGCTTCCGAATTGAAGATCCCAGCAATTTTACTCGAGATTACTTAATCAGGAAGTTTATAAAACGCAATATAATCCTGCGTACGGTAATACCTATAGTACTCTTCTACATCAGCTTGATAGTGTTAACTGATCGAACATCGCTGATGATGTTGCAGCTACTAAATGCAATCTTTATGACCATCATCGCAAATATCGTCATGTTCTATTCTCAGAATATGATGCCAGTGCTGACGGATTTTGTAACAACGTTGTTCACAAATAGCATTGCTAGCAGAGCGCTCTTGCTCGGTGTGCTACAGGCAACCAGTGAAAATATAGGCTACTATGTAGGTTACTAGTTATCAACTTTAGTAATAGTGATAACACTTTGGATGTATAGCAAAGTACGGGACGTATGAAAAAATTAAAATTATTGACCTATCCCATTGACAAAAAATACGCCAAAAAGCAAAGGTAAGCACGCACATAGTGTAGTTTCTTCGCTCTTTTTATCTTGCTGAATCTCCCTATCCGTTGAGACAATCACAGGTATATTATGTATAGGCTGACGCGATCCAGGGCAGTAACCCTGCTACATGGTATTTTGCTCTGCAATGATTATTTTGTTTCTTATTCTAGTTCCGAAACGATTTACCTCTACTGTCTAGCACTTGGTGATACCGTTGATGTAATCATTATTATTCTGGTGACTATTATTTATGTTACTCCGCCTAACGATCCGGACGCAGCGCTGAACGATGTTCTAGGCGTATTTTACAATCAGTTAATATTATTGATTTTGCCTAATCACTAATCTAAATTAGTGTGAAAAACCAGAGATAGGTGGGTGCAGATATGGCTTACTATTTTATTTCTCTGTTTGGAAATAGATACTAGGCTCACCTATGAGCTAATACTAGCAGTATTTAATCTGCCACCGATCACCCTAGCAATACTGATAGTGGCGGTTCCACGATTTACCAAATCACCTCAACTATGTTTAGTCTCTCTATTTACTCTGACTCCCTAATTGTATCCTTACAAAATGAACACCTAATAATATCGAGCTTCTTCACCGCCCTGATCGGTAGCTAAGTAGGTTTCTAGACTTTGCTCTTCATGTACCATACGCTGGTAATTTGCCTGCTATAACACTTCAACTGAACATCAGCGCATATACTACATGTTCACTCGTGACAAACGACGAGAACTGGATAAGTTTACGCTGCCGAAGCATATCCACTCTTTCGGTCTTCACGATTTATCTAATCCTGTGGAAAGGCATGTTAACTATAATTTTCGGGCCAGTATGTATCGTTAATACAACTACGTCAGCGCTAATTAATCGAACAGCGTTATTGGCGAGCGGTGCGCTGATATGGCAAGGAGGACTACAAAATGACTCGCAACTCTGCCTGTTGCTCGATGTCCATTATAATAGTCAGCTTTCTGGATTAGTTCGGACTGACCAACTAACTCCCATAGACTTGCGAAAGAGGCATGGATACAATGGGTTAGATTGGGTAGGTAATACTGTGCTATTCATAATTATCTGTATGTATTCTCGTTACTTCTTTGTCAGGACTATCGCACATTTCAGCTTGCTGTGTGCTAATTTCCTCACTGCTAAAATTATTCTTACTTGTACCACACACAGGCTGGATATGATGCGGCATTTTCTAACTAATTATGTTGCTAACCTGTTACCGATCCGTTACAGCCCGGGTTTTTGCTAAGCACTAAGTGACGTTAAGGAAGTGTGGGAAACCACGTGTTTAATGCAGACCATTCAAACACCATAGCCTATATGGTGTTTTAGCGATATTAGTAGAAATACTTAGAATACTGGTTAGTCCCGTCATAGTTAACACAACTACTGCTAGTTTATCTGGTTCTGACATGAGTACCCTCCCTTTCCAGCTATATAGTCACTACACATATCTACACCCGGCATCTTTACCATTCCCTTCTCATTAACAGTTGATCCTGTTAGTCTCGCTTAGACTATCCAACTTGATATAGCACCCATTATGTAGTTTATTATAAAATAATCAGTACACAACACCGGCTATCTCTCCTCCAACCAGGAGAGATCCTTTTCTCACCAGAGCATCGAGCCGATACTATCCAACCAATTGAGAATACAGAGGAAAAACTGTCAATATTGAACGGGTAGCTTGGCTGGAATTATTAACCGATTGAGTTTCTAAATTAACCCTGGATTTAATTCCTTTAATGGTCGAAGTCTACTTAAAGGGCTCATTAAAATTAGCTATTCGCTTAAGGTATACTGGCAATGATTAGTTATTAAAGACATTGCTGTGGCACATATTATCTCAACTTGTTCTAATCACTAGGTTACAACTGCAATCAGTTAATTCCTAATATGCATGTCAGGCGAAAATCCAGATCCATTTTTTACCTCCGAACAAATATTTATTGCTGTATAACATGCTGTTATAGCATGCATTCCGAATTTTGATTCTGTCCTGTCTAATAGCTGAAACGAAGTCGTTAAATAAATGTTACTCGTCATCTTTGGAGGTGACTTTCCATAAGAACTTTTTAAGACATGCTATCAGTATTAATAATAGAATTATAACGTTAATAATAAATTAATTTTTAAGTTAATTTAGCTATGTGATGACATTTAGTTAATATCGTAAATACCGCTGAAACAACCAGCAACGATAGCCGATATGGCTAACGCAAAAATCAATAGGGCGAGGTCCTAACCGCGGACGAACCAAGACCATTATGTACTGGGATACATAACGTATACTTGAGTTTAAGTGGGTATTATGAATTCCTACATACCTTGAAGCACCTGGCTTATACCATTCAAAACCGTCTTCACTCAAATTTTATCCGGAGCTTAGATCATGCCTTATATTTTACTAGACTGACCTGGCATCACACTCTCTTTTGCTCCCTGGAGAGTCTTTCCCTTAGCGATCACTACTGATCCTAGCAAGTATTCACCACGTAAGTTTCTTTACTAAATCAACACTTTCATTAATATTTGGTTCAATTTGCTTCACGTTTCCAACCAGACATATCGCAGTATTTTATACCCAGAGGCACGCTTGACCGGCTTGTTGGAAAATTCCTGCATTGGCATGCCTAGTTGATAACAAACACCTAATCGGGGTTAGATAAGCCAATAATATGTCGCCATCTCTCCGCTACGAATGGAGATCAGGATGTCGCATTGACCGACGGTATCATACTTTAGCGTACGGTAGTAACGACCACCCTTGCAGGTAATCGAAAATGGTATTTTTCGACTATCCAAACCTTGTTTGCAACTGATTTCGACAGCTATGTTACAAGGTTTATACAGGCTACCACTCTCAGTTGTGCAATCTCATTACCTAAAAATTCAACCACATACCCAATACCACTGGTGATATCGATTTCCCAATCACCGTAAGCACGATGTCTGTGACAGTAATCGATAAAATGGCTCATGGTCTCCTAAATCTTCATCGTTTTCGAACGAGCTTGCTCTAGTCCTGAGCAAATGCCCGATAGGTATCTCGGAGGGCCGATGCCGAAAGATTCAACTAAAAGATACTTAGGTGGCGGTCTTGAAATTGACAAAAAGGGTCGTGATGCCTGGCAGCAGTGTGATAACCTGTTAATTTTTAATTACATGGACTACGCTTTTGAAACTCCTATGCTATCCTTGATATGCAGCGTGATGCCAAATCCTGAGCAGGTTTTTTGATTAAAAGCTACAATTAAATGCGCGAAATCTCGCAGCTTGTTCTAATGCCTGGAGTTTGTGCTTAACCTTTATTCGATGATAGCTAAGCTCTTCATATGGGTAGCGAAGCTACTAACGCATAGCGTAAAGTGCACCGCAACTTTATAGCGAGATAATCGTTGTGGACGAAATGGTGATCGATATAAAAAATGGCGCATTATTTAAAAAATCCTACTCTGGATACTCATAATATAGATCCTAAGATGAATTTATCTAAGTTATAGACCTGAGTTATAAACAGACAATGACGCCGCCACTTCATCGCCAGTGAAGTTTTAACATCCCACCGCTGCGGTGGCAGAGAGCTGCTCTTATGCCATCGACTAGTACATGTCACAGTATCAACCCATTTAACAGGTACTGCTGATATACTAGTCGCTAGTGAGCCTACAAATAGGTTAGGTACCCAAGTACATGTCCTTATCGATAGCTATAACCTTCCTATATCGTTGTTAGACGGAGTTGGGGGCCATGCCTGTGATGCGTTCAATCTTGTATTGGTAAATAAACTGCGATATTAAAGACGCATTTCATCATACTTTATTACCCAGGATCTTCCGACTAAAAAGAAGACAAGTCCCCTCAGTTTACTTACGCACTGGGCATCACAACCGTAGACAGTATTATCGGCACACCGCAAATAAAGCTTCCTGCTTCTTATATAAACAGACTGACAGAAAATGACTAGACAGGTTCACGGGCTTTCAGTAATAATAAAGTGCCGCACCCAAGCTGCTCATCAATAAGAAAATATTCCAAAGTCTTGCTATCTAATAATCTGCACAAGATAAACTAACCTTGCTACACGCTGGAGAAATTGCTGGAAAAAATGAACTGACAGATAATGGCAGGAGTTATGCTTACATTGATCACTATGATCGTGAATGAAGCCTCAAACCCGGTGAGGGAATAACCGTAATTGCTAAGAATGGAATTTCTGCATACAGCGTAACCACGACATAAAATATTTTTTAGACTACCTCCTATATTTAAAAATGAGTAACACTCAGATTTTAAAGACGTTTAAACAATTTTAACAATTAGCTGTATCAAATATCAATATAGCCCAACTTACATAAGTAAGTACTTCCTACTCTAAAGTATAGCTAGTCTGATGCTTCTCTATCTCTCGGATTTCAACGATCTATCACCCCTTAACTGATCTAAACTTGTTTGAACAGAACAATGTTCTCCATGTATCGCCTCTCATTGAGAGTTGACTATAGGAAGTGATGACACTCTAAAAAAGCATTCAGCTTAATTCTATATTAGAAACACTATGTTTGATTATGAATCAATAAATCTTTTATCCTTCAATCATCATTAAGCTCATAACTATTTTCCATTCACATTTATTTATATGACACACTTCCAATATATAATATCAATATCTGCAATGTTCTAGTACTTTAGTAGAATTACAATCCTTCTGAATAACTTTTCTTTATCTATAACAGAATAGATTTTAAGTTAAAGCTACCTAGCTACTACGGCCTCTCTAATGACTGACTGCTATGCTAATGCGCAATCTTTTAAGCCATGCATCACTATCGTGCATCTCTCCAAGAAACGGCTTATTGCCGCACAAAGACTGAAAAGGTTTTCAACAGTGGTAGGGAGAAAAGTAGATATGTCATATACTGGAAACTGCGCACAGAATATGCTTACCTTCATTGTCAGGTCTGTTTGCTCTTTTATTCAAATCTTTACCCAATGTTTCTCATTACAGGACACTACTGGATGTACACAATGTTTTAACTCCAGTCAGGCGTTCCCTGATCGGGAACAGATTATGGTAATAGCGACGCAATTAAGAAATCCATTAAGCGTCTCCATAATCGCATTGAGCAACCTGGTGATATGAAAGCCGATAATGTCACATCTGCAAGTGGCCAAACATAAGTTAGGATACTGTTCATCGTGATTAGATTACCTAAAGCATCATCTTGGAGGCATTGAGGATGTGCAAGGCCAAGCGACATCGGTAATCCGGCTAAGCGAATGAATCGAAAACGCGTATACTACCAATCAGCTACTCATTCCTAATCGGAGTCATGCCCAGAAACAAAATCATCTACCGCCCTAAGCGCACTGCGCATATCATTTCTCGACTCACTAAGCGAGGCGGTTTATGGCTTCAAACCTATTCCTTACGCTTTCCACAAAATATCCCGTACCCAAGATAAGCTGAGAGAGCGCATCGCGAGTAATAAAAGGAGTTCAAGAATCAGCCATAATGCGATTAATGTCTCTCAGGCGAGGCTTTACTTTCCGGTCTCTGGTTTCTGTTGTTGTATACACAGCCACTCCAACCAACATCTCAACCACCCTGAGGCTAGCTAACTAAATAAGCGCCTATATACGTAGTCTCATCACAGATCATACCTAACCCTACAAAAGGGGGAAACGCAATGATGATTTCACCACGTGTTGAGGCCTAATGGATGCACGGTTGAGAGTTTTTGACCTACTTTGTATTTTAGATTAACTAAACCATCTATTACCATATAGACAGCACCACCTACTCAGCGAAGGCGCTGAATGTGATTGAAGAAAACTCTTATATAACGCTGGGATACCATGCAATTTTTAAACGCTTTGCAGATAAGGGGAAGGGTAGCGTATCGGCTGCATACTTACGGCTAACGGCGTTAGACTCGAAGCCTCAGACCAGGGACCAAGCCGTCGGCCGCAAGTAGGCTATCCATCGCCCAACCTGGACACCTTAATTACATAAAATACGACGCTAACATGGTAACGCACAAACCCTAAGAAGTTGGAGAATAGAAACATAGGGCCGTGCTGCTAACCGATAGCAGGGCAGTTAAACTTAATTTTATCAGGTAGATTCGCTATCTTTTGCACTACGATGGGGTGCTGACAAACACAATAGGGCTGCTGTAAACCCGCAAACTCTTCTAGGCCATTCTACTTTGGCGAAAATCGACACGGTACGCGAATCAGGAAGTTGCTGCGTAATACAGATCAGGCACTGCAAATTATCCTTTAATAGACCATGGGGCACTAGCAGAGGCCCTTTCTTCTTCGTTCGCAACCCGCTACTAAAACTAATGATTATGTGCTTAAGTATTCTGGTCACACTTTGCTAGTAAGTATTAAAAACCTTGAGCGCAGAATAGGAAATTCTTTAGACTATATCCATGAGTAACATGAGCTGTCGCCTCATTTAATATACTTTTGGTGAACAGATCCCAGCTCTAACAAAACAACATATTAAATAAACCCAGCATACTTCTGGTTAGTGAGAAGAAGCTGCTTAAACAGATATTAAAGGCAATTAGAGCCCATGAACCAGTGAATAAGGCAATAAATATAATTGCTAATTCTATCAAGATGCAGTGCGAGTTAGACTCTAGCACTCATTTCAATCATTCTACCTCAATAATTTTTAATAAGGCTAATTACAGATCTCTGTAAGAAGGTCGATTTTAGGCTGTTCTATTCCCATTCAGCGTTAACTAACACGGTGGCAGAGAGTCTCTTCAGCTTTTTATTAAAAACAACTGTATTCATATTAATTGCATGCTAGCCACGAAGTGTAAACAGAGAGTTTATTCCCAGATGAGGGATTATGATAACGAGTCGGATGCATTACAGATTCTCTTAGGTATTACCTATATCAATATGAGGAACCGTAAGTGTATTCCCATTATAATATTTATAGTCCCGCATGAAGGTCTATTTAAGTTGCCGACACAGCAATGATAATACGTAGATGGCCGATAGCGATTTCAAGCTTTCAGGATGGTAAATAGATATTAAAAGTACATTGCAACACTCTGCAAGCGCAA
This sequence comes from Serratia symbiotica, assembly GCA_900380265.1. GTDB lineage: Bacteria > Pseudomonadota > Gammaproteobacteria > Enterobacterales > Enterobacteriaceae > Serratia_H > Serratia_H symbiotica_A. The sequence goes on along the minus strand of LR025083.1, from coordinate 581,855 downwards.
TTAATTTCAGCTACACCGATCAATAGGAGACCCTCTTTGTGTGCCAACTGTTTGTATATAGATACTGGAACTCATAGGTCAATGCCTTTGGGTATTCAGAAAGTGCACGCTGCTCAGTTCCGCTGAACCAAACGATAGTCAGGCATTGCACGCTTTATGTTCGAGTGGAGAAATGCGTAGGCACAAATCCAATACAACTGTCTAAGGCATAAGCGCGGTGCCGACACTACACGGTAACTCTGATGTTCAGAGGGATCCAACCAACAAAGTTAACTGCTAACGACAGCACGCTAGAATTCCGAGAAATTCTAGCGTTGGATTGGCTAGGCACTATTGAACACAGGTTTTGATTATCGAGTCTGTCTGGACCCGAAAAGGCTGTGGTTTCTTTCTGTTTCCACAGACTCTTTTTGATAAAGAATTTGATTGAGAATCTTACCAGTCTGGCAGACTGCCGTTAATAACCATTCGCTATCAATCAAGATAGGTAAATCGCGGGCCATCCTGAAAATATGATCCTGGATCGACCTGTTAAAGAACTCTTTAATCAATGACTTATTGGAATCCCGTCAACCTTTACGGGCTGCTACTTTATATTGGCAGAAATTCACCTAACGATGAACAAAGTGCCTGAATTTACTTCTGGAGCTCCATATACTAGAATATGAATACGCCATTACCCTATCACTTATAACATCAAGCTTCAATTTCCACAGGAAAAAGAAGGACAGCTTTATTAGAGATAGTTTCTTCTGGAAGAGATGCATAAGAAAGTCATGCAAGGCGGCGCACTAACTAAACAAAAAAGCAGTAACTTCTTTGGCCATAAACTCGAAAACGTCTATGATGAGATACACTGCGATCTGCAAGCCCAACGATGCGAAAGTGAGCTCAGTCATTTCACTGATACAAGAGGTACTCTACCAAACACTTTCATAAATAAATATTGTAAGCCAAAATGGAAACCGAATGTTCGCTTAATAGCCACGAGTATATTTCCGATCCATTAATACATATAGTCATGAAGGTACAGGTGACACTTTTGGCATCACTACAGACCTAGGTATTAGATCAAAACGCTTTCTCCAGACCCGGTCTAGGAAACCCTCCTGAAACGATTATGCATGTAGTTTGGTGACAATAAGACGCTACCCTGAGTAATGCAGGCAAGACTCGTGACACTATCAAGTACCAAAGCCCCTCCCGGGGCGTCGTTCAATAACCCACGGGAGGCACTGCTACAATTATACTCAAGATACAAGTTAACGCGGCTACCTAGCCGGTATTCTATTCCGCCACCAATTGCAAATCTGCAAGCCACTCTTACAACGTAAAGGGTTTGGCTTTGCGGAGACAGCTATTCTAGGTTTAATGCAAAAGGATAGAGCATACTCATCGGCTAGATGAGTATGTGTCACAAACATTATACGCAGAATAATAGCTAACTATAATTTCAGATTGGTTGTAACGCTGCGACTAGAGCGATATCTCACCTACTTTAAGTTGAAAGCCATCACATAATAGCTGAACGGAAAAGTTTGCATGGAAAGACCTATGCACTGGAATGTTTTTAGTGCCCAACATCACTAAACCCATGCATGATTAGAACTCATACCAGCCTAGCACATTCAATAATAGAGGGCCCTATTTTACTCCCGATATAAAGTGGAATCGAAGTGACGACAGCCTGGGTTTTGCGCAGGTTAGTTGCCTGCCTACAGTATGATACGGGATATAACACTTATACTTTACTAGCTTGGGTGGCTATGCAGGAACAATATTCAGTGGCATATACAGCTGAACGCTATTAACAGCAGATACGGAAACCTGTTTATCGGTTTTACTAGAAAAACATGCGCTGATGGATAAATGAACTGCTCTAACCTATATTAGACTTAACGAGCGCATGTCACTCTAAAATAAACCCGATATGGGAACTCATCTCGCAATAAGCAGGTATAACAGTACCCGCCTAGATACTCACGTAGACCAAGTTAGTAATGGAAGGCTACCTTCTAGCTTCGGAGAATACAAACAACTTCCTGTTGAGGACTTAGCAACTCTAAGATATACGCTATAAAATATGTAACATCAAGGCTTCTTATAATCCGAATAACAGAAATACGTATTTCAAGCCCGGGTTTGACCTCAACCAAGGTAAGCCACCTAGCATATACGTTAAGTACTCACTAGAGATCAACGCAAACTCACCAGTCATGCCTTCCTGACCGAACTATATATGTATTATTATAAAAGGCACTATACAGACTAGACAGTGTCTAGATAACTATCTCAACACCTGGGTCTACCTACTGTCGAGTAGACCCGCACAGGAATTTAGCCGTGTAGAGCGTTGTTAGCAGAAGCTCGTACAGAGTAACCGTGAGGAAGCTAGATTGCCTGATCTGCTCATCATATTGATTATTCTCTCATTTATGACCCACATTCGCTGCCCCTGTAGCACAGCGAAATCTGATAATAATCATAAAACGCAGGTGTTCTAGCAAAAGAGTAGCATTTCTGCACAAGTGCAACAGGCTTTGAACTAGTCTCTATCGCGTACCCTGCTGATGTATTCCGCTAGCTGAATACAGGTTTATTTTAAAGTTAGTTGCTGGCGGATGAATATGAATATCTATATTCCCGATGACTTTAATTAGCTAGGCCGTGGCCCTTTTAAATTACTAGCAGCGCCTCAAGAGCTGATAACACCATTTGGGGATCATTTTCGATCTTTGAGATGAAGTTTATTCTGGTTAACCCCTGTATGAATGTCACAAAATGAGTAACGATAAACGTGGTAAACCGTCGCCAGCGAAACGCTTTCGCCCTTGATGTTAAAACCAGCAGAGAGGCTATGCCAGTCAATTTTATGAGGATATCCGCCAGGAGAAGCAAGGCCAGAACTCATGTCATTCTTCACCGCAATAAGAAGCCACTATGTGTTAGCAGACGTTGTACTAACACAGAACGTAACACTAGTGGAGATGTGTTACAGCCACCCTGTTACGTGCTTAACTTAACCGAGTATGATTATACCCCCATGCAATAGGCCACTAGGGAGCACGTCGATGGCGATACTCACATTCTAAAAATTTCCTGTGTATTTCCTCATTTTCATGATTTCCTACTTTTCTAACCATTTATTGACTAATTCATACACCAGTCACTACCTACATTTTCTCTCACCTATTCTTCACCTTAATTTTACAGTGCAGGATACATGTAACCGAATATAGCAACTCCGCATCACCTCGGTATTCGGCATCAAAAAACAATACCACCCGCGATCCAGTTGTTAGTGAGGCTCATTTCCGAGGCTGGATGCTGCCAGGGATGAATCTTTGCCGGCACTGGCACGGCAACTAATTGACAATGCTTAGAGTAAGTGCAACTCAAAGCCGGTTGGGTACTTAGCCCAGTTAGTAAACTCTCTAAGAAACAGCTTGCAAAGCTAGGTACTAGCTACTTAAATGCCACTCGGCACGCGAAAGGTGAAGGCCTCTTCCCGCATAGTCAGCAGCGCGGGCGGCGCTGATTCCAGCAGATGAGTTCCTACTATAATCTAGACACCTTCCGCTTTAAAAAACAGAACACAAGGAATAGTCATCAAAGTCAAGCCTGCTGCACACCGCTGCTGATTAGCATACTTTCTCTTCGCGAGGTACTCTTAGGGTTCTGTTACAAGACACACACCCAATAAACAGAAATCTTCACTGTACTTGCCTATACTATTATAGACTAGACCCTTTATAAGGTCGACGACACACAATCTAGGGCTCAATCAAAACGCCGCAAAAAGAACAACAAAACAGATGAACTGCTACAGCATCTGTACATTGATCACGTGGAATACATTGCTACTGGCAAACAAGATAACTCTAACTAAGATAGTTCTCATAAAGGTCATATGCGAATGGCTTACGCAAGCCAGGTGAGATCAAGGAGCTCTTGATCGAAAAGATGATCGGGAGCTGCTAGGTGCCGAAAGCAAACTTGCGCTTGTAACCTCATACAAATGCCTTTTAAAACAAGCCAGTGATGATAAGACGGAGGTAAACGTACAAGAGATGCTATTTGCAGGCAGTTTGGTGATCACAACGACGGTCTATTTGCTTAAATTATCACTTCGATCGCCGAATCATACAAAATGAATTTTTTACCTCGTACTGGTATCGTTACTCGTGATCATTGCATAACCCATTTTAAATTAGTCTATTTGTGTTTGAACCTAGAAAGTTGGCCCGCAAGGTCCGGAATAGGTTGACGGGCCGATCAAGATAAATAACAACAGTGAACAGGCAGAAAACTGCTCATCAATACCTGAAGCAGTAGCGCCTTCAAATAAGCTGTCGGAGCTAGCCTTACCTAACCAGAGGAGCAAGACCGGGGGCAGCGGACTCAGGCATGATTATATCGTCGATAAACAGATAGTGTTAGCTAGTAAATCGAAAAAAACGCCGCATACACGCAAAGTGGGTGAAAGCACCCAAAGAATCGACGAGATAATCTTTATAATTGCAAGTGCTCCCACCTGCTTTCATTTATAGATAAAACAGATATCATGGTTAAATTCAACCAATCTGCTCTTACAGTCCTATTTCTAAAAATGACATAGTTGAGATTAGACTAACGTGAGACAAGATACAGTATAGCTACACGTGGTAATGCGTATTCCTTAAACAAGAGCGGCCAACCTTACGTTTAGCTAAAAATTCTCCCAAAGCTGTATGGATAATTTAGTCAAAGCTGTGCACCAAACTGGCAATGTATAATTACACCTTACCTGATGGGAATTTTAAGGCGCGGGGGCGCCAGGCCTAGCTATATATTAAATAACTACTAAGAGATCTATCACGTTTAAGAAAGTGGTATAGCCTATAGAATACGCATCTGTTCGGAGAAAATCCTCTTCTTTAATCTGCGAAAGTATTTACGAAAGAGCACGATTGCCTGTAGTTGATTGCTGACCGCCAAAAGTGAGGTAGCTACACCTAACGCAACAAGACCCAGGTCCTGCTTTTATCGAAGTGACAAAGGGCTGAAAAGCCTCGTACAGTTTGTCTTTTGTCAGTAAAATAGAAGAAGGATGCCAATAATCACCCGCTCAATATTGATCCAGATATTCTAGCGCTGCTTACACTTAAAATACTATCATCACGCCGATCACATCTGATCGCCTAAAAAGATCAAGCCTGAGTTTATAAACGAGGAGAGCAGAGATTCTTGTAGTTCAACGCCTCATTTCAGGCACCGGCTGCCTGCTTGTGCATATGAAGCAGGTACTGAACCCGCTGATTTATTAAGAGGAAAACAACTCTTTTTGTCTTATAAACTAGCCTAAGCACTAATACTGTGTTGATACAGGCATAATACAAATAAGCATAGCAGTAAGAAGGATCGGTATTTATCCTTAACATATACCCTACCTACGCCTCCACCCGCCAATAAAACTAAAAATCACACTAAGTTACTCCGGAGTACTAGAAAATAAACTGAAATCAGCACGATACCGCCGAGTTTCAGCAGACTTTAATAGTGCTAAATCAGACGATGGACGCCTGCTTTATCTCGCCTCAGATGTCGGGCTAGCCGGCTAGATGCCTAAACCTGTACCCGTTTTGCAGCTACGCTGGTACCGGTGTTAGATGTGCGACAGGATTATTTCTATGGCCTTACCATTACCTGCTAGCCGGTCACGACCATAGCTAAAAATGAAGTGATGTGCCTATACTAAAAGGCGATATTAGGTAGCGCAACTAGTTGCTAGAGATTAAAACAGGCTTAAGTAGTAACGAGACATCGATTTACTCTTCCACCTCTACGCCCAGAGTAGAATTTTATGTGAGTGATCACCCCTAGAGCCAGCTGCAACCATACTGGCAAACACTTTTCCAATGAACTCGAGCATTGATACTACTATATGACCGCCGATCGCAGGGATGTTACAGATACTTAATATCATGAGTACACTATAACAGACTTACTCTTAACGGATATCAGGACGAACTTAGGCAACTGCTGGGGCTTAGTGGATATTCGCAGGAATCTCCCTGCACAACGGTAGCACACTCCTTTCGGGACAAGCATCCGGTCTGCAGTTGCTTCAGCGTACTAATGACTGACTAAAAACTTGAAAAACAACGAAACTATTCGGCATAACCTAACGGGTTCCCGGCAGGGCTGCTATGATCTTATTCACTGAATTTACCGGTTACTAAGCAGGTAGGATGTGGGGATTGAGAACGAGTGTTGTCCCTCAGAGCCTGCGGGCCAATGTCGGGTCCAGATTCAATGAGAGGACGTAGTAAATATAAAAATGCATATTCAGTAAACAGTAGTAACGTAGGTGCTACAGAACGGCACTGGCCGATGCCGTTGGTAGAGAGAGCTGTTTAGCTTATCCCAGCAAGTAAACTAGCTGTAAGGCAGGTAAATTACTCCGAATAAAGTAGCGATGATTATTGATGGTATCACACCCAAAAAAGAACAGCTGTTTTCAAGCGGAAAGCAACTCAGTACAGTATATAACTGGCAATACGCTAGCTAATTTAGCTAATTAAATCGATTGCTATCGCCAACTACACGTTTGTAAAGTGGCGATAAATACAGCCAGTTAATCAAATCAGCCCATAATCACAGCGGTGCATAGCATAATCTGGGGAAGAAATTAGTATTCAGCTTTCCGGTATCCTAAACCCGACTCAAACTAGCGTAATTTGAATTTAATGCCAGGATAGTCTTGTCAACTGACCGATAATTATAAGCTTCCCATCATCGGTTACAGGCTACTGTGAATGCAGTGTAAAGGAAGTAACGACACTTAACGTTCTTTAGCACGGGCGCAGCGTCGAGGTCTTTAAAGCACGGACCCTGGTCCTTTATGCTCCTTAGCAGGAGAACCCCACCAACCTGTATGCGGAAGCTAACGATGGTCATATGAGGCAATGCACCATCTGGAGGTGATTCGTTATCGACACCTGTCAAACAGGGCGATAACGGCAGATATCGTAATCATCGCACTAGCTATTACCCTTAGCCTGTAAGGATTGCCACTTCTGCGGCGCGGGGACGAAGAATACCGGCATCCACTAGTCGATTGTGGCGAAAACAAATGTCACTATCGACCACAAGGTATTGATCACTTAGGTGGAGAATCACACACCATCAATCAGGTCGTGCATTAAGATCACCGCCTTCTCAATAAATAAACCTCAGAAATAACCATATCAGATAAATGACCTACGCCCGATCTATATAGGGATGAGCTGCTAGAAACAGCATGCCCTGAGAAATTCGAAAGCCTAGCAGAAATCATACTATCCTCAAACCAATGCCATGACCTAAAAGGCTCTGCGGTTCGGCCTGCACAAGAGGACGCTCGTAACCCGTACTTTAATAACCAGATAAAACTCAGCGGCCCAAATAAGGCATCCGGAATCTATAGGCTGTCAGAGGAGCCCTGAATTTGCATAACGCACGTAAATAGCCCTTAGTTTTCTAAATAGAGTCCTTAGCATGAGAGAAAACCTAATCATAAGGACGCTCACCGCTTATCACGCAGCGGCGCCTTGTCTAGCAACTTGTCCTCTCTTGGGCACAGACACAGTTCTTATATCGCACCACGTATAGCGAGCTAGGCAAGGCTAAGCGCTTGTATCATCACCTGATTCAGGTTGGTAAAACTACTACGGATGTCAACTGAAATCTCGTGGCCGGTTTATTAGCTTAGCCTAGGTAATAACACACTAGATCCAGTATCACTTATAAATCCGTACTCAAACAAACTTCGCTTATCATAATACCAACGATATTGACCGTGAATCTTTAATAAAAGTCATTGACGATGTAGCCAACAAGACAGACACGAAGGTAAAGGATATTTTAGTTATGCACTTCATCCTGAAAGTAATACAACGGTCCGGACCGATATTATAGGCAGTATATTCACTCCGGGATTGCTAGATGACATGCGAGCTGTGTCAGGCATTAAATCCAATGAAGCAGCTTCCGTCATCTTACAGGTGAGTACCTCAAACATGATTTTCAAAGAGAAAGACAGATATACTTCATTAAGTTTAGCCTCTGTCTTTTCGAAGACGGCAAATGCGCAAAATGGATTTACTAAAACAGAAGAAGGCTGCGCTCGGTCCAACCTCTCTGCTCTAATGTCTTACTAATATTCCTAAGAAATCGCTCTGTTTGAAGTATCGACTTGATGGGAAGATTCCTGTGACGCTAACATAGCGACACATACACTACGTATCAATATTTAATTAATATATCTTTACCTACTGTTCCCAATAACTTTACAAAATAAGGCTAAGTGGGCATGGTGTAAATATGCGCCCCTTATGCTTACGCATACTACAAAGAGTTAGCGAAATGTAACATGGTTAATCAATCGATCCGCAGCATGGAGAATCATGCGCTACTCCTTAATAAGCTTGAAAAGAAAATCGCCAAGCCAGACAGTTCTAAAAAGCAGAGCTGAACGCCCCATATTAACAGGATCAACAGGGAAACATTCCTAACATTTCGCCAAACTATATTACGCCTTGCTTTCTGCAACGATTACGAACAAGGATTTAAACTTTGAACTAGTTAAAAGAGTGATCCACAACTGTATGCGCAGCATGACCAAGCATCGGTATATCTTAGATTCCAGCTACATAAGAAAGTACTGAGCTTGATTTAAAGTTAGTAAAAAATAAAGCAACATTAGCCCCTACCAATTAGACGGTAGCAACTATGTTAAAACTCAAGTGATTTAACTCATAAAATGGCAGGTGAATGTGGAAGTTTCCAAGTCTCAATACTGCCGTCAACAGTACTATTCGGCCTTGAGGAATAGAGCAGAAATGCTGATCTTGATGCTCTGGTACTACCACAAGAGAAAGCTCAGACAGCCTATTTAAAGCCACTTTCCGCGCCTGCTGAGCCAGGCGCGGAAAAAAGAATCAGCACTGGCTTATTCAGTTTTAAGATATGTGAGTTCCATAGCTAAGACAAACTTCGGGATCCAAAGACTGCTTTCCTATCACCATTTGTAAGCTCAACGCAAAACAGGTCAGACGTGTTGATAAGATTAAGCTAGTCCATAATATATTGACAGTTAGCCTTGTCTGTTTTAAAAACAGACCCTGTCTGGTACCCTATTTATCTAATCACACTGCGATGGAAGTGGATATAATCTACTCGATAATACCACAAACTGGCTGGAGCCGAGATGGTTGCAATTCGTGTGGTTTATCAAAAGATTCGTGCAAATGTCACACATCATAACCACAGCGGTGTGCATTATGAATACCCTGATTACTGACGTTCAATCGTCACTAGCAGTGCCTAATGATCTAGCCTTACCTTGATAGGTTATATCGATGGCCGAAGAACTTAACATGACTGCATACATCAGCTCTCTCCCAATGAGGTGATAAACTTATCAGACTGAAACACAATAATCGGGCTACAGCCCTCTATTTTGAAATAACTGGAGATCAATACTAAATGTCTTGATCAATCCTCTAGTTTTTGTCTATCCAAACAAACAACCAACATCGCTAATTATATCCTTGTAAGCAAACCCAACGCACCTTAGCTGCTAAAAAGATATTGAATGACTTATTAAAAACGTTCTCAGTATTCCGTACACAGCATTACTGCGCAGACCTCCTCACTGAATTAGCATCAGCGCTATAGCGTACGAAACCAACTTATTCCTCCGGACACCCGTCAAAAGTACAATGCTTATTTCAACACCATAACAAAGAGCCTATAACCTGAAGTAGTACGCACGGACAACTTATTCTGCTATTACAAACCCACTTCTCTTCAGTGGTAATACGCATCCTACGCCGCTTAGCCTGTTGCGATTGGTTTGAGTACTATATTAATGGGATACCGAGACGAGGAACTAGTACACCTTATCTTAGCACTACACAAGTCCAAGCATCTTGAGCCAAGAGATATGTTGATTCACGGTCAAATAACCCGCCTCATGCTTGCGCCGCAGTTACTCCCAAATAAACTAAGAGTGATGCAAAATCAATGCTGAGCTACTAATACCACGGCCAAGTCAGGCTGTGTTACTACGATACTGTCACCACCTCCGGTGGTGTGAGGAGAGGAACTCTGTAACACAGCCGGGCCTACCCCTGCCTGCTACTTCGCTTTGGGTGAGCGAAGGTAAAGCCAAAATGCTTGGGGGTGAAGCATTTCTGTCAAACATTGACCACTTAGGAGATGAGGCTAAATAAATGATTTCATAGATTGTCCAGCTGCTGGGTTTCACAATTATCCGCACTCAGGCTAACACCCTACGGGTGTTGAAAGGGTCAGTCTTAATCAATCAAGACTTGCCTGGTATGCACTGTAACGTCAAAATAGGTGCAGCCTATTTACCCGAGGGGTCTCATCGTATAGGGGGGCGTCGATTGAGTAACCCGTTGATAATCCGAAACTTCTTGTTTCAACACCTACGTCTATACAAAAATTAACTAACATGAGAGGACGTGACTCTCAGATCACCATACTCATGCAGAGTCCGCCTAGAGGCCCAAACTCAGTAAAAAAGGTATTTCCCCGTAAAAGGAATAAACTATGGTACCTTACCTGTATCGAGCCATTCCCCTTTCTGACGGATGAGAGAACGATTTTTACCGAGATGAAGTGCAGCATTCGCAAGCTGGTCCGGATTCTTAACTTAATGGCCTTCTCTATCTTTATTTCTTAAGGGATTCACCCGTAGTATTCTCGGCTAATCTACACCCTGTTAATGTACAAGAGACCAGATTAATATGCACAGATATTAATAAGGTATATTCCATTACGAGGCGTAGCTACCTATAGGCAAAGGTCCCATCAAAACAAATACCGGATACTGGGGAAACGATATCTACTTGCCGGATATGTGTCCACAACTAACTCATCCCACAGAGAAGCGTAGCAGTCATAGAGAAAGCCTTCTCACAACCCGGGCATGTCCGTAATCCCTGGTTTGTCTTGCATCAGTATAAAAACAGCCTAGTAAGACATTTAACGAAGTGTCTTGATCTTACCTGCTATACTGACCTTTATCAAAGCCCACGCCAGCGTGCAGCCGAGCCAGCGAGATATTGCTGGCTAAATAACATAAACTACAGGCGTTCTCTACCAGAACGGGTTCAATGCTCTGCTAGTATAGACTTCAATTTGGTTGACCTGCCGATAGGCATAACCCTCGAAGCTATAGTGATCAAACCCAACTACAATCTTTACTAATTGCTGGACATAAAGCTAAATGACGAGACTATCTCTATACCACTAAGATGGTATCATTAAACTATGACATAATGATATTGCACCTTTCAGCCCTGACAAGCAGAAAGGAACTAAAAAACATACATGTCAATGTTTAAGCATAAGTTTCCTATACCTATCCCCCAATTCAGTATCCCAATAAAGCTAACAATCCAAGAACACTCACCGATAATAGTAGTACTGTGATTACAGGAAGGATGGTGGCGTGAAAGCTTTATTTGAGTATTAGGTCACCTATATAGAATGGCAGCATCAATTGTATAGAAATTAGCATCAACGGCGTCCTCTCCTTAACTCTCACATAGATGACATTCTAGATATCCGTCCGATTAGCCACATAACCGGCATCTACGCAGTGTGCCTAAAAAATAAGCTTACTCGCTATACTCCTGTATCTTTCTTGGTTGGCCATCCGCCGGCATTTTAACCTCTATAGATTCTTATATTAGTGATACATCCAGCCAGCACAGCTGCGAGAACTGTACTAAACCTGAATAATATAGTCTGGATAGATATACGCAACCACGTAAAGATACGTGCCGGCTGACCAAAAGCACCTAGCACGCCAGTATGGGGACTGTCACTCCCAAAGCTATTGCATGGTTAATTAGCCAGCAGGCTTAGCCTAGAGATCATGGCAGCATTAGAGGATGAGTAGTTGGTATTTACCATCGCCGTTACGCAAGCTATCAGCGATGTGCTAGTTTTAACCCGTCCGCCATAGTGGATTAAAACAGGCACTACATAGTACGTGCGCTACCGACACTCGCCGACACGAGACAATTAAACCTGAGGAATACTTGCTATCAATAGCGCGGCGAGCACACCTACGATAATAGAGATTACCCTATATAAGCCTCCATGTAACTGGCGTAACTCAGTCTGTATAACAACCAAACCTGGATATTGTGCAAGATATTATTCCTTAACACCCTAACTAGCACTGGCTGTTGATGCAAATCCACATGCTAGTAGGGAATCGCCTAAACAGGGCTCTACTCAGTAAACTGATAACACCCTCCTGCACAAGCAGGTCTTAGTATTACTGCCGCGGGATGCGTTTCTCAGAATGAAACTTAAGATGCCTGCCATAGGCACTACGAAACCACACTCAGTAATAAAAGCGCTATCATTGTCAATTTCCCCCCCCCCTTACTGCCGTTTGGCAGGTAAGGTGAACAAGAAACGCTACTAGCACTCTCCTCACTATCACCTCAGTCGCTGGATAGCATATTAATCCTCACAAGCATTCGAACCATCACCGTCGCCGAACCAGCACCTCTCTCTACTCTCACTCTGATTGACACTAATGCGTCAGCCACCTTTTTGTGAAAATAAATGACTGCTGCCACTCTCAAAGATCTTCGTAATATGGCTAGGGACTAGATTTACCGATTGAAACAGCACCATGATAGGGTGTATATGGTGGCCACTGCCAGTTTCAAATTCCTCCGATCAGCGGAACAATGCAGGATGTAAACCCATATAGATAATCTGCACTTGGTGACAACTAAAACTCATTGCTGTGTTCACCCAAACCACTGACCCAAAATGTAACAACAAGTATCGGTATGGATGACCTGCCGATTAACTCGTCCAGAGTGCAGATAACGCAGGTGCTGACAGCCTATTTCAACCTCCTCAAAGGAGTCCACTTCCGTTAGAACCAGCTAGATGCCCTAACATCTTATATACTAGGAGTAGTAATGTAACCATTGACCTATCTGGCGGCCTTATCATCCAATAAGGCAGTTCTAATCTGGATGGTAGTTACGTCCAAGCAATGTTAGAGTGAAGAACTTGCAATGCCTAGACTTAAGTAATACGAGCTACGTTACCGCTTGATGGCTTGCAGTTAGACCACGACACCCGCGTGGGTGCGCCTGAACTCCGAAAACGCACGGAGCACAATCACTTAATGATAAACAGCGAACGAATCAAACAAGAGGTGATAACCGGCATCAATTTATTGACGACTGCGATATGACTCTCAAACAAAGCATCTATGCTAGCCATGCATGCCAATATCGGCATGCTTAGCAAGGCACAGGTACAACAGATGATTAGGCGGCCTAACTTCTGACTCAAAGCCGAAGTGATTTTGCCCGTATGGCAAAGTCACTGAGCCATGCAGTTGCGATCGATCAGCCTGAGGAGCCTGCTATAGTATTACCAGTAAGCGGCTCCCCAGCCCAGACTGCTATCGGCAGTCTGGATTTAGCGTTAAATATAAAGCAGGCAAGACGCCGGGCTGCAAGTTACGATTACACCTGTTCGGCAACAAATGAATATCTATTCTATGTGGCCAAATAGCTGCTCACAATATATTTCCCGATTCTTAACCCTCCGCATACACGATATCCAGAATAACGCTACAAGTAAACTAAAAAGTTTTACCAGGCGTGCCGATCCTGTCCTGATGATTCCATAAACTTGATGCAGAAAATCCAAAAGTTAAGATAAGATGCGGTAAAATAAGAAACGCACGCAAGATTCCATTATTAATATTCAAACTAAAAATAAAAATATTTTTTTTCTTAATGCGGGATGAAGCTAAATGAATTGAAGAATAGCCACTTGCTGAGCACCATCAAGGCCATTCCCATTATGATGATTAATGCAGCAATTATCATTCCATTCTACTGGGTAACCTCCTCCCATACTACGAAATACACTACAGACAAGCTATATTTTTATATTTCAACCAACTATTAATACGGAATAGCCTATTCTAGCAGGGAATATTCTGCAATAGAGACGATATGCCAAGAAAGGGATCTCCGTCGTACAAGAGTTAGTTACCAAACATGAGCCAGGCGGCATGTCAAGCCGACTATAAGTCAGTTAGTATCACTCTAATATAAGTGGCACCCTTAAATTTTATAAATCTAATCAAAAAACAATCTCATTTTGTAATTATTTTTAGCCCACAAACAGTTGGTTTGATTATTTTTTAAAAATTGAACCACTTCACTTTAATAAAAATAAAAGCTAGTACTCAGAGTAATAATAACCATGCATTCCCTTTTAATTTAAATAATAACGATATAAGTGCTAAACTATCAACGGTAGACTAAATACACCTAAGTGGAGGTAGGCTGGTTGCTGACTAGGCGGAAGAATGATGTAAAAAGACCAGTTCCAGATAGGCTCACTATCCTGCCAAATATCAGTCAGGACTTAAAGTGAGGGATATGGCTACTAACCGGTTATCAAGTTATATTACTACACAATAGCTATCCCTACTTGTAGTCATATATATAGCACATTTCTAGCTATACGGATAAACGAACTATTCCTGCATCAGCCAATGCAGTAATACAGTTAGTATTACTACTTATCATATATATTATTCTAATAAAATAATAACTCGTAACTTTTATGGAAGTTCGAACTATTCCGTTACATATTTATTAATGATAGAAATAAATTTATTTAGGCTTGGATGTGTATATCAACAGGATACTGGATCACCCGAAAACTGTGGCCATCATCTACCTCGCATATTAACTACAAGAACTAGTTTCTAAGGTGCACCTTTAGCGCTCCCTCTAGCGTGAAGTTAGCTCTGCGAGACCGTCTATCTGACAATTAGATAAAATCCTATCTTTGTGTTTACCATATACTCTACTGAAAATAACGACTATCGCGCCTGCTAACCAGCACTAGAAGTTAGAAGATAAAATCTAGATCAAAGAGAAAGTAATAGCAGAAATGCGCATATTTTGTGCAGGAACAGTGGTTCATATACTCATTAAAACCGCCCACACCAACAGCACATTCTGCCAGATGAGCAGAATGTGGATTATTATAAGGACGCTGAGAAAGCACCTGTTCGTCTAAACGGAATACTATTCTCTAATTAACTAGCTTGATATTAACACTGCGCTAAATATGGTCTGCACAGAATGGCTGCTTCTTTATTACCACCACATAATACTTAATATCTATTATATCCCTAACAGATTTTATTAGCTGATTCTCACTATCGGCTAACGCTGAGAAGTTGAGCACCAGAATATAGGTGTTATTATTGATTATACTGATTAATAAAACAAGATTAATCACTATAATAGATCAAGACTGCACGGGCACGGTATGCCTAATACCTCATCCCTCAGTTGGTGCTAGTCAAAAACTCGCAGCCCAGATTTTCCTCCTATTAACTGAAGACGCCTGTTCTGTTTAACGCTTCTTCAATCCAACTACCCTGTTCTTTATTAACACCTTAATATATTAAGTATTTAATAAAATTAACGACGTTATAGTTAATTTTTACTGTGTTATTTAGCACTTTCCTGAAGAGAATATAAACCCTTTTAAATAAGCATTACCCAACGGCTAACTCTTGGACCAGCTAAAGGATACGCCAGCAGCAAATGCCATTGATGCCCAATGTACTGCAACCTTTAATCACCGTGGTAACCCTATTTGGGCTAAGGGTGGACGTAGAGTACTCAGTACTACCACTACAAAACTAGCATTAATTTTATTTGAATGCGGAAAACACGGATAAAGCCTAGTCTAATCACAGCAGGCAGGGATAGGGCGGTGTGCGCTCACTAAACCTTCGTAAAGCACACGTTATTTATGGAAATATCTTTTTATAAAATGAGTTTATTTTAACTTAAATCATACGCATGTCTTCACTTGCAACTATCACCGTATGATTCCAGCCTATTACCTGAAGTAATATAGAAATATCGGCGATACAATTGAGGAACGCCCTAATCAAAAAGCGCAGTGCAACCAGTCAGTGGCGACACTGCTAACACTAGCATAAGTCTAGTATCAAAAAGATCAAGGTGGAAGATTTAGCTATTTATTGTTGATTATCAGGAGAAATCGATGCTCCAAATTAAAATGTTTTGGTCCATCGTTTTTAGAGGCTAGTATAACTAATAGTTCATATAAAAATAGTTACTTACCTGCGCAATTCAATCTCTTCTCTTAGGAAGAGAGTGAGCAACACTATAAAAATAAAAAGCAAGACGCTGCCACTTGTGATTCTTCGTACCGATCTGTCCCTGTTTAGGCTCCGCTAACTAGTACCTCTGAGAACTCCAGCCGGATAATGACTATAAACGTGTACTGAATCCTATTGGCGATACTGTCAGAAACCCGCTACACGACAACCACCACAAGTAACTTTTACTTGAATCACTGTATCAGAAGATAGTGACGGGCATAGACATTGCTCATATATTCCGAGCCAGTATGCCAGCAATGTCTCGGTTATCAGATCTAATGAGCGCTTACGGACACACCAACCTAGTCACGCTTGTGCATTAATCGACTACTGAACAAATGGGTGAAAGGCAGCAGACAGAATTTTGCCGTGCTGTCCTAGAAATAACCCAAGACCTGTTTATTTAATAATCTTTATCACCGGACAACCCTAGATACCACCGTCATTAGCACTGCTATAGAAGCATATGTAACTGCTACTGATAAATGAGATGCAAATCCTAAGTCACCATAGGTTTAAAAACTTTAACCCACTTTAGATAAACGTAATTTACTTGTTCATTGTAAACGGTTAAAGAGAAACCCTCTTTATTAAAGATACAACTAATAGAATTAGTTCTCAATTTTATCTTATCTTTCTACCCTCCGACGGAGCATACTATTAAGAGATATTTAGCATAATTTAATCAGTACCTTATTGACGTATCTCCTCCTTGCAAGATTTCACAAGGTGTGAAAAATGATCCTTGTCTTGCAGGTACAGTCCTCTCCTAAACAACGTGAGCTCGCGACTAAATAGCAAGTGTTGCGACTTCTCTAGAAACCTAGCGGCTAAATCGTAAGCAGAATAGTCTTCAAGACAGAATAATGATGAGGTGATGTCCAGAAATAGAATAGTCATCTAATCTACCATGTACTCCGTCTGATAGTCGACAGGCTGTTAGGCGCTAACCTGGGTATATTAGACAAGAAACCAAGCACCTGGAAAGACAGGCAGGTAGTCCATATAGATACATTAAGGCATAAAAGAGATACAGTTATTTCAGGGAAATAACAGGATATTGGTTGCACTAGGCCGCCTAAACGCAAGGTCATAAAGATGAATATCAGGAACTAATCGTCAAAAATAATAAGAATAAAAGTAGGACATGACCATAGATCGAAGATTTAGCCACTACATCAAGCATCAGAGAAAAACAATGATCGTGCTAATAAACGCCTGATAATCATAATCAACAAAAATTGAAGATATAGTCTAAAATTCAGGCTCTGTCAGGTCTAACGTCTGACAACTCCTGAATGAGCTGAAGAAATAGGTAAAAATATCATCATCTTTATTCGGGTCTGACACTGGGCTTAGCTAACTTATGCAAAATAAGAGACAACTAAAATAGGACACCAAGTTACAAGTCACCTGCCTTCTCCTTTATAGGCAGGTAAGGTGATATACCTTTGATTGAAATAGTTTTCTAAGAAACATATAGGCCGCTTTTCTTCCCCTCTCTTACGAATGAACTCCGAATGTAACTTATTACATTGCATTACGCCCTGTAAAAATATGTTGCATAACTAGAACGGCGCGGTTATTGAGAATAATATGGATAAATATTTCAATAGGAACTCGACTAACGAATAGATAGGACTTCGCCAGAAAAAGCTGTGGGGTCGTTAACCCTTGATAATTATTAAACTGATGATAATTCCATCAATCCTAGGAAGAGGACAACACGCTTCCTTTTAATGGCTTGCACGAAGAGTGCCCTATTATCACCTATCCTTATCAACATCTACCTACACTACAAGATTGATACATGGTGATCTGTAATCAGCTTTCCACATAAACCAGGTGTTGGCGGTGGCTATGTATTTGGATGATATGGTATTTAGTGTCGCATGAACTCAGCGCCTAAGCGCTTTGCCGTTACCTTGCCAACATCGTGGAAAGTGCCGGCCTGATCTGTGCGAACATAAATCTGATGAAATCACAGGAGGATAAATGCGCGCATAAGAGAAGCACAATGAGCCTAACATCTAAAAAATTCAAACTACTAAAGCTTCTCTGGAGCTAGAGAAGAGCTATCAAAGGCTAATGGGACTAAAGATTAGCAAAAGGGAACTAATTCCCGACTAAGGCTTCAACCCTTATAGACTGTTTATATAAGAATCATAATGTTAATATCAGGCAAGTTATACACATCATTGTCAGAGTCTTCAATAGATACATCAACCCTTGAGGGTTCTATATAAGAAAGACGTCTGAAAACGCTTCTTTTGCCGTACTCCTCAGGTCATCTATAAATCCTCTTACCTTACAGGTAGACTACAGACGATAAGATTAAATACCTAGATCTACTCCCTAACGATATCAGGATTCTCCCCCTAATAGACACTTTTCCACTATTCTGGTCCCGTTTAGACTTGTTAGCACACAAATATATTCGGAGCCAGATGCAGTAATTTCGAAAGTCCGGTTTTAGTGAATCTCAGACCCCGCCTGATAGACGGGGTCTGAGATTCACTAAGGCCGCCAAATAAATTTGCTAACACCCTGCTCAGTTAGGGAAAGCACGAGATATACGTGACTTGTTCTATGCGATGTTATTTACTCTTTTATATTAGAATAGTTTAATATAGAAACTAGACTCCTAGTCTACTAACACATCCCATTCCAGATAATCAAACTACGGTAGATACAGCTATAACCATGCTTCTCTTATATAAGACTAAAATCTCTATAATTTAACATGAATTCTAATAATTCTGGCTGTATAGTAGGCTTCTTGATGTCACTATAACCAATATACGATAAGGAATACCCAAGGACCTATTCAGCAATTCCAAAGCTACTATGTCATACTGATTACCCAATTAGAACAGCTGTCATCGGTAGCCGCGATCTAGTACAAACGCTAGCGGGTTTCATAGAATAGGCTGTATAAACCTATTGTGATTCGGCTAATATTATGCAGCTTAGTATAAGCTAATCTCTTGTGAACACCTACTGATTAATAACGTGTATCACAATATGCTAATCGTGCGGAGTGCAATCAGAAAGAGATTACACTAGATATATTGACCCTAGTATCAAACGTGATTTTGTTCGCCTATCTTGTAATTTCTTTAATACTAGATTAAGTGCTAATATTTTACGTTTCGTTCTTAGAGCAAGTGTGCTAAAAATAGTTTATTAATCGCTTCTTATGTGTAATAAGAATTAAGTGCTTCCTCAATCCCCTTCTCTAAGTGATCAGAAATATAATTAATATTTAAAGCGCCATTACCCTATTTGTGTAGATCAAATTTAGTTAATTTCGCAATGCCGAGTTTGTATTTATGTGCACTCTCCATGTGCATACTCTCGCAAGCTCCATCTAAAGGAGACAACAATCAGAACAAAGTAAATACCAAAGTCAGTGGTGCTACAGACATTCAACCGCATTGCAGTAAATGTTAAGTCTTTAACACACAAGATTAACATTAAACTCTCCTAACAACCCCCATCCTACTCACAGCACTCACCAATTAAAGTGAGTAAAGATCTGAAAACCACAAAATGCAAACCTATTATTGTACTTTCCAAACTTTCCCGAACTGTTGGAAAAATGCTAGTAAAATGCGGGAAACGATGACTTGCTATTTACAATTACTTACTGAGTATACTGAATTACAAGTGCCATGTTGATTCCGCCACCACCTTTCAGACAGAAATCTGTTAAGATATGTGAAGTTGTATCGCGCAGCCCGTTGTAGTATTGTTCCTCGCACAAGTCACGACTAAACGAACCAAGTTATGCCTCAGGCTATTCGAGATACCCCGCAGAACAGGTGACCCTGGCGTGAACCTATGTAGCGTCGAAATATACGGAACGAGACGTCACAGCATTGACAACGCCTCGGAACAACACCACAGAGTTGCATGAATCAATCATCACTAACCTGTGCTTATAGTGGCATGTAAATATCGAAGCCATGGCTTTCACTTGATTAGGAAGCATGTAGTATTACCTTACCTAGTGTGATGGGTAGTTAGGGTGTTTCACTACGCAACGCCTAGGCGACAATTTGCGCGCCAGAGTTAACAATCTAGTGAAATCATCATCACCGCCACAAGTAATTAGAATATCTTCATTGTTTTCCACTAGCCCGGTTTCTTTTTATGCGCTATACATCAGATCGCTGTATAGCGCCTCTGGGCGCGGAGTGCAATTAGTCTGCGCATTAATTAGGGTTCTGATATCCATAAACATAAAACGCTCACGTAACCATTCCCAAATATCCGCACCCTGATAGTGGTGTTTCAGACCATCATCGAGCAATGCGAACACTACGGCGTTCCGTTCTCGTATTCTGACCCGGCAGCCTAATGCTGCTAGCAAAAAGCATCGCGCCCAAGCCGTCAGTAGGGTCAAGTACATCCGGAAATTCACGTCTTCTTAGGCAGACTGCTTTAGCCATTGCTTCACCCCCACCAAAACAATGTCTATATGCCGGCTTGGCAGAGACGAAGTCGACGTAGATAGCTCCCAATTTAAATTCATCACGCTTGTTCAGCACTCACCTGTCCGGGGTCAGTATAAGCGCAAGCGGCGAAGCGTCGTCAGATATTAACTGCCACCGGTATGCCAAAATAGATAAGACACTAGAATCAACACCTACTTCACACCTTAAAGCTACCCTCACCTGCCAGATTCTCAAGTAATACCGTAGTGGATCAGCAGAGAATGTAATTGTGGTTCTCGGCCAAGGAAACGCTTAAACAGTACCATAAACTCTTCCGAACCACCGCGCGATAAAATCTTTTCTAAGAAGGATTTCCCTGTTTTGGGGTTAAATATACCCTCCTCTTTAAAACGCGAATAAGCATCAATTGAGAGTACTTCTGCCCATAGATAGCTGTAGTAACCCGCTGCATAGCCGCCCGCGAAAATATGACTAAAAGTGTGTGGGAATCGACACCAGGTTGGTGAAGATACTATCGCCACATTTTTTCTTACTTCCGCCAACGTCAGTAAAATTTGCGCACCAGTTGAAGGGCTATACTTGAAATGAATAATAAAATCGAACAGACCAAACTCTAACTGACGGAGGATCAATAGTGCCGCCTGATAGTTTTTGGCTGAAAGCAGATTGTCGAGCGTCTCTTTTGGTAGCGCATCACCTGTTTGGTAATGACCAGCGATCAATTCCAATGCCTCCGCTTCCCAGCACCAGTGTTCCATAAACTGGCTCGGCAATTCAACCGCATCCCACGGCACGCCGCTAATCCCTGACACCCCGGCAGTGTCTATTTGGGTAAGCAAATGGTGCAGGCCGTGTCCGAACTCATGGAAGAGCGTAGTCACTTCGTTATGAGTAAATAGCGCCGGCTGGTTACCTATCGGACTATTGAAGTTACATGTCAGGTAAGCGACTGGATTTTGCAGTGTGCCATCTAGCTTCCTCAGTCTGCAGATACACTCGTCCATCCAGGCACCACCGCGCTTGTTTTCACGCGCATACAAGTCAAGGTAGAAGCTACCACACAATTCACCGTTTTCGTCCAATAAATCAAAGAAACGCACATCTGGATGCCAGGTATCCACGCCGCCTCGCTCGTTGACGGTGATACCGTAGATACGTTTTACAACCTCAAACAGCCCTTCTAGCACCCGTTTCTCCGGGAAATACGAGCGGAGTTGTTCGTCACTAATAAAGAATAGGTGTTGTTTTTGTTTTTCACTATAATAAGTTATATCCCAGGCTTCTAGCACCTCTACCCCGTAATGTCGTTTGGAAAAGATACGTAGTTGCGCCAGTTCCTGCGCGGCCTGAGGACGGACGCGCTTCGCCAAATCATTTAGGAATCTCATCACCTCTTCTGGACTTTCCGCCATTTTAGTAGCTAGCGATTTATTAGCGTATGTCTCAAAGCCAAGCAATTGGGCCGATTCATGGCGAAGAGCAAGTATTTCTGATATCACTGCACTATTATCCCAGTTACCTGCGTTCGGCGCTTGATCAGAAGCGCGGGTGGCGAAGGCGCGGTACATCTCTTCACGCAGCGCACGGTTTTCGGCGTAAGTGAGTACCTGGATATAAATCGGCATATCCAACGTCAGCAACCAACCTTCTTCCTCTTTCGCTTGTGCCTTGGCCTGTGCCAAGACGCTGGCGGGCAAACCGCTCAGTTTAGTTTGGTCAGTAATCAATTTGCACCACCCCATGGTGGCATCGAGGACGTTGTTGCTGTAGATAGAGCCCAGTATAGATAACCGTGCTACAATCTCACGGTATCGCTTCTGTTTCTCCGCCGGCAAGCCAACGCCAGCTAGCTCAAAGTCACGTAGCGCGTTTTCCACTGATTTTTGTTTCGCTGCGCTTAGTTGGCTGAAAGTGGGTTGCTCTTTCAAGCTACGATAGGCTTGATACAACCCTTTATGCTGACCTACCCAGGTGCTGTATTCAGATAGCAGGTTCAGCGCCTGCTTGTAGGCAGAGCGCAGTTCTAAGCTGTTTTTCACCGAGTTCAGATGCGCAATGGGCGACCATATGCGAGCTAGGCGATCGTTTGATTCAGATAGTGGCTGGCACAGGTTGACCCAAGTAAATGGCCCCTGCGACGCTATCACGCATTCTACTACAGCACGGCAGTCTTCTAATGCCGATTGAATTGCAGGCACGATATCTTCATGCCGGATCGCCGAAAACGGCGGAAGAGAAAACGAGGCCAACAACGGATTGAGCATCATACTGCAGTCCTAATTAGTGTTGTCGCCCACCATATCAATAGCAGGCAATCCATACAATAAAGACCAATAAGCATATGGCGATGCAACAGAAAAATCAATGCCCGGCGTTATTGAGAGTACCTGCGGTAATGCAGTTTAGTTTTTTAAATAAACAGTTTATACTGCGCAGCTTCTCAGCCTGATTGGACACTCTGTCTGGGGAGTTAAAGGATTTTCTTTTCTATATTAGTCTATTGCATACCTACCTGGCAGCAACCACGCCTATGCACTTCTGTCAACGTCCAGAGTCCGATAAATAAGCCGTTAAAAGCGAACAACCCTCTCCTATCTGCATACTTATGCCAGTATAACAAGGATGAGTGGCCGAGTTAGTACCTAAACTCGCCGACTAGCGCAAGGGTGTTTGCCCTAATGGGGTTCTACCAGAAGCACTTAATTTTAAGTAAGCATTATAGACAATTTTAATATCGACAGAAACTGCGCTGCTATCGAGCACTTCTAATCACCTAGCAATCGCTACGTCCACAATAAAAGATATGTCTGCATCAGCTGAGCTCTTAGTCTACTCAAGAGCCCACGCTATGTTCACCCTTTAGCTTTCTGTTTAGATGCTGAGCTCAGCTAAAACAGAGCTCGATTATTTAACCCACTGACAGTTAGCAGCGCATGATTTAAAAAATTCTTTAAGAAGTTGAGAAGGCGCCTATAAATTAGATTTATTGATAATTATTATTGATTGTTTTTTACGTTTTGTACTTATATAACAGTAGCTGATTGAAAAGCGAGGTCGACACTAGAATGACATGAAACTATATAATATAGTAACACTTTGTAGAAGAAGAGATATATCTAATACGGCTTTAAGCAAGAAAAGGTGGGTCTCATGGAGCCTTCATATCAGAATCAATTCTTTTGTAATATAAATTTCGGTTTCAATTTTTAAGAACATACTTGCATAATCTGAACTAAGTAAACAATGCATAGAACTAGCCTGTCAGCGCTAGTCTTCCCAAAGTGTATCCAGAACTGTAAAGTTCTGGCGTGTTAATTGCGTATTGTTCACTAATTAACATTATAAAAAATCCTGCCTTTTCCGCAACAAGGAAAGCAAATAAACCTCCACTTAGCAAACTGACTCTCCGTCCGCATGTTCACGTCACCCCAGGTTTTGCCATTCTGTCCGTGTCAAGTTGGAAATGTCGCACTATAACTCCTTACTCAGGGCATAGAAGCAACTGGCAATGGCACCATAAAACCATGATAAACTAGCGGCATTATCAGATTTGATTAAGTCCAATCTCAAAGATTGATCTAATGTCATAGGAACGACCTTTAATTGACGCGATACCCTGATACTACTTCACACTATTTGCTCACAGTAATATGATCGCTCTCAATAAAATTGAGATACCTATTACTGACACTATAAAGAATCATAAGTAAGATTCTTAATCCACTTATGGCTCCATATATCGTTATATAAAACATTTTATACAAATATGTATATATTAATTATTTTATCATACTTATCTATCTCTTTATTAAAATGAAACCAAGAACTATAACCCTTAAGAAGCCATAAAATAATAAACAAATGACATTTCCTACTTAATGTTATTTTAACATTAAGAGCATAAATAAATATGGCTATTCCAGCCTATCACTGATCGCCATTTCAACGATATCGCAATTACTCTTTCTTGCTGATATTTAAACATTAGCAATACTTATAGACATTAACACTAAGCAGTTTCCATGTCATCCGGAATTAATATAAAACACTAAGATCACTCATCTAAATGTTTTATATTCCTAACTAATATTTCACTATTTAGTTAGCATATGAATTATCATCTCGCTTATACAATATATGATTTATTTTTAATTTTACAGGGAGCTAAATGCACAATTAGTTGATAAAATTCATTCTGATATTCTTTCGCCGCTTTCACCGAGTTGTCGTGGCGATTTATTAGGCTACTATGTGCCTGAAAGATTTTATTTATTTTAGATTATACTAATAAGTTGGGTGTGTTCCATCAAATACGCGTTATAAGCAGTGTAAATAGGAATGTAATTCCTACACAATACACAAAATAAGAATAAAACAATGCTAAAATAGAAATAAAGCGATCATTATACATAATATAATTTAATTAAATTTAATAAAGGTTTATAATAGGTAAGAAATTCTCAATTCTTTTAAAGACACATAAACATAAATCTCATACAGCTGATAAATGCCTATGCGAGTTTTACTTAAATTATTTATTTACTAGAGACGTCTATCTAGACGAAGAAGCTGTTATTTTGAATTATTTATTCATCCCTACAATTAGCTCCTCCCCCTATTAGGGGAATTAATTTATGGCTTACGTTATTAAGATATGCCAGTCATGCTACTAAAACAAAATATATAGAAACGAACTTTGCCACTGCAAAAAGAATCCGATACCAATATAAAGCGTATGCCAATTCCTAATAACCAAATCTCCTTTTATACTTTCAGCGAATCGCCAAACCTACTAATTTGTATCGCATAAAACCACGATTTTGTATACAGGAATTTTGCCACACTTTATTACTACAAAGAATATAATTCCTTGGTAATACACAGATAAGAACTACTACTGGTTATGCATTCTCCACTATGCTAGAGCGAACACTAGCAGCGTAGTTGTTTTTAAGTAGTCTTTTTATTATGAATACCAAACCCTCCACTTCTAAACACGCATATTATCACTTATAACCTTATTAAGAACTCTCATTTTACAGAAATTCCCTACAACTGACTACGGCACAGAAAGCACATTGCTTAAACATATTCAACGCTATTCTAGCGACACAATTTACTGGCTGGTCGGCGATATCACCTGAAATCCCACTTCAGAGTAAAGTTGACTGGCAACCTGATAGGTGTGCCCTTGTCAGCCACACAAATTACAAAATAGAATAAACTTGTACTACTTCAATCTTTATGCAGCACTCAATTGGTCACGTTTGAGTTAGTATATAGTCTCTCCTTTATGAACAGGCAGCGAGCGCGCCTAACTCGATGATTGTGACCATTGGCCAACATAGTTATATGCAGTGCATCAATCACTGAGATAAAAAAATACACTATACCCGTGTAACCCCAGACTTCAATCGGGAAAGCATATTTACCTACTTATAAGCTGTGAGCCTAAATAGTGCACAATCTACAGAACCTAACCAAAGACCATGAGCAACCGGAATGTTTATAATTAATCCGATATGGATGTCACTGATAAATAAGGTGATCAAGATGGAGTAAAAATGTAAGTTAATACCTGTATAATTAGCGCGTCCCTATCAAACCGCCACGTCATGCAGCCATGAATTACTGAGCACAGTGCGTACCCTATAACAACTGCGTTATCCGTCATATATCGATCTTAATATTTTAAGTTAGATAAAAATACTTATAGTAATATTTGGGCAAACACTCGCTGCTTTAGCGAGTCGCTCGGAAGCCTGAAGCCCTCGATAAAGGAAAGGTTCTTGCACGGGCGGGTGACGACACGCTACTGATAGAAACATAGCAAACTGCCTTCAATATACTACAAAATCTGGCATAACATATCATTGAACATCTCAAAAGCCTTCGTATCGACCTTATCAAAGTCTATAACAGTCTCTTGATCGGCATCTGGTGATAGCCAAGTATGGTAATAATATTTATAGTCTAATCCGTAGTGCCGATACCACTATCTATCCATGTCGCACAAGATTATGCCCAGAACAAAGTTCCGCCATATTCCAAGCGGAGATTAAAACCGTTTATCCGGACTATATATGGTTAGATGCCAACCCTTAACAAGGGCTATAGCAAAAGCGGCTGGTGGTTTATTACCAACCCAAATCGATAAACACAACGATCAGGTGCGTAACATATAAGACTTAGTACTAGAATGCACAGAAGATCGGGTTGGTGACGACACTGCATTTTTCCTCGCAGTCTGAGGATCCGGGCTGATCATGACAGTAGGGCAATAGGAACTTCAAATTCCGTCAAATAAGCGGGGTCATGGCTTTTAAAGTAGTGCATTTACAGTTGATAATTACCTTTTAACACGCTAGTTAGCCTATAAGATGCCTTTTAACTCACTAAACAATATCCTAAAATATAGTTAAATAATACTTGTACTACTTGATGCTGAATTGACAGGAAACACTCTTATAGGAAATGAAGTTCTTGGATAGAATCTGATCACTTAAATAACCAAGTTGGTCAGGCAAGGGCAGCTCGATAATATCGGTATTGGTTATTCCCCACGAGCTAGTAAGCACGAATTCTGGTGAGACTATCAAGATGAATGATAGTTTGGGCACAGGTAAATCCCTACCTAATGACGCTTTTGCTATCACAGGCTATTCTCCCGCAGTGGAGAAAAATGCATTCAGCAGGACCGCCGAAGGTCTCGCCAAAAAGCAAGAATTATGGCTTCAGCGAAGTTAGAGTAGAGAATAGGCAGGCTGTTACTTTTTCCGACAACCCAGTAACACCTACAGCATTAGCTACGATCTTATCGCTTATCTTCCTTCACAATGTGATACAACAACATTAACTCTCATCTAGTATATCCGGATTGAGCCTTTAGTTATTTTGTAATATTACGAGGCGTTCAACACAGGTGCTATCTCTCTGTTAAATAGGAAAGACAAAGGGCATTTCGTCTTTAGTGACATCCTCCAGCTCGGAGTGCATGCACTAACAATACGGCCATGAACGGGCACATGGGAGGAATACTATTCGAATTTGAATGAATAGTGTCGACACAGAGGTGAAATTGGCCAGACCCGCATTCCCAGAATAAAATTCTTAATCCTCAGGTCACGATTTCAAACTACTCAGAAATGTATAAGATACCTCTTAAGATTAACTTTCCCGTCGCCGTAACTTAAGGAGCAGTTTCACCAGCGAACTACCTCTGACGCTGGAAATAACTAAAAGCGATCTTTGCTAAATCCATGCAAAAGTTACGCTGCACAACACAATATGATGTACCAACGGCATGTCAGCTTCGTTCAAAGGCTCATTAAAATAGGCAAAGAATGAAGCATATGGAAACATCAAGGTGATATCTTATTCTTCGTTTTTTGTCATAGGCTGAGGGCTCTGGCAAATACTCGCTTTACTAAAACTTCAGACTGTCGGACTTCTAAAGTAACTGCATATAACCTCCATTTCCTTTTTAATGTTAAGTGAGCCTTTATAAGCCTTAATGACTATAAAGATACGTTTAATACACTAGAAACTATTATTAGGACACAAGCTTTCAAAATGAAAGCTAAAACTAGAGGGTACAAGTGAAGCTTGTAAGGATGGAACCGGTCCTTATACACATTGCATTTACTATCCGGCTATTTCATGTTGAAAGCTAATCTAATGAGTGCATACGCTGCCTGTTCTGCTTGGGAACGCCAAAGACGAAGATACTGTTGCTATAATCAAATTTTCAACATATATTACTCTGAATATACTACTTAAAGTAGCCTCAAGAAATTGCATCCAAACAAAATATCAACAATCGTAGCTCTAAAATCAGAGGCACCCGCTTTACAGAAGTAACCCTGTTGTCAACAATTCGTTCAACCCATCTTTACCGCTTCTCCTTGCTCAACGAGAGCCTTAAAGACAGGGAGAACATACACACTTTCTGCGCTAAGCAGAACTCTCAAAAATCGCTTAAGCAAGCAATGTGACACACTTATTACCTACTACTCATTTCTATCACTAATCCCATCCTGATGCTATTATTTTCTGATGTGGCCTTCCTGGCATTCAACCTTAATCGGTTTACTAAATCATATTAAATTAAACTCTATGTTGGGCTAGCAATTTAACCCGCCTAACTCTAACATATAATTTATATTACAATTTAGCTATATACCATAGTTAAACTGACAGGCATTGTCTGATGATGTGATATATTCTGGAATCAGTTGAATTAAGGATGTGGTGTTCAATATGCGATCTATCCCTAAGAAATATAGAAGCGGACACCCCAGGGTCAGGACAAGTCTACTTGGAATACGCCAGCGATTTATTACACCGATCGCCCATATTGGTGTGCTAATTGTTACAGTATGGCGAGCCTACATCGCTAAGACTGGTTGTCGGTTATCATCCACGCGTAACCAGACGGGATCGAATACATGTGGGTCACATAACACTGATTGCAGTGTTAATTTTCGGTTTTAATAACTATCCGCGTTTCAAGTGAACAAAATTCATTATGAATATGACGCCACTTCATCTTGAAACATCAGCCTCTAGCGTGATCATCTTTCGCAAAGATGAAGATTTAATTTGTTTTTCTACTTTTTCTCGCCTGAGCTCTTTTAAAACATCTGCACCCTACCCTTCCTTACAAAGACTAATACTTTTCCGTAACTAATCAAATATATCAATACCCTCTGAAATTCAAACAAGTAGCTTCAATGAAGCAGCGCTTGCATTACAATCATAATACTGCTAATTTTGTATTAGAATAATGATAACCAATACAAAATCACGCTTCATATCGGTTATGTAATATACAGCAGTGTATAGCTGCCTAATAGTAATTAGTGATTGCTCCTTCTTTTTTAACACAGTCGAGTAGAGTTTCTCTATCTTAGAAACCAGACAATAGGTTTATTTAACTCACCTGACTCTTGTTCAGTTATGAACCTATGCAAAAGAGGGACCACAGCCTTAGCAAAATAATTGCTATACTTGAAAATATCAAAGATAGCCACATTCATTCTGTACAGTGCTTAGTTTTAATACCCTTAGGAATCTACACGAAATATTGTGTAGATTATTTGTCATAATCTAATTTCATGATGCCAACGGCACTATGGGTTTATGCAACAGATAACCTTAGTATCACTCTCCTCAGCATTTTATGATTAAAATATTCCTGATCAGTGATTTCTTATATACTGCAGCATACTCTCCAATACAGTTCATCCATATTTGCACGTCAGACAAGTAATTTGCTGTCATTTCGACTAAGCTGTCTTTGGCTCTCGCCAGGGAACCTGGGTTATATTATCCTTCTGCATTATACAGTAGAAGTACTGATCTCTTTAGTTGTTTAGATAACAATAAGCACAAAGTTTGGGTAAATTGATCAGGTAATCTGACTCAAGGAGATACCATGCTATTTCAGCCTCTCCGTGATATTGCAGGCGCACTGTATCAGTTTCTCGAAATAAGCCAGGCTGCAGTTTGAATAGCAGCTTATAAAAACACACCATAGCCCTTCCTATATATGCTGAGAAAGATAGATTCCATCCGCCCGGTGGGTTACAGCTCACCAGAGAAGAGCAGGACCGCAATAACTCAGTGGGCGCTTACAGGTAAGCGAAAAATCTATTAACAATAGCCAAACCTTTATTTCTGATTGTTTCTCAGTAACCTGGAATCAGGTTTAGCACGCCGACACCAAATTGATATGCGTGAGACACGTTAGCGTCTAGTATTTTACTAGTACGATTATTACAATGATCTCTTTCCGCACCTAATCACCAGTTTATAATATCATAGCCATAATCAAGGCTAAAAAAACGGTAATTTCGGTCACCAATGACTGAACCGCTCCCGCTACAGCGTCATACTTCTGCCAGGATGACGTTAACCAGTGGCTCACACTATGAGCGACTAGCCTAGTTAGCTGCAATTAACAGTATATGCAGTAGCTTTACGCTATGAAATGAGATAAACTTGATGATGGTAGCTTGCTGCCGTCAGGAATAAGGGCTTCTCATTTAAAACCTGGACCAGGCTACATAATTAGCAAGCTTTGCCTTTCAGGTCATCCATTTATCAGTAATACAGCGCATACCATCAAGCAACAGTGTCCAGATTATAGGAATTACTACTTTAGGTTAATTAACGTAAAATACTTACTTGTGATACTACTTTAATTATATCCCAATAACATTTAAATTATTGATATTATTGATATACTTGACATCAATTCTATATGTTATCTATAACACAACGCGCAATACTTCTATATTTATAGAAACTCTATTTCTGAAACTTGATATATAACAAACATTTATTATTTATTCAATCTTCTCATTCTGAGTGTGACAATATAGATTACTTATCTTCAGTTGTACCTCCATCTTATGAATAGTCATTAGTTTGATCGCAGACAAGGAGATGTGAGTGGCCTGTCAAAAACTACCCAACCTCTAGCAACTAGAGGTCAACGTTACTAACATTCTGCTTTAAGGTAAAAATCACATAGTAAATCTATTGATAAAAGCGATCAACTTAGCAATATTCCTAAAATAGGGAACTAAAAAGGCAGTGTAAAGCAAGTTGAACCACTAATCCCAATTAGCTGAGGAAAAATATTTTCCTTCTCAATCACTAATAAGTGATGACCCCTATTACTAATAGGGGTCATAGACTTCACCCCGAATCTTGTTCAGCCCAAAATATCTAGAACATTGAAGTCTGTTATTTCACTTAAAAAACGTGAAATAGTTTATCATAATTCCTACAATCAAACAAACGTGGAATACTCAACCTTAAAAGAAGGTTTAATGATTTTTAAAATTAGCTATGCTAATCTTAATATAGTCTCTTCTAAACAAGAGACATTAGCACTCTTTATTTTTTACTTTAGCCCTCTACTTCTTATCGTAGCCTACCTGTACGATGTCTCAATATGTTGCCTTATACAGCTATTTTTAACTCCAGCCTTCTACAATAATCATCTTTTTATTCGGAGAAGCTCGAGGCAGTCACTCACTCCTGCAAAGCAATTATCGCACATACTATATATAGCCAACGCAATATTCAATGTTAACGGGGAGTCAAACCTTTTCTTCTAATCTGTAATCTAGCTAATAACTCTTTCAATGCAGTTTCCCTTATATATTCTATTCCTACATATAACGGACAACCACCACAAGTCATAGGTGATATTAAGCAAAATCACAATCCTCAGTGGCAGTTTTAATCTTAACGATATCAGATGACTTTTACCTCTAAGGTAATTCCTGAATGCTAATTCTAAAAAATCTACCTAATCCGCTAGTAAATATTTTAAATTACCGAGGGTTTCCGCTCATCTCTCCGTACATAATTCATTCTGACCATAGCCATCAATTGATTACGGCTCTTAATAAAGAATGACCTCTTTCCCATGTAATTACTTACCATTATTAAACGCTCTGCTTATTTATATAAATATGTAAAATCAGATTATGCAGTTAATAAAATATTCTATAGCAGATCTTTTTATTAATGCAAGCTTTCTTGACCAAGTTAAGTTAATATACTTATATTTTCGCATAAATAAAACTCAGTCTTCTTCTATGTCAACAAGGACTTCCGTATAAAAAACCAGGATTCTTTATATTTTATCACACATGCGGTCATAATAAAAAGCGTGTATAAAATCAGGATCATCTCGATATCACCTGCCCAGTCTTGATATCTCTAATAATCAAATAGGCATCTTCATCTGAGGGATGCAAATGCCTATTTGATTAAATGAACAGAATGCTTACCCATGCCGAGAGTGACGAACATGGAGTGCAAATACGGGGTATAATACCCGTAATAAGCTGTGTAAACACAGAGTCGGAAAGTCTCAATTTTGTCACCGCCAAAATGGAAAGCTTTTGAAGAGTATCTGTGAGTATCTACCTGATACAGCACGGGCAATGCTTAATCAATTCTATTAGCATAAGATTATGAAACCTATTCACTTAGGGTAAGATAAAACGTGGCGGCGATGCCTCATCAAGTTCACTCCGCATTTGCGGTATGCACAAATACCAAATTCTTTTTTAGAGTTAGCAGGCTACTCTGGTAGATAGTAAGCAGCTGATCATTCATAGACGTATCAAGCAAGTGGTTGAAGTGCTTCTTGTTATAGCCGAAAGCACTTGACTCACTCTAAGCGCATAAACGCATAAAGCTTTTTTTCAGGTTACTTTCTGAGCGCGCCCTTATCCCGGCACTTTAGCTTCAGGCATTCCAGTATGCAGCCCCATGGCAGCAATACCCTCAAGGAACATACATAAACCATAATTAGCATTTCCCTTCCGCACAAGAGACCTTTGATTACCTTATCTAACTTGCACTGACGTAACTAGACAGTCTCCCTCTTCATTCCCAAACCACTTAATTACCGGATCATTAAATGATCGTAACGCTGCTGTTGATAGTCGTTAAGAACATCAGGCAAGACGTAAGTAAACCTAACTAATACACACAAATATCGTTGCTATTACTTCTCTATACAAACCTGGGCGAATTACGGCATGTATGTGAGGAACTTCTATATCAGCCTAATCATTTAGGCTGTACAGAAGAACTAAAATAGTCTAACGAGAAGTAGTTAAGCTAACTTATTTACAATTATTATGGATAACAAGGTAGTGGGATACCCATTTGTGATCCTGACGACACCATCGCCAGTTGAGACTTCGAGCAAATAAAATGCATCAGGAATGGTAGATACGAGTAAACTGCAGTTGTTGCCTCACCCGCCACCCACTAAGTCAGTAACACCGAATCAGGCACTTAATGGTAGTGATTGACCAGGCAAGGATATGTTTTCATCTAAAATTGAGCTGCCAGGTATAACTACCTACATAATAACCACGCATTATTACACAAAATCAGCGAGAGCTCTGCATACGTTTCTGGGTATGCAGAACACACTACTGGCATGTTCCCGAACTATATCTTCTTAGTTTATTTAACTAATCTATTCACTGACTATAATTACAACGCGAGTGGCAGGAAATATTGTCAGACAGAAAGTCTGTGTGAAATTTCCAGACATTTAATTCGTTTAGTGTAGGCAAGCAATACTGACCTAAGATTCTATTAGTCGGATACAAAGTTGACCACGCTATGTGTACTACTCGCTATACGGGTTACAAGTGTAGTGAGCACACCTGTCTGGCTTAAATGGAGCAAGAGCATCAGACACCATTCTTCCGTGTCACTAATAATTCAGAATTAACTGGCGGGCTACATATCCACTAATAGTTGATCCAACAATTACTGCTATAATCACAAAAACATGTAATTCTACCGAACAGCTCTGTGCATTATTATCTATCCACAAGATAACCAGGAACAGAGTGGTTGCTACGTGCTGATCAATCAAAGAGCCCTGCCCTAGCAATTTAAAGTTGCCGTGTAAATTACTTACGTATCGATATGCTAATCAAGCCACACAAGAAATGCCAAGCATAGCGCGCATGCTTGCAATTTACATTGAACATCAAGCTGGTGAAAGCTTCTTGCAGGGTTAACCTTAGCTCTACACTTCAGACCTAACAGAGGGAAAAATCCTGAGCAATACAGAGGTTATGGAAATCGCAAAACACGACTATCAACAGAAAGTCGATGGCAAGATCGTAATTAACGAAGCTAGACTAAGTAAAGCAGTGTTGACTTTTCTACTGGGAAGATGTGAAGCAAGACATACAGGAGTGCTCTTGCTCAAAGTTCTTAACTCTAGCCAAGAGTGTAAATATAGGCTTAATCTTTTCCGCCATTAGGAGACTCGCCCTATAGCACTAGAAAGTTATACAGCGTAAGCTCTAATGAGAGTGACACCGGCGCTGTGGAATCAGCGTGCTATTGCCATTGTTTCTGACTCGTTTAACTTTCTACTTGTTAATGGTTACGTAATGCATGACCTGTCGCCAAAACACCAGCGATCGATGAACCACTAAACCAACACGAAATCGGGAAGTGTGCAATATGAGTCAGTCGTACGGTTCTGTAAACCTGATAGCCATCAAACGCAGAGAAAGTGAGGTACTACTCGCGAAATTCATACCAACATCCGCTTGCCTTCGATGACTTTACCCACGGGACTCGCGAAGCAAGCTCAGGAGACCGGTAAGCTTTAGCTGCAAACCTTATACTTTGCGGTGTTTAATACACGATTGATTGATAAAAAACGGCCATACTAAATAGATTACGAACCACACTGAATTGCCGCCAGCCGCGCGATATCGAAACGCCAGTTAGGCTGCTAAGCAATTGCGCAGGCATGACAATATCTACAATCTAATTTACTGTAACGCGCTGAAATCGGCTAAACGCGTATTGATAAGCAGATCACGATAATCATGTACTACTGCTAGTTAAATATTCAATGAATATGATTAAACCGCACGAGCTTCTAATCATGCCCTGCGTTAAGTAACAGCTTATTGGCCACCTAACTCCCCTGATACGGGAAATGGCAATCTGATCAATGCCCAGGTTCTAGCATTGATCATTCTCCCAAATTGGATAAAAGTGCCTGAGAGATCAGACTTAGTACGTTCATCTTAGAGTGACTCTATAAGCATCGAGTCAAAAACGGATTGTGATGGTGGCTTAGTAATTATCCTGCTCACTATACAGACCATGTCGAATAGAAAAAGGGGAAAGCGATTTCATTTCTTTTCTACATAAGATATGTCTTGCCTTCAGTATCGTACAAGATGTTTGATACTAATTCCCTATGCATCACGGTGCTAATAGAAATAAGGTGACCTGGAAATTAGAACCCTAGCTATAGATGTCAGTGCGGAGTCATTAGTTACCCCAAAACTACATAGATACGTATTATGAATACGCTCTATTAGTGACCTTATAACAGTCCTCTAGACTGTTATATCAACTCCATTAAACAAGTTATAGATGGAGATGTTTGTTATAGCCTCCCAGGCTCTCTATCCTTATTCATAATAAGGATCCACTCCTTATATTTCTGTCCAGTTTTAACAATAACACTTATACACTCTTGTCCTACCTAGATAGATGGATTAGTTGAGATTGCGCTTCATGTATATTTGTATTTATGGTTATCATACAACCTCAATTAGCTAATTTAGTACTGTTAACTAGGACTACCGCAAAGTCAATCAGTGACTTTTTGGCGGATCTCGTGGCACAGAGAATATCTGCTGCTTGTCGTGATTAACCTAAACTACTCGACTGACTTGAGTTCACTATATTGCCATTTAGAGTGCTGCTTATATTGCAAATATTAAAATTGCATCTTTTAGTTTATATCGGCTACTGCTGTTAGCCAGAGCAGGAAGGCACTGTAAGGAGTGTCTTCAGGTGCACAACTGTCTCCCAATAAAAAGATGTGACCCTTTTACCATAGATATTATTAACCGACACTTCTATTCATTTACAAAAAAAGTCAACACAATACCATTGTGTATCGTTATGATTTTCACTTGTCTATTTATAACAACAGGATTCCGATGCGACTAGCCTTACGCCAATTACAGCATGATCCTTAGATATCTAAAGTACTTCTAGATTCTGCCAGAAGTTATCACAAAAGATGACTCTTTGTTGCAACATTCAGCATCATGAGTTCCTCTTTGACAAGGATCGCGCTCGGCGATACGTAGTAAGAGTTCGGATCGAACGCTTTAGGAACAGATTAATAAAAGTTTAGCGTCTGAGACATATTGTGTACAGAGTTACACTCCACTCTGCGCATTCTTAGTCAAAAAACTGCTCTCAAGGCGCTTCCGCCTTGCCGCTTGTTTAATTGCTTAAAAGCTAAAAAGGTAACCGTTCAGACTGATTAGTACAAAGGCCAATCCGGAATTTATACTGCTCATCAACCTCTTTCTTATAGAAACTGGTAAACTCGATTATATAGAAACCCACGTTAGTGACATCGCAACTGGTATAGAAAGCCTTACCTTGAACATATCAGAAGGTTGATAATAGTGCAGGTGAACTCTACATTCACCTCTTAAAAGCGGCGGGTTAATTAAAACTACCACTACCTCTAACGTTAATGTTTAAATACTCTTTTGAGTAGTGCCTTAACCAGAATCCTTTGAAGAAGGGGAGGTCAATGGTTGCAATTATAATGCTTTCCATAGCATGACCTGAATGTATGGGGGCTCTAAAGACGAAGTCTCCTATACAAGAAGCCTTTTGTAGCTAATGACCAGTCAGAACTAACTGTCTGTATTACTAAGGTGCACACTCATCTAATAACCAAGTTCCTATACGCAATATATAAAACAGACTTTAACTACCTACAACACACTGACAATTCAGGTTTGGCTAACATTAGTTAGCCAAACCTGAAAGCGTACTTCTAAAATAACCGGAACCTCTACAACTGTAATGATATTAAGGATTAATAAAAATATCACTGCAGAAATTACCAAACGGTATACTCTACTAAAATTATTAAAGATTCTTAAAATCATCAAATAGTTTTAGTATTTATTCAATCTTTCTTTAATAGATAATGTGAATTATTCCGTGTAACGAACACAGCATAAAAGGTCTCCGCTGAGAGATTTTACGGACCTCGATCATAAAACGACTTATGGTAAACTGATAGTTCTAGATCGTCAGATTCCCTTTGTAACACATCTTTTATCGCTAAATACATAACATTTATTAGCGTATAATCTATTAATACATCCTGTACTTTAAATGGCTGTAGAGATTAAGGGTGTTCATCAACTCAATGCCATTCGTAGTATCAATTGACTAACAAATACCAGACGGCAACCCGTAGAACATGTTAAGGGTTTCTAACCATCGACCCTAGTTTTCGAATGTATAGAAATTATCTTTCTAGGAACCTACGAACGTCTCCGGAACTGCCAATGTTCCCATCCCCTGCTTCCGTTAGAGCCCTATATACCGGTTCCAACCCAGGCTAACGGCCATGTAACTCTCACATAAGAGATCTTGCAGGATGTGTTCCTTATGTATGAATAAAAGCTTGATATGTGCCTAAAGCAGCTCTTGATCGTGCCAGCAGCCAGTCAGTCCCTCTACGAAAGCATCAACATATCTGGAACCCCCAATTTTTGGGTTATCTCAGCATACTTCATCAGAAATGAGCCCCCTCCTTTTATACTAGCGACATCACTAGAAATTCTTTCTAACCTTTTAGTACTCATGCTCATAGCCAGGCATACGCTTTGTCAATCACGTGGTCATCGTGATAAGTTTTGACACGTTACAATCAATATAAACAATCCAAGATATAGTGTATTAATAGCCCTTTCTGGCCACTCTATTACATGTTCATTAAACATGGAGAGCCTGTAGATGTAAGGGTTGTGACAAGTTAGCCTCAGACTGTTCCTTTAACATAGTAACTCTTGCAATGGTCGTCATACCTATAGTCTAGCTAGACAAATCCCACCGCCAGCTGTGGATGCGAAACTAATGCTGATTGAATGCGGCTGTAAAGCGATTATACGGCCACGTGCTGCCCTCAGCTTAATCTCACGATCGTCACACAATAGAGCTGTTCATACATAGGCGTGGCAGTCTTCGAAACTAATTTAGCGTATTTTGTGATAGACAAGATAGTTTGTCAGCTCTGCCTGAAACGCCATTTTATGCTAAACTTATTAAAATATGAGAAACCGCATGCAAGTTGGCTTTGCTGTAAGGTTTTTAGCTACTACAGCTGAAAGGCTGTAAGCCTCTTTCATTTGTAATGAACCTTTATATTGTGACTTAATCGAGTTACCACAATAGAATTATATGATTCAATGACCGCACCCTCATCAACAAACACTATATCTCAGTAAGTTTGATTCATATAGTTAAAAAGAATAATCAGTATCGTCCGAATTGAAGTCAGCATATGTCTTACAAAACATTCTTTGTGAATATCAGTTAATAGACAGCCAGTCACTGTTTCATCTCTCCTAATCTACTAGCTCAAGTTTAATCCTGCCTCCAGCTTAATAAAAGAAAATAAATAGAAATTTATCCGCATCTACTACATAGGAGAAAATCAATTCTAGTTAGTAGGCTTCACTAGGCGGAAAAGGAATATCGAAAATTTTTTTTTCGATTGGAATTTACGGCTATCCACATCCGATATTTTTATTTATGTATATTAATAAGTTTACTTTTTAATTCATTTAAATCATAAAGCATAAATATTAATCAAGAGTATTTACATATTTATTCTGTATTATACATCTATTAATAATTATCGGTTGATGATTAATTTTCTCTATTTTATTATTTTGATAATCATTAAATAATACTTGAATATTTTTATTTTATTTTACCACCCAAATATGCTACATTTTATGTATTAGATATATAGCAATACGCTACTTGCCAAAATATTTCGTCTTTTTCTATAAAAAATATGTTATTCTAACTATAAAATAAAATATAGCCTAGCGATCTAATATCGTAAACTCATGCACTCTAGAGTTCAATATTCGTCATCGGCATGACCTGATATCATATGGCGGAGTTGCACAAGAAAATCAATAATTTTTATTAATAAAATTCTTGTAAACTACTTTATCAATAAAAAGAATGCCTGATATGAAATAAATATAGTAAAGAGCATGATATTTATCAGATAAATATCCACACAGGATACGGTAATGAGATAAAAGATTAGTACCGCCTCAGGGTTAAGATAACCCAACTAAATCAATATTTTCAAGTCCCAGTTATTCACTTCCGTTGATAAAATTTACACTTTACTTATATGGATCTATTTTAAGAAAAATAACTTCCGCTAATCAGCGGAAGCAATACGAAATGAATGAACCCTAGACTGGAATATAACAAAATTAGATGTCTCATAATTAACATTAACAAGGCTTATTGAAATAAACTCGAAAATCCTATATGGAAACATATGGCGATCTTATTCTATTATTAACATATATTTAATATATTGCACAACTCTATTTTCTTGTTTTCTCGGGTTTCTCACACTTCTAAACGGATTTAAATATATGCGCAAAATAAAATTAAAATGTAAACCACCGTATACCGTATGTCTTACTGTGTAATAATCTCAATGCGGGAATCAATCAAGCCACCCCACCTTTACCTGTCTATCTGCATTACTCTGAGCACTATAATTCGTGAATACAATATTATAAAAATTGATTTTCCATTAAATATGGCTGTCGCTATTCGAGCGTTTCAATAGAAGTAATAGAAAATAAGTTAGCAACACACAGATAAGCAATGGCGCAGGAATATTAAATACAACTAATAAAAGAGAGACTCTGCAGAGTCAAAAATACGTTAAAATATCATCCAATATCACGATTTATAAATATAATCAGACCATCAATAAAACCATTTTTCAAGATGGTTAGTTGATCTTCCGAATGCATTTTCAGCGTTAAATCAGGAAAGGATTGAAACAATCCGGATTAATAGTATTAATGAATATAATAATTAATAACTCGGTTTACAACCTTCTGAAAATAAATGACCGGTTTCCACTCTGTTTACAGAGTTATTGTACCGCATTGTTATCCTGTTTCATGTTAATTTTGTACATGATAAATTTATTGATCAAGAATTGCTTGATATCTAGTGACCACGAATAAATAATTCCTTATTTATAAGCTATCCTCCCTAATAAGAAACTTATTTCAATATTCCAGGTAGCCATTCTGATCTTGGGTAAGAAACCATTTTTTAAAGCATAAACTTTGTTATGATATTAGTTATGCATTAAATATTTCTTACTTACCAATACAATAACTCCAGGAAACGTAGTCAGCTTACTTTTCTTTACAAAATTATTTATTAATAAAGTTCTTCCACTAGGAATGGGTAATCAATATTTGACAACTTGTAATTACTCAATCCGAGTGCTAAGCTAAATTCCAATTTGAGCGGACCGATCAGAACTCTGTTGACTTAATAAACTTGGTGAGTTAGGGTTCTTAAAATATTTTTTGGTAAATAATAAATTTCATAAGGAATATGGTAAGCATAATGCGGAGCGTATCAGAAATATAAAGCGTTATCATCATGTAAAACATAAATAATTTTGTTCACCATAATCCTGACTGCATTAGAGCGCATAACATTACTAATTCAAGTTAACGGAAAAGTGAATGAATCATTTATTGAAATCGAGTTATTTAAAATAAACTATCGATATAATATATATTACGTTCTTATTGTTTATCCTGAATTAGCCTTGCTATAGGATTTTAAAAACTAATCCTTTAAAAAATTAAAATTTATCTTTAAATTCTTCATCTTGATTATTTATTTCCCACCAGCAAGCCTCGCCATTTAATATAAGGAATTCTTATTTAATAAAATAAAAAGTGTATCTAAAAAAATAAATCTTGTTATCGTGTGGAATTACTACTCTTTCTGTTATTTTGTTGATCTTATAGTCATGGTATTTATTTATCATTATTATCTTTATTTGATTTTAAATAAAATTCCAGCTGCTATTTAGCACTAAATTTTTGATAGAAAATACTCTTTCGTGACAGGATCATTATCCTGAATGCGATCACAAAGTGTATATTATACTTAGTGAATCAACACGACATTCAACCAAGCTGGTAATACTTTTTAGTACTGTCTGATTTTTAATCAGTATGCTTAAAAAGCAGCATACCGTATATTTATCAGTGCATATTTCACGATTAGCCTTTCAATCATATATATCGAAAGAGACAGAAGCTAAAGAATAACACTAGCCTCACATTAACAACCCACAATATTAATTACAACTCCTGCTTGATATATGAATAAATAATCTTAACGAAATTTCATTTCTTCACAGAGAAGCAACTAATAAATACAACTCTCATCTCTTATTTCGAATCCAGTTACGACCCTTCAAATGAACGTATCAATAGAACGCACCATTTAAGCTAAAATGTGTGATAGACAATAAATATTGTCTTAATAAGATTAAGATATCAGAATCTTTTACAACATTGCATCACAAACTAACTTTCCTGTAATCAATGATACGGAATGACATAAATAAAAACACATTATTTGATCGACTCTTAGAAAATCAATCACTCCAGGAAAGAAGAAGTAATAGTTTAGGTGTGCCATGTAGAAAATTAAGCAGGCACTATTCATGTCTTAAAGGTTAAGTCAGGACTTATGTGCACTAAACACATCTCACCGAATAAATAAAATAGTAATTAATATAAGTTATTGACCAAAGTATTGATACCTTCATTAATTTTACCACAAATAATCAATTAGCATTCCCATGACGTTAATTTTCACTTGTCAACAATAATTTAACAACACCAAGAAATATTGAATGTCTATGCATCATAAAATTAATATTATTCCTGCTTTTAGAAAAAGTGGTTATTTTTTACAAAAATAACCACCAGTACAAGAAGCACCTAAATAACACAGTGCACTAAGTGCATTACACATGACAATGCTACGCATAGCAATTAATAAAAAATAATAAACAATAAAAATGTAATAACAAACCTAACGTAATGGAAGAAGTATTAGTGTCATGATTATTACTCTTTACGCCCCTAAAAAAACAGCTACTAACACCTATATAATGGCACAGAAAAACATAGAACAGCAGAGCAATAAATACAGTGTAGCTGCAACGAAGACCCATCGATCCACAGCTTAGATTAGATAAAAGTAATCATGAACATTTATTTTGATCAAAAACAAAGATAGTCTTAAATGCTAAGATGATGCACTGTACCTAAATTCGAATATGATCATATTCTAATTTTAAGGGTAAAAATGAACAGGATACATACTTACATTAGAATATTTATAGGTTTTAAAAAAGTATCTCTATGCTAGCTATTAATAAAATTACACATTTTTATACTTTAAATTGAAAGTTTATATAGCCTATCATAGGGGCTGTCATCCCCATGACAAATTTCTTTCTAGCTCTTGTTAAGAATAGACATGCTTATCAAATCAACATAAATCAGGTATTATAATTCTCCTTTAGTCACACTATCTCAATTTAATCTTTTCAATTCCTGTTTCAAACTTAAGGTTGAAGTTATTAGTAGCATTAACAACATAAACTCCGGATTGAGATATACAAATTCTTTAATCTGTCATATGGCAGGCACTGTCTTAGAGAAGACTATGTTCTCAGTATTATCAAACTAAAATAAACCGCCGACCGTTCATTTAAATGAGAAACAAATATTTTAAGATACCAGATAATGAGGCTGTAAATATCATACAGTTAAATAACTAACACCACCTAAAATGGTTTACTGTTACTAATAAAATTCCTATCTCAACATTTTAATAAAAAATTAAACCCATAAGTTACACACTACAATAATTATTTTATAAAAGCATTTTATTGAATATTAACCCACAAGCATAACAAATCATAAATAACAATAACTTAATTATTTAAAGCCTTAACTATTATTAAAAGTGTCCTGCTAAAAAAGCTGCTCTTTTAGAGCACTATCAAAGATAGTGAATCTTATCTATGAGTAAATCTCATGCTAAAGATTTGTTTTCTAAATATGGATCTCTTTTATTT
Organism: Serratia symbiotica; assembly: GCA_900380265.1. Lineage (GTDB taxonomy): Bacteria > Pseudomonadota > Gammaproteobacteria > Enterobacterales > Enterobacteriaceae > Serratia_H > Serratia_H symbiotica_A. Next base: position 538,534 of record LR025083.1, on the reverse strand, counting down.
TTTAACTCCGCGCAGAATTGGCCTAGCCTAAAATATATGCCGATAGTCTGTTATTTAAGAAACAAGCTATTATTACTGTAAGCTAACATATGGAAAACATAGGCTATTGAGATTAATAAATCAAATATTCAGAAGATGAGAAATGCTGCCTTAAAAATTTACTAATTTAAATATTTATATAAATGTATTCAAGTCTATTAACAGAACACTTACAACCTAGTGTCAAAGTATGAGTTAGCTGGTTATCTAGTCTCGCACTATATTCGAAGTAAACTCCAGTCGTGTAGCACGTATCACTGAACAGGGCCGTATTTTATATCAGCCAATTCCCCGCCTGGCACGGCCAGATTCAGATGCTGACAGCAGTGTCAAACACTATCTGAGATCTATCTACAAGAGGCGTTCCGATGATTTCAATCAAAGCACGGCTTGGCTTCATAAGGGAGCAAATCGGATTTCTTACCCGCTAATGCTCAATGTCCGTCGAAAGGAAATAGGAGCTGCCTGGGCGTAATCCAGCCAACTAACCGCATCAAAGGTACTTAATCAAACTTGGTTGATTAACTTTACGCATGGTGCGGTGCTCTGTGGTAGTTGCTAAATATTTAACATGATTAATAACTTTATCGTGAAGTATTGCCTATTAAATTACATGAATATCCAGCGCAACTTAATTATCTAATTATAGACAGTATAGTGGAAAATCATGTAATTTTTAAAATGCGGATGGAGAACGTTTCAGAACAGAAATAATACACTATTGTGTCATGAACAAAATAGCACGGCCTATTGGTATATTTTATTCAATTAAAGTCACACACGCAGTGTGTCTTGATTGCCTGTATTGCTCAAACATACTAAAATAAATCATTTATTTTGCTTTCTCATTACCCGAGCTAGTTAATGCCACATAACAGAATGACCTCATCAATCCTAAATAACTTTATCGGTCATGATAGAATCATATAACAAGACACACAAAGTCTTAAATAGAGGGGGGACAACAAGAAGTCTGCTAATAAATTTACTCCCCGATCAAAGTAACGAGTATAAATATAGTCCTACCCTGTAGGCAGGGACGGCCATCTCATAATCCAGAAGCAGACTAAGATTAAAATACAAACATGTCTAGTCAAAGGAATCCGGATAAATCGGCATGCGCTTTCCTGAAGTTACGATAAATAGATAATTAGGAAAGTTATTAACTTGATCTGGATTAATGCTTGTAAAAAACAACGTATGAATTCAATGTTTATAAAAATATTCAGAAAGTATTAAATTTAAAGATCGAGTACTGTTTTGCCCTAAAACAACATTTGATTTATCACTTTTTAGACTCACTATGGATTATAGTGGTTGTAGTATGATTAGTATCATGTCAGCTACTCTAAGATTCCTTTATTAATAGTTCAAGATTACAAAATATAAAGTTACACTCAAAGTCTGTAAACGGCGAGAGCAGTAATCGGACAAAATTAACCATCCTAAACAGGTTTGATCAGCGGGCTACCTGGTCGTGGGAAGATCACCGTGTCTTCTATTTTTTATCATATTCAATTTCCTTTTAAAAGAAAGAGGTTTATACTCTCTCAATAATAATATAACACTCTATTAAATAATTCTTATCGTATGCATATATAACGTAAATAAATGATTGTAATTTTACTTTTTATTATAATTTGCTTTGGATACATACCAAGAATTCAACCAAACCTGGGGGATTCGGTTTACCTATTTATTGTGTAGTCATACAAGCCAAAAAATATTACAGAATTAAGATCAATTAAAACAAGTATATTCATACTATTTTCCATAAGCCCGTCTATTATACTGGTCTAGGCACATATGAATTTGATCAAGGGATGTTACCCCTCAATCCCCATTAAATAATAACTCAAACGTGATATTAGACGTAAACCGCCAAATGTAACTTCTGGAACATACAATAAGGTAATTCGGAATTGAAGCTGAGTGAAAATTACGGGCATATATTAGACCTACTGAATATTCATTCAGTAACAATTTCTAAGCCAGCCGTCCTTCATGAGGTACCTTTTTTAAGGTTGATAACGGCTTGTCACCTAATGATGTGACCAATAACTTATCAATCTTGTAGCTGATAATATCCACTACTTCAAACTTGTAGCTAGCATATTTGACGAAGTCAGTGCGCTTCGGGATCTTGCGCAACATATACATCATAAAGCCACCCATAGTCTCGTAATTACCTGCCTGTGGGAACTCATCGATGTCTAGTACACGCATCACGTCTTCGATCGGCGTGCCCCCCTCGATTAACCATGAGCTTTCATCACGCGCTACGATCTGTTCTTCCTGTCCTTGACCAACCAAATCGCCCATCAATGTTGCCATTACATCGCTGAGCGTGATAATTCCGACGACTAACGCATATTCATTGAGGATCACAGCAAAGTCTTCGTCGGTAGTTTTAAAACTTTCCAATGCTTCTGACAACGTCAGCGTGTCTGGCAGAATTAGCGCTGAACGGATCTTCATACCGCTACTTAACGCTAGGCTTTGATTGCCTAGCACACGGTTTAAAAGATCTTTCGAATCAACATAACCAACTACTTTATCAATATGACTATCGCATACTAGGAACTTAGAGTGTGGATAAGTTGATACTTTTTTTATAATACTTATTTCACTCTCGTGCAAGTCGAAGTATACCACGCTTTCACGCGAAGTCATTGCAGACGGTACTGTACGCGAGTCCAGCTCAAAAACATTTTCAATTAGTTCATGTTCCTGCTTACGCAGTACGCCCGCCAATGCGCCAGCTTCCACCACCGCATAGATATCGTCAGACGTAATGTCATCCTTTCTCACCATAGGGAGTTTTAACAACCGGAAAATGAGATTAGCAATACCATTAAAGAAACAAACTAAAGGCCGAAAAATCATGATCGAAAAACGTATCGGATTAATTATCCGGGCGGCCACCCTTTCTGGTGCGATCATACCAATGCGCTTCGGGATCAAATCTGCTAATAAAATGAACAAGCTGGATACCAGCACGAAGGAAAAGATAAAACTAACTTGGTCCGCTAATTCGCGAGACAAAAAACGATCGAATATCGGTTTAAAGTAAGGCGAAAAGGCTGCATCGCCAATAATACCTCCAAGAATAGCCACAACATTTAAGCCAATTTGTACCACAGTAAAAAAGAGACCCGGGGTTTCTTGCAGTTTCAGCACTTTGCTTGCATTAATATTACCTTCATCCACCATCAATTTTAGTTTTATTTTCCGTGATGCAGCTAAAGATATTTCAGATAGTGAGAAAAATGCACTCACCGCGATCAGTAAAAGGATCAGTAAAATACTATTTAACATAATCTATCCATAGGTACCTACAGCGCTTTGGAAAGGGTATAAATTAAAAATAATTGATAATAACCGAAAGGCAGCTACCAGGCCACAGGTGTCGCACGCATAGTGTAGCAGTTGCGCCACAGGGGTCGCTAGTGGTTACCAACTACAAGCAGCCAGTAGCTAGCGATATGGTGATAAACATCTACTGATCCTGAACAGTCCTAAATCATTTTAGTCTTTTATTTAAGCACAGTTGATACTGATGTTTAGGATAGTAGCATGATAAATTGAGCACCAGATTAGTATTAATGGCCTACTTGCTATCCTAACCTGAAATCACCTTCTTAACATCTTTTTGCCCGCCAACACGCCTCAGTGTGTTGTTTATAATTTAGCGTCAAAATCGATGAGCAGTACTTCATTCCAATATCTCAGTATTGCAGCATATACTGAGTCAGATAATTTTATCCAAATATATCTTTAGCACTTGTTTACAGCTGATGATTTGTGTCAAACAGTCAATATACTAATTCCCTCTAGCTCATTTTGCAGGCATAGACCTAAGTGCAGGTGGTTTTGAGGTATAGCCGGTCGCGTAGTTAGCTACAGTGTTTTAAACACTGCCTCCTCGCAGAAAAACAATCGATCTACAAGACACAGCCATGATAACAATCGCCACTATCATACGATTAAACGCCTAAAGTATCGCACTCCAGGCAACTAATGTTGAGCATAGTCACCGGCGTGGGTGTGGTCTAACCTATTGGCACGATGCCCTATCATCGATGAGTGATTTGTTTCAAGAACAGCACAGCAATAGACGGCTTTTATCACGACTATCATTATTCCTAGAGTTGTATCTCACCATCTCTTTTTTTTACAACAACCGATTTATGTTGTTTATATATACATTTAATACACTCTTTTGTACGCTAGAACTAAAATACTCGGCCGGGTGCATACTGAGTATGCATGTTGCATGGCAAAAACTGAATAGGCTATATGGCCTGACTGCTACATGGCCAGAGTGCATAGCAATAGCTATATACAACACACAAAGATGTACATGCTAAGATATCGGTTCATCTGGTTGTTTTATTTTTATTTCTTGTACTCATTGCGAGCTGCACACTGAATCATCGACTCTATATGGCTGTCTTCATTCTAAAATAGAATGATCGGTCATGCTGCAGCTGTCTTATATTTTATCTAAAGAAATTGGTAACAATAGTGACTACTAGGCGTAAGTAAACGAATCAGTAAGTCAGCATTTGATGGGATTAAATCATTACCAGAGAAACGTCAATTTCTCTGAACGATCAGTCGCTTCTATTAGAATAGCTGTTGCATTCTACAGTATCTCCAGCTAATCCGGGGATCATTGTTAATAATATTATTTTGATGGCGACAGTCTCCCCCGGGGCACGGGTCACTTGATGTGGCGCTTGTCAAGAAAAGCAGCCCTCCCTTATCGAGGCTCAGTCAGGCCAAATATGATAGTTTTAAAAAATCTTTCAGCAACCTGACGCGCGGTAAAGGCTACTTAAATGCCGACATGCTCAATACCCAGATATATATGAGATCTATATTTGCGCCGATCCTTGTGGATATTAATTTGACGGCGGATCGCGCTACTCTCTTAAGAGAGGCACAGATTTAAAATTCACAAATCAGCAAGGACTATCTCCACAATTTACTGGATTTTATTAGGGTAATAATTACATCTACAAAGACTGCACTAATCCCGAAGCTGTGCATGTCCACAGCTACCTAGTTTAACTTAGTGGCAGCATCTCCTGTCTTCAACCCGTTAAATTAAATTGGGTATTGCTGCTCAAACAGACGAATTACAAAGGTTACCCATAACAATATTAAGATTGAGATTAGTGATTCTATAAATGTTGATCCAAGCGTGAAGTATTCCTTGAGAATCCCAGCCTGTGGCTCCGCCATAGGCTGGGATTACTGCTGACGTTGCGGCACTAAAATAATAGCTACATTTTACCTATCAAGTCCTATCTCGAGCAAGACTACCTATGTCGGGTAGCTTCAACACCCTTCATTTCAAGCAAATAAGACCCTTGATTCCAAAAGTAGAAGCATCACGTGATCAAGATCTTTTAATTAGCTAACAGGCCGGTAAACTTAACTAAGCGACTAGAACACGACAAAGCACTATGATTAATACTCATCCTCCTATATCCAAGCGCCACCTTTAACAGCACCTGATCGTGTGAAAATTTAAATATAAGCTAGAGTAGGCAGACACCGATATTCTATTAATACCAATGCCACCTGGAGTTATGCTGTAGACTTACGCTAATTTAGCTACATCACGTTTGCATCTGACTTTGGCCGATAAAGACTGCTGTATACTAAATATTAGGTATTGTGAATCGATAACAATAAGATCGGAAAGTGCCGACGGCGCTGTACCGCTTCTCTGAAAAGAGATTGCAGTGTTTATCACTATTTCTATAAGTAAAGGTATTTACTCATAAACAAGCAGGTCAAGTGAATGGCTATTTCTAATGTTTTGACCGGTGCGCTGGCTATACTAATAGTTCTTACCCTGCCGTGTCCTCATAAGATTATTTGCTTCTTGTAGTGTTCTGCTGATAACCTCAAATAAAGAATATTAAAAGAGGCAGGGAAAGAGGCATAGCCCTTACAGTTGCCAATGAATATGGTCGCCAGCCGGGTAGTGACATTGGATATGGACATGCCTGTAGTGGACAAAACGAGGCCTATCAACGCAGTTATGCATTGGATTTACCACCTAACCTATAAGCCTGGTGAAAAGAGTTATTTCAGAATAAAAACAGTATATTGCTTCTGATAAATGGTATAACTTCTTGTGCATAAGCACAAAGTAAGTACAGATAGCAATCAACAAAACTGCATGCAAGTTACCCAATACTGAAACATCAATAGTCCCAATAGAGGCTGGCCTAATCTGACGCTGACAAGCCTAAAAGACCAACTAGTCGGTAGGGCAAGATTATTAAGCAATTCCATCTCTCGTTTAAACTAGGCTAGTTTAAATATCGTTCGCTGTGCAACAATCATTTTATTGGCAAGATGCGGATGTGGTATTTAAGAACAAAGAGATTCTGCTGTTCGCACTAGCTAAAGAAACCATGGCAACCTCTACTTATTTCAGTACACCATGTCCGATTACTCTTGATATGCTTACGCTAAATAAAATTAAACTCAAGGTCGATTAACGCTATTTATCTGAGAAATTGCGCACTGGACGCAACAAACGGGACACACATTAACCATAATGCCAATCAAAATCCATTCACCACGGATTACGTTGCCAGAAACCTCGCACCGACCGTGAACGCAAACACTACTGTCAAGATCAAAGTAGCAAAAAGTTGTCAGCTGTTTGATCAGAGACTGCGACATCCGCGCTATAGTCAGTAGAACTGCTGCTAAACAAAATACTAAAACTGTTGTTGAGCGGCCGTTGATAGCGGATATGCTGGAAATTTGTTTCCCAGTGAATAACCAAATCAGTGTTCTGTTTACTAACCTACTACTCCAACCGAGCAGGAAGGATCAGAACATACAGTTAAATGATTTCTGTATTGATGCCAACAAAGCACACTATTTACATAAGGCAGGCGCGTTGACGGATGATTGCCAATAATTCAATAAGCGATAAAATATCGTTGCTAAGATCACGCTAGCCTTCTAACCACTAAAGGCAAACAGATCACATTCAGCCTCGGTGATGAATTTCGTAAATTACTAAAGATGCCAGGCAAGACGCACGAAACGTTAGACGCACCTTAATGTACAGACTTTTTAGCTGAGATTAGGTTATCTATTACTTAGATAACAACCAAGCAAACATGGTCGATGCCCGACGAATCAGAATATCAGTCACCTCCTACGACTGTATTTTAACTACAAAGCCACCGACTACGCACTCCCTACCCACGGTAATATCAGGACCCATTATTTGCGATCGCCGTATTTTAAAACCATCATATTTAAATATTGGCAACAAAGGCAAGAGCAAAAACTCACACTGTAGAACATGATGTTCCTCTTACTACAGGGCAGTACTAATCTCAGCGCATTGGTAGAGTGAATAAATGATTAGTTAAAATGCGAAGTTAATGCTCACTGGTATCAATTGTACTAAGCGCTGGTAGGCCTTCTTAAACGAAGGTAGCACTAAATTTACCGCCCGCAGTAGCTTGTAGACCCGCAACGAGCAACTGTTTTAACTACAAGCAGCAGTGCGCAAACTAGACGGAAAGATATAAGTAATCAGATAAAGTGGGTATATTGAATCGTAACTAGTGCATGAAATGCAAAATCCTTCACATTAATTTGATGTTAGTATTTAATAAACAAGCGATAGAAGTTAGCGGCATAGCAAGGCCGAAAGCTTAGATAGCAATATCAATTCTAATCGCCTTAATAACATTCGTCCGAGCTAAGGCAGCACCGTAAAAAATCACTAAACCCGCGTCACAACCTAACAGGTATAGCAGTTCCTTTATATTTTAAGAACCTAGCTAGCAATGTCAGACATCGCCTATAGATTAGCTTAAGCTTGACACCGATGTTGCTCTCTACTGAGGAGACAAAGTGAACTAAAAGTTGCTTTTTAACCACTGAACCAGGATACGTCAGCGATTACTTGGCGGATCTTCAACCCCAAGGAGAGTGATCAGTACGATTAGGTACCAATAGAAGTTAACAGGAGTCCGTTCAAAGAACGCTTGCACTACAAGGAATTGTTAATCATTAGCAACAGGTCTAGCATAATAATCTACATAGTACCTTGTTAGCATCCAAGTAAGGGAAGTGCCTGACCCATCCTATTAGGATGAGCTACTGGAATATCGTGCAGGAAATGTATACTTATACCATATTAGTATGGTACAATCTGAATAATGAGTATGTGTGCCAAAAACCGCGGAGCAGGCTACAGTGGCGAGGCCACACAAATGCCTTTACTGATTTAATCTAGCAATATTCACTCCATTTATTGTTCGGGCGGTACACTGAGTGTGTATTGTTAGGGCATACACCCTTAGTTTAAAATAAAAAAGACCGATGTTATAAGCCAGAGGCTTCTTGTTAGGTAAGGGTCTTAAATAGTGCGATCAGTGCCGAGGATAGCACTGTAAATTGGTTTTGATATGGTAACGCTTATCGTCAAGCTAAACAATAGGCACAAGCAGTCTACCTTGCTTGTTCCAACTAGGGAACAGTCAAGTTTACAGGGAAGGACCCTCTTTATCTGAGAGCAGAGCCACAGATAAAACTTAAGATTATTGATAGCAGAAGCATCACCGATACCCCATGAGCAACAATCAACCCGGCCTTAATACTTGGCGAAACACAGTAAGTATCCTGAATACAACTTATGCCTAGGCGCCCGTATAAGGAAACCCACCTATTTAAGCAGTTAGCACTGCTATATCAAACAAATCTTCAGAGTAATTAACTGCCATTTAAAATAGTTTATATCCTCTATCAATAAATATTAAGTGCATGCGTAGAAAGATGAAATACCTAATCAAGAACCTTGTGTAGCAACTTACTCTTAGTGCGAATCCCACCTAACACTAATGCTATGCTTGGTACGCACATTCCTGCTAAAACAATACGGGCCGTATAACAAATAGGCAATTATACGCATTAAAGTTTCTGCAAATCGGCATTGAGAGCTACACAGAAGCGCGTTCAGTAACAGATTGCTAGTAGCAGATATCAACTGATACGTGTTTCCGTACAAATCTGCCTAGAAAAATGGCATGACTTATTTATGATGAAATTCAGGTCAATGATACATTTAAACTATTCTAACCTCAACCCGGATCTTCCGATTAACAGCAACGTAACTGCCAAATTAGTGGCAATGTCGTTTTCGTGATCTATGTCTAAAAACTTGGATTAGGATCACTTAAAAGTAATTTTATTTAAATTAGACTTAAGTCTAATTAATATTTTAGACCTCTTCAGTCTCTTTGTATACTAGAGAAACATTTAATTTTCCGTAAACAGCAATTAAGTTTTTCCGACCGCAATCAAATATTCTATAACGTGCAAGCAATCCATAACCTTTAATATAACAAAGCTGATGTTACTGCTTCTTGTATTATTCGATTGGCAGATATAGTTCAGTGAGTGGTGTGCTAAGACACTATCGCCATAAGACGTTTCTTGTTGTTACGCGGTTCATAATTAGACACTCTCGGGGCCAATAGCAACGTCATGAGTTAAATTTGAATTGATATGGAAATGTACAGTAGTCAACTTATGGCAAAGCATTTGGCCTAAGTGATAGAGCACTTAATAAACAAGGTGGTAACAGCCACCAGGCTGTAAGCTATGGCTATGGGCTCCCTAACATAGAGGTTAGTATGGATGGTATATCTACTCCTTAGCACACTAAAATTGCGTTACCGTCTGTTGCTTAATTTTAGCTTAAAACACTCTCTTGTCTTGATTAACCATGAGGTTTGCCCTATTAGGGTTACTCTTAGCAATGAACATTGCTGTCTATCGTAGCTGCTGGCGAAAAAAGGAAGCGTTATATGCCAAACGACAAATAGTTAAGACTAGCATGAATTAGAAGGATATCAGATTTGCAATATGGGTTACAAATCGGCAACTCTACTAGAGAGAGATAATGCATTACAAAGTGTGTTGTGTTAAGACCACGATGGTGAAGATCTGAATAACTAAAGAGTAACAGCAAGAAATATGGAAATGAATTAATGTATCGGTTTGATTAACATATCTTAATCTGCCTCTATAAATACAACGTGCATAAGTTCCCTGGGATTAAGCAGAAAAACAATAGCTCTCTCAATGAGAATAATAAAAAATACTGCTCACCTCAAAAGCAAGCCACTTTATTGGCATCCCGGAATAAAGTGTTATATTTCAATCGAAAGTAAAAACATTGACATAAATTTAAGTAAACAGCTCTTTATAACTATCTAGACATCAATCGCAGATCGAAAAGAACAGCTCAGTTGTTTAGGTGTGCCCAAGGCTAGTCTGGCGATGAATTAAGCACTCGAAAGGGTAAAAACAGCTTCATGAAATCGACTCAGGCTACTCTGCTGCTTTGAAAAGTCTATACCTATCTACATACAGTTGAAATAGCATTCATTCCTTGCAGCTATTACAAAATTTAAATAGCCAGTGCCCGTGTTTAAATCCGAGAGAACAGATTTATCCTTGTAACAGAATCATCACTATCCAATCTAGGCTCAGACTAGATTACGTAAAATAATCGGGACAATCCCTTCAGATAATGGGCCGAATGCTACTAATTCCAGTTTTATAGCAGTGTTTAAGTCTCTTCAGGGAGAGAGCGACTATTTACAAGCGTCAGCTATTAACGTAATGAAAATCAGAAATAAAGCAAAATAATCACTTAATTAAGGCAGGAGCTATTACTGGACATAGCTCTCAGCACCTATATAACTATCACCTACATTACTCATTCTTATCCTAATGAGGATACAAAACACAAGATTGCAACATTGTTAAATCACTATAAGAAGTATAGTTACTATCGTATCAGTTGGTGATTGCAGACTTCAAGCCACGTGGTGGCTACCACAAAATGATTTAAGAACTAATACGTACACAAAATTTTATATCGTCTATAAGACAGAAGCAATATCAGTCATATAAATACGATTTCTACAAGATATCGGCAACCGTTGTTTAGCTGGCTATTATAAAAAAGAACGCTAAATCCCTAAGGCGTTATAGCCTATATGGAACCACGAAAGCATTATTGGATTTGCCAGCCCTGCTAATTGTCATGCAGAAATCTGTTCAACACTCAGCTGTTATTCAGATGAAGTGCATGGGAAGATACGTTACCGTATAAGTCGCAAAAAATGTGAATTGTATATTCTATGCTTATCAGCCCAGGCTAGAGTGGAAGTGCGCCGTCGCCACTTTCAATAGGTACTGGACTCGGTCGGGCTGTGAGCCTGACTGTTTGTATATTAAGCACAGTTTAATCGATAGCCCACGTGTAGGCCTACAGATTATATGTGAATGACTAGTAATAATAGAACAGAGGTCACCTCACTCATCAATGACTAGCGAAAGTTGCAGATTCATGTGAATTTTTAGCACAAGCAGTCAGCAATTGCGCGGCGCGGTATGTCTAGGATTTTAGTATTGACAGTTATCTCTGACGCTTCGTATCAAAGATACGACTAATTACGTCAAGATAAGATCTAGGTGCACTAAAGCCCGAACAAGATAATATCTTGTTGGTCCTCAGGCAAAGTTACTTATATATACCTGACTATTTATCTCACTTCAAGGTAGGCCTAGAACAACTGGCGTATTGACAGCCGATCATCATAAACGTAAGTGCTAAGAAGACGTGACCTCATTCTTCATTGTTGTCTGGCCGAAGCATAAAATGGAGAACAGCCACAGTCATAAAATCATACCACTTGTTTAAATGCTACAGATACGAACATCTAAAGATCAGTCCCATTCTGATGTCAGCACCATCTTTATTAACGTTGACAAGGTTAATAGATAAACGATGATATCACAATTCTAATAGCTAGCGGCTCGGGATAAAAATAACAGCACAACACTATTTGTCTAGTTGGATAAACGCAGTGGAGGTAGAAGATACCCCAAAATTAACAGGAACCGATTAACCAGCACCTGCCCACCGATGCTTTATGGACTACGAAATTGCAATACTTCATACATAATTAATAATCCACTAGGCGCAACATTTATGCCAACAGTTAAGCATGTTGTTCAGCGTAACCAGTTAATCTTAGAGCCTAACTTGGATTTTCGAAAGAACTAGTCACTGTGAACTAACGGGAGGGGGCTAGTATGCCCATAATCTGAGTGAAGTTGATTGGCAATATCGATACTAACTTTGTTAGCTAACAAACCCGATTTGTAAATCTACATCTCCAGTGCCATTACCCACTCTAAAGAAAGCACTGGACCAGCCTGCGAAGAGAAATGACACTGACAGAGAGCAACTATCAATACAGGGAGGAGGATTAGGACTGGTGATAGCGAATAAAGCTGCAACTCATTTTAGCAAATTCATTCTAAAAGAAGCACATCAGATTTTCATCAGTAATAGACACTATTTAATTGACTCTCAAGATCAAAATCAGTTAAAAATCACACTACTTAGCGTTAAGCCCTGTTATGCCTGCCATGGACAAATTAAATGATCTGGTAGTGAACCAATTTCAAACCACAAATAAAGTTACAGAAAACACTAGATTAAATCCTTCTATTTTATAAATACTTGTAGGTGTTAATACTCTACATTTACATAATCTTGCATTGGTGATTCATAATCACTTATCCATTATAAAGATAGATCGAGAAAATAACATATCAAAATAGATTTAATAAAAACGCGATATGCCAGTAAATACCTCACCTTTCTTAAGGGCTTTCATATAGAAATCGATATCACTGTAATTTAAAATAAATAGAGGTTGGGTGGTATCAGCTGGCACTACGCTGGTCGGTAGTAACCATTAATCTATAATTTCCGTGGGGATCAGTCGTACGTACACCACTTAGCAGCTTCTACTAGAAGCTATAGGATGATCTAGGTTAATAAACAAAGAATATCCAAAACCAAGTCACAACGTGTTATTATCACGTGATATATTACAGAGTAGTTACTACTTACTAAGGATATTAGCCTGCTACCTTAGTACGCACTGGAAGTTATACGGATTATTTATTATCAGGTGGTCCTGGTATCGCATTAGTACATATAAAATACCTACCGCTCAATCTAAAGGGTGGCCAGAGCAAATCTGTTTATTTCTCATAGCCATGAGAGTATAGCTATCAATATCAAGAAAGGGGGAACGTAACAAAGCCATCTGTAATCTTTTTCTCATTAGTTTATCACCAAGAATTGCTGTAAATAATATCAAAAACAACCTAAGTTAGTTGATATATTCTATGACTAATAGAGGATTGGGCCGTTTATTTAAGTGGACAGGACATACTCCGCGCTAGCGTTTTCTGTGATTATTTTATTCCGGGACTTTCATTGAAAGGATGTTATCCTATTAATTAAATAATTATATACAATGCGATGTTAGTCACCGATTCTAATAAAATAAACAAGACGTTATTAGTGTCTTAGACACACACGAGGAACTCGTAATACCATTAACATAACCGGATGTTACAGGTAACGTAATTACATTATTTGACTATAAACACCCATTTAAATCAATATTCATTTTTTATCATATAAGCCAAAAGCAAGGCAAGTGCCTTGTTATTTCGTGAAGTTTTATAAGGGTTTAAACCACTTACATTTATTAATTAAAAGATGCATAGTTACTTTTGATCAGTCATATCAGTAATAATATACGGAAATAATTATTGTTAACTCCACTAAGCATGATACTCTACCTCCTAACATACCCGAATACATATTCGTATCTGTAAAATCTATTTTAAGAGTTCAGGAATTAAAAATGGGAGCCATGGGTTATAAATGTCTTATATTAATAATGAGACAAATACTCTAGTATTTTATTATAAAAAAATAAATTTACATTTTGGCATACAAAGAAGATAACAACCTTAAAGTGAAAAGAAATCTTGTCACTTTAATCAGTAGCAAGCAGCTCAAATCACACTAATAATAGTATCAATACCATTCCAGATATCAATACAATGCCAGTCGTTATTATCAAGAGACACGTGCATCATCACCACAAAAATCTGCTTACCCATTAAGGTAACGAACTGATTAGTACATGTGTAGCTAATCAGCCGCAGGGCACTCCTCAATCAACAATAACCATCATTGTTTCACCTTTCTCTACCAAGAAAGGTGAAATTAAGTCTAATCTCCGCATATCGCAAGCGTGTTGTCACTAAAATAATGGCGCTGTAGAAACGCAATACAAAGAGCCTCACAGGCTATCGGCTATGAGCATACAGAATAGAGATCAAACCATATACAGCCGAGTAATAGAGATAGACTCACCAGTCTCGACCCCGATCCATGCGAGCGAAACCGTTAGTGTCCTACTTACTGTACGTACGAGATGCACCTGAGCTAAACGAGCACGACAGATGGACTGTGGCTTTTACGGTTAGATTCCTACCACCACTGTAGCGTGCCTTTGATCAAAAGATTCGTAGGGTGGTGTTCTGGGCATTCATAGCAAATTTGGTGACGCAAAAAGAAAGACGCAATTTACTCTACTCAACCGTAGACACGAGGTTGCTAAAATGGCAAGGTCCTAGCAAACCTAATTAATCACCTAGATCTTTGCATTGCGCGGGATTTCTACTACTTGGTACTACCTGCTCCCTCTTTTCTACCAGGGCCATAACCAAGCTGGACGCTGTGTTCGGAGAAACCGAAACAAACACTGTCTGAGTGAAATTTATAACAGCGCGATCTTTCCTATAAAAACAGACCTTTTTCGGAACGCCACAATAAATTGGAAGGCCTCTACATACAACTCAGGTTTACTAATCCTAAGTTGCCAGGTTCGGCGAGACACTGATTACTGTCTAAAAACAGATTTAAAAGAAGGTTAACTAATTATACAAACGGATAGCTGCCATTTACTGCCCGCCTTGTAGCTGAAAACCGGCCCCTGACCTTTCCACCTTGGCTACAACGCCAATTCTACAAGCAACAGAATTACTATAATTTTAATGCGAACATTCTGCCGATGGTTCTTGCCGTCAGGCGCACAAACTTTTTCGTTAACTTATCTATACGACCGAGCACAAGCCTGGCGAGTTTGTCTAGGCTGAGAAACCTGAAACGTCTTTTATACCATGAGAGGAAATTACTGTATATGTAATATATACATCCTTAGTATTAGGATCATGGTTTTTAGCAGCTTTTCGTTCGTAACCAGACAATCATCACGTGTATAACCCTGATATGAATGTTCGGCAGGGCCACCCAGTGAAGAGAAACCGCCGCATGGCATCAGGCCACTACCGCTCATGATTCCTGGCATTAATAATATTTTGCAACACACAGAAAACACACTCACCCGCAAGCCAACCAATAACCAAAACCATAACCAGCAAACACAGTACCCATCATAGCTATATCGGGCCTGTACGGACCGCACTCCAACAATAAACATCCAACTCAAAGTATCGAACTCTACCAGCAGGTATGCAAAGCAAAATGTGAAAAGACGCACTATTGGCTATTTTAGGTACGATAGTACCTTCGCCCACAGACAGCATCAGACTTGCAGGTTTAACCATGATCAAAGCGGAGTCAGCTTGTAATGGGGTATCTCGAAGAATACCGAACGCCTGCGCAGAAATGATGTAGACAACCCTGTCTTTGAAGCTAACGTCTATTAAAGTATGAGCTCAGATTTGCTACAATAGGATGCTGAAAGCACAATGAGGTCAAAGAACGATGACTGCGAGGACGCAACCGCAGCGCTAACGTACTGACAACCCTAATGACTCTCTTCTTCTTCATCTAGAGAAGAGAAATATCACCGATAGTAATGTCTCAGACAGAGAACTCCTCACGCGCTTACGCCCATTAAGAGATCCTTACAAGCAAGACATTACACCAAGTAAGAAATTTTCTCATAAACTACTCCAGTGGCGATATTTCTAGAAAACAATGAACTGATTGCACACTGTAATTTTACAGGAAATCACTTCACCATTTAACGAGTTTGCCTCAGTATTGAAAGTCTTCATAGCAAGAAGAGAGAACAACCATGAATAATTAACTTGTTGAGGTAGCAGCGCACTATCGCCAAAAAAAATAGATCACCAAGATCAAGATCAGAAAAGTAGCGTAAAATCGTGTGCTGCGAATGACGCAGCACGCTCTATTGAACGCTAGTCTGGAGAACACTGTTTTAGGACTTAGTAGAAATAAAGCCTTAGGTAGAGGTAGAATGATTATGAACCTGCTAATTGATTCCGGAATGGCAGTAATCTCTGCGTTATAAACGCCAGCGCAGTTATTAACTTAAATCCGGGGTATATCTACATCCTGTAACCTGGAATTTTCTAGACGCTGTTCTACATTATAAGTCTTGTTCCGCTTCTAATCTAGTAACGAAAAAACACAACACACTCATGATCATATTTAAACCTAATTACATCTCATGTATGGCATTAATTATCAATAAAGCAACATCTTATAAACATACGTTAGAGCGTATAAACCCGTTAATAAACTACTCTTGTTTTTCTGTGACAATTTACGAATGCTAAGATTGATATCTTAGCACCGTATTAATTATAGACCGATATCACTATATTACAGCCAAGTAATCTTCTTTAGGAAAGAAAGGTATCGCAGGTCATTTTCTATTGCTAAGTACTAAATCGTTAGCAGTTTTAACACCGTATAACGCATAGATAATGCGTGCAACCTTACTTCCGCACACTATCTGTGTAATACTGTATACTCGCAAGATACATGTGTATCTGATCTGCCATCTTTCTTAAATTATGACCAGCCAAACCACACCCAACACTAAGAATGCAACGAGTACTTGCAGTAAACGATACGAGACAAATACGCCCTGTTAACTCGCTGTTTGTGCTATGGAGCACCACTCTAGTTGTCACACACTGGTCTAATCATCATAAAGAGTATCTCTACTTCTCTCCGGGTTATTGAGAGCTATCTCAGCATAGCTTAAGTATACCCGTCTACTAGCTTATTTCTAACGCTGTGTGGTGCGAGTCGCAACCAACCAACGACTACTATCCCAACAAACTAAAACCTCAAAGGATAAGATCACCGATAATAGTGAAAGCTGCGCGGAATGCGTCATGAACCATACTGTTTTGATCTGGCGCCACTTCATAGCATTAAAAACTAGCAAGCTCAAACCAAGAAGAGAGTAGTAAGAACGATCACTGCTTAAAAAGGCTAGTCTTTATAAAAGATGGGGCAAAAAATAGGAATCATTTATATCGGCGTTTATTTTGCATTAGAATGTGCTATTATTCCGCACCCTAAATAATCCACTATAGCGCCATGCGTGATTCAAATCGCTAACTCAATACAACACCAAGATGGTACTGCAGGATACTTAAAAGAAGATCCAGTTCCAAGACGCCGAGGATCCTAGTAGCGACTTCTATACCCTATGGCAGAAAGTCATGCACTAAGATATGTGGCTGTCATTAGCAGGACTAGTCTAGTTCGTTAATCGTTATCCATTCCCATACTCGCCATGGATCTGCTTCGCCGAACACCAACAGGATCTGGCTCTAATGAGAGCTACAGGCAAATATTGCCCATTCTTTTTTAATGATTGGTCAATGTATTCTTCAATAAATACTACTGACGATATATGCGAGCTAGTCTCGGCACCTCCAAAACCAGTCACGAGCCGGCTGCCATCCTAGGTGACAGCTTTAACCTCACCTACGGCATTCTGAATGTAGGCTTCTACAAAATAAAAAAATGCTGAACAAATCATCAGCGCATGATCAACCGGCATATCGGATACCATTTCCCGTTTAGGAGTTCTGAATCATACGCAGTATGAGCAATTCTTTCGTAGCGAAGCGGTTAGGCGACCGACCGCACTGAACTATTACGTGCTGGCACAGACACTAGACCAAGGCTGATAAAATGCTGCACATTAAGAACCGAAAGCATATGGAAACACCTTAACCTTTCCGTACCCACGCAAGGGATACAGATATAAAACTTGTGCCATTCCCCAGCAGAGGATAACAAGAGCGCAGATCCGTTGAATATGATGCGAAGCATGACTGGCGGTCACCAGTACACACTCGCTTGAGTGTCATCCCTACTTCATCCCATCACTTTTGAGAGTACGATGATTTTATACGGGATCCTAGTGATGCCCGCATTCATGAATATTAACTGAATTTCATATCATACGAAGCACTTATCAAACGTATGCAGAACCCATAGTAGGGTAACTAAACAGCTATGACACCATATCCTTACTAGGTATCGTTATCCAGGGCGCTGCCAATTTTATAAGGCCGAATAGGGCTCCATAACTGCCGAATAACTTTTAAAGTAATATAGCAGTTCGCGAAGACATCTGTTCGCTCAGCTGAGCAATCGCCACCTCGCGATAATTATGTTAAACTAAACCATTAAAACACTAACGTAACGCTAGTGCTTGCGAGGAAGCTATGGCTGCGAGCAATTGCAAGTAGATGCTCTTACCTAACTTCAAATCGTTCCTGTTGAATATGGTTAAGACCATCGATCAGATGCTACTCAGCAATATGGCTGGAGTAAGAGCACACTCAGAGGCATCGAGTTTGCCTAAAGTCTTCTACGAAGCCCGCAGTATCGCTGATAGACGCTTCGGCTTCCGGTGAAATCAATTGCTCTGATTGATTAATACTAAGGTGGTGTATCCTCACACTCTTCACATTGAACTTAAATTACCCCTTATCCAGGCTGGAGGTAGGAGATACATCGGCCTATTGCGTATCTTTCCCTTGATTATATCGACACAAGCAACTAGCAGAGTTCCCGGAGATCTATACTCTAGCATCAGGTTGGGAGCTACCCGGCCGGCGTTCACGACAAGGCGAACGGAATTCTAATGCATAGCACCATAAACCTTGACTACAATTCGGTGGAATTGTCCTGGCGCTTCTGAGTGCACTTTAGTTTGCTACTCAAACCAGGCCACTCTCATATCGCTTCATAATATAATTATATGAGTGCATCTGAGCGAAGATGATTCTAGAACCAAGCCAGCGCACTCTTTCATGAAAAGATTGCCACCAACACCGTAGGAACATGAGTAACGCAGCTCAGAATAAGCTAATAAGCAAATGTTTTGTAGAGCTATCCGGAAAATTACGCTATGAGCGATTCGATAACTAAATAGTCGATGATTGAATGACTACGATGACATGACGCTACGCCGTATGTAAACATTTAAATTATATCTCTATCAAGCCTCAAAGTGACCTGGTCAAGCGCTAACATTTACTAGCTTATCCCTATCCGATACCGGTCAGGGTAGGTTAGACCTTTAAAACATTGCGAGTTAGGCGAAATAATCAAGTTCGGCGCTAGGCAATGACCAACAGTTTCTATTTTTTGGATACCAGGACACCTCGCTACAGCGCCTGGCTTTCCTGAAGCCTTCCATCGGAGCAAGGGTAGAAGCAGACTTGATCCAAGTTAGATTTTGATAATTCCAGCGCCCTATACTAGCGTATTCATTATGCGAAGTATTTGCATAGCTTAATGTCCTGACTGATATCAGAATGAACCAGCCAAAGCTCTAGCAGGCAACTTATCCATGCCTATTTATGAACCAGTTTGGTACCCAAACAACTCATAAGATCTGGATCGGGATGAGTTTGCAATTTTATCCAACGATGAAAATAAGCAAGCAGATCTTGCCATGTCAGCTAAATGCCATCTTATCTAGAAATTCCTAGTTTAGTGACATAGCAAGAGGCTACCAAGTCATGATCGAGACCGTTATTATCGTACATGCTAATAACATAGCACGATATGGGAGATCACATGGAAACAAGGTGGCCACCTCTGCATCAATAAGAGTAATCACCAACCGTGCGGTGCTTATTAAGCCTCCATCCCGGTAGCTCTGGGCACTAAATACCGGTTCTATATTACCGCCTAGAAATGTGAGGTGCAGCAACTAATGCATCGGCTACAAAAGTATGATACTTTGTTATTCCTATTACACATCAAGTAATGAAATTGCTTTTCTATCTGATAAACTCTGAAGACCTTGCTCTATTACCACCAAATAGCATGACACGATCTCAGTGGCCGTGAATGATTACTGTCAGTTTTGAGTGAACTAGAATAAGCTAAAAGCACGTCCTTGGCCTTTCCGGTAAAGTAATATTTATACTATATAAGGTATCATTTCCGATTTGTAATAGTGTTTACTTGGGTAGCTGGATATATTAATATTGTGACTCAATCACGATCTAGTCTATCCTCGGTTGTGACACAACGCAATTCGCCAAATACTGCGCGAACAAATCTAAGCAGCAGGACACCGTTACTGGCGATACTACCTAATTATTATATGACGCAATTCTGAAAGAAGTATGCAGATCTCGTGATCTAGGAAACACGGGCGCCATCAACTAATCTTAGTATTACAGTTCCAAGAGGTTGTGGATCAGCCTGGAGGCCATTATGTGGGCTCCGAAAAATACCTGCCGCTAATGCAAGCAACCATTTTAAGATATGCTGAGCACGACTATGGGCAGTTCGACGAGAAGGTTAGGCACAGAAACCTCTGTGCATGGATCGCAAAAAGCACTGCAGAAGATCCTTGATTTTTATCTCCATGAGCAAGCATCACGAACACAATATGTCTGTAGTCAAGGACTAGTTATCTTATTCATGGGAATCCACAACAAAGCGGACCCACGTGACTATATCTGATAGAATGCCTATCAGGCCATACGCGATACTGTAGCGTCGTATGGTCACAAGCTAATTGGCTCTGTGATACTTAACCGACTTTATTAACTCTTACAAGTAAGAAAAAGCAACCCCGACACCTGCAACCATAGCATCCAGAATTATCTGATCAATTGACTGAATGATTCGCGCTTCTGAACACCTTCGGCCGAATTAGTCCCTATGAACTGATAAGGTAATAAATACCTTATCCCTTAATTATTTTTAGGTGCTGATTTCAACTACTTTCAAGGTGGTATCGTCTATCGTATTCCCCGTTATCTGATTTTCTAACCGCAGCCGAGATTACTTTCAAGCAATCTCCTCAACTCTCCTCCGGTCACTCTTTGTCATCTCCTTCACCTACCCGGTGAAATGCTGGCTATTAGCCATTTTAGGAATATGTCATTCTTACAATAGCCTTAATATCTAAGCACCTTCAGTCTCATCGTTAAAATGGACCAAGAGAGGTGTGCTGCCAGTTTCTAATGAACCTACGCAGGCATCAACGACAAGCCCCACAATGTGCAACAATAACTTATCGCGATGACGGAACAACGTAGAACACAAATCTATGATACCCTAGCGAATCAGCGGCACACCGTACTGGTTTAGTTATGAACACAAACCTGTACAGCAAGACAATCGAAAACCTAATACTGCGTGGTGGACTGCTTCCTCGTCTGAATATAGCTCTGATCACAGCTTTTTATGGCCATATAGAATAGCAGACGGCAGCCCTAACCTTGAATGGATTAGGGAAATACTCATTTTTCTCCACTATTTAATTACAACACCTAGAGATAAGATACCACATTAAATTACAACCATGCCTCCGCAAGCATCGGCACGGAATATTAACTCTGTTGCCATCATCAACGGATGATGGCATTAACCTAATCGAGAAAAAGTAATTAACCAAGTTCTAAATTAACTAGGAACTACTATCGCAAATCTTAACCTTAGCACGCCCTTGTGACCCGCAAGGTGATTATACTACTACCTCCTTATTAAGCCAATAAGGCCTTCGTCCCTAAGCAGGCCGAGTATCTCTCTGGTGATATACACAAATCAGCATTCAGAAAAAGCTAGCAGACTTGAGCCAGAAAGTGAATAACAGCGGAGTAAGCAGATTATCCAGGCTCTCTTATCACTACTCATATTCTGGCGAATATGCAGGGCTAGAGCATAACACCAAAGAGATCGACGTTATCACAGGATATTCTAAACATGGCTGCGCTACCCAAAAACGGAATACCCGTACCAAGATAGCAGATTAACACTCCTCCCCCCCACATCGACATGTGAGACGAGACACCCACCAACCTCATTCTTCCTATCCATACAGATCACTACCAATAACACTACCAGGAAGCCGCCTATGCAATCCATACTAAACGCTCCGATCATTAGCTGGGTAACACGGCAATGGCAGGGCAGCACAGGTAATACATCCTGGTACGGCACCACTAGGTGTATTACTAGAAGAGCGGCAGAATTATTGCACAAGAGCGCCTGGGAGAAACTAACCTGAATTATCGGTAAAACAGGTCATAACGGACAATTCTCAGGTTCGGTCTCTTAGAGACACTACAACGCCTGCTCGTTCCTAGACGGGAACGACCGTCATGCTCGACACCGCCGTGGCAAACTTACTAAGTAAAAAAACATATTGGTTAGTATATCGACAGTTACTGCTCTTTTAATTACCCTTACGCTATCCTTTAACCAAGTTAGGATACCTCGCAATGGCGCTGAATAACCAACATAAATCTGGCTAGCAGCAAATTGCATAATTATTTCTGGCTCAGTAACTTCCAAACATACATAGTGAAGCGAGGAGCAGCAGGCCAAGGTTTCAGACTGACGGATCACCCTGATTCAGGGTAATTTTGAATCCGAAGTAACACAAAATTAAAACAGCAGATTGGATATCTGAAAACCCTCACGAGCAGGACGCAGACCAGCGCAAGAAAAGACCGAATGACGTCGTCTTTAAAGTACTCAACAGTGCCTTAACACGGTTATCCAGGTGTGTTGCTCCAATCAAGCCAAGGAGGCCCTATTTAGAAATACTGTGGATAGCACCAGGCCTAGATCTGACGCACGTGTAGCCTAATGCGCTTACCTTAGGTGTAAGGTAAGTAAGAAAAGGCCGCTCGCTGAACATCCAGCTCACCTTTTGCATGACGACCTGCGCATGGTCCAGAAATTGGCACAACCAATTCATAGAAAGAACAGGCGTAAATACTAGTCTTGCCGCGCTTGACCTCGATTAGCACCTGATTTCTACTTGGATACCAAGCGCTCACTCAAGCTGCTGTTACACAACGAAAGGCACTAGAACTTCAGATCCAAACAGACATGAAGCTAATAATATCTTTGTGCACTAAAAGCACAAGTAGGTCGCGATAGCGCGCAGCCAAACTAATTCGGATTCTATAAAATATTTTTCTCGGTTCTACTGGTGATAAAACATATCCCTGTTCTCTACCTGAGATAGCAGGCAAACCTGGATGATAAACAGGCAGTAATCGCGTCTAACTAACCTTGCGCATACCCGTCGATTGACAAGAAAGCCATATCGGCTTGTTATCTACAACTAGCCGTGAGGACAATTGTATAGCTGCATGTTACCACCTCTTCCCTTACCCAGTTGATGCCATCCTTAACAAGGCATGCATATCAAATTACACACTACTTCATCATCACACTTTCCCTATCTGAAATGCGTGGGTTCAGGCATGCATGCCTAGTCACTTTTAACAATACTGGCACCTCCGTATTCTCTAGCGGCACTTGGAAAATTCTTTTCGAGCAGCGCTTTCTAGCACGAAACTTTAGTAGTAGCGGCAGCTTCTGATGATCAACAGAATAGAACTGGCAATCGATATGACGCACCGAAGAATTGGATAGCCTCTGTTGATAAATTGCGTCACCCAGGCAAAACCCTCCTTTGAAGTTACTAGCGATCTAGTAAAAGCTATTTAAAGGGTTGATACATAAAATAAAACTACTGCTAATAACAGATATCAGTCGCTGCCTTCGGGGATGTTCACAACCAATTGACGAATCCTCATGTCGACAAAGTCCGCAACTTGTACCCCCAGCTGATTTAAGCACTATAGTGGTGCAAAGACTATAACAATACCGCATTTACATTAGCCGTGAGAGACTTCCGAGATTTCTGACGGTAATTTACTGGTAATGCAGGTCCTGTGGCGCAACCTGCAACCACAGCCTAGCAAATTTTGATGGAAAGTGAAAGGTCGCCAAGTACACCGGCCCTTTGATAAAGGCCTGTAGTACCCATCAAATACCGCCAATGCATCATATATTAAGCGCCGAAGATGATGTATTTTCATGCAGTAATGCGAGGATACCCATGGATACTCGACCACTAGAAAGCTGCATTTATAGGCAATCTACCAGATAAAACCACTAGGTCCGGTGCTTGTAACACTGGCAGTTTACTAACAACAATGGTACTAGGGTGAGCATTTTAAATTACAGTGAGAATAAGAAAGATGCCTCGTTACTCGCGCGGCTCACTCGATTGAGCTGCGCGATACAGCTAGATGTGATAAGTAAAGCTCCCAGCACGAGTCAGTAGAAGTTTTAACAACGGCACAGAAAATGTTGTGTGCTCACTGGAACAGGGTTTGTTAGCGCTAACGTAGTGATTCTGTCCAAGCATAGTATACCGTAAAATAGCACTATCAAAGGCATCCTCTCACATATAGACAAGAGAATCCGGGCATAGAGCAAGCACCTTTGTACCCTTGCTCAAAAAGGGGTTGTCATGAAGTGTCAGCCACCAATAATCAGCTACGGCTATCTATTGGATAGATAGAGAAAGTAAAGTCTCGCCGCCATACCTTATGATTTCAATTGCCTATCACCAGACGGGATAGCCATCTTAAAACAAATCGACGCTAGTATTAATAATACTGTCACGTTATTAGGTCTTGGTTTATTAAGATCGCGGGAATATTGTATACTTATTAGATCGAATACTCTTCAGTAGCTTCGCCTTTGTACCATTGCCATAATGCAGATGCTTTGAGTGCCCAAGATCACACAAAGCTCTTGACGAACTTTTTACAACCTAAAGCCTTCGCTTAATGAGGAAAATAAAATCGAATTACTGATTGTAGATTCCTTGCCCGGTACGGATCGAAAAGACTGATCAGATAGTACACGGTACTACAGCACTCTTATCGTCACTTAGAGTGAAACTCTAAAGCCCCTAACTCAATTAACATCACCAGCTTTATAATAGATATTATCGCATATAATATCCTATTTTTTAGGATATTATATTTAAAGTACAACCTCAATGACAAGCTCATGTGCCATGGTAGGGCCGAAATGCCATAGGCATGCTATATTGTATAAGACACAAATAGAATAGGTTAAACTTGTGGCATAGGTTACTGATGGACTTTCATTGATGAAACTTAACTTAAGCAATTCCCTAAATTAGCGCTAGCCGACAAACCTACTTAAAAAGTAAAAAATAAAAAGTTAGATTATTCAAAACCTATAATTAAAACTGTGTTATTGCCTATTTTTTGAAATATACACGCCTGTGGCAAGAAATTGACTAGTCATATCTATAACGCTAGGCCAAGTTCGTATAGGTGAACGCGCTAAAGCCATTAAAACCAAAGCCAATCTCAATAGATTTCTATAGAAAGTGGCTCAACTTACCGTTGAAACTTGCGATCCATAGAAAGCTGAGTAAGGTTCTGGAACATGAAACCCGTTTTCAGTCGTATACCTGCAACAATTATACATTCAACTCTATTTCACATCCATAGCAGCTTGAGCTGAGTTTAGTACGTATCTATAAACACCTGCTAGTCTCTGCATAATAAAAAATCAAAGGCGGATCACTTAGATGGATAGCAGGTTTCTCCCTTGACGATTAAGGCAATATAACATGTAGTATTGTAACTGCGCTAAATGGAATTGCCGATAGGCGTGTCACCCATATCGATATCTAAAGTTACCGATCTGTTTTATCAACAGAGCACTGAGCACCACAATATACCTATTGCAACACTATATTCGCTTGTTTATATTGAACTATCTTATAGTTCAATTTAGTTACTAATGGCACTGTAATTAATAAAGCTGTATTCTTTCTCTTTTGATTCATACTAAAGTCAGATAGAATCTCTTAACATATAATTCGCATAAAATAAAAGCCACGTCTAGCTCAGTGCGCTAGGATAGCATAACCCATGTCTCCCATAAAACTTGATTCCTAGCGCATACAGCCTGAAACATTCCAAAATGCGGCACACTTTTATCCGAAGACAGATATCTATCTTATATTATTCATCTGTCATAATAATCTAAAACAGATCTTCTTTAAGAACTAAAATCACTACTCAGAGCTTAGAAGCCAATATATTAAGCTATCAATCAGCAAGAAGCGCAGACGCTGCTGGATAAACTAGGGGTACTAAGGGGTAAGCATCTACTAATAAGGAAAGGGAACATGCATACCGGGAAAGATCAATATTTTCTTCAGCTACCCGAGTATATCTGCACGACCATCTACACCAAAAATTTCATTAAATCTTTGCAACTCATTATCGGTGCAAGCATAAAAACTAAACTCTGTTCCTGAGAGGCAAATCGGTAATTCAATGTATATATTTTATAATCTAGGCAGTGTAAAAAAGAATATGCCGTTTTGAACTGACGATTCACTATAAATCGTTTTATTATCAAGTATAGTGATCTTCTGAACGATCACTTTAAATAAACTGGTATTTAAAAAAACTTCTTCAGAGCACTAAATACCAGGCAATTTTATAAAACCTCATAAACGCACCTTGTAGAAATGCATAACTCAAGTTCAGAATAACCACTGAACCTTTGTCATAATATAGAATAAAATTCGACATCTCTTCTCGAAAGAGAAGATTATCGTATAATACACTATATTCTACAAACATAATGGATTTGGCTGAAATAGGCGCTCTACGTCAGGAACGAACTTCTTGTCGGTGATAAATATGATTACGTGATCGCCCTGCTCAATTTTGCTATTTCGGCTAGCGATAATAACGTCATCACCACGCGCAATAGCACCGATTATAGTTCCAGGTGGAAGCTTAATATCTTTTACGATCCGACCAACGACTTTCGAGGTGCTTTTATCACCGTGAGCGACAGCTTCAATTGCTTCGGCTACACCACGACGTAATGCAGAAACACTGACTATATCTGCTTTTCGCACATGACTTAATAATGCTGAAATCGTCGCCTGTTGTGGCGAAATAGCAATATCAATACCGCTGCCTTGTACTAAATCGACATAAGCAGGACGCTGGATTAACACAATTACTTTCTTAGCACCCATTCGCTTTACGAGCATGGCAGACATAATGTTAGCTTCATCGTCATTCGTGATAGCTATGAATACGTCTACTTGATCAGCTTGTTCTTCTGCTAGTAATTCCTGATCAGAGGCATCACCATAAAATACGGTAGTGTCGTGAAGCTGCTCGGCAAGTTCAATGGCACGTTGCTGATTGCGTTCAATAAGCTTTACGTTGTACAACTTCTCCAGGCGATGAGCCAACCCACCCCCAACATTGCCACCACCGACGATCATGATTCGTTTATAAGGTTTTTCCAATCGTTGCAGTTCGCTCATTACTGCACGAATATGCTGTGAGGCGGCAACAAAAAACACTTCATCTCCAGCCTCAATAATAGTTGAGTCTTGTAGATAAATGGGTCTATCCTGCCTAAAAATAGCAGCGACGCGAGTATCTATGTGCGGAATGTGCTCACGCATTGAGGATAAAGCATTACCTACCAGGGGCCCACCAAAGTAGGCTTTGACTGCCACGATACTAATCATGCCTTGAGCAAAAGTTACTACTTGCAGTGCACCGGGGTACTCAATCAACTTGTAAATATAATCGATAACTAGCTGTTCTGGTGAAATTAGATGATCAATGGGTACCGCTTCTGAATGGAACAGCTTCTCGGACTCGCGGATGTAGGCGGGCGCACGTATACGGGCAATACGATTGGGCGTCTTAAATAGCGAATAGGCGATCTGGCAAGCGACCATATTAGTTTCGTCGGAGTTGGTGACGGCAACAAGCATATCTGCGTCTTTGGCGCCAGCCTCATCTAGTACGCAGGGATAAGAACCATAACCCTGCAAAACTCGCAAGTCAAATTTATCCTGTAATTGGCGTAAGCGACTATGATTAGTATCAACTATGGTAATATCATTATTTTCGCCTACCAGGCTTTCTGCCAGCGTGGCGCCAACTTGGCCTGCACCAAGAATAATTATTTTCATTTTCCCCTTTGCACACTGACAGATTTAGGGCTGGCATGCCCTGCAGCATTATAGGCTAATCAATTTAGCGTAAAAAGACATAACCATCGTTGGGATTGTAGAAGGTCCTGTCGATCCAGCTACGCTGGAATACCAGCGATGAGCAACTTAATATCGTACTAGTATTGCAGCAAAACAGCGATTTTCGCGTTTTTGTCTTACAAAGAATCAAGCCAGACTTGTAGATTGCCATACTGCTGGATTTTAAAAATGCCTGTACCTTTCAAGATTTCCACCTCTAAACCAGATAACTTGAGGCTATCACGCTCACTATATATCCATGTGATATTGATATGCTGGCACATCATGCCGATTGCCACGCCAGGACATCCACTCAAATTTAGTCACACTGTTAATTTACGTACAAGTGTATCTCGATACAATACAATCTTCTAGACTTACCTTAACATCCAAAATCAGGTCGCTGTAGCTCTCTTTAAGCAAAGTGATCTGGGCTCATCAATATCAATAGTCATCACCCTTAACTTAGGGATAAATTCCAGAATATAGGTGCTTTTACGAGCAGGATCCGCATACAGTTCTAGCCTGTATTCACCATCATTTGAATTAATCAGAATTATATATGCCTACACCGATGCGTCCTGTATCAGTAACTACTATCGGAAAGACAGACAACGCACGGACATCACACAGTGTTCTGTTAAAAGGCGTAGTACATCACTATATTCAGCGTACGGTTCGGCAACTATTCCAGCGATCTGTCATGAGTTTGCCGTATATATCGCAGCTGAGATACAGGAGTTAAGGAAAAACCACATGAGATATATCTAGTTATAGGTATCGAACATCCGCTACCACTGCAACGGATAGGCCTGTGTGGATAAGTTGGCACGCTAGCTTGAGTGTTATAAGTGGCGGCGGCAGTTATGATCACCAGCAATACTCATTAGCGAGTATTGTACAGGTTAAACGGAGGTAACGCGCCATGCACTTAATAATTTTAGTTGCGGTCGTTTAGCACTACTACAGAGTTTGCCTGTCCCGGCAGTGCCTAGAAGCAAAGGGATGGGATACTAGTATACAGAAAGTATACTATTTAGCCAACAATTAACATACTACAAGTATGCGCTATTCACCAACAATTCCTTTCTAAGCAATTATTTAATGCAGTATTAAATCTTTATAAAATCCATAAGATACCGCAGCTCAGCTCCTATAACACTTCACCGCCTTCTTATTAATGCTGGGGTGCATAGATGTGAAAGAAAATACTAAGCGATTGTCCTTCTCCCATGCCTGGTATATTGCGGTAACAGCGTAACTTTAGAGATTATGATTATTGATTACGATAATAGCCAGAATCAAACAGAAAATCCGGCCATGGACCTCTAGGCTATGAAGTGAGATAGAGCTAGTTACGGGAGCAACTCATACTCAGCATGAATCCAGTCTATCGTTAGATAATATCGATTTTCTGCCAGAAGCCCCTGGTTTAGGAACAGAAAAGTTTTGATGGAGCTATCTGAATACCCTGCTTGCGGGATAGATAATAGTGCCTCGTATCGGATCTGCGGTTTCCACTAATATAGTGACTTACTAGTTTTGACCGAGCTGATCGATTGTAAGTAACTAATCAGAATATGTTACAGGAGCGAATATAGTGTTCTAACTTGCACGCATATGCCTTTAAGTTAGATGATCTTCTTCTTTATTGAATGTCTTTAAGAAGGTTAATTTCCCTCATCCTGCACTGAGTTGCATACGTAAGTATGCTCACTACTAATAGTTATAATTTATTTATTATATTTTTATAAAATTAATCCAGTTTATTCTATATACTGGTATTCTTTTCGCATCTTGATAAACTAAGCGCTCTTAGGTATCTATATCGATAGAATTAAATTCTATCGCCTATTTAGATTAGATATCAGCTCAGTCTTATTGTCGTGTGCTAGAAAACCCGCTCATCTTATGCAGGACTAAACTAATGTAGTAGCAAGCAGTTCCCTTTAATGCAACTCAATATGGTATATGCAATATTTTTTCAGAAAAAACCCATGTACTATCCAACCTATCCCTCAGTATTAAGGATAGAAACCAAATGCTGATTCTCTTTAAACTGTGACACTTGTATTTAAATGCAGGCAGTATAACCTGCTAACAACACATTAACTCAATATGTGTTAGCCTACCCCTAAATCTAGCCAAACGCACTACTGGAAAATAGGCAGATGATCTGGTCCTAACATGACAACAGCACCTTAAAGTGAGGGCTTGCGAAGTCAGATGTTCCACTCAAATTCATCCGAATTAAGTTAGACATACTGATTTCTTAATCTATTAGTCATTGACATTAAAGTCAGCCATTGCCCGCAATTTTATGCGCTGACGTGGCGGTAGGTAATCTATGATTAGCTTACCCACCAGGTGATCCATCTCATGTTGAATGCAGATTGCCAAAAGATCGCCTGCTTCCAGCTCGAAAACTTTACCTTCAAAATTAAGTGCGCGAACCTTTACATTGGCGGCTCGCGGTACCAAAGCACGTTGCCCAGGCAATGAAAGGCAGCCTTCTTTAATGCCAGTTGCGCCGCTTTTTGAAAGAAGCTCCGGGTTGATGAGAACCAAACACTGATCTCCGATATTAGAAATATCAATAACGATAATGCGCAGATGGATATCCACCTGCGTTGCAGCTAAGCCAATGCCTTCCTCTGCATACATAGTTTCAAACATGTTCTCCACAATATCATGAATATCTGTATTAACTTCTTTTACTGGCAATGCGATTTTGCGCAACCTATCATCTGGGAAATGTAATACCTGTAAGAGTGACATATATCTTTAGTTCTGTATCCGAGTGCTAAATGAAATTAACTTTTATTCTAGACATTTCTCTGCCTGATTAACAGTCTTGTTCAGCAATGACTTGCATAGCTAATAGCAGCGTTCTTTTTGAAGGAAAGAAAGATGAAACAAGACGAGATTACTTGACAAATACGTGGGTGCAGAGCTGGACAGGTAATAAGCTGGCGAAGTTCTAAGGCAGTTGATACCGCATCCGAGTGAAATCTTATACATTTTACGGAAGATAGAATGAATGCCGTTCGCAATCTTAATTCAGCAAAGGGATGGCCTGTGTTTAGACTCTATACAGCGATGCTCGGAACAAGTCGGCGGCAATATTCTGCTCTATGCCATTCAAATATTACTAATGCTTGCCGCATGATGCGGCAAGCATTAGTAGAGGAAAACCCGCAAATGCTGAAAGCGACGAATTGCTATGCTCGTAGTTAGAAATGTAGCGACTAGAATGAG
This sequence comes from Serratia symbiotica, assembly GCA_900380265.1. Lineage (GTDB taxonomy): Bacteria > Pseudomonadota > Gammaproteobacteria > Enterobacterales > Enterobacteriaceae > Serratia_H > Serratia_H symbiotica_A. Next base: position 507,080 of record LR025083.1, on the reverse strand, counting down.
GATTAATGTCTATATTTCTAATGAACTCACAGAGTGCTGGCCTTACCATCACCAGCAATTTGAACAACGGATTCGGAAACGTCTATTTGCGCCCGCATCTTAACTTTATTTAATAAAGTATTACACAGGTTAGAACGCCCTTTTCTAAAAATCTGGTCACCGATGTACTAGTGTCCTTACACTTTGCACGGCGTAATCGTATTATCACAGTGGCGTGAGCCTTGACGTACCGTTCTAGCGGTACGGTTCGCAGCGCACTCTGAGACCCCCCCGGGGATGACCTAACTTAGGGGAAAAAGATATTCACTCTTCCAGAGCTCTAGGGCGCCGCGTGAGAAGTCTTGACTGGCTTAACCTCACAAGGCGTCCCTTCTCACTAGACCAAAAAGTTCAACAAACAGTGCGAAATAGTCTGTATTGGATCTAAATAAATGGCAAAATATCTATTGAATTATCTGATGTATTGCATAAGGCAAATGGCAATTTCCCATCCGTTTGATCGGACAGGTAATAAAGTGAGGTCTGTCAATATCACTACTCAACCTTTCACTAATCCATAGTAGTGAAATGATCAAATTATTAGATGTGAATATACCCAAGCTCAACTGTGACGGACACCCAGTTGTTTTATCGCAACAAATAAGGCAAGTCATGTTCAAGATACTAATATGCTTGATTTGTTTATTTCAGGCTTATCTAAATTCTGTCGGGTCCATCTAGATGATTTCCACAATAAATTGCATTCATTATAACATTCTCGTATTTAAGTAACAGGGAATACATTTTATTTATAGAATAGTGATCAGTTTCCCTATAATCTAAGGCAAGACAGCATTGGATCCAAAAATCAGAAAATCAATGATAACTGATTCAACTGTGTTGAAACTAAAATGCTATCTACACTAAGCAGTTAGATAAATAAACACTTATGAACAAACCAATTTTACACCAGGAAAATGTGTCCTGTCCGACATTTGGTGATAAATGAGTCTCTCGCATGTGGTCACCACATACCTTTATTAGAGTTTCTTATGATCAAATTTCTACTATATTCATCTTTTAACGAAAAGACCCATAGCTTGATCTTACCAAGCTATGAATATAGCAGCAAACACGCGTAGTGTTAGGTGATACTAACAAGACATTATTACCTTTATGTTCTCTTAATCGGTATGCTCTAATTATCTAGCATAGAAGCATATTTCAAGGAAGTAGGAATAAATATAAACCCATCATGGGGTCCCCGACAGATCGACAGAATAGCCACAGAAGCGACAGTCACGTTACTATAAGGGTCCCATTACTGCCTTTATCTCCAGTATTAGTTTAATCTTAATTTTAAACAAGTTTCTAACAAGAAACCTATTCCATTATCAATTAGCTATAAAAAGAATCCGGAACAGTAGTTATGCCTCTCCTGTTCTAATAAACTATATGGACACCCTTATAAACCACCGAAGCATAACGTGATGAACTCAAACCCTACTTGCGACCTCGCGTTTATTCTTGACGCCCTAAATAATCAGCAGGTGATAGCGTATCCTACTGAAGCTGTATTCGCTCTAGGATGTAACCCCGATAGCGAACAGGCAGTTAATACCTTACTATCCATTAAACAGCGATCGTGGGAGAAAGGATTAATCCTGGTCGCCGCCGACTACCAGCAATTAATCCCGTATGTTAATGACAGGGCGTTAGATGAATTAAAACGGGCTGTCATATTTTCTAGTTGGCCGGGTCCGGTAACTTGGGCGATCCCTGCGAGCCCTCACACTCCACGCTTTCTGACTGGCCGATTCAACTCGCTAGCTGTGCGCGTAACAGGCCATCCGCTAGTGCAGAGACTGTGTCGGCACTATGGAAAGCCATTGGTATCGACCAGCGCTAACTTCAGTAAACAACAACCTTGCCGTAATACAACTGAGGTGATAGAACAATTTGGTGCTACTTTACCAGTGGTTATGGGTGGAATAGGCGGTGCCCTAAATCCTTCAGCAATCCGAGATGCTTTGAGTGGAGAGCACATCCGTCATGGTTAATTAGCAGTAATCTACATCCATACATTTATGCTATTTAGAGAACCGATAACCTATAAAAATTAGCGTTATTCATTCCTTCTCCGTGAAACAAAGGGGAATGATTACACACATATAGCGCATTCCGAACACTCTATAGAGTATTGATGCAAGCTATCAAGAATTTTTAAGTTGGTTTATCCAAAAGATGCACGTCACACGGTACATTTTAAGTGGCGCATCTTTCAGGATGCATATAAGCTCAGGACGCTTGCCTAGCTAGTTAAACTGTTCATGGCTTCTGCTATTAATAAACGCCAGTGTTCTTTGAAATCACATAGGTAATATTGATCTATTCAGCGATCTTACATCAGACACTAATCGACCCGCTAGATCTCATGTTTATAGTGCCAGATTGTACGACGTTATATGTTCTTGCCACTACCGTCCTTTGCATGGACCTAATATTCAAGAACTAGTGTTTTAGTAGGGAAAGAAAATATTTCAGTGGCTCCACCCCCAGTAAAATCTCGGCGCAATCGATGGATTAGCTTGATCAGTATCAGCCATGTGATCTGCTGATCAATACTACTTTTTACTGCAGGTACAGGCTTTGTACGGCACAACTCTTATTGCAAGAGTAGAGGAGTGATCAATCCTAGTCCGCGGCGGTTAGCGTGCAATATGTCTAGCGAACTTCAGATATGGAGCTCAACTAGTAACCAGATCCTCAGCTAGGTTTAGGATATTTTAACACGAATCATAATATCATCTTCCATTGCGTCACCGTCTAACAAAATCGTAGCTATAACCCAATACCCCTTCCCGAGGATGTAGTATTTCTGTATGGCCGAGCGTCACATGATCAGCAATCAACAATCATACACATTCGTGATTGTCTTCTGTAATATGTGTAAGGTAAAATACAGATTCATCCTGAATATTTATGGCGTAAAGATTAATCGCGTTAACGTCACTTAAAATGACTGACAGCGGGTAAACACCGCCACCTTTTCTCAATTCAAGATTAGAATCCCTACAATACAGGAATTGTTTATAACGCATTCTCTGGATTGTAGGAGAACGACCAAAATAAGATCGTATTACATCGGATGTCGTAATAGAGGCATAAGCAACTTGATATTCCCGATTGTTATAATATTTGCCTGAATCCGATACTTAATCGTATCGCTGTATCTGAGGTACTCACTCAGACTCTACGTAAGATAATTCGCTACTATCACCGACTATTTCTTCAGCATTTTATTACTATTTCTTATCCCAAAAATAGAGACATCAAAAAATAAGAGCTGTAATCACCAGTATAGCCAAGAGCTGCCAGCTCTTATACGTCAACACTTTTCACCGCTAGTATACAACTATGTTGAGATTAACAATTCCAAGCGGTATAGGGAATATCACGACTACGCTACCCGTGATCAGAAAGGACGTCAGTGCTTAGTAGTTATACTGATCGCAGGGTAATGTCATAATTGTCCTGGTGCAACCCGAGTGAGGACGAAGAGCATAAGGTAGTTTGCTGACAGATTAGTGCATTCGCGCCAGCCGTACAAGTTCACCATAAGCCTGCTCGACCCAGGCATCCACTGCGATATTCAGTAACACTCATTTTGGACTCATAATGAAACACAGGATTTTAGGGAAATCTTTTGTAAAAAAGATTACTAATTAATTGAAATTTTTGCATTTTCTATCACAACCGAATAAATAGCTTCACGAATTCTTGCATTTTTATAAATATAACACGCTCAAACTAGAAATATTTTTCAAAACTATTCAGCATTAGCGATGCTAAATATCAATGCAGTGCAGCCTACCACGATATTATTATCATTCTGTATTCTTGAGTTGACTTCCTAATTATCTAACTCTAAGTTTTGAGATATATCTAAACTGAGTGCGAATTATGCAATTTTAGGTTTATTCAAAACCTTTGGAACTTGCTGTTTAGGTTCAAGGCCGATGTTAGGCGAGTTACTCACTACTATGAGTGCATGAAGTGATTTATTGTATACCGAAACGGTGTTCATAGTTATAACGAACAATCAACCCTTTCCTGCTATCCCTCATCAATCTATTAACTGAAGCAATGTGGATTTAAATATATGATACCTTTTATTGATACATAATGTAGAACTATCTCCAGTGATTAAATGTACCAGTATAGTAGTAATAGTGGTTTACAATACCTCAGAGAAGACTTGAATGTCTGCTCTACAAAGATAGCTTTTATCTTTGAGGTACTTCCTTCCCACGAGCGCATCCATAGCTCACTGCTATGGTAGTGAGTCATTTATGAGTCTATTCATTACTATCGCGAACCCATTTTCCAACAATTTATTACCCGGAATAGCAATATACTACTTACATTTTTTAGTGAGTCTTACTTCTTTGCTATATAATTCTTTGTTTATCTGATCAAGAAGTTCTTTTATCACAATATGCCTCGAATCAACTGCTTTGATTTAGTTGATTCGAAAATAAAATTATAAAAATATTAGATAGCGTATTTGGTGGTTAGTTTTAAATCACATCAAAAGGTTTTATAATTCAGTTACTTTAGTAAGTGATATCTAATCTATCTATTAATATCGGACGTGATTTGGTTACACATCGATTAATAATGCACTTACCAGAAACCTCAGATAGTCTTCTTCTAAGAAGAGACCGTGCTTAAAAAAAACAACATTTATAATACTTCTCTTACAATAGACTCTCTATTAAACATCAGCACGTTATACAATTGTGCTTACTCCCTATAATATAGGTCAGTCGCTATGTTGCTAACAATTGAATAATAGCTTAATTCGAATTAAACGATGCCAATTTATTAAGCAAAAAGAATATTCCTTTATTCCGAGAAGACAGGCAATGACACGTCCCCATCTGCTTACGTACAGATGGATTTGGAAAGCTAAGTTCACGTCGCCAGTGTGATGGAAGCCTATGGCTTACCTAACTTCGTTAGGCTATGCAAACCTTGAAATAACACCATTAAAACAATGCTCTGAAACACTCTAAAAGTCTCTGTGTAACGACCCTGAAAGAAAAACAATACTGTAACAGTACAATACGCACTTGAAATTACGTCTAAATGTCCGGAAATTCTTGAGTTCAACTGGAGTCGCTGATAACCGCTTAGAGCAAATCTTGGATACGCATATTACAGTACTTACGGGCTTCCAAGTGAAGAAACTGCAAGAAAAAACTGGCTGCATAGCTTAACAACTCAAAATGATTATTAAGGGATTCGCTGACCGTTCCGCTATTGGAACTTTACCTACACCTATTCAGTGCCACTCATATAACACAAACTCTTACTCCTAATCTTACAGTACTGGATTCATCTTCCCCCTCTGTAGGAAGCTTTTATTACTCACACACAAAAGCTACCGAGCTTGACCTCTAATAACAACGGTAAAAACCAGGATAAAGTTATTGCGTATTATTTGCGGACGGCTGATTCTTCTATTTTATACTAGCCTGAAGCGAGCCGGATAAGAGTATCCGTTGAGAATTTAGAGGTTGAGTGGGGAAAATTACGCTAAACACCCTTAATCATATCGGCGCTGGCCTCATTAGATACAGCGCATTATACGATCAACAGATCCATCAAGCCAAAGCTTAGCGCGATAGCATCACTAACTCTCATCACACAACCTTGATCCCAATTTGTAATACGCGACTAGTTGCCTACACCTGTTAAAGCGTAGGGATTGATGATAGTCATAGTATCAAAATGAAGGCCATTCATCCAGAAATTGGCAGTCTCTTCAAGTCAGAAATTGTGCTTGTTATCACTTTCCTGTGCGCATATAGTAATAGAATTAAGGCTATCCATCTCTAAATTTCAGCTGCCATAGGGACGCCCTATATTATATAGCATCTAAGTAATAATACATCATTGGTTTATTACTTAGATAGCGATCACTGAAACCCCAGACCTTTAATGGCAATGTTCAGGTATTCAATCTCGATATGGGCATACAACCAGGTATTCCAGATGGTCCATCGATTCACAGGATGATTGCACGGATTAATTAAGAAATACCTAAATGTGAGTCGACCAATTCGGCTAATAAATGAGTGGACCCTGATGGTCGGAAATACGAGACTAAACCCGAACACAAGGTAATGCAACAGTCAAGACAATTTAGAACTATAACCTACACCACGAGACGGACTATGCGATATGGTGCCAACTGTCAAGATGACAACAACGCATCGAGGGATTCGCGCGTTAGGTGAAAAGCAGGATTTATAACAACTGACCTGTGTAAACCAAGGTTAAAAATAATTACCTTAGTTTGAAGGAGGATATGATTTAGAAAACAAATTGAGCATCATATCCCGCAACACCCAAGAGCTTCCAAATGACCGTCCATAGAAACATAAATCCTTTGTTAGGTAATTAAGCTGTTTTGCTCATCTATTGCAGCGCCTCATTTCCCAGTGCTAAAAGTTAAGAACTTAAAGTATGTATTGCAATGCCATTGCCTTAACAGTGTTATTTTACGGATTATAGAGAATTTGTGGTATTTATGGCAGGATTCTTAATCCTTAATATGGTTGACGCCATCGACAACAAGCTATATTAAGCTGTTTGTAGGAAAATTTCATTAATAGCATCGGTGGCAAGTGGAACCGCCCATTACGTTAGTGGATCAAAAACTCATTCCCTCTATTTATGAGAAACCAAATGAACCTCCACTTCTTTCCTATAAATAGAAATGCTAAAGAGCAGGTAAATGTGAGTTATTATTGGACTCTGAATGTAAAAGGATTTAAAGGAAAGCAGTAATTACCAATCCGATTAATATGACTAAATATTAGAGAAAATCAATACCGTTTCTCAGACAAGACCTCAACACATTCAAAGTAAATAGTACCTCAGTCCAAACTAAACACCAGCGTGATCTCATCGACCTATACTCGGCGATGAGTGACTTTATTTATCGTAAAGAAGTACGCGATATGCGACGCGGGGTGAAGGAAGTATTTGTCCGCCCGGGACTGGAATATGCTCATCCCTCTAATCACCGAAACTATAAAGTAGGCGCTATCAGAGTTATTTACCGCAAGACAGGCATGAGCAGGAGAGTAATTATTAACCAATACGTACGGTGCCAGAAGTACCGTCACTGGTTTATAAAGACCGTCCGAGACTATAACTAAAGTTCTTCTGAAAGAGGTCTGGGACCGTCTCGCTTTGAAAAGATAGACACCATCTATGAAAGACAAGCGATAAATAAGTTTCCACCCTGAAAGAGATGAATTTAATGATCCTGGCTAATGAAACTGAAAGATTATCTTGCTCACCGGGCACTGCCACACTGCTACTCAAAGCTTGCAAATGACCGCTTAGACGTGACTGTTCGACTGACTATCATTCTGCATCTTTTATTAATTAAAAGACTCATGTGGTCAGTCTGCATAACTATACGTAAATATCAGCGAGCACCTTGATATGAAGGAACACACATAAAAGACAAGTTAGAGAACTTAAACACCTTTCTTCTCAGCCTAACATCTCAAGGAGATGGGCTCTCTTTATGCGTCCGAAATGGCATTCGAAGTTTATAAATGAATAAAAATAAATTAACTAGTGCTGCCTATTCAAACTGATGCGGCGATGTATAAGGCCAACCCATCGATCATGAGGCTCATAGCATCACACTGTCTTAATTCTGCTTAGCAACATTAATCTACTAATCAGGAATCATCATGGATCAAACTAAAAATGTGCCGATCGTTGTATCGCCAAACCCGATATTTATCTTCATGGTTATTACAGTACGGGCTAGAAAAACCTTACCGATTATTAACAAGTCCTAAAATTCGGTAAGGAGTGTGAGGTGAGCACGCACTGTAAGTAGTGACATACGGGTCATTAGATGCGGCACACTTATTATAGAAACGCTTGTATGATTATCTGTAGCCATTTACCTAATTATATAAATAAAAATCATTATTACTAATCATCGTACTGATGTAGACAAAACCACATCTTTATTTAAATGTGCAGAATATAGCCTGAGCAGGTTAGGTGTATTCACCTACCCTATCATCGCTTTTAAAATTGAGATATTTTGAAATAAATGCATTGGTTTTCTTTTATCGGGCAAATACAATCATCCAAATCACTCACGGATATGATCAAATATCTACAAAGACCACCTATCTATTTACCACTATCCTAGCATTATAAAATACTAAGTCTATGCAAAAATCTTTTTCATACCGGAGCATTTAACTCAGCTGATTAATAGATCCGTCAATAGTGAGTCTGATCTGATGAAACGGGCGTTCATGATCAAGAAGGCACGTTTAAATACCTGGGCGTTAGCGATATTACTCTCTTTATCGACTTATAATTCACTAGATATTACGATCAGTATTAGCGATCAAACTGCAAGATCAGGCTGTATCCTTAATACTCATTCTAAAATATATAGCGAGAAATTCAGGACAGAATTGATTTTTAATCAACACAGGAAACGGGGAAACGTTGACTGATACCTGCTTGGCCAACTGGATATCAGGGCACAAGGGCCCTGATATCCAGTCTGTTATTATCCGCTCGTTCCAATAAAGAGCAATAGGCAAGAACGACATTTTAAGGTCTCGCACCCACAACCTTTCTAACATTAAACCTGAATATACGAGTGGTAGTATCAATGATGAGTTTAGCGTCACCTAGGACGGCGATTTAGAACATAATTCCACTGTCAGTCAGGCAACTGACGATGTTCCCAATCTTCATCTGGTTGGGAACATCGTAAAGTTTTAGTGGATTTTAATTGCAAAATTTTTTTGGAGTGCTTGTGGTATACGCAGATAGTAACCCATTAAAATAGTAGCCTCTGACTGTGCCCTTCCTGTCGAACCCGGCCGCTAGACACGATAAAGTATAGACTGAACTTTGGCAGTCCCAAGTCATACTAGTTCTGTTAGTATGACGTTCCTATAAGTTTTATTAGTCGCACTCTTTTATGATTGCAATCAGTTTATCACTAAACGATAAACGTCACTATCCAAATCCAATACGACCACGATGATAGCACTAGTTCTTAGTTTTCTAACACAGCTAATTTAAGTTATGATCAATCATCCAACGGATGCATGTTTACACTATCCCTGAGCTTTTGTCTCCCACATTATATATGGCAGCGAAATTGTTAAAGGTGTACTAAGGAAATATTCAAGGTTCATCTATAAACAGCGAAATCATTAAATGTATTACTGGCAGACTTATTCCATAATACCGGGCTCAATACCCTACATGTTGAGGCAGGCGATTAGCTCACCCAAACGAATACGGAAGCGGCATCATATCTAGAATCCGAACAGGATAACTCACTAATGAGGAAAAACAAACCGTATTGCTGAATACCTCATTCTAATACTATCGAAGTAGAGGACGTATCTATCCGTGAGCACGAAGATCCCCTTTCCAGCGGTTCCTCGCCAAAGCATTTCCCCTTCGGTATATCTTTCAATCTTTTTAGATATTCTTCCACTAAGGTAGTAGACAATCAAAATAAACAATATGGATCTCCTTATAACAACCTGCCAGGCTCACAGGCTGCGACTCTACGCCTAGAACTAGGCTACACCAATAATTGCAAGACCTGCACCATTCTTAAGCTGAGTGGTAACCTACCTAGCAAACTGGCAACTTATCAACCGCGACTCCTTTGTAACCAAAACCAAACTTATTCTGGCGAGAATGTATCCACCAGATCTCATGCTGCGCTATACAGCAGATTATAAGCGCCTGGTATCAGAGACATAGCGAAAAACCAAATGCTCTGTATGGCTTTGGTCGCTTTATCTTCACCCGGCAATCAGAAATATTAAATAGATATAAACATTTTATAAACTTCTAGAGACCACTCTTCTTGGCGTTTCCCGTTTAACTTTTATTTTCTAGACTAAGCATATCCACAACACCATTTAGCTTTGTGTTGACGAACACCCGGTAAATGTATGACGTATTGTAGATTAAATTAGGGAACCGTACGTCACTTGGATTAGGTTATGACGATTCTACCAGTAATCAAACAGTTACTTTAGCGTGTCCATGAACAGATCACCCGACACTCCTGCAACAAATCGGCTTGATAGCGGAATCTAAAATACTTAGAGATTCCATCAATCAGTCGTTATTATTTTGCTCTAGATAGCCCATTGGAGGACAAGTACCAATCCACGGCTTCAACTTAACCTCGGTGATCGGACGACAGTATTCAACCCAATCCCTGCGCGAACTAACGTCAACAACCAAGCGGAAACAGGCAGTGGCCCGGCGCATCTAAACCAGCAACCTGCCAATAGCATTTCTCGAGCACTATCGATACGGGAGATGAATTATAAAACCTTGTAGCCACTTACGATCAGCTTATCACCGTCGCTGTACTGCAATAAGATGCTAGCAAAGCTATAAGGCGGGTCCAACACAATGCACAGGCTACTAACCGGATCCTTTGGCGTAAGACCGGCCTCATAATTATAGTTGAGGATATGGAGTAAGACCTCGAGCGTTTCTGAGTAATACATACCTGGGACTAATGAGAGGCTCTATTTGCGTTTGTACAGCGGACCAGGTCAGTGGGCAACCATAGCTAATTAATATAATTGGACTAATCGACCGTAACATCCTGATATGCATGGACCATGGGTACCTTATCGAATGAGGAAGTCTAGCAACGCCAGAGGTTACCCAAAAAAGATAGCCATAAACAAACCGCCTGGCAGGAAAGAGCGGGGTTCTGCAGAATATTTAGGCGGCTAACTCAGCGGGCAATATATGGAGACCAAGATGCCAGCACATATACCAATCAATATCTCCTTTAATACACCTCCTCGAGCAGCCTACCTAACCGTATGCATCGTGCTGAAGAGGTCGTTCTAGCTAGGGCAGCAACTCTAGCTAGCTATGCAAATTAGCTGTTGCTCTGAGCCTCTTGCGAACCCCGGCGTTCAGGCACCAAAGTACATTATTCGTGGCCTCGAACTTATTGATTCAATCTTATATTGAAAATTAACCTGCATACAGATAAGCGTTGAGACCGGACGGAGACTCAGCACTTCGATTTCAGCAGTAGTTAAGCGGCGATTTAAACAGCGAAGCCGCAGAGACTACCTGATTTCCTGATCAATTTCTTTATAAACACCTATTCCCCAAGCCATATTAAACACCCTAATCTCGACCGGCTGCGTCACTGTCTCTATACGGCATCTTCAGCCGGCAATACCCAATTCTTCAAAAGAGAAGCTTGTTGAAGAGCTGCCCGCAGTGCAAGCCCAAATCTATGCTTGGTCAGCAGTTATTGGTTATGGCATGGTCCCCGAGATATCATGCATCATTATTAAGCTCCATAACTCCAGGCAGTCTTCGGTTTCTTGAGGTTGCTTTGGATGCATATTTACTGCTATCGGACTCAAAATTAATGCTGGACAGCTAGGGACAGAACCTGCCTAGTCGCCAACATAGCACATATTTCCCAGAACTGAATCACCTTCAAGGACTAGCAGAACGAGAACGTGGTGACGACTAATCAGGCTAGAAAAGTAAATAATGAATAAACAAGAAGCATCCTGAGGCGAGGCGAACAGAGGTAAATATTGATTTTTTTAGACAGGACTCCTGCATGCTATATAATTTAGTTCTAACACGCACTATTACACTCTGTGGCATAACAACTACTTTTAAGCCATTCTAAGGTACCGGACTCATGATAATGAGAACAGGGAAAGAAACATTTTCTACTCAAGATGCAGCCACTATCAAACCTTGTACTATAAGCGTAGTACAAGCACTGTTAAAAATATCACTTCCTGGGCAAAGCCCAAGAATAAGATGGACTGATACTGCACCCTCGTGCAGTCCGGGCAGCTATTCGCTATTTTATACTGAGCATCAAAGCAATTTAATCAGTCTAGAATCTCGATTCTCAATCCCTTGTGCATGTGTAGCAAAATCGGGAGTTTGACCTGATGTAATTCTGTAGCAATGATTCGCATCAGTAGAAACTGACAGTCTGGTAAAATTCAGTGTACTGCTTGTCGATTATTGGCACTACATTACAAATTCACTCAATATAGTCAGCTCCATCATTGGTTAAAGCTACCTCAAACAGAATATGACAAATACAGTCAGATGACAAGCTACAGTGTGAGATCGCTTATACTAACCGAGCCTTTAAATTCGTAAATTCTAAGAATTCCTGAGCAACGCTTATTGAAGAACCAGTAAAACTAGATGCGCTACTTTCTTCCCTTTATTACAACGCACCAACAACAGAGCGACAAGTCTCTATAGCAAGTTATAGAGAGCGATGACCTTCTTATTTACCACATCCTGATAATTGTGCATGAATAGCCGCTACATTTTCCAATTCCTTATCTATAATCAGGGAAGAGATGTATTCGCATACTGTGAGCTATGTCCCCCACCAAATTAGAGCGCTTTTAATTTATTTCAATTAGCAAATTAGCCAAAATAAGGGCTTAAAGCTGCCGCCACCTCGATGAGACTCATAAGATAGCCGCAGGTCATTCCAAGCTGAGTGAATAGTAAATGGGCAGTAAACTACATCTAACTACTTTGCTACCGGGATCAACCTAGGTAGGCAATGCAAGGAGATAAAGGCAATTGTTATATGCGCATACCTCCAAACTCCCTCGACGAAGTTTGCTGTTTAGCGGTATGCGATATCCAATTAGGGATAAAAAGCAAGATAAAGGACTTGATCAGTACTTCCCCTCTACCTATAGAAGGACGCAACGGCCATTCGTTTCTAAGCTACCAAAGCACAAATAAGCTACTGGCACTTCACTTCCCGCCATGGTAGCGCTGAATGCCAGAACTACCGAAGACAAAATGCAAGCCGAAGGTTACTACTAACTACCTTGCCTGCTAAAATGGCGATAGATATCGGTGAGTATGCCTTACACCTATTGCCTACGTATTGCCTGTACCGGGCTTTAGTGGATCCAAAAAATGGAGTATTGTTACCCTCTGCACTTTTATCATTGCCATTATCTAATTTTACCATACTGCGGACCGGACTAAATACCAGCCTAGTAAAATCAGAGTAATCCAGCAAGGTACTGATGCTAGTGATGGGTGGGTAAATTATATACCTGCATAAATCCAAATGTAGTCTATTTAGTAAACCAAACTGTGACGCGGATTAGTCTAGCCTACACTAATGAAATGATCTCTGAGTCCGTGGAAGCAGAGTTACAGGAGCTCCATTCCCTACTCTTTGATATCAGAAAATCTGACTTAACTATGGACGAAAATAGCGCCTGATCCTGCTGTGGTGCCTGATGTGTGGAAAAGTTTTGTAGTTATCTCCACAGTACCTAAACTTAATCTTCCGACTCACGCAAAACGAGAGAGTGTATATTGCCTACAAAATAGTAGGCCTGGTGCAGCATAAGTACTATTGGGGATTATGCGCAACTATACGCTGAGCACTGACGCCGATAAAATCGTAATGAGAAAGCACGGCGATGCTTTCAGCACTAATCACGCGCCTTAAATCTATCTGGCGACTAGGTGAGATCTATAAAATGTTCGAGGTCAGACATCCTACACTTAACGATATTTGCATGCGTTCACTGGTTGCGCATTCAGTATTGGTTACGCCAATCATAGATAGCATCATACCTAATTGTAACCCAGTCTCCCTGCAACTACAGTCTGAGCATTCTATTACCTACTTTGTGAGCTAACAAGCATTCAGCCAAGACTCGCTGGAAGAGTTGCAATAGAAGGTAGACAGAAAAACTCGTGTGCTAACATCAACCAAAGTTAATGGCCCCGTGAGATAAATACCATTTTTATTCACTCACTAACATAACCTTGTAGAGGCCGTATAAAGCCGACTGTTAGATACAACAACCTAGCAAGACTTATCGCAACCTAGAGACCGGAGATGCTGGAGCTAGAATGCGGGGAAACAGTTGGTGATGCTACTGCGCAGTATAAAAGGCTTTCGGCTGTCCGGATCGTGTCCAACTCAAGTCGCTTCAGTTAGCGATATACATCTGGTTGAAGGTCGATTTTTATAAACAATGATTAAGGTGAAGATCGATATTGTCAAATCCACTCAATGCCAGACCGAAAGTGCGTAACAACCTTACAAGGAATGTAAGGTGCTAATATGCAAAAATTTTGGGCCTATGTTAGATGCGCCAGATTAAACTTGCAAAGAAGGAAATCCTGACTTGACATTGACTGCAGTAACCTGACAATCAACGCTAATTCTAGCCACTGCTTGCATTCCCATCGAGACTTATGGTTACAAACGCCAGGCAGTACAGACTCAAAGGTGGTTTGTAACGGCTTTCAGTAGACAGCAGGAAACTTGACCAGGCGTCATTCGTCCCACAAGAATCCGGCAATGTGGTTTAACGCGTGGTAGCAGGAAGGTTAAACCACCTAACGTAGATATTCCACTTTGTCCGTGGCTTAGTCATCACCGATGAGAATTATACTCGAAATCCAACAAAAGATTACCTCGCGAGCATCTTGATGGTGAACACTCAAATGCCATTAATCCTTCCTCTAGCATTCCCTGTTTCAGAAAGCCCCGTAATTCGGGTATTGATTCAGTGCTATTATCTCGCCCTGATATAATGTAAGCGAGTTTTAATCAAGTGCTTCAGGTATCTTGATGAGTGGTATTGCCACACTCTTCACTTTTAATGGGCCCAGTTTCTGATGTTATCACTCCATTATATTGACTTCTTCATCCTATCACTGCCTAACTTTCCTACTTCGCCTATTTTTGTATCCTGTTTCATTTTTGAGGACAGATAAACAGTTATTAGAACTTGCCACCAGCGTTTTATCCAGTATTCACAAAGAGCATGCCGGCCCGAATTCAGTTATGTTAGGCAGCTACTTTAGTTCGCCTACACCTGTTAGCGCTGCTCTGTTTAAATTTAGTATCGGCGAAGACAGCTAATTGTGATATTCCCACTATCCAGCACACCGACTACTCGCTTTGATTAGGGCGCAAAGCGAATCAATAAGCTATAGGCCTAGCTAGTAACTCTACCGCCCACTTGACTCGTTCACTATGATAAGTTGGCCAACGGGTGAGGGGGCTGTCAACCGATTTTCAATAGCCGCATAGGAAGCAGCGCGTATCCATGTAATTTGAATTTCGATATCTGTCGTCAACCCCCTAGCTTTAACAAACAACGTGATCAGCATGGTTGGTTAATAGTATGCTGATCGACGGCGCCTAATGAGGCGTGTAAGATCTAATCACCCTGTGCAAACTAAGAACAAATGATTATTCCCTTATCAAAAAGAATATCATAAAAAATCAGTCGATTTGCGCTGAACTAGAGATAAAGATACAGCAGATAGCTATCTGCATCTATGCTGTCCAGAGGACGTGCGATTTTATACAGCACTAACAATTTATTTATTACAATCAGTTAGATCACCAAACCTAGAACATAGCATGCTATGTCCGTGTAATATAGGCAAGTATTTTACGACAGGTGAGACTATTTACTGCGAGTTATTATTCTCTGCTTAACCGGCAGTTCTGTACTGTAAACAGTACAGAACCCTATCCTTTAAAGATAGGGGTTGCATTGTTGAGCCTTTTAAATTACAAGGCGCGTAAATAGGGCTGCAGCTAATCAAGCTCCCACCTAACAAATCGTTTACATGAGCTAGTGCCGCATATACTACCCAGAAAAACCTGGAACCAATGCTCATCTACCAGGCACTCGCATGGAGTAACAGCGAGAAACTCCTGAGGGAAAATGCCAGTGGGTGAACCCACCATCGCAGCCTCACGAAATCACTCCTGACCCAAAGTGAGGGGTCTACATTTACTGATGAATAGTAAAATAACTGGAATCGATACAAAGAATCTTAATTTTATCCCTACACATAAAAATTATTTTTGCGAAGACTGATATTTACTTAGTTATAGTTAAAAGAATTGCAGTATTCATTCCTTACGCTGGAGCTAGTAGCCTTTATGGCCGGCTAAAGCCACTTTCACCACAAAGTACAATGAACTGAGTGCAATTAGCTGAGTACTATTCAGAGTGTCATTCAACCATACCTCATAACATATTGAGTCAACGATAGTCCTCATCTGTAATCATATTAAGAATAACCAGTTATTCTATGGCGTGTAAGCAAGGATTTTAATACATAGTGCTAGCAAGTGCAGGTGAGATAGCCTTCGGAAGCTAGCAAGGCGTCACATGACAGGTGACGAATGCCTGTCATGTATTGCTGAAATTTTAAAAGGATAGAAACACGCACCTACAACAACAAAATACAAGCACCCGCTGGTAGCTTATTCAAAGTAAGCGGTCTAAAACGTTATGGTTTGGGTCTAAACAACTATAAAACATAAAAGATGCCGATTAGGTATCTTACCTTGTCTTAATATAAATTAAGATGCCACGCGAAAGTTTATTGAGCTACTGGAAATTGCTTACATCTTGAGCGTCGACAAGGCCCCATATCATGAACCACGAACCCTTAAGAGGTGCAAAGTGCACTTCAGCTAGCGCAATGATACTAGTGGCTTAGTGGAGTGGGATAACGCAACAAAGCAAATAATAAATGCCTCACAGATCATCTTTAAGAGCCAGTTATTCAGCCTGTAGGCTTGTGGGTTGAGATTGACCAGGTCCGCCGCTCGAACCGCTTCACCCCTCTATTGGCTGCGCCACACCCAACGAAAAGGGTGAATGCCTTTTGACTACATAGTCAAAACACGGTGAGTTTTATAGGCGCCAAGCACTACCCCAGTACCTTAGATACCATCCTAACTACATTCTAGCTTCTTATTCTGAAGCGGGTGCATGACGCGATTAGCAAACCTGCTCTAAACTAGGTGGCTAGCGTTACGAAGCTGAGGTAGATGCAGTGAGTCCCCCATTGAATGTATTCAATGGCAAGGAATAAATATATCTTTTAGACTAGGCTTTGTGTGCGTTGTATCGCCTAAGCAATTATACATGCAAACGTATATACTAAGCAGCTAGTTATCTTCCAGGTAATACTATCGCTAACTGGTAAACCAGCTATTACAACTTACCCTCCGGGCCACACCTTGCAGATCATCCTGCCTATCAGTACCGAGAAGCGTTAATTGATAGGAATAGCAGCGGCAATAAAATATTAGAAGCAATACCTTAGCGATAACAGTATGTGGAACAAAAAGACCGGTACTCAATCTAACCTGGCTTTACCATCATCGCAGAAGGCTGACCATTGCACTCAAAGACATATGTGCATGCAGGAAATAGAAGCACACCTATTGGCTTTGGCTTTGGCTCGGCCTGGCTTTCATTCATAGCGTTATTATCTTGCCTTTCACCAGAGATGATGCCTAGCCAACTTTATAGTTGCCTAGCTGGGTGTATCTGGTCAGTGGGGTAACACACTGCTATTAATGTGAGCTGTGCTAGCAGAGCACGTTAGCAGCAAGCTAGAACCTCTACATTAAACCAAAAGCCACCTGTATTACCTGCGGCGACCATCCTTGCACTGCCATGCAGAATAGCGCAGGCCGGAATCAGATGACACTCAGGGTGCTATCACCTGGTAACTTACCCTAGCCCTTGTCACTCAAGATATTGCAAGTTCAGCTGAGCGTAAGTGAGCATGCAAATTAAGCAGGCACTACTTAGTACCCGAAAGTCGATATCCGACAGGACGTTTTGTGACCGGTTTTGAATACAACCTCAAGAACAAGGCCCTATCAACTCCAGCGCCTTCAGAATAAATAAAGTTAATAAGGAATTGAACCGTGTAATAAAATCACCTACAGTGACAGATAATGGTGACCGTTATGTATGATGCTAAGTTTCCTCTATAACATAAGATTAGCCTAGCGGCCGCCTAAGCGTAGGAGTGAAGCACGATGTCACGGAGCACCGCTGTAATAACGCTCGGCAAGCCTATTTAACTAGATCCAGGCCAGCTTAAAACCACTTCGTACTTAGCTTAACTTCACCTATAGCTAATTCCAGAAAACCTTAGCATAAATCTAGCATCAAATCATTGACGATAATGTTTAACAAACGATACGTGAGGGTGGGATTCAGTTATTGCTGAAGAAAGCGCAGAAGCGGACTCGGAAGATACGAGCTTATTGGGACGTTGAGTAAGATTCTCTGCAAGGTTATCAAAGTGACCTAGCCGACGACTAACTCATATATCACTAACTCTACTAGAGTTTCTAAAAGCGAGCAGAATAAGTTTAATTATCTAAAAGATAATGATCATGATTTCTTATGAACCACTTTTTTAATTACCTCATATATTTTAAGCTAGCTTAAAACTGCTTACAGGAAAGTACCGCCTACAGCCATGATGACGGGCCGCGAATAACGTGGACCCACACGCACAAAAGTAAGGTGTTGTTACTAATATGTATCTCGATCGGGCCGAATTAACGAGCCGCTAGCACTCTATTGATCTTGAATCAGTTCGGAGACGTAATATATGTCCTACGTAAGGTGAATACGAGATCACGCGACCATCAAAGCACACCCGCCTTAGCGGGGTCTATGGTAAATAACCTGACTAATAAACATTAAGCCAACCATCGCTACTGCACTTAGGTATCTAGCCTAGCTCATGTCTTTAATAGGCCTCCTTAAGTGCCTAACTTAATCTTGTGCTAGAGGTTTGTCGCTAGGTAAGGCTTATTTATCAAAACTATCTCTCTGGAACAGCCCTAAAAGGAACGAGATCAATCGTACTGGCCTTAACATCAAACACCGTTCTCACTAGACCTAATGTCCATCTAGACTTATTCCTTATTAATATTTCGCTGTGCCTCCCTAATACAGGAAGGTGCTAGCCTCCGCGATATCTTTCTAAAAGAAAGAGTGTCACCTGCGGTCCCCCACAAATATTATTCGAATCACCGATTATATCCTCACTCAATGGGCTGCCGGCGCTACGAAGGCGGGCTTCACTGACTAAAAGTAAACACAACGCCGTGCGCGACCAGCCCACTTTATCCCAATACCCGTTAGCGGGCCGCTATTATTTTTCGGATCGCAATGCGCCTACTTTTAAAATGCAAGTGCAGACACTGATTTTACTATTACTTCATTCTTTTGCATCAAGAAATATTGCACGGCAATGCAACCTTCCATCGCTAGCATTTAAGGAAAATAATGATGCATCCCATCTAAGACAACTGAAATGCTTTACTACATCAGAGCAAGTCCGATAACCAGCGTCCGAGAGATATACTTTATGCATAGGAAAATAACCGCTGATGATGTTCTCACCATCAGCGCTTAACTATACACAGGCTGGTAGCGATGCTAGATGGAATTTTGAGCTGGCGTCACCGGCACTTCAGCCAAAGACTTCCTTACTAGGATACTATCCTAATGACTAATAAACGGTAGACGGACTGAGCTGGTTTTCTCCAAGCGTTACTCTCATCGCCGCCTACACAGAGATGTCAACCTACGCGGAGAGAACGCTAAAGGGAATGACTGGAAACGGCGGCTAGACCACTGAGCTTAGCACTCATTTAATGTAAGCAAATAAGACTGGTTGCATAAAAGGTTTGCATCAAGCAAACCGACCTTGCCTGAATACCGCAAGGTCGCTATCTGGATAACAAAAGTTCCTCGTTAAGCCAGCGCCTCGTACACAATCGCGGCTATAGCAAGTACGAGGCGAAACTATCGCCGATTAACCGGGAAAGACAACGACATTATAGTCTACCGACATAGCCTTGTGCTGTTTTTTACAATCAACCGAGGGAAGTAAAGTACAGCGCTAGTAAGCTATAGACTGGTATTCACCTTAATAACCTGCCCTACCTGTAATTATGCAAAGATGCACTAGCGGTGCCGCTATACGCTATAAGCAACACACGATCAATATGTAATTAGTAACCATCCAGAATAATATGCAGAGTATTAATGACATCTATTTCATTGTTCTCTTCGCCTTTTTACCAGGTGAGAGAACCGATCATACATCCCCCTATTCTGTGGGAACCGGTGTCTAGTTCCCCCAAATACGCACATTAAATCGGGTCATCGAGGATACCGTTTATGTGATAAGCACGCGGTGAGAATAGGGGGTTCTAAGAAACTGAGAGAAGATCGATAATACCTGATTTTATTACCCTGATGACACACATCTATTCTGAACTTAACAGAATAGGTCTAGAGTATTGCGAGCGCACTAACCTATATCACCAACCAGAGTTAGCGTGCAGACGGCGCTGGTATAATTGCTGTTACCAGCAATATTCTAAAAGAATATGGGATCTTGTAGGCTGCGATCTCACAACCGAAACGGAGGGTGACAATGGCAGTAATAATCCCGATACATGGCTTTAATATCACATGGTATCCATATAGCTACGCACCCATCCATCAACCGATAGCAGGAAATAGAGTACGACGCAAGCCATGCATTCTATTTAAGTGTAACTGCCTAATAACCAGCGCCTATAGCGACTTAGAGCTGGACTTTAAGCACATGAATCTCTATGGCTCAGCATCCATTGCGTTTACAACACTGCTATTCAGTACCTCAGCAAAGCTAAGCAGATTGACATTAGTGGTAATAAGCTACCTTAGGAATAAGCCCGCAAGTACGCTACTCACTGCTCAGCGCAACATAGGAGTGAAAAGAGCATCCTGACCATTACGAGTATTGGAGGTGGCTCTCATCCCGAACGCAGCCCTTACTAGTATCACAATTGTTGGAACTAATTCATCGGGTGAGGTGGCAACAATAAATGTAACTACCACTCTGTAAAAATTATTGTATAAGAGAAAGCCTACGATTCCCTACGACGCAACTACGGCATGTTGGAACTATTTATTACTCCCAACCCCTCGGAGGAAACAATTCAAGGAGCATATGACCATATAGACAAGCCAACCCTAATAATAGATAAAACTCATGGGAGCAAGAACCCGGGCGACTGCGCACTCAATGTCACAGTCGGCATTGATTTTTACATATTAATTGATGAAGCTAGAGTAAAGATAAGACAGGTAATGACAGACTATGCAATCAGCTGAAATCGGACAGGAATACCCTCAAAGACCAAGATGAGTCCTTTCACATGCGATAGCACCTTGATATGCGATATACTTGTTTTAGTAAATCACAACCTTACTTTACCCACCAGCAAATATTTGCCTGCGACAGACGAAACTTTTTTGTCAACGAGGTTTACTCTATCTTCCTAGCTAAGTCGCTTGTCTATGAATTCACCATCGATAATCTTGAGGTCCCCGCTATAGCCGTAAACGCTACCCGGCACACAGAACCAGGTGCCGGAGATTATCTGAGATTAGATAGTGAAGATCCATAAAACAACTACAGGGCGGTCAACCGGGCCAATTGCGACCATTCAAAAACTGCTATCTGCGGATTTCATTTACCCAAAAATATATTTGCCACATATTCCGCGCTTTCAACCAGCGCCATAAAAGTGTGGCTTTAATGACAGCGAGTCAAATGATATGAAAGATATTCCAAAGCATGTAGGCAGTAAACAGCTTATTATTAAGATATCAACTTGATAATAGGTAAGAAATGAAGGAGCATCAGTAGCAAAAATACTGAACCCTATATGTCGCCTTTGAGTAAAAATATATTTGCTTGAGGTTAGAATAAATTATAACACATCAAAGAATAATAAATAATTAACCTTAAGTAAGGCTTTCCAATTATAACTTTGAAATGATAGCGGCCAATAAAATTCTACTTGTGTTGTGTGGCAGGCGCCAGGATACAATAACAACTTTCTTTGTCCTAATGCCATGCAAACTCTTTTGATATAACAAAGCATATGCCTGGGTGCTTTTATCTAGGCAGTAAATTTCCTGATCCGCGAAGCTGATGATGCAAGGATTGAAGAATGGAAATAGATGAACACTGATCAAGCAGAGTAAGATCTTACCATAAAAGATGCTGATTATTTAAATCCTAAAGATCTAGAAAGAAAAGCATCACCATCTTACGATGGTGGTTCACCAACACCAATTAGTTTGATTAAAGTAAAAGTCAACTGTTTCATGGAAAGAAGGACTAATGCTGAAGTGTCATAAACATAAATTTAATTTCATCTTCTTTATCGGATCTAAGAATATTGGTTTTGTCTGGGAGAATAATTAAAAATAGACAACCTACTAAGCTATGGAGAAGAAGTCACGTACAGACCCTCCACTGGCGGACAGAATAAGTAGAGGGGCATGAATTTAAATGATTACGCTATGAATATCTCCCCCGCAGGCACGCAATTTCTCTGTTTTGTGACTATCCGCATAGAATAAGAATGAGCACATCGGATAATACGAGCATACTGTTAAAATCACACATAAAAGTATATTTTTATTAAATATCTTTAATATTGTTAAAGAGGTAAAGCTATTAACCTGTATGATCTTCGTGCTGATACAGATTAATTTGTTAATCCAGAATATACTCTCCCGTATAGAGAGTAGTTAGCAAATTGCACAGCCATCCGCCCATCGGATATTAACGATGGTGGATGGATTTTTTAAAAACAAGAGCAGGATAGGTGAGATTGCATGGTTATTCATGGGAGAGCCTCTCTAATACAGTCACCGAGGAACCCAATTAATTTCTTTCCCAAGTTTATTTCCGAAAAGGCGAGAAATTGTTACGCCGCGTGCTCAGGACTAGCAGAAAATCAGCAAGTCCTATAACAAAGACGAGGAAACAGAGCTAAAAGCGCAGATCCTCAAGATCTAAAACACAGATCCGCCTGCCACTTCTAAACGATCAGTGACATAGAAACTCCTCTAGAGCATGCAAAAGCTACATATGGGGAAAACCACGAGAAAAACATAGCCTCTAAATGGAACAACGCCTGCTTTTTAGTTATCTTGATATTAACCTCGTGAGAATATTGCCAGTATCTATGACTTTGGTCCTGCGCCAAAGGGAATAACAGCGAATACAAGTAATACCCCTCATTGTCTTTTCTGTCCTGCATTCACCTGGCTGCTTCCCCTAAAGAAGGATTTTGGGGAAAAATGAAGGTACTAGTATTTCTTGTAGCAACCAAATAAACCATGGATTGCGACAATATTTCAATAACGAAAGGACATGCTATGCCTAATACATCTCTTCCTGTAGGCGAGTAATCGGCGAACTCCCAACAAACTCTCCTCTCATCCATTAAGTACAGCTGTTATATTGCACCCATCTTCAGCAATGCTACATTGTTCTTGATGAAAGACCCGTCGAAATATACAAATGTCATGTTAGTAAAAACGATGTAATCAAATGACAGCGCGTTCTTCAACGTTGGTTTAGAAAATTCATAAAATCGATTTGACTAAATATTCAACAGCCATCAACATTTTCAGTCACTATACAAAGACGCCGATAAAATATGAATCAAGATCAAATGTGATGCACGCTTTTATTTTTTTAGAACCCTACTTTGTAGATCAAAGTAGATGGTAGAATGTTCTGTGCTAGGGGTATGAGCCAGACAGGGTTTGAAGCTATCCAGTGAACTGACTCCGCCTCCAAGGCGGGTAATAGCGCTTCTGGACTGGCAGTGTGAATAGATCAGTACGACTGGTCAACCCTGATAATGCTTTAAGTTAACTATTATCCTTGAATAAGTGAAATTGTTAATGGGCTAAAATCAAAAAGACCTGCGCACGTATTAAGTCAAAACCTATAAGGAGTACAGCATATTCAGCTGAATGATCACTGTTTGTAAGCCAGGTCAGCAATGCTAGCCTGATCATAAATGTAAGAACTCAGAACATTGGAAGTCCTGCGCTAGAAACCAGTCTTCCTTTACAGATGTAAAGGCTATATAGCAGGTTCGGGCAAGCAAGCTTGGATAAGCGCCATTACGATAGCAAAGACTATCTTTACATTATCGTCTGATTTATTCGGCTAACTCCCATTGTGTTCCTTATAATCAGAACACACGGCATGTAACCGACATCTTATACGATACGCACTAACTTAATATATCAGGTAATTTACTCGTTATGGAAGAATCTATATTGTAAATATATTTCTACGGAATGATATTTTTAATATAAAATACGCCAATTTTGCACATATATCCACACTACCCGTTAGGGTAGTAACCCATTTGGTTCAATTTAGAAAATTTTAGCTTACTCTTCATCGAAGAGCTTTAGTTATTCTTCACTCCTTACTGCTGCCACTGCTAGCAGCATAAACATTACCAGCCCATCAGAACGCCACTCACATGTCTTATAATTATAGGCATGAGTTCTCGACATGTCCTGCAATTAACTTATAATATTATTTATACTAGCATAGTAATACCGTGTCTGTATTTTAAATGTACAGTAGCAGTACTGGGAAAATTGAAATTGATAATTGCAATTGTCGGAGGAACTTTAGTAACTTCAGTAACTTCACTATTAATACTGG
Source organism: Serratia symbiotica (assembly GCA_900380265.1). GTDB lineage: Bacteria > Pseudomonadota > Gammaproteobacteria > Enterobacterales > Enterobacteriaceae > Serratia_H > Serratia_H symbiotica_A. The sequence goes on along the minus strand of LR025083.1, from coordinate 482,585 downwards.
CATCGCCTTTCCGATCAAGCCTATAATCTATTCTACACCAAAAAATACACAAAAAACATGATCCTTTACCCCTAAGCTAAAACCTCAGCTTGGGCTGACAGGAATATTCTCAATAGCTATCACCTGATTGATCACAATTTTCTAAAGAGAAACAGGAATAAAATAGGAGATCTCTGGCTGGAAATCAATAATATTTAAGCCGATGTAACCTATTTCCTCCATAACGACTACCACGACAAAATAAACTGGGTAGACAATATTTACAGAAGTAGCTCAGGGAATCAGCTGATGATTGAGGGGCATCCCTAACACGCTAGCCTTAAGCACTGGCACGCTCTCGGAAATGCATTTTGAGAGACATCGCCTAAACATCTACACGACTAGACGCTCGAAAACAGGAAATTACTAGATTTTATCGTTTAGTAATTTTCCGGTCACTCTTCAACTACTCTCTCAGTTAGAGAGGGTCATTAAGCATTGTTTAATATAAACCACCTTCATTTTTCGAAAAGGGGACAGCCCGGAAGTACCATTATTAGGGTATCCCGCTTAGTAGATCTAAAAATATGAAGCCAGCCTTCTGTTATTTTGAATAGCGTACACTGTGACATACGTAAACTTTGCCTTAAGGCGGAAATTGTAAACCTTTTTACGGAACACTAATGCTGAAATAAAAACGCGGAGGCACTAGCAACCAATTAATCCATTCTATTAATATTCCAAATACGGCCAAATAAAATCCGATCCTAAATTAACACATTAGCATTAATAACTAATTCTAATTGGCATAAAAGCGGAGGCCATTCCCTCATTTTATGCCACTCTCATTTAATTAGGGATAACGAGCAACTCTGCCGGATCGAGGGAAAAGTATTTTTGAATTCAGCCTAACTTACAGATTTAGCTTTATCAAAAAGAAACACCTGCTCATAAGCCAGCGCCTGCTTGCAATCAAACTGGCCCTCCCACTTGGCAATAACCAGGGCCGCCAAAGCGTTGCCCACTACGTTTAAAGCGGTACGCGCCATGTCGAGGATACGGTCAACACCAGCGATAAACGCCAGTCCTTCCAACGGAATGCCGACGCTGCCTAATGTAGCAAGCAATACCACAAATGAAACTCCAGGTACACCGGCAATACCCTTTGAGGTTACCATTAAAGTCAATACCAAGATAATCTCCTGGCTTAGCGACAACTCGATTCCATAAAGCTGTGCAATAAAGATAGCGGCAATGCTTTGATACAAAGTTGATCCATCTAGGTTAAAGGAATATCCGGTAGGCACAACAAAGCTGACGATCGGCTTAGGTGCGCCATAAGCCTCCATCTTTTCAATGATGCGAGGCAGTACTGTTTCTGAACTTGCAGTAGAGTAAGCTACGATTAATTCATCCTTCAGAATCCGTATCAGCATCCAGATACGGAGATTGCATAAACGTGCAACTAATCCCAATGCCACCAGAGCAAAAAAAGCAAGGGCAAAATACACCAAGAGAACTAATTTAGCCAACGGGAAGAGCGAGCTGCACCCAAAGTTAGCCACCGTCACCGAAATTAAGCCAAACACTCCGATTGGCGTGTAAAGCATCACAATGTTGGTAACCTTAAACATGCTCTCTGAAACCGCTTTTAACATACTTAGAAATGGTTCTTTAGCTGCATTAGGCAATGAAGATAACCCTATACCAAATAACACCGAGAAAAAGATAAGCGGTAGCATATCCCCCTTGACCATTGATAAGAAGACGTTAGATGGAATCAATGACAGAATAGTAACCACCAGGCTGTGCGCACCACTCTGCACATGTTCAGTGGTTTTCTCGTACTGTGAGATATCCACTGCGGTCAGTGTCGACATATCAATACCGTGGCCAGGTTGAAAAAGATTAGCCAGTGTTACTCCTACCACTATAGCGATCGTAGTGATCGCTTCGAAATATATCATTGTCTTTAAGCCAATACGGCCTAACTTCTTTGCATCCCCTACTCCAGCAATGCCAACAATTAACGTAGAAATAACAATCGGGACTACAATCATTTTAATGAGTCGAATAAAAATGTCGCCAGCGGGGCTGAGTATATTACCAACTAACCACTCACGTGAGTCCACCTGACTATGCAATACCGTACCACAAATAACACCCAACACCAACGCTATTAGTATTTTCCATGCAAGGCTAATTTTTACATTTTTCATACCTAAAATCCTTATAGATTTCTTTCACCACATTTAACAAATGAATGCCGCATAGAATACTTAATTGATTGATATAAGTCTATATTAATTTAGTTAATTCATTAAACTACGATTGTAGTATACTCGTACTATAAATCATATTCCTGAGACATCTTATTTGAAAACTTTAATCTATGAGTCCATGCATTGTATTAAATCATGTAATACTGAACAATCATACACTACATAAACATAATATATTTATTCACCACAATTCCATTAGGCAGAACAACTATACTGTTGAGGTGAGTTTATACAAATAGAATGCGTTATTTCCCACTTTAAATGTTACTCTTTAAGGACGACGCTTGATTCTTTTAAAGAAAAAGATTGGTAATAAGGTAATTCGAAACACCAGCCTAAATAAAATGCGAATATTCAAGAAAAGCAAAAAATAAAACTAGCCTATTAGGCTAGTGTGTTGATCACATGCTATTTATTCTAAAAATAAAACTATTCAATCAACCTGATCACTCAGCCTATTTAATTTACTTAGCAAGCATGAATATTCTTTTTAATATTCTCGTATTACTAATAAGCACATTACATGTAATATGCTTATCAAAAATCGAACCTAATTCATCCATAACGACAATTATCTTTATTTATGTGATCTACTACAGAAATAAAATAATGAAATTACACTTATCTTAAGTTGATATACTATTCAAACATAAAGAAAATCTAGGGGTCTGTGCAACCAGATGATGTCCTTATCAAATTACATAGAAGTCATCAAGTTCTCCAGCGTGAGACAATCGGTACCATCAAGTAATCTACTCAAGACCTTTTATGAGATCAAAAAATATAAAATCAAAACTACTTCATTCGTTCTAAGATGTGTTAGCGCATGTGATGATGGATGCTAGGAACAAGTGATCAAGTATTGCCTTTATCAACCACCACCTAAGAATCACGAGGAGATAGCAATTACCTAGCAAGCCACAATCCCGACCACCTTAAAGCATCTCAAATACACTACATCACAATATCTGTTAATACACCAGCATTGCTAACAATGCTACACATTAAAAACCGGCTGAGTAACTGCTCTATATACTGCTGCCAACAGTAACTATCGCCATGTTGGATGATTCGAACATTAGCGCTCTATACTCACTGGTATTAGGCGGCTTTCGCTAGAAGTGACTACCGTTCGCTTTGTTGATTCCGATCCCAACCCATTAATAAAAAAAAGAAATCTTCTTTAAAGCCCTGTGTTACGATCAAAGCTTTATGTGCGACAACGCTACGCGGGTAGTTGTGTTTTAACATAAAAGCAATACCAGACTACTGACATAAAGACCGCGATATGTTGTGGCGTAGGATAACCAGCAGCAATTTCTTCCGTTTCTATTGGAAGGCATAAATTCAAAAGATCCACCATGTATGCTCTATATATTACCTAGTTTTACAAAGAACAGGGAGTAATAGGCACTGCTAAGCGCTCTCTCTGGTATTAAGGAATCACCTTCAACACGTGTTCACATATTAGTATGGTGAGGTGTGGCAATTTAGCTTTGATATTGATCAGATCACTAGGATAGGCATCTTCTATATGACAAACACATCTATATCTATACTGTTGTGGATGAGTAAAAGCGGTAAAGCGTTCATACGCACTATTAATAATTCGTTACGCATCGTATGTATGATTGACAAACTATCAGATAAGCAGCTGGGGATAGTGCGATAATAACATCGGCGATGAACATCGCTTGATCGGTGACATCTAATTGTAAAATATACTAGCTGTTTTATACTCCTCATCTATCTCGAGCTGTTGATCTGAACATCAGTAAAAAGAAAACACGATTCTTTGACTGCCGACTATACTGCCAAAAGCGGTGACGCATTCCGCAGATTTTTCTGCGGAGCAGGCCTGCTGATATAAACCTAACCTGAGCTTAGCGCCGCTCCTTGTTCCGACATAACAAGCTCTTAAAACAAATTTTTATTTCCATTTAAATTCATGCACTTAATTGGAAATATACTCGTCTAAATGAACTCTTCTATCTGTGGATTACTAAACGCATTGATCACTTTCTGCACGTCTTTGCACATACATTTAGGAATAGCCGAAATTAAATGCGATTTGATTTTACACCCGAGCATCAGCAAAAACCGTGTAATTGGTAGATTATATCATATTAAAAGTCAACCTACTTACGCCTATATCAAATTCTACACCAGTGCTGAAAAAGCACCGTTTCAGGTGTATCCTGAACTAAGCAACCGCGTACGCAAAAGGGATAGGGAAGCGCCACACCACAAATACTTGATTTCCCAAAATCACTACCCAAAACGACTTATGATAAAAAGCATGCAGCTTATTTTATAAAATAAGTCTCTAGGACTATTCATTGGTTTGATCTAACTAATTAGCTTACATACTGAGCCGCGCAACCGACCATGCACTCACAGAATCATCTTTCTCTCTGTAATCCCGAGAAATCGTTACCCTTATCGTGATCTCTTTTGAACTAATCAAGCTCTCCTTATTGCATTCCGATAAGGAACCTAACTCTCTAAACATAAAATTTGCAAGTGGAAACCCTTTATGCTCCAATTCTGTTTGGCTGATACCTTCTGGAGGGAGAGAATCAATTAACGCTATTAGCGGCGCAGTGATGCGGAAAATAATAACCATCGAAGCAATTATGATCTTCACCCTATTTACGCACGCCACCTCTACGGCTACCGCTATTTTACTTATTAAGCTTCTTAACCTCACAGGCGAACGAAGCCATCCTTACATTACTGATCACCACCAGTAATTTACCTCTAGCCTTCTTTGATATATCCAACTTAGATATACTTTTATTAGTCTCGCCTAATCTACTGCATAAAGTTTACTTGCCAGGCCGATTATTATGTTCTTGATTACCGCATACCTGTGTCAGACAGCCCTCTACTCGGCTGTACCGCTGCCATCTTGCTCCAATTTAAACTTGCAGTCTATTCACACTTAGTCAGCGTACTACTGCCTTCACTAGTAGTGCTTGCTATCTAATTGTTCAAATAGGCAAAGCTAGTAAGCTGCCAGCTATTATACAGACTTCATTATATTAATATAATGGTAATTTTATTCAATGTTGTCACGGTGCTATACGTGCTGTTCAGCAGAACGCTAAGCACTGTCCACAGGTAAAATTATCGAAGCATCGCTTCTGCTTCTGAATACCAGGTTTCTAGTACTTTTGCTTATTAAAGAAAGAGTCTTAATTTAATCACTATGCTCGCATAAACGTCACACGCACATACCGAAAGGTATCGCTATTAACGAGAAACCATCAGAGCTGGTTAATGATCTGATATCGACAATTTAATTAATTAGTTAGCACTACTGTTCAGCAGTGATAGCCTATCGGCTATTTAATGTAGTTCTTGACTGTGAGTGATGCAAATAAGACCGTAAGAGCTCTTCTTACGTCCTGATTTTATCAGATCCTTATGAACCTAGGGGTATTGATCAGTTTCGATGCACTCCAACTTCTCAGCGCAATCTGGTGTTAAAAGATGCTAATCATTCTTTCTGATTATGCTAACATGGGTGACTTTCCTTCTAGCATATGAGATAGAAGGAAAATGGTTTCTTTACTTTCTCCTAAATGTCGTACTTGGTTATGCTTCTAGCATTGGTTGCTTACTACAACCTAAAAATATTTTGTGTTACTTACTCAGCTAGCAGGTATAATGCTTAAAATGAGCACTCCTACTATCGCCACTGATAGTATCTAAAATATTTGTAACGCTCACCTATTTATGCTAGGTCTGGGTAGTGTCTTTTTTTGATAAAATACTGCATGTAGGAAATATTTTAATCTTTTTAATTGCCTCAAGGGGTAAAGTCCGGATATATATAAATATAGTTGTCCTATATAGGCAATCATGTAGTCATTACTAGAAAGTGACAATTATTATTAAGTCTGTAACCCTTATAATAATACTACTTATTATAAGAATTTAAAATCCGAACCAGGATAGTAAATCTTCAGCGGAGACCACACTCCGGTTCTGTTTAATTACGGTAGCAATAATCCCGGATTCTTACATTTATTGTATTCTATTGGACTCTCAAAGTTGCGGTTTGTCTTCATTAAACATCTTCTGCTCTTCACGCTATACGAAGAGCAACTCAAAAAGTTTCTTGCTAATTCCCTGTTTAAGTTACTATCAACGCCGACACCTAATTTGGTTGCATTCTCTACGCTATTCTACCTTGTAATATACAAATCCACTAAGCACCCCTCATCTGCATTCAGTTGTTCCTCCCTGAATGCGGCATGAAGTTAAGGGATATTACCTTGCTATCGCGGCTGTTTAAATTCATATTTTATCACGTCGATACCAATGAATCATCTAAATTTATTCAAGCTTTCTGAAAATAAAACTCAACTTATAGCATAAGTACTTTCACTTAAAAACATCGCTAATCTTGTATATCTATCCGATCTAGATCTAGACCTTAAACTTTCTTCTAGAGATCTTTCGTTCTTAGTAAGTCTCATCTTGAGTTTAATTTTGTACTTAGATCTTTTATTACTTATTTTCTATTCACTCACTCTCAGGAGTTGTCGTTAGCATTACACCTGGAAATGCAGTGTTGAAATACTGTTTTATTGTAAAGACAACCAATTCTCTTAATCTTCCAAAAGCTAAGGCAGCTAAGGAGTGAATGGTCTCACTTTCTTTGAGACCCAACCCTGCCTTTGCAGGAAAATCCAACCATAATGAACTAATGAATACACGGGATCTACCCCGCGATTCCTAAGGTGTTATCGCCGACTACCAATACACCTTCTTAAACCTTATCGCTTTTATCTCCAGGGCGCCTTATAGCTTTTATGGTATAGCTTAGTAATTCAAAAGCTACGGATTACTAAAGCTTACTTCTATATTTTCTTGAGCCGTCATTCTCGCAGTTATAAGCTGACTTATATATTGTCATGAACCTGCTAATACCTGACCGTTCTTACCTAACTTTTGTGCTCTTTACCCGTTATGTTTGGCAGTACCCAAGTTACGACACTACTAATACCATCACCTACATTAGGGATGGCAAGAGTATAGAATCGAATATTAAAGAATGGGATTCGAAGGGTATTGAGTAAACGCTCGGGCCAAATTGACTAATTTCCACCCACCTTGGAAATTCAGTTTTATTTTAGTCTATAGTCAATATATTGACTATAGACAAATATAATATGGTCTTACATCTTATATACGTATTCTATTTTTACAGAACGGTTAACTTCACTTAGGACCGTACTACAAGATCGCGGTTAGACGGTTATCGTCATATATTACATATTCGTATTACATAAACATGTAACAAACTAATATAGGATTAGCTTTTCTTTTTGATTAATGACTTACCTGTTCATTGAACTTATACGCTAATAGATTGTAACCTACGCTTATGAGAGTCATGAACCGGTTTATTTATTGCCGTTAGCTCACGCCATATTTCATGTTGCGGGGCATCCCTATTTTTACACTACTGGGAAATCTTGCTTGCTTACTGCCAGTAAGCACTGAAAACACTTTAGTTTTTCATTTTAGATCTTCAAGTTTATTTCAAAATACGTGCATTGTATAAGTATTTGCTTTCTCATGAGCAGTGTTACACGTATAACGATTTATAGTACTTTCCAGATACAATATCAATTTGGTGAGATTGATATTGTTTTTGCGCCTCTCATCTGTCGATATACAGACAGATAGATGTAATTATCCGTATTACTTTCTATCTTTTCATCTCTAGATAGAGAGAAGATCTTCACTGGTATGTTGAATCTGCAAGTTTGCTAAAATTGTTAAAGATAAAAATACGGGTAGCATCTTATCATTAAATTTGAGTGACATGCTAAAGGCACACTTAAAATTTATTGTGGAGCTAAGCGGGTTCGAACCGCTGACCTCCTGCGTGCAAGGCAGGCGCTCTCCCAACTGAGCTATAGCCCCAAGTGATCTTTATCCTTAGCTTAAGGATACAACTTATTTTCTATTCGCATGATAACTTTTTAGTACAACATTCGTATAGAAGTTGTAGGCCTGAGTGGACTTGAACCACCGACCTCACCCTTATCAGGGGTGCGCTCTAACCAGCTGAGCTACAAGCCTATTAAGGTAATTCTACTCATTGGTTTGTTAGAACAGTGCGTAGGATCTTAATATCTTTTTCGAAGTCACGCAATCAAGTTCCGCGTCATCATTATACTTTTACTTAGCTATAAATTACAAGCCGATAAGCAACTTTCCAAGAGTGGAAGTTGCTTACTTTGAGTTACCGCAGTGTCCCGGAGGGGACAGTAACTTATTTACTGCGCGTGATTCTTATTGAGAATCACGAATAAATTAATTTATAGATCTAGCCATAAACGACGCACGGTTTGTATCAAACTTTTATATTTGACTTGAGTGCTGCATTGTGTCGATTTCTCTATACGCCATTAAAGATACTAGTTAACTGAGTTTAAAACAGTTTTGTTATTTATCATAATCTGCTTGCTCCGTTTGATGTTCTAAAAACAGGTTTAATATCTAGACTTAGACTACCATAAATCAAGACGCAAGTAGTAAGGATTTAACCAAAGTCAGATGCCTGGGGTCTGACTGTTAGGCGGACCTCACCTTAAATAGACTAAAGATATCTCTTTATCTTCAGTTAAGATAACCTTATCAAAACAGATAATAATATCCGATTTATCAAAATCAATCAAATACTAAAGGGCTGATGCTTAGGTTTTGCTAATTTATTTTTAATTTTTAGCCATAGCGTGCATTCTCAGTTTAACACATTAGCTAGTAAACTAACTTCCAGACGGCGCAATCTTTTATATTGCGAGTATCTACAACTTTAGATACGGAAAGCTTTTATCCTGTTCTCTATATTCTTTCGCACTTGAGAATTAATTTTTGATAGTTGATTTTTTCTACTACTCTCGCGTCACTATAAGCTTATAATAAGTGACACTACCACTGTATCTTTAGGATTGAAGTATGCTAGCCTTTGATGATGTTCCCACCCTCGAAAGAACGCTCCTATACCAACTTCACAGCTATCTGCGAACTTTTTACTTCCTCAAGGGTGAGGATTAATTATAACGAGAAGACTATTTGATCCATTTGGTAACCGCTTCTTAGCGTTTGCCATTACCCACTGCTGCGGTGATTCGGACAATACTTTAAACTTGCCTAATTAAATTTATATTCTGCCATTAACTAACTCATTATATGATGCTCACTCGTGTATGCAGCACGAGTGAGCTTATTTTCGGACTTTATTTTTCTTTGGTGCTAGTTGGGTTGTAAGTAGTGTTACTTGAGCTATGCACACTCTCACACACCTTAATAAGCCAACAGCCAACCACTTTCAACTCATCTTACTTCTACTAAATAACAGCTTAAATTCAATAGTTCAATCTGGCGCACTGAAATTCAACTGCTACAGGACTTTATTTTACGCTTGACACTTTCAATTTCTAGCTTATTGATCACAGATACACTCTGTGTAATTCTCTTCTTGATCGAATCACGTTTATCTGGATAATAAAGACTATTAATTTTACTCTTTTTCTTGAAAAAGTCAAATTATTATTGCAACTTTCCTTTACTGATCCACGTTGCCCTTTAACGCGTTGCTGAGAAGTAGCAATACATTATCAGCGCCTCAGCAGCCACAACATCTCAATCACAATTTTCATTAATTCCATTACCAAAAATCGCAAATAAAAGAAACAGAGCTTACTTGTTGATGTCTTTATTAGGAGGAATCATCACCCTAACTGACGAGCAACTATATGCCTGTTTTCTATATCCAACGTCACCAATTTACCCGGAATCAACTCGCCAGAGAGAATTGCTTTCGCTAGTGGGTTTCCGATTTCCTGCTGAAGAACGCGGTTTAATGGGCGCGCCCCATATAGCAGATCAAAACCTGTGTGACCCAACCACTCTAATGCCGACTTAGTTATAGTAATTTCATAACCGTGTTCTCCTAATCGCTTGTAAAGCCGTTCCAATTGCATCCTAGCTATTTCCACAATATCACTTTTTCTAAGTGATTGAAATAAAAGTATTTCATCTACACGATTAATAAATTCCGGGCGAAAGTACTGACTCACAATTTCCATCACAGATTCTTTCATATGCTCGTAGCTAATGTGTCCGAAACCCTCCTGAATCAAATTAGAACCCAAATTGGAGGTCATAATTAGCGCCGTATTACGGAAGTTAACAGTACGACCATGGCCATCAGTAAGCCGACCCTCATCTAAGACTTGTAAAAGTATATTAAAAACATCCGCATGTGCTTTCTCTGCTTCATCTAACAGGATTAGTGAATAAGGTCTTCGGCGGACTGCTTCAGTCAGGTAACCCCCTTCTTCATAGCCAACATAGCCGGGAGGAGCACCAACCAGTCGGGATACAGAATGCTTTTCCATAAACTCTGACATATCGATGCGCACTATCGCCTCATCGCTATGGAACAGAGCAGACGCCAGTGCTTTACAGAGTTCGGTTTTACCCACTCCAGTAGGACCAAGGAATAGGAACGAGCCGATTGGGCGATTAGGATCAGCAAGCCCAGCACGGCTTCTGCGAATTGCGTTAGAGACTGCACTGACTGCTTCATGCTGCCCAATCACCCGTGAATGCAATTCCTGCTCAAGGCGTAGTAGTTTTGCACGTTCGCCTTCCAGCATTCGTGCAACAGGAATCCCGGTCGACCGCGCCACCACTTCAGCAATCTCCGAATCGGTCACCCGATTACGAAGTAATTTCATGCTTTTACCTTCCGCCTGAATCACAGAAGCAAGCTGTTTTTCCAACTCGGGAAGTTTACCGTACTGCAGTTCCGACATTCGTCCTAAGTCACCAAGGCGGCGTGCCTGATCAAAGCTAAGCTTGGCGTGCTCCAACTTAGCTTTGATTTTTTGGGTGCCTGAAATCGAGGCTTTCTCAGCTTTCCAGTCTGATTCTAACTTAGAATATTCCAGCAGTTTTTGATCAAGTTGGCACGTGAGCATCCCTAGGCGTTTTTTACTGGCAGCATCAGTTTCTTTATTCAGTGCTCGCTGCTCTAGTTTCAATTGAATAATTCGTCGCTCAAGCCGATCGAGGGACTCTGGCTTAGAGTCTATCTGTATGCGAATGCTAGAGGCAGCTTCATCAATTAAATCGATAGCCTTGTCTGGAAGTTTCCGATCAGAAATATAGCGGTTGGAGAACATTGCTGCCGCCACAATCGCTGGGTCTGTAATCTGTACATGGTGATGTAGCTCATAACGTTCTTTCAAGCCACGTAGAATAGCAATAGTATCTTCAACAGACGGCTCCGCCACATAAATTTTTTGAAATCGACGCTCAAACGCGGCGTCTTTCTCTATATATTGGCGATATTCATCCAGAGTAGTCGCGCCAACACAATGTAATTCTCCACGTGACAAGGCTGGTTTTAACATATTGCCAGCATTAATTGCGCCATCTGATGTCCCTGCACCTACCATCATATGTAGTTCGTCAATAAAAAGAATCACACCACATCTCTGTTGGCTTAAATCGTTTAATATTCCCTTGAGACGTTCTTCAAACTCACCGCGATACTTTGCACCCGCAATCAGCGCCCCTATGTCGAGCGAGAGTACACGCTTTTTCTTAAGTCCTTCGGGTACTTCTCCATTCACAATGCGTTGAGCCAAGCCTTCCACGATAGCTGTTTTACCTACACCAGGTTCGCCGATTAACACTGGATTATTTTTAGTACGTCGTTGCAATACTTGAATTGTGTGGCGGATTTCTTCGTCACGGCCAATAACTGGATCGAGTTTACCGTCCTCAGCGTTTCCAGTCAGGTCGATAGTGTATTGATTTAATAGCTGACGCTTTTCCTCAGAACCTTGATCTTCCATGTTTTCACCACCTTTTATTTATTAAATTAATTTGCTGATTTTCTCTTTTGATATAGCAGGCATTTCCTGGTCGTACCATTCCCATGTTTAAGTACTGCAAGAAGAAAACCTCAGACAAGTGGAATCGTCTCTAACCCTCTTGCCCGTGTTATCACACAGATTGAAGAAATTTTAAAACGATTTAATCAGTTAAACATCAGTACTAATTCATTCGTACTAATGTAACCAGGGCAAGGCCTGTTGTATTCTTAATCATATAAACCTGCCATCAATACCATCAGAAATGCATCACGGGTTAACTGTACCTAACACTCCCAGAATTGATAAAACTCATAATTGTCTGTAATGGATTAATTAAATTATTCTTAGGCCTAAGAAATAAAGCTTACAGATCAGCGAGAGCAAGTTGTAATTTTTCTACCATTAGTCCCGACTGATCACACTTTACCACTAGATCTCAATTTCTATTGTAAATTAACATGAGGTCACACCTCAAATTTTCAGGGTATTGCAACTTAACACTTCAATACTATCGGATAGTAAGAGAGACTATCTTGATTGAAGAGATTATGTCAGGCATACTAACCCTGTTAGACGTCTCTTGGGTATCTCACGAGCAGAAGAATAAATCATTTTTATAAACGCAAAGAGGCAGCGCCGCCATTAATATGGATGCCAAAGATAAATCGCCGCTTCCGCATCCATAAATAAAGATATGCTAAACATGCAGTGCCACACAAAGCAAACAGAATAATTGCATGCAGCACTCCCATCTCTCATTCAAGATGGGACAAAATTCCTCACTAACTAGAAAATCCTCAACCGAGCACCTATTCGAACCAAGTACTTAAATTAAGCGCCCACCAGGGCAATCAAAGCGGTTTTCTACATACCCTTATTTTAACTACACCAGGTTAGCGGCGGCTATAACAACTGCACTTGCCACCTAGAAAGAAGAAATGCCATTAACCAGTCTGCTAGCATAGCAAAACACACTTATCCTGAAACACAGCTGCAATCCGTAGCAACTTTAACATCGCGGCACTATAGACTATCTCTAGCCCAGGAGGCCACTACAAGTCACCGCGTACATCGGCAAACGCAAATGATGGTCGTAAGGCACCACTTTGACTGAACTCCCTACGTAAACAGCTAGATTAAACGAATAGTAGGGCACTAGCTAATACTGCGTTCCAGGTGGAAATGCCCGCTTTCACTCCTTCTGGAAGCGGGTAATCGGCAGTATTAATAGCGAGATTAGCAATCTTTTTTACCTTTAATTACTATGCTATCAGCCTTTAGCATAGTAATTAAATCGAGCATGTCTTGAGGAAGCGGTGCGTGCAAGTTCATTTTTATGCCGCTGACAGGGTGGGCAAAGCCCAGATAGCTAGCATGAAGCGCCTGACGATTAAAACCACGCAGAATAGTGATCAAGCCTTCTGATGCACCTTTTGGCCAACGTGGGCGACCGCCGTAGAGCGGATCTCCAACTAATGGGTGCTTGATGTGCGACATATGAACACGGATCTGGTGAGTTCGACCGGTTTCTAAGCGCAGGCGCAGACGAGTATAGTCGCGGAAGTGTTCTAGGATGCGATAATGGGTCACTGCTGGTTTACCCATCGGACGCACAACCATATGCGTGCGCTTTTTGGAATGCCGCCAGATAGGTGCATCCACAGTGCCTCCAGCAATCATAGCACCTATCGCTACCGCTTCGTATTCGCGGATGATTCCACGCTCCTTTAACGATTCTACGAGTCGATTTTGCGCCCTTACAGTTTTTGCCACCACCATCAAGCCAGTAGTGTTTTTATCCAAACGATGAACAATACCCGCACGGGGCACATCAGAAATTTTTGGATAGTAATGAATTAATGCGTTTAGTATGGTCGCGTCTGGGTTACCTGCACCTGGATGCACGACCCGATCATGCGGCTTGTTGATCACCAAGATATCGCTGTCTTCATAAAAGATATCCAAAGCTATATTCTGTGGTTCCCATCGCAAGGCCGCCTCTATTTGTGCAACAATGGTGATTATCTCCCCACCTAACACTTTTTCTTTCGGCTTCCTTGCTATTTTACTATTGACCCGCACTCGGTTATCTAAAATCCATGTTTTAATTCGAGATCGTGAATAATGAGGGAACAATTCAGTTATAACTTGATCTAAACGTTGTCCACGTTGAGATTCGGACACGGTTGCTGTAAGTTGTAGTTCTTGTACCATATGAAGCTTCTTCTTAATTTTTGGGTTTAACAGCAATGCTGTTTAATATACTCTACTATTTAGATCTTCTTTCTTTAAAGCTTAACGACAGTCTCCTGGAATCAACCCTGAGGTCATAAAACGTCATGGCACCTATCAAACATCTAGTGACGGTAGCCAGTTTAGTCTTAGTGCTATCAGGATGCGCCACTACCAAGCACACCATTCTTGACAACCCACTTGCTGAAATTTATTCTAATGCCCAGTACAAAATGCAAGTCGATAATTTTAAGGGCGCTATCACCCTACTCGAGCTGTTAGATAACCGCTATCCCTTCGGCCCATATGCCCAACAGGTGCAACTAGATCTGATTTATGCCTGCTATAAATCTGGCGATTTACCACTAGCTCAGATGTCTATCGATCGGTTTATACGCCTAAATCCAACACACCCGAACATTGATTATGTGATGTACATGCGTGGGTTAGTTGATACGAAGCTAGATGAAAACACTTTGCAAGGCTTCTTCGGTATCGATCGCTCAGATCGTGATCCAAAGCATGCTTATGCCGCATTCCAAGATTTCACCCAACTTATCCAGCACTCGCCTCACAGCCAGTACGTAACCGACGCAAAAAATCGATTGGTTTATCTAAAACACCGTCTAGCCAAATATGAACTGGCAGTCGCGAAGTACTACAGCAAACGTGGTGCTTACGTCGCGGCCATTAATCGTATTGAAGAGATGCTACGTAAATACCCGGACACTAAGGCAATACGGGACGCGCTACCATTAATGGAGCATGCTTATACCCAGTTACAACTCAATAGCGAGGCAGAAAAAGTAGCAAAAGTAATCGCCGCTAATCCACTATAAGCCGCTAATCTAGTATAAATAGAAAAATGAATTACCAGCCACCTAGTTTCCCATCCCATTTCAGTATATAAAATAAAAGTTTCTTTATAAGACGTTTATCTCAGATAGGAAAGTATACAAATGACCTGTATGCTGTTCCTCTGCATTCTTTTACTTTATCGTGATCAGGAGGCGGCCCTGTGATAAAGAAGCCGAAGGCTAACAGTAAAGCCTCCTAAAACACACTAAACCCATAGGTCAGACATCGACCGATTCAAAATTTAGTGTTGAATCGGAGTAGAAAATACTCTTTCAGTTCCCATCGGGAACTGTTTATGAGTGCTGGCACAGCAATAGACATTCACAACAGCCAATCTATGTAGCTGAACCACAGTTCAACCCCGAAAGACACTTAGGAATAGAAATTAAAACGTGTAAATAGGTTTAGCATAAAACTAGAGCTAACTCTGCCGAGTTTAAAAAGTACGTTCTGTCTGGATGCAGGCTCAACCTGTGAGAACAACAAACTACTACTATGTATCGTACGCTCTTGGGTGTAGCCCTGCTAAATAGCTATCTTTATCGTTCGGGCGCCACCTGCATCCTGAGTGACAGTAGAACTGGATGGCGAGTTAAGTCAAAAAAGAGCATATTCATAGCTAGAAAGCTATACAACCAACCTCCATATTTCCCTGTTAATAATAAACCAGTCAAAAGCTAGGAAACGAGAATATTTCCCTGAAAATTGCATGCCTGTGTGAGAGGAGAACAGAAGATCAAATAAAAAAGTAACGGATGCATTGAGATCTATAATCTAAAAATACACTGTATATGATCAAATCACCCATACCATGTATGACTGGCAACTAACGCCAGGTCACTATAGCGCCCGTTATTAAAGGCAAGAGTACTCAATGGTGGTATTATTTAATCACTATTAAGACGATACAGGTATACCTACCTGTACCTCTTGGCATGCAAGATGCAAGACTATGGACTAGATCATAACAAAGTTCAAAATTAGATGAATAAGGTGAGCTCACATTCTTCCTGACACGAAACAATATTAGTAATATACAGTAACTATAGCTCTTTGTGTTTCAAGAGCTTAGCCTAACATGTTAATTCTACAGATACAAACGGCAACCCATAAAGTCGGTTCCAACGCTACACGCTGGCGCGTCAGGTAAAATCAAAACCCGATCTCTATATTTAGAGATGTCTCTGTAACTGTACAATATCAAGGCAATGTTGTAAGAGTATAATTACTCATCCCACTGAACCTGGTCTGAAATAGACCTATTTTTACCTAAACCCTAATTATAGGCCGCAAACTAATTGTTACCTATAATTAGGGTATCCGTCTCAGACAAACTAGTCTCAATCAAAATTGAAACACAATACATTAAGGGAATATCAACTAGAAAGATGTCTAGATAATACCCTAACCAAAAATTTCGAGTACGGTAAAAGCAGAATTAATACCATAATAGAAGCATAAAACACGACACTACCGCAATCACCAGTAAAAACAAACCTACTACCACAACAACCAGCAGATAAATATAAAAATGAATAGCCTGAATCGGGTACAAAATCGAATTTAGTCCATTTAATGGGCACGTAAGTAAAGTGTGGAATACACGAGTGACTTTAAAATAGAAAGCATTGCTCGCTTTTATAATGTGTAAAATAAAGAAAGCTAATTCTGAATAAAAGCCCCTTATTAAGAGTGGTAATCGCATTAGCAATCTAGGTCCAAATCTGTTAGCCCTACTGGCAAAGCAGCGTGAATTAGCATTACAAGCCTGAATACAAAACTGTACTCCAACCAACCCATTCGAGTTAAAAAGCGTGAACGTGATATAATGGATAGACTAATCGCTACCCAACGTGCAGGGTCTTACAGTCTCTTGACTGTCCAATTATTTAAACTAAATATCGAAGATTCGGTGATCATCCAACAGCCTTTATTTCAGCATTACCTTAATTAACTCATTCACCTAATACGTTGCACTACCGCTTCTATACGGCATCAAAAATCTTACTCGTATCCTGTCGGCGTGCTATCCTTTAAGTGCCAATTCAATAAATTGAACGAATCCCGGTACCAACAACCCTAGGGCACCTTTCTAATCTGACACCCAACAGGACGAGTACGCTACTCTATTCTATCTAAACAGAGTGCTACTTTTTTAACAACCTTATGCTTTATGACATCACACAAATATCTTGATCATAAATACATTGAGTAACATGATTGATTACTGGGCTCTCGTGAACAAGACAGTGATCTAACTTAGATCAAAACGACTACGGCCATTTGCAATGCTTTCAAAATAGCAGCCAATACATTTTTCTATCTCTATAGAAACCCGATATAGCTAAAATACAACTACAACCCTAACAAATTTGCCAAGCTGAGATCATAAGCATTAACAAGAAAATACCATTTAGCTAGTGCGGTCTTGTATACCTTACAGGGATTCAAACATAACTGAGTGAACTAAAAATAGAAGATAGCCTCGTTGCCGCCCAACGAGATAAGAGATTAACATTCTCGAAGAAGTACCAACCAACACAAATCTAATCATATCCTTCTCAGCAGTCTAGTACATGCATAGCAGCATAATTAGTGTTGTTAGATAACGACTTTACCATGGTAAAGTCGGAATAAATGCAAGTTCATAACAACCCTTTACAAAAGATGTTGAATATCGATGTACAAAATAACTGCCATGCTGGGCAAGGCAGGAAGTACTGCAGGATACAGTACCTATTACCTGCTTGCTGAAAGTCTTGAGTTATTACGCAAGCTTTAAGTAGTATTAGTTAAAGAATTATAGAAAGTTTGGATAATAAAAACTGTTCCTTCATCTAATATTCAACTATCTGTGACCTTCCCAAGAATATACAGTTTTCTATCAAGAACGTGTAAGCATAAATACTTAACCAGTGTGTCCTAAACTAGTGCGCCAATTTATGAAAATTTTCAATAGACATCTACTTGCAATTATTCTCTAACAACTTTACCGCCTTAGAGAAACACTAGTAGTAAAATTTAATCGGCGAGATATCGGGTTACGCATCAGAAGATGATGATGTCGGCTGGAAGTTTGGATTTTTCACAAAAAATTAGAAACGTATCGCTAATTCTAAGCGATAAATCGATAAAGAAATTGCTAAT
This sequence comes from Serratia symbiotica, assembly GCA_900380265.1. Lineage (GTDB taxonomy): Bacteria > Pseudomonadota > Gammaproteobacteria > Enterobacterales > Enterobacteriaceae > Serratia_H > Serratia_H symbiotica_A. The sequence goes on along the minus strand of LR025083.1, from coordinate 464,173 downwards.
AGCACTTTTAATTGCACATTACCTGCCGCTAAATTCAGCCGAAGCTAAAGATAGTAAATGGTGAAACGCTTAAACACATGCATATTCTATATCATAGATAGAATCGATGCAGCGTAAACACGCACCACCCTTTTAGTTTGCCCCCACAAACACTAATCGTTTTCCGATCTCTGTCTATAGCAATAGAGTAGGCGTTGCTTAGCGCACCCTTATATACTGCCCACGTATTAGATAGCATCTAAACACCGAAATACCGTAAACAACCTAAATAAAATTAAATGAGTAATTTTTCTGATTCCAAATCCACTGTAAGACAGGCGGACAACTCGCTAGCGGCCTACTAATCACCTATTCGCAAAATTCGAATACAAAAACATACTGATCACCTCAATTGTATGTCTCAGCCATTGATTCAGCAAGGCCCTCTCCCCTTGCTCTAGTATATCAAACCGATCGCCGAATAACTCGAGGTGAAACTTAATGACCGTCATATTTGGCAAGCCCTGGAATAATCACAAGAGCCCGTAATTCAATTCCTACAGTTGTTAAAACCTGTGCGATTGTTATTGTTAGAAGACTGACGGATTCGTAGGCAGAATGCGTCTTATACAAATCCACCGATACGCTGAACGTTTCCGCCTCATTACGGCGATCATGCAAGCATCGCCACTTCGGATTTATGTACATACCTGACAACCTGTAATACCTTTCACTTCACCGATGACCGACATGCATTATAGTCATTCGACCAACACCTCGAGTACTTCTTTGCCTCATAACATTGATTTAAGTGAGAAAGGTTCTCAGCGCAGCACTATAGCTCTTTACTGTCCAATACAAACATCAGGATAGACCAAGCTCCCTATGGATATCCTGAATCACCAGACCCTAGTTGCTCTCTTAGTTAATAAATTAGCCAGTCACGGAAATACCGTGACTCATATTTGAGGGAGGTTTTTAGAAGAACTGGTGACTTTCATACCGGTCGGTGTCTGCGATCATAACAGTGTTCGAACAGTTACCCACTTTAATCTCTGCTTAACTTCCCGTGAATAGCTGATCTACTGAGATCGATAATCTTTATTCGAGTGCCATAGCTGCAATTTATAATCGATGATGAATTAACTTTTAGAGCCCGTATCTTGGCTTAATAGCCGCTATATAAACACTATAGGTTCTCGCCTTCCTATCGCTATAGATTAGATGACAAATCCTGACGTGCTTGGAATGCAGCACGTATACCTGCCATCTGCCTGTGGTTAATGACGATAACATCGTATAGCCTGGCCGGCGCCAGACATGCCTTTATGTGTATCTCAAAACACAGCATTCCTCTTTTTAAAGCCAACTGCTACCTACCAACCTAAAGGCATATCACGCTGCATTGATGGAGTCGGCAGTCCACGCACTTATCTTAAACTTACTGCACGGGTCCTCCAACCTATTAAAGCTGTTTAGATCCACCGCCCGACGAAACGTCGATACTATACCAGCTAAACCAACCAGTAGGCGGCCACCTATATAGAAGCCATCTTGTATATCCGACAAACCTCCATTCTCTAGGCGAGATGATCAACCACTCACACACAACAATAGTGTTACTCTATCAAGATAGATATCGATAATGTTAAATATTTGATCGATTAATGAAATCAGCACGGTTACTAAATGATGAGCGAAATGCAGCATCGCATCATCGATTATCAGGTGGAACAAAGTCCACATATTGCCAGAATTCGGTGATCGCGGCTCTGCCGAATATCAGAGTTACATTCGGCAGTAGCGATTTTATTTTTAATATTGATAATTATATAAAATTTATTCTTGAGTTATTAGAACGTGATCAAATCCATCCTCTGTACAAAATGTAGATGATATAGCTCGTATTTTATAGAATTGTCTTTCTGTCTTTGCTAGCTTCCATTTAGATATTATCCTGAGCAGGATAATATTCTAGTTTACTATAAATATGCCCTAAATGTCTCATAGCATCATTACTCCCATAAATGAAATAATGCCTAAGAGATGAAAGTGCTAAAAGTGCATACAATTAATGTATTATATACACCTTAATCAAATAGATTAAATAGACAATAAAAATATTTCTGTACAAAAACCACAGGTAGAATCCTCAATAAAAATTGAAATAAAACTAAGCAGCAACGACTAATAAAATGCAGAGCTCATAGCTCGCTATGCTATGAGAGAGGATTAATGTATTAGAATAACCTGCAATAAATGAGGTTGTTGTATTAAAATTACTAAGCTATTATCAGTATCATAGTCGTTACATAATTTAAAATCATCATTAACAATCTTTTTTTATATTCTAATTTTAGAATACTGGATTCAGATTTTCGTAGTGCTAGCCTTCTTGATCTGGCTCTTAGTAACTTTTTAGTACTCCTATATCCCTCACCTACGACAGACTGTCCAAGTATATACGAGCTGGCCACCCAACTACAAAGCCATTTCAAGATCCCGGATTACGCGATTACAACGCATCCTTTAGCAATTTACAAAACTCCAGGTGGAGTAAGTGTCGGCACAAAAATGACTGAATGCGCCAGCGATGCTAGATCGCCAGATATGTGGAAAAACTAATAATACCACTTCCTCCAACTCATGTTTTCTCTAAAAGCCTCGGTAAGTAGCCGGAACTGTTACAACTTGAATTATCGCAACTACTTATTTGGCTAACGCAGCCGGCTGATCGAACTTGCAATACTTACGGATGCTCACGCCATATCGACAGGCGGTTATAATAATAACGTTTGCATACGCAAGTCAGCTACTCACCTGTACTATTTAGTCGCGGTAGCCGGAGGCCTCAATCATACCTGAGGACGTTTCGCCAAAGCAAAGGCTGTGGCGCAACAAACTACTCATAGCAAGCGACTGATAATACTAAAATTACTTAGGTGATTCTAAGCTGACAATAAACCTATCACACTGAACTCAGAAACTAGCCTACACTTAGCGATCAACAATCAATTATCAGTACGGATGGCTTATACCATAAATTATAATAGCAAACTCCTGGTGACAGAGCATACGAAAACCGTTCGCCTCAATATCAGTGACACTCGTCTACGGCCTATAACCCCCGTGATCAATTCATGTCATACATCAAGGCTGTTTGATGTATGAAGCCATACTTAGTCATTCTAATACTTTCGATCTCGGGTGTGATGGGATAAAAATGGGCTTCCGTAAGTTAATGTATTCTGTTTACACTAAATGACGGATTATAAGATGCTCTATCAACCAAATAGCAACCTCTAGGTATAACAAAAGTTCTGTCTAATCCAGGCATGAGAATACATGGGTAATAACATGGACAATCAGGGTTTACATGAAGAGGCGAGGCGCTCAGTAGGCCTAAATACAGGCCTCAAATCATTATTGTTTTTATAAGAGAACATTAGGTCTAGCTTAGTTAAGGCGCTCTTTGATACGAGCCGCCTTGCCAGTACGCTTACGTAGATAGTACAATTTAGCTTTTCGAACGGCTCCACGGCGCTTAATAAAAATACTATCAATTATTGGGGAGTAAGTCTGGAATACCCGTTCAACCCCTTCTCCATTGGAAATTTTACGAACAGTGAATGCAGAATGCAGACCACGATTACGGATAGCGATAACTACACCCTCGAATGCTTGCAGACGTTTTTTGTTACCTTCAACAACCCACACCTTAACTTCCAAGGAATCACCCGGACGGAATACGGGTATGTTCTGTTTCATCTGCTCTTGCTCAAGTTGCTTAATAAGCTTGCTCATAATATGTATTTTACCCTAGGTAAACTGATATGTCACTTTCGTCTGATGCTACAGGTTTCCTTAATACTCTTGTTCTCTGTACTCAGATACTCTCCTTGGAACTCAGCCAGTAACACCGCTTGTTCTTCAGTCAGAACTAAACATTCTATCAGGTCAGGTCTTCTAAGCCAGGTCAGGCCCAACCTATGTTTTAATCGCCAGCGACGTATATTGGCATGGTTTCCTGAAAGCAGGACCTTTGGAACTTCCATACCCTCCACCACTTCTGGACGGGTATAGTGCGGGCAGTCTAGTACTCCTTTAGTAAAAGAGTCTTCTTCTGCCGACGCCCGATTCCCCAACACATCGGGTATCAAACGGGCGACTGAATCAATCAGGGTCATTGCAGGCAATTCCCCTCCACTCACTACGTAATCGCCGATTGACCATTCTTCATCAATTTCCATTTGGATCACGCGCTCATCTATCCCTTCGTATCGCCCACACACTAGAATCATTTTCTGATTATTCGCTAGTTCGCGCACACCAGTTTGATCTAACTTTCTGCCCTGAGGCGAAAGATAAATGACTTTTGTGCCCTCAGCAGCTACTGTTTTTGCTGCGTTAATGGCTGCTCGCAAAGGTTGTACCATCATCAACATCCCAGGTCCGCCGCCATATGGGCGATCGTCAACGGTACCATACCTATCATAGGTGAAATCACGCGGGTTCCAATACTCTATCTTCAGGAGGTGGCTTTTTACTGCCCGACCAGTAACACCGTAATCAGTAATGGCGCGAAACATTTCTGGAAACAGACTTATAATACCAATGAACACCAGCGAATCCTTACTGTGGTCCCAGTAGCTTTGACCTTATGATTTAGAGATCAAAACCCTGGATCCCAATCTACTTCAATAAGTCGAGCAGTAAGATCGACTATCTTGACAACCTGTTTGTGAACAAACGGAAGCAACCGCTCTGTCATTCTAAACCTATCTTGCAAGTTGGCTTGCACAACCATCACATCATTAGCACCTGTTTCAATCATATCGATAACTATACCTAATTCATAACCGATAATAGTAACTACCTGACAACCTATTAAGTCTTTCCAGTAATAATCATCCGCCTCCAACGGAGGGAGATGATTAGAATCTACTATTATCTCACGATGAGTCAGAAAGCTGGCCTCGGCCCTATCGTCTATACCTTTGATTTTGATAATAAAATCTTCACTATGCCGCTTCCAATCTTCCCACTCGATATACTTCCACTGATGAAACTGGTAGATAAACCAAGGTGTATAGTCGAAAATGCTTTCAGCATTTTCTGTTGATGAAAAAATCTTCAGCCAACCCATTATACCGTAAACACACCCCATTTTGCCGAGTACAACTGGGTGCTCAGGAGTTGCCGGTTCCGGTTGTTTTTTCGGAGCACCGCGACGGATCATGCAGCTTTCTTTGCATCTTTGATAAGCGTTTGAACGCGATCAGAGATGACTGCACCTAGGCCGATCCAATGTTCTATACGACCCAGATCCAAGCGTAGCGCTTCAACCTGACGAGTTGCAATCGGGTTAAAAAAGCCTACTCGCTCAATAAAACAACCATCACGCGCATTTCGACTATCGGTGACTACTACTTGATAGAACGGGCGCTTTTTAGCGCCACCGCGTGCCAAACGGATTATTACCATAACAGCCTCTTTTAGTTAATAAAAAAGTTAAACCTATTGAAGCAGGTGACACGTTTGCAACATAAAAACCCGAAACTTTACTTATTATAGCGCAAAAAGCAATCTAAAGACTAGAACGAACACTGAAATTTTAATACCTGATCAAGTTTTGGACAGTCCTAGAAGAAGGACCTGATCCTAACAACAGGCACTTTTAACGGGCATTCATCTGTTAGTGGTTAGCGAAACTCGACATTATCCATGCCTTTCATAGTATGCATCATCTTCACGATTCCGCCTTTTTTTAGCTTCTTGATCATGCGTTGCATTTCGTCAAACTTTTTGAGCAATCGGTTAACATCCTGCACCTGCACGCCGGACCCCAGCGCGATACGGCGCTTACGTGAGCCTTTAATGATTTCCGGCTTGGCGCGTTCTTTCACCGTCATTGAATTAATGATTGCCTCCATTCGAATAAAAAATTTGTCCTCCATCTGCCACTTCACGTTCTCCGGAAGTTGACCGACACCAGGCAGTTTAGTTAATATGCTAGCCATGCCGCCCATCTTTCGCATCTGCTTGAGTTGTTCCAAAAAGTCAGTTAAGTCAAACTTATCACCCTTTTTCACCTTATTGGCCAGTTTCTTCGCTTGTTCATGATTACCTTGGGTTTCGATATCTTCGATCAGCGATAGCATATCACCCATACCCAGGATGCGTGATGCCACTCGATCTGGGTGAAATGGCTCCAGTGCCTCAGTTTTCTCCCCCATACCGAGAAACTTAATCGGCTTACCGGTAACTTGGCGAATAGAAAGCGCGGCACCACCGCGCGCATCACCATCGACTTTAGTTAAAACTATACCAGTAAGTGGCAGCGCTTCATGAAAAACTTTTGCGATGTTGGCAGCATCCTGACCGGTCATAGCATCAACCACAAACAGAGTTTCTATCGGATTAATTGCCGCATGCACCTGCTTAATTTCGGACATCATTTCCTTGTCAATATGCAAAAAGCCAGCTGTATCTACGATCAATGCATCGTAGAATTTCAATTTAGCCTGCTTTAGCGCCTGGTTGACAATATCGAGCGGTTTTCCTATAGCATCAGCGGGGAAGCAATCAATACCAGCGCTTGTTGCCAGTACCTCCAATTGCTTGAGCGCGGCGGGGCGATACACGTCCGCAGACACTAGCAGAACTTTCTTTTTATATTTTTCTTTCAGAAACTTTCCAAACTTAGCGGCGCTTGTCGTTTTACCTGCACCCTGCAGACCAACCATCAGAAGCACCGCTGGTGGCTGAGTCGCGAGATTCAGCGCGTTGTTCACTCCGCCCATCTGGGCAATCAGCTCTTTCTTAACGATCTTGACGAATTCTTGTCCCGGCGTTAGGCTTTTGTTAACTTCATGGCCAACAGCAGTTTCTTTGACGCGGTTAACAAAATCATGAACTACCTTCAGTGCTACGTCTGCTTCTAGCAGAGCTATACGTACTTCCCGCAGGGTTTCCTTAATATTCTCTTCGGTTAGCCGCCCACGGCCGCTAATATTACGCAATGTGCGCGATAATCGATCGGTTAAATTTTCAAACATTGGCTGATCCTCAACCTATAATAACAGGCCATACTAGCGGCACAATTGTGGTAATTATAACACGGAGCAGGCAAATTCTCTTGTATCAAGCTGGGAGATCTCTTGGAGTACAGGACCCGCAGCGATATACTGATGCCTAAATTAACCACGCTACGACAAATAAAATACTATGCTAGTTTTATTAATGCTTTCTTTTATAGGCTGCCTATTTAGGATTTTACTAATTCTCCCTAGCTTAGTGCGAAGGAATAGTGAAGACCGTAGATTTGCTCTAGTATCAGGAGTGCCAGAAGCACTCGGCCACATTGCAACGCTATGGCAGCAAACTTTTTATCTCAGCCCTGCTCAAAGCCTTCGACGTCTAACTATCGGCGCCACCAGTAGCTTTATGATTTTCCGGATAATAACTCCTATCACTTTCCGTAATCGTGACTGGTTCCTTGTTCCGATCATCTACAGCTTTGCGATGATCGATCTTACCTTTAGCAGTTTTATGTCGGGTAAGTTGATGATTTATTTGAAAGCAAGCGCAGAATTAATAACGCATATTCTCCTGACGTTGTTTTCTTACACCATCCCGCTTACAACTAAGCTGTATTCGTTACCATTTACCTCTATGAATTATTTATTGGAAAAACGACACTGGCCATCAGCGATGCCATACCTCCTCTAATAACGTTGAATACAAATACCCCGAATTGCCCAAATCGATGGGCTGCTTTTAACACTTACACTATGCACTGGCATAGTTTATATAGATACACTATGCAACAAGTCATTCTGTCGATCATGGCATGGTTTATGTAGATCATTCTACTGCGGGCAATTATCATCAGGCTGACGGGGTCATCATGCCGTTTGCTTAAGTTGTTCAGAGCATTCTTCTTATATTCACCTACTTCTGTAGCCGTCTGATTTAACAGGACATGCTAAACTAAAACACCAAAACTATCTTCTCTCACAATATAAGGAATGTCGCGTTGGATCACGTGTCGACAGGAACCCTAATCATTATTCTGATAACCATGATAGTGGTCTCGGCTTATTTCTCAGCTTCTGAAACTGGTATAATGACGCTTAACCGCTATCGCCTCCGTCACCGAGCCAAACAAGGAAACCAATCTGCCAGGCGAGTAGAGAAACTCCTGGAAAAGCCAGATCGCTTAATTGGCCTAGTGCTGATCGGAAATAACCTGATCAATATTCTCGCATCAGCGTTAGCGACTATAGTTGGCATGCGTTTGCAGGGCGACCTTGGTGTGGCGATCGCGACCGGCGTGTTAACCTTTACTATATTGCTATTTGCTGAAGTGTTACCTAAAACCTTCGCCGCAATCTATCCAGAACGTATTGCTTTCACTAGCAGTATTTTTCTCACACCATTGCAAAAGGTGATGTTTCCTCTCGTTTGGCTGCTGAACGGTATCACCAGCCTAGTGCTGCGCCTGTTTGGCATCCATACCAACGTGCATATCAGCGATGCTGTTAGCAAAGACGAATTACGCACCATTGTGAATGAATCCCAGTCAAAGATTTCACGAAGTAATCAGAACATGCTAATTTCAGTACTTGATCTAGAAAAGGTAACAGTTGAAGATATCATGGTACCACGCAACGAGATCATCGGTATCGATGTCAATGCCGACTGGAAGTCGATCATGCGGCAACTCACCCATTCACCACATGGTCGCATTGTGCTATACCGAAGTTCGCTGGATGATGCTATCGGCATGCTACGGGTGCGGGAAGCCTACCGCCTGATGACTGAGAAAAAAGAGTTCAATAAGGAAAATCTTCTGCGCGCTGCTGATAAAATTTACTTTGTCCCTAAAAGCACGTCACTCAATATACAATTAGTAAAATTCCAGCGCAACAAAGAGAAAGTCAGTATCGTCGTCGACGAATATGGGGACATTCAGGGGCTGGTAACAGTAGAGGATATTCTTGAAGAGATCGTTGGGGATTTCACTACCTCTATGTCACCAACACTGGCGGAAGAGGTCAAGCCTCAGAGCGACGGATCGGTATTAATCGACGGCACTGCTAACGTACGTGAGCTGAATAAAGCGTTTCACTGGAACCTCCCGGCTATCGGGGCGCGCACCATTAACGGCATGTTATTAGAAGAATTGGAAGAGATACCGGAAATCGGCACCCTAGTCTGTGTAAGTCACTACGAGATAGAGATCTTAGATGTGCAGGATAATATGATTAAACAGGTCTGTGTGAAACCGATCAATCCACTTCCAGTCAGGTTAGAAGACAACGAGCCCTAACCATAGTGATCAACAAGAAAGCGACAGGGTGGCTTGATATACTGAATATATATACATCTTCGCTTTACTTTCTGATATATGTATAAATATTATTAATATAATACCAATTATATTGGGTGCGATTTTATCAGATAATCATAATCTAATTTGCATTAGAGAAGGTTCAAAAGAGACTTTTGTACCTTCCGTTAGTGATTCCACAGCACCGGTTGTCGTTTGAGACTTTTCTAGATGCAACCGGTGTTCTTTTAACTACTCGGTATGTTGGTTGAATAAAAAAATGCACTTTTTTTAGATCCAATATTTAATTTCATTAAGGGACCTGTTTACTCAGCAATCTACCTCAGTTAAAAGCTCAAATTGATTATCATCACCTCTATTATATGGCATGTAATTTAGATACCTTCACATGCCCTTTCTTTTGCAGCTTCTTCCGGCCTGTTTTATAAATTCTTCAAAACTTAGCTTATCCCTAGATTCTATGTGGCGCTGACGCTGTACTGAAGCTTCCTTCTCCTTGAGTAATTCTGCTTCATTCAGAATTTCTAATGGCTCTTCAATCAACATCTCGTGATATTTTTCCATAAGTCCAAGACTTACACAGCCAATACTTTCTTCCCTCATAACCTTTAAAATACGTGCCGAAACAGTCAGATCCGGATTGTCAAATGCGGCGACTAGCTCATCGCAAACTTTCTGATACTGCTGATCGCCCAGCTCTCCATCTAGTACCTCAGCTAGTCGGCGCAAATCGTTAAATAGCGCTTTACCTACCTTATCCAAAGGCTCGTGGCTGCCATCGCAGGCAAGATCAATAGTCTGGCCCAATTTTCGTCCTGCAAGGATCACTCTGTCCCAGTTTTTTTGGCTACAATATAGCAGCTCCGCACTACCCATATCCAGTGCTTCCGCCAGCACGCACCATATCAGGAAAAGATCCAAAAACCGCACCTGTACCGCATCCACACCTATTGGCGAGAACGGGTTGACATCAAGCGCACGTACCTCAATATACTCAACTCCACCACGCAAGAGTGCATCTGATGGTGTCTCCTCACTATTGGTGACACGCTTTGGCCTGATCGGAGCGTACAATTCATTTTCGATCTGCAGCAAGTTGCTATTCAGTTGTAAGTAGTGATCGCCCTCCTTCAGACCTAGCCGAGCAAACGTTTCTGAAGGCGTAATGACCGCTCTCTTCAGAGCTGCAACATAACTGGCCAGATCGTTTAAATTAATACCCAAATCACTCTGTGACTGGTTGGTATAGCCAAGATCACTCAACCGTAGCGAAGTAGCATATGGTAGATAACACATGCCCCACTCAGCGCATTCAAACGGAAGATTGGATTTGCGATTTCTCAAGAAAGAAGAACAGGTCGCCGGTGAAGCACCAAACAGATATGGAATTACCCAGCCAAAACGGTAATAGTTACGTATCAGGCTGAAATAGCCCGCCGAGATCTGCGCTTTACCACTTTCTACGTCTTCTATCCCTCTCCATGCCTGCCAAAACGCTATCGGTAGCGAGAAGTTATAATGCACACCGGAGATAGTCTGCATCAGCGCGCCATAGCGGTTTTTCAATCCCTCTCGATACAGTGTCTTCATTCGACCAATATTCGACGAACCGAAGCGCGCCAGTTTAATATCCTGCTCAGTATCAATAAAACATGGCATGCTAAATGGCCACATACGCTCCTCACGCAGATTACGCGCCACATAACGATGAATATCACGCAAGAAAGTTAGCAAATGATCGAGATTGTCATAAACTGGTGTAATGAACTCTAACATCGCTTCGGCAAAATCTGTTGTGATCCAGTGGTGCGTTAATGCTGCCCCAAATTTTACTGGATGTCTAGTTAGAGCCAGCGTACCGTATGGAGTAACTCGCAATGTTTCACGTTCAATACCCCGGCGAATCCCTTTTAAGACTTTTGGATTAACTTTCAACCAAGCAAGCCCCTGTGAGACATCTGGAATCAAATTGACCTCCTGTTTCTAACATAATCATTCATTACCATACTAAATCCGTAACCAAGACCTATTGTATCTATTCCTTTAATGCCGGCATCCGCAACTTTATTACTTGATAATAAGCTATTTTGAACTAATGGAATATTTCCCAGATAAACAGAAATAGCACGGCAGTGGCTAAATAAATGGCTACCTAACATACACAAAAATCACCGACTACCAGCATAAAGACCGCGTAGTACACATTTCTCCCTTTCTTTGAGCTTTTATAACGCTGATAATAAGAAGTCTATAATGAATGACTCCGTCAACGCACTAGTATCAGCCATTCCGCTAATATGTAGTTGTTAGCCTATAAAGCAATCGAAGACATGTATGGATGTCCCTACCATACTGATCATAAAAACAGGCTTAAGTAGTCACTTACGGCTTACCAACGTCTACCATAGCCATTTCCCTCTTTGCAAATATGAATTCAAAATCGGCGACTTTAAGCGCAATGCATGATTCTCAATAGATACCGATCCATTCAGCACAGCTGAGGGTGCTGCCCAGTTCCAACTTGCAAAGCTGTATATCATGAGTGCCAAGGATCGCGTCAACATAGTGGAATAAAACCAAATGGCGGTGCCCGGTTTCCGCCATGCGGTATTATCTGATAGTGCCTATTCGCATCGGAGAGCGACAATTGAGTACCTACTGCCTACGAGCATCGCCTACACTGTGCGCATTTTCTCTGCAGCCACATAATAGAGATCGAGCTCTACCTGACCACTAGCGGTATCACTTTGACGATATGCCTGGTCGGATAACTATTGAGCACACCCCTTCATCATGCAACGGGGTTCAGTAAAAAAACAAAGCCTTATGCGTCGATTTCAGTATGTCGGTTCGCTATCGCCGATATTACTATTAATCTCGGAAATAAGACCTTTATACAAGACGAAGATTATTATTCAATGATACATGCCTTTTAGCCGAACAGTTACTTTAACGCAAAGGCATGAAGTTGTCGCTAGACAGGTACTAGTTGAAGAATGTATACCAAACAATATGAGCATTTTAAGATCAGGGGAAAGATCTTGTGAAATAAGACACTTAATAAAGTAGATGTTCAAGTTCTTAACAAAGCAAAATTACTCTGTTGCATTTTTAGTTGTAATCTTTTTATAAAGCAAGATCCGCGGTTGTAAGAAACCCTTACAAAACTGATTGATGTAAAATTTTTAATATGTTTTTACCATGGTGCATCCAGGAGGATTCGAACCTCCGACCGCTCGGTTCGTAGCCGAGTACTCTATCCAGCTGAGCTATGGATGCAAATGGCGGTGGGGCGGGGATTCGAACCCCGGATGCAGTTTTCACCGCATACTCCCTTAGCAGGGGAGCGCCTTCAACCTCTCGGCCACCTCACCATACGGCTTCTCTTTAAAACTACGAATCTTCATGCTGAGAGAATCTCATCAGGTCTGGATGGCGACACATATTACTGTATCGGACTGATAAGTCAAACAATTTCTCTAAACACTTGCTCGTTGGCAGACTTCACAATAATCGTGAGTGATTTCACGGAAATGATATTATATCAAAGGAACTGCATTAAAATAGTAAAGAGATGAAAAATAACAATGCAGAATAACAATGTGGGAAGTAGAAGAATATATAAAGTACGGAAGCGTCCCACTTAGCAACGAGACGCTACTTCTAAATCAGTAAGTCGTCTGTTGAGACTTCTCTGCCTGAATACGCTGATATATTTCTTCGCGATGTACTGACACCTCTTTTGGAGCATTTACACCGATACGAACCTGGTTTCCTTTCACCCCTAGGACTGTCACCGTAACCTCATCACCAATAATGAGGGTTTCACCAACTCGACGAGTTAGAATTAACATTCGTTGCTCCTTAAAAGATTAAAAGAGTCGGGTCTCTCAGCTTTCCCCCCTAGTATTTATCATCTGTGATAAAATCTAAGGATATTTTGTGAACACATAAGTCATTTATCTATCAGCTGACTGGCTCTCACATCAGACAATAATAACTTAAGCTGACGTGGAAAACTTTATTCCCGTAATTAGTTAAGCTGTATTAGCACTACATAAAAACTAAAAACAATTTATTTTATCTTGTTATGTTGTATGCACAGTATAGAAGCCACCCAGGCCTCTATGCTGTTTAACGCCGCTGGAAGAGCACTAATAGCCGTTCCCCCTGCTTGCGCCATATCTGGGCGCCCGCCACCATTTCCAGCTACCTGCTTCGCCACATTTCTGATGAGTTCTACAGCCTTCACTCGATCTGTAAGCTCCTTGGTTACACCAGCAATCAAGCTAATCTTGTTATCCGTAATAGAGGCAAGGACGATAATGCCTGAACCTAACTTAGTTTTTAAATCATCAACCATCATTCGTAACACTTTCGCCTCGATATTATTAGCTACTTGGCTGACCAATAGCTTAACACCTTTAACAACTTTTGCCTGACTCGCCAAGTATGCACTTTCCTGCGCCGCCTGCTGATCTTTCAATTTCTGTAGTTCTATTTCCAACCAACGCGTACGATCGAGCGTTGCATTCACCTTGTCAGCTAGATTGCCACTGTCGCCTTTCACTAAATGCGCAATAATTTGCAACAGGTCACTGTGTTGATGTAGCTTGTCGATAGCAGCTTCGCCAGTCACTGCCTCAATACGGCGCACACCTGCGGCAATACCGAACTCAGTTAAAATACTAAACAAACCAATCTCACCGGTACGACCGATGTGGGTACCACCACATAACTCAATTGAAAAGTCACCAATGCGCAATACACGCACATGTTTATCATACTGCTCACAGAATAATGCCACCGCTCCCTTGTCTTTGGCATCATCTAGCGTCATCACTTCAGCCTGTACCAGTAGGTTTCGGCGAACCTGCTTGTTTACCAGATCTTCCACACTACGGATTTGCTCCGGCTGCATCGCTTCATAGTGCGAGAAGTCAAACCGTAAATATTTATCGTTAACTAACGAGCCCTTCTGGTTAACATGATCACCCAGCGTTTGTCGCAGAGCGGCGTGCAGCATATGAGTCGCCGAATGGTTCAAGCAAATTCTTTTACGCCGTTTAGTATCGATCTGCGCATAAACGCGATCTTTCACTTGCAGCGACCCCGTTTCCAGCTTTCCCAGGTGCCCAGTGGCCCTGCCGTATTTTTGGGTGTCAGTCACCATAAACTTTGTGCTGGTAGCTTTCAACACCCCTTTGTCACCCACCTGACCGCCGGATTCAGAATAAAATGGCGTTTTATCCAAGACCACTAGTGCTTCTTCACCAGGATTAATTTTTTGGGCCGGCTTACCATCTCGGAATAACGCAATCACCATCGCCTGCTGTTCTTCATAATCATAACCGCTGAATCGGCTACTCTCATCCACTCGGATCATAGTAGTGTAGTCTGCAGAAAACCCGCTAGCCGCACGCGCACGGCGGCGCTGCTCTTCCATTTCCTGCTGAAATCCAGCTTCATCAACCTTTAGCCCACGCTCGCGACAAACATCGGAAGTCAGATCAACCGGAAACCCAAAAGTATCATACAACCGGAAAGCGATTGCACCGGCCAACGTCTCACTCTTCAACTTGTTTATCTCATGGTCCAACAACGCCAAGCCGCGTTCTAACGTACATGAAAACTTCTCTTCCTCAGCTTTTAGTACTTGCTCTACCAGCGACTGCTTACGCTTCAAATCGGCAGCGGCTGGCCCCATAATTTCAATTAACGGGGCCACTAGCTTGTATAAGAAAGTGTCTTTCACACCAAGAATGTTGCCGTGGCGGATCGCACGACGAATAATACGCCGCAGCACATAGCTACGGCTCTCATTAGACGGGATCACACCGTCTGACACTAGAAAAGCACAGGCACGGATATGATCGGCGATAACACGCAGGGATTTGTTATCGAGATCGGTGGCGCCGGTTACGTTTGCTACAGCAGCATTTAGCGTGCGGAACAGATCAATCTCATAGTTATTATTTACATCTTGCAGCACCGCTGCAATACGTTCAAGACCCATTCCAGTGTCCACTGATGGGTTTGCTAATGGCACAATACCCCCATCAATCTGGCGATTGAACTGGATGAAGACGATGTTCCAGATCTCAATATAGCGATCACCTCCTTCTTCAGCCGTACCGGGAAGACCACCCCAGATATGATCGCCGTGATCATAGAAGATCTCAGTACATGGGCCACAAGGTCCAGTATCACCCATTTGCCAAAAGTTATCAGAAGAAAAAGCAACGCCTTTCTTGTCTCCGACACGGATAATACGGTCAGCTGACAGACCAATATAGTTCTGCCAAATATCAAAAGTTTCATTATCTGTTGAATAGATGGTAATCCATAGTTTTTCTTTTGGCAGGTTGAACCATTTTTCCGAGGTTAGTAGTTCCCAAGCATAGCTGATCGCTTCTTGCTTAAAATAATCACCGAAGCTAAAGTTGCCCAACATTTCAAAAAAAGTGTGGTGACGCACAGTATAGCCGATATTATCAAGGTCGTTATGCTTACCACCAGCTCGCACACAACGTTGCGAGGTCGTAGCTCGGGAATAAGCTCGTTTTTCCAGACCCAAGAAAACATCTTTAAATTGGTTCATTCCAGCATTAGTAAACAACAATGTTGGATCTTTGTAAGGAACCAAAGAACTGCTAGCTATAACCTCATGGTCCTTACTATGGAAAAAATCGAGAAATGTTTGACGGATCTTAACAGTGCTTTTGTCCATTATTTTCCAGGTAAAGTACGCATACCGAAACACAAAGCAGAATACGCCATAGTAACGACGGAGTTCGCTTACCAACAACAAAAAGTGGAGATAAGATAAATTTTCTTTAGGGGGAAGTAAAACCCTTTGCATTCATTAAGAAAAATAACTGTACATTGCCTTAATTTTTCCTGACAGTTACCATGACTGCTTAAATCACGCTATAATTTGGCTTGGTTTCTTTTTTCGGCAACACATTACACAATACCACCGCGCTAATTGTTCACTTATTTCACCCATTCAAATGATAATCCGCCAAGACAATTTGCACTTTTTTGTCCATACATTTCTAAATACATGCAGGATGAATCACTTGTAAACCATAGTCTTTACGACTGCCTATACCGATATAGGCAGGAGTAAAATTTTGTTATGCAGTGAGTGGTGCTGATATTAGCAATCCAATTATTTGTTTGATGATAGCGGGTTCAAAAGACTTTAATGACTCACGTTACCCTATGCGAAATACTACCGCTAAATTAACATCCGATATAAATGGCGACAGCTAAGTGTTGGCGCTAGTCAGCTACAGTATGACCAGGTGTTGATAAGCGGGGCCTATAGCAAAGTTTAATGGATCATTTATGATCCACACCTGATTTAACCTAGTTAAATATATCCAACCACAGCTGCAGACTATCTACAGCGCTTGAAGTGCCTAGTTAGTGTAAGCGTTATCATTCCCAGATTTCTTCCGTGTCAGCAGAAATCTGTTTGTCTATGTTGTGTAATAGCAAGTTAACGGACTTTATTAACCAATCGGAGGAAATCGCCGGGTTCTCTTTCAGTAACTCGTAGCCATTAGTCTTTCTCTTGCTTCTTTTCTCACCACTGCAACTAGACTACGCACTGGCTGTTTGATTATTTTCTACCTAACAACTAATGAAAGGACTGTTTATGCTTTTAGCATGCATGAATTTAAAACTCACTCTAGTTGAACTAACTAGCGATTATTTTACCACCTTCAACTGGGTCTCGCTAGGCACAAACTTGAATCCTTTTTAATCGGAGCAATTTGACTAATAGACAGACAAATACAGACCTATAACTCCGTTATGTTACAACGGATTGTAGTTTTAGAATGATCGAATACTATACTTATTCATACAAATCTTCTGAATTAAAATAAATAGGGATTAGCAATTTCGGATCATATGCAAGATTACGCATCTCATAGATTGAGACACACACGTTACCCCATTTATGAATCACTGATTTTGACAATTATGTCAGCGTGTTCTCACGCTGAATCAATACACAGATTGACCCACATGCAGCTTGCCTATAATAATCTCAAAAAATGAAAGTGCTTTTCCAGAGTATTCTATAACGGAGATATCCATGTTCCTCCTGATTAGTGGGCTCGCAAAACCTACTGCAATCTTAAGTTACACTAAGGTAGTCAAAGTATGCTCTTATATATTTTTACCACCTGTATGCAACCGTATAAAGCGGTCTTTAGCAAAGCCTTTAGCTCAGTGCCGCACAGCTAACAACTTTCTTTTTATTATTAATAGGATTTTTCTCCTTCACTTCGCAATGCTGCTAGTATTCCTATACTTAAATTGATCCCTATGTTATCTCACATAGATTCTAATCACATTACACATTTGTAGCTTATCACCTTTAAAATCACAACATCTCTTCAAAAATGGTGCGCAGCGCAAAAATCGCCGTCTTTAACCGTACCGCAGCGCGGTCGCCAACAAAATGTTTCTTTCTTAGCAAAACGCGGTTACCTTCGGCGAAGCCAAACCATACTGTCCCAACTGGCTTCCCCTCACCACCCCCTTGAGGTCCAGCAAAGCCGCTTACCGCGATGGCCAGATCAGCATTTGCAGCATGTAGCGCGCCTACAGCCATCTCACGCACTACCTCTGCGCTGACCGCCCCGTGAATAGTTAATGTCGCTTCCTTCACCCCTAGCAAATCCTGTTTAGCCGCGTTGCTGTAGGTAACAAAACCGCGATCTAAATAGGCCGAGCTACCGGCAGTATCGGTAATCGCTTTAGTAATTCCACCGCCAGTACAGGATTCTGCGCAAGTAATCCAATATCTTTTCTCTTTTAGCTTTTGCCCGACAAGTATGCTAAATTGTCGTAGTTGGCTTTCAATCATCACTACCCCTAGTAAATCACGGTGATATATCCAAATTAGCAGAACCTGTTTTTTTACTCAAACATAATAAATGTCAATTTATAATTGATAATGACACTTGATCATACTTTTTACTCATAAAAAGAATATGGTTGTCGATATAACCCCTAAAAACACTTTAATGCACTGTAAGCGATAAGAATCGAAATGATTTCTTAACTAAAAGTCATAAACTCGGCAACCTAATAATATCAGCAAGAGTATATCCAGAAACTGAATGGAACGCTTACAATTCCTGTAAGCGCCATGCTGGCATAAATTTCTTCTTCCCACAGGGGTACAGGATATTTGATAAACGCATCAAGGTTGATGGCGCTGATACCAACTAGAAATATTAATTTTTCATATTTTAACTAAGAAAAGATAAAATCTCTTCGAGATCTGACAGAGACAACTAAAACAATTATCTGCTGTACCTATATCCACGCGCAAAATAACGAAGGGAGATACTCTTTTATAATCACTAACCGAGCGCGTACTCAGTATTCCTACGCTATGCTGAGGATAGAGCTTCACCCTGGCCGAGGGCGGTTAAAACCTTATTTTAGGTACCCACCAAGCTCAAAAATTTCCATCTTTTTACTGACTTACAAACTACGGCAACAAAATAGCTTACAGCTACTAATTGTAGGATTTAAAGGCTTGAGTGAAAAATTAAAGAGTGCTAACAGATAAAAATCTCAATATCTATTGTATGCAAACCCTTCCTAACACTTTCCATCAACATCTGGTGTTGCAAGAATCACAGACAACCCAAATGTGGGTTACGCAAAGTCCTAGAATATAATCTACAACGCAGGTTAGCATTAATCCATGATGGTCACGATACCTGCATACCTACGCAGAACAAGCGTACGTAAACCGAATACGGGGTAGGCGTCAGTTACAAGCCCAGGCTCTTGCCTAGACTATTGCATGCTAGGCAACGAATGCAGCTATTCTGAATATATTGACACACGTCAAACTTAACACCTACACCATATATCTCTTATTTATTGATATGCTAACCTACTTGCCCGCCTACCTCTACAATAGCTGCTAGTCGGGTATTATGTTAAGGCGAAATGACTTAAGTTGATATTCTAAAGTTTATGACATGATTTCATAAATCAACGTATGTTCGAGATTAACTTACTATTATAACATAAAGTAAGATAGTCGGAAATTTCCTACATCCACTCCTTAATTGATCCTACAAAACGATCTCATTGACTTTTCACCCGTTACGATAAGCACCAAAATCTCTAATAACTTAATTTTCAGATCCATAATTAATTTAACTTGTAGTTAAAGTTACTATAGTGATAGCATTAAAAGATGCTTCACGAGTTATTTTTATAATTAGTAATGAACGCAACCCAAAATAGATATAAATTAATCTATATTGAATCTTATATGCCCATAGCAGGAAAATAGCTATGGAGCCTGCCTCACACAAATACTCAGCTCTCTTGTATTAGCTACTATTAGCTTCAGTTGAGTACATCGTGATCTCAAAACAAAATAACTCCCTGCACTCTTAATATATAAAATAGGTTTTTCCGTAAAAGGTAGAAGATCAGCAGTTTTTATATTTATTTATTATTGGGCTTGAATTGACCTTTAGTGAAGAGGCATGAAATGATTTTATTTATTTCATGGAAAAATATTTCTTATTTTAATTCATCAGCTATAGTAGTGACTTTCAGATCTGAGTGAAAATATATTAAACAAAACCACCAAGAATGTTATCCTTTTATCGATCATAAAAGGTCAGTGAATTAACAAACAACATATTTGTTAGTATTTTACTTAAAATATTACACCATATAATTGACTGCACTACTTATAGGAAGTATATATATTGTTGAGAATAAACTCATTATAAATTATATTGTTTGAAGTAGATTTATAATAATTGAAAATATGAACATTAAAATTATTAATTTTATTAAATGATCGCTTTTCGCCATCTCGATCCAGATTGATATATGCTTGATTAATATTTGGTTTCTGCTCCATCAATATTAAGTAGGCTATAATTTGTTGTGAACATATATAATATTACTAATTGTTCCATGCCAAGAAATCGAATTCT
Source organism: Serratia symbiotica (assembly GCA_900380265.1). Taxonomy (GTDB): domain Bacteria; phylum Pseudomonadota; class Gammaproteobacteria; order Enterobacterales; family Enterobacteriaceae; genus Serratia_H; species Serratia_H symbiotica_A. The sequence goes on along the minus strand of LR025083.1, from coordinate 443,836 downwards.
CTCTAAAAATTTATATATGCGAAAGCTTTTAAATGGATTTTAATTGGTCACATTATTCTACTACTAGAATAGTGAGTTATGAGACATCACTATTTTAATAATGAGATGGCATGAAATTAATACGCACCTTATCAACATAAGGTAGTGACATGCAGTGTTTTATAATTAGCTGTTCGGTATCCTAGCTGCTGCTAGCAGCACTTTACTAACCATCACTAACCAACACTCATTAAATTATTCATTATAAAACAAGAATTGTTATATTTTAACCTCTCTCAATGCAGACACTGATTATCAACTTGGTTGCTACTATTTTATAGGACACACAAGGGCTTTCGCGATGGTACAGCAAGCTTATTTATCCATCAACGACCTTCTTATATGGCAATCAATTAATCTACTTAGGAATAGACTTACATTCTTGATCAAGTCCTGTTTAAAATGGCTGTTCACTTAAACTTAATGCAGATATTTTGATTAAAGCAGGTGGCCATAAAGTTTTTACACAGCCTCTAAGGCTGACTTTCTAGTCGGAAATTTATTCACTCTTTCCTTTCATCACGAGCAGACAAGTTTATTTCACTAATCTTATCGTTTAGCGTCTTTCGTGTATGATTGATAGATAATGAATAACATAAAATACTCTCTGGACAGGCCACGTATTTTGGATGAGCCACTAAATCAACCCAAACCAAATTTGATTATTGTATTATAGCCAGCAAGCTTGCTACTTGCTACGATAAATTAATAATAAATAAAAAAGAAAGATACTGACTTGTCTTTCTATTCTTGACTATATAAACACTCGTAGCGTTTAATGTTATTTATTTAAATCGCATACCGAAGATCACTAAAATAATTCGCAGAACAGGCGACTCTTTCATCTTTTTTTATATGGAATAAATTTATTAGGCTATAGAATGCCAAATTTAATATTATTAGCGTCTCCAGAGAGAGACGTCCCCCATACATCAATAGATGGTAATTTTTAGGTAGCCTCCCGATATATTAAGGAGTTATCAACATAATATTGTTTAAATAGTTTGAATACCGGGAAGGTAGAAATATTAACTTCCCGTAACAGAAGGTACTTTGATCCTATCACTTATACCGTCTTGTCAACTTCGAAGAGACGTATATCCTGATAAATATTTATATCGAACGTATCTAAAGGTACGCCAGTAATGCGGAAACCTCACTATTAATTATTTTCAGAGTAAGAAATGTCGTAGCAATATCTTATTTATTAATATCAATTACTCTGTAATGTAATCAGTAGTTAGCAACTAAATTTAACAATTTACGTGACGTCCTAATACGAGGTTTGTTAAAAATTTTTTCAATTACTCGCAGTTCTTAGTCTGAATGATATTCATATAAATAAATACTAGTCTTTACAAACTAAACAGTCTCCAACAAAATCATACCTTGCCTTTACAGGTGTATCTTTCAGCCATATATGTACTCGATGATATTTTTATAAACCCTGTTCCTTTTGACATCTTAACATAACCCGATCTAACGCATCACAATATTTAGCTACGGCTAAAGTTCGCTTTCTAAAACACGGGCGCTTGTTATCCTCGATCAACCCATGAATTCATTTCATCGACACACTTCCGTCTTGGTGCATATAGGAATATTTACCTCATGAGTACTTTAAGGCTTTTATGTCTCCCTTTAACCTCAGATTATCTCTACTCTTTCACTACTTTTATGTAAGTGCTCACCTCTCTCAACTGATGTATCTATTTACATAATATAAGTATTATTAATAATAGAGATACGCCTTGACTCTTGCTTAGGTTTTTAAATAAACCCGCAACGTAATGGGGTACCCGACTACCTTTTGAAGCATAGTCGACCTCATGCATGCGTTTATCAAATGCGGTAGGTATTTGCACCACACTTAAGATTGCGCAAAAGCTGCCGCAAATTGTTAGTTATATCTTCGGCCTTAGACCAAGCATACAGTTCTTCCCTGGCATACCCCTGCAAATCAATTAACGATAGAATACTTTGGTTACTTCCAAAAATATAGTAAGTTTATGTATAGATTGTCTCACTATTCCTGTGACAGAATCTCCTTCTGATTCTTGAAAACAAGAGCACAACATGGCTCTGGGTTCCATTATTAACTACACCACCAGAGACAAGGTCTGGTACTGAAAAGAATTGCGGGGACAACACTAGACTATTGTAAAATAATTTTATTACACCGCTTACAAGGCTCTCCCTAGTCTATGTGTCATTTTTGCATCTCATTGATTTTGGTGTGCCTGCTGGAATCGGTTCTTCAACATTCTTAATCTGCTATTATTTATTTTTGCAATATTACGGATACTGTCTAATACAGTATCTTTTAGTCTCTTCCAAATGCAAGGTTTTACCCTCTAATATGAGGGTTAGCCAATTCAGTATTTATCATAATTTCGGATCAATTTCTAAATCATACGGTTATGGAAATTATTTAGCCGATGGCAATTTGGATCACCAAAAATTAGACCCTCATCTGTGATGCTATGCAAGTCTATACTGTATGCCAGCTTTGCATTGTACGTTTTGTTAACTTCAAACCATTACAGTCTATAATTACTTTTAAATATGGAAAGAAAGTCTTATCATTTACTTTTCTTATATAAACCGCGTTCGTAAAGTGTGATACCGATACCAGGAGCGAGCGCTGTGGTACCAAAACTCATTAATTCGCCTTGGTAACTTTCGTTTCCTTATCTCAGGGTGAGATGATTCTGGCATTTTAGCATTTTAGCAAACGAGTTCGGCAAAGATCGTATTGATACAACGCTCTGAAAGATTAAATACTTACTAATATCTAGCACACAATGCTAATCAACATCGTATTCTAGCAATCTAAATACCAATAAAGGTTCCTATTTGAATATCGCGGGGCTCTATTCTATTCGACACCCTATCCTCTTTTACATGTCGAGGGTACTCTCGTGCAACAACACTCAACTTACATTCCCGAGGCTGCTTTACAAATTATGCTGCCAACTTCACCCATCGATTACTGCTACCAGTGCTTAGTAACCCTGCTTTTCTACTAAACCAATTCACGCTTTAAAGCTAAATGGCGTATCTTATTAATATCGTTTTGTATTTCTAATTCTTCAAATTTATTTGGCCATGCTAACACTCGTCTGTTGCTGGAAAATAACAAATAAGTTAAGTATTACCTTTTAGACAAGGAATCAGTAATCAGTATAACTAATGCCAGACAAATAGAATTAATTAACTTGCATGCCTGGCGCAGTCCTCTGTTTTATAGAGTCATATGATGCCGTACCTAATCCGAACGTTAGCTTTGAATTTTCCCTTTTGCAAAAAGGTGAGTAACATCAGTACATCTAATGAAATTAGCATAATTGCTTTACAGTTCGCTTGTTTTAATGCCACCAAATTTATTTATTGCTAGCTACATGCTGTAGCATGCTACACCCTTGGTAAAATACTTTGTCACAGATTCAATCTGCGATTCACATTCTTTTACCAACTCTTTCATACTGTTTAACGTTAGGCAACGTACCCAATAACGCTTGTATATCACCAACTTTCATACTTGCGTATAATTTCATCCCACTGCAATGGCTTATTTAACCATCAAAGAAAGATATGACAGCGCTTTCCAAAATTTTGATTTCCTGGAGCGTAAGCGCGAAACGTTTATTACTTCTCTATTCTTTTTTAATTTCGCAAAGCGCTGGATTAATTTCCTTTTTTTACTGAAATTTACAAAAATGAATAAATACAGTTAAACTGTTACCTTATCTTTTAAAACATTAGTAACTATTTCGACATCCATTTCCCATTCTCAAACCATCACTAGCACCACTGGATAATGACAAGGTACTAAAAGTAGTGGGAACCCCAATACACAAGAACTACGTAAACTATTCCGTCAATTTTACCAATTATTTGACTTTGTAGCGCAACTACATACTAAATAACCACACCTTTCAATTATATTAACTACTGTCACCATCAATAGATTGCATCTGAAAGTTTCCAGCCAGCCCAGCCACTAGCGTGACTATCATTCATTCCCTATGGAACTCAATATGAATAAATGGATAATACAGATACACGAATATAATTATCCCGCATGCTTTTCTGATTAAGCCGTCCGCTTTGCTTGCCATATTATATCCAAAAATGTAGGTCATCGACTCAATTTGTGTTTCTTTATTTTTATACAAATACTCATTGAGAAATTTAGCATAACTTAATAACGTTACATATTTTACATTGTGTTCCGCCAAGCAGGCCTTTGTCATGTTATTATAGTGGTAACTATTTCAACGAATATTGCATATTCTTTCTATCTAATGGAACCAGATGAGAAAAGCTAACAGCTTGTATTCAATAACGATGTTTATCACGCTGATTTGCCTTCTCGGTTACTGCTAGCGCTAGCTAGCTAGCTTGATGTTAATCTATGTTATCAATGTAAATTGCATTAGTGAATAGATCTAGCAACTTAGGCAGTTCCGTTAATCTTGTAGACATTGTCCTATTGCGCATCTAACTATTTTATAACCAGCTAATTGTTGCTAACAACTGCTACTAGATTTTTGATCCACAGCTGTTTATCTATTAACACTCCCTCTTTACGCGTGCTTAGGATATTGCCTGTGTGTATTATAATTTATGCTCATTGCTCGTACTAGCCTGTCATTGTTAGTTATTAGTTAGAAACTAAGCCTATTATTTACATCTTTAATCGTTCAGTGACTTATTTCCAGGTATTTTCTTGCTTGTTATAACCAGATCAGAGTTTTTTATAAAAAATTAGGATTGGTTTTTTTACACTCAAAAAGTAGCGTAATTTATCAGCTGTAAGCAGCGCTAACTGATTACGTACCTCCCACAAGCTATTATCGCTATATAATATCTTTCAAAACATTGTGATAGGCACCCAAGTTAGGGGGAGACATTGGAGTCTTTTGGCAGTCTGCTTGCCTTGCATTTGATTCCCAGTTCATTGTAAGGAGAAAGCTATTCTTCAGTGAGAATAATTGATAGCATTCAGCATTGAAGTTCTGTTGGATAAGATCCAACAATAAAATAATTGACACTTAACCTGAATCCGCGTGGAAATTATTTTTACACCACTCCCGGATACCGAATGATGTATATCATCCTCATATTTAAAAGATGTAAAAATATATTTTCACATTTCACTATGAAAAATTTGATTTAGCTAAGTCTAAATGATATTCATGCGGTATGCTTTTTAGATAGCGCGACTCTTATTTTAGCCTGTTTTTGGTTTTTAAACCACCTAACTAATATATCCATCGCACCTCTTGATTTCAATATTATCAGCCCTTTATACCAGAGAGTGATAAATCACTAACAGCTGGGGGAAATTAAGCACACATAACGTATAGCGGCATGCCTTGATTCAATTAATCAAGCAATGATCGCAATTTTTATTCTTAGTTCATCTAATTATGATCAAATTAGTGTTACATTGGATTATACATATATATCAAGATAATATATATTATGCCATTTCTAGCTATACTAACTGAAAGTCAGAATAGCTTAGAGCTGTTTCGAATGTTATCCATAGCATGATATTTTTATATTTGATCAAGATCTTTACCGCAGACTCTGAACACTTCCTCGCTTTGCTAATAAAAATCCAAGACTATTTGTTTCTCTCACTAATCTCTCAGAACCGGTTTATCAACCGATATCAACTCAGCTAATATCAGGCCACCAACCATATGATTTAATATCAAGCCTATTTATATTATATCAAATATAATGGCGCAACACAAATAAATTATTTAAGCAGTTGCCGATGAATTAGATTCACGACTATCCGATAGTCGTCTTGATTATTTATTTTAATATATGTTAAGTTAATTCAGTTTAATAGGATTGTATTCCTTACAATCGTTAAGGAAAAGCACGACAGTTCTGTTTATTTATTCTGGAGTAATTACCTAAGTAAAGTAATCATTCCTGCAATTGGCCTACAGGAGCCAGTCTCTTGGAGACTGAAAAGAGAGCGAATCTAAAGAAAGAAAATTAGTGACACTTACTATCACAAATAATATACTTATTAAGTAACAATCGCGCATCAAGTTAGAGTCACTCCAATATAATCTCACTTTCCAACTAATAAATCCGTAAGACCTTAACCGGTTAAAGAATCAAATCTTAAAAATATTGTTATCCTTCTTCTAGTTATTATATACCTATCACTTTCCCTAGCCTTATACGATATACACCTAATATGACCAATACCGTAAGACATTATGTGCCACGGAGTTAGCATTGTTACTCTACAAGAGTCTCTAATGAACGGGGACAAACTATAAAAACAAGAAACTGGGGTATGAGTGGTGAATAAAGTCAAAGCTAAACCAGCTCAGTTTTATTCGCGGATCACTAGTTTTCAGTTATCGTATGTGAAAATAGCGTACAGGCTATAACCTTTGAAGCATTTTAAGACGAATAGGGAACATCCAGCGTAGTAATGCCATCATGATGTAGACATTGTTTTAGTAGATACCGTTCCTATACACTGAGAATACCAAACATTAATCGTGAGATCAGACGTCTGAGCAGCTATAAGCACAAACCATGCTACAGCAAAAAACTAGTTAGATATACTTGTGGCGGTATGGATGGGAATCGTCACCCTATTAAGGCAGACGTGATTAATCCGCTAATAGGGCGGCCGTTAAAGCCGGCAATTAGCGTAGCTACAGATAACAGTATGCATGTTAGGCAAGCTAGACATGTCTTAAAGACGGATGTCGGGGACGACATCTCAGTCATGCAACTTCTCACAATGGCGTGCCCTTGATTTATTACTTTAATCATAGAGAAGTAAAAAATCTTGTGGCATTGGTATTAAAAAAATGATCTCTCATCTCACATTTAACCACCAGGCTAGTATCCCTACACATACAGATAATTACTTATTTATCAATTAGATAAATCAAAACACCTGCACCCGCAACGATGAAATGCAGATCCTCTATCATTTGGTGAACCTAAAATGCAACCAATCTACCTCGTAAGTAGATTGATTAGGATATTCATACCAGTGAGATAGGTGAACAACTTAAATAGATTGAAAAAGCGGTATTCTGAATACTACCAATATAGGTAGTTGATTTAGGAAAAGCACCAGATAGAGCAGTAAACCAACCAGCCTCATCAAACTACCTGTACAAGAAAATGCTTAGCACTGCTCAGCCTGTGTGTACCTCCAGTATTTGATTGACTGAGATAACATCAGCATTGTTTCCACCGCCAATCAAGCACTGTAAAAACTATTCCGACCACAGAAATATGTAACGCCATTGCGGCGATATCAATCTATTCAAGAACATCTATTTAATTAAGGATCTTCCTATAGTTAAACTGAAGAGACCGGGTATATTGCGATCTTAATGACAGCGCAGAGTTATTTTAAGCAGATTATAAAACACTCTGAATTATGGCATACACTATAGTAATGAGAAGATTAACGACTTCCTACAGGCCTATGGTTGGGCAATTGCATCAAACATCATAGATGCCGTCTTTAACGCCTTAAGATCATAGTAACTATACGGATGAAAACAAGGTTCGCTATTAAGAAGAAATCCGACATTGACTCAGCTTCCCTATAAAGCAGCATATCGAAGAGCTGGCAAGAATGTTCGAATCTCGGTTGGAATTAGAATTAATTTCCAATAAAGCCAGTCAGAGCAAATAAATTTATTTAAAAAATATCAAAAATTATGCCAGTTAGTAGAGTGAGCTAACTAAACAAAACGTAGAAACCACATTAGAAATAAGAAACCCGTGCTCTCTAAACACCTTAACGGCACTGAGAACTGTACCTATTTCAACGTCGCAGCGGCCATTCATAACCTGTCTCCGTGAAAGACTATACGCCGAGCTAAGATGAATTAAAGACTTCTCCACACCTAGCTGGGCTATGACGAGAATGCGCATTACCAGACACCATCTAGCAAGCGATATCAGCGTTATGTCTTACCTGGGCCTTATCGATAAAAGGACATAATCCTTACATAATACGGTATGAAATGAAGGCACAGCTCTGATTAAGGGCTAACAAACACGGGTATAACGTGAAAGTGCTGCACCAAGCACTGTTCACAGACTGCCGAACAACAACCGACACCACCCATTAATCTCTAATCGATTCATGGACCGACTCCTGAAAGAGACCTAGTTGCGCGAGTGCGATGAACTTTCCTTATAGCAACGTGTTGATAAGCTAGGCGTGCAGATATGCACTCCGTTGTCCCGCGCCTCAGACTAACTTATATACTTACCCAACCGATAAGCACTCACATTAAGTTTATGCCCTTATCAATCCCCAGCGACATCGCACTTAACCTAACTGTACAAAAAGGAGAGTCGACGATGAGGACTGGGAGTCAATTCGAGCAGTTTTTGTTCATCTATGACGAACGGACTGTCTGCCGCTAGAAAGTCATTCTCAGCAGTTTATACAGCATGTAAAAGCCAGATCGCTCCGGGTCTTCTAACTAACGCGAGCATGGATAGGAACAAGCGCCATAGGTGATTAGCGTGTTAATATCAATCTGCGTGAGTCATACATGTTGACATTAATGCACTGCGCAAGTGAGTTTATGAATACAATCACAATCTCTGGTACGGACTACCTTGTCAAAGCCAAAAATCATCTTAAAACTGATGGCCTAGCAGGCCAAAACGCACCACTGCTGCTTTGCGCTACCCAACATTGCATTTTTGCTTTGTTGTCATTGCATATTACAATACAAATCATCATTACCCATTATAGCACTGGTATAAGCATTAACATGATGACTGAAACCTAATCCCGCAATAGAGACAGAAAAACAACTTGACTTATCAATACCTTATTCAGCCTGTTTAAAACAGAAATAGTTTTAAAAGTAATCAAGCGAGTTCTTTTTAGATACAAAGCATCACTTATTCCACTCACGGAATAATAAAATCCCTACCAATACTACCTACCGAATTACCACCTTTAAATCGCTGCAAATATGCAAAGCCAATACCAAAAGCGTTTCATACTACATTATTTAATCATAGCAGATTAATCACACACCTGATTATTTTTTTAGAAACCTGTTCGAAAGAGAGTTGGTCGCTCATAAGGCGGTGGGTAAGTTTCAACTAACGGAATTGCTGAGCCTAGTGATTTTCGATCTCTTTTCTCATAAAATAGCATCAGCGCTTGCATGAAAAAATAATATTTTGCTGTAATTTGATTACGGAGGCAATGCATAGCTGGCATACTAACGGAATGCCTTGCTGTATAAGCGCCTACAATCGGAAGTTATTAATTCATATGTCTATCCATCCAAGCTGAATGAGTTCGCACCCCCTTAGACACATGGTGTTATTAAGCAAGTATGCTAAGCAGAGAACGAGAGAGTGGTTAATGATTGACAACGTGACAGAATTACGTCACTTTGCCATCGGCTTTATCGGACAGAAAACATGAAATATATTAACACCGTCCCACCAATCTTCGGATACACGCCTTATATTCATATGTATGACCGTATCACTAACTCTGGATAGTACTGCTTATTTAATAGATATTACACGATACAGCATGTATATAACTCTTAAAAACAACACCTGCAATAATTACATTATTTATTCGGTGACGGCGGCTCGCGCTGAGCAGGACCGAAACTGTAAATAAAAAAGAGTTATCCCTCCAGACTCTCTCAAACACGCACGTCGGGAATTTTCGCCAATTAGTTGAGCTATAGCATAGCCTTCCCGCTGACACTACTATATAGTAGTGTCATATAGATATAACTTCTAATAATTCAACCTGATGTTACGGACTTGACAACAATTTATTTTTGAGTTGTTAACAGTACCGTGCGGTATGAAATAGTTAAAATAAGCAACATAGTGCGTGCCCTGAGATTAAACTTGTCGTTTAATTAAAATGATACCTGATTTTGCTAACAAGCATTGACTGTGCCAGGAAGCGATTTGTAATTTCATCCGACATAAATTTATTAATCATATAGAATATCCCTATATAGAACTGAATAAAAACAGCATAAATACTAGTTAAATTCTAGTATTGCCTGTTTCCCCTCAATTTAAAGCATCCCAATGAAACGTACCTTAATCGGCATGATGCACACCGGGCAGCGTCCTCAACTAAGGCGATGTCGCTTACGGCGATGTGCTAACCTATCAGACTAATAGCGATCTGCCTCCAACTATGGAGAAACGGCTAGATGAAATGCTGACATAGATGCAGAACCATCATGTGCCGGATGCCTGACATGCCAGTGCCCGCTAACTAAAAGCTAGGCCGTATACTGTTACAAAATAGTAACCATCCTGGCTATTGAGAACCCCGTAGGTAACGTAATTTCACGATTGAGCAAATACGCAGCAATAACCCAAGATAGCTGAATAAGCGCTAAGCATGTAACCTGATACAAATACTGAAAATTATGAAAAAGCAGCACAGGAATCTGTAATATACACGAACTTTATTTTAAGTTACTTGGCCCATCACCCGACAAAGCGTGACAGGAAACCCAGCGTTAGCTTTCCTTCTACAAAACCTGACTGATAACTATGGATACCTTATGGCAGGGTAGAGCAATAATTACGCGACACAAGGGATCTCCGACTTTGGTAAAGGGCTCGAAATGATACTCAAAGAATATGCCAGCAACTGGTCAATTGATTTGTCGGATGAGGAGAGCATGCCTGGTGGCAGAAGCACTGATACTATATTTAACTGACGTCATTTCTATTATTTGTCCGAGGTTTATAACCGGCTGGGTTTAGCAAGTCGCTACATACGGCACTAACTGTGCATAACTAAAATTTGGGACTCTCAAAACCCGGCCTAGCCCAGCGAGGACAAGCGTAAGCAGCCAGGTCCAAACCGCCATTTTGGCGCTTCTCTAGCTACCTCACCCAGTGTTATGTCACCGTAGGACTCAGTTAGCAGAGATAGAATAACCTTGCTGATATAAAACGTAGACTGGTCTTGACGCAGCATAAACTAGACCATCACCGGTATATGTTGATTTTAAGAAGACGTGCATTTATAGAGTAAAACAAGCTTCTCAACCAGATCGCAGCCAAATCATGCAAGCCGTCACCTAACAAGCTATGCTGTGGCGTAGTAGCGTTGATTGCAGGAAATAGCTCGTGGTACTGCCTAATTTATATATAGGCATACTAAATATTTTAGCAAGGCGGCCGAAGTCTTCTTTAATAGGACAGGATGAGGAATAAGCTACATTTTCCAACTGGATTTTACATATACCAGATAGAAACCGTCTGATTTTTAAGGGTTCTGCTAATACTGATCTTTAACCCTCTCGACTTGCTTATCACCAACTACCGGTTATCTGATCCAAAGAGATACGCACGACTATGATGCCCTTCTTGTCACTTCTCTTGTGTTGACAATTAGCGTAAAAATACAAAGGGAAGCAGATTTGGTGATGAACTCACCTAAACGGCTGAGTGGCCAACGCAAGTGCACAGTTCCATCACAAGTAGAACTTACTACGACTGAAACGTTCGAGAAACAGAAATGAAAAGCGTAGCCATAAAATGGATCTATCACGCCTGTTTCCTTGCACGTCATTCTGAGCTCGGATTAATGGGAAGAGGGCGATCAACTTAACCAAAAAGGTTAGAGGATAGCTAAGTACAAGAGTAGCATAAACGGCATCAGATAGAAGATGAAGCCTAAGTAAAAGGGCTATACCAATGAGTAACGGACCTCTAGAAGAGGCAAGCCGGAAACTTCATCTGTCGTGTAAACGGACTGGTCGGTCTTAACGAAAAATTGATCGAGGACGTATTCCCGTACCCAGTCCCTCCTTTTCTGGTGCAAAGCTACGAATAAATCTGGCAGCGTCAAAAATAAAAATCTGGATACTTGCTAACGACTTGCGCCTCACAGCCCGCGACTCTAACAAAAGCGATCAACTACACAGACCATGATCATTCCTACAGCAGTGATCGGGCTCTCGCTAGCATAGGACTCTGAGAGAGTCATTACACTGGACGCGACCATCTTTCTAAAGCAACGGAAACAAGAAGGTTGTCAGTGGCAGACACCTTCTGTGTCATATTCTAGATTATGGTTCCTGAGTTATAAAGCACTGCCTATAAAAATCTTAATAATAATCAAAGGCTAAAGGTCTTATAGCTATTAGTTTAGAAAGACGCCATTGCTAACAGAGATAAGAGAAGGCTCCATGCTAAGCACTCACTTCCCAAAGTCAGTATTCAACAGTTGATCATTTACCCCATAAGGAAGTATAGGGTAAGAGTGGGCTATTCCCACTAAAACTTCCGAAACTGGAAAGCGTCCCTGTCAAGAAAGGGGAAACCCTAACAACCATGATGCTTGATCGATTAACCTCAGTAACCCTCGTGATTATTTATTCCTGATTATTTTAGCCAAATATTCTTTATTATCTACGTGATGTTCCGATATGAATCCCTTATAAAGAGTTAAGTCTTGAGACCCTATACAAGCATTATTAATGCGCTATGCTTAGTGATAACCCTAAAAGAATGGATATACTATTGTTCACTCATCCGCGTAATAGGTATAGAAAGTACAGGTGTTAAGTATCCCGAATAGCTCAATAAAAAAGAAATTATAGTGAAATTTTTAATAATTTCTACGTGCCCAGCATATAATAAGAAAAACACATCATTCCATGTGAATAGGTTTATATTTCATACCAAGATCCAAAATCACATCATTTGGGTGTAATATCGCTAAGATATGTGTGCATGCGGTCGATACTGCAACCTAGTACAAGCGGTGTCTTTAGCTTTTTTTCATAACAGAGATCACTGAGTCACCTGCACGTCATTTTTAATGGGCTTAACAAGCATAAATTTATCTCTCAGTTTAAGCAAACAAGGATTGTTTCGATGCTAGTGAGCGATCTCGGGAATCTTTTCTGAACGGCTACAAAACTTGTCGTTATCAGCATGTTAAAAACTTATAAACACGCCACCGTACTGTTAAATCAGGCGGTTAGCAGCCTCAATATTCGTAGTAACGGCATATATATTGACGGTACTTTTGGGCTCGGCGGTCATTCTTGTTTAATCTTGTCCCAGCTCGGGAAAGGAGGACGTTTGTTAGCATTTGACCGAGATCCTCAGGCTATTACAGCCGCCAAATCTATCAACGATCCCCGTTTCACTATTGTACACGGCCTCTTTTCTACTTTTCCAGACTATGTACGAGAATGCAACTTACTAGGAAAAATAAATGGCGTCCTACTTGATCTCGGAGTTTCTTCACCTCAGTTAGACGAGGCAGAACGTGGTTTTTCCTTTATGCGTGATGGCCCGCTTGATATGCGTATGGATCCATCCACCGGACTATCTGCCTATGAATGGTTGAGACAAGCAAATAGCGACGACATCTCCTGGGTGCTTAAAACCTTTGGCGAAGAACGTTTTGCCAAGCGAATCGCGCGCGCCATCGTACAAAGAAACCGGGTAAAACCAATAACCCGCACCAAGCAACTAGCTGATCTTATAGCTAGTGCTAGTCCAATGCGCGAAAAAAACAAACACCCTGCAACACGCAGCTTCCAGGCGATCCGGATCTATATTAATAGAGAATTAGAAGAAATTACATGTGCACTCAATGGCACGCTAGAAGTATTGGCTCCCGAGGGCCGGCTTTCGATCATTAGCTTCCATTCATTAGAAGACCGTATTGTGAAACGTTTTATACAACGCCACAGCCGTGGCCCGCAGGTTCCTCCGGGCATGGCTCTGACAGAAACCCAACTACGCAGAATGGGAGGTCGCACGCTACAAGCGGTTGGTAAAATACTGCCTTTAGCCGATGAAGTGGCAAGCAACCCACGGGCACGTAGCTCTATTCTACGCATTGCACAAAAGATAATGACGTGAGCGGAAACCAGCGTCTTACGCTTATCGGTGTGATTGGCGACGATCTTAGGCGCCATGCCAAGATGCCACTAATTTTACTGGCAGCGGTACTGATTACCGCCATTTTTGTGGTAACTACTGTGTACTACACACGCCTACTAACTGTAGAGCGCGAGCACTTAATACTAGAGCGCAACGCACTGGATATTGAGTGGCGTAACCTACTTTTAGAAGAAAATTCTCTTGGAGCGCACAGCCGAGTTGAACGTATTGCTACTAAAACATTACACATGCAACATGTTGATGCGTCCCATGAAAAAATTATCATTAAACAGTGAAGAGTGTAACTCAAACAACGAAATAGTCAAGAAGGAAACAAATGAAAGCCGCGCGCGCCGGTAAGTTAAAACGCCAAGAAGATCAAACGAACTATGTCAGCTGGCGTTTTGCCTTTCTGTGCAGCTGTATCATGTTGGCGGTTGTGGGATTGATGGTGCGCATTGCTTATTTGCAGGTTATTAACCCGGATCGCTTAGTCAAAGAAGGTGATCTACGGTCGCTGCGGGTACAAGAAGTGCCGACTACCCGCGGGATGATAAGCGATCGCAGCGGAAGACTATTAGCAGTGAGCGTACCAGTCAACGCCATTTGGGCAGATCCTCAAGAGGTAAAAGCACAAGGCGGTATTACCCTGGATAGCCGTTGGAAAGCGCTGTCTGAAATACTGAGTATCCCGCTAGATCAACTATCAAACCGTATTAACGCCAATTCAAAAGGGCGCTTCATCTATTTAGCACGTCAGATCAATCCAGAAATTGGCAATTACATCCACCAACTGAAGTTACCAGGCATTTTCCTACGCCAGGAATCTCGGCGTTACTACCCGACTGGTCAGGTAACATCACACATTATCGGTGTAACCAACATTGACGGACAAGGTATCGAAGGTGTTGAGAAAAGTTTCGACCGCTGGCTGACTGGTCAACCAGGCGAAAGAACCGTGCGTAAAGATCGCTATGGCCGAGTGATTGAAGATATATGCTCAGTAGAAAGCCGGGAGGCGCATAATCTGGTGTTGAGCATCGATGAGCGCTTACAAGCCTTGGTGTACCGCGAACTAAACAATGCCGTGGCCTTCAACAAAGCACAGTCCGGAACCGCGCTACTTATCGACGTGAATACGGGTGAAGTCCTGGCGATGGCTAATAGCCCATCCTACAACCCGAATAAGAAGGCTGACACGCTGCAAGATAGTATGCGTAACCGTGCTATCACCGATGTATTTGAACCTGGTTCTACGGTCAAGCCAATGGTAGTGATGACCGCATTGCAGCAAGGTGTGGTTAAAGAAAATACTCTACTAAACACCCTCCCTTACCGCATTCATGGACATGATATCAAAGATGTAAGCCACCATGCGGAGCTTTCGATAACCGGGATTTTGCAAAAATCGAGTAACATTGGCGTTTCAAAGCTAGCATTAGCAATGCCGTCCTCAGCGCTCGTATCCACTTACTCGCTATTTGGACTAGGAAAATCGACTAATTTGGGTTTAGTTGGAGAAAGTCGCGGCATTTATCCTAAAAAGCAACGGTGGTCTGACATCGAAAGAGCCACCTTCTCTTTCGGCTACGGTCTAATGGTAACACCGTTACAGTTAGCACGAGTCTATGCCACGATCGGAAGCCTTGGGGTGTATCGCCCATTATCGATCACCAAGGTGGATCCCCCCGTCGCTGGGGAACGCGTTTTCCCTGAATCTGTAGTCCGCACCGTCGTACATATGATGGAAAGCGTAGCCTTGCCAGGGGGAGGGGGGTTAAAAGCCGCAATAAAGGGGTACCGCATCGCCATTAAAACCGGTACAGCAAAAAAAGTTGGACATGGCGGTAAATATGTCAGCCGCTATATCGCCTATACAGCTGGAATAGCACCAGCAAGTCAACCGCGTTTTTCCCTGGTCGTAGTCATTAATGACCCACAAGGGGGTAAGTATTATGGAGGAACCATTTCCGCACCGGTGTTTGGTGCCATTATGAGTGGCGTCTTACGTACCATGAACATCAAGCCGGATGCGGTCCCCATGGGGGATCAAAGCGAATTAGTGATCAATAAAAAGGAGGGTGCAGATGGCAGATCGTGATTTGCGCGATTTACTCAGCGCCTGGGTTCCGTCGGCGCCCAGTTGCGCGCTACGGGACATGATCTTAGACAGCCGTATTGCTGGACCAGGTGATCTTTTTGTTGCCATTGCAGGGCATCAAACAGATGGACGCCACTATATTCGACAGGCTATCGACCTTGGCGCTAGCGCGGTGATTGCTGAAGCCACTGGTCAAGATGAAGACGGAGCTATCGCCCACATTCAGGGAGTTCCGATTATTTATATGAGCCAACTAAATCAGCGCCTTTCTGCGCTGGCGGGGCGGTTTTACCAACACCCCGCCAAGCGCCTACGCCTGGTTGGCGTCACCGGAACCAATGGGAAAACCACTACTACTCAACTACTTGCGCAATGGGCTCAGCGGCTCGGTGAAACCAGTGCAGTCATGGGAACCATTGGTAATGGCCTACTTGGCCATCTATCTCCAGCTACCAATACAACCAGCTCTGCGGTAGATATCCAACACCAATTAAAAGATTTGGCTGCACAAGGTGCTACCTTCGCTGCAATAGAGATTTCTTCCCACGGGGTGGTACAATATCGGGTAGCAGCTTTGCCATTTTCCGCAGCGGTTTTCACGAATCTTAGCCGTGATCACCTGGATTACCACGGGAACATGAGTAATTATGAAGCAGCTAAATGGGGTCTATTCTCTCAGCATAATGTAGGCCACAGTATCATTAATGCTGATGACCAGGTGGGGGTGGGCTGGTTAAGAAAATTGCCGGATGCGGTTGGGATCAGCATGGTAGATAACCTATTGCCACCTTTCGGCGCCCGCTGGTTGAAAGCTACTAAGGTTCACTATCATCAGAATGGTGCTACCATCGGCTTTACCTCTTATTGGGGAAATGGCGAAATAGTGACTAGTCTCATAGGGGGATTCAACGTTCAGAATTTGTTGTTGTCATTAGCAACTTTGCTGGCACTAGGCTATCCACTCGATAAACTAGTAGAAACTAGTGGCAGTCTACAACCAGCTTGCGGACGGATGGAAGTGTTCCATGTGCCAGGAAAGCCAACAGTAGTGGTGGATTACGCTCATACTCCAGATGCGTTGAAAAACGCGCTAGTGGCAGCACGTTTACATTGCAAAGGACAATTATTGTGTATCTTTGGTTGCGGAGGCAATCGCGACAAAGGCAAACGGCCGATGATGGGGGAGATTGCTGAGAAATTGGCCGACCAAGTGATCCTTACAGATGACAATCCGCGCACTGAATCACCAGAGGGAATCATCAATGACATTCTGGCCGGACTACTAAACGCCGAGCAGGCACTAGTGATTCCTAGTCGCGATAAAGCCGTGGCCAGCATTATCATGCAGGCGCAGGCACAAGATCTCGTTCTCCTAGCGGGTAAAGGCCACGAGGATTACCAAATGGTAGGTACCAAGCACCTATACTACTCTGATCGTCTCACTGTCGCTCGACTGTT
This sequence comes from Serratia symbiotica, assembly GCA_900380265.1. Classification (GTDB taxonomy): domain Bacteria; phylum Pseudomonadota; class Gammaproteobacteria; order Enterobacterales; family Enterobacteriaceae; genus Serratia_H; species Serratia_H symbiotica_A. The sequence continues at coordinate 426,288 of LR025083.1, read as the reverse complement.
GGGAGGGCTGACATGATCCCTGTCTCTCTTTTTGTACTGTCTGAGATACTAAAAGCTGAGTTAATCGGTGCCGATAGCCACATTGTTTCGGTAAAGACAGATACCCGTAGGTTGACCGCCGGTTGTCTTTTTGTAGCGTTGAAGGGCAAACAGTTTAACGCACACGATTTTGCTGCCGAGGCCGTAGCAGCAGGGGCTAGAGCGTTGCTAGTTAGTCATCGTCTAGCACTGGATGTGCCCCAACTAGTCGTGGAAGATACCCGCATTGCATTAGGACAACTCGCCGCTTGGGTACGTCAGCAGTCCCCAGCACGCGTGGTGGCACTAACCGGCTCCTCTGGGAAAACATCAGTAAAAGAAATGACTGCCGGTATTCTCAATGAGTGCGGTGAGACACTGTACACCGAACAGAACTTTAACAATGATATCGGCGTGGCGCTAACACTTCTGCGTCTTCAGCCACGGCATGATTTTGCCGTCATTGAGCTAGGCGCTAGCCATATTGGCGAAATTGCCTATACCAGCGCCTTAGCACGTCCGGAAGCTGCCCTTATCAACAACCTCTCAGCTGCTCACTTGGAAGGTTTTGGCTCATTGGAAGGGGTTGCCCAAGCAAAAGGGGAGATTTTTACTGGAATGCCAGATAACGGCGTGGCGATTATTAACTCTGACAACAACGACCTGACTAACTGGCAGAGCATACTCACTGGCAAGAACATCTGGTTCTTCTCGATGCAAGCTAACCCAAGGGTGGATTTCTTCGCTAGCGGGATACGGAGCAATAGCAATAGCACGCAGTTCCATCTACACAGTCCATTTGGCAGCGCCAAGATAGTGCTTCCGCTCCTGGGCGACCATAACGTAGCTAATGCCTTGGCGGCGGCAGCACTAGCGATGGCGGTAGGAGCTTCCCTCAAGGAGGTATACTTGGGGCTAAGCAAGGTTTACGCGCTGGCGGGACGTATGTTTCCAATCGCATTAGCGGAAAAAAAACTGCTATTAGACGATAGCTACAACGCTAATGTCGGATCGATGACCGTTGCTTCGCAAGTGCTGGCAAAGATGCCAGGTTACCGCGTAATGGTAGTAGGTGACATGGATGAACTCGGGGAAAAGGCGACAGAGTACCATCACCAAGTAGGTGAAGTAACTTGTCTGGCGGGCATCGATAAGGTCATCAGTGTCGGCGAGTGTAGTCGAATCTTAAGCCTAGCATCGGGCAACGGCGAACATTATCAGAATAAAGTAGAAGTCATTACTCGCGTGATAGAACTACTGGCGGAACATGAAGTCATTACCGTTTTGATCAAGGGTTCACGTCGTGCCTCGATGGAGCAGGTGGTCTGTGCCTTACAGGAGAACACACCATGCTAGTTTGGTTTTTTGAGTATTTTGTTGAATATCATTCAAGATTTAATATCTGTTCACACCTAACATTTAGAGCAATTGCCACCCTAATGAGCGCACTTTTTTTTTCACTGTGGATGGGCCCTCGGGTGATCACAAAGCTGCAGAACCTGTCCTGCGTACAGGTGGTGCGCGGCGATGGCCCTAAATCGCACTTTGGAAAACGTGGTACGCCGACCATGGGCGGTACCATGATCCTAACTAATATTACCATTTCAGTGCTGATGTGGGCTTCCCTATCTAACCCCTATGTTTGGTGGGTGCTATTGGTCCTGATAGGTTACGGCACCGTAGGCTTTATTGATGACTATCGCAAGGTAGTTCATAAAAACCACAAGGGACTAATCGCCCACTGGAAGTACTTTTGGCAATCACTGATAGCAGTGGTCGTTGCTTTCAGCATGTATGCTGTAGGAAAAGGTACATCCGCGACTGAACTGGTGGTGCCTTTTTTTCAGGACATCGTGCCGCAACTCGGTTTACTATATGTACTTTTGGCCTATATCGTGATCGTCGGAACCAGCAACGCGGTCAATCTAACCGACGGATTGGATGGCTTAGCGATCATGCCAACAGTACTGGTCGCGGCCGGCTTTTCGTTGGTGGCCTGGGCTACAAGTAACATACACTTTGCTCGACACCTACATATTCCGTATCTTCGCCATGCCAGTGAATTAGTGATCGTATGTGCCGCTATCGTCGGTTCTGGCCTTGGCTTCCTGTGGTTTAATGCTTATCCAGCACAACTATTTATGGGAGATGTTGGTTCCTTGGCATTAGGCGGGGGATTGGGCACTATAGCGGTGTTACTACGTCAGGAATTCCTGTTATTGATTATGGGCGGTGTGTTTGTGATTGAAACACTGTCAGTGATTTTACAGGTGATATCCGTCAAGCTGTACGGAAAACGTGTTTTCCGCATGGCACCAATTCATCATCACTATGAATTGAAAGGCTGGCCTGAACCACGCGTAATTATACGCGCCTGGATTATTTCACTAATGCTAGTAATGATCGGCCTGGCAACACTAAAGGTACGGTAATTATGTCAGAATATCTGGGTAAAAAAGTCGTTATAATTGGATTAGGAATTACTGGGCTGACTTGTGTTGATTTCTTTATTACACGTGGAATCATGCCACGTGTAATGGATACGCGCGCTGCGCCGCCAGGACTAGATACATTGCCAGATAACATCGAATGCCACCTAGGTAACCTTCGTCAATGTTGGCTGCTTGAAGCGGATTTGATCGTCGCCACCCCAGGCGTTCCTCTGGCATCTGCGGAGTTAGATAACGCTGCAAAAGCCGGTGTGGAAATCATCGGTGATATTGAACTATTCTGTCGAGAAGCACAAGCGCCGATTGTTGCAATCACCGGCTCTAATGGTAAAAGCACCGTCACCGCCTTAGTGGGTGAGATGGCAAAAACCGCCAGTTGGGCGGTGGGTGTTGGCGGCAATATAGGCCTGCCTGCTTTAAGATTATTGCATCAGCAATATCGACTATACGTGCTAGAGCTCTCAAGCTTTCAATTGGAAACCACCTATAGCCTGCAAGCAGCCGCAGCGACTATTCTGAATATTACCGAAGACCATATGGATCGCTATCCATTTGGATTACAGCAATATCGCGAAGCTAAATTGCGAATTTATAATAACGCAAGTATTTGCATAGTAAATACTGATGACGCATTAACTCTACCCGCACTCGCTACTGACACACATTCTGTTAGCTTCGGTGTGGCAGTGGGAGACTACCACCTCAAGTGCAAGCAAAGAGAAACCTGGTTACGGGTTCGGGGTAAGAATGTCCTCAATACCTGCGAGATGAAGCTGACTGGTCATCATAACTACACCAATGCCCTAGCGGCACTCGCACTAGCAGATGCAGTCAATATTCCTCGTGCCTGCAGTTTGAAGACACTGACTATCTTCGCCGGTCTGCCGCACCGTTTTCAGCTAGTCTGGGAATGCAATGGCGTTCGCTGGATAAATAATTCTAAAGCCACTAACGTTGCTAGTACCGAGGCGGCGCTGAAGGGTTTTGAAGTTTTAGGTACACTGCATCTACTACTTGGCGGTGATGGTAAGTCTGCGGATTTTTCCCCTCTAATAGACTATCTGCAAGGCAACAACGTGCGTCTTTACTGTTTTGGTCGCGCTGGCCCACAGTTGGTGAAACTTCGGCCAACGGTGTCCCTCTTAACTGACACTCTAGACCAAGCCATGGCCCACATTGCCTCTCGAGTACAACCTGGTGATATCGTATTGTTGTCACCGGCGTGCTCTAGCATTGACCAGTTCCATAATTTTGAAATGCGTGGTGATAGGTTCAACCACTTAGCACAGGAGCTTGGTAGATGAACTTGTTTTGGTTACGCCTTTGGCGGAGAGAAGGAGTGAAAAACTGGTCTGTAAGATTACGCGGAGATGCTTACCACAAGATGTACGACAGTACGCTACTATGGCTCACCTTTGGACTGGCGATCATCGGCTTTGTGATGGTGACATCCGTTTCCATGCCAATCGGACAGCGCCTAGCCGACGATCCTTTTCTGTTCGCCAAGCGTGATGCGTTGTATCTCAGCTTAGCCTTTAGCCTATCAATGGTGACGTTACGTATCCCCATGCAGTTTTGGCAGCGTTACAGTAGTGTGCTGTTATTACTTTCGATGCTGATGTTACTCATCGTGCTAGCAGTCGGCAACTCAGTAAATGGGGCATCACGCTGGATCGCGCTAGGCCCGTTCCGCATGCAGCCAGCGGAGTTCTCTAAACTGTCGCTATTCTGCTATCTGGCTAGCTATCTAGTACGCAAGGTTGAAGAAGTGCGCAACAACTTCTGGGGCTTCTGCAAACCCATGGGGGTGATGGTGGTGTTGGCACTGCTACTGCTAGCACAGCCAGATCTTGGGGCCATGGTAGTGCTTTTTGTCACCACCTTGGCGATCTTGTTCCTGGCAGGAGCAAAGATGCAGCAGTTCCTAGCGATCATAGGCTCTGGCGTGTTTTCTGTGATACTGCTGATTATTGCTGAACCGTATCGTATGCGGCGTATCACATCATTCTGGAACCCTTGGACCGATCAGTTTGGGAGCGGCTACCAACTAACACAGTCGTTAATGGCATTTGGCCGTGGCAAGTTATGGGGGCAAGGACTAGGCAACTCGGTGCAAAAATTAGAATATTTGCCAGAGGCGCACACTGACTTCATTTTCTCGATTTTAGGTGAGGAATTAGGCTATATCGGTGTGGTTTTAATCTTGTTGATGGTATTCTTCATCGCGCTTCGCGCAATGCTTATCGGTCGACGGGCCTTGGCTAATGATCAACAATTTTCCGGCTTCCTTGCCTGCTCGATCGGTGTATGGTTCAGCTTCCAAGCACTTGTTAACGTTGGTGCTACTGCGGGACTGCTACCAACCAAAGGTTTAACGTTACCCTTGATCAGCTATGGCGGTTCGAGCCTTCTTATTATATCGACAGCGATCGTACTTTTGTTGCGTATTGATTATGAAACACGTCTGGCCATGGCCCAGGCGTTTGCCAAGAGGTAAGAATGAGCATAAACCCTAAACGTTTGATGGTGATGGCGGGCGGTACTGGTGGACATGTATTCCCAGGACTAACGGTTGCGCATTATCTGATAGAAAAGGGCTGGCAGGTTCGGTGGCTTGGAAGCGCAGATAGAGTGGAGGCTGATCTGGTGCCAAAGCACGGCATTGAGATTGATTTTATCCGTATTACCGGCCTACGTGGTAAAAGCCTGAAAACTCAACTGACCTCAGCACGACTTATTTGGCAAGCTGTTTGGCAGGCACAGCAAATCATGCGCCATTTCCAACCGGATGTGGTGCTAGGTATGGGAGGGTATGTCTCCGGCCCTGGCGGCTTAGCGGCTTGGCTATGCGGAATCCCAGTAATAGTGCACGAGCAGAACGGCATCCCTGGCTTAACAAACCGCTTCCTGGCACGTATTGCTAAGACGGTATTACAGGCTTTCCCCGGCGCCTTCCCGAACGCTGAAGTAGTGGGTAATCCATTACGCCGCGATGTCCTAGCTCTTCCTTTTCCAACTGAACGCCTGCAAGGGCGAGAAGGGCCCATCCGGGTGCTGGTGATTGGTGGAAGTCAAGGGGCGCTTATACTTAACCAAACAGTGCCTCAAGTGGCAGCCCGCTTAGGCGGTAGCATCACGCTCTGGCATCAAGTAGGTAAAAACGCTCTGGATAGAGGACTCCGGGATTACGAGCGAGCAGGGCAGGCGCCGCATAAATTGACCGAGTTTATTGATGATATGGCCAGTGCCTACGCCTGGGCTGATGTAGTGGTGTGCCGTGCCGGCGCACTTACCGTCAGTGAGGTTGCCGCCGCCGGTCTACCAGCTATTTTTGTACCCTTCCAGCACCCAGATCGTCAGCAGCACTGGAATGCCCTCCCCCTAGCAAAGGCAGGGGCAGCAAAAGTTATCGAACAAACACAGTTCAACGCTGATTCAGTGTGCGAGCTATTGGCGAGTTGGCATCGCCCGATATTATTGCGTATGGCAGAAAAAGCACGGGCAATGGCCATTCCTGCCGCCACCGAACGGGTGGCGGCAGAACTAATACAAGCCGCCAAATAAATACATAGCTACGGTACTCCAAATCTGAATAACCGCAATCAGTAAGGGACCAGCAAGCTAAATCTGGATTAGAGAGGGTCATGGACACACAACAATGGGTGAAACTACGCACTATCGTTCCTGGGATGCGGCATGTCAGGCACATCCATTTTATCGGCATCGGTGGGGCTGGCATGGGAGGTATCGCCAAAGTGTTGGCTAACGAAGGTTATCAGATCAGCGGCTCCGACCTGGCTCCTAATCCTGTAACCCAACAACTGCGTGCGCTTGGAGCGACGATTTACTTTAAGCACCGAAAAGAAAATGTGCTGGACGCGAACGTTGTGGTGGTATCTAGTGCCATCTCCAACGATAACCCGGAAATTACTGCAGCTCGTGAAGCACGCATTCCGGTCATCCGTCGTGCTGAGATGCTGGCCGAATTAATGCGTTTTCGCCATAGTATTGCTGTCGCCGGTACGCACGGGAAGACCACCACGACAGCAATGGTATTCAGTATTTATGCCGAAGCTGACCTGGACCCAACATTTGTCAACGGCGGGTTAGTAAAAGCAACAGGAACCCATGCGCGTTTAGGCTCTAGCCATTTCCTGATTATAGAAGCGGATGAGAGCGATGCGTCGTTCCTGCATTTACAGCCCATGGTGGCCATAATCACCAACATAGAAGCTGAACATATGGATACTTACCAAGGTAATTTTGACACCCTAAAGCAGACATTTATTAATTTTTTGCACAACCTGCCATTTTATGGACGGGCAGTGATGTGTATTGATGATCCGGTCGTGCGGGACTTATTACCACACGTAAGTCGCCAAATTACCACATACGGATTTAGTCACGATGCTGACGTACGCATCGAAGATTATTATCAGCTAGGTGCGCAAGGCCGCTTTACGCTCAGCCGGAAGGGCAAGCCCCTGATGACGGTCACCCTCAATGCACCAGGTCGACATAATGCGCTAAACTCAGCGGGTGCAGCGGCGGTAGCGACCGAAGAAGGTATTGACGACGAAGACATTTTACGAGCGTTGGCAAGTTTCCAGGGAACGGGGCGCCGTTTTGACTGCCTTGGAGAGTTCCCGCTAGCCACTATAAACGGCAAAGCAGGCAGTGCAATGCTCGTGGACGATTATGGTCATCATCCTACTGAACTAGATGCCACGTTGCAAGCAATACGCGAAGGGTGGCCGAACAAACGCTTAGTGATGATTTTTCAGCCTCATCGCTATACGCGTACCCGCGACTTATACGACGATTTTGCTAATGTGCTATCACAGGTAGATGTGCTGCTGATGCTAGAAGTATACGCTGCAGGGGAAACACCAATTATTGGTGCGGACAGCCGCACGTTATGTCACACGATCCGTAGTCGGGGAAAATTAAAACCGATTTTAGTGTCCGATGCTAACAACATCGCTGAAATCTTGGCAACCCTATTAGAAGCCAATGATTTGGTACTAGTGCAGGGCGCTGGAAACGTAGGTACAATTGCTAAAAAATTAGCTAGATTAAAATTACTGCCACAGAAAAAAAAGGAAGAACATTATGGCGGATAAAGTTGCCGTACTTCTAGGAGGCACCTCCTCTGAACGTAACATCTCTCTGCAATCCGGTACTGCCGTATTATCCAGCCTACGAGAAAGTGGTATCGATGCCCATGCCATTGACCCGCGCCACTGCCCAGTGCTCAAGCTACAAGTACTAGGCTTCAATAAAGTATTTATCTCGCTGCATGGCCGTGGCGGTGAGGATGGCACCATACAAGGTTTTCTAGAATGCATTAAATTGCCTTATACCGGTAGCGGCATATTGGCGTCAGCGCTGGCCATGGATAAATGGCGAAGTAAAATACTATGGCAAGCGCTGGGATTACCGGTAGCTCCTTATGTAGCGCTAAATCGCACGCAGTATGATGACGGTGACAAAGTGACTCTGCTAAACAGCTTCGCTTCGCTCGGCTTTCCCTTAATTGTCAAACCGAGTCATGAAGGCTCCAGTGTCGGTATGAGCAAGATTAGAGAAAGTCGAGCACTTAAGGTTGCGCTAGAAGCGGCTTTTCATCATGACCACGTGGCGCTAGTGGAAAAGTGTCTCAGCGGACCTGAATACACAGTGGCGATATTAGGCGATCAAGCTCTACCGTCGATCCGAATACAACCTGCAGGCAGGTTGTACGATTACCATGCAAAGTACATATCGGATAATACCAAGTACTTTTGCCCAAGTGGCCTGAACGCAGAACAAGAAACCAAGATAGCAGCAATAGCACTACGAGCCTACCACGCGCTAGATTGTCGAGCTTGGGGCCGCATAGACCTGATGCAGGATAGCGATGGCAGCTTCTATCTACTGGAGGCAAATACGTCGCCCGGCATGACCAAGAATAGCCTAGTTCCGATGGCAGCTCGCCAGTTTGGACTCAACTACTCACAATTAGTAACAAGAATCTTAGCGCTGGTCGAGTGATATGCCGCAAGCTGCTCTCAATGTGCGCTGTCGCAGAATTGGAAATGACTCCCACCCTAGTAATGATGTCCAGTTTGGAGGGGTAATCTTACTACTTATGCTACTAGAAACCATACTATGGAGCGGGTGGGCGGTAATAAGCTGGATGAAAGCCGCCAGCCACCAACCGATCTCTCGGCTGATAGTGACCGGAGAACATGACTATACTAGCATTGATGATATCCGCCAAGCATCCCAGTCTCTAGGCGAGCCAATGACGTTTATGAGACAGAATGTCGCTGTCATCAAGCAGCAAATTGAACGACTGCCATGGATCAAACAAGTAAGCGTATCCAAGCAATGGCCGGATCAACTAAAAATCCACCTAGTGGAGCATATACCGGTAGCACGTTGGAATGATTGGAGTAGGGTAGATGCTGAAGGAATACCGTTTAGGGAACCAATAGAGTGGGTAGGCAAACAAACATTGCCACTGCTTTATGGCCCAGAAGGTAGCGAAAAGGAGGTGCTCGAGAGTTACCTTGCCATGAGCACTATATTAGCTGCCAGCAAATATACACTAAAAATGCTCACGATGAGTGCACGACATTCCTGGCAGTTAACTTTAGATAATAACGTTCGGTTGGAACTAGGGCGTGATGACAGAACAGGTCGTCTAAAGCGGTTTATCGAACTTTATCCGATACTTCAGCAGCAAGGGCTAGACAAAAACAAACGCGTTAGTTATGTCGATTTACGCTATGAATCTGGCGCCTCAGTCGGTTGGGTGCCGTTACGTACCAACTAGCAATCGGTTGGGGCTGAGAAAAACAGTAATAAGCAATAAGTTAGGCACGGGCACAATAACAATGATCAAGTCGACGGACAGAAAACTGTTAGTAGGACTAGAAATCGGGACTACAAAAGTCTCCGCACTAGTGGGACAAATGCTACCCGATGGCATAGTCAATATTATCGGGGTAGGATGTTGCCCGTCTCGCGGTATGGAAAAGGGCAGCGTCAACGATCTAGAGTCGGTAGTTAAGTGCGTACAACGTTCGGTTGATCAAGCCGAGTTGATCGCGGATTGCCAAATTTCTTCAGTTTACCTCGCATTGTCGGGGAATCATATCAGTTGCCAAAACGAAATAGGCATAGTGCCTATCTCAGAAGAAGAAGTAACTCAAGAAGATGTAGAAAACGTAGTGCATACAGCTAAATCAGTGCGTATCCGTGACGAACATCGCATCTTGCATGTTATCCCTCAGGAATACGCCATCGACTATCAGGAAGGAATCAAGAATCCGATTGGGCTAGCTGGTGTACGCATGCAAGCAAAGGTGCACCTGATTACCTGCAAGAATGATATGGCGAAGAACATTGTTAAAGCCGTAGAACATTGCGGTTTGAAAGTTGATCAGCTGATTTTTTCCGGATTGGCCGCCAGCTATGCGGTACTGACTGAAGATGAACGGGAACTAGGTGTCTGTCTAGTAGACATCGGGGGCGGCACCATGGATATAGCGGTCTACACAGGTGGTTCAATACGCCACACTAACGTCATTCCCTATGCTGGGAATCTAGTCACCAGTGATATTGCCTATGCCTTCGGCACTCTGGTTACCGATGCGGAGGCTATCAAAGTTCGCCACGGCTGTGCGCTCGAATCAAGTGTGAGCAAGGATGAGAGCGTAGAAGTGCCTAGTGTTGGGGGGCGCCCCCCGCGAAGCCTACAAAGGCAAACACTGGCTGCAGTCATCGAGCCTCGTTACATCGAATTATTGAATCTGGTCAATCATGAAATTTTCCAATTGCAGGAGAAATTACGGCAACAAGGAGTGAAACACCATCTAGCTGCAGGTATTGTACTAACCGGTGGTGGCGCCCAAATTGATGGCTTGGCAGCCTGTGCCCAACGCGTATTCCACACGCAAGTACGCGTTGGCCAGCCCTTGAAAATTACAGGTCTGATAGACTATGCACAGGAACCTTATTACTCTACAACAGTAGGCCTTCTGCAATATGGAAAAGAATCTCACCTAAATCGTGAGGAAGAGGCAGGAAACCGCGTCTTGGTTGGCAATTGGTTTAAACGCATTCATAGCTGGCTAAGAAAAGAATTTTAATTTATTACACAGACCCCATGCTTGGCAATTTTTATAATCTTGCAACGAGAAGTAGGAACCGGAGAGCAAGTATGTTTGAACCAATAGAACTAACCAATGACGCTGTAATCAAAGTCATCGGCGTTGGTGGTGGCGGTAGCAATGCCGTTGAACATATGGTGCACGAGCAGATTGAAGGTGTTGAATTCTTTGCCGTTAATACAGATACACAGGCACTTCGTAAAACAGCAGTTAGCCAAACCGTCCAGATCGGCAGTGCTATCACAAAAGGTCTAGGAGCAGGAGCGAACCCACAACTAGGTCGTAATGCAGCGGAAGAGGATCGTGAAGCCCTGCGTACCGCGCTGGATGGCGCCGATATGCTGTTCATCGCAGCGGGTATGGGTGGTGGTACGGGCACTGGTGCTGCGCCAGTAGTGGCTGAAGTCGCTAAGGATCTAGGTATACTAACCGTAGCCGTGGTGACAAAGCCGTTCAATTTTGAAGGTAAGAAACGTATGGCATTTGCCGAGCAGGGGATCGCTGAATTATCCAAACATGTAGACTCCCTTATCACCATACCAAACGATAAGCTGTTGAAAGTGTTAGGTCGTGGCATTTCCCTATTAGACGCTTTCGGAGCAGCCAACAATGTGCTGAAAGGGGCGGTCCAGGGGATCGCCGAACTAATCACCCGCCCAGGGCTGATGAACGTCGACTTTGCTGATGTGCGTACTGTGATGTCTGAAATGGGCTACGCGATGATGGGTTCTAGTGTTTCCTGCGGTGAAGACCGCGCCGAAGAAGCAGCTGAAATGGCGATCTCCAGCCCACTGCTAGAAGATATTGACTTGTCCGGGGCTCGCGGCGTGCTGGTCAACATCACAGCGGGCTTCGACCTGCGCTTGGATGAATTCGAAACCGTAGGCAACACCATTCGTGCCTTCGCTGCTGACAACGCCACTGTGGTTATCGGTACTTCTCTGGATCCGGAAATGAACGATGAACTACGTGTAACCGTGGTAGCAACAGGGATAGGCATGGATAAACGTCCTGAAATCACCCTAGTAACCAGCAAACAGACTAGCCAACCCGTATTCGACCATCGCTATCAGCAAAAACCTATGTCACCATTGGCGCAGACCGTGAAATCGGTTAATGTAGTTAACGATCACACTATTCAGGGGAATAATGAGCTAGATTATCTAGATATCCCTGCCTTCCTACGCAAACAGGCAGATTAACATATCCTGAAAATTTGGAACTACCGTTCTTTGTGCTAAACTAGCCCTACTAGCTATGCTATAACCTTTATAGATTTATAGGTTTAGTTATAAGTTGGAACACATTGCGAGATAAAACGATGATCAAACAAAGGACATTAAAACGCATTACTCAGGCGACAGGTGTCGGATTGCATACCGGCAAAAAAGTCACTCTGACAATGCGCCCCGCGGCAGAAAACACCGGGATCATCTATCGCCGCACTGACTTAAATCCATCAGTTGATTTTCCGGCTAATGCAAAGTCCGTCCGTGATACTATGCTTTGTACTTGTCTGGTTAATGATAATGGCGTCCGTATATCAACTGTTGAACACCTCAACTCTGCATTAGCAGGTCTCGGGATCGATAACATCATTGTTGATGTTGATGCCGCTGAAATACCCATCATGGATGGTAGCGCCAGTCCATTTGTTTTCCTGCTGCTGGACTCTGGCATAGAAGAACTGAACTCTGAAAAAAAATTCTTACGCCTAAAAGACCGCGTGCGTGTTGAAGATGGGGACAAGTGGGCAGAACTTTCTGCGCATAACGGGTTCCGCCTGGATTTCACGATTGATTTCAATCACCCTGCTATCAACGCTAGTGGACAACGCTATCTCCTTGATTTTTCGGCCGATTCATTTGTCCGTCAAATCAGCCGGGCGCGTACCTTTGGCTTTATGAGCGATATCGAATATCTGCAATCTCGCGGGTTTGCTTTGGGTGGTAGCTTCGACTGTGCTATTGTGGTAAATGATTACCACGTACTGAACAAAGACGGACTTCGGTTCGAAGATGAATTTGTACGCCATAAATTGTTGGATGCTATTGGTGACTTATTCATGTGCGGCCACAACATCATTGGTGCATTTACCGCCTACAAGTCAGGTCATGCCCTAAACAACAAACTGCTGCTGGCACTCTTGGCCAAAGAAGAAGCATGGGAATATGTCACCTTCCAAGATGAAGAGGACATGCCCTTAGCATTCACAGCGCCGTCCACTGTTTTAGCATAAAGCAACCCTTGTGTGGATATGAACACAGATAACTACTAAACGCGCGATGACTTAACAATTCAGTCCTCTAACACAGAAAATATTCGTTTGTGATTATCCTTATAATCCCATTTCGCATCGTGAACTACTTATTATGACTAGCAGCATTTTTATTCTCTTCGCCTGATGAATGCTAAGTCCTCCTACTACCTTGGTCACATGTCTCTAGGCTGCAGTTCGCTACTTTCATCATTGCCTAGCGATGAACTGACTTAGATGAGAGCGTAATAGTGTATATTTCCGCGTATTTTTAATACGATAGTTCCAATTCGCGATGAAGTCTGAATCAATCCTAATGTGAATTGACGACAATGATGGTAGAATTCCGCTCGTAAGTAAAGAACAACATAAGTTACTCGTAGCGTAAGCGCATCATTGCACTAAAACTTACGACTTTTCAAACTAAATACCTTATCGAAGGCTACGCGACATAGAAACAAAGATGTAGTTGAGTAACTAACAGGTTTCACTGCTTCACTTAAAAGTGCAGTGTAAGCAACCGCTTACAAGCAATACTGAACATTAGATATCAACGCTTTAGCTACGGTGGCAGCGCATCGAACATAATATCTCATCATTGTAGGCCTGTGGCGGCTATTGAACATAATTACTAAGGTGGATTGTTATTCGTGATTGATATTCAAAATCATCGGCAACAATTTAATAGATATTATTTTTACCTAATTTCCAGTTACATATGGTTGTGAGCAGGGTGAATCTACCTTTAAGTGTAGTAGAGAGAGCCGATCCAGACGAACTACCTAGTTACCTTCTCTAGATTTAATCGAGAAAACTGAGACCGTAGTAATCATTAGAACTGGTACTGTTTGAGGCACCGGGCTGCTGCCCGGTATTAGCGGTGACTACCATCACCAGTATGATCTACTCACCATCCTGCCTAATATTACTTTCGAATTATCGCTGCAGAAGCACATATAAGAAGACTAGGAAACCCTGAATCGGTAAACTTCCCTCACAGTTGGCACAGTTAGTAATCCTCTCCACTTCAACACGCTATTGATAGATGACCCAAAGCAGACGAACATCATTTATTATATGCATTATAACGTGCTTCCCGTATTTGCCTGCCAAATACTAAAGCGTGGATAGCACAGGTGCTAGTAGGGATTGCGCCGAAACTGGCGTGCTCAGCTGACGCTGTCTCTTAGGCGACAAAAGACACTACAGCAAGTTGAGGACCACTTTGCTGTTATGAAAGAGATATGTAACATCATGTTAGTAAAACTATTGACCAAAGCTTTTGGTAGCCGCAACGACCGTACGCTGCGCTGGATGCGCAAAGTTGTTGAGCAGATCAATCAGAGAGAAGCGGACATGGAGAAATTATCCGATGACCAACTAAAAAATAAAACTGACGAATTCCGAGCACGTTTAAGGGAAGGAGAGGTGTTGGAAAACCTCATCCCAGAAGTGTTTGCCGTAGTCCGTGAGACGAGTAAACGGGTATTCGGTATGCGTCACTTCGACGTACAGCTATTAGGCGGGATAGTGCTAAATAATCGCTGCATTGCAGAGATGCGAACAGGTGAAGGTAAAACCCTAACTGCTACACTACCTGCCTATTTAAATGCCTTGAGTGGTCGCGGTGTGCATGTGGTTACCGTCAATGATTACCTTGCAAAACGTGACGCTGAAAACAACCGCCCCTTGTTTGAATTTCTTGGTATGAGTATTGGTGTCAATTTGCCCGACATGCCTGCACTAGCAAAACGTGAAGCTTACGCCGCAGATATTACCTATGGTACTAATAATGAATATGGCTTTGATTACCTGCGTGATAACATGGCATTTAGCCCAGAAGAACGAGTGCAACGCGAATTGCACTACGCACTGGTAGATGAAGTAGATTCTATCCTCATCGATGAAGCTCGCACCCCACTGATTATCTCAGGACCTGCTGAAGATAGTTCCGAGATATACATTAAAGTTAACACACTAATACCACAACTAATCCGCCAAGAAAAAGAAGACTCTGCCTCCTTCCAGGGAGAAGGTCACTTCTCAGTGGACGAAAAAACGCGTCAGGTACACCTGACTGAACGTGGCATGATTTTTATCGAAAAAATACTAGTAGAATCTGGAATTATGGAGACTGGCGAGTCGCTCTATTCACCGACCACCATTATGCTTATGCACCATGTCACCGCCGCTCTGCGAGCCCATGTGTTATTCCACCGCAATGTTGACTATATTGTTAAAAATGGAGAGGTCATCATCGTTGATGAACACACTGGACGCACCATGCAGGGTCGGCGCTGGTCAGATGGGGTCCACCAGGCAATTGAAGCCAAAGAGGGCGTGGCGATCCAGCATGAAAACCAGACACTGGCCGCTATCACCTTCCAGAACTACTTCCGCCTATACGAAAAATTAGCTGGCATGACTGGCACTGCAGACACTGAGGCCTTTGAGTTTAGTTTTATCTACAAGCTAGATACTATCGTAGTACCCACCAACCGTTTAATGATTCGTAGAGAGATGCCGGATTTAGTGTACTTGACCGAAATGGAGAAGATTAGCGCGATCATTGATGATATCAAAAAGCGCACTGATAAAGGGCAACCAGTGTTGGTGGGGACCATATCTATCGCAAAATCTGAGATAATATCCCGTGAACTAACCAAAGCAGGCATTGCCCACAAAGTACTTAACGCCAAATTCCATGCTATGGAAGCAGAGATCGTGGCACAAGCCGGTCAGAGCGGCGCAGTAACTATCGCCACAAACATGGCAGGTCGTGGCACAGATATTGTATTAGGCGGAAATTGGCAGTCGGAAGTTGCAAAATTAAAAGAACCGACAAAAGAGCGCATCAGTGCAATTAAGGATTCCTGGCAAACACGTCACAATGCAGTTTTAGCAGCGGGTGGCCTACATATTATCGGTACTGAGCGCCATGAATCACGTCGTATTGATAACCAGCTACGGGGCCGTTCTGGCCGTCAAGGCGACGCTGGCTCATCCCGTTTTTACCTGTCGATGGAAGATGACCTGATGCGCATCTTTGCGTCTGATCGCGTTTCTAGCATGATGCGCAAACTTGGCATGAAAAATGGCGAAGCCATTGAACACCCATTGGTGACGAAAGCAATCGCCAATGCCCAACGTAAAGTAGAAGCCCGCAACTTTGACATTCGCAAGCAACTACTGGAATATGACGATGTCGCCAACGATCAACGTCGCGCCATATACCGCCAACGTAACGAACTGCTGGATGCGTCTGATGTGCATGAAACTATAGCGGTCATCCGTGATGACGTCTTCGGGACTATCATTAATAACTATATCAAGCCAAAATCGCTAGAAGAAGAATGGGATATTCAAGGATTGGCAGATCGCTTGAAAACCGATTTTCACCTAGAAATACCTATCTCAGAATGGTTAAAGACAGATCCTGAGCTGCACGGCGACACACTGCGTGAACGTGTTTTAGAGAATATTAAGCAACAATATTTACACAAGGAAGGCCTGGTTACCCGAAAGATCATGCGCCACTTCGAGAAAGGCGTAATGTTGAACACTCTAGATGCCCTTTGGAAGGAGCACCTAGCAGCGATGGACTATTTGCGACAGGGTATTCATCTGCGCGGTTATGCACAAAAGGACCCTAAGCAAGAGTACAAGCGTGAATCCTTTAGCATGTTTTCTGCCATGCTGGAATCGCTAAAATATGAGGTGATAAGTGTGCTAAGCAAGGTGCAAGTGCGGATACCAGAAAAAGTTCAAAGCTTAAAGCAGCCGCCCTCTGAAGAAAGTAAGAGACTCGTGCATAAACAACGCATTAGTGATTATAAAGAGAACCCTTTGTGTGTTGATATTGATAATGCAGCGATGATTTTTAAACGGAAAGTTGGTCGCAATGATCTTTGTCCATGTGGTTTAGGAAAAAAATTCAAACAATGTCATGGCCGTCTTCAGAAGTGAACCGAGCGCCTTTCTGTCCACATTCACCGAGTAGCATCGAGAGGGAATTAAATGACAAAGCGATAAGAACCCAATCTACACAAATTATTGCAGTGAATCTGATGCATGCGATTTATAAATCTGTAGTAACTGCATTCAATTAGTGACTAAACGCTCGAACTTTATTAACAATTAACCACCGACAAACACGGTAAATCCAACAACACACATAAGCTATCTGACCAAGCTTGTCCTACCTATCAACCAGAGTCTGTGATAGGATAACTAAATGTCACGGTGGAATGATTTATAACACTCACCAAGCACCTTTATTACTACCAGCTATGCCTTCAACTTCACAATAGCCAAGTCTTGAAATTTCCCGCAGGGAAATCTACAACCCAACAAAGCAGAACACGCACTGAAGCACAAATAGTGCGGCGAAATAGGTATAAACACTAAACCAAAAACGTTGATAGAGTATTTGGAAATCCCTTAAGCGATCTTATCATTACGCTATATTATACCTAGCATCAGGTAGGTTTCCGACCCTTATAATCGCGGAGCCAGCACTACAAGAGGTAAACTGTATGGCCGCGGGATAAAGATTTCCCACTATTTAACATTAACATAGTTTAAATTTTCATAGAACAGACGAGCGGCTTTCAATAAAGAAAGGAGACCAACTAAACTGTAACCGAGAGAGGTCCATTAACAATTTATACTAACTTCTAGTTTTGGATCTCTCTCTGAAAGGAGAGCTAAAAGTAGCCTTTCAATCAATTTTGTCATGTTGGTGGATGTTCCAGCTAGGAACAACTGGCTGCATATGATCAGTTTATAACTTACTCCGCTGTTCTCACTTTCTAACAACAGCTCCATTTCTTATAATGTGCTTCTCTTCATTAGCCCACCCGCCCAGATCGATCAATTGGCAGCGCTTGCAACAAAATGGACGGTGGGGACTCATCTCGTTCCATACTACGTCTCTTCTACAACTTGGGCATGTTACTACGCATGTCATAGCGGTGTCTACTCCTTACTAAATATGCATGGATTTTATCTCAATTGTTAGGATTAGGGCAAGTGAAAGACCAATGTCCCAACATTGACACCTTTTAGATTCCCTAACGCCAGCAGAAAATAGCTGCAGAAGTGTTGTGACTAAGACACCTACGGGTAGAGTTGTTATATCAGTTGATACTCGGGGGAAGAAAATCTGCCATCAGGCACCCACAAAAACTGTTCAGACTTATTTATTAAGAAGCAATCCTATTCAACGGCTCAAATCCACTAACTGATTTAGAAATGCTAGCGACTGAAAACAATTCACACGATCGACAACGCAATCGTATTTCACCTCTGCCACCACATATACAGGTATGAAGTGAGAAGCAACTGTAGTAACCACCCAAATACTCAGTCGTTAGTCAACGACAGTAATTAGCCTGGTTTACATAATGCTGACGAAAAGTAGACTACCTGACTAACTTTCCAGGAAAGTTATGGGTTTCTTCTTCTGCCATTCTACATCCTGCAGCAATTCGGTACGCACTTCATCACAAGCCAGTAGATCTATCAGATCTAATCGAGATGAACCGCAGGTTAGAGTCATGCTTATTGCTATCAAAACTTGTTGGATATACAAATGCAGCAATCAGAACTCCGTAAACAGCTGTCTACGCATTTAATACCGTTAATATTCCAAAAGCACGCTTAGAGAATCATAGCTCATACAGCTTAATCCTGTCAGATCTATTGGCAATATGATGAAGCTAGTTTCAGGTAGCGTCGATGCAGTGAATCGACCGATAGTGCTATCCCAAAGGCGGTGCCGCTGTTGTCAATAACATCATCTGCAATCGCAAGACGCTGTGCGCGTGTGGCCTGCGCGGAAAGAATATTCCGTACCTCTTGTGGACTGATACGGTTTCGCAATACGGTCCTAGCTAGTTGCGTTTCTTTGCTAACATCGATCACTAATACTCGATCAGCATAATCCTGTAAACTATTTTCTACAAGAAGAGGTACCTCCCACAGGACATAAGGGCTGGTGCCACGCACCAATTGGCGTTGGACTTCCTGACAAATCAACGGATGCAAGAATTGGTTTAGCCAGATCTTTCCATCTGGCTGGCTAAATATCCTCTGGCGCAGAAGCGCACGATTTAATACACCGCTCTCCTCCAATGTTTCAGAACCAAAACGTTCAGAAATCTTTGCTAGCACTTTGGTCCCAAGTTCAACAACTTGGCGAGAAATCGCATCAGTATCTACCACGGATACGTCATAGCGTGCAAAGGCCTTTGCTATGGTTGATTTACCGCTACCAATACCCCCAGTTAGCGCAACAATATAGGCCATGATATTAGAGTATCCGCAATTTGTAAAAATATAAAAGCATCATAATGTAATCGTGAAGAACTGCAACTCATAGCCGACATCTGCACTATATTGCGCTAAGAACTGAACATGAAGAAAGAAACAGGGGAAAGTAAGATGGCATATGCGCAAATTGATTTGTTAGATGGTGGCATCAATAAACCTACAGGCGCAGCCTTGCCCGATATTTCTTAACACGTATAATAATCTAACTGAAACTGGCGTTAATCTACTTATTACCTTACAAAGCACAACATCGCGCTCTAATCAACCGGTGAATCCTATAGGGTATAAAGTCGAATATCTTGCTTGGATTCCATCCCATAACTCAGGAAAGTATTAGTCATGATGCGTATTAAAAAGATAAAATTAGGCTTTAAAGATGTGATGATTCGCCCTAAGCGCTCCACATTAAAAAGCCGTTCTTAGGTTGGACTAGAGCGTCAGTTCCGCTTTAAAAATTCAGGTGCTCTCTGGTTAGGAATACCCCTAATTGCTGCTAATATGGATACTGTCGGCGGCACCTTCCGCATGGCATAAGTTCTGGCTTCTTTTGAAGTTCTCACTTCGGTGCATAAACATTACAGTATCGAACAATGGGCGGATTTTATATAACGCATGCCTGAGTCTGTATTGAGACATGTGATGGTTTCCACTAGTACATCAGAAGCTGACAGCGATAAAATGAAACAAATTTCGGCACTATCTTCGATATTAAGGTTCATTTGCATCGATATAGCAAATGGTTACTCGGAGTCTTTCGTCGTTTTTTTTACGGAGATCACATGAAACTTATCCAAATCATGTGATTTGTGCCGGCATCGCAGTTACTGGGGACATAGTGGACGAACTACTCTTATCCGTCGCTGATATGATGAAAGTGGATATTGGTCCAGGGTACTGTGTTCAACCCGGGTACACCCCGGTGTAGGCTATCCGGAAGAGATCTACCTTGATCGAGTGTGTAGACGCGGCTCACGGTCTCGGTGACCAGATCGTAAGTAACGATGGCTGCTTAGTGCCAGGCGACGTAGCGAAAGCATTGGATGATGGTGCTAACTTTGTAATGATCAATGGTATACTGGCGGCCGGGCCTGAACATAATGGCACTGTGTGGAAGAAAATAGCGAGATGTTCATGCTGTTCTACGGTATGAATTCCGACTCAGCTATGGAACACCGTTCAGGCGGAGTCGCCTTCTTCCGAACGATAGACGGAAAACGCTAAATGACCGCTGCGCGGTGCAGTTGAATATATCGTACGCGATATCCTTGGTCGTTTACCTTCCGCCTGTACTTTTGTTGGAGCGGAACACCTAACAGAACTGGCTAAACGCACTCCCTTCTTCCGCGTGGGAGAGGAAGAAATCGTGTTTTTATCACCAGATAAAGCACCAAGTCGCCGATAGCGGACGAATTTAACTCGAGCCTTCTGTTCCCGCGAGTGCACCTCAATACTCTCTCCAAGTGAAAGATTAGTAGGTGGTTAGTCGATCACTAACGCACTGACTTGCCTACCAATCACAAGCATACAAAGAAGTACTTCCATTTGCGCAAGCGCATCCAGTCCGCTCCAGTATTTCTACGCATAAACTGTGCATATTTATCGAAAAGACTGCCTGATTAGCTAGATTTATTCACGCACCTGTGCCACTTGTACAAAGTGCGGTGAACAGTGGATGATAAAGTTTAGTATTTAGTAAACTTTCCATCGAACATTCGCACGCTGCACTTCCTAAGGGTTACCGATACATAGGTTGGCACCAGCCACCCAGTACTATTCAGCACTAACATGAGTATTAATCCCGCTTACTCAATCATACCCGGGATCTGAAATCATTTTCTTACCGTGCTTTCCTGACTCCAGCGAGGTGCTAACGGTTGCCAGGTTAATTGACCTGCTTACTAAGACCTATTACGCTGAGGTGAATGCAGCGACAATCACTCAAGATTGAGGTACTCAGCAGAAATGAGTATAACTTTTTCTTAGTTATTAGATCAATCAGCAAAGTTACCATTCAGTACATCCCAGTACGACCCTGTCGGAATACTGATACTCTCCGCAGAGTTCTAAAAAATATCACTAGCATTTGTATCTACTTAGCAGCAAAGCTGGCATGAAAAACAAACCAGGGCAGAATGGCCCCCGTAAGAAATTTTGATCAGCTTTGTTAGGATGTCTGTGATTTTCCCAGCTAAAGCAAATAATCTAAATGCCCGAACCGTGAACTGATAGCGTGCCGATGTCGAAACAACGCGCAAGCGTATTCCTAATCGGAAATAAACTCTAGAACATGGTATCTCTCTGCTGTGCCTAATCCCTCATATTCGTCAATCACCCCAGTTGAGCAAGGAGATACCCGCGGCCAGAAGGAAGAGGTATGCCGAAGAACTTCAGCCGCCTTATAAACCAGTACGAGCTGGCTAATGAAGTAAGCCAGTATATTTACCAGCCCATTATCTGGGTGGCATGCCTTTAACATGCCTACTCCGAAACGACTATATCTTCTATTGAGTACGTTAGTTGCAAAGTTGCTATTGCCCTACTCATCAGTGTAGTAAAAGCAGTTCAGCCAGCATATTAATGGGTCTCCCAAGAGAGATAAATGATGACCCTGTACGACTGCTCTCGGTTTCTGCGCTAATATCTAACACATCATAAACATCTGCTAGCAGCATAACTCCTTTTACAAAAAAGGCTCGCAAAAAGTAAAGCAACGCTCTATCACCTATGCAGACAGTCAATGCCTACCAGTGAACAAAGAAAAGCCTTCTCCCGCAAACACGGGTTACACACCTCCTATGTAATGGGTTAGCAGTTCATAGACTCTTATTCGACCATAAAAGCTACAGAATAATGTGCGCATACATTAGCTTACAATACGTCAGGCTCCGGTTACCCGTTATCAGAAAAGCGTACTCGTTGATGCAGCTAGTAGCGGAAAGCGTGCATAGTCTCCGGGCCAGTCGCTTTACGATCACAACCTAGATTCATCTAAATAACAATCACATGCGCAGAGATGCCTGTCTCTATTAGATGCGTCCAGCTTTGAATAGTGGCATCGAGCTGTCGCGTCGACCACCCAACATACTGTGATGGCAGCCTTACTATTGATTAAACCATTTTAATAGTCACGTATGGCACCGACCATAATGACGGCGCGACCTTGCCAAATAAGTCTGATAAACACCCGTAAAAAGATCCGTTTTGTTTTGAGATTAATTATAGCGTGATTCACAAAATATATGTAAGTTAACCGGGTCCTGTATCCTAAATCAGCTACTTTTTGTGTCATGCAATTGAGGCAACAGATATATAGCATCGCAGGTTTACTGCTACTAGCTAGGGCACTGGCGAGGACCCAAACCCTGCAAGGTGCTACTGATCGCCATATAACACGATCCCTGTAGATCCACTTCTCCCGACTATCTCATAAAATTCCTACTGGTCGGATCAAAAGAGGCACAATACCACTTTCTCCTTTACAACGGTAGTTTCGTATTAATACATATAGATAAGGCATTATCTAGTCATAGACTGGGTGCATATCGTACTGCATACAGGGTCCCGACAAGATCTAACTCTTCAATAATCTTCATCCTGGTGTTCAGCCTTTCTACTGACGCAGGGATAGTGTTACATTGCCCCCGGCAATGCTGTCCATGCCGTAATGTCCACAAACCCACTGCTGATCACAATCAAACTTAAAGTCTGAGGAATTCGATAAGTGGTTATACGCGGCGCTGCCAGAACTCTATAGTTTCTAAGAGCACTGCGGAAACTATCACAAGTAACATAGTTCGCTGGGTACCAACTTCGAGTTCCACTCTTACTAATCGACTGTGGTGAGTTTAGCTGCCGGGATTTATAGGCATCACTTGCAAGATCTCAGGCAGTGCTGCTTGCTACATTTAACTTGCTAAACAGACATGTCGATAGCGACCCTTATCGTAATAATGGCACTTAGCGTCATAGATTTGATTGAGATAAAATTATCTTGTGATTTAATTTGTTATTTCCTCCCTAGTAGTTGCCGAGGGGCACTTAGCCTGATGTCGCCCTTCTATTCACTGGATCATATGTGCTTTAGTTCTATTGATTGAAGTTGACCTGGTCGCATCAAAATAAAAATTAGACTTGCATCATAATTTTAGCAAAAAATCGACCACCGTAGCGAAAGTGAATTATTTGAAACACGTAGAAAAGTAGAGATGAATCGCATACTTATTTGGTTCGACCAGTGAATATAGTTCACATCGGTTACAACCCAGGGCACACCGGTTTAGTGATAATCTAATCGAGATTTCAAATAGGCGTTGACTTTGGTTTTTGAGATTGATTACTAAATAACCTTGACGCTAATATGATCCATTATTGTGATATTATCACCACATCCAGATTCTTATCTAACTCAAGTAACACTACTAGCCACTGTCATCGGAATATCCACATGCTGTCAAACACTTTCTCTGCCACATTTTCAATCGCACCGCAGGCAGTTATCTGATTTCGTTGATAAGAAGATTGCCTCCAACCACCCTAACAAATAAGAAATAGTTTCTGCTACTACCCCGTACAGTGCCGCATCCTTAAACGCAGTGCACTCTCCAGGAAGCAAAATTAGGCTCGGGTGCCAAGTTTACTCAATCACTTATTCGGCATCAGGTGGGTGCCGTGCGACACCTACCATGTAAGCTTTGCTTGGTTTATAAGTTGGATAAGGGCTTCGCTCTACTACCCTAATGCTTAGGCTACCCTCACTTCACAGCTAACGGTGGTACAAATTAGGTATGTGTCGCCGCTCAAAATTCACAGTAAGATCGCGCTCGCGATTGACTGGAGTAGTACCCAGATCTGCACGTATGCCTGAGCAATGGGCACCATAAATAATATCACATTTCATTTGTACAAGACGCTCAAGTAGTGTCAGCTACTATAGCGACGTTTAGTTATGCTAAAGTCCGCAATAGACAGCAGGACGACGCAAGGACCTGATAACCTATTCAAGAATACGCACCACTATCAGGGGATGTCTTATCCAGTGTGAAATAGATTTCTGATAACATTACTAGCGAATGCTAATTCGCACAATATTAGGCTGTTAGGTGAATTTGATAGTTTAGGGATGCGCGCGATCTAATCCAATATTCTTATTAATTTACTAACATTCTACCGCACTAGTTTTTACCGGGCCATCAAGTCGCGATGGTGCCCGAATTTCTATTCAGCCTGGCTTAGATAAGATAATGCAGGGAATGGTATTCCTGGTTGAACGAATGTGCTTTTAAGCAATGCAATTAATTCTGTTGATGTTTGTCACTTTTCTTTGCATAGCTGGTGTCATTAACAGGTAAGGCATAAATAGACAAACCTGTCTTTGATCCATAATAATCTGATAGATTTTACTAAGGGCTCAGTCTGTCTATAAAGACTATAAAACAGGCTATTTTAGATTAAGTTTCATTGCGGGCAACCAGCAATATTCTAATTTGCTTGTGGATATCTATGATATGATCGCACTAGAATGCTACGTATTACTATCAACAATCCTATTAGGCCTAAAAAACACGTAATACTAAGATATTACTGCGTTCACATTTAGTATTATTCTGTTGCTCAACTAGCTGATTAACCTACTAGTCGATACTAGTAGCAACAGTATCTTGAATGCCTTTTAGCACAGTAAACAGCAGCCCGAGGCTAGTTTCCATAATGGAGTAAGCATTATTCTTCTTCGTATCAGATGTGCTACTAAAACTAGCGCAAGTCTCATTATTACTAGTGAGACAGTTCAAAAGCACCCTTCTAGGTTGCTGGTGTACGCTACTAACAATGTTTACCATACTCTCATAATATATGGTAGAAACCGCGGGTAATACACTCAGTTCCCGTTTTTCAGGTGCAAGTATACAATGTATCAGCACAGCGTTGCCAAGTGGTGATAGTTCGTTAAATCTCTTTCTCACTGTGTTCTACTGACATCAAGCATGCTACAACCCGATGCCGATAGATAGATTTCTCCTTCCATAATCATATAAACCGCTTTACTGGGTCCATGCTGGATTGCATGACTTGCTGATAGCAGATAACAACTTGGCGTTAATGAAGGAGCAACCACACATGCCACTGCCTGGTTAACTAGCAGTGGGGTTTTCTTCTTTCTCCGCTTGCTGAAGGCCTGCCGATAACCTCTCGCCTAGGTCAGTGAGTCTCTTGTGTACACCTACCTGTGAAACCACAGTCAGACAAGCCGTCCCCTAATTCCATAGCTATTGAGTTGACAGAAAACTTCCTGCTGGATACACAGGGCCAGTTGGTTACAGAACGTTCATCATCTCACTGCAACCACCAAAATCTACTACTCGCATACCACACCTAATGATTTATTCAGCTAGGCTAAGAGCCGGTTTAACATGCTAATAAGACTTCGCTTCCATTCACGCAACACAGAATCCGGCCATCACTTGCATTGGAGATAACGAATGCATCATCTTATCACATAATTGTTCTCACTACCGGTGCATACTCCGGTAAGAGGGGACGCAGCTCATGTTAGCAATAACAGGTTCGACGATGATTCGCGCGCTTTCTTCAGGGTATTGCTCAGGCACCATGCGGATTGAGTCAAAATGGTTATAGATATAGATAACAATATGCTGAGCAAAGCGCGTGGGCACTTCGCGTCGAGTGGATCTGGTGAATAGCCGCTGTCCCCTCCTAGGCTTTCACAAGGAGGCTATCAGTGTGGCCATAGCCGAAACTTTACACTTAATGATTTGATACCTTTGAGTCTAGCTTCATACCATACGAATGACGCTCATAGTCAGCCTCAGTCCCTCTGGATTAACCATGCGCGCTTTATGGATAAGCGGCACCAGTCTAGTAATCAAATTTACCACTCTAATTCCTGTCTCGATTAACGCACCTAAGCTTAGTTATCGCTGGACCGCTCCGATCACCACATTTCGGATTTTCAGATACTAATGGCCAGAACTAGTGCCCAGAAGGCGAAAGAATCGATGTAGACTTTACCATCAACATCAAACAAGTATCCGGCCTCTGGCGCTCAATTAATAGGGCAGACTATTAACACCTGTAAAAACTTAGTGGAGAGTGAACCCCACCCAACATCACCTATTACAATCTGTCCATACAGGCTTGCGAATTTGTTTGATAAAACTTATAAATGTGTGTCTAGTGTTTAAATGCTTCCTGAGCACAGGCTAGCAGAATGTCTGACGTTATGAAATCTTTATAGAAAATAGTGATAACAGAGCAACGAGATAAAGCAAATAGGTGTAATACTTGAACGCAATTCTTAACTATCAGATAATCATAAAAATTAATCAGGTATCTGATATATCCATATAATCTAAAACCAAATTTGGAGTAAAGAGTATGCGTAATGACACTGCATTTCCCCTACAGTTTACTAAGGCGGCAGCCAGTAAGATTAAACTGCTTATCGCTGATGAAGAAAACCCAAACCTAAAGTTACGGGTTTACATTACCGGAGGCGGCTGTAGCGGTTTCCAATATGGCTTCGCATTTGATGACAAAATCCATGATGGCGACATGACCATTGAAGAACACGGAATGTCGGTGGTAATCGATCCGATGAGCCTGCAATACCTCGGAGGAGGGGCAATTGATTATACTGAAGGCCTTGAAGGCTCAAGGTTTGTTGTGACTAATCCGAATGCAAAAACAACCTGTGGCTGTGGTTCCTCATTCAGTATATAACTTCCATATTAGCCTCTTGGCATAACTCCCTTATGCCCAGCGTGTTAATATTCCTCTTATTACCTAGGCACCAAGCTAATGGGTGAAATCCCTTTCTATGCATCAACTATATTTTAAGGCTTGAAGCATGGCGTTAACCATCATCGTTGACTGTTTGGCCGATAGTGTAAGGAATTCCTTAAAACTAATGTGGGATACACTGTCAGCCACATCAGAGATAGCACGTACCACGACAAACGGTGTGCCGAACAGGTGGCAGACATGGCCGATCGCTGCTGCTTCCATCTCAACCGCTACAACGTTGGGAAAGTTAGCACGGATACGTGCCAAGGTCTCTCCACCATTGATAAATGCATCGCCACTACAAATCAGGCCCTGAATTGCATTCAGACGTAATTCTTTTACGCTGTGTTTTGCAAGAGCAATTAGCGCGGGGTCAGCCACAAACGAGGATGGGCAACCGGCCATTTGGCCTAGCTTATAGCCAAAGGCAGTGACGTCGGCATCATGGTAACGCACTTCTTCAGATACCACGATGTCACCAACCTTTAGCGTTCTAGCCACGCCCCCAGCAGAACCGATATTAATCACCAGATCTGGCCGGCAATGCTGCAGTAACAGGGTCGTGTCTATTGCCGCAGACACTTTACCGACGCCGGATTTAAGTACAGCAACATCGACGCTGCAGATCTGGCCAGTATAGATTTCAATCACTGGACGCTGCAGTGTCTGACGGTTTTTAATTTGATCGCGAATAAGAAAGACTTCTTGTTCCATCGCTCCGATTATGGCCACTTTCATACTTGCCACTCGTTAGCAAGGTAGAAAATTTACCTATAGTATAGCATACTATCATGAGATTATTTATTTGATTTTCTACCAGATATTATTATCACAAGAGGTAGCGGTGGGAAAAATAAATTGTCAAGATCGCCTTCAAGGCCATTAGCATTCTGCAACTATTTAGCAACCTTATTGAAGCAAAGTCGAATACGATATTGTGCGGCGCTTTACAAGCAATCGCGGACACATTATCAATTCTACAGCCTTCCGACGTTTGCAACAAAAATCCAAGTCTTCCGTTGGAACGCGATGCGGCAGTAAAGAGCAGGCTAACTCATTTCATAGAATGGAAGCAGGTTGGACGGTATATCGCCAAAGAGATCCTTAATCTATTTAAACTCGCTGGCACATTGATAAGCTTGGACTAATCCACTTACTCACTCCCGCTGAAAGCATGATCGAAACGGCCTGTCTGATTCATGATATTGACAATCCGCCATTCGGGCACTTCGGGGAGTCGGCGATCAACAATTTATTCACCCAGCCACTCGATCCGGCCAGCAGTAGCGCTAGAGGGTCGGATAGCCACGATATGTGTCGTATTGAAGCACTGCGCCTGCATCAAGGAGAAAGCGATCTTAACCGGCTACATAGCCATATTTGTTAGGATTGCAGTAATTGTAAAAGCAATGCTCAAGCGATCCGCGGAGTCTATACCTTGATGAAGCTCAAATTAGCTTACGCTCAGTTGAGTTGCGTTTTAGCATATGCCCGCTCGGCCTATTGAGTGAAAAAGATTCCAAATAGCCATAGCTACCTCATGGAAGCCTGGTTATTATTGTAGGAGAAAGCATATATATTCATTACTTGCAACGTGAACTACATATGCGCGGATTCTACCTTTCCTTCTCACCAATATTATGGAAGCCGCCGACTATATTTCTTGTTGCATTGCTAATATGGACGATACTCTGGGAAAACAAAACATCTTCATTGTTAAACAATTTTATAAGCACCTAAAAAAGGAATGCGGGAAATGATCGCGGGGGATTTATTCAATAAAACTGTTGCCTGTATCTTCTGAAAATTGACAGCGACGTAGATCAGTTCTTCATGTATTTGCGAGTATTTGCCGTAAACCAGCTGGTACCACACGCGGAGAAACCGTTTATAAAAAACTTAAAAGCGATGTTTCAGGACTACTTTCATCAGGTATTACTTGGGAATGCTGGCACGGCATAATATTTATTAAAAACATTTAAGAATGTGAAATTCAACGTGTTTTTAACCACCAAGAAATAGAATAGCTTAAGTTGCAAGGTACCGAGTTATCAGCGATCTACTTGATATATATAAACCGTTGTTATCTATGTATTCCCAGCTTGCCCTAGTTAGTGCAGCATGAAAGCCATCGCGCTTATTCGCTAGAAACGCGCTTATACCATAAGCGTTCCACTAAAAATTAGGTGGCCTATATCGAAGCATAGCAGGGTTACAGCACCTATCGGCAGGGCAATAGGCGATCCGCAAATATTATGCGCGTGCGCGTTTAGTGCAAGAATACATCAACGGAATGACCGATATTTATGCTTATAATGAATATCCGCGGTTAATTTCATTGAAAGATTAATTAGTTGATTCATCACCATTTTCCTTACTATAGTCGCTGAGTCATTTATGATGGCATAAATATTTATTTATTATTAACAATAGCTTGCGCTTTACTTTACGCTATTAGTCAGCTTTAACAATGCACCGGATTAATTAAAAGAGTTTTTTAACTACTCGACAAAGAGAGATACAGATGAAAAAAACCGTATTAATTTTAAGCGCACTTACATTCAGTATGGCGATGAGCCCCATTAAGGCATGCAATGCTGACATCAGGTTCCCTAGTACGGAACCGTTACCCAGCCTAGCACCTATGCTTGAGAAAGTGATGCCCTCTGTAGTGAGCATTAATGTGGAGGGTAGTACTACAGTCAATACACCAAGAATGCCACCGCAGTTCCAGCAATTCTTTAGTGAAGACTCACCGATTTGCCGCAATGGTTCACCATTTCAGGGTTCACCGCTATGCCAAAACGGACCAGATGCTCAGCAACAGCGTACGCAACAGAACTTTCAGGCCCTGGGTGCCGGGGTAGTTATTGAGGTAGATAAAGGCTATGTCGTAACCAACAACCATGTTGTTGATAATGCCAACAAAATTCAAGTAAAGCTGAGTGATGGGCGGCGTTATGACGCCAAGGTGATCGGAAAGGATATGCGTTCCGATATCGCCCTACTGCAACTAAAGGACTTTAAGAACCTGACAGCCATTAAAATGGCAGACTCCGATCAACTGCGCGTTGGTGATTACGCTATCGCCATCGGCAACCCTTACGGATTAGGTGAAACCGCTACTTCAGGTATTGTTTCTGCACTGGGTCGCAGCGGCCTAAATATTGAAAATTACGAGAACTTTATCCAGACCGACGCCGCCATTAATCGTGGTAACTCCGGCGGCGCATTAGTCAACCTGAGTGGGGAGTTAATCGGTATCAACACTGCGATCCTAGCACCTGATGGAGGTAACATTGGCATTGGCTTTGCCATCCCAAGTAACATGGTTAAAAATCTAACGACGCAAATGGTCGAATATGGTCAGGTGAAACGTGGTGAGCTTGGAATAAAAGGCACCGAGCTTAATTCTGAACTAGCTAAAGCGATGAAGGTTGATGCACAGCGCGGGGCTTTTATCAATGAAGTTTTACCTAAATCCTCCGCATCTAAGGCAGGAATGAAAGCAGGCGACGTGATTGTCAGCATCAATGGTAAAGCTATCTCAAGCTTCGCTTCTTTCCGGGCAGAAATCAGCACGTTGCCCATTGGCAGTAAGATAATGCTAGGTATCATCCGCGATGGTAAACCCATGACCATTTCTGCGACACTACAACAAAGTAGCCAGATGCAGATCGAGTCTGGAAATATTTATACCGGTATCGAAGGAGCCGAATTAAGTAATACCCAAATAGGCGCTCAAAAAGGTGTGAAAGTGGATAGCGTGAAGGATGGAAGCGCTGCAGAGCGCATTGGGCTAAAAAAAGGCGATGTAATCCTTGGAATCAACCAACAGCCAATCCAGAGCCTGGGCGAATTACGTAAAATTCTCGACAGCGCGCCTCCTGTCTTGGCATTAAATATTCAGCGTGGCGAAAGAAAACTATATTTACTTATGCAGTAACCATTGTTAGACAGAAAGATAAAAAAACGCTGCCTCATAGCTTAAGCGATACGGCAGCGTGGATAACCTATCGTTACGTTAATTCATCAATAGGGCTAATATCTTTCAATATGAAATTAGTTAAAAACGCTTACACGCAAGTAACTTGGGATATGAAGGGTTTGCCATATAACTAGCTTCTAGCGATCTCTTAACATTAAGAATCCGAAATTCAGCTAATCAGCTAGCATTTATGCTACCGGGGCAGCACTTAGACATACTCGTTAATTCCTTGTATGTGAAGAGTCTATCCCATCTACATGAAAGAGCTACAAGAATGTATGGCTATTAAACTCGGGTATACACTAATTGATCCCTGGTGAGTCATTTCTTATTAACTGCATTTATTTACGGTATGAGCGTGTAGGCGGAATCCTAGATTGCCACGATTCCGCCTACGCGATTAGAAGTATCTCCTCATTTATCCAGACCGTTCCTTCCTGTTCTGAGTCTTTACTTTCCTGATAGTCTCTTAGCGACCGGCGCACATAACCGAATCCCTGTTTCCTATCATAGAAACAACATTGCATAATCAAAATTTAGTACGAAATAGCGTTCATGTTAAAAATTATGGGCCTAGGGTGGGTAGCTCCTCCAGCGACTATACCCACTCAAGAGGTACTAGAAGTAATTTTTGTACTCGACTTAAGATTTATAAAATATGATTGATGGCGGCTTGTATCATCCAATAAAGCAAATAGCCTACTCGCCCACACTGAATATTTTGTATCGTGCTGGTTATATTCTAAATTCAGTGATTGTTTTAAGACAGTTCAGAAATGCGTCATATTGCATCTTTACGCAGTAGACAAAGTTATTTTTATTCTTGTATTTTTAATATACGAATCACTCAGTTTATCGGTTAATACAATCCCATTTCCGTGGATTACATTGGCGATTACTCTAATGTTTTCTCCATTAATGTTACCTTGCGATACAACATACGATACTAAACGACGGCAACACTATTCGCACACTACCCTGACAGCTACTGCTACAGCTATAGTACTGCCTATGCCGATTGTTTAATCTGGATATGAACTATATAAGTAAAGACATTGTGTTTAAACCTTAGCTGTTTCCGAACAGCAGTAGCTGTTACCTTCATTGCCTGCACCAAATAGTAAATCACATTAAGATTATAGTGACACATTTAGGCTAGCTTTTCTCTCTTTATTAACCTACGAGATACCCTGACATACTGCACAGTTAATTCCAAACATCAACTTGCCTTTATGACTTTTTAGCACTAAGTACGCCACTGAGGATTCCCTGTCCACTTCAAAATGCTGCTATTTGCATCAATTAGTGGATGCTCTATAGCATTTGCTGAGTTTTTATTAGGTCCGAGTTATTGGACTAACTATCTACAGCACAGCGCTAATAACATTATGGGTAACACCTAATTGAAACTGATAGACAGGACTAAACCAGGTTATAAACCCTTCCTTTCCCTGAACGCTTTTGGCACCTCTCCGCCACATATTACGCGTCTAACTAATCAATACGTACCAGCAAATCTATGCTAGTAAGCAAAATTGCTAGGGTTAGTTTAGTGCTACCCATTGTGGGTAGTCACCTGCAATATGATACGATAGAAATTACTTTCTGCTTCCAGCACCTTCTCAGGATAAGATTCTTATTTCTCTCCACTAAAGCACAGTAGCGACTTGCCAGACGCCTACTTCCCACCATGATATAAGCGACCTACTGCCGAATCTTGCCCTCCCACCTGGCCCTCTTTCTCTTAATTGCCTTTAAGACTTGACGAACCTTAAAAGCAACAGCTACTCGGGAGTGTATGATGCTTCCAGTTTCGGTATCATTGCCATTAATGGTTCGAATATGAACGTCACTATAGCGGTAATCTACATAGAATTTGCCTCTATTCAGTATACCGCCGAATGATGTTGCACTTAATCCTTGTGCCTAGCCGATTATTAGGACGTTACTATTACTGGAATTCCTTTTCCAGACGCTATAACACTTCATAACCGAAGCACCACGATACTTAGTATCGTGGTGCGTTACTTAGCTCATGTCGTATCGGAAGAGGCCGATACGGTGAGGTACTCCCCAATGACGCAGAAATATCATCTACGGATACTCACTCATATGCTATACATGAGGCTAATAGCCTATCAGCACCTATGCTATATTACCATTATATAAAAATAGCCTCTTATTTATTATTTTAAAAAATAACGGTTGCAGCTTTTATTTCCACCTGACAAGCAGATTCGGACGACGAAGCCTCTATTACTGGTAATAACACCATAGTTAATTATACGCCTGATCATTTTTATTGTATTAGTCAGACCATTCAAACAACCGAGATTGCACACCGTTAATTGACCGCCTATAGTATTCTATAATTATTACCTACTAATATATCATTGACTTAAGTTAAACCCACCGGCTTACATTTGATTATATCCATAGCTGATGCATAGCTTATCTGCAGTATCAAAATTTTTTAAATTTTAGAAAAGGATTTTGGCGATACCTTTATTTCATCCATAACACGAATTGTATTGTTATATAATATAACCTTGCTTATATTGAATAGTCGTAACTCAAGATATTCCATATGATGATAAATCAAGAAACGTTTATGGTTATATAAATAGTAAAGGCCGCACTCTGCAAGATATCTTATAACTTATATAGAACAATTTAAGAAAAGTGAGCATATGAAAGTATGAAGTGAATTTAGCTTTACAATACAACAGGCTCAACTATTAAACCCATAAATGCTAACGCACACTATCTATTATTAAATAGTCCTTTATATAATCACTTGAGGTCCTATTGCCTATTATTTGAAAAACAAACAGGTTACCCGAGTGTACTCGCATAAAAAGGATTCATGTAATTCTTTTTTTGATATATTAAAAAGATTTTTCAATAAAACCTATATTGATATATAGCTAATACTAGAAGTAGTATGAGTGACTATCAGTAACATGCACTAGCTATATCGAGAGATCTTTATCTTCAAGTTAACACTGTTCTCTGATTACGGTATTTATGGTAAACCCTACTCAGGTTAGCACGAGTTTCTCTCTGTAATAGGCGAGTACTGATTGTGCAATCGTTATCGACATCCCATATCTGATTCCTGTTAAAATAATTGAGTCCGTCTGTATCACTGTAAGCAGCAGGTGATAATACGGCACTCCGTTAACTAGTCAATATCGTTATGCACAGTTCCTAACGCAGTTCCCTCAGGCAGCAACAGTGCTGTATACTATATAGTCGAGCTCTTGCTAATTAGACGCGGGGGTTTATTTTCCTCTAACTGATAACTAAACCCTTCTCACTCTAGCTAAAGATCATAGGTTATTTCTGGACCCTGCGTTTACCACCAGTGATATTCTTTTCTTGTTTTAACAACCCGAATCCGCTACCCATCATTACATCTAACCCTATGCTAGCACTTTCATATCCTCGCTTCTAATTTCTTGCCTAGGGAAATCCTAAAGGTTATGAATTGTGTACAACGTAGGCTACGACTGAAGCAAGAATGAGTATTCAGCCTCTGCTACGATAACAAGACTCCATTCCTCGTATCGGTTTCTTGAACAGTATAATGTCTAGATAGGATTCTGCTAAGGCGCACAAGACACTGATCTTCCAGACGATTAATTCTAAATAATAGTGTTTTTACTGAAGTATTTGACGAATAGGTTTATTCCCAATAATATTCTAGTTAACTTATAATTATTGTTAACGTGAAATAGCTGTAATTAAATCTATTAACATAAGCGACTTCTAATTTCTTAATTTTATAGTACTAACTCAGACTGTTTTAAATTAAAATTTTACACTGATACATTATAAAGTGTGATGTCGTTGAAAGTTTTCTCTTACCAACCAGTACATTTATATTTGACAAATTGATCAATTCCTGAAATTGCTACTTAATATAAAATAATTAGCCACTCATTTTTTGATTTCTTTAAAAGAAACATTGCATATGAAAGGTAATTTCCCTTATCTACCTTTCAGTTCTCCACGACAGCCACTAATGTACATTTAAATGTGCCACTAATAACTAACAGAGCCATATAGTTTAGTTGATATAATTCGGTTTGGAATTTTACTTAGTTATGTTAACTAATATGCCTTGTCCGATTCTAAACCACCCTATCGATCGTTATATTAAGCATATTAAGGTTTAGCTACTAACATATAAAATTCTTTTTGTTAGCCTACCCATCAAATTCGGCATCACATTGATTAGATTTATTTCCGTTTGTAATTCAGATTACATCATCTACTCACTCTGTGAGTCCCCTGCCACTAGATAATCATCTATATCGCTTATCGTATGAATTCTTTAGCACTTTTACATTACTAGGCTGACAGTTAACATGTTTTCTCTAAGAGATGCCTTTTAATAGTGTATTTATAAATATAGGCTTGCAAACTACCGGCTTATTAAAATAAGTTGCAAGATAGGGATGGTACGATTTAAAGCACTAAGTCGAATGCGTTTGTATCTCGGTTTTTAATAGCTACCGAAGCGCGTGTCAAAAAACCAGTGCTCATTGATCTACAATGAGATTGTATTTCTAAATAGCACGCTTATGTATCTAAATTCAAATACAGTATCGGCTAACCTGTTAGTAATTTACTAACTAGTCTTTTTAGGTAAAGTCACAAAATCCAATTCTAAAATCATAAATCCGATATTTTGTCAGCTACCATTAATATAAATCGATATATCGAATTGATTGTTAATAAATTATCACTCGTAGTGACATATTATATATACAATTTCCATATTTTAAAGATATTTCCAGTTATTTTATATAAAGTATATAAGTGCTAGCAAGCAGTCGGAACAATATTTACAATACCTTACCTATTGTTTAGGTAAGTGATAAAAATACAGACATTATCGATCTCTTTGACAAGCCAGTTATAAACGAATAACTAATCTGCATATTGAATTCATGGAGCTGTAAATAAAACTACTATTCCTAAATGAAATAAAAATTCATTATAATTTATTTTTATATTTAAAATATGATGCAAGAAGTCTCTATATGAGACTATCATTTATTTACTTAGTGTAAAATATTCCAAATTTGATTTATTTAACTCTTTACAATTCATCTAATTATTAAAAATCCGGCCCACTCAATCAGCATCAAGATCCTAATGATCACTATACTCCACTCATCATAGAACTGGATTGGCTTCCAGATCACATCTCGCCAATTTATGTAATATAATAGCAGAAGGTATAGCTAACTTTAAGATCCTACGTAAATGAAAGCATATGAATCAGCTTTCACGCTGATCAATTACTTTGCAAAGTGCATCGTACGTAATATTGAGCGTACCAATCGAGTGGAAAATGAATTATGTATCCCTTTTGAAGTGGTGACAACAATGAGAAAGTAAGCTTAGAAAAGATGTTTGTTCGGCGCGTATATCTACTTAAGATTATTGCACAGTCCACCTCTTTATACAAGAGAGGGATGCAACTGTGCAAAATTACTGGACCAGGACGTTGATAAAAAGGAAATGGGGTAATCTATCTATAAATCTCATCGTGCTTATCTACGTGATAGACTTGCGCTGCTTATTCGAATAAGCGCTGTACTGAGCAAACTGGATATTGTTCTACCTCAGTCCGTTAAAAATTTTCTAGTATTTCACAAACTCTTGAGGTTCACCGGGCTAGTAAAATACAATTACGGTACCCTTTTTAAAAAGGGCATGGGCATGATAATGAAAAGTGAAAAATCAATTTAGTAACTGAATAGAGGTCATTCTGTGCGCAATTATTTATATCCTTCAAAAGATTAGACATTATGGCGGATAACATATCATCAGCAGCATAAGTAATAGTCATAATTTTAGGAATGATCGCAAATTTAGTGCCTATTTTGAGTGAATACCACGACACTTTCCTTCAGAAGGAAAGCTCATTTAGTAACAATAACAAAATCGCGAAAGCTATATCTTGGCATTCTTTGTCCTGATCAGCTCTAAAATAACAATGAGTAGTAACTAGTCTCTGTAATGGCAAGAAAGGTAAATACTACAAACGTGCCCTGATTGCACTAACGGGCAAACATAGCCCGCATGTTTTGGCTATTTAACAACTACAAGATGAATCCCAATGTCCGGAACGAACTATTCACCTGATATTTATTTAATATAAGAAGTTACCTTCTTTGTATAGCTTCCATGCATTGATAATCAATTTGCATTCCTTGAGGCTGGCAACAGAACCGGATATTGCCATTAAAAACTGGATCACATACCAACCAACCCAGATCACAAGACAGGAATCACCACACCAAAAATTGGACTTAACAGGGAAGCTTCCATAAAATAGAGGTGGGATGACATTAATGGTAATGGTTGTAGCGCCCTGTAATAATCTTTTCAACTTGCCCAGCACCCGGCGACTCAAGCAACATATAAATAATTGTGTATAGCTGCGGCCGCATACAATCGCATCATACAACCTAGCAATGAACTCAATAATCAAACTCTAGAGCATTCGCGAGGTCTAGACCAGTACATTACATTTTTGACGCACTCTTTACTTAAAGACAAATAACTTTCCTCACTATATCATCTATCCGAAAACCTATACGGTTGATGGTTATATCGATAGTCCTGATCAACGGATACTATAAGCTTTATAGTATTACTTCCCTTACAGGTATTAGGTGAGCAACTGAATAACGTATTTATATTTTCCAGTGTATACGCAATTTATTGCAAATTTACAGAGAGTGATAATCCAATCAGGCAGCATCATATCCAGCGCCTTAGCACAACTTCTTGATTTAGAACATCAGATAAGCTGTTCTAAACCCCTCCTAACGACTTAGCAGTCATTTGCTGAACCTGTTTTGCAGACTATTGCATAACCCTATGGATACATTCACTACTGAGTGTATATCTGATGAGAAATCTGTTTACCCCATCTTGAAACCGTTCAACTCTTGCTGCCAGGCGAGAAAATATACTAGCCCCATTTCTCAGTCCGATCAACCTATAGAAGAGAAATTCGCCTCTTGATTTCTACCACCTATACACCTAAAAGATTTCCCCAATTCTTAGGATGAATGCCTAGATCAAAATATACACCTAGTTGATCTGTCTGAGATGGCAATGCACTACTCTAAGTCCATAGTCAATACAAATCGGATGCAGTTTGTCCAGACAACATCTACCACTATCTGGTCTGGCTATTAACGGTATTTGCGACTTTAGATAGCAGTGCAGATGATGCATACACATCGTCAACCTACTTAAATATAGCAACGATTGCACCAGGTGCTCTATCTGTAGCGTACGGAGATACAATCTAACTATCTAGCTATGTGATACGCATCTTTTTTATCATCTACGGTCAGAAAGTATTCAATAGTCCCGTAGTGTGCTCATCTCAATCTTAGCAGTCTTGCTTAATGGAGTTAAGGATAAATGGCTGTCGGGAGTATTCAAGCCTAATCTATGACTATTTATTATAGTTAAAATATTTGTTTCGGTCTAAAGTGACCGCTCTTTAACAACGAGCATTGTTAAGATACGCGAAATATATGTAACTTAGCTTCAGTTATAAAGCCGTTATCCGGTTACTTTAGAGACATTTTGGTTGTTTTTCTCATAATGAAACTTCCCGACCTTGACTAGTATAACGGATAAACTACTAAGTAGAGGAAATGGAATAGTTTTAATTACAATTTCCATACAAATACGCTATCACCTATTACCTTGCCGACTTGAATCCAGAACTCTCACACACATATCG
Source organism: Serratia symbiotica (assembly GCA_900380265.1). Taxonomy (GTDB): domain Bacteria; phylum Pseudomonadota; class Gammaproteobacteria; order Enterobacterales; family Enterobacteriaceae; genus Serratia_H; species Serratia_H symbiotica_A. Next base: position 387,497 of record LR025083.1, on the reverse strand, counting down.
GTTGAATATGTTGAGCAGATTTAAATGTCCTTTAGCTATGCTCCTACTTCATGTTCTGGTAACAACTTTACATATTGCTAGTCCCTTAACTTGCAGGCCAGAGGCACGTACTAAAATACAATAAACTGCTTTCCCTAACATGAGCAGATCCCCTGCTAGTTGCCACTTATTTTTACTTTTTAAAATCCGTCATCTGTCCTTCATAAGTTGCTATTTAATATCGCAGGGCGTCGCTGTTTGAAACGTCCATTCCATACACTATAGGCATCACTTTTTCTTTATTATTCTCCATGGCTGTAACTCACGCCTCGATTGCAAAGCTGATGAAATACAGGCAGCTAACAAACGACAATCAGCCAGAATGGCTCGGGGACCCGCTCCTTTAAGAAGTTGAACAAACTGACCGTAATAGTTTCAGTTTCCTCTTAGTGAAGCACTTCACTTGCATTTCTCGCATATCTAGTCAACGCTATAAACGCCATTTCACGACTTTTTTACAACCTCCAATACCTGAATCAACAAGGCGTTGCCTGCAGGAAGCTACGCTCTGATAGAGACCGTACCGCACCAGTGCCAACACCTTACCACAGGCGCATAGTAACCCAGTTGAGATATTCCCTTCACCCTATCCATTCTCCTATAGGATTATTAGCGCTACCTGTCAGCGACTATGCGATTCTTGCGCATCAAAATCTCAGTCATTAAGAGCCGGCGGATATATTAGGCGAGCGTTAGCAGTGCTAGATCAGGTAATTGCTTTGACGATAAGGCGCTGATGAGAAAAAATAAAAGATATCTGTCTTTAAATCATCTCTCGAATGTCTCATGAATATTTTTAGAAAATACTGTCAATCTGCCTTCTACCTGGCCTTCAGCACTTTTGCTTTATGAAATGGCATATAGATGCAAAAGCAAGCGCGCACGAACACTGTGTTCCGGATACTTTCTGGATCATCAAGCTAAGGTAAACTGATCATGCATGCAAAGCAGAATTCGCTCGGGTCGCGCGTATTAAAATTGCGTATTAACGTTCTACTATAAGAGTAAGCTCGACGCGATGCCAGTAGTTGATGCCAGGCATGGCGAATGGCCGAAGATTTTATTCCAAGGGCACGGGTCTCCTGGCGGAGCTGAATATCTCTACTGATTCGGAATCAGGCTGCTCTTTCGCCTTTTGTCAACCGCAATGGTGGTGATCACAATTACAACTAGCACTATAACTTGTAGGACAAGCGCACACTACTTCCCTTAGCCTGATTAGGGAGACACTGACTAATCAATTTTTTTGTAAACACAGTAGGTTACAACAGAGATAGTGGAAAGTAACCAATCTAGATAAAGCGAGTAAGCAAAACCACTGTAGGAGGTGCATCCTATGTTGTCGGAAGCTGTTTAAAGTATTACGCTGAAAAGACATTCTGAGCAATTCACTGCCTCGTGAAGTTACTATAGATTGATAGGCGCCAATAAGTGACAATAGGTTGTCCGTTTAACACACATGAGAATAGGCAACTGAAAGTTTATAAAATATAGCGTAGCGTTCTTTATCACTTAACATAAACTAAATTATTAACTAGAAAGTTTCATCAACACATCTCTACCAAAGTTTCGGAAAGTCTAGTTTAACGACCGATGAAAAATGAAATTAATGTCACTGAGCGGAGAAAAGCCCATTATCAACTCTTGATTACAAGGTACAGTCTGGAAATAGAAATACGGACAGCCGCAATAAGCGACCGATATGAAATACAATATATATCGTAGCTTTAGCAGAAATAAGACATGTTTGATTGATGTTAGGAAAGGGCGATGCAGGGGGATGTAAAGCCGTCGGGGCGGTAGTATGATGTTCAGTTTCTATATACCGAATAAACAAGCCACTGGGCACAGGATGTCCTTCGGAAGCAGTATACACATGCGCATCAAATGGTGCTGGAACAACGCATTTTTTAGGCACCTTCCATTTTGGAATGAGTAATACATATATAACTAGTGATTTTGATAGTCTTAAAATGCAACTGATTGCAATTATTTTAGCCATTTGAGTGGATATTGCAATTAAGTCAACCATGCTATACTGTATCTTTCGAACTATAGGGTACCATGCATCCAATAGGATTTATTGTCTAATTGTTATACACCTCTTTATGAGCTCACAAGATCTTCGGAACTGGTTTTAAAGACCACTATCTTTATCCGGAATACAGGACACCTAGATGTTATTCACTTTAATCTAACAGCCAACTATGCGAATAAAACCCAGGTAGGGGTATATAACAGCTATGGTCCCGCTGCTAGCAACCAGGCTGCAGTTTCTGACAATATCACGATAGAATGGGATGATGCAGCCGAGATAAAATGATTCAACTATTAATTTTCGGATAACCGGAAAGGTTAGAGCAGTAATCTACATCTTTGTATTTTCGATCAAACAGGTAGTTGATTAAGCCTTGTTCACCTTAAGGTTGACGCGAATCGTACAGAAAATATTACTGTTGTCTGTACTTAAACCGATCAATTTCCAGTAAAACATAGTCGAAATAAATGGAATACCTCGCCAATTCTGGAGAGGTAGAGTTTTAGGAATCTGGTCACAGGAAACAGGCGGAATATCTACTGCGACAGATAGGCGCTTGGTCGGACGTCAGCAAGAATCCATAACGTTATGAGTATTAGACGATTATGGGTGAGAATCCAAAACAAACTAGCTATCCTTTTAAGATAGTGCTATACAGCGAACTCGAATAATAGCTGAAAAATAACAATACCCTAAATTATGCTCTATTGCTATAATGATGATGAAAGAGAAGTAAGGCCAGCCATAGCGGGATATCGATGACACGCCCATAGAGTAAGAAATATGGAGATATATCTGTGACGACACTTAACAACTACAAACACATCACCAATAAGCCTTTTTCAACTACACCAAGCTTGTGTTTGCTTTTAAGAACAACCTCAAATAGTTTGCCAAGGCAAACCCCCATAATCGCGATCAGATCCGCAAGAGTTAAGCTTTGGTATCCGATTATATTAATTCTTTACTTTTCTGATGATCTTCATCTTCTCTTTCAACACCTATAAACGAACCCATTGATGAACAGCATCAGGCTAATGAGATTACTGAAATAAAGACAAGCGATGCACTGTAGACCTACAAAACGATAACGCCTATTCTCATTTATCAATCGATACACTGCACGCAGGAAGATGGACCTATTTATATATTCCTTACTAATGATTATAATATATAAATGGATATTTACCTCACTACTAAATAGTTCAAAGTAATACCTTTAGTTGGTTCCACAAAAAATACAAATATCAAACCTAAACAGCAAAGACAAATCCTTACTTCGGATCGGAAGATAATAATGAGATTTAATATGTGCTTTCATAAAATAAATATTAAGTTTGATTCTAGTAGTGAGACACTCAATCTATCAGACTATTTAGATTGGCTGGTTGTATGTTTACAGTACAATAAAAAATCTGATATATAAATATCAGAAGCAATATAAGTGAACTTATATGACAATATCTGCGTATGCTATCTCGGCTTCAAGCAACTATCTAGAATTTACAGATACAGCATAAGTTCAAGAGTCTATTCAATCGATACATACCTTTAATAAAGGTGTGCGAAGAAAATCCTTAGCATTAACTCATAAACCAAAACAGGAAACAAGCACTAAAGTTCAAGAAAATGCAATCCAAGTAACTATTCAAAAAAGTTCATTAGGTTATTCCTACTAATCCTGCCATACACGGAAAGATCTAATATGACATTTCTTATATCTATATAAACTCTAGGGTTGATAAATACCCTAGTATGAGCTAAACCCTTATCCAGCCGCTCTAGCAGAAGAAATATTTGAGTTTCATACTATAAATTATAACTAGCGAGAGATAAATAATGTTTATCTGAAAGGGGTGAGTAAAAGCACCGAGTACCATCAGAAAGCAATCAAATATACCATTATATAATTAGTGTTGGAATAGATGATATTTAATACTAATTCTCTAACCCTTCTCATCAACTGCTGATTTAGCATATATATAAAGATTGAGTCTGCGATTATTATCGCTCCCATAAACCTTATCTATTGAAAATGTTTTATTATAGAAAGCCGCAGAATAATACTTGCGTAATGCTCCGTTTACATGCTCGCATGGTATAATTTCCTACTCACTTCACACTAATAAATTATAATTTTTTATATATCTGCTTTTGGAATTAAAGTCATTAGTAATTATATTAAATAATTATACGTTTCGTTAGAAACTACTTTAATAATATATTTCTGTGTTATAATAAATAATACAGTATCAAATACTAATAGCTATTTTGGGTGTTAGCAAATAGCAATATGTTCGAATACCTTACTATGCTAAAATAAACAGTAAACGCGAAGGGCTGCGATCCTATAGCATTGAAATAATTTATTATTTTGTGAATAAAAATTCATCACTACTACTCTTAATAAGAGTAAGAATTTAGTGGCTACAGGTAAAATTAAAAGAAATGATGATTTCCACAAAGGCGATTACAGCTTCCAGGGACGTTCAGTAACATTTAGACCAAACTAATGATATAGCCCTCAACTATAATTATATTTATTATTATAAGTGTCGCTCACCTAATTTACTTTTGAACAAAACACCAAAGATTACGGTACTAACAACCAAAATAGTCAATCTATGAATATAGATGTCTCAACAATTAATAACTCTAATTACTATTGAAATTAACTTTATTTATTAAGTTAATAAGTTAATTTATGAAATTAAAAGTAAACATATATTACAGATTTAAATTATAGGATTTTAATCCAAACTCAGGTGTCGCAATGAATTAATAACAGCACGTATTTATTGTATATAAACATGTGCTGTTTAAAAATATTTACTATTAAATTTAATATAAATAAATAAATTATAATTTAGGTATGTAGACTAATTTAGTTTACTGGATCAGTATATTTAAATAAATATCATTTCTGATAAAAAGTGAATTAGTTACTGGTACTAGACTATATTTTACATATATTATATATTTGATCTGTGTTTTAAAAATTATTTACATACATAAAGCACTAATATGAAATAAAAGTATTTTGTAATATATAATTCTATTAGTTAATATGCATACTCCGCCGTATTAATACTCACCGAAATTATTTACCAACCAGGAATTTGATTAACAAGTTGATTAAGATTTACGTAACTACGGAACAAATATTCGCAAAACAAAATCTAATTTTATTTATATATAACGTAAAGAAAGCATGGCCATAAGAAATCATCTAGGCACTTATTTGGTGTTGAAAAGTTCAAAGTCAAGTAAATGTTATTCCCTATTCACTCTGTGAATAAAAGATGATAGCTTTATATCCGAATGATAGGCTAAGAAGCACAAATAATAAATTTAATACGGAATAATTAAGATTAGTTTAAAAATTTAAGGCTTGCAAAGCTGCTAAGAATCAATATTCACCAATATGATATATAAAACGCAGTATCTACCTGCCCTATCTCATATACATTATAGAAATATCACTTATGTTTATTTTGTTAGATCTACCAAAATAAATGCAAAACTTAAAAACATAAAACTATGAATATTCATGCTTATATCAATATTTATAAATGATAACAAGGTTAAATTGCTTTTTTAAATCACGCAGATATATGATAAACCCAAGTAAATAGTTCTATGCTAAAAACAAAACAACGAAGCCTATAAATACATTAACTTCCTATATTGTATTTATAGTTTATTTATATAGTTGTTGCTAAATAATGATTACATTCCACCACGTATTTGTAAAAATAGCTTTTACTGTTAATAGCCAGATGTGTATATCAACCAATAATACACAGGAAGCCTCGATCGCCTCAGTGAAAAGACTGAATAATAAATTATCAATTTTAAGATAAATTAGTAATGTACAGGATACAAATAATATCAAACTGGTTATTTACTTATGAATGTTTATAGCAAAATATCGTTAACTAACCTAGTTAGTAGATAATTTTATAAAATTACTCTACCAAGTGATTAAATTAATTATAGATTACATATATTATTAATCTAACTTAAAAGGTGCACTTAAATTTATTTTGTATAAAAAGTACCACTGTGTGTGGTTCCGCTGTATTAGCGTTCCTGATAATACCTACGCTAAGGTTTTATTGAACCCATCTAGGGTTTCAATGAAACCTAAAAAGACTAGCTGCGAATAACCCATGCATTCTCACTAGAGATATAAACCCTGCAACTTGATATAACGATGCACCGAGTGTGGTAGAAAATGATCGCAGCTTAGCCCCTGGCGATAACGCTGACGTATCTCCGTAGCAGAAATTTCTAGCTCTGGTGTATTAGCTAGGTAGATATAGCCATTCGCTTGCTGACTGAGCAGGTCGGCGGTGGTAACACGATGGCATTCAAGCCACTGTTGTAAATCCGGCGTATTTAGGGGATCAGGGTAGCCTGGCCGTGCAAGCACTAGTAAATGACAATAATCCAGAAGTGACTGCCAACGCTGCCATTTGTTCAACGTCAACAGAGAATCCTGGCCCAGGATAAAGGCCAGAGGCATTATCATACCACCTTCTGTACGCACTGCCTCCAAGGTGTCAATAGTATAAGAAGGACTAGCGCGCTGCAGTTCGCGATCGTCAATCTTAAACAGTGGGTTGCCGATGATCGCCAACTCGACCATTTTCCGCCTTTGTTGATCATTAGCTGCAGATTTTGGGCGATGGAGTGGAAGATAATTCGGTAAGAGGGTGATATGATCTAATCCAAGCTCTACGGCCAGTGCCTCAACCGCCCGTAGATGACCATAATGGATCGGATCAAAGGTTCCACCAAAGAAGGCCTGGATACCACTAGCGATAGTCATATTATGAACCATATATAAACCTCATAAGCGAGGTTTCCCCACACAGCAGCATGGATAGAGCTTCTAAGGCGGGCCAGATTAACTGATTTGAGCCTTGCTTCAGGCGCAGTTCAATATGCGCCAACTGTTGCACCGCCTGCTGAAGTTGGCTAGAGGATAGCCGGTTTACTGCGTGCATCATCATGTTCCGGCGATGTTGCCAAACCTTATGCTGATCAAACAACTTGCACAAGGGCACTGAAGCCATACGTCGTTTTATGATTAGCAACAGAAGCAGTTCACGTTGCAAAATGCGCAGTAGGATCGTTAACTCTAACTCCTCCTCCTGAAACCGCTGCAAAATATGCCAAGCGCGTTTACTTTTCCCTGCTAGTAGAGCAGTCAGCCAATGAAAGGGCGTGAAATTAGAAGCATCGTTAACCGCCTGTTCGACACGCAATAGCGTTAATTGGCCGTCAGGATGTAATAGAGATAATCTTTCTAGCGCCTGTGAGAGCGCCAGCAGGTTTCCTTCGTAGCAGTAACAGAGCAATTGATTGGCTGCATTATCCAATTCTAGATTCATTCGTTTTGCGCGAGCGCCCACCCAACGCGGAAGTTGCATATATTCCGGGGATTGGCAGCTAACGCAAATAGCCTTTTTGCTGACCTCTTTAAACCAAGCACTGTTTTCCTGTACCTTAGTTAAACGAGGGGCACGCAATATCAGCAATATATCGTTATGCAGAAGGCGAGACAACTTGATTAACTGATCTCCAATCGGAGAAACTGGCCCGTTTTCCGGGAGAATAAGCAGCAATGTTTGCCGGCTAGAAAAAAGACTCATCTCCTGGCAAATGCTAAAGATGCCATCCCAGTCGGTATGCGCATCAAGAAACATGCTATGGTGCTCGGTGAACTGCCGCTGCTGCGCGGCCTGGCGGATCAAATCCTGGCTTTCCTGTAATATCAGCGGTTCATTACCACTTAATAAATAACATGAGCAAAGCCCTTCTCGGAGCTGAGCAGCAAGTTGGTCAGGGTAAAGGCGGGTTATCACGCAGCGTCGCCGGTCAATTTTTTAATAACAGCAGCAGGTTGGCGATGTATTCCCTCTACCCCTGCATGCACTATCAGCAGTTTACGCACTAGTTGCTGGGCGGCCTGATCATGCATTTCCTGACGGATTATTTCCTGCTCAGAATCTTTTGCCAATGCAGTGAGCGGATTATCAAAAAATGAACGGAACACCCTTACTGAGAAGGAGTAGATGTCTTTGCCTGGAAACAGTGCTTGTGCCTGTACCGTCAGTACCATTTCATATTGGGCGGTTTTGCCGTTTTGATACATTGACGCAGTGTCCTGACTCTCTCGAGTAGTAAGGATGCGCAGGGATGGAACATCCTTACGCTCGATATCTTTTACGATGGCAATGCCATTGAGACGTAATTCTTCATGCACTGAACGGGTCAACGAGCTGTAAACATCAGGGCTGTCTAATATCAGAATTTTCATTTCCTGAACCACCTGCGTACTGCCGCGCAGGTGAAACCCACAACTTACGGTGAGCAAAGTCATTAACCCAGCTAATAGTGTTAGAATGCATTCTCGCAAAATTCCTCCTTGTATTAACACCCAACCAGATTAATCAGCTTGCCCGGTATATAAATTACGTTATGAAGTATAATTCCGTCTAGGTACTTACGTACCAGATCTTCCTGGGTAGCGAATGCTCGCACCTGTTCTTCGGTTGCATTAGCTGCTACCCTTATTGTTGCACGCACCTTGCCATTAACTTGCACTATCAGCATTTTTTCATCTTCGACCATGGCTGCTTTATCTGGAACGGGCCAAGGCGCAGTATCAATGTCACCTTCGCAACCCAATGCCTGCCATAGCGCAAACCCTACATGCGGAGTAAACGGATAAAGCATACGTACTATGGCTATAAGTGCTTCTTGAAGAAGGGCACGATCTTGATCGGTTTTTTTCGGTGCACGCGCCAGGCTGTTACACAATGCCATCACGGCAGCGATAGCGGTGTTGAACATTTGCCGACGCCCAATATCATCGCTCACCTTGACTATGGTTTTGTGTAGAGCTCGGCGCTGAGCTTTCTGATCTTGATTTAAATCGGTGACGACAAGCTGATGTACTGGCCCTTTCTGAAGGTGATCATATATTAGTTTCCAGAGCCGTTTTAGGAAACGGCTAGCCCCTTCAACACCGGACTCTTGCCATACTAGACTCATTTCAGGCGGTGAAGCGAACATCATAAAAAGACGCACTGTGTCCGCACCGTATTTCTCCACCATCTCTTGTGGGTCAATGCCGTTGTTCTTCGACTTTGACATTTTGCTCATCCCAGCATAGACTAGTTCGCGCCCTTGTGGATCGCTCGCTTTAATGATACAACCCCTGCCATCTCGTTCAATAATTGTCTCAGCTGGGGAGACCCAAATACGTTCACCGCAATTACCTGTGTAGTAGAAAGCATCGGCTAGCACCATACCCTGACATAGCAAGCGACTGGCTGGTTCATCTGAGTTCACCAGGCCAGCATCGCGAATCAGCTTATGGAAGAAGCGGAAATATATTAGGTGCATGACGGCATGTTCAATACCTCCGATATATTGATCAACCGGTAGCCAATAATTAGCGGCTTTGGGATCTAGCATACCGTAACGGTAGTGCGGACAGGTATAACGCGCGTAGTACCAAGAGGACTCAATAAAGGTATCTAATGTATCGGTTTCACGCAGTGCTGCTTGTCCGTTGATTCGGATTTTTGCCCACTCAGGATCAGCTTTGATCGGATTGCTGATCCCCTCGACCACCACATCTTCCGGCAGTATTACTGGCATTTGTTCTTTTGGCGTCGGAATGATAGTACCATCTTCCAAGGTCACCATTGGTATTGGCACACCCCAGTAACGTTGCCGTGAAATACACCAATCACGCAAACGGTAATTAATTTTATGTTTAATCATACCCTTGGCTAGCAGTTTGCCGGCAATGGCATTAAAACTAAATTGGCCCTCTAGACCGTTGAATTCACCAGAGTTGAATAGCTTGCCTGTCCCAGTCATTGGTGCGGTATGCACTGCCGGTTGGCTACCATCACAGTTCAGGATAACCGGTATAATTGGCAAATGATACTGAGTGGCGAAATCCCAATCGCGTTGATCATGTGCTGGTACCGCCATAACTGCGCCAGTACCATATTCCATCAAAACAAAGTTGGCGATCCAGATCGGTAGTTTTTTGCCACTTAATGGGTGAGTAACGCTCAGTCCGGTCGGCATACCTTTCTTTTCCGTTGTTGCAATTTCAGCTTCAGCTAGTTTTGTGTTACGGCACTGTTGAATAAATTCCGCCAGTACTGGATTTTTTCGAGCAACCTCTTGTGCGAATAAGTGGCCTGCGGCCACAGCCACATAGGTGGCCCCCATGATTGTATCAAGCCGAGTGGTATAAACTATTAACTTCTGATCACTGTCTGAAATCTCTAAGGTGATTTCTACACCTTCAGAGCGTCCAATCCAGTTACGCTGCATAGTTTTGACCTCCTCAGGCCATCTATCCAGGGTATCTAGATCGTTCAATAGTTGATCCGCATAATTAGTGATTTTGAGAAACCACTGTGGGATCTCTTTGCGCTCGACCTTAGTGTCGCAGCGCCAGCAAGCGCCTCCAACAACCTGCTCATTAGCCAGTACCGTCAGATCGTGTGGGCACCAATTCACCGCTGAGATTTTCTTATAAACTAAGCCTTTTTCGTACAAATGAATAAAGAACCACTGTTCCCAACAATAGTAATCAGGTTGGCAGGTCGTGATCTCGCGATCCCAGTCATAGCCAAAACCAAGCAGTTTTAGTTGCTTCTTCATGTATGTGATATTGTCATAAGTCCACGGAGCGGGGGCAGTATGGTTCTTAACCGCTGCTCCTTCTGCCGGCAAACCAAAAGCATCCCAACCAATAGGGTGCAGCACGTTTTTTCCTAGCATTCTCTGGTAACGTGAGATAACATCCCCGATAGTATAGTTACGAACATGCCCCATATGCAGGTGCCCAGAGGGGTATGGGAGCATAGATAGGCAGTAGTATTTTTCCTTGGTAGTATCTTCGTTAACCTTAAACGTTTTTTTCTCTTGCCAATGCAGTTGTACACGTGCTTCTATGTCTTCTGGGCAATATTGCTCTTGCATGACGGCTGATTTTCCTAGCAGTAAAGCTGTTATCTTAGGGATAAATAACTCTATGGGGATGTAATATGTGTATATGCTGAGGTATTATGTGTATACGCGAATAGCATACCTGATAATACATCACTGCAACAATACTGCATGCTCAACTTAAGTATTACAACTTTCAAGTATATCAGGAAACCCCACAAATCTTGGGTTTTGGAAAGCCTATAAGGAACACTGCCTTACTGCTATGTTCAAGCTCACACCTACCTGTTAAGCTACTTCTTTAGTATGCTCAGCGGCGGTTTTGGCGATGGCTTAGCATTAGCGCCCAGCCACCTAGCAGAAAGGTGATAACCCATATTGGCGTGTCACCAAGACGAGCATAAGGTGTCACGCCGATAGTTGGTATAAGGTTTATATCTAACACACGTCGGGAAAATTGTGGAATTTCTGCGATAACCTCACCGTTAGCATCTACTGCTACAGTTATACCATTGTTAGTGCTACGCAGCAGGGGGCGACCGAGCTCCAGTGCACGCATACGTGCCATCTGTAAGTGCTGCCAGGGACCAATAGAATGGCCGAACCAGGCATCATTGGAAATCGTCACAAGGAAATTGGTATCTGGCCTGAAATTGTCGCGTAGCTGCTGCCCTAAGACGATCTCATAACAAATCGCAATTGTTAGGAGATAACCTCTAACGCATAATCGTGGCTGAGTCTTATCACCTTGGCTGAAGGAAGACATCGGTAAGTTAAAAACTGGTGCCAACGGGCGAAGCAAAGTTTCTAATGGTACAAACTCGCCGAACGGTACCAAATGGTGCTTATTATAGCGTGCTTGGGCCGGATAAGTGTAGGGGAAAGATGCGCCTAATACAATCGCGCTGTTATAAATCCTCTGGCCTTCTGTTGTGGAGCGCACATCAATAATCCCGGTAATTAGGCTACTATGTTCCGCACGCATTCTCTCGTCTAACATGGTCAGGAACTTACTCTGGCTGGCTTCAGAATCTGAAATAGCTAACTCTGGCCAAATGATGATCGGAGCCTTTCCTATATAAGGACGGGTTTCATCTAGGTAAGTTTGTAGCGTACTCTCTAGGGCTTTTGGAGACCACTTTAACGATTGTGGTATATTTCCTTGCACGATCGCAATATTTACCACCTTCTCAGGTGCCGGAGTAAACCATTTCAGTTGGCGAAACGACCAAGGTAAGAGTAGCAAAATGGCCGCAATCAAGGCAGGTGCTATGTGGCGCTGATTTATGGCATGCACTAATAGCCCGGCTATTGTCATTAACATAAAGGTGATGGCGTTAACCCCCATCAATGGTGCCACGCCCTTCAAAGGACCGCTAATCTGACTATAACCAAACTGCAACCAAGGGAACCCAGTCAGTACCCAGCCGCGAAGAAATTCTGTCGCGTGCCATAGCACAGGTGCTGCGATTGCCAGCCGCCACCAAGAGGTTACTGGCCAAAAACAAACCAATAGACCGGCGAATAATCCCGTATACATTGACAAATAGGCGGCAAGCAAGGCTACCAGAAAAATATTGACAACCAACGGCATACCACCAAAGCTTGAAATGCTGACGTAGACCCAGTGAACCCCGGTACCAAAGAGCCCAAACCCCCAGAAAAAACCGAGCAGAATCGATTGCTTAACGGTTCGATTCAAGGTAACACCCAAGAGGCCGAATAGCGAGATTATTGCAGCAGGCCAGATAGCATATGGAGAAAATGCTAGCGTTCCACAAGCACCAGATAATAGCGCCAGGGGGGTGCGCACCCGCTGACCTTCAAAGCAAGAAACTATAGTCATCTATAGTTTATTCTTCAGATTGCTGTGCTGAAGAATCGTCTGGGATTTTTACATGAACTTGGATAATACGTCGGCTATCGGCGATAGTAACTTTAAATAAGTAACCTTCAATTTCAATGGCCTCTCCGCGTGCAGGTAAGTGACCAAATGCCTGCATCACCAAACCGCCGATAGTGTCGACTTCATCATCATTGAAGTGTGTGTTAAAAGCTTCATTAAAATCTTCGATCGGTGACAACGCACGTACAGTGTACATATGACGGCTCAGTTGACGAATATTTAGATCTTCTTCGTCGTCGTATTCATCTTCGATTTCTCCGACGATCAACTCTAGAATATCTTCGATAGTCACCAAACCAGATACACTACCGAATTCATCAATAACAATTGCCATATGATAACGCTGAGAGCGAAACTCTTTCAGCATACGATCAACCCGTTTACTTTCCGGTACTACCACTACGGGCCGTAATATTTTCTTTATGTTGAATGGCTCTGAATGGTTACGCATAAATGGCAGCAAATCCTTGGCCATTAAAATACCTTCAATATGATCTTTGTCTTCGCTGATTACTGGGAAGCGCGAGTGAGAAGATTTCACAATAACGTCCAAGCAGTCTTCAAGGTGCTGGTTACGTTTGAGCGTCACCATCTGAGAGCGCGGGATCATGATGTCACGGACTCGTTGTTCCGCGATATCCATAACACCTTCCAACATATCGCGAGTATCAGGATCAATCAGGTCATTTTGTTCAGAATCCCGAATAAGTTCTACCAGATCGCCACGGTTTTTGGGTTCACCGTGAAACAAGTGGTTAAGGATCAGCGTAAAGAACCCCTTCTTAGGGCTCTCATTGCTTGATGCATAGTGGTCGCTCATGGTGTTTTAGTTAATATCACTTACGTTAGAATTCAGTGTGTTAGTTACAGCCTTGCTAGGACTGTGGGGGAATACCTGACATCAGTCGAGGCCTTCTCCCGATAAGTAAGGGTCAGGATACCCCAGCCCATACATGATTTCTCTTTCTACAGACTCCATTTTTTTCGCTGCATCGCCTTCAACATGGTCATACCCTAACAGGTGAAGACTGCCATGAACAACCATGTGCGCCCAATGTGCCTCTAGCGTTTTGCCTTGCTCGGTGGCTTCTTGCTCAACTACCTGCCTACATATAATGAGATCGCCAAGCAGGGGCAACTCGATGCCAGATGGAGCTTCAAACGGGAATGATAAAACATTAGTAGATTGATCCTTACCGCGATAAGTGAGGTTCAGCTCGTTACTTTCTGCTTCGTCCACTAGGCGTACTGTCACTTCAGCTGCTTCTTTAAACTTTAGCAACACAACCTCTAGCCAGCACTGGAAACGAGCTTTATTCGGCAGATTATGGCTGTCTTGACAAGCAATTTGTAGATCAACAATTACCTGACTCATGGCGTATCCTAGTCTGAATCAACATTCAGTGTCTGCTGATACTTCTCAGCGAACGCGTCTCCCGTTTCCGATCTACAGTTTGACCAGCGCGAATGTTTAAAAATACAAGCCCAATGTATCTACGTTTGATAACAGGTGTACAAGCATGGCTTAAGCGAGATTCGTCTGACGCGCCAGGTCAATATTGAACAGTTGACTGGTAAATCACAGCCTTTTATTTAAGCTGATGTGCGTCATCGAGCGCTCCGCCTATCCCATTTTTGAGCGCTAGCTGTCATCGGGATATGACAACGCATCGTTTAAAGTAGACCGTATATATAGCCAAACAGCGAGACTATAACTACATTTTTTTATCAGCTTCTCTACTCTCGCTCAAAACCAAGCCTTGCAAATAGATCTTACGCCAAGGCCCGGGGATGTGACTTTACTTTTTCTTATATCGCCTTAGAAGCCCAGTTTGTCCCTACGCGCGTCAGTAAAATGTGCCAGATTTCCTGACACCCAATACATATACTGATGCTTCGACCCCTAGATCAGTTTTACTTGTACCTGCTGTACTGATAACAAAGGTAAGGTTCTGGATCAACACATTCGAATATAGCGTACCTAATTTAAGGCGCGCAGCTTCAACATACCACATTTCATAATAACCGGCTTGCCATAGTCTAGTAGACAGACTATAGGCATCCTTTCTATAACCGGCTTTCTTTTATTTAGATCTGGATTGATTCCTAATCAATCTGAGGAATCAAGATGCAGATCAGCACAGTACTTCTATATAGATAACATACTATCTCAGCAAAGGTCACTACCCAAAGCATTTTAACGACCACCTGAGCGCTGATCTCGGCCATTCATTTCGATACCTTACCAGCCATTCGAGATATTTTTTGTGTCATAAAAGCACTATACAGACTGTACCTACGCTGATTATGACGACCTGATGATAACAAATTCTTATTTTCCGAAGTTCTGCCTATTGTTTAAGGTTCACATCAAGCCTGGTTAATGCACCGTGATGCGGCAATAACGCATGTGCTGAGGGCATCTAGATTTGTTACGTACATATCCTGGGAAAGAATCTAAAACTCAGAGCCGCGGTTTATTAATCACCAAACAATCAAACCTCTCAATGAGTTGAATCATTGAGCAAGTGAACACACAGACAACTTGTTATATATGCAATATATCCGTTCAGCAAGCGCTCTATACTGACAAAAAAGCAGAATGACACTAGATTATGATTGTGTGATTAGCAATCAATCAGTATTAAATCAACTCTGCTTGACTAGCTTGGGTTTTGCTTTTTCTGGAACCTCTATTAGCAGTCCACATCACCGGGACGCTTCCGTAATTGCCTGTTTTTTATCGATGCAAATCTTTAAAATTAGCGTATTGTCATTGATCTTAGTGTCTTATCTATAGCCACTACAGCACCATCTAACAGCAAATTTTAGTTAAGCCTTGGATGTGAAACGGACTCCCATCTTTCTTACTAAAGCTATTGATCCTTTCCTAGGTTTTTTTAAAAAAAAATTAACATGACCTAACCCTGATAAGGGAGCATAGTGTATTGTAGTCGCTCTATGAAAAGATGAATTGGTGTATTCTATCGCCTTTCCTCTGATATAAAAATACAATGGGAATAAAAGAACAGTGTTAAAATAATTAATCAAGATCATCGATCACGCGATCGCGTATCTTCATACTGCGATGACATAAAAATAATCAACGCTAACACCCAATCATTTATTTTGTGAAAAAGCTGATCACTGACTTTGAATATGCATGATTTCGTAGATTTATCTACTAGTCGCTAAGTAGCGCGCTCCAACGTCGTAAATCTTCCCCAATCTCAGTCATGCTTAGATCGAAAACCAACTGATCATCTTCAGGCAGACTGCAACGGGTACCGTATTCTTGCAGTCTATAATACCCACCAGGCAGTTCACTAACAATCTTAAGTGCAATACCCTCCTCCGGAATAGATTGGACACTAGCCAGCATCAACTAGCTAAAGTGCAAAATATTCTGGTTAATGCAGCCATTCAGGATATACAGGCGCCACTTTCCTCTTTTCGTTACACCTATTAATCATTGCTTATTCCAGGCCACTGGTAATGGTGCATAGATAACTCTGAAATTAGCGTGGCCATTAACCCCGATAATAATCTTTTGTCTGGCAACAAGGACATCATATCAACGGAAAAAGCAATAACAAAATTTGAGAAGATACTAAATATTTGGCCGCATCTTCAGAAGTTTGCGCATCATCACTCTATACTCCGGCGCGATATAGGAACACGCATCATAGTTAGGATGCCCTCTGAGGAAAACTGTACTGGCATATGTAGGAAACGCGCTAGCGAAGCGGTGTCTCCCAACACTACAAATAATGTCACCGGCAATCTCTAGTCGGTAGATAATTATAAAGAGACGACATAGCTGCTCTCAATAGCAGCTACAAGATTTATCAATTCAGACACGAAACAGATCTCGGAATCATAGGTAGTGCTACAGTATGTATTGATATGCTGCCCGAGCAGACTCAACTGACGTACGCTTTGTACGCTCAATGCAATGATTGCAAATCATACATTATCTCTTGGCATAGTCACTACCGCCACAGAAAGTAGGCAGTACGAAAAAGTGTAATATTGCTTGCAATTTCCATCATTGAGACACAAGCGCTATACAGTTCAGGCAGTAGCTCAAAAAACTACTTCAACTTCTAAATTTCGTGGAGATAATCTCCCACTTAGTCGGCGAGTTCCTAACAGGTGATTGATTATTCCAGGAAGGGCGACTAGTCTTAACGAGCCGCACACCAGATCTACGCAGATCGTATGCAGGGGATCATTTTCTGAGAAAGTAAATGCTCCTACTCTAATTATCAGCGCTAATTTTCTATTTGAGCAGTTTGAAACGCCTAAGATAGGACAGATTCTCCTGAACTTTTACGGATCTAGAAGGTTTGTCAAAAACAACAAGCTGTGATCCCAGATAGGTCTTGTTCACTCAAACGAATATAACCCATTCAAGGAGAAAAGCATTTTTAATAAATATATTCATTCACCTCGCCATACCATGTTTTAATATGTAATTTTGTCATTAACTTACCATTCTTGAATTCCGAGTAAATATTCTGTTACGCAACATGCAGAAGATGCCTGATATTTTAATTATTTCATCGTGTTATGAGTATTGTTGGGAATCAAAGATAAACTGGAACTAGATTAGAATCCAATATTCTGTGCACGTATGCAGTAGTTGTTACGTATAGCTATTTATAAATCACAGAGAAAATGAACAACACATATAAAAAACAGTATGACGCTGTTGTGGTTGGCGGCGGAATGGTCGGTGCGGCAGCAGCGCTTGGTTTAGCACAAGAAGGGTGGACGGTGGCACTACTGGAACATCAGGCACCACAGATTTTCAAGGTTACAAATCCGCCGGATCTACGCATTTCAGCCATTAGCTACACATCGGTGATGTTATTAAAGAAGTTAGGCGTATGGCCAGCTGTAATGGAAATGCGCGCCGCAGCGTACCGGCGACTTGAGACTTGGGAATGGGGATCGTCGTCCGTAGTTTTTGATGCAACCTCCCTCAGCTTACCAGAGCTGGGGTTTATGGTCGAGAATCGTATTCTGAGACTAGCGTTTTGGCAACAGTTCTCAAACTTCGACAACCTTATTCTCCACTGTCCGTCTCGACTGCAATCCCTACAACGGATCAATCTGAGCTGGCATGTAACTTTGGACAGCGCAGAAACGCTAGAAACACGTCTGATCATAGGAGCAGACGGCCAACAGTCAGCAGTACGCCGCTTAACAGCAATCGGCACTGCCGGTTGGCAGTACCGCCAGTCTTGTATGCTGATCACAGTCGAGACAAGCTTACCACAACAAGACATAACCTGGCAGCAGTTTTTCCCGTCCGGGCCTCGAGCCTTCCTTCCGTTATATGACCAATGGGCTTCGCTGGTTTGGTATAACAGCCCTGCGCGGATCCGCCAATTGCAGGCTATGCCATTATTTCTGCTTGAAGCTGAAATCGCTGAGTCTTTCCCAAAACGGCTCGGGCCAGTCAGGGTGCACGCCGCCGATTCCTTCCCGATAGTACGTCGACATGCCCAGCGTTATGTGTTACCTGGGCTGGTATTACTGGGAGACGCGGCTCACACCATTAATCCGCTTGCTGGGCAAGGCCTCAACCTAGGCTACCGCGACTTGGATGCCCTGCTAAAGGTGCTAAATGCAGCGCGAGAGCAAGGTGAAGACTGGAGCTGCGAGCCTGTATTAATGCGTTATCAACGGATGCGGCGTCGAGACAACCTACTTATGCAGAGTGGTATAGATCTATTCTATATCGCTTTTAGCAACAATTTAGCACCGCTGCGCATAGCACGGAATTTGGCCATGATGGCAGCACAGCGTTCGGGAAAGTTAAAAGTGCATGCATTAAAATACGCACTGGGTTTATAACACAAAAGGTTATTTTTTTTGACCTGTTGCTGACATGCCCGAATAGATGCCACTGCATCCCCACAGCACTTAGGATCCCCCATTAATCACTCCTAATAAATTCTTGCTATATTTTACTCATGTCCGGTATGTATGGTTTAAAACCATACGCAGCAACCTTCTCTCAAAGGTTCTATAACTTCATTATCCCACGTAGTTTCAAGCGATCTTCGCTAGTGGAATGAGCCAAGGCTCTTTTCGGCTCTGCTGATATCGCACTTCCCTATAATTTAGAATAGATAGGCAATCCTGAAGATTAGCTTAACTGCTATAAACTTATTGTATAATGATCAAGACAAATGAACATTACAACAAGCGCATTCAATGCATCATAGAGTTCCTTTTCTAGAATAACTTAACATCCCAGATACCGTGTTCTCCATATAACTACTCAATTTTACTATCACTAACCTGATACCAGCCTTCACTTGTTTTTAACCCTGCGTTTGCCATGCCTCTGACGTTTAAAATAAAGTCCAAACCAAGCGCTTTGATCTACCTGACCTAGGCATCTATCAATTATAGATGATGAACAATCATGTCTTTAAACTGCAAGGTCGCAACTACTTAACCAGGATTAAGGCAGGTTGTTTATATTGCTAATATTTTTCGGATGTAAATTTGTTTAAAAAGTCGTAAACAACTCCTGCTATGCAGTTGCGCGCATAGCATAATACTGCTAACATGATGAACGATCTAGTCAACGCTTATCACAGGTAAAGAACACTATCTTCTCAACATTGAGCTAGCATTTTAAATTCAATTTAATATCAATGTGTCGCCCTTTATTCGAAAAAGACAAGCTATCTTTTTTATTTTTTTTAACCTAGTTCAAACGTTGCAATGATGGCTAATACCAATTAACGTCAGTAGAACGCTGATTGATCAACTAAACGATGGAATCTATAAAAGATGGGTTTGTTATGAATGAAATTGTCATAACGCATCACGTCATATATTCCACAACATTCAATTTCCACCGTTAGACGTAACTCGTTTTATTTATGTAAATAAATCAAATGAGTTACTAAACTCTATGGCTATTTTATTTTATCTTTTCTTACTATGATGTTGTGCGGAAGGGTATTCCTAAAATATGGCTGGGGTGCCAGGATTCGAACCTGGGCGTGCTGGTATCAGAAACCAGAGCCTTACCGCTTGGCAACACCCCAACAGTTTATATCTACGATGCGATTTAAATTAATAACCTTATAGTATATGAGAAATATACTATAAACCAACTTACCATTCTCATTAATAGAAATGTCGCTTACTTTTAGCTTAAAGTAGTTGATGATGGCTGGGGTACCTGGACTCGAACCAGGGAATGCCGGTATCAAAAACCGGTGCCTTACCGCTTGGCGATACCCCATCCGTCTTGCTTGCCAATGATCAAGGATAATGGTGCGGGAGGCGAGACTTGAACTCGCACACCTTGCGGTTCTAGAACCTAAATCTAGTGCGTCTACCAATTTCGCCACTCCCGCTAAGCATGGTGGCTACGACAGGACTTGAACCTGTGGCCTCATCATTATGAGTGATGTGCTCTAACCGACTGAGCTACGTAGCCTTCTTTCCACGTTCAATGTCGCTGGGCGCATTATCCGCATATGGCGTATTTGCGTCAACAATTTTCCTAATAAATGAGTAGAAACGCCGCTTATCCTGACTGCGACATAACGATAAAAACTTTATTAAATAATGCATTTTAATAAGTATCGCTTAAACGCACCTCACTAAAAACCCAAAGTTTGCTTACCTTTAAGCAGCTGTTCACTCTTTTGCACCAACAAAAATCGTGCATCTTTTTAAAGAATTCGTCCACCCAAGTCCGTTAGGAAAGAGCAGACGGATGACAGTCAGATCGGTAGAGATTCAGCGGTTCTTGACGGCAAAATCACATCTCAAAAACTTCAGGATAAATACAACCTTTGCAGTCAATGTTCCCTAGTCAAAAGGAATACACAGTGTTAAACTGTTACTCCTGATATACTTTAAATCCGCTTATTTTAATGCGTTAATCAAGCTACAGGCCGCACTGTAGGGAATATGTTTTTCTGAGAGCAGCCCGTAATGGATGGCAAGTATAATGCCAGCATTCCCGAATGCTAAGTGCTTACATTTCTTCTTGCTGCATATTTTATATTCCGGGTGGATGTGCATTGCCAAAAAAAATATTCTTGTATCAAATATATAATATGCAGATTTCA
Source organism: Serratia symbiotica (assembly GCA_900380265.1). Lineage (GTDB taxonomy): Bacteria > Pseudomonadota > Gammaproteobacteria > Enterobacterales > Enterobacteriaceae > Serratia_H > Serratia_H symbiotica_A. Next base: position 366,409 of record LR025083.1, on the reverse strand, counting down.
AGGCCAAGCCGGACATCAGCTTTATACTGCACACAAAGTTAATCATATGTCATTCCAGTAATTGACACACACTATTCACGAAAAAACTTACGATATTTAGTGCTTTATGTCAGCACCAGTGCCACTAAACACTTGGTCTACGCCTCCGCTAAACATTACTATCTCAATGCCTTTACCTTAACCTGATACGACAGCAGGTATATCGGCGTAAAAGCGCGATAGAACCCAAAATCTTCCTATACAGTAAAAGGGACTTCATGGCACACCCGCTAGATACTCAGCAAAGTTCTGTGTAATGCGCAGACCTGAGAAACCTTCTATGCGAGCAATCAAGGATGTGAGTAGGCTACTACTAATTTTCAGTGCATTACTGATCTTCACAGTGGCATACAACGTACTGAATATTGATTACCGAGATATCATGCAAGCATTCACTTCTCCGTCTAGCAATATACCGTACGGCGCGTTGGATATACGATGACTTTCCGCGTTTCTTACAACAGTCTACAGGCCTATTATCAATAGTGTTCTCCTGTATTGTGCTGTAATTAAAACATCCTCTCTGGTCACATGTATCATTATCATCCTCTTGGCTCTAAAAAGTAGAGAGCGGCTTGGAATGTATTCATAGTAGAAAAAAAGAAGCTAAGATTTTGAGTAGTAGAGACGAGATCATAGTTGACATACCAGTCTTTCTCATATCCAGGAATTCCCATGTCGTCATCGCGACTAAGCAGGATATCTGCTTGGTGCGGTATAGTACCAAGAGACGTATGCCTTTGAGATTGTAGAGGAAAACCGGTATGTCCTGGTGATATAGACCAGCACGACTCCACACTGCAACCCAGCTTGAACTAATAACACTCGCCTACGTGAGTGGCAGTGCCTGATTGTTGTGTATGAACCACTATCTACTAGGGATATAAACGTGAACAGCACAGTACAGAGTTACGCGCTTTTGTTAACGTCTTCGATCGATCGCCGCTGATTCAGTAGAAAGGCTAATCAATAAAAAAGATAAAAGAGAACACAGGATATGCTCTCGTATTAAACCTGACTAATCTGGTTTTTATTTAGATTAATTGCATTGCACTGAAGATCGAGCATGCCAAAAAAGCACATACCCTCCTTCTCATAAGGACCTTTTAGCCAGTACTGCTATCTATTGCTTATTGGCAATATTGGCAGTTTGTTAGAGCAAAACATGATGTTCTATGTCATTGTTATGAATCTGAGTCAGCAGTACTACTTTATGCCCACGTTGCAACGCAACGCCATGCCGAGCATTAGTTTATATTATTGAATGTTTATAGATATTCAATTTTACAGCATTTAAATTGAGGGCATTTATAAACAACTGATTATTATATAATGAATTACAATACCCAACGATTTTCTAACCAGTTATATTAGATTGCTTATATAAATATTTATGCAACTATCCAGGCATCCCTCTCAACACACACCCTCAGCCTTTCCCCACTTAGAGACAAGGAAAGAATCGATTACCGAGTGATAATTAAGTGTAAAGATGATGCTGATAGAGTTTTAGACCCTTTAGCACTTCCAGGGTCGATGAAGATTAGCATCTAACGGTAGCACCCTTTCACGTTAGTTATTTTACCTAACATCACTACCTATTCGCGAGACTCAACAAATTAATTACCATAGTCTCCGACTTCTACAGATAACGACCAACGTATTCATTTATTGTGATGGTCAACTTAGAGTGTTAATTAGCAGGCTTACAATACAAACAGCAATTGATATGGCAAGTTCTCAGCTTTAGCGCTCTTAGATAACACTACGTCAGGCACTGGCGTACATGGGTTTTAATTGCTACACTGACGGCCTCAGTTTCCAGGAAACTAAAAGGGTTACTGCATCCGCTGCGTCTAACAGACCGAACCCCATATAGCTATGATATCTAGCATATCGTTGTTAGAGAAAACAACATTTCCATGAACGATAATAGCAGCACCCGTACCGCGGTGCAAACGCGACATGATCGAGCCCTCAAAGTCACCGGAAGCACTAAAGGTATTTTTCGGCTAGTGCGAGACGCAGGCCATCGTGCCCAACGACGATGACGACATTCACTTGCTGTCACAAATCACCTACCAGAAGCCATTTGTTTACGTTAACACCTAGAATATATCGTATTACGATTATAACAGTTCAAAATAATCCAGGCAAAATCACTACTATAACGCTTAGTTAGGCTACTTTATCCCGGTTGTTGATAACGTGTGTGATATTAGGAGATAGGTACCTTACATTGTCTCTTGACTAAACACTACCAGCTAGTAATGTTATGAACCGATCAATTCTTAGTTATGTCGTGCAAGATTTTACTACCATCCCTCAAATAATGTGCTGTAAGCGTGTTGAAATAATGGGTTACTTATGTCCTTAAAATAAGGGGTGCCAGTGGAGATTTTCTTATTAGCTTCTTTGATAGGGCTGCGCTTAACAACTGTCGAGTGATGTTAGTTGCGCTTTTAGGAACTAGCTGGCTTCAATGGCTAATTGGAAGACTCACGATCAGACTTTACTACTCACTATACTCTACAATTCCAACCGTTAAGATACTGACACAACTTGAAAGTAATTGTCCGTTTTTGTACCTCAGTACTCATCATTGATGTGACGCGCTATGCATGAATATATACATAGTTACCGTCAACGAACGTTAACTGAACTTAAATTAGATTTGATTACGGTGAACTAACTTATCTTCCTACCCTGAATTAATCATTGATGACTAAACCCGAAGAGTGGTGTAGGCAAGAGTGTTGATGGAACATGCAATGTTCATACAACGTAATACCGTGTATTCTACGCGCTATTTCACCGCCTCAATGAGGATCAGCACAGAACTACCCTGCGCAACATTCTCATATACCCACAGCCCGTAATAATCGCAGATTGTTTTATTGGAAAACAAATTGCTTGATATCGGAACTTGGTGCGCTATGAAAGTGAGTTAATGACCAAGAGCAACTGATCCCCTTTATAGCCTTTTGTATTAAAGATCTTCACCAAATTTTTCTTAACAACTATTAGTAATGATGGTTCTATAGTTCTCATTGTATATCGAGGATCACGGCCACCAATTTAGATTTGGTTAGTAATAGATAGAATACCATTTTTGAGACATCAAGGCGAAGAGCTGATACCGGCAGCGAAACCACAGCAAGCTTACTGATAAAAGCTGTTAGTAACCATCAGCAACATACTGCAAACGTTACCTTCACGCTAAAATCAGCAGGGCGGCAGCAGGCAGTCGATCTACTCACAGGTGATTAGCGACAGATAACAGGCGTTTATATCTAACTGTCCTGACCGGACTAAGATATAGCCTTCTAGGCATAGGTTCGGCGCCTAATTAGGGTGCATTTTTAGGTCAGTGTGTATTACCTCGATACTATTCTTAATAAATGTATCACTATTGATGATGAGGATAAAGAAAGAGCTAATGCTACATTGTCATTGGTGTTCTGCATGATTGCAGTGTCTGTTGCAACATGGAGATCAATTAATGATTAAATGGTATACCCCTACAGAACTTTAGTGGGATAGCTATTAATCCGTTAGCTATTAGTGTAACATTCAAATCCTTTATGTGATGCTAGGTAACATTTCAGTCTTTAGGGAGCGGAGAATGGCATTCAGTCAGCTTGTTAACGACAATGACTGTCTGCTTTACGTAAATCATAGTCAGTACAACCTCAGACTACGGTTAAATGAACATATTAGCCCATCTGCTAAGATGACAGACTGGCAACGGTTTCACTACTTACTTACGGAATCATTTAATACTTTTTAAGTTTCATTCCATGTATGGAGCTCTCAGCAAGAGCACACTGCTGTAAGGTGAAGCTGCATTCGGTTGATGCTCACACCATGGTTGATGCTACCTGAGGCCCGAGGGTCCCACCAGTACCAATTACTAATGTGACTAGTCACTAATATCGTCAATGTCTTTGTAAGGAATACCCTTATTCAACCAGTCTGGCCATATTTGACACTAGACTAGTATAGCCAGAACAGAAGCGGGAGTTAGCGCTGCGGGTTCGTTAACCGCAAGATCGCCATCTCCACTTGCCCAATCCATACAGCGATTGATTTACCGTAAAATTTGATTTGCTTCCTGCCAATAGTAAGCAAGATCAACATCTATTACATGTTCTGTGAACCAGTGATATTTCGAATTGGAGCCTTATATAGGCAAAGAAATGATAGTTCATCACGGTAGGGGTCTGGCATCTTGAGTCCCAACAATGCTTCAACTTAGTGCCCTGGTGAGTACACCATATTCAGATGTTTGTAAAATACTACAAGCAGTATGTTGCAGCAGTTAAGGCAACTAAGGAAAAGAAACGCGTTCTATTTGAGTTAAAGGAGTTCATATATTAGGTGATATAATATGTAGTAAATTTTTGACTTGTTTCGCATGTTTTACTTGAATAAATGCCTTTAGCTCATCTTAAGATAACTAACATGCAAGTATATGGTACAACCCTGCATAAAGTCTAATAAGCTCTTTTATCTTCTATTTTAGTGATGACAAGCACTCAGCCAGCGAACACCCACACGCTGTTGTTTGGAGGCATTATGCTTCTTCATGCTCGCTTTCAAAGCAAAATCTTTCTTGGGTAAGATCTACAAGTCCAGCAAGTACGTTACCTGGAGAAACGGTTCATTTTATTTTTATATCATAAAATATATTATATTATACCTTGAGTATACTAGCAATTAACATGATGTAAAATGATACATATCATAAATACGTGGATATTGTACGATTTTAAATATTTTTAAACTTTACGTTATGGGTAAGTATAATCCTGTCTTTCTAAGGATTGAAAATATTCAATAAAAGATTGAAATGATTGTCTACCATGAGATATATGGGAACACGAACCTTCTTCATTACTTTTAAACGCTTTAACGCGTAATAATATTCCCTGTAAGGTCGCTGACTAACACCGATCTTTTAATTAAGGTCAGTGACTAAATTATCCTATCGTCAGGGCCAACTCATAACGTTCTCGCCACTTCCTCATAAATCTAGTTCTCTTATTATCGATCACAGGTCGGCATTATTCTCCATTAGCCTAACCTAGGTTATTGAAAATAAACAAATCAGTTAAATATGCAGCAACTGCCTTCTCACCTTAAAGTACTAACTACTCTCTGATTGGCGACTCCCGTGTCGATGATTTAGAATATTCTATCGATTAAGCACCTATTATATTCGGAATAATTGAGTATAATATCAACGATATTCTATCGGTAATCACTCTAGTGAACACTACCGAATTCAGCGATGTAAAATGAGCGAGAGCAGTGGTATTTTGGTGGCGTCCGAGTAATACAAGACTCATTTCTTTTATGATAACTTTGGCATCGATTCTTCTAATTATCCATTTGAAAATGATCTTTAATATTTTATAATAAATAAATAGAAATGAAGTGCTAGCGATGTGAACATTGATACCTTTTTATATCTGCTTAGCTAAGCACTTATCCTCAAAGGCCGTTACCATTCGGTTCACTTAGTGCTCTAGTCCAACATGGCTGGGATGCCGGAATCCCTCGCTTCCCCTCCACTTGGAGTCTATTCACACTAATAAAGCAATGACTGCATTACTAACCGGTCCCTTCAAGGGTGTCCCCTAACCATAATATGAACTATAGCAAGGAGGTCGGTAACGATCTCCCAATCAGTAAATCAGCAGAATATCAGGCCAAAGCTATTGATATTTTTCATATCTATCTACCGGTGCCTCCTGTGTGCATATATTAGCCGTCCGATGGACTACTCAACTATATTTTGAATAGGGATTCTGTCTTTTAGCACTACAGGGCTGACTGCTATCTCCCTCTTTATTTCTGATTCTATGTAATGAATCTTCAACTTCAGTAGCAGCTAGGATCTGCTGCATATAGCATTAGTGGTATTTGACTCCCTAGCGACCCACCGCCTGGTGACTGCCTGACTTATACTAAGGTCTCAGGTTCTAATCTCTTTGTGATCTATTATACAGTGATAGACTTTTCTATTAAGCAGTGTACCCTGATGCATTGAGAACTAATACTATAATACAAAGTACACAAGTGATAGCTATCACACCGTTTTTAACGATAGCAACAACAACATTACCAGCGCTTGCATCGATATGCGAATGCTATTCCAGTCTATAATAATCTTACAAATATTGGTCCGCCTGAATTAGTGGTCTACATCTAAATCTAAAGGACGTTGCTTCATCAAAGAACACGGCTATAAAGCACTTACTGCTGCCGGTGTGGTCTGTCTGAAGAACCACAGTGTCGGGGTAATTATGAGCACCCTTTAAGAACTAATAGTCTACGCCACGTACAATTTGGTTGTTGCGGCCCTCAATTGAGGAAAAATATAGACAGTGACGATGCTGACTCTCGACATATTCCTAGCTATACATGACCTAGTAACCTGATAGCGCTTAATCAAGTACCCGATGAGGCTTTGCTGCTCATAGGGGACAGTTTGGCAACTCACCCGACAAAAAGATTAGGCACAACCGAATAGTACTATCATGGACATTTCCAACAACAATCGCCCTTCCGCTTAGAAGCTAACAAAGCTATAAAATATATATAAATGGAAAGAGTTAGATTGAACAAGTAAGACTTAAAACGGTTTGTGAAAGAATCCTCTGAGGTGAAAGCTACTAGGCAATTCTCGAATTAGATATAGACATCCTATCCTGGACTGCAGTATTCGCTTGAATGTTAGCCCTCTGCTGGGCAGGCAGGCTAAAAATGTATGTGGTCTAACAATATTTTACCAGTGGCCCTGCGCATCTGGACACACCAAGCTTCTTGATATCTAGAAACACATCGGTTTCCTTTATAAAAATTAGGAATTTACCCTTTTATTAGCGTGAATACACAGGCTATTTTGACGTGATTTTACAATAGCAAGTTCCACCATTTTGACCAGCGTCCTGAGATTTGCTGACACAAATAGTTGTGCCCGAACAGAAACTATTAGAAAATAGGCAATTATTTTCCATAGGTTAAATTGAGAAATAATAAAATGAGTGAGCCTAAAGCCCGTAAAACAAATTTTATCCGTCAGATCATCGATAAGGATCTGACGTCCGGGAAACACAGGTCGATACATACCCGGTTCCCACCCGAGCCAAATGGCTATCTGCATATTGGTCATGCAAAATCCATTTGCCTTAATTTTGGCATAGCCAAGGATTACCAAGGCCCGTGCAACCTGCGGTTTGATGACACTAACCCTACCAAAGAAAACATCGAGTTCGTAGAGTCAATTCAGCATGACATAAAATGGCTAGGTTTTAGGTGGAATGGCGAAATCCGTTATTCCTCTAATTACTTTCCCCAACTGTACCAGTATGCAGTTGAACTCATCAGAAAAGGCTTGGCCTATATCGATGAACTTTCACCTAAACAGATCCGTGACTACCGTGGTAGTCTGACTGAACCAGGCAAAAACAGCCCATTCCGTGACCGCAGCGTGGAAGAAAACCTAGCGATGTTTGAGAACATGCGCCTTGGCGAATTCGCTGAAGGGAGTGCCTGCTTGCGTGCTAAGGTCAACATGGCTTCACCGTTTATCGTCATGCGAGATCCTGTACTGTACCGCATCAAATTTGCCGAACACCACCAAACTGGCAATCAGTGGTGCATTTATCCAATGTATGATTTCACCCACTGTATTTCTGATGCACTAGAAGGTATAACCCATTCATTGTGCACCTTAGAGTTCCAAGATAATCGCCGACTGTATGACTGGATTCTAGATAACATCAGCATCCCATGTCGCCCGCGACAATACGAGTTCTCACGACTCAATCTTGAGTATACTGTTATATCGAAGCGAAAACTAAACCAGTTAGTGACAGAAAAGCATGTTGAAAGCTGGGATGACCCACGCATGCCAACTTTATCAGGTCTACGTCGCCGTGGCTATACCGCCTCTTCTATCCGTGAGTTCTGCCAGCGTATTGGTGTAACCAAACAAGAAAATTACATCAAAATCAGCGCATTAGAATCCTGCATTCGTGACGAACTAAATGAAAACGCACCACGCGCTATGGCTATTCTAGAACCAGTAAAAGTCGTCATCGAGAATAAGGGACAGGAGGAAGAACTGCTCACTATACCAAACCACCCAAATCAACCTAAGATGGGCAACCGTAAGGTACCGTTCAGCCGGAAGATTTATATCGATCGCACTGATTTTCGCGAAGAAGCCAATAAGCAGTATAAACGCCTAGTTTTGGGCCAGGAAGTGCGCTTACGCTACGCGTATGTCATCAAGGCCGAGCGAATTGAAAAGGATATAACAGGAGAAGTCAGAACTATTTTTTGCACCTACGATGCCGAGACTCTCAATAAAGATCCAGTTGATGGGCGCAAGATAAAAGGTGTGATCCACTGGGTTTCCATTGCACACGCGTTGCCAGCAGAATTTCGCTTATACGATCGCTTATTCAGCATACCTAACCCGGCGGTAGTAGATTTTCTTACCGCAATCAACTCAGGATCACTCGTGATCAAACAGGGTTTTGTTGAACAAAGCTTGGCTTCTGCAAAACCGGAGAAGCCCTATCAGTTTGAGCGAAAAGGCTACTTCTGCGCTGATAGCCATTACTCATCGGCTGATCACCTAGTCTTTAACCGTACCGTTTCGCTGCGTGACACCTGGAAAAAACTCAGATCCTGACCCCAACCACCTGATTTATTGGCAAAAAAAATCAGCTGTGCTTGCTTATTTCACTTAGTTTCTATTCTCTTTATTTGATTGATTTATATTTCCTTAAACACTTTCAACGGAAACTTATGGGTTTGTAATATAATAATAAATAAAAATTACTGTTTATAATATATAAAAATAATTATCACACCGCATGTTCAGTGGTTTTTTACAAACCAAATAACTATTTTATGCTTTATGGTATCATTAATCTTTGATTAACCTAATATCGACACCTTCTTCTTTATAAGGTGAGCGAAACTTTCTTTGTTAACCTCATAAAAATCTCATAAAAAATTGCTATTAATAATGGTTGAATTAACAAATCTCTTTTTATATTAATTGAGAATTGCACGTCAAAAACTGTTTGTAACACTTATTTATTTTACGATCAAATATCAACTATATTTGCCTTATTTTATACCGTTTTAAACGCTAGCAATAGCAACTTCAATATTTATTACTTATTCTGCTAGATGTTGATTATTACACCAATGTTACATCATGATAGTGAATCCCGCCTAATTCCCTGGATAGGACTCAGGCTAGCACTATCCTGGTAAAATAGAAAACACCCTAACCTATTAAGACAAATTCCAAAGCAAAAGGGAAATTATAAAAGCGTGCATAGATCTCACCATACAGCGTTGGCTACATTCAGAACAGCTGAGGCGCAAGGTACAAGCTTATCGGTAGTACCACGTTCAATAAACGGTATTTATTACTGATAATGTGAGCAAAACCGTTACGACTTTAACTTATCCAGCGCCGATTACCGTAAATACACCACTTACCTTTTCACTCCTCACCCGATTTAACGTTAGTATTTTACTCAAGCCAAGTCTTAAACACAATCTCGCTAGATTTATAGCCATCTTCTTTACCCTCATAAAATTAGCTAATTCCAATACTAGAAACCATCCGGATGAAATCACCTTTCCTCAAAAATTATACTTATACGACGATTCTTCCAGCTATAAATCTTAGATCAAAATGTATAATACTATTCGGTATATTTAAATACTGACCAATATCAACTCATGATCAATCACATACCGATCAAAGCTAGGCGATGATCGCCTCAAACTGAAAGCTTGACCCCAACCACATTGCCGTGGCATGCAATTTGTGCTTAACGTTGACTACAGTAGATGGCAGAATTCTAAAATTTCTCTTATATATGGACAGAACAATAGAAGGACTCTCACATAAAGAAATGCAGAGTACCATTAAAAGATAAAAACTAGCTTTATCTGTTTCTACTCTTTAGACCCACGTATAATTTGACAGTTATCTTGTACTAGAAATAATCTTTGTTTGGGTCAGGACATATGAAACAGTATTCATACAAGCATCTTACAAGTTGGTCGGTTAGGGGCACCTGGCTCACCACCTTGTACTGACCTGAGGGATTTGCAAGAGGACTGAACTAACCAAAAGTACTATTCAAACAAAATCTACTAAGATTTCTCTTGCTTTTCAAGGCCGGCCTAAATTTTACACAACCGTCTAGTTCAATGAGAGTCTGGAAGACACTATAATCAAAGTACAAATGAATCCATGGCTTCTATTTCTGCAGTACATAAGGCCAAGTCACACGCCGCCTTTAATGGCTATCTTTATGTGCTGCGAGTCATCGTTCTGACTTCAACTCCAACCACGAGGGAACCATTATATCCTGAGCTAGCTTGCGCTCTAAGCAATTAGAGCTTGCGGAAAGACGGTCGCCGTCCACGTTTACTCCTAGACCGCCGTCACACATACCGGCTCAAGCTACGACTTGAGTTAGCGTATAAGGAAATCACACTCCAGTCTCGATAGGATATGCACCGTTAAATAACGTGTGTCCCCACCAGAGATAACGCGACTAAAATGCACTAATCTAAATATGCTAACCATAGCAACATCCTAAGTGGCAGTGGGTACGACAGCAATACTTTCCAAAAAAAGAAAACATCACACACATGATTTCCGGCTCATACGCTCTTTCTGCTTTATTGCTAGCGCATTTGAAGCAAGCAATAAAATTAAACAATCTGTATCCAGCGACTAATAGTATGTGAATCTACTATGTAAGGGAAATCAGGCCTTCGAGTTCCAGGGTTCTCTACACTCATAGTTTTATAATTAATAGATAGATCTACTGTTCTATAGGCTAGCAATACTTTTTAAATCCTAAGATAGAGTCTTCTTGGAACAGACTGAAAGAGCTTTCTTCGACTATCTTATCTACACAATTTCCTTTCAGAGAACCCCTCTGCGTAATGCATGTGTTTTCAGTTTTCGCTAATAAATTGGTATGTAATACTTACAACCCTGATCCGAAGATCAAATGTGTAGACCGTCTCACTCCAGATACAGGAGTGCCGTCCCTAGTATCACCTACTGTTTTTATCACAATCCGTGATAAGACGTTGTAAAAACAACTTTAGGATAAACATAGGAATGTTTTATGCAAGTTAGAGCACTCTCTACCTACTGCGAACTCAGGGAAATTTGTGATATATCCCTGTTATTTTACATGTTAACGTCAAATCTTAAAAGATTAATAAACATTTTGCCAATTCGCCTTGCCGCGACTAATATTTCTGAATATAGATTAATACCTTCATAACCAGTAGCCATTTTATAATAAGCCGGTAACCAGTATATCCTTCAAAATATACTCCTATTCCCAATAGGATCATTAGCTATCGCTAAATAGAATGAATTTTTCAGTGTTTGTATCTCTTTATTATCTTACGCGTTCTAACATTAAGTTATCCTTCTTTTTAGAGTGTGAAAATTGTTTTATAGATAGCAATCTCTTACAGATAAGAGAAACAAGCATAAAAATGATTGGGTGTACTTGTAACTTACGTAATGCATTGCATTTTCTCTCTTTTAATTTTGTACTTGCATCTTTTAAATGCTAAAACCCTCAACCTAAATATTATCATTCAAATAAGTTTATATGCGAGTTCTTCAACTGTTTCTTATAATGAAACAGGAAGTAGTATAAGTGCCACCCTTGCTGTTTAGAGAGTTGTTACTCCTTTCCTCAGACTTCTCCATCTTGCTTCGCTAAAACATGGATGACCTTGATGAATGACCGCACGTGATTACGGATCATCGCAACTATGTAATCTATTTCTAGAATACGTGCTCACCTCTTAAGATCAATAGTAATCAGCCAGGGTAAAACAATTAAACTGCGAGCTTTACAAACTGTAACCGACTAATAACTTGAGTAGATCCCCGGATTCCGGGAAGCAACAGTAAGCCCGTAGCAGATAGTTCTAAAAGCAGGCAGTGAACTAAAGTGGAGTAGGATACTGAAACCAACAGAAGAGGTTGTTATCTAGAGTTTCTTGCGCATGCGCTTTGTTTTGATCGGAATACTACCCTACTTATGGCGCATACTATTTAGGTAGATACATATCAAGGCGCATAAAAAGTAACGGATCCTACGAGTTGCAGAATTGCAGGAAGCCAGCCGGGATAATCGCCTTTAACCTTGTCGGATTGTAAAATAGTCTATAACTACTACTTTTACTACTACGGAGCAATAGCGGTAGCGATATTTCCACTCTAGATGCCAGAAACGAACAACGCTTTCAAGATCACCGCATCTTTCTTAAACATTGTGCGCAACTTCGCTATAAAGCCGCCTTCATAAGACTTCTAGATCAGATTACTGCCTATCAACTAAATAAACCCTCACCTCTGTCTTAGCGACAATAAAAGTATCGCATTAAATACCTTCTATAGTAGAATTATTAAAGAAAACAAGTAGCATGCTAAGACATGAACCAATCTATTATCTATTCCAGAGTATAGTTAAGCGTAAGGTTAATGGCAATTTTCTTCTCTGAAGCACACTATATCGATATCGATATATACTTAGATGAAACTAATTACAGTAATCTATAGAATAGAAATTGCTACGTAGACCCGTAACGTACGGCCTTCCATGGCAGCTCGCTATAATAACCTACTTACGCCTAGAAAAAGCAAAAACCCATTCAGTCTGCAACCTGAATCCGATTCACACTTTTAAAACCATGACTGTGCAGTACTTTAACTAACAAATTATATCAACTCATTCTGAATCCATGTAGAGAATTAATCGATACAGTGATCGGCAAAAATTCCCAGAACACCAGCCACTGCACACTAGAATTTTTGGGAGAATGACAGTAACCACTTTTTAGGAGTAAACTATACCGTTCGCCTAAAACCTGAACCGAGCAAAGCCTTCTTGATTAAAATAAATAAGATAAATATTTGGAAAAAAAGACCTTCCAAGCAATAACAGAAAGGAAGACAGCTAAGACGGTGCAGATGCAGAGAGTTTTCTCACAAGACTTTAGGAAAAGATGCAGGCTTCATACATTAATAAAAACAGACTTATCCGGACAGATTACACGATGTTCAAAAATCAGGTCTTCATCATGACTCGGATGGATGTGAAGCTTTAAACACCTTTCTGAGCCTTCTTAATAGCACCTGCAATTGTACGAATCAGGGATAAGGGCTTATCCTGTCTAATCCGGATTACCTATATGCACATTTTATGTACAAACCAAATTTAGACGAAACAGTGAGTAGTAGGATACATGCTTTATTAAAAAACTAAATAATTAGTTTAACACTAGATAAATTTACCACATATCACAATATGTGATAACGTTGCTTGTTGCCGCTTTTCATACAAAAGCAACGTACCCTTCTTAGATTACAATCTTATTTCCAGAAAGATATTAACCAAACCCAAGGCATGGATCCTTACATCTACTATAGAATATTCCTATAGTAGCTGTCAGTACTTAAATATACTTGTCATAGTTCCTCCTTCGGGGAGGATGAATAGCCGGCTAGACCTGCTAAGTCGGGCTATATTTTATTAATGACCAGCCCAGCCCTTGAGTGCATAACTAAGCGCACCTACTAATCTTACTAAGATTACGCACGTGTCCAAACTGAGAAGAATAAGGTCAGCGATTGCCTGCTAGTATCGGGCACTCGAGTCGCCGGCACCTTACTACTAGTACAAACTTTGTAGTGAAATTGCTATAGACTATTCTGCTGTTTTCCCTATACGATAGAGGGACTATGTTAAGTTTGAGGACGGAAATCTGTGCTTTTTGGTGGGGTCAGAAAACAACTTCTCCAATCCTTATAAACCATGTGATCTCGCCTTCATAGTTGCAGGAAGCAGCTACTAACTTCATTTGAAACTACAAACAAAACAAAGTTCTTCAATGCGAGTGGTCATTCTCATATGTGATACACCCGCTGTAAACTTAATAGAATAATCTTGTCCTAATACTCTGTCAGCTTCTCTTACGTAAGAAGCTATCCATAAAACTACTTTATTTGTTATTTTACCTAGCAATTATCAGCGCGTGATTGACTTGCCTGCGGCAGCGGTGAATGATGCAATATGCGTTTCCAAAATAGATGTAAAGCTATGCATAATATTTCTTCAATGTTGTAACTGGCGCCTCGCCGTGTTAGCGATTGCTTTAGTCTGCTAATCACTAATCTCGCCAATGAATTATTTCTTGTCGTTGAGTCGATTGTCTTCAGAACAATCAGCAGTTTCACAATGTCCATACAAGTACAGACTGTGATTGGTAAGTTTGATACCGTGCTGCTTAGCAATATTACGCTGACGGGTATCAATAGATTCATCACTAAATTCAATCACTTTTCCGCAATCCAAACAGATTAGGTGATCATGATGGTACTGTTGTGTTAACTCAAACACTGACTTTCCGCCTTCGAAATTATGACGCGTTACAATACCTGCATCATTAAACTGGTTGAGCACACGATAAACCGTCGCCAGCCCAATGTCTTCACTCATATCTATCAGTTTTTTATACAAGTCTTCCGCACTGACATGATGGCATTCCGGATTTTGCAGTACACCCAGGATTTTTAGTCGCGGAAGTGTGACTTTTAAACCAGCTTTCTTTAATGCAATGTTGTTGGCAGTCATGCGGATTTGGTCCTGTGCCTATACTTATGAACGTAAGTCGCTGTTATCTCTGCTCTTGATTAAAATCAAGAGTTAATTGCGTATTATAATAAAACTAGTTGCTCTCACTGGAAGCAACAAATCGTTATTAGTGATAATAAGTACAGCGCTTACTATCTCACTGTAACACTTTGATGCCTGAGATAATCTGACGATGCACTTTACAGTGACTATCTGGGATAGCTACAAATGTATTGTATCTAATGATGCCAATCTATATTGTATAATAATAGTATATAGTTAATTTTGATTGCGGTTAATTATTGGACAACACTAATAGTACTCAGCCCACGATATCACCTAGATGCAATTCTCCAAAAAGTTGTGTGACCCAGGCTAAAACGCGCTCCCTGGTTAGTTCAGGCTGGCGGTCTTCATCGATCGCCAGCCCGATGAAGTTATCGTTATCTACCAAACCTTTGGATGCCTCAAAGTGATAACCCTTGGTTGGCCAATGTCCTACTAAGGAAGCACCACACCGCTCGATCATCTCTCGGAGAGTCCCCATCGCGTCACAAAAGTATTCCGAGTAATCTTCTTGGTCACCACAACCAAACAAGGCAACCACCTTACTGCTTAAGTCTATCTCTTCCAGCGTTGGGAAAAAATCATCCCAGTCGCACTGAGCTTCACCGTAGTACCATGTTGGTATACCCAAAAGCAGGGTATCAAAACCTTCAAGATCTTCTTTGCTGCTTTTTGCGATATCCTGAATTTTAGATACCTCAACACCAAACGTTTCCTGGAAAATATCATGAATCATTTCGGAAATGTTTTCGGTATTGCCAGTGTCGCTACCAAAGAAAATACCTACCCTAGCCATATCGTATAACCTTTTATTTGCAATAATTGCATTTAACGATCTAAAAGATCACTTGTCTAATATCGATTAGAATCATGAACAAAGAGAGTTTTGAGCATCTTATCGGCAATTGCTCTTTTTAGCCAATGTAGTAAATATTTTATCTAAACGCTGCGATTGATATGAACAGAGCGCCTGATGATGGCTAAGCGATTATAAGCGTCGCTGTTCTAGTAATTGAGAAATAAACACATGCTCTATCAGAGCACTGGCTAATAACTCTCTATTGTATTAAAAGGTACTATCGTATTGATGTTAAATTTTAGCTCAAAAAGCGATTTTAAGCACAGATTTATCGTGCTGTAGGTAATAATGCTTATTAATTTCAAACCAACTATCGCAAGATAGTGGGTTTGCTCCCTGGCGGTTCGGACGTTGTAGATCTGGGAAGAGATCTAGCACAGTGCCACTTGATTTTGCCATAGACGAACTTGTACTACAAGAGCTTGTTTGCATCAAGTAAAGTGCATATCAAGCAAACTTCACTTTTATATACGTTAACTCTTCTCGCTCACCCACTTATTTACTACTGTCAACTTGCATAATCGGCCTTTCGTTTAGCTTTTTTACAGCTTAAATTATTAATGTTAATATGTTGTTAGAGGGCTAATTAGCAACTGTTTACCTATTCAGATTCACTTAAACTCATATCATATTTACATCAACGAAGACACTGTGCTTCCCTAAAGCACAGGAAGCATATTACCACATCAGCTAGAGAAACAACAATGCCTAACTAAGGCTTCAAGGTGCGAAGTAATTGTCTTTAATATATTGCTATTATTAGCAGGCTAACCTCCAGGGTCGTTTATAACTGCTACAGCAAATGCAGTACTATTTCAATTTTGCCATGCACCCAGTACCTGGTACTCTCCATAATATAAGCTCAAACCTCCAGAATTTGCATTCAATATCTTCGCGGACTCTATCTTCTAGATCCCGTGAATAAGCCACCACGGGTCAAAACTACCTGATTCACTTATCCTGGTTTCTTGGAAACCAGTAATATTTACTGCTGGTTATCAATAGACGCCAGTGAAAGCACCCTCACCTTTTCAGAAAACTTGTAGTGAGCAATAAATCATGAATTCTTTACTAGACTAAAGAATAACGCACAATGTAAAGGCAGGTTGCCGGTGAGTGATACCGGGGACGTTGACAGCTATTATTCGTCTCTGAGATGATTCGGGACCCTCAATCGAGACCACCAGTTGATCTACGCACTAAGGTCAACAAGCGTTGCTTGTATACCTGCTTTGCCACTTTGCATCAGCGATCACGATAACTTGTTTCAATCCTGTAGCCGCGAGCAATCTTAGCAACGCCTCTATCATACCTGTATGGGCTATATCGTCATAATACTGTGATAGCCTATGTCTGCGCATGTTAACCTTAATAATCTTCTAACGCTAATGATGTTCTAACTTTCACTCAGCTCACGCGCTAACCTGACCAGGTTATCTAGATTAACCTCAACCACATGGATTAAGACACCAAGTGCATCCTAACTTAGTCACCACTAGAAGAGAATTCTATTTCATCAAGCAACTCTCACTAGGAGAGTGCTTAAATCTCATAATCCCATTGAACAATGAATAACGCGGAGTCTTTCCCACCCAAACCTTGATACGACCAATTATTTGACATAACCCATGAGTTAAAGAACAATCATGAATAAAGATAACAAAAATCAAACTTGGTCAAAACGTTAGTCCTATATTTACTTGGCTAACCATACGGAATATTTATTGAAACCGCCTTCAAATTTTATGGCACATGCTAAAATTCACCGGCAACGCCACCTGTGGAAATCGGAAAACCACTCTAAAGCACTACCTGCGTCAATTTTGTATTATCGAAGCTGTATCAGCAACATGCGTAAATGAATACCGTTGGATAAATATCCTAAATAGAGCAAACCGCTTGATTGGGTTATACGAGGCCTCTCCACGCTTTATAACCTCGTCGACATCGATTTAGAACCGCCACCGATATAGTGAATACCCGTACCCGTGTTATTTCCGCGCGGAACAAGACCCGTTGGTCGCTAATTAAGGCATACTAACCCAAAACACGTGCTAACCACCCCTATTAAGTAATCACCAATACAAATACTGGCCACAACCGCACTATAAGCAAAGAAGATGATCTAGGGATGCACTGCTTTGAAGAACTAACAAAAAAGATGATTTACCTCACTATCTAACAATGACACTGACTAGTGGTGATAAAATGAGATGTGGATAGCCAACCATTCACGTAATGGTAATCTGTCCAAAAAAAAGAGGATCGCAGTATTTTCATGGATATCACAGCAGTACGCACGGTTTTGACAGACAAGTAATATTACCCTCACAGTGACACTCAGTACACCCTAGCGCTACGGACTGAATTTTACTCCAGCATTAACTAAGCACACATCCTCGTTATTGATCAGGCGATCAGTGAAGACCTTCCTCAAAAGAAGAGACTAACCTGACAACCTAAATACAGGCACCCATACACTATTAAACTTAGCCGCTTTTTCTATGCGCTAAGTGCTCACTTTTAACAAGATTGATATAATCGTATAGGAAATCACGATTTACATTTATACCCTCAGCATCCCGGACTACCTTACCTAATAATCGTTACGATATAACGAAGGTGATTAACATCCTAATCATACCCTCCGGTACCGCCACAGGAAACGGCGCAATCAAATATAACACGTCTAATAACATCTTGTAAGTTAGCTTGAATTTCGTACAGAGTGAGTCACTGAAGAAGACTGAGAATGGCCAGTCATCTGCATCTTCAAGATCTGCTAGACCAATCCCTTATAGAAATGGCTGAATCTAATTAAGATGACGCACAATTATCAGATCTACCTAACGTTGTGCTGGGCTCACTCAGCGATTCAGGTCTTGCCTATTTACGGGCATATGCTTGCGCATTAGAAATAGAGCTAACGTTGGTAAATAAACTTGATAGATCAAAGCTCCCGTTCTATGATGTGGCTCACAAGCCATATCATAGGGGTATACTGCTCGTCACAGTCAATAGTTTGCGATCTACCAGTGCTGTGCGGTAGATTAGATCTTACGTTCAGCTACGATCCAGACTAAGATCGTAACAAAGAGTTACGACAAGATTTAATGAAACCACAACCATTATATGAAGTAGTATATAAGATATTTATTCGGGCAACGCCAACATTGCCTCCAGTACGCTGATTTACCGGCACCTCGACGAGACACATACAAACACTTAATTGTCTAGTCAGCTTCAATATGGCTCATTAATAGTTTACGACCAGTATTCTGTGATTCAGGCGCATCGAAGTACTAACACCTCGATGCCTGCGACTATCGGAGGCATTAATAGTTAAGTGATAAACCCATTTGATCATAATTTTTATTAGGATGGAAATCACCACGGTCACCGTTAATACACCTCAAAAGTATTATGTGGGTCTACTCAAGCATTTTTATTTATCAACCTAATGCGTATTGCATGCCGGTTAACCATATCAAAAGCAGCGGTATCTAAAGTTTTCACCGCACCGTCTTCAACCCTTCTCGAAAGAAATCCGATGAGAGATAGCTTCGCGATATAAAAAGTAAAAAGTTGCTAATCCGTGATCTGCAAGTGATAATAGGAAACCATGACTCCGCTGAGCGACTTTAAGACACTTTAGCAGCTTACAAACTCTATTGTGAAACTTCCTGGGTGCTAAATAGCATTTTCGATCACATACAAAGCAGTAATACTGATCGTCAAAGCCCCAGGGTATGCTCAAAAAGCATCTACCTCTAATTTGATTAGGTAGTGTTTCTTAGTTCTCCCTGATTCCGATCGCTACGTAATTAGACTTAAATCGCTACTACTGATGTCTATCAGACAGTTATCTTTACCCCTATATGAGGAAAGAACATATTCTTGCAAATTTTTCGTCTACCCTGGCACTATATCTTACTACATAAGGCAAGTAAAATAACCACATAAGATTCTACTCACTATAATCGCCTAGCGACTCACGGGATTGACGTTTATGATAATCTGGCTAGAAACAGCCTTAACCCGCCAACCAAAAAGCGGAGACTACGTTACACTACAGAAACGATACGAACGCCGAACTAGTAGCTAATATAAAGCAATTATCCAGACAGCCGGTGGCTAAATTAAAAGTAGTTATATAGCTACATCATTAATCACACACAAAATAACGAGATTACAATAGTGCGACTATATAACCGAGTATAGTGGTAAAGAAGCGCGTAAATAGCATTACGCTCTTTGCTTCTGGACTTTGGAATTAACTGCCATGTCTTCCATTACAAGGGTTGCTCGAGTAACCTGAATAATGTAACAAAGCGGCAATCTTTATTAAACAAGTCTATTCGCTGTACGACATCAAGATAGTATTATAAATAGCTGACTCGGGAAATTTGATCGTCTTCTTTACCCACTACAAGTTGAGGCTCTTATTTCTGAACAAGATTCGCTGTAGCTCTGCTCGAATCGAATGCTACTTGGCTTCCTAGGATCACGGGTACGCAAGATGACACAGCTGACTGATAATCACAGTGTTGATGCGTATGCTAGGTTTGCGACAGCAACTGTATGCTACTACCAGGTGCAAACTGGTCGAATTGCTCGACTGCTATTCAAAATAGCATACAACCATTTATCACCTATTCCAGCTACTCAAACAATATATAACTAAATCACAAAATGCCTATCGAGCGAATCAACACTATCTCTACTCTTATGTCATCAGTTAAGTCTGCATTACGAACATGATTCGCACGGAGCTTGATTAATGACAACACACTTGGTTTGGTTGCGTAACGATCTACGTATAACTGATAACAAAGCATTGCATGCTGCCTGTAATGACCCCGATGCCAGGGTATTGGCAGTCTTTATTGCTACGCCCCACCAATGGCGGAGGCATGGCCTAGCAGATCGCCAAATAGCGCTAATCCACGCTACCCTGAAACACTTGCAACAAGCACTAGCGCAAAAAGGGATTCCTCTTTATTACCATCAGTGTGATGACTTTTCTGTTTCTATTGACTGGCTAATTGACTACTGTTTACAGCAGGGGGTGACAGTATTGTTTTATAACAGGCAGTATGCACTAAATGAATGGCGGCGCGATAAACGACTGGAATATCGCCTAGCTGGCCGGGTGCGGTGCCAACATTTCAATGACAGCCTACTATTAGCACCGGGAAGCGTGACAACTAGTAATAACGAAATGTATAAAATTTACACGCCATTCCGCAACGCTTTTATTCGTCGCTTAACCGAATGTGACGTGCGCTGCCTACCAGCACCACAATCACGCAATACCGCTCTGCATATAGCGGCTAATGTGCCAGCATTTTCGTACTCGAATTCCGGACTGGGGGAGGATTTCCCCGCTGGCGAACAAAACGCTCTACAGCGGCTTGGGACTTTCTGCCGCCACCATATTCAGGATTATATCACACAACGCGATCTTCCTGCTATTGCAGGTACTAGCAGTCTTTCGCCTTATCTAGCGATAGGTACATTATCGCCTCGCCAATGCTTTAATCGCCTGTGTGTCGAACATCCTAGAGTATTGCAAGACCGTACAAGTGGTGCGTTTGGATGGCTCAATGAGCTTATCTGGCGTGAGTTTTATGGACATCTGATGGCCGCTTATCCTGAATTATGCAAGCATCGTCCCTTTATCGCGTGGACAGATCAGGTATGCTGGCGGCACGATGAGTCACTCTTTCAAGCCTGGCAAAGAGGCGAAACGGGCTATCCGATCGTCGATGCAGGCATGCGTCAACTCAATAATACCGGATGGATGCACAATCGATTGCGTATGATAAGCGCGAGTTTTTTAGTAAAGGACTTGCTAATCGACTGGCGAACCGGCGAACGTTATTTTATGTCGCAATTACTGGACGGCGATTTTGCATCCAATAACGGGGGATGGCAATGGGCGGCATCTACTGGCACAGATGCTGCCCCCTATTTCCGTATTTTTAACCCAACTACCCAGGGTAAACGATTTGATCCACGTGGGATATTTATCCGTCAATGGTTACCTGAACTGGCAGAGGTGCCTGATAATGACATTCATCAACCCCACCTTTGGGCAAAAAAACAACACCTGATACTGGATTATCCACTTCCCGTGGTCGATCATAAGCATGCTCGTCTAGAGGCTCTAGCATCTTTTGAAACAGCGAAAGGGAGGTTCTACGCTCACATGCAAGCGATACTAAAAAATTAGTCAGTACTGATCGGTTAAATCCATTCAGCCTGACATAAAGTGAAGATAGCAGCATCACCATGCAACCACAACACGATCTGATGGAAAAGAGATGATCTTGATCGCTTAGGAGTATCTTTAGGTATTTACATATAAAAGAGAAGATGATGCGTAACCTCGATCTGGAAATTCTGATTAATAGAGAGCTAAATACAGCAGCTTTTCAGGACTATGCACCTAATGGCTTGCAAGTAGAAGGTCGCCCGAATATACAACGCATTGTCACAGGGGTCACTGCCTGCCAGGCGTTGTTAGACGCAGCAGTGAAAGAACAGGCTGACGCTATTATTGTACATCATGGCTATTTCTGGAAAAATGAAGCGGCAGTGATATGTGGCATGAAGCGAAATAGGATTAAAACATTGTTGAGCAATGATATTAACTTGTACGGTTACCATCTGCCGCTCGACTCCCATCCGATAATGGGTAATAACGCACAGTTAGCCCAGGCGCTCGGCATCCGAATGATTGGCAAAGTGCAGCCCCTAGTTCCTCACGGCGAGTTTGAGCAACCGCTCACTGGCGATGCATTACAACAACATATCGCACAATGCCTGAGTCGTAATGTGCTATATTTTGGAGATAATGCGCCAGCGTATATCCGACGAGTAGCCTGGTCTACGGGCGGGGGGCAGCACTTTATCGAAAGTGCAGCGCGTTTTGGTGTAGACGCCTTTATCAGTGGTGAAGTATCAGAGCAGACTATTCACATCGCACAGGAGATGGGAATTAACTTCTTTGCCGCCGGGCATCATGCCACCGAACGCGGCGGGGTGAAAACATTGGGTGAATGGTTAGCGCAGTATCACGGATTTAGGGTGACCTTTATAGATATACCTAATCCAGCCTGATAGCTTTTATCGTGATCACCTCCTGTTTAGAGGTCAGTATTTACTCGATGCCCGTGTTCAAGCTAGACGCCATAATATGCGGATGTGGAAATAGGGCTCTTATTGCAACCCACAACGGTGCTGGGAATTTCCCATATTCCTGTTTTTACTAAAGCACATTAGATAGTACCCAGTACTAAGGTACTGGGCCTCTTAGTATCTACTAAATACTCTTTGAGTACTGGCTGGATCATCCGCATCATTTCTTTTAAGTTAAGATTTAAAATCAAGCTTAGTGTATCCGATACAATCGACGAACAAGTATTTTTAATACCGTTATCATGCATGTCGTTTCATCAAACGATCCAGTCGATGATGTCTTTGATAGCTGAAATAACGGTAAAGATAAAATAAAAAATTTCCATAAACGGTTATATACAGCCTGTATAAAACCGATATTCGAATATCATATCATTGATGAAATAGGTTATTTGGCGTAAAATTTTAATTTTATCACTACCTGTAGCGGATTATCGCCATTTTGTTCAGTTCTTTTAGATATTAGTGAATACTTAAAGCATTAGAGTGAACCACTGATAATAGTTCTTATAGCTTATAGATAGTGTGAGCGACCTCCGTTAAACAGAAATCCTCATGCTTATTTTGCTACACTTTATGCATTCTCCAATATAATTGACGGTATTAATCTCTGATAGTGTTTTAGCACAGTTTGCTTGACACTACCATGTGATGACCCCAACAGAAAGCGATGCTAGCTGCAATCAAGGAGAAGAGATTAGCACCGAAAGTGACTAAGGCACGTAAAGTGGAGGTAGCATGCCATGCATAGCCAACATTTAGGGTTACGAAAAATCCATAGCACGGTGCAACACAGGCAGATAATTACGTATTTTTAGCATTGGATAGCACAAACATAACGTATAAACAGTTACCTGCGTAAGAAAGATCGTTTGTCGGACAAATAAAACAGTTGGCCTAGCGAATATTTATAACAAACCCCATCCGAGATCAACATAGTGATACCTAGGAGTAGGTATAGTACCATGCCACCATTCCCTTTTAAGATCCAGCGCATCGTTAAAACACGCACATAACGTGCTAACCACGCTACACAGCAGACAGTACTCCCGACCCGCTCCGAATCGCGGTAGAATCTACGAAGGAAAGTAACCTAGTACTGAATGATCGTGTGTTGGAATAAAAATGCTTATAAATGTATCTCACACTTCTTCGGTTTGTGACTTACCATATAGGGATCTAAGCCACTTATAGATAGCAGGACTCTTTATCTAACCGTGCAGTAGGGAACCCGGACCACTGCATAACAGCCATTCCCACTATTTGTCAAAATGATTTTTGTCTGCTATACAGCGCTAAGCGTGAAACTTGAATTCAATAGAAATAACCCTGGTAATCGAGAGTGCAGACACCAAAACCACTAATTAAGATTAATAATCTTAATCTGATAGGGTTTCGCTATAATTAATCATCATTAGCGCCATTGTCTTATCGCAAAGATATCTTTTAGAAGCCTAGAGTCTATCCAAAAAAGAGATTTCTTAACCAGTGTGCCGTAAAGAATGCTTACCATTCTGACCAGCCATGTATGCTGAGGTTATTACCAGCTTTCATGTTCTAAGACGTTCGAGCAATGAAAGCACGGAAATAGCTTCTTAATTTTAAAAAAATGTAAAGCATGAAACGGTGTAAGTTTTCTTATATTCCCAAAAAAGGATAGAGCGTTCACTGCCTATAAAGCTCATTTCTTTTTAAAGTGAAGATTAAAGGGAAATTAGAGGTGTCGGATACCATTGAAAGCTTAGTGTCAAATATGTAGGATATTTTAAAAGGTGCCTCTGCAAAGACCCGCTGCATAGCAATCTTTTCACAATCAAAATACAATTTAATACTAACTTTTTGTAAAAAACGATTAATATCGCAATCATTCTGGGATGTGTGATCTGCACTATTATTCGCTAAATTTTTATAATAAGAAGATCAATCACAATTTAAATATAATCTTTTTATACTGTTACGAGATTAGATGGCGTACCGTAAGTTGCAGTCCCATGTTATCAACACGTGCCGTTGTAGGACAGAAGAGAGCTATACAGCAGTATGTGATATACACAGTTTTTAACACTATCCGATTCTTGCCTAATACAAAGTAGGTAAAAGACTAAGAGCAGTGTAAAATAAATTTAGGAAAATTGGCCTACCAATATAAATATGCAAATGCCCTTTCCCGTCACTGAATAGCCCCCTACCTTATGTTTTTAATACTAGGATCATTGCCTTCGTGGCTATCGCATGCTTTGTTAAAGTAATGATATAGTGATTTCCGAGCATTCTGACGGCGGGCAGCTAAAAGCATCATTTACAGAAACACACTACTCGGTAATACTACCGAGTACGCTATAATAAGGTTTCTAGAGCAGTTAAATCAAAGAAAGAACAAATACTAAAGTAAAACCCCGGTTGACGTGATCGGGCATTTTAATCCTGCATGTAGAAAATTTCTAACCACTCCGTAAAGGTGGTGCTATCAGTATAGTGTGGACGACTAAAGTGCTCCCTGAGCATCTAAAGTGTGCCTAACTTAGAATATCTCAAGCAAAGCCACCTCTAGGATATGGTGCATTGCTCTACCTAATATAGAGACTGTGCATATTAGTGGGTAGCCTTCTTTTGTACAAAGAGCCGAGGTACACATACCCGTTTCGGACACCCAGTGGTGTAATGGCAAAAGAGACTATATCATTCTCTATATAATGACATAGTCAGAATACATGGGTTCCACAAGGCTATACGCCCGACGATATGTTAGGCTGTCCGGCAAAAAGTTTGTTCTTACTACTTCGCTCATTATGAGATTAATTCATAAAATTCCCGGTTTATCTCCACAACCCGGATGATGGAGATACACCCTATATACAGGCTTACACCCTGTAGGCAGAAATAAAGATATAGCACACCTGATGAGACAAGATACCTTAATTTAACTAAATGAGAAAGGAGAAACCACCTCAAACAACCGTTTACGTCATCACACCTGCGCGGTTATGATAATGCAGAATATGAACGGCAAAGACAAGTTAGCTGCTATCACTTCCATCACTTTACTTATTTAAAGCTAAGACACAATTATGATACGAGTACCGCCATCGCTTGCTAGCGGTAAGCGATGTAGTGATAGAAATTGACTAGGTCTACCTATAATATAATTAGATAACCCTTCTCTACAAACCGAGAAAGTGTCTACCGGCTGGTCAAAATCCAAATTTATCGAAACTAGGAGATACATGCCATAGTCTATACGTAATCAGTCTCTCTGATTTTCTTATCAATTGCGTAGCCATACTTCTAGTGTCACCCTCAGAAGTTCATCAGCGCTTCTTGGCGTCTGACAGACGTATCGCTTCCTGATCGCTGGCTATTCTATGGGAATGAGAGTCTTAACATGTTCTAAACAACGCTTGTGGTATTTTTCACTGCTATAGCATCATGAACTGTATCAATCTATATCCTAATAGCTTTAAAGCAACCTGAATTATGAGGCCTATTATATCCATTCTGGTTATCACACTGCATAAAAGCATAAGACATAAAAGGGATAAGAGCATGCCACACATAATGTTCTAGATCGTATAATGCGGAAGCAAATTAATCAAAACTAACCCGTTATTGTAGTATGCCATGTATCCTTATTTGCCTGGTGTTTAGAAGTTCTTTTTTATAAGTAGAAAATTCTATAACCTCTTATTTAAGCTATGTTATAGACTAACATATGCTAAGTGAATCGTGCACGGACAATTATATTAATCACTGTGATTATGCTGAATACGTCAAAATTTAAAGCTTTAAAACTTAAGGAATCATGATGCATAATGGTGCAATGAAGGCCTGGCTAGATTCCTCCTATCTAACATACGCGAACCAGTCTTATATAGAGAAACTCTATGAAGCTTTTTTAATTGATCCTGGCTCCGTCGAAGAGAGCTGGCGCTCCATTTTTAAGACAATGACTTCTGGAGAGATACAATCCGCTGATGCGCACTCTAAAACAGGCTATTTCTTCCGCCATATAGCAAAAAACACCAAAAGATATAATAGCACTAACACTGTTCTAAAAATTAGTGATAAACAAATCAAGATTTTACAACTAATCAATGCCTTCCGTGTTCGTGGACATCAGCACGCTAATCTCGATCCGCTTAAGCTGTGGCAGCAAGAAAAAATCTCTGACCTTAATCCCAGTTACTACAATCTAAGTAAGTTTGATTTTGAGACAGTCGTTAGCGTGGGTTCTTTCGCTATAGGCAAAAAAATCATGAAAATAGGTGACCTGTACGCTGCTCTGAAGCAAACCTACTGTGGTTCGATTGGTGCAGAATACATGCACCTTACCAATACAGAAGAAAAACACTGGCTCCAGGAGCGAATCGAATCCCTAACGAGGCAACCTGGCTTTAGCCACCATGAGAAGCGCCGTTTACTAAATGAGTTAACTGCAGCGGAAGGTCTGGAACGTTACCTAGGAGCTAGATTCCCTGGGGTAAAAAGGTTCTCACTAGAAGGTGCTGACACCTTGCTACCAATGCTAAAAGAAATGGTTCGGCACGCTGGGAAACATCGCATGCATACAGTTATATTGGGCATGGCTCACCGCGGCCGCCTCAATGTATTGATTAATGTTCTTGGTAAAAGTCCTTCAGACCTATTTAACGAATTCGATGGTAAACATACGACACAACGCGGCACTGGTGACGTTAAATATCACCAGGGTTTTTCCTCTCGTGTCAAAACTGGAGGTGGCATAGTTCACCTGGTACTGATGTTCAATCCATCACACCTAGAGATCATTAGTCCCGTTGTGATGGGATCGGCACGCGCACGCCGCGATCGTATGAAAGAACCGAACAGTAATAGAATATTGCCAATTACCATCCATGGTGACGCTGCCATTACCGCTCAGGGCGTAGTGCAGGAAACCCTGAATATGTCGCAGGCACGCGCTTATGAAGTGGGCGGAACGATACGTATCGTCATAAATAACCAAATTGGTTTCACCACTTCCAATCCACAAGATGCCCGCTCAACCCAGTATTGTACCGACATCGCTAAAATGGTACAGGCACCGATCTTCCACGTCAACGCAGACGACCCAGAAGCAGGGGCGTTCGTAACCCGACTAGCATTGGATTTCCGTAACGCCTTTCACCGTGATGTGATAATTGATTTGGTCTGCTACCGCCGTTACGGGCATAACGAGGCCGATGAGCCAAGCACCACACAGCCATTGATGTACCAGAAGATCAAAAACCACCCAACAACACGCGAAATCTATGCAGGTCTGCTAAAAGCAGAAAAAGTAGCCAGCCCAGAAGATGCAACCGGAATGGTCAACCTGTACCGGAATGCACTTGAACTTGGTGATTGTGTGGTCAAAGAGTGCCGTCCGATGCATCTGCATTCCTCCATCTGGTCACAATACCTGAACCATACATGGGACGAGGAGTATCCCAATACAGTCGAGATGAACCGCTTGCAGGAGCTCGCTTACTGCATAAGTAGTATACCGGAAAAGATCGAAATGCAACCACGCGTAGCAAAAATCTACCGCAACCGTGCTCAGATGGCAGCAGGTAACAAACTGCTTGACTGGGGTGCGGCTGAAACACTAGCTTATGCAACCCTACTCGATCAAGGGATCCCTATCCGAATCTCTGGTGAGGATGTACGCCGTGGCACCTTCTTCCATCGCCATGCGGTAGTGTATAACCAGAAAAGCAGCTCGGTCTATGTTCCGCTGTCAAAAATCAAAAATGACCAGAGTAAATTCAACATCTGGGACTCGGTACTGTCTGAGGAAGCCGTGCTGGCATTTGAATATGGCTACGCTACTACTGAACCCCGTACACTGACGATTTGGGAGGCGCAATTCGGTGACTTTGCAAATGGGGCACAAGTTGTAATTGATCAATTTATCAGCTCTGGCGAGCAGAAGTGGGGGCGCATGTGTGGTCTAGTGATGTTGTTGCCACACGGTTACGAAGGGCAGGGACCAGACCACTCTTCTGCGCGTTTGGAACGTTACTTGCAGCTTTGTGCAGAACAGAATATGCAAGTATGCACCCCATCTACTCCAGCACAGATTTACCACATGCTACGCCGACAGGCACTACGAGGAATACGCCGACCGCTAGTGGTGATGTCCCCTAAGTCACTGCTACGCCACTCCCTAGCAGTGTCTTGCCTAGAAGAGTTAGCAAATGGAACTTTCTTGTCGGCTATCGGTGAGATCGACAGTATGGATCTGACAATGGTCAAACGCGTGGTGCTGTGCACTGGGAAAGTCTACTACGACCTGCTAGAACATCGGCGAAATAATGGGAAGAAAGACGTCGCTATCATTCGTATCGAGCAGTTGTACCCTTTTCCACACCAGGCTGTGCAAGCAGTATTGGCGCAATATGCGCATGTGCATGATTTTGTTTGGTGTCAAGAAGAGCCGTTCAACCAGGGGGCTTGGTTTTTCAGCGAGCGCAAATTACGAAAGGTAATAAAAGCTAGGGCCACCTTACGTTACGTCGGACGTCCTGCTTCTGCATCTCCGGCGGTAGGTTATATGTCAGTACATAAGAAGCAACAAGAGGCGCTTGTGAATGATGCGCTAAATATTGATTAGTTTTTGTTTGTTTTATAGCAAATATAAAGTATCCATATTAAGGAAAGCTAAATATGAGTAGCATAGATATTCTGGTTCCGGATCTTCCTGAATCGGTTGCCGATGCAACGGTAACAGCCTGGCATAAGACAGCGGGCGACACCGTTCAGCTCAATGAAGTGCTAGTGGAGATCGAAACCGACAAAGTAGTTTTAGAAGTGCAGGCCAGTAAAGAGGGTAAACTTACTGAGATCGTGCAAGCAGTGGGCGCTACTGTGCTATCTCGCCAAATCCTTGGCCGCATTACTCCATGTAAGACCTCCAACAAACTGCACACCAAGACAAACCTCGTATATAAAGTAACCGGCTCTCTTCCGTCGGATACTAACAACCTGGAAACAGTTAGCAAGGACGATCTCGGTCTGGCAATGCGCGAGCTAATATCTGAGCATGATCTCGACGCTACTATCATAAAAGGTAAATGTGAGAACAATCACATCACGAATGCAGACCTTGAAGCTCATCTAGTTCACAACCAGCCAATTGATCAATCATCCGCTGAAAAAGCACCAGACCCGAATCTCTGCACTCGCTATGAAAAACGCGTGCCAATGACCCGCCTACGTAAACGAATCGCTGAACGACTGTTGGAAACGAAGAACAGCGCTGCTGTACTAACTACCTTTAACGAAATCAATATGAAACCGATAATAGATCTACGTAACCAATACGGAGAAGCTTTCAAGAAACGACACGGTTTGCGTTTAGGATTTATGTCATTCTACCTCAAGGCGGTAGTGGAAGCGCTCAAACGTTATCCAGAAATCAACGCGTCCATCGATGGATTTGATGTGCTGTATCACAATTACTTTGATGTAAGTATCGCGCTATCTACCCCACGTGGCCTGGTTACACCGGTTATATGTGATGTAGACAGGATGTCTATGGCAGACATAGAAAATAAAATACAAGAGTTTGCTATTAAAGGTCGCGAAGGGACACTGACTGTAGCAGAACTGAGAGGCGGTAATTTCACTATTACCAATGGTGGCATATTCGGCTCATTAATATCCACCCCAATCATCAACCCACCTCAGAGTGCTATTTTGGGTATGCATGCAATCAAAGATCGGCCTATAGCTCTTAATGGTGAGGTCGTGATCCAACCAATGATGTACCTAGCGCTATCTTATGACCACCGCTTGATTGACGGCAAAGAGGCCGTGGGTTACTTGGTAACAGTTAAAAACATGTTGGAAGATCCGGTTTATCTTCTCCTGGATATCTAACAAACCTGCTGCAGCTTTGTCTTAACTTTATATTTATAGCAAAGAGAATGCTGAACTATGTGATTCAGGAGATAAAATTTAGCCCACAAAACGAACTTTAGTATTCCCGGGGTAACGGCATGGCTGCTTAAGCCTTTTGAACAAATGCATGTAGCCATATGAATTTAAAAGAATACCAAGGCAAACTTGATTGCTTAATGTGGCATGGTAGCACTGGTCGGCTACGCCTATAAATCACCAGATGAAGCAAAGAGGCCATATCAAAATCGGTGCTGGTCCCTGGATAGTTAAATACCAAACCTAGCCTGGCGAGCCAGGAACCTCTGGCGGCGGGAAACAGTCAACAAAAGAAGATGTCCACGAGGCCGCAGTAACCTAATTAGCAAACGCCTGGTGACCTGCCAAACTGACGCACGAACGAGCCAGTACACAAATACTAGTGGGATCCGCGGGCGAGATCGATAAAGAGCTGTACGTTAGCGCAGTAGTTGGCCATATCGCTCATGTGGCGTTTATGAAATCCACTACGTCGGTATTAAGTTTTCAAACGTAGCGCAATATGCTCAGGCGCTGATCGATAAAATTACTATCAAACCATTGGTCTCCCCACAACCTTGACAGACTCGTGAGCTGCTTTTTAAATCAAGACTGACTGCTAAGCAAGTCAGTCCATTCACTGAGATGCTTATAGTGTTGCATAAGCCTATTCCTGGAACATGACCGGGTGATCCTTGAGATTAACCCGCCAATAATCACAAAAGAAGGTGACCGAATATGTCTGTACACAAACCAGATGCTTATTGAAATACCTTGTTCCGCCAAACGGAAGTACGCGAAATGCGTGATCTTGCCCAGTAAGGCGGGCGTAAATCCTGGTCCTCAGAGTTATACATGCACTACTTAAGCGCTTGAAAAGAAGATCAACTGCATTGTTGACGGTGCCGGATTGACAAGGGCCGATGGACATAGTTAAACTGTATCCTGGTAAACTAGCTAATAGCCTAGACGTAGGCGGTGGGGCAATAAACGCGCGTATCGATGATGTATGGAAAATAATTCTCTGACGATCATATAAAAGTGATGCTACTAAACCTCTTCGGCAGAACGGTGTGTTATGTTCTGATCGCTGACGTGATTATCATCTCACTGCTAAAGTAAGTATTAACATTTCAGTTATGATTTATCTGGAATGAAAGAACGCCGAAATGAGTACTAAACATTAGCGAACAGTTGTCTGCATATCATTTCTGCTATCAGCCTGACTGATACGGCCTAGAAAATGTGCCGGCAATGGCAAGTAAATAATCTCCATTTTAATCGATAAGAATAAAAACTAATTTGCAAGAGTCCTACCACTAGGCAGGAAAAGCTGCATCCTGAACACGCTATCGCTAAGAAAATTAAATAGTTGAAGGTGCACCTCTAGCAAAAGTGGTACCAAGCATCTTGGATTAGCAGTATTTGACAGTGTGCATAAGGTAGTTGAAAACACAGCAGTAGATGCATCAGTTATTTAAGTTCCTTCACTATTCTGCAATAAACTCTTTTATTGAACCCCTTTATGCTAGCATCAAGTTGATCCTCAGTATACTCTAAGTTGTCCTAACATTAGACATGCTCAACATGACACTAAAGTTAGATTAGGGTGGCGTTAGAATGAACAGATCGAATAGCTCTGCCGTTTATCACTCAGAGGAATGCATCACTGGTATGATGTCAGGTCATATCCATCCACTAGATGTAGTAGATATTGTGTTCCAATACGGAGCACTTTGCTATGCGACATTGCAAAAACAACCCATGCAGTCTAGATCTAAACTGCCTATATTCGTTTAGATGGCGACCCATCTCCGGATCCAACTTTGTTGATATTCTCAAGCTGTGCAAGCGAGATCCACAGATAGAAGCAAGTGTGCTGATCAGTAAGATTGGCAGAAACGCTGAAGAAACGGCAGCCAACTATATTAAAGAACACGTTATTATCGGGTGATCACCTGCCTTTCACTAGTGGCAAAGGCACGCCAGTCAGAAGCTCAACGCCGCTCGAGGCGGTTACTGTGAAACTCATACGTAGAATGGCTGAGATTATCAATAAATTGCACAAGATGTTAGATTGCTAATTGGAGAATATTCTTAGCTATTGCTATCAAGTGATGGCAGGCGATGATTACCTACTTTCAGTACCTTAACTCGCTTAGCTGTACTAGGTATACTGAGTACAACTATATATATTAACTTTTTGTTTCTTAGAAAGAGACCATAATTCAGCCAGTTTAGCTCGCCCAACTATTATTACGTTTATCAAACCAGGCTATCCCAATAAAATTTCGATAGGCGAAATGTTACAACTCAACCTTTAGAGTAGGATTAGCCTTTACTTTCACCTCCTGCTTCAACCCACTTTCCTGTAGATTGGATTGCGTTTAGTTGCATAAAGAGCTTTTCTACTGCCAGTGCTTCACATACAAAACAACTGTTAACTATACGATAATGATCGTGACGGCAACAGAGAGGATATACCGATCTTGTAGAAACTGTATCGCAACTACTTTGCTGACTTCTTAGTATAACGCAGTTTAAAGAAATAGATATGGTTGTTACGGTTCAAGTCGATAGTATAAGTGAGATAAGGATGCTGTTTAGCAGCTAGTGAGTCATCTGGAAATGCAATATAGACTGACTACCCATGAGCATACCTAGTTATGTATGCTCTTCTTATTTAACTTTTTATTATTTTAAGATAGATGAGAGCTGATATAATATATTTATATCAATATTATATTTGAGTATAGTCTAACGCTCATCCATTGCCCTCATTTCCTTTGAAAGAAATGATTTATTAAAACTTTTTCACATTACTCACAGCTATAATGTTAGTTAGGTTCTCCACCAAGCAACCCCAGATCTGACCTGCCGCGGGTTTAGCAATACTTACTTAAAAGGACCAAAGCAAGCAGAAGTACCTCTTGCTTTGCACTCAAAAAACACCTGTAACACAATCGTTGATTTGGCATAAAAGTGGAAAGCGATAAGCTGAGATAAAGCCAGGTTTGTATTGGTCAACCCCGGTTAGGCGCTTACGAAAAAACTTGGATACAAGTTTCTACTTATGATTTTATTAAAAAAGACCAACAACACCTAGCTCTACAGTTTTAGGCACTTTTACTCAGCGATGTGCCAGCCGCTGAAATAGAATATCGCAGAAGTAGAGAGCATTCCCATCATGCGGGAGATGGGCTGTTAAGAGGAAGCACTGATAGAACAGGCATGGGGAAACATTCTCTCTTTCCTCGACTGATACTTTAGGGCTCAGTCTTCATCAGGTATTCACCACATCCTGATGCACAATGTGAGAGGCGAACTGAATGAAGAGGCTATAATGATTAAGGATAGTAAACAGTGCCGTCAAGTTGATCACTTCAGTGATCAACTTCTATTTTTATATATGGTAGCACAGTTTATGTGCTACCTTGCGATTAATACTGAAAGGTCTTATCACCACATCATCAAGGGCACTTTGATTCCTGGTAGTTATATATTTATTCTAGACTGATCGGTTGCCTGTTGCTGTGTAAGATGCTACCGGAATATTTTTAACTTTTGATCGCGCGACATACTATGGCAATCACGTATTTTTCTCTGTATGTCATTAACTCGCTATCATCCCTACACCGAGGATAGTTCACAAAGTGTGGATGCCTCACTGCCTGCATCATCCGCAATACCATACTCTGTTTGCAACAGCTAAGCAAGAGTGGGCCATGGCGCTAGAGAGCTAGCGCGGAATATTGTTAATTTCTGTTGAAAGTTACTACTAAACGAAATACTTATGTAGTAAAAATAAGGGGAGCATTTATAGTTATACCCTAACATCTACAATCTATTCGACTAAATAGATGCCCCGAACAGTTATGATAGTTCGCAAGTAGCTCCAGCCCTGCTGACTGAAACAGTTTCACATCTCAGCATAGCGCAGGATTACCAAATAATCATGCATAGTAATAACAGATAGCAATCCTGGATCAGATAACATCGAACAGAGCTTCTGTCGGTACCGGATCTTGCATAATGAAGTGACTATAGTGTGTTGTTACCCAAAACCGTTAATCAGCTTTAAACGGGGATGATCAGCATCTATTAAACGTATTGCGCGACATATTCTACAGTTGTGCTCACTGAGCAAAACAATGTGCGTAGAGCAATCACAGATTGCACCAATCACACTTTTTATTATATCACTATTAAATTTTTAAATCTTGCTTATTTATTTAACATTTCACGTTCCTCTATATTATTGATTATTATTTATTATGTTAAGTCTAAGATATATTGAAAGCACTCTTCAATTTCCTTGTCAAGAAATTTATTAATTTATGCAGCATATAATTTCTAACCTAGATGTGAGCCTATCTTAGGTTACTAACCTAAACTAATCCAGTACAATGTATAATTGAACCTAAATAATCATAAATCATAATTCGAGCATAAAGTGTGCAGCGCACATAGATATTTAAAAATAAATATTTTATTATAGAGTTATATATAAATATAGTAACGCCACACAACCTAACTAAGCTAAAGCTTATTTAAGAAATAAATTTAAATTCATATGATGCGAAATCATCTATTGAGAGAAAGTGCGTGATTCATACCTATCTTGTGATTATGGATCACTAATCTTCTTATCTTATTTATCAATAGTCAGTTTTAAATATACTTCTTTCACTCTTGAGTTGTGTGGAGAAAGTTTACTTGAAAGCGTGTACGCTGAATTAAAGTGATTGTATTTCAGACCATTTATTATGAGTATTACAGATAGCCTTAACAAGGCTACAGTCATTAATCATTTTAAAACAAAAATAAGAGTTTTTGATACTCTAAAACTACTGATGTTAAATTACTTTTAACTTTAGTTCACCATCTATTATCTATTCTTCTAATGCAGCTATGCTATTCCTGAAGCAGGAATAAGAAATTATTTACTTTATTAGTAAAAATCCATAAAGACGTCACAACATTATGAAAAAGTTATTTTTATGAACTTGCTTTAGGATGGCCGCTAGCTTTGGCCATAAAGTTTCACGGCACGACTAACTAGTTTTATATCTCCTATTATATCAGAGATATATTCAGTTCCCATGGCGAACTAAGATCTAATGGCATTCTCTCTTACGCCAACGCTAGTCCGACCTTTCTTGTTCAAGTAAGATAGTCTGAGAAACGTAAAGTAAAGAGCAGTAATTTGGGTGGTAGAATCGCCTATGACCTATCTACACTGTAGATACTGCTCGCCAATAAGTGAGGAGAAAACCCGATCGCCTGCGACTGGCATTTTAAAAACCCTGAGCCTGGAAATTGTACATCTTTTCTAACTACTCTTTCATTCAGTTGCGCAGTTGCAGTGCGTTTAAATTGTGGGATCGAGCAATCTTGTAGTGACATATTTACGCGCCAACTATGTCTAGGATCTACTTATCAAGTAAGATATTACCTGTTTCAAACATTCTTCGGGTCTTTCTACTCACTACCATATGCTAGCACTTTTCTCGTTCGGTGTTTAGGGATGACTACGGTTAAGAAATGGGCAGCATGAAGCAACTAAACTTGTTGATATTAAATTACCGTAGGATACTTAGATCACTACCCTAAAAAAGACTCGCATGACGCAAGATGAATGCGTATCTAAATTCCATAAGCGTTGACCAGTTTCTTAGAGAATTGTGTATCAAAAATACGGGCCCTCACTTATATAACAAGTTCAATCAATCCAACGAAGTGTTCGGTTATGTATGTTCTCTGAAACGCTATAAACAAACTGTTGCCGAGGCAAGACGGGCGTAGATGAACTGGGGGACGAAAGCTATATTCAATCGTAGCACTGCTATACGAGCTACTGTATAAGGGCGGAAAGTAGAGTTCTTATGCTATTCATGATCTGTGTATTATCCTAAACCAACGACGACACATTAGTAATATAAGAATTGAACTATGATATGTAATATAGATTAGTTCTAACTTTAATCACCATAGAACTCGGTCTTTACTGGCCTAAAATACTCCTAACTAATCGTGTGGTTTAGTGAATTTCGACCAACCGAATCTCAACTCTTCAGTGAAGAAAATGAGAATATCCTATTCTTAATAAACCTAATCTTCTACTTCTATAGTCTTTTCTTTTTGCCCGAGAGCTACCTAACATTCAAATTGTTCTGTGTCGATCCATACAGCTTCAAACTGGTCGCTTCCCTTGCCAAAATGACTGACACAGTAAAGGCTACGCACGAAACAGAATTCTCACATATGGTTTCCTATAAAGTGATAAAATTTAAATGGTTAACTCTAGAGTTAGCGAACTCCTCATTAACTTTGATATTACGATAATTCTGGCATGGGACTTGACTTGGTGCTCCTCCTCACCAAACCCGAGACTTAGTATCGATTAATAATTAACGCTATTCTAACAAGTGGAGTGCAAAAACAGGTTTCGCTTCTAAGCGGAAAAGCTGTATGTGCCGCTTAGGCTATAGATCTATATTAGTGCTTTCTCTGGCTTCTGCGTTGTTATAATCCTAATATTGACTACCTTAACTTTCTAGGCGCCGGTGTCGAGTTCCACACTAAGTTAGAATGTAGACTCTGAGGTAAAATGTGATGCAGAGCATGATATTAGCAGTTTTACTAGGAGTAGTGTTTAGCACGAAGTGGACATTCGCTTTAGGCGGCTTTCCCATATATGAAATACATGCTTCTATCCAAAAAAGGAACTGTTTACAACTACTAAACCCTTATGAACTATTGGTATTGACAAGCATTATTAATAAAATATTATTGCATTCACTTGCAACACCCAGCAGCAAATATACACTGCGACTTAACTTTCCCTTCAAGGCAAGCTGCGCTTCACATTCACTACGTGAATAATAGCTTGTACTTGCTACTTGCGAGAATTTGATTTATGAAATCTACTGGCAGTTACATGCTAACCTGAGTCGCTTCCCGCTCCTGATGACCGCTTTATGTATGGCACCTAAAATGGAATCTGACGCTGTTAAATTGTATGTGTAGGCTATTAACCCTAAACGAGGTGAGAGTAGCCTTACGTTGAATATCTTCTCTATCATTTATCATAACCCATTTTTATAAAAATTTTCATCATAAACCCAGTTCTAAAACTAGCCGGGTCCTTATGTTAAGGACAAAATTTAAACTATTGACTCTTTCCTGAATTCTCCAAACACTAATGCCTTATTATTTTGGTATCATTACGACACTCGTACTTGAAGACAGCTAGGTAACTAAAACTATAAACTTGCAGCAAGTTATAGATTATCTTACTCCCTGATAAGTGGTACATTATCAAAAATGAGGACCTCATTCGGGCACTTTAACTGGCGTTATCGCTAATTAATTAGATTTAATGTATTAACACCACACAAGGTTAATAGAAACACGTACTTACTAAAAGTCAGTAGAGATACTTCTTTTTTAGGCAGTTCCCAGAATGATCCATCCCTACGCCTTCCAAGGCGTATCGTCATTTCTATCGTGCTACCCTCTTTCTTGCATTTGGGTTGTGGCTACATAATTACTTTACGTTTCTTTATAATACAGTTATATCTCTACAAGATGAATTAATGCAATCCTATAATTATGTTCATTCTAACTAACTCATTTCCAACCCGATTCATCTTGAGTTATAGTTAGAGGGTTGAATCGTATTATCAGAAAACAAAGTTTCGTGAACTCACGTTAGTATATGTGATTGTGATGCCTGATTCGTGTTGACTATAAGCACCCGTTACTATCAGGGTGCTCTATAATAGCTGTGATATTACTTTTTTGAAAAATGTCCCTACACTGCTTCGTCAACATTATTCTATCGTCAGTAACTACTCAGTTAATATGCCACTTTCATTTTTCACAGTGTAACAGTAGATCACCTGGCTCGTTTCGTCTTAATGAACAACTGGAAGCATGAAATGACATTACAGTTATCCACGCGTCCTCACTCACTGTTGTTGAATACATGGTCAACTGAGACGAAACTCTGTTAAACCGTGCTAACCGTTATAATTATTAATCATATCTGTTTATTCAACGCAGAATATAAGTAAAAGTGCTTTCTCAATCTATTCTCCCCGGAGTTCAGTAGTGCCTGACATAAAAATCCTAGATTTATTCTTAAAAGTAAGCCCGCTAGTTAAGCTTACCGTACTGATTTTAATATCCTTATCAGTAGTCTCTTGGGCGATTATCATCCAGCGAATATATATCTTCAATAAAGCAACGGATGTCGCTGATGTCTTTAAAAGTAAATTCTGGTCTGGTGTCGAGTTGTCCTGTTTATACCAGGAAAGTCAGGCGCATCGCAACATCTTGACTGGTTTGGAACAGATTTTCTATGCAGGCTTTAAAGAATTCACCCGCTTGCACAGTGCCAACAAGGATGTGCCAAAGTCGGTTATTGAAGGCGCATCAAGAGCGATGCGCATTGCAATGAACCTTGAGCTGGAAGGATTGGAAAGACATATTACGTTCCTCGGCACCGTTGCTTCAATCAGTCCGTATATTGGGCTTCTTGGCACCGTGTGGGGGGTCATGCATGCTTTTATCGCACTAGGCGTAGCCAAGTATGCTACATTACAGATGGTCGCACCAGGTATTGCCGAAGCGTTGATTACGACTGCAATTGGACTTGTTGTAGCAATCCCAGCTGTGATTTCCTATAACACCATCAACCAACGACTCAACAAAATTGAGCAAAATTACAGCACATTTATGGAAGAATTTACCGCTATTCTACATCGTGAGGCTTTCTCCTCAGCAAGTAGTAAGTAGAGGATAGTATGGCTAGAATACCTGGACGACATCGGCACGCACTAAACTCAGAAATTAACATGGTTCCGCTGCTTGATGTGCTTCTGGTTCTACTTCTGATTGTTATGGTAACAACAGCAAGTCTCACGCAGAGCGTGGAGGTTAACCTACCAAGTTCCACCAATGCCAAACCCGTGGCCAGCACTAATAATCTACCGGTTATTCTCCAAGTGTCCGGTGTAGGTCAATATACGTTGATGATAGATCACCAGCGTATGGTACTGCTACAACCAGAGCAAGTGGCGGCTGAAGTTAAATTGCGCTTAGCAACCAATCCTACAACAGCCTTTTTAATAGGAGGCGCGCGGGATCTTCCGTATGATGAAATTATCAAGGCATTAAATATCCTCCATCAGGCGGGTGTAAGCTCTGTGGGGCTAATGACTCATCCTATTTAATTATAAAATATGGCACCTGGTCACTATAGTGTGACTCAAGTACCCTTGTATAAGCAACAGCAGTTTTGGGAACTTACTTTGGTAAAGGACACTGAGAAAAACGATAAACTCTATCGTGCCGTTGTTATTTCTTTCATGCTGCATATGATACTGATGGCTCTTCTAATTTACGGGTCGTTACAAGAACACATTATTAGTGCTAGCAGGAGCGACAATGATAGTTCTATTATTAGAGCAACTATCGTCGATCCTATCGCTGTAGTAGAACAATTCAACTGCAAGCAAAAGAGAAAAGAAAAATTAGATGTGGAAACAATAGATCAAAATAAAGCACAAGAGCAGGCAACAATACCAGTCAAACAAAAAAAAGCAACGAACAAAACAACAGAGACTAATAAGTTTGCCATGCCGCTAAACGTGGGAAAGAAAAACTTTGAAACCCGACAATCAGCGGATGAATACAAGCACTCAGAGACACACAAAACCAAAAAACAAGCCACACAGGAAACTGCTGCCGCAAAGAAGTTCGCGGAACTCAATAACCTATTTAATGATCTGTCGGATAGCAAAGCCAACCCCGTTTGGAAGGGAAAACAAAAAGAAGACAGTCATACTACTCAACTGAGTAATACCAAAGCTGTAGCGGATAGTAGTGAAAACATCAACACTTATATAGGGCAGATTCAAAACGTAATACAAAGCAAGTTTTATGACCCTATTGCATTCACCGGTAAAACCTGTAACTTGCGCATCAAGCTTGCACCGAATGGCTTACTTATCAATGTGCAAGAAGTAGGCGGTGATCCAGCCCTTTGTCAGGCGGCAGTCTCTGCTGCTAAACGAGCACAAATACCAAAACCACCCAGCGATGCCATTTATCAGCATTTTAAATTTTTTACACTTACATTCAAACCGCAATGACCTAAATTAACACAGAGATACAGGA
This sequence comes from Serratia symbiotica, assembly GCA_900380265.1. Taxonomy (GTDB): domain Bacteria; phylum Pseudomonadota; class Gammaproteobacteria; order Enterobacterales; family Enterobacteriaceae; genus Serratia_H; species Serratia_H symbiotica_A. Next base: position 325,417 of record LR025083.1, on the reverse strand, counting down.
GTAAACTACTCTATACCCTTTAATGGTCAGGAAGCAGCTCTAGCAATCATGTCTAAACGCAACTAGCATGTGCAATGATGCTAGTGACCAAATTAGTAGATAGTCACTTAGAAGCGCGCTAAAATATCCCATCCCTCTGGCTGTCTCTGAAAGCTGCCACTTGATTGATCGATTTTTGAGACAGCCTGTACACTTCCACTTAATTAGTGGCTTTTGAGTGTGCTATGGTGAGAAAATCAATAACCAAACACCATATCAAGGTAATCAATAAAGATGTTTAGCGTTATTTGTATTGGGTGATTAAAATTCTACTAATTTATCTTAGGTATGCCCTAGATAAAGGAGATGACATGAAGCAAGCATTTCGAGTAGCGCTAGTATTTTTAATAATGTGGGCATCCATTATTCACGCGGAAGTTCAGATTGAAATCACCCAAGGGATCAATTCTGCTCGTCCGATTGCTATCGTGCCGTTTAAATGGACTGGTTCTGGCGCGAATCCAGAAGATATTGGAAATATTATCAGCGAAGACTTGCGCAATAGCGGAAAATTCAACCCTATTGACATCATACGCATGCCGCAGCAACCCACCACCGCATCTGAAGTGACTCCAGCAGCTTGGACTGGACTTGGGATTGATGCTATCATAATTGGGCAGGTACAGCCCGGCGCTGATAGTAATTATCTCATCTCTTATCAATTAGTGGATACCTCCAACTCCCAAGTCAGCGTATTAACACAAAACCAGTTTAAAGCAAAGCAACAATGGTTGCGTTATTCTGCACATACTGCCAGCGACGAAGTGTTTGAAAAACTGACCGGCACTAAGGGGGCTTTTCGCAGCCGCATCGCTTATATCGCGCAGAAAAATGGCGAAAAATCACTCTACGAACTGCGCGTGGCAGACTATGATGGGTATAATCAGTTTATTTTGCACCAATCTCCTGAGCCGCTTATGTCACCGGCGTGGTCACCAGATGGTAGTAAGCTAGCCTACGTAACCTTCGAAAGTGGCCGATCTACGCTAGTAATACAAGCGTTATCTGACGGGGTAATCAACCAGATTGCCGCTTTCCCACGTCACAATGGTGCGCCGGCATTCTCCCCAGATGGCAGCCGCCTAGCGGTTTCGCTCTCTAAGAGCGGTAGCCTCAATCTGTACGTGATTCACCTGGATTCCGGTACGGTGATTCAGATCACCGATGATCGAAGCAACAACACTGAGCCAGCCTGGTTCCCAGATGGTCAGACACTGGCGTATACTTCCGATCAGGGGGGGCGCCCACAAATTTACAAGATCAGTGCTAAAGGCGGAACATCCCAGCGTTTGACGTGGGAAGGTTCCCAGAACCAGAATGCTCAGATCAGTTACGATGGTAAATTTCTGGTTATGGTGACTTCCACGAATGGAGTTCAGCATATTGCCAAACAAGATCTTATTTCAGGAGAAGTTCACGTATTAACCGACACATTCCTTGACGAAGCCCCTAGTATTGCACCAAACGGGACTATGATTATCTATAGTTCCATGGGGCCTATAGGTTCCATATTACACCTAATCTCAAGTGATGGACGTTTTAAAGCGCGTCTCCCAGAAAGTAATGAGCATCTCAGATCCCCTGCCTGGTCGCCGCATCTATAATGGAACTGTCAATATATATTGAAATTATAAGAGGATTAAAGACATGCAATTGAATAAAGTACTGCAATCACTTCTACTGGCATTGCCCGTTCTAGCTGGCACAGCTTGTAGCTCTCACAAAAACGCAAATCACGATGAAGCTGGCATGGGGGCTTGCGCTGGCATCGAAAACAGCGACAGTAACTTATCTTATCAAGAGGAAGCGCATGTAAAGATGCAAGAACTTCAAAATGGAAACACGATATACTTTGGCCTTGATAAATATAACATCAGCATTGCTTTTACTCAAATACTGGATGCACATGCAACGTTCTTACGTAATAATGCGTCTTACAAAGTAACTATTGAAGGGCACACTGATGAACGTGGCACGCCGGAATACAACATCGCTCTAGGTGAGCGTCGTGCTAACTCGGTTAAAATGTACTTACAGGGAAAAGGCGTTTTAGCTGATCAAATCTCTCTTCTCTCCTACGGAAAAGAAAAACCAGCCGTAACGAGTCATGACGAAGAAGCGTATTCTAAAAACCGCCGTGCCGTTCTAGTTTACTAATAAAATTATATGCTTAGTAAATTTTCATGTAATGTGTTTAGTCTAGCGTTGCTGATGATCCTCACCGCTCCTTGGGTCGCTGCAGCCCAAGCGCCAATCCATCATATTGGTTACAATTCGCTTACAGAACGAGTGGCATTACTTGAACGTATCAGCAATGCTCAGGGGCAGCTTTTAACCCAACTTCAGCAAGAACTCTCTGAAAATCAAAATGATATTGATTCCCTGCGAGGGAGGATCCAAGAAAACCAATATCAAGTTCAGCAAATAATCGAACGCGAGAGGAAAATATATCAGCAGATCGATAATCTCATTCAAAAAAGTGCTCGGGGGGGGGACCAAAATTTAGACTGGGCAGCAGCTGCTGCCCAGTCTAATGGCAGCAACCACATTTCTATGGTGTTCTCCAGCAAGAAAGATGAAAACAGCGACTACAATACTGCTGTTTCGTTAGCACTAGAAAAAAAACAGTATGACCTAGCCATCTCTGCTTTTCAATCCTTTCTAAAATTGTACCCAAAATCTATCTACCAGCCTAATACTCATTATTGGCTGGGTCAATTGTTTTATAACAAAGGCAACAAAGATGATGCCGCTTATTATTTTTCAGTGGTAGTGAAAAATTATGCAAATTCCAATAAAGCAGCAGGGGCCATGTATAAAGTGGGTATAATCATGCAGGAAAAAGGGCAGTTTGATAAAGCAAAAGCCGTTTTCCAACAATTGATCAAACAGTATCCAAGCAGCTTAGAGGCTTCACTGGCAAAAAATCGCATAGCTAGTTAAAAAAAAAGACCCGGCGTTAGTTAGGCTGAATAATGCGGGTCTACTCGTATGAACAATAAGCAGTCTAGCTTATTGTTCCAAATTTAAGTTGCGCTAAAAAGATATGTTAGTAATATACTTTATTGGTGCCAAACCTGCTTACTCGCATTAAAAAGGAAAGCATTGGGTCGTTAGCTCAGCTGGTAGAGCAGTTGACTTTTAATCAATTGGTCGCAGGTTCGAATCCTGCACGACCCATCAATTATAAAATAAAAAAGATGTGAACTTAGCTAAAGTAAGATCTTCTTGCGCTAACCTAGAAGATCAATAATATCTAGCAACATCAATAGCATTCCCAAGTCACCCGACGTAACCTCCCCATTGATTTCTATGTCTTGATCTAATACCTCTCCTCATATAGTACCGTTTACTATCATTTCACTAATTAAATTTCACTAGACGTCGATATCAATACCTGCGGTCTTTTCACATGATTTTACTGATGCTATTTAACATATAAATAGGCGTCATAAGTGAAAGAGGCCACAAGCTAACAACCTTAGCAGACGTTGTTAGCAACTCAGTAAAGTTTATAGTGGTACGTGGAATGTATATACCAACAGGTATCCCTGCCTCCAAATCATTTTGTTTAATCTTACAGACACACTGTGTAGTACCACCAGCATTTTATACCTTTCCAAGGAACATGCACGGTGAGAATTGCATGATATTATACAATCCGTTATTGAAACCAACCCTAAATTCAGGTATTAATGGAAGAAACCAAGGTTGTATGGAATGCCTTAGAAACGCCATGTTTTGGGTAGAATGCAGCCAGATTGGGATACTGTTAGTTATTGAGAGGCATTCCAAAAGGAGACTGTCAAACCACTAAATCCGGGATATGCACTGATGCCAATATTGCATTCCGTACTCCCCTGGAGTTAGCTTTTAAAAAGAAGAATGTTCCTATTTTAGGATAAGTATCCTATTCTAACCATGCTGACCCACGCTAATAGTAGCGCAATTCAAACCGTCCGCCGCCTCGGCGATTACATCCTACATTGCCGTGAAACTACTGAACCCTCGTGATACTATCAGTGAACACTCATTTTTCTACCGGATCTCATTTCAAATAGTTATACGCAGAAACAAAGAAAGCCTGACTTATTGTTTTAGAAAACCCGCTATCTTTCAGGGTGCGTTTGCATATCCGACACTGAGGCATATGAAGGCCCTGGATCCAAACAAGCTAATATAAGTACATACAGAGCCACAAGAGTCTATAATAAAAATAACTGCGTCCCTCAGCTTCACTTTCCCAGTCATAAAAACAGTCAAAAATCACCAAATACCGGGTTGCTGACACTACAGATCGCGATATTTTTAAAAGATACATCAAGGTTTTGAAATAAATAGTTGTGTAAAACAGCGAAAGTTGCTTAAAGAGCATTCAACCACAGGAGTAAGCATGACCCATGAGTAATGATGCATTAACTAATGCCTATCGCCGAAATCCTGAAAAAATGACATTGAGAATGAGATACAGATCAATGTAAAAAGCCTAGCCCCTAAAGCCAATCCTAGATTTTTTCGTCTAAGAAGACCTATAGCCCAGGGCGGGGATTACCCAACTATGTTGTTTATAAGGAACATTGTATGAGTTTCTTTAGTACCGGAAATATATTAGTACATATCAACCTCGGTGTAGGTGGTTATGATTTATCGTGGATTGAAGCTGTAGGCACGCTATTTGGTCTGTTATGCATTTGGGGCGCTAGCAAAGAAAAGAGCCTAAATTACCTGTTTGGCCTGATTAACGTCACACTATTTTCGGTGATTTTCTTCCAAATCCAGCTCTATGCCAGCCTATTGCTGCAACTCTTTTTCTTTGGTGCGAATCTCTATGGGTGGTATGCTTGGAGCCGTCAGACACATAACCATCAGGGTATGACACTGCGCATCCGATGGTTATCACTACCCAAGTCGCTTATATGGGCATCAGTAGGTATTACCGGGATTCCCCTTATAGCGTTTAATATCGACCGTATTTTCTCCTGGCTGACGCAGATTGCAATATCGATTATAAAGGGACTAGGGATAACGGTGCAAATTTCAGACTTGGAACCAAATTCCTTCCCATTTTGGGATTCTGCTATGATGATGTTATCTATCGTAGCTATGATTCTCATGACAAACAAATATGTCGAAACCTGGCTACTATGGATAGTAATCGACGTGATCAGCGTAGTTATTTTTGCTTATCGTGGCGTCTACGTTATGGCGCTAGAATACATCATCCTGACCCTAATAGCAATTCATGGTTCTTGCTTATGGATCAAAAGCGCCAAGGCAAATAACGCCTGCGCATTATCTTCCGCGAAATAATTTATTTAAAAAGGATTTTTATTTCTTAACAGCTAGTTACGATACATTCCTGATGTAGACACTAATATCGATCAAACAGGTTCATTTAACCATTCAACACCATTCATAGGAATAGATGGGTGCGATCTGTACAGTATTAATACCCCGGCGGTATAGCGATAAAAAATAAATTACTAAAACGTAGGCTTAGGCATTAATAAAGCAAGGCACTCCTGAAACAGGTTACTCTATTATAATATTTTACAGGTACTGAGCAAGCAGCAACACCGATATCACAGCGCGATATGCCATTCAGCATATCCTCGCGCCAACAATAATAGCCTTTTAGTAGAAATTAAAACCATGCTGTACTGATAATACAAAGCGACCAATAAATATATTTTAAGTATGATAAGACTGCGGCCAGAACTAAACAACAAGTTATAAATAGTGATATCTGTTTATTTTGAAAAGCCAATCGCCACCACAGCTTGGGAAAGTTAGTGAACGTTCTAAAGATGGATAACAGTTTCTAAATCAATAGTAACTTACCTTTGATGCGTTCATTACTGGTGGAAATAAATAATATAGACTGTGTCACAACTGGCAGGTGTCTTGGCATAAATAATCACCGCAATATCTAGCAGATCTGCTTAATTGTGGGTCATTGGTGCACGCATAGCTGAATCTTACATGCACCGTAAGATACCTTCCTATTTGTCTTTCTCTGTCAGCTTCAAGCATGGGCGTGTGATGTCTTACGATGGCGATTGGCGGCATAAATTCACCCAACGCCTAGAAACTACTTGCTATCGGTGATCAAGTAATGCTATTCGGCGATTACCAATACTGTGGCAACGCCGACTATCATACCATCCTGTGGATACTCAAATCGAACTGTACTGCAATACATCTTACCAAGGCCAAAGATGGTATGAGCAAGCAGGGTTAGCAGTGAGGTGATGACTCATTTAGCCACTCTCACAGCAGAAAGAAATCTAAGAAAGATCTTGACATCAATGCCGATGTTTTTAGCCAAATCGCTGGTAGCGAAAAGCGAGTCTGGCTATAATTCTTGGAAAGCCTCTAGTAAAAAGAAATATGAATTCATCAAACGGTCCAGTTGGTTTACAAAGAAACATGAGTAACGCTTGCAGCGGTTGACACCGCCACTAAAACTGTACTGCTAACATTAGGGTAGGGCTAAAAGGACGGTGTGCAACTAATATTTATACCTATTTTAATCAGGCCTAGTGAGGGTTTAAACTTTCAATCCTCATCAAGACTAATAAGAATTATTAGCATTTTACATGTATCACCACAGACGCCAAGGCATTCAAGAAATAGAGACGGTATGTACAAAAAGGGAGGCAATAACTTTCATATAGCAATATAGCGACTGAGAAGAAGAGTTGTTAGGAACTCCTTTTTTTTAAGCCGCGGACTATTGGAGGAAGGAAGACTTTTAAAAAAGCGTATATAACCCTGTTCATACTGATTTTAAAGGTTATTGCTCTATCGCAAACCGAGGGAGTATCAGTAACTGCACTTTTAGCGGTACTGCTGACCTGATAAGTGGGTGAGCTGAAATACAAAAGCACTTAGTATATAGAAGCACCACTGGTTTTGTTTAGTGTTCTAGAATCATCTCGGGCCGATCGTGACATCGATCAAGTAACGTAGGCGATAGGGGAAAGTACCTATGCCTATAACAACAAACCCATTAATGTAGAAAAAAAGCTATCAGTTCGCTGAAATAGTGAACCTAACCCATTCACTTAACTTAATTTACACTCTCTAACTGAATAGGTTAAGTATTCTCACTGGACTTATCCACCTCACAGGATAAATATCCCTTCGCCTTGCCTTGATTTGCTGCGGCCGCCTGTTTCACGACGATTGCGTCGCTATTCTTCAAATAGTAACGTTTGATCGGCTTAAAATTATCATCAAACTCATACACCAATGGCACTGCAGTTGGGATGTTCAGCTCAAGGATTTCATCTTCATTCAGATTATCTAGATATTTCACCAGTGCACGCAGCGAGTTCCCGTGAGCTGCTACGATAACACGCGCACGACTTTTTATTCGAGGGAAGATCTCTTGGCTCCAGTATGGAATAACGCGATCGACAGTGAGCGCCAAACTTTCAGTGAGCGGCAACTCTTGGTCAGTGAGAGCGCTGTAGCGCGGATCGTAACCTGGATAACGCTCATCTTCTTTAGTCAGTGCGGGAGGCGACACCGAAAAAGCACGGCGCCATTGCTTGACCTGCTCATTGCCGTATTTATTAGCAGTTTCTGCTTTGTTCAAGCCTTGCAATGCACCATAATGACGCTCATTCAGCTTCCAGGATTTTTCACTGGGTAGCCAAGTTTGATCCAATTCGTCGAGGATATGCCACAAGGTGTGGATCGCACGCTTCAGCATGGAAGTATAGGCGAAATCAAAATAAAACCCTTTTTGTTTTAATAAATTGCCTGCTGCTCTCGCTTCAGAATGGCCTTTATCGCACAAATCAACATCATGCCAACCGGTGAATCGATTTTCGTTATTCCACTGGCTTTCGCCGTGGCGCACAAGAACCAGATTGGTTATACCCATATTATTAACTCCTAAATGATCTGATATGTTAATGACTACGAAATCATTACATTTCGGATGCTGTGCATAGAACATTGATAGTCTCTATCATAGCTAATGTATCCCTGCAAAGTTGCGGGTTGAGAAAATGTAAAGCGATTAGCCAAGATAGATCCCAAACATAGGCGCAGCAAGGTTTCTTTCTACTTTGATTGATATAAGAACATCTAGATATGTTTTGTAATCGCTCATAAGGAACACGCAGTTACCGGCTTTCACCCATTGTTGGGGATCTTTATAATTGCAATCGGTCATACTTTTTCTCTTTCAACTACAGCGGATATACGGGCTTCATCACTGTCCCATCTGGCATCAAATTACTACTCAGCCTGAACCTTTCCATAAAAATAATGGACATGTACTAGCCAGAAGCTCAAATATCCCTTGAGCTATTCTAAAAAACATCAAATTATAACATAACATAAAATCCTGCTCATCAAGATGTGCCCGTAGTCTCTCACATTACCTATGAATTAACTTTATTTAATCATTCTACTTACTTATGAGGAAAGATTTTTGGGATCTGCTAGATTAGCACTATCTTGCAACTGTAGTGATTTAAAAGAAAACAGATTTTAGTGAACACCTTAGAGTAAATCAAAGTTAACATAAATAGCTCAAAGTACTACCTCTCAGGTCAAAAGTATATGGCTTATATTGCCATGGCCTAGAATAAGCAAGCAAAGTTCAGTCCGGAATATAAAAGTAGCATGCCCCCTCCTGCACTCCCAGTAGCATCAGTCAAAGCAGACAGAATGACGGAATTGCTATTCAAAAACCGACCTCCAAGTATTCTTGGTTAATCTATCGCAACTATGATATCGGGGATGCCCGCAGCGCCGCCATCTAAAATCATTGCAAGTAATCAGCAAATAGGGTTAGCAGACAGCTAGTAGGAAAACAAGTAAGAAAGCAATACTCGTCCTTTAGCGAAATAGTTATATATAATTGAACTTGTCCTGAGCGAACCGGTTATTCCACCGATCATTATCAACCGATAATGAATTCTTTGTGCCGGGTATAAGAATAGGAGCAGTTAATTAACCGCCGTAATACTCCAACTATCATCACAATATGGTATATGCTGTACAAGTGATATCGTGGTCATCCCAGAAGAAGAATAATAAATAGGTGTCTTAAATAGATGAAGACGGGCAATATGCAATACTCCACCATCAAAGTCCCGTAAACATAGGCGCAGCTAGAATGAACTAGGCTAGTTCCAGGTTAAGCGGAAATAAAAATAACGGAGCAACCAGTACACCCGAATCAGGACGTCTTTTAAAAATATAAAATGCTAAATTCCAAATAATAAAAAATTATCTTAGCGTGCAGTCAAATGCCAGGTCAAATAATATCGGTTATATGTTGAATATATGAACTTGACAGGATTTCTCATCTCTTAATTATATTTATATATGCTATTACCTTATTATAACGATACAATAAAATGATCGATTAGTTTTCTAGAGATGAAATAAGAAATATTTTGACCTATATATCACACCATACCACATGTAAAAGCTTTAGTACATATCACCCATTAGGCTATTTATTTGTCATTTCCGCCCTGACAGTAGTCAACCATATTGCATTCCTTGTACGATGGTATGGTTGCGAACTGACGATTTTACTCTATCGAATAATATAGACCTGCTAGAATGGTAGTATTACTTTCGCTCTTCACGTCATGAACGAGCTAAACCTGTTTTGACGTATATTTAGAAATTTGACCTCCAATATATACGATTGGTATTATCTAGGTAGAAATACTTTCTTAATTTAAACAGAAGGTGTTAATGACTGTCTCAACAGCAATTACCGACGAACACCATAGGATTTCAACCCCTCATGGTGAAATCTAATAGCTTTACGTCCCTCACCTCGCCACATCTAGCGGCGTTGTGCGCTAGATTTGACATCTGCGGAATATTGAAAAGGCCGCTGTTGTCATATATAAAATATTCCCTTCCCTGGTGGCAACATACAGATAGCGGAAAGCATGACGAACCAGCTTATGCGATATGATAAAAATTCTGGTATCCCTGCTGTAATAAATCTGTAGCGGTCTGCTGGATGGAATCCAGCACGCGCATCAGTGAGCATCCATGTCACCCTTAATCATCGTCATTATGACCGCTGATGAGCAGGGAAGATTCTCAGGCTCTCGCTAACCCTGTAAAGTCTTACTCACTGCAAGTACGCGCACCGTCATCTCCTCCGCCTGACCGCCACACTTGCACCAATAGCTGACTACCAATGACACATGAAATAGGAGTCACCCACGCAGTGCTCGGCTGGATCTCGAGCAGATCCTCGAGATATTCCTTCATGCACATTATGTTCACCGCGGCGCCTACTTCATCTGCAAAACACACACTACGGGTGCACACACCTATAGTGTGCAGATCGCTAGTGCCTTCGGAGGCACGCGAAGGCCTAGATGACAAGCCTGAGTGCTTGTACCTTCACATAGTCACCTAGCAGTCCGGTTGGTCCTCCTTAACGTTAAACGATAACCCCGTTTCAGCTTGATGGCCTGTCAATCGATAAACGCACCATCAGCTCATCACAACCTAATCAACTAGACACGCTGGCGGCATTATCATATAATGCCGCAATGCGCCTCTCGTTTCCTCTAATCAGGCTGGTATAGTCATGCCCCTTATAGTGATATAAGGGCGCCATCGGCTAACTTCTTTCCTGAAGTCCCGATTCTGCTTCCACGATGCGCGATACCAACCTCAACTAAGGCAGTAAAGCACTCTGATTTCCAATCCCTATCGGCTTAGAATCGGCTTTAGTCGGTAACAATGTTAGCTCTGGCTGTCAGCCAGAATCACTTTGGCCGTCATGAGAAATCTCATTGCCGTCGCTTCGCCTTTATCACAGCAGGCACAGTGTAACTGTTGTTTGCGCCGACGTGCCACCAGTATCTACTGCAGCCTGTGAGCAGACACTGAGTGTGGCGGTCGCACCAGTGTGCGCTGTCTTAACGGGAAACCGAGTTTCCCACACCGGTGTGCCATCGGTGTTCTCCGCCTGAGTAAATACCCGATCGTCATCGGTGCCACTGGTCAACAAAATACCTCAGTGGCGCACCGCCAGGCTAAGCAAGTCCGCAATATTGTTGGGCAAGTAAAGGGTAAAGGTTGTCGGACTCGGAGTCAAGAACCAGCCATTGCATACGTTTTGCGCAATTCATTAAAGTGTACAGAGATAGCATTGAATAACTGGATAGACCACTTAAAATGTAAGTAGATCGCTAGATTTATCCCTACTTTTATCACATCATCTGTCCTCGTCAACCCGATCTTGCACGGATTACTATCGAGATAGTCGATTTTGACCGGTTTACCCCTAAATGGCCAAAAGCCGCACCTATTGGCGAACAGGCTCTCGGGCTGTCTGGCGATTTTTAGCCCAAGATTCCTGGGAATAGAACGTAGCGGTCGCCTTGTTGTGCTGATATTCACCACCATAAGCTTCCTTGAAGAAGAGAATAGATTACGCCCGCGCACAATTCATTCTCTAGCTCTGGCTATTCTCCGGAGAAAAGTGGACTCGATCGTAGAAGAAGTCTAGCTTGATAAGACGGCGTTGAGTCGACTGTGAGCGGCGAGAATGTGTTCATTGTAGGACGCAGCTTAATTAATACATATTACCATTTTACCATGTATGGTGACATTATCGTCGTTTCATTAGTGTTAGCAATCGCTAATACGATGTTTTCTGTCGGAGTAGTTCCATTACTCTCATACTCGATTCCTCTGTGGAAGTAGTGATACATATATACCAGTCTAACTGTGCCCATGCCAGTAATACATCATCTGTTTTCTCAGGTAATGTAGCAGGTATTTTAGAGCTTAAATTCATTCTGATGCATAAGAACGAGTAGGAAAACGATCATATCGTTTTCTTAGAAAGTCCTAGAAGCAAATATATATCCCCATATATATTACATAAATATGTCCGCACACATCATAGTAATCCACAAGAGGATTACTATGATGTGTGCGGACTGGCTAATATATGACGCAACTTTAAGTAACTAATTAAATGTATATATTATCACTAATTATTTACTGAAATTGGCTTTTAAAACGACCAATGCTAGCAGTTTAATGGGCGTTAAATTTATGCCATGAACGGTTTAGCCTAGTACGGTTAAATACGGTATCCGAATAGATAAATACGAATAACTGCTTCAAGCCTGATTTCTCGCCTTGTTGGGTGAATTTGTCAACCGTAACTCCCCATTATTATTCAGGACGGTTATTACTCCTCCCTCTTATGCTCTCTCTATCTTCCAACTTTTTGCTAGACCGTAATTAGCTATTTTATCAATATTCAAGCGAAGATACGGCTTCCTGAGTCGTATCTTCGGCATTATATTGGCAATGATCTGCCAGGTAGATGATTTTAATTCCAAATTTTTTATGAGTTACATGACTTATATCTATAAAATCGCTCATTATAAATATCTACCAACCTGTTCTCTATACGCTAAAAAATATAGCGACTGCTACAACCACTTTTATTCCGAGAATGTCTCGTTTACAATTTTATTTCAGCTTAAATACCCTAAACTATCTACGCTTAACCGCTAGGTTAACCTAGAATGTGCGGGGTTTTCTCTCTAATGATAGCTAGCTGCGCCGCACGCCGCAGGACTTTAAACTACAAGACAAGTACGACTTGTAAAGCATACAACCTAATCTAAAAGTTCTGCCACAATCTGAAATACTAGTAGATAGAAATACATGCTAGCGAGATCGGATAGAGGAAAATATCAGGAAGTACATTGACCCTGATATTCGATCCTATCATAAAAGAAATTTAAACCTGTCATAAAATAGAAGCGATGGAAACCAAAAGCGTCAGAGACTAAATATTAGTTTTACAATAAAAACCATAATCAGTGGTACTTTGCCCAAAAAGTACAATCTGGGCACTTATTTCAAAAGGCCATTACTTAATAAAATGCTACCTGCTAATTTCTCCGCTTAATTTTGTTGTCGTTTTCTGATTACGTTATTTTATTAGGCATATACATTATTCGTCTGCCCAATGCTGGCAACACAGCAAGTCCCTGTTTTCAAGGCATCAAAGTCAACCCGATAGAATCATTCTCTGATCGAGTTTCGAGAATAATTCTGGCATTACAACTTTTATTTAATACTATACGAACTAACCATTGTCCTATGCTCTTATAATCCTTGTAGATTCCACCAGCGACCACTGTCGGCCAGCGAGGCGCGCAAGCGCAAAAGATAGGGTGTATTCTTCTATTTTAGATGTTATCCTCAAGTTATCGGTTTTAGTTAGTTAGATATAACAATGCCAAATCGGCTTTTTTTATGACGGGAGCATGAGTCTATACCGCGCGACTAATAAGTCGAATTATTGTATTCACCTTGGTGTCATTGCTCTCATTTTATTACAGGAAAAAAGATTTCCATCTTTGCTACTCTGCGGAATAAGAGAATGTTCTATCATAGGTTATAAAAACACAGCTTCTTTATCAAAAAAAGTTGTACTCAGGATAGTCGCAACAGTCATCAACACTCATAACATTCTAATTTAGTGATCAAGATTTCGCTAATACCATGTTCAAACCCTTTCTTGTCGCTCTTGCAGTCAGAGTGCCTGCCATTACACCGACGCATCATCTGAGTAATTAAATCACTTTATCCTAGCTACGAATCAAAGTCGGCTATTATGTTAATGAAGCGTGGATAATTAAAGTCAACAATACGCTCTGCTATGATTCATGGCAGAGTACATAAGCTGAATACTATTTCCTAAGTTAGACGATGATATCAACTGGATAGTATTATGATGTATGGGTTTTTAACACAAGGTGCAAAAGCATAATAAAAATTAATTATCTTCATAAACCTTAGTGAAAACTATCCTAAAATTTACCCTGAACGTAATGCGTAGCACCCCGATCTCACCCACTATTCGGCAGATACTCCACAGACAAAAAGAAACGAGGCACATCACGTGGCAGCAAGCAATTCTACGCCAACCAGCCAACTAACTGTCCTTCCAGGACATTGCGCAAACCTATGAAGTTGACACACCAAGGGGCAACGTCATTAAAATACATTCCTTATATTGCCTGCTAGTCAACACAAGGAATACTATATTAGTGGCCCTAACTGCACCTACAAACAGAAACATAATCCAATGGCGTCAGTAGAAAGATTACCACCCTTCTATGTTTTTCTAACTAGCAGACTGCATTCTCAGATGCTTGCATCACGAGTGAGCGTTATGTAACAGAAACTGTTCTCACCACATTACAGTGCTAACAGCTAGCACCGTGCTAGCCTTAATAAAGCAATAAATTAAGAAGGGATAGATTCGCTTTACTCATCAGCACGGATCAACATAAGCGCTACAGAATGTTCAATAATGCAGAAGTTCATTCTTACCAATAATAAGCATCCTACTAGGTTCTATAAACAGGATAACTAGTCCAATAATCATTGGACCGCAATATTCTAATTATCATCTTTGGAAACAGAGCAGCGCATGTGTGAAATAGAGAGTACAAGACAGCCTTAAGGCAGTATGAATTATGCTAATAAGAATCAGTTTTACTATTTCCAGGGAGTTGGCCCGTGTCAGTCAGTACCCGGGTACTCTAACTAATACACCGATACCGCAGCAAGCTAACAAGCTAAATAATGACCGGGTTCCGCTAGTAGCGGAAAGAGGTATTCAGTAAACTAATGGCCAGAAGAAGCCCAGTGAATATCAAGCCTGCTGAAGCATAAATAGAAGATTCATCATCTTATATCTTCTATCATAAAAATCTATCTCACTCAGTTATTATTTACTATTCTGAATCTGGCAATCTATCACTCCTGATGGAGGTCTTATATGCTCAGATTATGATACACTATTTATGTCAACACAGATTCACTAATACACGTTTAATAGCATCCCCTCTACTTTATTGTTAAACTTAGTCTATGAAGCCATAAAAATGGCTATAACCTGTAACGCCAGCGTAACTTCCGATGGCCATATTAGTATCCATGACTTTTTAGTAAAAATGTTGTTTGACGTACAACAACTACCTAGATTGCCAAGACATGCTACTTCCTTACAGTACTTTCAAATTTCTATAAAAGGGAGACCGCAAAAAACGAAGATTAACGATAATAAGAGGTTCTTCATGTACCACGAACTGATTCGAAGTGCTCTAAACGAAGCGGGCGATACTTTGGCAAAATTCATTAATGACAGTGCCAATATTGACGCTATCCAACGGTCGGCAATATTACTAGCGGACACCTTCAAAGCTGGTGGAAAAGTGATCTCCTGCGGAAATGGCGGATCCCATTGTGACGCGATGCACTTTGCAGAAGAACTCACTGGCCGCTTTCGAGAAAATCGACCCGGGTATCCAGCTATTGCGGTCTCTGATGTCAGCCACCTATCCTGTGTCGGTAACGATTTTGGCTACGATTATGTGTTTTCGCGCTATGTAGAAGCCTTGGGCCGTGAGGGCGACGTACTGCTGGGCATTTCGACTTCTGGTAACTCTGAGAACATAATCCAAGCCATCACCGCATCCCGCGCCAAGAGGATGAAAGTCATCACCATGACCGGCAAAGATGGCGGTAAAATGGCGGGTTCTGCCGATCTAGAAATTCGCGTGCCTCACTTCGGCTATTCTGATCGCATTCAGGAAGTCCATATCAAAGCGACACACATATTAATTCAACTGATCGAAAAGGAGATGCTCAAAGCATGATTTTTGCAGCAAAGAAAAGAGCGTTAGAGAATATATTGTACACAATACTAATTCAGTGTCAGTATAATAAAAGAATCTTGCGACCTATGAATTAATCGGGATCAGTACATCTCATTGACTCGATAGGTTTCATAGCCGCGGCTGCATTAACAAATCACGTTAACTATCGTATTGTTGTTAACAACATCTCGATTTAAATTTTATCGCGCAGTGCTACGCACTGTCAGGAACCTTCCTAGTCGAACATCTCCCCAGAACACCACAAACAGCTCACCTTTCACAAGATTGAAAGGGCTTTATAAATAAAAACTTCGATTAGGCCTTAATAGGATAAGGCATTTAGGCGATTGAGCGGCATGTTCCATAACCATGCCATCTTAATATTTAGAACATATATCTAAATACAACTATTAAACATTAAACTAACGGTGTTTGTAAAGAAGACCGTAGAAACAGTACAACAAAGTTAAGCAGCAGTATACTGATGGCCACGCCCTTGATTGCACACGTAGGCATCATAATTTATATATTGCTTTTATAAGCCTGTTACACTCTGGCTTAAAAGGTTACTAAATACAGCGCCGTACGAATTCTAGTGAGTTACTTTTAAATAACTAAACCCGCCATTTAAGTGAAGTCCTAGTACTCGTTTAAGAGTAGACACGAAGAAAGGCGCCTTATCGAACTTATTAAATCGATGATTCTGAAGCACAAGGCGCATATTGCAAGCTCACCAAAACTTATGGTTTTAATGATTTCAGCATATTACAATATTTTTCATTCATTAATCTTCCTTAAGATCAGGAAGAATTAAACCTTGCATACTCTCACACTGTGCCATCAGGTTATGACGCACATTATTCATGAACTCAGAAAAGAAGAGTCCCGTCTGTTACCTAGCCTTTCTTGCTGGAATCATCTCTAGCAACTGCATTGCATCTCCCCAACGCGCTCTGTGGTAGCAAATATTCCCCGAGAACGCCTCCCGATACTCAGGTTATTTATATAAAATTAGGGTAACTTATCAGCAGAAATTCTGATATTCATCATATCTAAACTTTTCCTCACTTATACCGCAATGAGAATTATCAATTGACCCCTATTCTCCTGTAGAGTGAGAACCATAAGCTATGGCTGGGTAGCCAATCCCTTTCACTTGCAATATGACATAGAGATCAATCACTCTACAAACTGGTTTACACATAAGAAATAGCAATGGCAGGTTTATGCACATCATTTCCAGTTTTCAGATTATAGCCTGTATTGCACATCCACTTATAGTAGAAACATCTCAGGTCTTCTAATTAAAGTCAATACCTCACTAAATATATGCCAGTTCTACTTGCACAGACACCTTCCAGACTATTACGGCATGGTATGCAGCATCACCCCTCTTAAAAATCGTCCATTTGTTTTCAACCGTGGAGGTGCAACAAAGTTTTTAGCTGATACTCAAGGTTATCGCCAATCCAGATAGAAATAAATTCACTCGCTTGCTTATAATCATAGATGATGATCACATAGTGATTACACTTAAATCTAAGAGTATTAATCTATAAACGCGAATGAGGTGAGCACGTTAAACACAAAACACTCCAGTACAGATAGTGATACCGTAGTAAAGTGGCTAGAAACTAAACCTACCCTTAGCTATTAACCTTTTCATACCGTGTTATTAACAATAACGTATCAAAAAAGGGATAAGCGTTACAGCGCTATTAGCACAATTCCAATAGCCAAGACTTCTGCACATTTCCCGTTACAGTACAAGCAGAAAATATTATCTACGTCACGGCACTATCCCTAACTCTACGCTAACAGACTAGGTCTGTTGCCGCTATGCTGTACAGAAATCGCTTCTCTTGCTCTACACGCGAGGCGGCCTACTACAATGGCCACTCCTTCTGGCAAATAATTACGCACTTGTTTTCTTCAACCATAGAATATGTAAATTCAAAAGAGAACCTGTTTCCGTTCCTCTGTTCCCGTAGGTTAGAGAAAGGAGTAATAGCCTATAACTTGCCAACCGAGAGAATGCTTAGTACACGTAAGCGATATTACAAAGTTGGTAGGATCGCTAATCGTAGGTTGTTTATTATACTGACCTAGCCTTATGGAATACAGATTGGCTAAAAGAAAAAACTTCTAGGTATATATTCGCGGCAATTATTCAATACACACAAGGCAGACTAAAGTTAGATAGGAAAAAAGATGCCACAATCGAGGCAGAATCGCAGACAATAAAACGTGGCTAATACAATAACCGAACGAGCAACGCTATGCCAAATCACACATTACGCTTTCTCCATCCTAAGCACACATGAAACAAGAAATGGTGCCAAACTTAGGAATATGCAAAGCTATCGCCTATACCCTGAAACGGTAGTTGGTCTGCTTACCTGCTTGGTGAATAAGCGAATACCAATAACAATAAGAATGTCCTAAGCACAATAGCAGGCAGTGAAGATACAAGCGCTAGCCACCTTTATCTTGTTGTACAACCTGTTGCACTGATGGCCTGAGTAGCTAAACCTCGAAGAAGTGAGCTATTTCTATACACTAGTATTAGTGTAGCTAACTTACTCAAAGTCTACAGTTATGGCACATGCCAAGGGCAGTAGGCTTTCTGCTAAGACGTTTAGTACTAGAGTACAATTGACTCTAATTGGCTATACTTTATATATTTAATTGCAGAAGAAACAACTCTTAAAAAAGAAAAATACAGCATAGCGGCACTTTAATGTATTTCTTATAAAGAAGACTCTCTGTTAATGGCAACACCGAAATATGCCAAGTCCCTATCACTGTTCAGTTTATCTGGATCAGTTGCTCCACACGCACTCCCTTCCATAGAAATCTGGAATCAGAAAGTCAGATAACGATACTAGCCTAGACCCGGATCGCCCTGTCGTTATGCAGCATCGACTCCGTTTCTAAAACTTAGCACAAACTCGCCAGTAGTGCCTATGGCGAGTATATATACATAGCTTGTTTTCCATTATAGCCGATTCCTGGCAATTACTATTTATGGTTTACAAGGTTCCGTGGCGCGATCATGTGTTCTTGCCTCGTCAACGGAAGTAATCAGCCAAGCGGCCTGCTGCGTAGATGAACAGTGCTGTTTAGCGGTACAGCCTAGCGCTACTGTTAAATAGCTACCGTTGTTAGTCTTCAGAATCGGCTATCCAATCCTCCAGATAGCCGCGCGTCTGGTAGACGATACAGTGATGCACTGCGGTTTGACGATCGAAAAAAGATGCAGCCGGTTATCTAGTCCTATCATGAGAGGCAGTTTAGAGACCCCGTGTAGATTTGCTAAGAGTCGGGCGTCAAAAAACGTAGTCGGCGTCAAACGAGATAACGTACTTAAACCAAAAGATTCAAACACTATAGCCAGCTTGCGTTCACGCTTACCTCGTAAGCGGTTGCGTAGCATTTCAGCTAATGCATAACACTGACCTTTCCAAGGTATCAAGAAGCAAATCTAACCTTTCGCGCAACGGCTCAAGTAAGTCGCATTCTCCATCAATGTTGTTATCCAATGACAATCTTGCAATAGGAATAGGTGTAGACGGTGGGTATCACAGTAACGCCAAAGCAGAGTATTATAGTTAGCATTGAGAATAGTAGACGTCCTGAGAAGCTACGAACCCATTGAGTCATAACATATTCAAATACTTCAAGTGATTCCGGCATGTTGCGTACATCGATACTAAGTGAAGCGGAGATCTTGCGTTTTGATAGCGTATTAAAAAGATGTGATAGTAACAGCACAGCCAAGTTATCAACGCAGTAAACCTCATATCTACTAACGAGTGCAAGGCAACGGATTTTCCTAAACCGGAACACCCGCTAACGATCATCACCACCATGTGGTTACCCCTACTATTTGCAGAATTCATCACCACTTCTGATAATATTATTGATTGCTGGCAAAGGCCAAATACTAATACTAATACTTAAATAGTATCTATCATCCTGATGATAAATTATATTAATGAAGTCATTACTCCGTGATAATTTGGTAAAGCTCCTCTTCACTCTGCGCCGCACGAAGACGGCGACATGCGCTTTTATCAGCTAGACGTTCAACGACCTGTGATAAAGTATGTAAATGTGTTTTGCACTGATGAGCTGGTACTAACAAAGCGAACAACAAATCAACCGGTAAGTTGTCGATAGCATCAAAAGCAATAGGTGGATCGAGACGAATAAACACGCCAACAGCCTGCGATGCATCCTCTACTATTTTGCCATGTGGAATGGCAATTCCATTGCCGATACCGGTACTTCCCATGCGCTCCCGAATGTGCAGCGCATCAAAAACCACCAGCGGTGGCTGGTTAAATTTACTGGCCGCCAGCTCACTGATAATCTCCAAAGCCCTCGTTTTACTACTGCAGGCTACCGCGCTTTTAGTACGCTCAATATTAAGCACCGAGCTTAATTTTTTATATCCATTTTTCATCTCATTTTCACTTTAAACCACTGATAAGGCTTTGCAAGGAGCAGTTCTTTCTTCTTAGTTAAAACCTAGTTTGTATTTGACCCGCTAAAAAAGATAACGCCCTGACATCTTGGATCTGCTTAAAGCAGATCCAAGATGTAAAATACGTTAAAATATTTCTATTGCTTTAGCTTATCTTCAATACTAATCAACTAGCGGATTAATTTAGCTATTAGTATATCAAGTACTGCATACATCTTCCTCGGTTCTTCAGAAGATACCATTCACCAATCTACATAAGCACCGGCGCCTTACTGCTTTCTACATTTCCTACTTAAGACAGCATACATCTCATTAATACAGTTGCAACATCTTCGATTTTTAGCAAACTTTTCTAGCAATGCACTGGTTAATAGTTCGATTATATCGATGTAAAGCTTAGTTATCTTAAACCACATAGCTTCCTTCTTTATCATCGCAGTTAAACTAACTGTTTATAGTTTAGTACGATGGGAAAGGGCTAAAACCTCTCGCTATTTAGCAAAATATATACGCCATCCATTTCTTGAATCCATGTAAGAAAGTAGGGCAACTATGTAACTTTTAATAAATGCTTGGGTGACTTTGACTTCCCTGACATCAATTTCTGCACCGGTTCTCTGATGGCTGTTGAGAACGGGCAGCTCTTTTATCAGCATTCAGATGCCTGGAGCAGAAATATTTTAACTAACAATGCTACGGGGCTGTACACACTCGTAAGCAGTAAAACCAGAAATGGTTACTCCATGCATCGCTAGTAGATAGGTAATATCTGCTACTACCATCAGCTTCATAAACTCTTCATCCTGCTGTTCAACGCACATCTACTCTTGCTTCAGGATCCAACGAGGAGCTTAAGCAGAGTGTTGTTGCGGCTTTCCAAACTTTTAATTATCTATTTTACTGACTGTAGCTTACTAAGAATCAACTGGCAATTAACTGTACTATATAAACTGCTGCCTACACAATCTATAATCAGCATTACCTCTTTGAGAGTACCTGCTATGAGACGGGTTAACTGAATAACACTGCGCAAATCATGATTGACTCACAAATTAAGATCTGTACCGATCAATAGGTAGATCAGTGCTAGATGCCGTGTATCCTGCTATATTTATAAAGCTCCACCAACAAGTGACGCGTAGATTGCGAGAAGGAAGCTGACCTAATTAAAAGTTGTAGACTCTTCAATGCCACTGAGCGTTAATCCATTATTACCGCTTCGTTAACAGCGTTACCTAGCGTCTCTTTTTCAGCGTAAATCTACGATGCCGGCATTGTTAACTCAATCCATGATTTAGGTGAATTTCTGCTATCAGGATCAGAAATGGCGCTGGCTAGATTACCACATTAGGTAATCTAGCAATCTTTGTATACTCTATCCATTATAATCCACCGCTCCTTGTGATGTAGTCTGTGCTTATTGTGGAAGAGGAACTGGCAATGTAAACCTCACCCCACAACCATTCTAGGCCAAAATTGTACCAAGTCTCCACCTACCCGAATTGTAGGTATAGATAGTCGTAAGTTGAATCTGAAATTACAAGCGTTCCTTCTTACTCTTCAGTTTGTTTCCCTTAACCCCGTGCTAAATGAGCGTTGGTCGTCAGAGTCGGAATGCTTCACCTAAATAAACTCTCTTAACCTGCTCATTAGCCAGAATAGCCTCTGGTGTACCGTGGGCAATTAGTGTACCCTCACTAACGATATAAGCACGTTCACATACATCTAATGTCTCGCGCACGTTGTGGTCGGTGATCAGCACGCCCAGACCAGCATCACGTAAATGCTCAATGATCTTCTTAATTTCGATAATAGAAATCGGGTCCACTCCAGCGAAAGGTTCATCCAGCAGGATAAATTTAGGCTTAGCAGCCAGTGCACGGGCGATCTCAACGCGCCGGCGTTCACCACCGGACAGCGCTTGGCCCAAACTATCGCGCAGGTGGTTAATGTAGAATTCTTCCATCAGCTCTTTGGCACGGTACTGACGCTGCTCCCTAGTGAGGTCATAGCGGATCTCCAACACCGCCATTAAGTTATCATATACACTCAGGCAACGGAAAATAGAGGCCTCCTGTGGTAGATAACCGATTCCTCGGCGAGCTCTGGCGTGTAGCGGCAGCAGGCTAACGTCTTCTTTCTCGATCACAATACGCCCGGCATCACGTTGCACAATACCGACTAGCATATAAAATGTTGTGGTTTTCCCAGCGCCATTCGGGCCCAGTAATCCGACAATTTCGCCTGCTTTTACTTTAAGGCTGACATCTCTAACTACTGTACGGCCTTTGTAGGCTTTGGCTAGCTTTTCTGCGGAAAGTGTATCCATAAATAATTGCTTACTCTTATTTTATCCATTTTTTTCTTGCATCTGCGACGGCACCAGAACAGTGGTTACGTGTTTCCCTTTATCGCTAATCGCCTTTATTTGCTGATGTTGTAGCATATAAGTGATTGAATCGCTTTTGACATTACTATCAAGTTGCTCTAGATAGGCATTGCCTGTTAGAGTTAACAACTGTGGGAAAACATCATAACGTAATTTCTGCGCATGCCCTTTTACTGGTTTGCCGCTATCCTGAATCTGATAGAATGTAACTGGATCACCAAATGCTTCAATATAGGTTTTACCCTGATCATCACCCAGATGGGTAACAACAACCTGGGCAGCACGGATATCGATAGTGCCTTGTTGGATCACTACATCATAGGTAAAGGTACTGACATTATGTTGCATATCTACTGATTGTTTGAGCGAGTTGATAAGTACTGGCTGATTGACATCAGATTTCAGTGCTAGAACAGGTGGGCTGATAACAAACACTAAATGTGCGATCACTAGACTTTGGAGTGGTTTTTTTATTTTAAATTTCATACTTTGTTTGAACCTTACCCATTAACTCAGCGGTTTCTGCCAAAAGATTACCACTCATTTTCATACCGTTAGACGTAAAATTTATTCCGTAAAGCATCACTTGCCTATCAGCATAGACATCCTGAGTCATCAAATCTATCTGAACATGATCGGTTTTGATTTTTTCTAACTGCGATGTTGTCCTTAGGCTATCTACTTCAACATGACCATAAAGATAGAGCATACGTTCTTTAGTTAATTTAGCGTGATCGGCGCACACTGACCAGGTTGCTTGTATATCTTTATTGAATAGGGTTATGACTGGCTGGCTAAACCAGGTTAGTGCACCTGTATTATAATATGTCACGTCTGCTGCCAGCAGTTTGTAACTCAACTTGCCACCTGGGCTGTATACCATACTTACTATATGCTCACTCCTATATGTTGGTTCCTGATTGTGACCCACATATAGTACAGTCTTATCGCTAAAGTCTGCTATATTCCAACTAATCAACGCCAACAGGATTACGGTCAACAATAACGTAATCCAAAATTTCGGTTGGCTCATCTCGATACCACCTGTATAATCTGTTGAGCTAACAGAATTATATCACACCGTTATCGTACCTCACCGAACTCACGGGGAATGAGGGTTATATATAGTATGTTTTTTTAGAATAGGCAGTGTTTTTTGGTCACCATTGCTGAGCCTAAACCAGCACTGAGATCACTGGCTCATCAATCAGACATGTCTCATATCAACCACTGAGCTTCTGTGAACAAGAGCTATTTTAACCAGGTGAGCGCGCTCTCCTTTTATTAGGCTTCCATTAGTACAGATAACTAATGCTAAAAGTTTAGCCTGCTTTTAGTAGTTCCGGAGCAACCAGTTATGATAGTTACCTCACCATCACCGGCTTACTGGCGATGGATTCCGTAAGAGTCACACATCTTTAACGTCTTTAACCCCTTAGTCTGATTTCTTATTAAAATCAGACCGTCATAGATAACACCAAAAACATCGAATATTAAGACACGGATGTTATAGACTCCGTTATCATGTCGTTCTATTACTATTAAATCATAATAGGTCGTTCCTGTACGGTTTCCGCACTATTCCTCATTAAACAACACCGGCGAGAAACATGTCATGCATATGTACCACACCCAGTAACTGGTCTCCATCGGCAACAAGGAGCGCAGTAATGTGCCGTTGTTGCATTAAGTTCAAAGCATCGACTGCCAGGGTACTTGGATTTACTCGCACACCGCCAGGTGTCATGAGATCGATGATCTTGGCATTATTGAGATCAATGCCAAGATCAAATACCCGGCGCAGGTCGCCATCGGTAAAAATACCAGAAATGCGCATTGCGTGGCTACAGATGGCTGTCATACCAAGATTTTTGCGGGTGATTTCTACCAAAGCATCACGGAGTGAAGCTTCAGGTTTAACATGTGGGATTTCATCACCGCTGTGCATCATGTCGTCAACCCGAAGCAGAAGCCGGCGGCCGAGCACACCGCCTGGGTGTGATAACGCAAAATCTTCCGAAGTGAAGCCACGTGCTTTTAGTAATGCCACGGCCAGTGCATCCCCCATCACCAAGGTAGCAGTCGTACTAGTCGTTGGTGCGAGCCTCAACGGGCAAGCTTCCTGCGGTACCTGAATACACAGGTGGATATCCGCTGCCTTTCCTATCGTACTTGCAGGGTTCTTGGTCATACAAATAAGCAGGTTTTTCTGCCGCTTGAAGACTGGGATAAGCGCTAGAATTTCATTAGACTCACCTGAATTTGAGATGACGAACACTATGTCTTTCTCGGTAACCATACCGAGATCGCCATGGCTGGCTTCAGCTGGGTGGACAAAAAATGAAGAGGTGCCTGTGCTAGCAAAAGTGGCGGCAATCTTGCGACCGATGTGCCCGGACTTACCTATGCCCATGACCACCACTTTGCCAGCACAGTCTTTGATGGCCTCACAGGCGCGTGTGAAATTGGTATCAATATAGCGATCAAGCTGAGCTAAGCCTGCACACTCTACCTGAAGTACTTCTTTGCCAGCATCTTGAAAATCGAAGCCCGATTGCAATTTAAAACTCGCCATACTTGCTTCCTGAGGTTAAATTGAATGGAATAATAGAATCAAAGAAAAGAAAAAATATGCGATAGAACCACATCAGCATAGAAGTAAAGCTAGATGGCTGATGCGACATTTGCAGTTAATTCACAAGAGCGATCCCGGCAATTAGGCGATGCTGCCTAGATACCAGAGATTCGAAATCCCAAGTAAGATGACTATCTTACAAGATTATAGCTGGTAGGATTACCAATCGCTATGTCACTTTCGCTTTTACCTAAATCAGCAATCAAAGTGCCAAACCAAGTTGGTTGGCGATGCCGCATAATAGTTGGCCGGATAGTAACTTGCTAATACTAAAATAGTATGATTACTTTGGTGTTATAAACCAGTATGTCCATGATTATGGTTGAATTGTACTCGCCACCACCAACCACAAAACAACCACTATCTAGTTACTCTCTTACGACAGATCGACATTTTGCCTAGAGTTAAGCTAACTCTACTTTCGAAATAAAAATTAACCAACAGAAACAAAAAGTTCAACTAAGTTATGACATCTGCCATCAATATAAAACCAAATAAAATCGGTCACTACAAATATGAATTGGTAGTACACGATGCAGAACAGCTAATTATTCTATGCACAGATAACTGAACTCAACTCCCCAGACTGATCAGCAGGAGAAACAACAAAATGAGAAATAATGCTATCGTGATACATATTCCAGGTCCTATAGTCGGGTATTATTTAGGTGCTTAACTAAACAATGAAAGGGGTAACACGCCCAACTTTACTCACCGCGGCACGAATGGAGTATTCAATCCTATTAGCCTATGTTGTTTGCTATTTTAGCATTCAGAAGTTCCTGCTTTCCCCTCAGCTACCCTGGAATCATGGTTCTTAAGTGCTAAGCATACACAAGATGTGAGCACAATCTACGTCGACCCGCGTAGATAATTAAATATGGAGAGATGAACTTATAGGTGAATGACGTACAGCAGGCACATTTTTATTAATACATGGCAGGAATTCTGTGTTATGGAGCGTAAAAGTAAAGAAATAGCAGCTTTTCTCGAACAAGACGGTAAATTTCAACAAAATGGCTCGCATTTTGTCTGCTGCTTTCATATCATATGTGGCTTTGATAAAATATGTCATACTTAAAGGTGCATTAAAATTCAGCACCAAAATAATTTAATTGAAGTACACAGAATAATCCTATCACGCGGCAATCGATTAATCTTCGAAGACATCAACATAAGTGTTCCGCGTGGTAAGGTAATAGCGATCATGGAACCATCCGGCATCGGTAAAACCACACTGCTGCGTCTCATCGGTACTCAACTTACGCCTAATCGTAGGGAAATCTGGTTTGATGGTGTCAATATTCCTGCATTACCCTGCCACACACTAAACAACGCACGCAAAATAAGCATGCTGTTTCAATCGAGCGCATTATTCAGCGATATGACAGTATTTAAAAACGGCGCTTGCCCGTGGATGCGAACACAGCAACCTACCAGACCCCTCTTACGTAGCACGGTCCTGATGACATTGGAGGCCGTGCAATTACGAGGTGCAGCTGCACTGATGCCTAATGAATTAGGCAGTGGTATGGCAGGACGCGCAGCACTAGCACAAGCAATTGCATTGGATCCGAAGTGAATCATGTTTGATGAACCTTTCGTCGGCCAAGATCTAATTGCCATGAGCGTCTTGGTCAAATTGATGACGATCTCCATCATGCACTTGACATCACCTGTATTGTGGTATCGCATGATGTTCCGGAGATGTTGAGCATCGTTCATTATGCTTATATCCTTGCCGATCATCGTGTAATAGCTGAAGGCACACCCCGCAGCAACTACAGGACAAGCCTGATTTGCGTGTTCGCCAGTTCTTGGATAGCATTGCCAATGGACCAGTTCCGTTCCGTTATCCGGCCAGTGACTATCAGTCTGAACTGTTAGGATTAAGGAATGAATACCCCCATGTTATTAAAGCTGTTAGCGTCGGTAGGGCGCTAGAGAATTGAAACTATCGCCAGCCTTGGCCGTGCACAGGGTTGATGTTATTCAACGCGCTGGTCGGGAAGCCAGAACTACGCAAACAGTGGCCTCTATTATTAAAGCAACTACATAGCATTGGCGTGCAGTCATTGCTAATTATCATAGTCTCTGGCCTATTTATCGGCATAGTATTAATCCTGCAAGGCTATACAGTTCTCACCACTTATAGTGCTGAGGCTAGCCTAGGTATGATGATCGCATTATCGCTACTGCGTGAGTTAGAGCCGGTAGTCGCCGCATTTTTGTTAACTAGCTTCAGCGGCTCTTCGATTACCGCAGAAATCGGTCTACTAAAGGAGACCGACCAAATCTCAAGTTTGGAAATGATGGCCATCGATCCGTTGCGGCGCATCGTAGCGCTGCGGTTTTAGGCCGGATTAATTAGCATGCCGCTTTTGACAGTGATCTTTGTTGCCCTTGGTATCTTCGGCGGTTCTATCGTCGGCGTGGACTAGAAAGCATCGATAGCAGATTCTTCTGGGCAGAGATAAAATACTATAGAGTAGAAAAAAAGATCTACTCAATTGCTTACTCAAAAGCTTAGTGCTCGCCATTACTGTCACTTGGATTGCTCTCTTCAACAGATATGACGCTGTCCCTACCTCTGCAGGGATTACCCAGGCTACCACCTATACTGTAGTACATTCGTTACTGGCGGGTTTGGGATTAGATTTTGTCCTAACGACGCTGATGTTTGGGAATTAATTTGATGCAAACTAATAAAAGTGGGATCTGGATTGGAACATTTATGCTGATTGCTTTGTGCGCTATACCTTTACCTGTCTACAGGTAAAGAATATTAAATCCGTCGGAAATGACGCAACTTACTGAGTCTATACTTCTTTTGATAATATCGGCGGACGAAACTACATTCGCCGGTAAAAGGCGGCGGCGTTGCGATTGGCCGTGTAGCTAATATTGTGCTTGATATGAAAACTTATACGCTGCGTGTAGCTCTGGATATCCAGGATAATTATTTCCATATCCTGAATACTAGCTCCCTGGCGAGCCATAGCGCAGGCATTTTGAGTGAGCAATATCTGGCGCTGACTATCGGCTGGGCAGATACAGATATGGGCACTAAGATTCTGAGATACTGCGACGCCATCCAAGACACCAAGTCAGCGATCGTGTTGGAAGAACTCGTAGGCTAGTTACTGTATAAAAACGATAACGCGATACCGGGAGACATAGCAGCTGGTATGATAGTATCACTACCTACCATACCCAGTCATTAAGAGAAGCGCCCTCATATTGAAGTACTTATTAATAGTCGACCTGCTAGCGATGACACCCTCCCGAATACAGCCGTTCAGAACAACCCATATAGCATGATGCAAGATGCGGCAAACAAGACTTTTAGCCGCTTAAAAGCTGAGCAGCCGAGAATCCGAACGGATCCCAACTACCTACGCACCATTGTGCATCAAGAGTTAATGCCGTTCTTGCAGGTGAAATATGCTGGTGCCCTTCTGTTTGGATATTATTACAAAGAAGCTACGCCGGCACAACGTGAGATTTATTTCACCGCCTTCTAGACTTATCTGGAGAAGTGTGATCGACAGGCCATGTCATGTATAATGGGAAAAGTTACCAGATCACTCCTGAGCGGCCAGTCTGCCATGCCAATATTCTTGCGATCCGTGTAACCATCATGGGTAATGACGAGCCCGACGCTACATCTTGATTTTAAGTGGCGCAATAATACTAAAACTAGTGATGTTCAGACGTATGACATAATAGCTGAGGGGATCAGTATGATTGGCAGTAAGCAGAATGAATGGACCCCTCTCCTGCGGGGAGAGGGTATAAACGACCTCACTAAACAGCTACCGGCTGCTACAGAAAAGCCGATTATTTTAATTTAACATTGATGAAAAGACACTTAGCTATGAATCTCAGTTCCAGAAATTAATCTTACGCGGGGAGTTAAATTCGGCAACGTTGTTGCTAGTATGGCAACAGCGTTGCAAATTATTGGCGAATAAACCCGAGCTTGATGTGACGCATTTGCAACATCTAGAGTCTGCTGGACTAGCATTGTTAATTCATTTACGTGAACACCAGCATCAAGCCGGTGGTGAGCTAAAATTTCCGGCACAAACGATCGGCTGAGATCGTTGGTAGCTCTATACAACCGGTAATCTATAATACCTGTGGATACCAGCATAACTATATGCTTATTATTTTAATACAAATATATTACGACAAACCTATATCAAATAAATTTTTTAGTTTATATCTATCCTGTAGTTGCAGATTATTACAGCCAAGCAAGCCACCATAAGAGCACGCTATATAATTGCGCATAAGGATTCTGTGAGAAGGTGAATTACTGACTAATTCTACACTAGTAAATAAATTTCCTAATTGGATAGGTTATTAGTTTAAGAAACCCAATTATCCCGCTAAGATACCAGGCCGTGTACTATGCTTTATAAGCAAGACAGAGTCAGTACCAAGAAAACGATCACTAAACAGATCCTTAGAAGCTTATTTAAGTTAATGACTCAGAGTAGTGGAGCAAGGACCGCTACTGGGCTTTCTGTGCTAAGTATAGTTAGATAACTGGATCCTATGGAAAATAACGAGATTAAAAAGGTGCTAATAGAAGCATTAGCACTTGAAACAGCGTATATCACAAATGATGGTAGCCATTTCCAGGTAATTGTGGTAGGCGAAATATTCAGCACTATGAATCGCCTCAAACAACATCAGGCGGTTTATTCACAGCTGATGGCATACATCGCTGATAACCGGATTCACTCTTTATCGATCAAGACATATACCCCTGAAGAATGGAAGCAAGACCGAACACTTAAGGGAACTGCAGGTAATGTTCCATGAACAGTACAAAATCAGGTTAGATAACCTATAGTAATAAATGGATAAATTTCGCATACAGGGCCGGACTTACCTAAGCGGCGAAGTGCTTATCTCCGGGGCTAAAAACGCTGCACTACCGATCTTATTCGCCACCCTCTTGGCAGATAAACCAGTCGAGCTACACAACGTCCCGAAATTAAAAGATATTGATACCACCATCAAGCTACTCAGGCAGTTAGGTGCCAAGATTGAACGCAAGGCTTCAGTTTATATTGACACCAGTGGTGTGAATCAGCTATGCGCGCCTTATGATCTGGTAAAAACCATGCGTGCATCCATCTGGGCGCTGGGCCCACTAGTGGCGCGTTTCGGTCGTGGCCAGGTTTCCCTACCAGGCGGCTGTGCGATCGGAACACGCCCAGTTGATTTACACATTACCGGTCTCAAGCAACTCGGGGCTGAGATACAACTAGAAGAAGGTTACATTACAGCTTCTGTGGAAGGCCGACTGAAGGGCGCTCGCATACCACTGAAAAAGGTTAGTGTTGGTGCGACCGTGACCATCATGAGCGCTGCGACTATAGCGATCGGCACCACCATTATTGAGAATGCCGCGCGAGAGCCAGAAATTGTCGATACCGCTAATTTCCTTAATACATTGGGGGCGAAAATCTACGGAGCTGGCACCGATCAAATAACCATCGAAGGCGTTGCCCGTTTAGGCGGAGGTATGTACCGAGTACTACCTGACCGTATTGAAACCGGTACATTCCTTATAGCCGCTGCGGTTTCTGGTGGGAAAGTGATATGCCGAAATACTCGCCCGGACACACTAGATGCTGTGCTGAGCAAGCTGCGCGAAGTAGGTGCGGATATCAAAGTAGGTGATAACTGGATCAGCTTGAACATGCGCGGAAAGCGCCCAAAAGCAGTCGCTATTCGTACTTCGCCGCATCCAGGCTTCCCAACTGATATGCAAGCTCAGTTCAGTCTGTTAAACCTGGTGGCAGAGGGAACTAGTGTAATCACAGAGAATATTTTCGAAAACCGTTTTATGCACGTACCAGAACTGATACGTATGGGCGCACAGGCAAAAGTAAAAACAAACACCGTGATTTGTCATGGTGTTGCTCAACTTTCCGGCGCTCAAGTAATGGCAACGGATCTCCGTGCTTCTGCCAGTCTAGTACTGGCTGGCTGTATCGCAGATGGTATAACTATTGTCGATAGAATCTATCATATTGATCGTGGTTATGAAAACATTGAAAACAAGCTGTGTGCACTAGGAGCAAAAATCGAACGTGTGCAAGATGCATAAATAATCATTGGCGTATAGCCTCACTACGGCTTACTGGACTAGCGCGCTCTATTGATTATCCTGATATCGCTGATTTTTAGTACCCTACTATTCTCTAGCATCACTCTGTGATGTATTTACATTTATGCAGTCAATACGTTGCAATCCGCTTGGCAATTGAATTCCTGTCCGGCCGCGATCGCCACGAAATTTTTGCAGCGCTTTTTGTCTCAGCGTTGTTTTCCGTTTTCCTACATGCAAGGTAATGGCAGTTTTTGAAGACAGAAGAAATAGCCAAGCCAGTTTATCTTCCCTAACTCCGGCCTGATTCGCTGGAATAGCAATAATCTTGTGCCCCTTTCCCTTACTTTTACCCTTAAATTCTGGCAAATCGGTGACCGGGAACATCAGCACAAATCCTGCAGAAGTGATTGATAGCAGCATATTGTCTTTGTCATAGATCTTTATAATTGGTAATAGCTTTGATCCATCTGGGAAGGCAATCATCACTTTACCAGTACGGTTACGTGCTATCAAGTCATGGAAAGTACAAATGAAACCGTATCCAGCATCGCAAGCCATCACTAGTTTCTGATCCTCTTCTGCCATAAGCATTTGTTCAATTGTTGCTCCTAATGGTAGTGTTAACTTACTAGTTAATGGATCGCCTTGCCCACGTGCTGAAGGCAACGTCCGTGGATCAAGCGCATAGCTTCGGCCTGTAGAGTCGATAAATACCACCGACTGGTTGCTTTGCCCTCGCGCGATGCTACGGAAGCTATCACCAGTCTTATAGTTTAATCTTTCTGGTTCGATATTGTGACCCTTAGCATTACGTATCCACCCCATCGCGGATAACACAATAGTCACTGGTTCAGATGGTGCCAAAGCGTGCGCCTGAATTGCCTTGGCTTCTTCACGTTCGATTACTGGAGAACGGCGGTCGTCGCCATAAGCATGCGCATCAGCCTGGATCTCTTGCTTGAGTAAGGTGCGTAGTTTTCGCTCAGAAGATAAAAGCTCTTGTAATTGATCCCGCTCTTTAACTAATTCATTCTGCTCCCCCCGCATCTTTAACTCTTCCAGCTTTACTAAATGGCGTAGCTTAAGCTCTAATATTGCTTCCGCCTGAGTGTCCGAGATACCGAAACTCTGCATCAGCACTAGTTTGGGTTGATCCTCACTGCGGATAATGTAGATCACCTGATCGATGTTGAGAAAAGCTACAAGCAAACCTTCAAGGAAGTACAAACTTTTCAACACTTTTCCAAGCTGATAGCTAAGGCGTCGACGTACTGTATCACGACGATACGCCAACCACTCGGTTAAAATCTCCAACAACCCTTTTACTTGTGGGCGATTATCTAATCCAATCATATTCATGTTAACGCGATAACTGCGTTCTAGATCGGTGGTAGCGAACAAGTGGTTCATTACTTGATCCAGAGTAACCTGATGAGAACGCAGCACAACTACAAGACGCGTCGGATTCAAATGATCAGACTCATCACGCAGATCTTCGATCATCGGTAACTTCTTAGTACGTATCTGTTTAGCGATCTGTTCAAGGACTTTTGCACCGGAAACCTGGTATGGCAACGCAGTAATCACTGCGGTGTTGTCTTCCTTTTTCCACACAGCACGCATGCGCACCGCACCGCGACCATTCTGGTAAATTTCCCGCATTTCACCTCGCGGAGTAATAATCTCAGCCTCAGTAGGAAAATCCGGACCTTGAACGAATACGAGTAGATCATCAAGAAAAGCACCTGGCTTATCGATCAGTGTTACGACTGCAGTTACTATTTCACGTACATTATGTGGTGGAATATCAGTTGACATACCAACAGCGATACCCGTAGTACCGTTTAGTAAAATATTTGGCAAGCGAGCCGGCAATATCTTCGGTTCCTGAAGAGTACCGTCAAAATTTGGCACCCAATCAGCTGTGTCCTTTCGTAGTTCACTTAAAAGGACTTCCGCATATTTAGACAGGCGCGATTCGGTATAACGCATAGCGGCAAATGACTTAGGATCATCTGGTGCCCCCCAGTTCCCTTGGCCATCGACCAGCGGATAACGATATGAGAACGATTGTGCCATCAAAACCATGGCTTCATAACAGGCACTATCGCCATGCGGATGGTATTTACCTAGCACGTCGCCCACTGTACGGGCAGATTTCTTAAATTTTGCGCTGTTGCTTAGTCCCAACTCGGACATGGCGTAAATGATACGACGCTGTACCGGCTTTAACCCATCCCCAATATAAGGCAACGCTCGATCCATAATGACGTACATGGAATAATTTAGATAGGCGTTTTCAGTGAAAGTGTGCAGCGCTAACCGCTCGACACCGTCATGAGTTAAATTAGTCATTAACCAATGTCCTCAGACCATAGTATGGAAGTAAGTGTTAAATGATAAAGAGGAAATACTTAAGTTAATCAGCACTACACCTGGTTACTAAGCGTTAGTAACAGATAGCATCATCTCTCATTGAAAGCTGATAGCTAAATACGCTTATGTTTTATTTCTCCGCTCTATTTCTCCCTCTTACATCAGCTTTTGGTATTGCAAATGACTTAATAGACATAATTAAACAACATTTTCTTCTTCGTCACTTAGTTCACTCTACCAATGCTTATAAACATGCTAGCCTGAATTGTTTGTCCTTGGAGACATCGCTAGTCCTGATAACAATTTAAACTGATAGTTCGGCCATGTCTCCCTTATCTTGCAACCAATAACGGCGATCTTCTGAACGCTTTTTAGCTAGCAGCATATCCATTACTGCTAGCGTTTGAATAACGTTGTCGATACTGACCGTCAACTGCACCAGACGACGTGTGTTAGGATCCAACGTAGTTTCACGCAATTGGAGTGGATTCATCTCCCCCAACCCTTTAAATCGCTGGATGTTCGGTTTTCCTTTTTTATGCTTAAGTTGTTTCAGCACGTCTACTTTTTCTTTGTCATCCAGGACATA
Source organism: Serratia symbiotica (assembly GCA_900380265.1). Classification (GTDB taxonomy): domain Bacteria; phylum Pseudomonadota; class Gammaproteobacteria; order Enterobacterales; family Enterobacteriaceae; genus Serratia_H; species Serratia_H symbiotica_A. The sequence continues at coordinate 291,060 of LR025083.1, read as the reverse complement.
GAAAACCTCCTTACCGAGATCGATACGGTATAGAGGCGGCATTGCCACATACACGTAGCCAGCCTTTACTAGCGCAATGAAATGGCGGATAAACAATGCACACAGCAGTGTGGCGATATGTAAACCATCTGAGTCCGCATCCGCTAGAATACAGATTTTCCCGTAGCGCAATTGACTGAGATCTTCGTTGTCGGGGTCTATGCCGATCGCCACGGCAATATCGTGCACTTCTTTTGAAGCAAACAATTCTTCAGAAGACACTTCCCAGGTATTAAGTATCTTGCCTTTTAACGGCATGATCGCTTGATATTCACGGTCCCTAGCCTGTTTAGCAGAGCCACCCGCCGAGTTCCCCTCCACTAAAAATAGTTCGGTTATACCCAGATCCTGAGAGATGCAGTCCGCCAATTTCCCGGGTAACGGTGGCCCACCACTCAGTTTCTTACGCACTACTTTCTTCGCAGCACGCAGTCGGCACCGAGCGCGGTAGATCGCTAGTTCAGCTAATTCTTCTGCCGCCTTCACGTTTTGGTTGAGCCAGAGACTAAAAGCGTCTTTTACTACGCTAGCCACAAAGACCGCACACTGGCGCGACGATAGCCGCTCCTTCGTCTGCCCAGCAAACTGTGGATCTTGCATTTTTAGCGACAATACGTAAGCACATCGATTCCACACATCTTCCGCTAATATCCTTACCCCACGCGGCACGATGTTTCGGCATTCGCAGAAGTCACGTATTGCATCCAGAAGCCCTTGGCGCAGCCCGTTGACATGGGTTCCACCCTGGATGGTAGGAATTAGGTTGACATAACTTTCAGTCACTAGCTCACCAGCCTCTAGTAACCACAGAAGCGCCCAGTCAACTGTGATTGTATTACCATTGAAGTGACCGACAAATGGCTTTGTCGGTAAGGTCATCAGGCCATTGACTGATTCCATTAGGTAATCAGTCAGGCCCTCATGATAACACCAGCAAAACTCTGTGTTGTGCGCCCGATCGATGAAGTTGATTTCGATGCCCGGGCACAGTACTGCTTTTGCTTTCAGCAGGTGTTTCAAACATGAAACCGAAAATCGTGGACTGTCGAAGAACTTTTCGTCAGGCCAGAAATGGACGCTAGTTCCGGTCTGGCGTTTCCCGCATCTACCAGTGACCTGAAGATCTTGCACCTTCTCTCCATTTTCGAAAACCATGTTGTAGACATGGCCATCGCGCTTAATGTTCACTTCTACCCGCTTAGACAAAGCATTAACCACCGAGACCCCTACTCCATGCAAACCGCCTGAGAACGGATAGTGTTTATTTGAGAACTTGCCTCCGGCGTGTAGACGGCACAGGATCAGCTCAACTGCTGGTACTCCCTCTTTTAAATGAATATCCACCGGCATGCCACGGCCATCATCAGTTACTTCCAGTGAGTGATCGGCATACAGAATCACCTCAATATGCATAGCGTAGTTCGCTAAGGCTTCATCAACGCTGTTATCAATCACTTCTTGTCCGAGGTGATTAGGGCGTGTTGTATCTGTATACATCCCGGGATGACGGCGTACTGGTTCTAGACCGCTGAGTACTTCAATAGTATCGGCGTTGTAGCTTCTGTCTATCATTTCTATTATTTTGCTTGGTTGATCGGAGATGCCGGGCCACCAGCGTATCTGGTGTTAATTTCCTGCGCCTTGCAAGACGCACCATTATTAGCTGCATCTACTGAGCTCAATCGCTTATTTATCTAAATATAAGCTGTAAGAACTTCATTAGCGTGCAAACTATCCTCAAGTAGAAAGCCGATTGAGCTGCTATAAAACCTTTGCTTACATTCATTTTATACTCGAATGTTGGCCTAAAAATGTGCAAGCTTAGAAAAGTAGTATTTGACACTACCAAAGGCATGGTTTCACCTAATTTTACCATTCACATACAGGTAGTATAATCGGTCATTCCTTATCTGTATCAAGAGTCCTATTGCTTGTTTATTGAAGCGAGTTGGTTAAATCCGATGATAATAAAGAGGCTATGTACCACAATACTTTTAGATCATAATATACTGTAACTCTAGCACATATTGCTAGCCGATATAGGCTTCTTGTTTTTACCAATAAAATTGGTTCAGTGGCTTCACTGATGACTTAAACATCACCGTAGACACTAAAATACTAACTAACCCATTACTTAATAGTGCCCAGATCAAGAACTAAGCACTTCTTGAGTCCGCCCAGTCCTCTCTATCATCAAACTTTCTAGTATGTTAAAGAGATTTAGTAGCACGCTACGGTAACTACCGTACCAGGAGATCCATGTCGGGATAATGGCTCATTCCAACAGATTTTAAAGGCTGTGGCCGTTACCAACTAATTGAGTTGCTCAAATTTATGTAGATAGAGTAATTTCGCAGACATTAGCATCCATTCTGATCTATATTTAAAGAAATGCTTATGTTGCACACATGACAGGTCTGCGTCTCAACACTGCTATTCGGCAACAGACTAAGAGCACACCAGCGTGGAATAGATTCTCAAGACTAAAATACATAGAGTTCATTTTGAATTACACGCAGGTGGAGGAACCTGTCAACAGGCAACGCCTGCGATTCGAGATTAAAATCTTGGTAAATCTACCCAAATAGAAATGTGTTCATCTTGGGGTAACGGAGAAGATCATAACCAACGTATACAGGTTGCGACAGCTATGTTAATCGAACCAGGTACAATTCCGAAAGCGAAATAGGCTGGTTGGTTTAGGAGTACCTGCGTATCAACGCAGTGGAAGGTTGGCAGATCAAGCACAGTCAATGCAGGGACGGTATTGGGTTCGTTCACACCGTGCGAAACCTATACACTTGGCTGTATAGGAAATACAACCTGCTAACTGTCTTTCCCGCAACGCCTGCTTTGAGAAGCAGAATAGTTGCGCTAGTTAAAACATCCATTATTCCAGGTGGGTCGTCATACTAACTAGACAATCAGACGCAAGAAGAAGCTGATTGAAATACCTTCAGCAGCGTATTGCTAAATAACCCGTAAGGAATCTTGTGTACAATCGCCAGCTGCTACAATAAGACACAAACTCACGACACTTTGCTTGGATAGCATCCAGCACCACATGGTTCCTAAAATCAGTGTTGATGCCGCGCAAGGTCTTGTGTTTGTCTGCAGAAGATGGATATTAATGCTTTCTAATATCCTGGCTGTGCCCACTAAACAGTCTATTTCAAAAATTCTCACAGGGTTCTCATTTTAATTTAGTATTTTTAATCAGTCGGGTCCATCATCGCTCCATGCCACCAATTCCGAAGCCAATCAGAAAGAAAAATCAATTTAATGATATCATTAGGTTTATTTAATTTTTAATAAGATCTCATAATGCGCTTTAGCTCATTGATTGTATGGGTGGGCACGTTTCGGAAACTATTGTGTCATAATAAATCCATACCTTTATGTTAGACAGATTCTAAGCTGTTAAAATATGCAATATCTTCTCGATTTCTACCAGCCAGTGGGGTTGGCTTATGATAAAACGATCGTGAGGCGCATTTTCCTGATCAGTTAGTGTTTCCCCGATTATCTCGTTTTGTAGCAGACCACGAAATCATGAAGCGTAATCCATGATGTTTAGCCTACTGATTCCCGGAAACTCCAGGGGTCACGCTATGCTATTACTGAACTGATGGTTTTCTTAACGATTAGAGGCAACACGAACCAGCATAGTTGTATCACTAATATAACGTTATTGATCAGCCCTTCTGCATCCAATTGTTCAAATCGCTTACACCTCACCACGTAGACAGGATGTCTACTTACAAGGTACGGGAATAGACACGAATCGAGGGGCGCTCGTCCGAGCATGAGCGATAAATCCTCCTCTAGTTTATCTTGTGTTACCTAGATCGTCTGGAATGAGCTTAGCATACCCAAAATATATAGTAGCCTTTTTAGATCTTCGAGGAGTGGCATATCCTCGATACTCTCGCCTGCCTTCGTTATTCCTGCGAGGATTTCTAACACCTGAAGTAAATAACTGGTATCAAAAGCGCTGGTTGAAAATTGTTTAGTCAGTATCGTTTGCTCACCTACTCGGTGAGCAGGTCACAACACTAGCGCATTTCTACGATCAGACATCACTCTTTTGATATTCACAATCATTTCACCGTTGCATCAACACTGGTGCAACAAATATCAGTTAAGTGACAACATCAAGCACTACTCGCCCAGAGAACATGCTCTGACTGTGTGTTAAAGTCAGAGGAGATGGCAAAAATATTTGATAAAAGCATACTCCTGAGTTTTATATGAGAATATAAAACAAGTTTTTATACCAACTGGATAATTTAAAACTGCTTTATGGTGAATTATATCCTTTCATACGCTATAAAATAAAAGAGAAAGGAGCCAAAGCTGAAAGCTATACAAGATGTAATACCCTGGAACCAGATAAATAACCTCAGCCTTATAAAATCGGCAACTCAATTTGTTTATCATTAGCTCTAATATCGCGATATGTCCTGCACTATGGAGCATGTAAATGAAGAAACTGCTCACCTGCCTTTAATTCTAGGCAGCTTGAGCCTACCAAGCTAGGTAGAAGCACTTTCTTTAAATTTACCAATCAGACGAGGACATAAGCTAGAACAGCACAAAAGTTCTGCTAACCGTCATACGACATTCGGAAAATCAACAAAGCTCGTCGTATGATGATTTTAGCACACTTTAGTCTCAATGCTGGTTATTCTTATAACCTGCCTAGCTGACGCAATATAGATAATATTCACTATACTATATGTCACAGTTCTCTCACATTGACACAGAGTATTTGATATATCAGAATAGCTTGTGTTAAGCTTATAATGCAAACCGTACCCATTTCTAAAATCACCTTTCACAATCTGGGTAGCGATTAATGCTCAATTCTGTCTGCACTTATTCAGTGGCAGAATACTAGTAATACGCTATCTTGACGAAGCATAAATTTAATTTCCTTAAATGCTGGATTGTTAACTTACTCAATGCTGTTGAGTAAGTTAAGTACTAGTCTTACTAATTGACCGGCCCCTCATTCTAACTTCAATACTTTCTCAAAAAGTATGCAATCGCCGCTCTAAATCAGTGAGATGATGGTTTAAAAAATAAGCAGAATAAATAGTTAGTTCTACCAGAATCTCGCCTCCGCGTCAGAGACTGACCGGGTTACTACCTCGACACCTGGTAAGGGTTTGTAAGCTAAAGAAAGAGTTAAACTGTGTAATCTTGGTCTACTTACCGCAAGTTTTAACGGGGGATCTGGATCCGTGAGCAGATCCGGTGAGCAGAGACGGAGTAAAGACAGACTATTATGTGAACAGCATCTACTAATGCTGCCAATACTACATAATAGCTGCACGCCTATTAGTTGTTTCTCTAATAGAAACGGTTAAAAGAATAAATTCAGCTTACAAATTAACTTTCCTTTTTATAGCTGCAGTACGACTCCCGCTTAGATACAGCGGGAACGCTATACAGTCATCGGTCTCCCTGAATCGCTGAAACTCACACTACAAACCAGAAAAACCTCTGTGCTTAACATTGAGCAGGTTAGATACATTCATCAGAAGCATCAATGCCTAGCAAAGATGTTAATTGTCCCAAAACCTCTATGGCCCATGGCAGCCGATTATTAGATGCGAACACGTATTGTCGTTGATGTATTGCATACTACCACCACGCTCTACTCATACTAAGTAGAAACTTTTTAACGCACGTTATACATATTAAATCACCCACTTGAACCTTACATACGCATACAGAACTATCAATAAAAAATGATTTCTTGTGTTTAGTAAAATGACCTGGGCAAACCTGCCTCCGTCTCTCCATAGATATTATCCTCTTTCTTGCACAAGAAACGCCTATGCAAATGGCAATAACAGTTACGACTAGCCCTATTGCCACTATACAAGTAAACAATAGGTTCTACAAATAAGAGGTATGTTTGGATGACCAAGCTCGCCTGTTGAATGATGATACATAGTGAGAAACCTAGCTAATTCAGCATCATGGTTCACTTTCCTAAACACTGCCACCCTCCCAACGGCAAGTTTATGAACGATACCTGAAAAATTATAGAGTAACGATACAGGTGGGACACGCCGGTGCCAGAAACTGCCACGTATAACAACGGCTGCAGTGACCCGTATCCTCGCGTATGGCGACTGCGTCATAATACTCAACAAACATAACACTATACAACGCCGCAAAAGCCATATCCGCTCACTTAATATAACCGAGCGAGGCCCATCAAGAACATTGCTATTCACTAAAGCCTCGTATGGCGTGAAAAGCAACTGAATTTAGCTTCCATGACCACACAGTTTACCACTAGGTGTACTGTTGTGAAGATACCTATTATCAAGTGCATACTGGCGCAGATTAAAGAGTGTGCCAGCAAATTCATAAGACATACTAGATGGGCGTACTTATAATATAATAGGAGAGTTAAGTGCTAGTAATTGACTGATGCCGACTCAATACCGATCAGCAAACACAGAAGAAACTTTGTAGGGATCCTGTTTTCACCTATCCAATTTAGCTGAATTGATAACTTACTTTAAGTGGACTGGCAATAACATGACTCAGTTGTTGGGACAATCCTGAGACGCCACCCTCGCTGTATAAGTACACTTTATTCCAAAAGATACACCTGGAAGCTAAATCAAGGCTAACTAGCTGTTTTTATAAGCAAACCAGTAATACTTTTGACACTCAAAGCGGATTGCACATAGTCAAATCAGATTGAACATTTTGCTGATCTGCCAGCACATCATATCTTCACCTTATTGACTTGCATTGATACCAATACAGTCAATATGCTCGTAGCAATTTGCAACAACCTCTACAATGCTTCCCGTTGAAAAACATCCTGCGAAACAGCTTACTTCATATGGAAGAGATGATCTTAGAGAACAATCTAATGCATCGATCTAAAGAATTAGATGCAAGGCCCTTGCTAAATGCCTACCTTGTGGAGTGATACTCTGTGAGATATTTGCCTTTAAGTTGAAGGACGATAGTTGGAACTTCTTGGAGACTACTCGGAAATCATCATTGCTAACAGGTGTTTTTTCTATGTTATTTAAGATATTCACACATCATAGGCACTTAGTTCCAATTTGCTTTTCATAAGATGCGAATCTACTGTTAGATGATACTATCAACCATCCACCTTCTTACATACAATGTTAATATTTAGATTAACAAAACAGCAAGAAAATCGCGACATTTTAAGACCTCTATTTGTTATAGAGTATGATTGTTCAGTAATGTCGCACTTCGATACAGTTTGAAGGAAACTGGACGGTAACCGGCAGTGGTAAGCGAAATTTGATTAGTTGACGATCAGCCTGTGACAGCAGCCTATGTGAAGATCTCCAGCTGATTACCCCCAGATCTATCGCACTTCTATCCGCATATTATTCTTACTTGAAACAACTATGAAGTGAGTGACACCATTCTAGACCTGAGGTTGTAATGTTAACTGGCTTTTTGCTCATGGGCTTGTCGATAAGCCACTAGATCTTCGATAGTCAGTACTACCATACCATGCTGCTTCGCGAATACCATTACTTCCTGCGCACGAGCCATGCTGCCATTATCATTAGTTAGTTCACACAGCACACCAGCAGGTTTAAAACCTGCTAACGCTACCAGATCGATAGTCGCTTCGGTATGACCTCGGCGGGTTAGTACTCCACCCGCTTGCGCTCTCAGCGGAAACACATGGCCTGGTCGGTTTAGATCGCTTGGTTTGGTACTATCGGAAATAGCTGCACGGATAGTACTCAGGCGATCCAGTGCAGAAACCCCCGTCGTAACATCCCGTGCCGCTTCAATGCTTACAGTGAAAGGTGTCTGAAAGTGGCTGGAGTTATTAGTTACCATCATCGGTAAATCTAGCTGCTGTCGGCGATCTTCTGTGATACACAGACACACGATACCACTTCCGTGGCGAATGGTTAGCGCCATTTGCTCAACCGTCATAGTTTCAGCAGAGAAAATTATATCACCTTCATTTTCACGGGTTTCGTCATCAAGGACCATCACCCCGTGCCCCTGGCGCAATGTATCGATAGCACGTTCAACGCGTTCTATCTGTGTGCCAAAATCTGAAAGTAGTATCTGATTCATGGTAAAAAACCTCATTAAATTATGGATTACCAGAATCAGGGCTATCTTAAGGAGTAGCTAGAAATAGCTAAAACAACGTCAGCTGTTACAGGCCAAACAGATATCGCTGCTCTCTCCCATCCGGACTATCAACCGTCGGCTCCAGAATTACACTGGATCTGCTGACCTCTAACCTAAGCATAAGATGCTGGTCGAGCGCTCGCGGGCTTTCACCGTAGCAGGTAATTTACCGCCGGTGGGGACTTTCACCCCGCCCTGAGAATAAGCGGGTCGACTATATCGCTAATGATTAATCAGGGCAATTAACAAAGACATCATAAATCCAGAAAGACGGAGGGATCAGAGTTTATTCGGATGGCAATTCGCATTACACTAGACAATAGCTATTTAATTCTGAACAGATACGCCATGATTAACCCGAAAAAAATTGAACACATGCTGCGCCAGGTCCATGGATCCATGCCTAAAGGGGTTAGTGAATTTGGGGAAGACGTTGAGAGGAAACTCTGCCAGATTCTACAATCACAACTGGCTCGTTTAGATTTTGTCAACCGCGAAATGTTCGAAGTACAAACTCAGGTATTACTGAGAACCCGTCAGCAACTTGCCGCACTCGAAGAGCGCATACTTAGTCTAGAAGATAAGTTGAATGTAGAAGTAACGGAAAAGAAAGAAACATAATTCTCCTTCTGTGAATATCACGACCCTTTTATAGCCTTCTCGCCTGAGAAGGCTATAAAAATTACTAAATCATGGCATAACATCATATTTAATAGCTTTCTAAGCTGGGAAGCTTCACTTACGCTACTGTTAATAGCGCACAGTTATTAATGGCGCTAATTATATTAGTAGTTGATAATCCCTCTTTAAAGTTTAGCACTTTGACATCACCTCCATTAGCCCATACTTCTTTGCTACCTGCGATATCTTCTGGCTCATAGTCACCACCTTTTACTAACATATCTGGCAAGATATGGCTAATCAAACGCTGGGGTGTATCTTCCTCAAACGGAACCACCCAATCTACCACCCTTAGTGCACCGAGTACAATCATTCGATTTTCCAGCGAATTGATTGGGCGACTGGCACCCTTTAGTCGCTTAGTAGAAGAGTCAGTATTCACCGCCACAATCAACCGATCTCCTAACTTGCGAGCACTAGCCAAATAGGAAACATGGCCAGCGTGAAGGATATCGAAAATACCATTGGTCATAACCACTTTCTTACCGTCTTGATGCGCTTTCGCTACAGCGCTTTTCAACTGAGATTCAGTCATCACGCACAGCCAGTTTACAGGCGGCCGCGAATGGCGGTTTCAAGCTCGACCGGCGAAACACTAGCAGTGCCAAGCTTACCTACCACCACGCCAGCGGCAGCGTTGGCCAAAAAACAGGACTCTTCTAACGAATGACCTGAGGCTAAGGCAGCGGCCAGTACACCAATTACGGTATCGCCAGCGCCAGTGACATCAAACACCTCCTGGGCTTGGGTAGGAAGATGCAGGGGCGGAACTTTCGGTTGCAGTAAAGTCATACCACTCCCAGAACGAGTTACTAACAGCGCAGATAGCGTAAAGTCAGCTATGAGCTTCATGCCGCGCTTTACCAGATCTGCTTCATCTTTACAATAACCTACTATTTCTTCAAATTCGGATAAATTTGGCGTTAGCAACGTAGCGCCACGATAGCGTTCAAAATCAGACCCTTTCGGATCGATTAAAACCGGCAGCTTGGCGGCACGCGCCAGTTTAATTATGTTTTGGACTTGGCTTAGTGCGCCTTTTGCATAGTCTGACAGCACCATAATCCTTATCCCCGGTAATGCTTGCTCGATGCGCGTTAATAGTGGCTGCGCGTCAACATTCGAAAAACCCTCTTCAAAGTCAAGACGGATTAGCTGCTGATTGCGGGATAGTACGCGTAATTTTGTGATAGTCGGATGTGTAGGTACTGAGACAAAATCGCAATGCACGTTCACCGTGCTGAGCTTGGCGCTAAGCACTCGCGATGAATCATCGATGCCAGTTAGCCCTACTAGATGTGAATGAAGACCGAGCGTAGCAATGTTCATTGCTACGTTAGCCGCGCCTCCAGGTCGCTCTTTAATAGTATCAACCTTAACAACAGGCACCGGGGCTTCCGGCGAAATACGGCTGGTCGGGCCATACCAATAGCGATCTAAGATGAGGTCACCTACCACCAATACGCTGGCGTATTGAAAATGAGGGATGATAACTTTCATCTAACAACTCCCAATAAGAACAAAAGTTTCGTATTAGCAATATTAGCATCGACGTCTGTTATAAGAGTAAACCAGATTGCACACAATCGTCTTCACCAGTCATGTAACTAATTAATGCGACAAAGTCAATGCACTCGCTATATGCGCTGGAAGCATACCTTAATAAGCCCTCATCTCGATAATACGCACGCTATCAAGCGGATAAATTATCCTAGAGTCTTTACTCACAATAGTATAAACTGACATCTTAGTTAATCAATTTAATATCAAGAGTAATACAACCCCTATTCGCTGTTGATATCAAAACCAGATCGCGCTTATAACTACTTAGTAGTTGCATACTTTTGCGCATCCCAGGCTTTATACCACTAGAACTCGATTTCGAACTGTCCACAATATGTGACAGGGCAGCGCCTAAAATGGCTACTGGAATGGCGGAGCGGCGCGTACTATATGTGCCTGCAGGCAAACTTTACGCTCTGAAATTCAGATTTCAATGTTACTGAAAGTCGAAACTAAGTAGCTATGCAGAGGTGGCTACTCGCTGCTTATAGCCGCCTACTCCATGCACATACCAGATAAAAACCAAGTTCTCACAAGAAAATCCCAGACTTTGTCAACCGCACTGGCATAAAAACCATCCATACGGAATACCCCCTGTTTTGCCTCACCAGGCAATGTGCTAGCAAGACAAGATAAAGATCGGAGCTAATACACCAAATTACAGCCCCTTAGTTTATCATAAAGAATCACCTTCAATCCGTTTCCAGCATAAACTTGAAATAGCTCGGTTACCCAACCGTATACCATATTTTATGCTTGTGACGCCACGCCATTAATAAATTCTTTGCAGGCAGCTAAGATGCCCAGCCATTTTTATCGATGGCATCGCCCACCGATATCTACGCCGCAATGTACAAAAGGTGCAATTGTTAAAACTGACGCAATACCTATATTTTGCTCATCGTTGCCCTTATCCACCCTCGCCAGGTATCAGCGAGGGTGCTATGATCAGCATCGGCACTAGGGTGGAAACCGGTGGAGGATAGGTTGCTGACTCTCACACTTCGACCAATCCCACTTATACTAGATAACGTAATAGTTAATTAGTTATTTTGTCGAGCTGGAAAACAAGCGGATAAAATGGTTACGCGAGGAGGAAGATGCCAGTAGTGGAACTAGGTTAGCTGTTGAGGAACCTATTCTAAAAATCAGTTATGTTTCAGATGCATTAGTATTTTAGCGTGTTTAAAATAACATCTATAAGCAAGATAGGCGCCTATCAGCTGATCAAGCACGTTGCAACAGCGTCTGCTACGCGTACGGTTATCGACCTGATGGCGGCAGTCAGTCAAAACCTACAGTATCTGCTACCGTTTTTTTCGCCTAGCTCAGCAAAAGCGTATTCACCTATTTCTTCTGACTTATTCTAAAAGAAGTAATAATACTTATTATTGATATATCTTCTTATATGCCAGACGGTGAAAAACAACAAATCGTCACAGATTCCGAGAACTTCCTGGCGTAAGCTATTTTATGAGAAGGCTAATAACGTGACGCTCAGCATAACGTAACGCTTCGAGTCACTCCATGCTCTTGTTCATAATCCTTCAGCTTGAAAACTTATGGATATTAGGCTTCTGCCTCATATCTAAGACAGATACAAACGTCAATATCCTGTTAACTTAGTGCTGCATAACGTGTCTAGACAAGACGAGTGGCAATCAAGCCTTATCCCATGTATTCCCTTGGTTTGGCGTGGCTGGTGCCAGGCAGACAAAATTGGCTTAATGTCTGACGAACAATTCCGTTCACCCACACTTAATCCTTATTCCGAGGATCGTCATCAGCTATAGTTTCCCTAATTATTGTAAGACCTAAACTATTCAACACACAAAATGCAGTACACATAGCTGCGTACACTGACATGATCAGTGTTTCACCAATTTTCTTAACTTCTATAACTTTCTTCGGTCGTGCATGGATGCATCGCCTGGAATTAATTAACGTACCCTGCATTTTACTAGAATAGGCCCAGAACCTGTATCAGACCCGCTTTTTAAACCTTGCCTACTTCTTTCTGTAGGAAGGGGCTGCCATAATGCCTTGATCAAACATTAGTTGCTGATAAACGATCATTGCTAACCGAATTAGCTTGTCAAACAGAAACTTGATAACAAAGTTATTTCAGATCATTAGCTAGGACTCTAGGGAGCTTGCTCCGTAAATTCTGCAAACACACTGCACAACCTGATGTACCTAAGCCTGCAGCACCAAGTACGGTAAGGTGCTGAACATTCATTATTTATAATCTGTTGGCTTGCTGAACTATAAATGTTTGTTGTATAATTACACTGGTGCATGCAATTCAGCCTGCTGAAAGCTGGGCACAAACTTGTATGATCAACAACTACTTGGAACGAGCCTCAGCTCGCGCCGATCAGTCAGTTAAGAACTGGTTGCTAATCTGGAATAAGCCAAGGGCTGGCCCTAAATGCCAACAGATAGCACTCAAGCGCTATAATTGATCTTAAGATTTATGATCATCATCTCCTCTATCGGTTATAGCAATGACCTGCTTTTAGCTCTGCACAGCTATGCCCAAGATAATTTCCAAGAAATGCTTGAACTCATCCTTAGTTTAGCTGTGAATGTCAAAATAGACAAATGATGGCAAAGCGCAGCTAACTGACTATTTTGTGAACATAACATGATATTGTTGATACTATGTGCTATACAAATAGCTACAGCTGAACAGGTTTCTCTTCAAGACACAGTTAGGGTGGTTAGAGAACTCGATAGATTGGCGCGGCCTAACACGACACGGAAATACTGACCATCGCTAAGTCATGGCGTTTCAACGGCATCGCTTTTATGACCTAATAGTAACGCTGGAACTACCTGCCTAGCACAGTTCTTAGTCGCTACTCACTACTTGCAAACCAATTAAAGGCTTGCGATTATAGCTTGCTTAATGCTAAATTAAGCTAATAGTATTTAGAATGCTGAGCTAACCGGCGCCAATTATTTATATCATTTTGTATTAAGTCATAATCGAGCACTACATTACTCAGTTTATATCTTGATATAAACCAACGTGTTACGCCAAAGTATTAAAAATACTAACGGGCTACCTCGTAACCTTCTTGAGAGCTAATTTTAACTCATGCAACCCGTCACTTCGTTACCTTTACTTATTGAACCCTAATTAAGCCCACTCTACTCTCTTTTATTCCATAACTGAGCACCCACTCTTGCGTATAAAATTAGTAAGTCAGAAACACTGTAATGCCTACTGCACTTCAGTTGAGCGGAAACAGCAGACAGTATTTTATTGGAAGTATTCCTGGAAATAATGTCCTAAGAATGGACAGATTGTATCTGGCCATAATACAGAGATCCGAGTACCTTACCGTCGGCTATGCAGATTATGCATAGCTTTAGTTAAACCAGAGAATAAGCAAGCCAACACTCGAACTACTTAGGAAGTAGTAACCGATTTTAAAGTAATATTGGTTTTATAGCGAAGAATCGTAACTATAGAAAACAAATTTTTCAATATGTGCTAAATGAGCTCAGGATAGAAATTAATCATAGTCCAATGTCAGCACCATTAACATTTCACACTCAAAATTTATGCATTTACATCTATTTACAAAAGACAACCTGGCCTTCCATAGCCTGACTGAAGGCAGGCGCTGCTATTATCTGAGCGTTATTTCTCAGGATCTATAGCCTTGCTAATTATAGATATTTATTATTTTATTAAACATTGAAAGCCTTACAGACTGAGTCGGCACCATGCCCCTATCCATTTTATTTTCGGCTGCTTTGCTAGCGTGGCTGGCCACACTATTTCCTATTAACTAATCAAGCAACTAAGCACTCCTGAAAAATTATTTCTAATATGCATTATGGGGTCCTACACTGTAGGATGCTTTTAAGCTGAGAATCCACCTACGATAAACGATATATTTTGATAAAATGAACACTGGTGACTACCTTAGTCTTATCCATCAGTATTGTGCCATTGCCGGCGACTGAACTACTAGTTAAGAAGTCGCCTTATTGAGAGTCTACTATCACACGCCTACGACTCAAGTCCGCAATCCTAAAAACTACATCACCTTGGTCCTACCCCAGAATCCGAGACAACCACTTAGGTGGCGAACACGCGTATCGGCATTCGGACCACAAAAAATACAATCCTAAATGATAAGCCAGGTAAGCTTAACAACTATCGGATAAAGTTATTTTCAGTCTTGTGGCATTAGCTTTTACTTCCGATATTGAGTCGGAAATTTATATGATCTGCTAGAGAAGAAGCAATAACAATTCAGGAGTTCACTTTGAAAGTTTACCTAGTCGGAGGCGCGGTTCGAGATGGGATTCTTAATATCCCGGTGTTTGACCGTGATTGGGTCGTAGTAGGTAGCACACCGGCGGAAATGCTGGCAATCGGCTATCATCAAGTCGGTAAAGACTTCCCTGTATTTCTGCATCCAGATACCCATGAAGAATACGCACTAGCACGTACTGAACGTAAATCTGGCCATGGTTACACTGGCTTTACTAACTGCGTTACGCCGAATATTACGTTAGAGGAAGACCTGCGGCGACGAGATCTAACGATCAATGCCATTGCCCGTTCTCCGGAGGGTGTACTGATCGACCCCTATCAGGGTTTAGCAGATTTAGAGGCACATGTGCTAAGGCATGTTTCTGATGCTTTTTCTGAAGATCCTTTGCGCGTATTACGCGGAGCGCGTTTCGCCGCTCGCCTCAAGCATCTGGGATTTAGAATTGCGGAGGAAACTCTTGAATTAATGCGCCATATGGCGCATAGCGGTGAACTGGCTACGCTGACAGCAGAGCGCGTGTGGCAGGAAACAGAAAAGGCGCTACAAAGCCAGCACCCTCAGGTCTATTTCCAAGTTTTGCGCGACTGCGATGCGCTAGCAGTGTTATTTCCAGAGATCGAGGCATTATTTGGCGTACCTGCGTTTAGTAAGTGTCATCCAGAAATCGACACCGGAGTTCACACTCTAATGACTTTAGCAATTGCTGCTAAGCTCAGCCCGCAGGTTGAGGTGCGCTTCTCCGCACTATGCCACGATCTCGGAAAGGGATTAACACCGAAGAGATACTGGCCGAACCATCCCGGGCATGAGCAGGCGGGTGTGCAGTTGGTGGAAGGGCTTTGCCAACGTTTACGAATACCTAATACGATTAGTGATCTGGCTAAGCTGGTGGTTGAATATCACGGCCTAGTTCATTCTGTGAATCACCTAAAACCAAAAACACTGCTGAGACTATTTGACGCCATTGACGTTTGGAGAAAACCGAAGCGGTTAGAGCAGATAATTCTAACCAGCGAGGCTGACATGCGTGGCCGCGGTTGCTTCGAGCATAACCTGTATCCGCAGGGCCACTATCTGCGTCAAGCATATCAGATAGCAAATTCAGTATCGATAATAAAGATCGTCGCCAGCGGGCTAAAAGGCATAGCAATCCGCGATGAGCTTACTCGACGCCGACAGCAGGCACTAGATGAGTGGCAGCTCATCCAAAGTATTATCAGCAATTAGCCATAAGAAACTGCATGGCCTTAATAGCATTAAGGCTTCTATCAAGATCCAATAGGCAATGACGCTACGCTTTTATTCAAGAATAAAAAAACCGGCACTGCTCAGTAGATCTAATTAGTTACAAATAGTCACGCAACTGACGGCAGCGATTGGTAGATCTTGAATAGCTAGGAAATGCGGGTGCCTTGAACAATATCCCATTAGGATATTGTATTGATTTTATTAGCACTTTCTCTTGTGAAATTGAGAACTGCTCGCACTCCGCGTGTATTTTACATACACGCGATTTTTATAAAATATGTCCGCCCATGTTAGCTAGTTCAAAGGATCTATACCGCTAAATCACACTCTGATACCGATCAAAGTTCCGGATCACAGTGATCATCGGGGCCCACTAGAATGAATGGCGATAGACCAAAGAAGAGAATACCTAAATATTACACAGGTCGGATTCCACGTTCAATAATCACACCAACTCGCCTGGCATCTACCACAGCGCCAGGTTTGCTAACCTTGATACGAAGCCAGGGCGAATGAAACCGTTGTAGTAATAACTCTGATATCTCCTCTGCTACTCTTTCTACCAAAGCAAACCGATTTGCCGAAATATGCTGCGCAATAGCTACACTAATATCAGCGTAGCTTAGGCAATCGTTGATGTTATCAGTGGCTCCGGCCTTAGAGTTATCCCACCCCATTTCAATATTGAAAACCAACTTTTGGCGGATACTTTGTTCCCACTCATACACACCAATGGTAGCAATTAAGGTCAACTCTTCAATAAATACGATATCCATTAGTATCTTCTCTATTTTGCCCTTTCCATATCCTCTTTTATCAGAATGTGCATATTATTTATAGATATTGTAAGTAATAATAACTATTATTAGCCGAATCGAGTTATGAATGTTATATCGTTGGCCACGATTATATTTTGTATCTATGTGGCTCAGTATTCAGTGCGATTCTAGTATGCCGAATGGCTAGGTTTTCCGATCCGTGTGCAGTTAGATTAAAAAATGCAAAAACCATTAACATCTTACGCCTTGACGGATAGCACTGCAGCAGCGGCAGTGCTAGTATTTAATATGCTGAAAAACATGTTGCCAGTCTGGCCAGCATACAAACTGGCAGTTCCTCATCTGTATTTAGGTCTTACGGCAATCGCCAACTGCCGTGGATATTTCTGTTCACGTCCTTTAACTAAACGGAGCAAGGTTGTAGCAACATCGACTGATGCTATATTCGCCAAGCCATTAAGATCTGGCCTGCTCTGATACACAAAGGCTGGCCGCTAACGATATTACTTAGCGTTACTCTTCATTAGGTGCCATAGTAAGCGCGTTGAACGCTCATTCTACGCCTAGTGCTGTAAATTGCAATTTACCTTTCCGATTGCGACCCTCTCTTGCCTGGTGTGAGCTGAACGTCGCGAGAATATCCGACGCTATAGTGCGGACAGCAAGGGAAATCTAGTTTAAGAACCTAACAGATAAAGATAATTCTCCGGACAACAGCGCAACTAAATAGTTATAACACAAGGATCAGATCACCAAACCCTTCAGTTTATAGTGGCCGTAACTCCGTCAACGGCCAGCGTGGCCTTACTGAAACGCTTAAATCTTGGGTCACTCCGCTTTCCAAGCGGACCATGCCAGCATAGGCAATCATCGCACCGTTGTCTGTGCAAAATTCTAACCGGGCATAGAACACCTCTATATCACGTTTGTAGATCATCGCCGCCAGTTTAGTACGTAACGTGTGATTTGCGCTAACACCGCCAGCTATCACCAAGTTTTTAAACCCCGTTTTCTCCAATGCGCGTCTACATTTGATTGTTAACGTATCAACTACCGCGTCCTCAAAACCACACGCAATATCGGCGCAGGTCTGATCATCACGACTATTTTTGCGAATTGTGTTAGCAGCAAAAGTTTTTAGCCCAGAGAAGCTGAAATCTAACCCAGGGCGATCGGTCATCGGACGTGGGAAGATAAAACGATCTGGGACACCTTGCTGTGCTATTTTTGACAACATTGGGCCACCGGGATAATCCAACCCAAGTAGTTTGGCGGTTTTATCGAATGCCTCGCCAGCAGCATCATCCATCGATTTGCCCAATAGTTCGTATTTTCCTATGCCCGTGGCGCTAATTAATTGGGTATGACCCCCTGACACCAGCAGCGCAACAAAAGGAAACGCCGGTGTGTGCTCTTCTAACATCGCTGCCAACAGATGCCCTTCCATATGATGTACTGGCACCGCCGGCACTTTCCAAGCAAAAGCCAATGCACGGCCTACACTAGCTCCAACCAATAGAGCTCCCGCCAGACCTGGTCCAGCGGTATAAGCAACGCCATTGATATCAGCTGCGGACAAGTTAGCTTCTTCTAACGCAGCCTGGATGAGTGGCACGATTTTACGCAAATGATCACGAGCAGCTAGCTCTGGCACCACGCCGCCGTAGTTAGCATGAAGTTCCACCTGGCTGTATAATTGATTAGATAACAAACCGGCCTGTTTGTCGTACACTGCCACTCCGGTTTCATCACAAGATGTTTCTATCCCTAGTACTCGCATTAAATTCCCCCCTCGTTGATATGAGGGAGGCACTCTACCACAAGACTCATCTATCTTGTCACTCCAATGTTCTACCCTTGATTCTCATGGCGATCTGAGATAACATCTTTTTAATTCACCTCATTTTTGTTCTAATGAACCTATAATTAAAGCATATGCAATTACGGGTATTTTCGCACAGCACCAATACATTCATCACTTTGTGATGCTTTACAAAAAATATTGATTGTACTATAATTTCACACAATTATTTGCAATAGCTTGTACTTAATCAGTAGAAATCAAACTTTTAAAAGTGAGAGTCACATGCCGGTAATCAAAGTACGTGAAAACGAGCCATTTGATGTTGCTATGCGTCGTTTTAAGCGCTCTTGCGAAAAAGCGTGTGTTTTGGCCGAAATCCGGCGTCGCGAGTTCTATGAAAAACCAACTACCGAACGTAAGCGCGCCAAAGCTTCTGCTGTCAAGCGCCACGCGAAGAAACTGGCTCGAGACAACGCACGCCGGATTCATCTGTATTGATTCTTCAGCGATGTCGTTATCCTTCTTCCAGTTTCTTATCTTCACTATCGCCAGTCTGAGTAGTTACATACGGGAACCGTGTTTTCCCCGGAAAGGCACGCTGCTTTTTATTGTGTATAGCTACTTAAGTAGAGCTTATGGCCTCACGAATTCCGCCTATATTTATTAATGAATTGCTCGCGCGCACTGACATCGTCGACCTGATCAATGCCCGTGTCAAGCTAAAAAAGCAAGGGGGGAACCATCATGCATGCTGCCCATTCCATCATGAAAAAACGCCTTCTTTTACCGTAAATGGGAAAAAACAGTTTTTCTACTGCTTTGGGTGCGGTGCGCACGGTAATGCTATCGATTTCTTAATAAATTACGACAGGCTTGAATTTATTGAAACCATTGAGGAACTAGCGACCATACACAACCTAAAAGTGCCCTATGATACTGCTGCCGGATTTGCCAACACTGATCACCATAAGCAACAAAGTCTCTATCAACTTATGGCAAAACTTAGCGAATTTTATCAACAATTACTGCATCAGCCAAATGGGGAATTAGCACGGAACTACCTAAAAAAGCGCGGGTTAAGTGATGACATCATCCGCCATTTTGGCATCGGGGTTTCCCCCTCAGGATGGGATATCGCACTCAAGCGATTTGGTCTAGACCACGGCACACGTAGTGCTTTGAACGATGCTGGCATGTTGGTGACTACCGCACAGGGGCGATCATATGATCGCTTTCGTGAACGAGTAATGTTCCCTATCCGTGATAAGCGCGGGCGGGTTATCGCTTTTGGCGGGCGTGTAGTAGGTGATGGCATGCCGAAATACTTAAACTCGCCAGACACCGGAATATTCCGAAAGGGTCGGCAATTATACGGTCTGTATGAAGCACAGAAAGGGCACCACACCCTAGAACGAGTGCTGGTGGTTGAAGGGTATATGGATGTAGTCGCATTAGCCCAATACGGTCTCGATTACGCGGTAGCCTTACTTGGAACTTCAACAAGAGCTGAACATGTTCAGCTGCTTTTCCGTATCACCGATCATGTAATCTGCTGCTACGATGGCGACCGAGCTGGGCGTGAAGCGGCCTGGAGAGCATTGGAAACTGCTTTACCTTATCTGCACGATGGAAGGCAATTGAGGTTCATTTTTTTGCCAAATGGTGAAGACCCAGACACACTAGTGCGTAAAGAGGGCAAAATAGTTTTCGAAGAACGGATAGAACTCGCACAACCACTGTCCAAGTTCTTATTTGACACCCTACTTCCACAGGTAGATCTGAGCAATCCTGATGGGCGAACTAAGCTGAGCTCATTGGCAATTCCAATGATAAGCCAAATACCTAGCGAAACATTACGCCTGTATTTACGACAAAAACTTGGCCAAGCATTAGGCATTCCTGATGAATTCCAACTAGAGAAATTGCTCAGTAAGCAGGTTAAAAATATATGCCCCTACCAGGCACCTAAACTAAAGCGCACAGCCTTGCGTATACTGATAGGCTTGCTAGTGCAAAACCCAGAGCTAGCTACACTGGTCCCTTCGGTTGAAGGATTAGAGCAAATCAACCAGGCAGGGGTACCATTACTTATAGAAGTGGTGCAGACTTGTTTAGCGAAACCCGGGTTAACTACGGGACAATTATTAGAATTGTATCGCGGCAACAAATCAGGACAGCAACTTGAAACCTTGGCCACATGGAACCATATGATCGTTGATGAAAGAGTGCAACAAACCTTTTTAGATACATTAAACAACTTGTATGACTCACTCTTAAAACACAGGCTAGAGGCACTAATCGCACAAGCCAGAACCAATGGGCTAAGCCTGAGAGAACGTAAAGAGGTATCTTCGCTAAACCAAATTTTGGCGAAAAAAAAACAAACAAAAATGTTGAAGTGCTAATTACTAATAAATTCAAAGGTATACCCTTTAAGACACCGCATAGTGGGGAGCGGAGATAAAACACCCTAAATGCTATTGTTGGCTGTTTCGCCGACCTATACCAACCGAAATATTCTTAAGTGTGGAATCGTCTTATGGAGCAAAACCCGCAGTCACAGCTCAAGCTGCTTGTCACGCGCGGTAAGGAGCAAGGTTATTTGACCTATGCTGAAGTTAGTGACCATCTACCGGAAGATATTGTCGACTCTGACCAAATTGAAGACATCATACAAATGATCAAGGATATGGGCATTCAGGTGATGGAAGAAGCACCGGATGCCGATGATCTTATGCTGGCAGAAAACACAACTGATACAGATGAAGAAGCTGCGGAAGCTGCGGCACAAGTGCTTTCTAGCGTTGAGTCTGAAATTGGCCGAACTACTGATCCAGTACGCATGTACATGCGCGAAATGGGTACAGTAGAGTTACTAACTCGCGAGGGAGAAATCGATATTGCTAAACGCATTGAAGACGGAATCAACCAGGTGCAATGTTCCGTTTCTGAATATCCGGAAGCCATTACCTACCTTCTGGAGCAGTACGATCGCGTCGAGGCGGATGAAACTCGCCTCTCTGATCTAATCACTGGCTTTGTCGATCCAAATGTACAGGAAGACCTCGCACCTACCGCTACACACATTGGGTCTGAACTATCGAGCGAAGAGCAAGATGACGAAGACAACGAAACTGAAGATGACAACAGCATCGATGCAGAACTAGCGCGTCAGAAATTTTCTGACTTGCGCGATCAATACGAAATAACTCGCCTGGTTATCAAAAAGAAAAGCCGTAGCCACGCTAGTGCAACAGAAGAAATATTGAAGCTATCCGAAGTATTCAAGCAATTCCGATTGGTACCAAAACAGTTCGACTTCCTGGTCAACAGCATGCGCATAATGATGGAACGGGTCCGTACGCAGGAACGCACCATCATGAAGTTGTACGTAGAACAGTGTCAAATCCCGAAGAAAAACTTCCTCGCCGTGTTTGCTGGCAACGAAACCTCTGACACCTGGTTAGAAAAAGCACAAGCAATGACTAAGCCGTGCTCAGAGCAGCTGCTCAACGTTGAGGAAGCAGTAAAGCGTAGCTTAAAAAAACTGCGACAAATCGAAGAAGAAACTGGCCTAACCATTGAGCAAGTTAAAGATATTAACCGCCGAATGTCCATTGGTGAAGCGAAGGCCCGCCGCGCAAAAAGAGAGATGGTTGAAGCCAACTTACGGCTAGTTATTTCCATCGCTAAAAAATACACTAACCGTGGTTTACAATTTCTTGATCTGATCCAGGAAGGCAATATCGGCTTGATGAAAGCAGTAGATAAATTTGAATACCGGCGTGGTTACAAATTCTCTACTTACGCTACTTGGTGGATACGTCAAGCTATCACGCGTTCTATCGCCGACCAGGCGAGAACCATCCGTATTCCTGTGCATATGATTGAGACTATCAACAAGCTTAACCGTATCTCCCGTCAGATGCTACAAGAGATAGGTCGTGAACCGATTCCGGAAGAGTTGGCAGAGCGTATGTTGATACCGGAAGATAAAATCCGTAAAGTACTGAAGATTGCTAAAGAGCCTATATCCATGGAAACACCGATCGGTGATGATGAAGATTCACACCTAGGCGATTTTATCGAGGACACCACCCTTGAGTTACCACTAGATTCTGCAACATCAGAAAGCCTGCGATCTGCCACACATGACGTACTATCTGGTTTAACCTCCCGTGAAGCAAAAGTACTACGGATGCGATTCGGTATCGATATGAACACCGACCATACACTAGAAGAGGTAGGTAAACAGTTTGATGTCACCCGCGAACGTATTAGGCAGATCGAAGCTAAGGCATTAAGAAAACTGCGCCACCCAAGCCGATCCGAAGTACTACGAAGTTTTCTCGACGACTAAACCTCATCACTTGTTGTCAAAATAAAACTCCGCGATTTGTTAGTTTCAAGAAACAAGAATAAGTATTAGAGAGGGTGAGCAGCTTTCTTAATGCATGAAATAAGACCCTCTCTTTATTCATAACTACACAGCATACGTTTATGATACATAGTTACATATATTACTTACCCGACCCAAACCCTTCTCACTATTCTTAAAATAGAAACCATTTATGACCACCTTCTACGCAAGTGAGGGTCATTAGCTGAACAGACAGATACTGCCCTCAAAAGGGTTTGGTAGGTATAAAACAAAGCAAAAACAACCATAGAATAAAGTTAAGAAAAAACGCCTGCCTACCAGTAGGTAGCTATAGACTTTTACTATAGCATTACCGTATAATTCCGCCGCCTGGCCCCTTAGCTCAGGCGGTTAGAGCAGGCGACTCATAATCGCTTGGTCACTGGTTCAAGTCCAGTAGGGGCCACCATATTATCAATAATGGCTTAACACTAATCACTACAAACTTTTACAGAATGACAAAAGGCATCCACAATTATTAAATAATATTTCTTCAGATAGTCGCCATTAAAATGCCACCTGATTACTTTAATTGTTAAATAGCTATTAGATCATCAATCTGCGGCACTTAGATGTTAATCTATAAACGATGAATTAAATCCTACAATTAACTACAATTAAGCATAAAAGTAAATAGGTAATAATTTTTAAACTTAATGCGAAATTTATACTGATCTTTTATATGCTATATTAATGATATTGAATATTAATGTTCACACTCGAACTAATAGACAACATCAAAATTAAATGGATGTCTTTAACTACTACCAATTCGTAAGGTAAAATATTATAGATATTATCGGCGATTAATTGGAAGGACACAGAACTCAGCGATCGCTTTAGTCGTTCAAATGCAATGGGATATAAATGTGATCCTATCCGCTATTACATCCACTAAAGCGTTCTTTCTGGTTATCAATAAGGACAGAGTCATATTTTTATGTTTTAATAATTAGGCGAATATACTGAGCACAAACAAACCACTAGTCTAACTTATTGCCAACTTTCTGATTGTACAACTCAATATTTATATTGACGACGGTTTCTAGCCCTACATTCACTATCGTCCGGAACAGAATAAAAGCACCCTACTGCCTCATTGCCTTGCCTTTAACAGCATAATCTAAAAACAGTGACAGGCTGCATTACATGTTAGTCTGCAAGAGTGCCTACAGATAAATATAAATTTGCACCCATCTAGATATCAAAACCACCTGAAAACTACACTAATTAAGTATGGCGATCAGCATATCAGTCGTATGTTCATAGTCAATGCCATCACCATTATAGCAGACAACCGAGACGAGTCAGGCATTAGCAGTATCATCTAGAGGTTGATTAGCTGAGATATTCCAATTGAACTACCCGAATAAACCGAAGTTTATAAGTCATACAAAATACATCTATTAAAAATAGAATATATACTGCTAGCGGCAGTTGTAGAGGACCAGTATAGTTCTACGTGGCAATCTAACCTACCTTTATGCAACCCATGCAGCCAAGACAAAAACCTTCCAGGTCCGCTATCCCAGGCGCTGATATATTCCCTACGAGGGAATATTAAAGCACTTGGGTATCTGCTACTATCCACGGAATATCCCATAAGCTATTCCAGGGAATCAGACAGCATACCTCTCGCAATAGCGGCATTAATCTTAGGATTAACCTTTACCGAGAGTTAGAAGCCACCAATTGTTTGCTCTATTTAGCACTCGTAGTGCAGTGCACACAACGACTTATTTTCCGCTTCACGAGAAATATCAGAACATAATCTCCCTGATACTTCTTGCTGGTAGATAGAATACAAGTAGCTAGGGCTGATCAAGAAAAACAGCGCCTGATAGGCCATACCTCACTAAACCCTGGCACACATATTTATTATGTGTAACCAGTACTCATCGATAATCGCATAACTAGAATCACCCCATTAAATACTCTTTGCCTGTGAGATAACAGATCTAAAAAGGTTCTGGATTTAACATAAGCATATTATAATCATCTGTAGCCGACGGATAGTGCAACGCGTTAGACAGCAGACATATTTTGCGAAAATAATAAAACACTATTCGATGCTTAATTCCAGCATCGCTACTACGATGCAAAGTAGCCTAGGCTTATACTGTCATCGACAGGAAACAATGAGTCAATACCTCATTCACCGTTGATGCTGACGTTCTTACGCAGCAAGTGCATGTAGGCACTGCAGTACTTACGCCGCTCGGCACCATCACCTTGCACCTATCAGATACACAAAGGTAATTAGTACTACGGAGCTAGCTTAATAGCTAGCTTTGATCTTAGCCTTTACCATGCAGCACACTCGAGCAAAGAAATCAACCCTTCCATAGCTGGCATATCGAACGCATAAAAGAGTATTAAGGTCAGTAAATACAGATTTTGCTTATAACTTTACTCGATTATACAAATAATTTCAGCACTGTATTGCTACTACAAGCCTACGCTAGATAATTCATTTTATATTCGCAAGTGTTCACTACATTACGGCGGCGGGAGCGAGAGTTAAACAAGTCTAGAAACACCGACATTTGCTCATATTTTAGCGTACGACTCTGTTTTTAACGCCGATTCCATATGATCGCACCGTGATAGCCTTCCACGTAAAGATAAAAATAGGAAAATTTCTTACTCGGTAGTCAGAATATGGAATAATTTACGCAATATAATTATAGGTGATTTAATCACTGTAAAAAATATTCCACGTTCTACCCATTCCTTTTTCTTCACCATCCATGAAAGGACTGTCATTCCACCCACATAACTAGCCGGGTTATATGCTCTTACGATAATTTATCATCTCTTAGAAATTAACACTATAGAAAGTGCTTCACGTAAAATATAAGAAACCGTAATTCCAAAACTGAGATGTCAGCTAAGATATAACTATTGCTGATGACTAACGGGAAAGCCCAATACATCAGAATCATTGTTGATTGGGATGATTAGATCGATGTCCTAGCAAGCGTAGATTCCGTGTTTGGTGTTCTGTACGCATAGAGAGTCAAGCTTGAGATATATCAAGAAAAATTATCATAGAGGTTTAAATGGCAAGGTTGCGAACGGTAGTCACCGACTTTTTCCCTTTCGGTACTCAAGGAACCCGGGGAACTGCACACAATAGCTACAGCCAGGACAGACACAATATTAGAGCCTCCATTGATATCAATCAACACACACATTATAAAAACTCCAATCGTTCGCAACGATGGGAATTGTTATTTTATCATGGCAAGTATTAGCATCGCTGATGCTACTATTTATTTGATTTATATAAATCAAAGAGTTACATTAGTTTGAGGAAAAAACCTAAACCACCATCAACTGCTTGGTTGCTATTTTCTAGCAGACCCCAACCTAGCAGCAGATACTATTTGCACTAAAATGTTATCATCATAACAATGCATTTCAATCCACCAAACTCGTTACATTGCAACGAGTTAGAATTCTATATTTTCCACTACCTGACAGAGCAACACTCAGCCAGACATGTATCGCTGCGAGAATCATCATCTCAATTCCGTATCCATTGAATACCTACCCTTAATCTGGTGAATAATGATAAAGTGATAACCAAGTCCGCCTAATAGGACATCTAAATACCGAGAGTACTAGGAGTCAAGCTCGGCAACACATCCACCGTCAATGATAACCCTCCGATCGCTAAAAACTGCTTCTCGACACAGAACTTAGCTATATCTACAAACCTAATAAAGGTGTTAACCAATCTCAGAGCGCAGTATATTTCATCTATTATATTTTTATACTGTAGCGGACAGGCTAATTTTCATGCTGTCTCTTTGTGATGTTCACTTTCACCCTCAAACTTCCTTTAGATAAAGACGTCTTATCTAACATCTTCGCTGCCCTAACGAGGAGATATAGCACCGAGATTAATTGCGCTGCCTCATTGCCTGAGAGGCAATGTTACGGATTAGCACGTAACAAATCTGCGCTATAAAACTCAAGACAATAACTCATACTGGGGATCACAGAAACCAGTGGCAAAGCCGCTTGATATTTCTTCTTAATCTTGGTAAGCTAAGATGTGACGGTGAAGAGTCAGCGCGCCTCCCTTTACTAACGTTAGTCTTGGCGGTGTCCCTATACTCCTTCAAGAAGATAGCGATGATATAGAAAATCCAGACACTATCTGGTATTATACGGTGTTGATAGTCTAGCAACACAATATCCTAATCACTCATCAATAATTACTTTAATCTACTGACAATCAATATGAGTCCTGACTGGCA
This sequence comes from Serratia symbiotica, assembly GCA_900380265.1. Classification (GTDB taxonomy): domain Bacteria; phylum Pseudomonadota; class Gammaproteobacteria; order Enterobacterales; family Enterobacteriaceae; genus Serratia_H; species Serratia_H symbiotica_A. Next base: position 263,782 of record LR025083.1, on the reverse strand, counting down.
TTTCTACCCTTTTCCCGGCCTGTCGCATCTGGCACTGTCTTCCTTTTAACCTTATCGAACTATTCCCCGGTTGTAGAATACCTACGACAATTATTCGCCTTGCATCAGGCTGGAGCCGCGACAGTTGTGAGAAATACCCAAATCCCGTGCTTCACAACAGATCAAGATTAGAGAACAAGAAACTAGGCCTATTAAGATGCATAGTACAGATACAGCCGTTCTCCTAACAGGTAGATGCTACCCTGTCCATTTAACCTACCTCACTGATAGTTGTCAGCAACCTAGTGTTCACCCTAGCACTATGCTAGAACCCCGTAAGATGAGGGACTCGTAAATAATTGTGGGCAGTTATTTTAACTCACCAGATCACCGCATAGTCGTTAACGTTAATAAGAAAACATTACATACTGGGAGTTGAAATAATCGAAGTATGTCACTTGTTTTAGTATTAATTTACCAACACCTTATATAACATAAGTACAAATCGTGCTAATGACTTTGAGTTAGCAGGCATAGATCAGGACGATCTTAATACCAATAAGCCTGAATGATTACAGTAACGGCTATGATTCGAGCCAAAGTCCTTCAGCGATTCTAAAGATCCGTGTTTACTAGAAAGTAATAGAGATCTCGTCATATATAAAACGCCTCATTACTCAGGCGATTTAAATTTAGTCGTGTACTTGAAGGACCATATATAAAACAACGCCATATAGGCCTGTCCATTTAACAGCTCCCACCAGCTAAAATAAGTAATTCTGGAGGAACTCCATATTGAGTTCACCTCAGAACGGCACGTAATTTGTCACAGTGATTTACGTAATTGAATACCCAGCTAGATGCTAAATAAGACTGTTTAGCACTATTAAACTGTTCTTTCAAGAGTAGAGCACTCAATAAAACACTGACATATCGTCACTCTCTATCAAACTTTGCATATAACGGGAAAACCAACTATCAGACAGCGTCGGCACACAACGAAGGCCGATAATCTCCTTACTTAATATTAGCGCACAAAAAGTGTGGCGGGCCAGATAACCTAGCTATAGTAATGCTCTTACAGAGCACGACAATTAACATCGGAGACCGATCTATCTTAGATAGACGTCAAACACAAACCACTCCGGGAACTCCTTATAATACTGCATAACGGTTTATTCCATTTAAGGATATCACTCATGAGCTGTTTATCAACGACAGCGCCTTTCTCTCTATGCATTTTAAAAATTGCTATTCTTGCATCAATTAAATGCAGCAGAAATAAAATTAGTCATAGCCACTATAAATCCTTATCTAACTTAATTCCCAACACCTAATGGTTTTTAAAACCGAAAACACATCTACAATGTACTTATCAGTGTGCACTTTCTAGCACCCTATCTCGGTATATTTTCGGGAGGTTCGGGTGCAAGTTTCATTATCTACAATGGCTATACCAGATTATCGCCTTCAAGAAGCAACAGGGTGACCTGTTTCGACATTCGCTATGTCATATAAATCATTGCACCAGTTTTTATGAAAAAGTAAATCTGAGTCACTTTTATGCGCACAAGCGTACCCGACTTCATCATCTTTACGTTGGTGTAGTATTTGCTAGCTATGGATGAGCTTGAAGTTCATCACCTATATGGTCTCTTTACGGTATTTTGAGCACAGGCAACAAGTAGATAAGTTTATCCACGCCGCCCTTTCCAGTGCGGCCTCTATCTTCTCCAACGTTCCGAAGCTAGTGTTGTCATCAGTATCCACAAGGTAGGAGAGGGGCGTTGTCTGTTCATCCATCTACGGCGACAAAGCGGTTTCTTTAATGTCAATACGGACTCATAATTCTCTTCACTCACTCCAAAATATCTATGTCACTTCAATCTATAAGTTCCGGGATCATTTTAATCTAAATGTAGATTGGGAATAATGTGATATTGACAGTTTCATCTTCGGTGTCGAGGTTGCGCTAGGATCTAACCCTTGCTGTTCGTAAGCAATCATAGCGATGCCAATGAAGACGAGCTTTTATATTTGTTATTCATAGACTCTGCATAGTATAGCTTTGATGCATCTATACCTTATCAGACTTCTAGCGGATAATGCCTTTATCCAGATCGGTGATAACTGTAAAGTCTCAATCAGCAGGAAAAACTGTAAGGAACGAACACGGGCCGTACATAATAATGTAAGACAAAAACTTAGGATTAGTTACTGTCTTGCTATTTAATCGGACTTGCTTTTATCACCCTAGCAGAGCCTCATCAGCTATCAATTTATACTTCACTATATCAGCCTAAATAATAGCGGTCTAAATATGCGTCTTGTCGAATTATCTGGCTTCGTCGGTGTCCAAACCGTACTTCTCTTATTTAAGTTGAGTAAGGAAGATCATATTGGGCTGACAAATTCAATTCCCTTCTGGCAGTTTTCAACTGCATGTTTTCATCACAATTTCCGTGAAACATGAATACAGAGAGGCAACCAATTCATAACGTTTAGCTATTTTATTAATGTCAGGGTTAAGATGAGATTAACCTACTAAAGTAACCACTCCCTTAAGAGTTTGACGTTTAGCACATAGTTCAAAATCAGTCACTCTAATGCAAATTATGTCATCACCTATCTTATAGGTTTACTACAGTAATAAGAGGCATACTAGATATGCACTACAATAAACTCAAAGCCCTGCTACCTAAACCAGTTAAAATCCTTAAAAACGCAACCACTCACAATACGCTTCCATACAGGTTGACTCATATTACAGTTAAAACGACGCGCAATACAAAGCTAAATGAACATTTCTAAGGTGAGGAAACTTAGAAACCGAAACGAATACGTGCCACAGCTATTTTATCCAAGCACCTAGTGTGACTATGATGGTATGAAGCTGAGGAACACTTTACCGTAAAACTACCTCTGAGTGTGAGTTGGAAAAATAAAGGCGTATCATACGGATACATAGATAATTTTGATCATGTTACTCTATAGACATTACGGCCGTTGCAATCATCGCTATGATTAAGGAAATTCACGATATGGAGCAATCATCAAGCGGATATATAAAGTCGCTGATGCGATTCATGCACTGGTATAGAAGGCTAAAATCAACATCTCTATTTACTACATGAAATTATTTATACTGATTTTTCATGCTAAGTTCATCGTGGTAGTACAGTCATCAATACACCCGTATCCCAGGTTATGGGCCTTCACACTGAATGTTAGTAGAACTTACTCATATTCACAAGAAAACAATAAATTACACAGTGCTGGTTGGTATACGAAAAGACATTAAAAAGCGAGGTTTCAGGATATCTTAATTACTTACATAAGGGACTAAAAGGTCCCGGATATAATAAATAGCATTTACCCTCAGATGCATATCTAGCTTTGCATAATGCATAAAATGCCAAAACGCCTGAAATACATCTTGTAGCATAATGAGAAGACCTGAAGCAGTGAGTGAAACTAGCACATCAAGCTTTCACAAAAGCGGTAATACTGACATTAGAGATAGATTTAGAGGTTCCGGGTATAAATAAATATCTTTAAAAAAATAGACAGCACTGATTAATTGAGTCGCGTAATAGAATTACCCCTATGTTAACTTAACACGTCCAGGATTCTAATAGACGACTTTCATGTAGCAAGTTCTTTATCTGCGATAAAGAATGCCTTATCAAAATAGAATAAGCCAATCCAAAAATGACGTCTTAGTATGCTCGTTGTATTACAGACAGCGATAAATACCTAAGTGATTATCTATCATACAGCTCCAGTTAAATAGATTTAGCCTAGGCTTCATACACCCTAGATCTGGACGACGCCTTCCCACTAATATACTTCGCTAGGCACCTCACATTCAAAAATCTAAGCAACTCACTGCCTAGGGGTTTAAACTTGACTTAATGTCCATACCAATCAGAGTTCATAACAGATCAAGACCTGACCGCCCAAGACAATACCTACCATCAGCAGGTATTTATGCTCCATTACCCGGAGATAATTTAACATTAGTGCAATGATCATTGCATAGAGCACATGAAAATCAGGGTGTATTTTGTAATTTGGCTTTTATGATATCATGCAGCAAGTATACTTGTCACCCTTCCATTAGATTGGAATACTTTTTATCAATTGCTTAAGATCTCATGTACGATTCTTTTCTGAACTAAATATTGTTAATATCAAAATAAAAAGCAACCGTGCTATCACAGCATAGTCTCAAATACGAAAAGTGCTAATAATCACCTTAAGAACATATGCTACACTATCGCTGCTAGTGATAGTGCAATTATCATAGTATTATAATGAAATTATAATATGATTGCAGGTCTGATATTGACCAGTTTATTTGAGATAATATCATAGGACTATGAGCAGAAACTTGTTCATATAAAAATATTCTCAACATCCTGGTCAAATCAGCCAATCAGGCTATCAGAACCGCTGCTATTCCTGACCAACATTCAATCAATTTATTCACGATTCACTGGAATAAGCTCTCAAGCAGCAAGATATTAGTATGATACATAACGATTTTATATTTCCTTCCCAACCTATACGCGAAGAATGATACCGGTATCACTTAAATGCTAGGAAAGCAATAAAACACCGAGGCATTCGTCGCACAATAAATTAATAAACGCTGATACTGTGTCCCTTAGACTAAAACTCAAAAATGGGTTGTATGGATACTGAGGAACTAAGCCCTATCAGTGACCAAAACAATCTAAGATCGCTGATACGCAGTCATTGTTCAGTGTAATTGGTTGTGGTAAAGTACAGTCATGAACCGCAATATTATTCGCTAGCAGGCGAATGACCTTCTATATGCACATCCTGGCCTTCAAACAGGAAGTTTTTCATATATTTTTCGAGCAGTTGGCGGGCATCAAGGTTCATCATGTTTAGTTTTTTCTCATTAATTAGTATAATTTGCTTCTTCTGCCATTCCCCCCATGCTTCTTTGGATATTTCATTAAAGAGGCGCTTACCCAAATCACCCGGATAATACTGAAAATCCTGCCCTTCAGCATCGCGCTTTAGAAAAGTACAAAAAATAGTACGGTTCATCCTAACTCCTCATTAATGCCGATAAATTTGTATTGTAGAGAGTGCTTTGCCAATAGTTGTAGCAAGCGCTTTACCGGAGCTGCAAGACCTACTACAGGAGGCTGTAGCAGGTTATACCATAGGCCCACTCGTTCATCCATGAACCTGCCTGCCGTGTTTATTTCTGACAAAACTGGGATGATTTCAAGATGAAAGTGACTAAATGTATGGCGAAATGCACTAACTTGTCCCATCCGATTACTTGGTATACCACGTTGTTTCAGCCAGGAAACTAAATCATGCCATTTGCTAAACTGTGGGAAGCAGAACAAATCCCCCCAAACTCCAGCTGTTGGTTGCTTTTCTAACCATACAAATTTGCCATGTTGCAGCAATAAAAAATATGCACTTTTCCCTGGAATGGTTTTCTTTGGCTTCTTGCCAGGATATGTAGCCCAAGCATCATTGGCATGGGCGATGCAACCAACGTTGAGCGGACAAATCTCGCACTTAGGTTTGATGCGGATACACACCGTGGCGCCCAGATCCATCATTGCCTGGTTAAAATAGCCTACATTCTGAACTGGAGTCACCTCTTCGCTAATCATCCAGAGATGATTTTCAACCTTTTTTTTTCCCGGCCAACCCGATACCGCATAATAGCGAGCTAACACTCGCTTCACATTCCCATCCAGGATGGGATAGTGCTGGCCAAGCGCCAACGACAATACAGCACCCGTAGTAGAACGGCCAAAACCTGGTAAAGCAACAATGTCTGCATAGGTGGTCGGGAATTCACCGCTATGCTCCAGAACGATAATCTGCGCCGCTTTGTATAAGTTGCGCGCGCGGGCATAGTAACCCAGTCCAGTCCATAAATGCAGTACTTCGTTCAGTGTAGCCCCAGCCAAAGTGTGCACATTAGGAAACCGTCGTATAAACCTCTGAAAATAAGGAATAACAGTTGCAACCTGCGTCTGCTGCAACATCACTTCAGAAATCCATACAGAATAGGCGTTTTTATTAATTTGCCATGGCAAGGTTTTACGACCATAGCATCGGTACCAACTAAGCACTACCGATGCGAACTGTTGTGCTTGCATAATAAGCAGATGCAATATCAGAAAAAAAGATGAAACAAGATTTCACTATAGAGCATTCCTGCTGTAAACAGGAACTTTATAACAACATATATCAAGTATTAAGATGCATACTTAATAAAATACGCTATCTTTGTGCATAATCCCTTTTCCCTACTTAGTATTCAAATAGACAGAAACTATGATTACCGACGTAATCTCTACGAAATACAATCAAAATGCCCACGCGGTACTCCGCATCCGTAGTTTTGTTCGCCGCCAAGGCCGGTTAACAAAAGGCCAGCAGCAAGCATTGCACAGGTATTGGCCAGTCATGGGCGTAGAGTATGAACCTAAACCACTTAACATCCCCGCACTGTTTGGACGTAACGCCCCAACGGCACTCGAGATTGGGTTTGGCATGGGTGCTTCTCTAGTAACTATGGCTAGCAAAAACCCACAGCAGAACTTTTTGGGGATAGAAGTGCATTTACCGGGTGTAGGTGCTTGCTTAGCGAGTGCGCATAGAACTAAACTGAGCAACTTACGTATAATACATCATGACGCAGTTGAGATTTTGCAGAACATGATCCCGGATAGTTCATTAGACATAGTACAGTTGTTTTTTCCTGACCCGTGGCAAAAAGCACGCCATAATAAGCGCCGGATCGTCCAGATTCCCTTCGTTGAGCTGGTTCTGCAGAAACTTAAAATAAATGGCCTCTTCCACATAGCAACTGACTGGCAACCTTATGCAGAACATATCTTAAAAGTAATAACACAAATCATAAGCTACCGGAATCTTTCCGGTGAGAATAATTACCTGCCTCGCCCGGATACACGTCCGCTAACAAAATTTGAATTACGTGGAAAACGCTTGGGGCATGACGTCTGGGATTTGATGTTTGCACGGAGCAAATAATAGCTCAGGAATATACTCGTCCTTTAGATAAAGGTTACGGGGAGCAACTTCCATAAAATAGCAGTTTGGTGCCGCAGCGCTTCACTGCAGCGAACTAGCGTTCAGTATATAACGTACTACGCTGAACCCTTTTATATACGATTCGGTTAGTCTGACCGGCCTGGTATTTGACAGAAGTGTCTACTTCTAATCGAGAGATATTATCTTGCTGAAACAGATCAGCCATCTTACAAATAATCTGCACAAATAGGTAAAACACCAGCTGATCGCACAGGCACTCTTCTAGCTAAAGGTTCACGATTTATTTTATATCTATTAAGACGAAGACTTCTCACTCAATTAAGGATTGAGCCATCTACTATATCAATACTCATAACTTAACGATCGCTTAAACAATCTGTAGATTAACGGACATGTTTTTTCCATAGTCTTGTATCTAGCCAGATAACAGACGGTTTCCTCAGTATGAGGACCAACCAAACTTGGGCGATCATGAATCCTAGTATTGATATAACTAAATTTTAACACACTTAGATCGTCATAATCACTCTTAAGCACCCGTTCTTTGGGTCCAGGCAGCACTCCAACGTCACTACTAGCACGATACTCTGGCTTTAAAGAAGCATCATGCTAGAGTTAATCGCACTAGCGTTAATATAACTAATTGATTTATAGATATACACACCGCTTATGTCTTTAAAAATTTCATAATTCCAAGACAAGGATAAAATCCTGATTACGTAGGATATAGAGATCTTACACACTTATCCCTATAATATAAATTACTGAAACTAGTTTCACATCAGCTCAACATACAAGGAAGCCATCAGGCGAGTGAACACTAGCCATACCTCTACTATACATCTACTACACCTGGCTTTACATTAGGAACTTAAATCCATACACGGCATGTACTAAGCTGACACTAGATATGCTAGTGAGGTAAGCACAGACTTAAAAACGATGTTAAAACACGCACCATTCAAGCGAGCAATGACTACTTGTAGCATGACCCACGCTTACATTAATATACATAAGCTACAGGCTGAATCTTGTCGCAGACAGGCAATGATTTTAAGTATGTAAAGGCAATAGTAACGTGTTTCACATCGCTTGTCTGGCGAGCAATTTGCGCAGCTGCCTTACCTTCTTTTGGCGTCACTATGCCAAAAAGGAATACTTCACCATTCTCGGTACTTACCTTCACATTAGTAAACTTAACCGTATCGCTGATGAGCAGTTGCAAGAGAACTTTGGTGGTAATCCAAGCATCAGAAGAGGCAGTAGTTAAGCTAACAGGCTTACCCTGACGGATCTCCTCATAGACTTCGCTAGCACCTTCAACCCCCATAGCGATCTTTTTAGCACGATCTGCAATATCCCTGTTCGGAGATTGGCCAATCAAAAATACTTCGCCCCGATATGCAATAGCAACTACCCGAGCATACTTCTTTAACTTCGGATCTTGACTTAACGCATTCGCAACCCGAACTTCTAAAGTGCCATCGTCTATTTGAGTGCCAATACTTCGCGGATCAGTAGTAGTTTTAGTAGCGATAGCTACACTACCAATCAGCACACCAGGTATACAGCCTTGGAGGAAAAAAATGCTACCAAGTGTTAGCAATAAGGATTTTAGCTTCATCTTAGTTCCTTAATTATACTGGGAAGGAAACAATAGACTATCTATCAGTTCGAACAAGCAGTGGACGGTCAACATGCGCATTCCCTGAATAGATAAAACTAGCATGCCATGGAATACGAATCTTAAGAACCTGGTGACAGAGTCAATTAGCCACTCCTCACCATCCTGACCTGTCAGAGGCATAATCGTCATAGCCCGCTCACCCGGCCAACTTAACCGATTTTAAAATATCACGACTGGTACTACGGTTTAAAATCACCAGAAAATATCGATCGGGTGCCTAAGTACGCGCACCTGATTGACATAAACTTTATAGTGCGATCTATCGTAGGTGATAGCAATAAGGGCTACGTTATCGGCATTAATAGCAGCCGCTGGTAATTCGACGTGCTCTTTAAAAGAGATAAATCATCCTCACAACTAATTGCTGATATTGGCAACCGAGCGTTCATTGTCTATACTAGAGGATATTGTCATAGTTGCCTAATAATTAAACTAGTTCATCGCAAGCCAAGAGAAACCCCTTGAAGGGCCTCCACAGCTTCGATCTCCGTTTGAATACTGTTGGTAAAACCGGCTCTAATATTACCCACAGTGAATCTATTAAGTGAAAGAGTCAAACCCGATTAATCAGGATTACAAGGATTGGTTATCCTTCCAAATCACCTGCCCGTACTCGTCATAACATAAAAAGATAGTGCCTCAAAGTTGCCCGGTGCGCCCACTCGATAGATTGGAGCAGCATCCGCTTTTGTTTACGGTAAATAACAGACTAAGAACAAAGCCCGAAAGGTATCTTTTAGGCAGTCACAAACGTCAAGACACACCTATGTTGAAACATCACAATAATCTACTCAAGTCCGCTTTCGTATAGAACAACAAAAGGCACAAACAAGTAAGATAAGTGCATGTCAGATAACGAAGTGCTAAAAGCTCATACCTTACCTCTGTCAAAGGTTGATCCATAATATCGGCACCACTACCTTTAGTAAATACTGTAAACAGAGCAGTTTTGCTTAATCACGCGGCATGGTGCAACGGCAAAGATAACAAGGAGCTAGCTCCTGAATGAAACGTAAATAGTTTGTAAAGTTCGCCCAAGTAATTACCGAATCCAACAGGCATCCATAAGCATCCAATACAGGCAAACCAGCAAGTGTCTTTATAGACGCACGCGGGTCACTCTTGTAATAATTACTGATTGGCACTCACCCACAACGGAGTCTTGCTGAGTTATAGGCATTTTATTTCCAGCAGACAGTTTAGACCGGCGCCTACTTTATAACTATGCGACCTGGTCACTATTTCAATCATCGGTTTAAACAACCTCAACTCATAGTGGCTGGCGAGGCTATCAACCATATCCATGCCTATTACAAAATCCAGTTAACTTATCCATTGATAACACACGAGTTCTCCTCCGATGGATAGTTCCTTTATAGGTGAGAGCAAATAAAATTAGTATACTAGTCAACCGCAATACACCACCTTTAGCCATTACGCCATTCACCAGACAGGACACAAGCCTTAGTAATGATCTTTATGTACCAAATTTCAGCATACTTAATTAAAGTCTGTGGTGAGACCATTACCGAAGCAAGTAAGCAGTATGAACAGAATTAGATGATCATGCCGTTAATCACAGAGGCAGGAGGCGCAATTGTTTGCTTCATCACTCTAACATAGAGTAAAAAAATAGATTTGAGGGTAATTATTCTGGAATGCTGCTAATTGAGTAGTACTACGTTACGCATACTATGGCTAGCAGAAAGTTGATGAAGGTATTTTAGAAAGAGACCGGCTATGTGCATAGAGATATCCTGCTTACTTGATTCAGCAACGTTATCAACGACTCTTTAGTGGTTAAAGTAGACCCTAATTTGCACGTTATTAGTAGCCGGATCACTTCTTAACGCTATAGAAGGCACCGGATGATCTACGGGTGGTAGTAAAGTAATAGCCTCCCAGCGCACATTTAGATCTGCGGACATGCAGCCAATTGGCCAAGGTTAGCAGTATTGGGCACTGGAGATATCTGCACAGATACAAAGGTGCTGTTGTTCATAACTTAAAAAGCGCGCACGATGACGGCGGAGAACATCTGAGATTAGCCGCTCAAAGGTAGAAAAAGCAATGATCGCGGTAGCGGTTTATGTGAGATTCACCCTGGTTCCATGGCATAAGTGATCTGTTCTATAAAGGATTTATGTTAGAATTAGTTTCTCACAACTTTATAGCCGGATGGAGTAATATCTGTATATTTTGAGTTCTTCTACTAACCTCATAGCAGATCTGGCTATCCTGATAGCACATTCTCCCTATCCTTGATCACCAAGGCTATCGACGTTCGATGCCCTAAATATCAGTAATATTTACCTTGTCACATCAAGATAGCTTTCTTTGGTGAGTCTGGCACTGAGTAACGGTGCTTGCATACACTTCTTTCGTACAAATATAGGGCTAAATCAACGAAAGAGCGATGTTATGCTGATTAACAAATTTTAGCCTTGTGGTAGTAGGCTATCTTCTGCTCTCCCGACATGGGAGAGTTATCCAGCCCATGGGAGTGCTGAAAACGCTGATGTATGTTTTGAGTACCCCATAGTTAACAGTAAATAGTTGTTGTTTTGCCAATTGCATGACTCTTGTTCTGTAGCTACTTTATCACTTCTTACTACCCTTTTGGCATTACCCTCAGGGAGGAACTGAATAGCAAGTAATTCCTAATCAGACTTGTTTTTATTACTGCGTTTTGCAGTTCAAGTAGATAATAATCAACTGTGACGTTTACCTAGCCTTATATATTGAAGAGTGGCGCTTACAGCACCGAAACTTGCACGACCTGTCAAAAAAGAGTGCTACTATGAAGACGGTCAGTCAGACTTGCTTTTAGATGCCCTATCTTGAATCAATCAATTTGAGGAAACATACGATGTCCAGTGGTGGTTTTAAAATTACCAATATCAAATCAGAAACCCGGATTAAAACATGAATCACGGGCAATCATCTATCATTTCCAGATCAACACTATATGTAGTGCCCACCCCTATCGGTAACTTAGGGGATATCACGTACCGTGCGCTAGACATACTAAAAAAAGTTGATCTAATTGCCGCAGAAGACACGCGGCATAGTGCCTTGCTTTTACAACATTTTTCGATTAAAGCACGGTTATTTTCACTTCATAACCATAATGAACAAAAAAAAACAGCACAACTTCTGGTCAAGTTACAAGCAGGTCAGAACATAGCGCTTATCTCTGATGCTGGGACGCCGCTTATTAATGACCCCGGTTATCACTTAGTACGCCGATGCCACCAAGCCAGCATCCGCGTAGTGCCGTTGCCGGGAGCATGCGCAGCCACTACCGCTCTGTGCGCTGCGGGTATTGCCTCAGACCGGTTTTGTTATGAAGGCTTCCTACCACCAAAAACAAAAGGTCGTAAGGATACCCTCGTGACTCTGACAGAAGAGAAACGTACGCTGATTTTCTATGAATGCACCCATCGACTGGAAGAAAGTTTACGCGACATGGTCACCATATGGGGACCAACGCGCTATATGGTGTTGGCACGCGAACTAACCAAAACCTGGGAGTCGATCTATGGTGCACCAGTCGGTGCAGTGCTCACCTGGATAAAGGAAGATAAAATGCGACGTCGTGGCGAAATGGTATTAATCGTAGAGGGTTACAAAGCCAAAGGAAAGGCATTACCGCTTAACGCACTGCGTACCTTAACGCTTTTAAACAAAGAGTTAAGTCTGAAAAAATCCGCAGCACTAGCAGCCAAAATTCATGGCGTAAAGAAGAATGCACTTTATAAGTATGCCTTAGAGAGAAAAGCTCGTAAAGAAATTGACCTATCGTCAACTCAGCGCTATTATCAAGTCATGAGTTCACTAGACAGTCGCCGCTTAATGATATCTTCTGAGGAGGGGACAAGTTAAGGGGAGGAAAGTCCGGGCTCCGCAAGGCGGGGTGCCAGGTAACACCTGGGAGGCGTAAGCCTACGACTAGTGCAACAGAAAATAAACCGCCAATGATCTCGCTCAACCGAGATCAGGTAAGGGTGAAAAGGTGCGGTAAAAGCGCACCGCGCGACTGGCAACAGTTCGCGGCACGGTAAACTCCACCCGGAGCAAAGCCAAATAGGGATTCACATAGTACTGCCCGTACTGAATCCGGGTAGGCTGCTTGAGCCAGCAAGCGATTGCTGGCCTAGACGAATGACTGTCCACGACAGAACCCGGCTTATCGGTGAACTCTCCAAACAAGCCTATGTCACAATACCTTTGATAACGTTTGGTTCTGCATTACAGGCATGATATTGCTCAGCAACTCCGTTGTAGTTAAAAAAGCAACATACTCCTACCTTATAAACAAATACATATTTGACTTCATCCAGGTTTGCCTTAAAGCATCAACCCAACCGATTATCCGCATACAGAAGGTAAGCACCTACCTAAGAATTAGCGACAGCTAATGCAACTCTGCAAATAAAAAGTCAGTTGCCGAAACTAAAGCACTAGGAGGTGAAGATCTCATTACAATACTTTGTATTGGTAAAAATGTTTCCAAAAAATTTTGTCACACTTCATGCATACATTAAATAACACAAAAACAGAACATTAATATTTTGGAATCACAAATACTTTTTGTACCCTGACACCGAGATGAAGACCAGGAAATACGGCATTCAGAAACTATTTCCATCGTTACGGTTAATATATGTACTGCTCTACATGCTTAGGTTGCTCTCCGAGCAACCAAAATCGCTGCTTTATTGACCTTGCTAAGCAAGTGTTCTTTGCGTTTAGCTAACAGCAGCTGGCACGCCTACTTTTTAAGATCAGTATGTTTGATCACTAATTCTTGATTGGCAGATTCAAATAAGCGCACACGCTGAGCGCAGCATGAAATCCAATAATACTTATTACACAAAAGGAATACGAACACCAGTACTGGGTGCCTCTTTTAGGCATCAGCATCGATCCAAAACAGGATCCATAGTTAGGTAATCAAAGTCATTAAGTGCACTTGACTAAATGCGCCATACTAGAGCGTCAACCCACCATAACAAGCCATTGCATACTATTGCATCTCTTATATTTAAATTGAATTAAGAGTAGATAAAGCCCGTTCTCTAGCCTAACTAAAATGGTGATGGTACTCTTGCGAAGACCTTATCCCTTGTATGACACCTGGCTGAATAGCCTCGGTATTGATAAAAAACAATCAGCAATTTGCCAGCATAAAATCAAGCATGACGCCTACCGCGTCAACTACCAATATTAACCCTATTCCATGATTTATGTACATCATCCCATCTAATCAATAATATTCTGGTGTAATAATCCATATTTACCTGCATCAGTGACGTGCACTCTAGTGCATTGCACTGCTCTGTATACCTTTTAGCCTAGTGTTTCTGATGCGAATGTCGGGTTATCGTAGTAAGAGATGAGCAGTACTCGAATCGATCAACGATAGAGTTCAGTTTGGTACGTATTTTTGTGCATTAACATACATACGCCATATAATGCTTGCTTAAGGCCGTTGAGATTTTCAGCATTGCTACATCGTGGATTGTTCGCTGTCAGAAAATCAAGAAGTAAGGTGATAAAACTAGGCTGCCATTTTAACTAACCAATTCAATGTACTACTTTTTTCATCAAAAATATCACTATAGTAAACATTACTTCCTCTTAATTTTCAGCTCAGCATATATATCTGCTAATTTATTTTGTTACTTGGTCACTTCTTTAAGTTACTTGTCTGCGTTTCCTTTCACCTATTTCTAATATTAAGGCATCTTAGTTTCTTTTCATTAATTTTATTTTCGCACGCAACTTGAAGTTTTGCTTTGATACAATAGGTTTACACTTGACTCATCGCCTTTTTAGAGTATTCATATTCTTGAATATTGTCAGAGTATTTGGCGTGGTAAATCTACTCCTAGATGTTCTTTATCTTACTACATAGCTGTATTTTGAAAAAATGACAACACTTACAGTGTAAGTGTCAGGCACGCGAGTAAAACTAAATGACGTAATTGCATGATACAAGCCTGGCTATTGGCATGGCATACAATAGGATTGTGTATTCCTCTCGTTTTATGACTCATTCAGTCATAGTTAAAACCGATATCGTTAAAGCTAATATTATTCAACTTAGCTTTGACATGTGCTAATTAAAAAGCATCAACCATTAATTCTAGCCCATCACTGGGATAAAGAACCAAGCTAAAACCCGCCTATGCAGGATCTGACCCATGATGAAGCAGAAAGGATAAAATCCTACCACCATAAACAGGGTAGTAGGAAATCCAACACCATTCTATAACCCAAGATGAAAGCATGTCCAATACTGCATGCGATGGATAGTATCCCAGTAGAAAACGGAAGAACAGCTACCTGCTAGTGAACACCTTTCTACCTAATCTTTTTATGATAATATAGAACACATTCACGCCAGACTTTGGCAAAAGGCAAAACAACCAGGAAAGGAATGCTCGGCTGACTAATCTAAATGCTTAGTTCGCTCTCAGTGCGCGCACTAGCAGGCAGAAAAAAGTTAGCCAATTCATAGTAACATTAAGCGCAACAATTAGAGCCGATTGCCAACATGAACGAAGACTACTAGGCCTTGTTTATGGCTTATGACGTTCTGATCTCTTTTTACGCCACAGCACTATCAGAGAGCCAAGCAGCCCACTCACCAGTAAGACTAACGGAAGCAGCATCACAAAGAACATCAATTGGTCTTCATATTGGCGGAACACCGCGGTTTTCCCGAACGCAAATCCCATTGAAGTGAGAATCAGCACCCACAGCAAGGCACTGATCCAGTTAAAAAATTGGAAGCGCGCATTGCTTAAGCCAGAGACACCAGCAATGGTAGGCAACAGCGTGCGTATAAACGCTAAGAAGCGGCCAACCAGTAAGGCAGAAAGGCCATGACGGTGGAATAATTGATGCGCCCGCTGGTGATAATGAATAGGTAAATAGGACAACCAACCTTGTACAGTCCGCGTATTTCCGAGGCATTTACCCTGCATGTAACTAACCCAGTACCCTAGACTGGCGGCCACAGTTAAGACCAGAATGGTCAGTGAAAAGTTCATGGTGCTTTTAGCGATCAAAATACCCACTAGAATCAACAAGCTATCACCAGGAAGGAAAGCAGCTGGTAGCAGTCCATTTTCCAAAAACAAAATAATAAATAATAAAGAATAAAGGGCCCACACTAGTGAAGTGTTCGCTAGCGTATCAAAGTCTTGCTCCCATAAGGCATATAACAGTTCTTTCATTATTTCCATCCAGTGTTCCTAAAACGTAATTGTGGCCTGGACGCCAGCAGGGCGTACGTCACTTTTATTCTCTGCTAATAACGCTGAAACAGCGTAGATCTCTTTTAGAGTATTCTATCGGTTCCGTCACTCAGTCAAATGCTATACTTAATGCTATACATAAGAATACAAACTTATGACTTCCTTTCCATCTGCCTAAGATATAGAAGCATGCAGTATGCAAGTCTTAGACAGAAACCGATCATTCAACTTTCGCTCAGGTGGCCTGTCAGCAGGCATTAGACAATAACCAGACACGATAATTAGCTGCACGCAAGAATCTAAAGCCAGTATTAAAAAACCATGACAGTAGTAGAAAAATAACGTATCTGATAGCAATGCGCAAAAACTCTATGCACATCAGACAGCTAGAGTGATCCTGGATCCAGCTTTTACCAAAAGAAGGACTATCCATAAAAAGATTCATTATAATGTTTAATAACCTGCTTATGCTTTCCTATACTTAGCCTGAGTAATGGGCAAAAAGTAACTTAACTCTACCAGAGTAGCTCTATTGAAAATAGAGTAATTTACTTTCTCATGGGGTTAGCCCATAAAGCACGGATGTTTATAGTATAGATTCAGCATATAATTTACATTATCTAACATAATTAAATAACTTTTGACTGACATTCCCTAATAATGCTGCCGAATTTTAGCAGCGAATGGTTATCGACAGCATAATTTATGATAGCCGGCAATAACTGCCGCTCTATTAATTCGCCTACTAGCTACAGCACAGTGGTCTAACCACAAATTTCAATGCACAGTTAGCATATAAGCCGTAACTGCTTCAGTCACTAACGTAGTTTAGTCTTTCTGCCCGATTATCGCACTATACGCAGGGGTATAGCAGGGCCTTGATATGCGGTGGCTAGGTTATAACCTAGAACTAGAGGCCAGATGTAGATTAATATCACCTTGTCATTCTAAGCAATATCATCCATTAACGTGTTGCTTATAATGATTCTCACTTATAATCTTAGAACGAGTGACATTAGCACAGAAAAGAACACAGCGAAATCTCTGCAATAACAGTACAAGTAGCATCTAGATGCTGCTATCTAGCAATAGACCATCTATATAGATGGCATCAAATGGCATCCGATTACGCTACCACTGTTAGCTGATCGAATAGATCAAGATAACAATTTCACCCTAAGCGCTCGCGCCGAGTAGCAAGCGCGAGTGAACAGCAGTAAAAATCAGTTTGGTTCTTTCGTGAGTAATATCAATCAATATACTAACCCAACAAGTTGGCGATAACAGAAAACCAAACCATGCCTTACTACAGTTGCGTTATCTAACAGGCTAATTAGAAAATGCCGACTTATTCTAAATCTATCAGATTGTACAATTATTATCCAAATTAGGCAGTATGGTGTCATAAGAAGGCGCGGTAAAATTATCTCCATACTCTCTAATAGCGCAATTACCAATAAAGTTGCTCAAGAGATACTCGATGGCAATAATCGATCCAGCTATAGGATCAACCCCTAAACCACATTATCATTAAGTTAGGCGCTCGTCTTAATCTCAGGGGAACGCTGCTTCACTAACTGGTTTAACTCACTTTCCCGCTTGCCAACTGCACAAATACGCAGCAACACAATGATATTTGAATCGGAATTATGCCTATTTATAATTTTATTATAATTCACTAATTATACAAATTATCAAATATCCATCTAAAAATATTTTGATATTAATGCAATAGCAACTTACATTTTAATATTGTGAACAATATCACTACAGAAATTCAATAAATAAAGAGTTAAATCTTGAATGCCATATGCAATTAATTGTTGATTTATATTACTAAATATACGGTCAGCCTGACCTAGGAAGAGGCTATTTTTAAGAAATTTCTTGTTATATACCCACCACTTCAGTTCTGTTACTTGAGTCATATTGTAAATCGTCACCCAAAATTTCCGTCATAGCACCATGCTAACGACGTATATATTTAGGTCTTCTGCGCTCAGGGACAGAGATGCTATGAAACGGCACACTAGAATAATTTCATTATATACCTTTCTTTGTGATATAATTCATTAATTGTCATTATATTACGCTATACCACAGATAAATAGTAGGTATCTATCTAGCCATACAAAGCCAAGCTTTGATGGATAAGTTAGAGTCACCTTCTATTTAGATACAAATCCAGTATCGCAACATTAAGTAACGACTTAATATTCTCGATCACCTTGTAATTAGCTGTCTTTGCAATATTAACCAGTGTCTAGATGTAATAGTGTTGCGTACGCTTGGCTAATGCTATCATCGATAGAGGTTTGATAGAACGAATCATTCATTCCCGCACAAAGATAAATGTGTTTATCTTGACGTACATAAACTGTCTGTCATAACGATTAATCAGTATCCTATAAATATTTAAACCGACAATATACAACAGTTCAATATCTAATAGCATGAGCTCAAATCTGTTGGAATCAAAAATCGGAGAGGGAGCTTAGCTATTCATCACCACCTTTTAGTTCTGAGTTTTCCAAAAGTGCGCACGCTAGCACAACCTTCAATTTAAAACCTTCCACCAGTCTTACTTGCACCCCAAGTAAGAGACTATTCAAAGGACTTGGCTGATCTTTATCTGAAACCCGACACTTTGCTAAGCAAGTCTTCAAAAAGCGCACTATTTAGTTACACTATTCATGCTAATATTACTACCTGTGATTCTGTAAAAAGTATTTCGACACTTCAACATCAAACCACTAACAATGGAATGCGCACACCCTTACCAGACTCTACCTCTTTCGAATGAACCTCGACGTATAACCAATCAGATGCCACAAGCTCTGCCAAAGCTGTATACTATTAGTGATAATCTGCTGATATAAGGTAGCTTTAATCGAATAACAGAGAATAGGTATTCCGAATACTACCAGAAAGCTGGAGAGCTTCTCCAGCTCACCCAACAATCGCAAGACAGTCCATTGACAGGGTATCTGCCTGTACTTCGCGCTGTTTAATCTTATTTATTTTAGGCATATCATTGAGAATGATGGCGAGTATAATAGCGCTAATATGAGTAGTTTAAAATATTTTAATCTGTCTATCGATCAGTGTATTATCAATAAAGACACATCTAAACTCGATAAAACATTAAAAACCGGCACCATGCAATCCTAATGATTGGGATAAAAATGGTCTTGTCACTACGGTAGTACCCTGTGATCAATGATCACAATTAGGATTGATAATATAGCAAGCAATCTTTCAGAGAAAGACATTTTCTTACCTAGCTATAAAATTGTACTTTTCCACTGGACACAAGGCTTGCGTTCACCTAGATACACCAACCATTTCCCATAAGTTAGCAGGACATTTCGGGGAAAAAGCTTGTTCGTCGGTATCAATCGCCTTTCAGCTATTACCTAGCGGTAAACATCCAATAAGACCAGGTTGATTAACTAATCGTAGTTAGCCAGCATTCAGCTTTTTAGCCAGTTTAGTTGGACCTACATTGTTTACCGATGGTAGAAAATCGAATCCGGCGCAGCATCAAGGATGAATCACAGCTTCACCAACTATTAGTATAGCTCTACCTGTCCAGTTTACGATATTGATTTCTTACGCTATCTTTCCAATTACTTATAAACACTGGCGTCCGCATAACTATGTTCGGTGAACTCCTCCTTTAGTTAGGTAATATTATCTTGAGGCTGCTATAATAGCATGGCAGGCCTTGGTGCTCTATCTTTTCTAGATTATACATAGCTGCACTAACCGATTGCGCAGCTTTCCAAACTATGCGATGATTCCAGATAGTAAGTCTCTTGTTAAAAAAGGCGAGCGGAAGATTAAAAAGATCGAAGCAGTACATCAATTGGGCTACTATATTTCTTAGAAATAGAACGAATAATCAGCACCCACATCGCCAGTCATGACTCATGCAATAAAAACCCGCAGCACGACCAAGTTAAACACAAATAATAAACAATAGGAAAAATTATAAATCGATCAAGGACAAGACTTGATCTATACCGCTGATTGTTAAGCCACAACTCACCGTATTGTATGGTGACTCACCATACTTTATAGCAAGATTAGTTAACTTACAATAAATTCTTCTAATTGTACCTCATATCAATCTTATCAGGAACCAGTTATTCGCTGTCGCGAAATTTTCAAAAATTAATGTTTATTCCAAAAAAAACATGATAATATACTGTATAAATTATATTTCATCCCTTCATATCATTTATTTTGGTGACCTTAGCACCGTCAAGGTAGTGAAAACACACACTATAAATGTATGACATATAAGCACGAGAAACTCTCTTCACGCCTATATTTAACATTCATACTCTTTCTCAATACGTTAGATTTTTATTAGACACTTCCTGGACACCTGACCCTTTCATCATATGATTGAAAACAAATCAAATAGCTTACTTAAAATAAGCCACACACAACTTATCAAAAACTCACGAACAGTCATCCAGGGATCAATCCCCGATTGAATTAGCTTAGTAATTAGATGTCCACCTGAGCTATGATAACCAAATCATAGTAAATGATAGTTGTCATACAAACCTATGGACGGTTCATGAATATTTGCCACGATCACGACAAGAAAAGAAAACTCTAATTTTGTTCTGATCGCCCACATCCAAACCAAACTAACAAAAGCGTTGCGCACATCCACTTATATGATGCCTCATATATAGGAACGAGCGCCTTCCTCGCTAATGGTCAGGAAGGTAATAGTATCCAATTACTATTCCAAAACCTGATACCATATTATGCACAGCCATGAAAGAGCTCGGGTAGAATTGAGAGAACATCAAAGAACCTGCCATACGAAGCCAAATCATTAAGAAAGAATGACGAAAGAAAGTCTATCTATCGAATAAACTAAAATGCAGAACAACCCAAGCAGCCTAATGAAGATCGCTAGCCCTAATCTAAAAGGCATTCAATACTTTTTATCAATAAAAGAGGACCATTATTCATACAACCTAAAAGAGTGCCTTTGTTAACACAACACCACAATGGCACATTGGAAGCGCATCCAAGATGAGAACTTCTATATTGTCTATTGCTTCAATTTGAAGATAATCTAACAAGTGACTGCATACGTGCGGCTCGTCAGGATTCTCATCGCTATTTAACAAATCTAAACCTGGAATCTGGCATTTACCTCTTTCTCTGCATGTCTAACCAGCAGCAGACTAGCCTAACCCCTTGTACAGACAGTACCCTATCTGATGCATAAGGGCAAGCTCAACACAATTACTGGCAACCGGCAATCGCGCACTCCTATAGATCCAGGCACTACTGATCCTAGATTGGCAAACTAAAGCACCGTTCATCAAGGCAGACTGTTTACACTTGAATGTGTTACAACTATTCTGGCATATTACTAGCAGGCACTATGAATCTAAGCTTTGCGTTCGGATTGCTGGTACTTCTGGCACCGCAGACAAATAAAGAAACATATACCGCACTGCATGCCTTTTGACTTCACCTCAATACAGATGAACCATGCGACGGCCTTTCTAATATCGTGATGTTTAGATAGGCGCTATGAAACCTGCAATCTTCATAAAAACCTCACACCTATACGCTAATTTATCATAAAAGATAAGCTGATCACTTAAACCCTAAAATCAAATTAGCATCAGTAAGCAAAATTCGAAACCAGCTACAAAACCTTGTCAACCCAGGTACATTGATGATAATCAATACCCAGTATTGTCGCATATTGCACACCTATGAGACCTATGATGGGATGCAATCCATCTTTACATTTAAAGCACGAATAAAAAAGATTAAGCACGTGATTCCGTTTTAAGAGTTCCGGACATCCAGTGCGCCATCTGACGACTTGGTGGCGTGCAATTATCTGAATATACGAGACAAGCCGGCTACAGCTGTTAAGAGATATATCAACTAACCTCTTCCTCTTCTAAACAGGTCCAGGAGCAACAGGTTTATAGCGTATCAACACACATTTATCTCGCGCCTTATACGAGATACGCATTATCTATGATCATGTACAGGAGTAGTGTCCACACGCAGGTAACCCGAGAATTGGTCCATTGTTTTAAATGGAATGCTATGTCGTTGTAGACATTAAGCGACAGCGGAATCAACGTACTTTCTAAAGGGAAACTAGTGAAGTGCTTCCTACACTTCATATTGCTGATTCTATTTAAACTTCTTTCCAAGGAACATGAACCTGAATCGGATATTAGTGCATCAACACCCTCCATATAAATTTTGATCTAAGTCAAATTAAAAGAAACTATCTACCAAATATACAAAAGTGGAAGAAACCGTACAATAGAATGGTGCGGTTGGCATAACCACCTGTGCTATCCGCAACCCTGGCAGTAACTGCACTGATGGAACTCGGTGCTTTCCTACACTTATCTGGCTAGGAATACCTGCGTCATGATTGCAGCATCATAGTTAAAACAGCTAGTTTCCGAAATCTACCTCTATGTAGCAATACTACTGGGGTTTATTGCAATCAGCATCGCACCACCGTACCCAGGCTATAAAACTTAGCAAATGTGCTTACAACACATGCGAGCGGACACCTGTATCACTAGAGGATACAGAACTACTGCAATCACAGTAACCAATGCTCGTAGGAAATTATATTAAGACGAGCAGCGGGCCCATCGCAGCTATAGAGACTTTAAGCTATTTTAAACTGTTTTTTTATAGCCTGAACTGAGACTGACTGGTCCTGTCATCACGTTATCAGCATATTAGTCTACCTACTGTAGCGACCTCACAAAATATTTGCATAACCGTTTAAGTTTACCTAACTCAAACGCATGCCTCTCTAAAGACGCCCTGCTGGAGTTAATACATAACGCCCATCATCATGCCTATATATTGATATATAGAAAATTATAAAACCTATGCACATAGGGAAAACAGGGGTTGTCAGGCCTGCGGAGAGCTGGATAAACAAGCCAGGTCCCCATATTCCGGAATCTAGGCCTTATCACAGTGCAGGACCAACCTATCCGCCTATACCATAGATATAGGCGGTAGAATTTCTGCTGAAAACGCTTCGGAACCTTGACGATACTGATTAGCCCTCTGATCCCTAAAACACATAAGTCTCTAGCTATAGCTATGAAGGGCCTTGATTACTTATCTAACTCTGTCAGATCTACGCGGGGATAAATAAAAGTGCTTAACCAAATTAAGAAAATTAGCAGATAAGTGCCCGACTTTTTAGTCTAGTACCACGTACTTAACCAACGCTAATTTATCCTGATTAAAGTGGTACAAGCTTCTAAATTTGGTGATAGCTTCTTGCTCCCAAGCGCATACAGTTATTTACTATATCACTCAACTATATCATTTGAGACTGATCGTGACGCTCACTCCCAACCGCCACATTAAAGATATATTTCATGGAATACCTCGCTTAGTTAATTTCAACCTAACACAGCATTATCTCAAGGAGATAATGCTGTTAAACTAGTTGCCGAACAGGCTGTT
This sequence comes from Serratia symbiotica, assembly GCA_900380265.1. Classification (GTDB taxonomy): domain Bacteria; phylum Pseudomonadota; class Gammaproteobacteria; order Enterobacterales; family Enterobacteriaceae; genus Serratia_H; species Serratia_H symbiotica_A. The sequence goes on along the minus strand of LR025083.1, from coordinate 240,253 downwards.
AGCGCGAAATAGTTACTAGAGCAGCGAAAGACTATACCAACCTAATGACTATACCCGGTCACTCTGAACACAAGTGCTAGCCTGCTATCTGCAGTAAAATATGATGATTACCATTAGGACTTGTATTTGTGGAACTCTAGTAAGCACTTCTGACTACAAGCATACAGGACAAACCACCTAAAAGTAGACGCTGGCTTTAAAACAAGGTAAACATCATCAAAACGGTAATACTCCGTGTAGCAAACTGCTTATTTAACATCGGCCAGCTAATAACGATTAGCTATAAATATTTACGCATGTACCATCTAAAAACTGATCATCAGCCATGACTGATACCAGATAACAAATCTCACCATAACTACCATCAGTGTTGAACACTATGCGCGTCCCTATTTCCTTCTATTTGTCACGTAGGAAACCTACCATATTCTACTAGGGATTCGCCTAACAACATTCGTGAATGTGCTTAGCCGCACTAAGCATACAAGCACACTGGAATTCACTTCTACCAAGTAGGAAACTAGCTTATGCCTATGATTAAAAAATCCCTCTCCCAGAGAGAGCCTCACTACGCCGAAGACAGCAAACCACTTTTTGATACAAGGTTGTTAAATAGGGCATTCTTAACGTAGAACAACCTTCTTTTCAGAAGAAAGAAGTAAACTATTCTAGTTTTCCACTCAACACACAGAGCACTCTATAGCCAATGCTATACAGTGTTTGATCACACAGTATATTTCGATCAGGCTACTTTGATGACGCCGATTAAAGCATATTTCACAGACCACTAAGCAAGGGTTCGGTCTATAGAAGACTGATCGCCATGAAGGTCGGATGATCGAAAGATACTATCTTTTACACTATTACCACCGATCAAATGTGTAGTACTAGTCAAAGACATAGAATATGCATTCTTTCGCTATCACTATACCGGCAGACATCGGTGATAATGATGACTAATAAATAACCGAATATTTCACCTATGTGCTAAATCCAACGCACGTGTTGCATGAGAAAGTGCATTGTGCACTGGTATTGATTCTCGATGTCAAACCGACTAATTATTTATAATCACTTCTTAGCTGATGCAGCAGAGCAAGTGCAGGCAAACTGTTGCCGGTGGCAACAGAACCTGGTCAACTGTATGAATGTCGGTTAATACCCATTACCGCAACCGAAATCTAATGATATTAAAACATTCTTAGCTCAGCGTAGTTTTGCATAACTCAACTACGGCATTAATATACAGTAATACTTTAAAGATCAGTCAGTTAAAATCTTTACTAGATATCAACTTTACTTGTGTTACTCAAGCATAGGCACCATTACAGCTCCTAAAAATCAAATCTACATAGATTTACGAAGTGTTTTTAGTCCACTAAGACCGACTCCGGTGAGTCACTATCTATTTGTTTTGCCGTACTCCTTTTAGATTCAAATGTTCGGTTTACCATGATCTTCTAAAAGAACTTCATATTCCCATAGATAGGTTAAACCATTGGTTATATCTTGCCCATAAGAGCAATAAGATTGCTACTGGCAAGTGTATGCCTACCGTGTCTTTTCACAAGATCGCACATGGCAGGATATATCCTGAACGACGGGATTGGGGAAGTATTCTCAGAAAATTAAGCATTATATATCCGATACAGTAATCGGCTGAGACTGAAACCCGGCGTAATCTCTCAGATACTGCGGCACTCCAACTATTTTATAATCATTAGTGGCGGGTAAACAGATCTTACAGACACCTACGAATGCGCCTAAACTGCAATCAAACCGGTGATATATGATTCTCGCATAAAGATGAGTAACCTACTAACTTCAGTATTCTGTAATTCAAGTAAAAAGAAGTGGCGCTTTAAGCCCATGACATCTGCACCGAAGATGGATATCGAATTTTAATTGAATGCCGATATGGGCAAGAACAGCCGTATAAATAGTACTCAACAAGCTGGACATCTTCTGGATGTCGCTTAAAAAGAAATAGATTACTTACACACCACAATCTGTTAAGGTCTAGGCGGATAAACCCTGATTACCGGGGAAACGAACTCAAGATTCCAGGCTTTAATAACGAAGTGAAAAAATTAAAACTGAGAAGGTATGCCAATTCAACGTGAAGGCTACATCATGAATTTAGCTGAATCACACTAAAGAGATGTCCATGATGAAAATAATAGGCATCTAGATTGGCGAGCCTAGCACTCATAGGAATAATCTGGGAACACCTGCCTAATTCAGAATACGTAATCCATCCAGATGTGCTAGTGACAGCATGGTGTTTCTCTCCAGAAAAATAAATTGTATATTGCCACACAACATACACTGCAATAAATGAGCTTGTAGTTTATTATCGGACAACTCTTCGCTATTTTAAATAATGTACAAGAGGATTCAGCAGGTAGTGCCACCATTTGTAATTTATATTTAGCAGTTATAAATTTCAACAAGTCTAGACAGCAAAGGCAAGAATTATTCATTCCCTACTGGCGACACCCTGAAACCTTTTCTTAAAGTTTCAGCTTTCTGAACTTTTTATTACTCTATCATTGAATTTGAGTAGACCGCCAGAATCTGGATTCTGCAGCACGCAGCTGCATGGCGAGCACTTCCGAGTCAATAATCATTGTGTAACGCATAGGATATTTTTCTTTTCCGACCCCATTTTTATTTAACTACACGTAGTACTGGCCGTCTTCCGCCGGATGGCGGAGGCTCGTCGCCATCGCTGATTTCTGTTCGATTACTATCAACTATTGATATCAAGCTGCCCCCCGGGTGTATGTTATTATCCAGCCTTTCAATCCTTCTTTCTTCTGCGTAGGCCGTTTCCTGCTCAAATAGAGTTCCCGCGCCGTTTTCACGAGAATAAATTGCTTGGACAGCACCTAGTGGCACCACAACTGGGCGGGCGACACCGCTGAATCGTGTGCTGAAGTGCACTTCGGCATCGCCTAGTTTCAGATTGGCAACTGCTTGAGGTGCGATATTTAATACGATCCGCCCATCACGGGCAAGCTCCATGGGGACCTGAACACCAGGGTAAATAACATTTACTATCAGGTGTGGTGTCAGTTCATTATCAACCAGCCAATCATAGATTGCCCTTAGAATATATGGACGGCGGGGCGTCATATGAGAGATATCCATAACACTTAATCTCGACTATACAACCGCATTTCGCGCTCAGCTTCAGTCAAAGAAGCTAGAAATGCGTCTCGTTCAAAGAGACGGTTCATATAACCTTTCAATTCCTTGGAAGTAGAACCGCTTAGGTCAATACCTAACTTTGGCAAGCGCCAAAGTAAGGGAGCTAAATAGCAATCGACCAGGCTAAACTCTTCACTCATAAAGTAGGGCGTTTGACCAAAAACTGGTGCGATTGACAACAGTTCTTCTCGAAACTGGCGGCGGGCACAGTCTGCTTGATGGCCTCTGCTGTTCTCAATATTGTTTATGAGCGAGTGCCAGTTTTTCTCGATACGGAGCATCATCAACCTATTTTCACCTCGAGCGACCGGGTAAACTGGCATCAGTGGCGGATGTGGGAAACGCTCATCAAGATATTCCATAATAATACGGGATTCATACAATGTTAGTTCGCGATCAACTATTGTCGGCACTGTTTGATACGGATTGAGGTCAATCAAATCTTGCGGCGGGTTATCTATCTCGACCTGCTCAATCTCAACGTTGATACCTTTCTCCGCAATGACGATACGGACTTGATGGCTAAAAATGTCAGTTGGTCCAGAGAATAATGTCATGACCGAACGCTTGTTGGCGGCGACAAGCATGGAAACCTCTACGTTATTTAAAATACTGGGATACCTAAATCATCTTGATCATTCACGCAACAAATCTACGACAGCCAGTAATAAACTTGACCATACAACTAACTTATCAGTTAAACTGGCAGGAAAAGGTGTAATCATAGGGCAGTCTACCAGACTGCCCTATGATTGTATAAAGAACATTTCTATTTTAATTTTTATATTATAAGTATTCCAGTGAATTAGCTGGATGTTAATCATTAAAGACAAGATCAAGTGATCTCTGTGCGGAGTTTTACAACCCAGATCCCTGAAGAAGTAAAGATTAACGTTTAGAGTATTGCGGGCGGCGACGTGCTTTACGAAGGCCAACTTTCTTACGTTCAACTTGACGAGAATCACGAGTTACGAAGCCCGCTTGACGTAGTGCAGAGCGGAAACTTTGGTCATACTCCATTAACGCGCGAGTGATACCATGCCGGATAGCACCAGCTTGACCTGAGATACCACCTCCTTTTACAGTGATGTAAAGATCAAATTTATCTTTTATATTAAGCAACTCAATCGGCTGACAAACAACCATTCGAGCAGTTTCCCGACCGAAGTACTCTTCCAAACATCGCTGGTTGATAACGATGTTTCCACCACCCCTCTTCATGAAGACGCGAGCAGAGGAGCTTTTTCGGCGACCAGTTCCGTAGTATTGCTTTTCAGCCATTGCCATTACTCTCGATTAAATGTTCAGAACTTGCGGATCCTGTGCCATGTGTTTATGCTCAGCACCCGCGTAAACTTTTAGTTTACGGAACATAACGCGACCTAACCGCCCCTTCGGCAGCATGCCTTTAACGGCGTTTTCAATCACCTTCTCGGGGCGGTAGGCAATTACCTCTTCAAAAGTCGCTTGCTTCATACCACCGATATACCCAGTGTGGCGATAGTAGACTTTACCTTCACGTTTTTTGCCGGTTACAGCAACTTTATCCGCATTTAAAACGATGATATAATCACCAGTATCCACATGTGGGGTATATTCTGCTTTATGCTTACCCCGTAGACGACGGGCGAGTTCAGTAGCAAGCCGTCCTAAAATTTTACCATTTGCATCAACAACATACCAACCATGCTTGACGGTTTCTGCTTTAGCTGTAACAGTTTTCATTAAAAAAACTCACCTAATAATTAGTTTCATGTTGGTGGAAAAAAGCATTTAAATCTTGGCTTACACAACGATAAACGTCCAGTCAATCTACCCATTGAATGGCATTTGCCGACCTTTCCAGGTTTCGGAAATTATTTTATAATGAGTTTCTTAAAATTATAGACTAACAAATCATAAAAATCGAATAGTTTTACATTGATGCGTCACACACCCAAAAAAGCAAATACTGACTCATACGCCGAGTATTTTACAGCTAGCGTTCCATATAACTTAAAGAGGTACTTGAGTTAAGTTGAGTTTCATTTATCTCAGTGTCAGCAGGTGTAAACAACCGTTAATCTTTATCTCCTTGCACGGTTATACGTAACATTAATATTCAAGCTTTACCAGAGCTTATGGCGAGTTCTCAAGCATTACAATCTCAACATTTATAACCATTTACCGTCACTCATAGAATGAATATACCACAACCAAGCAGCGATTTCTGTTTTTCTTGTCTTAGCGTAATCACCTAAAGTTAATCAAACTACAGCCTGGGCACTCTGCCTCTAGCAGAGTACAACGCAACTAGTTACGTACATCCTCATGAAAAGTGCAAACCCACCAGATCTTAACAACCAGCGCTGCACCCTATCTATTGCGCAGATCACCCGCACAAGCCATGATTGATCTGAAAACACTAGGACCTTCACCTAAGCCACCAGAGTGGGAATAGCCTATCAAAAGGTTATTGGGTCTGCGCATTCAATTTTATCAAGATAAGGGTATCTAAGTTAGACCTCACAACGGTAGCCTATTCCTATCTGATAATCATCAGGTCCCAGCACCTACTAACCCATTGTATAACAAACTACAGTGTACACTGTAGGCAATGTCTATGCGCCTAAATATAGCTGAATTTAGAAGTAGTACTGCGCGTAGTAATACCCACGGATGGTCCCTAAAATCGGCGCCAATATGGCATGAGTGATGTCGAAGGGATACCTCTAAGTACAGAAAATTAGTTTGCAACTTAAATCCATAAAGATTACTTTTAAGCAGATTTCCTGTCATTATAATCAGGTGGATTGTTTTTCGAAACAAAGCCTTGAGAGGTGAAAATACAGCTGTATCTTGCGATATTCAGCAGGTTGCAAAATCATATATCTATTAACTAATCTTTTCTAATGTCGGCGCTGTTAAATATACACAGTACCTGCATCAAGGTAATTGCATGCTTGTCTTGGTTTTCCCTAAACTGAGGCTTAGCTTTTTATTGATCTACTCTCTTGTCATGCGAGCTGCTCGTAATTAGTATTGCGATACTTGCTAAATATAATCATATTATACTATATCCTATCATTGTACTCCATTGGCCTGATATTGCCTGTATGCATCTGCCTTGATAATCATACAAGGCAGATGCATCAACTCTACATTGATGCGATTTCCTGTTAATCTCATCCCACCACTTTCGACTTCCTACGACTTGAAATCCTGCTGGCATAAGAAATTATTTAACCAAAATTGACAGGGAATTGAGGCTATTCATGCTATTATCTCTATTAATCCTAGTGTCACAGACATGCTAACCAGCCTCCTACCCGGGCAACACTAGAACGACCTGCAAATAAAATTAAGAATCCCACTCGGAAGGGTTAATGGCAAGTAGGAGATTTCTTAAATGGGAAATATCTTCGGAACAATAAAAGTCAGAAAGAGGAATTATGACCTGGGGCTACGCAATAGTAGGTTTAGTGGTCGGCATCATCCTAGGCGCGATAATGATACGGTTTAGTACCCGTAACCTAGGACAACAACAAATTTTACAGCGCGAGCTTGCTCAGAGTAAAAGTGAGTTAGAAAAATACCGGCAGGAACTAGTCATCCACTTTGCATATAGTGGAGAGCTTCTTAATAACATCACAAAAGATTATCACCAACTGTGCCAACATATGGCACAGAGCTACAACAACTTGTTGCCTGACCTAGCAACGCAGAAAAATCTGTTCAGTCACCAGCTAAACCAAGCTGAAGTAAGAAACGATACAGCGGTTGTAGAAATACCGCGCGACTACTCGGAGGACGCGTCGGGCTTATTGCACAGCGAAGAACCACGCCGTAACTAAGTTGGTACTAGCAGTACCTGGTTGCCGGGATCACTTTCTCAATTTTGATTCTTCCTTAATCAAATTATAGCTCAATCTAATCATTCATGCAGCTTCTATGCAAATTCTTTATCTATTCCTTTTCTAAGAGACGAAGAATGCAATGTAATCCGCCTTTTATCAAAATTAAAAGAATTGCTATTAATCAAATAGGAATTAATAATTATTGGCTGACCATTAACCTCATAAATGCCTACCTCTATGCTAAAAGCAGCCTCTGTCTAGCTAGACACCTATTCGAGGGAGCGTCTTACCCACTATCCCCCGCCGATGCATATGAATGGCGTGAAGCACAACAACAATAAGAAAGTAACTAACGCACCAAAGATTGGGTTGGCTTCGATTCTCCTGGTCAACAACACCCATAGAGCGAACTTTAATTACGGAATTTTCGATCGGTAACCGACAGCAGCACCCTCAACAAACCGCACCCACAATACCCACAGCTGACCTCAAAATTTGTCTTTCAAGCAATTCATTTATTCACCGAGCAATTCCGGGCACCTTGATGAACTCAGTGGGGAACCCAATCTACATGCATAGCTTCATCTGTGATAACGCACGAAGATAGCAAGTTTGGAGGTCTCGGGCACACTTTTAAATTAAACCGCTAAGACAACTGCTCAACAAAAACTGTACTATGTACGGGCTTACTGTGGTAAGCCACAAAATAGTGCTTATCTCACTGCGTAAGTCTGATTCTGGCTTCTAGGGTCTCAAAGTGATCCCTAGCACATCAAGATTATACAAAATCACAAAGGGCAAGCTTGTCTTGCAACTCAAGGACATTACAATTAAAGTGGTCATAAACTAAGGCATCAGTAGCAGAGACTATAAAACAAGTGATAGAGATCTCGCCTGGTACCGCCACCCTTAGTCATATTTCTGCGTACTATTCAAATCACCATAAATATGACGACAGGTTCAGACCAAAAAGGCAATCACTCTAAAAATGCAAACGCTTTGTTCCTATCGGCCAAATTATTTCAAAAAGTTGCTATCTACTTTTATAAAACTATTGTATATATCGCCAAGTGACATGAAAATACTACACAATACACATTGTAGATGGCTGCATTATAGTGATGTCATCATGAGGTTTGTATGATTTTAATTTTACGTATTGTTATTGGCGTTATTTACTGTTTTTTAGTATGTATCTTCGGCACTGTATACTGCTTGTTCAGCCCACGAAATCCTCACCATGTAGCAACATTTGCCCATCTGTTTGGCCGTATGTCAACTTTGTTAGGACTTAAAGTAGAAATCCGAAGACCGCCGGGAATCGCCAATAATGGCAACTGCATTTACATCACAAATCATCAGAATAACTACGATATGGTGACAGTAGCGAATATTTTACAACCAGGCACTGTTACCGTTGGAAAAAAAAGTCTTCTTTGGGTTCCTTTTTTCGGCTTACTATATTGGCTGAGCGGCAATCTATTAATTGACCGTTATAATCCTACGAAAGCACGCAGCACGATCGAACTTTTAATAGAACAATGCAAAAAGAGAGATATCTCGATCTTGATGTTCCCGGAAGGTACTCGCAGCCGTGGTCGTGGACTCATGCCGTTTAAAACCGGCGCTTTTTATGCCGCCATCACTGCTGGCGTACCGATTATACCCATTTGTGTTTCTTCAACTACTAACGGTAAAATTGATCTAAATCGCTGGAATAATGGCCATGCAATTGTAGAAATGCTGGCACCAATTGATACCAGCACCTACGATAAGCAAACCGTGCGTGAACTGGCCGCCTACTGCCATGCATTAATGGTGGCAAAAATTGCCCAATTAGACACAGAAGCTACCCAGCAGCTGGGGTCAAGAAATAACACCTCCTCGGATTCTATCTAATAAATTTTAAGACCTTAATCATTCAAGATATAGAGAATTCTTAGCGCTGCCCTGGGCCTCTATAACCAATCTGTAGATGACATCAACCAGTCAGCCTATAGCGGGTAATCTGGAAGTGACGTACAACATAGCGAGTATAAATGGAACCCAATAGCCAGAATCCTGATGATATTGATTAGCAGGAGCCTAATTTTACATACATTGCTTTCTCTTTATATAAAAGAGATTACCTCTGATCGAGACATCTTTATATCAATATTGAGCTTAGCGCTATACTCGAAAATAGTACAGCGAAAAGCAAAGCAAATAGTATTACAGACCTATTAGTTATTCCCATTTTACAACCCTAATATATCAGCTTCCATTATTAGCTTTGCTATGCACAACATAGGCATTTGTCGATAACTATTTAGCATTAATTCAGGAAGTAACCACATATACATCAAGCTAAGGCGGCTGATTTATAGAGCGACGACATATCTCGATATCAAGCGTAACCGTCTGACGGGAGTGCTGGTAATAAAAGCAGTCTGCTACTACCAGTAGCCTTAGAAACGGCGCACAATCCATTATGCCGTTTCATGTTCACTTTACAACAGTGTTCATAAATAAGCTAAGGTGGCGCTACCTGGTAGTATAACTGAAGCACGGAGAAAGACTATGCCACTGCTATATTACAACGGCCCAACTACCTAATAGGTAGTGCCTATAGCAGTAAATCGGTAACCGTGTTCGCTAGCCATTCAATATAAGCACTTCGCTAGGCGGCGTATAACCCATAATCATCAAAGCCATTGATATCGGTCAACTGTGTATTAACGGGTATCCAACCCTTTATGACGAGATGCCCGCGAACGCCTCTACCTACCTCTACTCAACACATCCTGCTCACGTTGCGGCATCATTAAAATGAGGAAATGCCGACCACTATCATATAGCCGATAGTGCTGAGGAAACGTCCCAGAGACAGGCAGTATCAAAGCTATCTCTGGCACCATAAAAACGCACTTAACTTATGGTGACAATCTCTAAAGGCGAGACGGGTGACCTCTCAACACGCTGAGATTACGTATACTGTTAATCGCAAAAGTAGTTTCTTTAAACGCTCAAATCTGTTGATCTCCAATTCGGTATTCGTGCTATTTTAAACAGGCTGAACCCGTTAGCAACCGATCATCTACTATACGACTATTAGCAGATCACCTACTGACCGGCAGTGCTAGTGTTAGCCATGCTTCCCGATTAAGGGTCATACCCCAAGCATGCACGTCAATATCTCAGCAATTAACTCTATCCGCGACCAAACCTGGAAAGGTTATTCAGGAATGAATAAAACACACATGCAATAGGGATGAGACGCTCCTGATTAGGATATAAGAGGCCTAATTAAGCGTGCTAAACGTAGGCATCTATGGCAAGAAAGTATAGTTGAAAAAACACCATCTGAGTTAATAGTTATGTAGCACTACTAGTTGCTTTGAACAATCAACCTAAGTGTATTTTCTATGTCTCTATTATAGCCAAAACCACACCTCATGTGCCCTTCATAACGCCGGACAGTCAATAAAGAAGACCGCTCAGTGATATTACCTGACTTCGCCCATAGAGCGGGGATAAATCTGCTCGTTCCCTAGTAAGTAAAATAACTAGTAATTTATTTAAAATACCGAACATTAAGCATCCTAAAAATGAATCACTCACCTAGATATCCCGCACACGTTTCTGATGTTCGGCCATGACCGATACCTAAAAGTGCAACTAAGATAAACCAAATACTAACAATAATATCAGCACTCAACCACTTGAAAAGTTGGAAACACATGTCTTACCCCAAAACACTAGCTATGGTCAGTAGTAAAGTACGGCCACCCCTAAAAAAGAACCTGCTAAACTGTGCCACTAACCCGGCGCGATGAATATGCAATACTAGTAGAGTGTAGTATTAAGTAAGGTAATGAAGTACCAGCTTTATCAGCCCTGTATTCTAAACCCTGCGCCCTTGCAGATAGATCAGGTAACATCCGATACATGCCGAAAATAAGAATTCTCAAGGAGGCTGAGAATCAATTACTCTTTCCAGATTCGCAATAAAAACGCAGCAAGACGCTACCCTTGGGAAAGCAGGTGGAGATCATCTATCCAAAAATTGGGATAGTGAAAGCAATACGTAAATTCAGCGCATCTTGTTTGGATCAGCCAAGGGCGGTAAATGTTCCACACAAACGTGCTTAAATACCCATATCGTAATACATCCATGATATGTTTTGTTGTATACTAGGTATAGTAATATACTTTGCCACCTACTAGATCTAATCTATTGTACTGCTAACAACTCATGCAGATCTTAAATAAGAAGAGTGCAGATTACTTTAAATAATCGGCCAGAAATTTATTACGCATTGAACATACGTGCCAATCTACCGCCAGAGCACTAATCAGATTCTCAACACTTCCCAGTCAGGCAGCTATAATTACTAAAGTACCAACACAAATCGAAACGGACAGAAGACGGACCACTGCCACAGCCGCTCCAGATTGATCAACCAAAGTAAAACGCTAATCAAAGGTCCATCAATAGCCATATTCAAGTAGATAAAGTTATTCAGATAAGCGATTACTTGTCTTTCATACCTGCGATCTTCCCGCACGCAGAAACCCGCCTCTAACCACTCAGATCCCGGCAAGCTCACTCATGCTTTTATACCTAGACAGTTCCATATGACTCATCACAACAAGATAAAGAGAACTAGTTGCTAGTTAAGCACTTACATACTGTTTTTCAGCACTGTTTAAGCCACACCTAGTCTTTTGCATGCCAAAATCTAAATATCGAAACAGTATCTGTACCCACTTATTCTACTCTTAGGTAAGAAAATCCACACTGTCGGTTCAAAGCAGCTACTTAACCAACGTTAGGTAAGACCCTAATCGGACCGGACCGATTATATATTTAGTACTAGACGACTTTAGAATATCACCATCGAAACCTCATCCTGAGAATAACACAGAATATACGACGATATTTTCGATCATAATTTCGATGGCACGAATATTCTCGCTATCATAGCGAGAATATTCTCTATCCAATCTTAATATAGAACAAGAGTCAAGACAGACTACGCGTGTCTTAGAATGGTTCTGTTTGCTGATAGCTACTCCATTCAGCGAACTGAAATAAGTTGTAGCCACTTTCTATGAACCAAAATATGGCTGCAGAAGCCTTGCGTGGGTTTATAAAAAAGTGGGTTATCAGCACAGAATCACTGACGCTAACGAACGGAGAGATGACGTTGGACACCGTTGGCGATCAGGAAGGATCGAGTAGAAAGCACAGCCACCGGATGTAGTATTACTACATACCAGAAACCAAAGGTTATCAAAGGCGTCTCTCTCATAGAATAACTCGCCGAAGGCACCCTTGGCAGAGGCGAGTACTCGGGTAATAAGATTCACAGCTCTAGTTGTGTAGGGTTTATGAGGGAAACGCTGATTAGCGCAATTTAGATATATTTTAATATCAATTGTCAGTGATTCACTGATAATTTTTCATGCTGCTTTTTTAATCTCTCTAAAAGTTAGCACACCATACAATACCCCTCTAGATATTTTTATATTTAGTAATCTACTAGATGTAATCGGCTGTTCAACGGAACTGAAAAAATTCTAGATGATTTCACTAAATAATTATGAGCATTACTATCAGAGAATTGATATATTAACATAATACTCCTGATTTCATTTAAATTCGCGAAAGCTTAAAAGAACCAGATAAAACACCTGGGAAAGGTTAAATCAAGGTTCGTCCTTCTTGCATCAAGGAAATGAGCTAAGGCTGTCGACTACGTTGAATCGCTTGAATAATAGTATTGGTGATTAACCTAGAAGTGAGCCTACAGGCTGCGTCATCAACACCTATTGTATTGGCAAAACGTACCATACGATATATGGCAGAAAAATCACCTATAAAACCAAATCAACTATTCAGGCGATAGCAGGTATTAAAATGAACCTTTTCTATCTCAGATACGTACCATCATAATGACATTATGGCAACGTTCTAATCATTGACTAGGAATAGTGCCGCTCGTCACCTAGGTTTTTATTCAGCAAAAGTGCTTTGTGATTCCATAAGCAACTTTACCAATACTTCAGGTGATAGTATTGGATATGCTGCGTTCATCGCATAAAGCATATATACTAACGCTATTAGAATCTCCCTGCGCAAAGCTTGATAAAAGGTTCACCAGTACCCGTCTTGAACGCCAGGTATTAGGCTATATCCGTGAGATGTACGAGATAGCGGATCCCTCGCAGCATTGGCGTCATATTATTTTATATCGAACTCTTTGAATAGTTCAGCTTCAGATAAACAGATTTTATATTGCCCACTCTCACAGGCTACCAACTGCATTGTCATTGCGCCTGGCATCACAGATAGCATCTTACAACGAAGCCGTATCTTTATAGTGCACTCACGTGACGCACGATCTACCATCTTTTAGCCTATGTACTTAGTTACCACGCACTAGGTAGCTGCATTACAAGACACGAAAACGATAACGAATCTACAATCTGACTATCGGAGCAACAGTGAAAACTAAACGCCGAGGCTAGACGCCACCAGCTGCATCTAAGTAATAACAGGTATGTTAATGAGATAAAAAATTAAACTCTACATAAACCCAACGGTCTCTATAAAATCAAAGTGTATCCATTCACCGACTTTATGTCAGTACTATTTATCATATGTGTGATACCTAAATGCTAGCAGCGTAGATGTTCCCGTCTAATTTCCAGCATATTCTTATTCACCACAACCAGACCAGCCAACCAGGATTTCTTATCGACAGGCAAAGTCCTCTATCGAGGTAATTAGCCGGTCCATGTAGATTAATACGCGACCATACTGAATAAGCGCACTAATGCTAACAAAGAAGTAGACTTTCCTGCTAAACAGAAGGCGGGCTATAGAATACGATTCAGCGTGAGTGAAACCTAGCATCCCACAAGGTAATCTTAAAGGCAGCTAGCCAGCCTGGGCTCACTAATGCATAGCAGGGTAGAAAGAGATAGTTTTCTTCGGTCCACTCTATAGAGCATCAGGCACTGAAATCTTCGCTTCACGATGTTACACATAACCCCGCTTATAGCTAGCAGCTATATACTGATGCATATACGCGCAAGAAAAAAATGAAAACTCAACTACCATTCTCAGCAGCGGATCTGTGCCTTCTTTCTAACTTAGTTGCAGTAGTAGCAAAGTATGTCAATGCCACTGCCATAACCAATAAGCATTGGCATCCATAGGCATCCGATGAATATCGTCCGGTTAGTAAGTTCCCTTTGGATTATTTTATGAGGCAACATCCAAAAACAATTATTGCGGAATGGAAAGTATCGCAGATAGACTAATCGCATTTAGCCATATTAACTATTCATGCTACCCATGCTTCACCCACAGCTGTTATCGTTAAGCATGCTTACATATATGAACGCAAATCCATTCTCGAAATGTTTCTTTTAAAAAGGTTGCTCAAAAGCAACTGCGCAAATTTTTATAGTCACTCAACTTATTGCACCTCTTTGCGTATCCCTTATTTGTATATTTTAGATTTTATGTGCTATAGCTATACACACTTAATTCCGATCTACTTTGCATAATGTATAGCACACACATAATCATTTTAAAGATCAATATCGCTATTAATTAATTCACCATGCCTGTTTCAACATTTAATTTTATTAAAGTAATGTGTTTAATCAAAGTAAATCTTTAATCTTAAAATTTATTATTAACAGCCAGCACATACATAAACACGTCTCTCTTATTTTAAAATGCAGGCTATCAAAAATTGCAATATTTTATTACCGATATTCACATCTATTATACATATAGGTAACTATGTTTCACCTGTCTGAGAATGAATATTAAATCTTAATAATTAAGATAGTATTTATATTCTAACGATCTAGAACTCCCTTTAAGATTGGCACTGTATGTTTAAAAAAATCTATATTATATAAATAAATAGGTTAATCACTACAATAAATAAATTAACTAGTGATAAATCACACTAACAACTTTGAATACGCATCATCCTTCTTGCCTCATGATTGACTAAAGCATTAAGTGTCATTCTTATACCTTAGTAAAAATGATACCGACATGCAGAAATATCTTTGGTTGATCTTTCCCTACTCTTCATGTGGGACCGCACCGAACTTTAATAGTATCACCAGATACTGGGGTCTGATATAATGGTTTAAACCCCACCTAAAGTGGTTAGCTCAATGCGTTTTTTCTATCTTTAATATTTGATAAACCTCTCCGTTCACAGGAATTAGAGGGTATTATTAGTGAATACTTATTCAAGTTTATTTACTAAATTTCTATTTGAATTAAATATGATGGCGATCATAATACCAAATATTATTTTTGACTTAGAGCTAAGTTTTTCAAATGAAAAGCATTTCATTCTGTGTTGTTATTATGTGTTAAATATATACTAACACCCATCTCTCTTAATAGGATGGAAGTCGATATGTGTGGCCACTCCTCCGTCATGCTATCATTTTGTATTTTACTATCTATTTATTCATTTTCTCCTCACCGTGTAATGCATGTCTATCATTAAATAATATCATGTGTTATTTTATTATAGGTTTATTCTCTATATTAAATCCCTTTATAATATTATTCTTCTATAAATAACAAGGATAAAAAAATATAAATTTAAAGTTATTGATTTACTGGTAATTCTATTAATGTTTAGTTGGCAAACTTAATGTTTATTTCAATCGTTTATTCTATTTCCTCCAGCCGGAATTTATCTGGCGATTATGTGTTATTACATATTCCTGAGCGTCGCTGATTACACATCAAGATAATTAGGAATCGTTTCTTAACTCACATTATTCGTTACATTAACCTGCACTTACTTTACATGATCTCATATAGTGTCATCCCTACTATATAAAATCATTATATAAAAATCACAATTCTAATACACTGATATTAGGTTTTATTTAAAATATTAGATTGGTACTAGTAATTTTACTACAAAATTAATTATCATAATATTGTATACTCTCGGTGATGCCAGTGATCTATCACCTTACCTTTATTTGCTACCGTATATCCTTACGAGAGTGACCTCCTAGAGTTTAGCGGTCTTGTAAACTAAAACTGAAGTTGAATGTAAATAATACTACACTTTGCAACTTAACTGAGCATATTCTTCTCACCTCAAACTCTGAAAACAAAACAAATTGTACTTATTAAATAAACTATTACTTCTTAAGTTGCAATCAATATCATAAAACAGCTGCCAGACAAAATTCTACTGATTCATACGCTCCGCA
The DNA here is from genome assembly GCA_900380265.1 of Serratia symbiotica. Lineage (GTDB taxonomy): Bacteria > Pseudomonadota > Gammaproteobacteria > Enterobacterales > Enterobacteriaceae > Serratia_H > Serratia_H symbiotica_A. The sequence goes on along the minus strand of LR025083.1, from coordinate 223,943 downwards.
GGTAATTAAAATTAATATATCGGTGATTAACCAATACGTCAAGTCGCTTCACAAACTAGTGGAAGAACTAGGAATCACCACTTTTAGATAGAACTTAGAAACAAAACGGAAGGAGAAGGTCATAGCTTACGATACCCGTCGTCTTGATGCCCCTTCTCAATTAAAGAACCAACCCAGGTTTGATGAAGTGCCACAGCCTATATCTTGCCAATAAATCCTGAGCCTATCTGGCAGTAGTTCTAGACTTTCGTCCGTATCCCTATATATTCATGATATAGTGCTAGCAGATAGAACACTAACTACAACGGCTCGACCAGATGGCTGAATAACTCACTACCCGGAGGGGAGGTGATCCATCATGATCAAGGCAGCCATTGATATAATCCATAAATATGCCAAATGTGATCTGGTGATCACAAATAATACAAACTGCGAATCTCAGGAATCACTTTTAGGATAACGGCCTCATAGAAGAATTCTTTCGCAGTCTAAAGCGTGAACACGCAAGCTAACCAGCTCTAACTTCTGAAAGAAACACAATCCTCCATTACCTTCTATATCACAGGTAATACAGCATTCTACACTCTACAGACATATAAACGAATTAACGCAAAATACATCTGGAAACTATTCCACGAATAGTCAAGTGCAAGAAAATAGGTAACCGCTACACCGCCCATAAACAAAATAGATCTAACCTTGCATTGTCTGGAAAGACAACAGGGAGCTGGTATGACTTCTAGTCACTATGAAGGGTTGTATCTCTAAAATGCAAACAGAGTATCGCATGCGAATCCATGAATGTCTCAGGTTGCTAATGTTGCTTTATATCGTTCAATATACGATCGACACACTCTTTTTGGATTTCGTTATTCTGGCAAAATAAAATTAGATAGCACAGTATAAGCTTGCAATGTATTTCCCATCCTTTGACGCGAATCAGCACACAACCAATTTGGTTGATGAGGCACAAGTCAATTGTGTTTAATAGATTATAGGCAATATCTATATCACCAATGCTGTCTGTTCGCTAACCTACCATTCAGATATTTTGGTATAAACGTATAATCATTAAGGGCAATATCCCGAATATCAATATTGATATTCCTTAAGTCAAAAACCTACGTTGCATAACCCTCTAGCCTAATAAAATTTAAAAAACCAAGATGTTGGCCCTGCGCTTAATCGTGGATCACGGGTTCACCGTGTCTATATTATGGAAACGTTTTTGGTTACTAGTATTAGTATGCAATTTGAAAGGCTGAGATTCAATTAAATTAATGACGAAATATGAAATGTAAATTCCCGTATTCCAACCACCGAGTCCATTTGGCGTTAAGCCAGGAAAGTCTGACAGCGGCATACACTTCAAAGGCTATGACAAAGCGGTTGTTTTATGCACGCCAATCCAAGTCCTACTACGAGTGCAAGATAAGCGCTCCAATCACCCGGAGCATAATAATCTAGCTCATCTGAGTTACATGCAAGATGAGTGATCATATCGTGTTTTTATATCCATATTCACTGTGCTTTGTACTTCCGATAATTGGTCATGCTCTTAAAGAACCTTAGATTGAGCTAAAAAAAGCTAACGCCTCTTCGATATTAATTTCTTGATTAGGCTTTCTACTTAATCATGATCTCTCACAAAAAAGATCGGCTAACCGATCGGACATCACTATCACTTAATAGTGATATAGAATATCATAACAAATGATGTGCAAATTTGCATCTCTAATCAATCAGCCTTTTCTGTTTTCTCTCGACTATTAGTCGATAGCAGACTTGTTAGGCGATGGCACATCTCCTACCTTATTTCATCTCAAGAGAGCAATAACAATTTAGTAAGCCAACATCATTGTGTGCTATGTACAGCTTCCGCTAAACATATTTCCTTTAACCCATGGCGCTAAGGTTAAAAAATTTAATTCCAGGCAACCCAATAACGCGATGAAGAATAGACCTGATTCTACCCAAGCTGCTTGTTTTCCGTTAGCTGTCTACCCGCTAGATAAGCTCAGCGGTCTCACTAGTTTAGTACATTAATTGAAAATGGCTTGTTTTGCTGGTGCTACTTTAATTCATAGGCTAGTGCTGGCTGATACTACGATCATATTACACGGAATACCCTAGGGGACAACTCGCGCAAACTCTAGTAATGGTCATACCGACGATTGCTATCTCTTCTTGTGCCTTGGGATGCTTTGGTTTGTTGGTCAGCTTATATGTCAGTGTATTATATTTAATATAAAGACGGAGGCACATAACGGCATCACTCTTAATGATATACTAATGGCGTTACTAAATACTCAGCATGCATCTAGCGAATATCAACTAAGCAGCGACTTTTTCCAGATTGCAATCCTTGATCCAGTCATCCCAAGACTAACTAGCCACTCTTCTTCCACTGTATTCCGCTCGGCATCTTTCGGTTAGCCTGGCTCGCGAATAACGTTCACTATCAACGCAACATGATTACATCTTTCCACGGGCATCACCACAAATCTTTTGCGTAGCATTCGATTTTAACAAGTACACAATGCGAAGATGATAAAGGTTTGTCCAACGTGCCGCCTTGCAGCCACGCCTGGCTTATGCTACGAGCCTACACATCCCTGGTCATGTTACTCTTGCTAAACTTACTCACTGTATGCTGGCTAGCAGCAGTTTTACTTTGGCATTTAGTGCTACGCTATATTGGGAGCGTACCCATACTCGGAGTCCTTAGCTTAATGATAGATAATTGATATACTACAATACGCTATTAAAGACGTTTGCTTTCAACTAGCCAGTTAATATGGTGTGATACCTACGCAATTTATTAGAACTTGGTAGCATTTAATATGAGTAATCATGGTCACTGAAGAGGCGTTCTGTATGATGTTACTCTTTTGGATCAAAGACCATGTTTTGGATCCTGCTACACTTAACACTATCGGCTGATAGGATAAAGATCCTGTGATATGCTGGTGGACACCGGGGTGATACCTCTTACCTGTCAAGCGACACATAATCACCTGGGGTTGAAATTCTGTAATGAGAAGAACCTTGCTATGGGCGATAGGAATCTGATGCGCCTGTATGATACCGCAACCAATGTGGACGAGATGGCGATCTTAAATAACACTCATTGCTAGTCAATGCTTGACACCCATAAAGTTGAGAATCAAAAACAAGTACTGGAAGCGCGTTATCAGCATTAACATCAATCTTAAAGCCCATGTCAGGCTACTTCTGAGAATGTCAAGATAACGGTATGTTAGAACACTCCCCATGTTATATTCCAACCCCTTTCGTAAATGCTGACGGAGGTGATGGTGTCGAATATTCTAGCTTCCCATGGTGAAAGCTGAACTCGTTCCTCAGCCACCTTCCCGAACCTCGACGGTACTCTTGTACTACCCAGCATACTACCAACCAAACAAAGAACGTAGGGCGCTTATAAAGCGTAGTGCACCGATGCAATGCCCAAGCGTGACACTCAATCTAAATCACTAGCTTTGTGAACAAAAACACAACGAACTATCAAAAAATGCGCGTATTGATACCGCTGAGTTTTTATTTACTATACACGAAAGCCATGAACGCACCTAAGAAAAAGCAATCTAGAGCAGAGATACCATGAGGGGAAATAAAGATAATATCTTTAGGATTTTAAATATTTTCAGCCCTAAAAACAGATAAATACAAATAACTTATAACAAAAAAAACAATATACTGATTGATTATTAGAAGTCATATTTTATAATGACTAGGGTTAATTGCTCGAAACTCAGTGTTTAATCTCAATACAAAAATGCGTAATATACGCACCCTTGAAGACCGGTATGGTTTACTCTTTTCTATGCGCATTGGACATTACCAGCTGACAAACTCCCTGATTGCCGCTCCCATGGCCCGTATTTCTAATCGTCCTTTTAGAAATTTATGTTATATGATGGGGGCTGGGATGGCTGTATCCGAAATGCTCTCCTCCAATTCAGAGGTATGGAGAACGGATAAGTCGTGTCTGCATATGGTTCATAGCGATCAGCCTGGGCTCTATTCCGTTCAAATTGCTGGGTGCAATCCAGATGATATGGTTTCTGCAGTGCGTATTAATGTAGCTAATGGCGCACAAATTATTAATATCAATATGGGCTGCCCGGCTAAGAAAGTAAACCAAAATCTTGCGGGCTCTGCGTTGCTTCAGTATCCAGATCTAATTAAACGAATCTTACAAGCAGTAGTAAATGCTATGGATGTGCCAGTAACACTTAAAATACATACTAGTTGGGCACCAGAACAGCGCAACTACATAAAAATTGCTCAATTGGCCGAAGACTGTGGTATACAGGCCCTAACTATTCATGGCCGAACCCGTGCTTGCCTGTTTAACGGCAACGCGAAGTACAACAGGATTCGGGCAGCTAAGCAGAATGTCTCCATACCAGTTATCGCACATGGAGATATTACTGATCCGCATACAACAAGATCAGTGCTCGACCACATCGGAGCGGATGCTCTGATGATAGGACGAGCAGCTCGGGCAAAACCCTGGATCTTCCGGGAAATCCAGCATTATCTGGACAATGGGGAGCTGCTGACACCGATGCCACTGGGTGAGGTAAAGCGCTTGTTGATCAGGTATATCCGGGAATTACACGGCTTTTATGGCCAAGGCAAAGGAGCCCGGATTACCCGTAAACACGTGTCCTGGGATCTTCAGGAACATGCCCCAAATAACCAGTTTCGGCGCACATTCAACGCCATAGAGGATGCCAGTGAACAGCTGGAGGCGTTGGAGGCATATTTCGAATATCTTAGCGTAAAAGAGCTGACAGAACTATGTTCGAACAACGCATAAATTCTAACGTACTGACCGTTACAACAATTAATTCACAAGATCAAGTGACACAAAAGCCACTACGTGACTCCGTGAAACAAGCACTGAAGAACTATTTCGCTCAACTGAATGGTCAACCCGTTAATGAGCTATATGCTCTGGTATTGGCTGAAGTTGAGCAGCCATTGTTAGACTTGGTGATGCAATACGCTCGGGGTAACCAAACCCGTGCTGCTCTAATCATGGGAATCAATCGTGGTACCCTCCGTAAAAAACTGAAAAAATACGGTATGAACTAATACTGGTTAGTGAGTATGTTGAAAAGGCGCTATTACATTATTAATTAGCGCCTTTTTATTTATAACTCAATTCCAGCATGATACAAAAACATCAAAGGCACAGCCTATATCAAAGATATCATGGATTATCGCTATTAACAGTGATGTTAGTACTCAAGCCTTATCGTGCATGTATTCATAATATAGAAAGATACTTGGTGTCGACACACCTAACAGAATAAAGACTATTAAGTAACTCTGTTAATTCTTTCATTATGCGGGCCCCTACTCTTTAGCCAGTTAATCATAAGACGTTAGTTTTTATAACAAATTTATAATGTCAGCTAAGTCAAATCTTTTTATTTTACTCTGTCTTCGCAGAAGAAAATAAATTATAAAAGATAAGCTATCGGTTCTCTTCAACTACTATAAAATTCAATCTAAATAAGAATAATATATTCGATCTTATTTTATATACGATGAATGTAATTTAATACTGGAAAGAAAGAAGCATGTGTTATATTTGATCTTCGATGGAATTATATTCTGCAATTATTTATATACAAATCTAGCTCTTGTGTTAAGTGACATAAAATAGCAGCCTACAATTATTTATGTGGGGTACTCACCTGTATATCAATTTATCAATAAAATATAGGAGTTGGCCTCTAACTAATTTACATCACTGATAGATAACGTGATCTTAGTGTTATATTGTATATCTTCGTAATATAAAATCTATGCTTTTTAAATAAGCGTTAGTGTGTTGTATTTACTATGAAGTATTACTAGATCCGACCAAGATTAAAAACTGCTAACCAGGGTTAGTGCTGTATCCGAAAGCAATAACCAAGGCGATCCTGTTAACTTAATTCCAAAGAAGCTATAAGCGAATGTTAAATTTATTCCCTGATACTTACTGATCGGCTTAATCGTGATGTATTTCGATTGTAATTAATATCAATGCCACCAGTCGATTGTTTTTCATATCACAAATTATCGAGTAAAATAGGAATCCAGATACAATATTAATATTTATGTAAGAATAAATATTAATATTGTATTTATATTACTTAATAATAATCAAGGTATTTATATTAAGTACATTCACTCCCCTCTTTATATAAATACTTTTACAACATACTGTAGCCGTAGCAGTATAGTTAGATAACTAAAACTCTACCTATTCATCGTTAAATTAATGTTAAGACTATTTAAGGTAGTCGAATAGTATTCGATGGCTATATGATGTGGCATATATCGCGAACAACCCAATTCCAGTTTCTACCTCATTTTAAAAGAAATGGTAACTAAGCATAAACTTCTTACCTTTTAAAGTGCATACGACGCTCTATGAAGTATTAATTACAAACGTGATCTTAGATGGAATAAAGATAAAAATCTTCTTTCAAAGCATGTTATTTATAAACTCATAAATTGAATAAACCATGAGCCTCTGCTGTATAAATTAACAGCGTAAAAATTTTGGCTTAGTACTACCATCAAATTGGTTTATTTTTATACTTTTACAGCTGTTTAAAATAAATGCACAATATGTGAAATGATGATTTACCGGCATACTATACTCTCCGCGCTACTTTAATTGTTTAAATTTGTACATTTACCAGTAGAGAGCTGGCCATTATTAACAGATAACACCATTAGTGTGCATAGCATTAATTGGGTGTAGCTAGTGTCGCACAAATAATTACTGACTAAATCTTAATATGCAATATTCTACTAATATTATTAGTAAACATAAATTCAATATTAAGCGTTTAAACACCTAAAATTGTAACTGAGCTCTGACAATAAATAGTCAGTTTTTTAAAAACTGCCATTTTTTAAACTTCCCTGTTTGCTTACTTTCTTTAATAATAAATAATCAGATCGCATTACAATAAATAACGAACCAAAGCATAAAAATCAAACCTTAAGACAAAGTGCGATAGTGATCAATTCAATAAACCTTTATTATTCAGATTTTTAAAAATTCGGTTTATTGTCACGCATATATGCGTGTTGTAAAAATAAACCATATTTAATATATATTTTAAGCATTACTAATTATGATCATCTCAGTCAATATACAGGGTTAACTGTAAGTTATTGTTTTATAATTAAAAATACATATGTTGATTTTATAAAAATTCTATATTCAACTAATAAAAATTAATTTCTCAAGTTACAAGAAACTTGTTGCTGATAGCAGGAATATTACCTTATTAAAATAATGAAAGATATTTCACATACTCATGTCATTTAGGCCTTATTGTTGCATACAACAACAGTTGCTTTCACCTGATATCTGTGATATCAATCACAACCTTGAAATCAGTAAAAATAATACCTACAAATCAGACGCCTATCTATTCTAAATTACATACAAAATCTGCTAAATTTATTCATGTGCGTTAAAAGTAAATAAATAAATGATAAATTTACGGATTGATAAAAACATCACAACCTCGTCCATGCCAAACACAACTGATTATTCAAATGAACTATTTAAATACCGCTACTACACTTAGAAAGTGTTTAGATACTTTAGTTAAAAATTTAATAAATCTTACTTTATTGTGTTTTATTGCATTAATTCTTGCGCTAATGAAGTGTTTATTATGATTACTAGAGTAATCTGGTAGCCTTTGTCTAGAGGACACATACGTTGATCAAACTTTCACATCCCGTAATAGATGAAGATCGTGCTCAGAACATAAATTAAATTAAGGCCTAAATTAAATTCAAAAGAGCAATCTTTCTTGATCTACAAGACTGATATAACTATATAAAATATAGTCATAATTCTACAATTATAGGCTTATCATAAATTCAAAATTGATATTATATTATTATTTTTAATCTACCTATCCTACAGACAGTCAACTAATTGACTACAATATATCATTAATATTAAATCATTGCATATACGTGAGCAAACCTTATGGTTGTATACCTTAAACAAATATCTCCTCATTTAATCTTGTAATAAAAATAACACCACCACTTAAATCAAAATGATTTAATAATCAACCGAAACTTATGAGATATATAATTATTTGTTATTGAACAATACTCCTATTTACTTCAGTAATGAATATTGAGTAACCGATTATCCATTTACAAACCATGATTCTTGTAGTTATTTTAGACGGCCACCTAGCATCTTATGCAGACCTAGTCAAGCCTTGTGATAATTGATTATTTTATTTTATACTAAACCAACTCGACAGTATTTCCACAGTTCATAAGTATGCTAAACTCAATCTCACTATTATCGTAAAATAGAATTTTCGATAGTAAGCGTTACAGGAATTATAGCCTAATACTGAGGCACCTCCTTTATCTTGAATATGCTCAATCCGCTATGCTTGAATGCCGTTCAACAGTAAACTCCCTCAACATGGCAAAAAATACATTGAGATAGGTATCCCCGTTAAGTCTTGCAAGGCATTTAACCGTAAGGGCTTTTGTTTTTATTTATAATTCGCTGATGTTTAATTACTAATTAGTGATTTTGCAGACAGGCAATTACACATTCAATCACATTCCCTTCCCGAAACCAAGAAATCAGACCAATACGCAGGCGCAACCTTCCATATGTAACGTACATATGGGCCCAATACCAGTGTTCATCTTCTTAGAACTAAAAGATCTTCGCCTATCATTTAGATCTATCTATCCAGGAAGCAACAGGAAAGAAAAGTTTCTTGCTCATACAGCGTGTTCCCATCCTGTGAACATCCGATATCCAAAATAAGTGACATTGCAGGTAAAATTCGCGAATCATGGAAATGATTTCCTTATTCCTTAGTTATCTGCGGTATTATTTACTACATCTGCATTACTAATGGCATGGAGTTATTGGATATCCTGCTCCAAGATATGATCAAAAAGCTCAGATCCTATCCCCAGAATTGACTAAAAAACGCTCGCTGTTTGTTCAGTATCAGAGAATAGAGAAACTCTGAACGACTAGCGACATTGTCCACCTTTGTGAGGACCCTATATAGGTAAAACACTGCTTTTACTGAAAAACCAGGCTAAAATGATTTTATACTTTAATCAGAGCCAGAATTATATCCTTCAGCCATTCATGCTTGCATAACGCAATCTTTATTTGCTTTGCGTTTCTGTTATACATGATACAAACATATAACGCTACATGGAATTCCTTTATTAAACATCCGGGTTCTGGTACTTTTATAAAAATCAATAGAGGGAAATAGAGTGATCTCATCATCCTAATGAATAGGAAGATTTTTAAATAAACTTTTTAGTTGTACCGCACAAAGAATGGATACCCAATACTTTCTTCCATTAAGTAATTTTAAAACTTAATCGCAAATAATATTAGAATATTATATTTCCGGGGGAATGACATTACGTACACAGTTATATCACTGATTAAATTAGGCAACATATTTTGAAATCTAACGTCGGATTAATTAGGCTATATGGCGGCTTAAAGATGATACCGAGAGCGAACCTCTAATTCTAATACGAAATAGCTCATTCTTGATCCAAGCAAAACTGCACAATCCAAGCAAGTCGAATCTTTCCTACACCAGCTGTGATATTCCAACATCCCGCAGGGCTTCAGCATTAATTCACTACAGTTATTCACTTTACATATTTATCGAGCTATGTGAAACTTTATTTCACTAAAGAATTCCAACTTGTTACTGTTCTAGAAATAAAGACATGCATGTGTATAATACAATATAGTTCTAACAGCACCTGATTGGCTAATGCTATTAGCTTTACCTTTAAAAACTTAAACCACTGTGTAAATTTATTTCGCCCTACGCGCATGCTTGGCAGCATCTATTTTGATCATTCTCTTACATAATAAGCTAATACACCACCAGCTCGAGTGGATGCAAATCCATCTCCCATCGGGGGATAGATCACTTGATCCATAATCAATTTCTAAAATTCATCACAAACAACGCATCTAGGCGACCTAGCCTAGTGCCGTTCTGCTGGTCACCACTTATCATCTCTAGAAACTCAGCGAGAAAATTCCGCTGACCCAGTTCCAACTTTCTCCTGAGCAACGCTGCATCGAATTGTGTAGCTTTACGGGATGTTTACTTTATTCATTTCTGACACATTAAATCTAAATATAATGACTCAACACTAATTAATACTAATAGACTTGAATTGACCGGTGAGCTAATAGATAACTAAGTATGCATAAATAACCAGTACTGACCGCACTTAACAAATAAGGTTAGCTGATTCCTTAACAAAAAGTTTATTGCAATTTGGCGCAATCATTCACTCCTCACACATACATCAGATGTGATAGTTTTGACGAACTACTAGTCCTGAGTAATGTAGATTTAATATACATTAAATACAAGTGAGCGTAATCATAAGAGTTCTATTTCGAATAAGCCTTTCTATTCTCAAGATCTGTTCTCGCTTTATAAAAAACAATATCAAATACTATCTACCAAGCCATCAGATCATATTACTACAAGGAAATTTAAAGTTCAGAAAATGATAAACTACCGCGTAGCACTGCCTTCCTTTCAAAAATGTATGTAATTACACCTCATTTATTCCGAGTACTGCGCATCAGTACAGGTAGGCAGAATCCAATAAAATACAAAAACAAGAAAAAAAAAGAAATATTAAACTGTAATTCTTGCTTAAGTCAAAGATCAGTGAAAGAGTTTTCCCGATCTTCTAGCACACAAGTGCGGCTCGTCTTTCTTGGCAAGAAAGACGAGCGTGAGTAGAATTACAACATTCTAGGACGAGCGATATAAGATCTATATTAGAGATAACCTTGGCTATACGCAAATGCCAAACTCGATATGTACGAACATGTCAATACTTGACAGAAATCTGCAAGCGCAGATTGGCCTCTGGCCTGCGAATAACTAGGGAATTAAATTGATTACCGTGCCATATCACGCCATTCGCGGGCAGTATTAAGATATCCTCTTGCCAGATTGTTAATTAGCAATAAGATTCACTGTAAAAGCATCTAGCTGGAACCACTAGAACACAATCAGGCAAGTTTGTTCTGTAGTCATTGAGTTAAGGACAGACCGGCTACGCGATGAAACTTGGACTTAATAATGTAAGGGACAGATCCCGGAAATCGGATACAGCCTAACATTGCCACCCTTCTATCACTTACTAGTAGCTCATTGCGTCCCGGGTTAATCATGCGCACCAAGATAAAACTATTAAATTGCGCGCCACATACCTGCAGCCTACCTCAAGGATCATCTGAGCTGCTATGCTAGCTCTGTACAAACACAAAATAGCTACGAATCTCATTCAATTAGCCTGGCCATCGCAGGTCTCATAGATCCCTATCTTAACCTATTGCAAGCACATTGTGGTATCACACTTATGCTGATGCCGAGCAATCAAATCCGGCGACTAAAAAGTTCGGCCACCTCTACAGAAGGTATTTTATCTTGATAAAATGGCAGGCAGGGAAGCAGGCTAGTGCAGCAGCTTATGAAGTGCTTCAAATGGACGCGCATCTCCCAACGTAGGATTAATAATCTAGGAAGTTGTCATAAAGTCGTTCCGAGTTCATTTGAGTAGATTAAAAATGAATGACTTTCTAGAAATCCAAATGGCAGTTCCCAGGTGATTAAAATAAACCGCAAAACACAATTAAAGCCATGTCTACTACTACAAACGGGAAGACTCATAATTTTTAGCCATGAGCCGTGAGTATGGGAGATCCTTCATGGGAATAAAAGGTTATTGATTATACTACTGAATAACTTAGCTAACTCCCAACACTGCTATCCATTAAGAGGATAAAGCATACCGAGATTCACCTGCCTGGTGTTAGAGGTATACGATCAGCAAGATGTCAGTTTAAACAGAAGGGAAAGGTAATTACTAATTAAATACCAAATGGCTTTTCACTTCCGTTTGAGACTTTCACGGTTTTTAGCTGCTCGGACTTTCAGTTGCGCTAGACTAATCATCGGCCAATGGAGCAATAGCCAAAAATTTCCAGTTAAATGAGCAGTTCGAAAACTCGACAGAGCATCAGACCATACTCAGAAAAAATGCAATAACGATCACGAGAGCACGGATGTCGACCACTAAAGTGCAACGCCTATCTATATTAAGAAAGCTTTTAAGTCCATTTCCTTGTTTTTGCTAGGTTAAACAGCCTGCGACTATTGTCGGCACCGCAACTGCTATATACCGACGCAGGGAAGTCAGTAGCACGATATCAGGGTAGATGCTACTAGACTCTCTCTAAAGCCTAAAATATCAACAAAAGAGCTGCCACTTTCAGTAACTTTACTCTTCAGATGCACCGGAAACAGAACACCCATCATTCTATATATAAAGATGAAGATCTGCTAGACTAACTCGTGAGTAGCTTTATAAAAGCTATGTTGTAAGCTGTTAACTTCTACTGCAGTGATACTAACTAATGCTAGGAACAGAACGAAGAGATTATTACCTCTATTGCCATTAGTAGCTCTATCCTTAATGTCAAAAGAAATTCTATTTCCTATAGCTTATGAGATATGGCTTCTACAGTGCATTCCCTCTAAATAGCAGATAAACAGCGAATACGGTCGTACCGATTATCATCCATACTTTGCTGATGATAAAGCAAAATCCAACCACCATAATCTTCACATTGCCCATGTTAATAGCGTTGATAACTAGACAGAACAGAACAGAACAGCGGAGGCCCATGTGTTAATCTGCAACCAAAAGCCATGAAGACAGATCCCTACTGCTGTTAGTGCCACTATCAGCATGAGCACGCCTAGTTTTAGTAATACTAGGCTAAGACGAAGAAGTAAAATTTCCAAATATTTATATTTAGCATACCTCAAATAAAGGAAGATACTCGCTCTTTCACGTTCATTCTACTGAACTCTTTCATAATAAGAAGTTCGATGCACCGTCAATCAATAGCGGATAATAATTCAAAAACTAGCCATTCTGATTATTTAAGTTATAAGCAGCATAGCCTAGTACTTCTTGGTACCACGAAGACGATAAGAAGAATATCACGATTTCCCAGACTGCATTGACGCTACTCACTAGGGTTGTCGTCCATGCATTAACCCTTATATTATAGCAGAATATCATCTCAGGTTCATTTTTCCTCCTATGAACTAATAGTGATAACACTTGCTTATTTTATGACGCCGATATAGCAGTTAATTTAACTAAGTTGCCACTATCCGGCTCAGAATAAAGTTTCTTCATAATTTTACCTCTTTTATGATGATGGTGAGTCATGTTTTAATGAGATTAACAAAACATGGCGTGTATAACGTGAGAAGATAGAAAATAACTTCGGTGGCAGTCTTCTATCATGACGGGTGAACGTCTTCATATTAAATTTCTGGGAATCACTATATTAGTGACTTTTGATAGCGTATAAAGAACCCTAAACACCCTAAGTGATCACCCTTTGGCCAAAAGGCATCCGTTAAACTCGGCTAATAAGGTTCTAACATCCCTAATGTAGCCCATTATCTAACGTGACCGTCTAGATGATTTACTCGCGTAGTATTACCGTGTAAACGAGTCTTGACAGTAAAAATATGCAATAACCTGATTTCCATTCAGGCTGATATGGACAGAGGATAAATACTTTGTTACTTTTACTCTTATGCATTTACCATTGGGATCATCAATTTACTCCGCGCTACTCGCAGAGAAGAACTTACCTATGCCCTACACTAAAATCTCTCAATCTAAGTTGTCAAAGCTCATGAAAAAGCGATTCGAGAACTTGATTTTAGAAGGAACATTGCAACCCAACGAGAAACCACCTCTAGAGCGTGCACTGGGAAAACAATTTTATGTTTCCCGTCCTGTATTACAAAAAGCTATCCAACGACTGGGGGATACCGAGCTTCTCGTATCTCAGCCAGGGGATGGCATCTCTGTGCCAAGTAATCTATGTCAGACATGTACGAGACCGATCGCTGAGTGGCTGTCTGACCTTCGTAAATTAAAATACAATCTTCTAAAAACACGAGAAGTGCTGAAAAACATTGTCGCCCATTACGCTGCACAGTGCGATCCTAATAAAGATCTATCGAGCATCTGCAATGGCCACATGTTAGCTCAACACACTCAGAACAACGGTCACCTCAATGCTCACGCTAGTCCTGTCATGCTGCCTTAAATCACCGTGACTACATCTTACCCGACCTATTCGATTCTTATACTTGCTGCACTGTATGGGACTAATAATGAGCATTATGTGCTAAAACTTTGAATAGCTCTACTTATGTATGACGTGTTAGGACGAATAAGCAGCCACCGAACCGGAATTTTAGGCGGTCCTGGAACCTGAACTGGGAACCATCAAGAAGCTTTTTAACTCCATTAGGAGTTGTAAAAAGTTGATGTATCTCAATCAGGAGAACACCAAACGACGTGAGAGATTGCTACTACTTCTCACAACACAAGGTTTTAGAACTGTTTCTTCATGGAAGAAGACATATCTAGAGCTGCTCCGTCGAAGTTACTTAGAGATATTTAAAAAGAATTTTCTGCCATCAAATAATGGGCTAGTCTTCGGTTACTTTGCATAAAAACAGCAGTTTAGCCCAACACAAACCATGAGATAAATAAGGAATACCGCCATGTCACAACGTCTATATAATGACGTGGATCCGTTCGAAACTCGCGACTGGTTACAGGCGATCGAATCGGTCATCCGTGAAGAGGGTGTTGAACGCGCAGAGTTTCTGATTAAGCAAATATCAGGGGAGGCTCGCAAATGGCGGAGGGATATCGGGGAAGGCAATGCGATTCACAGCTACGTTAACACTATCTCGGTGGAGGATGAACCGTCTTACCCAGGTAATTTAGAATTGGAACTCCGTATTTGTTCAGCTATCCGGTGGAACGCTATCATGACGGTTCTGCGTGCTGCCAAGAAAGATTTAGACCTCGGTGGTCACATGGCCTCTTTTCAATCCTTTGCGACTTTCTACGAAGTTTGCTTTAACCACTTCTTTCGTGCACAGAATGAGAAAGATGGTGGCGATCTGGTTTACTTTCAAGGGCATATCTCGCCGGGCGTTTACGCACGAGCCTTCCTTGAAGGACGACTCACCGAAGAGCAAATCAATAACTTCCGCCAGGAGATTGACAAAAATGGGTTATCCTCTTATCCGCACCCAAAATTAATGCCAGAATTTTGGCAATTCCCGACCGTCTCGATGGGGTTGTCGCCAATCTGTGCCATATATCAGGCTAAATTCCTTAAGTATTTAGAAACCAGGGGTTTAAAGGATACCTCGCAACAAACTGTTTATGCTTTCTTGGGCGATGGAGAGATGGACGAGCCGGAATCTAAGGGTGCACTCACGATTGCCGCCCGTGAAAAGCTGGACAACCTAGTCTTTATCATTAACTGCAATTTGCAACGGTTGGATGGACCGGTTACCGGTAATGGAAAGATTATTAACGAATTAGCAAAAGTTTTTTCCGGTGCAGGCTGGGCAGTGCTTAAAGTGATCTGGGGTGGAAATTGGGATAAGCTGCTTCAAAAAGATAAAAGCGGTAAACTTATTCAACTAATGAATGAAACCCTAGATGGTGACTACCAGACCTTCAAATCCAAAGACGGTGCTTATGTACGTGAGCATTTCTTTGGACGTTACACGGAAACTTCCGCCCTGGTCAAAGATATGAGTGACGACGAAATCTGGGCGCTGAAGCGTGGTGGTCATGATCCAAAAAAAATATTTGCTGCTCTTGAAAAAGCGCAGAAAAATCAAGGAGTACCCAGCGTAATTTTAGCCCATACTGTAAAAGGATACGGTATGGGAGCAACGGCAGAAGGGAAAAACATCGCACACCAAGTAAAGAAAATGAGCATGTCAGAGATTCAGCACTTCCGTGACCGTTTTAACGTACCTGTTGCCGATTCGGATATCGAGAAACTGCCATATATCACCTTCAATAAAGACACCCCAGAGTACCAGTATCTACACGAACGCCGCAAGGTGCTGAAAGGGTATCTCCCAAGCCGTCTACCAGAGTGTACTCATAAGTTAGAATTACCGACTTTAGCGGATTTTGCTTCGCTACTCAAAGAGCAAGGGAAAGAAATCTCGACTACAATCGCTTTCGTACGTGCCTTGAACGTCATGCTGAAAAAAAAGTCGCTCAAAGATCGCTTAGTACCTATCGTAGCGGACGAAGCACGCACATTTGGCATGGAAGGTCTTTTCCGTCAGATCGGTATCTACAACCCTCAGGGCCAGCAATACACTCCTCAAGACCGTGAACAAATTGCCTTCTACAAAGAAGACGCGAAAGGACAAATATTACAGGAAGGCATCAACGAACTGGGTGCAGCAGCTTCCTGGTTAGCTGCTGCAACGTCCTACAGTACTAATGATCTACCTATGATCCCATTTTACATCTACTATTCCATGTTCGGTTTCCAGCGTATAGGTGATCTGTTATGGGCAGCGGCCGACCAACAAGCACGCGGCTTCCTGATCGGCGGCACTGCGGGCCGAACCACTCTGAACGGTGAAGGCCTGCAACACGCAGATGGACATAGTCACATTTACTCTCTGACAATTCCTAACTGTATTTCTTACGATCCCGCCTATAGTTATGAAGTGGCAGTAATCATTCATCATGGTTTGATGCGCATGTACGGAGATGAAGCGGAAAACGTTTATTACTATCTAACCACTCTAAACGAGAACTACTCCATGCCAGCAATGCCTCAAGGCGTAGAGGAGGGTATCCGTAAGGGCATCTACAAGCTGGAGACTCTGGAAGGCAGGAGAGGTAAGGTACAGTTGTTAGGCTCTGGAGCTATCTTACGTCATGTCAAAGAAGCAGCGCAGATTTTAACAAAAGATTACGGTGTAGGTTCTGACGTCTACAGCGTCACCTCCTTCACAGAATTGGCGCGTAATGGGCAAGACTGTGAGCGTTGGAACATGCTACACCCTAACAAAGCCCCACATCTACCTTACATCGCTCAAGTCATGAATGATGCTCCAGCGGTGGCGGCGACCGACTATATGAAGCTTTTCGCAGAACAGGTCAGAAATTATGTTCCAACTAGCAACTATCGCGTACTTGGTACTGATGGATTTGGCCGTTCAGACAGCCGTGAAAACCTGAGACGCCACTTTGAAGTCGATGTATCTTATATAGTAATTGCTGCTTTAGATGCATTATCTAAACGTGCTGAAATAGAACCCTCCTTAATCGCTGATGCGATCAAGAAATTTAATATAAACCCAGAAAAATGTAACCCGCGTCTAGCATAAGAGGTACAAGATAATGTCTATCGAAATTAAGGTTCCGGACATCGGTGCAGACAAAGTCGAAATCACTGAGATTATGGTGAAGATTGGAGATAAAATTGAAGCTGAACAATCGCTGATCACTGTAGAGGGTGATAAGGCGTCCATGGAAGTACCATCCCCACACGCGGGCGTGGTAAAAGAGATCAAAGTTTCCGTTGGCGACACCATCGCAACCAGCCAAGTCATCATGATTTTCGAAGCAGAAAACGAATCCGAGATACCAGCTACTGCTGTAGCAAATACCGAAGCCTCAGTAAAGCTAGAAAACAAAAAAACCAAAATAGCTGAAACTACTAGTCAAAGCAGAAGCAAAAGTGCATTCAGCGAAAACAACGCCTATGTACACGCCACTCCGCTGATCCGCCGTTTAGCACGTGAATTCGGGGTCAACCTGGCGAAAATAAAAGGATCTGGTCGTAAATGTCGTATCCTACGTGAAGACATTCAATCTCACGTGAAAGACATGATACATGTCGTCAATACTGCAACGTCTACTGGGCTACCCAATATTCAACCCTGGCCTAAAGTAGACTTCAGCAAGTTCGGCGAAATTGAAGAAATAGGCATAGGCCGTATCCAAAAAATTTCTGGTGCTAATTTAATGCGAAACTGGGTGATGATCCCACATGTGACTCATTTCGACAAAACCGACATCACTGATCTCGAGGCGTTCCGTAACCAACAGAACCAAGAAGCGGCTCAATGCAAGCTAGACCTAAAGTCTAGCCCGCTTGTATTTATTATGAAAGCCGTAGCAACCGCTCTGGAAAAAATGCCACGTTTTAATAGTTCACTATCTGAAGATGGAAAAAAGTTAATACTCAAAAAATACATCAATATTAGCATAGCGGTTGATACACCAAGTGGCTTGGTCGTTCCAGTGTTTAAAGATGTGAATAAAAAGGGTATTGCTGTGCTTTCTCGTGAACTGACAGCTATCGGTAAAAAAGCCCGAGCAGGTAAGTTAAGCGGCGGCGACATGCAGGGAGGGTGCTTCACCATCTCCAACTTAGGTGGGATCGGCACAACTCACTTCACGCCAATTGTGAACGCACCGGAAGTAGCTATCCTTGGTGTTTCTAAGTCTTCTATAGAAGCGTTCTGGAACGGTAAAGAATTTGTACCGCGCCTGATGATGCCAATTTCCCTTTCCTTCGATCACCGTGTGATTGACGGTGCCGACGGTGCACATTTTATAACCATTATCAATAAGATATTATCTGATGTTCGTCGTCTGGTGATGTAATAACTCAGGGTACTTACCATAACGCTACGCTCTTGTCACTTCACCAGTTCTCTATGTCACGTCACTAAAGCAATTTATTGATACAGGGTGTACGGAAACAGGCTTTACAGTGCATTGTCATTTTATAAATTTCTTGTGGTGTAAGCTAGAGAGCTTTTAGCATGCTATGAGGTCTCTAAATAATATGCCAATGACTTTTAAGTGGCAGGGTTAAGAATTTTCTTTGTGCCTAAGTGCTTGTCTCAGCATGTAGAAAAAGTACATGCTCGCGGCCAGCAACGCTGCCAGACCTTAAAAGATAAAAAGATATCGGTCTGCCAACTGAACAATTAATAGAGAGGTCATCATGAGTACTAAAATTAAAACTCAGGTCGTAGTACTTGGGGCAGGCCCAGCAGGTTACTCTGCAGCTTTCCGTTGCGCTGACTTAGGTATTGAAACAGTACTGGTTGAACGTTATTCAACTTTAGGTGGGGTTTGCCTGAATGTAGGCTGTATCCCTTCCAAAACACTCCTACATCTTGCTAAAGTAATGAAAGAAGCCAAGTCTCTTTCCGCCCATGGAATCACCTTTGGAGATCCAACAATCGATATCGGGAAAGTGCGCATTTGGAAAGAAAAGGTAACCACACAACTCACCAGGGGATTGGCTAGCATGGCTAAAGGCCGACAGATTACCGTAGTGCGCGGGTTGGGTAAATTTACCACCACTAACACCCTGGTTGTTAAAGGAGAAAGGGGTTCCACAACCATTAGCTTTGACAATGCTATTATTGCGGCGGGTTCTCGCCCAATGCAATTACCTTTTATTCCCTATAAAGATCCGCGCGTATGGGATTCCACTGATGCATTAGCACTGCACGCTATTCCAAAGCGGTTTCTGATCATAGGAGGGGGCATCATCGGCTTAGAAATGGCTACAGTATACCATGCACTCGGTTCACAAATCGATGTGGTTGAGATGTTCGATCAAGTGATCCCAGCCGCAGACACAGATGTGGTAACAATCTTTACTTCATGCATTAGCAAGCAGTTCAACTTGTTGTTAGAAACAAAAGTGACTGCAATTGAGGGCAAAGAAGAAGGTGTTTATGTTACTACGGAAGGGAAAAATGCCTCGAATAAGCCGCAGCGTTATGATGCGGTTCTAGTGGCTATCGGGCGTGTGCCAAATGGCACACTTATAGATGCAAAGAACGCTCTCATTGATGTTGATGGCCACGGTTTTATCAAAGTAGATAAACAACTGCGTACTAATGTAGACCATATCTACGCTATCGGCGATATTATAGGCCATCCGATGCTAGCTCATAAAGGTATACATGAAGGGCGTATTGCCGCAGAAGTTATTGCTGGCATGAAACACTACGTAGATACGACAGTGATCCCATCAATCGCTTATACTGAACCAGAACTAGCATGGGTAGGCCTAACTGAGAAAGAAGCGAAAGAAAAGGGAATTAGCTATGAAACAGCTATCTTCCCGTGGAGTGCATCTGGCCGTGCTATTGCCTCCGATTGTGCAAATGGGATAACCAAACTAATCTTTGACAAAACAACTCACCGTATTATTGGCGGCGCCATTGTCGGCACGAATGGCGGTGAACTACTAGGTGAAATTAGTCTAGCTATTGAGATGGGCTGTGACGCCCAAGATATTGCGCTAACCATTCACGCTCACCCAACTCTACACGAATCTGTGGGCCTATCAGCAGAAATTTACGAAGGCAGCATTACTGACTTACCAAACCAGAAAAGCAAAAAGAGATAAGCCTTATTTGGCACATCGATAAAAGCGCCCCCCAGAGGGCCGCTTTTATCTCTGCTTTCCACAATTCTTTCCTTCACCAGCTGTCCATATTGTGATTACGATAGCATCATTCTATCCTCTTTCACCTTATTACCACCCAATGCAGAATAATGTACTCAACATTTATCTTGATTTTATATAAACACATTAAGAATAATTTTAAATCTTCTTATACTAGCTCAGTCAATCAAGAAATTGACTTACAATTTTAAACAGAGGTAGCAGTGATGTTCATCAGGATAAAGAATATGACTACCATCGTGCACTATACTTAGGTTTAAAAGCGCTCGCTTACATCGATCTTCTCACTAAGATCGAGAAGAATATCGTGTTAGCAGCATGTTTTATGCACTACAGTAAGTGTAGTTTTAAGGGCATGACCTCTAAACAGACTAAAAATTGCGTAACTAACAGTACCAGTTAAATTATGCACTGCCACAAGGAGATTTAGAATACCTATTAAGTTTAGTAATTAATTGTCTCCCACTGGATTGGGATAGACACATATATCATCCCGATAGGTTCCTGACGACTATCACTAAAGTCAAGCAGCATCCATTTCACTTCCCACTTATACAGCCATTGTGCTACTAAGCAACAGCATATGAGTCAACTACAGCATTGGTCCACTAATCAATCTGATCGAAATAAAATCTAGCATAGATTTCAACCAAAGTATTGACCAATATGCTGTTAATCTTCAATAATTTAAACAAGGTGTCCGAAAAAGAATAAAGTATTCCTATAACAAGCATATGGTGCAGGCCTAGGCCCTAATACAGTATCTGATCTGTATCACCCTCATCTAGCAGTGCTAGATGAGCAATTACAGTGTTTAAATTCAACAGAACAGCAACAACTCATGACCTCACCCGCGCAAAATACTTTCTCGAAACAAGATATCTCACTGAATACTTTGTAATTTTAACACATGAACGTAAAGGCATGGTTATACATAAGCCAGAAGAAATTCTTTCTCAAATAGAAGAATTTTTTGAATCAGACACCTTTTGATCGCCTACATTAAAACATAGTTAGTACGGATTCTTGCTGTCAGCCTATAATACTAACTTTGGGCTCTGGTTGATCAATAATAAAATCCTCATACGTCACAAACGCATTGTTCAATTATATAGTACTGGGGGAAGATTACAGCGCCATGCTACAGTAAAAAGGCCACTCTAGTATAATGCCAATCGAACTAGCTATATCTGCCCAGAATATAGCTGATATAACCAAATTTAATCCCTAGCAAGGCGAAGTTCGCCTCCATAAACCGAGAGAATTCTTCGCCAGCTTCAAACTAAAAAACGACATGCTACAGCAAATGGCTGGTGAATGGTCATGACATATTCTATTTATGCTTGACCGTAGCTTGACACGCTAGACACATAAATATCTAGGCTGTCCACAAAGCAAACTATTCCATGTTACTAGAGTGGTTGCAGCCAACAGAAAACGTTTCATAAGCACAAAATGATCGGACGTTCCTGGGAGTGGCTACTATTAGCCCCCATGCTATAAAGAGAAAACTAATATAATCTCTGTAATCTCTCCAGAAAATGATATTTTGTTTCACAACCATTTGGGAAATAGAGGCTTTCTTGGATTTATTCTGATTTGGTGACGTAGTTGTTTGTCCAGATAACTGCTGATTGACAGCCAGTTAATAACCTAGGCAGCACACAAACCTTGTCTTCCTTTAATGAAACATGGAGGCTGTTTTATAGACATCAGAGCGGTGTGATTGACTTTTCCCTTAGCTGCATGCTACTGCCTAATACCGTTGGTGCATATAGTAGCTCCCAATTTTTCTCGATCGGTACCTCTTTCTTGCCGATGTTAGAATACGATAGTCTACCTAAAAAGTAGAGTGATGACTCTAGACACACTTAAGTCGGTCTTAGTTCGTGCTGAAAATAAAACACACACACATATCATACCCTCTAGCTTCTTGTTCTCGCTATTCTAATCGCGCGATTAAATAGAGTTTAATGACTGTTTAGAAAGGGAACGTCACCATCTTATCACGCCGATTGCTTAAATTTTGAAGACCTTTGATGGACTCAAAGGTTGAGTAAGCATTGAATTTGACTGATGCTATACTCATAGATTTACAATCGGTTGCAATATAAAATCAGATCAAACATAGACAAAATAACTAGATTAACATCGTACTATAAAAGTTGATGATCACTGAATTTTTTGCTTCCAAAAACTATAGATATCTGTATTTCCGTATCTAAAATAGCTAGCGGCTACTCCGAATCTACCTCACAATGCAACTTTTAAGTATACTCCGATAAGCGACATCGATATACCAAAGATTAAGAAATCTTATCCTTGTGCACAAAATAATTTAGATAGTGAGTGCCTCGTATATAGCGTAAAAACAGTAAGATTGAGAAAGCGCTCATTACTTATTTAATAACTAATATGGGGAACCTCCGTGCAGTTAATAAGCTAATGGATCAACACTAAACCCTACCAAACCTGATTATAGATCATCCTACCCACCAACATAGACGCGCCTAAACAGAGCGAAGCAGATACTCACTACAGTATATTGAGTACGACTCGTTCTCACATTGAAACACCTCACTCTTTAGTACCTATAGATACCCAGTTGGGTGTGGCGGAGAATACGACGGTACTTTCTATCTTAAACTATAAATTGAAGAACCTGCTAAAGACCGGCGCCAACGTCTGGCTATCCTATGACAAACTAATAGCAGTCACATCAGTATTGAGCCCACCTTATTTTAACGACGTATAAAGCTCAGAACATTATAGTACAGGTTGGTAACATTAAGACGGGCACTTACCGCTACCTAAAATTTAAATAGTTGGTTCAACATATAAAGAAAATCTAAGAGATTGATCTTCTAAACTAGAATGTGAACCATGCTACCAAAAATAATACACGTTCGTTCAATGACAAAAAATAAGTGGGTTAAATAATTTCACCACTCTAATTCTGTGTAAAAAAAGATAATAAAATTTTTACGATTTAAAGAATGATAGAAAGTCTATTATATTGCTAATATAGAGAATGTTTTAGTTTGTTGTCACGCAAATTAATACAAGCATTTTAAAATATAAAGCATTTTCATAGGGAAGATCTTTCATCTTCTCTCTATTACAGTCTTGACCACAGGAATAGCAATATATGCAAGCTATCGATATATCATCAGTGCGCGGTTGTTAGTCGTACTAATCATAGTACAACATCATTTACGAGTAGCATGTTATAACGTATACTATTATTAATCTGAATGATCTTGCTAATCTTATGTCAGGCTATCCATAGACCGCATACATAGGATAGATTCCGTTATTTTAGATACTCTTTCGTTCCCTTTAATATCAGCTCAGTTATCTCCAGGTAAGAATTTTCACCCTGCTCTTAGCTTATACAACAAACCCATACGCGAGGAGTTTATTTATATACACATTGTCTATCCTCCCAAAGGCAACACTGTACTTTCTTCCAAAGCAGCCCTTCATTCTGAACCACACATTGCTACTCGATCTGAAATTTAGTTTTATAAACTATTTTGACAGTTACTTATCAGTTCTATACCCTACTACTGAGCTGATTGTATCTCCGTAGGTACCGGCGCCACCTTGGTTAAATTGTCCGAGTCCAGAATTATGTGTATCACAGTAAGACCGGATAAAAGAACACAACAGAAAGCGAGCCAAGTGCATCATGCATGCTGCCCTGTTAGAGTACTTCTGTTTCTTTAAAACAAATCCTTTCACTTGTCATCATAATGACCACCTTGGTCATAATCAGGAAATTATGCCATGTGTAAGCGCTAAACATGCACTAAGCAGTCAGCTTGCCGGAAAGTTTTCTATGATTAATGTTAGATTCGATATATCCTTGGTTTTATCAGTACCTAGAATAAAAAACGCTGTCATCCTCCAGGGATTTCTGCAAATTCATATTAATCAGCAGTAAATGCAAGGACACAGTATGAGACACAGCTGTTAATTATACTATTTCCTTATTAATATCAAATCTATATCAAGACCTCACTTCATCCAACAATCGCATTGACTGACTTACGATCAATTTCTATATATTTCCATAATCAAAGATTAAATCTTAAACTATTGATTAGCCTTACCTGGCAGCCAGACTCGGTATAAGTTGGGCTGCGTTACGCCTAAAACAAGATAACCTATATGGTTTTTAAACCCACGGACTTCATACCAGAATATCAAAGATAATGTGCTCTTGGAAATACATAACGAGTCCATGCCTATTCTGGCAGTGTACCCTTCCTGCCTTAAAGATTAGCGCAGGTACCTCAATGACTAAAGTATTGATTTTAGCAAATAGCGGATTCCCTTAATCTAAACTTATTTAGATATACTAAAAGGATAGTGTCTATTCATTAAATTATTTTAGTCTTTATGTAAGTTATTATATTTTTATAAATAACTAGTTAATATTTATAGCGAATTTAAAATAATAAGTTTATTCAATCCATACCTAATAGAAAAATATGATTAAGACACATATTTCATACAAATAATGTTTCTTGTTAAAGCCATAACAATACAATACAGTAGACAGTAAAGGCTACTGTAGTTTATCTAAATTAAACTAGATTACCACATATAAAATCACAGTTGTATCTATAATAAATGCATAAATTATTACATAATTAAAATAAACTTGTCTCTATAAAATCTAGCTACATTTATTTAGATTTATTTATGCTAGTTAATGTAGATGGGTAGGCACTACTTTACATGGCGCAATCGCACAGTTAAGTAATTCAGCCACTATATTCCAAAAGGAATATAGTGCAACAGGCTGTAAGTTTCTATGTTTTACAAAATTTTTAGAAATGCTTTCACCCTATCATATACAGAAACCTCGATTATAAATCGACTCAAAACATGCGGAGCGGGAATTAGGAAAATAAAATCAACGAGCGTAAATTGTGATTTTATAAATAGCTTAAGTTAGCTTTTTAAGTAAAAGCTTCCTATTTATTATCAACACTCACAGCTAGCCGGCATAAAATATCTGATTTATGTAAAGTTCAAATTAAATATACATTTTTAACCTTTAAAGATAACATCCCAAACAGATAATGTAGTGTTATTAATTAAGAAAGATAAATTAAAAAATAAAATGACATCAACAATTACTAAATATATGTGCGCACCTAATTTGGAATATTGCACTCATACCAAGTACACCTGTATTTTACGTTATTCCTTCCATCCTAAAATCAGACAGTTAACAACCCAAACAAAGCAAATGGCACATTAATTTTATTTTATAAAAAATTTTTAATATTACATGTCAAATAATAATTTTATTTACATAGAGTTGTAAACACAACTACTAATTTTAGATTCTTATAGCCAATATTGCTTGTAATGATCACCGTATATGTAATGTGTTAAATTATTCCAAATCGTAACTCGTTAGCTTATGCATGAATAAAGATATCCTGAATACACTTGAAACGTCTTTTATCTTTATCACCATAATGATGATTACCGACTTTGTCACCAGAGCCACACGCTTCCTTTATACATTCATTGGACAGATGCTTATCTTCCAGATTCTACTACACTACTATTACTACATTAATACTAAAAGTGGACATTAATATAGATTAATACAAAAGCCTCGCTACCTCCGTCTTCTCTTAGCTACGATTTATTAAACAGAATAAAATGTGCTGCATTCAGTTAATCTCTTTTTATAAAAACTAGAATAAAATTAAAGTTTCGGATGTGTAAACAGACAGTACCATATTCACTAAAATCACACGCACACTATTTCAATTTTAAAATATTATAAATAGTATAATCTGAGAATGCAGATTTAAAAACTTCCGGTATTGTTTCTATATACTATTTTACAATAACACATTGCCTACCCTAAAAATAAGTTCAGGCGTTTCTAGTCTAGATCTTCCGCCTTCTAATGTAGTGCCGTTTGTGGAAATAGAGCATTTCCCTACTCATCGAATTTGACAAGAATCTATCTCTACTCCACTATCGGAGTAGTAGAGATACAGGTTGTAGAAGAAAAATCAACAATTTCATGCGATTAACTCTATGAGCGAACATGCGCGTTAATATTAACTTACCAACAGACATTTTATGATCATCCAGCACGAACTATATAAGACATCCTGTTTAACTTTATCTATAAAGTAAGGAGCCTAATATTTTAGAAACTCGCCAGCTGTCAGAATAGGAGGCACTTATTTTTATATCCCTAATCTCTGAATCATGACGCTCGTATTGCATGTAAAATTTTAGTATTTTACATACTTATTGACTACCTGGAACAGGTACCTCTTAAATATATGGGATGGCCATCAAGTTGATTGATATATTGTTTACATGGCAACCGCCAACTATTATCTTCTTCTTTATTTATTTTGATTTTTGTAAGGATTATATCCGATGTAGTCAATATCTGTTCATATCTATCAGTTCAGTTAATAAAATTAGTTCCCTATACACATGTAGCTTATTCAACCTCATCTATATTAGAATAAGTGATTTAAATAAACATAAGGCCTTTAACCTAAGGACTTGACTAGTCCAAATCTGTATATAAAAACCCAATTAAATTTATGTTTTATTTTAGTGAAAAGACAATACAAATCTATTACTATAAATATATGTAATAAAACGATTGAAAAATAAAGTCGATTAATAAAGTTAAGTTATCGATTAAGTTATTTATCATTACTTTCGCATCAACCACCAACACTGGCTTTTCAGATCTATACTCATACCATAAGATTAAGATCTTTTATCCTTAAAAACTATTTTACTAATATCCATTATTTATCATCCGCAGATAGCGAACAACATTTAGATATAAGTAAGATATCAAGCGTCGATTTTAATAAAGCTAATTAGCATTACTACAGAGTTGCTGTATCAAGGTGCCAAATCACAATACTACTGCAGAAACGGATAATACCGCATAGCGGCATCGCTATACCGATATAGCGCATCAAGAACAGTCCTCCATACCTGGGATTAGAACCAGCTTATCAGCTGCACTAATGACCACTAACCACTATGAATAGGTATAAACAGAAAGGTAAATACAATATCAGCAGGCCATCACTTCTTGTTTGTACTATGTTGCTACCTTTAAGCATATTGAGCTATTTCTAAAACCAGGTTCGAATGGGCTATTCTAGTTGGGTGCCACTTTATACTTATTGACTAACAACTACAGGTTTGTACAGCCTACAGGAGGCTACACTACAGCGCTAAAAGTCACTTATCTCACAAGTGACTTAACCGATTACATGTGATCGTAGCGATGAATCGCCACTATCAACCTAGTGATGTAAATCGTGAATATAAGCTTTACCTGCCCAGACACCATCAGGCATTGATTGCCAATCGCCGGAACTAGTATAGTTTAATAAAAATTAGTCTATTAATTATGGTTTCTATCGCAATTTTTCTGAATGCCTATTTAAATATTACTACCTTTAGTTTAATTAAACCATACAGGGCGACTATATATAGAGATAATCTAATTCAATACTAATCCCACCGTCAAGGACTACAAAAAATCAATCGTAATGCTTTCTCCTCCACTAACCAGCTGATCCTAGCAGCATCCATTCTGGTCAAGATCAAAATACTATATTGCATGAGCAGAACATCGAATTTCTTCTACCTACACAATTTCTAAAGAAATTAGAATAACGGAATAATATCTAATCAAGAAACTCAGAGCACCCCGGTGAAAGTTGCTGAACCACAATCACTCTAGTAAAAGTACAGAGAGTATCTGAGATTACATTCACTAAATAAAAAGTATCTCTACGCCAATTGGCGTAGCGCATCGCTATATACTCATCTACTATTTAAATGTCTAACATACCTCGCTAATCCCTGGTAGAGTCCATGAAGCTAAGTTAAAGGAATCAGAGGCATACTATTCTATTACAAGATTCAAACCTACCCCGACCATAAACACTTAATACAGGTAGGCTATTAGCCTACATAGCATCAACTGATTCAGTCTACATAAATGGCGCTGCTGTTTGACTAAGAGGGAATCACGCTAATTCAACTAAAAGGGACCCGTATAAATCACTAGAATATAAACTGCTGGGTCACTTATCGAACGATTCCTGCATGCCTAAAAACTACTGCTCGTTAGAGCACCACGTATCCTCTAGTGTCTGTGATAGCTTCTATTTTATGTGCTATATAAGATTAAAGGATACTATCTTATCACCTAATATTTCAGCGATGCGTCTGCACTTTCCAAAACGCCAGAAACAATGTAAACTCAACAGTAAGACAGAAAAAGATGCGTGCTTTATAAAACAACCTTAGCTTCCAAACTTTGATTCAGGATCTCCATTAAGTGACTGCCGCTATAATGGAGAGCGTCAAATACTAAAAATAGTACAGATCTAGCTATAACTTCAAAACAGAACGGCCAACAAGATCCCTGTCTGATCCATATGAGCCAACTGTAATATAAACTAGGTTTCGATAAAAACTCTCACTTATAGTATCTCTCAAAACACAGTTCAACTCCGTGTCAGCAGCAAGACACTCGTCTATATCAAAGATGGTGGCGAACATCCGAATCTCGTATTCAACTACAATCTAGCCAACTGCTATAAGAAAAGCTGCGAGACCGCAATACCCTTGAATATCATTCAGCAGAAAACAGATTCGATTTCGGCACACTTTCCACGATACAAAGAAAGAAGGTTGGAAAACCTTCGCTTCATGACGTATCTATAAGAAACGATGTACAGTCAAGGTTACGGGCGCTTTCCGAGAAACATCTCTCATGAGAGGTGCAGGACGCACTTGGTAGCATAAAATTAATGCGCCAGAAAATTACTATAGGGATATTTTCGTATTAAACCGGAACTTGTTTGGATTCGCAGCGCTTCAGTTACCTTTCAGTGTTATTTGTATCAGTGACTCATAATCTAAGAGGAATTAAAAATCCATACCGCACCGTAGTTCAGATTGAAAATGATTAAAGAGGCTACAAGCCGATGCCATTAGGCTAGTGTATTTTTTATTTAACCTATCAATTAGGCACTAATTCTAATAGAGTCAGCATACGCTATGCTCACTACACCTGCTTATATCTAAATTGGGAATAATCAAGATACAACCTAAATATTGTTCAGAAATATTAACCTGTAAAACTAAAGCCGATTCGACTACCATTTATCTCAAGAAACGTTCGCTAGTTCTAGGTATTCAGAGCTGCCTTTTCTAACTGGAAAAATGTTTCCCTCAGTACAAGGCCTAGAAACTTGAAATTACTTTGCTACACTTTAAGACGCCGGCCAAACCTAAGAGCGGGGAAAATAGGTGGTCATTTCTGTCAGGAAGCGCTTTTAAGTAACGGTAAATCCGATGTTATTGACACACTAAGCGATACATATAAGTGCAGACCAAATCACAAATACTGTTATTATTTTAACATTTCATGCATCAGCATCTAGCCCACCTGAAATAGGCAGGCTAGATGCTGATTAAATCGGGATTGATACCCGCTGTTCATATAATATAGTATTATTATATGGGCTACTATAGCAGGCTAGTTATTAACCGTCAAACAACTAACTAATTTAAAACTAGATCCTATTTTAAAAACATTGAATATTGTCTACCGTTATCAGGAACAACTATTTTACCCTCCTTGGAGGACGGTATAAATACCATGTCCAGATACAGGTATCTTATAGTATGCACCAATACAGCAAAACAGCAGCATAAATTTGGGCATTGGTTATGACCAACATTATATAACTACGACATTGTAGTTAATTCCTTTATTTATCAAATATTAACTTAGAATATTTTATAAATAAAGACAGCTTTGCTGAGTAAGCTAAAAATCTATAAATATTATTGGCGATTCTAGTCAAATGAGCAGAAAGATGCTTGACCCAGCATCAATAATAGTTCCCAAGATATAAGGAACGGAAATATTTATTATACCTTTAATAACCCAGCATTAATATTTATTAGTATTATTGTTTGTTTAATAGATGCCTGATCATCAAATAATTGAGTTAAACTTTCAATGGCAATATTGATTTATAAATATTAAGAAGGGCGGATTACAGAAGCCGGGGATTCCTATATGCTCACCTGGTGAGGATATCGAAATCAGAAAATTTAGGTTTGTACTAATTAATAATTCTCATAGCATACTAACACCCATCGATTATACTGGCGGAATAGTGTTGGTCATAAGTATGAAGTCACTCTTTTTAAGAAAAATAACATTCAGAATCAATACAGAGACACTAAAATCGGCAAACTAACATCTTGAGATAATCGAGAGGACCGGTTTTCTAGATACTACTAAGTCTGGGGTTTATCAAAACACTTGGCCAGTATACAACCACCTCGAGGAGCGCGCATATAAAGACATTATATCATGTCAACTTTTACTTTATAATTATAGCCAGGCGTATTACGCCACTCTAGATCAATAAATTTCTCAAAGATCATAAATGTAATTTGCCCACTTCAACCTTTCAGATATCGCACCCTCATGTCATTAATATCATACCAGCTAATGCCGCTCTTCTGGTTGTCAGTGTCAAAAACCAGAGCCTAATCTCGATGACAGACGAGAATATTTTTATTGTAGACGCTACGTATTATCGATTATCATACACAAGATAGCAAAAGATACCGGTGTGCTACTTAACCAATCAAATATTAGTATATTCTTAACACAATACTTCCTAACTTTACATGTTATGAATTTTATTTTTGCAAAAAAGGAAACAGTCAGTTTCTTGTTGAATTCTGTGAAGGCTCAGCAAGTCAATATAAGAACACCTATTCAGGGGGGACAATAAATAATGTAACAGGTTAACTACCGGCCGTGTTTTTATGCTTTTTAGAAGATGAATCAGCGGATTAAGAAGAAAGGTAACAGCGATTTTAATCTACTGATTCTCATGAAGAATAGGTTAATGACAGTCAAGAAAGCGAATTCCTATCACACCTCAGGCAATACGGAGCACATGTTTTGAATAGGCAGCCACGAACTAATAATTCTTGCTAATCAGTTGAAGTGATTAGGGGATCCAATAAATGATTGGAGCAATGCTTATACCCAAAACTATGCTGATTGTAGTAAGGAGTATTTCTGCTAGCAGAAAAGTAATTACTAGTTTATTGTCAAGTATTCAGAATATGCCAACCCACTCTCTACAACAGATTAGAGAGTTAGAATATTATATTGAAGTAACTCTGCCTAACGGAATGGCTGGTTTAGGCTGAAACAGGAAAGAGGGAATAGGGATTCACGATTAATTGGCATCATCGATCAAGATTAGTCAGCTGCGTGCTAATAATTTATATTGATTAGCTGTAGATATCGCATACCACTGATATCATCATTACTGTTTCTTGTATAGAATGTATTTTAAAGCTTCTTCCATTACTCAGATACTAGTACTTTTCTGTCAAAGTAAGCGATTTTTTACCTTTAATGTTGGAACATGTAAATAATTAAAATCATACTTATTTAGGTCAATACATACTACGCACTAATCAGTTAGTTCTTTCATTTTTAAACCATTCACCTAATACTGACTTTAAAGAAGACTATACAGAAACATTAACAATAATGATGTTGTTTTTAAATTATAAAACTACACCTAATCATCATTAAAAGGCATTACTACACTTGATTAGGACGAGACCCCAGATTTATTACGCCTATACTAACATCGTCGTGGTTCAATTCTTGAATAGGCGGCAAGGGAAGTGATCCAGTTACTAACGGTGAACTTTATTAGTAATACAGGGGTGGGAAATTTGTAATTAGTTACTTATTCTAGCTGCAAAATGCACGGTTTCGTTTCGCGCAAGACTAAACGCAGCCTTGGCTCTAATAGGTTAACAATTGAGTGATCTTTAGCTCAAAATTGTTATGGGGGGCTTGTAACTTCACAATAGCCAATTCTTAAATAAATATTCAATCAACTAACATGTCTGTTACCTGGGGAGGGGGAAAAGATATCCGGGCACTAGCACTACCTTACATTTAAGAATGTGTACGATACGCCAGTATCGTACGCTAGTGTGAATATAGCGACGATTTTACTTTTTATCACCTATTGCACGTAAATAGCAGGCAACATGACTGCCTATCTGCTGAATGAGCGTCTTCTCTTTATAAATAAAGCTTAACGTTGTTTTTACCCCCTCATAACTTACTCACTACCACCTCTCTATCACCATAGAGAACTGCTTTACATAAGCAACTATTTTAGGCCTTCTATACCTGTTTGTTATGCATTGCATGCTAATATGAGCATTGTACGTAGCATTGCACGCCGTTTTGAGGCTTATCTGTGCTAGCAGACAGGAACCCACTTAAGGTGGGTCTGAATTTGCAGTTTTTCAGCTTGTTTTGCGCATAAGGTTTAAACTTCTTTTGTCCATCATGACCTTCACGCTGTTATTAAGAGGACATATATCAAAACCAAGTAAAAACACACACTGCTAACCGAGCTCTGATTCTATAATTAGATGATATTGTCATGATATTTTATCATCACATAGAGATATGCACCCTCTTTACCTAGGTTTGAATTAGGCATAGCTAATAATACAGCTAATGCTGTATGAAAACAATTCATAATAAACTACATAGATATTTACGATACAGCTATCTGCAACGAGCTCCATCAGTTACAAAATGAGAAACTTGTGAGGGATCATATAAATATACACCCAATCCCAAGAGGGATGGCTGGAACATTATACTGAGGTTATCATCTTCTCCTTTAACAATCTCTCTCGACAACTGTATACTCGCCGTCTGCTTCTCTATCTTACCCATATTGCATCATTTGGGCTTTATGCAATAATTCACATATTAATCTGGGTATCACTAATGACTGACGATAGCAAGGTTAGTAAAATTTAACTGATAAAAATCAGTGAGATATAAAATAATGAAACATACTATAGAGGTAATGATTTCCACACAAGAAATCAACACCTGTATCGTCGAACTTGGCCGACAAATTACTGAACATTACCATGACAGAAGTAACGACATGCTGCTGGTCGGTCTGCTACGTGGATCCTTTATGTTTATGGCTGATTTATGTCGTGCTATCGCAGCGCCGCACGCAATTGATTTCATGACCACCTCTAGCTATGGCAGCAATATTTCCACTACCCATGATGTGAAGATCCTCAAGGATCTGGATGAGAGCATACGTGCTAAAGACGTATTGATCGTCGAAGATATCATTGATTCCGGTCATACTCTAAATAGAATACGCAACATGCTAGCGTTACGCGCCCCAAAGTCACTGGCGATCTGCACCTTATTAGATAAACCTGATCGCCGTGAAGTAGACGTGCCGGTGGAATACGTAGGTTTCTCGATTCAAGATGAATTTGTAGTGGGCTATGGTATAGATTATGCTCAACAATACCGACATCTTCCTTACATCGGGAAAGTTGTATTTATGGACAACTAGTAATAGTTGTATTATTGGGCATTTTTACCCGCAATAAAATATCAATCTTGCTTTTGTGCCAGGATAGGGTTACTGATTTTACGCTAGCCTATTTCTATGGTGTCTTGGCTAGGCCGATAAAACCAGATCGCACAAGCCCATCCTCAATGCTGCTATGCATACAACGACAAGTCATTACTTTCCACCTCTGCTACCAAACGGAACAGTTTGATCGTACATAGCCCAAGCTACATCACTGTTACATAACGTTAACTATGAATAGCACGTCAAGGCGCTTTCCATCGGAAACTCACACATTCGTGTTCTGTTTTTTACTAAAAATCACAGGTTGAAGATATGCATTAGGTACTACTGTCTATGAGCTTCCAGTCACTGCTGCTGCGGAAAGATTGAACCCCTAGCAGCACCAATGACCGCAGCTCATGATATTCTCAACCGAGAAAACGGACAACTACTGTACAACCGATAGAAAGTGAAGAGGTTCCTAGATCACTAAATTAAGCACGTTTAGTGAACGGCAAAGTCAGCAGACTCTAACGGTTAGACATTCTGTTGAAATCCAGCTATCAGTGCATTCTAGGCATAAAAAATAATTTTTACGAATGTGCTCAGCTTTAAACATTTCTATATCTTATTAATTTATACCTTATTAACAATCTTTATTGTTAGTAACAAGTACTTTATTTCTTTCATATACACCATTAACGGTACGGAATAAACTACATTTGGAATAACATACGGCAAGCGTCAAAATTTAGAAATAAGAATAATGATGACATGCCGGTACGAATGGACCCGAGTCAAAATACAGTCGATAAGCATCCTATCGTTACGCTGGGGTTCCATAGCTTATTGATTGTCAATCATAACTCTATCACATGTAAATCCACTGGATTAATCAGCACTCACCAAGAACTATACCAGTGGGCTAAAGCGATAACGAGCATTGATCTGCATCTTGAACCCAAGCATATTGATGCCTACTGCCCGAACGGGTTAGGAACTTACTACAATTGGCAGGATCAGAGCTCCCTGCCAACTCACCTACTAAAATAGTAAGGTGTCCGTCTATAATCGATAAAGATATGGTTAGGCTAAACAGGCAGTTGCCTAGTCATACTGGCATTCACATCAAACTGTTCGAGGCCTAACGCAAAGTTAGTCAACCAAGCACAGGTTACTATGGCGTGACCCTGTATGAACCACTTTTGGATGATCGTCCGTTCACTTATATACTAACTATAACTGCTGATCCTTAACAAACTAATTGCCAGAGTAGCTATTGCATTCGGCGGATCCATGTATAGCTTTTTTAAGCAAATGAAACCTCTGGCGACACTATTACCCCACCAGTTATTATCTAGAAGAGGTAAAAATACTGCTCTACAGTATAGCAATATTCCAACACAAGCTACTGATGTAAAACATTGCAATTTAAAGACGGCTATTCCAGCTACACCCCGCAACCCTCAGTCTTAATCTGGCGGCGCACAGTATGTGCCTACAGTCACATACTTACTACAGCGCCCTCATGGGTAGCGCCTATCCTCAAAAGGTAGAGCTAACACTCGCGCATGGGTGAACAAATTCTTCTAGGCATAGGGCGTGCCGGATGTGCACGCACTGCGCATACGCAATAAAAGTAACCTGTTATAAGGAATATGCATCACAACGCTTTATGCAATGGGAAAACATGATTAGTTTGTATTGGAGGACCGTGAAGAACCTATTCTAAAGATATCCGGCTCTATGCGCACATCTCGATTAGAACTTTGATTCTACCTATAATGGCCATGTCACTATATTCATTATATTCAGGCACTTAATCGGTTCAAACATCGAGGCTATGCACAGCTCTAGTTATCTGCAATTTACAGTTTCGGCCTGTTCATGGTGTCGGTAACTTAGGACTTATGTGCCAAATTACCAAATCATTATTTACTGAAACATGCCAACATAACATTGAATAACTGTGCTGGAACCGAAGCCAATCCATGTGCTGATCACAGGTTATATTGATAGCAGCATCGCATGCGTCATTTGCGTTAACACGGTAGTCACCGCGCTCTCGCTGATTTGTTCACACAGCAGGTACACACTCAGTAAGCACTTATGCTGACACTACTAGTAACGGATGTCCTGATCTCCTGGCTGGGTATGCTATTCGCTGAGGCGACAGCAGGTATTGGAGCAAACGACATCTCACCTAGAGCACCCACCTAATAAGTGAGTTCAGCTATATATTTATAGATTGAAGCGCTGAACAGCGGATATTATCAATGGATGTATTAATAGTATTTATCGAAGTGTTCTATCTATTCTACTTATATATTCTTTCACATTCCTTTAAACTGTGCACAGTTAATTATTAGCCGACTTAATTTTTTCTCAGAAAGGAGTGTTACTACTTTAAAAATACATTTTATATTAGACAAAACCAGATTTTCAATCTCAGGTCAATACAACGTGAGACTACTTAGTATCATATCAATGCTTGTTTATTATTTTCATAAAAGTAATGCAATCGAGAACAACTGTATCTTTTAATTACTCCTAAACCATCACAGTCCAGCTGATATAGCCTACCAGCTTTCCTTAACGCAGAATAATGCATTAGCATTTCAAAGGCTATCTAGCATAAAATAAACACTTTATTTTATCATCATTCACCTGCGATGACATCACTGCAAACTATTGAGATAGGTTTAATATTAAATAAATAAATAACATGAATATGCATCCCAACATTATTGATGTTACCCTTCTTATTTTTCTTATAAAATAGAACTTGATTGGTTATTTCTCAGTGCAAGAACATGCCTTACTGTTATTAACTATGTTCAGTTTCGATTGGAATTTAATATAATTTACTTTTACTGCACTTTATAGTTATAATGACTTACCTTCATCTTTATTTCAAAGAAATTGAAAGTAAATAATTTATTGAAATACAGTATTTTAACTCACTGAGTAAAAGAACATTCCGGTAATTCCATTATTTTTAGCTAACTGTATTTGTCATCTTCTAGTTCCTTAAACTACTCCATTTAGAGTGATTAAACAATCATACAAATAAAATATTTTTAACATATATTATCTTATTTTGTTAGCTATAGTGAGATAGCGGCCATTATCCTGAGCACTGTAATTACTTGTTTAAGGTGAGGCATTAAAACCTCCACACTCTTATAGCAAAATATCTGGAAATATACGTATTAATAAGCTATGCCGTTAATAGCAGCTCCCTCACATACCTTATATACATAACCCGAACAGAATTATATTATAGGTTTAACCCGAGTTAACCTTTCAAATTAACCATGTAAATAATTTATTACTATAGATCACTAATGATTCTAAAGACTGATCTGCGTACTACTTAAACGCTAAATTGATTTATGAATGCATGCAAAGCTCCTTGCTTTTCATATATCAGCTTTATGCTTTAGTGATAGTACTGATAAATTCCAAAACACCGTCCACACCTAAACCCTTAAAATTAGTGTTCCCATCTTTGGAATGTATACTAATATTATTTAAGAAAAAGCTGACAGAGAATCAACTGCATCCATAATGCGTCCTGACATCTATGCAATCGCTAAAGCATGATTTTTATTTATTTCTATAGAATGTCGGGACCTCCTAAAACACTAGCCATTCTATCGCGAGGTTTGACTAAAAAAGTAGTTCACACGCAGTAATAAAATTCAAATGTCATATAGATTCTTACTACTGTAGAAGAGAGAAGCTATTCCCACGTCACTTTCCATTAGTGTTGTAACGCTTAGGCTGCAAATCTGCAGCATACTAACTCAGTATAATTTCAAGCTTAAACTAATCGAAGACCAGGCAATTATCCCTAATTGCCCGGCAATAGTTGCAAGGAAGCATACCAAACTGCCTGGAAACCATAAAAAACTGCTGATGTGGTCAGTTCACCTCTGACGAGCACTAAATAATTTTGAAATCACAGTAGGTCCAACATAGCAACAGTAAGATCCATCTAGGTTGACAACGACGTGGGAATTACCCACGCAGTCAATGTAGATGCTAACTAAGCCAGTAAATGACGAATGGTCAAGTTGTATTAGCTTTATAAATAGCTGCCTAAAAACGGTCGATCCATTAACTTTACGAGCACTTTAAGTCTAGAGTAGTAGTGCTTATTACTGGTAATCTAACCAAACATAAAACTGCAGAAATATAGTCTGGTTATTTCGCATTGCCTAGCTACCGTACAACTGCTCGAATACCAACGTCAAAAACGTATACCACTCGTTTAAACATGATAGCTACCATCCCCCAAGGCACCGACACGCTGCCATCCCGATGACACTGTCATCGTATAATTCGTTAATACATTTTGTCGATCCAATATTTATAGCACAGGCGTAGGCAGCAGTACCTGTCGAGTTAGTGACACAATATTTGAAGGGCATCACCCAAACAAGTACGACCACATACATCTAAATAGATACTGGATCTCGCACGCTAATTGACTGAATTTAAAAATATCAAACACTACCAATGGTAAGCTCTTTATGCTGAGCTTACACTCATTATTGACACCTACACTACACTTCCCTAGTAGGGAATTGCATCCGGCTAGCTAATACCTACTGACATAGTATAACTTATGATTAAAAATCAGTGTTTATGCAATATGAGAACTGCTGAGAGTCATTAAGCAAAATATTGCATGCGGATAATGAAGAGTATTACCCATATTTTCACATATGAGTTTATCATCTATATTCCCATCATGCATACACGCTCTCCATTATTGCAAGATTAAGCGATATAATTCATGACCAACAAGCCAAGCCCACCTAGCCGTAACCAGTCTCAGAAAGGGGCTAACGAGGTCTATGTTCGGAAGAATGATCACTATAGTAATTACTACGACTTAGGTAATGACATAAAGTCAACTATATGTATATAGCTGACATGTTCTGCCGCTAGATTCTGAATCTGAAAAAGATAACGGAATCTAAGCAAAAGGGACTCTGAATTCGGGACATGTTGATATCGAAAGTTAAAGCTCTGGCAAAGTGTGGGTAGGTGCCATTTAGTAATCACTACTATTGGCGAAATAGTTGGTCAATCTTCTCCGGCAGAAATGCAGGGCAGACGTTGGCACCCATCATCCAAGTGCAGTTATGATTTTCTACATTTATCGTGCCTATCTTGATACTGCCATCCAGATATCAGCACGATCTGAGCTGTGCCAGTTAATAGAATCAAAAATTCTCACATAACAGACAAACCATAAATACAAACTAGCAAAGATAAAATGTAGGATAGGAGCACACGTTACAACCTACGCTGTGGTATAAAGCCCACACTAATTTCATGCAATTAATCACAATGCACTCAAAGCTGAATCGCAATCACCGTTATTTCTCGCATTGTTTATGTAAATAATTTTAAAAGACCAGTAACTTCTATTAAT
Source organism: Serratia symbiotica (assembly GCA_900380265.1). GTDB lineage: Bacteria > Pseudomonadota > Gammaproteobacteria > Enterobacterales > Enterobacteriaceae > Serratia_H > Serratia_H symbiotica_A. Next base: position 184,480 of record LR025083.1, on the reverse strand, counting down.
CTTGACATAGTTCTGATTAATTATTTAAATCGCCTAGCACAGATAAAAAATTAAATACCAAGCAAGTTTACGGTAACACTGCATGGAGCCTGTCTGCTATCTTTTAATATTTACAATGTGTTTATAGTAACAATATAGATAATATTAAAGCCACAATTCATCACTATTGATAGACTGGGAGGCAAAAATAAAAGCACACAGCCACAGTATAGAATCTTAAAATACCATACTCTAGTAAATCCCTGTCCTTAATAAGAACACCACTCTATATTTTAATATCTTTGTGATTTATTTCGATCCTAGACTAACCTAGCCAGTAGATCACATTAGTATCCTATCAATTTATAGAGCTATTCTTTTAGTAGGGGATGAGCTCGGTTATATCTCTAAGGTGCTATTCAAGGAATTAGGCAAGCGGCTTGACTTACCTATAGCAAAATCTATGCTCACAACGAGCAGTATATCACCCATTATATGATACGGCTGGCTACTAGTGATCAATAATACTTATATATGATCTTATAGTGCCATGCCAGCGATCAGACTTGCCTATATATCCCACCCCTATAAAAGCGGCCTGACTTTAAAAAAAGTACAGAACAGAATACTACTGCAATCTGTTTCCCAGGGACCCGGACCTTAGCTGAACTTGACTATTCACGACTAAAGCTACAAACAAGATTCAGGGACGGCAGCCGAAAGAGTAGAAGTGCTTTACAACCAACGCCACATTACACCTATATCTGGAATTGTAGCGATCTAATCGAACATGAAACCAAGCTTGACAAATAGGGGCCAAACCTGCCGGAGTCAGTAGCATAGCATATGCGGTGACCCATCACCGCACTCAGTGCAACCTGCACAAAACACCGGTATCAAGATACTAAAACAAGACAAGAGAACTTGGAAAACCACGTGCCTTATTTTGTCAAAGCTTAACGGCCTTCCAGATAAAAGACTGGGCGTGATAAGAAATTATTCAACACTCAGCACTAATATAGGAAACCAAAATCCCTACCGCTACTCTTTGACGTAAAGATACCTTTATTAGAGGTCAGCGAACAGGATTTCTAGTAATACCAGTCCAGTTCAGGAACGATAAATAGCGTAATCTTCGACAAAAATAAAGACCATCAACCGGAGATGATGGGGTTAATCACTAAACTACAGAAACCTTAGCGTACTTGCACACAATCAGTAATTACCACCCAGAACTGGGCAAGGTAATCCTGAGAAGAAATCTGAGATAGCAACTCTAACTCCGGTAGAGCCTACTGTGAGTATAGCGATTGCACGCGATGAACCTGAGACTTCTACCCCCTGGTGCAAGATTTTACCATTGTTGAAGAAGTAAAGAAGAGTTGGTATTGCCTATAACCTACCCGAGGTGATAGGTTTCAACACCTTTATCTAGGCTTCATTCCGGAGAGTCAAGTTCGCTATTATTAGAGGCTGGCGATACGCTTGCCGAAAGGATGCATAGCGTATGAATGCACCTGTCGCGGCGGTGTAGACTGGAAAATTAATTATAGGATTGATAAACTCTTACCTGTCAGTACTCGTCTGTGACAACCGCTAAGAAACCGAACTAACAGCCTTTTTAATAAAATTTCCAAACTCCGGACAGGGATGACTCATACAGTCTGGAATGTAATTCCTTTAAGGCAACTTTTAAAGACACTGCTCGTCCCTAACTCAATGCACTAAACAGCCATCCCCTTTAGCTGGTCTTTGTAAACACAACCGATGAGCAAGCGCTATTTTGAAATCTATCAGAAGTCTAGTCCTAACACTTGTTCAATAGTGTCAACAAGGCTTCAACGACACCCTAAACTAGGGTAGAACAGGATAATAGGGCCCGATAAAATCAATCAGTAAGCTTATTGCCTGACAGAATCTATACTGCAATGCATGCCTAGACAACAAAATCCACTGCACCATTTTCAGCACACTGCCTGATCTATACTACCTAGGCTCTTATTTTACAGCTTAAAATCCTATTTTCCACTTTCATGCATCGTCTTAGTGCTAGCAACGTGAGCCCATCAGACTCGGTGCCGGTACACATATCATTCTGCTAGATGAGTGCGCTATAAGATAACCGCTTCACAACGCTACACTCAAGCGATATATCCTTGCATATGTATTTGCCTCGACATTGGATCACGCCAGAATCATCTCTCAGGGAGACACAAGGTAATTCACCAGGTGCTGCAGCTAAGAAAGATTAAACAATGCACTGAGATAATTACTAATATCTCATATGATGAAAATCAAGAATACCCTGTCCGCTAACAGCGTCGATCCATTACACATAATCATGCTATCTATTTATTGATTTCGGAGACTAGCTAGATGCATCACACCGTAAGCCATACGTCCACACAAGGGTCGACCAGGCTATTACAATCCATAGCAGGCGTACAATGATTTTACTATCCTGGATAAACAACAGGACATGAGGCGCTCTATAAATCCAGTTAGTAGCGCTAAAATAATATGGCGATCCTCATCACACCATTGAGCTGATACGCTCACTCCAAGCTAACGTAAACCACATAATTTACAGAAGGAAGAGATACTTGATTCATTCGCGCAATTCCATGGAAGCACACATCACCTTACTCATGGATAGAGTCTCACTCAATGACTAACTAAGTGCGCGACATCAATCCTAAGATACAAATACAGCCAAATGACTGATCTAACGCTCAGTGAACGAGCATCGACCATAATTTTCAAATACGCCGAGGCCGAAGCCAGAATAAAGCTGCGATGACGCAAATCTGATAATGACTGTTCCATTTGATGGCACTATCGTCTGGCATCAGACGCGGCCCGCTTACGATAGTACTTTACAAGCGCGATGAAGCCACACTGCTGCTAGATTTATAACCAATATTTAGTGATGAATGTTTCTGCAAAAGGGATTTTCCAAGTCGTCAACCAGCATACCTATCAGCAAACCGTGTCAGACTCAGTACCAGTTCCCTAGCAGAAAGCGAGCATAGATCCAGGATAATCCCGGTGTGATGTGTTAAAAAACAGCAGAGGCCAGTGCTCTGTGCTTTAAATACTATTGGCTCCGGGGTGGGAACGTTGATGATCAGAAACCCGGACGACGGCGCGAGGGAAGTCAATGCACTTTATACGGAAGACAGCTAGCAACACCAATCTACTTTACATATAGGCGCCATAATATCAGAGCCGGTTATTATAAGGTGAGATCCTATTCAGGTACACGACAGTGTAAGAACGGTCACTATCATGACCGACACTCAATACTCTACGATAGTTCAAGGCCGCTCTGTCGCCCTAATTTCAGTAGGGACCAATCATACCGCAAGTAATACAGCGGTAGCTTTTCGTGCCAAGTATCTCATAGCCGATACCCACCTAAAAAACTTGTTTATAACTGCTATCATTAATGGTAAGCGGGCTGCCTCCGAGCAGTTTGTAGTGCCGTGCGACACAGACAGGTTAAGAGTGAGACACATGGCATAAACATCTTTATGTTATGAAGACTAAGCTTTAATACTGAACATAGTCAGAAATTACTGAACGGACTAACGCTTTTCGAAGCCGGTGTCTAGTCACCGGCAGCATTCCCTAACTCAACATGAAAAGCAACACAGTAAAATTCAAAAGACATTTTGAATCGGTAAGAAAATCAATAATAGAACATGTATAAGATTTGTTTTATAAACCCATTAGATTAGCACTAGTCACTATACCCATAGCGAATTATAGTAAGATCAATCCAGTCAAACCCTGAGCAGCAGGTAGATAACCCAAAGTCAGGGATAGCCATCAAGAAATCAGTCTACACCGCGTTGGAGAACTTCTAGTATTATTAGCTCACATCAGCGAGCTAAGCAGCGACATGACATCATTCTGCCTATCTATGCTCTGATTCTTTCCTAAGAATCCTCATTGCTGCCGAGCCCAGACCCTTACTATCTACATGGTGGAAGTAGTAAGCCTGCGGAAACTGTATACCAACTAGAGAGAGAACATTACTCTCCAGCGTGACAAAATTAGCAGCGCCCACCATGGTGGGCGCTCATAAAAATTCAAGCATTAGGATGTTAGGAAGAAAGGACGCTCAGCCTTCGAATCGAGAGAACTGAAAGCTTCCTAAAAGATTCCTTACAAGGGAAGTTAGCTTGTACCGATATGATTAGTCTCTAGCCCAAGAGACTCACCGACACCTATAAGAGATGCGTAATGCATAAATGCAACACAATAAGCAAGCCTGACGTCGAGCATCAATAGGATCAACCAAAACATCAAAAACACAGTACATCACCATGCTTTTTGTGATATGAGCAACAGCTAAACTGGTTTCAGTTTAGCAAACCAACACTTATTTTAGTCACTACTGACTCTCAACTTCCTGCAAGCCAGCTCTCCTATTCTACTACTCATAGACGCACTTATTTCTAATTAGATCATAGATTACACCAAGACACGCACCCATCGCCACTGCACCATCCAGTGTTACTGAGGTGAGAACCGGTTGCTAGATAGTTATTATTGAGCGTTATGGTCAGTCTATACCTGGCTAAATAAGGGTAGCGCAGCATGGAAGCCCGCCACAACGCGCTACATGGAACAGACATATAGCCAAGAACTACTCTAGCTCCTACGTCATTACTAGAATCGAGCCACCTTGATGACCCTGAATATTTTGCTCTCTCAGTATGGCAGACTGTTTCCGCGATTTTCATCATCCTAACTAATACAAATTACGTCCAGCCCTTCACCATCCGATACAAGAAATTTAAACCAAGATTGCACATTGAGCAAACGCTACCGCTGCAAGAAGATATCTCAGCCATACTACAGCTGGATATTAGCAATGAGTGTACAGATCCTAAAGTTGGGGAAAGGGCGTTTCCAACCCTAGTCAAGAACGCTAGCACCCGCGTTACTATCCCTGATATGACCTACTACACCATCGATCAGACAGATACCTAACTCCTTTGCCTGTCTCGTAGGACTGATTCACTTTGATGCTCCAGTGTGAACAAATACGGTTATGAACCACAGGCGAGATAAATCACCTGTGTTACGGCATCGGATATGCTTCCCTACAGCTAAGGTAAGACGCCACGCAGAATATGTCTATTCTGGGCCAGAACAAGTATGCCGTATGGGGAATCTATCGCCTTAACAAGAACTATCCGGTTATGGCAAATAATAATCTTATGACTAACCAAGTAGAGGTAATAACTGATATCTTAATCACCATTAACCATCCAAGTTTATAGAGAACGCAGAAAATGAACCGGATAACTGATTATTTTCATTACCCGTCACCGGGTGTAAGCCCGTACTACAATCAGTAACAAGATTATTCCCAATGTTACCAACATCTTGATTAATACTGTATTACATCAACAAAATCTTGTACGCCTGGAAGATAACCCAGGAGTCAGTATATACCTCTGGGTATACTTTCAGCATATAAACTATTATACGAAGCTAATATTATTCTGTGATATTAGGTGTTCTTACCGCTTCACAACTATTCCAGGATAGCTCTCGCAATTCAAGGAAAATTTTTTAATCAGGAGATTTGAGGCTCCTTTATAAGAGTTCAAATAAATGACAGAACGTACTAAACGCTATATTCACATAATTTTTCATCACAGCCCTGTACAGACTTAGAGTCAGTACTAAGTATTGGCGTTCATAGAGATATCTTAATCAAATTTCACGCCTAAATCTGTGAAATAATATTTAAACTACTGTTCTCTATACCAACACTAATTTATGGATATTGAAACATCACTGTGTTAAAATATCGTTATTAACGATAACGGTGTATCCTAAGCCGATATCTATCGTACTAGATCCCGTAGCGTAATACTAGAGATTATATAAGCCTAGATAGTGTGCTTTTATTGGATTCATAATCCACTTTGTCAGTTCCGGGTAAGCAGTGTAGTTGCTGGTGACAATCCATGATATTTAATGAAACCCTGGGTAGGATATAATCTACGCTTTAAACCAGAATATAAAATTAATCATTAATTAAAAAATGCTATAGCAAGAGTTCTTTGTCAGGTCAATTTCGAGCCAATCTGTTTCATGATAACGCCTAAACAGAAAATACTGCAGTATCTACTACGTTATTTTACTCACCGTTAATTCTGAAATTATATATAAGCAGCAAAATCAATCTCTTAGCTTGAAGAAATAGTCATTATATTTAACACTACTAAGCAAGACTAATTACGAGTGAAAATTAAGAAACTAATAGGCAAGACAAAGGCAGGTTTAATGGATAGTCGTTTTACTTTAGAGATAGATCAAGAAATTTTGACCATCAACAGCCAGTTATATCAACTTACTTATTTCACAAAAACAAAGTCTGGAGATGGCATTAATAGAACTGTAACTAAATTAGAATCATGGCCTCACCTGGAACTCTGCCTATATAGAAGCACGTAAATCTTGCAGATAGATAATTCGAGCGACACCATAAGTCAATAATACTGAGCTTTAATTTCAAATAATGGAAACTATCTAATCTATGTACCTACCCTCTGCAATTAATGCACCTCAATTTACAAGTAAATGCAAGAAAAATTGATAATGAAATATAATGAACTGGATGGATGAGCCTGGTGACATCACCTTGCTAGTGATGGCAAGATCATTCAAAGTAATACAGGTAGCGGTGGGTTATTTTATATACTCAATCATATCCTGTTAAAAACAACAATCACTTAGAAATAGGCATGAATACAGCAGCACGGTAAGTACGGTGATTATCTAATTCCTAACTTACTAACGTAAGCCGGCATAGCTGATAGTAAGTATCACTATGCTATAGATTGTTAACAAAACAAAACCCATACCATGTAGATTCGAGCACATACAAACAGGTCAGGCGTAGAGTTCATTATTACGCTGTATAGATTTATGACCAAGTTACCCTATAATAGTAATATCACTTATATCGCATATCGTTTCACTATATTATAAGGTAATATACGTTTAAGATTATTTATAACATGCGTATAGGGAAATCTTCCAATCTGTAGGCTAATATCAAAGCACAATTTTGACAAAGAAATTCTGACGCTAGACTACTAGTTACACTTTTACTGTACGACGACAGTGACATAACAGAAGTAGATATCTATTAAATCTTTTAGTAGTAAACCCTTCTAAAATTATTTAGTGCCTTGGCAGGATCTCGTATATATAGGATCGAGATCCATCAAGAATTATAATCACTTCACAACCTTCTCGTAATTCGGAATAAAATAAAAGTATTTAATAAACTGAGTGGTGAGAGTTGGCTTTAAATAAAAATAAAATACAATAGCAATACAACTCTACTCTAACAAAATAGAGTTAATACCAACGCTAATAGCTATAAAGATTTTATTTCCATATAAATATTGTATTTGATAACAAGAAGAAAATTAAAATTTAAATTTAGCCTTTCAATCTCATACGATCTCCGCTCATATACGATATAGTCTTATAATAACTAAAGCATCAATGGTGATGTATCCTGCAATTTGTTAATTAATAAGATTTATATCTTAGAAATGAGATAATAAAGCTACACACCCTCCTTTTAATAAGGAGCATAAATTAAATATTACAATGTAAACACTAATATAATTAGTAATGTCAATACGACAATAGTAAAAAATGAATCATTGATCCGGATATAGATGCCATTTTTAACTAAAAATATTTTTCTTTTATTAAGAAGGATAATATCCTATCCAAAATGGGCATAGTAGAATAGATTCCTTACATAAACAATTATATCTAATTGTCTAGGACAATAGCACGACATAACAAATAAACTAATTCAAGCATGCCTCATGCCATAATTAATTTAGCTATCAATAAGTATTTTAAAAACAAACAAAGCTATTATTATAATACTTATAATTATATTTAGAGTGATTCAAGAAAGATCTTAGCCAACATTACAAACAAATTTTAATGTGCTTGAATGTATTAGACTTACACACCCAAACAAACCCTAGCACCTTCCAATCCGATCACCACTTCTAGCCAGAATAAGTTACATGATCAATATGAGAATTAATATTGATCTAATTCAAAACTTTAACATAATGTACCTTAAAATTTAACAAAGTTTAAAGAAACATAGGCAAGAATATTATAGTTAATAACAAAGCAAGATCTAATTTGGCATATTTAAACCAATGTAATTGACTAAACTATATTATCATCACAATAGTATTAATCAGAAACTTCATATTCATAAATCAGCAGATTCATCTACTAGTATAAGTATAACAAGAAAATTTTTGAATCTCATTAAACCAAGCTGGCAAACTAAATAGTTGGGTTTATTATACAATTGTTATTTAGATACATATCCCAAGAATAATCTTGAAATTATACATAGAATCCACAGCTATAAAGTTATTTAACCAATAACTGATGGATTACTACAACTAAATATTTTATTTATTTTTTCGAGTATTGAATGCCAGCATAAAACAAGCCACTAACTTCTTGCACTGACTTAATAGTTTTAAATATATTTAACTTTATTATTTATAGTTATATTTACATATTGAAAATACCATTTACTCCTGATAAAATAAATTATTTTTTTTATAATAAAGGTTACATGGGATCTTGCCTTGAGAGATATCATGAATTCAGACTCAATTTCTATACTCCCGCTGCATTCATTTAATAAATATTATGTTTTACAAAAGAGCTTATATTAATAATGGGTGCGATTTTTAAACCAGAAGTCTACTTACGTTTAACTCCCTAGTTATTATATAGAATTCTAGAAAATAATACTGGCTATGTATTTAGTATTTTTACTACATAAGTTTATTAAATGCATTTCTATGTTAGCGCAGAACTTTATAAAATACATAAATTATATAAAATAGTATTTTTACTAATTATTAAAGCAATAATTTAGAACGAAATAAAATTTACCATAAAGTATGTCCACCACATTAATATGCACTAAATAATACAAATATTAAGTTTTAAAAAATACTATAACTAAAGCTATTTCTAATATATAAACTGCTTTACGATCTTTCTATATATAAATACACCCTCTTTGATTAAAACTTAAAAACTAACGTTTAGGAACTGCTGTTTATATAGCATGAACACACTTCTACTTTCAATCAAGAACTGATATAGCTAATTTGAAGACAAACCCGTACGGTGGTGGACTAATTGTAAATTATTTAATAACATAGCACCATATCATTATCAGCAAACTTTATTGATATTACTTCTGTATATGTGAGTAAGCCTAGCAATAGTTTTAGATTTTCTATAAATCTATGTAAAACAATAGTCAGTTGGGTTAAATAAATAAAATTGAATATAATAATTATGCTGACTAGCATAGTATGAACTGAAACCCTTCAGAAATCTTAAAATAGAAGTACTGAATTAAATTATTTATTCATTAATTCCTTCTACACCGTGCGCGGTTGTTGTCAAACCATATATGGTCAGGTTGGAATCAAACCTACACTCCATAAAGGTTCACTTATTTTTCATTTTTGAAAATTGAACATTCCACTCACAATAATTCACATGCTGCGGCATGCTACATAAATTAACGAATACCTGGCATTGCATATTTAGTAAGTATTTTCACTGTTTCAAATAGCTAATTACTATCTTCTCAATTGAGAATGTCACTTACTTATATTAGCGCATCGATATTGTTCCCAGTCTGTCAAAGTAATATAAAATCATGGATAGCAAGATCGGCTAGCAGTTATAGGTGGTCGAGCCTAGCGCACTGTACGAGTACGATTAACAATCAAGAGCTTCCTAACAGGAAGCTGGTGACGTAGCATTGTGACCATTTAGTATTATACTCAGCCAATTTACGACCAAACAAGAGGCCATGCACAGTAAGTTGATACACAACTTAGCAAAGCTTTTTTATTAGACACTATGGAAAGTACGCTTGCATTAATCTATTATCTATTAGCAATCATAGAGGATGTTTGGTGGGTTTCATTACTCCATTGTCTCAGGCAACCTATGTGGCCTACATAAAGCCTTAGCAGACAAAATTAAGGTATAACTATACTAGGTTAAGTAGCGCCGTTTAACTCAAAGAATCCTGAGAGAGGCTTGTACTAACAAGCACAGGATTACTGTTCTTCACACCATAATGCTATGCCGTTTTCCGGCACGCGTTGCAAACAGCTGAGAAGCCATTCGCCATCTGGAAAGATAATATTAGGGGCGATTTCGGCTAACGGGTAAAGCATGAACTCACGCTCTTTCAGGCCATAATGTGGCACCGTTAGGCGACCAGTATTAATAATTTGATCCTCGTACAACATGATATCTAAATCAAGAAGACGTGGTCCCCAACGGTTGTTATTAGGCATGCGCCCTTGATGGCGTTCTATCGCCTGAGTGTGATCAAGTAATTTTTCAGGCAGCAAAAGAGTGTCCAAAGCCACGACTAAGTTAAGAAAGTCCGGTTGTGTCTGTGGGCCTAAAGGCTTTGAGCGGTAAAAAGAGGAAGAAACGACAACCTTACTACTCGGGAGATGCTCGAGCGCACCTAGAGCACGGTTAACCTGCTGTAACGGCTGTGCCAAGTTACTTCCTATGGCAATATAAGCGCGAAACATTATCCTCCTCTTTTATTTAGTACTTGCCTGCGTAGTACTTGCTCGTCACCGAGAGTGTTCAGCATAATCTTCTGACGTGCTGACGTACTGAGCTGAAACTTATGCCACCAATCAGACAAATATAGTATTTCCTGACTACCTTCCACTTCGGCACGTAGTGCGAGCAAGTTATAGGCGGCGGTGAATTGTGGGTGCTGCATCAGCTTGTAAGCGCGCTTACCGTGCCTGCGAGTTAACCGTAGCTGTAACTTCCAGATGTCGCGTACTAACGCAGTGATTCGTTTTGGAATCGCTAATGAACGGCACTGCTCGTCCAACACGTCATTCATCGCCAACTCAAAAGCGTCATAATATCCAAAGGCACTTTCCTTCCCTATTTTCTGCGCGTGATCAAGAAGTGGATGCCACAATATAGCAGCAAACAAAAACGCCGGAGTGACACCCATGCTGTTTTGCAAACAGAAATCGATATTCTTCAGCGCCTGCACTAACGTGCGTTCCATTAATGTAACGTGATTTGGCGTAAAGTAGCGCGCAATTAGTGGAAATAGTGGTTGAAACAATTTATATTCGCACAGTTTCAAGTATGTAGGGTAGCCGTATCCCTCCAGTAACAGTTTTAGGGATTCTTCAAACAGGCGGGGGGGGGGGATCTCCTGCAGAAGAGAGACTAGACTTGGAATAAGCGCTGCGGTCTCATCTGTGATGGTCATGCTTAACTTGGCGGCGAAGCGCACTGCGCGAAGCATGCGTACTGGATCTTCCCGATAACGAGTTTCTGGATCCCCGATCAGTCGGATCACTCCCTGTTTCAAATCGCGCAGGCCCTGAACATAATCATGCAGCCTGCAATCTGCAAAGTCGTAATATAAGCTATTGATTGTGAAATCACGACGGTGAGCATCCTCTTCAATAGAACCAAAAATATTATCACGCAGCAACATGCCAGTTTGTGCCTGCTGAGAAGCATTCTTGTCATATTTCGGAGTTTGCTCATGATGCCCTCGGAAGGTGGCAACCTCAATAATTTCTGACCCAAACATCACATGCGCCAAACGGAAACGGCGACCAACAAGACGGCAATTGCGGAAGAGCTTTCGTACCTGTTCTGGCGTAGCGTTAGTGCCAATATCGAAATCTTTGGGTGTTTTCCCCAATAATAGATCACGGACTCCCCCACCGACCAGATAGGACTCATAGCCGGATTTATTTAGGCGTGAGAGCACTTTCAGTGCATTATCACTGATATCTTTAAGTGAGATCGAATGCTGTTCAGTCGGGTTGCTGGTCATAGAGCAAAGTCCTTGCGTACTAGGAAACGGCGGGGGTTTACGTACAACGGGCGGCAAGGTAGAGCGATTGCTCTATCATGATTGCCAAAAATTTGTAGTGGCGCGATGCGCCAATCTCCCGCATTATTGTTTGGCAGGCTAGTGTTTTACCATTTATCGGCGGTTCATTGCGGGTTAGCTTGTTATCACGTGTGAATACCTTGCGGAAAACTTGCTACTCGAGCAAAAATACAAAACATCATGAGTAACAAATAAAAATAAACTGACAAAATTGAAGCTGATAATAGCTCACCGTAGCATTTTTGCGAATGCTGCTGTGTTTTTATCAGACTGTGGTGTGCCCGCGCAGTCTCTTTCCCGATTCATCAGCGCTACTGCTTAGATCAATAATAATTGATAGATCAAGATGTTGCTAACTTTATAAACATGCTGTTAATAGCCAGTTTAACATGGTCACAACCAACAGAGATACTAGGAGTATTGTGCTTCTGAGATAGCTTAATTCCATTAGACTCAATTAGGTCGTAGGCACAGGCAAAAAGAAGAAGAGGTATCAATAATAATATTATTTTATGTAATAGGGTATTAGCGCCATGCAATAGCCACTACTCACGATTTCGATAACTTACTGGAATAATCACCGACCATCACCTACACATTATAGGTGACCCGAAGACACCAGATCATTATTAATTCCTGACTAACTCATGCCCAATCAGTTTGTGACTCAACCTGCAGCCATCAGTAAAAGCAGAGCCCGGAGCGGATCCACGCAATTGAATACCTGACATACTGCAGGAAATACTAATCCACAGAGGCGAGAGGAAAGCGGCTAATACAATCGCTATCTTGCATATTAGATAGAAATAGATTTTTACTTTTATTAGCGTTGTACTATGCGGCAATCGACTCGGCTTCTTTAAAGCGATATCAACCTATATTGCAACAATGACTGCTTAACATAGGTCATCTTTATATACGTTTTCTACCTTGACTCCAGTACCATATCGGCTACACAAGTCACAAATTTAAGTTACTTATGCCTTATATTCCATTGTTCTGGCTAAAGGACAAGTAGTCTCATTAAACTACTCTAGTTACCATTTTCACTAGGAATGTTTCACTCCACATCTCTTTGCTGTACAATGCTATTCTTCTATTCTATCCTGAAGAACATAACTGCAATCCTATCGCTGATAGGATTGCATACTACTGGCATCGCCGCCTTGGGATAGCACACCCTTTCGGAGTTTATTTTATTCCAAGGAGGCGACGGGTCAGGTCCTTGCCTGACCGCTACCCGGTATCTTACTAATTTACTACCCTGCAAATGATGCAGGGTATATCACTTTATTAGCCCGCCATCTGTTTCTCACGGATTTCTGCTAAAGTCTTACAGTCAATGCACAAATCTGCAGTCGGCCGCGCCTCAAGGCGGCGAACGCCAATTTCCACGCTGCAACATTCACAGTAGCCGAAATCTTCATCTTCCACTTTCTTCAGCGTTTTCTCGATCTTTTTGATTAGTTTCCGTTCACGGTCCCGATTACGCAGTTCGAGGCTAAACTCTTCTTCCTGCGTAGCCCGGTCAACTGGATCAGGGAACTTGGCAGCTTCGTCTTGCATATACGATACAGTACGCCCCACCTCATTTCTAAGCTGATTACGCCATGCTTCAAGAATGCGCCTAAAATGCGATAATTGAACACCATTCATATACTCTTCGCCTCGCTTCTCTTGATATGGTGCCACCCCAGCGATGGCGAGAATGCTCAAGGAAGAGGTTTTACGCTTTTGCCCTTCTTGCATATTGCTTCTCCTACATTCAATACATATGCACTATTGAATCCCCGAGACGGGGAAAAGCTGGTCGATAGAAATAACAGAAGGGAGACAGATTAGCAATTATTCCTATCACTCTCTTATATTAAACACTATGAAGTGAGATGAATTTTAAAATTTGCTACCCGATTGTTATATTCTTTATCTGGAACTGCTTATATCGATAAAATCGTTATTTATTCTTCATAGATATATTGTTATATGTCAATGCAGTACCATAAACCCGACGCTTCATCCCAATTTCCGTAGTTATGCTACCAAGGTAGCATAATTTGGATACATGTATGATGCTACAACTCTAATTTGTTTAAGATAAATCTACAAACAAAAAGAACACTGCCCGTGTACCACCGTGAATCACATCTAAAAACTAACAACTACCATATTGTTTCCCCTCGTAGCATTCCCAGATCAGAAAACATAAAAGACTAGTTACATTGATGCAGGGAAAATCTCTTCAATATATCAGTTAACCCGAGTTTCGGCCTACAATAACAAATCTATACACCTATTCTCACCACTATATTTTAGCTCGCCGCATATGTACTGTAATTAATTAATGTATTAATTGAATGGCCTTCGATTTTTTAAAGGAGTTATATTTTAGACAAACTAGTTAATGCTACCCACTCAATCTCTTGAGTATACATGAGGTACACACTGTTGACGTATTCTGGGAGTTTCTGAAACGAGAACCACAGTTAATCCCAGCTAGTATTATATAAATATAATACCGTGTTCCCATTCCAGTAAAATAAAATCCGCTGAAAAGCATTTGCAACACTTCATCAGGCTGATCTACCATAAGAACAGAGTAAAACAATCCGGCACCATGACGAGCTAAAGCTCGTTTGTACCAAGGAGAGAAGAATATTAATAATACTACTTATTATAAGTAAAAGATTGTGGCATTACAGCTAACCACTTAGTACAGAAGTACTTCAAAGAAGTAAAAGCAAAAACATTGTACATAGCTACTTTAAAAGAATAAAAGAATTGGCGCATACTACTAACAACTTTAAAATGCCAATTAACAGAGATATGCTGTGTTAGTCCTAGCGCGCCGGCGCAGACTGGATAAATAATTGTTTGTACTACACACTACCTCGTAATCTCTATTGCAATCTAAACTCAGTTTTTAAAAATGCAATTAACAGTCTGCTAATCTTAGCATAGGCCGAATTACGAGGCAATGCCATAGCATGGCGTGATAGCACTAAGGTGTCTGGCAACAACAATAGTTATCTACCAGTTAGCAAAATAAACGAGCCACAACCTGATAAAGGGTGACTCGCCAGATGTCTGAAAAAAATCAAGTAACGCATAGGTACCTTAAGCTACTGACTGACAGTATTTATACACGTGTACCACAAAGAAGGGTGGCGCAATACCTAGAGGATAATGAGAGATCCTCAACGAGTTTCATACACTCAATCGACAAGCTGTCTAGCGTTAAAGTTACTACTTCACATATAGTAGAGTAAGAGTCTGATTTAAAAACCTTGATCAAGTCAATAACATGAGGTAAGCCTCAGCTTGTTCAACTACCGCTAACAAGGCTCTCAGTCTGTCTGTAGCGCACTTTCTAGGCCAACCGGCTACTATCCCCATATCTGACGACTACGACCCTTAAAAGTTAGTCACTCAACAACCGATCAGCGCTTATTAGCTAAACGCAGGGTGACTCCTGTTTTCTGCTTATGGCGAAAACACCACTGAATCTTGGAAAGCCTTACAGATGAAGTATCTTTAATCCCTCATCTGTGCTCATTGTATAATACTGTACTATTGTCACAGTAATCAATAGATTCCCAACTCGCTGTAAGCGCTGCGGAGAAATAGGGTGTTGCCAACTAATTTCGCATAGACAAGACTAAGGACAAAAGCATCCAGCTGGCACTGGATGAGTTATAAAGCAAGTACGAAGGGAAGGCTTTATATAAAAAATAACTTAAGCTTCTAGGATAGCTGCAGTGCGTTAAACCAGCCATTAATCATCTAACATAGTAGAAGACCGCGCGTTTGAAAGGCTGATTTTTCTAAATCATGGATATCATCGTAGCATACTTTACCTGCCAACAAAAAGGGAAAGCAAATAGCTAGCACAAAGCTCTTAGCAATTACTGGCTTGAATTGTTGTACTAGTGGGTTATTATAATATAGCTCCATTTAAAGCATTACCAATGTCAGTTATATGCTATCTATGCAAACAATAAATTAACTGCTCAGAGTAACAGCTGACATTCAACTGTAAATCGCTTTTAGTAACCATTGTAACCGTCTATGCATACCATATTCCGCTTGTCTGAGTCAACCGTAGCATGAAATGTCCAAGGAAAGCACTAACACGTAGCGAGGAAGTAGAACACCTATTAGTGCAGATAGAGGCGAAACACTACCAGTAACTTGCCAGCCAGCCTCATCGTTTCTTTCCCCAGTGCCTGGGAGAACTCTAGATCAATTTAGAAAGGTATCTGCTAGTACCTCAATTTCCTACCGCATCGCCCAAGCCGAGTAATCAGGCTAAATGCCACCTGTGAGGTGGCAATATGAGCTATTTGTAAACCATGCAGGTGAATCTTTGTTGATAATCCCCCCCTTCTTCACGCCGATAAAATAAAAGCTGAGATGCCTTTATTTTGTTGGAAATAGCGCTGTAGATGCATATGGTTCTTGCGTAACTAGGGGACACAGCCCTACAGCAACGACTTTGTCAAGGAGAAAAAGTCTAACATAGAAAAGAAGGGATAATCTCCGTGCCTAGACACACAAGCAACTTAGCAGCCTAGTACTATGCGCTTAACCTATAGCTAAGCTCCCGGACAAGGCATGCAAAACACTAAGAGCTGCTTAATTGACCTCACAAAGAGGACTGGCAATACTTCATTAGTATAATACTACCGAACCAGAACAACTTGTTACAGTCAGGCAGGCGGGCGGAAAAATTAGTAAATTCTCGATACATGACACTGTATGTGTGATACCTACGAATCGCTAACATAGGAGATAGAATTTGGATTCTCTTCTGTTCATCAACTTGGTTGCATGGCAAATTAAACGACTTCCTGCAAGTACTGCTTGCGCGCTCGGAGAATAAAATTATGGTAGGGGATAACCGCGAGCCTATTGGCCGAAAAGAAAAACAACCAAAAAGCACTGCGGTTCGCAAGCCGCCACACCGCCACCAAGAAAATTATTCTGATCAAGATCCAGATAATATTCAGGTGGGTGCCCAGGAAGAAGAAACGATGCCACACAAAATAAATGCAAGGCTAGCACCTAGTCAACAACGTCGATGGCTTAGAATAATAATGCAATTTCTCCTAGTTACCACCGCGCTGCTGGCGGTATATGGCGTTTATCTAGATTCACAGATCCGCAGGCGCATTGACGGGAAAGTTTGGCAATTGCCAGCAGCAGTCTATGGTAGAATGGTTCACTTAGAACCTGGCATGTCATTCAGCAAACGTGAAATGATTTATTTACTAGAAGGCATGCAGTACCGTAAAGTCACCCGTATCACACTACCTGGAGAGTTCACCGTTCATGGAAATAGCATCCACATACTACGACGACCATTTAACTTTCCTGATGGTAAAGAAGGACAGATCTACGCTCGTTTGGATTTCAAAAATAATTATCTAATAAAAATTGAAAACATGGAAAACCAACGCAGCTTCGGCTTATTCCGCCTTGATCCGCGTCTAATTACCATGCTCCAGGCGCCAAACGGAAAACAACGGTTATTCGTGGCGAGACACGGGTTCCCTAATTTGCTCGTTGACACGTTGATCGCCACTGAAGATCACCATTTCTATCAGCATGATGGTATCAACCCTTACTCTATAGGCCGTGCAGTACTGGCTAACTTGAGTGCTGGCCGTGCGGTACAGGGGGGTAGCACCCTAACACAGCAATTGGTTAAAAACTTATTTCTCACCAACACACGCTCCCTAGGACGTAAGGCTAACGAAGCCTATATGGCATTATTAATGGATTACCGTTACAGCAAAGATCGTATTCTTGAACTCTATCTAAACGAGGTGTACCTCGGGCAAAGTGGCAGCGATCAGATCCATGGCTTTCCACTAGCTAGTCTCTATTACTTTGGCCGCCCAATGGATGAACTGAGCCTCGATCAGCAAGCCTTGCTAGTAGGTATGGTTAAAGGGGCGTCTTTTTACAACCCCTGGCGCCATCCAGATCTAGCCTTAGAACGTCGCAACCTAGTGCTTAGGATATTACAAAGCCAAGGCGTTATCACCGATGACCTGTATCATACTCTAAGTATGCGTCCACTTGGAGTACAGCCAAAAGGGGGCGTAATAACACCGCAGCCTGCATTTATGCAGATGGTACGGCAAGAATTGCAGGATAGGCTGGGCGATAAAGTCAACAATTTATCTGGCGTGAAAATATTCACAACTCTAGATCCAGTGTCGCAAGATGCGGCAGAAAAAGCAGTCGGAGGTGGTATCCTAGCACTGCGCTCTGCACGCCATATGCAAGATCTGGAAGCGGCGATGGTCATTGTTGATCGCTTTAGCGGTGAAGTTCGTGCTATGGTGGGGGGGGCCAATCCACAGTTTTCTGGCTTTAACCGTGCGGTGCAGGCTCGCCGCCTGGTTGGTTCGCTCGCTAAGCCAACTACATACCTGGCGGCGCTTTCTGAACCTGACAAGTACCGCTTAAATACCTGGCTAGCAGATACGCCATTATCTCTGAAACAACCGAATGGGACAATCTGGCAACCGAATAACTATGACCGTAAATTTCGAGGCCAAGTGATGCTCGTTGATGCGCTTGCTGACTCGCTGAACGTCCCAACGGTTAATCTTGGTCTATCGGTGGGTTTGCCACAAATCAGTGCTACGTTACAACGACTAGGTGTACCTAACACGGGGATTGAGTTAGTACCTTCCATGCTCCTAGGAGCCATAGGTCTCACCCCGATTGAAGTAGCGCAGGAGTATCAGACAATCGCCAGCGGCGGCGACCGTGCGCCACTATCTTCGGTACGTTCAGTGATTACTGAGGACGGGAGAGTACTCTATCAGAGCTTCCCTCAAGCGGAGCGCGTGGTACCTGCACAGGCAGCTTACCTAACATTATACGCTATGCAACAAGGTGTAATTCGTGGCACCTCACGTTCTCTGTCAGTGCAATTCCCTAACTACAATATTGCGGCCAAAACAGGCACCACTAATGACCTACGCGACAGTTGGTTTGCCGGTATCGATGGCAAAGAAGTGGCTATCGCCTGGGTGGGGCGTGACAACAACGGCCCAGCCAAATTAACAGGTGCTAACGGTGCGCTGACTCTGTACCGCCGTTATCTTGAGAACCAAACACCCCTACCATTGATGCTACAATCGCCGGACGGCATCCAACTAATGTCAATTGACGCAGCAGGCAAATTTATCTGCAGTAACATCAATAACGAGCGATCCCTGCCAGTATGGACTGAGAATCCGCATGGTTTGTGCCAGTCTAGCCAAGTACCTATTCAGGGACAAAAGCGGGAATCCAAGGACGAACAAAAAGAGAGTAAAGGGATTTCCGGCTGGATCAAAGAAATATTTAATTAATGATGTATTGAGCATAATACCACACATCGTATAAAAACTCTCCTTTAGTCGCGGATCTTTCTCTACCCTATACTCTCTAAATACCTGATAAAATTATGGACACTTTCCTATTTTTGTTTAGATTCATCGCATCGTCGATTAATCTGCTCATCAGATGACAAGCGGATCAACCCTACAGTTAGTAATGTGCATGCAGCGAGCCTGCACTCGCTGTATTCACATTCATTCCAGGATTATTTGAGACCAGCGGAATCACGTAGGAATTCTGATTTATCTGTTGCTTCCCAAGGGAAATGCTCGCGGCCAAAGTGGCCATAGGCGGCTGTCGCAAGGTAAATCGGTTTCAATAAATCCATCATCTTAATCAGCCCAGATGGACGTAGGTCGAAGATCTCGCGTACTAGCAGAGTCAGTTGGTCGGTAGAAATTTTTTCGCTACCGAAAGTTTCAAGCATAATTGAAGTTGGTTCTGGAACGCCGATAGCGTAGGAAATCTGAATCTCACAACGGTCTGCCAGCCCAGCGGCCACAATATTTTTCGCTACGTACCGTGCAGCATAAGCGGCAGATCGATCAACCTTAGACGGATCTTTACCAGAAAATGCCCCGCCACCATGACGAGCCATACCGCCATAAGTATCTACAATGATCTTACGGCCAGTTAGTCCGCAGTCACCCATAGGGCCACCGATTACAAACCGTCCAGTGGGATTAATGTGATATCGCGTGCTTGAACTCAGCCATTCTGCTGGTAGCACCGGTTTAATGATCTCTTCCATCACCGCTTCTTTTAGATCTTTTAAAGCAATATCTTCATCATGCTGGGTCGAAAGCACTACAGCATCAATGCCGATTACCTTTCCATCCTCGTATTGCAAGGTTACTTGGCTCTTGGCGTCTGGGCGTGCCCACGGAAGAGTGCCATTTTTACGAACTTCAGCCTGACGCTGCACAAGACGATGCGCGTAAGTGATCGGTGCTGGCATCAAGACCTCAGTTTCGTTGGTAGCATAGCCAAACATCAAACCCTGATCACCAGCACCCTGATCTAGGGGATCAGCACGATCAACACCTTGCCTAATGTCGGGGGATTGTTTGCCAATAGTGCTCATCACAGCGCAAGAATTTGCATCAAAACCCATATCTGAGTGCACATAGCCAATTTCACGCACGGTGTTACGGGTAATCTCTTCAATATCAACCCAGGCCGTGGTGGCAATTTCACCACCAACCAATACCATTCCAGTTTTGACGTAAGTTTCACAGGCAACACGTGCTTTCGGATCTTGCGTCAGAATTGCATCAAGCACCGCATCAGAAATTTGGTCAGCGATTTTATCAGGATGCCCTTCGGAGACAGATTCTGACGTGAATAAGTGTTTTCCCATTGTATCCTTTTACCTTGCATAAATCGGGTTAACAATCACTATATAGCGTTGGTATTTTGGCATCAAAATCACGAACCTACAATTAGTAGTGTGATATGTGTCCTGTAACCAGATTACAGAAAGATGTTAATAATTTGTTAGGGATACGAGGATGCACTTCTAGTGGGCTATTTTCGTCTGTATTTAGTAGCGTTACTATTTATTTCTTTAGTTTGTAAAAACTCACCCTGGCATTGTCATACTATTAAAAATATAGCCATTAATTTTTAATTTGCTTTCCTGTTCTATAAGAGGGATATACGGACGTAGCAAATTAAATATGCCTGAAAATATTCCAAGGATCAAGGTTAAAAGCTAGATATAGCCAAAGTCAAACCCCTGAGTTATGAAGTTATATTCTGCGAGCAGGCTTGATGAGCGATCTCACTTCATTTAACCCTCTAATCGTACTTTTTATGGATAACTAGAATGTACTATTGATCTCGTTTATTCTAGAATAGAATAAACAGATCGTTGCCTGCCAGGCTTTCCTTTTTTTGCAGAAAGCTAAACATCCACCGCGCTTAACTAACATGCTTGCAAGTGCGTGCGTAAACACTGCCATTATAATGCGAGTATTTTTTGTTTACTTGATCGAAGCAAAATAATATCCTCAAATTATCAAATTTTATTTCTAATAAAGAGAAGAACTATAGCTGGAAGCTATAGTCTCAATCGAACGTAATGGCGCTACTGGCGCATATAGAGATAGCCCAGTCTATGACTGTTCATTTATTAAACAGTTTTTCAATAAATCAAATAAAGTTAAAGTATACAGTGGCCCTAATGATCGAGATCATTATTAAAATTCATATGGTCCTGCAAGAAAGCTCAGAATTGTCGAGATGCCCACTTCCTACCTGGAGACACAGGTGCCGTAAACGACCTCATCACAAGCCAATCAAGTCACTGCAAATAATCTAACTGGACCAAGCTACATTCGATGGACTTAAGTTGACTATACTTTTCTCACAGCGTGCGGTACAATCGCGTAATACTACTGAATTTTACCTGGATTCACATTTGACCCACATTCACGATATCATTATTGATGGTCATGAGTCGGAACGTTATTATGTTCAACGTTACAAGTTGTTGTAAAACTTTAATATTGTGATATAAACGCAAGTTTGCCTTGATTATCATAACTAATTCACAATCTAGTTATTAGGTGAGCTATATATCTATACGACATATCAATTATATGATTTATTTTATCTATGATACTTGCCACAAGCAACGTTTTCCACATCCTGATCTAACTCACATATTGGAGCCAGCTCTAACCGCTGAGCGTGTGATTTAATTTCAAACATATTCGGGTAATGGTCTATAAATTTCATAACCCGACGCTGGCAGTCACCGACCTACTGAGCATGCTTAGCGAGATGTCAAAACCTTCATTATAACGACATCAGCCAGAAAGTCTTCTCTCGTACGTGCATGCGTTTATATTAGCCTGCTTTATCTACCTAACGTACACCCCAACTACATGCATAAGATGCTAGATCTAGCCAAACTAACTTAGAACAAACAATGTTATCTAGCATTTCTAACAAGAAGCTTTAGCATCTTGACTTTAGCATCTTGATTCGAATAGACACGTACGGAATTTAATTCTTTATGTATTAAAGGAGGTATGGAAGATAAATGCTGCGTTAACTTGCGCTCTGATAGCGCATACGTGACACCTCCAGCATACGGACATTCTTGCCTGCATTATCGCGGTTAGAACTGGATTAGAAGCCCAAATAGGCTAACTGCTCTTGCTCGATGGCCTGCGGCTCAAACTGAACCATCAGCCACCAGATAAAGGAAGCAAGGTCGTAGCCTCCACCATGGTAATATCCAAAAACTATCTAGAATGCGACTTGATATTAGGCTTATTGAATAATTCGTACCGATCAATATACCTCCACAACATACACAAGCTATTAGCTGGTAACTCATCAGTTAAAATAGCAGTTTCAAGCGGAAAGTGTAGAGCCTAAATGATATTGCAAAAGTTTAGACGGTGACTAATATTCTAGAATACGTGCAATTAACCCGCGTAAATATACTGACCAACCTCAGTATACAGCTGGCAAACTACTCTTGATGAGTGGTTATAGGAATAGGTCATTGAATCACTTACGCAATACTTTCCAGGTAAACTTAGTTGAAAAAAGATTATTGAAGAAAACATTCCTGTGCGCACCTCTCCGACTTTTTATCACCCACTAATATTTCAACTATTATTACTTTTAGGCAGCAATGGTTAAGAATAGATGTATCTAACAACTAGTCGGAAATCCGCCATCAGTAGGGGCAAGTGATATTGGTTAGATGTGTTGATCCTATCAAAACACTTTCTTTCTCATCTAACCACATAAGGGCCTTCCAAGGGATTACAGAACCCATCATCTACGTCTTTTAAATAAAAAAATTTGAAAGTATTTAATTTTAAATCAGATAGCCTAATTAGCGGCTCAAATAAAATAAGGTGGCATAATTTAGTACGCGATAGGTGGAATAATCCACAAGTAGCCTAAAAACAGACTGCACCTGTTCCGTGGAATGGTTCTCAAAGGGCATTGAAAACCCAGGTAAAGCGATTACCTGCTGCATCAAGCAGACTAGCAAGTCCTAGTGAGATTGCCCTCATAAACAACGCTCTTTATATTAAACCGATGAAACCTTCATTTTCCAACAATGCCACTTATTGAGAGGCAAAATAGTTCTATAGTCCAACTAACGTGACAATTTCTTCACGCTAGCCTGGTAAAGACAGGTCCTGTTACACTCCACTTGCCAATAACGTCTCTCAATATTCAACGGTAATACTAGCACACTACAGGCAAAAATCTTGTGCCGAGAGATTGAGTCAGAACACCTGTCCGGAGATCTGTAACATTATTAATCAAATGAGCACGGGTTTATTTATTCCCTTTTTTTATTTCTACCTGCCTATCACGGGAATACAGTTATGGTCTTATATTTTTAGTGCAAAGCTCTAATCAAATAGATCTTACCTATTGGGTATTAAAAGTTAAAGTAATCGATAAATACTAAGACATACACCTGACCTCACTTATCTAGCAGACAAGTGAGCCAAAATAAGGTAAATTCCGGTCGGGCATTGTGTCCGCGGGCATCACTGATGATTCAAAAATTTAAAATTTTTCATCACTACTCCAACCTAGTGTTTTGATGAAAAAATTTTCAAAATGCAATAACCTTGCTTTTTGTTTTTATTGTCGATTAGCGACTTCGGATCCGTATTTAGTAACTAAATAAACATTTTTGTTTATTGCTCCTAATTCATGCTATAAAGACAGAGGCGAAATAATTACAATATTAAGAAATATCATATTCAATACTTTTATTCATGCGTACATATAACCGTAATACTGTAACTTATATGTATCTGAGTTATATTATTTACCCTAGCTAGCATTCTATCTAAGTGACCTTGGATTAATACGCTTATTCTTCAATTCAGCCTACGGATCAACATAAACTCTGTTTACATCATTCCCGTAGCGATCTGTCGCTTTGCTACTTTCTTTTTATAATGCGAATTATCTAGGGCATAGATATATATCGAGCACCTTTATAAGTAAAAATAACCAATCTGAGTTACTGTCAGTGCTCTCAATCTAAAAAGTAAAAATGAAGACTATAAAATTACTAACCTTGGCTACAGCACTTGTTACATACCTAGGTTTTTTTGATATTGCCTACCTCTTACCACCTACATACAGCAGCTCTTACTATTACGTCAAGCAAAATTAGCTTACCAGCATCAAGAAACCGACTGCTAGATAATTGTGCTGCTTTATACCAGATGGCTTGCTCCACACTCTGACAACTACTCTCAGTTTAGTTCCTTCCCTTGCCAGACGAGGACAACGCCTAATCATTGTATAGCAACTAATAGTGCCGCATGCACTAGAAGAAACTACTATCATACGTATTGCTGCAATAGGTATTTGCTATTACCAAAAGCCTCAGAAATATTAGGCATTCTACCTATTCCTGTACTTAACAGGATAAAGACAACCCCTGCCTTTCATCAGCATGAAAGGAAGGCCGCCTCATCTTAGAAGGCCACAGGCAAGATACGTGACAAGTATAAAGCGTATGCTTGAGATACCGTCTATAACCTGCACAGTAGGAAATGATAACCCGATGTATCTATATACACTTTACTTAAAAGTCTGTACTTTATTCATGTCACTCATACTAATTTTAGCATCGATCTACACATATTACCTAAATTATATGCCGTTTCGCATCAATCGTATTGATTCAGTATTCAACAGAATGCCTATCAGAACCCGTATATAATTCATCCATGAACCGGTGGGCGACAACCTTAAAAGGCGCGTATGATCTGGTTAAGCTCCTATCTGCTATTTGTCAACGAGAAGTACTCAAGCTTAAAGAGCCTGGACTGCTAAACACTATCCAGACTAGTTAAGCAAGTGCTATGAACTCTACCGTTAAATCAATAGAGTAGATGCGGCTATTAATAGCTAGTTCGGTACGTTAATTAACATGAACTGATAGTCTAAGTTTAATGTTTATACATCACCCATATTTTCCCGGAATGATGCTAATAATCGCACATCAACCTTGCCTACATAGCATTAACTAACCCATCTTTCGATCGCGACGTTATTGACAATGGTGATCTGCACTGCAGGTTTGAGTGCTGGTGATAAGAAGGGTTTGATTTCTCGCTTTCTCCATCTTACCAACAGTACTCATATATTATTTTACCTCAAAGCATATCCTAAGAATTACTAATTTTTCTTGTTTCCGAAAATCCTAATCAGAGCAGTTCCTATTAGTCCAACGGAGATACCTGTAAAGATCCAGCCAATTATACCCATTACGCATTCTCCTATTTTATTTATGGAAAGTTACCAGCCTATAACAGAATTCAACAAGGCAATCGCTTCATTTAATACTGACTAGCTGAGTCAAATGAAACCGATATTCCGCTAGAACCGATATATACAATAATGTTCAGTATACTTGTTTAACAATGTATAATGGGAACTGTAAAGATGTGACTTAAATCCTAATGGATGATGAATAGCCAAGAGTAAAATGGCTACTGAGTTATTTTCTGTATATAGTTTATATTAAATCAACTAGGAAAATAGTGATTATTTTACCTCAATCTATCTTGCAGAGACTGCAGTTTCACGTAAAAGTGGCCCGATTAAGCTTTTTGATATTAATGCAAAATCAATAATTTTTATGATTATTATTGATAATCATCAACGCGAACCTAAACACTCCCATTATTTACTTATATTTTTATTTATCGGTATAGGCGTTTAAGTTATAATATCTATATATACTTTGTATAACCGCTAAAAAGGTTTATATCTTAACCTCCTGTATCCTGAATTAAATAATTATCTATAAAATCACTCTTTCACAGTCAAAAAGTATTGCCGACCCTATACAATCTGTCTATAAAAAAACGCTTTCTTAATTCTGCATTAAATAGGAATAATCAATAGTAATTTTTATAAATTAAATTCACGATTCGCTGGAATGAATGCACACTGACAGTCCATATTAAATAATTAGAAAATTAAATATCCGATTTAAAAGGCATTTAATTAGTACCGGGCGCAATATGTAATAATTTTGTAAGCCATATCATTATAGTGATAAAACTTCTCTCTGGCTGAGATCATAGGCTCTCAAGAAATTTCATATTTGAAATTCGCTTTATGAGTTAGTTTAATGAACTATCACTTCTAACTCTTTTACACTAAGTAAAGTGAAAAACTATTTCTGACTACATGGTGAAGGACGTAATAACAAACATAGCTGAGGTGTGGTTTATTTTTATATCTGTGTAACGCTAAAAGATTATAACGACACGTAAAAATACGTATATCAAGGTTACTCCATACCTATTACTTTAGATACGGATAAACCCTAACAAAACACAAATCGAGAGAAATAAAACTTATAACCATATCCGAATAACTCATCAATACTAGTTGACTTAATTTATGTACGAGTAGCTATCAGAGGATAGCTAAGTGAATTTATTCAATATTATACTTAAATTTAATAATGAGTATGATGGAACATCTTGTTGAGCGCCAGAGAAACCTGCACTGTAAAATATACCAATATAGTGTTATGTTCTTGCAATGAATTAATATGATTAAATATCAAAAAACGGTTAGATTATTTTATTAAGCACAATCCAGCGCAATAAAATTCTACGATGCGTGTTATGCCGATTCAAGTTGGCGCTTGAAGCGGATAAGATCCTCCCAATAACTCGATGAATTCACAGGCCATGCCTACAGTGGCAATGATTGCTAATCACGAACACGCCACGCTTGATCTAGGCGGTTACATACCGATGTAACGTATAACACAAGGCCTGGTTCTACTTATCACACCCTGCAATAAGGTGATGTCTGGCAACTGTCAGGTATGTATAAGCGTATGGCGAGCACTGCAGGTTTATTATTACGTCTACCTCAATATTTCTCACGTTCATTGAACTGATCATGGTATGATTATACCCTTGGCCATAATGGCTAGGGATAGTTATCGCTGGCCACGATGCTGAACAAACATCTGCATTAGTTTTTCTACCACCATTCTTTACATAAATGTAAAGAACAGAACATTTTAGGTGAACTTTCATGCTACCTTACATTGATCCGCATACATAATAATTAACATTTTTCTAACTAATAAAATAAGCACAAAGAAGCCAAATTATTTAGTTGTAGATCCGTATTAATCAATCACTATTAGGTCGTGATCAATATCCCATTGCAGCTCCAATGTGCAATAGTCACTACTAACACCGGTTTCCGGTGAAGAGGTATTAGTAACAACAAAAATTTATTAAATTATTTATTTTATTTTTTATAACTGAAGTCTCTTAAAACAAGAATTAAGTGTTATTTTTAATAACCCGAGAGATATAAACTATATTTCTGCATTTTCAACCTTCTTGAGCCTATTACACAGCACTCTACTATGCAAACATTCAAGTGTACATAGCCACAGAAGGGTCACACCAGGCCACAGGCATAGAATTATCAGGAATCGTATTGATCGTGCTATGATTTAATTGGCACTTTCTAATGACAAAGACACCCATTCCTTTACCGCTCTCGTGACGCTATAAAATCGGCCATAGCTTGCAATATCTTTAATAGCGTCAAGAATCACACACAAACACTTAAGCGTTTGTAAACATGACTAGAATAATTTTATGATAAATATCCTGGCTGCACTACTTGACAGCCACAAGATTTTGCATCTATTGTCGGACATGCAAAAGTTTATTTATATAAATAAACATACTCCTGGATTTATAATTCATGATCAGCATCATCGAACAAAATTTACTCACCTTTTGCAGTTTCTATTTTACTTTCAGTACACCCATTCTATAAATGGCGATTTTCCTTTAAATTCCAAAGATAAAATCTTATAACACAATATGTGAATATTTTCAATTTTACTAAAAAGAAATCCTATACTTACGAGTTGTCAATGCCTGAGAGTAACAAAGCAATTCTTCACTTATCACCCTCGCTCCCCGTATTCACATTACCAAATCCTTTCGATAGCTTATAATATAGCCATTCTTTTTATTAAGAATAGAAACCATGCCTGTGTTATCATCGCTTTTGGCATTGGTAAGTTAATAGCCAGGGTTTAAACCGCAAAGTCGCTTCTGCAGGTTATGAGACGCTGAATGTTTATTTCAACCATCTTATACCTATTCACTAATATTATTAGGTGGCATGATTATTTAATATAATAACCTACTTATAGCATTTTGGTACATTAAATTTAGCTGCCTAAATTAGGGTGTCTGTTGACCTCACCATAATACAAGTGCAGAATGAATAAAATATTGGAACGACGGTCAACTGGCGATTGTGACAATAAGGTGTACATTACATCCACACCAATATTACAAAAACCAAAACTTTGGATATTGACTTCTCAAGCACATCTAGCTGCCTTAGGTAGTACTTGTAGAATAAAAACAGAAAAAACCTACATCAGTTCTCCTATTCACCTCGAATAAATTGTAATAGCTGAGGGGTGAATAAATAATCTTAAATATATTGTAATAATACACACAGCAAACAGCTACTATACATTCAACTACTCAGCTCAACACCTTTAATAATCTCTCTTGCTATTATGGCCGTCAGTATCTTAATTTGACTAACATTGATATGTTCTGATAACCGTTCTAAAGCCTTCTGCCTATAATAGGCTAGAAGTTTCTTAAAAAATTTGTTAAATCAAGGTATTCATTCTCATTTATCCACATTGCCAGAGGCTTCTGAAGAGCAAAGCAGCATTCTGTATGCACTCTCGTCAATTTCCCACCCCTGGCAAACTGTATAACCCATGCCAGTGATGATCTGAGATAGACAGAGCATGCAGGTACTTTCTTATGAATGATCGGATACAGTATATTAACCAACACAGCAACTGCTAGTTGCATCAATACTGTAGTTGAGCGTTTGAATAAAATTTTGAAATTATTGAATATTAATAACAGGTGACATGAGATTAAACAAGGTGCCCGTTCAGTCATGGACTCTTACATTCGTGACTACAGTGCGCTTACACTATGCTAGGATAACGATAGGTTATCAACAATCAAATCAGCACATAAATTCTGAATCTGGTAATTCAGCAGCTAATTTTTAGCGAACCTGAGATGAATACTTTAGCTGTTAAAATTACTGGATCAACACAGTTGATGGCCCTATATCTGGTATCATCAAGGTATATACGCTATTATGTTATCGGCATCATATAGTCGTATGATGCATACCTATAGTATTACCCAGATGTGGTTCATTTTTCTATGAAAACAGCACCATCTTCCATCACTGATTTGCACAGCCAATAACATGTATTGTATGTAACACTCTCACTCAGTATGTTCCATATAATTCGGGTTATTTTATTCACTAGCACCACGGTGACGTTCATAAACTCTAGCTAGAATTTAATCTGTTCAGGTGATGAGTTAACTCAGCGCATCTCTGATGCGTATCGTAGTTGGTGTCACGTTCTAAAGAAAAACTTGCCTAGTGTTATCAGCGATCAACTTCACTATCATTATATCCTGATAGAGTAATACACAATTGTATTAGCTTAAAAGTCATCAGCTACTACGAAGTATACGTCATTCACATCCCTCATAAACCTCGCTATGAGCAGAAGCTGCCGGTATGGGGTCGTTGCTAAAAATGTTCCATATCATCTATTCTGATGATCATCTATGAACTGCATCTTACAGGCAATGAATATGGGCAGATTAATAATCTGTATATCTTCAAAAATAATAAAAGTTACTAGCTTTTCTAAAACAGAGTGTTCTTTAGGTCTAGAAATCTCTGGCTTTCTCTGCTGTTATAACAAATGTAAATCAACCGCTTTGTAAAAATTTGTTTGCAGATTGCTAGCATATTGTTTTTAGTGATTTTATATGACTGGAAGGGCTTAATTATTTAGGGACGACTACTCTTACAAGAGATATTGTATAATCACGGCTAGCATCAATCAATACTGATTATAAATAGTTCTCCCGTTGATTTGTAGTACCTTATGCTCTTACAAAAGGCAAGCCGCCACCATGGCCTCAGGCATCCGCTAACAACTGAAGCTACTTCGTCTTCCAATTCCACGATTTGCTAATACGCGACACCTGCTAAAGCAAGTGATCCATGGGAACGACTTATAATCGTTATTATACATCGTAATAATTATTCATTTATTTTAATACTAGGTATCAACCTAACTAGCACTTAGCACACCGATCCTTGTTAATAGAGTGTCAAGGCAGATATCTTGTTACCTAAAAACATAGTCTCAATAAATCGCACCGAAAGTGTTATTGCTTTGCTTCTGCAGAACGCCCTGGCACGCTCGACTGGCCCCTGATATAGCTTCAAGGAGCCATTCCAAGCTAGCACTTTATGAATACCTCAAGTGACACTTAGTATACCCTACAAATAAAGGCATTGGAGACAATGAAAAACCGAGTATTGACGAGAAACCACTATAGCGCCACAAAAATCAGTTTCTGCTGCGCTCAAAACAGAAAGTAGGCTAATATGGACCGGTGAATTTTAAATTCATTATATAAACGATAGCTCATATCGACATAGACATTACTCACGATCAACTAGCCTTTTATGCTCTCGCTAGCCATCGGTACGCAAACGGAGTCCAGTGCCAAAGCAGGCACATTACTCAAAGTTAGCTTAACCTTGGGTGAAAGTTTAGATAGCATCACTGCTACTAGCAAATTATCTCCTCAGCCAATAACTCAACTTTACCCACCACATACATTTCTAGAATTAATAGCAGTGGGGCACTGTGAGTGTTTACCCCATAACGGTTGCACACACAGGCCGAGTTGAACTATCAAATCGTGTAGTGTGTACTCTATAAACAACCAGTCAGCTTGAATCTGGTCTAAATACCCAGACAACCAAATATAAACAACAATGCCTGCCACTTCCCTATGCACGTAGAGACCGTCTGTGGCTCTGCATAGATCTGATCGGATATCGTATAACGAATAGGAATAAAATACTGTGTTTGACAAATCCAGCACTATCGCGTAGTATGTCTATACTGGATAATCTAATTTAGACATTGCGTTTTATCTCCTACTCACGAGTAGTGTAGGTTATAAAGCTCTGTAATGCTGTATTAGAGAAATCTATTGGCGTTCACTACGCAGATTTGTTAGGATAACGTAGTGCATAGCAAGCATAGAGCACCATAAGGAATATAAAGATAAACATAGCATCAAAACGTGACTTGCAATTAAGGCAACTGGGCATCACGCAGTTTACGTTACGCCACCCAGGCGTAACGCAGGGTGAAGTGCCAGTTAGCTTGTCACCTAAGGTGCGTTTGCTGATTATAGCTAAGGCGTTCCCCGACCCTCACAATTTACTTTTTTGTGACGTACTGCGCACCCTTAAATTAACTCCAGCTCAAACCTACGGCTTAACGCCGGATCAAGTTGTAATGTTACCTAAAAATACAAAGTGCAACAGTTGGCGCTTAGGCATCGAGAAGCCATTAGAAGTGGCCGGTGTGCAGCTATATAGCCCAGCGTTAACCACACTGTCTCAAGATTCCCAGGCTAAACGGTCCCTTTGGAATCAAATCTATACCCATGAACAGTATTTCTAGCCTAACAGAGGCCGATATCACTACAGCCTACAACATTGAGCAGCTCAGCCACACTTTCCCTTGGACGAAAGACACACTTTCCTCCAACCAAGGAGAACGCTACCTCAACTTGAAATCAAGCACAAATTGGCAGATGGTGGGCTTCGCCATTACTCAGATGGTACTTGATGAGGCCACATTATTCAATATCGCGATTCACCCACAATGGCAACGCTGTGGCTTTGGACGACGCTTGCTTTGTGGTCTAATAAACAAACTAACCCACCGTGGCGTAGTTACGCTTTGGTTAGAAGTGCGTGCCAACAACGTCGCGGCAATAGGGCTATACGAAGATCTCGGTTTCCACCAAGTAACTTTGCGCCGTAATTATTACTATGGAGCCAATGGCCGCGAGGACGCGATTATAATGTCACTAATACTGCCTTAGCTAGTTCACCGAGGAATTTATGCTAGCCCTTAAAATCATTAAGTGTCACCTATCAAAAATCCAAAGGCGTATCCAATGCTGTGTGTATTCTTTAGCATTTTTGCGCACACTGCTAAGGAATATGCTGATCATTGATCAGAGTAGACTAACCGTCCAATCACAACATCATGCCCCCTAGTAAATTAGGCCAAGAAATCTCGAAAAGAAAAACTTTTGCCATCATCTCTCACCCCGATGCCGGTAAAACCACAATCACAGAAAAGTTGCTGCTTTTCGGGCAAGTAATCCAAAGTGCTGGTACGGTAAAGGGTCGCGGTTCCCGCCAAACCGTCAAATCTGATTGGATGGAACTGGAAAAGAAACGTGGAATCTCGATCACCACCTCGGTAATGCAGTTTCCATATCGCGGAAGCCTGCTCAATCTGCTAGATACACCTGGGCATGAAGATTTTTCTGAAGACACCTACCGAACCCTGAGCGCAGTTGACTCCTGCTTAATGGTGATCGACGCCGCAAAAGGTGTTGAAGATCGTACTCGCAAACTCATGAATGTTACCCGGCTGCACAATACGCCAGTCCTGACTTTTATGAACAAGTTGGATCGCAATATCCGCGATCCAATAGAATTAATAGATGAAATTGAGCGTGAACTAAATATCACCTGCATACCCATTACTTGGCCTATTGGCTGCGGGAAATTGTTTAAAGGGATTTACCATTTTAATAAGGATGAGACCTACCTGTATCAGACTGGTCAAGGACATACTATTCAGGATGTGCGCCTCATTAAAGGCTTAGGCAATCAAGAGCTGGATGCAGTAGTTGGAGAAGATCTGGCGGAACAATTACGTGAAGAAGTTGCATTAGTGCAGGCCGTATCCCCGAATAACTTCGATCAACAAGCATTTTTGAACGGCGCTCTGACACCACTATTCTTTGGTAGCGCTTTGGGTAATTTTGGGGTGGATCATATGCTGAACAGCTTGGTATTGTGGGCACCTCCGCCGCTGCAACGCAGAACAAGCACCCGTGTCATAAGAGCGGATGAAGAAAAATTCACCGGTTTTGTGTTTAAGATCCAGGCCAATATGGACCCCAAGCATCATGACCGCGTAGCTTTTATGCGCGTAGTGTCTGGCCGTTACGGAAAAGGCATGAAACTGAGACAGGTGCGCACAGGAAAAGACGTGGTGGTTTCCGATGCCCTAACCTTTATGGCGGGGGATCGTTCTCAGTTGGGAGAAGCCTACCCCGGCGACATCATCGGCTTGCATAACCACGGCACTATTCGGATCGGCGATACGTTCACCCAAGGTGAGGAGATAAAGTTTCTCGGTGTCCCAGACTTTGCGCCAGAGCTTTTCCGACGCATTCGCTTGCGAAATCCGCTCAAGCAAAAGCAGTTACTCAAAGGACTAGCACAACTCTCTGAAGAAGGAGCGATACAGGTATTCCGTCCAATCCTAACCAACGACTTGATCGTAGGTGCAGTCGGGGTACTACAACTTGACGTAGTGGTCTCTCGCCTAAAAAGCGAGTACACCGTAGACATCCTTTATGAAGCCGTCAATATCTCCACAGCTCGCTGGGTTGAATGCAAGGATGTAAAGAAGTTCGAAGACTTCAAGCGCAAAAACGAGCTTAACCTAGCGCTAGACGGCGGGGGTAACCTTTCCTATATCGCGCCGACCCTAGTTAACCTGCAATTGACACATGAACGTTATCCAGATGTGGTGTTCCGTACAACGCGAGAACACTAACAGAACCACAAAATTCCTACCTTATCCATTTTAGATAAGCTTGGTGATTGGTTGGGTCCCCTAGTTCCTGATAGTAGGCACCACTAATAATGAACTAGAATCTCCATGGACGGACGTCTCCCGGATAACTTCTTAACCGTAGCAAACATCGCTGAAGTAGTTAGCGGTTTTAAAAAATGAAAGCCGATCAAATGAGTAATAGCTTTAGGGATAGTGCCTATTCACCTAAATCATGCAAGTTGTATAAAATCAAAATCACAGCGGAAAATAAATAACTCCCTGACCAATGCGCGTAACGCTTCAGCTAAGCTGAAGCTGATCTTCAGGGATGGAAATATTGATCCCAGTCACTTATACAAACATCTTACACTGATGAATCCTAACAGCTTAGCCCAGACAAATCAAAATAGAACGGATATTATTTTATTCGAGGGCCATACCAGATAACCCTCAATTCTGGGCTCGTACCTCGTAGCCTTGCATCTGTTGCCAACGGCAACTACTCTGCTAGAGTAGTTCAACAGTTCCATTATGTTGCCTCAGAGCAGACACATGAGCGAGCTCTATACACTATCCTTTAACCGATAGTAATAATGATTTTCTGTCACGCATTAAAGGGAATAACATCCAAACTTTGACAAGCCTCACAAACCTAGGTGGCAGATTCTCGTTCCTACCGTACCCGCATAGCGCTGTATTATAATGCTTAAATGACCGCATTAGTATCCAAGTAACTCCAATCTCTGACCTTATACTTGCTATAACTCACCCAGAGTGACAGCTCACAGTTGGCAAAACTAGCGGCATTGCTATTTATCCTACTCTCAAAACCACTGGCTATTGCAGGAAATCACTCTTAATCTGATCATGAAATCGAACTGTGCGCATTAAGAGAAATGGTACCACCACACTTTCTTGAGTTTGGAAAGTGCTATAGCAAACCATCGTTTTATATTATATTTTGTGCCAGAACTCAAATTCTGGTAGACAAATTGACATCTAGCGTTACCGCATACTGATATCAGTAAGCATGTTGTTCCCTTTAGCTACAACAGATAGAAACTCAGCACATGAGTAGTAGTTGTGCCTACCTTTAAAATCGCTACTCTTGGAACCCGCAGCGCCTACAATGCCCATTGATAGTTGACCAAGACCCGCAATCGCTATATCTTATTGCGAACATATTCAAATACGGTGCAGTCTACGACAGAACCAGGCGATAAGATTGATTTGCGTCGTCCGTAAAATGCACAATCGCTGCCCGCTCTTACTGTTTCAACCTAGCGACTATTATAGCGAGAGTCACGCGATAGAATTTTCATTTAAAGAGCAATCTTTGTATATGTAACACACATCAGGCGGCATTAACTATCCTTTAGTATAGTTGTTCCTCATATCATTTAATGAACCTAGCTAGTATGGCGGCGGTTACTACCTCCTACTTCTTATGCCTCACTACCGATCCAGATAATTAACCCCATGAGTCTTGGACTTTCGCTAGAGCTAGCGGCATGCTAAAGAAATCGATAGTCTATGCATTATCTGCATTTATTTATTTGGAGAATCTGTGATGTTACAATGTTATTGTGTGATGTTATTCACATATAACCTGGTGCCTTATAGCGCTCTTTATGTAGCGTGACGAGACGGAGCATAAAGATTAGGTAACTGGCTACGATTCAGTTCTTATCTCTTGTACGTAGCTTATTTCAGCTGATTTATACCAAGTATAACCCATTATAACCGGAACGCATAAAAAGCCCTGTTAAGAAGGTCAAGCCTAACTAAATCAGCATAAGAAATAAATAGTATACCGCAATATGTTCTTATACAGACTATATAGTCCCGATGCAGGTGATTAGCCCAGGCAAAAACATCTCTTTCCTATTGTATTAATCCATATCTGAGCTATAGCTGAAAACTAAGTCTACTTAATAACAGTCAGATTTAGTTAGAGCATTTTATAAATACACTAACCGACTACTCAGCACAACGTTTATTACATTTAATGGATGTAATTAAAAAGTATGATGGCGAGACTAAGAAGAAGGTGATCACGCTATGTTATCAGGCCAATAGTCAAACGAGCCTTACTATTTATCTGCATCTACCTATGGTGATCGTAGCACCACGTAACACTATGCGGAAGAAAGCAGAAAGTATCCATCTTGCTGGCGCGGTTCACGACCCGCCATGTTATAGCGATATGGTATTGTATTTGCAGAAACAACTCGCATTACCAGCACCTGGTAGCGTGTGAGATGAATTTAGTATCCGAATATTTCTCGTTTCTCGATCGTAACGAGAAAGTAGATTCTGAGGTAACCAAAAAGTGGTACCCCGGTCGGGTAACGGGCGTACACTGGTGCCAGTAATCAACGAAACCGCGAAACTGAAACAGGCCTATCTAATCCGCAAAGCATCTTAAATCACCATCCAAGAGAGTGCAGATTTGATAGAGAGTTCTATTATACAATAGAACCGTGACTGCCATGTCAGAACGCACCAAGTCGTAGTGTCAATGAGCCAGGACATGACCTACCGTAGAAGAACGGTAGGCTTTAAGTCGACAAACAAATACGGACACTAGAGGGCACGCTTAAAGTATCTGCACTGGCTGATTGCCGTCTAGCGAATACTCGCTTTGATGTACGCTCTGTTCGCTTTAGCGCTTTTAACGTCTACACACTGCTTCTTAGCGTGTAGAAGACTACAATACACATGCATCCCGCGATACACAGTTAGTAATAGTGCTGTGTATATAATACTCCGCCGATACCCAACATTATTCGCCCATACAGCAGGAACCCTTCTCATACAAAATAAATCATAATGACCAAGAAAAACAATACCCAAACATTCAACGAATAACAGATCTGTTTTCTCAACGTCAGGATGAATATCCTGATTAAAAAAGATTAAATAACAGTACTAGCGATAACTATTTGCTTTTAAACTATGACTGTAACAGAACAGAAGCGCTAACTCAATAGCTAAATGACCATAGCTCAGGGCTAAACTCAAAACCTATTATTAAACATCCGATCATCTATACTCATCCACAACAAGCTGTAAATCATTGCGTTTCTTTTTGTTTTAGATTGATAGTTGTAGATCAGTAGCTACGTATCTATCATCCAAATTTATCACTTAGAATATAAAGGTAGTCTGTTGGAAACCTTTTAACTATTCTGTAGTTTGAAATGTTTCTCAATATTATTCAGTATGTTAGCCTAACTATGATAGGCCTGACCCAACCTAGCAAATTGGCGGATCAGCACTTCTACGCCACCTGCGGTATTGCTAGGCCTTTTCAGTCAATTCCTATGTCCAACCCCTGCCTAGATCGCCGTAAGTAAGCTGGAAGAAGGTCTTGATGCACTTTGGAATAGGAGTAAAAGCAGGCAGGCCTTTATGCCAACTTGTGTGCTAACGTTGGACCTTTGCTACAGACGCTTATTACCATCGGTAATAGTAATACCTGTCAAACTACGACACTATTAACTAATATAAATTAACTACTGACTTTTAGTGCTAGCAACATCGTAAAGGTCTATATAATGGTTAGGGCCTCATGAGTAGGAGTATACCACAACCGCGACTAGTTAACCCTACTGCCCAGCACTTTATATGGAGTAGTGGATTACCTAGGCCTATTAACACTTGGGTCCATAACAAAAGATGCAAACAATGGCCTCTGGACTTGTTCCAGTATTAGAGAACGCTACAGAAAGAGGGGGGTTGTTTAGTCTCATTCTCAAAAGGGAAAGTAAAGTCTGCCGACGTCATTGAAAGTAACGATAGCCATTTATCACTAGCGACCTTAACCAAACCAGTCTATGCTGAGCAGCACAAATCATCATTAACGCCATAAATATCAAATTTGGAATAGCAGCTGTATCCATTGGCGCTAATGATAGATGCTCCACTAATAATATTGATTATAGTTTGTCAGTGGCCTCAATAGCCAACCCTAGCTACTTCAATTGATACCGGAGACTACTGGATAATTGTACACAGCAAGGGAAACCCTACCGCAACTACTGATCTAGTGCGCAGCACCATACATGCTAAGTCACCGAGCACCACATCACCTCGATTGTGTACGAGCATCTCAAGGAATAATCAACAATCAGAGGCGCGGGAGTTCTTTTCAGTTGACTACATCGGAAGAAATAAAGGACAGGACTTATGAAACGTATGTTTATTATGGTTTTAGACTCGTTCGGCATCGGCGCTAGCGCCGATGCCGACCTCTTTGGGGATCAAGGTGCTGACACCTTAGGGCATATTGCGGAAGCCTGTGCACGTGGCGAAGCTAATATTGGGCGATATGGACCATTGACACTGCCTAACATGAACAGTCTTGGTTTAGGTAAAGCGGCGGAAGCCTCTACCGGCAAGTTCCCTCTTGGGCTGGATACCCATGTGCAGATCATAGGTGCCTACGCCTACGCTAGTGGACTTTCTTCCGGCAAAGATACTCAATCAGGCCACTGGGAAATCGCTGGCGTTCCTATGCTATCTAATTGGGGCTATTTCCAAAATCCACAACACAGTTTCCCGCAGGCATTGCTTGACACACTCGTTAAACATGCTGAATTGCCCGGTTACCTAGGTAATTGCCACTCTTCCGGCACGGTGATCCTTGAGCAACTGGGTCTAGAACACATAAAAACCGGTAAGCCTATTTTTTATACCTCCACTGACTCGGTATTCCAGATAGCCTGCCATGAAGAAACTTTCCCCCTAGATCGCCTATATAGATTGTGCAAAATTACCCGTAACATACTCACTAAAGGTGGTTATAACATTGGCCGTGTTATCGCACGTCCTTTTGTTGGTGAGCAACCGGGCAAGTTCAGGCGTACTGGAAATCGTCATGATTTGGCTGTCGAACCTCCATCCCCTACGGTACTGAAAAGATTAGTAGACGAGAAGGGCGGTGAGGTAGTGTCGATCGGTAAAATCGCCGACATTTATGCCAACGTTGGCATAACCAAACAGGTGATGGCCGCCGGTATTAACGCATTGTTTGATGTGACATTGATGGAAATAGATAAAGCGGGCGACAACACCATAGTATTCACCAACTTTGTTGACTTTGATTCCTCTTATGGGCACCGCCGTGATGTCGTTGGTTATGCTACAGCTCTGGAATTGTTTGACCGGCGCGTGCCGGAATTACTTAAGCGAGTAAATGGTGAAGATATAGTTATCTTTACTGCTGACCACGGCTGTGACCCAACCTGGAGTGGCACTGAACACACACGTGAACACATTCCGATTCTAATCTATGGTCCGAACGTCACCCCGGGTTCGCTAGGACAGCGACACAGCTTTGCCGACATCGGGCAAACTGTAGCAAGCTACTTCGACATGTCACCGATGAATTACGGAGAATCAATGCTGTAGGCTGAATCGTTCAAGTGATAGCATTATTGACTATCCGCTATTACCGCCTAGCTACAACTCGAAATACAAGGATTGATATCCTTAACGTTTTTATTTAAATCACTGGGGAAAGACATTATGGTTACACCGCATATTAATGCTAAGATGGGGGATTTCGCTGATGTAGTATTGATGTCGGGGGATCCGTTACGCGCAAAACATATTGCTGACACCTTCCTGGAAGAGTCGGTAGAAGTGAATGACGTACGCGGCATGCTAGGTTTTAGCGGTAGCTATAAAGGTCGTTTCATCTCAGTAATCGGACATGGGATAGGGATCCCGTCTTGCTCTATCTATACACGTGAATTGATTGCTAAATTCGGTGTGAAAAAGATTATCCGAGTAGGGTCATGTGGTGCGGTGCGTGACGATATTAAACTGCTCGATGTTGTAATTGGTATGGGAGCTTGCACTGACTCAAAAGTAAACAGAGTACGTTTTAAAGATCATGATTATGCCGCAATTGCTGACTTTGATATGATTCGCCATGCGGTAAATGCAGCATGCGCACAGGGTATAACAGTGCACGTAGGCAATATCTTTTCTGCTGACTTGTTCTACACCCCAGACATTGACATGTTCCAAATAATGAAGAAATACGGCATTTTAGGAGTAGAAATGGAAGCGGCGGGAATGTATGGCGTGGCGGCGGAATTACACGAAGAATTCGGCTGTCAGGCCCTGACCATCTGCACGGTATCAGACCATATTTTACGTCATGAAGCGACTAGCGCTTCCGAACGTCAAACTACCTTTAACGAAATGATCCTAATCGCATTAGAATCGATACTCCTAGGTGACCAAGCCTGCTCCTCTAATGCGGACACCATGACTGTGCACGCCAGTCAATCTATTAACCGATGAATAATGTCGAATAACGTCTTGCGTATTAGCCTCGCTGCCTTATGGCAGCTTTCACCAGACTTGATATGAACTGGCGGCTTCCGTTCTCGCGCCGTGTCTGTATATACTCAGGAGCTTTCGTCATGTTCTGTACAAAAACTCATGTATTATATAGTTCTATACTATTCTACCGTCAAACATATTATACACAAAAATTAACAGTAATGTTACCGCAAATAGAATGCCAAGGTACAGGGAATACTGCTTAAAAACGTGATAGAGCGTCATAGGTGCAAATAGTATAAAATTTACTAGCCGTTCTGACATTGATTACCACAACTCGATGCAATAAAATTGAGCATACGCACTGATAACAGTATGCTGTACGATACCCTAAGCTACAAATAATTCTAATTATGTATTAACCGTCAGTGCTAGTAATGTACCGCTACAAAGCGCTAACTATCCAATCAAGTTATAACGTTAACGATACAGATTAATCAAAATCATACTAATAAGAAGCGCTAGCGAAATGATTCGACGGAATCACAGCCAGTGGATACCGTTGTTTATTTTCTCAGATTCCGTTTCCAAAACATGCGGATCCAGAGAGTCATACAGATAAAACCGACCGAGCCGTCTTTCCGTTGCTAAGCTCACTTTCCTGATGGTTACAATAGCTTCTGACACCTTGATCATCGACCAATAGATCTCCATATAGAGTAATCTCTTCGCCAGCGTAGGAAATAAAGATACCATCAAGTTAATATACGCTTATATCATAGAATACACTATGATTAATTAGCTATTTCAAGATAACAGCGATACCCTGATGATCGATGTTGTGTTGCAGAATTAAGCTGGTGATATATCATCTGCTTGGCCATTTTTGCCAATTATTCCAGCTGCTCAGAACAAGTCAAGTAACAGATTAATCTCAAATAAAACACACCTTACATTAATATTACAAATAACACCAAGTGAATTAGGATTCATAACGGTGCGGTATAGGTGAAATTTGAATTTCTAGCGAGCTATGTATATTTCTTATTTTATAAGACACTTGATATTCTAAGCACTATCGGCGATAAATAGGTTGATATCTTGTTTTCTGATGCCGTTTTATACGCCGAAAATATTGGGACTTCAAGATATAGTACAATCTACCTTATTCTCATCTACCAACGAAGATGAAGGAATGGCGGGCCTGACTGACTGGGATAATAATGCAGCGATTCCCTGGGCTATCGGACAGATCTTATAAAGGTATATATTAAACAGAAAGCATCGAATAAAATGCGACCCTCTTAGGTTTAAGCAGAGTGTAGCGGTATCAATGCTGATCATCACTACTTTGGATCAGGTTGATCAGGCGGTGTATTTGGCTAGTAATCCTACCTTTGGCACCATACTGGTAGAGGGTGGCTTGTAATATTAATATTCCAGTGTGAGGGCAGTTCACACACCCACGCACTCCGGA
The DNA here is from genome assembly GCA_900380265.1 of Serratia symbiotica. Classification (GTDB taxonomy): domain Bacteria; phylum Pseudomonadota; class Gammaproteobacteria; order Enterobacterales; family Enterobacteriaceae; genus Serratia_H; species Serratia_H symbiotica_A. The sequence continues at coordinate 142,483 of LR025083.1, read as the reverse complement.
TATAATACGAACGGCATAGGATCACAACCGTTAGACACAAAGGGGATCTGTCCGATTACAAATTTGACGGCATGTAAGTAGCTGAAAGAACCTGAAAGAAAATCCAAAATAAAGTAAGCTGTAACATCCGCTAACGTCCACGCATCTGTGCAGTACATAGGCTGATCCAAGCATTCTTAAGCCAGAGGCATACAGCAGATTCTATTTAATTCCTAAAGTGACTTACTTGGTAGGTTAATTACATGCTATGTTAAGGCATGTGAGCCTAACCTCAGTTAGCTCATCTTATTATGCTGAATATATGCACGAACGATCCACATTCATCCCTCACTGAACAAACGGTACGGGTTGTGAAGAGGATACGCTCCAATGTCACGTGCCAGGGAAGATTTAGATCTGAAAGTCACAGATTATATGCTAGTACGAGTTAATAAGGCCTTAGCATTAAACCAGCGCCACACTATAGCGATCAGAGATCGTATCAACACACCGCTGATGGGTCAGACTCTAAGGTTTAGTATCTACTGCCATGTCAAACCAAATATCTATCAGCAATAAAGTTATAGATTCACCATGCTAATCTGATCGAGATGCTGTAAATATTAAGCAACCCCTCAACACGCGTATGAAAAGGCTAGTGAAGTAATAGGTAAGAGTTCAAACAAGCAATAAAGCAAACATTGTATATCATAAGTTCGGTACTAATTATCCGAATGGCGGGGCAAACAGCCGCTATCACACGTGAAACAGATATTAGTTAAATACGTTTGGCGGCGATGCCTAACTCCGCCAGTATTAAACACTAACTTTGTATACCAACAACGCTGGCGTCATAAGGAAGCACAAAAAACTATCACGATAACACTAGCAGTGTTACTATGTGTAAGCACTCACTTTCTTTGATTAATTGGGTACTAAGCTATTCTGATTTAATCGACGGTGTACTTTTAATCGATGCCAACCCAGATGAATACCAGCACCTTACTATTATTACAAGTACTGTATGAATGATCCAAAGAGATAAACCTGCAGGTTTTACTAGGGAATAGTCACTATAGTGCCTAGCAGAACGTACCTCGAGCCTAATGCTACTGATCTATAATTTAAATATACTGCCCATAACCAAAATCCAGAATATTGACCTCATTGCTACATAGGAACATCTAGAGCGCATATTGTTCTATTCGATCCAACTCATGCATATGAGAAACATCTAATATCGAGAGAGAAGCCTAGTGCTAATACGCAAAATGCGCCGATTTAACACGCCTTGCCAAAATCCGAGATATAGCGAATGATGTTTAGCCACGTTACTAAAGACAGCTTTTAGCTGGTCACAAGGTCCTGCGCAACTACATATCCCTGCTCACTGTTACTAAATAGGGATATCTATCCATATTCTACACTTTCTTTCGCCATCAACCCGATGTACGCGGTTAATATGCTACCTGCTTGCCTGCAGAGCGAGCATAGTCGGGATGAAGTTGACAGCTCGTCGACCATTTCCCTTAGTCACGACGAATCGATAACCTCTATCACGCTGTGATAGGTACGTGGCGGAATTTCAACACTACTTTTCCTTGGAAGATCCAAGTGCTTGTAAATAACTTGGTTACTCTCCCAACCACTCCGGCTGGCGTCTGACAAGTAGCGACCATCTAGCAATCCTGCCTAAAGTTCTACACTTATCCTAAGCGGCTAGCAACATACAATCAGCCCTTTCCTAAGCGAAGCGACGGCATGAAGGCCACTCTGACCACAACTGATCCAGCAGCACTACTAATCTCCCTAGGTTCTAGGCCTTGTAATAGGTTATTGCCCAAAGGTCTAGTCGATTTTACAAGTTGGCATCTCGAGGAGATTCGAGTGGCAAATCGGCAGGAGACTACTTTATATGTACGCAAATACGTCTTTAAGCGCGCTTTGATGACGCATCACTAAACCGCCTAATCAACCATCAATCAATATATAAAAATTGCTTTGAAACCATAGCCTAAGTCATTTTAGGGTTTGTATACAAACTATTGACTGTGAAAGATGTTTTTTATCATATTTAACGCTACATTATTCCGATTACATCCGGGTAAAACTGTAGTAAAATTAAGGGAACACGCTTTTATCTGAGCTTACGCTGGCTGAAGAGTGAATATTATAGATAAAGTCCAATAACTATAGATTATTAACTCGTTAAATAACTAAGGAGCAAAAACCAACGTTCACATAACTTACGTTATGACGAGTACAACGAGAGGGGTATATGCCGAAGTTTAATTACATCATGGTTATCATTAAATAAAAAGGCTTTACTTCTGCATGAAATAGCCAACGCTAGCATTGCGGTATCCCAAATCTTATCTTAGTAAGATTTGAACGATAAAGTAAAAAACACACACTCAAAATCTGCAAGTTCTGCACCTCTTTCTTGGTTTAAAACACCCATGGCTGAAAAAAAAATTGGCCTAGTATTTGGTAAATTTTACCCACTACACACCGGCCATATTTACTTAATCCAACGTGCTTGCAACCAAGCAGATGAATTGCATGTCATACTAATCCACGATGAACTGCGAGATCGCGCACTTTTTGAAAAAAGCTCAATGAGACATTACCCAACGGGTAATGATCGCTTACGCTGGTTATTACAGACTTTCAAATATCAAAAACACATCTATGTTCACTCATTCAATGAACAGAGGATTGAGGCGGATCCTTACTGCGGAGGCCTCTGGATCAAAGCTCTAAAAACCTTTATGGCTGAAAAAAGTATAACTCCTAGCTTTATATACTCCAGCGAATTACAGGATATCCAGTATTACAGAAAATATTTAGGAATTGACACTATTCTGATAGATCCCAAGCGTACCTTTATGAACATCAGGACTAGTCAAATCCGGCAACATCCGTTCTGTTACTGGGATTACATCGCCACCGAAGCCAAACCGTTCTTCGTCCTGACCGTGGCGATTCTGGGCGGTGAATCAAGCGGTAAATCGACTCTTATTAATCAACTAACAAACATTTTTAACACCACTTATGCCTCAGAATATGGGCGTGAATATGTGTTCTCGCACCTAGGTGGTAACGAAACGTCCTTACAATATTCTGACTATGACAAGATAGCCCTTGGGCAAGCAAAATACGTTAATTGTGCTGTGAAGCATGCCAACAAGGTTGCTTTTATAGATACCGATTTTATCACCACACAGGCGTTTTGTAAAAAATATGAAGGCCGCGAGCACCCGTTTGTTCAGGCATTAATTAATCAGTATCATTTTGACCTTGTCATCCTGCTGGAGAACAATACTCCCTGGGTTGCAGACGGATTACGCAGGCTCGGGGATTCGGCAGAGCGTAGAGGTTTCCAGCACCTGCTGGAAACTATGTTGCATGCTAATAACATATCCTATGTACATATTCAGTCAAGTGACTACGAAAAACGGTTCCTTCACTGTGTGGACCTTGTCAAACAACTACTGGTAATCCCGTAACATTACCCTACTGTTTTAGTTGAAACACTTGACTTGCTATCAGCCTACAAAAACGACACCCTTTCCTCTTTATTGCGGCGTTAATTAACATTCCCTGCCCATAATCTAGATTGCTATTTCCGTCAAAATAAGAAAGTCACAGTAGGACTTATCTCCTGCTGATTTTAGTTACTTACCTGCATCGTATCGTGGGAACTTCTGATTCGTGCGGCTCAATCATTAACTATCTTATCAGGCCGTTTACCTCTATAAGAGGGATTTTAATACCGAATAGAGTTCAGAGAACAACCTATCTTTGTTAGCGGGAATATGTCAGCGATTTACCTTGCTGAATTGTTGGTTGGTATTTATAGATCAAGCAGACTTTTCATCTCTCAGCATCAAAATACTAAGTGTATGGATATTGGCGCAGTGGTTAACGGACAAATTTGAATTAGCTTAGATTTGCTATTGACACTTCACCTATCCGACCTCATCACTTTCAACATTATTGCATATAGCAACCAGTATCTGTTGGCATTCTTCGGGTCTCGTTATACGATCTAGTTATCAGATCTTACTCCAGCTAGTTATTTTAACTTTGTCACATAGTTTGGGTAGTGGCGCACTATCAATCTTTCTTTAGTGTTGTTTTTCTAGAAAAAATTTCTTATCTACCACGGTAGATAACAGCAGCTACATTTATATGCCAGTAACTATTTTGAATGGTGTTGGTACTGCCAACCTTATGCTGGCTATTGTGGCATCATATTCGCCACCTTTAAATAATTCTATTTGCAACCGAGCATATAGCTCTTACTCGGAATACTGCGATCACTACTGTGATTGTTTTATTTATTCGCTTACCTTAAGTTGCCCTGCTTTGGCCAACGGCATTAACCTAGTTCCACTATTTACTGAACAGATGTTATGCTGGATCTATCTATTACTATTGTTCATCATTATCTTTTGGTTCACTGTCGCTGTTTGTGCTGGTTAACAAAATCATGGTCATGCAACCTTGTATTGGCATACAGACGCTATTTTGGGTGCCTAAACTAGCCATTCCTACTGATCATACCAACAGAGATAAGTGTAGTTGAGCATCAACATAGCCAACTCCCTGAGTTATACCATAGTGTTAGAACAAAAATTTAGGAATACCTAGAAGTTAGGCACAAAAGGCTCATTTTTATAAAAAATCTATTTATGCAACTTAATAGTAGCAAGTACATATCTTACTTATCAGTTAATAATTTTTATCCTACTCTATCTTCTAAATTCTAATTATCATGCCTAATCATACTAATATTTCATTTCATCCATCACCCTTATAGTTCCTATATATCTCGTCCTTGTTTATTCCAAATTTATAGTCTATTTCATAGCCCGTTTCTGTTCTATACGTACGAACGCGAGTATAATAGTAACTTACTACTGACCGGGGAATGCCTGTATAGCTCACAACTATTCGCTATATTAGCGTGGATAATATCATATATTCCTTTTGAAGTAGAAGTGTGAAACGTCACTATAATAGTACTAATTACAAATTTTAGAAAATTTTCTAATATAGCGAATTGTAGACTTCTTGAATAGGTAGATAAGTCTATTTGAATCAAGGTTCCGATACCTAATAGGTAGTGGCTAGTAGCTAGGAGAACTACAATAAAAGTCGATAGCGATCATCATCTAAAATTCATATTCTTGATCTGCAAACTTACGGAAACCACATCACTATTAAAGTTATGGAAACAAACAATCTCAATAGAGGTAATCAAAACCGCTCTATAAATAATAGAGAGAATATTCCATCGCTAAGCACTTCTGACATTCAAATATTCCATAGCTGATCCATCGTCAGCCATAATCCATTTCACACTCTGTAAAATATGTGTAGGCAGATAGAAAGCAATGCGCTGTGCGCAAGCAGCGTCTTATATAATAAGACCTATTATTTATAAAACCTACGATCAACTAATTATTATGGAAATTGATACGGATAAGAGTAAGATCCTCATGGAGATCTTACTAATAAAAACATTTACAAGCTTACGTCTTACAGGACATATTATATCCTCATTAGATCTATGGAGTTGCGTTAAAAATAGTCTTCCCAAGCAAAGAACAGTTTGCTTTCCACCTCTCTGCTATAGGGTTGGAAGATGTCAGTTTAAGCGGAGATACCATCTTGGTTATTTGTGAGAAAAAGAGTTTATTGATCGCAATAAAAGTCAGGAAGAATAAAACTCAAATTCAATATTATTCCCTACTTTATCTTCACCTGTTAAATTTAATTGAAGATGCAAAAGCTCTATCGCTATAGTCCTTCCTAAGCCAGTTTTTGCAAACTTTACCACACGGACTCTTTAGAGTATACAATCAAATTACATCACAAGCTATACAATCCATTAGCCAATCGTTATGGACAAAAGAGACAGCTAGCTGCTTCGTGCACAAAGCTATAGGCGCAACTTACTTGTTGGATGAATATATCTCGGCCGTAGGTCTATCGATGTAGACTCAGCTTAACGCACCAAGAGTTCAGTATCAGCACCGCATTCGTCGAAATATATAAATAGAGCTATACTCTCGCTCGTCAGAACAAAAAGTGCAATACTATTGCATAAAAAATGCAGCCTGATCTTACTTAAATTTTCGGTGGAATCGCCCTCAATATTTGATAGGAGAATAATAATTTGTTAAAAAGATTTTATCTGTGAATTAAGACTGAAATGCTTACAGAGCCTTCACACATTCTAGGTTGCGTAGCAAAATCAGCGATATACAAGCAAAAAAACAGGTCTATGGCAGAAATGTCCTTAGAACCAAGGCAGGCTTGGGATAACTCTCCTAACCATAACCTATATATACTAGCTATTATCTAACATCATCATTGGACTTACGATGAAGGACACTTTTAAAAAGTGTACACGCTTTGCGGTGGGAAGAACTTACGGTATTTCCCGCTTTGCCAGCGATAAAAACTATCATGCTATATATCTGATGCTGTTTAAAGACTCATCCAGCAACTGGGGCTAATCATGAAATATGCTTATGAAAGAGTTTGGTTCCTGCTATCTCACAAGGATTGTCTCCTTGGCCTGAGTTTCACCACTAGCATTAGCGCACGCGACACCTGATATTATATGCCTCTCCTGGCACCCTTACCGATAGTCTCTATCAGCTGTCAAAACTGACACTTCTGGCTACTTTATACCAGACGCTTATAAAAATGGTAAGATTTTGCGTGGGCCAGCTACTTATTCGGACTATGACTTTAATATTTCTATATAGAATATAGTAATTTACAGAGCGTATTCACAACTTAATTAGTAATAGGAAAGAGCACGGCTACTTGTAGGCACGATTCCTGAGGGTAAGAGAAAGTTACCGCGATGAATACTTGTACTATCTCTGACATTAACGATTTCCATCTCATAATAACCTCAAACCTCAACGGATATAGAGAATTTAGACAACCGCTTTGCCCTCACACAAGAGGGACTTACGAAGCAGAAACGATAAACCCATTTATATTCGTAATATTTCCAGATGCATTGCAGTGAAACACTGTTATGGCAAATTCCTAGGAATGAATCAAACTAACCTCTTAGGTTAATAGCAAATTTAAGCGAAGCTAAATGTAATTTCTGGCGTATTTATAATTACCTAACTACCCATTCAATCATGCAGGAAATCGGATTTTATTTTATATCTGGCTATAAAAACCCACTATTCTCTTGTAATACAGTCATCTTGTTTCTTTTTACTTCGCATACCCAGGCTTCGTCTGCGGTGATTTTTACGCTATCGTAATATTGAAATAGGATTCAATACCAGTATCGTGAAGCAACACAATAGCATATCCGCTACTGTGTAGTAAGAATTGCAGGAATCTCACCCTAAACAGATTCTGTGAATAATACTACCTTCCCCTAATACTCACTTGCCTAGTACGATAAAGCCGTAGCTAAGGTGTTTTCCATCACATGTTCATTGTTGATGAGAATTAAGATATTCTCCTAGCGGAGAGGGCTTAGTCTTACTGCAGTGATTTAACCAAGTTCTTCATATCCTCAACAACCAAATAGACTAATAAATTCTAGTAACCAGACAGCACAACCAGTATACTATAAAATATCCATTTTATATTTAATCATAACCATCACCTTCTAGGCTTAATGAGATACTAATATATTTTGTAGACATAACATGAATGGCGATGCGCAAACTCTTTTGACTTGAATGAATGATTCGGATGTTTTATTAATCAGTTCGTCTATTCTGAACAATCGCTATGTTTCTATTTATATATATTTTACTCTCTTACGCGAGCTCTCAAAAGATTCCGCTTGGAATCTCCCCACTAACGGATCCGGTGAAACGGAATTATTAATAATAAAATAGAATTAGATTCTAGAGTGCTATTTGCATCTATCAAATTTTTATTTCTCTCCCTTATTCTAGAATGATCTGGTAAAGATGAGGATCCAGGGCGCTGCATGCGGGATACAAAGACGGAATAACTCGCAATATCAAAAATCACTATTCACGTGTAGGCATCCTTATCCTGTATGTTGCTAGGATAAGCTCAGTATCCATATGCATCTATAAAACAATTAAAGGCAAGGAAACTTAATCATCCATCTTAATATATTTTCAGACCGATGTCACATGGGAATATAACCTGACCAATGCATTAGATAGTCATATTATAACCCTCAGCGACCACAGCATAACAAATAAAACTTTAGCTATTTGTAAAAATTTCAACATATCAACCTATTATAGGGTAAAAGTGATTATACTAATCCTTTATGATCTTATTGTGATAAAGTCCGCTTTCCGGTTGAAAACTGGAAATCAAACTTTCTCTTTATTTATAATAGCTTAATCACCTTATTGATATATTTTAACAGGTATTAAATAGTCTGATAATAAGAAATTATCGCCACTATTCGATGCAGTATGTGTGGTGAGATAGCTAATCCAGCTACCTTAGAAGAGATCATTATCTCATCTAATTATATTATCTGTATCACTACAATATAGTGGCTAGAGTAAAATGCGATTTAAAAATATGCTGCGCTTCTAATCCCTAACGCACTGAAAAGTGCGTGACACTAGACAGGCGAACCGAAACTCACACTATACTTCCTACTTACCCTGCTACTCCCACTTATAGCAGTTATCCCTAATGATCGAAGCAACAAAACACCATTAACCCACCAGGGCAGGCCCAGCTATACTAAGTAATACGTTTATTCTAGAACCAGCGTTTCTACTTAGCAAGTGTACCCACTCTTACTGATGTGTTGACTGGATATACCCCTCAGTTTGGGTACTTATCGTACTAAAGAGTTCATGCTCTATCTGAACTTTAGTAACCGCCACCAATCAGGATACATATTCACATATTCACCAAGACCGCCAGCCCGTCCCTCCTGCGTTTGCTAGAGCAGATTTTTAGGGTGCCCACCCCGACTTATTAGGTGTGATTTTGCAATATCACGTATATCTGGACGGAAATCGCTGGCCATCTCTGTCAGTAGTTATGGGTGCTAGATCTGTTTCAACTTCAGATGATTGGCTGTCCCTATCAAAACGCAGGTGCATCGCCAATAGGATGAATATCCTAACAGACATATCAGCGCCATGGGCTAGGCATCTCATAGATACTTCAGAGCCCTCAAGGATCGACTGTATACCGAGTGAAATATTAATCATTTATCTATCGTTAGAGCATAAAGCAAAAGGTCAGACTACGTGCAGACTGCTCGGTCAAACCCTACTGCCCCTATGCAGTACCCTAAACCGATTGGGAACAATTGCTACCGGCATAAAGAGGAAGCTCACCATCCAATGAGCAGTACTTCTTGAATGAAGCTAACGATATTATCCCATCATGATAAGAATGGACTGGTACAAGAAAACTCAGAAAAAATATCATTTTTTAATCATATTAACCCGTGACCAGTTTGTCTTGCCTAGTACAGAAAGAGGTTTGGCTAACGCGTCGCTTGGTTCAGAACGATATATACTACATTCTGCCAATCGGGCAATAGGTAGTACTAACCCAAAAAGTGCTAATGAATAATAGCAGCAGATTACTAACCAATAGCGGCTCTGTGAGGATAACAGGCTATACTAAATAAATTTGAGACAGGAGTGATTGATTTTTAATTCTAGCTAAAAAGATGATATCAGATTAATTAACCACGTTTAAAAAAAAGAGAATTGAAGTGGATAGTTGACTAGGGTTTGTGAGAAGTAAACCCATTCCCAGCATGCAGAAATGACAGCTATATAGTATATAAATCTATTATCAATAAAATTGATACAGATTAAAATAACCCACCGCCTCCAAGAGGGAGTACATCTCTATGCAAAAGGAAGAAGTCCTATCCGTGATATCATTACCTATAAGATAATTCACCTTAAGCGCTTATTCTTAAGCAGTGGTGAACACCAGAAAAACAAGCCAATCTTTCACAATCTGTATTTACCTAAGCTAAGATTGAACAAAGAAATTACGAGATGTCGTAGACTGAATAAGTCAGATGGAAGCTTTTAGAAGAAAGAATACGGTTTGTAATATTTGATCGATGATATATTAAGAGATTTAGATAAACGATCTGATCTATTCCATGAATATTTATGGATCATCCCATTACAGTAAAAATATTTACGTCTTACCTCGCATAGAGGCTAGTTAAAATCAAGTTTAATAAAACACAAAATGTCATTTATGATATTTTAGTTGATTAGAGATGATAAAAAACAACACCGATATAATCGAGTTTATGTTAGTGTGGCATCAGGATAAAAGCACACCTCCAATTGGTAAATAATTTCAAATCATGCAAATAAAAAACTTTAATAAATAACCCATATTTATATGAAACACATAAAGAATAAATGATTAATAGTAAGGGGACAACTACATGCTATTATTTAATAATAGAACAAAGTAATTATTTATTTAAATGCAAATCATTATCAGAAGTTAGAAAATAAAGTCTCTTAAGTTTTATAAAACATAAAACCAATTATTTGTAATATATTGAAATGACTATGGCTTGCATAAAATATTAGTTCAAAATATAAAATACTTGCATTAACTTTCCAAGAGAGTTAAAAATACTGATTTCTATGTTCTTAGATCGCAAATTTAAGAAATCTCTATCTTGTATTAATATATTATTATATTATAAAAGGCGTCTGCGACAAATAAATTTGTTAAACTGTAAAAGTTCACTCATTTCTATCTAGAGTTTAATCAAATATATTATATGTATTTTTAAAATAAAGCATTCAACATTTATTTAATGGAATTAATATAAAAATTATTTATGTTATTATCTACTAACTATTAAATTTTAAATATTGAGATAGGAATATTCAGTTCCTTTGTCCATATAAACACAAACATAGAGGTCATCTATACCACCGTCATTTATGTTGAGTTTAAAATGGATAATAATTTATTACTATATATAAGAAGCGCATCAACACATAGAGTAATGACAATTATCATTGTATGAAAAATTATTTATTATTAGATAATATCTAAACTACTAATTACAGAATGTAATAAGAGTAGGGTATATAAGTATGAGTTATTGCGAATAAATGTTTTTATGGTTCATAAAAGCAATTTCTACTTTACCATGATCTTATTTAATAAATTTATTCCTTTCAAGTACCGGTATTAAAACCTATACAATAAAATCTTTATTTTTATTTCGTATAATAAAATATGGATGTGCATTCAAATTCCTTACTACAGACAGCGGCTTTTAATGTAACACACAATACCAGCATAGCGAAGCTCTTGAAGAATAATTATAAATAAGGCGCCAGGCACTCTAGTAAAAATGATATTTAACGTTACACACCTAAAATATATAGTCTACATGCTACACCAAATAAAACACTTCACGATAAATGTTCGGCACTATTCTATCTATAAAAATGGTACCGATTGTATAATGCTAATAATTCCAACATTAAAAATACTATTCACCGTGGGATGTTATATGAATATTAGTTTAAGAAAGGCGGCCTAAAGGCCCGTATCGAGGTACGGTTTTTATGATAAACCATCAGAAATATTCGAAATAAAACACTGATTCTTTCACATAGTTTAGTTGGAAGAGAGAACAAAATATTTTTAATTGACATTAAATTCATATATAAAACACAGATTATTGTGCTCAATATACTCAGTAAACTGGATTAGTTTCACTTCCGATAGGTGAAATAGTCTAAAAGACTATAAAATAAGAGACCGCATACTCATCAATAGATTTAGTTCACTAATAATATTAAAGCATTCCGTGTAAATTAATAATATTACTTGTGATCGGTTAAATAGTGAGGGATACAGCCAATACATAATTCATAACAGGACATAAATTCTCAATCAGTAAATTCTGGTTTGAGATATTTCAATAGCAACAAAAAACACTTTTCTCACTACGCTATCTGTAGTAATAACTACAACTGATTGATTTATTGATTGATAATTCTATTTAATAAATTAATTGTATTTTAGTATTTACTACCTCAATATACTAAGGAAGCATCCTAAGATGCATGTTTAGTATTTCAGTACACACATCTAATTTTTCTTATTTAAAAATATCTGTTGGTAAAAGACTCGAAAATATCTATAGCACCTGCGTACCGATTATTACATTTAAACCTAGCATATACGCGCTGAAGACATTTTAAACACTGCGATATATTTTAGTTCTTCCATAAGAAGTGTTGAAAACTATTGCATTCGCTATGCATCATATAATTTACGTTTGTTACTAAACATAAACGTCATTTATTAAATCCGAACATTCCTTTAATTCCTACAGGCTATAAATAATATATTTAAGTCTTGACTTTCAGTTCTTTTAGAATACTAAACCAGAATTTTTCAATGCATTTTATAATAACAAGAAGAAAAGTTTTCCTAATTGCAATATAAATTCATAGGAATACGCCTTTATTTATCATGTTTCTATCGTGCATGTCATTTACTACGATTTAATAAATGTAAATGATTTGTTAAATGTAACCAGCGATCTATTTATTATCTTTTACATATGAATTAATAAGATAAGTAATTTATATATATCATCTGACTAGCACGCCAGAATCGTGAATTTATTGTCTAGATTACGATTACACAAATCGTTCTGTGGCGTGGCTATTCGAGCTATTTTGCGCTATTGTGGATTCACAAAATGGGAATATTCAAATCATGTTAAACACAAAATAATTACAATACTAGCTATATACACCTTCTTACAAGTAATTCAAACTGAGGCAAGGATGAATGATCTAATAGATAGTCAGCCCGGACGGAACTGTTTAAAACCACTTATATTTTATATGTATTATATTGTATTGACTACAATCATAATATTGTTATTCATAATTCGAGAGCAACGATCAATATTTGCGTTCTAATCAATAAGATTATTAAAACTATAACCTAATATACCAAAATACACTAAATAAAAGTAAATAAGGTCTAATAAAAACCAGACTTATCCATTCATTTATACAGAGCAAGATAACTCTACAGCGGTGTATATCAACATTTGTATGCACGACTGAGGTCGTTTTCTCTCAATAGAGAAAAGTTGTTCAAGCTAGGCTGTATTCACAGCCCTACGCTTAGTCTATAATCTAAGCTCAGCAGGTCATATTTCATATATAGTAAATCGTACAACTGGTTTATATAATTCGCAATTTATACTAAGTGGATTTTCTAATTTATTCTGATTGATTATTAGATAACCATTCAAGCCCAAACTAAAATTATTATAAATTATTTTATAACGTATATGAATTTATTCACTAGTCATTAGTATAGTTACTAACCTTAACTTTGAATACATTACTTTAAAAATCATTCAATGCTAGCGCAAAGAAGCTCTACATTACATTACAACTATGTAGTAGAGGCAGAAGACGACTATCTAACAAATAAACTTCAGATTTATTACATAGTTAAATGACTTACCCTAAACTTATTGATATTAGGGACAATTAATATTCAATATATGAAATATTTTGTATTTTAAAGGAAGCACATTAAACGCTAAATAACGAGTGTTATGCCTCAATTTGCATGAAATTTTACTACTGGTAGTAGAGCATACAACCTAAAGACCTAGTGAACTACGAACCTGTCACCGTTAATATTGCTAGTGCAAAATTCTCTAATTTGCATACTCGAATTATAAATTATGCATGTTAATTAAATTTATTATATCTACTAAGTGTAAACAGTGAGTAAAGCTACTCTATTCTTATGTGGTATTAATGACCAAGCAACCTAAGGTTGCTATTTAAAAATATAGCAATCTATTTTTTATTAGTTATGTGATAGCTATGCATATCTTTTTACTATTAGTAAGTCTATAGTTATAGTATGTGGAAACACATTTCACAATTATCTCAATAATATTTTTTAATTGAAGTATTTATAAAGTAAAGATTTCTAATCTTTAAAATAAAATAGCAGGCACGTCTATTTATAAATTAATAAAATATTAAGATTGATATCGAATCAATACTTAAATCACATAAATTACTGTAGATATAATGGCTGAGCTATTCGCATATAATTAAATTTATAAATTCTCTCTTGTGCTTTCAATACCTATTTATATTTAGATGACATAATTATGACAACTTGGGGTAATAAATATTACTGCGCGTATTTATAAAATACGCGCCTAGTTATGATCAGTCTGTGATATTAACGTTATTCAACTCACTCGAATCACACAACGATATTGTAATGGCATATGCTCCCATCCAGGCTGTTACTGCAACTCTGAAGCTTATATTCTTAAAAGCAATTATATTACTCATTTATTTCTATTTTCAGATACTTAGGTATGCACATTGTATTAACATACGCGCCTAACTCTTTCTGCTGACACCATGAGAAAATCATGCATAGTTTATTGAGCAAATCAATGGGCCGCATAATAGATAAACGATTATTTTTAGTGAATAAATAACTCACCTGACGGTATCACATGATTTATATTCTATATTTTTAGAGTGAGGTGTTCATACTTAATTTAAATATATGTTACCAACAGATCACATTATTTAATTGGATTATTTGTTTTTAATTTATAAAATTATTCATAATATGAGTGGATAATCCGCTATCTATGATACATGGCATACACGCCTAAAAACTTACTAAACCCTACCTATTATTGTAGTAACACATCTTTGTATATTTTGCTTTTCTTGTGATGCTATTTACTGATTTTTTATCTGAAGAAAATTTAGTTATATATAAAACTCTTCCGTGTAATTCTATTTGTGATATAACAACATACTTTTATATTTCAGTCTAACTTATGTTTAACCGAATCCAATAGCCATATTAATCAAATGTTATTTCTTATATTATCTCATACCTAATTCGAGGGATCTTATTATTTATACCTCTTAATATTTATATTTGGATAAGATGATAAATATCACCTATACCATTAAAGAATTTAACCCAGACTGTGCTATTAAAAATAATAATTACTCACAAGTAGTAACCTGAATAAACCTCCAAACATGACTTATGGAATTAGCTTTAGAGTTCTAAAGAAGTATAATTTTATTGACATATATTATTATCCTTACACTTTAACCCTCATAAGATGCACGTAGTAACTTACTAGAACCTTATATTTCTGTACAGTCTAGTCAAAACATATGTCTCTTATGGCTTTCATGCTTAAGATATCATTCAACAATAATATTATTACGTAACGATTAAAGGTATAAAAAATACTTATAACCATAACACCTACCCAGCAGGTATAGCCAACAATCCAACCAAAATAAACGTAATTTGCTTAGCCATCTTTTTATACTTTCTATATTTATATTTCACCGCTAGCCGCACATTTTCTGGCGATAACCTACTAATAAATAACTCCATGTTATCCATACTAATATTCTAATACTACCCATATTCAATCGTTTATGCCATATTGAAAGGCTATTTTATTTTATTTTGTCATAAAAGTTTAAATACTTAATCAATAAATATTGTATCACTTTCTTTTCCCAACGTGTTATTGATCACAAATGCATATTTGTGCGTTGATATACACTCAACTGTTTCAAGTTCAATCACCCTTAATTATTCAGGTTCAGATACCAGTAGCGCGCGACAGGACATGTCACTACAAGTTTTATCTCTTTACTTATTAACCATTTAAACTTGTATTAGCATGTAAGCGCTTCATGCGTATCACTTGGGGGGACAAACGCACTAATCGGGAAAACGACATAATCCGAAGTTAAACCTTATCGCCTTTTAATGACAGTGCCTTTCGAATTTCCGCCTACTATTCTCCTCTAGATGGCGCAGACACATCACCAACTGAGCTCGCCATCACGCACTAAATTAACGACTCAGCACAGGCCATATAGCGGCCTACATTTGATGTACTACTCACTCGGTACAATTGATAGCATTAATATTAATAGCATTAATATACCTAAACATCTACCAAACCAACATTACAGACCTTCAAGAACTCTTCCGTTTCCGTAACTATGATTTTCTTAATGTGCACAACGGATTAGTACTTCTTTGTCTCGCTACTTTGATTCTTCTAGCCACTTTATTTAAAATAAATAAATCACATTCTTACTGGTTACTAATAGAGGATTATGTACGTGGTACAGCTATTTAATAACTACAGCAGTCACTTCGATACTATTGAAATATTTCTATCCTCTCATAGGCCGTCCTGTCTTGATTGGCGGAATAATGCCTTATAGGCATATGTTCTACTTTCTTCAACTAACAATAACTTACGTATATTTTAGTTTAACCCTAAATAGATAAATAAGTTGCTGAGACAATACCATGATTTTTAACCGAAAACTGCCTCTAGCGCTAATGCCTGGAATGAATGATCATCAATATCACTATCAAGACCTAAACAATCTCCAGGATCTTGATGTGCCATCCCCCATCACTAACATAGGAATAAAATTTCCCAGACTTGTGCAGTGTGTTATTTTAACCTAGCGATTCGTCAAGGCAATGAATAATGTCGACTTAGAGTGCCGATGTTAAGCGTGATTCACTCCAGGAAATGGAGTTTATGGCGATATTGCTGTCCGCGACAATATCCAACATCAGCTTGCACACCAATAGCAAGCCGACAACAAGAATAACACCATGACCATTCCGTGCCTTCTCCTATTTATTTCAACCTCAACAGGCACTCTTCTTAGGTGGTAATTCGACCTTTATTAGGCGCTCTCTGAGAATACACGGTGAGACCGAAAAACATTCAACAGCCCGTCATAATCCAAGTCATTTATGAGAGTTCTCTTTGGTAAGTTAGCTAGACGTAGCTACTGAATTCTAGCGTTATTCACAACAGGGGCAATATTCTTATTAACTCAATAAAATTGTAATCCATAACCTTGTGTCATTGGCAATAATCCTGATATTTTAAAAAAGTACGTGGAGCTGTTCCTGTGTAATTACAATCTGTGCTGTGTCTAATTTCATTCTCTCTTCGAAAGTAACAACTGGATACATTCATCATTACGAGCGAAGTGGTAAACGCCTCTTACTAGCAGTACCAAGCGATACTTTTGCCATAACCGGAGATTGCTACTCAAGATGCGCCAGGTCTACCTAGATGGACTTGATGATCTCGTCAAACCAGATACTATTTTTAGGTAGCATAACAACATAGACAGTCTCATAACCTCCAGTGGAGAGAAGACATATCACCCTCTCTCTTATGCCGTACGACTTCTATGACCAAGCAATAATCATTGAACTGGTGCTCGCCCACAACGACCAGCCTTGATCTATTCCAACCGGGCTAGCAGCACTAAAAATCTTTCTTGTCGTTAATTTCACCTGTCACATAGAAGAAAGTAAGGACCCTGTCGATGTAATTAGCTTAAATTGAACATTAATCTCCTTGTTGACCTCAAGATACAATCACTTTCTTCTGATATCCTGTAGCGATATTGCATCGGTATAACTGCGAAGGATGCTAGCATATCCTTGATGTTTGATTTAATTTAAAGCAATTGTATAAAATAGTAAAGATTAAGGTGGAATTGTGAGATTGGGTACAACAATCGTTGGGCATTGCCAATCGTACTTAGGCAGCGACTATCCGCGTTAATCTTAACTGGTCACTTATAAATAATGCAGCAGAGACTGCAGGATCTCACCTACATACTACTATGGTATTCAGCGGTACCCTACCCTTAATCACGATCCAGCTCCTACCTGAACGTTCTAACTTAGAGGTTGCGGATATTAGCCGCTGAGCCCGACCAACTATCAGCTTGATTCTTTAAGTACAGCATAAATATCAAAGCCCAGTCATGATCGACTGAGACCACCAACAAAGCAAGTCATGCGCTCTACAGGTTCATTTCCTGAGAAAACAAAGCACTTCTCCAAAACTATAATCAGATAGCAGAAGATGCTAAATTCATCAGCCCAACTTAAAGGCTGTGATACCCGTCATTCCACTCAAAGGAGACGCTTCAGTTACAAGTGCGTTTGAGCCTAATTCCAGTCAGGTGGTGCTTTTATTGCTTACATCTTACGCCGTCTACTTCTAGCTTCACTTTCTGTTGACCCGCAAGCTATCATAACCATGATGGGAAAGATAAGCTTAACAATAAATATATAGCAATCATGGGCGATCCGCTTAATGTTTATAGCAAACAAGATCGTTGTTCCGCTATCATGTTATATGCTATGATAGAATTATCTAAATACGCTAGCTAAATATTAGCCATCTAACCATCGGATTTAGAATATTTCCGTTTTATAACATTCTGTTATTGCGTATTCGCTATGACAGCAAATACGCCATTCTGCACGGTAGATTCTAGCACCGTGCAGCAGTTTAATCCTTCATCGCGCTCTCCCATAGCTAGGGTCATGTACAACTAACTAGCCCGGCTAGCATTACGTCGCTAAACTTAGCCCATATTTCATCCCTGACAACAGTATACTAAGCGCTAAGAAAGATAGCTGCCTTGTCAGATAACTCAGAGCAATGTTAATCAACACTAATCTCACTGACTCCCGATTGATTTCAGCAGGTATTCTTTGACTGCCATCCAATTACTAACTAATCCCTTCATATCTTATCCTACTCTAACCAATTTGGGAGTGTCAGTGAAGCCTGATTACACTCTTACACAGACTATCCAGACTATTCTCCCGATCCGATAATCATAAATTATGCCTACTTACTCCTTGTTGTTGCAAAACAGAAGGGCGACGGTAACAGCTTGGACTAGCCTTTCCTTACCCTGAAATTACCGCTTAAAACTGCTTCTTGGACATGAGGAATCACACCCTAGGAATACGGAAAAGTAATACACCTGGTGCATCACCTCTCTGATTCAGCCCTTTAAACACCATTAAAAAGGTTTGAGCTCATTTTTTTGTCGCTTGCCCGCGATCAACTCTGACTTGAGATGATTTATCACCTCCACCGCCTAATCTTCTAGCGAACTCTGTTACAATAGAGTGCTCATACGTTCCGATTCACCTCAATAACGTATGGTGCATACCTAAATAGTGGAACTCGATTTCCCGGGAAAGTATTTTAAAAGGGGTATCGAGACCCAAAATCCAGAACAAAGCATAGACAATATTCTATTGTATTTTCTTCTCCAATCACGATTAAAATATTACTTTTTTCAGTAGTGATATGATCATCATCAAACACACAACTGCCAAATAAATAGCATGCGCTACGATGTTTGTTTTTTACTTACTGTAGCGGTTTTATCCTACGGATTATCCTAACTACTGTCCGATAACCAGCTCCTAATATTGGCAGACTATCTACCACGCTACCAAGGTTTAAAATTTAGGTACAATAATAGGTAGTTATGCTATACGTTCAAGCATTATGTTTACAAATATTTATCTCAAACTAAGAGTTTACACAAGAAAACATAAATGATGCCTTCCAGTTTTCACAAAGGCAGCGTGTCAGCACTCGCGTCTATTTAAAGTTATCCGATGACAACTACAACCCAGATCCTAAATGGGAGATTAACTAGCCTATTGCCATAGACTCTCAACGCAATAAATAAAATGAATAAGAGTATAAATAATCCATTATTACTGGAAACTTATTTTCTAATATTCATCTAAACTAGAATATAGTGACTATCTTTCTGACACGAATTTATGCTGTAAGGTATGTGGCAGGCCAACCAGTGACGCACAATTTCCATAACACCATTAATTAACCATTATCTTGAATGGCCGAATACCCGACTGCTGGTGCGCTGCGGGTCAAGGTATAGAATATGTTTAAACAACAGGGAGGCAATTAGTTTGTAACCTGAACAGGTTGGCAAAGATGCACAAGTAGTGCTATTGCAAAAAACGCAGCCCCCCCCCCAAAAAAACTGGTTCATTTCACTATCGCCCACTATCTGTCAACCGATCAGGGTCCAGCATTTATACTACCAGAACATGCATCAGGCGCGATGACTCTTTCGAGAGCACAGCTAGTATATTGCTACCACTCCGTGACTGGGAACCTTTATTTCGGCATAAAAATCAGCCTTGATGACCGTTTACCCGTTATGCAACGATCAACTCTTGATGATTGTGAATATTCATTCAGCAAATTTTAGCTTTAGCGTTCATATTTACAGCAGGCAGTTACTCCCCGATCGGCGAGTAAATACTTGACTATCAGAGACCAGTGTTTATGGTTTGTGACTTTAATGCCTAGCACAAAAACGCATTCATGCACTATATAAGTTCACTAATGGTATGGCGTTACGTGAAGTGCATTGTATTCACGATAATCGACGTAAGGCTTTTGGCGACTGTTGTATTTTGTATTTTATGGTGATCTTCAATCGGTGCAATCATCAGTGTGAGAAACAAGCGCCCCGCATTCTAACCCACTTCTAGTAGAATTCAATCGGAATGAGTATCAGCTCAGGCTAAGAATAACAGTAAACAGCAGCAGCTACTTGAGTCAAAAAGCTTTTTTATGCCAAAAACTTAAAACCTATCACATTAGACTATAGAATCTAGTCTCCACTAGAACACCTTACTGGTGTTCGCTAGGCACTAATTGTTGACAACTTACAATATGTAAACTAGCGTCCCTACGCTACATACCCTAGCAGAGTTTCCTCTAGCTCGGAATTATTTTATGAATAATAAGCAAGGTTCGTTTGCTACAAATCTGTGAATAATTACGTTGCCCGAGCCTTCACTTCGACTCATAATCTCGTTAACAGCCGATAGTCTGTGAGTATACAATACTCAAAAAAGACTTACCTTGACGAACCTAAGAGGTGATGCTACTATTAAATACACTTTATTTGTAAGCTATGTATGACTTTAAAAACTCTTAATACATCAATCGTGTCAACTCTGCAATAACTGCTATTGACATTGAACTACTGTGTAATGCTGTATCCGAGTAAAGAAATGCCAATTACACGTATCATGGGCCACCGTACCTGTCCCTTACTAACGCAAGCTTAGCCAAAGGCTTGTAATACGGTCATCGCCGTACGGATTTACAATCAAAACAGGCACCTTTAATCTCACAATATATCGACATATTAATAGAGGCACTGTTATTATCTGGATTATAAACATTACTCTAATAATGGCAATAAATATCTCATATCAGACGCGTCTGCTCTTAGCAATTTCGGTGTAATCAATAGACTAGTGAACGAGCTTCATTAACCTTTGGAAGGCTTTATATCGTACTGCTTGGCGCATATTAATAATATCGATAAACATGAGCATGTTAGTATGATACATTAATTTATACACGAAATAGGAACCATTGTGGATTTCTGTCCAACCCTTGTTTATTAACAACTATTCCACATAGATACTAATAGTATTATAAGCGTATGATATTGGTAATTACTCGGAATCAATTCACCTATATAACTATATAATTACAAACAAAGCGCTTATATAACATAAGTCATCAAATCACCTGTTATGTTATTTTTTTAATCAGTTAAAATAGAACGATCTACCATAACTCTTTGGCATTGAAGCTTGACGGTACGTATTCATATACATGGTGCTGTCACAGACAACAATACCTGTTCTATCGGGAAAGCACAATTTATTGCAAAACCCAACTAATAAGTGGATGTTCGACTGCACTCAGTATGATATATAATTGGTATACTGCTTGCTTTTTAGGTTGGTTCATTGTTAACTATAACGATCAGGTATTAAAATCCTATCTCTGCCCTCTCTAACAGCATTAGAGAGGCTTATGAAAGGAATCTCCCTGACCCTTAATATACAAAACACGCTAGAACACCGTTCCCTACTTACTTAATTTCTTTGCCTGCCGAGAAATAATCTGTACATACTGTGATCTCACCTCTGCAGTCTACTTAGGCCCTACCTTAGCCTCCTAGGAGGGCTAAGTTAAGCATTCTTACTGTGCATTAATTCATATTAATTAAGGTAATTGAAAATCAGTTTTATTCTATCAGCTATAAACTAATTACGAAAACAGATTAATCCTCGGAGAAGTGACTTACAGTAACAAAATCACTTTTGTAGTGTATGATTACAGATTGGGTATCTTAAAAAATACAATCATATTACCAATCATAGAGTTGCTGTTCTCTCTGATGACCAGTGAATTGGCGCGCCAAATTGGTTTATACTATTGATACAGCATCATGTTATTTTATACTTAAATGTATAGTTTTCTCTCAAAACATACCAAATACATAACCTTACAACGCCTCAGTGGATCCGAATAACATATCAAGATGTTACTGAAACATGATCCAAGTGCTTAAATGATTAAGACATTTGTGCTACATCACCTTAAAATTTTTCCGTCATCCAAGACGAACATAGTATCGCCGCCAATCAAGATGAGCATCTTATATCAAATGCCAGGTCACACCCTATGTCCTAGACGCGCTATCATTATGTATTGATGGCTATTTATTTTTCATTTTTAGCATTTCCTACTAAATAATTCGCCTTCACCTAGCATTACCTACCCCTAAACCAGAAAATGCAGACACTACAACATAATCTTCGCAACCTACGCTAACGTCACCCTAATTGCGCTCATGAGCGCAATCGGCTCTGGTATTAGCTTTAGGCGGCGAAACAAGAACGCGTTACCCATATTAATTATCAAGCAACTAAATGTAATTATCTTATAAAGTAGGAATACTATAAGATTCATATTATCTTTCTCATTCACAACAAAATAAGATAATTAATCATGAAACTAGACCGTAGTCTACAAAACCTAACTAACCCAACATCATGGTCTAAGCTTGCATGGGCAAGTACTATCGTAAAGCACTTGAACAGCAAGTGCACCCTTGGTGGCCGAAGATTTATGGCTTCCACCTTGTGAAACTCGGCGGCCTAAGCGCCGATATTTCTACAAATAAATGTGCTATCCACATCAAGTCAATGTTGGGCAAGCAGGAAGCGGGCTGCAGGTGATTGCTAACAACTTCCCTCTTCCTTTTCTTACTAAGTCAATCGATGCGTGTTTGTTGGCACAGACACTGTGCTATACAAACGATCCCCATCGCTTATTACGTGAACTTGATCGGGTATTGATCGACAACGGCTGGTTGGTAATCAGCGGCTTCAATCCGTTTAGCCTAGTTGGTATAGGCAAGCTACTGCCATGGCTAAAGCATCGCCAGCCTTATGTTAGCCACATGTTACCCCAGATGCAGATGCTGGATTGGATGAGCCTGCTGAATTACGAAGTTTTGCACCAAGCACGTTTTCAGGTAATACCCTGGCAGAAAAAAAGCAACACGTTCTTATCTACCCATTTACCCGCTCTGGGCTGCATGAATGTAATTGTTTCACGCAAACGTGCATTACCATTAACACACACCGATCAGTATGGCAATAAAAAAACCATCTCTACCGTCGGCGGTAGGCGCAATGAAGAACTACTGTCACATTACTTAACCTTCTTGTTGATATCCGAAATCCTCCTGGGTTGGATGGCCACCTGCATCACGCGCCAATAAGTCGCAGCGTTCGTTATCTAGATGACCAGCGTGGCCCTTAACCCATTCCCATGTAATGCTGTGGTGCTGAATGGCCAAATCCAAGCGTTGCCATAAGTCAATATTTTTGACAGGTTGGTTATTGGCGGTTTTCCAGCCACGTTTTTCCCAATTCAGGACCCAATTGGTAATACCTTGGCACACGTATTGACTGTCGGTACTAAGAATTACCTCACAGGGTGAAGTCAACGACTCCAACGCCACAATCCCTGCCATCAACTCCATACGGTTATTTGTAGTGAGGTAATAACCCATACTCAACGCCTTCTCGACCTGCTTATACCGCAATATCACCCCATAGCCCCCGGGCCCGGGATTACCCAAGCAAGAGCCGTCAGTGAAAATTTTTACCTGTTTGAGCATATCTGCTAAACTCTTCTTCTTAGTCCTAAAACCAAGTCTGACATAAATCAGACCTCTGAGCATTCTAATATGAAGTCAACAATCACTAGACAGATCGCCCTGGATACCGAAACAACAGGTATAAATAAACTGGGTTGTCACTTCGAGGGTCACCGTATTATTGAAATCGGGGCCGTAGAAGTCATTAACCGCCGAGTCACAGGTCGCCAGTACCATGCCTACGTTAAACCAGATCGGATGGTAGATCCAGCAGCCTATCGTGTACACGGAATAAGCGATGAGTTCCTAGCAGATAAACCACCCTTCGATCAGATCGCTGATAAGTTTCTCGATTTTATCTATGGCAGTGAGTTAATTATCCATAACGCGGCGTTTGATATCGGCTTTATGGACTACGAATTCGAGCTAGTACAAAGAGCCATTCCGAAGATTGAGACCTTCTGTAAAATCACTGATAGCCTAGCCATGGCGCGCCGCTTATTTCCTGGAAAGCGGAATACTCTTGATAACCTATGTAGCCGCTATAAGATAGATAATAACAAGCGCGGTCTCCACGGTGCATTGATTGATGCCAAGCTCTTAGCAGAAGTTTATCTAGCGATGACTGGCGGTCAAACTTCGATGACGTTTCAGATGAAAGGTGATACCCATCTCACTCATTCTACCCTGGAGCTTCAGCGCTGCGTTCGCCAGAATCTAACAATGCCCGTAGTCTACGCGAGTGATACAGAGCTTGCGGCTCATGAATCGTATTTAGACATTGTGGCACAAAAGAGCGCTATTTGTTTATGGCGCACACTAGATATGAAGTAAATCGGCGTCTTATCTAAACTGTTTCTGCGCACATATGCAAACAGATCATCTACTGAACAACAATCTGGATAACACTCAAGAGCATTCTAATTATTACCTTCTTCTATACTAGAAAATAGAACAGAGCAGTTCTTTAGTTCGTCAAAATGAACAAATATTCATATGGAAAGCATGTGAACAATCCTTTCTCTGCACTCCTTCTTTTTTGGAATGCTTATATCTCTAAAATTGAATATGCATATTAAATATAACTAGAACTTGCTATTCTCAATATTATTGAGATAAGAATCACTCTTGAGCTCGATAAGTTGTTCACCCATCCTCAAGCAGCTTTCCGAGGGAAAGGGAGAGCCTCTCACTCAATTAACAACCACTAACTATTAAATAATTGGCACTATTCAGTACAGGAATAAGCAATCCTATGAGTGCTATTCGTGCATATAGTTAATCTGGCGCCATCCATGACCTCTGTCAGACATACTTTTATATTGATCCTATTTAAAGCATGTTAGAGTCCTTTGACATGTTAGTTAAAGTCAATAATAAATTTGATACACACAGTGATGTTTGAATACGACATCTTTTATCGTACACAAATATCAAGCAAGAGAGAAATTACACACAGTTGCATTGACTAGAGCAGTGATGCGAAGCGGTCAGTCGGCAATGGATTTTATATTAACACCGGTTAATCTGCTTCCGGTCACAACTTTCACTAAAACCTAGGCGCTACTAAAACCAATACTATGTGATGCTAATCACCTCCTATTCTATCGGCTTTCGTCACGATAGCTTTAGCAGTTTTCCATGATTTCTTAATGATTTTACTTTTAATCGCTCTTTGTTATCACTTGTTAAGCCAAAAGATGTTACTTGGTCATTCTTGTAGACAGACCATGATCATAACAAAATGCAGCACCCGGCATTCTGGCCTCGATTTATTTAGAGATATCCATAATTTTACAAGAGAGGACTATATTTTATAGAAATCTCCTCAGTTCAGATCATGAGAAAATTCACTTATAAATATACCGCTTTAGAGTCACCGTTTTGGTGTATAGCTCTGGGTATTTTAAAAACAACTAGAACTTTATTAGCTCTTACAGCATAAGAAAGAGCGTTTAAATTGTATGAGGCTGGTATAGAGATACCCTAATTGTTATCGTCTAGGTCAGACTGCGAGGAATAACTAGGTGTAGAGCAGTTTCACAACACTGAGTGAGAGACGTCCAAGAATGACATAATTATCTTCACCGACACTACCCATGTTCATTGAGCCGCAGCCAGGCTGGCGGATTTCCAAAGATTGCTAATCTGAAAAATATTAATAACTAAAGTATTGAGAGTTACTACTCTATTGTTACCTAGTCAGGGACTCTCAAATAGCATGACTCATGAGAGTATCTGTGACTTTGCAATAACTGTTCGCAGGCCAGAACGACAGCTTCTCTACTGCACTCAAAAAGTTTTCCCAGCACTTTTTATGTAAAATATTACACTGCCAGTAAAAAAATCGATCAACTGTGACTATGAGAAAGGCACTATGCCGTCTAATTTTAACCCCGAGTGACGTATTAGATGTTTTATCTATTTTTCTATTACATCATGAGAAGGCTCGCTGGCAACCTGTGATACAATCCACTAATTCAGTACATAATTAATACCTTTCCGTATCTTTGATTCTGTCGATATTTTTCTGTTTCATAGGCAACTATCATACATGCTTTCATGTAACGCTTATACAGCCATAATTATTGATGTACAGAACCTTATTTTTAATTCTATCCTTTCAGCTTCTATGTTGTGAGAGAAGTGTTGCATGCTGTCTTTACTAACAGCCTCATAATTCTAGAAGTAGTTGCGATAGCTATTCTCTAGCAAGTAATTTGGTTAAACTACCTTAACCAAATCATTTCTACTAGTGAGCATGCCACCTACGACCACAGGGCCTGAATATTATTCAGCATCGCTTCGGTATAACTACCGCTACGCACTAACTTGACAGTTATAAAGCAGGCTAAACCTGACCGTGCCAATGCACGGAGGTACAACCACAAGTAACCTTTCTACTGTTATTTTTATCGACGTTGAGCAACAAGCAGCCTTTTATGTAAACATTCTAACAGAAAGCTTTTACACAGCCCTAACAACATCACCTACTAACTCACCCGGGCAGCATAACAGCTCCGAACATCAACTCTGCTAATATATCTACATTACCTTCTAACATTACAACGCAGAATAACATTAAGTTATATGTAAAACTATCTCAAAGAGACAAAAAAGGGTTATACCATTTTTGGTATAGCCGGAATGACTATCTTTTATTTTTCAGACTTCGGATATATTAGCAGTGTACCGTCTCTTTACACGCTCTGACCCGAGGAGGACGGTTAATACCCGCTAAGCTTTCCATAGTTTCCAATTTACTAGACATTTATACTAACAGATTCTTTCTCCGCCTGCGGATTACGGCTGATCAACATTGCATCGCCGTAACTGAAAAATCGATATTGTTCAGCTATCGCCTGCTGATAAGCATTCATAGTATTTTTATAGCCAGCGAATGCAGCAACTAGCATGAGCAACGTTGATTCCGGCAAGTGAAAATTAGTGACTAGCGCATCCACAACCTTATACCGATATCCTGGAGTAATCAAGATACGGGTGTCGCCGCTAAATGGGGCAATTAAGCAATGATTATTGGCATTCACGGCACTTTCTAGTGAGCGTACCGAAGTGGTTCCAACCGCAACTACGCGGTTACCACGCGCTTTACAGCGTAATACTGCATCCACCACCTCTTGTGATACCTCAGTGTATTCCTCATGCATTACATGTTCTTCAATTTTATTTACCCGAACTGGCGAAAAAGTCCCAGACCCAATATGCAAAGTAACAAAAGCCATTTGAATATCTTTCGCGCGTAGCGCAGCAAGCAACCCTGCATCGAAATGCAGACCGGCGGTCGGTGCTGCAATGGCCCCCGGGTGTTTACTGTAAACTGTTTGATATAGTAAACTGTCGGCATACTCATCCGGGCGGTTAATATACGGGGGCAGCGGTATATGACCAATAATATTAAGGATACTAAACGCATCGCGTTTATCATCAAACCGAAGCTCAAAAAGTCTGCCGTGGCGTGCTATAATACTGGCAGAGATTATCTCCTGATCGCCCAAAAAAAGTGCAGTACCTGGTTTTGCTTCCTTAGAGGCTCGGATGTGAGCCAACACGCGGTCATCATCGATTACGCGTTCCACTAGCAACTCTAACTTACCACCACTAGCCTTGCGACCAAATATACGTGCTGGAATCACACGAGTATTGTTAAAGACTAATAGATCCCCTGCATCTAGCTTATCCAATAGATCGGGAAATTCACCGTGCGTTAGCATTCCGCTTAGCCCATCCAGATGCAATAAGCGACAACTGCTGCGTACAGATTTCGGATAGCGAGCAATTAAAGATCTGGGAAGGTCAAACGAAAAATCAGCAATGCGCATAGTATTCACTATAATTGAGTGGATGACAAAAGAGAATCTCTCCTGAGATTTGATTTAATTAGCACCAATAAATTAATCAGCTACATTTAGCAGCAATCTTATTAAGCACTAATCTTCCAGTATGAATTGATGATGGTTGAGACCGTCTTTATTGACTACATCGTACAACCGAGTTCATATCCCGCATGCGGGACACCCACTTCCATTTAATTAGTTACTAAAAGATCCATCACTCGTCTGAATCACTTGCTCATATATTCCAAGCTGTGCTAGAAAACCCATCTGATTAGACTAATAGAAGAATCCTTGGGAGGAAAACACATTATTAGAGTACAATAGCCAGATAAATTTTATTGGTTATTTTATTTAAAAGGGTTATTACAAAACTCTTTGCAGCAAATCTTTTGGCGAACTGCATGGATCCCAGCAACCCAATGAATGAATGTTCACTGAACTCACTAGCCGGCATCATGATGAATCACCATTTTTATATGTTATCAAGCACTCTCTCGTAGGTAAAAACCTACCGCAAACTATTTCAGACGCCACTGGGCTGCTAAGAGCCATTTACCCTTGTAATCGCTTTGGTTTACTATTTGAGAGCTACTAGAAACAATTTTACTCGTTAAGCAGCTTCCACTATTCCAATTAATGGACGTACAGCAACATTATGCTGTAACTACCGCTGATAGCGTGCTCTTTTAGCATTCCAATTAACACCTCTTTATAGCAGGCTGGACAGCCAGCTATGCTAAATCACCATTTATCCGCAAACTGAGAGTTTCTAGGCCTATCTACCCCACCTCTTACTCCCTTATCTAGCCATCCAGAAAAACTAAAAGCTATGATTCTCACTTTAAAACACAAATTATTGTATTGCCACAACCAATAAAACAGCAAGCACTGTAAATTTAACTTTATAAGTTATTATTCCCCTGCTTTAAGAAAATTTTATTTACCTTATTACTAGTACGCAGTTATTTTATTTTATAATTGAATCTAAACTCAAACATGCAAAACCTGTCTCGCCAATGCATGAGTTACTCTTTACCGACTACACTACAGTGCTATACTGATTACTATTTTCCATCAACCCTGGTATTACATGTAAAGGAGTCTTTATGGTTCTAGTAACTCGTCACGCCCCTGACTTTACTGCTGCTGCCGTATTAGGCAATGGCGATATTGTTGTAAACTTCAACCTCAAACAACACCTGAATGGGAAGCCGGGCGTCTTGTTCTTCTGGCCCATGGACTTCACATTCGTATGTCCTTCTGAGCTAATTGCTTTTAATCACCGCTATGAAGAGTTCAAGAAACGCGGTGTTAAAGTAGTGGGAGTTTCATGCGATTCAGAGTTCGTCCATAATGCATGGCGTAAAACGCCAGTCGGAAACGGAGGCGTCGGTGCAATCAAATACCCCATGGTTGCTGATATTAAACGTACAATTCAGCAATCTTACGGTATTGAACATCCAGAAGCTGGCATTGCGCTACGCGGCTCCTTTTTGATCGACAAAGATAGCGTCGTACGCGTACAAGTGGTCAACGACCTGCCCATTGGCCGTAATATCGACGAAATACTGCGTACTGTTGACGCACTCCAATTCTACGAGGAACACGGCGAAGTTTGCCCAGCGCAGTGGGAAAAGGGAAAAGCGGGCATTACCCCATCCCCAGATGGGATCGCTCAATACCTGTCAGAAAACTCTGAAAAATTATAACTGCACTCCAGAATCAACAAACCGGCTATATGGCCGGTTTTTATTTTTTAGATACTACCCATATCCCTATGCTATCTCGCCTTTGGTCAGACACATCAAGGGTGTAGTATACATTTTCTTATCAACATCCACCTCAATATACACAACAACAGAAGCTTATTACGCTTTATAAGCGTAAAATTTCCTCACCATATATAAGTAAGGATACCTATATTTTAAAAAATAGAAATGCAAATGACTTCACCACTGTACACTAAAGCAGTGGTACCCTGTATAAAGCTTACAATCCGCCAATACAAGCCTAAAATCACATGCTTGTAACCCTACAATACATAGTGAGTCACTCACAAATCCGTAATCACACTCTACAATCACGCAAATTTGATATGAGAGTCAAAAGATAGGTTTATCTCCCTCTATTGCCGATGCTATCGATATCTTTATTAACTTTTTTATCAAGGCGAGACACTACTAGTGATCGAAAAACATATTCAGCTCCTTCTGGAAAGTAAAAATACCGCTTATATGCCATTAAGACAGTAGCCATACTAGTCGTGCTTGTCAATATCGAACATGAACGCGCGAATGTAGTAGAATGATTCGCAATCTATTATAAAAACAAGTAATTACAGCAATGCGAGCAGGCTATATGCTGACCACGCCGCAATGGGCGACTTGATACCGCCTCTCACGTTTTAAACAAATATCTGAGCCGCAAAAATCTTCTCACTTTAAGACAGACTACCATTAGAGGTAGACATTCATTTTATACAGAGAAATCTAGCTAAAGTGATATCACGCATACAGAAAGACAGTGCGCATACATTTTAAATAAGAAAATATAGCAGGTAATGGCTGGCTGAAACAAACAGTGAAGAAGCATGCTAATGAGGGCTTATTTTTAATCACACAGTCACTAAAACTCCGATAAGCACTTTATCTGCGAAGCTATCAGCATATCTTGACGCCTATTCTTATCTCTGGCAGCACAGCACGCTGTGCTAAATATTCAACGTACCAGAATCTAATGGGATACACAGAATAGAGTGCATCACTTTGGCGCATAACTATGGCATGGTCGAAGTGATGATGCAAGCGTACATGGATTGCAATACCCATTTCAGCAAACTAAATTCACAACAACCCAAGTGATAGATGACCCATCAACACTAGTGCGGAGAAATGTGCAAGAAATAGTCATACTGGAAAGCTCGGCCGCTTAAACCCATACTTTACTAGCAGTCACATATGAAAGGAAGATACAATCGCTATTCAACTATGATGATAGTTATATCTCTACCCGCGAGCACCGACAATGAATAGTTTCACACTTCTAGCTGCCCAGGAGCAGCGTGCTGTTGAATAACTAAAGGAATAACTTCACGGGTTCTGGTTAGCGAGAAAAGGTCTAGAGCTTGTTCAGGCTAACACCATAGGCGTTCCCATTAACAATACAAGTATTGTGAGATTCTGTCTTTCCTAATCAAGGTCATGATTTTTGCTGATAAATGTGCTGAAAAGCATCAAATAGTTAATTTATTCCCGCAAACAGGAATGAGCCTAATTAAGTACAACGTTCGGCATAGTCGATAATAGATGCACCAACCAGACACAACGATCTAATTCCCAAATAATGATGTCTCATGCGCAACGTGTCGTTTCTCCAATATACTACCCCAAAAAAACAAGGACCTCAAGCTCTGCTTGAGCAATCAAAGTTAAATAGCCCTATATGATCTGCCTTACTCTCACAGATTTAATATACGCAACCTGAGATAAGCGGAGTACTAGCTTTTGACTAGCCGTTAGAGTGAACGGAAGATCTCTCTACGAGAGAGTCAACAACCTCTAACTTTATGTTCTCTTTTATCTATTAAATATTATCACATTTTAATATAGTAACCGTATAATGATGGGACATCTCGACCTCTCCCTCTCGGTTTGTATTACTTTAATACACATGTCACGCTCATCGAAAATCAAAATACTAATCTGAAAATAGGCAGGCAGTCGCAATAGCCATTCGTAGCATTAGCATGTCACATTCGCAATACTCGTTTTAATACTTCATTAAATAAAGTAAAGATCATTTCTTTTTGTTTTTATTTTAAAGTAATAAAAGACTAGTAGCGTCATCACCCAAACCATAATGAAGTATAACGATAGATGAATGATTGGAAAGAAACCGATGATGGTGATCATAAATGCTAAGTAAAACACTTGCTATTATCGCAGCAACTAACTCGTCACCATATTGAAAATCTCAGATCCCTCACATTTTCTTAGAGTACAAAGGTAGGCGATCTATAAGATCAGGATTATACATCCATACCAAAATGCTAGAAAAGTGACAAGCGGAGCAATTAATAGGAATCCTTTCTGGTATAATATAGTGGAAGGATACCGAGATAAGCAGCATTACTATCACCGTATCCCACGCTCTACCTACTGGAAGAGACTCTCTTACACATCTTAGATTGGATGGCTGTGCAAGGTCTTTCCGTATAATATGAGACCAACGCCAAACCCATCACTGTGAATGATGGGAAGTTACGTGATAATCACTAGCAAGTTACTAATACTCGCTGCTATGCACACACCGTGTAATGGAAAGTCAGCACGAACGGGCTACCATATGTAACTGATTGATCCGAATGATAAATCGATACAATCTCCAAGATAGTGCTAAATAGCGTCCTAGAATTGTCTATAGCACTGAGTGAATGGTATTCAGGATAGGAATGTGTAAATCTTTGCTATCAGCTACGGTAATACCGATACTTTCGGTCTTACAATCAGTAACCATCCTCAAAGAATGCGAAAAATTATTCAATATAGAGGCACTTAAGATATTCCTCTGTAGAGGAAGATGATACACACAGATTGGTGAGAGGCTAGCACTACTCTCACAGATAATCGTACTGATCCCACTTAACTATAAGTGGGATGCTGATCACCTACAAGAACGAATACCGGAACTGTAGCTCACCAAATCCACACATCTATCAGGAGTATCACTCCTATAATCAGAACCACGCTTAGCGCCGCAGATCCGCTGCGGTCTCTTAAGAGAGACAAATGTCTATATAAATACCGAATATTGCATTGGCGATGGGAAAGATCAAAATATTACAGCAGTATTGTTAATCAGTTATATACCGCACATCGGACAAGGTAATCTTTCCCATTCTTAGGCAACTCACTAGATTCCGAGTTGTTAACTTATATTTTCCTAGTCTGCGCATAATGATAAATGATAAAATACCACTGCTTCAATCAGCTAACAACACACTAGACCAACCATCTTGATCACATCTGCCGATTCGTAAAAAAAGGCAACACCAATATCTAGAGCCAGTTCCAGATAAGAGAATATCTACTCTATTAAGACCAGGCTTTAACTATGATTTTGGCAAAACGGCTGAAAATTTCTCTTATTGCATAATATATACCCATAATGTAACAGATAACAAGCAAGAGGTCACTCAAAGGACCTCAAATAAACCGGAAGTTTATTTGTATATGGTTATTTTTAATGTGTACACACCCGATCATACAGCGCTAACAACAATAACATAAATAATGAAGGTGGCAACCAAACCAACCCTTGCTCCGCCAACGGCAAATGATAGCTCCACGTAGGTAGGAGGTATTTTAGACTGGAGGCCTGCACTGCATCAATAATGCCAAAGAACAAGCTGATCAACATCACCATCGATATAATGCGCGTCGCATTATTCCACCAGTCGACTGTAAAACTTAGTAGAACCAACGTAATGCAAGATGGGTACATGGCTGTTAGCACTTGGGTTGAAATTTGGATTAGCTGGCTTAGGCCCAGATTGGATAACACCATCGAGAACAATCCTAAGATAAATACCAGAGTTTTATAAGAGAATGGGAGATGTTTAGCAAAGAACTCAGCGCAGGCACAAGTTAAACCTACCGCAGTAACTACACAAGCAATAAAGATTAATGCGGCCAAGAAGAAGCTACCTACGTTGCCAAAAGAATGCTGCACATAGGCATACAGAATCACAGCACCATTAGTTGCTTCAGGCACTAGCACTCCGCTTCCTGATCCTAGATTGAACAGGCTTAGGTACACCAACGTCAGCCCCACGCCAGCGATCAATCCAGCCAGAATAGTGTAACGGGTTAAAAGAGCTGTGTCTTTTACGCCACGAGAACGGACAGCGTTGACAATGACACTGCCACAT
The DNA here is from genome assembly GCA_900380265.1 of Serratia symbiotica. Lineage (GTDB taxonomy): Bacteria > Pseudomonadota > Gammaproteobacteria > Enterobacterales > Enterobacteriaceae > Serratia_H > Serratia_H symbiotica_A. Next base: position 108,257 of record LR025083.1, on the reverse strand, counting down.
ACCAGCGCACCCAGGGTATCCATGGTTAGATACCCGTTAACGAAACCAGAATAAAAAGGGATCGTCTGATACATATCAGTTGCCACCATCACGGGTCCTGCTGGCCAAATAAATGCAGCGACGCCTAAAGCAGCCAGCGCAGTAATTTTTATCGGTGCCAACACATGCCCAATAGTATCGAGCAAACGGTCTGGATATAGGGATATGATAACAACCAGCGTAAAGAACAGCAAGCTGTATAAAAACAAAGAGTTGTTCCCATGGCCGATCAGCGGGGCTATACCCACTTCAAAGGATACGGTTGCAGCTCGAGGGGTGGCGAATAATAGCCCTACTGTTACATAGCATAGGATCGCCAGACATTGGCCGGCTTTGTGTCCAATCGGCCTACTTAGCACATTCATATCACCACCGACGCGAGCTAATGCAATCAAAGTGATGACGGGTAAGACCACGGCGCTAGCTAGAAATCCCAGTGCAGCTATCCAGACATAGTCTCCTGATTGCAAACCAACCATTGGAGGAAAAATAATATTCCCAGCACCCACGAACAAAGCAAAGGTCATAAACCCCAATGCCAGAACATCTTTTGACGTTAAAAAATGGCTCATACGATTCTGTGCTACCTATTAAATAACCATAATTCTAGACTAATCATATTATGCTGACCTAGTTATAAAGTTGCGTTTTATTTAGATTAAAGCTAAGTCACCTCCGCTTTGAAGCCGGGGTTTCCTCTTCTTTTATTTAATAATAAACACTACGCTTATGGGTGCTTTGACCAGTTTATATTCATTTAATGCTGTGAATAACTTATTCTAGCAATCTACAGCGCTTTCTGATTTTCGACGTATATCTACCACTTAAATAGTTCAGCTATCAAACAGAGAGTTAATCTAGCAATAGGAGATAAGATAAGTTTTATAGCGCTCCAATGCAAGAGCAGGGTGAACGTATCATTACCATTTACATGGTATTTATAAAAAACAGCGATGATCTCAGCTATAAATAAAATATATAATATAATTATGTTCTTGACCGACTGTGTTATTTATCGCTTATCTCTGGTACAGTACTAACTGTACATCCCATATCAACTGGATAATGCAAACAAGCTTAGTTTGAGATAGCTATCGGCCAAGAATAGTAAATTGAACTTATATCACTTCTCACGCATATGACTTTCATATGATTCTGCTCAGTCAGCAAACAGGCACCTGTGCAGTCACTTGTAAATTCACAGTCTTACCAACTAAATCTAGCCTAAGATATCAAAGATATCTAGTTATCTATCCTCGATCTGTTGGACGCGTCGCCAACAAGACAGCGCATTCGTGCTCGGACTACATAAACACTCACCGACATTCATCGACCTGTTACGGTCGATCTAGGATCCTATCAACACTTATCCAGTTTACGATAAGTGAACAAAATTTGTTTTGTTAACTTATTATATGTCGCTGACTGAATACAGTAGGTATTATACTCCTTGGCACCACCTTTTAAGTTCCAGATAACTTTTTCTATCAATTAACCCGGTATGCTATAAGTGATTGTCGGTGCTTAGTAACTGCTGGTATAGCAGCTATAACATCAGGGGTTATCCCACACACATATGTTACATAACATGTCCTCCATAACTCACAAAGTTAGTTACAAATGAGAAAAGATTCATATCCTGAGAGAACTCCAATAAGTTTCCAGACCCTTGTCATACTGTGCGCAGCTAACGCTTTGCGCTTATTATTTTAACAATTCCCTCCCCTAAAATATGCAGCTTTACACCTGAAGGTTGCCAAAGAACCTGTGCTATAAAGTTTCCAACTGGTGAATGTATATTATTATATGCGCTTCTATTTAGGGACTATTTTCTGTAGAATTTATCATAGTACACTCAAAATACTATGATAATATTCGTGGTTCAGTTCACCAATCAGTTGATGTACCCCACTATCAATGCCAGCGTTACCGTACATAACGCAATAGATTAAAGAGGTGTTAAGCATTTCTTATAGCGAGAAATTATAATCCAATACTCTGCCAACCTATTAACAAGAAGATACGTTCTCACGTACGAACCAAAGAGGAACTAATCACGCCACTTAAACATGATATCACCTAGTTTATTCGGTGATAGTTTACACTTCTGCGTATGATACAAATCATGGAATAACCGGTACCAACGTTAGCGTTCTCAAGTGCTAACACGCTACGCATCTACCTGTACTCACTCAGACAGGTAATATCAATTATTACAACTCAACGTGAAAGCTACCAGTACAGAGAACCAGAAGAAAAGACATGTAGTGCAATAATACCATGGGTCAAATGCTTGCAGACAGAGCAGAACAAATTTTGAGATAGATCTTCTTTCAGGACTGGCGATCTGTCCCAACATACTCTCTACTCGGCGCACATCATAAAGACTTGAAAACCGATCGCTAGCACAAATAGTTAGCACTATTTGTTATATCTACCAGTTCGAGTCTTGAATCAAACTGATTAATATGCGCCTTAATAGCAGTTTTAGTTATCAACATATGTATCATGCCTAATGGACTAACAATTCACAGAACAGATGTGGTGTAGATAAATCATCAAAAGGCGGTACCTTGAAAACAGGGCATTATACTTAGTCCTTTATCGTTGCTTATTGAGGATATCACGCGGGTTAGCAGACACTCTATCACTGCATCCCTATCATCTATGCCTACCAAAATAGATGGAAAGCACCGCATCTCCATCTTATTTTCTCCCGGAATCAATTTAATGAAAATGACTTGCTAATACAGTAACTTTCCACTACTGCCAGTCCGAATATATAGCTTTCTTGTCCACCCCGTGAATTTTAAATTCATACAGGGAATATATTGGGTTAGCGTTTCAGCGCATCTGCTTTACAAACTGGAAAGTAGAGGTAGCCAATCAAATAAAATCGCACAATAGCAAATCAGGGCATCCCTATTGCGCAACAATCAGTACACTACTATAGTTTCAACTGCTGTCTATTGAGAACTATTCTGTCCCTGAAGTCAGCACCCGATGTCACGCATCGGCGCTTTATTGCCCAGCAGTACTATTTATCTTAATATGATCAGTCCTGCTAATGTATTCACCATCTTCATGATTAGTCATTTCGCTATTATTTATCCCATTAACGGCACCCTACTGTTCTACACTACAGAACCCCGGGATTCTCCCGTAGCCTATTGCTAATACAAAATACCGGAGTTACCTTATAGTCGTACGGGCATCTTAGCTAACCTGAGACGGTGATATAAATAGCGTAAATAACACGCCCGTAAGTACACTTATCATCTAGCTAGGACTCTATACAAGAGATATCAGGCGTTTATGGCTAGTTTTTATAATTAAGCATGTTTTTAAACCTAATAACATAGATCCTCACTAATTCCGATTATAACTAGTCATATTCCTAACCATAGCTCGGTTAACATAAAACAGCATACCGTACGTAGCATAGCAAAACTCTGTTTTGGGAGACCTTAGCACTAATAAGGGCAATAGGCTAATTATCAATTAAAAGAAGCTCAAAGCCCTGGCGAATAAACTAGGTGCAGGTCTTAAACTAAAACCAATCTCAATATTTTCCTTTTTTAAGAAAATTAACGTTAAAATTAGGCTGAATGCAACTAACTCAACATCTTGGCATACTCAAACACTTAAAAATTTAACTAGAATGCCCGACAGTTATTCATTCACACTTCTATTGTTAGCAACAATAATCAGATGACGCAGGAACGAACCGTGTGTATAACTTTACCTTTCAGGCTAAAGTGATTAAAATAAGACACGTGTCAGGTAGATAAAGAACCAGCTAATTCCTGTACGATACAGGAACGTCAGACTATTTAAGTATCACTATGGTTAAGTGAATTTAAGATGTTGCATTTCACTCATGCTGATATCTCGAATTCAATAGCATTAATGAATCGGTAAAAGTGGCTCAAAAGAGGTCTTGATAGACATCCTAATTATTCGTCTTAACTATATCGCGGTAAATTCATTACCAAACCACCATGATTTAGTAATCCATATTCCTTATTTTAAACATTTTTTATTGTTAGAAAGTTAGAAGTAACGCTCTAGTATGTAGATGGTAGAACTCAAAGGAAGTAACGGTGCCTCACTTCGCTAACCCCATAAAATCAGATTATTCAGGAATATATTAATTACCTTCTAGACAAACTGAAAGGGGTAAGGATGCGATAAACAGGGTTTATCCTCCGACACATATCTAGTTCTTGACCACCTATATGCTGCAAAAACAACCTTTAATGCACAAGGTAGCAGGAGCACAAAACCGTCATTAGCAAATAAACCTGCTATATCAGCCTACAACGGAGCCCGTCGAATGCCTATGGACACATTCGACGAAATATGGGAGAAATAAATATCTAATAGTTAGCGAGCTAATGAGATACTGGAAAGAACTAAAACAGTTATCAGGGTACTCACCAAGCCTCTGAGAGGCACTCAATACAATCAATACAACCAAATCGCCTACAGTGTTATCTTTATAGCCCTCAAAAGAGGTTTGTATTAAAAGGCTATACTCTCTGATGCGATGAGTGCTACTCATGGATCTATTGCTCCGGCAGTGATGCTAAATACAAGTGCATGTGTATTATTCAGACGGCATAATTGGATCCAGAAGGTTAAGTCGTTACTCTAGGCGGCAGAGTGTCTAGTTCAAGACTATGACTATCTCCTCGGCATTTATCCACACTACAGTTCTATAATCCTAGAACTTTCCGGATCCACTCATTCACTGCATACACTTCCTCCAAGGCGGGGCCTATATCAATATATAGACACTCGCTTCCCTTCTCAAAAAGGGAAGCTTAAATGTGTATCCAAGATACGGTACATTCCTATTTTCAATTCTGCACCAGGCAGTCTTTCATTTCCTGTCAACTTTAGCTATGTGATTAATCCGACATAGATTTCAGAGCTAAGCGGCTCACCTAAATTCGCAGCAGATTACTAGGTTTTTAGAATCATAAACTATCAGCGCACTATCCACTATTCGATTCCCTAACTTTTCACCTAAGATATAGCATCTTATGCACAGATCAGCTAGCAAGGAGGAATATAGCGCCGCTATCAATACTGGCTGAGCCAGTATAAGGGTTTAGGTGATTGGCTGCACTTTAACATCATCTGTCCGTGATGACACTCATCTTATCGACCATTATTATGAATTGTAGCATCTTTCTATCTGCGATCTAACGCATACCTAACTCTTCTGATCGGAATAAGATCAGATATTAAAGTGGCTTGACAGATCGGCTACTGACAGTCATTTTATCCATGACCTACTAGACTAGGTAGTTCTTTTTAACTTGCTATTTATAGTCTGCTATCGCTAATATGCATATACTCCCTTTTGTTAATTAAGTTCCAAGATAGGTTTGAGCATAAACCATTACTAACATATTATATACACGCCACTGCGCAAGGAAGAAAGAAACCCGCCACTGCATTCCAGGTAATCAAATGCCATTTAAGTGCCTATATCAATGCGATACATACATACCTACCCGCAGCTGTGTTTGAAGTTCTCTAAGCCATCATTCCACACTTTATCACAAAATCTTCTTGAAGATTTGTGCATGATTACCTACTACCACCTAAATCAAAGACCAGCACTTTATGAGTTATCACACTATAGTGATAGGTTGTATATAAAAACATAAGGTGTGGCTTGGATCTTGCCGTCTCTTTTATATATAACCTCGTCTGCATTGCCTCAACCTATACATTTATTTTGTATCACCTCAGCCGTTGTTTCTAAACTGAAGCTCTTTTCTGCCACCGCGCTTCCCTATCTTAACCTGTACTACAAACTTTCTGGTTATACTGTCATATTGTACCAACTGATCACCAAATTTAGGTTAGTCTATGCGTGTTTAGCATATGCGCGGTTTCATGCTATTTCAATGTTGCATGTACATAGATACTATAGCCCTTCCAAGCGTAAGTTGCAGGGTGAGCTTTTGCTTATTCCCTATCAAGCTAGCAACTTTCTCTAAACGTTTGGTATGTTAGTATCCTACTATATACTTGCACGGACTCTCAGATGTTCATTTATTTTTCGCCTAGCATATCGGCTACATCACTGCAAATCTGATATAAACCATAATCTTCATATATTTTATTACTGATATGACTAATTTAGTTTCTGCAAACTACCAGAACAGTTACTAGTCGTCTTTCACACGATCTGAAAGACTGTGCTTTTATACAACGCACAAATTATTATAGTTCATGGTCATTTTTGATCATTCTGCGTTGGGGAAAACTGTCAACTGGCATACTCTTATCTCACAAACGTTAATTTATTTCTTGCCACCAACGCTCTTTATCTAATGTTTTATTTACAAATACTTGATCTATCTACATATCACTCTCAGAGATATTCTAGATTAGATTTAAACCCTTTCCCCGAGTAATAGCATTATATACCAGAGCTATTAAAACTTCGATCATGCATCATTTATACTTTAAGCGATTTAGAAGTAAGCAGTGGCGTTTATCAGAGTTTAAAAACTAATAATGAACTATGGAGATCTTGACACCAGGTCTAGTATAGCTAATATGATAAACTCTTTTTTATTTTATCATGATCATGCAAATTAGGATATGTAATCGTGCTTTAAGAGCCTTATCACTTAGCATTCAAGACATTTTGGTCCTTCCGGTATCAAATGCTTTTTTGACTACTCCTCTCTTTCCAGAGAAGGGCTGCCAAATAATAATCTTTAAAATATGAAAGCACTTTTCAAGTTTCCTTATCGAGCACTGAAGGGAAATCAACACTTATATAACTTCAAGAAAAGAAGAAAAAGAGGGACAAGCTTGCGAGCGAAAAAGGGATTAAACTTATTCTTACTAAAGAAGAATTTTATAAGATTCTACAGTTACTTGAGTAGCGTCGGATTAGCACGTTATCACGTACCTGTGGCAGTTCGACTAACTATAGCAGCCAATAGTGTAGATACTACGCTCCTTTAGACCTAACTTTGGCTAACTACACTATAACGGAACTATAGTTTTCCTTCACTATTAAAGCCCTCTAGACTGAAATATATTGCAAAAATATGGTTATAAATTTCTGAATTTTAGCACTTATACTGACTCTTAACTTCAAATAGTTAAGTACGGGCTACTAACTTCTCCTCTCTCTTCATGTTAGGCCTAAAATCATCTCATCAGCTGCACCCTGGCACACCTAAAATCAGTACGATTACTTTAATAATTAAATCCTTTACATTCCACTGCATTACTAAAATAAGTGCACACTTATTTTATTTCTGGAGTAGTGCAGTTGACCACTTCCAACCGACCAGCTGTATACTCGGTCAGTTATTAGACTTTGTTAACTACTACACCCTATTCCAATCTATCACATTACAAGCAGGCTCATCAACGCTAATCATAGCGCATCAACTCTCTATGTACCATACAATTAAGAATCTTTAACAAGCCAAGGACTCATTGATTGCTACTGCACTGCTTCTTTATTCCTCAATTAGACACTGAATCTGTATAATGAACGCAGCTACTTCAATTTCTATTCGCGGGTTTTAGTGGTATACTCCAGAATTATTACCTGCCCATAACAAACCTCTTAACTTCGGTTATATTTACTACACCAGTTCATAAAGAACAACTATGCATGAAATAGTTTTCACTCCACACTAACTAGGTAAGTGTGGAGTGAATCTCCGTTTATACAGCGGCCCTAGCTTGCTGCTAACATTAAGTTCAATCTGGTATTTCCCATTCAAATAGCGCTGCATCAGGGGAACAGTGATTACTAGCCTTCTACTCTCATCATGACCGCAAGATTCAGGCCAATACAAAGTTATCTATAAATTCCAAATAGGGCGGCGGAATCCTTTACTGCCATAAAAAGTAGCTAACCAGAAAAACTAACGTTCCCTTCAGCTATCAAACTAAAACCTTTTTCTCTAGAGTTACACCAGCATATGCTTTTCTTTTGATTCTAGCATAGGAGTTATCATACGTATTTATATTTCTTAGTATCAGTTATGACAAAATTGTGTACTACTGAACATAGACATATTGATCCTGCACCTTTACTAAATTATTCTACTTTAAAGTATTTTATACTTAAAACACTTAGTCGGCTCTGCATTAAGGATTATTCAAGCGGAAATCTTCATCAATATTAGGAAACCGAATTTATATTCCATTGTATTTTTATTATTTTATCCAGCTTAATAGGAATTGTTTTTTATTCCTTATTCCCTCAGTCAAAGCCTATCTAGCTTCTACAACAAGAACATAAAAAATAGCATTACATAATCCCGTTACAGTCTAAAAAAGACTCTCTGTTGCCTACTAAATTATTTTCACTTAATGACTGTCGACACTATTTTAGTGATAGCCATCTTAGGCCTCTCAATGAATCGTATAATTAACGATAGCCCACGCTTACCCGTCACATCTATATTATTTTAGCGTTATTTTTGCTTACTCCAATGATATTACGTTATATTTAAATTGATAGAACTCGTTCAGTTAATGAACAGATTATTCAAATCTATTAGTTAAATAGAGTGATGTTGTCTTATAGGAGAATGTCTCCTGATAGAGTCGACGGAGGAATAACTCTCTTTATTCTGTAATGTTAATTGACATGCTCAAGGACATATCCAGGCCTGATTAAAGGAAAGATCTGTACATAATACTTTCCTTTAATTTTTCGTTCATCTTAGAGTATAAGCTTGCGAAATAGACAGCGGCTAATCTATAATCTCTATTGATCAGTAATGGATCATTGCTACCACTAATAAAGAAACATGTAAAAAGACACCCATCATACACTACTAAAGAACGCGCTAATCCTAATTGCATATCAAGTCAACCAAAATGTCGACTGGCACTAAAGGCGCAGGTTAACTCAAGGAACTTTCTCAGTTGTAAGCGTCTTATAATAAGCCATCCCTATCGCCTAGCTCATTGTATCTACAGCCAAAAGGCTGACAAAGCACTCGCGATCTAACGATCGCTATAGGCCAACCTGTCACGTGCAAGCATTTCCTCAGCGCCATTCTTCAGATTGTAATCAAACAGCGAACGAATCCTGCATACCTCTTGCGGTTCTCGCGCAACAGCTTAGCGACTAAGTTAAGGTGCTCGCCACTTTCAATAGGGAAAACATAAACCACTTTAATATACTATTAGATAGTAACAGATAATCGTACACTGAAAAATAATGATATCATTGGTGTCTAAGCCGCCTATCAGCTAGCTATGTTTAAAAAGTATGAATCGCACCCACTTACAGGATAGTAAGTGGGTGCGATTATCAAGATCTGACAGATAGCTTACTGAGAGCAAGATTGGCGCTGATCTTGAGCGTACTATTAGAATTATTATGGAGAACCCCTACTAGACTGCCAATTTACCAGAAAAACGAGTCACCGGTGATATAGCTGCCGCTAGTATTACTGCCGATATTTGGTATGCATATGCTTTAATCACCATGCTGCGACTAGAGAAATCTTTAAAACCTATATAACTTCCTCGATCTCATCTTCACCCTGCGTTAATGTGAAACAGCTTTAGACCTTGCTGTATTGTCTCTTCCTTTTATCCTGCGACGATCCTCAATCTAGCGTTGAGAGCAAGTGATATCGTTGGCTCACAACCCTGTGAATATTAATATTCACAGAATAGTCTATACTTACTTAAGTATACTGGCTTATCTTTCTTAAAGTAAGAATTGACGTCCTGTTGGCTATGGCCCGTCTTCCTAATACTACAGTTCCTATTCATTGTTTTAGCCGTTCCTACGCAACTAGTACGTTTCTCTTACAAATATTCTCATTAATTGAAATAAATAACGGAAACGACCGCTATACCTGAATATAATCGGAATTTCACTGGTTAGTTACGCTTATCCTACTCCAGGAACCATAGCTCTTAGGCTGTAATTATATTCTCTAGAAATACTAGATTAATCTTTTCACACCAGCATATTAATCTCAAGCCAAATATCTGTTCTGATCTTCCGATGCAGGAGGATACCCACTGCCCTCTATTTATTAGAGCATATCAGAGATTATTAATTAATACAAATTAGTTAGTTGATACGGCTGACACAGGAACATATGCAAGCAACGAACTACGAGTATAAAATTATAAAATACATATATCTATTTTTAGAACCAACGCATTTTATATCTTTTTATATATTTTCTTGTTTCCATATTGTTGCGCACACGTCAGGCTGTAATATAATATAACGATTCGTATGAGTCATCCAATTGGATGGATGGTATAATCATTGAAGAACAAACCACAATCATATATACTACTATTCACGTTATCTTATGTAAAAACAAAAAGATACTTTCATATTCAAAACACTAGCGTTATTACTAATTCACAATTGGTGACCCAGTAATCCTGTCACGCCAGCACGAACCATGTCCTATCTAACACATCTACCCACAAAGACGCCACTATTTCTATTCTCTATGTCAGCCATAGCATGAATGAAATTTTCACGCTGTACTGATAGACCAAAGTACTGGATTGCGATCCAGCCCGACAGTGTAAACCCGGGCAGCTTGAGAAATAAGCGCAAAACTTGCATGATTTCAATATACCAGTCAGAACAGACTGCTGGTACTCATCAAAATATTCAATAATTATCAGCACTCTGCCACGCACTGTCCGATAAGTTCAGATTCATCTTAATACCGACTCCATATCCTGATTTTGAAACCCAGATCAACAGCAACATCTATACTCTATTCTTTAAAAAGGTAAGACAGTGCCTGGAGGCTAACCTCCAGGTTAAAGTGCAGTGGTTACTGAGAGTAGACATGCTTGAAAATCCATGACCTCCAGAGCGTCAGGCGCACTGACAATCTAACTAAAAAAGCAGTTTATATCCGCTGGTCAAAAAGCCTAACCCAACGTCAGCTGTGCTGAAATTACTGATATAAACTCTCACTGCCCCAATACCCGGCCACGGATCACCTCGGCAATACCGGGATGCATGTGATCAGCGATGGTTAAATCAGCACGCTCCTTGATTAGATCATCGGCATTACCCATCGCCACCCCCAAACCGACCGCCTCCAACATGCTTAGATCATTATAGTTGTCCCCAAAGGCAACCACCTGATCCATAGTTAATCCTTGATTGCTAACCCATTGTTGAAGGCGTGTCCCCTTACTGTTGCCTCTTTTAGAGACATCTACCTGATCGTACCACGACCACTCACAGGCCAATCCAAGCTCTTTCCTTATCGACTCGGAAAAGTCGCGTAGCGCCGGGATGTCCGAATGCGAAAGGGCCAATTTCCAGATAGAGTGTGGTTCGGAGGCGGTCTTAATTAGGCTTTGAACTTGATATAGCGTTGGGCGTTGTGACTTTGGTAGCGTCTCTGACCAGGCTAAAGAACGGATAACGTTGCTACTTCTCACTTGATACAAGATGGCGTCATCCACATACATCAGAACATTGATATTACTCTTGTCCAGCCGTTGTAACACTAGCAGAGCTTGATCTTGCGGGAGCGGATCGGCTTCTAACACTTTTTTTTGATTAAAGTCATATAGATAAGCGCCATTACAGCAGATCGCCGGAGTTGTAATCTGCAGCGCTTGATAGAACGGATGAATAGCAATATGGTGGCGACCCGTAACCACCAATACCTTGACACCAGCGGAGCGCGCTTCAGCTAGCGCAGAAAGTGACTGCGGCAAAATGCGTTTTTGGTTATCGAGCAAAGTTCCATCCAGATCGAGGGCAATAACACGGTAGTTCATAGACATCTCATTATTGTTAGCGATAAAATCAACTTGATAGTACACTGGATATGCTAGGTATAAAACTGTGTAAATTTCAGATCAACCCAGTACTATTAGTACATGAATCTAAAATAGGTCAGGGACAAAAAACAACTACATCAATTTATCTTTTATCCTATAAGGAAATACATGAAACAAATTGTTTATGTAAGCAGCCCAGTCAGCCAGGAAATTCATATCTGGCAATTAAACAATGCTGGTTCACTAACACTGCTACAAATTCTTGATGTTCCTGGCCAAGGTCAACCGATGGCCATTCACCCAAATAAGCCCTACCTGTATGTCGGCGTGCGCCCACTTTTTAGCATTATTAGCTACCGCATACAGGCGAATGGCACTTTGCGCCTAGCGCGTATAGCACCATTACTAAGTAGTCCAAGTTATATTTCCACAGATTTGTTGGGCCGCTACCTTTTTTCTGCTTCCTATACCGGCAATTGCGTCAGCGTTAGCCAGATTGATGATAACGGGGTCGTAACAGAACGCATCAAACAGATCGATGGCCTGATTACACCACACTCCGCCAATATTGATCCAACTAATCAACGCCTGTTTGTACCTTGCTTAAAGGAAGACTGCATCCGCTTATTCAATTTTCACTTAGACGGACAATTAACAAAACATGTGCCACAGTCTGTAAACACCGCTGCTGGAGCGGGACCACGGCATATGGCTTTCTTTCCTAATGGGAAGTATGCGTACTGTGTAAACGAGTTAGACGGTACAGTAGACGTATTAACTATCTTGAAAAATAGCAGCCAATACCGTGTAATACAAACACTAGACATCATGCCAGTAGGATTTAGTGGCACACCCTGGGCTGCGGACATTCACCTCACCCCGAATGCCCGTTTCCTGTATATCAGCGAGCGAGCTGCAAACATTCTAACTATCTTTCACATTGCTGAAGATGGCAGCTCCCTATCAGTAGTTGGCCATCATGTAACCGATAAGAATCCGCGCGGTTTCAATATCGATCACAGTGGTCGCTTTGTTATTGCAGCCTGCCAGCAATCAGGGCGTATTGTAGTAAATAAAATTAACCAAGAAAGCGGCGGCCTAAGTACGTTAGCAAGCTATCCGGTAGGGAAAGACCCGGTATGGGTTAGCATGTTGGCGCAATAACCGATGCAGTACAGCGATTCGCTCGAGTATTAAACGCATCTACAATCATTCCTTGTTAAGGTTTATGATGCGCCTTGGCGGACTTTATACTTTTCTCTAGCGGTTTAACTGTAGACTTAAGCTATGTACAGACCTTAAGAGGTAAGTGGGAAATAAAAAGCTAGTAGCTTATCGAACGTAGAATATAAAGAAAGCTGAGAATAATATCAGCCTAACCAATAAATAGTCAATTAGAGATAGAAGTCGGTGGTATATTTACCATGCTGAAAGCAACAGCGTACCCTATGCAAAGGTTATACTCATTACTGATTGTTATCACCCGACTTAATATCGATACTGACACCTGTAATTAAATTAGCGCAGTTTATGATTCCGTCTATTACTCAAATACGACTTAAACATGACCTACTTCTCTCGCTTTGACTTTAGGCTATGAGACCGTCTCGTCATTAACCGATTGTCCAGGCAGTTTCTACAACGAGTCATACTTCAACGAACATATTCAGTGGTCGTACTTCAATGAAAATATAAACTTTGGATTGCAGACCTCAGTAACCCCGCTGCTATTAACATAAAAACATAATTTCCTAAAAGCACGAAAGGGACGGACGATTTAGACCACTATAATTATATAATTTTATTAATTTTGCGGTGATACAGAATTCTAAATTCTATTTAATTATTGAGTGTTGATCTTTCTATGAAAATAACAGAAAATAACTAAAAGACGTTGCTCATGAGAAGATTACAAACACAGAGCTTACTTTACCTTAAGCAAAATTCCGATAATCAAAGGAGTGAGTTTACCTAAATAGAGAAAGGACATACCTCTCTCTTCTAGTAGAGAGAGTTCATAATATCAAATTAATAAGCAACTTGCTTAGCAGTCTGATACGAGACAATGAACTCGTTTTCCGCAGATATCGTCTATATTTTCACGGTAACATATCGTTCCGCCACCCTGGAGCTACAAATACACGGCTTCCGATGACCGACCACCTGTATCCACTTTAATTATATCTAGACCTAATACGTGTACCGTGAACGCGTAACAATAATGCTCCATACAAGAGCAGTTGCATCGGTTCATCGATTTGACTAACGGTAGTAGGCGTTTGCCATAGCGCTGACTGAGTACAAAACCTATCGGATTCTAAATTCTGCGATAATTCACATGTATCTTACAAAATATCCGCTACTACCTTGTGCTACTTAGCCGGAACAAGGTATAAATCCGGAGTATTTAAGATAGACATTAAGCTTTTTCGGCCTTCATGCAAGCCGCCATGTTAAGTATGGCAATAGGTTGCCGCTATTGCAGCCATTAATTATTCCATTCCTTTTTTGTGGGAATATTGGACTGTATTTAAATCGCTACGCCACCAGAAAAACATAAATTCCTCCACTGTTTAGTCAACATCGGCTTTTAAATCAATTTATTTATCTAGACCAATACCAGTCCATTAGCGTCTAATATATATAGGAATTGCTTATCGGACACTAAATTTTATTTAGCATACAGCGGCCACGACTGCCGAAGTCAGTCGACTTAGCGGCTCCGCCTCAATAATATAGGGGGGAATTAGATAAATGAGTGTACCGAACGGCCGTAACCAAACGCCACGCTCAACGAACTCACGCTGTAACTGCGCTACATTTACCGGTTCACGCATTTCGACTACTCCAATAGCCCCTAACACCCGTACGTCCGCTACTTTGGCTGTACCGCCAAAGGAAACCACTGCTGCTTAAGGTACGTTTCGATAGCCTTGACCTGTGACTGCCAGCGGTTTTCTGCCAGCAGCATTAAGCTAGCTTCCGCTACTGCACAGGCCAATGGGTTAAAAATAAAGGTTGGCCCGTGCATCAAGCAACCAACTGGACCTTTACTGATAGTATCCGCGACCTGACGGCTAGTTAGAGTGGCTGACAACGTCATATAACCCCTGTTAGTGCTTTCCCCAAACAGAGCATATCTGATACCACCAAGGCATGTGCACAGGCAAATAGCTCCCCAGTACGCCCAAAACCAGTGGCTATCTCATCGACTATCAACAGTATCTGATAATGGTCGCAGAGTTCGCGTACTCGCTTCAGGTAAGTTAGGTGATATATGCGCACACCGCCAGCACCCTGTACTATAGGCTCGAGGATCACTGCAGCCACCTTTCCAGCATGCTGCTGCAGCAAAGCAGCGAACGGCGCAATATCTTGTTCATTCCATTCTTGCTCGAAGCGGCACTGCGGGGCAGGCGCGAACAGATGCTTGATGAAAATACCTTGGTACAAACGGTGCACCGAGTTATCGGGATCGCACACCGACATCGCACCAAAGGTATCGCCATGATACCCGTGGCGCAGGCTTCGCATTTGTGCGCGGCACTCTCCGCGTGCACTACCAGTATTGCAGTGCCATCTTCAATGCTACTTCTATTGCCACTGAACCTGAATCCGCTAAAATACGCAAGGATGGGTGATTCCGCCGAACATAACATGCGACATTTTCTCTAACTGCTTGTTAGCAGCCAGGTTCAATTGTGGGTGGTTATAACCGTGAATTGCCGCCCACCAGGAGGACATACCATCTACCAGACGCCGACCATCAGCAAGATGCAACTCCACACCAGCGGCTGCTTCAATTGGATAACAAGGCAATGAGTAACTCATAATGAGTAACTCATAGAGCGATAAGGGTGCCAGATATGGTGCTGGTCGAATACTAAGTCAGACTGGGTTAGAGACATGATTGTCAACCAATTTGAATTCAAAGTGGTTGACAGTATATCCACAATATTTACACTGATGACACTTTCCATTTTGGAGACGCCATAATGGCTGATCGCATGCACTGGACAGTGAGTCTTGCAAAAGCACTGTTTGATCAACCGTTGCTTGAGCTATTATTTGAGGCGCAGACCGCACACCGCCAGCACTTTAATCAGCGTCAGGTTCAAGTCAGCACACTGCTATCCATTAAAACAGGTGCTTGCCCGGAAGATTGCAAATATTGCCCCCAAAGCTCGCGCTATAAAACCGGACTCGAATCAGAACGTTTAATGCAAGTAACTCAGGTGTTGGAGGGTGCGCGCAAGGCAAAAGCGGCCGGTTCTACCCGCTTTTGTATGGGCGCCGCATGGAAAAACCCTCATGAGCGTGATATGCCGTATTTGCAGCAGATGGTACAAGGAGTGAAAGCTCTGGGTATGGAAACTTGTATGACGCTAGGTATGTTGGAGGATAGCCAAGCTAAACGGCTAGCACACGCCGGATTAGATTATTACAACCATAATCTCGATACCTCCCGGGCGTTTTACGACAGCATTATCACTACACGCAGCTATCAAGAACGCTTAGATACATTAGAGAAAGTGCGTAATGCGGGTATTAAAGTATGCTCAGGTGGTATTGTTGGGTTGGGGGAAAGCGCAGACGATCGGGCCGAGCTGCTAGTGCACCTAGCTAACATGCCAAAGCCACCAGAGAGCGTACCGATCAATATGCTGGTAAAGGTCCAAGGGACGCCACTAGCGGATAATCAGGACATTGATCCGTTTGATTTTATTCGAACCATTGGGGTGGCGCGAATCATGATGCCAACTTCTTACGTTCGACTCTCGGCGGGCCGTGAACAGATGAATGAACAGACTCAGGCAATGTGTTTTATGGCTGGAGCCAATTCGATCTTCTACGGCTGCAAACTCTTGACCACGCCTAACCCAGAAGAAGACAAAGATCTACGATTGTTCCGTAAGCTTGGACTTAATCCACAACTAACCACTGCCGAGTACGGCGATACTCAGCAACAGCAAGTGTTGAGTGAACAACTAATGCAGTCTGATAGGGATCAGTTTTATAACGCAGCATTCTAATCACCTTGAACAATACATTATACAAGCGCTGGCCGACTACCGCACAATACCCTCCGCCAACAGAGGCGAGGTAATCAAAGCAGTACTAGCAAAAAAATAAATATTAACGCTAAATATTATTTAGATTTCCCAGTAATACCTATGTAGGCCTTATCCAGGATAACTGGGTGATCGCCGCTTGGCAAGTAGCCACGGTAATATATACGCCAGCGTCGGTATGCCACCACACAGGATTCTAAAAGCGCATTAAATGTTAGTACAAACGTAGGAGAGAGGCGCAACACTATTCCCTGCACCTTTCATTGATGCCAGCCACGCCTCATTGAGGGGACAGGGTCATTCGTCCCGCGACGTTGCTCTGTTGGCTTAATAAACACCAACAGCTATTTGCTAATTTATTAATAAACCCCCACCGACAAGCTAGGGTTATCGTAATAAAAGAAGTGGCCGTTATGGTCGGCGACCATATACCACGGAGGCCTCCACATCGTCTAATCCGTTCAGCAGGTACTTGACTAATATTAGATGATCCGCATGGTATGAGGTTGTAAGCCTAGAGAAAGCATGAGGAAGTTGCTCACATCCGGAATACGTCAGGCTGTATTAGTGATACCTCCTTAAGAAAAATCGGTGCTATTAGTGCCTGAGCCGTACTGTAAAACTCCACTACCTATAGCATACCTGCCATAGCTCGCTTAACGTTTAATTTGCAGCACCAAGATGAGTTAGACCTGATTTGTACTCTACTCATGTTTCTGTAAAGAATTAAAGCTAGTAATGCAATTCGTGGCCGATGAAAAGATAATATTCGGCGCCCTGTATCAAACTCTGCTCAATGATACTTGACTCTAAAAAGTCTGATAGCTAAATACTGCTATTTTGGTGCTTAATGATCAGCACACCCTAAATTAGAGGTACGCTCCGTGAGCAGCTTGTGGTTAACAGAATCCGCCCAAAGAACGAGTCTAG
Organism: Serratia symbiotica; assembly: GCA_900380265.1. Lineage (GTDB taxonomy): Bacteria > Pseudomonadota > Gammaproteobacteria > Enterobacterales > Enterobacteriaceae > Serratia_H > Serratia_H symbiotica_A. The sequence continues at coordinate 90,414 of LR025083.1, read as the reverse complement.
CGCGCATTACGCATACCTAAATATCCGCTTATTAACTATGCGATATACATCGCCTACTGTAGGTTTTGCATGGCGTCAATACTAAAAGAGTTGCACCATAAGACCGCTGCTAGGCATTGGAGCTAGCAGCTTACAGCTATTGTTACACTAACGACTATGCAAGATGACGCCAGTAAACCTTTTCTAGAGATGAGGAAAGAACTGACGATCGTACCACTTTTCGATAAAATTACAAACTGACTATATTGCCGATATTAGAGTGTGGTGGAAAGCAAGTCACCACGCTTATGCTAACGCCGAATATGATAGCGCTTTCCGACAACAGAAGGCGATAATTCGTTATTGATTAAGGCATAATATTAAGCACGTGCCTTTACCGATCCTCAGTGATCGATATTTATTTCTTTAGTAGCCGACTGCTACAATTGTGCAGCAATCTGTTCAGGAGGTTGATAGCGCTGTATCCAGTAACAAGTCCTTGTAGCACAAGCCTGTTCCCCAACATCACGAATGAACATTTCCATTACTAAGAAAATGCTAGCAAGGCAGCCAATGCTGACTATCATGTGACCAATGGCGAACCATTTATTCCTCAAATATAATGGCGTTGGGCCGTTCACCAACGCAGTACCAGTTCAGCACATTTGCATCAATAGTACGAAACACAGCCGACTGTCACGCCGGCAGAAGTCCTATGCTAGTGGCGTACTTCCAGAGTTATGGCTATTCCAATTTCCATATAATCTCATCTATGGTGTAATGTACAGTGATAAAATGTTACTTCGTTACCGGCACTGATACAGGAGTAGGTAAAACCGTAGCCTGTCGTGCGCTACTGCGAGCGGCTAACCAAGCAGGTTCCCTCAGCGCTGGCTACAAGCCAGTGGCCTCTGTCACTGAAATGACGGCAGATGGATGGCGTAATAGTGATTCTCTGGCGCTACAAGCCAACAGTAGCGTTGTACTACATTATGACGAAGTAAATCCTTACGTTTTTATCGAACCAACCTCACCACATATCATTAATGCCGCTGAAGACCAGCCAGTTGAACTAACAAAGCTTTCCGCTGGTTTATACCATCTAGAGCACCGAGCCAACTGGTTGCTGATAGAAGGTGCTAGTGGGTGGCGCTTACTCCCTTATCGCTGCAATACACTTCCGCTGACTGGGTCAGTCTAGAAAAACTGCCCGTAATTTTAGTAGTAGCTATTAAGCTAGGTTGCATCAACCGCGCGTTACTAAGCGCGAAGGCAATTTGCCAGGCAGGCTTGCCATTAGTTGGTTGGATAGCAACCAACGTCAGCGTGCCAGGGGAAAGACATCAGGAGAGTACCTAACGAGTTTGTGTCATATGCTATCAGGACCTCTTCTAGGAGAGATACCCACCATCCTGATGTAGAACATCAAACTCTAGAGCCGTATTTATATATCAGTAAATTATAGCCCTTCTGGATAGCCTGAGCTTCTTCATGCAACTCATAAAGTCGCATTCCTAAATTTCCCCTAAGGAATCCTATTCCTCTATTGACTCCCACTAACGATCAGAAACAGAGGAACAGTTAACAAGGATACATCCTGCTCGCTTTTATAGTCCACACACCTCATCAACCAAACGATGTACTGGTAGCAGGCTGCCAGCACATTTAACAATACTTTTATAGTGGCTATGTAAGTATTAATTTAAATAACATGATATTTTTATACAGCTAAACTCTGATTAGGCAAGAAAAGTGAGAACTAATATTATTACACCCTGTATAGGCTTAGTTAAATGTTTTACCTTCCCGTAAAAACAAACGTTATTAGATTTTCACCTCATAATAAGTCAAAGATGTACACGAATTTTATATTTCCAAAAATTATTGGCTACTTTATTAATTTAAGATATCTTAACAGTGATTTAAAATCAAGCCACTAGCTATTGATCTGATTTTGGTTTTACCGTTATATAAATAACAAGCAATATATTACTTCACTATATTCAGTGAATAAGTCCATATTGCCAGAAACATAGTATGCGGTATATTATATTCAGATCAACTAAGAGCAACCGCTCTAGGGATTACACACTACCGCGATTACTTCTACTCCCGTCTGATTTTATAGCTAGCATAATAATAAGTAGCGTAAAGCACCACTTCTTTCATAACCAATAGGGTTAGTTACTCAGCGTGGTCACAGCCACCGCCGATCGATTATACACGCACATTTACACAAGGCAACCGAAGCAATGAGTGTATTTTAAAACTCCCTACAGATATTAGCCCCCGAAAATCCAGCGAAAGCAATCTATAAATTGGAAACTGGTGGAAGATGGCCTAGTCTACCAGACTCTGCTCGGGTGACTCGTTCAGGTACAACCTTTACTACGGCTAATATGATCTCAGGTCTAAATAGACCGACTATTATACTAGCACCTCACAAGACGCAAGCAGGCTAGTCATACGTAAGGTGGAAAGGGTAGTGCCTAAAAATACAATTAAGTACTTTATTTCTTGCTACAACTAGTAAAAAAGAAAAGGTTACTGACCTATCTTCAACAACTTTATGGCAAAGATATTTCGGCGAACACATATATAGAGCAAATGCGGCTTTCAGCTACTAATTCAGTGCTGTAACGTGGTGATGTGATAGTGGTGCTTTCGACTCAACGATCTACGGCCTAACCGATCTAGATATATACCTAACAATGATCCACACCTAAACCCCGGTATGATCATCAATCAGCGTGCTATCTTACGGCTGAGTAAAATTGCAATACGGCCGCAATAATCAGGCTGTTCAACGCTCCAAGCTCCGTGTTCGCAGCGAGCTGATGAAACTCTTTCCAGTAAAGTCGCCCGATTTAGCAGTGCAAATTGAGTTGGCTAATAAAGAGGTGAAACGTGTTTCAGCGTTTGATTAGCTGCAGGGAGAACTGAACGAGCGGCGCTTCGTTTACGATTTATCCAAAAGCACACTATGTAACGCCATGTAAGCGAATACTCCAGAAAATGGAAGAAATTAAGCTAAGTTAGGCGAGCGACGCCAAGCAGTGCTGAATCACCACAAGCTAATACAAGAAGAGTGCTGGAGTAAACGTACTCAGTGTAATTTGGAAATGATAAATGAACTGGGATACTGCGCAGAGATTAAAACCTATTCGCGTCACCTTTTTTGGCGCTGCGCAGATTCGTTTCCGCCAACGGGTTGGCTGCCTATTAACAGATAGCCTGTTCATAACGGATGAATCTCACGTCACTATGCCGCAGTTTGACTGCATGTGCAAAAATGATAGGTTGAGCAAGGAACCCCTTATTGACTACGGGTTCCGATTGCTGTCAGCCTACATTACCCCTACTGTTTACAAAGTTTAAGGCGCTAACAGCATAGACCCTTTATGCATCAGCCACCCTGGTAAATATGATCTTAAGCAATCTATTAGTCCTGTTATCGCACAGGTTGTACAACCCACCGGACAGCTAGATCCTGCAGTATAAGTGCGCCAAATCAGCAAACAAGTTGATGATTTGCTATCAAAGTTATGCAACAAGGTAGGGCTCAATTAGCGGGGACTACTCACTACTTGCACTCAGTAGATAGCAGAAAACTTAAATGCCTGTCTGGAGGGACAGGGTAACCATTTGCGCTACCTACATTCAAGCATCAATCCCTTAGAACACGCTGAGATAATTCGTGAACTTCACCTGGTACATTTAACATACCAGTTGGTATAGATTTGTTACGTAATAGCTTGATACGCCTGAAGTGTATTTAGTTGCCAGTTTTATTCAGATCAAGAAGCTTTCCTGGCTTCTGAGGCTTATTAACTTAAATTATCGGACCTGCATTGTGTAACCTTAATGATAGAATGATCCTCTAGATCAACTGTATTCCTGGCTTAATAGCGCAAGCCCTTAATGAAAACAAACGACGGCGTACGAGGTTTCATGCATATAACGCAGAAACCGGTATTATACCACAGGTTATAAACATACGATTGGCAATATCCTGAAACTAGCTATGAGCCGAGCTCTCCTTAAAAGGGTAAAGGTACAGGCCAAGCTAGCGAAATAGCAATTCCTACCAACGGCTGACGCGGACAACGTTGAAAACAAAATCCGCGAGCTAAAAGCTCAGATGTAGGTCATACAAAAATATAGAGCTAAAAATCCGGCTCGACGTATAATAAAATATAGGAATTGCGCGAGCACTTTACAACCAGTTCGTGATCAAGGTGAGACACAGTTTACTGTGTTACGTATTATAAATGACTGATCGCATTTAGTACATTTGATGTAGGCTTTAGGGTCTATTGTATAATAGATAAGCGTTGATTGGTAGTTAACGTCTGACTTGAATAATTTGAGTTCAAAAATAGGGCTATAGCTGGGTAATGACGAGCGCCATATCACACACCATAACTGGCTTAATACACAATTAAAGGGTTTTACTACACCCTACAGTGTAGATTGTACTCTCTTTCGTACGCCAGCAAGACGAAGGTCAGGGGCGCACAGCTAGGCCCATTAATGCTTGATCTAATGCTCGGCGCAATTGTTGACGATTATGGCGATGAGGAATGTCATTAGCCTCTAACAATTTCTGAATCACTACACGCTCTCGTATCTGATATGTGTCAACACCAGGGCCGACGATCAGCGCATCGATCATTTGGCGGCCAATTTTATTCTCCATTAGCATTAATTTCTCTTTTAGTGGAAGCGTTGCGGCAGCAATACTCAACTCTCGCCCTAAGTTGTCAATATAAATCATATTGGCGCTGCTGTTCCGTAAGGCTTGGGCAAGGTCATCTAATAATAATAACGGCATTAAGCTAGTTAAAAAACTGCCAGGCCCGATCAAGATAAGATCAGCTTTGGAAATCACGTCTAGTGCTTCACGGGTTGCCGTTACCTGAGCTGACAACATTAATTTCTGTGGCATATTAATCAATTGATCGACATTCACCTCACCGTAAATGTGGTTCCCTTTCTCGTCATACGCTACTAGATCCACAGGCTGCTCAGACATAGGAATCAAGGTGGCGTCCACGTTCAAGAGACTGCGCACAAAATTAATCGCCTCCAGGGGGCGCACGCTGAGATTATCTAGTGCTTTCAACATCAGATTCCCGAGGTTGTGGCCAGAGAGCTCACCGGTACCGCTGAAGCGATATTCAAACATCGCCGAAGCCACGCTTGGTTCGGCGATCAACTCGGTTAGACAATTCCGGGTATCACCCCAAGCGATACCGCCTTCTGCACGACGTATCCGGCCAGTAGAACCACCATTATCAGTGGTGGTGACAATGCCAGTGAGACGTGATCCTAATGAGGATAGAGAAGACATCAGGCGACCAAGGCCATGCCCACCTCCTAACGCTACTACCTGATTCAGATCAGCCAGGGTTTGATTTCGCATAAATTTCCTTACAGCGGCGCTGATGGCCGAATGCCTAGCCTAGCGGAATGGCTAGGTGAAGTAGCACCTATATAATTGGCAGTGACGCAGGCTACGTAACATGTACCTGTGTAAAATCTATATCGGTCATTCTGATACTAACATTGGCTATAAACCACTACGGCTTAATGCCGGACCTCTACCTAGAATATAGGTTTCATTCCACTTCAATCAAAGCAGCGATTATAATACACTCCTTATCTTTCCCACTTTGCTCTTTACAACCAATATGTCGCTTGTACCTGATGAAGGCAATTCAGCTAGGGTGCAAATGCACATGCTTAATTTTTATGGTTTAGGAAATGTATAATAGAGTGCCACACATCAGAGTTTCTTATGCGCATCCGTTCTACTATTTGAGCTGCTCGATCACTGACGCCTTTGATTTTTGCTTTACCTACTCCCAATGGATACACAGCTAGAACTAGCCTTAAATATTTTATCACCAGATTCAAAGCGACTAGTTAGACGCGCCTTGTTATCACTTGACACTTCAAGGTACGCTTAACCAATTATGAACCCTCAACAGGTCTTTATTTGTCGGAATGATTGCAGCACAGCGTGAAAATACCACATCCCTAGATTAGCGGACAGCAATTAATAGTAAAAAATCACTATCATTGCGACCAGTTAGCGCAAGATCTATCAAAGGAATAAAGCTCCCTTTTCAAGCCTTACTGCCCTCAGGTTAGCTACTGACCGCTCACGGCAAGCACTCCAAGTTAGGGTAGTTTGACGCTTCTGGCAGGGCTAGTTCAAATCGTTTAGTCAAGACAGTGGTCTATACTTGATATAAACAGGAGTAGCTCGGTTCTTGTTGCGTTGAATTCACCTGATTCAGTCTACTACTTTGTATGAAACTAATACAACCAGCTAACGGGCTTTTTATTCCATTAGTGCCATTTCTTTAGAAAATGACCGCCCGCCTTGGATCAAATAACTGACGATGTCAGTTACATAGCTGCAACAATAACTATGCACAGATTGCAGATATGTGGAGTATCATGCATGGATAGTTTAAGGTGATAATATCTCCTATAACATTTCATGTAGGCTGTAATTGGGCACAGGTCTCCGCTATTTGTAATCTAACCCTATGCGCATTCGGGGAGCAGCGTATCCCTTGCGCGAGCTTGAACTAAATTTTAGTGACATGCTGCATGAAAAGAACATATACACATACTCTACTCATAAAAAACAGAAGCGCTTTTTTATCAAACAACAGCGGTATAAAATGCAAGCTTTCATTTCTCAGGTTTAGTTTATATATCATCATTAACTATATGGCTAGCGAATATCCATTAACTCGGCGAGTTAAAAAATCAGTAATAAACCACTTCAAACTATATTTAAAACATAAATAAATATGACACAACCAACCATTTTGACGCTAGCAGCCAAGCCTATATAGTGAATGCTTCCACCACCGTGGAACAGGTCACAGAGTCCGTGAAAAATTCTTGATCACAACATTATTCTTTGCGCTTGCCATCTTGATCGAGAATAGCCATTAGAAGATTGATATGTCCGTCACGGCGCTAATTACTACTATTCAAGTTAAAAAACCGCATTTAGGGTTGATCTATGTCTTTAATCCACTGTGTATAGCGCAATTGAAAGTACTCCTAGAAGTGCAAACATAACATGATCGAGTACGCATTTAAAATGGTGCCTACTACGCACCCATAACAGGCTAAGAGTGAATAACCGCAGTACCCATTTATACTATTTTCACAGCCGTAGAAATGTCTGGTTATTAACCAGTAAGGTTCTAGTAAAATGGCGATTAGTCCGCACCGCGCAAAAGGTGAATCCACGATAAATATTCTGTCTTTTACCCGGAAATTCAAATGGAAACGCGGTATCAGTTTAGCCATAACAGTGGATTCAGAAAGTGATTAGCAGCTTTCAATCTATCGTTGATCTGCGCCAGATCATCCACATCAAGCGGCCGACCATATAGTATTACCGACTCCGAGCGGCGGTAAGATAGGCGAGACTATGATCTCCGTTGAGAAAGTTCTATCGATCAGTTGTGATCAAGATGAGTGCTAGTCAGTCTACAAATGATGGTCAGCATTTGGTTCTCGTTATTAGTAAGGTGTGCAACCATAAGTTTGTGCAGACATGAGCACAATAATACTTGTTATTGTTATCCAACAGCCTAAAGTGGGAGGCGGAGATCGTTGAACGGACTTGTGAGTGTTTCCAATATGATCGATTGAAGATAATCCACTGTCTGGATGTGCTTTGCTTCGATTCGAGAAAAGGTTGTTAGAAACAATATCCGTATATCACACTATCCCGTTCAGCGCCAACAAATTTATTATTAGCAACCCACAAACCAAGCGATTTTTCAGAAACAACAAAACCCAATTAAGCATCATGGGATGCGCGTTTCAGGTAGCATAAAAATGGAAATTGCACTTGTATGCGATAGCTTGTTTGTTGATTTTGTTATAAACTAGTTCTATTTATCTACGAGACTGTCATTGCAGCGCTTATCATGAGGGCAATTTAAAACTTATCAAGATTTAATATATAGTATATAAACATTTAAATTTTTATTTCACAAAAGGTAATCGCATGGATCGATATCCTCCCTCTAATCGTTCTATCATAGAACGTGCTAACACTGGAATTCAGGCTTATATGGCGCAAGTCTATGGCTGGATGACCTGCGGCCTGCTTCTGACAGGATTCGTTGCATGGTATGCGGCGAAAACACCCGCAGTCCTCAATTTTATTTTTTCTAACCAGATCACGTTATTTGGACTAATCATCACACAATTATCACTGGTGCTTGTAATCTCGGGCATGATTACTCATCTCAGAGCTACACTAGCTACCTCATTGTTTATGCTCTACTCACTGCTGACAGGACTGACATTATCAAGCATCTTTATCACCTACACCTACAGCTCGATCGCTAGTACCTTTGTCGTCACTGCTGGCATGTTTGGTGCGATGAGCTTATACGGATACACCACCAAACGCGACTTAAGTGGTTTTTGTAGCATGCTGTCTATGGCGCTAATCGGTATCGTACTGGCGTCATTGGTAAATATCTGGTTAAAAAGCAGCACGCTAATATGGGTAACTAGTTATGTCGGGGTGGCAGTCTTCATCGGATTAACTGCTTATGATACCCAAAAATTGAAGGCAATAGGAGATCAGTTAAACCCCGATGATCACGCAATCTTGAATAAGTATGCGATTATCGGCGCATTAACGCTTTATCTTGATTTTATTAACCTATTCCTAATCTGTATGCGCATTTTTGGAAATCGCCGCTAAGAGTACTTTATCTTTATTCAAATACGAATTACGGTGTGATTCCGTATCACTATCGCACCGTAATTAAAACAAATAAGTGTTTCATTATATTTAAAGCTATCGCTTACTATTCGACTTCTGCTATAATCTTCTCTGTCTGGTACACTAAAGCATTACCATCCCTGATGAGATCTTGAATTCCTGTCTAACCCTCCCTCCCAGACAGTCAAGCCAGCCATAACCGTCGGGCGGATATGGAGCTTTTATGTCATTTAAAACCCTCGGCTTAAATGCTGAAATTTTGCGCGCTGTTGAAGAGCAGGGCTATCAAAAACCTACAGAAATTCAGCGCCAGGCTATTCCTCTAGTATTAGCAGGCCGTGACCTGATGGGTAACGCCCAAACAGGTACCGGTAAAACCGCCAGCTTTACCCTGCCGTTGTTACAGTTACTCACTCAACATAAACAACCGGTTAAAGGCCATCGGTCAGTTAGGGCGCTAATACTAACGCCTACACGAGAATTAGCGGCGCAGACTGGTAAAACAGTCGGTACTTATAGTAAATACCTATCCCTGCGTTCATTGGTTGTATTTGGCGGTGTAAATATTAATGCGCAAATGATAAAGCTAAGAAAAAGCGTTGATATCTTAGTCGCAACCCCAGGCCGCCTTCTGGATTTAGAATATAAAGATGCCCTTGATCTATCCGGAATTCAAATTCTAGTACTGGACGAAGCTGATCGCATGTTAGATATGGGATTTATCCATGATATCCGACGCGTGTTGACCAAGCTGCCAAATCAGCGTCAAACCTTGCTGTTCTCTGCTACTTTCTCAGAAAATATAAAGGCACTAGCTCATAAGCTACTCTTCAATCCCATTTTAGTTGAAGTGACGCGCCATAGCAGTGTTACTACTCAGATCGAACAAACCGTTCACTTTGTCGATAAGAATCGTAAGCGAGATCTACTGGAACAAATGATTAGCGCAGGCAATTGGAAGCAGGTACTAGTATTTAACCGCACCAAGCACGGAGCAAACCATTTATCCGAACACCTCAACAAAGCTGGTATCAGCGCGACTGCGATCCACGGAAATAAAAGCCAGGGCGCGCGAACTCGTGCATTAGCAGAATTTAAAAAAGGCAAAATCCGTGTGCTAGTCGCTACCGACATCGCCGCACGCGGTCTAGACATCGAGCAACTTCCACATGTAGTCAATTTCGAGTTACCTAATGTGCCGGAAGACTACGTACATCGTATTGGCCGTACTGGCCGCGCTGAGTGTACCGGCAAAGCAATTTCACTAGTTTGTGTAGATGAGCACAAACTGCTACGTGATATTGAATACCTACTCGAGCAGGGAATTCCGCGAATTACTCTGCCTGGCTACGAACCAGATCCCACTATTAAAGCTGAACCGATAATTTACGGTCGACAGGAGCGACATGTCTCAGGTCTGGAGATGGGAGGTCCTGATCGACTTACAAAGTTAAATAAAGGCCACGCTTTTATGAGAAGGTGAGATAAAATCCGCTCTCGCGCGCGGCTTATGCTGGACTCGAAGCGGTCCGCTCACTATATACATTTGCTAATCAAGGAATAGCAGAGAAAATCTTGCAACTTAAAAAGTTTAGTGATTTTAAAACCACCAGGCTTGCCTGAAAGTCATGTTATCTAATGGCCATATTTAAACTTCCTAACTTTTATGAGGCTTCCAGAAATGCTAGCACCTCGAGTTATTAACCATAATATATAGCCTTACCCGCTCCCGTCACCTTAACCAGTCTTTTGCCCGCAAGTTTACTGCGTACTATTCATTATATAATTCAACCTACTTAAGCGTCCGATATACGGATTTTCTTGACTGCACAACACACAGTATACTTTATGCATTACTTACTTCACTATACATCGCAGTGAAACAGAAAGCAATCCTCATTATCATAATTATGCGCCTTGTCAATAAACTAATTCCAACCAAATCAGTTTACCACCTATACGAGAAATGAATTAAACGAACCGCAGCGCGTCTAGGTCCTTGGTGTATATTTAACTGCCAGTTAAATAGCGTTAATGGCTGGAGGAATATGGTGCATGTACCTCATTCAATCTTAGTACTTTAATTGAAGCTAAGAGTGACTATCGAATCTGGTTGACCTCATCGAGAAAGTATACTGCTAAAAATGCGCCTATATTCTATATAGTAGCAAAGAGAGACGCACCCACGTACCAAACACCTTACCGCTAACCAACGCTAGAACTACAGCTTGCCTGATAGACTGCTCACCGTAGCTTTAACCTACTGATACTGTGCACTAATGAGAGGGCTACTAAATGAATGGTAGAGTGACGCACTCATATATGATGGATACCAAGCAGCCTATATCACTTTGTGTGGTTGGCGAGAAGCACGCCATTAGCATTTAATCGCCCTCGTATTCGCTAACAGCGAATTAGCATTGTGAGAACGATCAAAGTGGGCTAGAGGTGACCTTCTGGAATGATTAATTCCAGTGCATGTTTAGTTATACACCTACCGACCCTTACTGGGTTAGTAACCGTATACGGCACTTCCATCTGACATAGACGAAGATGATGTAACGATTTAACAATAAGTGACTGGAGAAATACAGATTCTTATCACGCCACCACCATGTGGCATATATCAAATCATGGGTGAACTATTGGCGAAACCAAGATAACGAGGTTAGTATATTGTTGATCAATCTGCGTATGCTTAACCATTTCAAGGATATTACAGGAGCGGGTTTACCCCTAATGCGGAATCATTCCTCATTAGCGTCATAGGATTAATTTAATAAGCAACTAAAGCTTTATGGATCTACTTTTCCTGATTTACTTCTGGCGAATTTTTACGGAGCGCGAACCAACCGAGCACCAGAATAACGCCTAATACTGGCATAGTAGCAATAGTCCAGGTGCCATTAGGGTAGTCGAACGCCATAATAATCACTACTAACAAGAGAAAACCTAGCGTCAACCAGGCTGTGAATGGCGCGCCGGGCATCTTGAATGAGACAGGTTCTGCATGGCCTTCCTTGATAGCTTTACGCAACCGCATTTGACAGAGGATGATAAATGACCAGGAACTAATAATACCAAGCGAAGCGCTATTTAGAACCATTTCAAACACCTGAGAAGGTACAAAATAATTCAAAAACACACCAATTACGTAAATACCACAAGTAACCAGAATACCCACATAAGGCACCTGCTGACTGCTCATTTTTGCCATAAATTTAGGTGATGAACCTCCCATAGAGAGCGAACGCAGGATACGACAGGTGGAGTACAGGCCAGAGTTTAGGCTGGATAACGCGGCGGTCAGTACGACGATGTTCATAATGCTACCGATATAAGGCACCCCGACCTTGCTAAAGAAGGTCACGAACGGGCTTTGACCTGCTTGGTAAGCATGCCAAGGTAGCAACAAAACTAGCAGAGCTACGGAACCTACATAGAAGAGACCGATACGCAAAATAATGTTATTGATTGCTTTCGGAAGTATTTTTTCTGGCTCTCGGCACTCGCCAGCAGCAGTGCCGATCAACTCAATACCAGCAAATGCAAATATCACACCTTGCACTAACACTAGCGCTGGTAGCAGGCCATTCGGGAACATCCCGCCGCTTGCAACAATTAAGTTCACCCCGGTAGGGTTACCTGCCACCGGGGTGCCAATACCAAGAAACACTGCGCCAACTATCAAAAATACCAAAATAGCCAGAACTTTAATTAAAGCAAACCAGAATTCCATTTCAGCAAACCACTTAACACCAATCATGTTCATGGTGGCGACTACACCAAGGGCAGATAACGCAAATAGCCACTGAGGCACTTCAGAAAAGGTACTCCAATAATGCATATACAGCGCAACGGCAGTTATATCCACAATCCCAGTCATCGCCCAGTTAAGAAAGTACATCCAACCAACAACATAAGACGCTTTTTCGCCGAGGAACTCACGCGAATAAGAGACAAAGCTACCACTAGTGGGGCGGTGCGAAACTAACTCACCTAACGCGCGCAAAATAAAGAAAGAGAAGACCCCGCACAAAAGATAAACTAGCGCTAATGCCGGCCCACCCATAGCCAAACGACCGCCTGTCCCCAGGAATAAGCCGGTACCGATAGAACCACCTATAGCAATCATTTGTACCTGTCGGTTACCCATGCTTTTATGATAACCGGCTTCATGAGTGTCTAACCAGCGTCTTTTAGCTATGTCCTTATTATACGTATGTTTTTTATTTAATTGCATCATCCATCCTGTTTACCTGTTTATGATTAAAATCCTGTATTTGCAAAAGACAAACGTTTACTAGCGCTATTTTTATGGGAAGGAGGTATTACCATCATTTCTTTTTCTATATAGCTACTGCTAAATCAGAGAGGAACATGCTACCTTGTATCCGTAAATGAGGCAAAAAATACTGTAATAAGATACCTGAGCTCTCTTATGAGAGCAGGAGAATGACGCAGTTCTCTTTATCCACTTCCGCTATTTTGTCCTTTAATGGTTACAAACCTCCTATAGCAAGCCTTTTTAGGGTTGCATAATCAAACTCAAAGCAGGTTCTCCTCCTTTCTTCTTTCCTGCACACCATTTTTATGTCAAAGTTGTCGCACCCACATTACCTAATATCAATAACGCTTCCTAAGGCTTGACACCTGAAAGACTGTCGCTAATAATCTTAGCAGCTTTGACTTGTATGTGATTTTTCTCGATCACCTAATCCCATGTTGACTTACATGTGGTGGTAGTTTCTGCAACTTTATTATGTTTATGATTATACCAATTCTAGTGATAATTCATTCTGAAGAGAGCTCTTTCTGATGGAGCAGAATATCAATTTCGGAGACAGAATATAAAACAAAGTAGTAAATAAAATAGCCGCTCAAGCTACTAGGTGACACCAGTAACCAGCACGGCTGGCAACAAAATGGCTACGAGTATATCAACAACAGGAAACACGAAAATTAGCATCAATAAATCACGATAAGTTCTAGACAGGTGATGCGCAGTCCATATATAAAGCGCCCGTTAATAGAGAGCATGGGTTGTAGAGGTGAAGTACCTACTAACGCATTTTAAGATGTGCCCTTCGTTTTAATATATAAAATCTTCCCTCCTCCGTAGTCGGAGCCTAGCAACTAGCATTTGATTTTATATCGTACCACTACACGCTACTAACATCATTACCTGTCTGAAATCTAGCCCACCATTATAGACGACAAACTCTCACCAAGTAGGCGAGAGCCGTCCTTGCGTCAAGAGACCGCTCAATCAGATATAACCGCTATATCAATCATATAATGTGCTACATTAAGAACCTAGCTCTTGTTCTCTTATCTCGCCAACATTGGACCACTATGGTCCAGGAGTACATTAATTTGTTAGGTCAGATAACCCAGACCACGCAATAGCAGATACGAGCAAATGGGCCTCAGGAGGCTTATTTTCAACTGGAAATACCAAATCAAGCGTACTTAAGAAAATTAGTTATGTTCATAGGTTTGTTATCATAAAAACATGATGGGCGATTTATTTGAGCTAGAAGCTATCCGGTCGTTCGTAGGGTTTTATCATCTTACATCGTTTATCAGCAACTTACTCTGAAACAATAACCGCATACGTTATTATTTATAATAATTCAAAATTATAATTAAGGTACCAACTGTCTCTCCTCAACTGAGGAGCAACTCAGTTTAAGTGGTAATTCCAGAGTGATTCCTATAAAATATGAGCTTACTGCTTATTCTACTGGTTCCTGGTGACAAGAGCATCATTTACGCCATTTAGATTAGCTAGTGGCCAACTTCAATTAACGACTAGCAAGGTGTATGGCAGCGGACATACATAGATATCCAATACTGTTGTACACATCACCACGTAATGATACCGATCGCCTCACTCACGCATCTGATAACAAAGAGAATGACATAATATAATCTTTGCTGTTGGGGATAGGATGCTAGTGTAGCTTAACTCGACGCACAAAATGACAGAAATTTACTTTTAACAACTTCTGAAGACGCGGAATGAGCTCACAGAACATACTCTTCTTAGCATCACCATACTTTGAGAAACCAGGCCGCTACCAGCCTAGCAGCTACTATCCTAGCAGCTATTATGCCTTTATCAGTACTATGAATGCCAAACCTAAATCACTGAGCATAATCAATATTCATCATATAAAACTGACAAAGCTGCTAATCCATAACACCTTAACCAATAGAAGATCTAACTAAATTACTGATAGGCAAACTACAGTATCTCCAGATTAGCTAGCTCAGCGCCACAACTAAGTAACTAGCCCGCTTCAAGCGCTAAAGCATATAGTACCGCGCCTCAAAGGCTAACTAATATCTAATAAAATTTACACATAAAACTCAGCAAAACCAGCTTGACCTCCGAGCCGTCGACTGTGTAGCACAATATGCATCATGAGCAATATTAACTCGGTAGCGCTGACTGTTGTATAGGTGTTGCGGAAATATACCCAGTTTCCTGATGTCACTCGGCTACGTAGTTAAATTCATATTAGTTTGTGCAGCGAATTTCGACTACTGTCATAACTATTACCATTTAAAATGACCGCCTCGCAAAGCACAAAGTGAATCACACGAACAGCTCAACGGGATCATATAGCGGAGATAGCGCAAAAAAGGCACCAAGCAGAGCCCTAGCGAGAATCATCATCTGACTGCTATACAGCTGTACATAGCAGAAATCTTGCACATAATAGTCAGCTCAACTTTTACGTTTCATTTTTTAACTATACCAGGATTACAGCTATTATTCGGATCAGTAAAATGACAGAATACCTGTATATCCCATGTCGCTTTATATAGTTAGCTGTTGTTATATTTCGCTAGATATTCAGCAGCGATCTTATCGAGGATTTGAAGCAACTTCGATTTTAGTGAACTCCATATCAATGCTATTTAGCACCTAATTCAATTAATTAGATGACACATACAATAGCCATAAGATACCTTAGGCACTAGTTGCTATGAATTTCTGACTATTCTACTTATTCTGCCTATATAGTTTATCCTAATCAATATTTAGGCATCTAACTAGGGCTATCACATATTAAACGCCTTAGACACTTTTGACGTAAACTGTATAGTACAGCGCAAGAGGTGATAACATCGTCGGCAAAGCCGACAGCTTTTGCTATATATCACACATCAGGCTGGTATATTAGTTGCCGGACCAACAATATTTACATACTCGATAACGTTAGCCAGACTCGCCTTGATGGCGCGAATAAGGGTATATTACTTCCGCGTATTTTATACTTCACTTGAAAATGTTCTATAAGCTCCAGTATCCATCCCTCACCGGATTAACATAAAGCGTAAGTTCACTATAAGCTGTGGGTAAAATGTAGATGTTTAGTGAGTTATACCTGGGACGATATTACAGAAATGATTCTTAAAGGTAGAAGAAGATTTCGATTAACTTCATATTCATAGCCTTTAATTTATTTATCTGCAATGAACTTAAGTATATTCCCTCCATCATCAGAATTAACAAATTTATTGTAATTAATATAAAAATAAGTAATTTAAATAGATTTAGCAATCAAGCACCAACAGCAGCCTAACCAGTACAAATAAATATCATATATGGAAATCTTATATCACATACTTCTAACAAATATTTTATCTTTGTATTGTGAAATAATTAGAATTAATTTGTTTGTTCTGTGACTTTCAATTTTACACTGGAAGCACTCTATGTAGAATTATTCTTCAGAAACTTTTATAGCTTTAGTGCCATCATCCGATACTATAATTTATTAAAATACGACATGGCTATATTAAATATATATAAAAAGATAGGTCATCTCTTTTATTGATAATAAAAGATTAATACAGATATATATTATCTCTCAGTTTTATTATGTTCGCATTAAACTAACCGCATTATACCCGATTAGTTTATTTACTATTTTAATTTCTATAATTCATTATAACCTTGTAACAATTAAACCAATATTCACTTACTTTCTGTAATGCTAAAAATGAATTACCATCCGCACATATACATAAAACAGGACAAAGTTATATTTATGTTATTGAAATGCCGATTAGTTAATAACTACTAATTAAATGTAGTGATTCCCTGATCACGCTTTAATAAAAATATATAAATGTAGAGAGATTAATATAGTTTTAAATTAATACAACGGTGCCGTATTTATCTGAATTAGTAGACTAACATCTATATAGACACTTTGTTTATTAGTCGCTAATTGGCGATTTTAACTTTATTGGCAGACAGCTCTGAAATAATATTTGTTCGAATTAATTATAAATTTAAATTAGCTGTTTGTATTAAACCAATAATGATGTTTTAGCTGAGTTTATGTAACGAAAGTTTAAATAGCAGCCGTTACGTAGCGTGCTTATCTGTAAATACGCATTACTGTGAATCTAGCTAGCACTGATTTGTACAAGAATCTACTTCTGTACTATTGTGCAAGTATACCATTAATGAGGCAGAGTATAGAAACTATAAACTGGCGAGGCGGTAGAAAGAAGAGATTCTTTTATTTACTAACAACCTGTACAAACCTCAGTCGCGCCTATGTAGCCGTCTTTATTATAGGATTTCAGGACACATCAACGCAGAGCCGTATATTATAAAGCAGCAAGGCTAAGCAAAGTTAATTAAAGTACAAGATAGAGCCTATTCTCAGGCTGTGTAATACTATTAAACTCATAAGAAGAACATTAATCGTAATCCTAGCCTTATTTTGACACTAATCCACTAGACCACCCTGTAATCTGAGATAACCACGCTCAATTAGAACGCATGATTCCGAAACCTATTACGATAGATGCTATCACCACCATTAATAATCTCATTTATCAACTTCTATTTAAATTAGATATAAAATGGTTTAAGACATATCCCACTAACGCCAAACACAATATTAATTCTATTAATTTAATACTTATGCCTAATATCCTGATATATCATTATTTATGTAATGATAACAAAAACAACCCAGAACACTCTGCTTGCCTCAAAGTGGCAAGCAATTTATCACTAGCCTTTATCTACTAAATAGATATATATCATTAAGGCTCAGCCTCAAACGTCCTCTTCTCTCTTCGCAGAAGAGTTTCTCAACCTGTATTCGTCATTGTGTTGTTTTATCATCCAGCGCAGATTAAAATATTATGTAGCTCTAAATATTATACAACACCATTTCCAGCCTATGCACCGACCCTGACTTGACCAGGATAAATAAAGCATATTAAATATTTATTTAATATCCACACAATATGTTATTATCAATAAATAAAATCGTAATAATGTTAATTCAATATATTCTAAATTCACACAACAAGATATATCATCAGCGTTCTGGTTTTTACCTATAGGGTTTAGCTTATTATAGATAGCGATACCACCACCCTATTTAACTTGAATTTACATTATTTCATTCAGGGCATCAATTCCAAAATAAGTGACTTAATATATATTAAGTCGGTGTTATTTATACCCGTAGCTGTGATAATGAGAACTTTACTACTAGGTTCACGGATCCAGAAAAGGATCTAAGCATGCCTTTAGTATCTGTAAATTATTTTCTTTCTATAGAAAAAGCTAACTAAACCTAGATAACACATAACACCTATGGTGATATCAAGAAAACGATGCCTATTTGCCTAATTTTCGATCAACGCTATCATAGCACTTATCGAAAATCATATAGATAAATCCAGATGTCATTTTAAAAATCACTTCTGTCTTACAACCCGAAGACATATCTCCAAGGGTGGCATGTTGCGCTTATTTTAATGCAGACAAACAAGGAAACTAGTTATCCTCCCTACCAAGCCTCAAGGAGGCAGCTGTGATTAACGCAAATTAGCGCGTATCTGACACTCTTTCTGATATCTGTGAAAGAGTACTAACAGATCTCTCTACAAAACGGAAATAATCGCTTAGCAAGCCATGCTGGCTAAGCATTCATCATGTTCAAAAATAATCAGAGAAGAAAATTCTATTCTTGTTTTATTTTATCCGACTATTACTTGGGATGCTTCAATACACGCAGAGTTTTGTTGTTTCGCTTTAAACCATAGAATCATATTCTAAGTCTGAGAGGCTTTGATCATTCATCATCTCAATTTATGGTCTAACCGTAACAATATTCAGAGAAGCCCTCAACCACTTTGGCATCATGACCAGAGACGACCTCTTCATTACATAGATTGCCTCACTAACGAAGAATCGCAGATTGGGAAAATTATCAGTCGTAGTACCTGACCTATTACTTGATATATTTACAACCCTGCTGTAGATTAATATAATATGGTCTGTAACAGAGCTACGCCTCTTCAACTCCGAGAAAACCGTCAATACAATTGCTACCACTACTTGCATGTACCCAAGATGGGTATAGTGCTGACTTACATCTATTAAGATAGCATCTAAGCTAGAGTACTGCAGACAAAAACACTGTTCAAGCTAAAGCTCATATTGTATTAGGTAATGCCGAATAGCGTGTCCCACACTATTAATTCTGTTCTTAAAGTCCATATTTATCTAGTATGATTATTGAAGGAAAGATGCGAAAAATTATTCATATCGACATGGACTGTTTCTTTGCAGCGGTAGAAATGCGTGATAATCCTAATCTGCGTGATATTCCGTTAGCTATTGGTGGTACCGCACATGGGCGGGGTGTCATTAGCACTGCGAACTATCCCGCTCGCCGATACGGCGTACATAGCACAATGCCCTCGGCAACGGCTCTTAAGCTATGCCCGCACCTAACTTTGTTGAAAGGCCGTATGGGTGCCTATAAAGAGGCTTCCCAGCATATCCGAGAAATCTGCGCCCGGTACACGCTATTGATCGAACCGCAGTCACTGGACGAAGCATATTTGGATGTTACGGATAGTCTAGAATGTAACGGCTTAGCGCCATTAATCGCCCAAGAGATCCGGAAAGCGATCACTGATGAATTAAGTCTTACCGCCTCGGCAGGTATCGCTCCGAGCAAATTCCTTGCCAAGATCGCTTCCGAATTGAACAAACCAAACGGCCAATATGTAATTACACCAGAAGACGTGCCGAATTTTTTGAAGAAACTCCTTCTGAGTCAACTTCCCGGAGTTGGGAAAGTCACCGCTAAGCGCCTGAAGTCAGCAGGCCTCATGACTGTTACTGACGTGCAGCAGTACGATCTGGCACTTTTACTCACACAATTTGGCAAGTTCGGCCGAGTTTTGTGGGAACAATCTCAGGGCATAGACCTACGTGCAGTATCGCCACATAGGCCGCGTAAATCTGTTGGCGTCGAATGCACGCTAGCAGCGGATATCCAAAATTGGCATACTTGCGCAGCGATAATTGTAAATAAGCTTTACCCCGAACTTGAGATGCGATTACGAAAGGTGAAGAAAGATCTGCATATTGCCCATCAGGGCGTTAAGCTAAAATTTCACGATTTTCAACAAACAACACAAGGACATATTTACCCAGTCCTAGACATGCAAGATCTTCTGCATGTTGCATACCAACTATGGTGTAAAAAGCGTAGAGGGCGTGGCGTGCGGTTAGTAGGGCTGCACGTAACACTTTTGCATCCACAACTGGAGCGACAATTACCATTACCATGGTAATAAAAATACTGTGGGTGATACTGAGCTAAATCCTGTTTACCATACCAACGTGATTAAGTCTCTAGTAGAAACTGGGCTAACAATGCACCTAACCCTTCATAAGAATCCCCGTATTAAATACTTGACATTTAAACAGAATTTCTTAACTGAATATCATTCATTAACTTTAACACAAATTGAATTTTATTATATTATCATGAATTTTTATAAACTGCTTTTTAATTTAGATCTTTAAATATTGGCATATCGCTATTGAATTTATCTGTGTTTTATTTCTCATTTAAAAAATTAATCTATAGTTTGTTAAGCTGAGCACCCGCCTATGATAGGCTATATCGTAGCAACTACTATATGCAAATTATTTTTATAAGTTAATCATTCAACTAAACAGCAATTCTTCTTTTTACGACGAAGTATTCAATTTAAATTTTAAATATTCTACATGCAACGTGTCATGTTCAAATTAGGCCTGACCGAAAACAAAAGTTAAACTAGATAAACATCAATGTAAGAAATTCAAATGAACCAACTGACTAACCTAGTAGCTACAGCCATATGTTTGTAAATTCCCATAATCAATTACCTACAATCCATAATAATCAAGACCTTCCTTAATAATAACATTATTTCCTTTAATTATATAAAAAGATACTGTAGGATTGGCTTATATTTTATTTCACAAATTGATTTGCAATATCTGGTAACTCAGAATTAAATTCTTTAGATATTTAATTCTGAGTTAGGGAATAACTTTATTCTAATCTTAGTTTAGAATTACTTTGTTTAAATTTATTTTCGACACAAAAGTGTCAGTTGAGTATTAAACTGAGCAATAACAAATAGCATAATATCCGCATCACCCAATCGGAACTGGCAAGCCTAGAAGATCTATGTAGTCAGTAACCAGATTGGTGGTAAAATAAAATCAATAATACTTACAATAAAGATTGGTTAAAAGGAGCTTCTTTCCTTTTTATATTCGATTTATTATAATTAAGATAGCTTTTCTAAAAGTGCGCCACCTAACACCGCATGTTATATAGATGCAAGTAAAATAAATTAGTTATTTTATAAGCCTATATAAATTTATAGTTATCTCACCAGATTGTACTAAATTAGATAAAAATAAACAATTTTACACTAACAGTATCGCGATAAATGGTCGGCACTACTTTTTATTTATATATGCATATCGTTTAATGCCAATAAGTAAAGGTCCTTTAATCTTGGAACGCTCTTTAGATAGATTAATTGCGGTATTGGTGTTTGTCGTGATATAGTGGCGATGAGACTTTTATCCTGAAGATGATTTTACGATACAATTATATAATAAACAACGCATGGCGAGATTTCAAGATCGCATATACTAAGATCATGGCAAATATCAAATTCCATTAATCACGATCAATGAATTATTATTAAAGTTTAAACGATACAAGTATCATGAAATAAATCAAATAGAGAATATCAATAAAACCATTCTTTGGCTCTATAAATACTGAATGGAAATTCACACTTCATATTACAGAACCAAGTTAGAATCGTTAATTTTATTAACCATGTCAATTTTTTAAATTCCAAAAATAGTTGATATTACTAATGATCAAGCAAGTAAAAGATAAGATTCTAGATATATTAATAATCATCTTATGACGGCGATTATATCAATCGTTAGTGAGTAAGTGACTCCTCTTGTTAGCAAAAAATAATTTAATTATACATTTTATTAGCTCTCTCAATTAATTTATCATCGCAATCTTAAATAAATTCAACAGTTAGAAACTAGTAACGGTCTAGCATGACTTTGAATAGATCTTGGATCGATCTTTCCATCCTAGACTACTATGTGTAATCCGAATTCTGGATGGCAACACTGCATCCTTTTAAAATGGAGAACGCACTATTTTAGTAAACTACGGTCTCGGGCTGCGCCTTATGCGCAGTGCGATTTTAATCGAAATTAACAATACAGAAATGGTTTCGATATAAGGCGAATATTCGTCAACTGAATATTCGCCAGATATATATGGTTAGTTCGATAGCATATCTATGTGCTACTACCGGTTTTTAACTAACTACATTACTAGCGGACATAAGTAAAAATAATATTTACGTCGTTCTGAATAAATATTAAAATACTTATTTGTTTGGCTACATTACTTGTCGCTAAATATTTGGCTACCCATTTAACTAGCTACTAAGGAGTACAGCCTTGTACCAGCTAACTGACTGGTGTGATTAAAAGTTTGATCGCAAACTCTTGACCGTTGTTAATATTGTAACCGATACGAGAAGATTATCTCTTCTGAGTATGTGTCGCTAATGACGAAGAAAGATTTAGTGAGGTGTCTAAACACATTTCATATCATAACTTCGATGGATAACTCAATTTAGTACACCTTGTAGTTATCCCAAAAGGCTTCTGTGCCGATCTCACTATTAATTACCAACAATGCAATTGTGCTGAATGTAAAAAAGAGAGTAACACCCTTCTCCTGAGCCTGCAGCTCGCTTCTAGTGGGTGTTACTACATATTTTCCTCGGCCTTTTTAGTATGGCGAATTCTTAGTGGGTACTGTAACTCCTTTAAGGTTTCATATAAACTACCGCTCTCAGCATACTCCGTTCAGATTTAGGATTTATGCCTCATTATATCATCTTAACGAGCAAGTGCAGGCGGTTATATACGATCCGCATATGCGAGTGAGTGCGGATACAAGTTTTACCGTTAGCTATTCGCTCTATTAATTGACTAATACTAACTAATAATCTCAGCGTATCGTAGTGCTGAGATTAAATCCACAATTTAGCTGATAACACATCTCTTGCCATTGGAAATCAAATTAGCCAAGATGCCCGACCGCAATAAATCGGTTAATAGTCCAATCACTCCACTATTATAAGCCACTTTTTTAATCATAGTGACCAACACTTCCAAAGGAATATTCAACACGATCCTTGTCAAATACAAGTACACGCCCAAGGACGATAGATACCCTTATCGTTAGTATCTAAGATTAGTCAACATTTTATGTTTGTCCTTTATATATGACTAGATCTAATCCTGACTGGACTCTTGCTTTAAATGATTATCCTTCTATAAAATCCACTCAAATCTGTGCCTATTAGAGCGTTGCCTTTGAAATTTTAATAACTTAGTAGCCTGGTTGGTTCTAATGAAAGTATTATACTCTGCCTAATACTGTTTAAAATACAGGCATTCTCTTTAGCCTACCTGAAAATGTGCAAAGTAAATGTTTCTCACATACATAGTATGATACTGAATAGCAGCATTGTCTAGCAAGACATACCATGTCTCCAACCTCCTAAAAATTTCAAAAAACTGAGACACACAAACCTCCTTTAGTTAAACTCTAAAGGAAATGCATGCGCCGCCGTTTAAAACTGATGATACTATCTTGAATGAGAGGATCTATGATCCATATCACTTTTCTAGTACACCCCTCTCCTCTTATAAAACTAACATAAATCGCAAAGGTTTCTCGGTAATTTTATTAACAGTACTCACCACAGGAAATTATTAGGATGTTCCCGGTATAACTAGTATTCAATGTAGCCAATCTCTATAATATTCTGACACCTTTTCCCTGACACTTAGCAAGGCACATCAGTGCCATCCGAGGTACTATCTACAATGAGTGAAAAATACGTTGTTACTTGGGATATGCTACAAATACATACGCGTAAGCTGGCATACCGCCTTCTTCCTTCTCATCAATGGAAAGGAATTATTGCTGTTAGCCGTGGTGGCTTAGTGCCCGCTTCTCTGCTAGCACGTGAGTTGAATATCAGGCTTGTGGATACCGTCTGTATCTCTAGTTATGACCATGATAATCAGCGTGCAATGCAAGTGCTTAAGCGCGCCAAAGGCGATGGGGAGGGTTGTATCCTAGTAGACGATCTAGTGGACACTGGCGGGACTGCAAAAACAATCTGTGAGATGTACCCAAAAGCCCGCTTTGTTACGCTCTTCGCAAAACCGGCAGGCCGCCCGTTCGTGGGCGACTATGTTGTTGATATTCCGCAAGACACTTGGGTTGAACA
This sequence comes from Serratia symbiotica, assembly GCA_900380265.1. Taxonomy (GTDB): domain Bacteria; phylum Pseudomonadota; class Gammaproteobacteria; order Enterobacterales; family Enterobacteriaceae; genus Serratia_H; species Serratia_H symbiotica_A. Next base: position 65,948 of record LR025083.1, on the reverse strand, counting down.
ACCATGGGATATGGCACTAACCTTCGTCCCGCCTATCGGTGGGAGTGCTTAATCCTAGATGATGCTAAAGACAACTAATGGCGCGTTGACTTTCGTGCGCCAGAGCATCTAGACTAATGAAGCATTTATTACATATTAGCACATTAGGAGGATATTTGGTTCTATAACATATAAAACCCTTTCTTAAGCTTATTTAACCCTCATTCAAGCCTTCTCAACTTCTGACTAACGTCACTTGATTCCTAACACATAAAATGTCTACTGACATCCGATCCAAAGCTAGAAAACGACATCCAAACCACTACTAATACGTGGTTAATCACACCAGGGAATTAAGGCGCCGTCCATTTATTTAAAATAAAACAAATGTTTTTACGCCTTACTATATTGAGCGGAATACACAACAACGAAGAATAGGTGTATGCTCTCGGCCCCTTCACAAAGAAAACTATATTTACAGAGATGGCCTATCAAACTATTCAATGTTAATAATATACACTCAAATAGCATAACCACCGCTCCATAGTCAATAGTCTAACTGACCTGAAAGCAATTTCTATAGGATTAGTGGCTGCTCGTATTTGAAGAATGGCCATTAGCTTAAGAGGTAGAAATACTGTTTCCATATTAGTTGAAACCACTTAAAGTTTAGATTAACGTAAGCAAGGAGATACTTTTTATATATGCCGAAAAAAGGCGAACCACAGTTCTCTAAATACTCATATATAGCAACCTACAAAGCTTACAGACGATTGTTATCGCTTGGTTTGTTGAGCTGCCTGGCGTGTGAATAACCTCACCGTACTAACCTTCTACACCCCCATAAGTTCTCTGTCAGCATAGCAACTGACACAGAACTCCTGCCATGTATCTCTTTAATACATACTATGACCACTGACTTTAGTGGCGTAGTTTGACTGGCAACGGGTGACTACCTTCCTTTAAAGTCCGCTTTATCGACAATGGGCAAAGGTGCACGTGGCTAATTTAGAGCTAACGCAATAACGGGAGTAGCCTGTCTGCACCCAGTGGTTTATCACCTACTGTGTAGCCTTACCAGATAGAAGAATCTGCGAGCAATATATATTAATGTATTAGCCAGCCAGATTAGCTTGATAATTCCTACTGACAATATACTCAATATAGAACTGTATGACTGCATGCTAATACTATAAGATATGCTGAGACGCTATGACTAAACATTAATGCTCACTGGTATTGTGGTCAGGATTCACTCATTTTAAATGAGTGAATGGAAGTGACCGTTTCAGCTACGCTAGATAGCGAACTCATCACTACCCCCCTACGCAATATCGTATAAAATATCAGGAAGGGCTACTACAAATTATTCGATGCCTAGAATGTAAATTTCATTAATTATCAATTCAGCTTGATTAGCTTGCAAAATCTTCCTGAACGGATACGTAGGTATAGAAATGATATTTCAAGCGATAAAGTAAAAGATAAATAATAAAAAGTTGTGCCAGATTATTCACCTAATCCACATAAAGATAGTGTTAAAAATATTTTCTTGAATTACAAAATTTTAAGTCAATGACACCTACACAAGAAAATATTAATTTATTGTAAACCGAGTAGAATAGCAGAATAAAAAATACGCTTGATTTATAATTCCAACTTTGGCTTGTTTGATGAAAGGAGGGAAAATTAAAAATTAAACCGACAAGTAAAATAAATGAAGCACCTTGTAAGGTTATCTGCTTCAACTAGTCACTGGCGTGCATACACTAAGGATGAAGAGTCCACTATTAGTTATCAGCTGTCACTAATTAAAACTTTTCTCTTACTTTTTATCAGCGTAGTTGATCACTGAGGTCTCCTTATTCATCTTATTCCTACTAGCCATAAATCGCTTATTCTATTACGGACTCCTTTTATTCTGTTTCCCTTTATTAAAGCGAGCAACAATCTTAATATCACCCACACATTTATAGCAAAAAATCAGCTGCCGTAATTTTCACCAGTGCCTGACTACGTCTGTAACTTTCTCATGTTATGGAACTAATCATCTAGGAAATAAAAAATCAAGCGGATCAGAAAACGCTTTTATCACCTCCGCTACGATCAGAATCTGCCCTCATCAACTAGGCGACCCTACCTTTCAGAAGCATCATTAAAAACAGTTCCGGGCTGCAGTGAGCGAGAGGTAACAATAATAAGTGTATGCACAACTATTAGCCCTTTACGGCATTCATATAATATACTTAACGCTAATAGAAGCTGTTATTAAATAAATTGCATACTTACTCAAATCACATAACAATGTGATTGCATGTCTTGGATAACCGCATCGACCAATCAATCAAGCAGATTGAGGCGGCTTCACCACGGAAGTTACATAGAATAAGAACCATAAGTTCTCTGTTTTAGCGGCTTATCAGCTGATCTATATCACGACCACAGACTGAACTAATTGACAGAGCACAATATATTGATAACATATTGCACATCATAATGGAAATATTCCTCTGACCTGCTAGTAAAGCATAGATGTTTACTTGCAGTAAGCCAATTTTCTATACCGCCGGTAGCAATACGATAATCTTCCCTAGTAAAGCCTGGCGTGATCTCAGAACGTATGTAAGATAAAGTGGTAGATCCCTGCTTCAGGAGGCAGTCACTCTCACCCAATATAGTGGTGAGATCCTCAGTCACGAATACAGTGCGCTACCAGTGCACCTCGACAAAATCCTGGTAAGGTATAGCCTCAGCAGAATTGAGAGATTTAGAACGCGATAATCAGGATTCCTGATAATAAATAAAGTTAAGTGCGGAAAACCAAGCATGTACTGGCGTTAATTGCACCAACTTTATAAGGCAATAGTCAATACCTTTTACTGTTCTATAATATATAATATGTTCTATATTATATATTATAGAAGCACGCACAACTTGTATTTACGGCACATGCTTTACCGTCTGGAGTTCATCACGACACGTCTAGTTTCTAATTCCAGAAACGGTAAAATATGGAACTTGAGCAATCCAGTGTTCTGAATTTGAATCGAATAGTATCTACAGGATACAAAGGCTATTATCAAAACAGCGTCGGACACACCACTCGGGCAGTGTCAATATAATGTATTTTATCATGAAAGACAGTAAGGAACCAACCATATTCATAGAGAATATGATATCATCGCTTGTGGATCAATGTGGCGAGCCGCCGATAGTCACATTGATCGATCACACTTATCGTACGATAATAAAACTATTACTTCTTAATCGCCACATCAAGACACTCATCCAGTGATGCACTTGTGGCTTCTACCCAGATCCACAGTAAAAAATCAAGCATTGTATTGATAACTATCATCATCCTCATTACTATATCTATGTGTGTAAATATCGATTACAAACCTGTGGCAAAGATCAAACCGGCAAGGTCTCAGGTCAAAAATCTGACCTCAGCGGAGGTGTTTGTAAATCGCCATCTCCGCAAAACTCTTATCTTTTAGTTCTAGAATAGAGTATTAGGTTTGACTTTAGATATCACCTGGCATGCGATGAAACAATGTTAAAATGATACAATGAGAGAAACACAGGTTCTTCAGATGATCAGAGCGGCGCTCGTAAGCACTGGATTTAAGCAGAACAATAATAGCTGACATAGAATTAACTGTTAACTATCGTCTTACTAGACTACTAACTGCGATACGATACTCGTCCCCTACTTTCACAGTAAGTAACACTTTTGTCTGTGATATTGGATCTTCGGTGCTATACGTTAAGATCAGCAATCGTTTCACCAACATAAGCCAGTTTACATTGGTAGATTTGCCCTCTTAATTCAGAGGTTGATAGTTATGGTCTGATCGGGTGAGATTCGCTGAGTAGCTGCTCGTAAACCGGCAACTGCGCTGCTCGGTACGTCGTTATATTTTCAGCCTCGATAGCGAATACGGTAGAGTTAAACAACCAATCCACGCTCCTCTGCCCACTGAAGCTTCACCTAATATCTTGTTTTGCTCATAAAATAAATAGTATTGCTTGGAATCTTCAGTCTTCCATTATACACAAACAAGTAACACCTTTAATTACGCGATAACTTATATCCACCTCTCAATCTCCTTAGTGTTGATTCTTTCCCTACGTAATAAAATAGATGACAATTGCAAACCCTTCTTTTAGGTCTAATGTTAGCTCCTAGGGTAAACAATAATTCACCATCATAAACTACCACTTAAAACATTACTCCCTAGTTTTAATCAAAATGTTAAACGCTGAAGTATTCTTTTTACAAATCAACCTGACTTATTTACCACGGGATATAATCCTTAAGATATAAACATATCCCAGTACTTATAAATATTTGTCAATTTTAATATTTTCTATTAAGACACACATCGAAGTATTTAAAAAATGCTTTAATGTAATCAAAAATATCACCAAACATTTAATGTTATCAACAAAACTTGATAGCTAAGCACAAGAATTTATTAATTTATTTATTTATTTAAATCATATTACTTTGTTACTCTATTATAGATTATCATAAATTATAATGTTCTTTTAAATAAATAAAGATGTAATTATTGTATCAAAAAATCAAACCGTGGTGTAATATAAGTAAATCTGATTATTTAGTTAAAATACTTTATTTGTGATTTAGAGATAACACAGAATTACATAACTGTTTCTTATAGTTTAATTCGAGAACTCGCCTTATTAAATTGATGTGATAGACTGGCGGCAACGCTGATTGCCAGACAACCCGTCGATATAACTAAAATTAATTTATTCACCTCTAATTTAGAGGTCTCAACCACTAAACCATTGAAATATTTAATTATGGAATCATTATTATTTTAGTTATAGTGATATATTATTCAACATCGGTCTCCGCCAGGCAAAGAAAATAGGAATTGCTAGCGTTGTTTTTAAATAAATGCAGTGACTAGTTTTCTTAAAACCATTGAATTACTTAATCCAAACACATCAAATAATTATTTTTAATTTATCTTTCTAATAAAAACAAAGTCTTTGTTTAAGGATTGTGTCTACTACCCTCCGTAACCTCATGGATCTGCTTGATAGCTAATTTTGATACAGAAAATACAATAACAGCTAGTGGAAATCTAAGGCAGTGCTTGTATTTTTAGCACACATATAGTTCATAAATTAAACGCATACAATAAACATTGTAAGTACATTGATTGTATTTGACTTATCGAATTGCAGCGATAATTTATATTAAATACGTAATTATAAATAATCCAACATTTGATAGTATAACTTGCTTGTCCAACACTAAGCAAGGGTTCGCACAAGCATTGACACTTCACCTTTAGATAAACTCTGTACATAAGTATTTCTTTTTATTAACTAACCAGCAAGTTTAACCCACGCATCTTCATTATAAAAAATAAAATAAACGTATTACTCTTATGTTTCAGTCTATCATTCTATGATAATGGATCCGAATCTAGTAATGCTAGATAACTTATTGCAGAATCCTAATATCCACTGATAAACGGGGAAAATAAAAATTATTAATCAATAGTAATTGTCATTACATATCAAGGCGAATAAACAGACTAAACAACACTCTTACAGATAAAACTTGAAGAACGGGCAGCGGTTGTTATGCATCTCGTGCTAAATGTTTGAGTTTTATTCGTATTTCAGCGAAAATCTATCCATAAATTAAATACACCCATTTCGGTAATACGAATTTTGCTTTATTTAGATATAAAAATAAAAGCACTCATCTTATCTACTATAAGATGCACTCATAATGCAGGCTACCTTGCCTTTATTTATAAACTCTGTTTAGAGTAATAACAATACCCACTTTTACTTAAATATTCAACATATTTTAAACACAAATCTTTATTTTTCTGTCCACCTACTACCTTCATGCTTGCAATGCCATTGCTTTAGGCATAATTTATTTTTAATGATTATTCATGATAAATATTCCAAGGTAATAACTGACACCTCAAACCTGTTAAGTGGCACAGGAGGGGGTCACATTACTCCATAATTAGGGTTTTACATGAGAGAAACTGCAATTGACATAAAATTCTATTTTTAAAGTCAACTTAGAAACAAGGATTTCAAACAAGTCTTATTGAAAGCCACGCGACGCCTAGGCGTCGTTATGCTGTATTTTACATATAAAGCTTGTATTATACTCGAGCATATATTTATAAATCAGTATTTTGTTAAATACAGCTTACTAGCCTTTACTTTCTGTGGCCAGCTTGATTCAAGCTTAATAAGCTATTAACAGGTTATTTAACCTATTAATTAGACTCAATTAATATCCAGATTTAATATTTGCAGTGAGGGTAAATATACAAAACACCAGCTAACTGTTGCACTGCAATACATACGCCTATATTGCCTTTATCGATTTTAAGTAAATGAAGCTTCCTGTATTAAAGAAAACCTTTAATAAAATAAACAGCTAAAATCACTAATTCCAAAAACAGAAACATTTATTTACGCCATCTCAGTTAATAGATGTTAAGGTTGTGAGAAAGGCAAAGCTGATAAAAGTCAAGTGCTTTAGCGACTATTAAATATAGTCTAGATTAGAAGAAATTTATAAAAATACACTCCTTTATTTGCTTTATTCATCTATCATGGCGCCAAATATAAAACTATGCAGTTTGATTAATTATTCAACAATCCACAAATTAAAACTTAGTTGAATAATTAATAATAAGTATACACAAGTCATCGCATTGTTGAAAACCTAATCAATCTTTTTTCTATTATAAATAAGACAAATAATTTTAAGTAAATAATGGCCCTTGGCAACATCACCTGAACAGGTAGTGATTAATGCCAAATATCCAGAAGATATATGTAAGACAGTTAAAATGGCCTCACTACACCGTTAGTAATCCACTAACGAGATCAATCAAAGTATCACAAGCAAAACAGAGGTCACGCCTTGTCAGCTGCATAAGCTGACAAGGCGTGAGATGACGAAGCAAGTATTAATCAATTATTTAGTGTTCTGTAAATTTAATGAAATGGACACATAACTAGGCTTAGAATTACGTTTTGAATAAATAATATTGATAATGACAATACTTATTTTAGGATTTTGGATTTCATGCCTAAAAACAACCACTCACTATCATTACTAAACTTTGATATGAAATTCAGATAAGGCTTTATTACTTACATTTATGATTCTAACTCCAAACATTATTTATTATGTTTTATGTGATTTTCAGATAATTGGCTTTTAATATTACTAGAAGGTTAACCTCTCTCTTTAAATTACACTCACGAAGTGAGTGTATGCACTATCCTCTTCTCGTATCTTATTCCACTCAATCAATCTGTAAGATCCTTCCGAAAACCATTGCATTTCCAAAATTTAATTACTATTTATAGGTTGACGCCATTCTTAAATGGTAGATAATTCTATATATGAATTAGTATTTTGTCAGAAACGCATCTTGCATGTGGTAAATGTTTTAAGTTCGCTTGTGATAATTATTATTTTAGTTATTTTAGTGTTTCTAGCCACAAACTACTATGTGTTATTCTAATTTAACGCTCACTACAGGGTTTCAAAAAACTATGGCTCAAGTCGGAATCTCGACTGTGGCAGATCACACAAGTAATTCCCAGCTTGCTTTCTAACCAAGCAAGGCGCAAGCCAAATTACCACCAATACGGATTAAGATAGCAGTAGAAATAGTGAATGAGCACGCTTTTGTCACTTCTTCACTGAAAGTAACATAAACTGTTCATTTATCTACTTCACTTCCACTCCTTGAGCCTGTAAATCAGCATGGTAGGATGAGCGAATAAATGGGCCACAAGCCGCATGCGTAAACCCCATAGCCTGAGCTTCTTCTTTCATCTCATCGAACTCTGCTGGGCTAACATAACGTTGAACTGGTAAGTGTTGGCGACTCGGTTGTAGATACTGCCCAAGTGTCAGCATGGAGACACCCTTCTTGCGCAGATCGCGCATCACTTCAATGATTTCCGCATCGCTTTCACCCAGACCAACCATCAACCCAGATTTAGTAGGGATATGTGGATGTACTATTTTAAAACGCTCCAGAAGCTTTAATGACATCGCGTAACTTGCCCCTGGGCGAACCTGCCGGTAAATACGCGGCACACTCTCCATGTTATGGTTAAACACATCTGGAGGCATTTTAGTTAGAATCTCCAATGCTTGATCCATGCATCCACGAAAGTCAGGTACCAACGCTTCGATCTTAATCGCAGGGATTTTCGTACGGATAGCAGCGATGCAATCTGAAAAGTGTTTCGCCCCACCATCACGCAAATCATCACGGTTAACCGAGGTAATTACGACGTAACTCAAGGCCATCTCATCGATGGTTTGTGCTAATTTCACCGGCTCATTAGCATCCGGAAGCATGGGGCGACCATGGGCCACATTACAAAATGGACAACAGCGGGTGCAGGTGGCGCCTAGAATCATGAAAGTAGCTGTGCCACGATTAAAACATTCAAATAAATTCGGACAGGAGGCCTCCTCACAGACCGAATGCAACCCGTTTCTTCGCATAACGGATTTAATGTCTTGAATGCGCGTAGAGCAGGCTGGAAGCCTAATCTTCATCCATTCAGGTTTGCACAAGAGTTTCTGCGGGTTAGTGAACCCTATATTTACTGGGATTCGCACTATTTTATTTGCATTGCGGTGTTTGATGTCACGATTCCTCTTTTGGAGTTTACTCATAATTTTAAGCTTCTAATGATAAAGCTATAATTATTTTGTATATCTAATTAGGCAATCTTTTCTTATAGAAAAGATTGGTGTTTGAATAAAAGTACACTATCTGTACAGTGGCCAATGCATCACCTAGTATCATAATAGAGTCGCTGATAGTCGATTGTGCCCACTTTTTACGTTATCTATCTTTTCAGTGAAATGTTGATCAGTATATGCATGCAATGAGAGTTGCGTCTTCATAAGTCCTGAGTTCAGTACTTAGTCATGTTACACTAGTCGCATCCATTGTGGTACTAAATTTATTTCATAGAGTGCCGGTTGTTAGCCTTTCTCCCACCTATGTGGAGTATCAACAGTTGTGTTAGTTAAAATTGCTTACTCTATGAAATGTGTAGCATCTTGAAATAACCCCTCTAATATTTCTTGTGACATAGAAGTACCTAAAATAGGTAGGCTGCCCGAGAGATAAATTGTCCCAGCGGGGATTTACATTACCCACAAACATCATAAACGTACTTTTAGTACAACCAGGTAAGATCTTTGCAACATTGATAACTAAAATGAACAACTTATACCTGTTTCCCACTTATTGAATGACTAGCATGCCTAGTGTTGTATTTTATTTCGTAAGTGCTCGATTAGATATCGACGCTTTACTATCGTGTTTATTTATTAAAAAGTATGGTTATTTTAATATAACGAATCACGCCTGGCTGATTATAAATCATTATTAATATTGCCATAAAATTGAATCTTATTTCTTACCTCTGGATAGGATAGCGGTAGGTTTGATCGTAAAATATTCCCCTCTATAAGAGTAACATCAAAAATATTTCTTTGATACAACCTATCTACACCTCGTTAGCAAAAAGCACTTTCCTTGTTCTCGCTTATATATTATCTAATAGATGCTACTAAGAAATAATGGTACTTCGTTATATCCTTTTCACCACACCTCAATTAATTTGAGAGCGGTATACAATTAGACCATCTTCTACACAATCGTATATATCATTGCTTTTATCTATACTAAAGTCGTGAAATTTATGATCGCAATGTCACACTACAGATAATGGCAGTTATCTGCATATAGACTTAACGGGATATCTTTCTGCATATATTTCTCATGATAGCGAAAGAGAACACCTACGTTTCTTATATTTTGTGATCAAGTCAAGTTTAACTATATTCTGTGTATTATGTAAATTGACATATTTAAATTTATAAAATCATCAATGGTGACTATATTAAAATAAAGATAAACAGGACTATTTAATAAAATTTTTTATCATTCCATACCAAAAACAAAGTTCGCAAGGTTCTATTCAAACTAAACCACATCAGTTGATATTAAAATTATTTTCTATATTTCAACACATGCTCATCCCGTATTGTGTTAGATAGCGTATTTTTAGGAGCCGGAACAATTACCTATTATAATTTGTATTAAAAACTAACAATAAACCAAAGTCAGTTTATCTACAAGTCTCTTTGTTACAACACTTCCATAGTCAATACAGCTAATACTTTATAATACATAGATAATAAATTTGTTGAAGTTGGCCATCCTACAGACTTTTGATATCACACTTTATTAGTATGGCGCTGAATAATGAAATTTATTTCAAACTAAAATGGTAAATACGCGAATTATCATCTGGTATGTGTTTCTTAACTATTTCTCGTTATTCTTGTCCGATAAATAATATAGTAGTTATCTGTAACCTGCTTATTTTCCAAGAAACCGCTATTTCATATTCAACTCTACGCCAAGTAGACTATCTTTCTATATATAAAATACTGCTTAAGTTGAAACGATAGATGATTTTGGTTATTAATCATCACTACAAAATCTATTTTTAAATATTAAGTTTACTCTCTGGATTTAATTTTAACATGCCCATAAACTATTGAGTTACCAGATCTTACGTATGATGTGATTCCGTAAATTACGATCATTAGATAAATTTTTTCGTCACTCAAAATTTACTTTATTTAAAGCATTTGTATCTAGCCTATTTAATGCAGTCGTAATATTGTTCACGCACTCAATATCACCTGTATGATAGGAAATATCATTGCTATGGATGTGGTTATGCTAAATAAATTATTCTCGTTTAAATCTCTGCAGCCGTAACTTTATTACAACCAACCGAGGAACACATATATTAATACCTAGTGGCATTATTTAATTAGTCCCCCTCTAGCTACAATTAATCTACTCTCTAACAAGACGGGGTTATTTTGGAACATATTAATTTCTAAAACTAACGTGAAGACTTGGCATCAGCTGCGACTTCAGACTACATCACATATTCTGGTCGCTAAATTATGGCATCGCTAACCTAATCGCCTGTAGCGGCAATCTCATAAAGCAAAATATAGTCACACTTACCTCAGCAACCTTTTATATTAGTACAAAATAAGCATTAGCGGTGTTGGATGTACAAGAACCTCTAACCTGTGAAGCAACGGTATATCTATACTAGTGCAAAACATTGAGCACACTGCGATGCCACAACCCTTAATTTTGTTAGCTGTATCCACCTTTATTTTCAGAGAAACAAGCTCAGCACTATCATTTTAAATCCCTACATCTTTAAAGCAAAATTAACTCAAAAATAGTGTGATAATTAGATACGCAAGCTACGGCCCTTATTGTCCATGCCTAAATTATTATTAGTTCTTCATATATATTAATAATAAACAAAGTCACCTGTTAATTTTGATGCATTTCATTCTGTTCATATAGATCTATTAACAACGGCAGCAGACAATTTATTTTATATTAATTCCGTAAGAAGTATTCGGTGAATTCCTGCACGATATAAATCGTACACTTCTTTCTAAAAATCAATGTGCTATCTACTTTTAATAAAAACTTGAATTTAATTCAATTACACGCATGTCTCTATCATACTTATTGGTTTCTAGCACTTTACGAAGTTAGTGCGAAACACACAAAGCTAATTTGTGGTTTAATTTTATTAATTCATTTACTATCATTAATTTAATTTTCTTAATGAAAGAAAGATATTCAAAAATGCACTGCAAATATTAAAAATATACGTCTGGAATATAAGCTGAATCACCCGCACTTTAATTCTTTATTTTCTTTCTGTTAAACCTATTCACAGCATATAGTCAGTACTTATTCTATCTAAATCATATTCCTTTAGATGAAGCGGGCATGTCCGGTTTGCCTCATTACTTGTGAGATTGTGCTTACACAGAAGAGAACATCTTTCAAGCTCCAATTCGTATTAATTATTTCCAGTTTCACAACCTGTAGTGCATAAAACAAATTATTATAGTTAGCAACTATATAAAGACATGCTAGCTAACTTTAAATGATGTTATAGCTTATTGAGCGTGAGTGTATATGAATACAATGACACAAAGGTAAGTTACGAACTTAAAATCAAATATAATTTTCATACAATCAAAAATTAGATAGCTTTGACGTAGGTGAAAGAGAAATATACCTATATTCACTAATATAGGAATTTATAACTTACGAAGTACAGTTATAAACTCCATTTGGTTTAGAACGACCACTAGCAATTCAGGAACAGTGAATTATCACAGCGTGATACTCCTATTAAAGATAGTGAAATATATTTAATTTATAATATTTATCAGTTAAAGATATTTTATGGAAAAACATTAAAGAGATTACCGCTTAACTCATAAATGAAACCCGACTATGAAATGACAACCACTAACACGACTTATTGCATCGCCATAAAATCACTTATACACCTTAACTTATTGATGATTCTATAAACGCATATATAATCTCGATCTCTAAACTTCAACTGGTTATTTTATTATGTACTTGCAGCAAACCATTACAAAACCTCACAATATACTATATAGGCTTTGCAAGGAAACCCCTTATAGGGGGTTAATATGTTGTGTGATTTGATCTGAAATTAATTAGTTGTATTACAAATAAAATTTGTCTATTAAACTAATGCCAGCGCTAGTCATACAAGAAAAATTAAGTAGTAAATACGCTTCGCCTATATTAGAATAAAAGAATCCATGAAAGTGATACTTATATATTATAGACACAATCCGTTTAGCAGTAAATTGCGCTAGAACCTAGCGTTAGAAACTGCTTATAAGAAAAAAGAATACATCATTTTATTCGCAAACATTAGAAACAAGAAGCTTAAATAGTCACATAAAACAACTTATTTAAGGTATAATGATAACAAACAAGTAAATAAACCTATTTAGGCACTGATTATTAATATTTCTAACAATATCAAAATAAAACACACTGGATAAGCTGAAAATTCAAAATACTTAAAGTTACACCTACTACAGAATTGTCATAATCACTATTATGAATTTTAATCATATGACCAGCATACTGAAAACTAGACCGTAATACAATATTCTCATTAAACCGTTATAATAAATCTGAAATGATTAGATGTGAAATCCACTATCCATACACACAAATTCCCTAAATTGAACCGCAAGGTGTAGATATCTACATATATCTTACAGATTCTAATCTTACTTAGAAAGCAGTTACAGAGTTATCAAATAAATCACCTGCCTAATTTCCGCATAACACCTAGCAAAATAATAAACAGGAAAGAACCCGCACTAGATAACAATAGTAAATATAGTACCATGAATTTAAAACAGTCATGGAAAGCAGCAGTCGCTTCATCCAGATAGCAACGGATTTCTTGAGACAAGATTTAACATCACCGAGAGAAAACAAGGACAAAAGTGAAGGATTTCGAAATTTTATAAATATCCCTTACAGAATACAGTAGATCCTCTCATTACCATAGGAGTGCTATCTCTACAAAATCAGTGCGCATCACAAGGCCCGAAGATAAGTTTCCAGCAATCGAAGTGATACATAGTCGAAATCAAGCGGATAATAAGTATGTAGAGCAAGCATGTGAAAGCGGCAGAGCAAAAAACAATCACTATCTCAACAAGGAAAAATCCTGTGCAAAACCTTTGACTGAATTGGCAAAAACTAATCTATATTAAGTGAATTATCGTTGCTAGTCTCGAGAACCTCATTAATCATAATAGACTACAGAAAGAAGGCTCTCTGCTAAACAACAATAATTCCATCTCCTTTATCACATAGCAAAACTCACCATGAGGAACGAGTGAATAGGCGAATCAGTAGTGTGATCCGATGCTGATCGGGTGCATATTCCCACAACCAAACCGGAAGAATATAAATATAAAGGGGATAATCACAACCTTAGCACTATCTTCACCCTACGTTTAGGATAAGATTATTCCGCCGGCTATCAGAACTACTTCGATCAAAATACATGAACTGCTACTTATATCTTTCTCTTAAAAATATAGTTTAGGTATAAACGGTTATATAATGTTAAACTTCATCCCACAAAAGAGATGCTAAATTAGACTACTCAGTGCTCAAGATAAATACTTGTAAATATTCGATAATATCTCATAATGAATGTATGAACGTACACAAAAATATTAGATCTATGTTTTAGACTGCTTGAGTAACTCATTAATACACAGCCTAGATAAAATAAATAAAAGCTTATAAAATAAATTAACAGAAATATTTATTAGAAATAATCCGAATAAATATAGCTGAACCGCGTAATTTATATAGTACTTTAAAAAATAACCAATCTTATATCTTGGGAGATTAATTATACGAAGTGATCGGATCATATTATAATATTCAATCTCTAGATTAGAGATAAATAAATGATAATAATACCTAAGATCAAGTCAGTCTAAATAAATAAATCTATCGAAACTAGCACAAATCTATCAATAATACCACACCAAATGGTCGGCACCCAATAAATTCGGACACCAGATCTGATCTGAAATAATTGGATATCTATTGCAGTAGAGAAACTAGTCAAATTAACTGACCGGAAAGCCTGTTTGAAAATAGATCTGTATGGAGTAGATAAGATGGTTCCACAACTAAAACCATCAGAAAGAAATATGTGTTAACATCTATTAATAAGTCCAGTTAATTTTCAAGGTAACCCTTAGACGGCGAACTGCATGGCAGATGGCAAGTCATTTTAAATTATACTATTTGTCTTCAACATTCACTACTACGTGTCCTAAAGCGAACTACATATTATAAATTTTTAAAATTGAATACTGTATATAAATGAATAAAATGATTTGATATCACTTTACAAGTCTTAATAAAAGTAAAAATACACTATATCAGTACGTTTTAGGTTTAAATCAAGCAGCACCCACTTTCGCTAGAAAGTAAATATTTTACGTTAAACAAATAATAAATTTAACAAATTAATGTGAGGAAGAGTTACAATAGGGCACAAAGCTGGCTTCTTGTAAAAGCACCCATAACGTGCTAGAAACCTTAGCTAGTGTCATGATTACTTACTTTTAAGCAGATGAAATTGGCAACATCAAATGCTAGCTATAGTGCATATAAAAATGATGTGAATCATATTACTGGCAGTTGTCACAAAATAATAGTAGAAAAAAAATAAAATCGTGGCAGCTATTTTAAAATACTTAAATATGAGTTTCCGGATGCCAATCCGTTAATATAAGCCCGCTTTATTATTAAATAAAATAACAATAGCTGCCGGATATTTTTATCTTTTAATTTACATCTCTATTTAATTACTTCAAGAATTATTATAACCAAAGTCCTATTTCATATATTTGTGAATATATTCTAAAATAAGTATAGATCAAAGTAATTTAAACGCCTTTATGAAACAGACGTTGATCCCTCTGCGGTTTATTAAAACCTAGTTGAGCATTACATTACTAGGATGAAATCTTTAAATATAAGCTTACTAAAACAGGGAAAGACAAGCATTACCTCTAGATTATTCAATCGGATCTAAATTATGCGTACTGCTTCCAAATAATGAATGATGTCTACTATGACATACATTCTAACTATGTATTACGAAAGGAATATAACTGCACTAAACTGGCTTGCTTTTAAAAATATCGAGATAAATGGACTGGAATATAAATGTTCAAGTTAAAAACCGTAGTAAAATACAGAATCTTTTCTTATGTTCGTGTATCTTTTATTTTAACGTTATCCATTACTTGATTTTAAGAATTATTATGCGAATATTAGCTTAAATAAGCTGGACCACCTAAATACGGCACTCTAATTCCCATGGATTCGCTTATCTTACTATTCGCTTGTAAGATTGTCAGCGATGATCATGAAACGATAAATATTTTAACCGGTCACTTCCAATAACCAGCCATGCCGTAAATTCTAAAAAATTTGAATTTTTCTAAAACCTCATAAATTCAATCAGCTTCATTTTTCAATATTGAATATTAAACTACCTTTAAATAGTAAGAGATAGGGCAGATAAAATCTCTGATCAAGGTTAGCATCTCTGACATTCATTATAAATAACGAATAGTGGTGTAATTAATACACCAAGAAAATAAGTGAGTGTAATATATACAAATATAGAAAATCCACACTCAATAGACAATGTCTGCGCTCCTTCACTAAAATCAAACTCGGTTGGAAATTGTTGCTTAACGGGGTATTCCCCCAAAGCAGACAATCTCCACCGTAAGCAAATGAAGCAAAGTTATTCCGTTACTCTACAATCATAGATTGATATACGCAATCCCTATCGCTTTTACGGATCAATCCACAAATCCATATAATAACCTAATGGGTAATGAAATATCTGTGGATTGCAATAATAGTACTTTATTTCTGCAAAATATTACATCACCAGTTCAATTACTAATTGCTCACATTTATACTAAAGAACCAAAGCATCTAATGATCACTAATCAACTTATGGCATCTTATAAAAGAATAAGATCACTATAAATAAACTCATTAAATTAATTTTAAATGTATTAACTTGTATGCTTATTTACAATGGTTTAGGATTTTAATAATCCAGAAAATATTAATTTTACAAACACGAAGTGTTATACCTCTGATACTAATCAAAATACAAGGCAACGAACATTTCACACTAATTCCACGGCATTAAATACTGATTGGGCGATAATAAATCCTGTTAATGATAAATTTTATGTTCTAATATAGAAATCAAGTAAGACCAATTTTAAATTAAAGATCATTGTAAACAGCTTATGTTATTTAGTGAAGCTATGCATGCTTTCAAATAGTGATTAGTAGCTGCAACCACTGCAAACTTTAAATCATATTTTAGCATATTTTGTATATCTATTTGTGGCCAATTACAAAAAGAGAATTGGCACTATTGTTAATACTAATCACTACTTATATAAATTAGTCTAGCTGTAACCTATTTTATTATTCAGTTTGTTGAATAGAAGGGCGATGTTATTTATTTAAACAACAAATTTTATAATAGCGAAGTTCAAACTGATCAATAAGCTATTCTCTATTTATTTGTTAAATACACATAGTTTCTTAAATGCATAAATAATTGAAACTGGTTAGACCGGTACAAATTTAAATTAATACTTATATAAGAAATCTAAATGAATATGACAGTATGTTAAATTCTATATCGGAATTATATTATCTAGATCTGAATTCATAATTAACTTGGATATACAATTACCTTGGTTGTAACAGATTTAGTTATACGTATATAACGCTATTCACGTCACTTAGTGACATTGTATCCAATACAGATATAAATGACAGAGTTGTGTATATTAATAATAATTAAAAGCTCATTCTATACCTTACACTAAGTATACAGCGAATTACTAATATTCGAACATCACCCAAGGTTTTTATAAATATTGAAGACCACATCAAAA
This sequence comes from Serratia symbiotica, assembly GCA_900380265.1. Taxonomy (GTDB): domain Bacteria; phylum Pseudomonadota; class Gammaproteobacteria; order Enterobacterales; family Enterobacteriaceae; genus Serratia_H; species Serratia_H symbiotica_A. The sequence goes on along the minus strand of LR025083.1, from coordinate 48,457 downwards.
TAGCAGACTTTGTTCTACTAATCAAACCTACATCACCATATCACTGGCATCGCCGGAATGGCCAATACATTTGCAATCTAGAAATTACTCGCCAGTCTTTAAATATTATTACACACAGCCCTCGCATTTTACAGAGCGGACTTACCATATTAAATAATATGTAGATCAGCATATACTTCTTATTGCGCTATATTCCAAACAATCTTTATAAAAATAATAAAAGGAGTGGCGCGACAATTGAGATTCCCTTTCTGCCTTACTGTCGCTTTCGTAGGTGTATCTTGCCATCGCCTTGTCGCCTCAAGGTTAGTAAAAACGTCTGCGCACCCTAACATCGGAAAAATGAACTCATTCTTACTCCTAGCAATTTTAGTTTTTCAACCCCTCTACAAATTAACACCCTTGACATTCTTTCTTGTTCGACATTATAGAATATAAGTATAATGCTCATATATACGATATTAAATGCACGGGCAGAAAGCATTTCTGCTATTGATATGAAAAATATTAGTAGAATTAAACAATATTAATTTTATAAAATAAAAGATCAGATAAATATGGATTCAGAGGAAGTCCGGCTTAAACTTTTTAATCAGAAGCAATATTAGGTTTGCCGTAATACTATTACCGGCTGATGTGATCTTCATAGTACAAAACTGCGATTACCTGGTCTTGCAGCTTATTCTAAAAATGATGATTATGTGGCATGTTTTACGTAAACTAACACCTGCTAGACTCAATAATCCTAAACATTCACTAAATTACCGATCGTTCAGTAGTATCGCCTACTCACAAATGCACTTGGTCTTGCTAACGAGTTACATAGTCTGTAACACCACTAAAATAATATGCGCTATTGAGAGAGATTGCTCTACCATTCATGGGCCCATTTCGAATGCTTAAAAAGCAATTCGTATCTTTTTACACCGGCTTAAATTGCCTTATCTTGCAACACGCAGCTTAAATAAGCAGGTATTCTCATAACTAATTACCTTTTTCTTTCTGTGATAGACAGCAAATACTCAATACATGAAAAATATTATTTAATGTAATGTCTACAATCGACATAGAGATCAATCTTACTATTGTAAACCGTACTAAACAATATTGCATGTAGTACAAGTGATGAAAGCTTTAATTCACCACCAACAATGGTGAAGCGTCAGGAATAGCAATAATGGGAACGTGTAGGCATATTTAATTTCCTCGTTCGTCACACTATCACCCAGTTATTATACTCTATCTAATGAAATTACTATAGTAGTTCTAACGCTCATTTAGGACGCGGGATTATTCTCTGAAGTTATGACCTAAGAGAATAATTTTACCGTATTGATTAAATAAAATAAACCCAGTAATCAGCATTACACTTATCCAAATTCGACACCGCTAAACATTTGATAATTATATCAGGGATAGCTTTATGTACATGCACTTGTACTGGGTTCCTGTAAATAAGCATTAACGAATATAGAACCATACTATCTGCATAATCAGCTTATGAAGGGTTACTGACTATACTATATACTAACTACATTTCACCCTGTTACTTTTCCTAGCATCACGGGAGTCAGTCAAGACCCTCGCCAACATCACCTGGTTAAAGATTTACATCCCTAATAGGCATAAAAAAAGCGCTACTAATTTATAGAAATAGCATGAAGTTCTCTACCACTTCATGGTGGAGTGCTATAGCCAAATAGCTATTAACTAATAATTTATTTAACTCAATAACACTATTACTAGATAGATAAAGTGCAAGAGTAATCTACTATTGTTATTAGGCATTATTAAAACCACCAGCTACATGCCATGATGACTGTTCTATTCATTATAGAAAGGTCTATGTGTGCCAGTAAATAAACCTCAAAGGTTTAGTGGAACATATATAAATTAAGATTTTAATTTTTATAAAAATATTTGATTATAGGTGGAAACTTACATGCAACTAAAATGTAGTTACTGGAATATGGAAAGATAATTATGTTTATGATTAATAGGTATTCGATTAATAGGCACGACTCAATATGTTGAGTGTCGGAATAGCAAATTGATTTAGTGAGAACACTGGCTATCTTGTTAATTTAGCTAATTGCCATTTTACAATAAACCAATGTCTCCTATGAGAGAATTGAATAGTAAGTATATTACGGCTAAAACTGAAGTCGTGTAAAAGAAGCAAGCACAACTCACTGTATCTTTTCAACTAACAGTGCTGAGTTTTTACCTACGAACGCACTCATCAACCACTACGCAATATTTCGCAGGATTTCAACAGAGACTGCCTACTCAAAACCCCTTCTTGCTCCTGCCCTTGATCACCAGCGCGGCTGAGCGGTGAAGTCCATAGCAGAACGTTTGTATAAATCCATCCAGCTGGAAAAGCACCACTAGATCAATGAGGGAATTAATTTATGTACTCGCAGTTTTAACACAAAGGACCTCGGACCTTTATCTGACAGGCGGATACTCTTATCTCTGCTTAAGACTGAGCAGACTAAACCTCTTGTTAAAACGGTCAACACGCCCACCGGTAGCAACATCACGCTGCTTTTTCGTGTAAAACGGATGACATTCTCCACATACATCAAGTTTTAGATCGTGCACTGCAGTAGAACGAATTTTAATGATGTTACCACAAGAGCAATGAGCAGTAATTTCTTCATATTTTGGGTGGATACTTTTCTGCATGGGAACCTCAATTAAGAGCGTGTTGATATCTAGCGCTACTTACCAAACAACTACGCATCCTTGATAATAAATTCAGATATAAAATATAGACTGTTATATTATACTTAATTCAAATACTACACAATAAAACCCACATAACTGAGCATACTTGTGTCAAGTACAATACTTGTGATTACTCTAGATCACCTTCTGCATATTATAAACCTTGCTTTGTCTATTCACTTCATACGAATTTCTGACTATTTATTAACCCAAGCTTAAAATTAGTGACAGTCCAACGGGTTTGCTGTGGGCAAGAAGCATACGTTCAGACTCGTCACGAGTGATATCAAACCCAGAGAACTGCTGCTAAATCAGCTAAAACTGTTCAACAGAACCCCCGAGCATACCTTATCATTATTATTGATTGCTCTGTAGAGCAGCACCCACCCCGCTAGGGTGCGATTACGATCATTACTCAATCGGTGAGGTACAGTTCTATCTACTTGCTCATATCTGCGACAAGGAACCTAGCGGAACCTGGCTATTACAATAATTAAGTACTGATCCGGAAAAAGTCTCCATGTTGAAGACCTTGCAACACCCCCTTATCACGCAACAATATACCCTAGCGCTTCTCAAGGATCACCAATACGATACTTCTAATGAGGTGAACCTCCTACAATGACAGCAAGCAGATTAGAAGGATACGTACTCAGGGGCCAATTAGTCATGCTGTAGCAACTCGCGACTCCGAAGACCTGGCGTCCTTGTTCCCTGTACTGGACAAACAACTAGCAGTACAACTGAAAAGGCCACCAGTGGGGAAGATCCACACTGAAGACAAATAATTTACTATTTTGCTATCGGTCGGTCGCTTGCTGGAGTAAGACCGAGGTTTACCTTTATGCCTGAAGGCTATCCTTATAACCCAGGATAGCCAGTTGTTAGTGCCAATCCCAGAAATCAACCTAACGACAACGCTCATCGCTCGCTTCCGCAATAAGTTTGACAACCTTATAAATATTCTATTCTCTATACTGCACTAAATAGTCCGGCTTGCACTATAACTCTGCGCACCTTCTTTTGCGAAGTGGGCCTAATAATCAGCATCCTTTTCCCACTATTTAGCTCATTCCAGTGGCTTGGTTTCATTATTTTCAATGAATCACACGAGAAAGAGTATAAGTAAAAAACATGCTTCCGAGACCAGCTAGTCACTTAACTGTATTGTACGCAAGCAGAAATCTCCAAATAGCCATGAACTAAGATACTTCATAATTCAGAACAGTGCATAATGCGCAATAGGCAAAATATCGTTAGTTACCATTCAACCTGGATGCAGGTAACACAAACCGCACTGTGCGGTATTGAATTAATTTTTGGGCTCCGCCACTTAAAATTGACCTTTCATTGCCCTACTGGAAGTAGACAATACTATCTTAAGGACTAGCAATCCAACCATTGCTATTCTTTGATCGCCTTAGCTACGAGCTAAGTCTACTGTGTGACAAATCTGATTTGATCACCGATCGGATACAACGCATCCACTACTAACCTTCCATTCAAATCTGAACAAGTTACTGTGCTACAACTTCGACAGCTAAGCGGGAGGTTCCGTTCCAATACCCCTAATGAGACATGCCTACCTAAAATTAGCCACCATTGTCACTAAGCCAGTGAAACTGGCTTGAGTATCTGTCTGCCGATATCCCCATCACAAGAATTAAATACGAGACTACTAACAACCATAAGGGTTCGTTATAGCAGTATTGAATGATATGAATCATAATGAAACGTGCATCCTGTTCGGAAGCTAGATCACAGAAGCGGGTAATCACTTTCCCAACCTTATCCTAATAGTGTTACTGGATATTGATGGCGCACTGTTTTTCACTAATTCCCACTCCGCTTAACATTTTCTACCTATATAACCAATCTCCAGTCGCGGGGGAAAACCTTATAAAGACAGGAAATACTGTCTAAAAGTACACTCCAGAACACCTGTTCTGCACATTTTTTCTGACATAGGATTACAGCCCTTTCGCTAAATAAACTTTGACGTAAAGCTAGAGCATCTGCCTGCTAGGCGTATACTACCTATATAGTAGTGCGCACAGAAACACACGATAATATTCAAGCCATGCACTTTCTAGAAAGCAAGAAACCGTATAGAACATAAGCAGCTAAAATAATTAGCTATTCATGTTAATCTTAGTCACAGCAGTGGAGCCAAAAAGATACGAGCACTTCTTCTAGCAACTACTTTGCCAACATCAATCACAACAGATATAACAAACATTAATGAAGATTTTACTCACACTCGTGATCACCTTGACACTACCTAGCAAGGTTAAATGGACACTGAATATACGGGAAATCCATCACTAATTTCAATGAAATCTAATTAAGTGAATTAAATTCAAAACTTTACATTAAATTTTGAGAAGAAATAATAAATCATTTTTCACGCTTTAATGGGCATTAGATAATAAATCTATGACATATTATTTTATAGGTGTAATCACACTAAAATACAAAATGCGCTAAATCTAGCGCTATCGCAATTCCATAGCTACTACCATCTAACGATAGATACAAACAGATAATTAATAATTGAAGAATAAATACTAATGATGGCAATGAAACTAAATAGAAACTGTTACAAACTTATATAATATCTCTAATAATCCACAAACATCAAAACCAACAAACGAAACAGTAAAGAAAACAATGCTAGCATTACACCATTGCTCTTCTTAGCGATAAAGAAGAGACACACAAAGACTCCAGCACTTTTATTTGATATCCCAAACTCTGAGACTCATCTTTCGGCGGCAATAATACAAGGATTATGAGAAATATTGGGATGATTACTATCTGTTAGTAACAGACTATTACATAAGAAAGTCGCAGTAGCATACTTTTTGCTAACCCCATTATAACCAACCAGGCAAGCGACGTGCTGTTACTATACTTCCATTTTATCTCTTATCCTTAATAGGAAAGAGCATCGCTAATCCACTAGCGATGATGATCCCAATGATTTGCTCTATTATTGGTGTCATCAGAAAGATAAAGAATCTAACCACTCTTCTAATTGATAAATTATTTATAGTCATTAAGCCATTAGAGTCCAGTCTGTATCTCTTACTCAAGATATTTTAATAAACACTATCACCTCTATAAAATTACCTGTAAGTGATATATCGCAATAGCATCAGTGTTCAAAGCACCTTTATTACCAAAAGTTACGTTACTGACGAATCATATGATCAGTGACTGGCGGCAGAAGTTCTGCAACCTAACCCATTTACAGCAGTCTTCTGCCATAGTAATTTTATGGTGATGGCCGTACCGTCTAACAATAAAATGACCGTAGGGAAGCGGCAGATCTTGAAATCGTGAATCCTGGCGGAATCTATCTTCATAATATTACGAAGGACATGAACTATAGTAGCACTGATACACTGTCAGATTGATAGATAAACGATAATACTGATTTACAAACAAGCGCATAGAAAATAACGAGTATTACATCGATATTGGATACGCAAGCTAATTCGATGAGGAATTGCATCAGTGCACTATACGGTATTTAAACAGTTATGATTATTTACATGCTAGCTTACTCTGATAATAACACAGCGGAATAATAGTGAAAAAAAAAGACTATGTAAACCGTGAAGACGCTGTAAGAGCGAGGCGCAAACACTCTAGTTCTAAAAAACTTGGCGCTACCAAGGTCTTTATACCCTGGGGGGTACTAGCAGCCTCCATACTAGCGATCTTTAGCCTAGTCCTCTACTTCATGCCCAAAAACAAGCCGGAAAGTGTTTTATTCCTACCAACAGGCAATACCCGTCAAAGGAATACCCTACCACCAAAACCTGAAGGACGTTGGCGATACATTAAGGAATTGGAAAACTGTCAGGTTGGCGTGCGCAATCCAACCGCACCTTCAGCCGAAGGTGCGCTAAATACCAAATCCTCGCTAGCCATTGAACAGCATGAATTGCTGGAAAAAATACAGGCTGATATGCAACAGAACCCAACACAACTCAATGAGGTGCCGTACAACGCACCTTCACAAACCACTCCGTCTAGGAATACCCATTAGCAACAGAAGATAACTCCAACACTCAATCGATTCAAACAAGAAAGGAGGAGAGCACAGCTTCAGCCTTAGATTCAACTGAAGCCGGAAGTAAACCCAAAGAGTTTTAAAGAGGAAGCTAAAGCTGGATCAAAATAAAAATTGATGATAACATAACCCCCTTCCACGCTAAGGATTAGGCTGAATCTGTCCGAGCAGGTTGTGCGATTAAAACTATCGAAAGCCAGATCGAACGGACTAATGGCTCATATTATGTCACGCTTGAACCCTATAGTAGCCATGTTCTCCATATGCGTTCAAAAAACTATAAAGCCTTTCTTTTCATCTTCAATCTGGATAAGCTCGTGACAACAATAGTAAGCGTTCGGCGCCACGGACAGGTCGTAATCGGTGGAGATGGCCAAGCCACCTTAGGTAATACGGTGATGAAGGGTAACGTTAAAAAAGTACGTCGCCTATACAATAATAAAGTGATTGCTGGATTCGCTGGCAGCACTGCTGATTCTTTTACACTCTTTGAATTATTTGAACAAAAATTTGAATTGCATCAAGGCCATTTAATTAAGGCGGCTGTTGAACTCGCAAAAGATTGGCGCACTGATCGTATGTTGAGAAAGCTTGAAGCGCTACTAGCTGTTGCCGATGAATACGCCTCGTTAATTATTACGGGGAACGGTGACGTCATTCAGCCTGAGAACGATTTAATCGCCATCGGCTCCGGAGGTCCATATGCACAAGCTGCAGTGCGAGCGCTGTTAGAAAACACAAAATTAGACGCTCGAGAAATCGTTAATAAATCTCTCAATATTGCTGGCGATATCTGTATTTATACTAACCATTTTCATACTATTGAAGTATTGCCTTCCAAAGCGTAAGGATTAGATACCATGTCTAAAATGACCCCGCGCGAAATCGTTAGCGAGTTAGATAGATACATCATTGGTCAACACAAAGCCAAGCGTGCTGTTGCTATTGCCCTTCGCAACCGCTGGCGTCGTATGCAACTCAACGAGCTGCTACGCCACGAAGTGACACCAAAAAACATTTTGATGATAGGGCCTACAGGTGTCGGTAAAACCGAAATCGCCCGCCGCCTAGCAAAACTCGTTAACGCACCATTTATTAAAGTTGAAGCGACAAAATTCACTGAAGTGGGCTACGTAGGTAAAGAAGTGGACTCAATCATCCGTGATCTCACGGACGCTGCAATAAAAATCACACGCGTACAATCCATTAAGAATCACCATATCCATACCGAACAACTGTCAGCAGAAAGAGCCGAAGAACGCATTCTCGATGTGCTTATCCCCCCAGCAAAGAACAACTGGGGTCAGCTAGAAGGAAATAAAGAGCCGTCAGCCGCTCGGCAAGTATTCCGTAAGAAACTACGGGAAGGTCAACTAGATGATAAAGAAATTGAAATCGATATCACCCCTACCCCGATGAACGTGGAAATTATGGCACCTCCTGGTATGGAAGAAATGACTAACCAATTACAGTCACTCTTCCAAAACCTTAGCAACCAAAAAAAGAAACCTCGCAAACTAAAGATCAAAGAAGCATTTAAGCTTCTAGTAGAAGAAGAAGTCAGCAAGCTAGTTAATCCAGAGGATCTTAAAGAGCAAGCGATCGAGGCAGTTGAGCAACACGGTATTGTTTTTATTGATGAGATTGATAAAATTTGTAAGCGTGGTCACAACAGTTCTGGACCAGACGTATCTCGCGAAGGCGTACAGCGAGACCTCTTGCCATTATTAGAAGGGTGTACCGTTTCAACTAAACACGGAATGGTAAAAACTGATCACATACTCTTCATCGCCTCCGGGGCATTCCAGACTGCCAACCCGTCAGACTTAATCCCGGAATTACAAGGACGCCTACCCATCCGCGTTGAATTACAGGCACTAACCACTGAAGATTTCGAGCGCATCCTGACCGAACCTAGCGCCTCATTGTCGGAGCAATATACAGCGTTGCTGGGTACCGAAGGCGTGAACATCAAGTTCACTACTGATGGCATCCGACACATCGCTAAAGTGGCATGGCAGGTGAATGAAAACACTGATAACATCGGAGCGCGCCGCCTTCACACTGTGCTAGAACGGTTAATGGAAGATATTTCTTACGATGCGACTGAAATTAACGGTCAGACTATTCAAATCGATGCGAGCTATGTGAGTACTCATCTTGATGAACTAGTAGCGGATGAAGATTTAAGTCGATTTATTTTGTAATTGTGTCATTCTTATTCTGCTAGATATTGGCGTAGGAGACAAAACGGCATCTGTTCTATAACACACAGTCGATTGATCATATGATCGGAGCTTTAAGGCATTAGTTCCTATTCTGATTACTGCTTACTTTGAGCGGTTAGGCCACTGGCAACCTACCGCTAACTTAATCCTCTCTACTAACATTGATTCTTCGCTAAAAACCGCCATCAACGGTTGATGGTTTTGTGTGCAATAACGAGCGGTTGACTTATCTGATCTACTAAAATGCTCTCTGCTATAACCAACCTGAATAAGTATATGTGGCCAAATAACCCTAATGGTCATTCAAGGGAATTAATTAAAACATTAAATTTTACGATACCGCATGCTGAGCTTCCTACGAAGGATCATGATAAAGTAATCGTGATCACAATGTCTTGCCCTTTACCAAGCAAAGGCCTATGATTAGGTAAATACCAATGTATCATTGATTACATTAAATTTACTTTTAATCACCAGCCAGATCATTCCGATCTATCGATATTAATCTGCTTCAAAACTAAACCTAAAAGACTCTACACAGTAGATTTAAAGAATAGGGATAAAAACAAATAACCTATGTTAGCTAATCACTAATCCGCAATTTCGTAAACAAAATACTTCCCTTCCCATTTGATTAGAATGGGTCGGGCTACTACTAAGTACAGCTAAACAAGCTAACAAAAATTGCTTGTGTTATTTGAAAACTTACAGCCACACGTTCCATTACGCTAATTGTTCTTGATATCTATCTTACTACTTTCAAACCTTGTATCTACTACTCAAATGCCTCAAGCTAGCCTGAGCCCGGTAAAGGTGAGATGAATATTCAGCAAAAACCTAATCCTGATCTATAATAAGATACTGAAATTTACGAGATTATTATGATAGATGCATCATTTTATGGAACATTTTTATCTAATTGTAATTAACTATTCCGTTGATGCACCAATTCAAATAAATACACCTTAATTGTATAATCGCTTATTTAACCTACTTGAAGGAACGGTTAGATCAGGAATAATTCATAAACGGGTTGTTTCTCTATATAACCTCTTGCTATCCAGACGATAGGGCACCCAGCTATGCTGGGACACGGAATAATAATTTATACTGCAGTGCAGCAGGTCGATAATGTGGAAGGTCTAGAGACTCCCATTGAGGAAATGGCGATAAACCAAACATACAATTAGTTAGGCTTAAACGAAATCAATATCTGACTGATGTTTTTTGGCTTTGTTTTTTCTTCGAAAAGCATCTATAGGCCGACAAACTAGTTTTTTCTCTAAAACGCCTGGAGATTGTTTAAGTCGAGAAACAAAAGCCGCTTAGCTTCTCTTTTATTTTTTTAACTCACCAAAATTAAAATTTCTTCCATTTTTAATAGACTGCAATCACACTTTCCATACAAGCTGCTGTTGTCAGTGATTCACGCCCCAGAAAACTTATATTGATATACTGATAGAAGGCGACTTATCCCTCCTGCATTAGAGGGATTGTGTTTTCTGTCAATTTTTAACTGCCACCTAAAAGAATTTTCCCATATTAATTGTCTGTGTGACTTTTTCTAATTTCTAGCCATTGAACACCCTGCCGGCAGCTTAATATAGAACAATTAAGGCTTATTATACACGTATTCTACCATGATCTTTTATGTAACCATTATAAAATATTTTCCCCACAGACTCCAAAAATCAGCTAGCGCAAGATATCTATTCACTTATCAGCGTTCAGTACTTAAACTACGTATAAAAATTACAAGTTTATTTTATTATAAACAAATAAAACCATTAATTTGATATAGTATTTAATCTGTGATATGGACATATCAATACTACTATTCTAGTATTGCCTTAATATTTTACTACATGCTTTGAATAAAAATTATAATAAAATAGCGTAATAATTAACAGCCTGTTCTGCCTGTGACCGCTCTTATAAGTAGGTGCTTTCTTTTTTCATACTCTAGTACCCTAAGCGATTTAATTGCGCCAGCATATAACACCAGGCATTAGTGTTACTTTTAACCAGTTTCTAACAATAGGCATTGATCTGAGCGATATACTCATGTAAATCAGCCTTTAATTCAACCCTTACCATTATCCTGCGGTGATCTCTATTATTTATTTTATGGAAAGTCGAACCTCTTATCTTCAGGGATAACGCTACTTCGTTCTGCCCGTACAGTTATTATACCAAGCAAGCCTACCAGTTATTCTGAGACTCGAAGTACTAAACTAAATAACAGTACAACCGATAAATATTTCCCTTTCTGTAGTATCTTATCTAGTTCCCTCACAGAATGACACCTAACTAGGTGTCATTCTGAAAAAGCCATCACCATCCTAATTTGTTTGATCTTAGCATTCAATTATAAGGTATATGAGCTTCTACTTACCCACTTCCGCTGTTAATAAGGCTGGCTCATTGCCATAATCGATACTATAATTTCGACTAATGCACTTTATTTTTAATTTGTCATCTTATTTTACATAAAATATACAATCTTCACTTCTAATGAAAGTTAAGTGGTTGTTACTACTGTTCATAATATCTCTGTACTTTCTCGTATCCTAGCTACGATGTCATGCCTTAGAAGCTCTATCATACCACCAGTATTTATGTAATAAATACAAGCACGATAGTTTGACTATATAGATTAACCCACCAAACCAATGACTTGTTTTTTAGTCATTACTTTGAAAGTAGTCAACTTCAGCAAATACTTACTAATATTTCAGGCACCACGACTTCACCTAAGCGAAGTGAACTAATGATGTTGTAGCGTTGACAACGTAGCATTGTAAAATAATTTTGAGAAAAGTGCATGTAAGTTATATAGTTAAAGAAACACACACGATAATCCCAACATATGCACAAGTTAAATAGGTATTTTTATAGATTAGAGTTAGTAGATATTACCTATTTTATGTTTCTGAATATCCGCTCAGCTTCTAATTATGTAGAGAAATTAAGAACACTGGAACAAATAGGTGCGTATTGTTGACTAATGGTAACACTACAGATAATAAGGATAGCGCTAGATGTCTAGGTATAAGTTGATCGGACATGACTAAAAACTGAGGGTATTCTTGCTTATTTTCTGATAAATACCAAAAAACTGATACATTGTACCCACAGGGGCTCATCACAATTACTTATAGCCTGCATAACAAACTAAACCACGAGCGGTTAGTACAATATGGATCGGTGGTTCATCACATTAGTGACGGCTAGGAATCTTTAGAGAATAGATGGATCTCATTTAAACAGAGCTGAACACAGCGTTATTTCTTTTTGGATGCGACTGTTACAAAACAATTCAATAATCCGTAAGAGGGAGGGGTCTCACCTATCAGATCAAGAATAGTCAAGACGCCATGAGGGCCAATGAAAACTCATATAAACTGTTTGATGTAATTGCTTAGTAGATTTATACTACTCCAAGATGAGATCTTATGTGAAATCCTTAGCACCCACATTAACCATCAATTACACGAATCAACAGCACTTAAAGCAGACCTCCTATCATAATTAAGCTACGAGGGGTATTAAACCAGCCTACAGAATGTAAAAAGAAACCGCTTATCGAACATTCATTGAAGCCCAAGATCAAACTGGTGAGTGCAACTTCCAGATCAGAGACTGACAAAATCAGTAAGCGTTCATATATGCGAACTATATAATAGAATACTCATACCTGTACGCAAATTGCATATGCAGCCTCTCAGCATATAGAGAGCACACAACTACAGAAGTAATTTGGAATAGTAAAAACTGGATAGTTACAATCCCAAATAAAGCCACTTAGTCAGTTTTATCTTGTAAAACTAACTTACGTTTTTTGTCTTAACACTGGTTTTAATAGCAGTTGCGGAATAGCCCTATTCTTGGATCCAAGTCATCTCTCAGAAATATTTATTTCATCTAATATTATTCTCCTGATCTAGCCGATTAGATAACGGCCACCAACAGATCAATATCAGCAGCGACATAGCAAACATCAATAATCCAACGCTAAATTGCCCAGTCTGCGGTAATGTAGCGGAGAGCAAGGCTGCTAGACCTGAGCCAAGATTCTGCATACCACCCACTAATGCACCCGCCGAACCTGCGAGGTAAGGGAAAGGCTCCATTGCGCCAGTAGTCGCTAATGGAAACATTATACCAGCACCAAAGAAAAACAACGTGGCTGGCACAATCAAGGTCCATAGGTTCATCACCCCGAACCAGCTTGGAGTCCACATCAGCAGCCCCCCTAGAAGGCAACTAATTACTGAGTGCCACATCAAGCTATTAAAAGGTTTCCCATTACGTCCGGCATACCAGGACCCGAAGAATGCCCCAGGTATCGGCAAGATAAACAAAATGCTCACGCTGACGCTGCTGAGCCCTAATATATCTCCCATTAATACGCCACAACTACCTTCAAAAACCACAATCCCCGATAATGCACTGATCATCATCATTAAGTAGCAAGTAAACCTGCCGTCTGCCAGCAGTTCGCGAATACTACTAAACATACGACGCTTTTTTGTTATCACTGGCCGGGTTTCTGGTAACCAGCTAAACATCGCATAACTCACACCAGCACCCAATGCTAGCAGAAAAGCATAGTTAGCACGCCACCCAAAGAACATCGCTAATACACCCCCGATTAGTGGTGCAAGTAATGGACTGATTAGGATCCCCATATTTAGCATGCTATTCACATAACGTAGTGCAATGCTACCGTATAGATCACGCGGCAAGGTACGTGCCATTACGCCAGCTACGCCAATACCCATACCCTGTACAGCACTGCTAACAACTAGCATAGCTAATCCATTAGATAACAAACCCCCTAAAGAACCACTCAGGAAGATTATCATCCCAGCCAAGATCACTGGGCGACGACCTATACTATCTGAAAGCGGGCCATAAATAAGTTGAGACAAACCATACGTCATCAGATATGCTGCCATCACATGTTGTATGCTACCAGGAAGAATCGACAAATCATGCGCTATCTTAGTAATAACGGGCACATAGATAGTTTGCGCCATTTGCCCAACAGCCACTAGCAGGATAAGCATCACTAACAAGTGAAGATTTTTAATTTTTCCATCAATGTTTTTATTCATTTTTACCTAGGTATTTAATGCTATTCGCGCGTTATAACTGCCAAATGGCGAGCAACCTTTCTATCCAGAATAAGTTTACCAAACGAATTCTTTAAATCGGTTTAGGGAATATGAATCCAAGGCAGAGTGGCATAACCCGCAACCACATTTGTAAATTAGTTGGTACATTTAATATTAAGGCTATAAAATATAAATGAGCAGTGCCTTATTCGGGTATAACCTAAACTCTATTGACAATAATAGACTTACATTTAGTTGATGATTACTTCCACTATATTACAATAGTATTGTACGAATTAAATTTATAGAAATACAAACGCAAATTTTATTTGATATCGGGAGTAGTGAACCATGTCAGAATGGGTGAAAGGTAAAGTTTTAAAGATAACCAGATGGTCTAATAGACTCTTTAGTCTAACTATGGAAGCACCGATCGCTCCTTTTATCGCAGGGCAATTCACAAAATTAGCACTGGAACTTGATGGCATCACTGTGAAACGTGCCTATTCCTACGTTAACGCTCCCAGTAGTGCAAATTTAGAGTTTTATCTAGTTCTCGTTCCTGACGGGAAATTGACCCCACGACTTGCTAAATTACACCCTGGCTTAGAAGTCCTGATCAGCAAAGAAGCAAGCGGTTATTTCGTACTTAATAAAGTACCTCAATGTGAAACCCTCTGGATGTTAGGAACCGGCACTGCTATCGGTCCCTTCCTGTCCATGTTACAGGAAGGGACCGACCTGGAGCAAATCAAACAGGTGGTGCTAGTACATGCCGCTCGGTTTGCAGATGATCTAAACTACTTACCACTCATGCAGCAACTGCAAAAACGCTATAAAGGCAAGATACGCATCCAGACTATTGTTAGCCGAGAAATAATAGCTAATAGCTTGACCGGGCGAATACCTGCACTAATAAAAGATGGCTCTCTAGAAACCGCGGTGGGATTAAGTATGCACGCTGAAGGCAGCCATGTTATGCTCTGTGGCAACCCACAAATGGTACGTGATACCCAGAAAATCCTGCAAGAGCAGCGCCACATGCGCAAACATCTGAGCCGTCAGCCTGGACATATCTCAAGTGAGAATTACTGGTAATTCTGGTAGTATACTTTGACTATACTATAACACCTTCAAGAGATTTGCAATTGAACCTAGGAATACAATTCCATTGTGTTCCCCTCTCTGGAGAAATAATAGAGTAGTACTATCGCCGCCTTGGTTGACGCCAAACTTATGGCGATATTACTTATGACATATGTAATTGCTATGACATATAACCCAACTCTTTTACAAGAGAATTACATAATCACAATATTAATCTAGTTATAAATACAATAGGGAATTTAGAGGCCAACTCATATGCGCTATAGCAGTTACACTGTGCCACCCACAGTCAGACTAGTTAGTTTCAAGGTAGGTTGACCAACACCAACTGGTAGCGTTTGCCCTTCTTTAGCGCAGAGCCCGACACCTTTGTCTAATTCCAGATCATTGCCAACCATTGTAATCTGCTGCATCGCCTCCAGACCAGAGCCGATCAAAGTCGCACCCTTCACTGCTTTAGTTATGCGACCTTTCTCGATTAGGTAGGCTTCAGTGGTGGAGAATACAAACCTTCCAGAAGTAATATCTACCTGACCACTGCCGAAATTAGTCGCATACAGGCCGTACTCAACACTTTCAATAATCTCTTGGACTCTTGACTTTCCCGGCAGCATGTAAGTGTTCGTCATACGCGGCATCGGCAGATGTGCGTAGGACTCACGACGCCCATTACCAGTTGGTACTAAACCCATCAAACGAGCATTAAGTTTATCTTGCATATAGCCTTTAAGAGTGCCGTTCTCGATCAACACGTTACACTGGCCAGGACAACCCTCGTCATCAATATTTAGGGAACCCCGCCCACCCTGTTGGGTACCATCATCCACTACAGTACACAATTCGGAAGCCACGCGCTTCCCAATCTGACCACTAAATACTGAGGTACCACGCCGGTTGAAATCACCTTCCAGTCCATGACCTACCGCTTCATGTAATAGTATTCCTGGCCAGCCAGCGCCAAGCACCACAGGCATACTTCCGGCAGGTACTGCGACAGCAGTAAGATTTGAGAGCGCCATACGTACCGCATCTTTGGCATAAGCGTCCGCACGTATTTCTCCAGCACTGCTTTCTAAGAAAAAGTCATAGCCAAAACGCCCCCCCCCACCGCTCGACCCGCACTCACGCTTACCATCTTGCTCCACCAGTACTGTAATAGACAGTGAGACAAGTGGACGCAAATCAGCCGCCAAGGTGCCGTCAGTAGCAGCAATTAAAATTTGATCATAGATACCAGTGATATTGGCTCTGACTTCTTGTACTCGTTGGTCACTGTTACGCGCTATTTTATCAACACGGTGCAATAGGTCAATTTTCTCTTCATATGACATGCTATTTAACGGATCGAGCCCCGAATACCGTGCCTTATGAATCACTTCACCCAAGGTGTGTACCTTACCGGTGTCACTGTTTCGCACGATACTACTCGCTGCCTTCGCGCTTGTGTGCAAAGCGTTTAGCGTAATCTGATCAGCATACGCAAAGCCAGTTTTTTCTCCACTAATAACGCGAACACCAATACCCTGATTGATATCATACGACCCATTTTTTATAATGCCATCTTCAATCAGCCACCTTTCGTGATAGCTAGACTGGAAATAAAGGTCAGCGTAATCCAAGCGGCGTGATGTCAGTTGCTCTAGTATCTGATATAAATCTTGATTACTCAGCTTATTAGCTGCCAGTAACTGTTCACTAACAAATGGCAAGTTCATAATGTAGACTCTTAAAAAGATATGCCTAAAAGATTTATTAGCTACCTATTCTCACGCAGGATTACAGCTAATAAAACATAGTGTTTCTGTTAGTATTTCTTATTGCACTTTATCTTTGTGTGCGTTAAATAAAACTTGGTTTATGGTAGGCTGATCTAAATTGCCACTAATATGGTAACGTATCAAAGATATTTTGCTCCAAAATGGCCCTAACACTTGCGAAGCGGCAAACATCGCGGCTCCAAAGATAGGATTAATGAAAAATGCTGTTGCTACGCCAACAGTAGTTGAAAGCGCCGGCGCCACTACGGCTTGCATATTAATCCAGTTGCCTAACAGGTTAACTTGACCGCTCATAGCGATATCTGCCCCCAATCCGTCAACTAATAAGTTATTAGTGTACATTATGCCATCTTTCAACGAAATTGAACTTTGGATAGAATCAAAGTAAAATCCTTTCCCGAAAGTATCGCTAAAATCGAACTGTAACTTACGCAAAAATGCGTCAAGACTTACCAGGCGAAGCAGTTGCCCAGCACGCCCACCACCTATGCCATTTAATTCACCCTTACGTATTTTAAACTGCAATGTACCGCTAAGTGTATCCAGCTTTGGAGGCCAAGGCCGACCATGCCAGTATAGATTAAACAGTATATTATATGATCCACCTTTTAGCGGCGTGGTAATGCCAAAAAAATCGGTAGTTTTGTCAAGTGTACTCCCAAACAGCTTCCCTTTTAGTGAGCGAGACACTCTCTGCATACTGTGCTCCAGATGACCAGATGCGTTCATACCACCCTTTCCAGCACCAATAAGTTCGTAATCTAAAATCTCCCGATCTCCTTGATGCGTGAGATAGGCCTTAAAATTTCCGAAATTTTTCCCTAACAACCAGCATGAGTGACATCGTAGCATTAGCGCAGGCCAGTTCCGCCAAGAGATCTGTTTACCCTTATCCTCACCCAACACCAGTGGGTTTTTAGCGTTTTTAAACTTGGGTGTGTAATAAAGATAATTGATATCGGCCCGCCATGGCCCATTATCCACTAGCTGTAAGACGCCATCAACTTCATTGCCCTTGGCGCTTACCAGAAATTCAGTGGAGTGCTTGTTGGCTGACAATATTAGATTGTTCCAAACTTGCCCGAAAAGAAATAATTTTAGTGTTTTAAACACCATAGTTTTTGGCAAAATAACACTGCCTAAGCTACCGGCTTTTCCCAAGATTGGCTCTAACAACTCTAGCCAGTGGCTGCCATCTACTAATTTCAGGTCTAAGTCTAGTGACTCTCTAATAGGTAGCGAAGGTACGCCGCCTCCTGTATTTTTCCAGGAGGCGCGTATCAACCTCACCTTTTTTTTATCAAAAAGCCATGCGCTAGTAAAATTACTCTCTTTGCCCGTGTTTGCAGTCAACGTAAAACCATTCAAACCACCGCTCACCTGCACCCTCAATGCTAGTGGTTCATTCGCTAATTTGAGTAATGGCGGAGGTAAGTCACTACTGATTTTTGTGAGATCTGCATTTACTCCAATCTGATAACCCATCTTACCCTTATGTGGTAACATAAGAGAAATCTGACCCTTCCAAGGTGCGCTACCACCAAACTTGTTAGCCAGGTCCTGCCGCAAGCCAGGAAATTTAGAAAGGTACCAGTCGGCCTGCATATTAACATTAACTTTATAGTTGTGTTTTCCTTCTTGAGTATTTAAATCGATGAGTATCGGCTGCCCACACCAGTTGGCCGAGAGGGTGTCACTTTGTAGGTTGCCATTATCAAACCGAATTGTGCCAGTCATTTGATGTAATTCGCTTCCAAGAAGATTTAGGAACAGCGAATTATTGTATAAAGCCAGTTTCCCTTTAGCTCTCACTGCCTTGCCGTTCAGGGGAATATCCAGATCTACCTCCCCCCTAAGAGTTCCACCAACTTCTAATTCATCTAGGGTGCTGCCAAATAAATGATACAGCGGAGTCTGTTTTAAATAATCGCGAATATCAGTAGCTGATCCCGCCAGTTCTGCACTAATCAGTAATCTTCCTTTAAGGTAATCTGGAATGACCGCACTAATATTCTGCCCATCAATCTTACCAAACTTTATGTTCGTCGCTTGCACCCAGAACCGGTCATTGATAAAATGGAGATCGATAGCCAAATCATTTAATGTCGGCCAGCCTGTCTGAAATTCGAAAGTCGAGTGCCGTAAAGGCACCAATACTTCAAAAAGACCGTCTGTTTTATGATGCGGAAATTTATGTGGATCGCCTGCGTAGAGAAGTGTGGCGTTATCTACTTTTCCGCCCCGAACAGCTTTATTGAGGTAATCAACCAACGGCTTATCTATCAGAGATTCCGGAAAATAACGCCTAGCAGCAACAATGTCATCCAAGCGGATACCTGCTAGAATACTTAGCCAAGGTGAACCATTTTCTGGCCTCTGATACCGAAAATCTCCGCTAACCCACAATGCGTCAGCTTTAAGATCCAAACCCTCACTTTCTAATTCCCACCCTTTATCCTGGGCACGCCAGATCAATGTGCCATTTGCGCTAATAATTTTTAGCGGGGTTAGAAATATACCCTTATAAGGCATGGTGCTATCATTTAGACTAAGTGTCAGCCGTCCCCCTCGCGGAGTACCGCTCAACAAACCAGAGAAGTGGTCAACCCCAGGCAATAGTTTACAAGACTTCCAACTGATATCTTCCCAAACAGCCTGCAAGCGGGTCTGTTCCAGCTGTTTCAAGGGGATATCTAGTGCCAAAACGCTCAGCTTTCCCTTAGGCTGTACATCATTACAACGCTCTAAGAGTTCCGGACTCAGGAATGAAAAGGCTGGAAATAAATTTGATAGCCTCTCTATCTGAATGTTTGTTGCACGTATACGAAATTCTGTGCTCTGATGTAACGGAGTGCTTTCCGGTATCCATAATGCGTAAAGTTCTCCTTGCGGCCCAGGAAGCCCATCAATCTTGATCTGCCATTTTGAGACGTCGATCTGCCACCCCCTACTCTGAGGTCGACGTATCGACAAATCCACATTCTCTATGTATAATTGATGTTGTTTTGTAACTGTTCCCCAATTAGCCGTCCCTTTTTTTAAAAAAATATGGCCTTTTTCTATTTCATTATTCTTGATTTTCAACCAAGACTGTAAACTGAAGTCTGTATTGTCTAGTCTAGCATTAGGAAATAACCAGCAACTAAATAAAGGCTTAAGATTGATATTCTGAGATTGGAGATAAATTGTACCGCTATTCAATAATCTTTTTTTAGAAACCAGATCCATTCGTAGTTGTAGGACGCCATACTGATGATTTAGTATCGATAAACTCATATCCCCTTGAGCACGATGCCGGTTTTGGCTGTTAAGCCAAGTTAGCTGCGGAATGCTTAATGCGACCCGCTCACCAAAAGAAGTTAGAAATGAGACGCGGCTGTCTCTCAGATCAAAATTAACGAACTGGTGCAAACCTAATTTTTTAATTTTCCCGATTTCAATAGGTTTAACTTTATAGTTATCCACACCAAGTGTGCCGTTCAGATCCAGTTGAAATTGGTAGAATATAAGGTCGCGAAATTGCAATCGCCAGTGCACTAGCGATTGCCAGATATCCACCCCTAGTGTAAGGCGTTTAATACGAAGGTTAGCTTTCGGCAAAATAACGCTTATATTGCACATTTCTATCCGTGGACCGTAGCCTTGCCAACTACCTTGTATAAAATCAACCTGAACAGGAACACCAGACATGCGCGATACTTGCGCAAGAAACTGCGGACGATAAGTATTCAGTTCAGGTAACGCTAAATGTAGTATACTAATCATCGCCGCTACAATTAAAATTACTGTCTGGCCTGCTGCTAAGAAAATCCTAGCTATTCGTCTCACGCAATTCTCCTTGCATTCTGTTGTATATCAAAAGAAATATTTATACATTAAAGGCGCAAGGTCTAGCCGAACGAGCTATATCATAATAGCGTTACACTGCTCTTGACAGTCAATCGCTTTAAACTTCACCCTAGCTGACTTACTGATAAAAACCCACTTCAGCCAGCATATCACACGGTGCATTCCTGAATCCTTCACCAAAACCCGCTCAAGGAGTATATACCAGGAAACCATCCGAACTGTAAGCCTCTAACGTGTGTATACATGCTCACCAGACATCTCGTTGCATACTATCCCAATAACTTTCAGTGTGATACACTGGTTAGAAGTGAAAATGTCACGGCACAGATTCTTGCACTTCCAGTCTCCCTGTTTTAGTTATGTAATCAGTCTCTAGCTGAGAGAAACTCTTCAAAATAGGTTATATAATCTTACCTCACCACCTCTTCAAGAATATGCAGCATACGGAGCGAGCTTCTGCATTATACATATCGATAAATCAAGAATACGAATGTCATCTAAATAACACAGACGTCGTTGATAGGCGCTGGCTTCAGTAGCCTCAAGATTACCCTAGAAAGCACTTCTTAAAAATTACAGTGAGCGACGCAAGCCCAGTGTTAATATTAAGATCACTTGTCGTTGCGGTTTAATGAATTACCAAATACCCGCCTAGCGTTAACACTACGTTCGACATAAACGCCAGCCGGATCTCATTTCCTCCTCGTGCAAGTGTAAAATAGGCAGATTTTTAATATCCAATATTAGGTTTCTGATAATATATACGATATTTCATAGAACAACTCCACCATACAAGAATACGTCAACGTTAAATGAACATAGATAGACTTTATTGATGTGCGAGAAAATCACGCAAAATATACTGCATCAGTGCAAGCCAGCTATCTAGCCCACTAGGCTAGGTTGCGTTCTTTACCCTGCAAACATAATCAATAGGAGGCTTAAGGAAATTACCATTCACTTCGCTCACTGTGCTTCTTCGACACTCTCTTCAGCAGTACGGAATAAAACTGGCTAGTCAAACACAATACGAGAGTAGAACTCTACACATATGAACTTCACTCTCGGGTCTGCTATCAATGATCTATGATAGGCAAGTCTTACTATGCCAAACATAGATATTAGGTACCGGGCCCCTAACGTAACATTAGCATTTAAGTACACACCCTGAGCAATTAGTTGATTACTTATCTCGTATGCTAGCAGCACATCACTCTGGTATACGCTTTCAGCTAGGCCGCGCTGCTAGCAGGTATTGATTCATCACCGACGATGAATACAGTATCTGGCATAATATTGGCAGTGATAGAAAGATGGCTTTATAAAAAGCAATAGAAACAGAGGACGGCTGTAGACTTCCTATTCAGCTACTGTAAACGAAATATTGTTAAATCTTTCTCACGATGACTTGTTTGGATCTGCACTCCATATAGGTCTCTTGTATACAATTATTCAGAAATATAAAAACCCGTATAGCACGTACTATAATATTAACCAAGACTCCTATTGGTATTATTTTCTCAGCACTAAACAACTGATAATCTTTAATAAGTTTTACATCACCAGTATGATACAATTAAATAAGTAGCTTGTATGTTTCCAATAAAATCCGGCAATCGCCGCTTGCCAATTACAGATTATAATCCTAACAAAAGTTTACTTTTATTGATTTCAATAAATCCCTAATGTCTTATTAGACTCACTTGTGAAGCATTACCATATATTCGCGAGACGCGAATCACAAACTTTTACGTTACTTGTCAACCATGGCGCACTACTTTTCAATGATAAGTAATAACCCATTACCTAATCCGATAATACTGTCTACAGACAAGTCAACCGTCATTTATAGCATGTATATCATTCCGGAATTTCTCTAGTTAATAACAATCACTATGCTGCTAGTTCATGAAAGATCTGGACATCCACCAAGCATAGACAAAAATTACATACGTACTAAACTGACCCTAAAAACAGGCTAAAAGGTAATCTTCCACCTCACATTACTCACACTGTCTTATGACATAAACCATAAGTACTGCGAAATTTAAACCAGTCAAATTTATTCATTAAGGTAGACGCGGTATGGCTGGAGGTAAATAATGCGAAATTATTTTTGTACTCTTATTGTACCGAGAACTGGCGGCGAATTTTTCTCATGAGCAGAAACAACCATGGCCAAAGCATGCCGTTCACCATACTTTTCCAGAACACATCTGGGCGGAAAGACAGGTTAATCACTAAACATTCTAACCAAAACACAACTAAATCTGTCATCAGTGACAACAGCACTACAATTAATGCTTGCTTCCAAAGACTTATATTCCGGAAAAGCTGGCATTTAAATGCCACCAAATAAGCGATTATACCCAGTGCCAAGGCACGCACTCCTAATGTAGAACCAAGAATTAGGTCGATGCCCAACCCAATTAAAAAACCAGTACCAACATTAATCCTATGGGGCAACGCCATAACCCAGTAAATCAAAACTAACTCTAGCCAGGAGGGCCGAAAAATATAGATTGGGTAGGGCCATGGTATAATTTGCAATACTAACGCCACTAAAAATGATAGCCAGATAACCCAGCGACCATGAATACAGTAGCTATTCATTAGTCCGTTCCTTCGTCCATAACCGATAAGGTAATTCATTCCCTTCCTCTAACGGCATAACCTGCGGCTTAATCTGCATTAAACGCTCATTAAAAATCCGCTGCACGTCGCTAGGGGAAAGAGACATATGACCCTGTCGGTCTTTAGCCCACAGAAGAAGCAGGTAACGCAGGCGTTGCAGCCCGGCAGTTGGACGAGCCTGAATGAGGGTATAAGCGCGCTTGTGATCTACTTTAACAGATGAAACCACAGCTACCGGATAACCTTCTGGGAAACGGCCACCCAGGCCAGAGGTGACCAGAAGATCACCCACCCGGACATCGACACTATTCGGAATATATTCTAATTGTAAATCGTCCGTGCAACCGCTACCTGCAGCGATCATCCGTATATCGTTGCGTAGCACTTGGATTGGAAGCGCGTGTGCCACATCGCAAATCAGAAGTACACGACTGGTCACCTTAGCAACTGCCACAACTTGACCAACGACCCCCTTATCGCTAATGACCGGCTGCGATTCATATACGCCCTGGTCTGATCCCTTATCGATCACTACCTGATCACTGTATGGATCAGAACTGGTAGAGATCACCTGCGTGACCATTACATGCTCGTCCTGACGCAAGGGCGAGCCCAAAAGTTCACGCAAGCGGGTATTTTCATTTTTGAATTTATCAAGAAGAAGCAGATCGCTATTTCTCAGTAAAAGCTCCTGACGTAAAACTCGATTTTCTAATTTTAATTGTTGGCGGGTCGCCAGTATTTCTGAAAGGCTATCTAAAGCTTTACGTGGCCCATTAGCCAGAAAATAGAAAGGGCTAACTGCTGTATCCATGTAGTTCCGTATCATCACGAATGCATCGAAACATCTATCAGCAATAATGAGGCTAATGGCTACTACCGCCACAAAAAAAAATCGTAATTGTAGGGATTTATTTTTGCTGAAAATTGGTTTCATAAATTATATGAGCTCCCCGATAAGAGAAAGAGAAAGCGTATTCAATTTCCTGCTTAAAAATCTTTTGGGAAGTCCCTTCCCTATAAGGGACTAATCTTCGCTAAACAAATCACCGCCATGCATCTCAATCATTTCCAAAGCCTTACCTCCACCGCGAGCAACACAGGTTAGCGGAACTTCTGCTACAACGACCGGAATACCGGTTTCTTCCATTAGTAGACGATCCAGATCACGCAGCAACGCACCCCCACCTGTTAATACCATACCGCGCTCTGAAATATCGGAAGCTAACTCCGGTGGGCACTGTTCCAACGCTACCATCACCGCGCTCACTATTCCAGTCAAAGCCTCCTGCAAGGCTTCAAGGATTTCATTGGCGTTTAAAATAAATCCGCGTGGTACTCCTTCGGCTAGATTACGGCCGCGAACTTCAATTTCTCGCACTTCGTCACCAGGGTAAGCTGAGCCGATTGCATGTTTAATGCGTTCCGCAGTAGCTTCACCTATCAAGGAGCCGTAGTGACGGCGCACATAATTAATAATGGCCTCATCAAAACGATCACCGCCTATGCGTACCGAAGAGGAGTAGACTACTCCATTTAAGGAAATTACTGCTACTTCAGTAGTACCACCACCGATGTCCACCACCATAGAACCAGTGGGTTCTGATACCGGCAAATCTGCGCCGATAGCAGCTGCCATCGGCTCTTCAATTAAAAAGACTTCACGGGCACCAGCTCCCTGGGCCGATTCACGGATAGCGCGGCGCTCGACTTGAGTTGCACCAACAGGCACACAGACCAAGACTCGGGGACTTGGACGCATAAAGTTGTTACTATGAACTTGTTTTATAAAGTGTTGAAGCATTTTTTCCGTTACAAAAAAATCGGCGATAACCCCATCTTTCATCGGGCGAATGGCCGCTATATTACCAGGCGTGCGCCCCAACATCTTTTTGGCGTCATAGCCTACAGCTGCAACACTCTTCGGAGAACCCGCACGATCTTGTCGGATAGCAACCACCGACGGTTCATTTAATACAATCCCTTGCCCCTTAACATAAATCAGAGTATTAGCAGTACCCAAGTCAATGGACAAGTCATTGGAAAATATGCCACGGAATTTCTTAAACATAACTAAAGGATCATCCTGCAAACTAGGGGCAGAAAAATAAAATCCACCTACTGTACCAACCTCACGAAGTAGCGGCAAGGCACAAGCACCTTTTACTTCTATGAAAATAGTTTTATTCTTACTATGAAAATACAAAAATTAAATAAACACTTATTTCCTGAGAAAATGTTCCGTGCGTCCTATTTTATCCGCTCATTACACTCTTCGGTAGTA
Source organism: Serratia symbiotica (assembly GCA_900380265.1). GTDB lineage: Bacteria > Pseudomonadota > Gammaproteobacteria > Enterobacterales > Enterobacteriaceae > Serratia_H > Serratia_H symbiotica_A. The sequence goes on along the minus strand of LR025083.1, from coordinate 22,643 downwards.
TCTATACACATTATACTTTAAGCTGCCTATGCGTTAAACTCGCTTTCATCCTATCACTAGCAGGAAATCAACCACTCTTATTCCTCAAGTAAATCCTATCCTCTACTGCAAGCAAGTACTGCTCAACTCAGTGACCACCTAATGTATCCCTATCTTTTTCTTCCTATCAGAACATGACTGAGGGTAAAATCTAACATGTTTCTCAGGCTTGCTCGTCCTAATCACTCACCTACGTTCAGTTTGAACGAGATTGGTAAATAACCTATTTTTCAATTAATAATGTATACTCTGAGCAGAGTAAAATAAATAACCAAGATAAATCACTTCATTCTACTTTAATTTTTCCCTAGTATTCAGCTTAACCTCGATCATAACTTAAATATTTTTCAACTAAAATATGACAACTCCAGTGAATCACAAGTCCCTCTTTAGCAAAGATCCCAGGATCTTTTACTGCATTCCCGTTATTGTACATGTGTGCGATAATGTGTGAAACCTCGCTAAACATATACTTCTTACAAACAGCTGATTCTTTCTAAACAGGGACACCGGAAATCGGTCGCCTATTGCTAACACTAATCTCAGCACAAGATGAAGGGATAATGTGTAGATAGACTTTTTTCTTTTAGTGAAGCTATAATCCGTTACTAATAACTTTTTCATTATTCTTCAATCTATCATGTTAAATACACTGCATGATGATGCCGTCCCAATCTATTTCCAAATAGATGATCTATTTATTATTAAGGCATAAACAGTTAGTTAACCTAGTTTCAGAGTCATATGTACAAATTATAAAGTGACAAATAATTTAAAGCGAAAATTTTATTAAATTAGCTAATATAAAATACTGGCAGTTATTTTAAACAAACATCGCTAACCATAAACAAACCATGATCAATACTTATTATTTTATAGATAGAAGCCTACTCCTAAAACGATATAATTAAATTAAGACTAATCATGTAATAAGTAAATCTAGCAATACTGTTAAATACATACTAATGAATTCACTAATACTTAATCAGTCTGCTTATTATCTAGGCTAGACTAATGCTATTATAAATAAGGCAAAAATTATTATTTCCGAGTTTAGTCTAGATTATTTTAACTAAGAAAGTGATCTATAAGTAATAGATCGTATGCTCGATATTTTGAACTCTTTGTATATTACATATAGAAGTTAATTAACTAAAATATTATTATTTCAATCAAAAATATCTAATTTAATATAATTTCAGAACTATATGGTTTATAAGTTGTACATGTATTAAAAGATAAAATCCGTTAATACTTGCTACTTACGATCTAATTGGGAACTGCTCACTCATCACCATTATCATACAAGTAATCCTATCCAACTGTGTACTTGCACAGCACACATACCGCTATTTTGATATCAAACGCTAGAAAGCGGCTAGGCTTCGTCCTATCAAACAGACGTATGCCAGAAGACAATCCGTCAAACATCCTGAATAGGCATGCTATCCACCCATTTGAGACTAGTATCCAATCCGTATACATCTACTGATCGTAGGTGCTATAGATCCACGAACGTACATTAGGGACTGCCTACGGGTCAAAACAAGGTGTTAGTTCCTGTTCTTTTATCATGTCACAAAAACCTGCTCGGCTTAGCGGGCATTATTAAGTCATTTTAAAACGGAAACTTTTCTCTGTGATCAACTTCACATTCCTAAAATTCTTATTTAGACTAACCCATTCAGTTGAATGATCTTAACTGGTAATGTCAGTATTCATCTATGAATTTCTTCAATACCCGTATCATAACTAACCATGTTCATCTTATCAGGAAAAATTTATAAGAGAAACAGAGCCTTAATAGGTGACAAATTCGTGATATCAGGTTATTTTTTTACCGGTTTTGTTTTATTGTCCGAGACATACGCACGATTTTTGATAAATTTCACATTTGTTTATAAATTAGCCAAATCTAAATTTTTGTCTTAGAGTTCAAGAAACACGACAAAACAACGCCAGGCAATTATTAATAAATGAGAAAGCTAGGCGTTAACTCTAGATCTCACACTAAACCATCTGCAATTTAACCCCGAGTCTCATGTGATGGATGTCATGCAGCAGGCAAGCAGCAAAACCGGATTTTATTTTAATCAATCTGTCTACGTTCACACATACCAGTCTAGCATTAAGTAATGTAGTACTGGCGAAACAGAGACCTTTATCAAGATCTATCTGCTCAACATACACAATTGTGAGCCTTTCGTGCGTCACTCTTACAGCTCTAAACAACGATTGGCGTAATCTGCGGACTGCCTCAATCGCTACACTTTGCTTTACAGATGACCATTAGCTCTCTGTTAAATAAAATTTATTGATATATAAAGAGTACATAATCACACTCATGGACATTCGTAAAATTAAAAAGCTGATTGAACTCGTTGAAAAATCAGGTATTTCTGAATTAGAAATTTCTGAAGGAAAAGAGTCAGTTCGCATCAATCGGACATCAACCCCGCAGGCTGGCCAAATAATGCAACAGATATATTCCATACCGGAACAACGAGAGTCAGCCTTAACCTCACCAATAGATAGCACATCAGGTACACAGCCCCCTGTGGTGATGAGTGGCCATGTCGTTCGCTCCCCAATGGTCGGTACCTTCTACCCCACACCAAGCCCCGACGCTAAAGCTTTTGTGGAAGTTGGCCAGATCGTAAATGTAGGTGACACACTATGCATCATTGAAGCAATGAAAATGATGAACCAGATCGAGGCAGATAAATCCGGTATTGTTAAAGCTATTCTAGTGGAAAGCGGGCAACCGATTGAATATAACGAGCCACTAGTCGTCATTGAATAACGAGGCATCTCATGCTTGAGAAAATTCTTATCGCCAACCGTGGCGAGGTAGCACTACGTATTTTACGTGCCTGCAAAGAGCTTGGCATAAAAACCGTAGCAGTTCATTCCACAGCCGACCGTGATCTAAAACACGTACTTCTAGCTGATGAGACTGTGTGTATCGGGCCAGCACCATCGATAAAAAGTTACTTAAACATCCCAGCTATCATTTCTGCAGCAGAAATAACTGGCGCAGTGGCAATCCATCCTGGCTATGGTTTTCTCTCCGAGAATGCTGACTTCGCAGAGCAGGTTGAACGTTCAGGCTTTATCTTTATTGGTCCAAAATCAGAAACTATTCGGCTGATGGGGGATAAAGTTTCTGCGATCAATGCCATGAAAAAAGTAGGAGTTATTTGTGTTCCTGGCTCCGATAGCCCGCTGAGCGACGATATGGATAAAAACCATACGATTGCTAACAGCATTGGTTATCCTGTAATAATCAAGGCATCCGGCGGCGGGGGCGGCATTGGTATACGCGTTGTGCACAGCCATAGAGACCTTGAGCAGTCGATTAACATGACCAAAACGGAAGCTAAAGCAGCTTTTAACAACGACCTAGTTTATATGGAAAAATATCTAGAGAACCCACGCCATATTGAAATTCAAGTATTAGCCGACGGCCAGGGCAACGCCATCTATTTAGCTGAGCGAGATTGCTCGATGCAACGCCGACACCAAAAAGTTGTAGAAGAAGCGCCCGCACCAGGTATAACCAGCGATATGCGCAGGAATATTGGCGAACGTTGTTTGAAGGCCTGCGTAGAAATCGGCTACCGAGGTGCTGGTACTTTTGAATTTCTTTATGAAAACGGCGAATTTTATTTCATTGAAATGAACACCCGCATACAGGTAGAACATCCGGTTACTGAAATGATTACCGGCGTAGATATTATTAAAGAACAGTTATACATTGCTGCCTGTCGACCACTTTCAATTAAACAAACTGAGGTAAGGATTCATGGGCATGCTCTAGAATGTCGAATCAACGCCGAAGATCCAGATACTTTTTTCCCAAGTCCGGGGAAAATCACTCGTTTCCATTCTCCAGGGGGATTCGGGGTACGTTGGGATTCCCATATCTACGCTACATACATAGTACCGCCCTACTATGACTCTATGATTGGTAAGCTAATCACTTACGGTGACAACAGAACTGTAGCCATTGCCAGAATGAAGAATGCGCTAGCTGAATTAATTATTGATGGCATCAAGACAAACATTAGCTTGCAGAAAAAGATTATAAACAACGAAGATTTCCATCTTGGGAGTAATAATATTCATTTTTTTGAGAAAACGTTTAAAGTATAGACATATTTAGCAAAAAAATAAGCTGATTATCCCCTCAAAATTGAATACTAGAACTCAAAATAATTGCGGATTATATGTTGTCCAACAATGTTGGAAAGCATATTAATATCAAATATTTACCATAAACCTTGGTTTAAATACTTACAATAAGCGCTCAAAGCGCTAGGTTTATGAGGTTGAAATCCTATGTCAATTCTATTCACTGAAAATTCAAAAATATTTAATAAACAACATAATCTTTTCTTATGAAAAATTGAAGACATTCATATAAGACGGCCAAAAAGCAACCGTATTACATAGGCTTTTGACAAATCTATGTATCCATAAGCATTAAAGATATCGTTACAAGATGGAGGAAATAATACAACGCTTCCTCAATAGAGGAAGCGCACGAGCATACAGCTATTGGCCTTTTTGTTCATGGTCAAGTTCCAAGTGGAATATCTTAGAGTGACATAAATACTAACAAGCTCCAAAAATATAGACTTTGTTAGTCTAACAGCTTAAATAAGCGTGGCATACAAGCAAATTAGTAAATTTGTAAATTAGTTCTCCCATCACAATCAAGCACTTCACCTAAAAGTTAGGAAAATAAATTTGGCATTGAATTATGTTAAGAACGAACAGGAGAATTTTTCAAGAAAAGATACTTCATAATATATTTATACGTTGATAAAGTAAAAGGCTCACAAGGAATCTATTTCCGGCACGACATTTATTATACCCTGCCCTAATTGACACAACAATAAATATAATAGTAGTTCGCCGCGATTTTAACCCTAAAGGTTCGGTGAATCAAATGCTCATTTGATTCCAAATGGAATCCCATTTAATATATTTGACTACAAATCAACATCAATCCATACGCGAAAGCCTTCTCTCAAGATATCCTATACAAATCACATTTAGATATGTAACCTATACTATTTTACAAAACACCTAATAATATATTTCTATTTACTCATAAAACTTATATTAATGTGATATTGTCCTTTTCTACAATCATAATATAATTCTGATAAATTACTAATTTACTAGACGCAGCATGTTAATAAGAAAGAATGTATTAATTATCCGTTATTATTTATTGTTTAAATTATATCTATTAAATTTATTAATAGCAAACAATCTGACAATTAATTTAGAATTCTCACCATTAACTTAAGCTTAAAAGCTATACGATTGATATATCCCTGAATATAAGTTTCTAATCAATAAATAACAATAAAATTGATGCACAATATTAAAACAGTTTATTTTACAATCATTGCTTCTAAAATAGGTACTCAACAGAAATAATAGTCATTTTAGTTAAATACTTGGTGGCAGCGATCAGCTTCTGGGAGACAATTAACTGATATAGCATTTAATTAAAGTAATCGTTCTTACACCACATGCGCAAGATCTTTATCGAATGCGTTCTTAGCATAGTTCTTTATCTTTTTGTGACTCTGAAACTAGATGAGATCTATATTCCTGTCATCCGACATACACAACAGTTATAATAACTGTATACAGATTCTTTCCGATCAACTATTCTACTACTTGTTAGCTAACATCAGTATATTTCCTGTGCCTTATATATTATACCTTAAAGCAATTAAGCTTAACTAAGGGGTTAAAGGGCTTTCCCTATCTACTTTCCTAAACAAAGACTTACAAACCTACTCATCAGATATATAAATATATACACAATGACGTAGATTAAATTTGATAGCCGAACAACGCTATGAGCGGAAACATTTTGTGAATCCTATGCAAATCTGGAAAGACCTGACATAACACCAAGCCTGCATCTTTAATTCTCGTCTATTATAAATGATCTTTAAGACTACGACAAACATATTATATATAGGTTTCAAATCGTATATATTCATGTTCTCAATACCAAACCAGCATTACATCTCCATACTTTCTTAATCTCACTCAAGCTACAAATTTCGCAATCTTAATATTGCTCTCAATGTTTGAGTGAAATATTTATAATTAAGTCATCTAAACACTGGATAGCCAGATCTATCGGCTAATCTAAAAATTTACTTGAAAATTCGCTTGTTGTTTGAACAAAGAATTGATGGGGGTTAAATTATTCCATATATAACGAGCTTAATAATATCACCGATCTGAAGTAATCAGATTGGAAACTCTGAATGTTATTTTCTTCTACTTTAATAGATGCCAGTCAGTACAGTAATGTATATAAGATAAGTAAATGTTGAAGCTAAAAGCCTACAAATTGCCAAGTCTACAATCGGTGGCTCAGTTAATTAATCCATATCAACTTGATGCAATCATGTGCTAGTTAGAGATATAAGCATGCGATCTACTAATAAAAATATAATCTTCACTATAACGTAATAAAAATCAAACAGTCTAAAACCTTCCAAAAAATTCATTGCAGTGATTCAGTTGGATTAAATTTTTAATTCTGGTTAAACTCTGTTAAATATTAATTTTTAGTAAATTAAAGTAATACTTATAAATTATCGCTCATGATTAGTCGGGAGGTAAGCAAGGGCTAGTACAGGTACCTATATGTTTAGTCACGTTCATTATAACCTTTTATCTCTTATGGATCATAATAATTTCACTATACGGCATATTAAATTTTTAATAACACTCAATAAGAAAAATAAATAAGTCTAAAAATAAATCCCAGTTTTATTAATACGATCTTAATCGTTAAGATATATAATCACCAAATTCAAGCAATGGACAACATATTCTATCTACACCCGACAAAATCGAAAGAATCATAACCACCACAAGTTTCTTTTTAATTAATTTATCACATATAATAAACAGGTGCTGAGCGGTTTTATAGCTCTGGTATAATGATAAAGATTATATTTGGTAGACTTAATTTATGAATTATATAAATTATAGAATATACTAGTATGGAGTGGCGCTCATAAATAAGTTATTTATATGTAAACTCCGCGTCCTGTCAAACCATTTATCTATTGGTAATAAATGGAACAACCATCTATAAACAGAGCTCAATATTATTCAATAGTGAAATCCATCGATCTAGATGGCGTACTTAACACACCTTATATAAGCTCTTATTACCATAAGAATATAATTTATAAAATCTTCCTAAAGATGTTTTAAATATGAAATTTTTAAGCTCTTCAAGTACTTTCTTTAAAAAAAGTAAACAGTCAGTAAATAAACCACATGAATTTATAATCAGAATATAAATATTCTGTTAATATGCCTTACTTCTAGCTTATTTAAAATTAGCTATACGGCAATTAAAAACTTATTACGCTATTATTTGTGTACTTCAGAAAAATACAATTAATATATTAAAACCAGAATTACATTCCTATGTCTTTAAAAAATACCCAGTCAATATCTAATACATACCTCCTTGAGTCGAAATCTTTTGATAATAACAGTAGTTTACTATATTTACAATTTCAAAAAGTGAAGTTCTAAAAATGTAGCAGTTCATTTTATTAAACTTCTGCGGTGATGTTATAAATAAACAAACCTAATAGTATTCCTAACCTTCCAGATACTCCTAACACAGGAGAACGGATACACAAGTTGTAAATCAGCGATTTAAAAACTAAGTAGTGATATTACTGAAACTTAACTTACTTGATATAAATCAAAATTTACATAAAAAACTGCTTTGTTAGCTTAACCGATACTAATATTTACATCAGCCTCGAGATTAGGTAATGAAAAGTTTTACTATTACAATCATAAAGTAGTAACTGACATCAGAAGTAACCCCATACTTACAAGGTAAGTATACATTTAGATTTACTCTCTTTTTGAGATGTTGTGATATTTTCGCTATCTAATTTCATTAACATTAACTCTTTTTTTATATTGAAAGAATGGAAAAAATAAACTTGTTTACACCTGTATTCTAGCTAAATTTGGATAATTCATAAGTTCTATACATTGACATGTATCAACTTATCATTTTTAATAAAACCAGTTTATTTTTATTTCAACAAATAAGCTTATTGACTTTTCTATAGACAGACTGATTTATCTTAAAAGATATTTTTTATAAAAATAAAATATAGGTCCAATTTTAAATATAACACATATCTTATACATAATTTATATAAAAATATATAATTAGCTAATGCTAGTAGCAATAGAAATAATGTGCTTTTAAAATAACTTAATCTAATATTCAATTTCAACCACTTATAGTTTATATTCTATATTCACTTTTAATAAAATAACTCACCTTGATTATCAGAATGGCTACTCTGCACAAACAGTACATTCATTAACAATGATTTAATTTGTTTTACTAAAACACAGTTTGTGTGAGATAAATTTAGTTATTAACTCCATGAGTTAATTTGCCATTCATAACTATACTTAATTAATATTCTTTTTATTTTTCATAATTTATAAATCTTATTTACAGTTTGTATTAAGAGTTTGTATTCACTTTATCCATTGTGCTATTTAAAACTAAATCAATATAGGTTGCTTAGCTTCAATAAAAATGTATTATCAAGTCTAATTATTTACTTAGCTAAGTAATCAGATTAATCATGGTTAAACTTTAAGAAAGCAGATAGGCTAAACACAGCCCATTGAAATTAACATGAATTCATATACTTATGTAAGTAAGTCTAGCGCTTCTCTATTCTATTACTTTAAGATTAAAGTCTTCATCATATTTCAATCGGGCAGATCTAAAAAATTAAATCTTCATACACAATAAGATTTTTATTACTTGAATATCACAACATCTTACACAATTTTTATTACTGGCTAACCTTGTTCAGCCTATAATTATAACACATCTTAGTTCTTTAGTTATTCCACTGTGACTGACTTTGCCAAATTACGTGGCTGATCAACATCGGTCCCCTTAATAAGGGCCACGTGATAAGATAATAATTGCAGAGGTACGGTATAGAAAATTGGCGCTACGATTTTTTCAACGTAAGGCAATGGAACAATAGTCATCTCTTCACTTCTAATAAAACCTGCACTTTCATCAGCGAACACATATAAACGACCACTACGGGTCCGTACTTCTTCAATATTAGATTTCAATTTTTCTAATAACTCGTTATTTGGTGCAACAACGATCACCGGCATATCAGAATCAATCAAAGCCAATGGACCATGCTTTAATTCTCCTGCTGCATAGGCCTCAGCATGAATATAGGATATTTCTTTGAGTTTTAATGCCCCTTCCATCGCAATCGGATACTGATCACCACGCCCGAGAAATAACGCATGGTGCTTATCAGAGAAATCTTTGGCTAATAGTTTAATCATGTCATCCATCGATAACATTGCTTCGATACGTCTCGGTAAAGCCTGCAAAGCATGCACAATATCACATGCTACGCTTTTTTTCATGCTATTTAATCGGCCTAAATACACCACCAACATTAACAACACAGCAAGCTGCGTCGTAAAAGCTTTGGTGGATGCTACACCGATTTCAATTCCAGCCTTTGTCATTAATACTAGATCGGATTCACGCACTAAAGAAGAACCAGCCACATTGCAAACTGCCAACGAACCGAGATAACCCATTTTTTTAGATAGGCGCAGCGCTGCTAGCGTATCGGCAGTTTCGCCAGACTGCGACAGTATAATCAGTAAGCTACCTGCTCGCACTACTGATTTACGGTAACGGAATTCAGAGGCGATCTCGACATCACAAGGGATTCTTGCTATAGCTTCAAACCAGTAACGAGCTACGATCCCGGAGTGATAGGAGGTACCGCATGCAATAATCTGTAGGTGCCGTACCTTTTTCAACAATGTATTAGCGGGAAAACCAAGTTCACTCAGGTTAATTTCTCCCTGTTTTACACGCCCTTCAAGCGTATTCTTTAATGCAAGAGGCTGTTCGTAGATCTCTTTGTGCATATAGTGACGATGAGCTCCTTTCTCAGCTGCGTCATACTGAACCTGAGATTCCACTTCAGGACGTGCAATCAGGCTACCTTGCTTGTCAAAAATATTCACAGTTCGACGAGTCATCTCAACTAAATCACCCGCCTCCAGAAAGATACAGCGGCGAGTTACTGGCAATAGCGCCAGTTGATCAGAAGCAATAAAGTTTTCACCAACGCCAAGTCCAATTACCAATGGACTTCCCGAGCATGTACCTACCAATACTGTTGGATTACGATTATCCATAACGATAGCAGCATACGTACCGCGCAATTGAGGAATTGTTCTTAGCATCACTTCCAATAATGTTCCTCCTTGTTTATGCTCCCAATGCACCAGATGAGCAATTACTTCAGTATCAGTTTCAGAAATAAAAAAATAGCCACGTGCGATCAATAATTCACGCAAGGATTTGTGATTTTCTATGATACCGTTATGTACTAAAGTAATATACTCAGAAACATGTGGGTGAGCATTGGCTTCAGTAGGTTCACCGTGTGTTGCCCAACGGGTGTGGGCAATGCCGGTTCCTCCATGCAGTGCATGCTGTTTTGCGATTTCATCAAGTTTTTGAACTTTACCTACGCAGCGGAGGAAGGTGACGGTACCTTTATTATTTGACACTACTAAACCAGCAGAGTCATAACCACGGTACTCAAGGCGGCGTAAGCCTTCTAACAATATCTCTGCAATATCTCGTTGCGCTACTGCAGCTATAATTCCACACATCAGCTCTTTCCTAATTAAATTCTTTAAGGGAAGGTACTTACATATTTTTAAAATATTTGACCATGCATTCTAATTAATCAATATTAAAAATGAGTATATTTATTATATTCATTAGTCACTTTAATATAACCATGATATTTATATCAATAGAGTTCTAATCGCCGAGCGTAAACTGTTGCTCATCTATACAACAAGAGGTGTTAGCGTGGTTATCCACTAAACTTATCCTCTTCAGTTTAATAAACATCTAATTGTTTCCTTATGGAATTGGTTGCTGAGTGATTTGACATACTGAAGATTCATTAGATAAAATGATTTAACCTATACTTTTTTTCTGGGACGCCTCCAACTCTGGATATGTTTCTGTTCAATACGACTTATCACTAGTTCATTGTCCTTGATGTCATGGGTAACAGTGGTTCCAGCAGCAATCGTAGACCCGTTTCCTACAGAAACAGGTGCTACTAGCTGACTGTCAGAGCCAATAAAAACGTCATTCCCGATAATAGTTTTATGCTTATTAGCACCATCATAATTACAGATTATAGTACCAGCCCCAATATTTACACTATCACCAATTTCTCCATCACCTAGATAACTTAGATGCCCCACCTTGGAACCTTTACCTAAATTCGTCTTTTTGATTTCCACAAAATTACCAACATGAGCAGTAGTAGCTAGTTGAGTCTTGGAACGTAAGCGAGCAAAAGGTCCGACGGTACAATTAGCCTCCAGAACAGTATCTTCTAAAATACTGTATGAGCTTATCTGGCAATCATTGCCAATATCGCAGTTTTTTAATACGCAGCCAATACCTATTTTTACCCGATCTCCTAATTTGACAATACCTTCAATAATAACATTGACATCAATAAAGATCTCTCGTCCATAGATGAGATCACCGCGTAGATCAAAACGTGCCGGATCCTGGATCATAACACCATCTAGGAGTAGGCGTTCCGCTTGTTTTAACTGAAATACCCGCTCTAGTAGCGCTAGCTGGCAGCAATTATTCACACCTTCAACTTCACTTGGATTTCTTGGATGTACTGCCTCTATTTTTTTACCTTTCGAATAAGCTAGTTTAATTATATCTGTTATATAATATTCACCCTGTGAATTATCTTTCTTAAGCATATACAGCCAGGACTTAAGATCTTGCCCATTAGCCACTAGAATTCCGGTATTGATTTCTTTAATTTTACGTTGCCCTTCAGTGGCGTCTTGATGTTCAATAATACCAACTATATTTCCATGGTCGCGTATAACACGCCCATATCCATTTGGGTCCTCTCGCCTCACTGTCACCAAAGAGATCCCGTCTTTTGGCTTAGCCGCAAGGACATGAGTAAGAAGCTCGAAAGAGATGAATGGTACGTCGCCATACAGAATTAGTATATCTTCATTATTGGAAAAATATGGTGCAGCCTGTTGCATCGCGTGCCCAGTACCTAACTGTTCGACCTGGAGAACCCAGATTAGCTCCTTATTAGTTAAGGCGCTTTTTAGCTGATCACCACCATAGCCATATACTATATAGATATGTTGTATGTTTAATTTAATCACAGTATCAATAACATACTGAACCATTGGCTTACCGCCTAATGGTAATAACACCTTAGGAAGATCGGAATACATACGTGTTCCTTTTCCTGCAGCGAGAATCACTACACTTATACCACTTTTTGACATAAGAAACCTGATAAATTTATTTAATAGACACAACTAAAATATATACTAATTAAATTACTGTATATTTTATAGTAATCTACTGCAGTATCGTTTCTCACAAGTTATTCTATTTGAGAACATATCACTTCCTAAAAAATATAATGATATTCTTAGCCATATAAGAGTTATACGTTATCATAATAGTTAGGTTGTAACGGTAATTTAAAAGAAAAAGCGGCCAAAAGGTCGCTTTCTTCATTTCATATTTATTTTACAACCTAAGATTAAATAATTTGTCTAGTTAACTCGAGAACACGGAGTTGTGCAATCACTTTAGCTAATTCAACAGATGCCTTACCATACTCTAAAGTAGAGTGAGCGTTACGGATATATTCTTCAGCTTTATGCTTAGCCTTTATTACTCTCTCACCATCTAGGTCAGTTCCACGGATAGCTATATCAGCCAAAACAACCACTACACTTGGTAAGATCTCAAGTATCCCGCCTGAGATATAAATGAACTCTTCTTTATTATTTTCTTTAACAAAATGTACTAGACCTGGTCTAATAGTAGTGAGTAAGGGCGTGTGTTGAGGGAAAATCCCCAATTCACCTTCACTTCCTGTTACGAGAGCTTTTTTTACTAAACCGGAAAAAATATGTTTTTCTGTACTGACAATATCCAAATGGTAAGTTGTACTCATATTATCCCCATACAGAAATATTACAAGGTCTTAGCTTTTTCAACTGCTTCTTCAATAGTGCCAACCATGTAGAATGCCTGTTCTGATAGGTAATCATACTCTCCATCTATAATACCTTTAAAACCACGAATAGTGTCTTTAAGTGATACACATTTACCTGGATAACCGGTAAAAACCTCTGCTACGAAAAATGGTTGAGATAGAAACCTCTGTATTTTACGTGCACGCGATACAACAAGTTTATCTTCTTCACCCAACTCATCCATACCTAAAATAACAATGATATCTTTTAGTTCCTGGTAGCGCTGCAAAATAGATTGCACGCGGCGAACAACATTGTAGTGCTCCTGACCTATCACCCTTGGATCCAACTGACGACTGGTTGAGCTTAGTGGATCCACAGCTGGATAAATACCTAGAGAAGCAATATCACGACTAAGAACTATAGTTGCATCTAAATGTGCAAAAGTCGTGGCTGGTGATGGGTCAGTTAAATCATCAGCGGGTACGTAAACAGCTTGTACAGAAGTGATAGAACCGGTCTTGGTAGATGTGATACGTTCTTGTAGTATTCCCATTTCTTCTGCTAATGTTGACTGATAACCCACCGCAGAGGGTATGCGGCCCAACAGTGCGGATACTTCAGTACCGGCTAGGGTGTAGCGATAAATATTGTCAATAAACAAAAGAATGTCTCGACCTTCGTCACGAAATTTTTCTGCTATGCTCAAAGCGGTCAGTGCTACGCGCAGTCGGTTGCCAGGTGGCTCATTCATTTGACCATAAACCAACGATACTTTCTTCAAGACGTTTGAATGCTTTATTTCATGATAAAAGTCATTACCTTCACGGGTACGTTCACCAACTCCCGCAAACACAGAATAGCCCGAATGTTCAATGGCGATGTTTCGAATTAATTCCATCATGTTTACGGTTTTACCTACCCCAGCACCACCAAATAGACCGACTTTGCCACCTTTAGCAAATGGACAAATCAAATCTATTACTTTTATACCAGTTTCCAACACTTCCTGAGAAGTGGATAATTCTTTGTAACTTGGCGGAGGCCGATGAATTGGGTAACGTTCTTCTTCACCTATTGCCCCTTTCATGTCAATAGGCTCTCCTAACACGTTCATAATACGGCCTAAAGTAGCTTTCCCTACCGGCACTTGGATCGGATGTTCCAAGTTAGTTACTTTCAAACCGCGGCGCAAGCCATCAGAGGTTCCCATTGCGATACAACGCACTACGCCTCCGCCTAACTGCTGCTGCACTTCTAAAACTAATTTGACGGGGTTGTTATCAACTTCAAGGGCATCATATATTTTTGGTACCGAATCCTGAGAAAACTCCACCTCTACTACGGCACCAATAACCTGAATAATTTTTCCAGTAGCCATTGTGAACTCTCTACATAATTTATGTATTTGCCTATAGTTAAAATTATCGGCGTACTAGTTGTGTCTTATGATAGGTTAACAAATTTAACAAATTTAACAATTTGGTTACATTGCAGAGGCTCCCGAAATGATCTCGGTAAGTTCCTGTGTGATAGTTCCTTGACGAGCCTTGTTGTATACCAATTTAAGTTCTTTGAGAAAACTACCCGAATTATCCGTGGCGGCTTTCATTGCGACCATTCTAGCAGCCTGCTCGCTGGCCATATTATCCATTACGCCCTGATAAACTTGCGATTCCACATAACGTCGTATTAAGAGACTTCTTATGACGTTTTGATTAGGTTCATACAGGTAATTCCAGCTTTGTTTCCCTGTTTGTTTATCATCGCCTGCTGGTAATGGCAACAACTGAACAATTTGTGCTTCTCGCGACATCGTATTGATGAATTTATTGCTAGCAATATAAAGTTTCTGGAAACGGCCTGTTTCATATGCTTGTAGCATTACGTTGGCTGGTTCAAGAAAATCCACTAGGGAAGTTTTATCAGAGATACCAGTAACTTTGGCAATAATATGACCTCCAATAGAATCAAAAAAAGAGGCCGCTTTAGAGCCAATTAGCGCTAGATCAATTTTAACTCCTTGTTCTGACCAATATTTTATATCCAACAGCAACTTTTTAAAAAGGTTTATATTTAAACCTCCACACAGACCGTGATCACTAGATATTACCAGATATCCGACACGCTTCAGGGTAGTCTCTTTTATATCTAGGGCCCTGGAGTCCAGATTATTTAATGCAAAATGACTAATGACTTTACGTATCATCTCTGCATAAGGGCGACAGGACATGATACGGTCCTGTGATTTACGCATTTTGGAAGCGGCAACCATTTCCATTGCTTTAGTAATTTTTTGTATGTTTTTTACACTTCTAATCTTACTGGTTATCTCTTTTTCACTGGCCATATGCCTTGTTTTCTCACTACTACCTAGATACTTTATTCAACAGTAAGATCGCGTAATCTTACCAAAACTGAGTTTTCGTGAAGATATTGAGGATATCTTTTAACTGCCCTTCAATTGCATCATTAAAGTTGCCATGTTTATTGATGTAACCCAATAGCTCTGCGTGCTCATGGTTAGCATAATCAAGAAAAGCAGTCTCAAAGTTAGCAACCTGCGAGACTTCAATATCGCTTAGATAGCCAAATTCTATTGCAAACAAAACCAGAGCCTGATGTGCAACCGACATTGGCGTATGCTGTTTCTGTTTAAGAAGTTCAGTGATTTTCTTACCTTTATCCAGTTGCTTCCGCGTTGCATCATCTAGATCGGAAGCAAACTGCGAAAAAGCTGCCAATTCACGATACTGCGCTAAAGCTATTCGTATACCTCCAGACAACTTTTTTATTATCTTTGTCTGTGCTGCACCACCTACACGGGATACGGATATACCTGGATTAATGGCTGGACGCATACCCGAGTTAAATAAGTTTGATTCCAGAAATATCTGACCATCGGTGATCGAAATCACGTTTGTTGGAACAAATGCAGAAACGTCTCCCGCCTGAGTTTCGATGATTGGTAAAGCGGTTAGCGACCCTGTTTTACCTTTTACTTTGCCTTTGGTAAAGGACTCAACATATTTAGCGTTAACCCGTGCAGCTCTCTCCAGCAAACGAGAATGGAGATAGAATACATCGCCTGGGTAAGCTTCACGTCCCGGGGGGCGGCGAAGCAATAAAGATATCTGACGATAAGCGACGGCCTGTTTAGATAGATCATCATATACAATCAGCGCATCTTCGCCACGATCGCGAAAATATTCACCCATTGCACAGCCAGCATAGGGTGCAAGATATTGCAGTGCGGCAGATTCAGATGCAGTAGCCACTACAACGATAGTATTGGCTAATGCATAATGCTCCTCTAATATGCGCACTACATTAGCAGTAGCGGAGGCTTTTTGCCCAATCGCCACATAAACACATTTAATTCCTGAATCACGTTGATTGATAATTGTATCAATTACTAATGCAGTTTTACCAGTCTGGCGATCCCCAATCACCAGTTCCCGTTGGCCTCGTCCAACGGGAACCATGGTATCAATAGATTTGTAGCCAGTTTGAAGTGGCTGCTCAACAGTTTGACGTTCAATAACACTAGGAGCAGTAGCTTCCACTGGTGAAAAACCATCGTTTTTGACCGGCCCTTTCCCATCAATAGGGACGCCCAAGGTATTCAGAACACGCCCAAGAAGGCCTCTGCCAACTGGGATCGCTAAAATACGACCAGTGCATTTTACTTTCATTCCTTCGCCTAGATCCGCATACGGGCCCATAACGATGGCCCCTATTAAGTCACGCTCAAGATTCAATGCTATTGCGTATCGATTATTTGGCAATGCAACCATTTCACCCTGCATAACTTCGGATAGTCCGTGTATTCGGATAATCCCATCACTTACAGCAACAATGGTACCTTCACACTGAATGTCATTTCGTATATCAAATTGAGCAATACGTTGTTGAATGAGTTCACTAATTTCTGTGGAATTCAGTTTCATACTCCACCCTTAAGCTTTTAAAACGTCTGCTAACCGATCAAGGCGATTGCGAATACTACCATTAATCACAATGTCTGCATGACGAACAATCATGCCACCTACTAAACAATTATCAATTGTATAATTAATATGAACTTTGCGTGATAGACGGTGTCCCAATGCAATGGCAGTTTTAGCTTGCTGTTCATCGCTGAGTGGACTTGCAGAGACCACATTCACCTTCGCTATACCTTCCAGCGAGGCACGTAGTTCGATGAATTGATCTAAAACTGCGGGAAGAACTTTGAAACGCCCATTCTCGATCATCAAATAAATAAAGTTCCGACCATATGCATCAAGTTTATCATGACAAATAGCAATAAATAGCTTGAACAATGTCTCTGGAGAGAGTATGCCAGATAAAAGTTGATAAAACTGTTTATTACGAGAAACCATAGACGAAAATGTCAACATTTCTTGCCAAAATTCTACGCTTTTATATTGCACCGCAAAGCTAAAAGCTGCTTTGGCGTAAGGCCGCGCGACAGTAAGCATTTCATACATTAACTTCTCTATCCTTACAGTCCAGCTATCATTTTATTAATAATGTCACTATTAGTGGTTTTGTCCACGGAGCGCTCGATAATCTTTTCTACCCCCGCGATGGCCAAGGTTGCTACTTGTTTGCGCAACTCTTCACTAGCCCGCACGCATTCGGATTCAATGTCAGCCTGCGTTTGTGCTGTAATCTTGTTACGTACCTGTTCAGCTTCTACTTTTGTTTCATCTAAGATCTGCACTTTGCGTTTTCTTGCTTGCTCCATCAGAGCCTGTGCCGCTACTTTAGCAGTATTTAAATGATTGACCGCATTAGCTTGAGCTAAGTGTAGATCTTTTTTTGCAGACTCTGCTAAAGCAAAACTATCAGCGATTTCTTTCTGCCGCTTCTCAATAGCAAGCATAATAGGCGGCCACACATACTTCATACAGAATAAAACAAAAAGAATAAATTCAATTGCTTGTCCAAGGATTGTCGAATTAAGATTCACAGTACAACACCTCTTTAAAGTTAATGGTTGAGCTATCAGTCTCTATACTCGTCTTATTTAGTTAGAACAAACATCACGTACAAACCAAGGCCAACAGCAATCATCGGGATAGCATCAACAAGACCCATAACTATAAAGAACTGTGTGCGTAAAATCGGGATCAAATCAGGCTGACGAGCTGCTCCCTCCAAGAATTTCCCACCCAAGATACCAATTCCAATTGCAGCAGCAATTGCTGATAACCCCATCATCACAGCGGCAGCTATGTACAAAAGGTCCATATTCAAGTTTTCCATGAATTCTCCAATTTTAATTAAATTGCTAGTAATTTAAAATTAATGTTCTGTAGATGCGATCGATAGATAGACGATAGTGAGCACCATAAAAATAAAAGCTTGAAGGCTGATTATTAAAATATGAAATATTGCCCACGGCAAGCTCAAAAAGCACTGTAACCACCAAGGCAAGAGTGCAGCAATGAGGATAAAGATCAGCTCACCCGCATACATATTACCGAATAGCCTTAAGGCTAGTGAGACAGGCTTAGATAGAAGATTTACCCCTTCAAGAATTAGATTAATAGGAATTAATACAACGTGGTTAAAAGGCTGCATAGTTAATTCTTCAATAAATCTACAAAACCCTTTTTTTTTAAAATTATAAAAAACGATGAGGACAAACACTCCTAACGCCATGGAGAGAGTTACGTTTACATCAGCGGTAGGCACTACACGCAAGGTCGGCACCCCAAAATAACGATCACTAATGCCGGGAAGCATATCGACCGGCAGTAAATCCATGAGATTCATAAGGAAAACCCAGCAGAACACAGTTAGCGATAGTGGCGCAATAACCTTACTTTCCCCATGGAAAATGTCGCGAACAGTTCCATCCACAAACCCCACGACTAATTCCACAGCTGTTTGTAGCTTTCCTGGTACACTGCTAGTGGCATGTTTTGCAACGTAACGGAATACTACCAGAAAGAGAACTCCAAGAACAATGGAGAAAAACATCGAATCTATATTAATCGCAAACCAACCTGTACCGATCCGAAGCTGTGTTAGGTGGTGCACAATATACTCCTGTGGAGTTAAGCCTTCTCCTACAGACATGGCATCTCTTACCTTCATATGATTGAGTTTAGTAAATAATCACTTATAGCAGGTATCACTCTACCTACATCATTCACTCTATCTATAGACTAGCAAATCCATAAGGGGTCAGCTACCTTAAAATCAAGTACTACAAATAAAATAAATAATAAGTTGACGTTGCCTTTCATCGATCAAGCTCGCTCAAATACAAGAAGCAACATTGGCATCCTCATCTCATATAAGAATAAAAAATAAAAGCATAATGTCATATCTATGACACATAAACTCTTTCCGGGAATGTCCATGCCAAATTTAGTCGATAAGCGTCAGTAAGAAATAACAGTTCTTAACAGAAAAACAAGAAGTGATCTCTGCTTACTAACGAAAAATTATAACATAATCCAAGAACAGGATACTATATATCCTGTTTTATTATTAATAAGCAACAATTAAATTTGCTCATTAGATAGCTACGCGCAAAGAATATGGTGCAAAATAGAGTTTTAACTCACTTATCTTTATATAGATTACTGAGCATATAAACCAGGATCCTGATTAATTAATCATAAACAATGAAACGATAATAGATGATTATGATCAATTTTTCTTAGCTTTGAATTAATTAATTTAAAACGTGATAAAACGAGAATAAATTATCTGAAAAAGAGAAATAAACAGCCTCAGCAAATAGGCCTAGTGAAATTCCATCCTTGTTAGAATAATTAATATAAAATATCCAACCATGGACTCAATACAATATAACAAAAATAAATAAGACCAATCCCATTTAATTAAAACTATCTATCCGCATCTACATAAATTCGATCTACCTTAAAAACTAAAAAAGTATGTAGATCTAAGGGATTTATTTAGCGCACAAGCAGCCAATTATTATAAGAGCCCTAATAAACACTATATAAAGGAAGTTCTATAAAACTCATATTAAACTATGCCAAAACTTTAACATTTAGTTAGGTGAAGATTTATAAAGCATTTAAGTATAGGATTGCAGATACTAAAAGAGTTATTTGTCGAAATAAATGAGATGTTAATCCAATTTAAAATATTAACATCTTATACTTTTAAGATACAGATTACTAAAGCCGCGGTCTAAGACCTGATATTCTTTACTTAACAGTACGGGTTTCTAAAACAAGCTAAATGTTGTTTGTGATTTCACAAAATACTATCAGTAAATTACTAGAAATTCGAAATTTAACAGAGCGAGACTGTATTATCCTAATAATAGTGATTAACTCTTTTTACTGGCTCAGCAAAAGACAATCATATAAACATGATTAAGATATATGTACATGTAACAGCCCTGCTTTTTTTAGCCAAACCAGCAAGATTGATATCGCCGCTGGGGTAACCCCAGAAATACGCGAAGCCTGACCAATAGAATTTGGTTTGTACTCATTTAATTTAGTCATTACTTCTGTTGAAAGCCCAATCACTTGGCAGTAATCGAAATCTAATGGTAAAATGGTATTTTCATTACGTTTCTTTTTCTCAATCTCCTCTTGTTGACGCACAAGATATCCTTGGTATTTGATCTGGATCTCAAGTTGTTCCGAAGCTTGAACATCCTCTAACGGAGGCGCAAATTTAGTTACGCTAGTCAACAATGAGTAATGCATTTCGGGGCGGCGTAATAATTCTTCTCCGTTTGCTTCATGGGACAAGGGTGTTGTCAACATCCGGTTGATTTGATAGGTGTCGTCGTTGTGCAAGTTCACGTAGATGCTACGTAATCTCTGGCGTTCCTGTTCAATGTTTTCCAATTTCTCGCAATAGCGAGTCCAACGAGAATCATCCACCAAACCCAACTTACGGCCTGTTTCCGTCAACCGCAAATCAGCATTATCTTCACGAAGCATCAGTCGATATTCGGCTCGTGATGTAAACATGCGGTAGGGTTCTGTCGTGCCCACTGTACTAAGGTCATCCAACAGTACACCGAGATACGACTGGTCTCGACGTGGTACCCACCCTTCATCCTGATTCGAGTGACGTCCAGCGTTAAGGCCTGCCAACAATCCTTGAGCGGCGGCCTCTTCATACCCAGTCGTGCCGTTGATCTGGCCTGCGAAAAATAGACCATTAATAAATTTACTCTCTAATGTTGCTTTTAGATCACGCGGATCAAAAAAATCATACTCTATAGCATATCCTGGACGAACAATGTGAGCATTTTCCATCCCTTCAATCGAATGAACTATCTTTACCTGAACGTCAAATGGTAAGCTGGTGGAAATACCATTTATATAAATCTCATTGCTAGTTAACCCTTCAGGCTCCAGGAAGATCTGGTGTGTGTTACGATCGGCAAACCGTATAACTTTCTCTTCAATCGAAGGGCAGTAGCGTGGTCCAATTCCCTCAATAATGCCAGTATACATTGGACTACGGTGGAGGTTGTTACGGATGACATCATGAGTTTTTTCATTTGTATGAGTGATATAGCAGTTCCTTTGTTCTGGATGCTGTTTAGAATTACCCATAAAAGAAAATACAGGTGCCGGGTTATCACCCTGCTGCGGGATAAAACAACTGAAATCTATAGTACGCGCATCAATACGTGGTGATGTGCCAGTCTTTAATCGGTTGACGCGTAAGGGTAGTTCCCGCAAGCGTTGAGATAAAAAAAGTGCTGAAGGATCTCCAGCCCGTCCGCCTCTACATTGTTTCAAGCCCATATAAATTATGCCATCAAGGAAGGTGCCTACAGTAAGCACTACCGCTTTAGCATAAAATTTAATGCCCATCTGTGTAACCACACCAAAAACATGGTTATTTTTTACAATAAGATCGTCGGCGGATTGTTGAAAGATGCTTAAATTGGCTTGGTTCTCTAATGTCCTACGGATAAATTGGCGATATAATAAGCGATCAGCCTGGGCGCGAGTTGCTCTTACTGCCGGACCTTTACTTACGTTCAGTGTCTTAAACTGAATACCTGTATGATCAATAGCCGAAGCCATTAATCCGCCAAGTGCATCAATTTCTTTAACCAAATGCCCCTTACCAATACCACCAATTGCAGGGTTGCAAGCCATTTGTCCCAACGTATCAATATTATGTGTTAGTAACAGTGTTTGACGGCCCATACGTGCTGCCGCCAAGGCAGCCTCAGTTCCTGCGTGGCCACCACCGATGATAATGACGTCAAATTGGTTGGGAAAACACATAAATGCCCCTTAGTGCATTAGGAAAGAAATCGAAGTGATCTTGCCAATACATCCTACTCGCGTTTAGTCAATTGGCCAAGTGTGTATAGGTATTTAAAATAATAAAAGATCTTTATTATTTTTCTTATTAGAGATTGTGATTCCTGTGGGTAA